>NZ_JAOCQF010000010.1 GCF_025380365.1 Albidovulum sediminis
CCAGCAGGCCCCAAGGTGGCCCTCACCGGCGGGACCGACTTCAACGATCACCGCCTTATCTGGGGCAAGCTCGACCAAGTCCGGACCAAGTATCCCGACATGGTCCTTCTTCACGGTGGTAGCCAGAAGGGCGCAGAGCTCATCGCCGCCAAATGGGCCGAAGCCCGCGGCGTCACCCAGGTCGCCTTCAAGCCCGACTGGACCAAGCACGCCAAGGCCGCCCCCTTCAAGCGCAACGACGCCATGCTGGATGTCCTGCCCGTGGGCGTCCTCGTCTTCCCGGGCAACGGCATCCAGGAAAACCTCGCCGACAAGGCCAAGAAGCTCGGCATCCCGGTTGTGAAGTTCGAGAGGGGGGCGTGAGCCCCCTGCCAACTTACTCGGGGCGAAAGGCCACTCGCCCCGAGTAGATGGTCAATCAAATCGAAGCTGGCAGCTCTCGCGCCGCCGCCGACTGCATGTCAGCCAAGCTGGCATTCCGTCGGGCAAGGGTTTCGTGCCATTCCTGCGCCTCACGATCCTTGAAGAAGCCGGCCGTTGGCGCCGGCCACATGTTCCAAATCATTCGACGATGGACACATCTGCAAAATCTGGACATCAGAGCCGGATAGATTCATCCTCGATCCGATCCACCAGATGCCGGGACAGAACACCTAATGCAACGCTCCCTACCCAGGCATGTGCAGGGAGCGTCGGCGGAACGGCGTCTGCGCGGCACCTCGGGCGTCGTGCGAAATAGGATCGCCATCGCCGGACGAGGTCGCCCCAGCATCACTGACCAGGTGGCAGAACACCGACCCTTCCCCGGATGTGCGGGTCGGGGGCAACTGGGTTTCACAGCGAGGCATGCTGACGGGGCAGCGTCGGAACAGCGCGCAGCCTGAGGAGGGTCCGGCCCTGTCGTCAAGCTTCAATGCCGTGCCGGCAGCGTCGATCAACCCGCTGGCCGCCTGCAATCCGCGCGTATAGGGGTGCCGGGCCTCGCGATAGAGCATCCGGCGCCCGCATTCTTCCATGATCCCGCCATGATAGAGCACGACAACCCGGTCGCACACATAGCGCGTGGCCGCCAGATCGTGAGAGATGAACAAGGCGGCGAACCCGGCGCTGCTTTGCAATTCGCGCAGAAGGTTCAGGATCTGGGCCTGTACCGACACGTCGAGGGCGCTGACGGCCTCGTCAAAGAGGATGAATTTCGGGTTCGTGATCAGCGCGCGTGCGATAGAGACACGTTGCCTCTGACCGCCCGAGAGTTCATTCGGGAACCGGTTTCCGACACCGCTGGCAAGGCCGACGCGTTCGAGCATTTTGTCGACCTGTTTGCGGGCCTCGGTTGCAGAGAGGTGCCTGTCGATCTTTAGCGGCTCCGCCACAGAATGGGCCACTCTCAGCGACGGGTTGAGTGACATGCGCGGGTTCTGCAACACGGCGGCCAGCTGACCCTTGAGCTGTTTGCGGTCAAGTTTCGCGATTGGCGTTCCGGAAAATTCGATCGTCCCGCTTGTCAGTTCCTGAAGACCCAGACAAACCCGCCCCAGTGTGGTCTTGCCAGATCCGGATTCGCCGACCAGCCCGACGATCTGGCGAGGCTTGATATCGATGCTGACATTGTGAAGCGCGTTGACGATCCGGGGCGCCCAAGGCGGGCCGGATCTGAACTGAACGCTGGCATTCCGGATCGAAATGATGGTGGTCATGATGCCGCCTCGCCGTGGATGTCACCCAACCGGATACAGGCGACTTTCGAAGATCCGCACGCAACCAAGGGCGGAAAACCGGCGCTGCACGGTGCGGTACGATAGATGCAGCGATCCGCAAAGGCACACCCCGGGGCGCGTGAGATCGACGGAGGCGGCGAGCCTTCCAAGCTCTGCAGCACCGCGTCTTCTCCCTCCTGGCCGGGTTCCGACGCCAACAGCGCCATGGCATAAGGATGGCGGGGGCCGACGATAAAATCCTCTGCCGGTGCAATTTCGACAAACCTGCCCGCATACATTACGCCGATCCGGTCGCAATAATTTGAAATAACGGGGATATCGTGGCTGATGATGATCATCGCCGAGCCGATCTCGGCACACCACGCCGTCAGAAGATCCATGACGCTGCACCGGATCGAGGCATCAAGCGCCGCCGTGGGTTCATCGGCGATCAGCAGCCTAGGTTTGCGAATGAGCGCCATTGCGATCACCGCCCGCTGCGCCATCCCGCCGGACAGCTGATGCGGATAACTGGGCAGCACCCGGCGCCAGTCGGTCAGCCCGACATGTGCCAGGGCCTCAATCGCCTTTTGCCTCCAGGCGGATGCGGAAATCAGCCGCCTGAACTGGGCGCCGATGGTCTTGGTCGGATCCAGCGTGTTCATCGGGTCTTGAAACACATAGGCAATGTCATTCGCCCGATAGCTCCGCAGCTCCTGGCCAGAAAAGGACAGCACGTCCTTTCCGCCAAACGTAATATGGCCGTTTTCCACCACGCCGGCCGGCCCCAAAAGCTTGCCGATGACCGATGAAAACGTCGATTTTCCGCAGCCGCTTTCACCGATGATGCCAAGGATCTCGCCCTGAGCCAGAGTCAGCGAAACCTCAAGCAGCGCGGTGACCAGATGATCCCTGGTGCGGTAGGAAATGGTCAGGCTTTCAACATTCAGCAGATCTCTCATCACCTCATTCCTCCAGGCAGCGGGCGCGGACGGGGTCGAAAAAGACCCGCAACCCTTCGCCGATCAGGTTGGTGCTCCAGATCGCGATCACGAGGAATATGGCGGGTCCAAAAACCAGCCATGGCGCGACAGTGATGTAGACGCTGCCTTCGCGCAGCAGCGATCCAAGTGATGCCGCCGGCGGTTGCGGGCCGAGCCCGAGAAAGCTCAGCGCGCTTTCCACCAGCATGCCGATGGATATCGAATATGCCACTTGGGTGACCACGGGAACTGAAATGTTGGGCAGGACATTCACCAGCAACAGGCGCGCCGGCGATGCACCGGACAACCATGCGATGGTGACGTAATCGGTCCCGGTGACCTCCATTGCGGCGGCGCGCACCACTCGGACGATCGGCGGAAGCGTCACCAGAATGATGGCGCAGATCGCGGCGAACTCACCCGGGCCGACGATGGCCGTGATCAACAGCCCCATGAGTACGGCCGGAAAGGAAAAGACGATGTCCGAAAATCGGCTGATGATCTCGTCCAGCGCCTTGCCGGAATAGGCAGCGATCAACCCGATAGCTACTCCGGCCACCGAGGCAAGCAGCACAGCGATGGCCGACAACAAGATGGTGATCCGGGCACCTTGCAGCACCCGTGAGAGCATGTTGCGGCCAAGATTGTCGGAGCCGAAAACCAGATCGGCGCTAGGCTCGGACAGCCGTGGATGCGCCGCCACTTGATCGGGCGGATCGAGCGGCAGAAGCGGCGCCAGCAAGGCAACAAGGATCAGGACCATCATCGTCACGGACGCGGTGCCCGCCAATCTGTCGGCCCGGTTGAAGTCGCGCCAGTGGTGGATCACAGGCTGCAAGATCATTGCCTTATCCCTTGCGCAGGCGCGGATCGATCAGCCCATAGGCGACGTCGGCAGCCATGTTGATGAGGACAACGGCACAGGCGATCACCAGGACCGTCGCCTGCACGATGGGATAGTCACGATTGAGCAACCCCTGCACAAGAAAGCGTCCCATGCCAGGAACTGAATAGACATATTCGACGATAATCGCGCCACCGATAAGATAGGCCAGATAGATCGACAAGGTCGTCACCAGAGGATTCGAGATATTGCGCAGGACATGGCCCCGCACGATGTCGCGCGGTTCCTCGCCCCTTGCCTGTGCGGCCATGATGTAATCCTTTGACAGAACGCCGATCACGGCATTGCGCGTAGTGGTGATGAAGAGCCCGATTCCGACCGCCGACAGGGTCGCAGCCGGCAGGATGACCGATTTGATGTGGCCGATGGCATCTTCGTGCCAAGGCACCCACTGACCCACGGTCAGGCCAAGCGAATAGCGCGAGAACACATAGAGAAACACGCTGGCAATCACGAAATCGGGCACGCTCATGATGAAGCTGCCGGCCACCCGCGCAATGCCCGAGACGGCAGTCCGGCGATGCGCCAGCCCCGACCAAAGGCCCAGCGGGATGCCGATCAGGGCAGAGGTGATGGTGGCCAGGACGGCAAGCTCGATCGTGACCGGCACCCGTGTGGCAAAGCTGTCCGCGATCGGATCCTGGGTGATCAGCGATATTCCCAGATCGCCTGTCGCAACAGCGCTCAGCCATTTGACATATTGCACCGGAAGCGGTTGGTTCAGCCCGAATTTATCGGCAATTTGTTGACGCAGCTCCTCGGGCCCGCGCGGTGCAAGGACATCTTCGAAACTGCCCGGCAGCATGTGGATGGCGACAAAGATGAACATTGACACACCGATCAGGGTAAGCAGCGCGCTGCCGACCCTGAAGGCGATGAATTTGAGGATCTGCGACATAATGCTCAGGAAAGCTCGAAAGTTTCGGCATTGCGCAAGGTATGCGCGTAGCCTTCTACAGTGGCGAGCTTGGCTTGCAGCCTGTCCTTGCGATAGGCGATCGTGTCCTGCCGCGTAACTAGCGGAATGACATTCGCGGAGGCGTCGATCTTCTCGCACAGATCCTGCAGCACCGGCCCCCGTGCGTCGCCGCCGGTCTGATAGGCCGCATCGATGGCGGCATTGACCGCGTCATCATGGACCACGTGGCCCGCAGTAAATCCGGCCACACCGGGATTCCACCACAGTGTCGAGATCGCCGGGTCGGCATAGCCCGCATACCAGGTGATCGTTGCCTCGAACTGGCTCGGGTTGTCGATCCAGGCGCGCTGCACCCAGATGCCTTCATCCACCACTGCGATATTCGCGGTCAGGCCGATCTTGGCGACACCCTGAGCGATCACCTGTGCCATCTGGATATCGGCGGGGATGTTGCGCACCAGAAGTTCGAACGCGAGTTCTTCGTTGCCCGACTCGGCGACAAGCTGTCTGGCCCGATCCAGATCCTGGCCGAAATTCGCAAGTTTCGATGTATCGCAGACCCCGAAAGACGGCGCCATCACCGCGGTCGGCTGGCCGCCGCCGCCAAGCGCGATACTGGCGATGAGATCGCGATCAAGGGTCAGCGCCACAGCCTGGCGCAGCTTAACATCCTGGAACGGCGACTGATCCCAAACGGCGTTCAGGCCCAGAATGTAGTAATTGGTCACTTCCTGGACGCTGACTTCGACATTGGGGATGCCGCGCAGCAGCAGGGCCGCGTCAGGGCTGGCTTCAAAACTGGCGATATCGACAGAGCCATCGCGCAGTTGAGCGATTCTCGTGTTGTCGCTTGGGACGATCTTGACAACGATCCGGTCAATTTTGGGCAGGCCGTCCTGATAGTAATGCGGGTTGCGTTCCAGCACCCAGTTGTCGTCCTGCTCATGCGAGACAATCCGGTAAGGCCCGCTGCCGAGCATGTCCTTGGTGACGTCCAGCTCACCGTTTTCGATCAGCGACATGGGAAGGATCGAACACATCGTCGCGGCAAGGGCGGCAAGCAGCGGGGCGTGTGGCACCTTGAGCGTGATACGCACCTGCGTGTCGCCGACGGCCGCAACATCCTCGATCTGGCCCATCGGCCGAAGCCACCACGATGCCGTGGCCGGATCCTGGACGCGCTTGAGGCTGCCAACCACGTCGGCAACCGTGACATCCGCGCCGTTCGAGAATTTCACCCCAGAGCGGATGGTGAAAAGATAGCTGGTCGGGCTTTCCTGCTCCCAGCTTTCGGCGATGGCCGGAGTCGGGTTCAGCGTATCATCGACGTCGATCAGGCTGTCATAGACTAGATGCAGCATCTCCCACGATGAGCCCAGTATGGAAATATGCGGGTCCAACATCGTGGCTTCCAGCGGCTTGGCCCATGTCAGGGTCGATGCGCCCTGCGCGCGCAGCATGTCGGGCATACCTGCTGCCGATGCGGCCGCGATCCCCGTCACGGCCACGTTGCGCAGGAAACTGCGGCGCGTCAACGCCGATTTGATCTCGCCGATATTCAGAGCGGCGGGGTTGTGGTCATTGGTCATCGGTGCCTCCCATTATTTTAGAAACTTTGTTACGCGAATTTTTTTTTCAACAGGCCCCGCGCCTCTTCGATAATGGTTTCCTGATGCGGTTGCAGATCTTGCCCGCCGAAGCCGGAGACATATTCGTCGAAGGGATCGGTGACCTTTGTGCGGATGCCGGACAAGGTTTCCATCACCGCCAGGCCGCAATAGGGTGCCAGGGCACGCGAATAGCCGCCTTCATGCACCATGGCGATGCGCCCCTGACAGACATCATCGGCACAGTGCATCAGCTGCCTGGTGAGGGTCGCATAAGCACTGCTGTGCAGCATGAGCCGCGCCAGTGGATCAAGACCGCAGGCATCGAAGCCGGAACAGACAACGATAAGTTGCGGCCGGTAGGCGCGCAGCGCCGGAATGACGACACGTTCAAAGGCGGCTTCATAGGCGCCTCGACCCGACCCCGGAGGCAGTGGCACATTGATGTTGTAGCCTTCGCCCCGCCCCGCGCCATTGGCCGACATCGCACCGGACCCAATCGGGAACAGGTTGTTCTGATGCAGCGAGATGGTCAGGACTGCAGGGTCTTCATAAAAAATCTCTTCCGATCCGTTGCCATGATGCGCATCCCAGTCGACGATTGCGATACGATCGAGCTGGTACTTTTTCTGCATCTCGCGAATGGCGATCGGCGCGTTGGCGAAAACGCAAAACCCCATCGCCTCGTCCGGGCGGGCATGGTGGCCCGGCGGGCGGACCAGCGCATAACCGTTCCTGACCCGGCCGTCGAGAACCCTGTCCATGACGGAAATGGCGCCACCGGTCGAGATCCGCGCGATATCGAAACCCTCGTTACCGATGAATGTGTTCAGTCCGACCTCGCCGCCGCCGCTTCGGCTCTTTTCCTTGATCCTGTCGATGTAACTTTGCGGATGCACCCGCGCGATCTGCGCAATTTCGGCAGGCTCGGGCTGGATAAGCTCAAGCTTGCCCAGCAGCCCGCTGACCTCCAGCAAGTTGCGAATGCGGCGCTTGGTTTCCGGCTCTTCGGCATGCCGGTCGGGCTGGACCTGAAGCCCGGTCGGAACGAAGGAACTTACATTCCCGGCGTCGTGCCACATACAAAGCTCGTGATAGACCAGACCGGTCGCCATTTTGATGCCCATGTCATTCTTGCTGAGGAAGGAGTGTAATGGAATTGGTGGCCGGTCGTTATGATCAGAGTCTCGCAACCTTGGTGCGGGCGTCTCAATTCGCGGCCCGACGGGTCAGCTTCGTCGGCCGATCCCGTTTTTAACCTCAGTCGGGCTGACGCCAAAGGCAGCTCTGAAGGATTTCGAGAAATGCACATGGTCGGGGAAACCGACGCGATAGGCGACTTCGCTGATGCTACAGGCCGATCCTTCCGAAGAGCTGAGCAATTCATAGGAATGCGCCAGGCGCATGTCCCGAAGCGTTGAGCCAAAGGTCAGGTTGTAGCCATTGAAGACCCTGTGCAGATGCGACACCGACACCCCGATGTCTTCCGCCGCGCTGCGCGCCGAAAGTTCCGTGTTCATGTAATGCCGCTCGATATGGCCGATGAGCCGCAGCAAAAGACCTTCACTGCCCGTCGACCCAGGAGCCCTGATGTGGATCCGTTCGGCTCGCAGCAGCAGCAGGATGGTATCGATCACTTGGCGGCGAAGATCCTGGCAAAGAACTTCCCTGGCGGCGGACGGGACAGCGCCGATCGAGCTGATTACAGCAGCCGCCATGGGAAAGAGTGCCGCGGCACTTTCAAAAGCCTTCGCACAATGTAAATGCGCTAACCGGTACCGCTCCAGGATATCGCTAATCGGCAGATGCACAGTAAAAGCACGGCTCGGACTCAAACACGACAATTCGTAAGGCTCGCCAGAGCGCAGCATAACATAATGTCCGGCCTTTAGGGTTCCACAGCGCGCCAGCTGATTAAAAAACATCTCGCCGTCTGTGACAAAGACGAAGACGAAATACTCGGTACTGTCGCGGGCGATGTTGGGCCGTGTGCGAAAACCGCGTGCGGTGGTGCTACGAAATTTGGAAATGTTGACGTCCGAAAGTTTAACGACTTCGATCTTAGCATCCAGTTCAACGCCTGAATCTTCTATAATATCAATGGAATAGTAGGCAGCCGACATCGAGCTTTGCCATTCTTCGAGCCGGGAATGTTTCGAAAACTCACATGTCTGATATACGAGATCTGGCGCTATCAGTAGCTGGTCCATCCAAACCTCTTTCTAAGGTCAGGCGCTCTTCACGTTAAGCGACAATTCCGTACCTAGGTCATGCAGACAAATGGCCAAGCCAGAGGCGGATCGACGTTGTGTCGAAGAAGCACAAGAAGCTCTCGGCTGTCTTGTCGTAACGGGTAGCCACGCGGCGGGCGCTCTTCAGCTTGTTGAGGCAGCGCTCGATAAGAGTCCGCAGCCGGTAGAGGGTGCGGTCCACCGCCACGCGCAGCTTGCGGGACCTGCGCATTGGGATAACCGGCACGACGTTGCGCGCCTCAATGGCTTTGCTAACCTTAGAAAAGCGATAGCTATGATCAGCCCACCATGTCAATCCCCTTTTGCCAATACGGCCTAAGTTAACGGGGAAAGGTGGAAGCTCGTCCCACCCACAAGTTCTGCAACAATGCCGTTTCATAGTGTCTATTTTGGACCTATCGGTGTGCTCTGGCTTTGTCGCAAGGACGCATCATGACCCCAAGGTCCAGCGTCTTTTGCTTTTTGTAGATGGATAATCATAGAATTAGCCGCACGCGTTCGGTCGCCCTTTACCAGGCTTTCTAGTATTTCCAAATGCTCCATGCACGAGTCCCTGAGCCGGCCAGCATGCAAGAGGGAATTGTATTCAAGCAGGCGTCGGAGTTTATTTTGCTGCTGCATTGCTTGAATCACGTAGCGATTCTGACTGCAGTTCGCAAGGAAGAGATGAAAATCGGCATCCAGTCGGAATAGTTCGGCTGAATTCCAGTTTTCCGGTTCGGCGCTGAGGATACTGCGGTGCCTGTATTCCTGAAATTCGGCGCCGGGGCCATCGAGCTCAAATGATTGGCTAATCATTCCCGATGGCTCTATGATCATTCGAAAATCATAACTTTCGTCATGAGCATCTTGCGAGTTGAGGGTTGGTTCAAACTGCCAACCATAACCCGGCAATCGTGAAATGATTCCCTCATCGGACAGAGAATTGAGAATCCGCTGCGCCGTCAGGCGGCCCAGCGAATAGCGTTTGCGTATTTCGCCTTCCGACATTTCCTTGGGCACGGCGCCCTCGAACCAGTCGCGGGCGATTGCCTCCTTGATGATCTCGTCATCGGTCTTGGGCAGCCGATCGAGAAAGGCCAGAAAGTCGTCATGGGCCGCCCTCACAAAGAAGCCGCGGTTGGCCTCCTTGTCGACGAGCCCCTCACTGAAAAGAAGGCCAAGCGCAGCCCGCACCGGAGACCGGGAAACATTGAGCGTCGCCGACAATTCCGTCTCGCGCAGGTGCTGGCCGGACTGGAGCCCGCCGCTGATGATATTCTCGGCGATCTGGCGGGCCAGTTGCAGCTGGAGGTCACTTGCAGAATGCTTCATCGTATCGGTCATCTGGCAGCCTGTCGCATCTCGCCGGACCCTTGCCGCACCGTCAAGGCATTTCGAAAGGCTGTGGGTCGTTGAAACGGCGCAGCACGTTTTCGGTCATGCGGGCGATATCGTTGTCATAGCGGTTCCAGGCAACGGCGCCGGCCCAGGCGATCGAACCGGTCGAAAAGACCGCACCGCCGCCCGCGGTCTCGAAGAAGGTAAGGTCCGACCGGATGATTTCGGCCTGCGTGCCCGTCCAGTCCGGCGTCGGGTCAAGAAGGTCTTCGGGCACCATCAGATAGATGTCGGTGTGGCGGACCGAGGAGCCAAGGACGACGGCATGATCCGGCGTTCCCTGACCGGCATCCGCCCGGTCGACCTCAAGCCCTGCCGCGCCCCCGCCGGCAAGGCCATAGTCGCCGATGACGGTTCCGTCGATCCCGTCGAAGATGAAGGCGGTGCGGGCTGTCCGGCTGTCGGGATTGATGACGTAGGGCTCGGAGATGTCGAAGCCCTGCGAGGTCATCCCGACGCCGCAGAGGTGGTTCGGCGGATGGCCGTTGCGGCGCCACAACCCGCCGTATTCGCCGGTGAAACCGTGGAAGAACTGGCCGTGACCGGGTTCCCAGGGCCGCACACCCGCCTCGGAGCGGCGGCATTCCATGAGGCCCGGCATGTCTTCGTTGAAGCTGACGACCCAGTAAAAGCCGTTCCCGCCCAGATACATCAGCCGCCCGCCGCGGTCGGTAAAGGCCTGGACCGCTTCGATCATGTTGCGGGTGTAGTATTCCGGATGGGTGCCGGTCAGGATGACGTTGTAGCGACTGAGCAGGCGCA
The DNA here is from genome assembly GCF_025380365.1 of Albidovulum sediminis. Classification (GTDB taxonomy): domain Bacteria; phylum Pseudomonadota; class Alphaproteobacteria; order Rhodobacterales; family Rhodobacteraceae; genus Albidovulum; species Albidovulum sediminis. The sequence continues at coordinate 10,505 of NZ_JAOCQF010000010.1, forward strand.
GCCCGTCGGCATGGATGTCTTCGTCGGTGATCACGTCGAAGTCCTGCCCGATATGGTCAAGCCAGCCCAGGATGTGGGTGTCGGCGTTGAACTGCCAGATGTTCGAGCCATAGCCCCCGAGGTAGGATTTCACCTTGGGCTGCAGATCGACCAGGGGCCGCAGGCGCGAGGTGTGGAAGACGCCCGTGCCATCATTGTGCACTTCGTAATGCGAAAAGCCGATCTCGGGATGCGCCTGCAGGAACATGTGGTGGCGATCAAGCTCGACCGCGCGGCCCATGCCGATCTCGGTGCCAGGAACGTCCAGCCCAAGGCGGTGGTTGCCATAGGCGAGGTAGCTGCAGGTCGGGAAAAGAAAGGCGACGGTGTTGGCCGAGGCGCGATCCCGCGGCGGGCGGACCACGAAGACGCAGTAATAGGCGGCATCCTCGTCGCCGTCGGGCACAAGGCGCACCGCATAGACGCCGCTCTTCAGGTCGTCGGGCACGGTCAGCGTGAAATCGGCGCTCCAGCCGGCATCATGCAGGTCGGTGCTATGGAAGTGGATCGCCGAATAAAGTTCGGGTCGCTTCTTCCAGTCCAGCTCCTGGCCCTGCCACAGCCATCCCGTCATCGCCCGCTTGGGTGCGTTCCGCGTCTTGCCGTCCAACCGGAAGGGGCCGACATCACGGATGCTTTGCGTCATCATCCGTTCCGAGAAATCCCAGGCGGCCAAAAGGTCACTGCGCCGGCGCAGCGCCTGGACATCCGCAAGGATCGTCACAAGGCGCTCGACGGCGATCGGCTGAAGAAAGATCGCAGGCCGGTCGATCTTGCCGTCGAAAAAGCCGGTCAGCTCGCCCTCGGTGTCGCGGGTCGCGGCGATGATGCATTCTTCGGCGGCGGGCCCGGCCTGAACCGCCTGTGCCGTGACGATCCTTGGCCTGGCCGCGGGCGCCGCGGTGCCGGGCGCGGCCAGACTGGACAGGACAAGCTCCCGCGAGGCCGCATCATAGGCAAGGCTCACGATCTGCCACTGCCAGACCGTCAGCGGGGCAGCGCTTCGCACTTCGGCCTGACCAAGGCGGCCGACCAGATGCCCCCCGGCGTCAATGCCCAAGCTGGCAAAGCCGGGCAGGGCGATCACAAGGCGCTCCTTGCCGGTTGTCAGCGTCGGCTGAATCACCGCCGCCAGCGTGAAACTGCCAAGGCCTTTCAGCGCCTCATGGCCCGGAATGATCACCGCCGAGCCGGGCTTGAACGCCTTGGCGACGGCGTGACGTTCGCCCCCCAGATCAAGGGCGATGGCTTCGTCCTTGTAGCCGGGGCCTTCGGGATTGGTATCGCCCTGGATGATCCGGCGCAGGTCGGCGTGATAGGTCCTGGCGCCGAAGGACGAGGCCATGACCGTCAGCGCCTCACCGGGGGCGACGGTCAGTTTGTCGGTATAAGCTACGATCGGAAGCATGGTCGTCTCATCACGAAAGGGTGGACAGTTGATGGTCGAGGTCCTGCCCGGTTAGGTCTCGCCAGCGCCTTTTGAAGATGTCGCGCTCGGCATCCAGAAGGTTGTCGTAGTAGACCCCCGCGACGGCTTCGACCCTGCCGCCCCGGGCGGCGGGCAACCGCCCAAGTTGCCAGCGGGAATAGCGCTCGACGACGATCAGCACGTATTTGAAGGTCCAGTCCGGCCCGCGCATGCGGTTCAGGACCCTCTGCAGGCAGGGGCTGTGGTATCCGATCGGGGCCGCCAGAAACTCGCGGGCATAGGGAAGATCGGCTTCGGTGATCTGATAGCGGGCCATCGTATCCTCGGAGAAAATGGCGGGATATCGGCGCGATATCCCGCCAGGCAGGGAGCAGCGGATCAGTTCGTCTTGACGCGGTCCCAAGCCCGCGTATAGACCCTGAGCGCCTTTCCGAGGTCTTCGAAGATCTGAAGCTTGGCGCGCGTTTCGGGCGGCGGGTTGATCGAGGGGTTGTTCTTCAGCTCAACCGGAAGCAGTTCGATGGCCTTCAGGTTCACCGAACCATTCGTCAGGCGCTCGGTGTTCATGGCCGAAACGTCGGGACGCATCATGAATTCAAGGAACTTCAGGGCGTTGTCCCGGTTGGGCGCGCTGGCAAGCAGGCAGATGTCCTCCTGGTACATCGTGGCGCCCTCTTGCGGGACGACGAAGCCCAGCAGGTCGGGGTTCTGGTTCACGTTGAGGACGGCGCCGACATAGTAATGCGCGGCCGCCATATCGCCCGAGGTGACGAGCGGGATCACGTCATAGGCAAAGGCCCCGATATTCGGCTTTTGCGCCAGGATGAACTCTTCGGCCTTGGCAATCTCGTCGGGGTTCGCGGAATTGACCGATGCCCCCGTCATGATCAGGCCGACGCCAAGGGTTTCCCGCAGATCGTCAAGCATGGCGATCTTGCCCGGATTGGCCGCCCCGTAGTCGAAGAACTGCTGCCAAGAGGTCAGCTCGGGAATCGCGGTCTTGTTGTAGAGGATGCCGACCGCACCCCAGGCATAGGGCAAGCAATAGTCGGCCGCCGGGTCTTCCTTCGAGCGCAGGGCGCCGGGGTCGATGTTCTCGAAGCCGGGCATCTTGTTGACCCCGGTTTCCTGCAGCAGGCCCAGCTTTTGCATTGTGTCATGCATGTGAACCGACGGCCAGATCAGGTCATAGCCCGTTGCCCCGGCCTGGATGCGCGCCAGCATTTCCTCGTTGGTCGAATAGGTGTCGAGCGTCACGGCGACGTTGAACTCCTTGCCGAATTTGTCGATGACATCGGGGCTGATGTAGTCACCCCAGTTGTAAAGGCTCAGCGATCCTTCGGCCGCCGCCGGGGTCGCCAGACCTGCGGAAACGGCGATTGCCATCAGACAGGGGCTAACGTTCTGCACATTCTTCATTTTGCACTCCGCTGTTGGTTTTGGTTTGACGTCAGGATTTTCGGCTTCGCAGGTAGAGGCCGATTGCGGCCACGGTGAAGGTGAAGGACAAAAGCAGGATCGCCAGCGCATTGATCTGCGGCCGCAACCCGCGGCGCATCATTGCCAGGATGAAGAGGGGCAGCGTTTGCGAGCCGACGCCGGCGATGAAGTAGGTGATGACCACGTCGTCGAGCGAGATGATGAATGCCAGCAGGAACCCGCCAACAACGCCCGGCATGATCTGTGGCAAGGTCACCCTGCGGAAGGTGGTCAACGGCCCGGCGCCAAGATCGGCCGAGGCCCGCTCGAGGCTCATGTCCATCCCGGCAAGGCGGGCGCTGACCACGACGAAGACATAGCTTGAAAGGAAGGTCGTGTGGCCGATGATGACGGTCAGCAGGCTCAACTCAAAGCCGGCGCCGACAAAGAAGATCAGCAGCGCGATCCCAAGGACGATGTCCGGAACGATCATCGGCAGGACAAGCAGCGCCTGATAGACCTTCTTGCCGACGAAGTCATAGCGCCGGATCGCGATTGCCGTCGCCGTCCCGATGACGGTCGAGATGGTGCTGGCGGAAAGGGCGACGATGGCGCTGTTGCGGACCACCTCGAAGATCCGGTCGGGCGACTCGGTAAAGGCCGCGTCGAAGCTGCCCGCCGTGCCGGCCCCGAAGAAGATGGTCTTGTACCAGTCAAAGGTGAACTCGGTCCAAACCGCCATGTTGATGGGGTTCGCATTGAAGGAATAGACAAAGATGAGCGCAAGCGGCAGGTAGAGAAAGATCAGGAAGACAAGGCCATAGGCCTGAAACAGCCTCCACCAGCCCTTTGATGACATGATCCTTTCGAACATCAACGGGTCCCCTGTCCTTCTGACTTTGACTGACGGCTAAACTGGAGGGAAAAGAGAACCACGACGAAGGCCATGATCAGCAGCGCCAGCGCCGCTCCGAACGGCCAGTCGCGCGACTGCAGGAACGAGCGTTCGATGAGGTTCCCCGTCATCTGCACCTTGGAGCCGCCCAGGAGCGAAGGCACGATGAAGTTTCCAAGCGCCGGAATGAAGACGATCACCGAGCCGCCGATGATTCCCGGTGCCGTCAGCGGCAATATGATCCGCCATAACGTCTGCACATTGGTCGCGCCAAGATCGCGCGAGGCCCTGACGAGTGAATAGTCCAGCTTTTCCACGTTTGCGTAGATCGGCAGGAACATGAACGGCGTCAGAACATAGACCATGCCGACGATCACCGAGAAATTCGTGAACAGCAGGTCAAGCGGCTCGATGATCAGGCCGGTCGATTCTAGCAGGGTGCTCAGAAACCCGGTTGGCCGCAGCAGCAGCAACCAAGCATAGATGCGCACCAGCATGTTTGCAAAGAACGGCAGCGCGACCAGAAAAAGGACCAAGCTCTTTCTTGGCCCTTTCATGCTGGCAACCCAGAAGGCCGCCGGATAGGACAGTAGCAATGTGCCCGCGACCGTCATGAGCGCAATCTGAAGCGAATTCAGGAAGATCTTCAGATAGATGGGGTCGAAGACCTCGTAGTCGTTCAACGGCCAGCCGATCAGGCGGCCGTAGTTGTAGGGATACCAGTTCCATTCGACCCCACCGTAAAGGCCGGGTTCAAGGAAGCTGTAGACGACCATGATGCCCAGGGGGATCAGGAAGAACACGCCCAGCAGGATGGTCAGCGGGGCAAGAAGAAGGATCAGCGTCCTTCGGTTGCGGCTTGCGGTCGCGCCCGTTTCTGCCATCTCAGGCACCCTTGCATTCGATGACATGCGCGGCTTCGGGCGTGTAATAGAGCGTGACATCGGCGCCCGGCCCATAGGCGGCTTCCGTTGACCCCTTGTTATGGCGGTGCCGCACGACGGCGGTCCGGCCAAGGCCCACGTCGACGTGCAGATGCATCTCCGAGCCGACAAAGACCGATTGCGTGACCGTCCCCTTGATGGCCCTGTCGCGCGCCTCGCCGCTCAGCTTCAGGTGTTCGGGCCGCAGGACGGCGCAGGCGTCATCGCCGACGCCGAAGCGATCGGAGGCCACGGCCAGCTCGCGCCCGTTCGCGGTCTTCAGCGTCAGGGTCCGCCCCTCCTTGGCGATCACCTTTCCCTTGAAGATGTTGCTGGTTCCGACAAAGTTCGCGACAAACTCGTTTTGCGGCTCGTCATAGATCTCTTTGGGCGAGGCGAGCTGCTGCACCTTTCCTGAGGCCAAGACTGCGACGCGATCCGACATCGAAAGCGCCTCTTCCTGATCGTGCGTGACGAAGATGAAGGTGATGCCGACGCTATGTTGCAACGACTTCAACTCGATCTGCATGGACTCGCGCATCTTGCGGTCAAGCGCGGAGAGCGGCTCGTCCAGCAAAAGGACCTTCGGCTTCAGGACCAGAGACCGCGCCACCGCGACGCGCTGCTGCTGGCCACCCGAGAGCTGGTTAGGCATCCGGGCACCAAAGCCTGCCAGGCCAACCTGCTCCAGCGCTTCTCCGACACGGCGAGTACGTTCCTTGCGTTCGACATGTGCAACGTCAAGCCCGTATGCGACGTTGCGCTCAACGGTGAGGTGCGGAAAAAGCGCGTAATTCTGAAACACCGTGTTGAATGGGCGCCTGTGCGCGGGGATCCGGGTGAGACTTTGCCCAGTGAGGGTTATGTCTCCGTGATCAAGGTCTTCAAAGCCCGCAATACACTTGAGCAGCGTGGTCTTTCCGCAGCCCGAAGGCCCGAGCAGGCTGATGAGCTCGTTGCTGCGGATATGCAGGGTGACATCGTCGAGCGCACGAATACTTCCGCCCTCGGGCGTCCGGTACATCTTTGTTGCAGATCTGATCTGCAGAAAACCGTCCACAGGCGAGTCCTCCAGGTCGTTTTCATCTTGCTTTGTGTATTTAACAGTACTCAAAATACATAATCAACAACTTTGGTGAGACATGCCGCCAAAGGCGACGAAAGGACTGAAACAATGACCAAGAAACGCGCACGCGCCCTGGGACTTCGCTTTCGCGGAACGCCCGGCCCCCGGAATTCGCTGGTCGATGTGCCTGGACTGCGCGTGGGGCAGTCCCAGGTCCTTAGCGAAAACGAATCAGCCGGGGCGCAAATTCGCACCGGGGTCACGGCGATCCTGCCGCGTGGCTTTGACCGAACCCCAAGCCCGGTTCTGGCCGGCTATTTCTCGCTGAACGGCAACGGCGAGATGACCGGCAGCCACTGGATCCGCGACTCGGGCAGGTTCCTTGGCCCGATCTGCCTGACCAACAGCCATAGCGTGGGCATCGCCCACCATACCGCGGTCAGGTGGATGATCTCGCACTATGCCGGCGTCTTCGAGGCCGAACATGTCTGGGCCATGCCGGTGGTGGCGGAAACCTATTACGGTGTCCTGAACGAGACATCAACGGCCAGCAGGTGACTGAGGAACATGTCCTCTCGGCCATACTCGGCGCGACCTCCGACTGGGCCGAAGAAGGCAACACGGGCGGCGGAACCGGCATTATCTGCTACGAATTCAAGGGCGGAACCGGCACCTCGTCGCGCCGCATCAGGATCAGTGACAAGACCTTTACCATCGGCGTCCTGGTTCAGGCCAATCACGGCCTGCGCGACTGGCTGACCATTTGCGGCGAGGCGGTTGGCCTGTAGATGCAGGAGGACCGGCTGATCGAGCACGAGACCGGCTCGATCATCGTGATCATCGCCACCGACCTTCCGATGCGTCCTGACCTGTTGTCGCGGCTGGCGCGGCGGGCCGGGCTTGGCATCGGTCGCGCCGGAACGCCTGGCGGCAACAATTCCGGCGACATCTTTCTGGCCTTCAGCACCGCGAACGAACTGCCGACGCCGGGGCTTGGACCGGACTTTTCGCAGATGACGCATATCAACGACGATCTGCTGGACACGGCCTATCTGGCCACGGTCGATGCAACCGATGAGGCCGTGATCAATGCCATGATCGCCGCCGAGGATACGCCGACGTTCAAGCCGAAAGGGCGGGTTTGCCGGGCGATTGACACCGCCCGACTGGTCGATTTGTTGCGCGCCGCCGGCAAATGCGATCAGCCGATCGGCTGATCAGGCCGGCTGCGCCCGGAAGTGGTAGGACTTGAGCCGCGTCAGATGGTCAAAGGCATGGGCCGACAGGGAACACCCGCGGCCCGTGTCCTTGACCCCCGTCCAGGCCAGGCCCGGGTCAAGATAGTCGCAGCGATTGGCAAAGCAGGTGCCCGTTTCCAGACGCAAGGCGATGGCTTCGGCGGCGGGAAGGTCGGCTGTGCAGATCGAGGCCGTCAGCCCATAGTCGCTGTCATTCATCATGGCGATTGCCTCGTCGTCACCGTCAACTGCCATGATGCCAACGACGGGACCAAAACTTTCCTCGGTCATCACCCGCATGTCATGGGTGACGTCGACAAGAACCTGCGGCGCGAGATAGGGCGTGCCCGCCCTGTCGGCCGGGAAGAGGCCCGGGTCGATCAGCGCGCGCGCCCCCTGTTCGCAGGCTTCGGCAATCTGTGCGCGCACGAATTCCGCGGCCCGGGTGCTGGCGACCGGTCCAAGCGTGACGTCCGCCGCCGTCGGATTTCCAAGCACATAGGCCTCGGTCAGCGTGACGAACTTTTCGACGAACTGCGGGTAGATGTCCTTGTGAACATAGATCCGTTCGATCCCGCAGCATGACTGGCCAGAGTTGAAGAACGCGCCGTCGACCAGGTTTTCGGCGGCCCAGTCGACATTCGCATCGGCCCGGACGTAAGCGGGGTCCTTCCCGCCAAGCTCTAGGTCGATGCCGGTGAAATGTGCCGCATTGATCGTTTGCAGGTGGCGGCCGACCGAAACAGAACCGGTGAAAACGATATGATCGTGCAGCCCCTCGCCAATCAGGGCGGTCGTGTCATCATTGGTGGTCATGCAAAGCTGAAATACCCCGTCCGGCAATCCCGCAGCCGCGAAGGCCTCGGCAAAACGCTCGCCGCAGACCAGCGTCTGTGCCGAGTGCTTGAGGACGACCACGTTGCCAGCCACGAGCGCCGGAAAAATTGCGTTGGTCGCCGTCAAATAGGGGTAGTTCCATGGTGCGATGACAAAGACCGTGCCCAGCGGCTCCTTGCGGATCGTGCGCAGGAACAAACCGTTTTGCGGCAGGATATCCTCTTCCAGAGCCTGAGGCGCGATCGCCAGCATATGTCGCGCGCGCTCTTCAAGGCCACGAACCTCTCCGCCGCATTGCGACACAGGCCGCCCCATCTGCCAGGCGATTTCTGTGGCAATCTGGGACTTTGCCGCGACCAGATGGTCGACAGCCTTCTCCAAAAGCGCGCGGCGCTCGGCAAGCGGCGTCGCGGCCCAAGCGCCGCGCGCCCCCTTCGCGCGCGCAAAGATCGCGCGCGCCTCGGCCAGCGAGATCGCGGCGCGCTCGGCATAGATTTTCCCGTCAACCGGGGAAACGCAGGTAATCTTCATGGCGATCCAGTTCCCCCCGGTCAGAGAATTTCGAAGTAACGCTTCAGTTCCCAATCCGTCACCGCACGCGTGAATTGACGGGCCTCAAACAGGCGGGATCCGGCAAAGTGCTGGGTAAAGGCCGGGCCGAAAAGGTCAGCCGCGGCCTTTGAACCGCCAAAGATCTCCGCTGCCGCTTCAAGGTTCGGCGGCAGTTGCCGCGCGATCGGGATCTGCCGCTCATAAGCATTTCCCGTCGAAATCTCGTCGGGCTCGATTTCCTGCTCGATCCCCAAGAGACCGGAGCCAATCGCCGCGGCCATCGAAAGATAGGGGTTCACGTCGGAGCCCGGCACGCGATATTCGAGCCGGTGGGAGTTCTCGGAGCCGGGGATCACCCGGACAGCGACAGTGCGGTTGTCGACCCCCCACGTCGCCGCAGTTGGCGCCCAGAAACCCGGGGTCAGCCTGGCAAAGCTGTTGACGTTCGGCGCAATCAGGGCGGCGAATTCGCGCAGATAGGCAAGCTGGCCGCCAATGAAATGGCGCATGGTCTTGCTCATCGAATAGGTGGCGCTTGGATCGTAGAAGCAGGGCTTGCCGTTCAGCGTCCACAGTGACAGATGAGTGTGCCCGCTTTGCCCGGAGAGGGCGGCGTTCCACTTGGCCATGAACGTCGCCATCAAGCCGCGCTTCTGAGCCAAAATCTTCATGAAGGCCTTGAAGACTGACGAATTGTCGGCCATCGCCAGCGCGTCATCCACGGCAATTGCCGTCTCGAGAACGCCAGGTCCGGTTTCGGCATGCAGGCCTTCAAGCTTGATTCCGATCGACCCGAAGGTGTCCAGGATGTCCTGATACAGATCCTCATGCACCAGCGATCGCAGCGCCGAATAGCTGAAGCTGCCCTGCGATAAGGTACGAAGGTTCTGGAAGTTTTTCTCGTGAAGACCGTTCGACGTCTCCTCGAACATGAAGAACTCGAATTCCATGGCCGCCTTGACGGCAAAGCCCATGTCCGAGGCGCGGGCCAGGACCCGGCGCAGTACGCCGCGCGGACAGATCGCTTCGGCAGAGCCGGCAAATTCACTCAGGAAGAAGACCGTCTCGTTGTCGAAGGGCAGGATCATCCCGCTTTCGGGGAGGATCCGCAGGTTGGCGTCAGGAAAGCCCGAATGCCAGCCAGTGTAGGCAGCGTTGTTGTAAAGGTTGTCGGCGACATCCCATCCCAGCACGGCGTTACAGAAGCCGTAGCCACTGCGAAGCGCCGAGAGGAACTTTTCCCGACCGATGAACTTGCCGCGGAAGACCCCGTCGATATCGAAGAATCCAACCTTCACATGCGAGGGCGCGCGCTCGGTAATAAAGGCGTGGGCGTCCTCCGCCGACGTCAGGTTCAGCTTCTGACCTGTCATGCTTTCATCTCGTGCTTTGTTTGGGGTTACGACGTGTGGGCGTCAAGCAAGGCCGCGGCAATCAGGTCCGCCCAGCCAGCAATTTCGGATTCGCTGCGCAGCAAATCGTTTCGCACCTCAATCATGCTGTAGGGTATGCTGCGGACCTCGGCTTGGACCCGAATTGTGTGATCCACCGCGTGCAGGGGAGAGTAGGGTTCGTTGTCACCGACAACAAAGTCGGTCCTTTCCCTAAACCAGCTGATCAGTCGTTTCGACAAGGCTGGTTGCTGGTTGTAAATGAACCCAATGTGCCACGGACGCGCGATGCTGCGGACACTCTTGTTAAAGCTGTGAACCGCGATGAAGGCGAAGCGTTCGGCGCTCTGCTGGCGTCGCTCGATGGTGCCGGTCAACGCATCGTGGAAGGGGCGATAGATCTCGCGCTCTCTTGCGGCTCTATCAGCGTCGGTCAGGCCAAGGTTGCCCGTCACGCAGCTGCCATCGGCGTCGGTGACAAACGCGCCGGGGTGGCCGACCGTTCGGTTGCAGTCATTAACCAATCTGGAATAGCGCTGCAGGATCGCGGGGCTGTCCGTCCGAAGTGCCAGCAGCTCGGTCAGGCGGCGTGCCCCGATATCCCAGGCGATGTGGCGCGCCAGTTCGGTTGCATCAAGGCCCATGGTCCCCAGCCGCGTTGGAATTCGGTTGCTGGCGTGTTCGCAGCCGAAGACGAAGGGTCCGGTCCCCTTTGGGTTCAACCATTCAACGGCCTGCGGCTCGTCTGCGGCGAGAACGGCGGTCGTGCGCAAGGCACGATTCGCTGCACGGTCCGAAACTGCGGGTTTAGAGGCCGACATCGGCAAAGACTTCGTCAACGGTTTCCTCAAGAATGTCGAAGATCTGGTCGATCTCTGCCTCGGTGATGATGAAGGGCGGGCCCAGGACGATTGCCTGCCCGAGCGGCCGGCAGATCAGGCCTTTCTTAAGTGCCTTGTTGGCGATCCGTTCCGAGATTTGCAGATGGCCCGGCAGCGGTTGCTTGGTCTTCTTGTCCGCGACGATTTCCACCGCGCCCATCAGGCCGACACCGCGGGCTTCGCCGGCATATTTGTGCTCGCCCAGCTTCTTCAGCCGCGCCATGAAGCGTCCGCTGACCTTGTTGACATTGCCAAGCAGGCCCTCGTCTTCGATCACCGCCAGCGATTTCAGGGCAACCGCGCTGCCAAGCGGATTGCCGCCGGCGGTGAAGCCGTGCGGGAACTCCTCGGCTTCTTCGGACACTTTCATCAGCGCGTCGCAGAAGGCCTTGCCCAGGATGACCGCGCCCATCGGGAAGTAGCCGGCCGTGATGCATTTCGACGCGACGATGATGTCCGGCTGCATGTCATACTTCACGCTGCCCCACATCTCGCCGGTGCGGCCGAACCCGCAGATCACCTCGTCGGCGATGAAGGGGATGTTGTATTTGCGCAGGATCGGGCGGATCGCCTCGAAATAGCCTTCGGCAGGCACGATCACGCCACCGGCGCCCTGCACCGGTTCGGCGAACATGCCGGCGATCGTGTCGGGGCCTTCCTTGAGGATAAGCTCTTCAAGATTGCGCGCCAGGCGGGCCGAAAACTCCAGCTCGGTTTCGCCTTCAAGCCCGAAGCGCCAGTAATGCGGGCAGTCGGCATGCAGAAAGCCCGGCAGCGGCAGCCCGAATTCGGCGTTGTAGGCCTTGCCGGTCATCGAGGCCGTCGCGACGGTGACGCCGTGATAGGCGTTCACGCGGGTGATGATCTTGCGGCGCTGCGGCTGGCCATTCCGGCGATGCAGCATCCACAGCATCTTGACGACGGTATCATTCGCCTCCGAGCCCGAGTTGGTGTAGTAGACCTTGCCTGCGTCGAAAGGCGACAGCTCGATCAGCTTCTCGGACAGGGCGACGGTGGTGTCGGCGACGCGACCGAAGAAGGCGTGGTAGCCGGGGAACTTCCGCGCCTGGGCGCAGAGAGCGTCGATGATGCCTTGATGGTTGAACCCGGCCACGTTGTTCCAGAGGCCCGAGTTGGCATCGATGTAGCTCTTGCCGTGCACATCGAAGACCCGGATGCCGTCCCCATGCGTCAAGATCACCGGACCTTCGGCATTCAGCGTACCCAAGTCAGTGAAGCCGTGGAAAACGGCCTGCATGTCTCTCTGTTCCCAAGAATTGCTCACATTGGTGTCCATAGCGGTTCTCCCTTTGTTGTATTTACAGTTACCAGAAAAACAATTCTGGGTAAAGAGGTTTCTGCCGCGATACGGTGCATCGGGAAGACGAGGTGCCGCGCCCGCGTTCTGCTGGAGGTATGGAGTGCCCCGGCGCCACGAAAAGGATGAGTGCGCGATCCCTGCGGCGGCTTACGATCGTCGGGGCGAAAAAGTTCGCCATCAAGCGGCACATCTTGCAACAGCACGGTCAGGCATTTGGTTGTAAGCGGTGCGAGAACCCCGTCAGGCTTTCAGCTTGACAGCTTCTGGAAAGCCCAAGGCATAAGGTCGTCGATGCGCGATGCGCGATGCGCGATGCGGGGTGGCCTTTGGCGATGGCAGTCAGGGTTTCGCGCAGGTAAGCGTATGGGTCGACGGCGTTCAGTTTGCAGGTTTCGATCAATGAGGCCATGCGGGCCCAGGTGCGTCCGCCCTCGTCATGACCGGCGAACAGTGCGTTTTTGCGATTATGCAGAACTCAGCATAACCGCAATTATGCGCACCATGTGATTATGCGCAGCCCGCCGAGGGAAGCGCCTGCAAGGCTGACGCGCCAGCGATTTTCGGCACGACGAACTGCGCATAATTCAAAGGTTCTGAAGAAACCGCATCAGCTGGTCCGGGGGCCGATACCGGCCGGGGCTCGCTCCGACCGGTTGCAGCCGGTTGAGAGTGCGCTTCTTCATTGAGAGATCGGCCTCGAGGTACATATGCGTTGTGGCGGGGCTCTCGTGGCCCAGCCATAGGGCGATCACGGTGATGTCGACGCCGGACTGCAGCAGATGCATCGCCGTAGTGTGGCGGATTGTATGCGGCGATATCGAGCGTCGTGCGAGTTGGGGATGACGCTCCGCGGCGACCGAGACAGCCAGGTCGAGGCGTTGGGTGACGTTCGATCGCGCCATCCTTTCTCCGCCCCGGCTTGGGAACAGGAAATTGTCATCCCCGGCGTTTTCCAGCTGGCGCTTCCAGCCCCGGATCAGCGACGCGGTTGATCGCCAGAGCGGCATGCTTCGTTCCTTGCGCCCCTTGCCGTGCAGATGCGCGGTCGTCGTGCCATCGATGATGACGTCGCCGACGCGCAGGCCGATGGCCTCCGACACGCGTGCGCCGGTGTTGTACATTAGACTGAAAAGCGCTCGATCGCGCTGTCCCGCCCAGGTTCGAGGATCCGGCGCTTCGAGGATCGCCTGCATCTCCTGGCGCGACAGAAACCCAAGTACCGGCCGGTCAAACCGCTTCATCGGGATGGCCAGCGCCTGCTCGATCACAGGGAGTGCTGTCAGGTCGTAATGGGCGGCATACTTCAGGAAGGATCGGAGCGCCGCCAAACGGGCGTTTCGGCTGCGGGCGCCGTTGTTGCGTTCCTTCTCCAGATGATCGAGGAAGTCGAGGATCAATCGGGCGTCAAGATCGACCAACGCCAATGCGGTCGGGGCCTTGCCGATACTGGCCTCAGCGAAGCTGAGCAGCAGTCGGAACGTGTCGCGGTAGGCGGCGATGGTGCGCGGGCTGACGGCTCGCTGATGGCCCAGGTGCTCAACGAAGAAGCGCTGAAGCAAGGTGGGAAAAGTCGGCGTCGTGATCGGATCAGCCATGGTGACCCTCTCCGGTGATGGCCGCGAAGTGCTCGAAGCGCGCGCCGGCGATCGCCATCAGATCTGGAACGCCGGTCAGATACCAGTAAGTGTCTGACACCTTGGCGTGGCCAACATAGGTTGAAAGCGCGGCCATGGCATTGCCGATATCGGCGCCGCGCTCATGCCAAAGCTGGACGCGACGGCAGATGAAGGTGTGGCGCAGATCGTGAATGCGCGCCTGGGCATGGGCGCCACGCGCCGTCCAGCCGAGGTCGCCTCGCAGCCGCTGGAACACCCCATGAATGGTTCGCTTCGACAACAACCCTCCCGATGACGACAGGAACAGCAGCGCATTCCGGTCGGTAGTGCCGTGACGTGACCGCACCGCCAGATAGCGGTTCAACGCCGCCGCCACGGTCGGATGCACTGGCACGTGTCTGGATTTGCGAAACTTGGTGTTCCGGACCGTAAGGACGCCCTGTTCGAGATCGACATCGCCGCATCGCAGGTGGAGCGCTTCCGAAAGCCGCAGGCCGGCGGCGGCGATCAACCCGAAGATCATCTCGTAGGTCGCTGGTCGCAATCCACCGTGCGGGGCAAGGCGCCGGGCGGCAGCGAGGAGATCGCGGATCTCCTGCTCCGAGTAGATGTGCGGCGCCAGGCGGCGATGCGAGCGGCCAAAGATTGCGGTCTGCGGGAACTCGGTCGCCGGATCAAGCCGGGCCAAATACCGTGCGAATGGACGAAGGACGTCCAGGCGGCGCGCCCAGGAAAACGGCTTGGCGTGCCTGGCATGACCCTGCACCCAATCCAGGGTGATGCGGGTCGTCAGCGGGCCGGTATGGCCCACCGCGTCGACGAAGCGGGCGAAAGCGGTGATCTGGGTGCCGGGAATGCGCAGGTCGAACCCCAAGGCACGGCGCTCGGTCAGGTAATCCTCGGCCAGCGAGAGCATAGCGCGGGCCTCGGTCATGACGCGCTCTCCGGCCAGGGCAAGGCCACCGCCGCGAGCTTGGTCAGATCGACCTTGGCATAGATTGCCGACGTGTCGAGGCTGCGGTGCCGCAGGACGTCGGCAATATCCTTCATCGGCGCGCCGGTGCGTAGAAGCCGGCTGGCCACGCTGTGCCGCAGAATATGGACTCCTGTGCGGGTCCATCCGCATCTTCGATAGCCCGCCAGAACCGCGCGCTTGACGACGCCCTTCTCGATCGGCTCGTCGTACGGGGCGACGTGGCGGACAAATATGGCTCGGTTCGAGGTCTGGGGCCGCTCCTCGCGCAGATAGCCGGCGATCGTGCTACCGGTCGCCGCAGGCAAGGGCAGGACATCGGCGCGCCTCCCCTTGGTTCCGGTCAGGCTGATCGTCCCGTCGGCCCAGTCGATGTCTTCGAGGCGCAGGCCGACGACCTCGCTGCATCGCAGGCCGAGATCGATCAGACACCGGGTCATCGCATAGGCTCGCCGGCGCGACGGAAAGGGCTGATCGAATGATCGGAGCAGTTCGTCGATCTCAGTGTCGGTGAGAACCTCCGGCAGGGATGCCAATCGCCAGTGAGCCGCCCGTGGAATGCCGGCCGCCAGTTCGCTGACCCGGTCGCCGGACAGGGTGCGGAACCGAAAATAGCAGCCGATGGCGCCGCCGATCACACCGATGGAGCCAGCGCTACGCCCATCCTGGCCGAGAACGAAGCGCCGCACAGAGGCGGTGCTGATCTTCGAAATCGTGATTGGTTGGTCGCCGAAATGGGCAAGCAGAAACGCGCCGGCGATCCGACTGCGCTGACAGCGGGTATTGTCCGCCAGGCCCCAGTCATCACGCATGTGGGCGTCAAAGCGCGCCAACTCTTGCGCAACGGCCGTTTCCGAGGCGGGATCCAGTGCTCCCACGCCATCGGCCCGTAACACTTCCAGCAACTGGGCGAGTGCGGCTCGCAGCTCGTGGCGCAAGCGCCGGACCGGATAGGGACAACTGCACGCTGGCATATGCTCTGCCAGGAAGCGCGCGACCAAGGCCTCGCCGATCGCGCTCAGGCCGCATCGTTCCCCGGTCAGCCAATGGGCGAAGTGCGCAACGCAGCACAAATAGACACGCTGGGTGCTCGGGGCATACCGCCCACGGCGCAGGTGCGCGCCAAATCGCGAAACGTACGGCTGAATAACGCTGTCCTCCAGCCACATGCGGGGCTGCGAATGGACGACGATCACCTTGGACATGTTGACCTCCTGTCGGGCAGAACGAACCCAAGAGGAGATCAGGATTATGCGCAGTTCGTCGTGCCGAAAATCGCTGGCGAGTCAGCCTTGCAGGTGCTTCGCTCGGCGGGCTGCGCATAATCACATGGTGCGCATAATTTTGATTATGCAGAACTCAGCATAACCGCAAAACTGCCTTCTTTGCGGCAATGCCCGGAGGGGCCGCGGACATGACATTATTTGGCCAGCAAGCAGGGGCGAATCTCCGTCAGCTTTCGCTTGTCCATGTGACGCGCCTTTTGGTCTGCAGCGCCTCTACATTGCCATCGACCGCGATCCGGCGGGGCGACGCGCGGCGGAGAGATTGACCATCAGAGCCAGCGAGGCCGGGATTGCCGTTCGGGTGCTGGAACCAAGGCTCGGGG
>NZ_JAOCQF010000011.1 GCF_025380365.1 Albidovulum sediminis
CCAGCAGGCCCCAAGGTGGCCCTCACCGGCGGGACCGACTTCAACGATCACCGCCTTATCTGGGGCAAGCTCGACCAGGTCCGGACCAAGTATCCCGACATGGTCCTTCTCCACGGTGGCAGCCCCAAGGGCACCGAACTGATCGCGGCCAAATGGGCCGAGGCCCGCAGCGTGACCCAGGTCGCCTTCAAGCCCGACTGGACCAAGCACGCCAAGGCCGCCCCCTTCAAGCGCAACGACGCCATGCTGGACGTCCTGCCGTGGGTGTCCTCGTCTTCCCGGGCAATGGCATCCAGGAAAACCTCGCCGACAAGGCCAAGAAGCTCGGCATCCCCGTCGTGAAGTTCGAGAGGGGGGCGTGAGCCCCCTAAGTTCTAGGGGCATCGAGCAATTGTCGGGGCAGGGCCCAGGGGCAATCATTTCAGCAAATGTCTCTGGGTTTTCTTGTCCTTAATCGGCCCAACCGTGCCGCCATCGAACTGTGCTTCTATCGTCCGCACAAAAGGTCTTAGAACTTCCGTAGTCGCTTTTCGATCTCGGAGTCGGGAAGAAACACGGCACGGTCATTCATCCAGATCTCCAGTGCAGAGACCAGGAGCTCAAGTTCGCAGGCCCCTGCGGCAAGCAGTTCGTCGATTATCCATAGAACGCCATGCACTCGTACTTCCTTCGATGAAGCAATTTTCCGAAGCTGATTGTCCCCAGTGAGGAGGATTCCGTTCTTCTGTCTGGCTGCTGTCACCAGTGCAAAGCAGTCGTTCGCCGAAAGACCGCGGCACTCTCGTTTCAGCGCCATTGCGAGCGCCACTTCTTCGCCAGGAAGATCGTATGTCGCGAGGCCTCCGCCCTCAAGCATGCGCCATTCTTCAGGCGTGAAATCGAGGAGCTCTTCTTCGCGGATCGGCAACGGTACGATAAACTGATACGGAAGCCGCAGAAGGACGTGAAGGAGCTGCCCCTTGCGGAGGTCAATCAAGCAGGACGCATCGTTGACTACAACGCAGGTCACAGGTCGCGGGGCCCCCTGATTGCACGTTCGACTATGTTCAAGGGCAGGCCCAGCATCTGCGCCGCTCGGACAGGTGAGATCAGTTCCTCTCCAAGAGCACGCCAGACCAGACCCTCGAAGCGTTGTGGAACTTCGAAGGCAGCAAAGCCTTCGCCATCTTCAAGGGCCTCTGGTTCAGTGCTTCGCCAGCTACGGGCATAGGTCTTGAAAGCATACTCGACTGCCGCCCTAGACAAGATACCTACTTGACCAAGCCGCATCAGCATCGCAGCGGCCGAAACACCGTAGGTTCGCTTGAGCCGCATGATCTCATGATACGTGACGCCGCGCTGATTTTCACCGGCCAAAGCGGTAAGATGTTCAGCGGGCACCAAGAAGGCTCCGGCGAAACGGTTCATCGCCGGTTCCAGCCGGATCGAAGGATTCTCGGTTCCGGCGATGATCCGGTGCGCCAGTTCATGGGCAAGGTTGAACCGCTTGCGCTCGACGTTGGTCTGGCGTGCGACAACAATTACTTCGGTCGGTGGGAGGTCAGCCCGTTCGACATGGCATGCCATACCGTTGATGCGCTCCGGAAGATCGGTCTCGATAACTTTCAGGCCCTTATCTTCGAGAAGGGCAGTCATACTGGGGATCGGATCGATCCCCAGCTGCCATTTCTCACGGACCTGGAGCGCCTTTCTGTCGAGCGCGTCATCGTCTTCAACTTGATCGATCCGAACTTCGGCGAAGGGGTTGTCAGGCTGTTGGATTTCAAGAATGTCCTCGATGGCCAGGTAGTCCTCGAGCTTCCCGATCACGACCATTTCCGCCTTGGCGCGGTCCTGCGCAGAGGCGTTCGAGGTCTTCCGCCATTCAAGTGACTGCAGCTCATGCACTTGGCCGCCCATTAAGAAATCGAGCGATACTCCTAGGGATTTGCTCAAGCCGACCAATACGGCAGAGGACGGCATCATCTTATCCGCCTCGTACTTGTTGATTGCCTGCGCCGAAATGCCAGGAGTCAAGCTTTCCGCAAGTGCTTGCATAGACAGTCCTGCCTGCTTGCGGGCAAGCCTGAGCCTTTGTCCGAACATGGTTCTCTCCCATCGACGCTGCGGCGGTTGATAAACGCCATATCTTAGTGTATATATGAACACAAGGTTGACGAAACGTCAATGAAAATAGAGGCAGGAAGGCCAAAATGACCAAAAAAAATCAACATGTTGTGCCTCATGCGAGCGGATGGGCGGTCAGGGGTGCAGGCAACGAGCGCGCCACTTCAGTTCACGGTACTCAACGTGAGGCGATCAGCGCGGCGCGTGAAGTTGCGATCCGGCAAGGCAGCGAGATGCTAATCCATGGCGAGAACGGCCGCATCCGCGAGCGCAACACCTACGGCAGGGACCCGTATCCGCCGAAGGGCTGAACGGCAGAAATACAAGGGACATCGGAATGAGCGGCAGTGGGAGTAACAGGCAAATACGTCGCATCCTCTCCATCGACGGGGGCGGGATCAAGGGCACGATGCCGGCTGCGTTCCTCGCGGGGCTCGAGGAAGATCTGGGCCAGCCCATTGGCTGCTATTTCGATCTCATCGCGGGCACATCGACGGGCGGCATCATCGCACTTGGCCTTGGCCTCGGCCGCACGGCAAGGGAACTGCTCGAGCTTTACGAGCGCCGCGGGCCTGTCATCTTCGGCCAGGACAATGCGAATGACGAGCCGCCGGGGAGGCTTCGGCAGGCCTGGCGCACCCTCACCTCTACAGGGCGGCACGCTATCGGGCCAAAGCACGATGCAGAAATTCTTGCCCGCGAACTCAAGGCCGTTCTCAATGACGATCTGATCGGGCAATCACAGACCCGGTTGGTGATCCCAGCGTGGGATGCCGATCTCCGCAGCCCCTATATCTATAAGACCGCGCACCACGCGCGCCTACAAACCGATTTTCGCAAGACTGCGCTGGATGCCGCTTTGGCAACTGCAGCAGCACCTACATATTTCAAGCGACATCGCACTGTTGATGATATCGGCCTGACTGATGGCGGGACGTGGGCCAACAATCCCACAGCAATTGCCGTCGTCGAAGCTATCACTCTTCTAGGGTGGCATCCGGCAGACCTGCGCATCCTAAGCCTCGGGTGTCTGGACGAGGTCTACATGCTGCCTGAAAGTCCAGGGTTTGCCGGGCTCGGCCTCAAAGTCCTCAACCTTTACGCGGATGGGCAATCACATGGCGCACTCGGCATGGCAAAGCTCCTGACGGGACACCCTTACGAAGGGGATCGCATCTACCGCATTTCGCCGTCTGTCCCGAGCGGATTCTTTACCTTGGATGACACCACGAAGATCGGCCGCCTCAAGGGCCTCGGCATGTCAGAAGCCCGAAAAGCAAAGCCCCACCTGACGCCGATCTTTTTCACCCAGCCTGCCGATACCTTCGTGCCGGTCTATCAACTTAAGGAGAACGCGGCGTGAATCAGATGTTGCGACAGCCGCTGACCGACAGTGATATACGTCGGCGCACTCAGATATTCACCATCCTGGACGAGATAGGCGAGGATCTGGACCTCACCGAGACCCAGTTTGATCGTGCGCGCCAGAGCTATGGTGCCGTCGGAGACTGGCTTTCCGGATCGACTGATCCGCTACTTGTCAGTGTTCTGGTCTATCTTCACGGATCCAGTGCGCTTGGAACGGCTGTGAAGCCAATCGGGCGGCGGGAATTCGATGTCGATCTGATCTGCTTTTGCGCAGGTATCTCGTCAGGCATCTCCCCGGCGGCCCTGAAAGCGGCTGTTGGCAATCGGCTCAAGGAACACGCCACCTACGTGCGCCTTCTCGAAGAAAAGAAGCGCTGCTGGCGACTTAATTATGCGGGAGACTTTCACCTCGACCTGTCCCCGACTATCGCAAACACGGCCTGCATCAACCGGGGCGAACTGGTGCCCGACAGGGCCTTGAAAGAATGGCATCCGACAAACCCGCGGGCCTACAAAACGCTGTTCGACGAGCGAGCTGCACTTCGACCGACCTTTGTGGGTAAGTTCATTGCCATGCAGCGAGACGAGGCGAACGTGGAGCCGTTCCCTGTCCGAGAAGCAGTGAAAGGTATCCTGCGCCGCATCGTGCAATTGCTCAAACGGCACCGCGACGTTTTTTACGAGAACAACACGCAAGACGTGGCCCCGATTTCCGTGATCATTACCACCCTTGCGATGCAGTCCTACGCCTATTGCGTGCGCAAGCACGTCTTCCAAGACGAAATGGATCTACTGGTCGAAACGATCCGGATGATGCCGCACTTCATCGATCGTCCCATTGTGGACGGACGGCGGGGTTATGCCATCCTGAATGAGACGACCAACGGGGAAAACTTCGCGGACAACTGGAACAAGGATGTTCGCCGGGCACCAGCCTTCTACGCGTGGCACGCGCAAGCTCTGTCCGATTTCGAAGCCCTTCGAGACGCTGTCGGACAGGACCGCTTGTCTCTGAATATGGAGCGATCATTCGGATCCGGTGTTACCGGTCGGGTGTTGGGCAATCGGGTGGATGCGGTATCGGATGGTCGCAAATCTGGCCTACTTTCCGTCGCGCCCCTAATCGGCCTGACGACGTCGAAGGTAGCGGCATCGACGATTGTTCCCGCGAATACTTTCTTCGGCGATCAATGATAGGAAATGGTGGGCGGCAAAATCTAACGCTCTCGCAGCAGCTCTTGTTTCTGCGCTCAAGTCCTACCATCGAGGGTGCGGGAACGTTGAGCGGCGAAAAGCTAACCTGGCAAATGGCAGTTCAGCCGACTCCTCTCGCACGGACCTACCGAGTGAATATTGCCTACCGACCCGGGGAAACGCCATCCGTTCAGATAGCAGACCCGGATCTGCAGCTTCTAGCAAGCGGTCGTCCCCTACCGCATGTCTACAACAATCCTGTCCGTCTCTGCCTAAATCTTCCAGGAACAGGGGAGTGGGAGCCAACGAAGCGGATTGACCAGACCATCGTTCCGTGGACCTACCTTTGGCTATACTATTTCGAAGACTGGCTCGGGACCGACGAATGGAAAGGTGGAGGCCGGCATCCGGGCGAGGAACCAAATCAACCAAGGAATCGAGCGCTCAGGCGTGCGTTGGATAGATGATGAACGGCATTGCCAAGTTACTTGACGTTGATTGCAAGAGTGGTGATTTCTCGCAATCAGGCCGTCATCTCGGCGGCATAACCGTCCCACAGGCCGAAGGCATCGGCTCTGGCATGACGGTAGGAGATGGTGGAAAGTCGATAGCGGCGGGGGCGGAAGATGATGCTGATCTGGTCGTGGGCAGCAAGGAACCTTTGCGCCTGCCTCGGCGATTTGAACCTTCCCATGATCTTTTCCCGTCGCCGCGTCGGCCGGTGTGATCCTTCGATCAGATTGTTGAGGCCTTTATGCGCGCGATGATCCGCGCCCGGCGCAAAATCGTGGACTGGCTTGAAATAGCTGCGGAGCTTGTCTGTGATCACAACGCGTGGGTGGCCGAATTGGGCGACAAGCCGCTTCAGGAAACGTCGCGCGGCTTTCGCGTTTCGCTGTGGCTGAACGAGAATGTCGAGTACAGCGCCGTCTGCGTCGACCGCCCGCCAAAGCCAGTGTTTCACGCCATTGATCGGCACCACCACCTCGTCAAGATGCCACTTGTCTGCAGGTGTCGGTCGATCCCTTCGGATGCAGTTGGCAAAATGGGGACCGAACCGGTTTACCCATAGCCGAACCGTCTCCCGGCTGACGACCACGCCACGCTCAGCAAGCAGATCCTCGACATCGGCCGTGCTGAGTGCAAACCGATGGTAAGCCCAGACGGCGTAGGAGATGATCTCGCGAGGAAAACGAAAGCCCTTCAGGCGCGGCATTGTTGGTGGAGTTCTCATAATGATCGCCTATCCTCACGCAAAGCCGTAATCAACTTGGCAATCCCCTCCGGGCAGCATGATGACGCGGCTGTTCTTGGACGCCCCGACAGTCGTCGTGATCCGCAGGTCGTTGGTGATGACGGTCACGTTGGACGATCCGGCCGCGAGGCGGCGCGCGAACTGAAGCGTCGTCACGCCGGGCCCCAGCGCGAGGGTCTCGCCCGGTTCGACCAGTTTTTCCGCCCGGCGGGCGATGGCAATCCGCTCTTCGCGGTGAACGGCATTGCGTTCCATGAACGGGCGGTCGATCCCGGAAGGAACGATCATGGCCCCGCCATAGGTTCGATTGATGAGGCCCTGGCGCGTGAGCTTGTTCAGATCCCGCCGGATCGTCTCCGTGCTCACGTTGAACGCATCGGCCAGGCTCACGAGCTTCATGCCCGGATTGGCTTCGAGCTCGGCCACGATACGCTTGAGACGGGTTTCGCGGTCGAAACGGCCGCCACTTTCACTCCCGACGGCTGCATCGTCGTTCACGCAGCGTCCTCCCGAATCATATCTATCCTTTCACGGCCCCGAAGGTGAGCCCCCGCACCAAATGCTTCTGTCCCATGAATGTAAAGAGGATGACGGGAATACTCTGGACCACGCAGGCCGCGGCCACTTCGCCCCACAGCGTGCTCGTCTGCACGACCAGCGTCGGGATCATCACCGTCATCGTCCGCCACTGCCCGGCGGAGAGAATGAGCGAGAACAACAGCTCGTTCCACGAAAACAAGAGAACGAAGATCGCCACCGTGACGACGCCCGGCCACGCCATGCGCAGGCTGATGCGGAAGAACACGCCGAAATGGCCGCAGCCGTCGAGCCGGGCGGCCTCCTCCACCTCCTTGGGGATATCCTCGAAGAACGATTTCATCATCCACACGACGAGGACGAGATTGAAGCTCGCATGTGCCAGAATGACGGCTACCCCGAGGTCCAGCATGCCGAGCCGGTAGAAGATCAGGTACATCGGCAAGGCGAAAGCCACCGGCGGGCCAAGCCGCGTCGAGAGAATGAAGAACATCAGGTGGTTCGAGCCCGGCACCTTGTGCCGTGCAAGGGCGTAGGCGGCGAGGACGCCGATGGTCACTGCCACCAGCGTGCTCGAAAGGCCGACCACGATGGAGTTGAACAGATACCGTCCGAAGCCCTTGTCGACAAAGACCGAACGATAGCTGTCGAGCACCGGGTCGAACAGAAGGCTCGGGGGCGAGACGAAGATCTCGTCCTTGGGCTTGAAGCTGGTCAACAACACCCAGAGATAGGGCAACAGCGCGATAACGAGCAGGAAGAACAGGGGCAAGATCCAGGATGCCGCCCGAAACCGGCGCCGCCACGCGGTTTGCCTGCGAACGCTGCTCATGCGGGCTCCTTTCTCGCCGAGACGATCTTGTTGAAGGCGGCCGCGGCAATCAGCGACATCAGGCCGAGCACCATGCAGATGGCCGATCCGTAGCCGAGCTTCCATGAACCGAAAATGGCCTTGTGGGCGAAGAAGGTTATCGTGGAGGTCGAGTCGGTGCCGGGACCGCCGCCGGTCAGGACATAAACGGCGTCGAACATCTTCGACGCGTCGATCGCCCGAAACAGCACGGCGACGACGATCAGCGGCCTCAGCATGGGAAGCTGGACATGCCACAGGATCTGCCAGGGCTTCGCCCCGTCGATCCGCGCGGCCTCGATCGGCTCCGACGGAAGGCTCGAAAGACCCGCGATCATGATGAGCATCATGAAGGGCGTCCATTCCCAGATATCGATCAGCATGATCGCGAGCCAGGCCGTCGCCGGATCGGAGAAGATCGGAACGTTCTTGAACAGGCCGACGGACTGCAACAGATAGGTGCCCGCGCCGAAACTCGGCGCGAGGATGAACCTCCACAGCATGGCCACGACCACCGGCGCAATCATCGTCGGGATCATCACCAGCGTTATCATCAGGCGCCGGCCGAAGAAGTAGCGATCGAAGCAGAGCGCCGCGGCCAGCCCCAGCACAAGCTCGATGGGAACGACGACGAGCACGAAGACGGCGGTTCTGCGCAGCGCCCCCCAGAATTGAGGGTCGTTGCCGAGAAGGGTCGTATAATTCGCCAGACCGACGATGCGGGGCTGCTTGGCAAAGCCGGCCAGGTTCCAGTTCGTGAGGCTGTCGCCCAGGGCGACGATGGAGGGCAGGACGGACGTCAGCGTCAGGAACAGCAGGACGGGCGCCAGGCAGAAGAAGACGAAGACCTCTTTCGAATGCCACCTGATCCGCAGGGCAGGCCAGCGTCCCTTTGCCATGGTCAATGCTCCGAGTGGGTTCCACCGCAACCGGCGATTTTAACTTTGCCGTCATGCGTTTCCAGTTCAAGTCCCGAATCTGCGAACCGTTTATCGACGAAGGCAAGAACGAAGCTTCCGTCGGCGATGGGCGAGAAGGCCGCGCTGGTGACGCTTCCCACGCGCTGGTCCCCGGCGAATAGGCCCTCGCGGCCTTTGGGACGATAGGCGCTTCCCTCGACGAGGAACCGTTTCAAGGATCGGCCGGCCGTCTCACCGCCTGTGCCTGCAGCGACGCCGATCTCGCAAGGCTTCGTTCGGCCATCGATCTCGTTCCCGAAGGCTGGAATGCCGTTTTCGATCCGCAGCCTGTCGATGGCCCGCGAGCCGGCAAGGCGCAATCCGCCCGCCGCCCCGCCCCCCGCCCCCCCCTTGAGCAGTGCTTCGAACACATAGGCCGCGTAGTCGGACGAGACATGGACCTCGACGCCCGGCTCGCCGAACGGCGTGGCAGCCACGAGGCGCACCGGCGCACCGGCGAGATAGCCATGCTCGATGGCCGACGTGCCGGGGCGAGGAATCGCATTCTCGATCAGCGGCTCCAGTATCTCGAGCACCGCAGGACCGCTCATCACGAACACGGCGGTTCCCGCCGTCACGTCCAGCCACCGGACTTCCGGAACTTTCGCCAGGCCATGACGAATGAAGGTCTGGAGATAGGTGCCGCGCGATGCCGACGTCGTCAGCACAAAGTTGTCGTCCTCCAGTGGCGTGATCGTCACCTCGCAATCGATGCCGCCGGTGGGAGTGAGCGCAAAGCCGGTGGATATCCGCCCCTTCGTCAGCGGCGGGCAGGCCGGGAAGAGGTTTCGAAGGGCTGCTTCGGCCCCCGGTCCCATAATGGCGAATTTCGCCCGCGAACTATCGTCGACGAGAATGGCGGACCGCTTCGCGGCGATATATTCGCCGTTGACGAGGTCGTCCACATCGGCGCCTGCCTCGCCATCGAAGTATTCCGCGACTTCCCAGCCGGCCACCGGCGTGAAACGCGCCCCGGCCAAGGCAAGAGCGGCATAGACGGGGCTGCGGCGCAAGGTTCTCGCCATCTGCGCCTCGTCCGACGGGCGTGCAAGAGCATAGTGGCGCCGCTGGCCGTCGATCGCGAGTTGCTTGACCATCTGGTCCGATCCGTGATGCCGGCTGAAGCGGCGAATGTCGGCCGCTCCCAGATCGTACGGCGGCTGGCCGTCGGTAATCCAGTCCGCCATCGCCTTGCCCGCACCGCCGCCCGACGCGATGCCGAAACCGTTGAAGCCGCAAGCGAGGAAGAAATCACGAAGCTCGGGCGCTTCGCCCATGATCGGCATGCCGTCCTCCGTAAAGGATTCCAGCCCGTGGATGAACCGCTTGATCCCGACCTCGGCAAGCGCAGGGATGCGCATGACGGCGGCATCGACCGTCAAGGTGAAATGGTCCAGTTCCGGTTCGAAGAGATGGAATGCGTGGTCCTCGGGAATGGGTGAAATCTCGTAAGCCTGCGGCTCCTGGTCGTAGTTGCCGAAGGCATAGCCCCCGACCTCTTCCTTGAAATAGATGTAGTTGTCGGGGTCGCGCAAATCCGGCGCACCACGGGGAAGGCCGGGTATGACGTCGGTGATCGCATACTGGTTGTAATTGGCCTGCAACGGCACGTTGACGCCCGCCAGCCGTCCCACTTCGCGCGCCCAGACACCGCCGCACAGGACGACCTTGTCGCAGGCGATCGTCCCGCCCGTCGTCTCGATCGCCGTCACCCGGTCGCCGCTGCGCACGAACCCGGTGACCTTGGTGTTCTCGAAGATCCGCGCCCCTTCCATTCGCGCGCCCTTGGCCAGCGCCATCGTGACGTCGCTCGGATTGATCATGCCGTCGGTCGGAATGTAGATCGCGCCAAGGACGCCCTCCAGAGAAACCACCGGAATCATCGCTTTGACCTCGTCGGGCGAGATCATGCGGATATCCAGCCCGATCGACCGCCCGATCATGACTGAGCGCTCCAGTTCGTCCTTCCGCTCGGGTGTGCAGGCCAAGCGGATGGAGCCGCACTGGACCCAGCCGGTCGCCTGGCCGGTCTCCGCCTCCAGCCGGCCGTAGAGTTGCGTCGAATAGCCGATCATCTGCGTGATGCCGATGCTGCTGCGAAGCTGGCCGACGGAGCCGGCCGCATGCCAGCTCGTGCCCGACGTAAGCTGAGCCTTCTCCAGCACCACCACGTCCTTCCAGCCGCGGCGCACCAGATGATAGGCCGTCGAGCAGCCAAGAATTCCTCCGCCGATCACGACGATCTGGCTTCGCTCGGGTAGTTCTCTCGACATGGCCGCTCCGCAGGCGTTTCCCGGGCGATTCCCGCCCGGTGGATTTTGCGTAAGCGAGGAGATAACATAATCTTGTGGAAATAACAATATCATCTATGGTGTTTTCCAACAGGCGGACAACCGGGAGGCACGAGGGTGGAGGTGCGCGGGCTTTTGCTGGATCGCGACGGGACGATCGTCGATCTTCATGCCCCCTTCATCCGGATCGCGCAGCGGGCCGCCGCCCTGTTCTCGCAGGGCGACCCGTCACTGGAGGACGCGCTACTGAAGGCGGTCGGCTTCCGCTCCGACTCCCGCCGGATGGGGGTCGAATGCGCTTTCGCCGCCGGAACGAACGAGGATGTCATCGCGCGCTGGCAGCCCCTGCTGCCCGGAACGAGCAGGACGGATATCCAGGAGCATCTGGCCGCGATCGACGCGCACGAGATGGCCGAGGCACGGCCGATCGGCAAGGCCCTGGAAGTCATCGAAGCCTTCCGCAAGGCGGGATATTCGCTTGGCATGGCGACGAACGCGACGGCGCTCTCGGCACACGCGAGCGTCGACAGGCTGGGGCTTCGCGATGCCCTCCACTTCGTCGCCGGCTGCGACAGCGGCTATGGCGCGAAGCCGGAGCCCGGAATGGCGCTGGCCTTCTGCACGGCCTCGGGGCTCCGGCGGGAGCAAATAGCGATCGTCGGCGACACGCCGCACGACATGCAAACCGGAAGGAACGCCGGCCTGGGACTTTGCATAGGCGTGCTGAGCGGCGCCGGGACACGGACCGACCTTATGGAAGCGGGCGCGCACGTCGTTCTAGACACTCTGTGCGAGGCGGCGCAATTCTTGCGAATGTGAGAGTGGAAAAAACAATTCACAACCCTGTTTTTATGTGTAACTCTCCACGAAATGAGTGGGAACAACGACAAGGACCTGGAAATGAGTGGGAACAACGACAAGGACCTGGGATTGATCCAGCGCTCGTGGGGTATCGACCAGATCGTTCGGCATATTGCCGCGCTGGATTTGTGGCGCGGACCGGTTCGGATCGAGCCTATGGTTGGAGGTCTCACCAACCATAACTTCATCGTACGGGACGCCGGGACGGTATACGTGGCGCGCGTCAGCTTCGACATGCCGGCGCACGACCTCTACCAGCCCTTTGTGGCGACGGTGATGAACGCGGCCGCGAACGCCGGCATTTCCCCGCGGCTGCACTATCAGGACGACGCGCTCACCATCATGGACTTCCTGCCCGGCGGCGCGTTGCGTCCGGACTCCTTCGCCGATGCCTCCGTTCTGGAAGCGGCGATCGACCTCCTGAAGCGGCTTCACGGCCTCGGCAGCAACCTGCCGGGTCCATTGCGTTTCTGCTATCCCCCTCAGAAGGTCAGACGCTACTACGCCTTCCTCGATCAGGCGGGCAGCCGGGAAGCGGCGGATGCGATCCCTGAATTCGAGGCTCTGTGCACGGCAATCGAGGCGCACACCACGCCATTCGTTCCGACTTTCGTCCACATGGACCTATCGCCGCAGAATTTCGTCTTCGACGAACATGGCATCCTGAGACTGATCGACTGGGATTACGGCGGCGTCGGCCATCCGATGGCCGACCTGGCAAGCATGACGATAAACGGCGATATCGCCCGCTCCGACTGGCAACGGGTGGTATCGCACTACCTCGGCAAGCCGGCCGGCTTTCAGGAGATGAAGCTCTTCTCCCTGTTCTGCGTCGTGGTTTCCCTGATGGAGTATCTCTGGGCATCCGTTCAGAAGCTCGTCTCGCATCTGCCGGGCGATACGGTCGCCGCATCGATGGCCGCGACCTATGGCGACTATGCGCCGAGCTTCGAGGGTTACTGCGAACTCAATCTCGACCGTTTCAGGCGGGGGCTCGACGAATACCGGGAAACCTACGGACCTCTCGAAACGGGCACCTAGAAGCAAACCGGCATATCCGTGCCGGCCGGTTTGCACCCTTCAAAACGCGCGGGAAAGGAAACAGGGGAATGAGAGCCACATCACACAGCACTCCCGCCATCCTTGTGGCGGCACTCGCGGGATCTTTCTATGCACTGGCCGCCGGTTCCGCATGGGCCTGGAACCTGGAAGAGGCTTCCGCACCCTACAAGGGCCAGACCATCACCATCGCCTGCGAGGCCTATGCGCCCTGCAACGCCTTCAAGAAATTCATTCCGGAATTCGAGCAGCGGACCGGGATCAAGGTGACCATCGAGGCGGGCGATCTCGGCCAGATACAACAGCAGACCCTGACCGACGCGCTGACCGGCACGCAGGTCTACGACCTTGTGCAGATGACCAACCTGGTGATCGGCGCCTGGGGCGAGCACGGCTTCGCGGAGCCCATGCAGCCCTTCCTCGACAATGCGGCCCTGCACGACCCCGGCTACAAGCTCGAAGACATGTCGCAAGGCGTCATCGCCAGCACCGGCACCTACAAGGGCGTCCTCTACGGCATTCCCTACATGCTGAACTCGCCGTTCGGCATCTATCGCAAGGATCTTGCGGCCGACCCCGCCGAGCAGGCGGCTTTCAAGGCCAAATACGGCTACGACACGCCTTTCAACGGCGACAAGTGGATCGAGGTCGACGACTGGCAGAAATGGCGGGACGTCGCCGAATTCTACAACCGCAAGCCGGGCGAGAAGGTCGCCGGTCAGACCCTCGACCATGAATTGTGGGGCACCGCCGCGGCCTTCAAGCGGCACATTACCCTCTTCTACGACTATGAGCGCGTCCTGCTCGGCATGGGCGGCGTCATGGTCGACGAGAACCGCGTGCCGCAGTTCGACAAGCCCGTCGCCAAGCAGGCGCTGGAATACCTTCTCGACTGGCGGCAGTTCTCGCCGCCTTCCTATAAGGAATACACCTGGGATGAGGAATATGCCGATTTCTGCACCGGCAAGCTGTTCTCGACCCCCGGCTGGGCGGATTCGACGGCCATGGAAGAAAAGCCCGAGGAATGCCCGGTCGTTTCGGGCAAGATCGGCTATTTCCTTCACCCCGGCCCGCACACGGTCGCGGACGGCTCCTCATGGGTCATCCCGTCGAAATCCCAGCACAAGGAGGCTGCCTTCCTGCTGGCGCAGTTCCTCGGCACCTACGACGTGCAGTCGCGTTGCCATCCGCTGGGCTGCCTGAGCTTCCGAAAGGACGTTCTGGCGAATCCGGAACTCGACGACGACGGCGCGACCGTCCTGTTCCGCAAGCTGCTCTCCGACCCGAACCTCGTTTATCCGCGGCCGGCGCTGCCCGAATGGGTGGAGTTGCAGCCTCTTCTCCTCGACGAGTTGAGCGCGGCGGGAGCGGACCAGCAGGACGCCGACACGGCGCTTGCGAAACTCCAGGCGGCGTTCACGGAGATCCTGCAGCCATGAGCGGTGAGCCCGTGAATGCAGAACCGGCCTTCACGGGCGCCCCGCAGGGCCAGCAACGCTTCTTCAGCCTGTCCAACGGCAATTTTCGCGGCAGCCTCTGGGCGTTTCTCTACTGCCTGCTGATCGTCGTCGTCTGCCCATTGGCGCTCGATCTGGGGGTATCCCGCTACGCCGTGGCGGCCGGCGCCTTTGTGGTTCTGCCCGTCGTCGCGTCCCTGCTGATCATCGTGATAAGAAAAATCCTTCGTGTGCAGCGATGATACCCCATCTCCTGATCCTTATCGCCGTGTTTCCCCTTCAGCTCGCCCTTGGCTGGTGGAACGACAAGCATGGCCTGTTCGACAGCGGCGAAGTCGGGTTCTGGGGAACGATAATCTTCGTCGTCGCCGAGATGGCATACCTTGGAGCCCTGCAATGACGCCCGCAATGACGCCCGCAATGACGAATGTGAGCCTGCGTGGCCTGAGCAAAAGCTTCGGCCATTTTTCCGTGGTGAAGGCTTTCGACCTGGAGATAGCGGCAGGAGAGTTCGTCGTCTTTGTCGGACCTTCGGGCTGCGGGAAGACCACCACCTTGCGGATGATCGCCGGGCTCGAATTGCCTACCGGTGGAGAAATCTTCATCGGCAGCCGGGACGTGACCGATCTCGATCCGAGAGACCGAAGGATCGCGATGGTCTTCCAGTCCTATGCTCTCTACCCGCACATGACCATCCGCGAGAATCTCGGCTTCGCCCTGAAACTCGCAGGGGTCCCGAAGGAGGAGATCGCCCGCAAGGTCGAAGCCGTCGCCGACACGCTCGGCCTGCAACAATATCTGCAGGCCAAACCGCGCACGCTCTCCGGAGGCCAGCGCCAGCGCGTCGCCCTCGGGCGCGCGATCATCCGCGAACCCGACGTCTTTCTGTTCGACGAGCCCCTGTCCAACCTCGACGCCAAGCTGCGCAGCGTCATGCGCAACGAGATCATCCGCCTGCACAAGTCCCTTAAATCGACCATGATCTACGTCACGCACGATCAGGTCGAGGCGATGACCATGGGGGACAGGATAGTAGTCATGCACGGGGGTGTCGCCCAGCAGATCGGGACACCGCTCGAGGTCTATGACGAGCCCGCCAACCTCTTCGTCGCCACCTTCATCGGCTCGCCGAGCATGAACATTCTGGAAGGCGAGGTCGAGAACGGGAAATTCCAGTGCCAGGGCATCTCGATCGACAGCCCCGTCCCCGTCAGCGGCAAGGCATTCCTGGGAATAAGGCCGGAACATCTCAGAATTGTTCCGCATGATACGCCCGGGGCCATTCGGGGCACTTTGGGCGTGGTCGAACACCTCGGAGCGGAAACGATCATCGAATTGCTGACCGATGGCCCGGTGATAACCGCCAGAATCCCGCGCGCAGACGGACTGAGCGGAGGAGCAGAACTCTACGTCGCCGCGAACCACATCCATCTCTTCGACAAGGATGGGAATCGGATCGAAACTCCGAACTGAGCCCCTTTGGTCAGCGCCCTGATAGTAGGCGACGGCTCCTGATCACGGCCTCTCCTGCTCCCGGATCATCCATCCGGCCGCCTTCTCGGCGATCATCAGGGTCGGCGCGTTGGTATTCCCGCTGGTGATCCTGGGCATGATGCCGGCATCGACAACGCGCAGCCCGGCAATGCCGCGAACTCTGAGGCGGCTGTCCACCACCGCCATGGGATCGTCGTCGCGCCCCATTTTCGTCGTTCCGACCGGATGGAAGATGGTGCTGGCAATGTCTCCCGCCAAGCGGGCGAGTTCCTCGTCGCTCTGGAACTGCGGCCCGGGCTTCCATTCGACCGGCTGATATTTCGCGAGCGCCGGCTGCGATACGATCTTGCGCACCTGCCGAAGGCTTTCGGCCGCGATCCTGCGGTCCTCCTCGGTGCTCAGGTAGTTGGGCGCGATCGCGGGAGCGTCCTGCGCTTTCGCCGAGCGCAGGCGCATAGTTCCGACGCTCGTCGGATTGAGGTTACAGACACTGGCGGTAATGGCCGGAATGCGGTGCAGCGGCTCGCCGAAAGCATCGAGGCTCAGCGGCTGGACATGGAATTCCAGATTGGCATAGGGCTGCGCGGCATCGGAGCGGCTGAAGGCGCCGAGCTGCGACGGCGACATGCTCATCGGGCCGCTGCGCCGCAGGGCATATTCCAGGGCGATCCTCGCCTTGCCGGACAGGCTGCTGGCAAGCATGTTGAGCGTCTTCGCATGGCTCACCTTGAACACGGCCCGGATCTGCAGATGGTCCTGCAGGTTCTCGCCCACCCCAGGCAGCTCGTGCACCACCTCGATCCCATGGCCCCTCAGCAGGGAAGCAGGCCCGACCCCCGACAATTGCAGGATGTGCGGAGAGCCGATCGCACCCGCCGACAGGACAAGCTCCCTGCTCGCCCGCACCTCTATTGTTTGTCCCTGCCGTCTAAGCACGGCTCCGGCACAGCGCTTCTGCCCCGTATCGTCGATCTCGAACGTCAGCCGCTCGACCTGCGCATGTGTCCAGACGGAGAGATTGGCCCGGCCGAGCACCGGACGCAGGAAAGCCTTGGAGGTATTCCAGCGCCAACCGGATTTCTGGTTGACCTCGAAATAGCCCACGCCCTCGTTGTCGCCGCTGTTGAAATCGTCGGAGCGCGGAATCCCGGCCTCGACCGCCGCATCGGCGAAGGCTTCGAGGATATCCCACCTCAGGCGCTGCTTCTCGATCCGCCACTCGCCGCCATGCCCGTGCATATCGGAAAAGCGGCTGTTGCCGCCGGTCTCGGGATCGTTGCCGTTGTCCAGCCGAGGCATTGCCAAGTTACTTGACGTTGATTGCAAGAGTGGTGATTTCTCGCAATCAGGCCGTCATCTCGGCGGCATAACCGTCCCACAGGCCGAAGGCATCGGCTCTGGCATGACGGTAGGAGATGGTGGAAAGTCGATAGCGGCGGGGGCGGAAGATGATGCTGATCTGGTCGTGGGCAGCAAGGAACCTTTGCGCCTGCCTCGGCGATTTGAACCTTCCCATGATCTTTTCCCGTCGCCGCGTCGGCCGGTGTGATCCTTCGATCAGATTGTTGAGGCCTTTATGCGCGCGATGATCCGCGCCCGGCGCAAAATCGTGGACTGGCTTGAAATAGCTGCGGAGCTTGTCTGTGATCACAACGCGTGGGTGGCCGAATTGGGCGACAAGCCGCTTCAGGAAACGTCGCGCGGCTTTCGCGTTTCGCTGTGGCTGAACGAGAATGTCGAGTACAGCGCCGTCTGCGTCGACCGCCCGCCAAAGCCAGTGTTTCACGCCATTGATCGGCACCACCACCTCGTCAAGATGCCACTTGTCTGCAGGTGTCGGTCGATCCCTTCGGATGCAGTTGGCAAAATGGGGACCGAACCGGTTTACCCATAGCCGAACCGTCTCCCGGCTGACGACCACGCCACGCTCAGCAAGCAGATCCTCGACATCGGCCGTGCTGAGTGCAAACCGATGGTAAGCCCAGACGGCGTAGGAGATGATCTCGCGAGGAAAACGAAAGCCCTTCAGGCGCGGCATTGTTGGTGGAGTTCTCATAATGATCGCCTATCCTCACGCAAAGCCGTAATCAACTTGGCAATCCCGATTGAGGGGGTATTGCAGCAAATAGTCTGCCGACATCCGCCCGCTGCGGCGAAAGAAGACATAACGAACCAAGTCG
>NZ_JAOCQF010000012.1 GCF_025380365.1 Albidovulum sediminis
TCATTAACGACGTCGCTATGCACGTCTCTTAGGCCATCAGCCCGACCCAAGGCAGGCGGTAACAATCGGCCGGTTACTCACGAAGTCGCTCGCCGAATATCTTTTTACCCACTGCCAAGTGATCCGGCCAAACGTCACGCTAATCGCGCCGACGCCAAGCACCTGGCCGCACTACGCCCTAAACATGAAGGCTGGCGACGTATTGGTGATCTTCGACATCCGCCGCTACGAACACGAGATCGAGACGCTGAACCGCATCGCGGCGGAACGCGGCATGCATACGATCCTGTTCACCGACCGCTGGAAATCGCCGGTGGCAAAGACCGCCACCGTCGTCTTCCGCGTCGAGACTGAAGTTCCGTCGGCGTGGGATTCCTCCGTCGTGACGCTGTTCGTCGTCGAGGCTCTGATCGAGGCGCTGCAAAACTCGATATGGAAGACGACACGTGATCGCATGAGGGATCTCGAAGGATTGCTAGAAAAGAGCCAGCTGTTTCGCAAGCCGCGCGTGTTACTCTAAATAGCGTTCCGCCGCGCGCGAAAACCGCCTGCCAGCTAGAGCGTTTTGCGCGACCTCGAAAAGCTGAGCGCGCTGATCCACAACCGGGTAAAATCCGGACACGCAGCCGCACCGGCACGCAGGAAAAACTTGGCCGACAGCCAAGGAAACGGCCAAAATCTGATAAACTCGCGGCAAAAGTCATCCAGGCCGTCGCCGAGGGACGATCATACCGATGGATCGCCCGAGACCTTGGCATCAGCAAAACACCGTTCTCGAAATCATGAAACGGCATAGGCAGCAACCCTTAGACCAGATGACCATCCCGCGCCAGCGGGGTAGCTTCAACATGCCCGGAAAACCAAAAATGCTCATGAGAGGGTATCATTCTGCCCCATACGGAATCGGCCCCTCAGCGTACGGCCGAGACGACGATCTCGATCAGCACGTCCTTGCCCAGTTCAGCCACGCCGATGGTCGCGCGGGTCGGCAGATGCTCGGCGGGAAGCCATTCCAGCCAAGCCTCGTTCATACCTTCCTTCTGGTCGAAATCGGTGATGTAGAGCATCGCCGTCACCAGTTTTTCCTTGCTTGAGCCGACCTCGGCCAGCAGCTTGTCGATCTTGGCGCAGATCTGGGCGGTCTGGCCCTTCATGTCCTGGGCCAAGTCGTCGGCAATCAGCCCGCCGAAATGCAGGATGCCGCCTGCCTCGACGATGCGGTGGTTGATCCGGGTCGGGAAATGGCGCTGGATCATAGGGTTTCCTTTTCATTGGGAAGGGATTTAGGTGCTGTCGCCAACACTCGGCTTTGGGCTGGAAATCACCCGTGGCCTCGAACAGAGGTCCGCCTAACATGAGCACCTGACCGGAACAGAACTGGTGCAGATCCATGCAATCGCGCCAGCCGCACAGGCGATCTCAGTGAGTGAGAGACTGGACGCGTCTCAGGCGGAAGCCGAATAATTGGATTTTTCATCAAGCGTCACACGATGCTGTTCTTCAACATACCGGCAGAACGCCTCCATCTCGGCCGTGCACCGGCTTTCTGACCAGTCAAGCACTTCGCCCATGGCGGTGACAACGCGGGTGAGCAGGGCTGTGGTTACTAGGTTATCCCAGAACAACATGGTACGGCGACAAAGGATGTCGGTGGCGGAGCGCGCCTGTTCGGCGGTGATGAAATGCACAACCGCCGCGCGCAGCTCTACTTCGTCCGAATCCGGTCGGAGCGCCGGGGCCGGACGCGGAGCATAGTTGATCGCGCGGGCGGTGCCGGAGGGGCGTAGGACGCCATTGATGTTCTTAACAATCCGCCGCGCCGTCGCGCGGTGGTTGACAATGATGCCCCAGGTCACTGCGAGCAGGTTGCGCGCGCCGTCTTCGCCCATGTCGTGGAAGATGCTGAAAGGCAGGCGCTTGCCTTGGGGGCGCTCCGGATCAAAGGTAATCGGCCGGGCGCCGGCCCACGCCAGTTCGACCTTGACGTCAGCAATCGGCAGGTTAGGCAATAACGCCTGCGCCTCGCGCTTGAGAAAGGCGATGTCATCGTCATCGGGCGTTACCTTGTCCGGGTCGCCATCATAGATCGTCTCGGTCGGGCCGATATAGTGGTAGTCGCCCCAGGGTAGGCAGAAGATGTGCTCCCCAAGTGAGTTCTCCCCGGCGATCCCATGGCCACGATAGGTATCCGGCAGCTTTACAAGGATATGGACCCCCTTCATTGCCCGAACCCGAGGCGGTAGGTTATGCAGGCCAGGCACCATCCGGTTCGTGGCGTCGATCTCAATGCCGGCGAGGTTCAGCACATAGGCTGCCTCGACACGAGCCCGCCCTGTCGCGTCTTCGAGTTCAAGCTGCCAACCGGTCTTGCCGCGCTTCTCCAACGCGATCACGGAGGTGTAGTTGCGCACGACTGCCCCAAGATCCTCCGCGTGGAAACAGGCGTCCAGGGCAATGCGCTCGGGCCAGATGAACTGCTGGTCATTGAAAGCTACTACGGAGCGAATCTTTTCCGCATTGGCCAGATGAGGCACGAATGGATGCGGCGAAGCCACACCCTTCCAACGGCGATAGTTGATCGGGCTCCGGCCGCGGTTCATCAGTCGCACCAGCGCAGCGCCAATGTCAACGTGCCAGCCAGAGTAGCCCTGATGGGCATAGATCGGCAACGCGATGTCCATCGGCCGCAGATAGGGGCGAATTGTCTCGTAGAGCTCGCCCTGCGCCTCGGCCATCTCACGGGCGGTGCGCAGCTTCATCCAAAGTTGGCCTGGCGCACGCAGGAATTCCCAAACGTTCTTCTTTGGCGCGAGGAAGCGCAGGCCGCAATGTAGGATCCGTCCCGACCGGCTGGTTGCGCCACTGGCAAAGTCGTTGCGTTCGACCAAAAGCACCTGGTACCCCGCTGCGGCGAGATGCTGGGCCGCAGCGCAGCCGTTGATGCCGCCGCCGATAATCGCCACGTCGAAGGACCGGCCGTTAAGATCGTTAAGTTCGCTGCGCACGTTTCTTCTCCTTGTAGGCGGTTCGGTCTGACCGGACTCAACTCAGCCGGCCCACATTGGCCCGGTTGAGCCGCATCAGGACGGCCATCACCAGGATGACCATCAAAATCTCCATCACTGACACCGCTGCGATGGTGGGGTCGATTTGGAGGCGAATATTGTCGAACATCTTCTTCGGTAGGGTGCCAAAGGTCCCCGACAGGAACATCGCCACCACCAGCTCATCGAAGGAAGTGATGAAGGCGAGGAAGGCAGCGGAGAGTAGGCTCGGACGGATCTGCGGAATGGTGATGCGCCGGATCGCAGTTAGGCGGCTCGCCCCTAGACCCATGGCGGCAGTCTCCTGGTCTATGTCGTATTCCCGCAGGCTCGCCGTGAGGACGATTACTACAAATGGCAGGCACAAGATTGCATGGGCGAGGGCAATGCCGAACCAGTTGCCGACTAGGCCGAGCCTCGAAAACAGCGAGTACATGGACACTGAGTAGACGATCGAGGGTACGATCATTGGCGCAAGGGCGACCTTCTCCAGAGCCGGCCCCCACTTACGCAGGCCACGGGTGATGC
This sequence comes from Albidovulum sediminis, assembly GCF_025380365.1. GTDB lineage: Bacteria > Pseudomonadota > Alphaproteobacteria > Rhodobacterales > Rhodobacteraceae > Albidovulum > Albidovulum sediminis. Next base: position 3,573 of record NZ_JAOCQF010000012.1, read on the forward strand.
CAAGCGCGAAGAGGAAGCCAACCGCGACCGAGATAACAGTCGCGACCACTCCGACCTGCAAGCTAAGGATCGTTGCGTCGATCCAGCTGTCCTGCGCGAAATATGTCTCGTACCAACGGGTCGAATAGCTCTCGGGTGGAAAGCTCAGATAGGAACCACCGCTGAAAGAAATCGGAATGACGATCAGCAAGGGAGTTAAGAGGAACAGGAAGGTCACCCAGGAAAAGATATGGTGCGCGACATTTCCAATTCGGCGGAGGAAGCGCGTACGGCTGCGACGCTCAAGCATGGACGCGCCCCCGAACCAGAAGTCTTGTAGAGAGCTTGATCAGCCAGAAGATCACCAAAACCATCGCGAGCAAGATGACGCAGAAGGTGCCGGCCATCGCCCAATTGAGGAAGGAGCCGGCCTGCTGTTCGATCAGAAGGGGGATTACCGGCACCCGACCGCCGCCGAGTAGCGCCGGCATAATGAAGACACCGAGAGACAGTACAAGCACCAAGCTAACCCCTGCTAGCACGCCGTGAATCGTTAATGGGATCAGAACCCGGGTCAGCGTCGAGAACGCGCCGGCACCTAGCCCTCGAGACGCCTCGAGCAGGCTGCGGTCGATCTTCGAGGCAGAGCTGTAGATCGGCAGCACCATGTAGGGCAGCAGGATGTGTACCATGCCTATGACGACTGCAAACTCGCTGTTCGACAAGCGTAGCGGCGTGTCGGTCAGCCCTAGTGCCATCAGCGCACTGTTGATCGGCCCATTGCGGCCGAGCAGCACCATCCAAGCGTAAGTGCGTACCAGCTGACTGGTCCAGAGCGGGATCAAGAGTAGGAAGAAAGCGACCATTCGGCTGCCGCCTGTCAGCCGGCACATGTAGAAGGCGAGCGGATAGGCAATCACGAGGTCGATCACAGTGACGATCACGGCGAGGCGCAGTGTGTTCAGGAATACCTGCATGTAAGTCCCACTGCTGACGACCCGCGCATAGTTCTCGATGTTGTCAGGATGCAGCGTAGTCAGAAACAGGGTAGCTAGCGGGTAGAAGAACAGAACCAGAAGCAGCATCGCGGCCGGAGCGGTCAACAGCATCCCCGTGGCACGGGGACCACGCAGGTGGACGAGCGCGCCGGTCATGCTGCGGACCGATCCGTGAGTGGACGGCAATCCGCCGGCGCCACGGTCAGCTGCAGGGTTTCACCCGGCTGGAAGATCGCGTCTTCACGTGCGATGGCTCGCACGCTAACCTCATCGCCCTGGGCAAGCCGCACCCGATAGACAGTGAAGCCGCCGACAAAGCTGCGATCAAGCACCTGCGCCGCAAAGACGTTAGCCTCTCGCGGATCGGCGGGAACGGAGGCCCGGCTGAGCGTGATGGCTTCGGGGCGGATCAGCATCCGGTTGCAGTCTGTGGGCGCGGCTAGCGAGAAATGCGCGCCCGAGGCCGCATAAAAACTGCGGCCTTTCGGAGCGCCCTCAAAAATATTCGACTCTCCGACAAAGGTCGCCACGGAGATTGAGTTCGGGTGGTAGTAGATCTCGGCGGGCGTACCGATCTGCCGGATTGCGCCGCCACCTATTACTGCGATGCGGTCGCTCATCACTAGCGCCTCCTCCTGGTCATGGGTGATGAAAATCGTCGTCAGCCCCAGCGAGCTCTGCAACTGCTTGACCTCCTGCTGCATGCTCTCACGCAGCCGGCGGTCAAGCGCGCTGAACGGTTCGTCGAGCAGCAGTAATGACGGCTCGAAGACTATGGCGCGAGCCAACGCCACGCGCTGCTGTTGGCCACCCGACAGCTGTCTGGGATAGCGGTCGCCGAAGACGCCGAGATGTACCGAATCGAGCGCGGCACGTGCGCGGTCGGCGGCAGCGCGGCGCGTGATCCGACGCATCTCGAGCGGGAACATGACGTTTTCCAACACGGTCAGGTGCGGGAACAATGCATAGTTCTGGAAGACCATGCCGATCTGCCGTTCCGCCGCCGATGCCCAAGTCATGTCCGCGCCGCGAATGCTGACCCGGCCAGAATCCGGCGTTTCGAAACCTGCGATGATGCGGAGGAGTGTTGTCTTTCCCGAGCCGCTGGCTCCGAGTAAGGTTAGGAACTCACCGGCGGCAACACGCAAGTCGATCTCTCTGAGCGCCTCCACCCGGCCATAGGTTTTACGGATTTTCTGGACATCCAGAACAGCTTGGTTTTCGTTGGTCATTCTCGCCCCCTGTTAGAGCGGACGCTTCCGTCCGCCCTGTACTTCTTCCAGCGGCGTTAGTTGTGGCCGAGCATCCAGGCAGTCCAGCGCTCGTTAACTGCCTCGCCGTTCTCCAGCCACCATTCCTGATCCATCCATACCTGTCGCGATGCGTTATTCGGGTGCAGCGGCAGCATCTCGCGGATTTCTTCCGGCACAAAATTAACGTGGTCCGGATCAGGGCCGGAAAGACCGAAGGCAAGGGCATATTTCGCTTGATTTTCAGGCTTAGCCATGATCGCGAAGAGCTGCTGTCCGTATTCAGCGTTCGGCGCGCCCTTGGGAATGGCGTAGGCCGCAGCCTTCAGAATGCCGCCGCCATATTCCATTTTGATCGGTGCGCCATTGCGAACGGCGGCGAAGAGCCGTGAATTCCAGCCGGTAGTTGCCACGACCTCGCCGTCGATCAGGAGCTGCGCTTGCTGCGCGCCAGTCGTCCACCAGGTGGCAACATGCGGATAGATCTCATCAAGCTTCGCGAAGGCACGATCGAGATCAAGCGGGTAGAGATCTGCCGGAGCAACGCCGTCGGCGAGAAGAGCGGCTTCAAGATTGTCAATTGGGTGGTTGCGCATCGCCCGCAAGCCAGGAAACCTTTCGACGTCCCAGAACTCCGCCCAGTTGGTCGGGCCCCCCTCAGGAAAGGCCTCCGTCGAATAGCCGATGATCGTCGAATAGCTCGAGATTGGATAGAGATACGGGTTCAGCGTTTCTGGCGGGAACTTCGAGCGGTCGACGATGGTGTCGTCGATTGGCTCTAGCAGGCCGAGTTCGATCGCGCGGCCAGCGTCCTCAGATTCCACCTCCGTCACGGTGTACTCAACGTTGCCGCTCTCGACCATCGCGCGCAGACGACCTAAATCGGCAGGACTGGAATCAAGGATCTTCACTCCAGTTGCAGCTTCGAAGTCGTTGAAATAGGCCTCGCGCAGCATTGGGCCGTTTTCCCCACCCGAGGTATTGACGATAATGCTCGCGGGCTTTTCTTGCGCGGCGGCGGGGGCGATCCCACCCGCCAGCGCGGCGATAGCCATGATCGTTAATCTGCAATGTTTCATCGGTCTACTCCTGGGTTGGGTGATGGTGAATAGATCTGCAGTGACGGCGGGACGGCCGCCCCCCGGGCTTTCGTCCAAAGCGCGACGTTAGACCCGGTGCGGGCCGGTCGCCGAGATCAGCTAGGCGAGCCGGACGTCGGCCTCGACAAAGTCCAGGCGGACGGATCCGTATATTGGACACGCAGTTGCCTTCAGCGTCACTGCAGGCGATCCAGGGTGCGGAGATGGAATATACCCCGCGAAACTCGCCGACCGTCAGATAAGCAAGCGGTGCGAAGGCGATGGCATCGCGGCCCCCTGGGATCAGCCGCCTACCATTGCCGACCTTACCAGGCGCGAGTGTCCTCTTAAGGAAGATTTTCGACGGAATGTCGAAGAAACAGCAACTCGTAACGGTCCATTTCTCGACCGAGTTAGCGCAAAGCTCTGCCAGCCAGTGACCAGCGTGTGGCAGACTCACTTTGGCGAGCAGAGCCCTCAGGTCCCCAAAGACGCAGTGCTGATGGTTGAGCGTCGTGTGGTACATCATAGGCCCTCAGAACCGGTCTGGGCGCAAGGGGCGCAAGTCTACGAGCGGCCGCCGCTCGTCAATAATGTCCGCCGCTAACCGCCCGGTGATTCCCGCGAGGGTCAGGCCAATGTGACCGTGGCCAAAGGCATAGATGATGCGTGGATCGACGGGCGACGGGCCAATGACGGGCAGTGAATCGGGCATTGAGGGGCGGAACCCGAGCCAGGTACGCCCAGTATTGCCGAGGCCAGGCAGAAGCTTCCGGGCCACGCGTTCAATAGCCGCGGTCCGAGCTGGACGCAGCGGCTTGCCGAGTCCTCCAAGCTCTACTGTTCCCGCCGCGCGCAGTCCCTCCGCGAGTGGTGTCATGTAGAAGCCGTGCTCGGGATAGCAGGTCGGCGCTGTCAGCAGTTGGCCGTCTGCAGGGAACAGCACGTGATAGCCGCGCTCTGTGTCGAGACGGACCCGGTCGCCAAAGCTGCGGGCAATCCGCCCGGACCAGGCGCCGGCTGCCAGCACCGCTCGCTCGACCCGCAGATTGTGATCGCCGCAGCGTAGAGTTAAGCCTTCAGTGTCGCGCTCGATGCCCCGGACGCCCGCGGCGACCAGCGTTCCACCATCCGTTAGAAAGCGTGCAAGCAGCCGCCGTGCATAGGTCAATGGATCGTCAATGGAGTACGCGTCCTCGAAGAGCAGGCCCTTGTGGTAGAGTGGGGCGAGGTTCGGCTCACGCGCTTGGATTTCCTCTCGCTCGAGGATGCGCATCTGCACGCCCTCGCGGTGGCGCAGCATGATTTCGGCTTGCGCTGCGTTAAAGCTGGCGGCGGAGCGATAGAGGTAGAGGCAGCCCGTCATCCGCCGCAAGTCGTCGGCGCCTGCGGCGGCGAACAGCGGCGCATGGCCCGCCTCGGCAAGCCGCAGCAGTTCCCCCAAAATCCCACCGATGCGACTAACTGCCTCGGGGTGGGCCGAGCGCAGAAAGCTTGCGAGCCAGGGCACGAGGCCGGGCAGGTCGCGCCAAGAGATTGTGAGCGGTCCTTGTCGGTCCAGCAACATTCGCGGAACTGCGCGCAGCACTCCTGGCGTTGCAACCGGAATGCAGGCTCCGAACGCCATGGTGCAGGCGTTGCCGAAGCTAGCCGCTTGGGCGTAGCCCCTGTTTGAGGTCGGCGCCGCCGGATCGACCAGCGTCACTCGATGTCCTGCCCGCTGCAGCCACAGCGCCGACGACAACCCAACCACGCCTGCGCCGATCACGCCGACGGACAGGCGTCGCTGCGTCCCGAGCGGCGGAAGGGGTGGGAGGACGGGCTGGGGAACGGCAAGCATACGGGCCCAAGACATTATCTATGATAGGTTCAAGCCAATAATCTTATCATTAGATGATTTGTCAATCTTTGATTTCCTGTCTATGATCGCTGCAAGGCATTCGGAGAACTGCAATGGCAGATTCAACTCGTAGGCCCTCGGTCTTTGCCTATACGCTCGACAAGCTGGGGCGGCAGATTGTTTCGGGACACTTCGGCGTGGAAGGGGTGATTCCGCGCGAGGCGAAGCTCTGCGAGCAGCTTGGCGCAAGCCGTGGCGTTCTGCGGGAGGTGCTGCGCGTGCTCGGCGACAAGGGGCTGGTCTCGGCCCAGCCCAAGGTCGGCATGCGCGTCCAGCCTGAAATCAACTGGAACTTGATGGACACTGATGTCCTAGACTGGCTTTGGGAGCACAGATCGCGGACCGACTACCTGCGGGAGTTCTTGGAGTTCCGGATGACCGTCGAACCCGCCGCTGCTCATGCCGCAGCGCTGAACGCCACTGAGGAGGAGCGCCGCGAAATTAGTTCACTCTGCGGTCGGCTGCAGGACGAGAGTGAGCGAATCATGGATGGTGCCTCGGACGAGCGGGCCCAGAAGGTCGACTTCCAGTTCCACATGGCGATTTTCCGTGCCTCGCGGAACCGGATGCTGATCAATGTCGGCAACATGATCGGCCATATTATGCGCCAGCAGATCGCGGTAACCACGTCGGCCCCAGGTGCCTTCCGTGAGGGCCTACCGCTGCACCGAGCGATAGCGGAGGCCATCGCACGTGGCGACGGCGAGGCGGCCGCCCAGGCGGCCGAGGAAAACGTACGGCTGACTCAGGTGCATTTGCAAAAAACGTGACTGCCGCCGCAGGTAGGTTGAGCGCTAATCATTGCGCGAGGGCTCTGATGCTGTAGGCGCCGGTTCTGTCGCAAACCGTCCGGCGTGGCAAAAGGCACCACTGACTTCCTCGGCTTCAGGCAGCCAACTGGCAGAACTGCTGAAACGGCCGCAGCTCGGGCCTGAACTGACCTTTGCGGATCATGTTCACGATCTCGATCCCTGCTGTGATCGAAGCGGCTGACGTGAAGCTCTTGAAGCCCAACATGGGTCTTACCCTGCGCTTGATGAAGCGATGGTCCTGCTCAACCAAATTGTTGAGGTACTTGATCCGCACCATCTCGATTGGGATCGGTGACCTGCCCCTGAACTTTCATCCAGCGGCAACTGGAGTCCGGTTCTATTTGCGCTGCTCCCCAACCTTGGACCGCCGGATGCTCGATTTTTCCGGGGAAGAGCACTTTGCAAATCTCATCCGAAATGGACCAATCAGACCGCCTGAGAAATACAGTTACTAACACTTACCACGTCTCGCGCTACGCATTGGATGATTGAATAAATCTATTCAGAAACGATTTGACAAACCGAATTTTCTGAAGGATTACCTTCATAATTTGGAGACTTCGATGGAACTTTTGGAGACTTCGGTGGAACCTTTGAACACGATTCTCAACGCAGATGTCGCGTTGCCTTTAAATCGGGTCATCCTCAATTTGTGTGGTGCAGAGGGAGCATTCGGGCCCTGAGCAAGTTCGGGCCGGCTCGCCCATACATCG
>NZ_JAOCQF010000013.1:2500-5580 GCF_025380365.1 Albidovulum sediminis
TCTTGATCGCCTGCGCGATCTGGGCCTTGCTCTTTCTGGATCAAATCAAGCGCGAGAAGGGCGTTTGGTGGATGCCTTGGCAGCAAGAGGCGATGAAGGACGTGGTACTCTGCGATAAGCCATGGGGAGCCGAGAACGGGCTTTGATCCATGGATCTCCGAATGGGGAAACCCACCTGACAGTTTGTTATTGTTACTTCGGTAGCCAATAACGGGCTGAGACAGGTACTTTTACCCTGAATCCATAGGGGTTTAAGAGCGAACCCGGGGAACTGAAACATCTAAGTACCCGGAGGAAAGGAAATCAATAGAGACTCCGTTAGTAGTGGCGAGCGAACGCGGACCAGCCGAGCCTTGAGAGTGAGCAGAATGATCTGGAAAGATCAGCCAGAGCGGGTGACAGCCCCGTATGCGAAGCTCGATGGGACGTATCAAGTAGGGCGGGACACGTGAAATCCTGTCTGAAGATCGGGGGACCACCCCCGAAGGCTAAGTACTCCTTGCTGACCGATAGCGAACCAGTACCGTGAGGGAAAGGTGAAAAGCACCCCGACGAGGGGAGTGAAACAGTTTCTGAAACCGGACGCCTACAAGCAGTCGGAGGGGCCTTGAGCCCTGACGGCGTACCTTTTGTATAATGGGTCAACGACTTGGTCTCACGAGCAAGCTTAAGCCGATAGGTGTAGGCGCAGCGAAAGCGAGTCTTAAAAGGGCGCATGAGTTCGTGGGATCAGACCCGAAACCAGATGATCTAGGCATGAGCAGGATGAAGGTTGGGTAACACCAACTGGAGGTCCGAACCCACACCTGTTGAAAAAGGTCGGGATGACTTGTGCCTAGGGGTGAAAGGCCAATCAAATCTGGAGATAGCTGGTTCTCCGCGAAAGCTATTTAGGTAGCGCCTCGGACGTATCCTCTCGGGGGTAGAGCACTACATGGGTGATGGGGTCCCACAGACTTACTGAGCCTAAGTAAACTCCGAATACCGAGAAGGACTATCCGGGAGACACACGGCGGGTGCTAACGTCCGTCGTGAAGAGGGAAACAACCCTGACCTACAGCTAAGGCCCCTAATTCGTGGCTAAGTGGGAAAGCATGTGGGATTTCCAAAACAACCAGGAGGTTGGCTTAGAAGCAGCCATCCTTTAAAGATAGCGTAACAGCTCACTGGTCTAGTCAAGAGATCCTGCGGCGAAGATGTAACGGGGCTCAAGCCACGAGCCGAAGCTTAGGATGCAGAGCAATCTGCGTGGTAGCGGAGCGTTCCGTGATATGGCACCGTCCGACTTTAGCCTTCCGCAAGGAAGGTCATGGTCGGAGAGGTGCTGACTGTGAAGCCGGGCCGTGAGGCATCCGGTGGAGTGATCGGAAGCGAGAATGTTGACATGAGTAGCGACAAACAGGGTGAGAGACCCTGTCGCCGAAAGTCCAAGGGTTCCTGCTTAAAGTTAATCTGAGCAGGGTGAGCCGGCCCCTAAGGCGAGGCCGAAAGGCGTAGTCGATGGGAACCAGGTTAATATTCCTGGGCCAGGAGGAAGTGACGGATCTGAACCGTTGTCTGCCCTTATCGGATTGGGTGGGCAGCCTACAGGTCCCTGGAAATAGCCCTCCATCAGACCGTACCCGAAACCGACACAGGTGGACTGGTAGAGAATACCAAGGCGCTTGAGAGAACCACATTTAAGGAACTCGGCAAAATACCTCCGTAAGTTCGCGAGAAGGAGGCCCCGTTGGTGCGCAAGCATCGGCGGGGGGCACAAACCAGGGGGTGGCGACTGTTTACTAAAAACACAGGGCTGTGCGAAGCCGCAAGGCGACGTATACAGTCTGACGCCTGCCCGGTGCTGGAAGGTTAAAAGGAGGGGTGCAAGCTCCGAATTGAAGCCCCAGTAAACGGCGGCCGTAACTATAACGGTCCTAAGGTAGCGAAATTCCTTGTCGGGTAAGTTCCGACCTGCACGAATGGCGTAACGACTTCCCCGCTGTCTCAAATGTGGACTCAGCGAAATTGAACTGTGTGTCAAGATGCACACTACCCGCGGTTAGACGGAAAGACCCCATGCACCTTTACTATAGCTTCGCACTGGCATCAGGATTGTGATGTGCAGGATAGGTGGTAGGCTTCGAAGCGGGGACGCCAGTTCCCGTGGAGCCTCCCTTGAGATACCACCCTTCGCACTCTTGATGTCTAACCGCGGCCCGTTATCCGGGTCCGGGACCCTGCGTGGTGGGTAGTTTGACTGGGGCGGTCGCCTCCCAAAGAGTAACGGAGGCGCGCGATGGTTGGCTCAGAGCGGTCGGAAATCGCTCGTTGAGTGCAATGGCAGAAGCCAGCCTGACTGCGAGACTGACAAGTCGAGCAGAGTCGAAAGACGGCCATAGTGATCCGGTGGTCCCAAGTGGGAGGGCCATCGCTCAACGGATAAAAGGTACGCTGGGGATAACAGGCTGATGATGCCCAAGAGTCCATATCGACGGCATCGTTTGGCACCTCGATGTCGGCTCATCTCATCCTGGGGCTGGAGCAGGTCCCAAGGGTATGGCTGTTCGCCATTTAAAGAGGTACGTGAGCTGGGTTTAGAACGTCGTGAGACAGTTCGGTCCCTATCTGCCGTGGGTGTAGGAGACTTGAGAAGACTTGCCCCTAGTACGAGAGGACCGGGGTGAACGCTCCACTGGTGGACCAGTTGTCGTGCCAACGGCAGTGCTGGGTAGCTATGAGCGGACAGGATAACCGCTGAAGGCATCTAAGCGGGAAGCCCCCTTCAAAACTAGGTCTCCCTTGAGGGCCGTGGAAGACCACCACGTCGATAGGCCGGAGATGTACGCGCAGCAATGCGCTCAGTTGACCGGTACTAATTGCCCGATTGGCTTGATTTGTTCCAGTAACAGCAAGACCAGATCATAAGCACAACTAAACTCGGACACGATTGTTTCCAGTTCTTTCCTCGGTTTGGTGGTCATAGCCCAGGCAAAACACCCGATCCCTTCCCGAACTCGGAAGTTAAGTGCCGCAGCGCCAATGGTACTGCGTCTCAAGACGTGGGAGAGTAGGTCACCGCCAAACCTAGAAAAGAACTG
>NZ_JAOCQF010000014.1 GCF_025380365.1 Albidovulum sediminis
GTAACCGGCCGGTTGTTACCGCGGTGATTGGGCCTTGATACGGGCGACGAGTTCTGTGCCGTTGACGAAGTCGTCGAGGAATTCGTGCCATCTTTCGCTTGTTATGCGGGCATCCCTGAGCATGTCTGTCAGTTCCTCGATGCCGTAGTCGGTCAGTGCGGTGATGGCCTCCTCCGGCCCAGTTTGGACGGTGATGATCGAGCCATAGGTCAGGTTATCGTCATTGCAGACGATGGCTTCGAGAAGCTCCAGATCTTCGTCCATCATTTTGGCGGCGTATTCGAGGGAGCAGATGTGGGTGATGGCGGCCATCAGGCAGCCTCAGCATTTAGAACTGCGCGGGGCGACCAATTCCATGGCAGCAACTCATCGAGGCGATTGATCTTGTGATCGTGGATGCGGGTCAGAATGTCAGCCAGATAGGCCTGCGGATCGAGGCCGTTCATCTTGGCAGTCTCAACGATGGTCATGGCACGCGCGAGGGTCTCCGCACCGGTATCTGCCCCGGCGAATAGCCAATTCTTTCTTCCGATTCCAATAGGTCTGAGGGCGCGCTCGGCCGGATTGTTATCAATGGCAACCCGCCCGTCTTCGAGGAACAGGCTGAATGCGGCGCGTCGGCTGAGCCCATAGCGGAAGGCCTTGGCCAGATCACCCTTGCCGGGGATCAGTGCCAGCTGGCTCTCGGCCCAGGCGAAGAAGGCATCGACCTTCGGGGCGCTGTGTTTCTGGCGAGCCGCAAGGCGGATGTCGGCGGACTGACCGGTGATTTCGCGCTCGATATCATAGATCGCACCGATACGGTCCAGCGCCTCGCGGGCGATGGTAGATTTGGTTTTGCTCCACTCATCGTGGAAATCACGCCGCAGGTGCGCCCAACACGCCGCCTCACGCAGCCGGGGCGTTCCATCAGCGTCCGGAGCATAGAGCTTGGCATAGCCCTTGTAGGCATCAGCTTGCAGGATGCCGCGGGTCTTGGCCAGATGGTGATGGACGTGTTCTTCTTTCCAATCCGGCGCAAAAGTGTAGACCGCGCTCGGGGGCGAGGCACCCGCCCAAGGCCGCTGGTCGCGAACATAGGCCCAGATCCGACCCTTCTTCACGCCCTTGCCCAGGCCCCTGTCACGCAAGGATTTGTCCAGAACGCGGATCGGGGTGTCGTCGGCGTGGAGCAGATCACTGGCCATGACATCTGCCTCGATCCTCTCGATCAGCGGGGCCAGCACCTTCATCGCGCGCCCGCACCAGTCGACCAGCGTGCTGTCGGGAATATCCGCGCCCATGCGCGCGAAGATTTCGTTCTGGCGATAGAGCGGGATATGATCGTCGAACTTCGAGACCAGAATGAAGGCCAACAGCGCAGCGCTTGCCATGCTGCCAGGGATGGGTCTGCTGGGTGCGGGTTCCTGCACCATACGCTCGCAGCGGCGGCAGGACTTCTTAAGCCGTGCGATCTGCAAGACCTTGAGTTGCGCCGCGACCAGATCGAGCATCTCGCTGACATCTTCGCCCACAAGACGCAGGTCGCCACCGCAATCCGGACAGCAGGTCCCGGGGTCAAGCTCGCGGCGCTCGCGCGGCGTGGTGTCAGACACACGGGGACGACGGCGGGATTTGCGTTCAGCGGTCTCATCGTTGGCGGATGCAGGCGCATCACCGTCGGTAGCCTCCGCAGAAGCAGTGGTGCTCTCAGCCGTTGCGATCAGCAGGTCTTCCAGCGCGAGTTCCAACTGTTCAATCTCGCGCTCGACCTTCTCCGAGGATTTGCCGAAAGCCTGCTTCTTCAGTTTTGCGATGCGCAGCCGCAGGGTCTGGATCAACTGATCGTGGGCCCGGATTGTCGCCGACATCCGCGCATTCTCTGCCTGAAGGGAAGCGATCATCGCCTTCAAAAGCGCGGGGTCTTCGGGCAGGATTGCGGCATCACTCGACATGCCGCTGACTACCATAAATCAGCAGAACATGCCATAAAAACAAGGCATTTCAGGTAGATAAATCATCCCACCCTTGCCGGTGGTGCGCCCCAATCCGGCCTGCGCCAGTCGATCCCTTCCCAGAGCATGGCCAGCTGCGCCGAGGTCAGGCGCGTAGCCCCGGAGGAAGTGTTGGGCCAAGGAAAACGCCCGCGCTGGAGCACCTTGTAATACAGGCAAAATCCCTGGCCATCCCAATAGAGAAGCTTTAACCGGTCGCCTTTGCGACCCCGAAACGCAAACACCGCGCCGCCCGTCGGCTTCTGGCGCAGCACATCCTGCGCCAGCGCCGCCAGACCTGCGATTCCCTTGCGCATGTCAGTCGCGCCGCAGGCAAGATAGACCCGAACACCGGTGCCCGGCCCGATCATGCGCCATCCACCGCGCGGATCAATCGCGTCAGCGCCGTGTCGTCAATGGCACTCTCGAACCGCAGCATGCGCCCCTTCGCCAGACGAAGCTCGATCCAGACAGCAGGCGCAGGATTGGTCACGGCGGGCAGATCCGGAACGGATGGCACGTCAACTGGCAGAAACAGCGCCCCTGCGTCCGGGGACCAGAGGCCTTTCCGCTTCAGCTCATGACGCCAGGCATAAATCTGTTGCCGGGTCACATCGTGGCGCTGCGCGACCTGCGTCACCGTCGCACCGCCCACACCGACTGCACTCACCATCGCCAGCTTTTCGTCATCATCCCAGCGGCGACGCCGTTCAATCCCCAGAATTTCGCCCCGCATAACCCCTCCGCGCATGAGAGACGTCATTAACGACGTCGCTATGCACGTCTCTTAGGCCATCAGCCCGACCCAAGGCAGGCGGTAACAATCGGCCGGTTAC
>NZ_JAOCQF010000015.1 GCF_025380365.1 Albidovulum sediminis
GTCGATTATGTGGACAGCATGCCGACGGTGGCGTTTTGCCCTATGCTGGCTGCCACGACCCGCAAAATCACCGAGGCGCAGATGTTTAAACTGAGAAGCGCCGACGGTGGCGCGACCATTCTTGTGACAGATATGGACGGCAACGCAGTCGACCCGATTTGCAGTTTTGTCGGCTATCTGGGGGCGAAGGCGTATTCGCCGAACACCGCCCTCGCCTATGCACGCGACGTCATTCATCTCTGGACCTTTCTCTCAACCCAAGGAATTCACTGGACCTCCTTCTCCCCCGAACTCTCGGCCGCATTCCTCGAGTACCTCCGGTCGGTAAACGCCAACCGCAAGCGCCGGGATACTTCGATCAGACTGGTGGTGAGCGAGGGGGCTGCCGTTCGGCAGGGCCTTTCAGCCGCAACGATCAATCGCATCCTCGTGGCGGTCGACGCCTTCTATCGCTGGGCGATTTTCACCGGAGCGTTCAGCGGGGCAAACCCGATCGCGAAGAAGCAAGATCAAACGTCTTGGCGGGTGAGCGACAGGCATAGGCCGTTTCTGACTGGGATTTCACGGCAGAGGTCTGAGGTCAGAGAATTGCGCCTGAAGACCATGCAACGGCTTCCAAGACCGATGAATCAGCAACAGGTCGAAGGTTTATTGGCCGCCACGCGCAATCTCCGCGATCGCAGCCTGGTATTGCTGATGCTGAACGGAGGCCTGCGCCCCGGAGAAGTTCTCGGGTTGCATCTCGCCGATATAGGCTACGGGCGCAGACGCATCTTTGTGCGCTGCCGCGATGATCATCCAAAGGGCGCACGATCGAAGTCCCGCGTCGAGCGCGTAGTCGATTTGCATGATGGCGAGACACTGGAAACCCTGAACACATACGTCATGCACGAACGACCGGGTGATGCTGACGTTCCTTTCGTGTTCCTGGTCGGCGGCACAGGCGTAAACCGTCAAGAACCGCTGTCTTATTCTGCGCTGGCGCGACTTTTTGCTCGCGCATGTGATCGCGCCGAGATCCGAGAGCCGTGGATGACCCCGCACGCCCTTCGCCACACCCATGCGACGCGCATGTGGGAGGCAGGGATGCGAGAACTGACATTACAGAAGCGATTGGGTCATGCCTCGCCGGAATCGACAAGAATTTACACAAGGGTTTCCGACGCCGTGGTGGTCGCAGAGTATCGACACGCCTTAGGGCTGGACCGTCCTTCGCAAACAACGGACGGAGAGGCTCTGTGACCCATGTATCGTCAAAATCGGCCGTCGACCGCCCTGTCATATTTGAGCACGCAGACGAAGCTGACTATGCGGCATTTCTGGCGCGCATCCCGATGGCTGAAAGTTTTCGCCGCAAACGGTTGATATACCGATCCATGTTCATTGAGAGTTGGCCGGATATCAGGGATTGGTTCGCTGCCCCCCTGCCGATCAGAATTGGCTGCCTAAATGGTGACAAGCAGGCCCATCCGACTTATCCGGTCAGCTTTCGGGCACGCAGCTATCTCTATTACGCAGCCATGACCGACCGAATCCGGTTGGACTACGATTTCCTGTTCGCAGTCGGAAACATGCGCGTGGCGGAGACCATGGAGCCATTGAACGCCTATGAAGGGCTCGACGCACTGGTCGCGGACAGTGCGAAGATTGGCTATTCCGCAACCGGCGTGCAAGCAGCGCTCCGCGTGGTTTTGCCACGTCTTGCGATGCACACGGGTGTCCGCTCTTTTGGCGATCTTCGCCAACATCACCTTGACGAAATGATCGCAGGTGTCGACGCCTTCGCCGCACGGCACGACACTCATATCTTCCGAAACGAGAAAGAAGACTTCCCGGCAGGCTTTCAGCGCAGCTGGCGGGTCAAAACCCGCGTTCTGCAGCTGCTCCTCTTCCAAAACGGGAACGATGTCATCCGGCCTCAGATTATCCAGGACAAACGCAAGCCGATCGCTTCGCCGAGGCCAGACCTGCAGGAATTGGCAAACCGCTGGCTTGAGAGGAAGCGGGTCAGTCTTGCTCGCCCGACGGTAGATCACATGGCCGTTTCGATGAGGCATTTTGTGACTTACTTGTCTACGCGACAGCCCAGCATTTTGAACTTTGCTGACATCAATCCGGAGCTCTTCAACGACTACCTTCGCCACCTTCAGTTCGACATTGCACCACGCACCGGCGCGCCGCTGTCCATAAATGCTCGTCGAGCAAGGGCGGGCACAGTTGCCAAGTTCCTGTCTGATGGCGCAGCATGGGACTGGCCCAATTTTCCGACCCGACCCATTCTTGATCCGAACGATCTGCCGAAGTTGGCACATCGCGTGCCAAGGTTTATTCCCGAGGACCAGCTGTCGCGCCTTATGGCGCAGCTGCCGAGCCTCGAGTGTGAATTTCAGAAGGCGGCGCTGCTGATCGCCCGCTGGTCTGGCGCACGGCGGGGAGAGGTCATTCGACTCCGCTTGGACTGCCTGGATCAGTATCCCGACGGGACCTTCAGACTGCGGATACCCGCTGGAAAGACTATGCGGGAACGCCTTGTGCCTTTGCATGACGACGCCGCAACGGTATTGCGCGAAGTCATCCAGCGTCGGCTCGAAGCCAACGACCGCCCGATCCGGGATGACAAGACCGGCGACTTGGTTCGTTATGTCTTCTTTCGCCGCAGCGGGCGGATGTCGGCAGACTATTTGCTGCAATACCCCCTCAATC
>NZ_JAOCQF010000016.1 GCF_025380365.1 Albidovulum sediminis
GGGTCATCCTCAATTTGTGTGGTGCAGAGGGAGCATTCGGGCCCTGAGCAAGTTCGGGCCGGCTCGCCCATACATCGCGCGCTTCAAGGTCTTCAATCGGTTGATCTGGCCTTCGGCTTGACCATTGCTCCACTCCATTTCGATCGCATTCCTGACCGCATCAATGTCTCTGTTCAAGGTTCGGGCGAACCGCACGATGGGCGCTAGGTCCGTTTCGATCGCATCGTCGATCCAGGCGGGCAGCGGGTCTGCTTTTCGACCACGCAAGATGCCATTGAAACGCATGGCGAGGCGCCGCATTGTTGTGAAGGCAGGCGAGCCTTCCTTGAGAACTTCGACTTTTCTCGCCTGCTCCAAGGTAAATCTTCCTCTTGGTTTGATGCAGAGTGCGGCCGCGATAACCGGGGAAATCGCGTGCCCCGTTTCCGGGTCCCGGACCGGTGCAAGGACCTGATCTTCCTTGATGGGTCCCTCCTGTTTCTCTTTTTCGGCTCTGCGCCATCCGGCCAAGAGCCGCTGCAAGTTTGACAGGCTGCCCTCATAACCACGTTCTTGGATCAAAGGGAGCAGCGCATTGCCGCTGCGAATACCGTTCTCCCAGCGTTGCTTCAGGTACTCTTCAAAATACCATGCGGAGGAGCGCTTGAGGACGGCGCGCTTTCGGTCAGGTGGCGTTTCGAACTGCAGCCATTTCGCGACGCTACGCCGGGGAAACCCCGTTCGCCGTCCGATCTCGCTGCACGTCAGCCCTTGCTGCCTAAGTACCGAAATGGTCTTGAAAATCTCTTCTCGGGATTTGCGATGGGCAAGACGTGATTTCAGAAGGTTCTGAGCTGTGCTGATGTTGTCTGCATCGGAGAGCAAGGCCCTTCCAGTTGCACGACCGTGCAGGTTCATTTGCTCCTCGATTGCCATGCGAAGGTTCTGCACGATATGAAACCGGTCGGCGACCTGTTCCGCCTGCGGCGCTCCTTGTCGGGCGGCTTGGGCGTAGAGACCGCAGCGATCCCGGCTTATGACTTCCACCTCAGGATGACGCCTTAGCCAGTCGGTGCATGTGACGACATCACGATCTTCGAGAACATCGATGACAGCGCGACGCTCGAGGTCGATGATGATCGTCCCGTAGTTCTGCGACTTTCGCCAACTCCAATCATCGATCCCGATGATCCGTGCGCGTGGTGGAACAACTTGAGCTGCGCGTAGCAACTGTCGGAGAATAGTATCGTCACTGACCCGGATACCCAGTCGCCGCAAGAGCCGTTCAGCTGGGGTGCCGCCAGCGGCGTGCGCCATATGGCCTAAGAGTTGTGCCTGTCGCGACGTCCGGCGCGCATAAGGGGTCGCCACCGCCCCCTCGCGATCGGAGAACGTGCGGCGGCGGCAATCCGAGTTCAAACATCGCCATCGACAAACCCTGAGCTCGATCCAAACCGCTTGGCCCTGAGCAGGAAAATCCTCGATCCGCCGGCGCCGCCAACCATGTCGTTGTCTTGAGGACGTCCCGCACTCAGGGCAGGTGCCATTCGGAGCCAGTCTGCCAGATACGACCCATGCACCCGTCTCAGACTGGCGGACCTCACCAACCTCGACGCTGGCGGTTGGAGCCCAATGCTTCTTCGATACCACGGCCTGATCCCTTCAATCTGTGAAACTCGGTCAGACCGTGACACACAAATTGAGGATGACCCC
>NZ_JAOCQF010000017.1 GCF_025380365.1 Albidovulum sediminis
ACGCGCGGCGGAGAGATTGACCATCAGAGCCAGCGAGGCCGGGATTGCCGTTCGGGTGCTGGAACCAAGGCTCGGGGATTTCAACGACGATCTCACAGCGGACGGGCCAGAGGTGCTGCGTCAGTATCTGGCAAAGCAGATCGGTCCCGAGGATCGCGAGCGCCTGGAGCGTTGAGGCAACTCGTCAAGCGCAAGGGGAAGTCTCACGACAGTGGGGCAGGGGGCATCTCCCTGTCCCGGGTCTGGATCTTCATCTTTTGCCTCTCTCATGGGCAGTCGATCCCCGCATTCCCCGCACGGCCTTCAAGAGATGGGCAGGCGGCCGTCAAAGGTGCCGCCCCTTCAAGGACGGGGGGCAACTGATTTCCGCCGGCGGGGGCAAGCCCCGCCTTTGCATCGCGAGACAAATCAGCCGCCCCCCGTCCTCCTCCACATGCGTTCCGGCCCGCGAAGGCGCGGGTGAAGGGTCGTCCCCAGTGACGGCTTTCGCGAGCCCATGAAGGCCGCGCGGGAGAACGCGCGGACCGCCAAGAGCCCGGAGGCAAGACAGAGATGAACTTCCAG
Organism: Albidovulum sediminis; assembly: GCF_025380365.1. Taxonomy (GTDB): domain Bacteria; phylum Pseudomonadota; class Alphaproteobacteria; order Rhodobacterales; family Rhodobacteraceae; genus Albidovulum; species Albidovulum sediminis. Next base: position 565 of record NZ_JAOCQF010000017.1, read on the forward strand.
ACCCGCGACGACAGCTATGAGCCCACCCACACCGCCTCTCAGACCGCCCATGCGCTGGAAGAGTTGCAGCTCTACGGCTACCGCCCCTTCGAAGACGAGCCCGATCCGCGCCCGATGCCGGATGCCGACCGCCTCCGGGGTGCCGTCGCCGATATCTTCGACGCCCTCGTCGCGAGCCTCGCCGACACAAGGATGGAACCCGACCTCGAAGAAGTGCTCTGGGGCCAGGTCAATCTCTTCCACCGCGCCACCGCCCGGATCGAGCGCAATCTCGATGACAACGAGCAGGGTCAGCGCCGCCTCCAGCGTGAGCAGGACGGCTCCGAGGTGAAATCCACCGAGCTTGAGCGCCTGGTGGCGGAAGGCATGACCCTGACCGAACGGCGGAACTGCATGGACATGATGCGCGACCACGCCGCCACCGAGTTCTGGCATCACACGGGCTCGACCTGGCGGCCCCGCACCGGCTCGATGGTGAACCATCAGCACCTGACCGCCGCGCTGATCGACAGCCGCGATTTCCTCGCCGCCAAGCGTCGCACCGAAGCCGAGGTGATGTTGCCAGCAGGCCCCAAGGTGGCCCTCACCGGCGGGACCGACTTCAACGATCACCGCCTTATCTGGGGCAAGCTCGACCA
>NZ_JAOCQF010000018.1 GCF_025380365.1 Albidovulum sediminis
TCGACGACTTCGTCAACGGCACAGAACTCGTCGCCCGTATCAAGGCCCAATCACCGCGGTAACAACCGGCCGGTTACCTTCGTGATGCGACCGCCGACGATATAAACTTGATTGTGCTGGTCCCCGAGCAGGTCTCGCGCGCGGTCGAAATCGCTCGTCCTGATGCCCGACAGCGTTTCACGGAAGTTGGCGATCGTCGCTTCGGCGAAGCGATTGAGGATGTGGGCGTCCGGCGCATCGTTGGCCCAGCGATCGTGCTTTGCAATAGGGTTGGATAGGGTGCTTTCCAGCTCTTCGTGGATATGCGCTTGGAAATCCGGAAAGCCCTTAAAGCCAAGCTTGCGCACCATGCGAACGACCGTCGGGGTCGAAACGCCGGCCTGCTCCGCGATGGTGGTGATAGATCCCAGCGCCGACATCGGATAGTGCGAGGTCAGCGCATTTGCCAGCTGCTGCTCGGCCCGCGTCAAGCGGCCAAAACTGGACCGTATGATGTGGTGGACTGTAGTGTGGGTTCTCAAGTGCATCATCCTCCCGCATCTTCTCATTACCTTAGGAGGTCAGTCCCGGCGTCTGGTGGATCGGATTGACGATGAAACTGTCTGGCTCTGAAGTCCAGATCTTGCAGATGTATTCGTGGGGCGTGAGGCCATTGTGAGCTGCTGCCGGTTTCTTGGAAACAAAGATAAAATCGGGACCAAGGAACTGGAGAGTGGATATGACGAAACGGAAGTTTAGCCGTGTGTCGCGTAGCCCTTAAAAGGGGTCATCCTCAATTTGTGTGTCACGGTCTGACCGAGTTTCACAGATTGAAGGGATCAGGCCGTGGTATCGAAGAA
>NZ_JAOCQF010000019.1 GCF_025380365.1 Albidovulum sediminis
TTACTTGAGGATCTTGGAGACGACGCCTGCGCCGACGGTGCGGCCGCCTTCGCGGATGGCGAAGCGGAGTTTTTCCTCCATCGCGATCGGCGCGATCAGTTCCACCGTGAACTTCAGGTTGTCGCCCGGCATCACCATCTCGGTGCCCTCGGGAAGCTTCACCGTCCCGGTCACGTCCGTCGTGCGGAAGTAGAACTGCGGACGGTAGTTGGCGAAGAACGGCGTGTGCCGCCCGCCCTCTTCCTTCGTCAGGATGTAGGCCTCCGCCTCGAACTCCGTGTGCGGGTTCACCGACTTCGGCTTGCACAGGACCTGCCCGCGCTCCACCCCGTCACGGTCGATGCCGCGCAGAAGAACGCCGACGTTGTCGCCCGCCTCGCCGCGGTCCAGAAGCTTGCGGAACATCTCGACGCCCGTGCAGGTCGACTTCTGCGTCGCACGGATGCCGACAATCTCCACCTCGTCGCCGACGTTGATCACGCCCCGCTCAACCCGGCCCGTCACCACCGTGCCCCGGCCCGAGATCGAGAACACGTCCTCGATCGGCATCAGGAACGGCTGGTCGATCGGACGGTCCGGCGTCGGGATGTAGGTGTCCACAGCCTCCATCAGCGCGCGGATCGACGACTCGCCGATCTCCGGACGCTCGCCGATCAGCGCCTGGTGCGCCGAACCCTTGATGATCGGAATGTCGTCGCCCGGGAAGTCGTAGGACGACAGAAGCTCCCGAAGCTCCATCTCCACAAGCTCGATCAGCTCCTCGTCGTCGACAAGGTCGATCTTGTTCATGTAGACCACCAGCGCCGGAACGCCCACCTGGCGCGC
>NZ_JAOCQF010000001.1:0-1166144 GCF_025380365.1 Albidovulum sediminis
GGGGCATGGCGATGAGGTGTGAGCGGCGTCCGGTCCGGGCGCGGGACTGCCTGCAGCCGCCGAACGGACGCGGGGGGGGGGGGGGGCCCCCCCGGCCGGGGGGCGCTGCCCCCCGGACCCCCCGGAGTATTTCCGCCAGACTGAAGGAGGCGCCGCGGGAAGGGCGTTCGGGGATGAGCTTTCGGGGGGCGGATGATGCGCGGAGTGCTTGAGGCGGCGCGCGCGCTTCGCTATGGGGGCGGCAGTCGAGGAGAGCACCCATGCCCCATTTCCTGAACAGCTGCGATGACGGTTTCGAGGCTGCATTCGCGGCGCTTCTGACGATGAAGCGGGAGGATGCGCCCGATGTGGACGCCGCGGTTGCCGCGATCATCGCCGAGGTGCGTGCGCGCGGCGACGATGCGGTGATCGAGCTGACCCGCCGGTTCGACCGGCTGGAGCTGACGCCCGCGACGATCGCGTTTTCGGAGGCGGAGATCGCGGCGGAATGCGCGAAGGTCGGGGCGGAAGATCGCGCGGCACTGGAACTGGCCGCCGGGCGCATCCGCGCCTATCACGAGCGCCAGATGCCTGCGGACGCGCGCTGGACCGACGCGGCCGGTGCCGAGCTTGGCTGGCGCTGGGGGCCGGTGTCGGCGGCGGGGCTTTATGTGCCGGGCGGACTTGCCTCCTATCCGTCCTCCGTCCTGATGAACGCGATCCCGGCGCGTGTCGCGGGGGTGGGGCGGCTGGTCATCGCCTGTCCGACGCCGGGGGGCGCGGTAAACCCGCTGGTCCTGATGGCGGCGCGGCTTGCGGGCGTCGACACCGTCTACCGGATCGGGGGGGCGCAGGCGATCGCCGCGCTTGCCTACGGGACCGGGACCATCGCGCCAGTCGACAAGATCACCGGGCCGGGCAACGCCTATGTCGCGGCGGCCAAGCGGCGCGTCTTCGGGCGGGTGGGCATCGACATGATCGCCGGACCGTCGGAGATCCTCGTCATCGCGGATCGCGACAACGACCCGGACTGGATCGCGCTCGATCTGCTGAGCCAGGCCGAGCATGACGAGAGCGCGCAGTCGATCCTGGTCACCGACGACGCCGATTTCGGCCGGGCGGTGGCGGCCGCGGTCGACAGGCGGCTGGAGACGCTGGAGCGGCGCGCGATCGCCGGGGCGTCCTGGCGCGACTACGGCGCGGTGATAGTGGTGCGCGATCTGGCCGAGGCGGCGGCGCTTTCCAACCGGATCGCGCCCGAACATCTGGAGTTGTGCGTGGCCGACCCCGAGGCGCTGGCGGCCGAGACCGTGCATGCGGGGGCGATCTTCCTTGGCCACTGGACGCCGGAGGCGATCGGCGACTATGTGGGGGGGCCGAACCACGTGCTGCCGACTGCGCGGTCGGCACGGTTTTCGAGCGGGCTATCGGTGATGGATTTCCTCAAGCGCACGACGCTTGCGAAGATGACGCCGCAGGCGTTGGCCGCCATCGGCCCGGCGGCGGAGCGGCTGGCGACATCGGAAAGCCTGCAGGCGCACGGGCTGTCGGTGCGTGCCCGGCTTGACCGGCTGAACCGCTAGATCAGTCCGAGGAGCACGCCCGCAAGGACGAGCGCCGATGCGACGAAGGCAAGGTGCTGGACGACCATCGCGGCCGCCCGCGCCGCCGGGCCGCTTGCGAGCAGCATGCCTGCCGCGTGCAGCAGGCGTGATGCCAGGAAGGCCAGCGTGAAAAGCCAGACCAGAGCGGTGTCGACGTTGGCTGCCGCAAGGGCCCAGACGGTCAGCGTGGCCATGGGGGCATATTCGATGAAGTTGCCGTGGGCGCGGATGCGCCGTCTGAGGGTTTCGTCGCCCGCATCGCCGAAGGAGACGCCGAGCGCCCGCCGGCGCATCGAGACCGAGAGCGAGAGGCCGGTGAGCATGAGTGCACAGGCGGACGTGAGGGCGATGGCTGGTGCGATGGCAGTCATCCGGTTTCCTGCGGGCTGAGGGCGGCTTGCGCGCCGGACGTTAGACCCTGCCGAAGTGGCCGGCAATCCTCAATCGGCCCCGCCACGCCGGTTGCCTGAAGCCCCCCTCCGGCGGTTCCCGACGCCCTGCGCCGATGCTGACGGGGTCTTGCGCAACGTCGTTGCGTCGGGCATCACCGGGGGCGCAGTTGGAAAGGCATCGCATGACCCGGATATGCCAGATCGACATCGACGACAGCGGCCTGCCCGCACCGACGCCCGAGGTGGAGCAGGAGCGCAAGGTCGCGGTCTTCGACCTGCTCGAGGACAACAGCTTTGCCCTGCCGGCACGCGGTGACGGGCCGGCGCCCGACGGGCCGTTCCGGCTGGGCCTTGCAATCCGGGAAAAGCGGCTGGTCTTCGACATCCAGTCCGAAGCGGGCGAGAAGGTGGGCGAGGTCCACCTGTCGCTCGGCCCGTTCCGGCAGGTGGTGAAGGATTATTTCCAGATCTGCGAAAGCTATTTCGAGGCGGTCAAGCGCCTTCCGCCCAGCCAGATCGAGGCGATCGACATGGCCCGGCGCGGCATCCACAACGAAGGCGCGCGCATCCTGATGGAGCGGCTCGAGGGCAAGGCCGAGCTCGACGTCGACACGGCGCGGCGCCTGTTCACCCTTATCTGCGTCCTGCATTTCGGAGGGTGATCTTGGGCAACGGGCTGCCGCACTCGGTGCTCTTCTGCTGCGACCACAACGCCGTTCGTTCCCCCATGGCCGAGGGGCTGATGAAGAAGCTCTACGGGCGGAAGATCTATGTCCAGTCCGCGGGCGTGAAGAACGATCTGGAGGTCGATGGCTTTGCCGTCGCGGTCTGCAAGGAAATCGGGGTGGAACTGGCGCGTCACCGCGCCCGCAGCTTCGAGGAGATGCAGCAATGGGGCGACGACCTGTCGGGCTTCGATCTGGTCATCGCGTTGTCGCCCGCCAGCCAGCGGCAGGCGCTGGAACTGACGCGGTTCTTCCATCTCGAGGTCGAATACTGGCCGATCATGGACCCGACCGGCATCGGCGAGACGCGGGAAACCAAGCTGGCCGCCTATCGCCAGACCCGCGACCAGATCAGGGCCCGGATGATCCAGCGCTTCGGCCCGCCGACCGACGATTGCACACCCTGAACCCGCCGGAGGGCCGGGTTCGGCCCGCGCGCACAGGGTGGACGCCATGCAGGCCAGGGGTGCGGCGCGGGATGGTCGCAAACGCGCCGCTTCACGTCCCTCCCGGTCTTGCCTCATCCCGGGGGCTCGGCTAGTCCCTTCCGGGACCGCCAGACAACACCTCCGGGGAGCGAGAGAGAACCGATGAGCCGCGCCACCATTCAAGCCTATTACGACGCCTTCAACCGGGGCGACATCGACGGGATGATCGCAACGCTGCACGACGACTTCGCCCACCATGTGAACGAGGGCGCGACGCGACTGGGCAAGGTGGCCTTTGCCGAATTCTGCAAGCACATGAGCGAGACCTACAAGGAGCTTCTGACCGACATGGTGGTCTTCGCGAACGAGGATGGCACCCGCGGGGCGGCGGAGTTCACGGTGAACGGCACTTACCTGAAGACCGATCCCGGCCTGCCCGAGGCGCGGGGTCAAACCTATGTCCTGCCGGCCGGCGGGTTCTTCACGCTCAAGGACGGCAAGATCACCCGGGTGACGACCTACTACAACCTCCAGGACTGGATCCGGCAGGTCAGTCAATGACGATCGAGATCCTGACGCTGACCGGCGCGGCCTTCGAGGCCGCGCTTGACGATGTGGCGCGGCTCAGGATCGACGTCTTCCGGCACTGGCCCTACCTCTATGACGGCGACATGGATTATGAGCGCCGCTACCTGTCGCGCTATTGCGGCAGCGGCGGCGCGGTCCTTGTCGGCGCCTTCGACGGGGCAAAGCTCATCGGCGCCTCGACCGGCGCGCCGATGGAGGAACATTCCGACGACTTCGGCGCCCCCTTCGCAGAGCGGGGGATGGATCTGACCCACATCTTCTATTGCGCGGAATCGGTGTTGCTGCCCGAATACCGGGGCAGGGGACTGGGCCACGCCTTTTTCGACGCGCGCGAGGCGCAGGCCCGCGCGCTCGGGCGCCGGCACGCGGCCTTCTGTTCGGTGATTCGGCCCGCCGACCACCCGCTCAGGCCTGCAGACTATCGCCCGCTCGACGCCTTCTGGCGCAAGCGTGGCTATGCGCCTCAGCCCGGCATGTTGGCCGAATACGCCTGGAAGGATCGGGGCGAGCCGGCCGAGACCGTGAAGCAGTTGCAGTTCTGGATGCGCGACCTTTAGGCCGCGCATGCCGCATCGGGAGATGGATCAATGAAGATCGCCGCCGCCGCCTATCCGCTCGACTGGTTCGACGACTGGTCCGGCTACGAGGCGAAGCTCTCGCGCTGGGTCGCCGATGCGGCAGGGCAGGGGGCGGAGGTCCTGGTCTTTCCGGAATACGGGGCGATGGAACTGGCGAGCCTTGGCGGGCACGCGGTCGCGGCCGATCAGGAGGGGTGCCTGCACGAGGTCGCGCGCCACAAGGTGGCGGCCGACGCGCTGCATGTGCGGCTGGCGGCAGCGCATGGGGTCTTCATCCTGGGCGCCTCCGGTCCCGTCTTCGACCCCGCCGTCCACCCCGCGCGCCCTGTCAACCGCGCCACGCTCTACGGTCCCGGCGGTATCCTCGGCCATCAGGACAAGGCGATGATGACGCGCTGGGAGCGCGAGGACTGGGACATCGCGCCGGGCCGTGACGTGAAGGTGTTCGAGACCGCGCCGGGCCGGATCGGCGTGTCGATCTGCTATGACAGCGAATTCCCCCTGCTGGCGCGCAGCCTGGCCGAGGCGGGGGCGGAAATCCTGCTGGTTCCGTCCGCGACCGAAACGCTTGCCGGGTTCACCCGCGTCCGTGTCGGGGCGATGGCGCGCGCGCTGGAAAACCAGTTGATCGCGGTCCACGCGCCGGTGGTGGGGGCCGCCCCCTGGTGCGCCGGGATGGAAGCGAACACCGGCCGCGCATCGATCTACGGCCCCCCCGACCGCGGTTTCCCGCCCGAGGGCATCCTGGCCGAAGGGGCACCGGGCGCACCCGGCTGGGTGATCGCGGAAGTCTCGCTTCAGGCGGTGCGGGACGTGCGCGCGGATGGCGGCGTCTTGAACCTCCGGCACTGGCCGGAGCAGGCCGGGCCTGCCGGCAATGTCATAATCGTCAGCGGCGATTGACAATGCGCTTGAAAAATCCCCCTTGGGGGCGCATTTAGGGCGCGCCTGCGGAAGACGGCAGGCGATCTGTCAAGGAGTGACCATGGCCAAGGAAGAAATGCTCGAATTTCCTGGCGTCGTGAAGGAACTCCTGCCGAATGCGACGTTCAGGGTCGAGCTGGAAAACGGCCATGAGATCATCGCACATACGGCAGGAAAGATGCGCAAGAACCGCATCCGCGTTCTGGCCGGCGACCGGGTTCAGGTGGAAATGACGCCCTACGACCTGACGAAGGGCCGCATCAACTATCGCTTCAAGTAACGTGCGGCTGATCCTGGGATCGGCCAGCCCGCGCCGGAAGGAGCTTCTGGCGCAGATCGGGCTTGTGCCCGACGAAATCCGTGCCCCCGACATCGACGAAACCCCGGCCAGGGGCGAACTGCCGCGCCCCTATTGCGAGCGCATGGCGCGCGAAAAGGCGCAGGCCTTGCCCTGTGGCGCGGACGAGGTGGTGCTCTGCGCCGACACGACCGTGGCCCTGGGCCGCCGCATCCTTGGGAAGCCCGCCGACGCGGGTGAGGCGGCGGCCTTCCTCTGGGCGCTGTCGGGACGGCGCCACCGCGTCGTCACCGCTGTCGCGGTCCGCCGTGGCGATCGCCTGTGGGAACGGGTGGTCGAGACGGTCGTGAAGGTCAAGGCGCTGTCGAACGCGGAGGTGAACGGCTACCTCGCCAGTGGCGAATGGCAGGGCAAGGCTGGTGCCTATGGTATCCAGGGTCGCTTCGGCGCGCTGATCCCGTGGATCCAGGGCTCCTTTACCGGCGTGGTCGGCCTGCCGGTCGCGGAAACGGCCGTGCTGCTGCAAGCCGCCGGCATCGCCACATGTGGAGAGTATGCATGAAGGGTCGATTGGTCGTTCTGGGCGAATACCGGGGCCGCGAGGCGGCCGCACTTGTCGTCGACGGCCGGCTGGAGGATCTGCTCATCGCCCCGGCCGAGGATGCGCCGCCCGCACCGGGTGCGATACTGCGCGGGACGCTCGACCGGCTCGTGAAGGGGCAGGGCGGCGTCTTCGTCAAGCTCCCCGAAGGGCAGAAGGGCTTCCTTCGCGAGACGCGGGGGCTCACGCCCGGCCAGCCGGTTCTGGTCCAGGTGTCGGGCCACGCCGAGGCGGGCAAGGCGCTGCCCGTCTCCACCCGCCTTCTGTTCAAGAGCCGGCTTGCCATCGTCACGCCCGATGCGCCGGGGCTGAACATCTCGCGCCGGATCAAGGACGAGGAGACGCGCAGCCGCCTTGGCGTGCTTGCCGAAGGGGCGATGCATGGCTGCGACTTCGGCCTGATCCTGCGCTCCGCCGCAGCGGCGGAGGAAGATGCCGCCATCCTCGGCGACATCGCCGCCATGCGCGAACTGGCCGAAGCTGTCGCCGCCGACCTGGCCGGCAAGCCCGAGCTTCTGGTCGATGCGCCACTGCCGCACGAAGAGGCCTGGCGCGACTGGACCGACCCCGCCCCCGACGAGGTGGACGAGGACGAGGGCGCCTTCGAACGGCACGGGGTCGATGCGCTGGTGGACGCGCTGCTGCCGCCCGAGGTGAAGCTGCACGGCGGCTGGACCATGGTGGTGGAACCGACCCGCGCGCTGGTGGCGGTGGATGTCAACACCGGCGCCGACACCAGCCCCGCCGCCGGCCTCAAGGCCAGTATCGCCGCCGCCCGCGACCTGCCCCGGCAGTTGCGCCTGCGCGGGCTTGGCGGGCAGATCGTGGTCGACTTCGCGCCGATGCCGAAACGCGACCGGGCGGCGGTGGAACAGCAACTGCGCGCCGCCTTCAAGGGCGAAGCGGCCGAAACCAGTCTTGCCGGCTGGACGCCGCTTGGCATGTACGAGATCCAGCGCAAGCGCGACCGGCTGCCCCTGTCCGAGGTGCTGACGGGGGCCGCGACGTGACCTGCCCGATCTGCCGCAAACCCTCTGACACGAAGTACCGCCCGTTCTGTTCCCGGCGCTGCGCCGACGTCGACCTCGGACGCTGGCTTTCGGGCAGCTACGTGATCCCCGGCCACCCCGAAGAGGACGAAACCGCTGCCCGCCCCCCTACCGACGACGGGCCGGTGCACTGAGGCCCTGATTGCACGAATTCCCTCTGGACAGGCCCCGCACACTCGCCTAAGAACGCGCCACCCGAGCGGAAACGCCCCGGTGCCCAGATAGCTCAGTTGGTAGAGCAGCGGATTGAAAATCCGCGTGTCGCTGGTTCGATTCCGGCTCTGGGCACCACTTAAATCCCTGAAATCGCTAGGTTTTGTTTTCATTCCGATTTCCCTTTCGGTTCGGGTTTGACGCATTTGGTGGAAGGTTTGACAGTTCGCGCCCGCCGCGCGTTCTCGGTTTCGAGAGTCGCCATGGTCTCGCGGTTCTTCGCCGCAAGGTTGGCAGAGCGCGAATAGTGCCGCGCCATCGACAGGGTTTTCTGCCCCAGAAGGTCGGCGATGCGGCGTTCGTCCAGTCCCGCCTCGCGCAGCGTGGTCGCCACGGTATGCCGCAGGCCCTTGAGGGTAAGGCCGGGTTGGATCATCCGTTCGGTCTCCAACCCCGTCTTGAAGCGGTGCCAGACTGTGGAGAAGCCGTTGTAGGTCCATTGCTCGCCGCGTGAGTTGGTCAGCAATGCGGGCGCGTCGTGCTTCGGTGCTTGCTTCAAGGCCGTGTGCAACGTCGGGCCGATGGGAATGGCAACTTCGACGCCGGTCTTGCCCCGCACGCCCCAGATGGTTTCGCCATCGATCTGGTCGCGCCGCAGGTTCAGCGCGTCGGATGGATCAAGGCCGGTGTTCATCAGCACGGCCAGAACCACTCTCACATGTGGCGGCGCGTGTTCGAGGACGATGTCGCATTCCTCCGGCTCCCAAGGGCGGTTGGCATAGGCGAGCTTGGCCGGGCGGGGCTTCGGGATCACGCCAGTGGCGAAGTTGGCCGCGATCAGGCCTTTGGGAATGGCGAAGCGGAAGACCTCGCTCAGGAAGGTCCGCAGCATGTTTGCACGCCTCCAGCCGATCTTCTGCGCGGCTTTGTCGTGGATGCCCGCTACCAGCGGCGTGTCGATGGTGTGGATGGGGATTTCGCGGATGGGTTCCAGGAAATCGGCGCATTGCCGATAGTCGCGCCGTGTCGCGGGCGCGAGGTTCTTGAAATGCTCGGTCTCGTAGTAAGATTGGATCAGCCCGCTCAGCGTGCCGACCTTCGGCGCCTTTGCCTTGTTCGCCTCGGCAATGGCGGTGATCTTCTCGCATTCGGTGAAAAAGGCGGCCGACCCAAGCGGGGCCTTCACAAGGTCGATCTTCTGGCCGGTCTCGCGGTGGTAGCAGCGCATCCGACCGTGGCGATCCTTGAAGATCTTGAAGCCCTTGATGCGGACAGTCGTCATCACAAGCGCGCCAGAATGGCGTCGTGCGTGGCGGCCTGCGTGCCGGTCTTCACATCGTCGATCCAGAGATCAAGGTCGCGCTTGTCCCAAAGCAGCACGCCCTGGCGCAGCTGGATCGGCTGCACCGGGCAGGCGATCTTGAAATGCTTGACGGGCAGGCCTGCATAGCTGGCCGCCTCAGTCTCCTTGAACATGCGCTTTTCGATCACGCTGATGTTGAGGTTGGTCGTGGACATGGCACTCTCCCTGATCAATTCACAACCGACGCCGAACCATCCCTCTTACTCTCCGCACCGCGCTGCTTGGTGGCGCGCTTCTGAAATCGCTCCCACCCAGTCATGGTCAGCAAGCGGGTCTTGGGCGTGATCTCGACGAATTCGAGCCGCCCGTCGTTCATCAAGGCACGAATCTGCGCCGTGCTGAGCCCCACAAGGGCGCCAAGTTCCTTGGGCGACAGCAGCTTTTCCTGTGACAAACCCCTCTCCTTTCCTGAAAATGGACGAAAACGCATTGAATGCGGTGCCTTGCCGTGGTTCGATGGTGGAAAGCAGGCGCTGACGCACAAACGTGCGCCTATATGCGTTCATGCGTCATGGCAAGCTGATTGATGTCAAGAATGGTGAATCGTCCGGATACCTACCTCGGCGGCCTCGGCGCGCGCATGGCAATCGCGCGCAACGAGCTTGGCCTGTCGCAGGCCCGGATGGCCCAGGCCCTTGGCATGTCGCAGCGCGCCTACCAGAGCTACGAGACAGGCAAGCGCTCGATCCCGGTCGAGGCGTTGGTGGACATGCACCGCCAGTTCGGCGTGGACCTGAACTGGATCCTGTTGGGGGTCGAAGCGGTGCGCCCGGGCCACGACCTGGCGGCGCTGGAAGGGTTCGAGACGGCGCTGGAACGTCACCTGAGCGCGACCGGCATCCGACTGAAAAGCGAGAAACGCGGCGCGATCGTTGCGCGCTGGTACCGGTCGTTCCTGGAAGGGAAGGAGATTCCGATGGACGACGTCCACACCTGGATCGAACTGTTGAGAGAGTGATGATGAAGATTGAGAAGAGCGATGCATGGCGGCGGCACCAGTCAGCGTTGGCGGAGCGGATGCAGAGAGACCTGGCGCGTTACACCCACCCCGTAATCCGCGCGCTTGGGCTATGCGGGGTAGCCTATTTGGCAAGCTGTGCGGTGGTAATGGTGCTGGGAGCTGGTGCCGTGTCGACGCCGGTGGCGATGGTAGCGGCCTTTTCTGCGGTCGTCTTGGTCCTGGGTGCTCCAGCCTTCGCACTGGCGGTGGGAGTGGAGCGGCATCTGCGAGGGCTGCTGGAAGGGCGCGGTTGTTGACTGGAGAGTGTTCGCGCTCGGCCCAAAGCCGCCGTCCGATCGGTCCCAAACCGGTGTCTGCTTCTGCGCCCCATCCCGGCCATTCGCCGAGCCGATTGCTAAGCCCGAAAGTCGTCATTCGTTAGGGAGAGATTGGCGCTCACAACTGGGTGGGAAACGGAATGGCGACTTTGGGATGGCGAGGTGGCTATAGCGGACGTGGGTTCATCTGGAGTGTGATGACAGCTATGCGTCCGAAACCGACGTCGCATCGGCAACGATCGTTCTCTACAGGGCCGGCGACAGCAGCTACCACATCCTTGCACCTGCTTGACGGCGCACGGTGCCGCGGTCGATCAGCCCTCGGTGCTGGTGGAGGTCAGTCGCACGCATGACGGACCGACCAGTTCCCAGACAGCCTCCACCACCTCGGCTAGCGTGACCACCTGCAGCCCGAGAGAGTCGGCATAGTTTCGCCATTGGCGCTGCTTTGCCGCATCATCGACGAAGGCGCGGGACAATCCTTCCGGCCGTTCGGTCGGGATTGCCGTCCTCCTGCGTTCGAACGTCGCTGCGATGGCAGCGTCGAGATCGGCTGGTCGTATGTGGAGCGCTCTCGGAATGGCCCAGAGGTCGTGATAATCTTTCATGCGCCCGTTGATCATGCCAAGCGCGACCATGGCTTGGAGCTTCTCGGCGATGACGGCTGCGGGCGGATAGGCCTGGATGCTCGGCTCCTCCATGCCGAGGAGCGAGGGATAGTTCATCGGCTCCAGCTTCGGGGCGACCGCATCACCGAACCCGATGTCGACGGTCACCGGAATGCGCGTCCTTTCGAGATATGCGGTGGTTCGAAGGCGCACGCCCTCGTAGTCCATGCCCTCTCTGATCTGATCCGCGCGCAAAGCGACGACGTCAAATTCGATCGCATCGTCGGCGGGCTTCGCCATGATCTCGGCAAAGGTGGCTCTCAGCTCGTCGATCGCCGATTCTCCAAAGCCGAGAAAGTCGGCGTCCCGCGTCTCCCGGTTGCCGCCATCGATCCAGCGCGTCACCAGCATGCCACCCTTGAGCGCAAAGCGGTCGCGATGGGGGGACCGGGAAAGGCGATATAGCAGCCGTTCCAGAGCATATCGCACCAGCACGACCTCGTGAACACGCCCTTTGGCGCGGGCGATGTCGAGCAGGCGCTGCCTGATCGAGGCCGCGGAGGACCGGCGCCCCTCAGCCATCGGACACGAGTGCTTCCAGATAGGGTTGCATGACTTTCCAGGCGCCTCCGTCCCACGCCGAGCGCGCGATCTCCCCCGGCGTCGCGCGGCGATCCCGCAGCGCAGCGCGCAGCGCCTCTATGGCGACCGAGCGATCGACTGCCCTGCTGCGAAACACGTCGGCGAGCGTCTTCGGCACAGAGAATATCGGAACATCGATTCCGGAGATGCGGTGCCGTTCGATTCCGTGGGTCATGTATTTGTCAGGAAACTCGGTGATGCGCATGGGAGGATAGGAGATGACCGGCGCCCAGTCGCGCGGACTGATCGCCACCCACACCTTTCTCGGCATCTGGTCTGTCAGCTCGTGGAAGGCGAGCGCCGACGTCAGGGCGATCACACCCTTTGGCACCAGCTTCGACGCCTCGGCCAGCGACTGCTCGGCCGACAGCTCGGCGTTCACCCGCTGATAGAGTCCCCTCGCAATGCGCGCGAGATCGCCATCTTCCACGGCCCGCGAAATCATCGAGGGCGTGATGCCCGCCTGACGCAGCTCATATGCGCGCACGATCGGCTGTGTCTCGAGAAGGGCCGCAAGACGATCGCGTTGGGAGAGGCGATTCATGGTCTGGTACATATCCTGGGTGCAAACTTAATCTACACCCAGGATATGTCAAGTGTTTATTGGTACATATCCTGGGTTCAGAATCGATCTACACCCAGGATATGTACCGATCATAAGAAAATTTCATCCTGATCAGACGCCCGTCGCGTGCGAACGACGCCGCTTTCGAAGATCGGACTGTCCGACCTGATCCAGTCAACCAGCGACCTCACGGTCTCATCGATGCTGGCAGACCTCAGCCCACACTCCCAGACCGTCGCGATACGCCAGCCTGTCTCGCGCAGCACCGCCATGACCTCTGCATCCCGCTCCCGGTTGCGAGCGAACTTGGCTTCCCAGAAGTTCATGTTCGACGCCGGTGTCGTGCACCAGTGACACCCTTGGTGCCGATGCCAGTAGCAGCCGTGAACGAGGATGGCGATCCTTCGGCCCGGCAAGACAATGTCAGGCCTTCCCGGCAGGCCGACACCGTGAAGGCGAAAGCGGAAACCCTCGCGATGCAGCCGCCGGCGGAGGAGAATCTCTGGCGTCGTGTTGCGGCCGCGGATGCCGGCCATCATCCGCGATCTGGTCGCCGGATCAACTACGTCCGCCATGGACTATTCCCTGTCATTTTCGACGGCAGATGCTATCCTTAAGTCATTTGTCCCGGGGCCAGAGAGCGTACGATTCTTGTCTACATATTCCGTCGTCGACATCTTTGCAGGCCCTGGGGGGCTGGCTGAAGGATTTTCCAGCGTTTCCGCGAGCGACGGCGAACGCGCCTTCCGCATTGCCCTCTCGATCGAGAAAGAACCGTCAGCTCACGCCACCCTGCGGCTGCGCAGCTTTCTGCGGCAGTTCGGCAACGCATATCCCGATGCCTATTATGCCTACCTGAACGAGGGGGGCAAGGAACCGGACTGGTCCGTCAGCCACCCCGCCGAATGGGCGGCGGCGGTCGAGGAGGCTTGGCAGCTCGAACTTGGCAAGGAAGATCCCGATCTGCGCCTCAACGCCAGACTGGACGCGATCCGCAAGAAGAGCGAGGGCAGCGCGATCCTGATCGGCGGACCTCCCTGTCAGGCCTATTCGCTGGTAGGACGCTCCCGAAATCAGGGCAAGAAGGACTATGTGCCCAGCGAGGACGAGAAGCACTTCCTGTATGGGGAATACATCCGGATCCTCGACCGCCTGCAGCCCGCGGCGTTTGTCATGGAGAACGTCAAGGGCATGCTGTCCTCGTCGGTCGACGGGCACAATCGAATCTTCGATCAGGTGCTGCGCGATCTGCGCGGCGAACGCCCCGGGGCGACGCGCTATCGGCTGATAGCGCTCGACCCGCGCTCACGGCGTCAGCTCGATCTGACGCCATTCGAGCCGCGCGCCTCCGACTTCATCGTGCGAGCGGAGGATTTCGGTGTTCCGCAGGCCCGCCACCGCGTGATCGTCGTCGGTCTGCGCGACGACCTCGCGAAAGGCATACCGGACTCATCGCTTGCCGATCTCATGGTCCGGCATACGCTCAAGACGACGGTCGGCCATGTCCTCGACGGCGTGCCCCGCCTGCGCAGCGGCCTCAGTCGCGGCCTCGACAGTAGCGAGGAATGGCGCAGGATCGTCACGACCGCGATGGATTTCGTGGCAGATATCGAAACCGGTCTTCCGGAAGCCGAACAGCTCGCCTTCGAGAAGCGCGCACGCGAATGCCTAGCCAGCCTCAGGCGGATGAACGACGTCCCGGGGCGCGAGAGTTCGGGCACCGGAATCTCTCCCGACTGCCCTGCCGACCTGCGAAGCTGGCTCGTCGACGATCGGCTGGAGAAACTGCCCAACCATGCGTCGCGCAGCCACATGGCAAGCGACTTGGCGCGCTACTTCTTCGCGGCGGTGTTTGCCGAGGTCGCCGGCCGTTCGCCCAAGGCATCCGACTTCCCCGAGGATCTGGCCCCCGACCACGACAACTGGAATTCGGGCAAGTTCGCGGACCGTTTCCGGGTCCAGCTGTCAGGTGGCCCGTCGACCACCGTCACGAGCCACATCTCGAAGGATGGACATTATTTCATCCATCCCGATCCGCTGCAGTGCCGCGCCCTGTCGGTGCGTGAAGCCGCCCGCCTGCAGACCTTTCCGGACAACTATTTCTTCAAGGGCAATCGTACGCAGCAGTACATCCAGGTCGGCAATGCCGTGCCGCCGCTTCTCGCCAGGTGGATCGGCGAGGCGCTCGCCACAATCCTGGGCGCCCGACGGACAGCGGTCCTGACACAACAAGAACCGAGGCTCAGGCATGTCGGATGACTATGACATCGCCAGTCCTGGTGCAACCGAGCTGTTCGAATCGCTGCGCGCGTTCGGCTATGACCTTCCGACCGCACTGGCCGACATCATCGACAACAGCATCACGGCGCGTGCGAGGAATGTGTGGATCGACATGCACTGGGCCGGTCCACAGTCGCGCATCATGATCCGCGACGATGGTCGCGGCATGACGGAGGATGCCCTACGGCAGGCGATGAAGCCGGGCAGCCTTAGTCCGCTGGCCGATCGCCCGAAGGACGATCTCGGTCGCTTCGGGCTCGGCATGAAGACCGCGTCAATCTCCCAATGCCGCTGCCTCACCGTGCTCAGCAGAACGGACCGGTCCGCAGCAGTGCTGCGTCGATGGGATCTCGACTACATCGCCTCGACGGGAACAGGCGAGTGGCGACTGCTCAAGCGTCCCGATCTCCTCTCTCCCGAGGATCATGCCCGTCTGGATTGCCACAAGAGCGGCACCATACTCTTCTGGGATCGTCTCGGCGCGCTTGTCGGCAGCGCCCCCGCTGACGACGAAACGGCGCAGCGGCACTTTCGCGAGCGGGCGGACGCGGTCAAACATCATCTCGCGATGGTGTTCCACCGCTTTCTCAAGGGACGCGGGGCGGTGACGATCCACATGAACGGACGTCCCATCGAGCCTTGGGACCCATTCTTGGAGGACATCGATTTCACCGAACCGCTCTCTGCCGAAACGCTGATCGCCGATGGCGAGCGGGCAGAGATCAAGCCCTTTGTCCTGCCTCACCACAGCCGGCTCACGGCGGATCAGCATGCTGCCGCTGCCGGTCCAAAAGGGTGGAACGCCCACCAGGGGTTCTACATCTACCGCAACCGCCGCCTGCTCGTAGCCGGCGACTGGCTCGGACTCGGCATGCAGAAGGAGGAGCATTTCAAGCTCGCCCGCATCCGCATCGATCTGCCGAACTCGGCCGACCTGCTGTGGCAGATCGATGTGAAGAAGTCCCGCGCGCGACCACCTGCGGCGCTGAGGCTTGATCTGCAGCGGATCGCCCGGACCACCCGCAACCGGGCGTCCAGCATATATCGCCACCGCGGCAAGATCATCCAACGCCAGCTTGGAGACCGCGAGGCATTCCTGTGGACACACCTCACGAAGCACGGAAAGTCGTATTATCGGATCAATCGGGACCATCCGCTTGTGCGCAAGGTGCTGGAGGTCGCCGAGGAGCGCGCACCGATTCGCGCCTTGTTTAGCCTGATAGAGCAGACAATCCCGGCGCCGCTGATCGTGATCAACAATGCCGAGACGCCGGACGCCTTCGGACAGCCGTTCGATGGCGCTCCCGCCGAGCTTCGCGCCGCCATGAAGGCCGTCTTCGATGCGATGGTCGAGGATGGACGGGACCGGGCAGAGGCAGCCCGCGCGCTGCTGCTAATGGAACCGTTCAGCAGCTGGCCCGAGGTCGTCACGGCGTTTCTGGACGAGGTCGCGCGTGAGGCCGCAAAGTCATCACGATAGAGATTGAGCAAGGAGGCAGTATGTCGATGGTCACTCCGGAACAGCAGATGCGCAGCGCCTACGGCGCCGCCAACGCGCTCCTGGAGCTGGAGCCGCGGATCACACAGGAAGCGCTCGAACAGGCCGTCGACACGATCCTCGCCATGCCACCATATGCCAGCGTCGACCGGACACGCCTGCTGCGCGAACTGGAGGCGCGAAACAACACGCTGGTCGGCGGCTATTCCATCATCGACGACAAGGAATTCGTCGCTTGGGTAAAGACCGCCCGCGAGAACCGGACCTTTGAATTCTGGGAACGCTACCGGCACTGGATGGACCGCGGCAAGCAGTGGGCATCCGGCCCGCTGATCCAGCTCGATCGTCTGACCGACGACATTCTGGACAGGCTGCGCAATCCCGAGACCGTCGGCACGTGGGATCGCCGTGGGCTCGTCGTCGGTGACGTCCAGTCGGGCAAGACGTCCAACTACACAGCACTCATCTGCAAGGCGGTAGATGCCGGTTATCCGCTCGTCATCGTGCTGGCGGGCGTCCACAACAGCCTGCGCAGCCAGACCCAGCTTCGTCTCGACGAAGGCTTTCTCGGCTTCGACACACGTCTCAGCCTGCTCGCCGACGACCAAGAGAACCAACGCATCGGTGCTGGAAAGATGCCGAGCGCGCCGTTTCTCGTCGCTCATTCGCTGACAAGCAGCCACGAGGGCGGCGACTTCAAGATCGGCACCGCGGATGGCACGCGGCTGATCCCCGGCGGCCGCGATCCCATAATCCTCGTCGTCAAGAAGCGCGTCAGCATCCTCAAGAACCTGATCGCCTGGGTGCAGTCAGTGCGCGCCAAGGACGACCCCGGCACGCCTGGCGGCAAGCTGATCCGCGACGTGCCGGTTCTCGTCATCGACGACGAAGCGGACAATGCCTCGGCAAACACGAACGAATACCGCAGGGATGACGGATCGATCGACCAGGATGCGAGCCCGACCGAGACCAACCGTCTGATCCGCAAGCTGCTCGTCGGCTTCGAGAAGAGCACCTACGTCGGCTACACGGCCACGCCATTCGCCAACGTCTTCATGCATCATGAAGCGACGAACAAAGATGTCGGCAAGGATCTCTTTCCCAGCAGCTTCATCATCAATCTTCCAGCGCCGTCGAACTACATCGGACCGGAGAAGGTGTTCGGCGTAAACCGACCGGGCGCGGACGGCGAGACAATGGGACTGCCGATCATCCGCCGGATCGCGGACGCAGCAGCGATCTTCCCGCCTGGTCACAAGATGGACCTTCAGGTCACGAAGCTCCCGGCCTCGCTGCATGAAGCGATGCTAGCCTTCCTGCTGGTCTGCGCGGCACGACGCGCCCGCGGCGACATCAATGTCGACAATTCGATGCTCATCCACGTCACGCGATTGGTCGTGGTGCAGGAGAAGGTGGCACGGCTGGTCGATGAGTTCCTGGTCGATGTCGTGCGCCAGCTTGAGTTCCCGGGAACCGGCGGCAGCGCGCTCAATGAACTTGAGGCGCTCTGGCAGAGCGAGTTTGCAGCGAAGTCGGACGAGCTTCGATCCCTGCTGGCCGATCATGACCTGCCGCCGGTTTCCTGGGCTGACGTTCGCGAGAACCTGTTCGACGCTGTCAAGCGGATCAGGGTCAAGCAGGTGAACGGATCGGCCAAGGACGCCCTAGACTATTCGGATCATCCCGGTGGCCTTTCCGTCATCGCCGTCGGCGGCGACAAGCTGTCACGCGGACTGACCCTCGAAGGCCTGTCGATCAGCTACTTCATCCGAACGACCAAGATGTACGACACGCTCATGCAGATGGGGCGCTGGTTCGGTTACCGGCCGCGCTACGCCGATCTCTGCAGGCTCTACACGTCGCGCACTCTCGTGCGCTGGTATCGCCACATCGCGACGGCCACCGCCGAGCTGCGCGAGGAATTCGATCTCGCCTTCAACACCGGACAGACACCGCTGGAGTTCGGCCATCGTGTCCGCACACATCCTGATGGCCTGCTGATCACTGCCGCCAACAAGATGCGGTCCGGCACACGGGTCCGCGCCGGCTTCTCCGGCACGATTTCGGAAACGGTGTCGTTCGAAACGGCGCAGGCGAAAGGGAACTTCGGCGCTTTCGACGCCTTCCTGGCCGGTCTGCCCGCCAGTTCTGCCAAGGGACGGCATCAGTGGGACGCGGTTCCAGGCGCCGACGTCGTCTCGCTGCTTCGCCAGATCCAGACATCGAGGGATTCGTGGAAGGCAAACTCGCAGGCGCTTGCCGACTATGTGGCAAATCGCGTTGCGAACGGGCGTCTCGGCGACTGGACCGTCGTCTTGGCCGGCCAAGGACGCTCCGGCATCCGATGCCGGCTCGGCGGATACGACATCACCCTCACAGAGCGCGAGCATGACGGCGGATCTGGAGACGGCCGCGTCAGCATCGGCCGCCTGGTCAGCCCAGCCGACGAGGTCGCAGATCTCGACCACGCGGCGCAGGTACGCGCCCTCGAACAGACGCTTGAGGCATGGGAGAAGAAGCCCGACCCGAAGAAGGATCGTCCGAAGACTGCCAGTGGCCCGTTCATCCGGCGCCAGCGCAGCCACGATCGCGGCCTGCTTCTGATCTATCCGATCGACGGCGGCCTTCCGGGCAACCTCCCGCTGATGGGCTTTGCGATCAGCTTCCCCTTCGATGACGACGCGCCGCTCATCGACTATGCAGAGAACAGCGTAAAGCAGCTTGAAAGGCTCTTCGAATGAGCCCCGAGGAGCTGCTGTCGATCTGGACGGAACTAGCCGAGGCGCCCCCGACTGCGGCCGGTCTGCAGCGCATCCGGCTTGAAATCGACGCGGCCGCCGACATATTCGCCTGCATCTTCTGGCCCAGCAGGCGTCCTGGCCTGCTGATCGAGGGTGAAGGCGCACACCGCCCTGCAGGCGACCGAATTCCCGCCTGTCGCGGCGTTCGAATGGTCCACGAGATTCTGCCCGGGACCGAGCCACGAACGCTCCTGCGGGTGATGCTGGCAGAGGAGGACGTGTCCGACATATTTGCAGTCATGTCCGCAGACCTTGTCGCCGCAACCGCCACACAGCCGTCTGCAGCGTCGGCGCTGCGGCGATGCATCGATCGTCTCTGCATGTGGCAGGGACTGTTCGAAAAGATCCCTGCCGAGGGGCTGTCCGAGGAGAAGCAGCGCGGGTTGCTCGGGGAGCTTCTTGTCCTCGAAACGCTCTTCCTTCCTCGCATGAGCGAGATCGAGGCGGTCGACGCGTGGACCGGCCCTGACCCAGCGCATCAGGATTTCATCCGCGGCGGACTGGCGGTCGAGGTCAAGACCAGCCTGGCGAAGCGCCATGCCCGCATCCAGATTGCGAACGAAAAGCAGCTGGACGACCGTCCCCATGAAGTGCTGCTTCTCGCCTTCCTGCGCCTCGACGAGAGCGCAACGCACGGTGATTCCTTGCCCGCCGCCGTCGCGCGGGTCCGACAGAGGCTCGGCAGCGCTCCGGGCGCGACGCAGGCGCTGGACGACAGGCTTGCCATGAGCGGCTATCTTGACGTGCACGCCCCGCGCTATGTCCGGAACAGATGGCAATGTTCCGAGCGTCGCTACTTCAGAGTCGAAGGCGACTTTCCGAGACTGACCGAGGCTAACCTGCCCGCCGGGGTCGGCGACATCCGCTACTCCATCATCGCCGACGATCTGGGCGAGCACGAGATCCTTGAAGATGAGGTGTCGGCAATCGTGGGGGAGACCGATGGCTGAACAAGACGATCTCCAGCAATATGCAGTGAACATCCTCCAGGATGTGATCGCCCGGGCCGATTCTGCGGAAGATGGCGCCCTTCGCGCCGAAAGCTTTGCGGAGTTGATGTTCGAGCATCTCGCCGATGCCGGCGAGATCGACGACGGCATCGGCTGTCCCGTCGACGGACGCGGCATCCGATGCTCCGGGTATTTCCTCTCGGAGGACAGTGATCGTCTTGATCTCTTCCTCGTGATCCCCCGGCTCGACGGCACGGTCTCGACGGTGCCGAAGGCGGACGTCGATGCGGCCTTCAGACGTCTCGGGGCCTTTCTGGACAAGGCGCTGACGGGGCTTCACAAGCAGCGCGAGGAAGCCTTGTCCGGCTATGACATGTGCCGCGCCATCTGGGAGGCGCGTGACGAAATCAGCCATGTGCGCCTGTTCGTGATCACCGACGGACTTGCCACGATCGACCAGATCGAGAGCTACATGCTGGGCTCGATCGAGGTGTCCAGCCACCTGTGGGATCTACGTCGCCTGCACCGCGCAGTCTCGTCCGGCTCCAGCCGTGAGCCGATCCATGTCGACTTCGCGCGCCTCGGCGGTCGCCTGCGATGTGTTGTCGCAAGCCCTGCGGAGAGTGGTTATCGCTGCCTGCTCACCATCATGCCGGGCAACCTGCTGGTCGAGATGTACCGGCAGCACGGCCCGAGGCTGCTGGAGCGCAACGTCCGCAGCTTTCTTCAGCTTAAAGGGAAGGTGAACCAGGGCATCCGCAAGACGATCATCGACGAACCGCAGATGTTTCTCGCGTTCAACAACGGTCTGTCCGTCACCGCAACTGGGCTGAAGATTGAGGACAATGGCGACGGCACCGCCGACCTCGTTGCAGCCGATGACTTCCAGATCGTGAACGGCGGTCAGACGACTGGTTCGATCTTCCGCGCATGGCGCAAGGACAAGGTGGATGCCGCGCGCCTTCAGGTGCCGGTCAAGGTCACGGAAATCCTGAGCGACGGGGACATCGAGGAGATCGCCCCCCGCATCTCGCAATCGGCGAACAACCAGAACAAGGTCAACATGGCCGACTTCTCGTCGAACCATCCGTTTCATCGGCGCATGCAGGAGCTTTCGCGATCGATCTGGGCGCCGCCGGCAGGCGGACTTCAGCGGCAGTCGCGCTGGTTCTACGAACGGGCGCGAGGTCAGTATCACGACGCGCTCGCCGAAAATCGCACCGAGGCCGAGCGCCGAAAGTGGGAGCTCATTCATCCACGCAACCAGCTGATCACCAAGACCGATCTCGCGAAGTATGAGCACAGCTGGTCCCAGCTGCCTCACATCGTCAGCCGAGGTGGCCAGAAATGCTATCTGGATTTCATGGACGCGCTTGACCAGCGCGGATCGTTCGATCCCCAGGAAGGATATTTTCAGCGGGCCGTCGCGCGTGCGATCCTGTTCAAGCAGTCCGAGCGCATCGTTTCCAGACAGAAGTTCGGAGGCTATCGCGCCAACATCGTGACCTATCTGATCGCATGGCTGTCGCATCGTACCGCCAAGCGGGTCGATCTCGATGCCATCTGGGCGGCTCAGGAGCTTCCGGCACCGCTTGCCTCCTTCATCGAGGTGTTGAGCGTCCACGCGCACGCACACGTGACCACCCCGCCGGGCGGTCAGAACGTGACCGAGTGGTGCAAGAAGGAGGCCTGCTGGGACCGCTTCCGTGACACTCCGATCGAGATACCGGCCAATGTCGAGGCGGGACTGCTTTCCCGCGAGAATGCCAGAACATCAGGCTCCGCCAGCGTTCTTGAGGAACAGACGAACGCTGGCGAAAGCGAGCTGGTCGACCGGGTGGCGGAAGTGCCTGCGCAGACTTGGTTCGATATCGCCGCCTGGGCGAAGGACACGCAAACCCTTCAGGCCTGGCAGCGCTCCCTTGCGTTCAGTCTCGGCAAACTGGCCGGATCGGGCAGGAAGCCGTCCCGAAAGCAGGCGCTGCACGGCGAGAAGATCATCGAGGAAGCGCGCGTCCTGGGCTTTCGTGGCTAGAGAGACAGGCGAAACCGACGGATCGAGGGAGAGTGATGGCTCGCAGCGAGAAGGTCAGCGCAAACACGCCGTGGACGGACGACGAGCTTCGTCAGTCCGTCGAGGTGTATGTTCTCCTGCTGCGGCTCCAGCTGAGCGGCGGTGACGGGCGATCGGAGTCTGTGGCGCAGGCACTGCTCCGCGGCCCGCTCGCGCTGCGCAACGACGCCGCGATCCGCTACCGCATGCGCAACATTTCGGCCGTGGTTCAGGAAATGGACGGCCCTATGCTGAAGGGCTTCTCGCCCGCCGAAAGCGTCGGGAAGCAGGTTCGACCGCGCATTCGCGCCATGCTCCTCAACGATCCCGACTTCGCGCGCCTGCTTGCGCCGACACCGAATGCCGGGGACGACGACCGCGGCGATGCGCTCAAGGCGCTGGCAATCCTGCGACGACAGATCGAGGAGCTGGAAGCCGATCTCGCGTGGCGCAGGCACAATGGTCCGCCCGAACAGGAAGATGTCGGCATCGAGCGGGCCGATCTACAGGATGCCCGGGAAGCCGTCGCATCGGTGGAGGCCGAGCTTGCGAAGCTTGAGCCGGACACGGAAGCGGTCAAGGCCGGAATATCGCGCATCCTGGGTCTCGCGCTCAAGTTGACGAAATGGATCGGTGAGCGAACGACCAAGTTCGTCGATGCGGTGTTGGTCGCCGGCGCTCCGGTGGCAGTAGCAAAGGTCACCGGGCTGCTGCCGGCGATCATCGATGCGGTGGAGGCGGTGGGCCGCGCCGTCGGTCACTGACCGCTCGCGGAGAACGGCTACAGGTCGTCTCCGCTCGGCACGGCCGAATGTACAGGAGTGTTCCCGATTCCTCACTTCACTTCGAAGACAATTCGGATTGGCATTTCGAAATCGCAGAAGGCAGCCGTTCAACCAGATGAACGTATGGCAGGTTCTCGGATGCGTCTATGATCGTCTGAACGTCGGGGTGTGGGTCGTTGCGGATTGACCGGCGAACCAAGCCAACGTTTGCTTCGCTCGACCTGGCGTCCATAAGCTGCCAGGCCGCAACTCGGTGCTAGACCTGCCATTCGTCCTGGTCGCAGCGACCGGCCGCTTACCGCCCTTCTCGTCCCTCGATCATGAATGTTCCCCCTGACTGATCAGCCGCCAAGCGTCGCCTGGACATCCGCAATGGGGATGAAGACGCGCGTCGGGTTCTTTGGATCGCCCAGAGCCCGAAAGCCCAGATCTTGGTAGAACCGCCAGCGGCGGTCGAAATGGTCGTCCTCGAGTACGTCGAGCACGATGGCGGCAGCGCCCATCTGCTCCGCGATGTCCAGACAGCGCCGCATTGCGTCGATGACAAGCGCTGTTCCCAGCCCTTTACCTTGCAGGTCATGTCGGACTGCAACTGCGCGGATGTAGATCACCGGCACATCGGGCACGCGGGTCCGCTGCCACGCCTTTGGGCCCAGGTCAGACCGAACGGCCAGCGCGCTGAGCGTGTAGAACCCCAGCACCGCCGGATCCGCGCCCGCCGTCGCGATCCATGCCGCAACCATCCCCGCCTTTGTCTGGTCTGACAACGAGGATTTCAGGAAATGGTCGATGGGCGCAAAGCCGCAGGAAAAGGCGCTGCGGTCATGCAGCGCCTTGTCGAATTTTGCGATAGTCAGAGCGGGCCGGACCGCGGGCGGGTCAGCCTGCATCCGTCAGCAGGCCTTTCGAAGCCTCTGCCGCACGGGCCAAGCCGGGCACCACTTTGCCCGGTGCATCCACGGCAGCCCTGAAAGCAGCGAAGGCCTCGACTGGCAGGATCGAAAGGGACAGTCGCTGTTCCACCTCCTGTGCGCGCAGGAGGGCTGCCTGACGGATGAAATCAGCCTCTTGCAACCCAGTCGCGGCGGCGGCGGCGCGGATACGCTCTTCATCCGCGCGATGCAGGCGCAGCTCCTTGCGGGCACCCATCTTTCCCTGTGTCGGGCTGGCTGGTGTCATGACAAACATAGCAGGCCTCCTTTGTATGCGACATGTACGGTAATGCGCCGTACATGTCAAGAGTAGCAGCCTCCCGCCTTCAACCCCGACAGAGCCTCGTCGACCTCTCGCGATATCGCCTCCCGTCTCGCGCCCCACAGATCTTGGAAGTCGGCTATGAGGGTGAACGTAAAGGCCATCAGCGCGCAGATCGCCGCTTCGTCGTCGGCCGAGTAGGACGGGGAACGACCGATCAGCCTTGCCTCGTTCAGTTTGCGGGCGATCTGGTTGATCGCGGTGCCATGGCTTTGGATTTCGGCGGTCCAGCCCTTCAACATGGCTGCCGTTACCGGGTCTGGTGCCATCAGAATCTTGTCGGCAGCTCCCATCAGGCGGCGAACGGCAGCGGGGCGGTCGGTGATGCCGCGTTTGGCAAGCGCAGCCATGAAGCCGGTCAGGTCGCGGTCGCTGACACGCGTGGTCACTGATCGAGTGCGGATGGCCGTCGGCCCGGGTGCCCGCGCACGGTTCAAGGTGTTGTAGATCGTCCGGGGCGAGACACCGAAGCTACAGGCAAGTGCAGCGGCGGGCACGCCTCCAGCGCGTGCCTCGACGATCTGGCGGCGTTCGTCGTCGGTCAGTTTGCGGTGGTGGCGCATGTGAAGATTACGTTCCTATTTCTTGCCAACTTCCTCCGAGCCCCCCGCCTCCCAGCGTCAGCGGAGGCGGGTCAGGGGCTTGGAGTCCGTTTCAGTGGGTTTGCTGGGCGGGTTGGGGTGAGGACTGCGCGATGCGCGCAGCGCGGCGCAGCAAACACGGTGCAAAGGACGTGATGCGTGATGCGCAAGGCGCGGCGCTGGTGACGCGGGACACGACGCAGGGCGCGGAAAGCGCGATGCACGGGACGTGATGCGCGGCGCATTTTACAAACGACGCGCCCCTCATCCCGCCAACCCCGCCGCGCGCAACTGGCCATCGGTCACCAGCCCCGCCGCCACCAGCGCTGCTACCTGCAGGGCGGTGATATGTTTGCACATCGGGTTGCGATCGCGGACCCAAGCGGCCAGCCGGGCGTGGTGATCGGCGGCCAGCGCCGTCCGCGCATCGCGCTCCTCTGCCGCCGCTTTGAGGAAGCGCTGCCAACGACGATCAGCGAACCAGTTGTCCGAGAAACAGACCTTGGACCGCGTGAAGCCCGCGCTCTCGGTCGAATAGGCTTGCACGGCGCGCAACAGATCGTCCGGGTCGATCCCCTCGGCCAGCGCTTCGGTAATCGCCACCAAGCTCGCTGCCTTCCCGCGCTGCCGATCCTTGGGGTAGGCCGCCCAGATCCTTTCGACCCGCTCATCCACCGCCGCCTCCCCGCGCTTGCGCGTAGGTGGTTTATGGATGGTTTCAGGGTGGTTTGGGGTCCATCCTGGACCCCGTACCCCGTCCATGGTGGACCCCCTACCGGGATCACGCTGGACGGGGTTCACAGTGGACCCCGTCCCCTCATCGGGTTCGGCGGAGCTTTCGAAGGCCATCACCCGGTCAAGCATGATCCGGTAGATCACTGTGAAGCCGTTCTTGCAGGGGCGGCGTCCTGTCTCCACCAGGATGCCCTCGCGCAGGAAATCGGTGATCGTCCGCTTGACCGTGCTTTCGCCGAGTTCGGTGTGGCGCTGGATCGTGCCCTTGGAGCACCAGATGCCCGAGCCGTCGTCGCTCGCCTTGTCGGCGAGGAACATGATGATCTGCTTGCGCGCGGCGCTGCCGAAGATGCGGTCGGCGCAGAGATTGGCGATCTTCCAGCTCATGGGCGAGAGTCCGGAAGGGGGGCGCGGCGGCTCGTTAAGGGCGGCGGGTCAAGGCGCTTGACAGGCCGGGAAGTGCAGCCGCACCATCCCCCAACGGCCCCTTTCCGGGTCCGCAGATGGTTTGACAATCGACCGCTAAGTGCTTGATTTCCCGCGGTGGGTTTGACGGAAAACTCAGATATAACCGACTGATCTTCCATCCACAATCCGGGATTGAAAATCCGCGTGTCGCTGGTTCGATTCCGGCTCTGGGCACCAATTATTTCAAATGGTTACGAGTAGTCGGAGCAGAGGCTAGTCTCTTTTTAGTCTCTTTCGTGCACATGATGGCGCAGCTAGTCGAGCCTGCCTCACATACTGCCGATCTATAGTCCCCCACGTCGTCGGCATGATGGCTTGCGTACGGAGTATGTTTCGCAGCAGTCTACTTCGACTGCTCTTTTCGCCTCCCAAGAGGCAGGCAACGCCACATGCGTCGGCATTTCGGCGGAAACGGACTGTCCAAGGCCGGATCACGCCAGTTGTGTTGACGTCAACACAGGGAAGATTAGAGTGAAGGTGGCATACCGAACACACCCGACAGCGATCTGTGTGCTAAGTGTGGAACCTATAGCGCCGCTCTGACGGTGTGCTACTATATATGGGACGCCCTGCAATGCGTAGGGTGATCAATTAGGAGTGAAACTAATGGCGTTTCCTTACGGTTGGGACGGAGACCCCGTGTGAAGTCTCTCGAGTTCCAGTAGGCGCACGCGAGCGCAGTAGTCATGGAACTCAAACAATAGTTGCGCCTCTTGCTCACAAGCGAGAGGCGCATTTTCGTTAAGAATACGCATTCTGCTCCTAATCTGATTTAGTTCAAGTACGTTCGGTGCAAGTTGCGCCCTAACAAAGAGTTCAGTGTCGAGAGCATTGAAATTCGAAGGCGCGAACTCTGTGTCTCGAAGGGATCTACGAATAACACCTAGTTTCGCAAAGGCATTGTTTGGGCAATTTTTGATCCTTCTCCGCAGGCTCAGGCCTCGCTTTAGGTGACGTTCAGCTTCTGCAGCAGAGTTGAGCTTTCGGCCCACATCTGAACCGATAATCTCTGCATGGTAGTAGCTGAGAGATGAATGGAGCGAGTGAAGCCGACGAATTTCCCTAGCCTTCTCATCAGGGCTAGCATTATGGGTAACTCCGCCTAAGAGATGCTCGACTGCTCTCTCTGTTTCGTCAATTGCATCGGCAGTATCTCCAACAAAGAAGGACATCAAGCCGGAAATCCCAGCTATTCTTGCCTTCTCACTGTAATTGACAACTTGGCTCTCCCAGTCACGCAAAGCCTCTCTCCCTCGATCCTGTATGCGACGAATGGCGGTAAGGTGTCCGAGAAAGAAAAGCGTGCATGCTCCGGAGCGGCTCGTACCGCTTTTATATTCTTTGAGGCAAAGCTGAACAAGCTTATCTATGGAATCTGATGCAGAACCAGCGCTAAGAGCGGAAATTTCTTCCTGCTTTTCTTTGAGAAATCGAGACGATTCAATTGCAAAAGCCAGATGGTTTTTTACCTGCTCCCTGAGAAGCGCATCTTTCTTTCTCTGCCGAGCGAGGGCTTGCTGCGTAATCGCTTTCTTGGCGACATCGCTCTGCTGATCTAGTTTCGCGAGAGAGTCACCCAAAAGCTCAAAAGTCCTCAGCAAAGAGAGCTCAACATGACTCGAAGCCTTATAAGTCAAATCGTGGGTCTTGGCTCCCCACGCGTCGTGAAGAATCGTCTTAATTTGTATTTCGCAAATGCACCTCTGATTATCAGAAATCCCGGGCTCGTATAAATTGTAATGGCAAGCAAAGTAGCCTTTGCTCATAAGAGGTCTTCCATGCTTAGAGGTTATTACAGCGTTATCGTCATCGCTTTCGGCTGGCTTCTCCGGAGTTTGAGAGCCAAATACTCCTAGGTCAACAAGTTGATCAATCTTTCGGCATACTTCGGAGATGTCGGATGGATAGGAGACGACCACGGTGAATCCTACAATATCTGGTATTTCCCAAAGCGAGCCTTGTGATAACCCCCGTGATTTATAGTAGCTATTTAGCTTCAGCCTGATCTTTCTAGTTTCTTTCAGAATTTCTCCGCCTTGGCGCTCTTCTCGGCTATAGATTCGGTATATTTCGAGTTTTGACAGGGCATTGGAGACTCTTGTCCGCACCTGATTAAGTGTCTCTATATACTTACTGCGGTTTGCGTCAATGAATTGTTGCACAGTTCTGGGCTCCGCAGGTATAGGTACGCATTCGAAGCTAATCATGGCGAGATATCCCTTTGCTATCTTCATTAGCAGCTGGTGATATGCAGTTGCGGTTTTGCGCGGTGGTAGCTCTTGCTAAGCGTGAGGTCGCGACGCACAGGACATGACAGCGTAATCGATCCTGTCAAGTATAATGTTCTCAAGCTTGACTGGGGGCAAATCACCCCAATAACCTATGAATACGGTTTGAGATCTGCACCATCATGGCTGGGCTTCTTCCTCGGATCGGGCCACCAGGGGCACGGTGCCACGGTGGGATGTCAGCGGGCTCTGCCTTCAGTATCCGGTTGGCACGGAAGAGTATGCCCTGGCTCACGAGGTGAATAGGTGGTGGAACATCGGGATATCGCAATTGGCACTTGGACACGGAAGCCCATAGACATGGTGCTTGATGGCCGCCAGATCACAAGGTATAGTGAAATTCATGGCAAGATGCACAGCACCAGTACGTGGACATCGTTCAGCAGCTGCCGCAGCGGCGTGCCCTGCATGTGGTAACCGATATGGCGGTTACCGTAGCTTCGGCGGCTACGGTTCATACTCGTCCTACACACCATCCTATTCCTCCCGGTCAGTCAGCAGTACCGGTGGAAGGAGTGGCAGTGGACGCGGTAGCAGTAAACCGAGATGGTCTCCGGCAGGATCATCCGCGATGTACACGCCGACGGAGGTGCGGGCACTCACGCCAATCCGCGACAATGTCGAGAGGCGCGCGTCACAACCTGACCTTCGGGATGTCTTTCTCTGCCACGCATGGGACGATCGCAAAAAGGCAGCCAAGGATCTGCACGATTTGCTTGTGTCACAAGGCGTCTCTGTCTGGTTTAGTGAAAAGGACGTCCCTCTCGGTTCGCCTTTGCTCAGAGAAATCGACAGAGGATTGGCAAGATCTCGAATTGGGATCGTGTTGGTAACGCCTGCGTTTCTAGACCGCCTTCGCGGAGAGGGCATCGCCGACAAAGAGCTTTCAGTGCTCCTGGCGCGCGAGTTACTGGTGCCCGTCGTACACAACACGTCGTACGAAGCTCTCCGCGACGTGAGTCCTATGCTCGGATCGCGAAGCGGGCTGAGCACTGGAGAAGAGCCAATGAAAGACGTTGCCACCAAGCTTGCGGAGTTGGTCAAACTGTAACATGGGCTTAATAGTGCATTTGACCATTTCTAAGTCTATGACGACATATCGCTTGATGGCTGCGGTCAGCACATACCCGCGAGCTCCCGAAAAATTAGGAATTTCCGGCGGAAGTGTCGAATTTGGTAAGATTAGAGCATGAGACATCCTTGGAGAATTCCGCCCCTAGAGGGCGGCGGCCCTGAAACCGAAGTTGTGCTGACCAACGGGAGCGCCGTTTTTGTTGTTGGATCAAACGGATCTGGAAAATCTGCACTAATCACGCAGCTCTCAAAGTCTACAGGTGGACTAAAGGTAACGCGTATTGCGGCACATCGTCAGTCCTGGTTACAATCTAGCTCTGTTGACCTTACACCGAAAACAAGGAGAGACCTGGAGCGTAACATCAATACACGTGATCGACAGGATGAAGCCCGATGGAAAGATGACTACGCGCAACCTCGAACCCAGGTCGCCCTCTACGATCTTGCGAATGCGCAAAACCGAGTATCACGTGAAGTTTTTGCACTCCTTAAGGCTGACTCGGTTGAAGAAGCAACCACAGCAGCAAAGTTACCTTCCCCACTAGAATCTATAAATAACATTTTGGCGATCAGTTCATTGACTGTTCAGCTTTCAATCAATGACGACGGAGATATTCTCGCCAGCCATGATGGAGCGTCGAATTTCAGCATTAGCCAACTCTCGGACGGCGAACGAAACGCGGTGATGCTTGCTGCGCAAATCCTTACGGCAGAGCCTGAAACGCTTTTTCTGATCGACGAGCCTGAAAGACATTTGCATCGATCCATTACAGAGCCAAT
This sequence comes from Albidovulum sediminis, assembly GCF_025380365.1. Taxonomy (GTDB): domain Bacteria; phylum Pseudomonadota; class Alphaproteobacteria; order Rhodobacterales; family Rhodobacteraceae; genus Albidovulum; species Albidovulum sediminis. The sequence goes on from NZ_JAOCQF010000001.1 coordinate 29,323, forward strand.
GCTCTCGGCGCTTTTCGAAAAGCGAAGCGATTGCTGTTTCGTTATCGCCACGCACGAGCCAGAGCTCCCGAATTGCAATCTGGACGCAAGGGTGGTCATCGTTCGCGGCTGTAGTTGGAATGGGGCCGTCGCATCCGGGTGGGATGTGGACATTTTAGAGCCTGGAGTTGACGTTCCAGACGATGTTAGGCGGGCCATACTTGGCGCAAGACGAAGAATTCTGTTCGTTGAAGGCGAGACGCAGAGCCTGGATTTTCCATTAATATCTGCGCTCTACCCGAGTTTATCTATCGTTCCAAGGGGTAGTTGCACCGAAGTCGATCGATCGGTTGTGGGCCTTGCTGGGACAGCAGCGTTGCACTGGCTGAGTCCCATCGGGTTAGTTGACCGGGACGACCGAACCGAAAAAGAGGTTGCGGAGCTTGAGGCGAAGCAAGTCTTTGCTCTTGAGGTAAGCGCAATTGAATCAATCTTCTATTCGTCGCGTTCGCTGCATGAGATGGCGGCAGTTCAAGCAGATATCTTCGGTATCGACGCTGCTGCACTTGCGGCCGCAGCAAATCAAGCAGCGTTGTCAGTCTTGGATCAAGAGACAAAAGAAGTGCTTGCCGCCCGTAGGGCCGAGAAGACAGCAAGAAACCGCATGTTGAGTAGTTTGCCGACTTGGCGGGAGATCAGGGAGCAAAGAGGCGCTCAACTTCGAGTGGAAATAGAAACCACGTTTCAGGCTGAACTCGACAGGCTCGATGCTCTGATCGCAGCAAGTGACCTGAATAGTATTGTCGCGAGATACGCCATCAAGAAAACTAGAATGCCGCAAGTCATTTCAGATACCCTTAGGTTCTCCACCAAGCGACACTATGAAGAGGCCGTGGTTGCACGAGCAAAGAAGAAAGTTGATTTTAATCGAGCTTTGCGCGGTCTACTTGGAACATTGGATGGGTATTTAACAGCACTAGATTGAGTTACCGTAAGGGTAACCGTTAATTCGAAAAGTTATCCGGATCGCCCCGCAGATTGAAACTTCATAGTCTAGACTCGTCGTATTATACGTGCTCAAACTTTTTGAGAATGTCTGCGATGGTTCGAAAAGTGTCGCGTTGTGGGTCACCATTGGAGACACTCAGTCTATTCTTAATCTCCTGAAGCCAATTATATGGCTCTAGGTCTAGCTTTGCTTCGCAGAGCGTCCGGTTCGAAAAGCAAATCTCGACTAACTGGCGTTTTTCGTCACGTTTTGCCAAACGGTGAAGCTGGACAAGGTTTTTCATGAGTTCGAAGAACTTATTAACGTCATCTGTGCTCCGGTCGTTCTCCTCCAGTTTGGTCCGGTCTTCCCGGAGTTTCGCGATCTCAAGCGCCATTTCACGCTTTCGCTGGTGGTAGGTGTCGGCGTCGATAATGCTATCGACCAACAGATCGGTCAGCCGGTCCATTCGGGCGGTGGCCCGTCCTATCTGCAGGTCGAGGGCCTGTCGTTCGGCGGCAAGGTCACGCTGCCCGATCCAGGTTTTGAAGTCACTGACCAGGCGCTCCGCATCACCCTCGGAGATCTCGAAGTCCGCTAGGCGCATCTGGACAAAGTAATCAAACCAGTCTTCACGGATCGTCTTGGTCGGACAGCCGATGGTGTGGCAGCGGTAGTACACATGACCCTTCTGAAGTTCCGGGCTGAGCACCCGATCGCAGTGGCCGCAGCGGATCAAGCCCCGATAAGTGTGATTGTGCTTCGTGACTTTCTTTCCGGCGCGTCCAGATCTGATGGCCTGTATCCGGCGGAAGGTAGACAGGGTGATCAGCGGCTGGTGGATACCGTCGAACCTGGCCCCGGTTCGTTTGATTTCGATGATCCCGGCATAGAACGGATTAGCTAGAGTTGCTTCGATGCCGTGCAGGGTGAGCGGACGGCCGGTGTGGCTGCGCAGGCCGAGACGTTCCGCCTCGGCTTGAAGTGATCGCATGGAATGGGCGCCGGACGCGTAGAGTTCCAGCACCTGCCGCACTTGGGGGCCATTGACCGGACAGATGGTCTTTTCCTTGCCGCGGCCGTTGTCGCGGTAGCCGATGGGCGCACGGAACGGGTAGAGCCCCTGCTTCAGCCTTCCGTTCATGCCTTTCAGGGTTTCCTCGCGGAGGTTGCGGATATAGTCGGCAGCAATAACCGCCTGAATGTCGGCGGTGAGGCGGCCGCCACGTGACCGGAAATCCAGGCTTTCGGTGGCGAAATAGACGTCGATGCCCGCGTCGGACAGATCGCTGATGATGGCCCAATCCTTTAGGTTGCGGGCGGAGCGGTCGATTTTGTGGATGATGAGACCCCGCGCCCGGCCGCGTTCCAGCAGTTTCAGCATGCGGCTGAATACCGGGCGGCCACTCTTCGCCGCCGTTTCTTTTTCCTCGAACCATTCGGTAATGGAAAGGTTGTGGCGACTCGCAAAGGCCGTAATCGCGTCTCTCTGGGCTTCGAGCGAAACACCTTCACCTTGCTTCTGTGTCGAGACCCGTATGTATCCAAAACACGGCTTCATGGATCATCTGGGTTATCGTCCGACTCTATCAGATCCTCGGAATTTGGCGAATCTGCCCAAGGCCAGGAACCCTCTGCCAGCATGCGGAGGTAGATGCGCTTGCAAAGATCGAGGTAGTGCTGAATCTGGTCGTCGTTGTTCATCTGCCCATCGTACCGGCTCGTGTGCGGCGCGATAGACACGGGAATGTGCCGTTCGGCGAAGGTTCAAGGGAAGGTGGCGGCACTGAAGGTTTTGGTCTTCTGGCCGCGCACCATGAGTTGGACATAGGCGTGGTGGTTCGGCTGGTTCACGAGGTCGCGGACGTTGACCGTGCCGAGCTGCTGGCTGATCGTGGGTGCATCGAGCGCACCGGTGCGGAAGGCCATGAGGCTGCCGACATTGCCCATGATGGCTTCGAAGACCGGGGCCTCCGTCTGCGCGAGGTGCTGCTGAGCCAGGGTGACGCCAAGACCGTATTTGCGGACCTCGGACAGCATTCCGGCGAAGGCGGTCGTGGTGAAGGAATGGAACTCATCGACATAGAGCATGAAAGGGCGGCGATCCTGTTCAGCTGTATCGTGGCGACTGAACGCTGCGTTCATGATCGACGTCACGATCAACCCGCCGAGCACATTGGCCATATCGGTGCCGAGGCGGCCCTTGGCAAGATTCACGATGAGCATGCCGCCGTCGTCCATGATCCGGCGGAAGCGGAGGGGCAACTCGGGTTCGCACAACGCTTTCCGCGCCACCGGGTGCGCCAGGAAAGCCCCGAGTTTGTTCGCAATCGGCGCGACACCATCTACGGCGGTCTTATAGTTCATGGACGGGTATTCCCGCGTCCAGAACCGGCGTACCTCCGGGTCGGCTATGCGCCTGATGACCTCCTTCTGGAATGGCTTTTCGACAAGGAGCCGCATGATGTCGCGGATGTCGGCGCGGGGCTGGTCGAGGAGTGCCAGGACTGCGTACCGCAGCAGATGCTCCATGCGTGCACCCCAGGCATCGGCCCACTGCTTCTTCAAGGCTTCGATCAGCCCGGAAGTGAGGAGGGGACGTAAGCCGGGGCTGACATGCGTGAGCGGGTTGTATCCATAGGAGCAGGCCGGGTCGGCGATGTCCCAGTACAGGCAATCGGGGTCAAATCGCCTTTGCAGCGATGACGCAAGATCGCCATGCGGATCTATCAAGCAAAAACCAAGACCACCGGCCGCGTCCTGGCATGCCATGTTGCCGAGGAGCGTCGTCTTGCCGGTGCCGGTCTGGCCGATGATGTACAGGTGGAACAATCGGTCGGGCAGGCGGATACCAAAAGGGCGGTCGCCGTATCGGCGGTATGAGGTACCGAGCAAGGTTATGTGGTCTGCGTGCGATGACATACCCCCATTTTGCGACGTAGAGCTGGCAGCACTAGGTGGAGAGAAAAGGAGCCATGCGCATGGCCCCACCCCTACGGCTGTGTCACTCCGGGTACTCGTCGTCCGTGTCGGGCGCGGGATTGAAGTTCGCGTAGTGCAACTGTCGATAGAGGTGCATGTTGATGCGGACGGCGGTTGCCTTATGCAAGCTTCGGATGCCGTTCGGATCCCCGAGAGCCGTCGCCTCGATCATATAGGTTGCCCAGATATGCAGGCCCTTGGGAAATCTCTTGCTATTCGAAGCGGCCTCGGCAGCATCCTTGAACCCACCGTCCTCCTCACGGCATCGGAACGACTCCCACTCGGAACCGGTTGCCAGATCGATCCTCGGCGGAATTGGATTCCCACCACCACCACCTTCGCTCGGCGACCGGCTACTTGCCCAGTCACCGTATACAAGTCGTGCGCGGTTGTTGTTCTGCTGGAGTTGCTGGAAAAGCTGCCGTTCTAGTATTTGGAACGTTGCTCCAAGATCAACTCCGCTGAAGCTGTCTGGAAAGCTGCTGCCAGTCACCGCTATCGGAATGTCATCGCCTCGAAGCACGACTATCTGCTTCACCAGACCATCTACCCAATTTGTGCGACTGAGCAAGTCACGCGACCATCCTGCGTCAAGGACAAAGCCAAAGTTAGAATGCTCGGTGTTGCAGACTTCCTGAATCACGTCACTATATCTCTGACCATTTCCATAGTCCAAGCGCACAAGGAATGGTTTTTCCCGTTTGGTGAACTCGTCAATCTGATTTCTAATAGACGCTAGATCGCCATGATTGACCTGGATACACGGGTAGGCACGCGGATGCTTGTCAAAAAAATCGACCCAGCTTTGGTTGTTATCGGAATGATCGACCAATTCAAGGAAGCTGTCCTGTGCCGGCCGCCTTGTCTCCTTCAGCTTCACCTTGGCTGGTTCGAACGGGTCAATATCGAGAAAATACTCTCGATCCCCGAATGCCTTTCCAATCTGAACTATGGCAGCCTCAAGAAGCTTGGCGGTCTTCCACGGCTTCAGGCAGAAGATTGGCGTAAGGATATCCTTTGCGCTATCAGGCAGTTCAGCAACGGCCTGTAGCTCCGCATTTCGCAAAAAAATTGTCGGAACATACGACGTCGCGCGAATATCGATTGCCAACTAGCCCAACCCCAGCCTGATGCCCATCGCCACCTCTGACACATCGTAGCGCTCTGCCATGATGCGCGCAATCTCCGGTGTCGCAATCCCACCATACTCCCGCAACACACGAATAACACTCTTTTCCGGCATCAGTAATTGTGCGCCCAGTCGGTTCGCTTCAGCCTCCCGCGCGTCGGACAGGGTAGATCGGTACAGTATCGAATCCTCAATCCCATCACCAATGTAATCGCGGTGCAGCAGATAGTGCGCAATCTCGTGGGCGATGGTGAACCGCTGGCGGGTTGCTGCTTCATGCCGGTTCACGCGAATGCGAAAGCCGGAAGGGCTATCAGGCGAGCGCTGCAACTGCCCGGAAATGCGCGGGCGCAATGTTGCGCTTTTAACTTCAATACCAAGCGCGCGTGCCATAGTGGCTATCTTTACCGGAACTGTGCCGAGGAAGGGTGTGATAATCGCCTTTTCTTCAGCTGCGATCCGATCCCATTCACGCGTCACGATGTGCCCTCTTCTTTTTCGCCTTCCTCGAACTCCGTATCGACCGGCTCAACACCACGATAGATAATCGACTTGGCTTCGTTCTTAACGAGGTCGTGAAGCTCTCCACCTTCCTTAATTGCGTCCTGTAGAAAGGTTTTCGCCAGAGACGAAACCCGATCTCCGATTGAGTTCCAGCCAATGAAGGCAAGTATGGCAACCACGAAGCCAAGCGCCGCCAATATCAGTGAAATCCCTGTCATCATGATCGAAACGAAATCGGCGTAGTCGATTGAGGTTCTCGGGCTTGCATCGGCAACTGAAAATGGGGTGAGAGTGGAAGCCGCGTGCACGATCCCATATGCGCCAGCACCGCCCACAGCGACGGCGATGACAGTAGTCACAAAACGCTTCATCCGCTCACCGTCGATCCGAGAACTCACTCACCTTTTCACACGGCTGGATTCGTGATGCAATGCTGTCTTTGTTCACTTTTTGTTCCAGTGACGGACTTCATGCCGTTTGCCATACCCCCACCCGAAATCCCACCACCTTCCCCTGATCTCTGCCTGGTCTGTACAATACCTCCGGACAGCTCTTCTCCCAGCATCGCCTTTCGCCGGGCGCGCCCGACATCCTGTCGGACGGCCGCCCATGCGGAAGGAGATGATCATGGGAGCGGCAACAGATGCAGCGGTAGACGTGTTCGCCGACATCGGCACAGTGCCGGTATGCAAGGCCTGTGGGTCGGAACGGGTGGTGAAAGATGCCTGGGCCTGCTGGAACCCGAAGTTCGGGCTCTGGGAACTGGAGACGGTCTTCGATCATGAGCACTGCCACCGGTGCGAAGGCGAGACAACCTTCGTCTGGCAGCGGATCGAGGCGACCCCACGGCGGCGCATCCGGGAGTTGAATGACCGGATGCGCACCATGGGCCAGGGTGTCGGGTCGGTCGTCGTCACCGCAGGCGTCACGGCGCATGGGCCGGATTTCCTGCGGCACGTTGTCGAGGCCGTCGAGAGGTTTGACGGCTTCGATGATGACAACGATCCCTGGGGTGAACATGACTTCGGTTCCGTCGAGGTCGAAGGTCGAAAGGTCCTCTGGAAAATCGACTACTATACCCCCGAGCTCACCACCGGATCGGAGAATCCGGCCAACGAAGGTGAAACCCACCGGGTGCTGACCATCATGCTCGCCAGCGAATACTGACGATCCCGCCCTCCCTGCGAGGGCGGTTTTTCCTTTTCGAGACCGGAACGGGGTACACCGGACGATACAATGAATGGGCGGTGGCACATGCCGGAAAGCAATCCGCCGCCGACTAGCATTTCGCTCGGGGTAACCGGTATCCTGATCCTCGGAACGGGTGAGGCTATGCTCCCTGGAATACCCACCCGATCGGTAGGACGTGGCCCCGGAAAGGTTTCACCTTTCCGGGAGACGGTCACGGGCCCTGCCGGTCCGGGTGGGACAGGTTCCGGGGAGGATGGCGGACATTGAGAATGGGCAAACTGCGCCTCCTAGAGAAGGATGCGGCGGCCGGACTAGACTGAGCGCGTTATCAGTTCTTAGCCAAATAGCTCTATGAAATCACAATTTGCCCTCGACCTGCGCGTGGCGCGGCGGAACGCGGGGCTGACCCAGCGCGATTGCGCCATTCTACTATCCATCCAGGCATCACGGTTCTCGGAGATCGAAAGCGGCAAGTGCCTGCCCCGGCTCGCGGAAATCTGCGCGCTGTCGCTCATTTTCGGACGGACCTTCGAAAGCCTGTATGGCGTCTTGTTTGACGGCGCGCGGGACGCCTTGCGGAAGACCATCCTGAAGCTGCCAGCCGATACCCGTGTCTATGTCGGCACCAAGAACCGCGACCACACGATCGAACGCCTGGCGGTCCGCTTAGCAGAGGAACAGTACAGGCATGACGGCGTTTAGACTGCTTGCGGTCGCGGCAACGGCGCGGCACGTCGCCTATGTCTTCTTCGTTGGCGAAAAGCTCGCGGACTGGGCAATTTCCGACCGGGCGAGTGAAACCCCTGAGGCAGCACGGCAGGCGGTGGCGCAGTGGATTGAAGACCTCGACCCGCGCGCGGTGATTTCCGAGCGGGCTGATACCGCGCGTCGCAAGGCGGAGAGCACGCGTGCGCTTTTCGCGTCAATCAGCGAGGCAACGACGCAGCGCGGACGGCTCCATGTGGCGGTGACACGGGTACAGGCCTTTCCGAACAAGTACGCCGAAGCCGCTTTTCTTGCTGCTCGCTACCCAGATTTGCTGCCTTGGCTCCCGGAGAGGCGCCGTTTCTACGAGAACGAGCCACGCAATACGATTCTCTTCGAGGCAGTGGCGCTCGCGGACACCGTGCTGCGCAATCCGACGGCCGAACTGGCCCGCGCGCTGGGCTGAGATCGTCAAGCGGATTGATCCAACGGAACCTGAACTGGAACCGACCGAGCGGAACGCGCCTCCAGCCATCGTGGTCATCAAGACTGGGGCAAGGCGAAAGGTGCCGGAGGATGCCCACATTGCAATTTGGAAGTCGGCGCGGCCGGCGCGGAACCTGTGGTCGTCTACTCAGGATGGCAAGGCGTCGACGATTGCCCCGCAGCGGGCGTGACGGGGAAATTGGCAGAATGGCAAGTTCCACCGCCTGGCGCGTTTTCAGGGCCTAATGGTACTCTTTTGCTGGATGTTCCTTTCAATGGCGGCGCTGAACCCGCGACGTATCGGCCTGCGTCGGCGGCGATCCCGGTCTGACGGCAGCATCCGCTTCAACCCAAACCCCAGGAGAGACCCATGACCCTCATGCTGCATGCGGGCGGCGAAGCGATTGCCTTCGACGACCTGCGTACGCTTCCGACGCCAGACCCGACGGCAAGCCACGTGCCGGTGCCGCACCACGCGGTGGTGGACATGGTGCGCTACGCACTCGGCTTCTTTGGCCACGAGTTGCTCGAAGAGCACCACGCGGTGACGCCCGACGGGATGAACTACTTCGGTGTCCTGTCGCTCCGCTCGCCCCACGGGGATTACACCGACATGGTGGGCTTGCGAAACAGTCACAAGAAGCAGTTTCCGATCGGCATTGCGATCGGCTCGCGTGTCTTCGTCTGCGACAACCTCGCCTTCAGCGCCGACCACGTGATCCGGCGCAAGCATACCGCCAACGCCAAGCGCGACCTACCGGGGCTGGTGGCGGCGGTGATCGAACCCTTGGGCGCGCAGCGCCAGGCGCTGGCCCTCACCTACGCTCGATACAAGTCGCTCGCCCTGTCGGACGAACACGCCGACCAGGCTATCATGGCGATGTACCGGCTGGGGATTATCAACCTGACGCGCATCGGTGATGTCGTTCGCACCTACGAGGAACCACCCCATGACTGGGGCGGAAAGACCCCGTGGCGGCTTTTTAACGCCACTACCTATGTGCTGACCGGTCGGGTTGCGGAAAACCCCGCAGCGACGCGGCGCCTGCATGAGGTGATCGACGGAGTGTGTGAGCGGTTAACGTGATGCAAGTCCTTGCCAAGGGGCCCCGGTCGGGGCCCTTTTCCTTGCCGTCCGCATCGCTGCCTGCGCGCATCCAGGCGGCTGATTTCGCCTATAGAGATCTGGGCCGGCGCAGGTGGTTGGCGTTCTTCCTGTCGACCGGTTTGTGCGTGCCCCGGCGATATACCCGTCGGACGGCCACCGATCGTGTTTTCCGGCCGCCGGCGGCAGGGAAACGAAGATCTGGGCAAGAGGGGACGAGCGGCGCGACCCTTCCAAATGTTGGTGACGGCAGAGGCGAGCGAACTGATCCGTTTGATCGACGCCAAAGGCCAGACGTGGCTGGTCCTCGATCCCGCGGAAAATCAGATCTGGTTGGCCGGCAGTCCGAAGGAAGCAGTTGTGCTGCTCGGGATCCTCCCGTCCGACCGGATGAGGATCGTCCTGCACGGCGTCGGAACGAAGCAGGATCAAGGCGACATCCCGCTTGCGGGGTGGGGGACTGGCCTGCCAAGGCCGCTTCTGGTTATATCAGCATTGGATCGAATAGGTGCGACGGGCCGGGAGGCGCAGGGTGGAGGACGGGCAGGTTAGCGAAAGCAAAGGTCAGATTAACTGGTCGCGGGGTTGGTTGAGGCTGTGGGTTGCCGCCACGCTCTTGTGGTTTGTGGTGATTGCGGCGGTCATCCTCGTGGCGCCGGAGGCGGCATGGCGTTTGCGCGAACCGGGGACAGTGACCATTGCCGCCCCAGCTTGCAGGTCAGGTCAAGCGTCCTGCCGGCCCTGGGAGCGGAACTGGGATGGGTTTGATCTTCCAGTCGGATCGGTCGTCAGGGATGGAAATGTGACGGCTCCGAGAGACTTCGCTGCGGGGCGCGTGGCCTTTGCCGCGCTGGGCCCTCCCGCCGCGGTATTTGCCCTCGTGGCGCTGTTGGCTTGGGTCGCCGCGGGTTTTCGAAGCAGCGCTCGCCAGCAGTAGTTGAGGTTCGTAAGATTGGTCCCGGTTCTGTTCCTCTCGTGTTGCCTTGGCATGATACGTCCGCTAGGCCGGCAGCGTCGCACCCCCGCTCGCTGGCGGTGCGGTGTCGGAGGCGGAGAAGCGTAATCGACCGCCCTCCCACCTGGGGGCGGCCGAGCGGTTGGCACGTCGTGAGGCCTGCCCCGGGAGGTCAACCCGCCTGCTGCCGCTGCTTCTGCTTGCGTGTCACCAGCTAGCTGATGCCGAAGCCATCGGAAGCGAGGGTCACGGCGGAGCGGGTTTCGCCGTCCCTCCCCTCAGAGGGCCCATCACGGATAGTGCCCACGGTACGGACCAGATCTCCGGGGCGACATTGTCCCTGGCCCATTGGATGACGTTCTGGTTGCCACGGAATATCTGGGGGCGGCGGTCAGCATTCAGTAGAACGCAAGCTGTTCCGGCCGGGGCCAGATGCCGACGCGCCCGAGTGATTTATCCCCCATAGGGACCCCCAACCCCTATGGGGGTCCGGTATGGGGTGCCATACATGAACGCCTTGATCCACCACGGAACACCGAACTGGGTTCCTGACGCGTGACTTCATCTGCCTTCGCAGATCAACCGCAGCACATCTCGCGCCTGCCTGTCACCCGTCCGAGCTGCACCACCGTCCGAATTGTTCTTTTCTTCGAACCGGTGGTCGGACTAGCATCCACGCCACAAGAAGAGTCTTGAGGTCTCGGCAGCTGAACCAGCAACGGCGCAGATGATGGCGCTGAATTCAAGGGGGATGCGGTGATGGAATACTTCTTTGCGCGCTTGGTTCTTGGCCTGCTCGGTCTCGCGAGCCTCGCGCTGATCGTCATCGGGATCTTTCTTGCCGTGTCCGGCGTCGGGATCGGCGCTGGGGCCGTGATGCGGAGCGGCTACGCCGACGCTGTGCCGGCATCGCTTCTCGCTGCGATTCCCGGCATGGTCATCACGCTCATCGGAGTTTTACTGATGGCCGTCATCGATCATTTCTCGGCCACGCTCGATACCGCGACCTATAGCCGGAAGCTGCTCAGGATCGCCGAGGAGCAGCTCAGGGTGTCGAAGCAGACGCTGAAGCTCGGGGAACTTGCCCAAGCAAGTTACGCGGGCGCGGGGAGCGGATCCCGCGAACATCCCGGTGCACAGAATGGTGCGCAGCCGCGCGGTCTCCTGGGGTTTCTGGGCAGGAAGGGAGGAGCGGCAAGTCGGGCCGCGTTCTCGCCAGGATCGCCCGCCGCGGTCGAGTCGGTGCGGTCTGAACCGTCGGGTGAAGCAGGGACCCGCGGTGGACGCGACCTGGCGTCGGATGCACCTGGCCAGATCGAGGCGGCGGGACACCAGGAACTGCGCCCCACACTGACCAGCGGTCTGGTGGTGCCAGCAACAGCCCGGACCGTCGATCCCGATCGGCGCGCGTGAGCCGGATATGGGCTGCCTCGGCGTCCTCCTGATCGGCTTCGGCATGCTATTCCTGGTCTATGGGCTTGCCGCCTTCTGGGTGCCGCCGGTCGCGGTTCTCCTTCTCGTTCCGGGGGTGGCGCTGCTGCTTCTGGGCCGGTTCCTGCGTCGAAAAGCGCGAGAAACCCGAGTGCGGCGCGAACTCGGCGACCGGTGGTAGCGGGGTGGGCGGCGGATGCGGATCAAGATCACCCATCATGACGTGTCCGAAGGGAGGCTCTTCCGCCGCACCCTCCACGAGGTGCGGCTCACTGTCGATTTCAGCCACGAGGAAAGGCAGATCATCCGTCAGCGCGGCCTGATGGAGACCAGGATCATGGACCGGCGACCCGCCGACGCCCGCGAGGATGATCCGGACGAGTGGTATGAGTTGCGGGTCCGGCACCTCGTCGAGCGCAAGCCCGACCGCTTCAGATGCGCGACACCGTCAGATGCCAAGACTTACGAAGAGGCGCTGGTTGACGCGCTGCGCCTGGTCAAGCTCTGGCTCAGCGACAATGCCGAACCCGGCAGCGGGCGGGTCATCGAACTATGATGCCGCGCAACCCTTTTGACCTCATGGGCGACGCGATGGTTGTGCTGATCCTGGCCATCATCGCGCTTGGCATTACGCTTGCCCTGACGCCACTGGTCCTCGTGGTGGTGCCATTCTGGGTCGGCTATCGCCTCTGGCGCCAGAGCCCCTACCGCGCTGAACGCGCCGCCCGCCGCGAGACGATCGCGCTCTATCGCCATGCCAAGCGCGGCCGTGTCCGGCTCAGCTCGGCAGAGATGGAGGCCGCCCTCACGCTCCGTTTTCCGCCGGACGTACCCGACAGTCTGCGGCTTCAACTGGTCGCGATTGGCCGGACCCTCTTTGCCGATGAGGGTCTTGATCCGGAAATCCCGCCGCCACCAGCACTGTGCAACACCGTGGAGGCCGCGCGCTATCGCGACATGCTCGCGCGGATCGGCCAGGCCCGTGGCGACCGCACCATGTCGCTCTCGGCCCTGGAGATCATCTCGGACGCTCTGGCGCCGATCGCCCATGCGGTTCCGCCGTGCGAGGGCGATGTGCTGGTCGAGGTCACCCAGTTCACCCATCCGCTCGGCCAGACCGTCCAGGATGTGATCGCGCCCTTCTTCCGGGACAATGACTACCGGCATTTCAAGCGCCTGCGGGACCGTCTCGACGCGAACCTCGCCGCTACGCATCGCGGCAGCCCGGTCTTGCCCGTCGACTACAAGGGCGCCGACATTGTCGACACCTATCTGCGCGGGACGCCTTTGAAGGATCTGTTTCGCCTGAAAACGCCCTTCACCATCCCCAAGGATCGTCGTTTCGAGCACATGCATATCGTCGCGGGCTCCGGTCACGGCAAGACCCAGACACTGCAATACTTCATCGCCAGGGATCTTGAGGAAGTAGCGCGTGGCGACAAGACCGTCATCGTCATCGACAGCCAGGGTGATCTCTTGGGCACGATCCTGCGCGCCAGACACTTGCCGCCGGAGCGGATCGTGCTCATCGACCCTGAGGATATCGGCTGGCCGGTCAGCCTCAACCTGTTCTCGGTCGGCCAGGAACGGCTCGAAAATTACGAACCGCTCGAACGCGAACGGCTCACCAACTCCATCATCGAGCTTTATGACTTCGTCTTGGGTTCGCTCCTCTCCGCGGGCATGACCGCCAAGCAGAACGTGGTCTTCCGTTACGTCACTCGGCTCATGTTCCATATTCCAGACGCTACCATCCACACGCTCCGCGACCTGATGGAGCCGGGTGGCACCGAGAAATACCGTGCAGAGATCGCCAGGCTCGATGGCACGCCGCGACGGTTTTTCGAGACCGAGTTCGACAGCAAGGAATTCGCCACGACCAAGACACAGGTGCTGCGCCGCATCTACGGTATCCTCGAGAACCAGACCTTCGAGCGCATGTTCACCCACCCGGTCTCGAAGTTCGACATGTTCGACGAGATGAACGCGGGCAAGCTGATCCTCATCAACACCTCGAAATCGCTCCTGAAGGAGCAGGGTACGGAAATCTTTGGCCGCTTCTTCATCGCGCTGATCGCCCAGGCCGCACAGGAGCGCGCGACGCTGCCCGACTGGGATCGCCTCCCGGTCATGGTCTACATCGACGAGGCGCAGGACTATTTCGACGAGAATGTCGGCGTCATCCTGAGCCAGGCACGCAAATACCGGGTGGGCATGGTGATGGCGCACCAGTATCTCGGCCAGCTTTCCTCCGGCCTGCAGGAAGCCGTTGAGGCCAACACCTCGATCAAGCTCGCCGGTGGCGTCTCGGCGCGCGATGCGCGGGCGCTTGCCGGGCAGATGGGCGCCGATCCGGACCTCATCCAGCGTCAGCCGCGCGGCACGTTCGCCACTTTCGTGCGCGGCCTTACCGAACGTGCCGTGCCGATCAGCATTCCGTTCTTCACGCTCGAAAAGCTGCCGAAGGCGACACCGGGTGAGATCGAGGCGATCCGCGCGCACAGTCGTGGGACCTACGCCCAACCATGGCGGAACCTGCGGGAGCATAGCGTGCCAGTGGAGAGCCAAGATGCTGACAAAGCAAAAGAAATTTCTGATCGAGATCCAACAATCCCTTCGCCGGAACTCTAACTTGGGCTAACCTATGCGGCATGAAGCAGAAAGACAGCCTCGGCCGCGCCACCTTCCACTGCATTGCGCCACTGCCGGATGTCCGTCCGACGCCGCGCGAGATCCGGTGGTTCAAGCATATCGAACGCCACGGCCCGCAAAACTCCGATTATCTCTTCGAACTTACGCGCGGAACCCATCGCTGCAAGGACACCGCGCTGCGGCAACTGCAGAAGCTTCGGGCCGGCGGCTACCTGTGCCTGCCGCCACAGCAGCGGGTGATCGAACGCGCGGAGTTCCAGCCATACATCTATGACCTCGCCCGGAAGGCGAAGGACCATCTGGCTGGGATTGGGGTCGCCGAACCGTCCGTCCGTCCGACGGGTCCCTGGTGGCACAGCTACCTGGTCTCTTGCGTCACAGGTTCGATTGACATCGCCGCCGCGCGGGCCGGTGTGCGGTACATCCCGGCGCAGGACATCCTCGACATCAGGGAGGCGACACTGGCGCTCCCGTTCGGCCGTCAGAGGCTCATTCCCGACCAGATCTTCGCTCTCGACTATGGTGGCCGCTACCGGGCCTACACGCTGGAGGTGGATCGAGGGACCGAGCCCATCACGTCAGCCGGTGTGCGCAAGAGCCTTGCAGCCATGGTACAGCAGTATCGAATCATGTTGGCGGCCGATCTGCCCGCCCGCCATTACGGGCTCAAGGCTACGCTGCTCTGCCTCTTCGCCTTTCAGAGTTCCGGTCGGGAAACGCTGTTCCGGCACCTGGCCGAGCGCGAGGCGGACAGGTACGGCGACCGGTTTCTCACTGCGGTGATCCCGCCGGGATGGAAGCCGCTGGCCGTGCTCGCAGAAGGACCCTGGCAGAGGCCGCGGAGGGCACCGGTGTCACTGCTGCGTTAGGATCGCTTGGTCATGATGCTGCCGTCGGCACCTACGTCGGACACCATAGTTCATGTCTGCCGAACGCCGGCCGCTCTGTGGCCTGCTGATTGCTTTGAATACAGGTTTGTTGACGCACTCGGCGGGAATGGCAGCGGGCAGCGGGTCGGTTTCGCCCCAGACCAAGGGTGCAGACCAGGTAGAGTTGCGGTCGGCGGCGTGGGATGGAATTCTAACATATTGGAAGTTCAACAGTTTGTGACCGAGCGGTGCCGAAAACAGCAACGTCGAGCGGGCGCTAGGAAGCGCGGACGGAAACAATCGGATTTCCAATAAATGCCAGATTGACGCGGGAAGGGATTGCTGAAAGCCTTACCCGCGGTTGCATCACCGGCGGATTGAATGGGCATTGGACAGCGCATTGGAGGCGGCGGGCATTTGGAGACGGCCGGGGTGAAGACGGCAGCTTTGACCAGCGCGCGTGGCGATGGGAAGCTGACCGCGGCGGATGCGGGTTTCGCGCAGTTCCGGGTGCTGGTGACGAATGGCGACGGGACGAAGACGGCCCGGACGCTCACCGAGCTGGGCATCACCGAGATCAACCTGACCGAGGATGCGACGCGGATAGTGTTGCCGGACGGTTCGGTGATCGAGTTCGAGATGATCCCTAAGTGTTTCGCTGCGTAACAATATGAGCAAGGATAGTAAAATTACCGAGTATTGAGAACAGGTATTTCAAGAGTGGTGATGGAGTATCAAGATTCTATTCTCGGAAAACATGGACTAACACATCGGTGACATGAATGACTGTTGAGAAAAATGAATCGAACGTTCGAATGGTGTCGCATCTGGTACTTGTGCCGCTATATTTACCCGCATTGACCTCCTTGATCAGCTTTCTGTTGTTCGGTGGTTTGTGGTGGCCAGTTTCTGATTCTGTTCGTGCTCGAAGAATCGTTCCAAAACTTATAACAGAACATGCGGAAATCTCTTCTTATTTTACGGAACACGCTGCAGACACGTACTCTGTTACTTACGTGAACTATCTTTGCTTAGCTATTTCATCCTCCGTGTTGATTCTTATGTATTTTTTCAGGCGAATGTTTGCTCAGCGCATATTGCATGATAATAACGCGGACCGAGATTATCCATCAGTGCGATTGAAAGAGAATCCGATCAGGCGAACTTTTGTTCTTGTCGTAGCCACAAGTCTTGTTGCCATTCTGGTTTTTTTTGTGCCACTAGCATTTTCACCTTCAGCCGGAATATCTGAATTGCGCTCTCTGTTGGGACTCTACTTTTTATCGTCATTTTTATGTTCATTGCTTGCCGTGATGATCTTGTCAACACTTATATACTCTTTCCACTTAGCGTTGCCCCTTGCAGAGTAAGGATAAGAACATGACTGATACTTGGCAATCAGGTTCTACGCTCAACCAACTTACCGCGGCGGATAGGTTATCTAACCTAGATCAAGTTAATACTGGAATTGAAGCGACCACGGGCGCATTTGGATCGGCTTTAGATCAGTCACTTTCAAAGTATCCGAATGCACCAACAGTGTCGAAGTTGACCGGCGGAGCAATTTCAAAAGCCGCAATAGGTCTTGGTGCCGTGCTGGAAGGTGGGGAGGTGATAGCGGCTGCAACCGATGGCGACCCAAACACGCGAGTGGGCCAGCAGATTGCGGGCGGCGTTGTATCAGTGGCCACGCCAATGGCGGCGTCTTGGGCGGCATCTGAAGGTGGCGCATATTTAGGAGGGGTCGTCGGATCATTTGTAGGACCGGGTGTCGGCACAGCTGTGGGGGCAGTGGTTGGCGGCGTGCTCGGGTTCGCGTCCGGTGTTGCAGCATCTTTGTATGCAGAGGGCTGGGTAGAAAGCCTTTGGGAAACGCCAACGCCCACCACAGACGCTTACCGACGCTATAAAGAAGATAGAGAGGACTTCGTTGACCAATGGGGGGCTGGGGATCCAGACCTTTCGGAGTTCGACCGGCTCGGTAACCCTCTTGGGCCCAACCGCCCTACCTACGGCCCCAATCCCGGCCAGATCACGCTAGGCGAGACGACCCTAACAGGAATGCCGGTGACAGAGGTTGTCAACACTCCCGCCGGTCCCCAAACCGTCTGGAAGGGATCGCACTACAACCCGCCTACGGGAGGTGGTGGCAACAAGAACTCGAGCGGCGGTGCGGGCGCAGCAGGTGGCGGCGGATCTGGCGTTGGCAACGGTGCGGGCCCCTCGGGTGCGAGTGCATCTGGTATGTCCGGAACAGCGGGCAACCCGGGCAAGGTGAAGGACGACACGGTCAGCAAAACCAAAACGGATCCTCAGGGTCGCCCGCCAAGCGACCCCAAGTACACCGGCCCTCAACCCATCCTCCTTGATCTTGACGGCAACGGGGTGAAGATCGACGAGATCTCCCGCTCGACGACGTTCATCGATGCCGGCGGCGACGGGTTGAAGCACCGGACGGCCTGGGCCGGGGCGGGCGACGGGGTACTCTTTTTTGACGCGGACGGCGACGGGACCATCTCGCAGAAGCGGGAGTATGTGTTCACCGAATGGGACCCGACGGCCACCTCCGACATGGAGGCGCTGAGGAGCTATTTCGACACCAACGGCGACGGGAAGCTGACTGCGGCGGATGCGGGTTTCGCGCAGTTCCGGGTGCTGGTGACGAATGCCGACGGGACGAAGACGGCCCGGTCGCTCGCCGAGCTGGGCATCACCGAGATCAACCTGACCGAGGATGCGACGCGGATCGTGCTCCCGGATGGTTCGGTGATCGAGGGGCAGACGACCTTCACTAAATCCGACGGCTCGACCGGCACGGTGGCCAGTACCGCGCTGGTGGCCGAGGCCGAGGGGCACCGGGTGACGGAGGTGGTTTCGACCGACGGCAACGGCAACCGGGTGGTGGTCAGCACCGCCTATGGCGCTGGCGGGCAGGTACTTTATGCGGTGACCTCGGTGACCTCGCCCACGGGTGCGAGTGTCACCAACAGCTGGGACGATGACGGCGACGGGGTGACGGACCGGATCCAGACGATCGACACGGTCACGAATGGCGACGGCTCGAAGGCCGAGACGATCGTCAACAAGGTGGGTGCGCTGGCGGCGACTGCGATCACGGTCAGCCGGACGGTCACGACCCGCAGCGCCGACGGCGCGTCGGTGGTGATCGAGCGGGATTCGACGGGCGGTGGCTGGTTCGACCAGCGCGAGGTGCAGGTGATCAATGCCGATGGCAGCCGGACGAACACGACCAGCGACCTGAGCCAGAGCGGCTCGGTGATCCGATCGGTCAGCGAAACGGTCGCAGCCGACGGCAGGACCCGAGCGACCGCTGCGAACGAGGACGGGCTGGGTGGTGCGGATACCATTACGACCCATGTGATCACGGTGAACGGGGACCTGAGCCGCACGGAAGCGGTGAGCGTGTCGAATGGCGACGCCACGCTGCGCTCGCGCGAAACGACGGTGGTGAGCGCGGATGGCAAAACCAAGACGATCACCAGCGATCTGGATGGTGACGGCGATACCGATCTGACCGAGGCGCAGGAGATCACCGTCTCGGGCGCGGGCTCGGTCTCGACGATCACGCTCACGAATGGCGACGGCAGTCTGCGGAGCAAGGACACCCATACGCAATCGGCTGACGCGCTGACGAAGACTGTTGCGCGTGATGTCGATGGCGATGGCGACAATGATACGTCGACGGTCGATCAGACGGTGGTGAATGCCGATCTGAGCCGGGTCAATACGGTCACCGTCACCAATGTCGATGGCTCGGTGCGCGAGAAGACCATGGTGACGCTCGGGGTCGACAAGGTGACCTCCGAGACCTGGGTGGACCTCGACCAGGACGGAACGTTCCAGGCGACCGACCTGGTGAAGTCGGTGACGGTGGACGCCGGCACGCAGCTGCGCACGGCCCAGATCTGGGAGCGCAATGCCGACGGTTCGGTGCGGGCGTCGGAAGTGGTCACGACAAGCGCCGACGGGCTCGACACCACCCGTGTCCGCGATTCTGATGGCGACGGCGATGCGGACGCGAGGATCGAGGATGTGACCATCCTGGCCGCCGGCATTGCGACCCGGACGGTGACGGTGAGGAATCAGGACAATTCTCTTCGAACGAAGACCGAGACGGTCACGAGCGCTGATGGCCTGACTGTAATCAGCCAGTCAGATATCGACGGCGATGGCAGCTATGATGCGAGTACCATCGACGCGAGAGTTCTGAACGGCGATGGCAGCACGACACGGACGGTGTCGGACTATGCCGGCAACGGGACGACACTGACCGGGAAGGCGACGACGGAGCAGAGTGCGGACCGTCGGACCGTGACTGTGACGCGGGATGCTGACGGTGACGGCTCAGTCGACGGCGTGACGACCTCCATCGAGGCGGCAGACGGCTCGCAGACGGTCACGACGGCGGCATATCATGCCAATGGAGGGCTCCGCAGCCAGTCGGTAAGTGCGATCAGCGCCAACGGCTTGATCGCCACGACTGAGATCGACCTCGACGGCGATCTCATATACGACATCGTCGAGGCCGACTCCTCCGTCCTGAACATTGACGGGAGCCGGACGCGGACCGTCACCCTGACCAACGGCGATGGCAGCCTGCGGAGCAGCACAGTCACAACTACCAGCGACGACGGTCTGGTGACAACAGTAGAGACCGATGCCGACGGCGACGGGGCCTTTGAAACCGTGGCCAGCAGCACCAATGTCCTCAACGCCAATGGCAGCGTGACCACAACGGACCAGGTCCGTTCCCAGGACGCGACGCTTCTTGGACAGACCCAGCGCACGGCCAGTGACGATGGTCTGGTTGTGACCACCGGCGTCGACCGCGACGGCGATGCCAGCGCGGATTTCACCGAATCCCGCTCGACACTGCTTCTGAATGACGGCGGGGTCAGTGTCACCACCGAGCTGCGCGATGCGGCCGATGTCCTGCGCTCCAGGTCGGTCGACACGACAAGCGACGATGGCCGCCTCTCGACAACCTCGACGGATGTGAATGGCGACGGCCTGTTCGATCTTGTCACCACACGGACTGTGGCGGATGACGGATCGGTCACCAGCGTGCGTCGTGAGCAGGCCTCAAACGGATCTCTGCAAGCTTATGCCGCCACGATCATCAGCGATGATGGACTGGTGGTGACGACGGTCGCGGATGCCGATGGTGACGGGGGCAATGAACGCTCGGCACTGGATACCACCGTGCTGAACGACGATGGCTCCACGACCCGGACCCTGGTCAACGTGGGGGCCAACGGGGCGGTCTTCAGGGCCACGATGATCGCGACGAGCGATGACGGGCTGTCGCAAGTCCGGACGGATGACTGGAACCACGACGGCACCGCCGACCTGACAACGAATTCCACGCGATCGGTCAGCAGCGCCGGCATCTGGACCGAGACGCTCGAGCGCAGGGCCGCCGACAATACGATCATAGACAGTTACGCGAAGGTCACGAGTGCGGACCGCCGGGCGGTGACGGAGAGTTTCGATGCCGACGGTAACGGCGTCGCCGATCGCGTGACGACGACCACCATCGCGAGCGATGGCCAGGTGACTCAGGCCACTGAGCGCCTGTCGACCGCCGGCGTTATCGAGGCGACCGAGGTCGCGACGGTGAGCGGCGATGGGCTGGTCGCGACAATCGCGACGGATCGAAATGCCGACGGCCGGATCGACCTTGTCAGAAAATCCGTGACTGCGCTCGGGAGCGACGGGTCGCGGACGACGACGGTCGAATACACCAACGACCACCACGTCCTCTTCGGCCGGACCGAAAGCCATGTCACCGATGATGGGCTCTTCATGACCGAGCGGGTCGACCTGGACGGCGACGATATCTTCGAGTTCCAGTCGGAGCAACGGACCACGCTCGCGGCGAACGGTGACCGGGTCATCTCTCAGGTGACGCGCGACGCCGCGGGACTGGATCTGTCTTCGGCCGAGATCAGGCAGAGCGGCAACGGCCTCCAGACCAGGTCTCGCTTCGACTATACCGGCGATCACGACTTTGACCGCGAGACCCAGCGGATCGAGGCCGCCGATGGCAGTGTCGTTGAAACGCTGAAGTTCTTCGCCGCGGGTGAAGAACTGACCTACCAAAGCACGACGAGCGTCAGTGCCGATGGCCGCACGACGACGCAGGACACCGACCTCGACGGGGACGGAGTGGCGGATCGCCGGGTTGTGTCAGCGATTGATCTCGATCGGGACCACACCGAGACCTGGGCCGACACGCGAGCGGATGGTAGCGCGATAGCCCAAGTGGCCATGGATCTGTCCGCCAACGGGATGTCGGAGGTTGTAACGGTCTCGGTCGATGGTGCGGGTCCGGCCGATATCAGCCGCGAGACCCTGCGGACCTTCGCCGCCGATGGCGCGCTGATCGAGACCTTCAGTGAACGGATCGGGGCGGGCACGCTCGCCTATCGGCAGGTGACCACGACGGCTGCTGACGGCCTCTCGAGAGTTCGCTCGATTGACGCGGATGGCGACGGCGTCACCGACGCGAACAATACCGTTGAAACCACCTTGAACGCCGATGGCAGCCGGACGACCGCTGACGTCGCAACCTATGCGAATGGCAACCTGCGATGGTCGTTCGAGACCTTTGAAAGCGCAGACGGCCGGTTGCTGACCCGCTCTATGGATTATGACGGCAATGGGCTTGCGGACAAGACCATCGCGATCGTGGTCAATGCCGATGGCTCTCGCAGCGAGACGGAAGCAGCCTTCGGACTTGGCGGACAGTTGACCGAACGGTTTGTCACCACCACATCGGCCGACGGGCTGAAAACCTCTATCCAGCGCTTCGGCATCGAGCAGACGATCTCCAGGTCGCCGGTCGACAACGGCAGTTACAGCTGGAACAACGGCGTCACCGCCGCCGTCGGCGCAACCAACGTGATCACAGACCACCAGGTGGATCCGTCCGGTGTCGAGATTTGGACGATCGACAGGACTTGGAAGACCACTGAGACACGCGAGGTCCACGACGAGTTACGCACATTCACCGTGACCCATACCTCGCATGTGGAGGCTCGCCTCGATGCCGTCGCCAAGGCGTTACTTGTTTCGGAAGCCGCGCGGATATTCGACACAGTTCTCGATCGCGAACTGGACTTCAGCGAGATCGAGCTGCTCGCCGACTACATCAAGGACGGCCGGCTCGACGGCGCGGCGCTGACCACGGTGCTGCTCGCCGAGGGTATGCTCGGCGGCGCGGAGTTTGCCGCACGCTATGGCACGCTCACGGATGCCGAATTCGTGACCCAACTCTACTGGAACGCTCTGGGCCGGGCGCCGGACATGGCGGAACTGGGATCGCTTCTGGGGGCGCTTTCGGGCGGCACTCTGGATCGCGGGGGCCTGGTCCTGCAACTCGCTGAATCGTCTGAACACCTGGTGGTCGGCAATGCTCACCGGCTCACCAACAACTTCGATGTCATCCTGAACCCGGTTCAGTACGAGCGGAACCTCGACCGGGTCTTCGTCGAGAACCTCGTGCAGTCGATCTCCGATGTGGTCTATGACCGCGCGCCCACCGAACACGAGCTTGCCTTCCTGCGCGATCGGCTGCTGCGCGATGTCGACAACCCCGATGATGTTGCCGCTGCGCTGCTTGCGTTGGATGGGTCGATCCTGGGTTTTCCGGCGTCGAGCCTCTTTGGCTTGTCGGGCAACGAATTCGTCAACCAGGCCTACTTGAATGCCCTGGGGCGGGTCGCGACGTCGGCCGAGCTTTCTCTCTGGAGCGACCATATCAGTTCGGGCCGGATCACCCAGGCTCAGTTCGTGGCGTCGCTCGCACAGAGCTTGGACCATCTGGCGGCCGGAAACGCGCATACGCAAGCGGAACAGGGCGAGTTCACCACTTGGGCGGGCTCCGCGGGGAATGACACGTCGTCGTTCGGTGCGGGTGCCAACACCAGCATTCCCGCGCTCATGTACGGTTATGCCGGCAACGATACGATCACGGGTTCGGCCCTTGGTGATCAAATCGTCGGGGGCACCGGCGTGGACAGCCTGAAGGGTGAAGCGGGCAGCGACACCTATGTCTGGGCGCGCGGCGACGGCAACGATACGATCGACGACAGCGCGACCTCGATGGTCGAGACCGACCGGCTGGTCTTGACCGACGTTCTCTCGTCCGACGTGGCACTGACGCGCGTGCAGGGCAGCAACAACCTCATCGTGACCATCACGGGTCCGGGCGGCGCGGAAACCCTGACCGTGGTGAACCGCTTCTACAGTGCGACGGAAAGCCGCGGCCTCGAGGTGATCGAGTTCGCCGATGGCGAGGTCTGGTCGCTGAGCGAGATCCTGGCGCAGACGAAGCTCGAGGGCACCAGCGCGAACAATACGCTGACCGGGACGGGCTATGCCGACAATATCCATGGCCTCGGCGGCAACGACACCATCGACGGGAACAACGGTGACGATGTTCTCATTGGCGGCCAAGGAATTGATCTTTTGCGTGGCGGCACCGGAAACGATCTCTACGTCTGGGGCCAGGGCGACGGCAATGACACGATTGACGATACAGGCGCGTCTCTAATTGAAGCCGATGTGCTTGCCCTTGCGGATACCAGCGCGGGTCTGGTTTCGCTGCGAAGAAACAACGGCTCCAATGACCTGAAGATCTTCATTGACGGTGATGGCAGTTACGAAAGCAGCAAAGGGGTACTCTACTACGAATACTATTCCGGTCTGAGCCAGCCGACGGTCGCGACGATTCCGACCACCGGGGTTGCGGGTGTCGGGCGGCTAGAAAGCATGAACCTTGCGGCGCTTGACGCCAAGCACGGAGGTACTGGAAACTACTACGCGTTCAGGATGTTTGGAACTCTCGATCTGGTTGCGGCCGGGGACTATACGTTCAACATCCAGTCCGATGACGGTTGGTCTCTTCTGATCGACGGCGTTCCTGTTTCCAACACCACGGCCTATCAGTGGACCGCGAACACGGTCAGTTTGAGCGCAGGACAGCACACGATCGAGTTCGCCTACTTTGAAGCTGCAGGTGCCGATTACTTCAACATGACCGTGTCGGGGCCGGATACGGGGGGAGCGACCGTCGACCTGTTTGCAAGCGGTCTTCTCGGCCACGCCGAAGACGCTACGCATCTGATGAACATCTCGCCGGGTGATTACGCCGCCGAATTGGCAGGACAGAATGAAATTTCCGTGTCCAACCAGTTTGCGAACACGGCCGACGGGAAGGGCATCGAGGTGATCGAGTTCGCCGATGGCGAGGTCTGGTCCCTGAGCGAGATTCTGGCACGAACGAAAGTCGAGGGCACGAGCGCGAACAACACGCTGACCGGGACGGGCTATGCCGACAATATCTACGGGCTTGCCGGCAACGACACGATCAGCGGCGGCGCGGGCGACGATGTGATCGTCGGGGGCACCGGCGTGGACGCGCTCTGGGGGGGCGATGTCAATGCCAATCCCGAAACCAACGGCAACGATTCCTACCTCTGGTCAAAAGGTGACGGTGGCGACACCATCAATGATTGGGCAAAGTCGATGGTCGAGCAGGACACGCTGGTTCTGCTGGATGTGGTTTCGACGGAAGTGTCCCTGACCTATTCCAACGCCAATGGCGACGACCTGTTGATCACGGTCATCCCGACCAATGAAACCATTACGATTGATGAGCGATTCAAGCACAACTACACGGGGTACGGCATCGAAGCCATCTCCTTTGCCGATGGTGTGATCTGGACACTTGATGACCTGATCGCCCGCACCCGGCTCAATGGCGACGCGAGTGCCAATACGCTGGCCGGCTCTGGCTACGCCGACAATATCTACGGGTTCGGCGGCAACGACACGATCGACGGCAACGACGGTGACGACCGTATCTTCGGAGGCGCAGGGGCCGATCTTCTGCGCGGCGACAACGGCAATGATCTCTACGCCTGGTCGCGCGGTGACGGCAACGACACCATCGATGAAACCTCGACCTCGCTCACCGACGTGGACACGTTGCGCCTGATCGATGTGAATGCCACTGGGGCAACTCTCACGAAATCGGGCAGCGACCTGATCGTGAGCGTGAACGCTACCAGCGAGGTGCTGACGGTCAAGAACCGGTTTGCCTCGGCGGGAAGTGGCTACGGTGTCGAGTACATCGAGTTTGCCGACGGAGTCGTTGTTGAGGTACTGGACAGCCCGGTCGCCGAGGCGATCGTGACCGGCACCTTGGCTGCCAATACGCTGACGGGTTGGGGCTACAGGGACACGATCTACGGGCTTGACGGCAACGACACGATCAGCGCCGGCGCGGGTGACGATGCCCTCTTTGGGGGCACCGGCGTGGACAGCCTGAAGGGTGAAGCGGGCAGCGACACCTACGTCTGGGCGCGCGGCGACGGAAACGATACGATCGATGACAGCGCGACCTCGATGGTCGAGACCGACCGGCTGGTCTTGACCGACGTTCTCTCGTCCGACGTGACGCTGACGCGCGCGCAGGGCAGCAACAACCTCATCGTGACCATCACGGGTCCGGGCGGCGCGGAAACCCTGACCGTGGTGAACCGCTTCTACAGTGCGACGGAAAGCCGCGGCCTCGAGGTGATCGAGTTCGCCGATGGCGAGGTCTGGTCGCTGAGCGAGATCCTGGCGCAGACGAAGCTCGAGGGCACCAGCGCGAACAATACGCTGACCGGGACGGGCTATGCCGACAATATCCATGGCCTCGGCGGTAACGACACGATCAGCGGCGGCGCGGGTGACGATGCCCTCTTTGGGGGCACCGGCGTGGACAGCCTGAAGGGTGAAGCGGGCAGCGACACCTACGTCTGGGCGCGCGGCGACGGAAACGATACGATCGATGACAGCGCGACCTCGATGGTCGAGACCGACCGGCTGGTCTTGACCGACGTTCTCTCGTCCGACGTGGCACTGACGCGCGCGCAGGGCAGCAACAACCTCATCGTGACCATCACGGGTCCGGTCGGCGCGGAGACCCTGACCGTGGTGAACCGCTTCTACAGTGCGACGGAAGGGCGTGGCCTCGAGGTGATCGAATTCGCGGATGGTGAGGTCTGGTCGCTGAGCGAGATTCTGGCGCGGACGAAGCTCGAGGGCACGAGCGCGAACAATACGCTGACCGGGACGGGCTACGCCGACAATATCCATGGCCTCGGCGGCAACGACACCATCGACGGGAACAACGGTGACGATGTTCTCATTGGCGGCCAAGGAATTGATCTTTTGCGCGGCGGTACCGGAAACGATCTCTACGTCTGGGGCCAGGGCGACGGCAATGACACGATTACGGACGCTGGTGTCTCGCTTGTCGAAGCTGATGAACTTTCACTGCACGGGGTGGCTGAAAGCCAGGTGTCGCTTTTCCGCGACAGTGGATCGACCGACCTGAAGGTTGTTGTCAACGGGAATGGCAGCTACGAAAGCAGCAAAGGGGTACTCTACTACGAATACTATTCCGGTCTGAGCCAGCCGACGGTCGCGACGATTCCGACCACCGGGGCTGCGGGTGTCGGGCGGCTAGAAAGCATGAACCTTGCGGCGCTTGACGCCAAGCACGGAGGCAACGGTGACAACTATGCCGTCCGGATGTTTGGAACACTCGATCTGGCTGCGGCCGGGGACTATACGTTCAACATCCAGTCCGATGATGGCTGGGCCCTTCTGATCGACGGTGTTCCTGTTTCCAACACCACGGCCTATCAGTGGACCGCGAACACGGTCAGTTTGAGCGCAGGACAGCATACGATCGAGCTCGCCTACTTTGAATCTGTGAGTGTCGCATATTTCAACATGACCGTTTCGGGGCCGGATACGGGGGGAGCGAACGCCGACCTGTTTGCAAGCGGTCTTCTCGGCCACGCCGACGATGCCAAGCACCTCATGAATGTCTCGCCAGTGACCTACGCCACAGATCTCGCGGGGCAGAGCACCCTTGTCGTGACGAGCCAGTTTGCCAGTACCTCGGATGGAAAGGGCATAGAGCAGATTGGCTTTGCCGATGGCACGAACTGGTCCCTGAGCGAGATTCTGGCACGAACGAAAGTCGAGGGCACGAGCGCGAACAACACGCTGACCGGGACGGGCTATGCCGACAATATCTACGGGCTTGCCGGCAACGACACGATCAGCGGCGGCGCGGGCGACGATGTGATCGTCGGGGGCACCGGCGCGGATACCCTGAAGGGCGAAGCGGGCGGCGACACCTACGTCTGGGCGCGCGGCGACGGCAATGACACGATCGATGACAGTGCGACCTCGATGGTCGAGACCGACCGGCTGGTCTTGACCGACGTTCTCTCGTCCGATGTGACACTGACGCGCGCGCAGGGCAGCAACAACCTCATCGTGACGATCGCGGGCTTGAGCGGCGCAGAGACCCTGACCGTGGTGAACCGCTTCTACAGCACTTCTCAGGGTCGTGGCCTCGAGGTGATCGAGTTCGCGGATGGCGAGGTTTGGTCGCTGAGCGAGATCCTGGCGCAGACGAAGCTCGAGGGCACGAGCGCGAACAACACGCTGACCGGGACGGGCTACGCCGACAATATCTATGGGCTTGCCGGCAACGACACGATCAGCGGCGGCGCGGGTGACGATGTGCTCGTCGGGGGAGCGGGAGCGGACAGTCTCGCGGGTGGTGGTGGTGAGGACACCGTCAGCTACATCACCGCATCGCAGGGCGTCTCGGTTTCTCTGGCCACAAGTGGCGCTCAGACGGGGATTGCGGGCGGAGACGAAGTGGGGGATGTATTGACGGACATCGACCATATCGAGGGCTCTTTGTTCGGCGATGTGCTTGTCGGGGACGCTTGGAGCAACACTCTGTCGGGGCTGGATGGCAACGACAGCCTGCGTGGCGGCAACGGTTCGGACACGCTGGTCGGTGGGACAGGCGCGGACAGCTTCATTTTCGCGGCCGGCGACGATCAGGATATCATCCGGGATTTCCAGGACGGAACAGATCTGATCCGATTTGAGGTGGCCGGTCTCACCTTCGCTGATCTGGTCCTGGACGAAGTGGCCGGCTCGGCCGTTGTCCGCTACGGAGACGGCGACATTGTTGTGCTGGAAGGTGTGACTTTGCCGCAGTTGAGCGCTGATGATTTTATCTTCGTGTGATCGGCGTCAGCCCGCGCACCCCGCGATCCGCGTCATGCGCCGGAAGGGAGATGCCGGCGCATCAGACTGTGCGAGAGCGTCCGGGGCCGGACCGGGGGTCTTTTACGCGTGATGCAGTCGTCCGTGCAACATACCAAGCAACGAGCGCAGGTCGCCTTCGCCATGCCTGCGCTCCCCAAAGGACCGCTTATTCTTGTCACCGTCTTCACGATTGTGGTGAACCTGCTTGGGCTGACCGGCTCGCTGTTCATGCTGCAGGTTTATGACCGGGTCTTGCCGGGTCATTCGGTGCCGACGCTGGTCATGCTCCTCCTGGCGGTCGCCGCCCTTCTGGCGGCAATGGGCGGGCTCGACGCGGTCCGCGGCCAGATCGGCGCACGGATCGGTGCGGCGTTGCAGTCGCAATGTGATGGCCCTCTGTTTCTGGCCACACTCGATCCGCCGCCGTCGGCCGCGCGCGAGGCAGCAACGGCACTCCATGACCTCGAGGCGGTGCGGAGGTTCCTGGGGTCGCCGCAGATGTTCGCGCTTCTGGACCTGCCTTTCGCGCCCCTCTTTTTCGGGCTCATCTTCCTCTTCCATCCGCTGCTGGGGTGGCTCGCCATCACCGGAGGCTTCCTGTTGGTCGCGATCATGCTCGTCAACCAGATCAGCAGCCGCGGGACGGGCGAGACCTCAGCGCGCGCGAGCGCCACCGCTGCGCGAAACGCTGAACTGATCCGGGCCGGCGCTGACACGGTCCGATCTCTCGGCATGTCCGGCAATGCCGCCTCGCGTTGGCGCAGTGATCGCGACCGGGCGCTCGCCGCCGAAATCGACCTCGGCGACCGCAACGGCGGATTCGGTGCAGCGGTGAAGGCGCTGCGGATGTTCCTGCAGTCGGCGATGCTGGCGCTGGCGGCCTGGCTGGTCCTGAGGGCCGAAATGACGGCGGGCGGCATGATCGCGAGCTCGATCCTGATGGGCCGTGCGCTGGCCCCGGTGGAGCAGATCGTCGGAGGTTGGTCGCAGGTCGTTCGCGCGCATCGGGGATGGCACGCTCTCAAGGTCCTCACTGCTGCCGTTGGCGCAAGGCCACGCCTGACGCGACTCAACCCACCCGAGGCGCGTCTTGTGGTCAGCGATTTGACGGTGGTCCCGCCCGGCGAGAGTCGATCGACACTTCTGCGTGCGAGTTTTGCGGTCGGACCGGGTCAGGCCGTTGGCGTCATCGGCGAGAGTGCGGCAGGCAAGTCGACGCTCGCCCGCGCGCTCACCGGGCTCTGGCACCCGACAGCGGGCGAGATCCGGCTCGGCGGCGCGAAGATCGACCAGTATGGCGATGACCTGGCGCGTTACGTGGGGTACCTGCCGCAGGACGTTACCCTCTTCGAGGCATCGGTCACAGAAAACATCGCTCGCCTGGCGGAGGTCCCCGACGATGCTGCCGTCATAGCGGCTGCGACCGAGGCCGGGGCGCATGAGGTGATCCTGAGTCTGCCCAAAGGCTACGATACGCCGGTTGGTCATTCCGGCGCGAAACTGTCCGGCGGGCAACGCCAGCGCATTGGTCTCGCGCGGGCTCTCTACGGCGCGCCCTCCCTCGTGATCCTCGACGAGCCGAACTCCAATCTGGATGCGCCGGGATCGGAAGCTGTGAATGCGGCGATCCGTGCCTTGAAGGCGCGCGGCGCCATTGTCATCGTCATGGCACACCGTCCGGCGGCGATTGCGGACTGCGATCTCGTGCTGATATTGAAGCAGGGCCAGGTCGCGGCTTTCGGGCCGCGCGACGAGGTGCTGAAGGCGAATGTCGTGAACCATGCGCGGCTGGTCGGTGCGTCGCGCCCGGCGGGAGCTACCTGAATGGACTGGAGCACGCGGCGCCAGTCCCTGTTCGGGCTGACCATCACCGCTCTTCTGATGGGCTTCGTTGGGGTGTGGGGCAGTTTCGCCTCGCTCGCAGGGGCCGTCATTGCCGCGGGACAGATCGAACCCGAAGCGCGCAGCCAGGTCGTCCAGCATCAAGACGGCGGTATTGTCGCCCGGATCCTGGTGCGGAACGGCGACCGCGTGGCGGCAGGCGATCCGGTCCTGGAACTCGATGGCGGCACGCTTGGTTCGCAATCGGCCATCGTGACTGGCCAGATCATGGGGTTGCGCGCAGAGGCGGCCCGGCTTGCGGCAGAAGAACTCGCCGCCACTACCCTGGTCTTCCCCGAAGGTCTCAGGGACGCCGCCGCGGGAGATGCAGCAATGGCTGCGACTCTCGGGCGGCAGCAATCCGTTTTCGCGACGAGGCTCGCCACCTATACCGGTACCGTGAAGAGCCTCCGCACCCAGCAGGAGCAGAAGCGCGCTGAGATCGAGGGCCTGCAGCTTCGGTCCGCGGCGCTCCACGACCAGAGAGCTCTCGTCAGCGAACAGCTTGTTGCCGCGCAGGATTTGCAGGCAAAGGGCCTGATGCCGGCCTCGGCTGTGCTCGAACTGCGTCGAACGGAGCGTGTGCTCGACGGCGAGATTGCCGGCGTCGCGGCGTCGGCTGCCGCGGCGGCGAGCGAGATCGCGCGGCTCGATGTCGAGGTGGAGCGTCTCGCGTCCGCGCGCCAGGAAGAGGCGGCGCAGGGGCTTCGCGACGTCCAGAATCGGCTCGCCGAACTTGAGGAGCAGAAGCGCGACCTCGACCGTCGGATCGGGCGACTGGTTCTCCGCGCCCCATTGGCAGGGATCGTCCATGAACTGCAGGTGTACACGCTCGGTGCGGTGATCCGCCCAGCCGACCCCGTCCTGCACATCATCCCGCAGGAAGGCGATCTGACGATCATTGCGAGAATCGACAGCGCCCATGTCGATTCCGTCCGCGCCGGTCAGGCCGCCAAGCTGCGCTTCACCAGTTTCGACAGCCAGCTGACGCCGGAGCTTGCCGCGACGGTCGCGCGCGTTTCCGCCGGCGCGACCCTCGACCAGCGTTCCGGTGCCTCTTACTACACTGCCGAACTTGCCATCGCCGAAGACCAGGGTGCACTCCTTGACGGCAAGCCGCTCCTGCCAGGAATGCCAGTCGAGGTCTATATCCAGACTGGTGAGCGTTCGCCGCTACAATACGTACTTAAGCCGTTTCTCGATTATGTTGAACGGGCGTTCCGGGAGTAGCGAACGCAGCACGAACGATGTGGCCGGGCGGCGACCCGGTTCCATGGGTCATTGGCCCAGCCAGCTCACACCGCGATCATGAACCACCTGAAACGATCATCAGGATGTTCACCCATTGTTCCGTATGCAGTAGGGAGCTAATATCCAAGAACGAGCATTGCAACAGGAACGCGGACCGGATCATGGGTAGGAACATCGCAATTTTCTCGGACGGCACTGGCCAACGCGGCGGTGTCCACTTCGATGAACGACGCAGCAACATCTATAAGCTCTACCGCGCGGCTCGCTGCGGTCCGGACTCCTCTGTCGACCCCTGTGAGCAGTTTGCCTACTACGATCCGGGCATCGGGACCGTTCCGCCAGGGATCGGGTTCGTCGGGGCTCTTCTGCGGCGGGTCGAAAATCTGGTGTGCCAGGCGACAGGACTGGGGCTCACCGCCAATATCATCGACTGTTATGCCGAGATCGTCCGCAACTGGCAGCCGGGTGATCGGATCTATCTCTTCGGCTTCAGCCGCGGAGCGTACACGGTCCGCTGCCTCGCGGCGGTCTTGTCCTTTTGCGGCGTTCCGACGCGCATGAAGGATGGCAGCCCGCTTCTGCGCGACCCGGACACCTGCCGCAAGATTGCCACCGAAGCGGTGACCAAAGTTTACCAACATGTCGGATCGCCGCGCGATACGAAGTACCTGCCGCAACGCCAGGCACTAGCGAGGCGGTTTCGTGAAGACTATGATTCTGGCACGTCGGATCGTTCGAATGCCATTCCGCATTTTATCGGTGTTTTCGACACGGTCGCGTCGCTCGCCAGTATTGGATCCCTGTTCGTTGTCGTTGTCGTCTGGCTGGCTCTGGCCGGCCTGTTTGGCGGGGTGATTGGCGTTGGTGTCGGGAATGCCTGGCTCGGGGGCGCCGCGTTCATTGGCGTTAGCATCGTCATGGCCCTGGCCTTCTATGTGAAGACCCATCTGAAGGTTGCATTCAACTTGCCGGGGATTCCGTGGTGGAAGACTTTGCATTTTACCGCGCTTCGAATGACCTTCTACGATACCCAGTTGAATATCAACGTCGGCTGGGCGCGTCATGCGCTCGCAATTGACGAATGCCGCAAGGACTTCGATCGGGTCCCATGGGGAACGCCCAACGAATGGCGCAAGGTCGGCAACGGCGAGCCCGGCTGGTTCAAGCAGCTTTGGTTCGCCGGCAACCACTCCGACATCGGTGGCAGCTATCCCGAGCCCGAGTCACGTCTCTCCGACATAAGCCTTGCTTGGATGCTGGACGAAGCCACTGGCGTCCCTGACGGGCTGAAAGTCGATCGCACGGTGCTCCAGCTTTATCCGTCACCGGCGGGCATGCAGCACGACGAGACCAGGGGCTGGGTGTTCCGCTATGCAGGGAAGATCAATCGATCGATCGTACATGAAGCACCATTGCATCCCAGCGTGATCGAGCGGTTCGGTGAAGCGAATGTTCTGCAACATGACATTGCAAAGCCCTATCGACCCACTGGATTGCAGCAGCACCAGAAGGTCAAGTCCTTCTACGATCGGTCGGTGGCAGATCATAACTGCTGACCGCACCCGGCATCTTGTTGCTCAGCACCGAAATTCGACGCGGTCAGATCGTGGTCGTGAAATCTCGGAAGTTGGTTCACCGAGGACTGGGTGTGGTTGTGATGGCCAAACGCCACCCAAGGGGTCTGTCGGGTCGGCTCCGCGCATGGCTCCTCCCGCGTGACGACCCACAGGTCGAACGCCGCAGTCCAAACTCAAGGTCAGGTGGCCGGGTTGTGCACACCCGGCCACCTTTGCTCCTATTCAGGAGTGTCGCTCAGGTGCTTCGCGGCAGTCCAGGCGCTCCTGCAGCCAATCCAGGACTTCCGCCTCAACCCATCCGACCCGGTTGGGACCGAGAATAACCCGCAGGGGGAATGTCCCGGCCTTCTCCAGCCTCGCGATGTGTTGCGGTGAGTACAGGACCAACTCCTTCAGCTGGCGCTTTGAAAGTAGCCTCATCACGATGTCTCCATGACTGAAGAGCATCGCGATGCCCTCGGTTACGACAGTACCCTCGGGTGACGTGATGGTATCAATCGGCGGTCAGCTTGGCGAGATATTCGTCATGGAGCATGAGGGCGGCCCGCATTTCGTCGAGGTAGGAGTAACGGTTGTATATCGCCGCGACACCGCTCACCGTGCCGGAGACGTGGTTCAAGAGCTTCTCGGTGACGTGGATGGGTGTCCCTAGCCGCGCCAGGTTGGAGCTGAAAGTCCGGCGCAGGTCGTGGAGCGTGTACGCGGCCACCTCAAGCGGCTTGTCGAACCGCTCCTTCGATTTGCCCCAGCCGTTGAAGGGGTGATCCGGCACGCCACGGGCGGGAAAAAGCATGTCGCCGATCTCGGGCAATGCTTCGATCAGCCTCTGCGCCAATGGCGACAGCGGGCAACGGTGCTCCCGCTTGTTCTTGGTGAACCCGGCCGGAAACACGATCAGGTCGCCCTCGATCCAAGAGCGGCGCAGCGCCGCGATCTCACCACGGCGCTGGCCGGACAGGATGAGGAGCTGGACGATGCTGCCGTAAGGATAGCCGGTGGCGACCGCTCGGTTATACACGGCCTTCAGGTCGGGGTCGGACAACACGTTCGACCTGGTTACGGACCGGAAGGTCAGGGCCGGGACCGGCGAGTGGTCAAGAATTCCCCGCTTCACACACCAGTTCATCATGGCGCGGACTGCAACGAACGCATGCTGCTGCTCCGAGGGTGTGGCGGCCAGTTTCTCGACCGCCGTCACGATATCGGCACGGGTGAGTGTATCCATGTCCTTGCTGAAGGAGAAGTGACGGCACAGCAGCCGGTCGTAGTCGGTGTGGGTACGCTCCTTGTGGCGCAACTTGCTGTCGGCGAGGAAGCGGTCCCTGGCGGTATCGAAGGGCACCGGCTCATCGCGTGGCAGAGCGGCGATGGCGGTCGCGGCGTCGACCTGCACCCGCTTCGCCTCGCGACGAGCCTCAGCGAGCGAGAGGTCAGGGTACCGGCCGATCGTCTTCAGCCGTCGCCTGGTGCCGAACATGACGACGAATGACTTGGTTCCGCCCTGCGACACCCGCACGCCGAAGCCGGGCAGTGCGTCGTCGAAATGGGTCTTCTGGCCGGTCGCCGGGACCTTCAGACTTTTTATCAGAATGTCGGTTAGTCGCATCTTAGTCACTCAAATCTGAGGCGTAGGGGCGAAACTCTATGTTCCACCATGCGCAATACATATCATGAAAAACAGATGGTTACACGTATAGATGTGCAGCCATGATCTGCCCTGAAAAGCAAAAATTTCGGATTGAAAATCCGCGTGTCGCTGGTTCGATTCCGGCTCTGGGCACCACCTCCGCCGCCAAGCCCTTGAATGGCTTCAGCTTTGTCCTTGGGTAGAGCGAGCGTAGAGCATGGCGACCCCCATTGTTGCATGACGGGGTCTTCTCCTTCATCGAACGCGTCCCGAGCGCCCTTCAGCACCACGGCAACTTATCGAAAATTTCGCTCCTTGATGGCACGGCCGGTCATCGTGCGCCACCCTCCCCGCGGCGCGGCGCCCTGCGCCTGTCGCCCTGTCAGAACGACCGGTCGAACGCCTGCGCATCCCGGCTTGCCTTGAGCAGCTTAAGGAAGTCGGCAACCTGGGCGGCGTTGTCGGCGGCCATTGATCCATCGGCCCGGAACAGATTGTTCTCGAACCCGATCCGCACCTTTCCGCCCGCCCTTCGCGCGGCCAGAAGGCAGGCGCTTTCCGCCGGACCGAAGGCACAGGCGGCCCAGTCGGGGGCGACCGCCAGTCCTGCCTGCGCGGCCAGTGGCGCCGCGAGGTCGGCAGGCGATGCCCGCTGGCCGGTCACATAGCGGCCGAGCACGTGGAGCACCTGCAGCCGGCCTGCGGGAAGGATGCCTTCCGCCTGCAGCGCGCCAAGGCGGGCAACGTCGCCGGCGTCGTAGAGGATGTGCTGGACGGCGATGCCGGCCTCGGCGCAGAAGGCGAAGAAGCGGCGGGTGATCGCCATGTCGGGCTCGGCCGCGATCTCCCTCAGCGCGACGGAGACGGACGGCGGCTTCAGCGTCTCGACCAGCGCGCGCTGGTCGCCCGGGCTGTAGCGGCCGGCGGCCTCGGTCGTGATCTGGACCTGCATCTGCGGCACGCGGGCGGCAAGTTCGGCCAGAAGCTCGGCGTAAAGGCCGGCGTCCAGCACGTGCCGCCCCGCGCCGTCGCGCACATGGGCGTGGAGGCCGTCCGCCCCCGACCGTGCGCAAGCCTCGGCGCAGGCGACGATTTCGGGGATCGTCACCGGCAGCGCCGGATGGTCGGCCCTGGTTCTGGTCGCCCCGTTCGGCGCAACCATCAGCGCGGGCAGCGGTCTCATCCCGCCACTGCCTGACGGATCGCGCCGGAAAGCTTGCTCACCAGCTCGTCGATCTGGGTGTCCTCGATGATGAACGGCGGGGCGAGCAGGATGTGATCGCCCCGCTGGCCGTCGATCGTGCCGCCCATCGGATAGCAGATCAGCCCCGCCTCGAAGGCCAGCGCCTTGACCTTGCGGTGAACCCCCAGCGCCGGATCGAAGGGCGCCTTGGTTTCGCGGTCCGCGACAAGCTCGACCCCGCGGAAAAGACCGCGGCCCCGGATGTCGCCCACATGCGGGTGCTGGCTGAGGGCCGCCTCCAGCGCCGACTGGAGCCTGGCGCCCTGTTCGCGGACGCGCGGCAGCAGCCCGCGGCCGAGGATCGCGCCCAGCACCGCGTTGGCGGCGGCGGCGGCCATCGGGTGGCCCATGTAGGTGTGGCCGTGCTGGAAGAAGCCGGAACCCGCCGCGATGGCGTCGTAGATGCGCCCCGAGGCGAGAAGCGCCCCGATCGGCTGGTAACCCGCGCCAAGTCCCTTGGCGATGGTGATCATGTCGGGGGCGATGCCATCTTCTTCGCAGGCGAAGAGGTGGCCGGTACGCCCCATGCCGCACATCACCTCGTCGAGGATCAGAAGGACGCCATGCCGGTCGCAGATCTCGCGGATGCGCCGGAAATAGCCCGGCACCGCCGGCAGCGCGCCGGCCGTGGCGCCCACGACCGGCTCTGCGATGAAGGCCATGACGGTGTCGGGCCCGAGCCGCTGGATCTCGGCCTCCAGTTCGTCGGCGACGCGCAGGCCATAGGCCTCAGCGCTCTCCTCCGGCAGGCGGTCTCGGTATTCGTAGCAGGGCGCGATGTGGCTGGTCTCCACCATGAGCGGCGCGAACTGACGGCGGCGCCAGGCGTTCCCACCCGCAGCCAGCGCGCCGAGCGTGTTGCCGTGATAGCTCTGCCGCCGGGCGATGACCCGGTGGCGCCGGGGCTCGCCGATCTCTAGGAAATACTGCCGCGCGAGCTTGATCGCGGCCTCCACCGCCTCGGAGCCGCCGGAGACGAGATAGACCCGCTCGATCCCCGCCGGCGCATGGGCGACGAGTGTGTCGGCAAGCGATTCGGCCGCGTCGGTGGTGAAAAAGCCGGTGTGGGCGAAGGCCAGCCGGTCGATCTGCGCGTGGAGTGCCGCGCGCACGTCCGGGTCGGAATGGCCAAGGCAGGACACCGCCGCGCCGCCCGATCCGTCGAGATACCGTTTTCCTTCCCGGTCAATCAGGTAGCAGCCGTCGCCCGCGACGGCGACGGGAAGCGCGCCCCTGGTTGAACGGCCGAAGACATGGTCGGGCATGGGTTCTCCTGATCCGCAGAGGAAGGTTAAGCAAAAGATTTGCATTTTGAATGACGTCATGCAAATGTTTTTGCGTGATTGGCGCTGCTTGCCGTCGGTCACCCGTCCAACACAGGAGATCGCCATGAAATCGCTTATCAGACTGGCGGGGGCCGCGG
Source organism: Albidovulum sediminis (assembly GCF_025380365.1). Lineage (GTDB taxonomy): Bacteria > Pseudomonadota > Alphaproteobacteria > Rhodobacterales > Rhodobacteraceae > Albidovulum > Albidovulum sediminis. The sequence continues at coordinate 66,462 of NZ_JAOCQF010000001.1, forward strand.
CCCTTGCTCTCGGCGCCACAATCGCCCAGGCCGAAGACCTGATCGTTGCCACCGATACGGCCTTCGTGCCCTTCGAGTTCAAGGAAGGCGACACCTATGTCGGTTTCGACATCGACATGTGGGATGCGATCGCGACCGAACTGGGCGTCACCTACGAACTGCGCCCGATGGACTTTGCCGGCATCATTCCGGCGCTGCAGACGGGGCAGGTGGACGTGGCGCTTGCCGGCATCACCATCAAGCCGGAGCGCCAGGAGGTGATCGACTTTTCGGATGGCTACTATGACAGCGGCTTTCTTCTGATGGTGCCCGCCGACAGCACGATCACCGGCGGGAGCGATCTTGCGGGCAAGTCGCTTGCCGTCAAGACCGGCACTTCGGCCTCGGACTATGCCGAGGCGAATTTCAAGGACACCGAACTGCGCAAGTTTCCCAACATCGACAACGCCTATCTGGAACTGCGCGCGGGCGGTGTCGATGCGGCCATGCATGACACGCCGAACGTGCTTTACTACATCGCCACCGCCGGCGATGGCCAGGTCAAGGCCGTGGGGGCGCAGATGATGGCGCATGAATACGGCATCGGCTTTCCAAAGGGCAGCGAACTGACCTCGCGGGTGAATGAGGCGCTGGCCAACATGAAGGCCGACGGGCGCTACGACGCCATCTACGAGAAGTGGTTCGGCACCAAGCCCGCCAGCTGATCCGACGATCGGGCGCGGCGGCGCTGCCCGCCCGCGCCCTTCCCCTTTCCGCCATCGGAGCGATCCATGCAGACCGACTGGTCCGTCGTCCTGAATTTCCTTCCCCAGCTCATCGGCGGCGCGAAGATCACCGTGCAGATCACCGTGATCGGCCTTTTCGGCGGGCTGATCCTTGGCACGATGGCCGGGCTCATGCGCGCCTATGGCGGCCGAGTCCTGAACGCCATAGCCTTCACCTATGTCGAACTGATCCGCGGCACGCCGATCGTCGTGCAGGTGATGTTCCTCTACTTCGCGATGCCGGTGCTGACCGGGCTGCGGGTCGATCCGATGTCGGCCGCGGTGCTGGCGATCATCGTCAACGCCGGCGCCTATATCGCCGAGATCGTGCGGGGCGCGTTCCTGTCGATCTCTCGCGGCCTCAGCGAGGCGGGGCTGGCGCTGGGCCTGCCGCAGTGGAAGGTGCTCGTCTACATCCTCGGGCCGCTCGCCTTCCGCCGCCTCATCCCGCCGCTTGGCAACCAGTTCATCGTCAGCCTCAAGGACACCTCGCTCTTCATCGTCATCGGCGTCGGGGAACTCACCCGGACCGGGCAGGAGATCATGGCCGCGAACTTTCGCGCGGTCGAGATATGGACCGCCGTCGCCGTCATCTACCTGATCCTGACCGGCACCATGAGCGTGGCGCTGCGCATGATCGAAAAACGCATGAGGATCCTGTGAGCATCATCGAATTCCGCAAGACCTCGAAGCATTTCGGCGACCTGAAGGTGCTGGACGAGGTCGATCTCCACATCGACGTGGGCGAGGTCGTGGTGCTGATCGGTCCGTCCGGTTCGGGCAAGTCCACGCTTCTGCGCTGCATCAACGGGCTGGAACAGATCTCCGGCGGCGATCTCGTGATGGACGGGATCAGCGTGCGCGCCGGCAAGAAGCAGCTCCGCCTGATCCGGCAGGAGGCCGGGATGGTGTTCCAGCAGTTCAACCTGTTTCCGCAGATGACGGCGCTGGAGAACGTGGCTTTCGGGCCGCGCAAGGTGCGCGGCGCGTCCGTGGCCGGGGCGCGCGAGCAGGCGCTGGCACTTCTGGAAAAGGTGGGCCTGAGCGACAAGGCCGGGCACTACCCGGCCGAGCTTTCGGGGGGCCAGCAGCAGCGCGTGGCGATTGCCCGCGCGCTTGCCGTGCGCCCGAAGGTCATGCTTTTCGACGAGCCGACCTCGGCGCTCGATCCCGAACTGAAGCAGGAAGTGCTGACGGTGATGCGGCAACTGGCGCAGGAGGGGATGACGATGGTCGTCGTCACCCACGAGATGGCCTTTGCCAAGCAGGTGGGCACGCGGCTGATCTTCATGGAACATGGCAAGATCTCGGTCGACGGCCATCCGCGCGAAGTGATCGAGAACCCGCCCAGCGAACGCCTGAGAGACTTCCTGCAACATGTCGAATAACGCGAAGGACCTGGGCTGGATCGCGGCCGGCGGCGATCCCCGGTCGATCGGCCGGGCTCTGGGCATGGCGGGGCGCGAGGCCGTGCACCGGCACCTGCTTCGGTCAGCGATCTGGCACCGGGTGACCGATCCGGCGAATTCCGAAAGGGTTGCGATCCTGACCGCCTCGGTCAGGGCGTGCTTCCCGGAGATCTGGGCGGAAATCGAGGGCCTGGCCGAGGGCCTGCACCTGCCCGTCGATCAGGTGATGGCGTGGAACTGCCGCGGCGATCTTCTGGCCTCGGTGCCCGACGGCTGCACCACGGTGATGCTGCCTGGTCCGATGCCGGTTCTGGCCCACAACGAGGACGGGCTGCCCTTCTTCCGCGGCGCCTCATTCATCGCCGAGGTGACGCCAGAGCACGCGCCGGCGTTCCGCGCCTTCTGCTACCCGGGCTCGATCCCCGGACACACCTTCGCCTGGACGCGGGCCGGTCTGGTCCAGACCGTCAACAACATCCGACTGGTGGGGGTCCGCGCCGATATCCCCCGCATGGTGCTTGGCCGCGCGGTCCTGGCCGCGCCCGACATCGACGCAGCCCTTGCGGTGCTCAGGGCGCAATCGAACGCGGGCGGCTTTCACTTCGCGCTGTCGCATGTGACCGACCGTCGCATCGTCTCGGTGGAGTTCGGGCGCGGAGAGCTCTCCGTGACCGACATCGACGCGCCGTCGGTTCATGCCAACCACGCGCTCCATCTCGCCGGCGGCCGTGCGGAGCAGATCGTCACCGCATCCTCGCGCGATCGCCAGGCGCGCGGCGAGGCGCTGCTTGGCGCGGGCCTCGACGATCCGCTGGCCATCCTGCGCGACACCGTCGGCCCCGGCCTGCCGATCCGGCGCGACGCGGCCGACGACCCCGACGAAGAAAACACGCTTGCCACGGCGCTGTTCCGTGTCACACAGGACGGGATCGAATGGAGCGTTCATGACCAGGCATCCGGCCCCGCCGCCTACGCAGGCACAACCGCCTGAAACACTGGACGCGCTGCGTGCGCTGATGGTCGCCATCGCGCGGGGCGAGGCGGCGATCAGCCTGGGGACGAAGGCGCGCGAGGCTCTGGGACGGATCCTCGACCTGACCGGCAATCCGGCCCTACTGTCGATCACCTCGCTGGCCGAGGTTCTGGGCGTCAACCCGTCGACCCTGACGCGGCTTGCCCACAGCCTTGGCTATTCGGGGTTCCCGGCGTTCCAGCAGGTGCTTCTGACCGCCTCCATGGCGCCACCGGGGGAGTTCTATTCCCGCCAGGCCCGCGCCGCGCTGGCCGAAGGCCCCGGCGCACGCTCGCGCGCCGCCCAGCTTTGCCGGGAGAACCAGGCCAACATCGACCGCTTCGTCGAGCGGTTCGACACCGACGCCTTCGAGGCCGCCGTCGACCTGATCATGTCGGCGCCCCGGGTCGCCGTCTACGGCATCCGCCAGTTCCACGCGGTCGCCGCGTTCCTTGTTTACGGGCTCCGGATGATCCGGTCCGATGTCGCCCTTCTCGACGCCAACAACCTCGGGATCGCCGAAGGTCTGGCGATGCTCGGCAAGGGGGATGTGCTGATCGTGGCCAGCTGCGCGCCCTATTCGGCCCAGGTGGTCGAGGTTGCCCGGGCCGCGCGCGAAATCGGGCTCGCCTCCGTCGCCCTGACCGACCGGGCCAGTTCGCCCCTGGTCGACACGTCGCGCGCCGCGATCCTTGTCGGGCATGAGTCGAGCTTCATCTCGAACAGCATCGGCGCCTTCACGGTGGCGGCCGAGTGCCTCATCAACGCCTGCGCCGGCGCGAGGCCGGACCAGACGCGCAAGGCCCTGCTGGAGCGGGACCGGATGATCGAGCGGCTGGGCATCGAACGCTGAGGCTTAATGCGCGGAGCCGGCGGAGTGGCGACCACGGCCCCGGCCGTGATCGCCTTTCCGGTGTTCGCGGCCGGTCAGGCCGCCTGCGCCCCCTTGGCCGGGGTGGCCGCGGGCACCGCGCGCAGGAAGATGCCCTGCGGGTCGTAACGCTTCTGCATCGCGCGCAGTTTCTCCAGCGCCGCAGGGGCGTGGCAGGCGTTGCGCCGCTCGGGCCGCTCAAGATCCGCCTCGCCGACATAGTGGCCCAGCACGCTGGATGCCACGCCGTCGGTCGTCCGCCGTAGCCAGGCGAGGTTTTCGGCGTCGTCCTCCGGCTTTTCCCAGATCGTGTAGACACAGCCCCAGACCGGGCCGAACATCGAGAAGGCCGCGTCGGGCGGGGTCGGGCGGCTGGGCGACAGCACGGTGGCAAGCGCGAAGCTTTGCGCCGAAGGTGCTGCCGCGATGCCCTCTGCAAGACCCGCGACATAGTCCTCGGCCCCGTCCGCGGACCAGGCGGAGTCCACCGCGTAGCGATGCCCGACGGGGAAGAACTGTCCGATGATCTCGTAAAGAACGCCGATCGGGGTGGGCATTTCCGGCTGCACGTCGAACGCGCCTTCCGGGGCAAGCGCGGCGATCCGGCCATGGATGGCGCTGGCTTCGGCGGGGTCGTCGGCAAAGACGGTCGCGATGGCCAGAAGCACCTTGGCGCTGCCGTCGGAACCCGGCGCGCTCTGCATGGCGGCGGTGAACTCGACGAAGTTCGGCACCACATCCATGGCCGCCTTCATCCAGGCCACGACACCTTTCACCGCGGTCAGCGGGTAGACCCGCACGACGGTCGTGATGGCCCGCGGCAGCGGCTTGAGCCGAAGCCGGTAACCGACGACGACGCCGAAGAATTCCGGCCCCGCGCCGCGTGCCGCCCAGAAGATTTCGGCGTGCTCCGTTTCGCTGACGCGACGCAGGACCCCGTCGGCAAGCACCACGTCGATGCTTTCCACGTTGGAAAACCCATAGCCCCAGCTGCCGGAGTTCCAGCCGAAGCCCCCGCCAAGCAGATAGCCGCTCATCGGCACGCTGGCGCAGTGGCCGACGGGGAACGCAAGGCCCTGCGCCTCGAGCGCGCTGGCCAGATCGGCGTTGGTCGCGGCCGGCCCGACCTCGGCGATCCGCGCCGAGCGGTCGATCCAGATCCGGTTCAACGCGCCGAGGTCCAGAACGATCCCGTCCTGCTGGGCGATGCCGGAAAAGTTGTGGCCGCCGCCCCGGGGCGACACGCGCAGGCCCGCTTCGGCGGCGAAGCGGACGGTGGCGATGACATCCGGGATGCAGGACGCCTTGACGATCAGTTGCGGTTGGGCGGACTGCTTGCGGCCGTTCCAGAGCAGGGCTTCGGTCGAAGCCTTGAAGGACGGATCGAAGACGGGGATGACGGCGCCTTTGACGGCGGCCTTCAGTTTCTCGATATTCATGGCGTGTCTCCTGACAGGGCCCGGCCGCAGTCGTCGGATCCCCGCGCGAAGGCGGGTCGATCCCGGACGGCGCGGGCGGCGGGCGTTTCGTATGAGGAGAACCTAGCCGGGCGCCGACCGGGGCGCCTGCTAAGTGTTTCTGCAAAGGATGCTAAGTTTATGCTAAATCGGCCGACAGCGCGCCGTCGCCGGCGCATTCGAGGGTGATCGACCCGGCGATGCAGAGCCGCAACTGCCCGCGTCCGCACTTCTCCAGCCGGATCGGAGCATCGCGTTCCTCAAGCCGCTTGCGCAGCAGCACAAGCCGGGCGTCGAGGTTCTCGGCGTGCTGCGGCAGGCGCAGGGACGGGTCCAGACGCAGTTCGCGCGTGTTGAAGACGGTGCGCCCGGTTGCGACGTGTTCGCGCAGCAGGCGCCACAGGATGGCGCCCGCGACGCCCTTGATCAGGTAATCGTGGCCGAGAAAGATGCTGTCGTCGCGCCCGAAGTGCCGAACCGCGAGGGGCTGCGCCGGGGCAGGGGCGGGCGGCGGTTCTTCAAGGGCTTCCGTCTCCGGCCCTTCCTGGGAGACGGACTGGATGCAGGTGCCGAGGACGTCGGCGATCACCGCCAATGCGTCCTCATCGTCGTGCCAGTAGCGCATCGCGACATCGCTTTCGACGAAGAGCACACCGAAGACGTTCGCGCCCGCGAGGATCGGGAGGGCGACCTGGCTCGAAGGGGCGTCTAGGCCCGGAAACGGAATCTCGGTCGCGGCCTGCCATTCGATCCCGGTCCGGATGACCGCTTCGCGGATGGCGGCGCCGTAGCGATAGTCGGCGGTCAAGTGATTGATGCGGATCGGTGTCCGCTCGCGCGCGGCGACGCCGATGATGCCCTCGCCGATCATGATCTCCGATCCGGTGCCGGAACAGGGATAGCCGCGCGACGCCAGGGTGTAGAAACGGTCGGCCTCCGGATCGAGCATCAGGATCATGCAATGCCCGATCGCGAACTGCTCGACGAGGCAATCCAGGGTGGCATCGAGCAGTTCGTTCAGATCGCCGCATCCCTTCAGCCGCGCGCAGGTCTTGCGCACGGCGCCGAGCAGGTCGCGCGGCCGCGACGGCTCCGCCAGGGTGACGCTGGGGACATGTTCGATCGCGCGCACGCGGAAAATGTCGGCGCCAAGCAGCCGGAAGACACCCTCCATGCCGCTGTGGGACGCAATGCCGGCCAGTTTCGCGCGCATGGACTCGAAGATCGCCCCGGAGCTTCGGGTTTCGAGAAACTCCAGCGAAAGCCGGTGCTGCGCGTTCGTGATCGGGTCGATCACCTCGACCGTCGCGCGGCGCGTCTCCAGCATGTTCCGCCGGGTCTTGTTGAAGAACTGGTAGGACAGGGCCACATGCAGGTCATCGACATGGTGGACTTGCGATATCAGCGAGACGTTCGGCGTGCCCGCCACATCGCAAGTCGCGAGGGTGGCCGGCAGGATACCTTCAAGCGACCGTCGAATCCCGCCGATCGATACCGTCTCACGCTGGGTCATGTCGGCGTCAACGTGGTTCCGGCGCCCGGCCCGGGCGTCTGGACGAAGGCGTGCTCGGGCACGAACGCGATCACCGCCAGATCACCGTGCTCGCAGGACACATAGGCGTCGGAGAAGGCGCGGTCATAGCCGACAAGCACGAGTTGATCGCTGAGGCCAGCCCCCTGAACCAGTGCGGCGTCGCGGTCCGCGGGCTCGGGCTCGACAATCCTTGCCGAAGCCGACTTGAGCTGGATCGAGCGATGGTCCTCCGGGCGGCTGAAGGTCAAGGCAACCGGGTGCCCCCGGGACAATGCGCCCAGCAGGCGGGCATAGGATTGCGCGATGATCGTGACCCGCACCATGCCCGAGGGGTCGACCCTGCATCCCTGGGCCTTGCCGGGAAGGGGGCTTCCGTCGTCATCGACGCTGGCAAGGATGATGCTGATGCCGCTTTGCATGAAAGCAGCCAGTTCGGCGGTCAGCGGATTGCGTGGCCCGTAATCCGGCCGGGCGTCACGCTGCCGGGCGACCTCGCCGATGGGTGATGCCGGATGGATGGCGCGGGGCATTACTGGCCTCGGAACTGGACGGTGCGCACCATACAGGTCCTCGATCTGTCGATCAAACGGCTTGACGTAACGGAAGGAGATCACCCGCGCCCACACCGGGCAGCGGCGGGGCTGGCGAGGCCCGCGCGCCGCACCGCAAGCCGAAGTCAGGTCCGCAGCACCCGGTAGAGCGCGGGGATGACCAGAACCGTCAGCGCGGTCGAGGACGCAAGCCCGAACAGAAGCGAGATCGCCAGCCCCTGGAAGATCGGGTCGGTCAGGATCACCGCCGCCCCGATCATGGCCGCCAGCGCGGTCAGGAGGATCGGCTTGAAGCGGATGGCGCCCGCCTCGATCAGCACCTCGGTCAGCGGCCGGTCTGGCGTGCGCGCATGGCGGATGAAATCGACAAGCAGGATCGAGTTGCGCACGATGATGCCCGCCAGCGCGATGAAGCCGATCATCGAGGTGGCCGAGAAGGGTGCGCCGAAGGCCCAGTGGCCCAGCAGGATGCCGATGAAGGTCAGGGGCACCGGCGTCAGGATCACCAGCGGCACCTTGAACGAGCCGAACTGCGCCACGACAAGGATGTAGATGCCCAGGAGCGCCACGCCGAAGGCCGCGCCCATGTCGCGGAAGGTGACCCAGGTCACCTCCCACTCACCGTCCCACAGAAGGACCGGGGCGCTGTCGTCCTCGGGCTGGCCATGCAGCGCGATCTCCGGCTTCGTGAGGCCCGTCCAGTCCTGCGCCTCGAGCGCGTCGGAAACGGCGAGCATGCCGTAAAGCGGCGCCTCGAATTCGCCGGCCAGTTCGGCGGTCACCATCTCGGCGGGCCTGCCGTTGTGGCGGAAGATCGGGAACGAGGCGCGTTCCTCGGACTTGGTCACCACGTCGCCCAGTTCGACCACCCCGCGTGCGCCTGGCAGGACGTTGGCCGGGATCGGCGTGGTCAGGAAGCGTTCGTCCAGCACCCGGTCGCCCTTGGCGCGCTCCATCACGATGGGGATGGGTTGGCGGCCCTCGCCCCGGTGTGAATAGCCGACCGTCCGCCCGCCGTTCAGCATGGCGAGCGTGTCGAGCACGTCGGACTCCTGCACCTGGAAGAACTCCGCCGCGTCGGTGGAGACGGTCAGCCGCAGGCGCCGCGCCGGATCGCCGAAGGAATTGTCCACATCGACGACGAAGGGGACCGAGCGGAACGCCGCCTCCACCCTTTCGGCCACCGCGCGGCGCGTCTCTGGGTCGGGTCCGTAGATTTCAGCCAGCAGCGTGGCCAGGACCGGCGGGCCGGGCGGCGGCTCCACCACCTTCAGGCTCGCGCCCACCGGCAGCTTCAGGTCGGCGAGTTTCGCCCGCAGTTCCAGCGCGATGTCGTGGCTGGTCCGCTCCCGCTCGCCCTTGGGCGAAAGGTTGACGGCGACCTCGCCCATTTCCGGCATGGCGCGCAGGTAGGTGTGGCGGACGAGGCCGTTGAAGTTGAAGGGCGCGGCGGTTCCGGCATGGGTCTGGGCCGAGATCACCTCGGGCAGGCTCAGCGCCACGGCGGCGGCGTCCTGCGCGACGCGGTCCGTCTCCTCGACCGAGGTGCCTTCGGGCAGGTCGATCGTCACCGACAGTTCCGACTTGTTGTCGAAGGGCAGGAGCTTCACCGTCACATGCTTGGTGTAGAAGAGCGTGAGCGAGCCGAGCGTCAGGACCAGCACCAGCCCGAGGAAGCCCCAGCTGCGCGCCTTGGAGGCGAGGATCGGCCGCGCGACCGCCCCGTAGCCGCGCCCGAGCGCGCCACCCGGATGGCCGTGCGCGTCGCCGTGGCCATGGGCCGACATGTCGGCGCGCCCCGCGACCTTCAGCATCAGCCAGGGCGTGACCATGACTGCGACGAAGAAGGAAAAGATCATCGCGGCCGAGGCGTTGGCGGGAATGGGGCTCATGTACGGCCCCATCAGGCCGGAGACGAAAAGCATGGGCAGAAGGGCCGCGACTACCGTCAGCGTGGCAACGATGGTGGGGTTTCCGACCTCGGCCACCGCGTCGATGGCGGCCTGCCGCCGCGACCGCCCGTCGGCCATGGCCCAGTGCCGGGCGATGTTCTCGATCACCACGATTGCGTCGTCGACAAGGATGCCGATGGAGAAGATCAGCGCGAACAGCGACACCCGGTTCAGCGTGTAGCCCATGATCCACGAAGCGAAGAGCGTGAGAAGGATCGTCACCGGAATGACGATGGCGACCACGAACGCCTCTTTCCGGCCGATCGTTGCCCAGACCAGCGCGATGATCGAGATGGTGGCAAGGCCGAGGTGGTAGAGCAGTTCGTTGGCCTTCTCGTTGGCGCTTTCGCCGTAGTCGCGGGTGATCTCGATCGCGACATCGTCGGGGATGAGCCGGCCTTCGAGCGCCTGGGTCCGGTGCAGGATCTCCTCGGCCACCACCACGGCGTTGGCGCCCGCGCGCTTGGCGATGGCCAGGGTGACGGCCGGGACGCGCAGCGTGGCCTCGCCCTCGCGGGTGACGGAGGCGACGATGTGTTCCTCGGCGCCGGAGACGAAGCTCACCTCGGCCACGTCGCGGACATAGACCGGGCGGCCGTCGCGCGTGGTCAGGAGAAGGTTGCCGATCTCCTCGGGCGAGCGCAGCGTCTCGCCCACGGCAAGCTCGATCTGCTCGCCGCCGTCGCGCAGCCGCCCGGCGGGAAAGGCCGCGTTGGCGCCCTGCACCTTGCCGGCCAGCTGTTGCAGCGTCATGCCGTAAAGCGCCAGTTTCTCCGGGTCGGGGGCGATGCGCAGCCGCTCGCTCGTCTCGCCGACGATGTAGGTCAGGCCCACGTCTTCGATCTTGGCGATCTCGGTCCTGAGTTCGCGCGCGATCCGGGTCAGGTCGTTCGCGGTCATCCGCCTCGCCGCCTCGGGCTTCGGCGTCAGCGTCAGCGACAGGATCGCCACGTCGTCGATGCCGCGCCCGACGATCAGGGGTTCGGGGATGCCGACCGGGATGCGGTCCATGTTGGCGCGCAGCTTTTCATGCACGCGCAGGATCGCCGCGTCGGAGGAGGTGCCGACCAGGAACCGCGCCGTCACCATCACCTGGTCGTCGCGGGTCTGGGAATAGACATGTTCGACCCCGTTGATCCCTTTGACAATGGTTTCAAGGGGTTCGGTGATCAACTTCACCGCGTCCTCGGCGCGCAGGCCGTCCGCGCGCAGGTGGATGTCCACCATCGGGACCGAGATCTGCGGCTCCTCCTCCCGCGGGAGGGAGACGAGCGCGACAAGGCCGAAGACGAAGGCGGCGACAAGGAACAGGGGCGTCAGCGGCGAGGTGATGAAGGCACGCGTCAGCGCCCCGGCAAGGCCGGGTTTCAGGGGGCCCGGTTTCTGGGGCTCGGGGCTCACGGCGCCACCACCCTGTCGCCGGGCACGAGTCCCGTCAGCACCTCGATCATCTCGGCGCCGTCAAGCGACACCGCCTCGCCCAGAACCACGGCGCGTTCGCGGCCGTCCTCCAGCGTCACGAAGTCGATGCCGCCCCGCGTTGCCACGGCGCCTTCCGGCACCAGAAGCGCGGTCCGGCTGCCCACCGGCAGCGTGACCAGCAGGCGCAGCCCCACATAGGCGGTGGCCAGCCCCTCGACATCGACATCGGCGATGACGCGGCCGTTCTCGATCTGGGGATAGAGTTTCGCGATGCGGCCCCGCGCCTCGCCCGCGTCGGTGGCGATGCCAAGTTCCGCGCCCTCCTCCAGCGTGCCCGCATGGCGTTCGGGGATGGCGAGGCGGAGGAAGAAGCCGCCGCCGCCGATGGTTGCGACGGGTTCGCCCGGCAGGATCACCGCGCCCCGCGTCACCGGCACGGTGAGCACCCGGCCGGCGGCAGGCGCGAGCACCTGGCCCTCGGCGGCCTGCTGTTCCACGACCGCGCGCTGGGCGCGGGTGGCGGCGATCTGGCCACGCGCGACATCGACGGCGGTGCGCAACTGGTCAAGCCGCTGCACCGTGGCCACGCCACGCTCCACCAGTTCCTCGCCGCGCTTCAGTTCGGTTTCCGCGGTCGCCAGTTGCGCCTGGAGCGCCGCGATCTGCGCATCGAGTGCTGCGATCTGGAAGGCGATCTTGTCGTCATGCACGCGCGCAATCTCCTGCCCGGCCTCGACTGCATCGCCCTCCGACACGGAAAGCTCCGTCACCGTCCCGCCAATGCGGGCGCGGGCGGGCACGGTCTCCTTCGCCTCGACGCGGCCGTAGACGGGTTTCCACTCCGTCACCGGGCTTGGCTCGATGGTGATCGTCTCGGCCAAGGCGGGAACGGCGAGAAGGGTGGAGGCTGACAGGGCCTGAGCAAAGAGGAACGCGCGCAAGGTTCGGTCCTTTCCGGGGTCAGAAGGCGCAGCCGCGCTTGACGCCGAGTTTACGCAGAATTCCCGCGGCTGGACAGAAGCCGGTGAACGCCGATTGCAGCATGTTGGCGCCGACGAAGGCGGTCAGCCACATGAAATAGGGCGACACCCACAGGGTCAGGGCGAGTGAGAGAAGGATCATGCCGCCGGCAAAGGCGAACATCACGCGGTCGATGGTCATGGGAAGCTCCGATGGGATGAGTTAATACATTCGTAAATGTGAATGTATTGTGGGAATTGCAAGCCCTTTCGTCACGACCCCGCCCGATCCTTGCCAAGATCCGGCGGGGCAGGGGGTGCCCAGGGCCATTCGGGGCCTATTCGGTCTCCACGCTGATTTCCTTCAGCTTCTGGATGCCAAGGACATGCAGCGCCAGCCGTTCGTAGAAGCCTTCGGCCTTGCCGGTGCGGACCTTGTGGAGAAAGTATTTCTCGAACCCGATCTTTGCGGCATGGACCCACTTGCCGGACGACGACCAGTTGACGTTGCGCGGCGGGATCTGCGGCTGGGCAACAAAGGCCACGCCACCATCGCCGAAATCGGCCAGGCAGACGGCGTTCCAGGTGCCCTCGGCATTGGGCTCCTTGCCCTCGATCAGGCGGGCGATGTTGTGGGTTGTCGCCGTGACCATGCTTTCGATCATGAAGCCGGTTTTCGGCACACCCACCGGCACCGGCGTCTTGCCCATCGGCGGGATCGCCACGCAGACGCCGACCGAGAAAATCTCGGGGAAGGCGGGGTTGCGCTGGTGCTTGTCGACAAGGATGAAGCCGCGCGGGTTGGTCAGCCCCTCGATCCCCCGGACCGCCTCGACACCGCGGAAGGCGGGCAGCATCATGGTGAAGGTCTGCGGGATCTCGTGGGTCTTCGCGACGGTCCCGTCCTCGGCGATCTCCGAGACGTGGAGCTTGTCGGCCTCTACCCTGTCGAGCTTGGCGTTGCAGATCCACTTGATGTGATGCTGCCGCAGTTCGCTTTCCAGCAACCCCTTGGTGTCGCCCACCCCGTCAAGGCCGAGGTGGCCGATATAGGGTTCGGAGGTGACAAAGGTCATCGGCACCCGGTCGCGCACCTTGGCATCGCGCAGCGCCTTGTCGAGGATGAAGGTGAACTCGTAGGCCGGGCCGAAGCAGGAGGCGCCCTGAACCGCGCCGATCACCACCGGGCCGGGGTTGGCCACCAGCCGGTCGAACGCCTCCTTCGCCTGAAGCGCGTGGCTGATGTGGCAGACCGACTGGGTATGGCCGGCCGGGCCGAAGCCCTCGATCTCGTCGAAGGCAAGGTCGGGGCCGGTCGCGATCACGAGGTAGTCGTAGCTGACCTGCGCCCCGTCATTCAGCTCGATGCGCTTTTCCTGAGGATGCACGCGCTTCGCGCCCTGCGCGTGAAGGGTGATGTTGCGCTTGGCAAGGACCGGCGCGAGGTCGACGCTGGTCGCCTCCTCGGTGCGCCAGCCGACCGCGACCCAGGGGTTCGAGGGTACGAACTGATAGGTCGACCCCTTGTTGACGACGCTGATCCGGTGCGCCTTGCCCAGCTTGTCGGCCAGTTCATAGGCCATGATGGTGCCGCCGAGTCCGGCGCCGAGAACGACGATATCTGCCATGTTGATCTCCCCCAAGGCCGGTCGCGCCGGCAAGCCTGAACGTGCGGCCGCAAGCACGGCGCATCTGGAAAGGATAGACCCATGCGGCCCGTCCGGAATTGATCCGGATCAAAAGAGATATATAAAAGTATGAATATGAGGTCCGGCTTCGCCGCTGGGCTGTCCTAGGCGTCGGGCGCGGCGCAGAAGAGACCGTAGAGCGTCTTGACCAGTTCGGCCGCGCGCTTGTCGGCGATGGCGTAGTAGATCGTCTTGCCGTCGCGCCGGCAGCCGACGAGTCCCTCCACCCTCAGCCGCGCGAGTTGCTGGCTGACCGCCGCCTGGCGCATTCCCAGCCGGTTCTCCAGTTCGGTGACCGAACATTCGCCCTCGGATAGGTAGCACAGGATCATCAGACGCCCTTCGTGCCCGAGCGCCTTGAGAAGGGCCGCCGCCTCGGTGGCGCGCGCCATCATGTCTTCGGCCGTCACCGGCGATTCGTCCGCGCGCTCGATCACTTCCGTGGTCATCGACCCTTCTCCCGTCCAGGCCCCCTGCGGGGGAGCCTGTCATATAGGGCAAATCCGATATGAAATCGACCCTCTCGCGCGGGAATTCGGGCTCTCTGGGGTCGGGCGGTCGCGAAGATATGGCGAAGTGGCGGTTTCCGGCTGGTCATGCCCTGCCGATCGGCGATGGTGGGCGCATGGACGAAGACGGCATTCACACCCTGCGCGCCCGTGCCCGCGCGATCTTCGACGCGGGCGTTGCCGCGGCCGATCCCGGCCGCGCGGTGGCGGGCTGGCTTGCGCGCGGCGAACTTGCGCCGCCGGGTCCGGGCGGGCGCGCTGTCGTCATCGCCGTTGGCAAGGCCGCGCTGCGCATGGCCGAGGCGGCGCAGGCGACCCTTGGCCCGGTCGAGACGCTTGTGGTCACCAACTACGAAAACGCCGTGCCGCATCCGGGAATGACGGTGCTGGCGGCGGGCCACCCGGTTCCCGACGCGAACGGCGCTGCGGCCGCGCAAGAGGTGCTGGCCCGGCTGTCCCGCGCGGGGGAAGCGAACCATGTGCTGGCGCTCGTCTCCGGCGGCGGATCGGCGCTGCTGCCGGCGCCCGCCGACGACATCAGCCTGGCCGACAAGGCCGAGGTCAACCGCCTGCTCCTGGCCTCCGGCGCCGGGATCGAGGAGATGAACCTGGTCCGCCAGAACCTTTCCCGGCTGAAGGGGGGCGGCTTTGTCCGCGCCGCGTCCCCCGCGCGGGTCACCGCGCTGATCCTGTCGGATGTGGTGGGCGACGACCTGCGCGTGATCGCGTCGGGGCCGACGGTCGCGCCGATCGGCGGGCGCGATGCTGCGCGTGCGGCGCTGCGCGCGCGCGGCCTTTGGGACCGGCTACCAGACGCAGTCCAGCGCCACCTGTCTGCGCCCGAGCCCGAGGCGACCCCCATGCCGGCCGCGCGGAACGTTCTGGTCGGGTCGAACGCGCTCTCGGTCGCGGCGATGGTCGCTGCCGGGGCGGTGGCCCATCCGCACCCCCTGGTCGGCGATGTCGCCGATGCGGCGGCCGAGGTGCTGGAGGCGGCCCTTGCGCTTCAGCCGGGGCAGGCGCTGGCCTTCGGGGGCGAGACGACCGTCACCCTCAGGGGCCATGGACTCGGCGGGCGCAACCAGGAACTGGCGCTGCGCGTGGCGCTGGCTGCCGCGGGCCGCGGCCTTTCGGGGAACTGGGCCTTTCTGGCCGGAGGCAGCGACGGGCGCGACGGCCCGACCGAGGCCGCGGGCGGGCTTGTCGATGCGGGCACCGCGGGGCGGATCGCGGCCGCCGGGCTCGACCCCGCCGCGCTGCTCGCCGACAACGACTCGAACCGTGCGCTGGCTGCGGCAGGCGATCTCGTCATCACCGGCGCCACCGGCACCAATGTCGCCGACCTCGCCGTCTTCGTGCGCGCCGGCACCTAGCCGTGATGGATGAAGTCGCCGTAGCGCCCGCGCCAGAGCAGGAGCGGGTCGCCGTCGCGCATGGTCGCGCGCAGCGCCCGTCCGACAAGAATCGCGTGATCGCCTCCGTCATGCTGCGATTCCGCGGCGCAATCTATGCGCGCCAGGCAGCCGGGCAGGACGGGCATACCCTCGGGCGTGCGCTGGTCCCCGAAGGCGCTGAAATCCCCGCCCGAGCGTGCAAAGTGGCGGCAGACCGACAACTGGTCGGCGGCCAGCACATGGATGGCATAGTGCCGGGCGCGCAGAAAGCTCTCGAATCGCTCCGAGCGCCGGGCCGCGCACCACAAGACCAGCGGCGGATCGAGCGAGACCGAGGTGAAGCTGTTGGCGGTGATTCCGACCGGGCCGCGTTCTCCAAGCGCGGTAACCACCACCACGCCGGTCGCGAAATGTCCCAGAACATCGCGAAACGCGCGCGAGCCTTCCGGGGTGATGGGGATTTCCTGCATGTCCTGTCGCGCCGTCGGAAGCCTTGGTTCCCGAGGGAAATCACAAATCGCGCGGCATGACCACCCGTTGTGAACCGCCGTCAGACGTCCTCGACGCCCGTGTCGATCAGCCAGCCGCCGGGGCCGGCGATCCGGTCGGGCAGGGACAGGATCATTGCCTCGCGCAGGACGGCGCAGACCAGCAGGCTCATCACGATGTCGTCAAATGTGATCTGGGCAAGGTACTGCATCGGCTTCTCCGATCTCCGGTCTTGTCCATCCTCGCGCCAGAACGGGGCGTCAGTTTGACCCGGAAAAGGTAAAATGCCGTTCAATTCGTGCCCCAATGCCGCCCTTTGTGGCCCCGGGACGGCGAAATCCCACAACTTTGCCCCAATCGGCGCCGCGGACGGCACGGCAGACGGCGCGGCGGATCGCTGTAGCGGGGCAGGCACGCAGCCCTGCCCAAATTGCCCGATTGTCCCGTCGTGGCTTGCCCGCGGGAAGCCGGACACTTATGTGGCTAGGACCAAACGCCTTCCAGCCCGAGAGAGACATGGCCTCGACACTATCCCATTTCCGCTGGGCGTTCATTGTCACCTTCGCGGGGCTTCTCGGGACCTTCTGGCTGGGCTGGAGCTACAATCACAATCTGGGCGGGGCGCTTTCCTTCTTCGTCATCGGGCTTGTCCTTGCCGCACTCGAGATTTCGCTCTCCTTCGACAATGCCATCGTCAATGCCAACAAGCTGAAGGACATGACGCCGGTCTGGCAGAAGCGGTTCCTGACCTGGGGCATCCTGATCGCGGTCTTCGGCATGCGGATCATCTTTCCGCTGCTCATCGTCGTGGTCGCGGCCGGCATCGGGCCCTTCGCCGCGCTGCACCTTGCCGTCGCACGCCCGGATGAATACGCCCGCATCGTCGGCGACGCGCACCTGACCATCGCGGCCTTTGGCGGCACCTTCCTGATGATGGTGGCGCTGCGCTACTTCATCGACGAGGGCAAGGAGGTGGACTGGATCCGCACGCTCGAGTGCCAGTTGCGTCGCTGCGCCTCGGTGCGCGGGCTCGAGATCGGCTTCGTCCTGTCGGTGGTGCTCCTCTTCGCCACCGTCCTGCCTGAGGCCGATGTCGCCCCGTTCCTCTTTGCCTCGGTCGCAGGCCTGCTGACCTTCCTCGGGGTCGAGGTCATCGGCCATTTCCTCGACCGCGGGGAAGCCGTGGGGCTGGCAGTGCGCGGGGGCCTTGGCGCGTTCCTCTATCTCGAGGTGCTCGACGCCTCGTTCAGCTTCGACGGCGTGATCGGCGCCTTCGCGCTGACCCACAACCTGTTCCTCATCGCCATCGGCCTTGGCATCGGCGCGATGTATGTCCGCTCGATGACCATCATGCTGGTCGAGAAGAAGACCCTGGCCGAGTTCCGCTATCTTGAGCACGGGGCCTTCTATTCGATCCTCGTCCTCAGCGTGGTCATGTTCGCGCAGACTCTGATCCACGTGCATGAACTGATTACCGGCCTTCTCGGCGCGGGCTTCATCGGCGTGGCGCTCATCTCCTCGATCCGGCACAACCGGCGCGAAGACGTGGCCTAGGCCGGGGTGTCGCGGCGCGCGGCACGTCGGTTGCCTGTCGCGGGAGCGCGGACGGCGGCTGAACAATCGCAAAGATCTTCCCGGATTGCGGGAGAATCGACGCCAATCGCGGCCCATCTGCGCATTCCCCATGACAGCGCGGCATGACCGGGGCATGTATCAGGGCTACTGCACAGTGCCCTTCGCCCGGAGTCCGACATGCCCACCGCCGTCTACCCGCTTGATCCCGTGACACTCGTGGCCCCGTCCGATGCCGCGCGCGAGGCGGCCAGACCCCACGCGGCGGCCTATCAGAGCCAGACCCCCTACCATCACGGCGGCTTCGATAACTTCCTGCCGCCCGAGATACTCGAACGCGTGCGCGAGGAGCTGAAGGAGTTGCCCGAAGCCGAATCGAGCTTCGACCGCGATCAGGAAAAGCTGAAGTTCAGCTACCTGCCGGAGCGTCTGCCGCCTTACTCGCGCGCGCTGTTCCATGCCCTGAACTCGCGCGCCTTCATCCTGTTCCTGGAAGAGCTGACCGGCATCCAGGGCCTGATCCCCGATCCCTACTACATGGGCGGCGGCATCCATGTGGTCCGCAACGGCGGGCACCTCGACATCCACGCCGACTTCAACCACCACGGCAAGATGAACCTGGAACGCCGGCTGAACGTCCTCATCTACCTGAACAAGGACTGGAAGGAGGAGTGGGGCGGCTCGTTCGAGATCTGGGACCACGAGATGAAGCACAAGGTGAAAAGCTTCGTCCCGCTGTTCAACCGGATGGTCTGCTTCTCGACCGGGTCGGACACCTGGCACGGCAACCCCGAGCCGGTGAACTCGCCCACCGGAGAGCCGCGGATGTCGATCGCGCTCTACTACTACACCGCGACCTGGGGACCGGACCGCAAGGAACACACGACGCTGTTCCGCCCGCGCCCGGGCACGCAGGACAAGGCCGACCGCAAGGTGGCGAGCATGCAGTTCTGGCAGGACATCCTGCCACCCGTTCTGTTTCGCAAGATCGTCTGGAAGATCTGGGGCTGAGCGACCCGGATCGGCGGCGGGGTCATGCGCCCCGCCGGCCGCAAGGGTGTGTCAGATTTCCGCGACAGTCGCGTCGGGGGCGTTCTTCCTGACCGACTCGATCCCGTTGTCGCGGGCGGATTCGCTCTCGTAGCTTTCGCTGGTGCCGACCACCTGGCCGTTGGTGGCCTTGAGGTTGAACATGTGCTTGCCCGACTTGGTTTCCTTGCGCTCGAAGCGTGCCTCTGTCGCCGCGTTGCGCCGGACGGATTCGATCCCCTTGCGGGCGCTGGCCATCGTCTTGTAGCCCTCGCTCGCGAGGATGGTCTGTCCGTTGCCTGCCTTCAGACGAAAGCGGAACTCGCCGCCGTTGTCCTTGTAAAGCTCGAACTTGCCTGCCATCGCACTTCCTCCCGTTGACTGATACGCTTTGGTTTCCCGATCCCTCGCGGGGCGGCGTCTCCACAACCGGAAGACTGCGTTACAAGTCGGGGCTTGGCAACCCGGATGATCGGGTGGGCTTCGATTGTGCGCCGCCGCATCCGGGGCAGCGCGCCGTGCCCGCTGACCTGATCCCGGCCCGATTCCCGAAACGGGCCCTGATACGGGCGGCGTGTCGCGCGGGCGCTTATCCTTTTGAGCGGGTGGACAGGCGGGTGCGATCCGTACACCCTGAAAGACGGCACGGCATCGGGCGGATCGTTCGATGGGACAAGATGTCCTGACACTTGTCCCGATTGCCGGGGTTCTTCATCTGCCGGCCGCACGGGCGCCGGCACTGCGTTCACAAAGCGGATTCGGAAGTTGACTATTATCAAGGATGTGTCCGGCCATCCGCGGCATTCGGGGGCCATGAAACGCGCGACAAGGCCCTTTCTGATTCTGCTGACCGTGGTGGCGCTCTGCCTCTACGGGCTGGTGGCGTCTGCCGGAAGGCTGTCGGCCGGAACCGCGTTCGAAATGGTCATCTGCGCCGAGGATGGCCCTGAAACGATCTGGCTTGATGCCGGGGGCACGCCCGTCGAGGCCCCCGCCAAGACCCCGGCAAAGTGTTGCGACTGCCAGGACTGCCTGTCTTTCGCCCCTGCCGCAGTGCTGACGCGCGTCTTCGCCGCCCCGATGCGGCTCCCGGTACCGTCCCGCGCCGCGACGTCCCTCCGCACGATGCCGATCGCCCATCCTGCCCTGACCCTGCCCCTGTCCCGCGGCCCCCCGACCCATCCGGCGGATGTCGCGACCCTTTCGCCTGCCCGCGCGGGCCATGGGTTCGGGGCGTCCGTGTCGCCGGCTCCGGTGTCCGTTGAGGACAACGGCCACGGCGCTGCACAAGCCTGTCGGGCGAATCACGAGGTTGCCCGATGACCGTCTTCTCCCGCCTGTTCCTTTCGCTCGCCCTGGCCGTCATCCTGGCCTTCCCGCTGCGGGCGGAGCCCTTCCTTCCCACCTATCTGAAGGACGTTGCCGCCGCCGACCTCGTGCCGGGGGCCGAAGGCTACGGCGCCATCCGCGACGACATGCCCGTGGCGCCGATCCTGAAGGGTGGCGAAACCGTCGGCTGGGCCTTCATCACCTCCGACTTCGTGTCCACCACCGGCTACTCCGGCAAGCCCATCCATACGCTCGTGGCCGTGGACCCCGACGCAAAGGTGATCGGTGTCCGGCTGGTCAAGCATTCCGAACCCATCGTCCTCATCGGCATTCCCGACGCGAAGATGAAGGCCCTGGCCGAGGGTTATGCCGGGCTCGACCTCGTGGCCGAGGCGCAGTCGGGCGGGACGTCGCATGAGCTCGACATCATCTCGGGCGCGACCGTCACCGTGATGGTGATCGACGATTCGATCGTGCGCTCCGGGCTCAAGGTGGCGCGCGCGCTGGGGCTTGGCGGGCTTGCCCCCGACACGGCCGCCAAGGGGCCGCAGTTCGAGTTGAACCCCGAGGCCACCGCGCCCGGGGACTGGATAACGCTTGAGGGCGACGGCACGCTGCGCCGGCTTGCGCTGGACGTGGGCCAGGTCAACGCCGCCTTCGCGGCGCTGGGCGATCCGCGCTCGGAAGCGCGCGCGCTGACCGAGGCGCCCGAGACGACCTTCATCGAGATGCAGGCCGCCCTCGTCTCGCACCCCGCCATCGCCGCCGCCGTCCTGGGTGAGGCAGAAGCGAGGAACCTCGGATCATGGCTTGCCGCCGGGGAACACGCCATCGCCATCGTCGGGCGCGGGCTCTACAGCTTCAAGGGATCGGGCTATGTGCGCGGCGGCATCTTCGACCGCATCGTGCTGATCCAGGACGATGTCTCGGTGCGCTTCCGCGACCGGATGCACAAGCGCATCGTCGCCCTCGCACCCGCCGACGCGCCTGCCTTCACCGAGGCCGACCTGTTCAAGATCCCGGCCGACGTCGGCTTCGACCCGGCCAAACCCTTCCGCATCCAGCTTCTGGTCCAGCGCGAGGTCGGGCCGATCGAGAAGCTCTTCACCACCTTCGATCTCGGCTACCAGTTGCCGCAGAAATACCTGCGCGCGGTCGCCCCCGCCGCCCCGACCGAGGCCGCAGCGGCCGTCGCGGAGGTGGCATCGCAGGATGAAACCGCGGCGCACCAGGCGCTCTGGAAGCGGATCTGGCTCGACAAGAAGGCCGCGATCGTGGTGACGGCTGCGATGCTCGGCGTGCTGACGCTCGTCTTCTTCTTCCAGAGCTTCGCGACCCGGAATGCCCGCGCCTTCTTCTGGTTCCGCATGTCCTTCCTGACGGTCACGCTCGTCTTCCTCGGCTGGTATGCCAATGCGCAACTGTCGGTCGTCAACCTCATGGCGCTGTTCGGGGCGCTGGTGGCGGGCTTCTCATGGCAGGCGTTCCTGCTCGATCCGCTGACCTTCATCCTGTGGTTCGCGGTCGCGGCGGCGCTGTTGTTCTGGGGACGCGGCGCCTATTGCGGCTGGCTCTGCCCCTTCGGCGCGCTGCAGGAGATCACCAACCGCATCGCCCGCGCGCTCCATGTTCCGCAATGGACCCTGCCCTGGGGCCTGCACGAACGGCTCTGGCCGATCAAGTACATGATCTTCCTCGGACTGTTCGGCGTGTCGCTGATGAGCATCGAACAGGCGGAGCATCTGGCCGAGGTGGAGCCGTTCAAGACCGCGATCGTGCTGAAGTTCGTGCGCGCCTGGCCCTTCGTCGCCTATGCCGCCGCCCTTCTCATGGCCGGGCTCTTCGTCGAACGCTTCTACTGCCGCTATCTCTGCCCGCTTGGCGCCGCCCTGGCGATCCCGGCGCGGCTGCGCATGTTCGACTGGCTGAAGCGGTACCGCGAATGCGGCAACCCCTGCCAGACCTGCGCCAACCAGTGCCCCGTTCAGGCGATCCATCCGACCGGAGAGATCAACCCGAACGAATGCGTCAACTGCCTGCATTGCCAGGTTCTCTACCAATCCAAGACCATCTGCCCGGTTGTCATCAAGAAGATGAAGCGTCGCGATACCGTGGGCACGGCAGCGCCGCGCGACCTGACCGGGCATCCGAATTCACCCAGATCCCAACCTGCTGAATGAAAGGACAGGCCATGTCTGACAGACTGAAACCAGGAATTACGAGGCGCGGAATGCTCGGCGCGACCGCCGGGGGGGCTGCCCTTGCCGGCGCACTCGGAGGACGGGCCGTCCTGACCGGGGGCGCGGTCGGTGCCGCGACGCTTGCAGGCGCGACGGCATCCCGCGCGTCCGAGGCCGTGACGGTAGCGCCCGGCCAGCTTGACGAGTACTACGGCTTCTGGTCCTCGGGCCAGACCGGCGAAATGCGCATCCTTGGCATCCCCTCGATGCGCGAGCTTATGCGGGTGCCCGTCTTCAACATCTGCTCGGCCACCGGCTGGGGGATCACCAACGAATCGAAGAAGATCCTGACCGAAGGTTTGACCGAGAAGACGAAGAAGTACCTTGCCGCGAACGGGCTCGAATTCCCGAGGAACGGCGACCTGCACCACGTCCACATGTCCTTCACCGAGGGCAAGTATGACGGCCGCTTCCTCTTCATGAACGACAAGGCCAACACCCGCGTCGCCCGCGTGCGCTGCGACGTGATGAAGACCGACAAGATCATCGAGATCCCGAACGCCAAGGGCATCCACGGCCTGCGCCCGCAGAAATGGCCGCGCACCAACTACGTCTTCGCCAACGGCGAGGATGAGGTGCCGATGGTCAACG
Source organism: Albidovulum sediminis (assembly GCF_025380365.1). GTDB lineage: Bacteria > Pseudomonadota > Alphaproteobacteria > Rhodobacterales > Rhodobacteraceae > Albidovulum > Albidovulum sediminis. The sequence goes on from NZ_JAOCQF010000001.1 coordinate 89,234, forward strand.
ACGGCAAGGTGCTCGACGATCCGTCGCAATACGTGAACTTCTACACCGCGATCAACGCCGACGACATGACCATCGCCTGGCAGGTGATGGTGTCGGGCAACCTCGACAACACCGACGCGGACTACGATGGCAAGTACGCCTTCTCGACCTCCTACAACTCCGAAATGGGTATGACGCTGGCCGACATGACGGCCTCGGACATGGACCATGTCGTGGTCTACAACATCGCCGAGATCGAGAAGGGCATCGCCGAAGGCGACTTCACCGAACTGAACGGCGTCAAGGTGATCGACGGCCGCAAGGGGGCGGAAAAGAACTACGTCCGCTACATCCCGATCCCGAACAACCCGCACGGCTGCAACATGGCGCCCGACAAGATCCACCTGTGCATCGGGGGCAAGCTGTCGCCCACCGTCTCGGTGATCGACGTGCGCAAGCTCGACGACGTGTTCTACAATGGCGCCGATCCGCGCTCGGCGGTGGTCGCTGAGCCGGAACTGGGCCTCGGGCCCCTTCACACCGCCTTCGACGGGCAGGGGCGTGCCTACACCACCCTCTTCCTCGACAGCCAGGTGGTGCAGTGGGACATCGAGAAAGCGGTGAAGGGCGAGGACCCGATCATCTCCAAGACCGACGTCCACTACCAGCCCGGCCACAACTCCACGGCCGAGGGCGAGACGCTCGATGCATCGGCGAAGTTCTACATCTCGATGAACAAGTTCTCGAAGGACCGGTTCCTGAACGTCGGCCCCTTGAAGCCCGAGAACGAGCAGGTCTTCGTGATCGAGGGCGACAAGCTGACGCTGGTGCATGATGGCCCGACCTTCGCCGAACCGCACGATTCGATCGTCGTCCACGCCTCGAAGGTGAACCCGCTCAGCGTGTGGAACCGGCAGGACCCGATGTGGGCCGAGACCCGCAAGCAGGCCGAGGCGGACGGCGTCGATCTGGACGGCTGGCAGGACACGGTGATCCGCGATGGCAACAAGGTGCGCGTCTACATGTCGAGCCAGGCGCCGCAGTTCGCGATCGAGACCTTCACCGTGAACGAAGGCGACGAGGTGACGGTGACGGTCACCAACCTCGACGATATTGACGACCTGACCCACGGCTTCACCATGGGCAACCATGGGGTCGCGATGGAGATCGGGCCGCAAGCCACGAGTTCCGTCACTTTCATCGCCGGACAACCGGGTGTCTACTGGTACTACTGCCAGTGGTTCTGCCACGCGCTCCACATGGAGATGCGCGGCCGCATGTTCGTCGAACCGAAAGGTGCCTGAGCCATGATCCCGCGTCTGGCCCTGATCCTTGCCCTGCTCCTCCCGCTGCCCCTCGGGGCGGCGGAGGTGACGGTTGAGCCGGGGCCCGGCGCGCTGCAACGGGCCATCGCCGGGGCTCTCCCCGGCGATGTGCTGATCCTCTCCCCCGGCCTCCATCCGGGCGCGATCACCATCGACCGCAGCCTAACCCTGACCGGCACGGGCGAGGCGGTCATCGACGGCGGGGGGCTTGGCACCGTCGTCACCATCGCCGCGCCGGACGTCACGGTGCGGGGGCTGACGGTCACCGGCTCCGGCCATGACGGCACGATGCTCGACGCCGGCATCAAGATCCTGAAGGGCGCGGACCGCGCGCGGATCGAGGCGAACCGCCTGCTGGGCAACCTGCACGGGATCGACGTGCACGGCGGGCGTGACGCGCGGGTGACCGGGAATGCCATCGAAGGCACGCAAGGCCCGAAGATGAACGAACGCGGCAACGGCATCTACGTCTGGAACAGCCCCGGCGCGGTGATCGAGGGCAACAGCGTGCGCTGGGGTCGCGACGGCGTCTTCGCCAACGCTTCGCGCGAGAACGTGTTCCGCAACAACACTTTCCGCGACCTGCGCTTTGCCGTTCACTACATGTACACCAACGACTCCGAGGTCTCGGGCAACGTCTCGATCGGCAACCACCTCGGCTTCGCGATCATGTTCTCGAACCGCGTCGTGGTGAAGGACAACCTCAGCCTCGGCGACCGCTCGAACGGGGTGATGCTGAACTACGCCAACAACGGCGACGTTTCGGGCAACCTTGTCCGCGGCGGGGCCGAGAAGTGCCTGTTCATCTACAACGCCCACAAGAACCTGATCTACGACAACCGTTTCCAGGACTGCGGCACCGGCATCCACTTCACCGCCGGGTCGGAGCGCAACGTGCTGACCGGAAACGCCTTTCTGGGCAACCAGGAGCAGGTGAAATATGTCGGCACCCGGCAAGTGGAGTGGAGCTTCGAAGATCGCGGCAACTTCTGGTCCGACCATCCCGCCTTCGACCTGAACGGCGACGGCATCGCCGACGGCGCTTTCCGCCCCAACGACCTGATGGACCATATCCTGTGGTCCCAGCCCGCCGCCCGGCTCCTGACCGGGTCGCCCGCGGTCCAGCTGATCCGCTGGTCGCAATCCTCCTTCCCCGCGATGCTGCCGGGGGGTGTCACCGACAGTCACCCCCTGATGCAACCGCTGACCATTCCCGTTCCCGACGACCTTGCCGCGGATGAAGCCGCGGTGGCAGGGCGTTGGGCGAAAGGCACAGACGATGACTTCGACCTTGACGATCTCGGGTCTCACTAAACGGTTCGAGGGGGTTACGGCCCTTGCGGACGTCAGCCTGACCGTCGCCCCCGGAGAGCGGGTGGCGCTTCTCGGCCACAACGGCGCGGGCAAGTCGACGATGATGAAGATCATCCTCGGCCTCATTCCCGCGACCGAGGGCCGGGTCGAGGTCTGCGGCGCGGCCCCCGGCTCGCCCGAGGCGCGGCGGCAGGTGGCCTACCTGCCGGAGAACGCCGCCTTCCACCCCGCTCTGACCGGCGAGGAGCAACTGCGCCACTACCTGCGCCTGAGGGGCGAGGACCCCGCCGGGGCATCCGCGCTGCTGGAGCGTGTGGGTCTTGGCGGCGCGGCCCGGCGCCGGATTGGCACCTATTCCAAGGGGATGCGGCAGCGCGTCGGCCTTGCCCAGGCGCTGATCGGGCATCCGCGGCTTCTGGTCCTGGACGAGCCGACCAGCGGGCTTGACCCGGTGTCGCGGCGCGACTTCTACGCGCTTCTCGATGCGCTCGCCGCCGAGGGGGCGGCGATCCTGCTGTCGAGCCATGCCCTGACCGAGGTCGAGGCGCGGACCGACCGCATCCTGATCCTCTCGGGCGGGCGGCTGGTCGCCGAAGGAAGCCTGACCGACCTGCGCCGCAGCGCCGCCCTGCCGGTGGCGATGCATGTCACCGCCCGCAACGGCCACGCGGTGCAGATCGCGGCCGCCCTGCCTGGTGCAATCGCGGCCGGCGGACTTGTCCACCTGACCTGCGCGCAGTCCGAAAAGCTCGACGTGCTTGGCCGCATCGCCGGGCTTGGCGACAAGGTCGCCGACCTCGAGGTGCTGCCGCCAAGCCTTGAGGACATCTATAGCCATTACAGCCGGAGGGACGGGCAATGAGCCGCATCCTTGCCACTGCCGCCAGCGAATTCCGCATCGCGCTGCGCAACCGCTGGGTGGCGATCGCCCTTGTCCTGATGGCGGTGTTCTCGCTCGTCCTGTCCTTTGCGGGCTCCGCGCCCTCGGGCGGACTTGGTGCCGACCGGCTGTCGGTCACCGTCGCCTCGCTCACCTCGCTGGCCGTCTACCTGGTGCCGCTCCTCGCGCTGCTGATGAGCTTCGATGCCGTCGCGGGCGAGGTGGAGCGCGGCACGCTGCCGCTTCTGCTGACCTATCCGGTGTCGCGGGCCGAGGTTCTGCTGGGCAAGCTGGCCGCGCATCTGGGCATCCTCGCGCTGGCCATGACGCTCGGCTACGGGCTGGCGGCGGGGGTGACCTTCGCCTTCGACGCCCGCTCTGTCGAGGGGCTGCCCGCGCTCTGGCGGCTCGGCTGGTCGTCGGTCGCGCTCGGTGCCACCTTCCTCGGCGCGGGCTATGCGGTCTCCGCGATCGCGCGTCGGCCCTCGGGCGCGGCGGGGCTGGCGATCGGGCTCTGGCTCGGCCTCGTCGTCCTTTACGACCTTGCCCTTCTGGCCGCGGTCGTGGCCGACAACGGCGGCTGGTTCACGACCGAGGCCTTCCCCTTCGCGCTCCTCGCCAACCCCGCCGATGCGTTCCGGCTTTTCAACCTCGCCGCCTCGGGGGCGAGCGGGGTGTCAGGCGGGGTCGGCGGTGCCGCCTCGGTGATCCCGGTCTGGCAGTCGCTGGTCCCCGTCCTCCTCTGGCCCGCCGCGGCCATGTCCCTTGCCATTCTCGCCTTCCGGAGGGTTACGCCATGAAACGCGCCCTGATCCTTGCCCTGCTTCTGGCTGCCTGCCGGGAGGAAGTCGCACAGGCGACCGACCCCATGCCGCTGACGGCAGAGGCAGTGGGTTATTTCTGCCAGATGAACCTCTTGGAGCACGAGGGGCCGAAGGCGCAGGTGCATCTGGACGGGCTTCCGGGCGCCCCGCTCTTCTTCAGCCAGGTGCGCGACGCGGTCGCCTATGCCCGCCTGCCCGAACAGAGCCACCCGATCCTGAAGATCTGGGTGAACGACATGGGTGCGCCGGGCGCGACCTGGGCCGCCCCCGGAACCGACAACTGGATCGCGGCAGAGGCTGCGCATTTCGTCGTGGGTTCCGCCATCGCCGGCGGCATGGGCGCGCCGGAACTCGTGCCCTTCGCGCGGGCGGAGGACGCTGCGGCCTTCGTGCGTGACAACGGCGGCGTGGTCATGGACCTTGCCGCGATCCCGGACGATCAGGTGATCGCGCCGGTTGCGGAAGACGCGGGCGAGGACGCCGATTTCGCGCGCCGGCTCCAGGCGCTGTCGCAGAAGGCCGGAGGGTAAGATGCTGAACCGTCGCCGTTTCCTGTCGATCGCCGCCGCGGCCAGCCTCGCGCCGGGTCTGGCCCGCGCCGCCCCTCTCCATGTCGAGACCGGCGTAGCCATGGGCGCGCGCGTCACCCTGCGGCTGGCGCATCCCGACGCGCCCGCCCTTGCCGCTGCCGCGATGGAGGAGATCCGCCGGCTGGAACGGATCTTCAGCCTTTACCTGCCCGGTTCGGCGCTCGTCCGGCTGAACGAGACCGGCCGGGCCGAGGCGCCCGCCTTCGAGCTTCTGGACTGCCTGACGGTCGCCGGGGCGGTCCACGGGGCTAGCGGCGGGCGCTTCGATCCGACCGTGCAGACCCTTTGGCAGGCCGAGGCGCGCGCGCGGGAACGGGGCGCGGCACTGACCCCCGCCGAACGGCAGGACGCGCTGGCGCGGACGGGATGGGCGGGCGTGACCCTCGATGCCGGCGCGATCACCCTGCGCCCCGGCGTGGCGCTGACGCTCAACGGCATCGCGCAGGGCTATGTCGCCGACCGCGTGGCCGCTTTCCTCGCCGCGCGGGGCCTTGAGGAGGCGCTGATCGACACTGGCGAGATGGTGGCGCTGGCGGGCGGTCCGGACCCTGACGGCTGGCCGGTCCGGCTGTCCGAGGGAGGTACCGTCGCGCTCCGTCGCCGCGCGCTTGCCACCTCGGCCCCGCTCGGGATGACCTTCGGCGGCGATGGCCGGACCAGCCACATCCTCGACCCGATCGGGGGAGGGCCGGTACAGCCGCTCTGGCGGGCCGTCAGCATCTCTGCCACGCGCGCCGCGGTGGCCGACGCGCTGTCGACCGCGGCTTGCCTCATGCCGGATGCCGATGCCGTGGCGCGTCTTTGCCGAAGGTTCCCCGGTGCGCACGTCGAGGCGGCCGTGCCTGCCTGACCTGCTGGCGAGGCGAGGGCAGCGCGCCGGCGCCGGGGTGAGGATGCCGTTCGACCCGCGGTCGTGCTAACCGGCCGAGAAGAGGAAATCGTTCGGGCCAAGCCGTTGTGCCAGCCGGTAGCCATGCCGCGCAAGGATGGCCGCCGCCGGATCGTACTCCTGCTTCTGGGCGCGCAACTCGATCCAGATCACCGGCCGCACCTCGGTCATGAGCCGGCCGGCGCCCGCAACTGTCAGCTAGACCCAGCTGATCCTGCCCCGGAATTCCGAACGCTTCGGAAAGCGCTGAGCATGGAGATCAAGCAGTCGTGCCGCATCTTCCCGGCGTCTTAACGGGCGGCAGAGCGAGATCAGCCTTTCCAGCGCGACTGGCCGCGCCGGATCGACCTTGACCGCGGTTGCCAGCCTGTCCCAGGCATCCGCGTCGCGCCCGAGTTGGCGCAAAGACGCCGCCTCAAGCATCAGCAGCTCGCCGTCGCCATCGGCGATGGCGCGATTTACCTCAATCAATTCGGTAAGCTGTTGATGCTCTTCAAGCTTGGAAAGCATCCGTGCGGTCGATAGCAGGGCCTCTGACGTCAACGTTGGCAACTCCCCTGACTCGCTTTCCGGATCCGACTCGACATAGTTCAGCAGGACGTCCGACATGATCCGGTTGACGACATCCGGCGAGACGTGTCGGTAGTCGCCACGTGACCAGGCGATGGTGGGGTTCGAAAGCGTCACGAACTCGAAGGACGGGAAGTAATCGACGCCGGGCTTGCCACGCACGAATTCGTCGAGCGCCGCACGCTGCACAGACTTGGAATAGGCGTTGGCGACCAGGACATCCATGTTGCGGAATGTCGCCAGCAACGGAACGGGTGAAACGGTCACCAGCATCTTCAAAGGCTTTGTGCGGTGCCGTATGAGAAGGGCGTAGAACTCCTCCAGCCCCTGCAGGACGTCCGCATAACTCAGTACGCGGAACTCGAACCGCTCCGGCGCGTTCTTGACCAGACGCACAGGCGGCGCGACGTTCAGGTAAAGGCCAAGCTCACGGTCATACCACGTCTCGACGTAGCCCAGAGTCAGGATAACCACATCGGCAGTCGCGACCTGGGCGATAGTGTCGAGATAGCGGTGACGGAAGGCCAGGATATCCTCGATCGGATGTTCCAGCTTTGCCAGGCCCAGTTGGCAGTCGCTGTAGCTCTGGCGCCCGGTCTCGTAAAACAACCGCGCGCCGGGGAAGCTGTCACGCTCCAGCGCCCAGCGAACTTCGTTGATGACGGAATGGATCGAGTACTTGTTGAAGAAGTTTGCAGCGTCGCCAAGGCTCTCACCGATCGCACCCAGATCAAAATTCCGGCTGAGCACGACCTTTCCTGCCGTCGCAAGCGCGCGTTCCACGTTGCGCGCGAAACACGACCCGATGGCGAAAATCGTATCGCTGGGGCCGATCTTGAAGGTAGGGGTGCAATGCGGTGCGGCAAGTGGATACAGGCGGTCACCATCGCGATCGGGTGAAGGGTAGCGGCGCAAGTCGTTGTCCGAAGCGCGCGCAAGGGCGTCGGCGGCACTTGTTACTTCGATCGGCCGGTCGCTTGCCATGATTGCGTTTCTGCCTCCCTTGTTCCGGCTCGGACCATAGGTGAGCCGCCCTGCAACTTCAACCGGCGCGCGATACTACCGTGGGATGAATCCCCGCGCACGCTCAAGGTGTGTGGACATTGCATGCGTCGCGCGACAGTATCCGCCGCAAATCCGCAAACAAAGGTAAATACCGTTGACACCAGACCTGAACGAGCGAATTGCGGACAAGATAGACTATCTCGAGCGCGCCATTGTGGTGCCGCCGGCGAAAGGTCTTGGCAACCAATCCGTGCAAAAGTCCGGTGTCCTGACGGCTGGCGGCGAACATGTCGTCAACTCGATCACCTGGCGAGGGACCAGCCAGGTCTCTGTCCGCCCGGCGATGCCGTCGGCTGAGAGCATACAAGAACTCGCCGGAACGCATCTGTTCCTTGGCCCCCTGTTCGGTCATTTCGGTCATTTTCTGGTCGAGAGCATCTGCCGGATATGGGCGGTGGACCAGTTGCGGGACAAAATCGATGGCGTTGTCTACGTGCCCAAGTTCCAGAACCGACCGGAGCATGTCGCATCGGTCTACCGGCCGTTTCTGGAGGAATTGGGGGTCGATCTGCCGATGCGCAATCTGGATGAACCGACGCGCGTCGAGAGCCTCTATGTGCCGCAGCAGGGTTTCGGCATGTTTCAGATGATCGAAGGCGCGCCTGAGTTCAGGGAATTCGTGCGCCGCCATGCCGGCAAGCGCGTCGAGGCGAAGGGGCCGGAGAAGATCTACATCTCGCGTTCCGGCCTGCCGCCGGTGCGTGGCAGCATCCTGTGCGAAAGGATGCTTGAGGCCGCGCTCGAGGCGGATGGCTATGTTGTTTTCCATCCCCAGAAGCACTCTCACGCTGAACAGATCGCCGCCTACAAGGCCGCGCGCCAGATCGTTTCGGTCGACTGCTCGCCTCTGCATCTCCTCGCGCTGGTTGGCGACAGTGGGCAGAATGTCGGGATCATCGCGCGCCGTGGCGGCGGGTTGGACCAGTATTTCGCACGCCAGATCCGGGCGTTCCAGGAAGCGAAGGCCCATACGTTCGGCGGCCTTTGCGGAAACTGGATCGAGAAATCTTCACATCGCCCGGACCGGACCTCCTGGGGTCAGGTCGACTTCGACGTGCTTGGCCGCGGCCTGAAGGACGCAGGGCTTCTCAGCCCGGATGCAAGCTGGCCCGTGATCGGGCCCGACGAGATCGCCCAGGAGATTGCGCGCCTTGAGGCGGCTCTGGGTATCGAGATGCGTCGGTTCGAGGATGGTTGAACGGGCGGCGCGTGGCCGCCCGTCTTGCGCGGATCACGCCGGGAAGAGCTCGCTGCCCTTGCGGCTGGAGACTTCGAGAAGCCCCATGACGTAGCCCGCGACCGAGCGGAAGGAGACGAGGGTGAACTCCTCCGCACCGGATTTCCAGAAGGCAGCGGCGACCTGGGCGGCGCGGGTGCGGCGGATCTCGCCTTCGGCGAGTGTCGCGAAATCGACCGGGCAGAGCTTCATCAGAACCTCGGCCGCCTTCGCGCCCCGGACGGTGAAGACCGCGCGGGCGTCGGAGACATCGGCGACCAGGTGGTGTTCGCCCGCAAGCGCCTTTTCGAGCGCGGCGACCGCGTCCTGGGCGGCGGCGTAGGGGACCATGACCAGAAGCTCGTCCGGCGACATCCAGGCCACGGCCCTGTCGCCTGCGATCTCGATCCGGCGGGGGGCCGGCACTGCCGTCCCGGTCGCCGCCTTCACCGCCTTCTTCATCGCCGCCGACGACAGGTCGCCCCGCACGGTGATCATGCCGCGCAGGCCGGCCTCTGCCACTTCGGCGAAGCCCTGGTGGGATACGCCGCCCAACGCGCTGACAGCCTTAGACATTCTGCTTCTCCCCATCCTTGTCGTAGAAGACCGGATCGACGATCCGCGCCTTGACGACCCTGCCGTTGTCCACCGGGAAGTCGAGCACTTCGCCCATCCGGTCGGGGCCATGTTTCACCAGCCCCATGGCGATGCCCTTGTTCAGCGTCGGCGAATGGTAGGTGGAGGTCACGCGGCCCTGCATGTTGCGCTGCCCGTTCGCGTTCACGCCTTCGGCCACCGCATAGGCGCCATCCGGGATCACGCTGCCGTCGAGCGTTTCAAGCCCCACGAGCTTCCAGCGGTCGGGCGAGGCCATGTGGCTGCGTTCCTGCGCACGCTTGCCGAGGTAGTCCGCCTTCTTCTTGGAAATCGCCCAGTGCAGGTTGAGGTCCTGCGGGATCACCGTGCCGTCGGTTTCGTCGCCGATCATGATGAAGCCCTTCTCGGCCCGCATGATGTGCATGGCCTCGGTGCCATAGGGCGCCACGCCGAACTCCTCGCCCGCCGCGATCAGCGCCTCCCAGAAGGCGCGGCCTTCGGAGGCGGGCACCGCGACCTCGAACGACAATTCGCCGGAGAAGGAGATGCGGTAGACCCGCGCGCGGAAGCCGCCCAGCGTGCCCTCGCGCCATTCCATGAAGGGCAGGGCCTCTTTCGAGACATCCATGCCACCCAGCTTTTCCAGCACCTTGCGGGCGTTCGGGCCGGCGACGGCCACTTGCGCATATTCCTCGGTCACGTTGGCGGTATAGACCTTCCAGTCCCACCATTCGCACTGGAGCCAGTCTTCCATCCAGCCGTGGATGCGGTCCGCGCCCCCGGTGGTGGTATGGCAAAGCCAGGTATCGTCCGAAAGCCGGACCACCACACCGTCATCGCTCAGGAAGCCGTTTTCGCTGCACATCAGGCCGTAACGGCATTTGCCCACGGGAAGCGTCGACATCATGTTGGTGTAGAGCATGTCGAGGAATTTCCCCGCATCCGGCCCCTTCACGATGATCTTGCCAAGCGTGGAGGCGTCGAGCAGGCCCGCCGCGTTGCGCACGGTGCGGATCTCGCGGTGGACGGCGTCGTGCACGCCCTCGCCATGGCGCAGGAAGCAGTAGGCGCGCCGCCAGAGGCCGACCGGTTCCCAGTGCGCGCCATGCGTCTCGTGCCATTCGTGCATCGGCGTGCGGCGCAGCGGCTGGAAGATTTCCCCCCGCGCCTCGCCCGCGATCGCGCCGAGCGAGATCGGCGTGTAGGGCGGGCGGAAGGTCGTCGTGCCGGTTTCCGGGATCGGACGGTGGAGCGCGTCGGAGAGGATTGCCAGGCCGTTGATGTTCGACATCTTGCCCTGGTCGGTCGCCATGCCGAGCGTGGTGTAGCGCTTGGTGTGCTCGACGCTTTCATAGCCCTCGCGCGCGGCAAGCTGCACGTCCGACACCTTCACGTCGTTCTGCGGGTCGAGCCACATCTTCATGCGAAGCGCCGGGCCCGCGCCCTGCGGCATGATCCAGACCGGCAGCAGCGGCGCCTCGGCCGCGGAGGCGGCAGAGGGGGCCTTGCCCTTGCCGCCGGCGGCCTTGTGGGCGTCGGCCAGAACTTCGTCCGCGGTCAGGCAGCCATTGGCCGACCCCGCCGCTGTCACCATCGCCGCGCCGTCCGCACCCGTCGCCGGGCGCGCCGGATCGGGGCGGAACATCGCGCGTTCCTCGTCCCAGACCAGCTTGCCGCCGCAGTGCGACCAGAGGTGCACCACCGGCGACCAGCCGCCCGACATCGCGACCGCGTCGCAGGCGATGGTCTCAAGCTCCGCGCCCTCGCCGGCCTGCACGCAGACGGAAACGCCGGTGACGCGCTTGGCGCCCTTGACCTTGGCGATGCCGTGGCCCGCGAGGATGCGGACGCCGCGCGCTCGGACGGCCTCGGGCAGGGCGCCCGTCACCTCGGGCCGTGCGTCGATGACGGCGGGAACCAGAAGGCCCGCGTCCAGAAGGGCGAGCGCCGTGCGGTAGGCGTCGTCGTTGTTGGTCACGACAACGGTGCGGTCGCCGGGGCTGACCGCCCAGTTCACCACGTAGTCGCGCACCGCCGAGGCGAGCATCACGCCCGGAATGTCGTTGCCCGCGAAGGAGAGCGAGCGTTCGATCGCACCGGTTGCGGTGATGACATGGCCCGCGCGAATGCGCCACAGCCGGTGGCGCGGGCGGCCGTCGCCGGGCGTGTGGTCGGCCACGCGCTCATAGCCCATGATGTAGCCATGGTCGAAAAGGCCGGACGCCATGGTGCGCGTGCGCAGCGTGACATTGTCCATCTTGCCAAGGGTTTCGATGGTTTCGTTCACCCAGGATTCGGCCGGCTCGCCGTCGATCTCGACCCCGTCGACCACCGCGCGCCCGCCCCAGTGGGCGGTCTGTTCCATCAGCCAGACGCGCTTGCCGGCCTTCGCGGCAGCGAGCGCCGCCGTCAGGCCCGCGATACCGCCGCCCACGACGACGACATCGGCGAAGGCATAGGCGTATTCGTAGCGGTCCGCGTCGCGCGCCACCGGCGCCTTGCCGAGACCCGCGGACTGGCGGATGATCGGCTCGAACACGTGTTTCCAGGCAAAGCGCGGGAACATGAAGGTCTTGTAGTAGAACCCGCCGGGCAGGAAGCGCCCGAAGGTGTTGTTGACCGCGCCGATGTCGAAGTCGAGGCTCGGCCAGTGGTTCTGGCTGGTCGTCGCCGCGCCCTCGAACAGCTCGGTCGTGGTGGCGCGCTGGTTCGGCTCGAACCGCGCGCCCTCGCCCAGGCCCAGAAGTGCGTTCGGCTCCTCCGCGCCGCTCGCGACCAGACCGCGCGGGCGGTGATACTTGAAGGAGCGCCCGACCAGCATCTGGTCCGCGCCGAGAAGGGCCGAGGCCAGCGTGTCGCCCGCAAAGCCCGCCATCCGGCGGCCGTTGAAGGTGAAGTTCAGGGGTTTCGCGCGGTCGATCAGGCGGCCGCCACGGGACAGACGGGTGCTCACTTGTAGCCCTCCCAGTTCGGGCGCTTCGCCCTGATTTTGGCCTGAAGGTCGGCCGGCGGTTCCTTGGACTGCGCCGGATAGGTGCCGAAGACCTCGAGTGTGGCGGTGCAGCGCGCGGCAAGGAACCACTTGCCGCAGCCGTAGGCATGGCGCCAGCGTTCGAAATGCACGCCCTTGGGGTTCTTGCGGCTGAACATGTAGCCGTCGAATTCCTCGTCGGTCGAGCCCGGCCCGTAGCGCTTCAGATGCGCCTCGCCGCCGGCCTGAAGTTCGGTTTCCTCGGCCTTCACGCCGCAACAGGGGCATTCAAGGGTCAGCATGCGTTCGTCCTTTCGGAAGCCGGCCGGGGGCGCTGCCCCCGGACCCCCGGGATATTTGGGAAAAGAAGAAGGGGCATCAATGCGCCACCCCGGCCGCGACGCTTTCGTCGATGAACTTGCCCTCGCGGAAGCGGTACATGGAGAATTCCTCGGTCAGGGGCGAGTGGCCGCGCGCCATCAGCTCCGCCATCGCCCAGCCCGAACCGGGGATCGCCTTGAAGCCGCCGGTGCCCCAGCCGCAGTTGACGAAGATGCCCTCCACGGGCGTCTTCGACAGGATCGGCGAGCGGTCGCCGGTCATGTCGACGATGCCGCCCCACTGGCGCAGCTGCTTGAGGCGCGAGATCATCGGGAAGGTCTCGATCAGGGCGCGGACGGTTTCCTCGATATGGTGGAAGCTGCCGCGCTGGGTGTAGTTGTTGAACCCGTCGGTGCCGCCGCCGATCACCATCTCGCCCTTGTCGGACTGGCTCATGTAGCCGTGCACGGTGTTGGCCATCACGACCACGTCCATGCAGGGCTTGATCGGTTCGGAGACCATGGCCTGAAGTGCCAGGCTTTCGATCGGCAGGCGGAAGCCCGCCTGTTCGGCCAGCACGCTCGCGTGGCCCGCGACGACCATGCCGAGCTTGTCGCAGCCGATGAAACCCTTCGTCGTCTCGACGCCGGTGACGCGGCCGCCCTCGGTCTTCACGCCGGTGACCTCGCACTGCTGGATCACGTCCATGCCCATCGCCGAGCAGGCGCGTGCATAGCCCCAGGCCACCGCATCGTGGCGGGCGGTGCCGCCACGGGCCTGGTAGAGCGCGCCGAGCACCGGATAGCGCGGCCCGTCGATGTTGATGATCGGGACCAGCTTCTTGACCTCGTCAGGGCCGATCCAGCGGGTTTCGACGCCCTGCAGGTTGTTGGCGTAGACGGTGCGCTTGTAGCCCCGGACCTCGTGTTCGGTCTGGCCGAGCATCAGGAGCCCGCGGGGGGAGAACATGACGTTGTAGTTCAGGTCCTGGCTCATCGTCTCGTAGAGCGAGCGGGCCTTTTCGTAGATGGCGGCCGAGGGGTCCTGGAGGTAGTTGGAGCGGATGATGGTGGTGTTGCGGCCCGTGTTGCCGCCGCCGAGCCAGCCCTTCTCGATGATGGCGACGTTGGTGATGCCGTAGTTCTTGCCAAGATAGTAGGCGGTGGCGAGCCCGTGGCCGCCGGCGCCGACGATGATCACGTCGTATTTCTTCTTTGGTTGCGGCGAACCCCAGGCACGTTCCCAGCCGAGGTGATAGCTCATCGCCTGCCGGGCGATGGCAAAAGCCGAGTAGCGTTTCATGGCCATGCGAATCCCTTCCCGATGGTCCGGCATCTGTCGTTCGCTTGATGGAACGGCGGGCGGGTGTCGACCGTCCGTCAAACGCCGCAATCGCGACAAATGCGACATTCCCCGTCGGGAAGGCGGCCGCGGCATGCCCGGCCTGCGGCAACTTGGCCGGTCTTTGGGCTTTTGTGGCCGGGGGGGACGCTTTATATCGGGCCGGACAAGGAGGCGCGATGCTGTTCTGGATCTTCGCCGCGGCGCTCGCGGCTCTCGTCCTGGCGACGCTGTGGCGCGCCTCTGCGGGTGGCGCGGGACCGCTTGGCAGTGCCGAGCGTGACCTGACCGTCTACCGCGACCAGTTGGCCGAGGTCGACCGCGACCTTGCGCGCGGCGTGATCGGGCCGGAGGAGGCGGGGCGCGCGCGCGTCGAGATCTCGCGCCGCATCCTGGCCGCGGACAAGGCCCGCGCGGCGGGCGGCGCGGCGGGCCGCGGGCCGGGGCTGGCGGTGCCGGTCCTGGCGCTTCTGGCGCTGGCGGGGGCAGGTGCGCTCTACCTTCGCCTTGGCACGCCCGAGATGCCCGACATGCCGATGTCTACCCGCCTTGCCGCGGCCGAGGCGCTGAAGGCGGAGCGTCCGACCCAGGCCGAGGCGGAGGCGGCGGTGCCGCCCCAGGGTGCTGCGCCCGATCCGGAATTCGCCGCCCTGATGGACCGGCTGCGCGCCTCGACCGAAGAGCGCCCGGACGTGGCCGAGGGGTTCCGGCTGCTGGCCACCTACGAGGCGCGGCTGAGCAATTTCGCCGCCGCCGCGCGGGCGAAGGCTCGGTTCATCGCGCTCTTGCCGCCGGCGGAGGTGCGCGCCGACGATCACGCCGAACTGGCCGATCTTCTCATCCGCGCGGCAGGTGGCCTCGTCACCGCCGAGGCCGAGGCGGCGCTGGGCGCCACGCTGGCGCGCGATCCCGCGAACGGCACGGCGCGCTTCTACCTGGGCCTGATGGAGTTCCAGACAGGCCGGCCGGACCGGTCCTTCGGCCTCTGGCGCGCGCTTCTGGAAAACGGGCCGCAGGACGCGCCCTGGATCCCCTACCTGCGCGAGAATATCGCGACCGTCGCGGCCCTGGCGGGGGTGGACTATGCGCCGCCCGCCGCCCTTCCGGGGCCGAGTGCCGCCGACATGGCCGCCGCCTCCGAGATGTCGGCCGAGGACCGCGCGGCGATGATCCGCACCATGGTGGAGGGGTTGGAGACGCGCCTGGGCGCGGAGGGGGGCGAGGCCGCGGAATGGGCACGCCTGATCGGCGCCCTGGGCGTGCTGGGAGAAAGCGATCGCGCCCGGGCCGCCTGGGATGCCGCCCGCAAGGCCCATGCCGCCGACCCCGCCGCGCTGGCGGAAATCGACGCGGCCGCGCAGGGCGCGGGGATCGCCGAATGATCTGCGACACGATCGAAGATCTTGCAGCGGCGCTCGCGCCGATGCGCGCCGTCGCGGGCCTTGACCTGGGCGAAAAGACCATCGGGGTCGCGGTCTCGGACCCGATGCTGTCGGTCGCAAGCCCGCTCCAGACGATCCGGCGCACCAAGTTCACCAAGGACGCCGAGGCGCTTCTGGCGCTGGTCGCGTCGCGCAGCCTTGGCGGCCTGATCCTTGGCCTGCCGCGCAACATGGACGGCTCCGAAGGGCCGCGCTGCCAGTCCACCCGCGCCTTCGCGCGCAACCTGTCGCGGCTAACGGAGATTCCGATCGGCTTCTGGGACGAACGCCTTTCCACCGTCGCCGCCGAACGCGCGCTGCTTGAGGCGGATACGTCACGAAAGCGTCGCTCCGAGGTGATCGACCATGTCGCGGCGGGCTATATTCTGCAAGGCGCGCTCGACCGGATCGGGCATCTGAGGCGGCAGACATGACCGACGACGTCTGGAAGCGGAACGAGATCGACAGCCCCTGCATCAAGATCTGCTCGGTGCACCCCGAGGCGCGCATCTGCATCGGTTGCCATCGCACCATCGACGAGATAGCCGGCTGGAGCCGTATGACGCCCGAACGGCGGCGCGAGGTGATGGCGGAACTGCCCGGCCGCTCCAGCCTTCTGCGCCAGCGGCGCGGCGGGCGGGCGGCCCGGCTGGGCGGCTGACGCGGGCCGGTTCTAGGCCCGGTTCACCCAGTCTTCGACCGAACCCAGAAGCGGACGGAAATAGGCGGTGGCGCGGCCCTCCGGCGGGGCTTCGGCACCGTTTACCCAGGGGCTGATCCCATGGAGCGTCATGCGGTGCATCAGGATCGTCTCGCCCTGGCGCAGCGGCACCAGCCGCCGGGGACAGGTGGCGAAAATCTCCCGGCGCGTGGCGTTGTAGCACTCGGTCAGGTCGACATCGCCCCAGTCCTTCGGGTCCGCACCCGCCAGAGCATCCCGGAAGGCGCGGGCGACGATGCGGTGGCTACCTTCCCATACGGCGAGCGGGGCGGCGCCCGGGTCCGGGTCGTTGAGGCCGATCCCGAGGATGAACGCATGCGGTTCGTGCAGCATCCTTTGCCGCGCGGCGCCGACGGCGAGAAGCCCGTCGACATGGGCCGCATCCCGGCGCAGACGGTAGCCGAATGAGGCCTCGGCCTCGTCAGGGCCCCGGCGCGGATAGCCCGGCCGCGCGACGGAAATCTGCGCCCGGTGCCAGGTTTGCGGGCCGAAGGCCGCGGCCACAGTCTGCGCCGCCTGTCCGGCCAGCGGCACGCCGTCCACCGACCCGTCGACGGCATTGGGCAGCGCCTCGAGCCCGACCATCCAGGTCGCGTCCGATCGCCAGTCGGCGCCGGGGTGAAGAACGGCGGCCTTCGCATGGGCGAGCGCCGCGGCCGCCCAGGCGCGCGTCGCGGCCTCGGCCGGGAAGGCCGCCCAGCCGGCCGGATCGAGCGGCCCTACCATCCCGCCGCCTTGCGCAGCATGTTGAGCGCGACCACGGCGAGGAAGGCCGCGAAGACCCGGCGCAGGGGGCCCGGGTCCATCGCGTGGGCGATCCTGACGCCCAGGGGGGTGGTCACCAGCGTCATCGCGATGACAAGGGCGAAGGCCGGCAGGTTGACCGATCCGAGGGTGAAGGGCGGCGCGCCCTCGACCGCCGTCAGCAGGAAGATCGCGACCGATGGCACGGCGATCAGCACGCCGAATCCGGCGGCGGTGGCGACGGCGCGGTGAATCGGGGTGTTGTAAAGGCTCATCAGCGGCACGCCGAAGCTGCCCCCGCCGATGCCCATCAGCACCGACAGGAACCCGACAATCGGCGACAGCGCGGCGCGCGGCGCGCCGGTGGGCATGGCGGGGCCAAGCCGCCAGCCCGCGCGCCCGAAGCCCAGATAGGCGGCGACCACAAGCGCGAGGGTGCCGAAGATCGCCTGCAGCGCAGGCGTGCGCAGCGCCGCCACCACGAGGACGCCGCAGACCGCGCCCACCGCGATGCCGGGCCCCCAGCCCCTGAGGATCGCCCAGTCCACCGCGCCCTTGCGGTGGTGGGCATGGACCGAGCGCAGCGAGGTGACGATGATAGTGGCGAGCGACGTGGCCACGCAGACCTGCATCAGGTCGGCGCCGCCGTAGCCGAGGACGGTGAAGGCGTAGAAGAAGGCCGGGACCAGCACGATCCCGCCGCCCACGCCCAGTAGCCCGGCGATGATGCCGGCGAAGGCCCCGATGGCCAGCAGCAGCGCCGCCATGGTCATGAGTTGGTCCGGTTCGGGCATGGTTTCCTCCGCTGTCGCGGGTTTGGTAGCGGCTTCGGCGCCGCACCGGAAGGGGTCACGCCGCGAGGCGGCGTACCTCGGACAACGCCGCGTCGAGAATGTCGAGCCCGGCCTCGGCCCCGTGCCCGCGTTCGGACAGGACCCGGCGCCAGCCGCGCGCGCCCGGCCTGCCGTGGAACAGGCCAAGCATGTGCCGGGTGATCTGGTGCAGGCGCCCGCCGCGCGACAGATGGTCCGCGATATAGGGCTTCATCCGCTCCGCGACCTCGAACGGGTCGGGGCCGGGGGCGGCGTCGAAAATGACCTCGTCCGCCCGGCCGAGGATGTCCCAGGGTTCATGATAGGCGGCCCGCCCGACCATCGCGCCGTCCAGCTCGTCCGCAAGGAAGCCCCGCGCCTGATCGAGCGTCTGCACCCCGCCGTTGACCGAGATGTGGAGGTGCGGGAAGGCGCGCTTCATCTCGCGCACGAGGGAATAGTCGAGCGGCGGAACCTCGCGGTTTTCCTTCGGGCTCAATCCCTGGAGCCAGGCCTTGCGGGCATGGATCGCGAAGCGGGTGACACCTGCTTGGGAGACGGTTTCGAGGAAGGCGGGCAGCACATCCTCCGGCACCTGGTCATCGACGCCGATGCGGCATTTCACCGTCACCTCGACCGGCGCGACCGCAATCATCGCCGAGACGCAGCCGGCGACCAGCGCGGGCCGTTCCATCAGGACCGCGCCGAAGCAGCCCGACTGCACCCGGTCCGAGGGGCAGCCGACGTTCAGGTTGATCTCGTCATAACCGTAGCCGGCGGCGATCCGCGTGGCCGCCGCCAGTTCCGCGGGCTCCGACCCGCCCAGTTGCAGCGCCACCGGATGCTCCGCCGCGTCGAAACCCAGGAGCCGGTCGCGGTCGCCGTGGATCACCGCGGGCGCCGTCACCATCTCGGTGTAAAGCAGCGCATGACGCGACATGAGGCGGTGGAAGAACCGGCAGTGCCGATCCGTCCAGTCCATCATGGGCGCCACGGACAACCGCGCCGCCCGGCGTATCGCGTCCCTGCTCATGGGGGCTCCGTTCCGGTGGGCCCCCAACATAGGCGTTCGGTTTGCGCTCCGCCAGCCTTTCAGCCCGCGTCGCGCCGGAGTGCCTGCGCCATGCAGTGGATGCCGCCGCCGGTCTTGGAAATTTCGTCTGTCTCGACCGCCGCGACCTCGAATCCGCGCGCCTTCAGCTGCCCGATCAGCACGCGCGAGGAGGCCGGCGCGATGATCTTGTCGTGGCCAAGGCTCATGAAGTTGCAGCCAAGCGCCATGGTGTCGCGGAAGGGCACGTCGATGATCTCGTGCCCCTTGGCCTTCAGCCAGTCGACGATCCAGGGATCGGTGCAATCGAGGCACACGGCCGTCAGCTTCGGCGCGACCGGCACCACCATCAGGTCGATATGGACGTAGTATTCGTCGATGAAGGCCAGTTTGACCTCCCAGCCTTCCTTCTCGAACCAGCCGGCGACCTGGCGCGCGCCTTCCTCCTGTGTGCGGGCGCCGCCGCAGCCGATCAGCACGCAACCCTCCTCGATCACGTTGAAGTCGCCGCCCTCGAAGGTGCCGGCCGTCACCATGTCATAGATCGGGATGCCCATCGCCTCATAGGCGCGGATCGCGGCATAGTTCTCGCCCCGCCGCCACCAGTTCGCCATCGCGGTGATGACGGGGCCATAGGGCGTCATCACGCTCGAATCGCGGGTGTAGACCTGCATTGTCAGTTCCGGTTCGGCCGGCAGCATGTGCACCTTCACCCCGAAATGTTCGTAGGCCGCGACCAGTTCGGCATGCTGCGCCTGCGCCACCTGGATGTTGCAGGGCGCCTCGCGCAGGTGCTTGCGCGACAGCGACGAGGTCGCGCGGTGCTTGAGATGGGCGGGAGAGCCCAGAAGCACGTCGGTCAGGGGATCGGTCTCGTTGCGGAAACCCCAGTGGGCCAGCGGCTTCGTGCCGCCGGCGGGATTGCGGCGCTGAAGCGAGAAGCCTTCGGCGTGGGGCAGTCGGTCAAGGGCCATGGGTCACTCCTTCGGGTCAGGCGCCGGGCAGGGCGGAGGGGATCCACCAGTCCCGCCCGCGCGGGGTTTCGACATATTCGGGCCAGCGGAAATGGATCGGCGGGTCGTAGTCGCAAAGTGGCGGCAACCAGGAGCTGCCGCCGACCCCGCCGCCGGTGCGGTCGCGGAATTCGGTCATCGCGGCATCGCGTGCCCCTGCGTCTTCCAGAAGGCGCACAGCCGAGGCGGCAAGAACCTTGGCCGCCGTGGTCACCATCGGGTCGATGGTCGCCGGGATGCCGCCCAGCGCGTTCATCACCCAGTTCGGATAGGCATAGCCCGCCGGCGCCTTCAGCGCGGGACGGGCGATGTAGAACCGGGCGGTCGGCGCGTGCCAGCACATGTCGGTGTAGTCGTCCGAGGTCGAATGGCCTTGCGACGGCGGCAGGTCGCGGCGCAGGATCGCCTCGGCCGCGTCTGGGTCGATCAGCCGCTCCATCTCCTCGATGAAGGGCGCCTCCATGGGATGAAGCCCCAGCCCGGACTGGATCTCGCGCGCGACGGCGCGGGCCTCCTCGCCCCAGCGCGGCGCGCCGACGGCCTGCATCGCCTCCCAGACCAGCCGCGCCATGGCGTGATTGGCCAGGCCCGGGCGCGACTTGCAGACCCAGCGGCGTTCCCAGCGGCAGCCCGACATCATCGCTGCCGCCTCGGCGTTGCGGTCGAGGACGGCGGTGATCTGTTCGGCCATCGCCACGGTGGGCGTGCGCATCATATACTGGATCTCGGCCAGGCCCGCGGGCAGGTTGTCGGCGGTCGCCTGCCCCGCGGTCAGGATCGCCTCCGATACCGACCAGCCGCCCTGATGCGGCAGCATCGCCTCGCGCAGCGCCTTCGAGGACTGGTACATGAGCATCAGCGCGTCGTTGGCGCCCGGCGCGCGCACCGCCGAATGCGACTGCGGGATCGGCGCGCCGTCTGCGCGGCCCCAGGCCTCGGGAGCGTCGCAGATAAAGCGGTAGACCATCGCATAGGCCGCGCCGCAGTGGGTGTCCCAGCGGACGGTATTGCACATAGGCAGCATGTAGAACGGATGGAACGACAGCATCGCCGCCAACCCGTCGTAGTAGCCCTTCGCGGCATGGATGGGTTTTGACCCGCGCACCTTCTCGGCCGGTTCGCCGGTGAACCTCAGGCCGCCCCGGATCCCGTGCCTTTCCATCGCCGCCTTGGTGGCCAGAAGCCCGCCGAGCGCGCCGATGCCAAGGCCGGAGTGCGGGTCGGTGTGCCCGCCCGCCTGATAGCCCAGCCCCGCGCGCGGCTCGCGCCGGGTGCTGGCCGCCTGGCAGTTGCCGGGCACCGCATCGTATTCGCCATACATGCCGATGACGGGCCCGTCACCGTTCGACCATTCGGCGCAGAAGGCGGTGGGCATCCCGCCCGATCCTTCCTCGACCGCGAAGCCCTCGGCCCTCAACCGCGCGACGTACCATTCGGCCGATCGGTATTCGCGCCAGGCGGTTTCGCCGAAATCGAAGATCGTCGCGCACCAGTCCGAAAGCGCGCCCGCGCGGGCGTCGACGGCGGCAAGGGCATCCCTCTGGGCGGCGGTCAGGATCGGTGCGGGCATCGCGGACCTCTGGACGTCGGGGCGGGGCCGTCGCCGGACGTCGTGCCGACGCAAGGCGGTCGCCCCGTCCTTATCGCTACACGCCTTCGGGCCGCCGGCGGTAGTGAAACCTTTTCCCGACTTCGGCAAATCCCATTCACCATTTCGCTGGATTCGGGGGCAGGGCGGGCTAGACTTGCGCGGTCACAGCAAGCGGGGCCGGATGGCGCGCATACCCTCCACGCAGGCGCTCAGGGCGCTTGAAAGCTTTGCCCGTCTCGGCACGGTCTGGCAGGCGGCAGACGAACTGAACGTCACGCGCAGTGCGGTCAGCCACCAGTTGCGCCTTCTGGAGCAGGACCTGGGCTTTCCGCTTTACACCCGCGTCGGCACCCGGATCGAGCTGACCGTGCGCGGGCGCGCCTATGCCAGCGACGTGCGCAAGGCGCTGTCGGTCATCGCCGGGTCGGCCTCGCGCAATGCCGGACGCGGGCTTTCGGGGCAATTGACGCTCTCCTGCACGCCGGGATTTGCCGCCGCATGGCTGTCCACCAAGATCGGACGTTTCCGCGCGATCTGCCCCGATGTGCAGCTGTCGGTCATCACCCCGCGCCGGCTTGACGACGTGTCGAACCCCGACGCCGACCTTTTCATCGCCTTCGGCACCGGCAACTTCCCCGGCGGGCAGACGGAGCTTCTGAAGGAGGTGGAGTTCACCCCCCTCATCAGCCCGATCCTGCTGAACCGGCTGGGCGGGATGAAGGACTTCGCCGATGTGCAGCGCGGCGATCTTCTCCACCTCGTCAACCGCTCCGACTGGGTCGACTGGCTCAGGCTTGCCGGGCTTGGCGAGGATATCGCCGCCGGCGGGCTGACATTTTGCGACATGAACCTGGTCTACGCCGCGGCGATGAACGCGCAGGGCATCGCCATGGGCGACGGTTTCATCTGCCGCGAGGCGATGGAGGGCGGGCAGCTCGTGCGCCCCTTCGAACTGGCGGTGCGTTCGCCCAAGTCCTATTATCTTGTCATTCCAGAGGAAAAGGCCGCGATTCCGGCGGTGACCGAGTTCCGTGCCTGGATCCGGGAGGAACTGCCCTGAGCCGCCGCGCCGCGAATGGCGGCAACGACAAAATTCCTTTGCCGAAGCGGGAAAAACATTTCGATTGCCGCCCTGCCGCGCCTGCCCATACCTTCCGCCAAGGAGGACCCCATGCCCACCCCCCAGGCCGCCGAACTCACCGCCCGGTCGATCCGCAAGGAATTCGGTGAGTTCGTGGCGCTCGACGATGTGTCGCTGACCATCGGGCGGGGGGCGTTCGTCACCCTTCTGGGGCCGTCGGGATCGGGCAAGACCACGTTTCTCATGGTGCTGGCCGGCTTCCTGCCGCCCACGGCGGGCGAGGTGCATCAGGACGGCCGCGACATCACGGCACTTCCGCCCGAGGCGCGGGGCTTCGGCATGGTCTTTCAGGGCTATGCGCTGTTCCCGCACATGACTGTGGCCGAGAACATCGCCTTTCCCTTGAAGGTCAGCCGCCGGTCGGGTGCCGAGATCCGGCGCCGGGTCGCGGAGATGATCGAGATGGTGGGCCTTTCCGGGCATGGCCACAAGCGCCCGGCGGCGCTGTCGGGCGGGCAGCAGCAGCGCGTGGCGCTGGCGCGGGCGCTGGCTTGCGAACCCGCGGTCCTGCTTCTGGACGAACCCTTCTCCGCGCTCGACAAGAACCTGCGCGGCCAGATGCAGGACGAGGTGCGCCGCCTCCACCGGGAGATCGGCACCACCTTCGTCTTCGTCACCCACGACCAGTCCGAGGCGCTGGCGCTGTCCAGCACGGTGGCCATCTTCGACCACGGGCGGCTTCAGCAGGCCGGCGGCCCGCAAGAGGTCTACGAGCGGCCGGCGAACCGCTTCGTCGCCGAATTCCTGGGCGATATCAACATTCTGCCGATTTCCGGGGCCGAAGCGCAGGGGGGCGTCGGCCACGGCCGCTTCGAAGGCCGCGCGATCCGGGCGTCATGCGGCGCGGCCGGTGCCACGGCGGCACTGGCGGTCCGGCCCGAACACATGCGGCTGGAACTGGGCGAGCCTGCCGGAGGAAATGCCATTCCCCTCTCCGTCACCGATCTGACCTACATGGGGGCCGAGACACGGCTTCACCTAGTCTCGGGCGGCGGAACGCCCGTGATCCTGTCCGTTCCGACCGCGGCGATGCCTGCCGCGGTCACCCCCGGTGCCGCCGTGTGGGCGGCCTGGGCCGAAGACCGCGGTTTCTTTCTCTAGCCAACACCAGCCACCTCGACACAGGGAGGAAAAGATGAACGGCCACTTCCAGGAAGACTGCCTGCAAATCCTTGCCGAACGCGCCCGGCGCGGAGAGATCTCGCGCCGCCGCTTCACCCAGTTGGCCATCGGCCTGATGGGGGCGGCTGCGGTCGCCGCGCGCGGCACGCCGGTTCTGGCCCAGTCGGGCGAACTGGTCTTCGTCAACTGGGGCGGCGACGCGATGACCGCCTACGACCAGGCCTATGGCCAGCCCTTCCAGGCCGAAACCGGCGTCGTCGTGAAGCAGGACGGATCGGGCCCGACCGAAGGTGCGATGCAGGCCCAGTTCGAAAGCGGCAAACCCACCTGGGACATCTGCGACGCCGACCCGTTCTCGGCCCAGGCGCTGGGGCGCAAGGGCATGTGCGAGCCGATCGACTACGCCATCGTCGACAAGGCCAAGATGCGCGAGGGGTTCGGCTGGGAATACGCCGCCTCCTCCTACTTCTTCAGCTATGTCATCGCCTACGATTCGACCAAGTTCGACACCGCCCCCACCGGCATGGCCGACTTCTTCGACGTGGAGAAATTCCCCGGCAAGCGCGCGATGTACAAATGGGGCGCCGCCATGTGGGAGGCGCTTCTGCTGGGCGACGGGGTGGCGCGCGACGCGCTCTATCCGCTCGACCTCAAGCGCGCGCATGACAAGCTTGCGGCCTTCAAGGAACATGTTGTGGCCTTCTGGGGCGGCGGCGCGGAAAGCCAGTCGCTGCTTCTGAACGGCGATGCGTCGATGGCGCTGGTCTGGTCCACCCGTGCACGCCTGCTGGAGCAGGACTCGGGCGGCGACATCAAGTTCATCTGGGCCGACGGTCTTCTCTCGCCGGGCGCGATGGCGGTGATCAAGGGCAACCCGGGCGGCGCCGAGACCGCGATGAAGTTCATCGCCTCTGCCCAGGACCCGGCACGACAGGTGGTGATCTTCGACCTTCTGGGGCAGGGGCCTGCGAACCCCGCGGCAGACGCGCTGATCGCGCCGGACGCCGCGCGCTTCAACCCCGTCGATCCCGCGAACATGCCCCAGCAGGTCGCGCTCGACATGGCCTGGTACGAGGAAAACTACGGCCCCGCGCTGGACGAATTCCTCAAGATCGTCTCCGCCTGATCCCCTTCGCCGCCGTCCCGCCCTGACGGGGCGGCGGCCCGATACGGAGTGCCCGATGCGCCAGATCACCCGCAGCCTCGTCCTGCTCGGGCCGCTGCTGATCCTGCTGGCGCTTGCCTATATCCTGCCCTTCCTCGGCATCCTGCGCTGGAGCGTGACACTGCCCGAGCCCGGCCTTGGCCAGTATCGCGCCGCGCTGAGCGATCCGCTGATCCTGTCGGTCTTCTGGCGCACCCTCCGTATCTGCGCGGTCGTCACCGTGCTCAGCGTCTCTGCCGGCTACGCGGTCGCCCTCCTCTGGGTGTGGGGCGGGCCGGTCGCGCGGCTTCTGACCGAGTTGTGCATCTTCATCCCGTTCTGGATCTCGGTCCTGACGCGCGCCTTCGGCTGGCTGTCGATCCTGTCGAACCGCGGGCTGGTGAACAGCTGGCTTGAAGGCGCGGGGCTGATCGCCGAGCCGCTGGCCCTCGTGCGCAACGAATTCGGCGTCATCGTCGGGATGACCCATTTCCTCATCCCCTTCGCGGTCTTTCCCATTGCCTCGGCCATGCGCAGCGTGGACGAACGCGTGCTGATGGCCGCGCGCGGGATGGGGGCGGGACGGGCGCGCATCTTCTGGCAGGTGTTCCTGCCGATGACGCTGCCCGGCGTCCTTGGCGCCGCCCTTCTCGTCTTCGTCTTCTCGATCGGCTTTTTCGTGACGCCCGCGATCCTCGGCGGCGGGCGCAGCGTCATGGTGGCCGAACTGATCTACCTGCGCATATTCCAGAGCCCCGACTGGGGACTGGCCGCCGCGGTCAGCGTGATCCTGATGATCGCGATCGCGGGCTTCCTCGCCCTGCTCCTGCGAAAGATGACGCCGGGGGATGCGCGATGATCCTCCAGCGCCCCGGCCGACTTGCCATCACACTCGCGATCATCGTCTCGCTGTTCCTCCTCCTGCCGCTTCTGGCGGTGGTGCCGGTGTCGTTCACGCCCAAGCGCTTCCTCTCCCTCCCCGAGGGGGAATGGTCGCTGCGCCACTACCGCGCGCTGGTCGAGAACCCGGCCTGGGGCGCGGGCCTGTGGCTGTCGATCCGCATCGGGCTGATCAGCGCGGCGCTGGCCACCACACTCGCCACGCTCTTCAGTCTCGGCATGTGGATGCTGCGCCCGCGCTTCGGCGGGGTGCTGATGGGGGTGGCGCTCCTGCCGATGGTGGCGCCGCCGGTCGTCTCGGCGCTGACGCTCTACTTCTTCCTCATCACCCTCGGCCAGGCGAATGACCTTGTCGCCTACGACACGCTCGCCGGCGTCGCGCTGGCCCATACGGTGATGATCGCACCCTTCGCGGTCGTCCTGATCTCGGTCGCGCTGGCGCAGGTCGACCGGCGGATCGACCTGGCCGCGCGCGCCATGGGGGCCGGGGTGGCGCGGCGCATCTTCCAGGTGATCCTGCCCAACATCCGCTTCGGCCTCGTCTCCGCCTTCTTCCTCACCTTCGTCCTCAGCTGGGAGGAGATTGCGGTCACGCTCTTCATCACCTCGGTCGATGCCGTCACGCTGCCCAGGCTGATGTGGATGGGGCTGAGGGACAACATCGACCCCGCCATCGCCGCGATCTCGGTCCTCCTGATCGTGCTGGTGACGCTGGTGGCGGTGTCGCGCGCCCTTCACGCGGCATGGCGCGGGCGCAAGGCCGGCTGATCCGGCCCTTGGCCCCGCCCGCCTGGCGGGGTAATCTCTCAGGGCTTGCGGGACAAGGAAAGGCGCCGCCTCGTGAACCTCAGCGAAATCGACTTCGGACAGGCCCGGCCCATCGACGGCTACGGCCCCGGCTTCTTCCGGATCGCGGGCCAGGCGCTGCAGGGCGCGGTTATCGTCACCCGGACCGGCGCGCGCACCTGGCAGGGCTACGGCGATCCTGCGCCACTGCTGGCACTCGCCGGGCAGGTCGACGTGCTTTTCGTCGGCACCGGGCGGCAGATCGCGCATCTGCCCGCTGACCTGCGCGCGACCCTCGAGGGCGCGGGCCTCGGCGTCGAGATCATGGACAGCCCCGCCGCCTGCCGCACCTACAACGTCCTACTCTCCGAGGGGCGGCGCATCGCCGCGGCCCTCCTGCCCGTCGACTGAGGCTTTGCGCTTGTCCGCGGCATCGGCTAACCCCGCATCATGGACCTGACCGTCACCGACCTCGCCATCGCCCGCGGCGGCATCCCCGTGCTCGCCCATGTCTCGCTGACCCTGCGTCCGGGGCGGGCGCTGGTCCTGCGCGGGCCGAACGGGATCGGCAAGACGACGCTCTTGCGCACCATCGCGGGCCTGCAGCCGCCGCTTGCGGGCGCCATCGGCCTGCCGGCCGAGGATATCGCCTATGCAGGCCACGCGGACGGGCTCAAGGCGACGCTCAGCGTGGCGGAAAACCTGCGCTTCTGGGCGCGCATCTTCGGCACCGGCGACATTGCCGCAGCCCTTGCCGCGATGGATCTCAAGGGGCTGGCGGACCGCCCGGCGCACAGCCTTTCGGCCGGGCAGAAACGCCGGCTCGGCCTCGCCCGCCTTCTTGTCACCGGGCGCCGCTTCTGGCTTCTCGATGAACCGACCGTCTCGCTCGACGCGGCCTCGGTCGCGCTCTTCGCCGCGGCCGTGCGCGCCCATCTGGCGCGGGGCGGTGCGGCGCTGATGGCCACCCACATCGACCTCGGCATCGCGGAGGCGGAGGTGCTCGACCTCACCCCGTTCCGCGCCGCGCCCACCGCGCCGGCGCCGGGCGGGTTCGAGGAGGCCTTCGCATGATCTTCTTCTTTTCCCAAGTATCCCGGGGGCCCGGGGGCAGCGCCCCCGGCGGCCGGTTGCGTTCGGGGCGGCCGGCATGATGGCGCTCCTCTCCCGCGATCTGGCGCTTGCCTTCCGCGCCGGCGGCGGCTTCGGGCTGAGCCTCGCCTTCTTCCTCATCGTCACCGTGCTCGTCCCCTTCGGCGTCGGGCCGGAGGGGGGCACACTGGCCCGCATCGCCCCCGGCATCCTCTGGGTCGGCGCGCTCCTGGCCTGCCTTCTCTCGCTCGACCGCATCTTCGCGCTCGATCACGAGGACGGGACGCTCGACCTGCTCGCCACCGCGCCTATCCCGCTCGAGACCGTCGCGGCGACCAAGGCGCTGGCGCACTGGCTGACGACGGGCCTGCCGCTGACGCTGGCAGCACCCGTTCTGGCCATCCTCCTCAACCTGCCGCCGTCGGGGTTCTTCTGGCTCACCGCATCGCTCGCGCTCGGCACGCCGGCGCTCTCCATGATCGGCGCCTTCGGGGCCGCGCTGACGGTGGGACTGAAACGCGGCGGGCTGCTTCTCTCGCTTCTCGTCCTGCCGCTTTACATCCCGACGCTGATCTTCGGCGCCGAATGCGCCCGCCGCGGGGCCGAGGGGCTGGCGACCGCCACGCCGGTCCTGATGCTGCTGGGCATCACGCTCGGCTCGCTCGCGCTCTTGCCCTTCGCCGCGGCTGCGGCAATCCGCGTCAACCTGAGATAGTGCCGTTCATGTTAAGCCTATTGTGAGCGCTCACCGGAACATTTAGTCAGTCGCCATGTCGATCTGGGAATACGCCAACCCGAAGAAGTTCATGCAGACCTCGGCCTGGGCGTTGCCCTGGGTGACGGGGCTGGCCGTGCTGACCCTTCTTGGCGGGCTGGTCTGGGGCTTCTTCTTCACGCCCGACGATTTCCGCATGGGATCGACCGTCAAGATCATCTACATCCATGTCCCGGCCGCGATCATGGCGACGGGGACCTGGTTCATGATGCTGGCCGCCTCGCTCGTCTGGCTGATCCGTCGCCACCATGTCTCGGTCCTGGCCGCGAAGGCGGCGGCGCCCGTCGGCATGACCATGACGCTGATCGGGCTTTTTACCGGGGCCATCTGGGGCCAGCCGATGTGGGGCACCTGGTGGGCCTGGGACCCGCGGCTGACCGCCTTCCTGATCCTGTTCCTCTTCTACCTCGGCTACATGGCCCTGTGGGAGGCGATCGAGAACCCCGACACCGCCGCCGACCTGACCTCTGTCCTCTGCCTCGTGGGTTCGGTCTTTGCCGTCATCTCGCGCTATGCGGTGTTATTCTGGAACCAGGGGCTGCACCAGGGGTCGTCCCTGTCCATGGACCAGGAAGAGCATGTGGCAGATGTCTATGCCTGGCCGCTCTGGACGGCGATCGTGGGATTCGGGCTGCTCTTCGTCTCGCTCCTCCTCATCCGCACCCGGACCGAGATTCGGGCGCGGCGTCTGCGCGCGCTCGAGGCGCGGGAAAGGATGGCGTGATGGTGGAGCTTGGCAAGTACGCGGTCACCGTGCTGGCCGCCTATGGCGTGACGATCCTGCTGGTTCTGGGTCTCGTCGCGCTGTCCCTGCGGAAGGGGACCCGGGTCAAGCGCGCGCTCGAGGTGCAGGAAAGGCGGATGGCGAAGAATGGCTAGACTCTCCCCCCTCGTGATGCTGCCGCCGGTGATCTTCGCGGCCCTGGCGGCGACCTTCTACTGGGGAATGGGGCGGCAGAACCCGGACGAACTGCCCTCGACCTTCATCGGGCAGCAGGCGCCCGAACTCGGCGGCGCGGCACTGGCCGGGTTCCCCTTCGCGACGGATGCGGACCTGCGCTCGGGCGAGGTGACGCTGGTCAACTTCTGGGCCACCTGGTGCCCGCCGTGCCGGGCCGAACATCCGAACCTGAACGCGATGGCCGCGAACGGCATCCGCATCGTCGGCGTGAACATCCGCGACGACGACGCCAAGGCGACGGCCTACCTGACCGAGGAGGGCAACCCCTTCATCGGCGTCGTGTCCGACCCGACCGGGCGGCGATCGATCGACTGGGGCGTGACCGCGCCGCCCGAAACCTTCATCATCGGCGGTGATGGCACCGTGCTTTTCAAGTTCATCGGCCCGCTCGTGGGGTCCGACTACCAGCAGCGGTTCATGCCGGAACTGGAAAAGGCGCTGGGCAAGGCGGAATAGGCGGGAAGAGGAAGGCCGCCGCGGCCTGAATTTCCGCGACGGCCACGCCACCCGCGCGACGCGCCCGGACGGGTCCGGGCCGCGCCCCACCGCGCAGACAGCCCCATGACACTAACCGAATCCCTCGCACGGAAAAGAAAAGCCCGGCGCGCGGCCGGGCTTTCACGAGAAATTCAACGTTTCCGGATCAGGACTTCGCCAGGTTCCGCAGGACGTAGTGCAGGACACCGCCGTTCTCGACATACTCGATCTCGACCTCGGTATCGATCCGGCACTTGATCTGGATCGTCCGTTCGCTGCCGTCGCCGTAGCGGATCGTGCAGGGAACGAGGCTCAGCGGCTTCAGGTCGCCTTCGAGCCCGTGGATCGAGATCACCTCGTCCCCCTTCAGGCCCAGCGACTTGCGGTTCTCGCCCCCGGTGAACTCGAACGGGATGACGCCCATGCCGACGAGGTTCGACCGGTGGATACGCTCGAACGACTCCGCGATCACCGCCTTGACGCCAAGAAGGTTGGTGCCCTTGGCCGCCCAGTCGCGCGACGACCCGGCGCCGTATTCGACCCCGCCAAAGATAACGAGCGGCGTGCCCGCGTCCTGGTAGGCCATCGCGGCGTCGTAGATCGAGGTCTGCGCGCCGTCCGGCCCCTTGGTATAACCGCCCTCGACCCCGTCCAGCATCTCGTTCTTGATGCGGATGTTGGCGAAGGTGCCGCGCATCATGACCTCGTGGTTGCCGCGGCGCGAGCCGTAGCTGTTGAAGTCCTTCTGCGCGACTTGCCGGTCGGTCAGGTACTTGCCCGCCGGCGTGGTCGCCTTGAAGGACCCCGCGGGGCTGATGTGATCGGTGGTGATCATGTCGCCGAGAAGGGCGAGGACCCGCGCGCCGGAGATGTCGCGGATCGTGCCCTTTTCCTTGCCCATCCCGCGGAAGTAGGGCGGGTTCTGGATATAGGTCGAGGTCGAGGGCCAGTCGTAGGTCTCGCTGTCGGTGGTCTTGACCGACTGCCACTTGGCGTCGCCCTTGAACACGTCGGCGTATTTCTTCTGGAACGCCTCGCGGGTGACGACCTCGTGCACGAGTTCCGCGATCTCGCGGTTCGAGGGCCAGATGTCCTTCAGGAAGACCGGCTTGCCGTCCTTGGAGGTGCCAAGGGGCTCGCTCGTCAGGTCGATGTTCATGTCGCCGGCGATGGCGTAGGCCACCACGAGCGGCGGCGAGGCGAGGTAGTTCGCCCGCACGTCGGGGCTGATCCGGCCTTCGAAGTTGCGGTTGCCGGACAGGACCGAGACGGCGACAAGGTCATTCTCGCCGATCGCCTTTGAGATTTCCGGCTGCAAGGGGCCGGAGTTGCCGATGCAGGTGGTGCAGCCGTAGCCGACAAGGTTGAAGCCAAGCGCGTCAAGGTCTTCCTGAAGGCCCGCGGCCTCCAGATATTCCGACACGACCTGCGACCCGGGCGCGAGCGAGGTCTTGACCCAGGGCTTGCGGGTCAGGCCGAGCGCGCGCGCCTTGCGCGCCAGAAGCCCCGCGCCGATCAGCACATAGGGGTTCGACGTGTTGGTGCAGGAGGTGATGGAGGCGATCACCACCGACCCGTCGCGGATCGCGTAAGCCTCGCCCTCGACCTTCGCGGTCTTGAGGACGTCGTTCGGCGCGGTCAGCGTGTCGCCTTCGGAGGCCATGTTCTTGGCCGCCTCGGAGGCATCGACGCCGCGATAATCGCTCACCACCTTGTAAAAGCTTTTCGCCGACATGTTCAGCGGCGTGTAGTCCTGCGGCCGCTTCGGGCCGGAAATCGCCGGAACGATCTCCGCCATGTCAAGCTCGAGCGTCGAGGTGTAGATCGGGTTGTAGTCCGCCCCGCGCCAGAAGCCGTTTTCCTTGGCATAGGCCTCGACCAGCGCGATCCGGTCCTCGTCGCGTCCGGTCTGGCGCAGGTAGCGCAGGGTCTCGGCGTCGATCGGGAAGAAGCCGCAGGTGGCGCCGTATTCGGGGGCCATGTTGGCGATGGTGGCGCGGTCGGCCAGCGGCAGGTGGTCAAGCCCGTCGCCGTAGAACTCGACGAACTTGCCCACGACGCCATGCTTGCGCAGCATCTGCACGACCTTGAGCACGAGGTCGGTCGCGGTGGTGCCTTCCATCATCCGGCCGGTCAGGCGGAAGCCCACGACCTCCGGGATCAGCATGGAAACCGGCTGGCCGAGCATCGCCGCCTCGGCCTCGATCCCGCCGACGCCCCAGCCGAGGACGGCAAGGCCGTTGACCATCGTGGTGTGGCTGTCGGTGCCGACCAGCGTATCCGGGTAGGCCACCATCGCGCCGGTCTGGTCCTTGTCGGTCCAGACGGTCTGGGCGAGGTATTCGAGGTTCACCTGGTGGCAGATGCCGGTGCCGGGCGGCACCACGCGGAAGTTCTGGAACGCGTTCTGGCCCCATTTCAGGAACACGTAGCGTTCCATGTTGCGCTCGTATTCCAGATCGACGTTCTTCTGGAAGGCGCGCGGGTTGCCGAATTCGTCGATCATCACCGAATGGTCGATGACAAGGTCGACGGGGTTCAGCGGGTTGATCTTCTGCGGATCACCCCCCAGTGCCTTGATGCCGTCGCGCATCGCGGCCAGGTCCACCACGGCCGGAACGCCGGTAAAGTCCTGCATCAGCACGCGCGCGGGGCGATAGGCGATCTCGCGCGGGTTGTCGCCGCCCTGCTTGCCCCAGTCGGAGAAGGCGCGGATGTCGTCGACAGACACGGTGCGCCCGCCGTCCTCGAACCGGAGCATGTTTTCCAGCACCACCTTCAGCGCGGCGGGCAGGCGGGAGAACTCGCCCAGCCCCGCGGCCTCGGCGGCGGGGATCGAGTAATAGTCGACCGACTGGCCCCCCACGGTCAGGGTACGGCGGGTCTTGGCGGTATCGGTTCCGGTGACGATGGTCATGTCGGTCTCCCTCCTGAGGACAGGGTATCGCTCGCATGGCTAATGCCGCAACGGAAGTCGCGGATCAAGAGGGGGGTGACGTTTTTGTATACCATTGTGCACAATTTGCCGTGTGGCGGTGGCGACCCGGTTGAAAGAAAGTCTCGCGCATCCTTGATTGGCAAATGTCTGCGCCAGGGCATACCAAGACCCAAACGGATACGGGACCCCGACCATGCGCCAGAAGCCAGTGACCGCAGCCTGCGTTGCACTCACCCTCGTGTCGGCGCCCATCGCCCGGGCCGACGACAGTCCGATCGTGATCGAACTGTTCACCTCGCAGGGCTGCTCCTCCTGCCCGCCGGCGGATGAACTGCTCGGCTCGCTTGCCAACCGGACCGACGTGCTGCCGCTGGCGCTGCATGTCGACTACTGGGACTACATCGGCTGGAAGGACACCTTCGGCAGCCCCGCCCATTCCGAACGCCAGCGTGCCTACGCCCAGCATGCGGGGGTGCGCATGGTCTACACGCCGCAGATGATCGTCGGTGGGATGGAGCATCTCGTGGGCGTAAAGCCCGAGGCGATGGAACAGGCGATCCGGATGGAGGCGGCGATGCCGCATCTCGTCTCGCTCACGCTGGAACGGTCGGGCGACAGCGTGGCCATCAGCGCCCGGCCGCTCGGCCAGCTTCCCGAGGACACGATGGTGCAGCTAGTCCGCGTCCGCCCCTCCGCCACCGTCGAGATCGGCAGGGGGGAGAATGCGGGCCGGACCTTCACCTATTCCCATATCGTGACGGACTGGACGCAGCTTGGAGACTGGGACGGACACGAACCCTTCCGCCAGACGGTCGCGGCGCCGGGCGCGGACGATGTTGTTGTGATCGTGCAGGAACCGGGCCCGGGACGTATCCTGGCCGCCGCGGTCATGCACTGATCCGCGCGGGGGGCGCGGGCCCTTGCGGCGGTGTTCCCCTGCGCGCGGGCGACTGCGCGGCCCAAGGCGAAGCCATCAGTCGTCCTCCTCCATCCTCAGCCGGATATCCCCCGCGTCGGCAAGATCGCGGATGGCACCGACGATTTCGGTCTGTGCGGCCTCGGCATCCTTTTCCCTGACCTTGCCCAGGGCCGCGACTTCCTCCCTCAGCGTGGCGGCCATGCGCTGCGACATCGCCGAAAGCAGGAACTCCGCGACCCGTTCCAGCGGCCCGGTCGCACCGGCGAGGGCGCGCACCAGAACCGCCTGATCGACACCGCGCAGCGCCTTGGGCACATCGCGCGGGTCAAGGCGTTCGGGCACATGCGCGAAGGTGAAGATCGCCTTGCGCACGGCGGCCGCAAACACCGTATCCTCGGCGTCGAGCGCGCTCAGCACCTCGTCGCGGATGGCCGCGGCCGACAGGTTCAGGATCGCCCCCATCCGCGCGTCCGGATCGGTTTCAAAAGCGCGCGGCGGCTGCGTCTCAAGCTCCTGCGCCAGCGCCAGGCCGATGCGGCGCACGGTTTCGGGCGCGACCGATCCGGTCCGCGCGACCGCATGGGCAAGACGCCTCGCGCGATCGCCCGGCAGCATGCCCAGAAGTTCGGCCGCGCGCGCCACCGGCAGCTTGGACAGCATGATTGCGCCAACCTCGGGTGCTTCGCGCTCAAGCACCGGGAGAAGCCGTTGGGACTCGAGGCCCGAGATCCGGTCCCAGGGGTCGGCCCGGGTCGAGGCGCTGGAAAGCCGCCGCAGCCGATTCGCCGCATTGGCCGAGATATGCCCGTCGAGCATGGTCAGCGCCCCGTCGATGCCGCCGGGAAAGGACAGGCCGATCGCGTCGATGCGCGCGCAAAAATCTTCCACCACCGCGCGGAGCGTCTTGCGATCGACGGTGCGCATGCGCCCGATCTGTTCGGTCAGCGCCGCCTGAACGTGCTCGGGCAGCGATTGCAGCGGCGGCTCCGCCCCCTCGGACAGGAGGAGTCGGACGATCACGGCCGCCTTTTCGCGCCCGGACAAGGCCACTTCGCCTGCGCCCTTCGGCGCGGCTGCAGGGGCGATGGCTGACATGACTTCCTCCGCCTTCAACGCAGGCAGAGGGTTTCATGGTCCGGTTAAGCCACGGTTACCTTCAGCTTGAAACCACGATGCAGCGCTGGGTCGCCTCGTCCCAGGTCGTGCCTTCGGCGCAGGTGATCTGGGCGCTGCGCTGATCGTGGCCGCAACTGTCGGATGAAGCGAGCGCAGGCGAAATCCCCGCGATCAAGGCGAGGGCAGCGACAAAGGCCCTTGTCGTCATGGTGTCCTCCTTCCCAATGCGGAAAGTGTGGCACCGGCCCGCCCGGTCGGGCAACGATTTCCGCCCGGCCGCCCCTCCGATCACGCGAACGTGAGCGGCGTCACGCGCCGAAGACCCGCGCGAAGATCGTGTCGACGTGCTTCGTGTGATAGCCGAGGTCGAATTTCTCCTCGATCTCGGCGGGCGAAAGGGCGGCCGTGACCTCGGGATCGGCCAGCAGTTCCTCACGGAAATCCGCGCCCTTCTCCCAGACCTTCATCGCGTTGCGCTGCACCAGGCGATAGGCATCCTCGCGGCTGACGCCGGCTTGCGTCAGTGCCAGAAGCACCCGCTGACTCATCACCAGGCCCTTGAACTTGTTCATGTTCTTCAACATGTTCTCGGGATAGATCACCAGTTTCTCGATCACGCCCGCCAGCCGGTTCAGCGCGAAGTCGAGGTGGATGGTCGCATCCGGCCCGATCCCGCGCTCCACGCTCGAATGGCTGATGTCGCGCTCGTGCCAGAGCGCCACGTTCTCCAGCGCGGGGGTCACCGCGCTGCGCACCAGCCGCGCCAGCCCGGTCAGGTTCTCCGTCAGCACCGGGTTCCTTTTGTGCGGCATCGCCGACGATCCCTTCTGGCCGGGGGAGAAATACTCCTCCGCCTCCAGCACCTCGGTGCGCTGCATGTGGCGGACCTCGATGGCGATGTTCTCGATGCCCGAGGCGATGACGCCGAGGGTGGCGAAGAACATCGCGTGGCGGTCGCGCGGGATCACTTGCGTGCTGATCGGTTCGGGGGTCAGGCCCATCCTTTCGCAGACATGCGCCTCGACTGCCGGGTCGATGTTGGCGAAGGTGCCGACCGCGCCCGAAATTGCCCCCGTCGCCACCTCTTCCCGCGCCGCCTGCAGACGGCGGCGGTTGCGGTCCATCTCGGCGTAGAAGCGGGCGAAGGTCAGGCCCATCGTCGTCGGTTCGGCATGGATGCCGTGGCTGCGGCCGATGCGCACCGTGTCCTTGTGCTCGTAGGCACGTTTCTTCAGCGCCGCCAGCACGCGGTCGAGATCGGCCAGCAGGATGTCGGCGGCGCGGACAAGCTGGATGTTCAGCGTGGTATCGAGCACGTCGGACGATGTCATGCCCTGGTGGACAAAGCGGGCGTCCTCGGACCCGATGTGTTCGGCGAGATGCGTGAGAAAGGCGATGACGTCGTGCTTGGTCACCGCCTCGATCTCGTCGATGCGGGCGACGTCGAACTCCACGTCCTTCGCGCGCCAGACCGCCTCGGCGTTGGCCTTCGGGATCACGCCAAGGGCGGCCTGCGCGTCGCAGGCATGGGCCTCGATCTCGTACCAGATGCGAAAGCGGGTCTCGGGCGACCAGATGGCGACCATTTCGGGGCGGGCGTAGCGGGGGATCATCGCGGCCTCTTGCATGTCCTGGCAATCGCGGCTCTCCTAGACCGCATGGACCGGGGTGGCAATGGGCGAGGAGCGATGAAACCTGCGCTGATCACGATTCTTCTTGTGGCCGTCACCGTCCTCTGCGCGACCGGGGCGGAGGCGCAGGAGTCCTGGAAGCGCCTGAAGGAGGGGCAGTTGAACAACGCCCTCGTCACCCAGCGGCTGCGCTTCGAGGATGGTGCGACGCAAAGCTTTGCCGAGGACGGCTCCACCCGCCATGCGGCGGAGCAGACGCGCCGCGGCTACTGGAAGATCGAGGACGACAAACTGTGCATGGCCTGGCCGCCGGCGGGGGACTGGACCTGTTCCCGCGTCCACCGGAGCGGTGACGGCAAGCGGCTGCGCTTTACCGCCGACGACGGGGGCACGAAGGTCGGCACCTACATGTCGCGATGACCGCGCCCACGCTTGCCGATTTCGCGGGGCTCTGGCGGGTCGAGCGGGCGATCATCGATCACCGCGCAGGGCTTGCAGGCCGATTCACCGGCACCGCCGTGTTCGTGCCGGACGGGTCCGGCCTGACGTACCGGGAGGAAGGAAGCCTTGCCTTCGGCGCGGCGGCGCCGGTCCGGGCCGAACGGTCCTATCTTTGGTCCGAAAGTGCCGGGCGTATCGCCATCTGCTTTGCCGATGGCCGGCCGTTTCACGACTTCGACCCCGCCGAGGCCGCGGCCACGCATTTCTGCGCCCCCGACCATTACGCAGTGCGCTACGACTTTGCCGGCTGGCCGGAGTGGGCGGCCGAATGGCGCGTCACGGGGCCGCGCAAGGACTATCTCATGCGGACCCGCTACCGCCGCTGAGCGTGCAGGACCGGCTCAGCCGCCCACCAGCGCAGGATCGAAGGGATAGGTCGTCAGGTTCTCGCAGCCGTCCGCCGTCACCAGCACCTGATCCTCGATCTTGATCGAGAAGTCGCCGCCCTCGGGGCTGACGAGCGCCTCGGTGCAGATCACCATGCCCTCCTCGATGACATGGTCGAAGGCGCCCTCGGCCCAGGCGTCGGGGTAGGGGACATAGGGCCATTCGTCGCAAAGCCCGACCCCGTGCATCTTGCAGGAATATTTCTGCGCCCAGTACTGGCCCTCAAGCTTATGGCCGCCGAACACCAGTTCGCGGATCGACACGCCGGGCCGCAGCCGCGCCTGGTGGTCGCGGATGTGGTCAAGCGCGTGGTTCATGGCAGAGATCATGGCGTTGGTCGGGCGTTCGCCTCCGACCCACCAGGTGCGCGAGATGTCGATGCAGATGCCGTAGGATCCGATCAGGTCGGTGTCGAAGGCCACGATCTCGTTCGGCTGGACGATCCGGGGGCCGCATTCCTGGAACCACGGATTGGTGCGCGGACCCGAGGCCAGAAGCCGCGTCTCGATCCACTCGCCCCCACGCCGGATGTTCGATTTGTGCAATTCTGCCCAGATATCGTCCTCGCTTACGCCACCAAGAGGTACGTTTTGTCTGGTGAATGCCTCCATCTCGGCGATCGCGGATTCGCAGGCGTGATGGGCGCAGCGCATGGCGAGGATTTCGTCCGGGCCCTTGATCGCGCGGGTGCGCTCGGTCAGTTCCTCCCCCTCCATCACCTCGAAGCCCGCGCGTTCCAGCGCGCGCAGACCGTGGATCTGGATCTTGTCCACCGCCAGCCGCCGGTTCGCGCCCGCATGCGCCCGCATCACCTCTTCCACCTGGCCGGCGAATGAGGTCGCGTCGCGATCGCCCAGATCGCCCGAGACGGCGTAGAAGAACGACGCACCGGCGCGAATCTCCCGGATCAGCGGGTTGAACGAGACGAGGAAGGGCGCGTTCTTGTATTCCCAGATCACCATGTGGCCGTCGGCGCAGACAAGGCAGGCGCGAAACGGGTTGTGCGCGTTCCAGAGCTGCATGTTGGTGGTGTCGGTGGCGTAGCGGATGTTCATCGGGTCGAACATCAGGATGCCGCCGTAGCCGCGCGCGGCCAGGGCCTTGACGATCCGCTCCAGCCGGTCGGCGCGCATCCGCTCCAGGTTGGGCAGGCTCAGCCCCGCCGCCTCCCATTCACGAAACGCAAGCTGCGTCGGCCCGATTTCCACCCGGTCGTTGTCGTTGGGCGTGCCGTCGCCCAAGCGGTCGCCCCGGTTGGGGTCGATCTTGCGCCGTTCCGAATAGTGCTGTGCCATGCTCCGACCTCCCCGCGTTGCGGCCAGCTTCGGGGCAGCCACGCCGCCGTTCCTGTCCGGACGCGACACGCCGATGACGGGTTTGGCCCGTTCCCCCCGGCGGCGGCTCTTGCTAGACCGGAGCAAACGGAGGGGCGCATGTCCACGGTCGAAGAACACTACGAAGCCTATCCCTATCCCGAGCGCGACCCGGCGGACGAACGCCGGCGGCTGATCACCGGCTCGCCCTCGCACCCGCTCGAGATCGACCACTTTCTCTGGGGCGGCCAGCGCGACTGGTCGCGCCCCTTCCGCGCGCTGGTCGCCGGGGGCGGGACGGGGGACGCGCTGATCCAGCTTGCGGCGGTCCTGACGGCGGCGGGCCGGCGCTACGAGATCACCTATCTCGACCTCTCGCGCGCGGCGCGCGAGATCGCGGAGGAACGGGCAAGGGTGCGTGGTCTGACCGGCATCACCTTCACCACCGGCAGCCTGCTGGATGCCGCCGACCTGGGGCGTTTCGACTACATCGACTGCTGCGGCGTGCTGCACCACCTTCCCGACCCGCAGGCGGGTTTCGACGCGCTCGCGCGTGCGCTCGCCCCCGAGGGCGGCATGGGCGTGATGGTCTATGCGCCCTACGGCCGGTCGGGCGTCTATCCCCTTCAGGACGCCTTCGCCACGCTGACGCGCGGCATGACCCCCGAGGCGCGGCTAAGGACGGCGCGTGCGGTCTACGCGCGCCTGCCCGAAGGCCATCCCTTTCGCCGCAACCCGCATCTGGTCGATCACGAGCAGGGCGACGCAGGGTTCTATGACCTGCTCCTGCATGCGCAGGACCGGCCCTTCGCCATCGACGACCTTGTCGCCAGCCTCGACCGCGCCGGCCTGGCCTTTGCCGGGGCTCCGATGGCCGCGCTCTACGATCCGGCGCGGTTCCTGCCCGAGGGCACCGGCCTGCCCGAGGGGCTGGAGACGGCGGAGCGGATGGCGCTGGCCGAACGCCTGGACGGGACGATCAAGACGCACGTCGTCTATGCGGTGCCGAAGGGCCGGATGCCCGCGCGCGCCGGCGCCGACCCGCAGTCGGTGCCGCACCTCAAGGGCGTCAGCGGCCCGGACCTTGCACGGCAGGTGGAGCGCAGGGGCGAGGTGGCGGTGACGCGCGGGACCAGCCGCGTGACCCTTCCGGTCGACCGGGCCGCCGCGCGGCTTCTGGCGCGGATCGACGGGCGCCGCAGCCTGGCCGAGATCGCCGCCGCCGAACGTCTTGACGCACTCGCCATGGGCGCGCTCTGGCGCCCGGTGGAGCGGGCCCTGACGGGGCAGGGGATACTGCTTTACTCGCGCCTGCTCAGGCCCTGATGCCGGCATTCAGGAGCGCGCATAGGCGTCCTCGTAGCGGATGATGTCGTCTTCGCCGAAATAGCTGCCCGTCTGCACCTCGATCAGCACCATCGGCCCGTCGCCGGGGTTTTCGAGCCGGTGCGTCGCGCCCTGCGGGACATAGACGGACTGGTTTTCCTGCACGATCGACACCTCCGGCCCGATGGTCACGCGGGCGGTTCCGGTGACGACCACCCAGTGTTCGGCCCGGTGGCGATGGCTTTGAAGGGACAGGATCCCGCCCGGCTTGACGACGATGCGCTTGACCTGGAAGGCGTCGGTGAGCGTCAGGGTTTCGGACCATCCCCAGGGGCGGTGATCGCGCGGAAAGGCCTCGGCCTGACGAACGCCCTTCTCCTTCAGGGCGGTGACCGCCAGGCGAACGTCCTGCGACCGCCGCCGGTCGGCAACCAGCACCGCGTCGCCCGTCGCCACCACCATCACGTCCGACAGGCCGATCCCCACGACCTCGGTCGCGGGATCGTCCGACCGCAGGAGCGTCGCCTGGCAGTCGATGGCGGTGCAGCGCGGCCCCGCCACCACCTCATCCTCCCGGGCGGCACTTTCGCGCCAGACCGCTTCCCAGCCGCCGAGGTCGGACCAGTGCCCCTGGTAGCGGACCACGTCAAGGTTGGCCGCCTTCTCGAGAACCGCATAGTCGATCGAACGATCCGCCAGCCCCTCCCACGGGGCGGGGGCGAGGCGGCGGAAGTCGAGATCGTCACGCGCGCCGTCAAGCGATGCCTGCACCGGGGCGAGATACTCGGGCGCATGCGCCGCGAAGGCGGCGACGATCGTGTCCGCGCGCGCCAGGAAGATGCCGGCGTTCCACAGGCAGTTCCCTTCTGCGATCATCGCCGCCGCCCGCGCCGCGTCCGGCTTCTCGATGAAACCGGCCAGCGGCGACACCGCGCCGGCGTCCCGTGGCAGCAGCAGGTATCCGTAGCCGGTCTCGACCCGGTCGGGGGTGATGCCGAAGGTCACGATCCGGCCCTTTCCCGCAGCCTCCATCCCCAGCATGACGGTCGCCCGGAAGGCGGCGGGGTCGCGCACCGCGTGATCGGACGGCAGGATCAGAAGCGTCGCATCCGCATTGCTGGCGACGGCGGACAATGCCGCGGCCAGGATTGCGGGCGCTGTGTTGCGGGGGGCAGGTTCGATCAGGATCGCGCCGGGGCCGATGCCGGCCTCGGCCAGCTGCTCGCCGACGATGAAGCGGAAGTCGGCGGCGGTCATCACCACGGGCGCGGCGAAGGGCGCCCCGGCGACGCGCCGGGCCGTGGCCTGAAAGGGCGTCTCCTCGCCCAGAAGGCGCACGAACTGCTTCGGGTAGGCCCGGCGCGACACGGGCCAGAGCCGCGTCCCCGAGCCGCCGCAGAGGATGACAGGTGTAATCAACTTCGGCCTCTCCCGTTCCTGGTCCTGCCATCCGGCCGGGCCGGGCAAACCCGATCCGCGGTCAGTTCTTCACGCCTCTGGCGCTGCGCCGGGTTCATTCCCGAAAATGCTCCACCCGCGCCAGCATCCCGGCGACCAGCGCGGCCGCGCGTTCGGGCAGGGCGCTTTCGCCGTAGCAGCGCAGTTCCGGCGCATTGCCCGAGGGCCGCAGATGGACGACATCGCCCCCCGCAAGCGTCAGCCTGAGACCGTCGGTGAGATCCCGCGCGACCTCCGCGCCCAGACCGTCGAGCATGAGCTGAAGCGCCGCCGGTTCCTCCAGAAGGCGGGCGATCAGCGCCCTTGCGCGCGCGGGGGGAAATTCCGTCAGCCGGTCGGCCGCGGTGAAGCGCGGCGGCACGGTGTCGACGAAGTCCGACAGCGTGATGCCGCGTTCTGCGGCGGCGACAAGGGGAACAAGGGCGGGCAGCATCGAGTCGCGGGTCATCAGTGCCGGAAGCGGGCCTGCCGGACCCTTGGCGTCGAAGCCCAGCAGAAAACCGCCGTTGGCCTCGTATCCCGCCACGGCGCGGCGTCCCGCGCCCTCGGCCACCATCGCCTCGATGACCTTCGGCGATCCGATCGCGGTGCGGCGGACGCGGGTAAAGCCCATCGCATCGACGGCGCTGTTGGAGGTGACCGGGGTGCACAGGATCTCCGCGCCCAGATACCGCGCGCTCAGCGGGCCGAGGATGTCGCCCGGCACCACCCGCCCACGGTCATCGACGACAAGCGGGCGGTCGGCGTCGCCATCGGCCGACAGGATCGCGTTCAGCCCCTGCGCCCGCACTTCCGCGGCAAGCCGGTGCCGGAGTTCCGGGGCAAGCGCCTCGGTATCCAGCGCCACGAAGGTGTCGCTGCGGTCGAAGGGCAGGGCCTGTCCGCCCAGCGCACGGACGGCCTGCGCCATCAGGTCGCGGGCAACGGTCGAATGTTCATGGATGCCGATCCTGAGGCCCGACAGCGCCTGCGGGCCGAAGGCGCGCGCGTAGCGGTCGAGATAGTCCTGCGCGCAGCTTCCGTCGCCTTCGGCGGGCGCAGAAGGTGCTGGCGCCGCCGCCGGGGCGAGCGCGGACAGGATCGCGGCCTGTTCGGCATCCGTGATCTCGCCCGCGGGCGTGTAGAACTTGAGACCGTTGCGGTCCGCGGGGATGTGGCTGCCGGTGACCATGACCGCCGCGCAAGCCCGCGTCTGCGCCCGAAGCGCCAGCGCCGGCGTCGGCACCGCGCCGCAGTCGAAAACCCGGCTTCCCCGGTCGCGCGCCACCGCCGCCACCACCGCCGCGATGGCCGGGGAGGACGGCCTGAGGTCATGCCCGATGCAAAGCCCCGCGCCGGTGGGGCAGGACGTGAGGAACGCCTGCACGTAAGCGGCCACGCAGTCCGGCGTCAACTCGTCCACCAAGCCGCGAAGACCGCTCGTACCGAATTTCGGGGGCATGTCCGGGGCTCGACCGGGAGTTGTTTGTGCTGCATCTGATTAGCAGCTAGCCAGTCGGCGAGGCAACGCAAATCCGCGTCAGTAACGGATCTCGAACCCCGGCGCGACGGAGGCGGGATCGGCCGGGGTGGTGAAGACGTCGGTTACGCGCGCCGCCCCCGGGCCTTCGGACATGGCCGTGACCATCTCCGTCACCGCCTCCTCAGGTCCGGCCACCAACGCCTCGACCGAGCCGTCGTCGCGGTTCCTGACCCAGCCCCTGAGCCCTCGGGACGCAGCCACGGCCCTTGCCCATGCGCGGTAGGCAACGCCCTGCACCCGGCCCGTGACCCGCACCTCCACCGCGATCTCGCGCATTGCCCGCCCTCCGAGCCTGCCTTGCAGGCCCCAGTCTAGCACGAACGGCCCCTTGACCGAAGTCCCGCGTCCCCGCAGTCTCCGCCCGGAGGAGACGCCGTGAAATTCGTCCGCACCGACCGCGAGCTGGAGACGCCCCTGATCGACCGGGATCTGGCCGGCCACGGTCGACTTGTCCTTTTGCCCGAGGGGGTGGGCGAGGATCAGCTCGCCGCGGAGGTGGCCGACGCCGATCTTCTCCTGATGTGCTACACGCCCGTCACCGCCCGCGTGATCGCCGCGGCGACGCGTCTGAAGGCCATCGTGAAGTATGGCGTGGGCATCGACGCGATCGACATTCCCGCCGCCATGGCGCGCGGGGTTCCCGTCGTCAACATCCCCGAATACGCCGAGGACACGGTGGCCGAGGGCGCCATTGCCCTGATGATCGCGCTGGCCAAGCGGCTGGTGCCGCTTGACCGGCAGATGCAGGGCGCGGGCTGGGCCTGGCCGACCGCGCGCTGGATGGGCAGCGACATCGCGGGCAAGACCGTGGGCATTGTCGGCCTGGGCCGGATCGGGCGCAGCTTTGCGCGCATGGCGGGGCAGGGGTTCCGCGCCCGCGTCATCGCCTTCAACCCCGGCATGGACGCGGCAGAGATGGCCGCCCACGGGGTTGAGAAGATCGACGACCTGCACGACCTCCTCGGGCAGTC
This sequence comes from Albidovulum sediminis, assembly GCF_025380365.1. Classification (GTDB taxonomy): domain Bacteria; phylum Pseudomonadota; class Alphaproteobacteria; order Rhodobacterales; family Rhodobacteraceae; genus Albidovulum; species Albidovulum sediminis. The sequence continues at coordinate 132,949 of NZ_JAOCQF010000001.1, forward strand.
CGACTTTGTCTCGCTCCACTGCACGCTGAACGACACCACGCGTCATATCATCGGCGCGGCCGAACTGGCGGCGATGAAGCCCACCGCCTTCCTCATCAACTCCTCGCGCGGGGCGCTGGTGGACGAGGCGGCCCTTGTCGCCGCGCTGACGGGCGGGCGCATCGCGGGCGCCGGGCTCGACGTCTTCTCGTCCGAGCCGCTCAGCCTTTCGGGCCACCTGATGAGCCCACTGTTCGGGCTGCCCAACGTCCTCATGCTGCCGCACCTGACCTTCTACACCGCCGAGGCGATGGAGCGGCTGGAACGCGAGACGCTGGAGCGCTGCGACGAGGCGCTGGCGGGCGGACCGGTGCTGGTGAAGTCCCGCGACCCCCGCCTGCGCGCCCAGACCCGCGGGGTGCGGTTCGCCTAGGCGCGTCCGCATCGGCGCCCGGCCCGGGCGCGGGCTTCCCGCGCCGGGACGGGGGCGAGGGGCGGCGGCGCTGCCCGCGCAGGTCCTTCCCCATTGACCGTAAGCCATTTCCCAAGCATATCGCGCGGATCATGACCGAGCTCGCACAGATCCGCAATTTCTCCATCGTGGCGCACATCGACCACGGTAAATCCACTCTGGCCGACCGTCTGATCCAGACGACCGGCACCGTGGCCGACCGCGACATGAAGGAACAGCTTCTCGACTCGATGGACATCGAGCGGGAACGCGGCATCACCATCAAGGCCAACACCGTGCGCATCGACTACCGCGCGAAGGATGGGCGCGACTACGTGCTGAACCTGATCGACACGCCGGGCCATGTCGACTTCGGCTACGAGGTCAGCCGGTCGATGCGCGCGGTCGAGGGCTCGCTTCTCGTCGTCGACGCGACGCAGGGGGTCGAGGCGCAGACGCTGGCCAACGTTTACCAGGCGATCGACGCCAACCACGAGATCGTGCCGGTCCTCAACAAGATCGACCTGCCCGCCGCCGATGTCGACGCGGTCAAGCACGAGATCGAGGACGTGATCGGCATCGACGCCCAGGACGCGATCCCGATTTCCGCCAAGACCGGCCTTGGCATCCCCGACGTGCTCGAGGCCATCGTCAACCGCCTGCCGGCGCCGAAGGGCGACCGCGACGCGCCCCTGAAGGCGATGCTGGTCGACAGCTGGTACGACCCCTACCTTGGCGTTGTCGTGATGATCCGCGTCATGGACGGCGTGATCCGCAAGGGCGACCGCATCAAGATGATGCAGACAGGCGCGCAGTACGGCATCGACAAGCTTGCCGTCCTGCGTCCGCAGATGGTCGACATCGCCGAACTTGGCCCGGGCGAGATCGGCGTTTTCACCGCTTCGATCAAGCAGGTCCGCGACACCCGCGTGGGCGACACCATCACCCATGAGAGGAAGCCCTGCGCCACCGCCCTGCCGGGCTTCAAGCCGGCGCAACCTGTCGTCTTCTGCGGCCTCTTCCCGGTGGACGCCGCCGATTTCGAGGGCCTGCGCGACGGGATCGAGAAACTGGCGCTGAACGACGCCTCCTTCAGCTACGAAATGGAAACCTCGGCCGCGCTCGGCTTCGGCTTCCGCATGGGCTTCCTCGGCCTTCTCCATCTCGAGGTGGTCCGCGACCGGCTGGAACGGGAATACGACCTCGACCTGATCACCACCGCGCCCTCGGTCGTCTTCCGGCTGCACATGAAGGACGGCGAGGTGCGCGACCTGCACAACCCCGCCGACATGCCGGACCTGACCTACGTCGACCATATCGAGGAGCCGCGAATCAAGGCCACCATCATGGTGCCGGACGACTACCTCGGCGATGTGCTGAAGCTTTGCCAGGACCGGCGCGGCATCCAGATGGACCTGACCTATGCCGGCTCGCGCGCGATGGTGGTCTACGACCTGCCGCTGGCCGAGGTCGTCTTCGACTTCTACGACCGGCTGAAATCGGTGACCAAGGGCTATGCGAGCTTCGATTACCAGATGCTCGAATACCGCGAGGATCTGCTGGTCAAGATGTCGATCCTGGTGAACGACGAACCGGTCGACGCGCTGTCGATCATGGTCCACCGCGACCGCGCCGAGGCGCGCGGCCGGGTGATGTGCGAAAAGCTCAAGGACCTGATCCCGCGCCACATGTTCAAGATCCCGATCCAGGCGGCCATCGGCGGCCGCGTCATCGCGCGGGAGACCATCGCGGCGCTCAGGAAGGACGTGACGGCGAAATGCTACGGCGGCGACGCGACGCGCAAGCGCAAGCTTCTGGACAAGCAGAAGGCCGGCAAGAAGAAGATGCGCCAGTTCGGCAAGGTGGAGATCCCGCAGCAGGCGTTCATCAACGCGCTGAAGATGGATAGCTAGTTTAGCGAAATAGAGCCCCTCCGGGCTTCTGTGAAATCCCGTCGGAAACCGTCAGGCCGCCCCTAGTTCGGCCACTTGCTTCATTGTACCTGAATTGACTTTCCCTGAGCCATATTTTGTACCGCTCCTTTATAGTGGTGTAGCCCGGTCTAACGTGAGGGCTGGTCACGTGGCCCTTGCAGCAGGTTTCGATGGCAATCGGCGTGATGATCGCGGAGCAAACCAAATCAATAAGTTGCAGGCCGGCGTGATTGTCAGAATGTGAGAAGGCCGGAAGCTCAACGATGCGGTCATACGTGTCGCCGGTGCCCTTGAATTTTTGAGTGAAGACTGAATGGGCAACTTGAGTGTTCAGATGGTGAACCCTGCTGTCTGACACGACGAAACCGATGTCATTCGCGCGCTCCAGGTATTTCTGGAAATCCTGATATATAGATTGAATTGAATATGTGTACACAGACGTCCCATTCATGGGCGTGCCGATGCCCTTGACCCACACTCGTCCGACAATTTTGGCGGAAGCCGCGGCACACAGTGCGGTCACTTTGTCGATCACGCCAAACGCATGACGTTTCTCGTTGCGCGATGACTGGCAAGCCTGTTTTCTTAGTTCGGCACCCTTAACTTCGGCGCGAATCCAATCGAGGTGAGTCGCTGTGGCGGGAAGGAGCCTCGGGAAGAACCTCTGCTTTGCTTCGATCATATCCGAGGTGAGCTTGTGCAGCGATGAGTAATCAACAATCAAGCCCGTGATGGCTAATGTTGGCTGTATGCTAGATGTTGCGCTTTCGAGAGTTCCAGTGCACCCAGCCTCGTCAACATAGCAAATTTTCACCATAGATTTACCCAAATCAGCTTGTCTATATTGACAAGGATATGCGCAAGAGCCATATCTTTGCCATAGCAATCGCTAGTAGCCGAACTGCTCCGCAGGCGGCAAGTCCTATAGCCACCCTCGGGTGGCTATAGTTGTTTTTGCTTGCCAGTGACTCGTCGCGTTCTTGAATTTCATTTAAGAATCAACGGCTTGCTGTTGGCCTGTCTTAGGGTGGGTTTTCGTGCGTACCACCCCTCGCAGCGAGCTGTAGCAATGCGCAGGTCGGGGTTCACCCCGACTCCTTTCGCCCGATTTCGGCGATATGACGAAATCGGGGCACTGCCTCGACGGCCTGCCCTTCGGGCCAGGCGCGATACTGCGCACTCCCGGCCTGCCCGACGCGAGCAGGCGTTCGACCGGGAACCGGTCCACTAGACCGCTTCTGATCCGGTCTCACCCCAAGCAGCCGCGCCCCGATTTGGCAGCGTCCGGCTGCACGGATACCCCCTTGGCCTCCGGCTTGCGCATCCAGCCAATCGGACCAGATGGCGTGCCACTATCACGTCACCTGACGGTCCTCGGGCGCCCTGACCTCCCACCGTTCCTAAATGTTCGATTCGTGCTATTCTCCCCCCACCAGAACAACCAAGGGAAGGGGACAGACCATGACACCGGACCAACGGAACTACCTGTCGATGTCGCGTTCGGACCACTTGTTCGCGATCTTGCGCACCTCGCTGTTCGTGCTTGCCGCCAATGCCGGCTTCATCCACTTCGGGCCGGAGGGCTATTCCGCGCCGCTGACGATGCTGGCGATCGCCGCCGGCGCCTTCGGCATCATCGCCGGGCGGGTGGCGCTCGACGACATCGCCGCCCTGCGCGACGACATGAGTGACGAGATGAAGGCGACCCACATGGGCCGCGCGCTGGCGGGGCGGAACTTCGCAGCGCTGAAGGCGATCACCTCCGCGCTCATCGGCCTGACCGTCCTTGCGGAGCTTTACGCGATCTTCGTCTGAGGGGGCCATCGGCGGCCTTACGCGGTTCCGGTGCCAAAGCCGCGGCGAACGTGCTAGACTGCCCGCTCGGGTGGGTTTCCGGGATCGGCCTGCAATCCCGTGGGCCGGGCGTAGAGGTGCCTGCCCGGGAGGGACCTTGACATGGCTCAGTACATCATCACCGGCTGCTACACGCCAGCCGCCATGAGCGGCATGATCGCGCATCCGAGCGACCGGGAAAAGGCGACCGGCGCGCTGGTGGCGGCGGCGGGCGGCAAGCTCGAAAGCTTCTTCCTGACGACGGGGGAGACGGATTTCATCATGCGCGTCACCTCGGACGATATCCTGAAGATGCTCTCGGCGCTGATCGCCGCCGGGGCGTCGGGCGCGGTGTCGGGCCTCAAGACCGTTCAGTGCTTCACCTCGGCCGAGTTCCTGCAGGCGCAGAAGGCCGCAGGCGCCATCGCCGCGAAATACAGCGCGCCCAGTTGAATGCAGGGCCGGCGCCCGGCGACGGGTGCCGGCCGCTGACCCGCTCAGAACAGCCCGTCGCCGCCTTCCCGATCCTCGACCACCTCGTCGGCCAACACCGCGCCGCCCGCGCCGACGATGACCGCGGCACAGCCGGGCAACGTGCCCAGCATCAGAAGGGCCAGTATCCATCCGGTCCGTCTTGTCATCGCGTCCTCCCTTTGCGCTCAGCCTGACAGAGAGACGCGCGGATGGAAACAGGCAACGACGCGCCCCCGCGAGGCGTCCCGGCGGGGCATCGGCACGGCGGGTGGAACGTGCTAAGCTCGGGCGATCTGGCGGGAGGTGTCGATGACAAGGTTTCTGGTCGCCGCCCTGATCGGCGCGGGGCTCGTGTGGGGGTACCTCACGGTGAACCCCTCGGCCCGTGCGGGGCTCGGACTGCCGCAAACAGGCGGAGTGCTGACCGGCGCGCCGGCGCGCGGCGTGGCAAACGGGATCGGCAACCTGGCGGGGCGGGTCTTCGACTAGCCCCGGCCCGGCTGCGCGTTAACCGGCCGTTAACCCTTGGGTGGGAGCGTGCGGCCATGCGCGCTCTGTTCCCCCTTCTTCTCCTTGCGGCCTGCGGCGCCTCGCCCGCGCCGCAGTTCTTCGGCGCCGAACGGCATGAGGTGCGGCTTTCGGGCATCGACTTCGTCGTCTTCCGCAAGGGCGACCGGGCCGAGGTCGTGCGCCTGGGCTACCTTGGCCGCGCCGCGCGCGACGCGGTCCCCGCGCTGATGGAGGAGGCGGTCCGCGTGACCACCGGCTGCCGGGCGCTGCCGGGCTCGAAGGTCACGGGCCTGCCGGGTGATACCGGCGAGGCGCGGTTCGACATCGACTGCGACGGGTGATCCAGATCAAGGCGTGGACGGCGGCCGCGGGGCAACGTTACCACGGAAATGTGCGCAAGGTGGAAAGGGACATCCATGCTTCGCCTCCTCTTCGTGATCTATGCGCTCGCCGCGACGGTGCTTGCGGGTTCGGCGGTCGTCGCCGTGCTGAGCATGCAGATGCCGGGCGCCCGCCCGATCATCCTGGCCGCCCTCCTGGGCGCGGTGGCGGCGGTTCCCGTCGCCTGGGCCATAGCCCGCCGCCTGATGGCGTGACGCGCGACGGAACCGCGCCGGCTGCGCGTTCAACATCCGTGTGATATTCGGAGGCAGTGATGAAACCACAAGGCTACAGCCGTTCTCAGATCCTTCTGCACTGGGCTGTCTTTCTTCTCCTGATCCCGCAGTTCGTCTTCGAGGACGGGATCAAGGGCGCTTGGCGCGCCTTCCGACAGGGACAGGAGGCGGGTTTTGACCCGACGGTGCCGTTTCACGTCTTCGGCGGGCTTGCGATCCTGGCCCTGGTCGGCTGGCGCGTGGCACTCCGTCTGCGCCGGGGCGCGCCCGAAGCGCCGGCCGGCGGCAGTGTCCTGATGGAAAGGGTCGCCGGGCTGACGCATCTGGGGCTTTACGCGCTGCTGTTCGCCCTGCCGGTGACGGGCGCCCTGGCCTGGTTCGGCGGGCTGAGCGACCTGAGCGAGGTGCATGAGGTGATGACCACCCTGCTGCTGATCCTGTCGGGCCTGCACATCCTGGGCGCGCTCTATCACCAGTTCGTGCTGCGCGACGGGCTCTTGCTGCGCATGAAGCGCCCGGCGGCCTGATCCCTCGGATCAGCCGAGGAAGGCGCGCAGCGCCGCCTCGAACTCGCGCGGGCGGTCGGCATGCAGCCAATGGCCCGCGCCCGGGATTTTCGCCTGTTTCGCCTGCGGGAACAGGTGCTTGATCCCGGCGCGATGCTCGGGGCGGACATAGTCCGACGCGGCGCCGGAGAGAAACAGCACCGGACCGTCGAAGCGCCCCCCGGTCCCCGGCCAGCCGACGATCCCGGCCATCTCGGCCTCAAGCACGTCGAGGTTCAGCCGCCAGCGCGGCGGATCGGCCTTCAGGTCCAGCGATTGCAGAAGGAAGGCTCGCACGCCGGGGTCCTCGACCGTGGCGGCAAGGCGGCGGTCGGCCTCGGACCGGCTCTCGAGGCCCGCAAGGTCGAGCCCGCGCATCGCCGCGATCAGGTGGTTCTGGCTATGCCCGTAGGCCACCGGGGCGATGTCGGCTACGACCAGCCGGCCGACCTTTTCGCCATGCGTCAGCGCAAGCTGCATCGCGGCCTTGCCGCCCATCGAATGGCCGACGACATCGGCCCGCCCGCCGATTGCCTCGATCACTTCGGCGAGGTCGGCGGCCATGTCGGCGTAGCTGTGCGTGGGGAACCACGGGCTTTCGCCGTGATTGCGCATGTCGACGGTCACCACCTCGCGGTCGGAGGCCATGCGGCGCGCGATGGCGCCCCAGTTGCGCGCCGACCCGAACAGGCCGTGCACGATGAGAAGCGGGGGCAGGGCGGTGGGCGCCCCGTATCGGGTGATGGTCAGCATGGCCCTTCCTAGCGCGGCCCACGCCCCTGCACCAGAGCGTCGCCGCGCCAGAACGTTGCCCGGTCCGCGCTCCGCCGCTAGGATCGCGCTCCGGAGGAGTGCGCGGATGAAGAGTGTTTCGGTCGAGGAGATGGCGGATCGCATCGCCGCGCTGATGGGGGACAGGCTGGGCGTGCGGGGGCGGACCCTCGCCGACAAGCTGCGCCGCGGCGGCGGAAGGCTGCCGAAGCGGATCCGGGCCGAGGCTGAGGTGCTGAGCCGCGCGGTCGCCGAGGCGGGCCATCCGGTCCTCGCCGCGCGGATGGATCGCGCCCGCGTGGCGGCGGCCTTCGACGCCTGCCTGCGTTACCTGCGCCCGATCGGGTCGCGGCAAAGGTGGCTGAACCGGCTACTGGATTTCGCCGCGCAGGTCGCCTTTGTCCTTCTCGCGACCGGGCTTCTCTTGCTTTCGACCCTCGTCTGGCGGGGGTTCCTCTAGGCACGTTCCCGCGACCGGGCCCGGCGCCGGGTTGCACCGGGCGGGGCCGGGGACTATCTCTGTGCTGGTTTCGCCCAAGGCAGGGCGCCGACAGCGACAAGAAGGCAGGACATGAAGAGCATTCCGAAGAAGCGGCCCGACCTGGCCGGATACCGGGCAGAGATTGCCGCGGCCGCGCAACCCGCGCCGGTGGAAGCCGTGCCCGCCAGCCGGCCCGTGCCGGTGGGGATCGCCGTTTTTCCGAAGTGATCGGGACGCGCCGCGCGCGCGGGTGACAAAACAGACTGGGGCGCCCCCTGCGGGACGCCCCTGAAGCCCGGCCCTGACGCCTCAGAGCGTCGGGTAGAGCGGGTAGCGCGCGCAAAGCTGCGCGACTTCGCCCCGCACCTTGGCCTCGACCGCGCCGTTGCCCTCGTCGCCATGGGCGGCAAGGCCGTCTACGACCTCGACGATCCAGCGGGAGATCTGGCGGAACTCCGCCTCGCCGAAGCCGCGCGTGGTGCCGGCCGGCGCGCCGAGGCGCACGCCCGAGGTCACGAAGGGCTTTTCAGGGTCGAAGGGCACGCCGTTCTTGTTGCAGGTGATGTGGGCGCGGCCAAGGGCGGCCTCCGCCGCTTTGCCGGTCACCTTCTTCGGGCGCAGGTCGGCCAGGCACAGGTGGTTGTCGGTCCCGCCCGAGACGATGTCGATGCCGCCCTTCATCAGCTCGTCCGCCATCGCGGCGGCGTTGGCCTTGACCTGCGCCGCATAGGCCTTGAACTCCGGCCGCAGCGCCTCGCCGAAGGCCACGGCCTTGGCGGCGATCACATGCATCAAGGGGCCGCCCTGAAGGCCGGGGAAGACCGCCGCGTTGATCTTCTTGGCGATATCCTCGTCATTGGTCAGGATCATCCCGCCGCGGGGGCCGCGCAGGCTCTTGTGCGTGGTCGTGGTCACGACATGGGCGTGCGGCAGCGGCGAGGCATGGACGCCACCCGCGACAAGCCCGGCGATATGGGCCATGTCGACATGCAGCCAGGCGCCGATCTCGTCCGCGATGGCGCGGAACGCCGCCCAGTCCCATTCGCGCGAGTAGGCGGTGCCGCCGGCCAGGATCAGCTTCGGCCGGTGCTGGAGCGCCTTGGCGCGCACGTCCTCCATGTCCAGCCGCTGGTCCTGCTGGCGCACGCCGTAGGAGACGACGTTGAACCACTTGCCCGACATGTTGACGGGCGAGCCGTGGGTCAGGTGGCCGCCGGAGTTGAGGTCAAGCCCCATGAACGTGTCTCCGGGCTTCAGAAGCGCCAGGAACACCGCCTGGTTCATCTGGCTGCCCGAGTTCGGCTGGACGTTCGCGAACTTGCAGTCGAACAGCTGCTTGGCGCGTTCGATCGCCAGCGTTTCGGCCACGTCGACATACTGGCAGCCGCCGTAATAGCGCTTGCCCGGGTAGCCTTCGGCATACTTGTTGGTCATCACCGAGCCCTGCGCCTCGAGCACGGCGAGGGAGACGATGTTTTCCGACGCGATCAGTTCGATCTCGTCGCGCTGGCGGCCCAGTTCGTTGCGGATCGAGCCGAAAAGCTCGGGGTCGCGGCTGGCAAGGCTCTCGGTAAAGAATCCGGCGTCGCGGTGGGGGGCGTTCATGGGCGTCTCCTGATTTCACGCGTCGTGCGCTCTTTACCCGAGGGGAGGGCAGCCGAGAAGTTTGAATCCGACCTGATTTGGCGCACCGGCGAAACATGGTTTCCGATAGGAAACTTTTTTGCGCTCCACAGCCGCGCGCATCCCGCCGCCCAGCTTTGCCGCCGGGCGGGGGCCATGGGGCTTGTCTTCGCCGGTCCGGCGTGGATCAATGCCGGCAGTCCCCGGGCACTCACCGGGCGGGCGGGAGGTCATTGTGTCTGTTCCCATCGCTTTCCTGGCCAGCGAGACCGAGGTGGCGCAATCCGCGCTGTCGCGGCTGGTCGCGCGCTATGGCAACGTCGATCTCGACGCTGCGGGGGCCATCGTGGCGCTCGGCGGCGACGGGTTCATGCTCCATACGCTGCACGATACCCAGGGACTTGCCGCCCCGGTCTACGGCATGAACTGCGGCACCATCGGCTTCCTGATGAACGAATACGCCGAGGAGGGCCTGCAGGAGCGCCTCGCCCGCGCCCGGGAAGAGGTCATCAACCCCCTGTCGATGCGGGCGGTGGGCGAGGACGGGCAGGTGCGCACGGCGCTGGCGATCAACGAGGTGTCGATGCTCAGGGCCGGGCCGCAGGCCGCCAAGCTCAGGATCACCATCGACGGCATCGTGCGGCTTGAGGAACTGGTCTGCGACGGCGCGCTTGTCTGCACGCCGGCGGGATCGACCGCCTACAACTATTCCGCCCACGGCCCGATCCTGCCCATCGGCACGCAGGTCCTGGCGCTGACCGCGATGGCCGCGTTCCGCCCCCGGCGCTGGCGCGGCGCCCTTCTGCCAACGACCGCCACGATCCGTTTCGACGTGCTCGAGGCGGACAAGCGCCCGGTGATGGCCGATGCCGACAGCCGGGTTTCCGTGCGGCGCGTGCGGTCGGTCGAGATCCGCTCGGAACCGGGGGTGCGCCACCGCATCCTCTTCGACCCCGGCCACGGGCTTGAAGAACGGATCACCCGCGAACAGTTCGTCTGACCGCGCGGCTCAGGGCGCCTTCCAGCCCTCGATCTTGCGGTAGAGCGTCGAGGCGGCGACATCGAGCGTGCGCGCGGCCTTGGGAACCGAGCCGCCGTGGCGCGCCAGCGTCGCCTCGATCACCATCCGTTCGACCTCGGCCAGCGTGCGTCCCACCAGCCCGTCGAGCGTGACGGCAGGCTGCCCGTCGCCCCCGGCGTCCGTCCCCGTCTCCAGAAGGTGATGCATCTCGAAGGGCAGCATGGACCGCGTCACCACCGTGCCGTCGTTCAGCACCACCACGTTGCGCATGACGTTCAGAAGCTGGCGCACGTTGCCCGGCCAGCGGAAGTTGCGGAAAAGGGCGCGCACTTCCGGGTCGATGGCGCGGAAGCTGCGCCCCTCTTCGCGCGCGAAACGCTCCAGCGCCATGTCGGCGATCTGGGCGATGTCCTCGCCCCGCTCGCGCAGGGGGGGCAGGTGGATGGGCACGACATGCAGCCGGTAATAGAGGTCTTCGCGGAATCGGCCCTGTCGAACCGCTTCCTGCGGATCGCGGTTGGTGGCGCAGACGATGCGCACATTCACCTTGCGCGGACGGGCGGCCCCGACCGGCTGGATGGTCGAGGTCTGGAGAAACCGCAGCAGCTTGGTCTGCAGGTTCGGATCCAACTCGCAGATCTCGTCGAGAAAAAGCGTGCCGCCATCGGCCGAGGCGGCCGCGCCGGGCTTGTCGGCGATGGCGCCGGTGAAGGATCCCTTCACATGGCCGAACACCTCCGATTCCAGAAGTTCCGAGGGGATCGCGCCGCAGTTGATCGGCACGAAGGGGCCGCGCGCCCGGTTCGACAGGTCGTGCACCGCCTGCGCGCAAAGTTCCTTGCCGGTCCCGCTTTCGCCGGTGATGAAGACCGTGGCCATGGAGCGCGCGGCCGAGCGGATGCGGTCGTAGACCTTCCGCATCGGTTCGGAGCGGCCGATGAACTCGCCCGGCGGGCGGTCCGCCGGCGTGCCGGCCGCTGCCGGTGCGATGGTCGCGACCGACCTCAGCGCATTGTCGACAGCGGCCAGGAACCGCTGCTCGTCGAAAGGCTTGACCAGGAACTCGTGCGCGCCCTTGCGCATCGCCCCCACCGCCTTGTTGATCGAGCCGTTGGCGGTGACGACGATCACCGCCGTCTCGGGCCGGAGCGCAAGCATCTCCTCCATCAGGTCGAGCCCGTCGCGGTCGGGCAGCATCAGGTCGAGAAGCACGACCGGCGGGCGGGCCGCCTTGAACGCCTTCAGCCCTGCCTCGGCGCTGGCCTCGCTGCGGACGACGTGGCCGGCATTCTTCAGGACGGATTCGTAGACCATCCGCAGCGACGGCGTATCCTCGATCAGCAGGATCGGGGCGCCCGTCATGCCGCCCCCGCACGCCGGGCGCGCTCGTCGGCCACCAGCCCGATCAGGCGATGGAGAAGGTCAAGCGCCTCCTCCCCCTCGGCGCGGCCGATCGCCTCGCTCTGGTGCGCCATCGCGTTCAGCGACTGCGCCAGCGCCTGAAGGCGTTCCGCCCCGACGGCGCCCGCAAGCGCGATGAGCACATGGGTTGCGGCGCGGATGGCCCCGCGATCCTCTGCCGCCAGCCCCGCGGCAAGCTCCGCTTCCGTGCGCCGCAGATCGTCATCGAGCCGGTCGAGAAGTTCGCGCGCCGCGGCCGGCCCGGCGATGGACATCAGCCGTTCGAAGGTGTCGCGGTTCATCTCCTCCGGTGCGGGGGGCGTCTCCTCGCTTCGCAGCGTTCCGGCGCCGTGGAGGACATCGGCGATGGCCTTGCCGAAGACCTCGATCCCCGGCAGCGGCTTGGGCAGGATGGCGTCGGCGCCGGCTGCATAGATCGCGTCGCGGTTGGCGCGTAACACATAGGCGGTGACGGCGATCACCGGCATGCGCCGGTTGGCCAGCGTCATCGACCGCAGCGTGCGGATAACCTCGATCCCCGACATCCGCGGCATCTCGATATCGATGAGCGCAAGGTCGAACGCCTCGCGCTCCAGCCAGTGCAGGGCTTCGTCCCCGTCTTCGGCAATGGCATGCTCCGCGCCCATCCGGGTCAGCATCTGGCTGATGATGGCCTGGCTCGTGGGGTTGTCCTCGGCGACAAGGATCTTCAGCCGGCCGAGATCGGGCAGCGAGCCGGAGGGTTCCTGCCCGGCCAGGCGGTCCCAGGATTCTGCGGGCAGTTCCAGCCGCACGCGGGCGCCGCCCTCGGCCCGGTTCTCCACCAGGATGCTTCCGCCCAGCCGCCCGGTCAGGTCCTTGGTGATATGCATGCCGAGCCCGAGACCCGGCTTGGCGTTCCCGAGGGGTCGGCCCTCGTATTCGAACAGCCGCGCAAGGGCGGCGGCCGAAAAGCCGGGCCCCTCGTCCTCGACCGTGATGGTGAGCGCGCCGCCCTCGGTCATCGCCACGTCGAGCGAGACGCTGCCGCTGTCGGTGTATTTGACCGCGTTCGACAGGATGTTGGACAGGATGCGCTCCAGCGCGATCCGGTCCAGCGCGATCACCCGCGGAACCTCGGGCGCGCGGGTGACGCGGAATCCCAGGCCCTTTTCATGGGCGCGGGCGGACCAGCGCATTTCCACGTCGTAGAGGAACCGCGCGAGTTGCAGGTTGCCGGGATGGGCGCTGGCCGGATCCTCCTCGCCCAGCATCGCGGCGAGCGTCTCTTCCATCAGCCGGGCAAGAAGTTCGCCGGCCGTGCGCACCCGTTCCAGTTGCAGCCGGGTGTGGCCGTCAAGCTGGCTCTGGTCGATCAGCCGGAGCCCGCCGATCACGTCCGATACGGCCGCGCGCAGGTCGTGGCCCAGAAGCGCCATCCGTGCGGGATCGACGGCGGCCTTGTCCGGTTCGGGCAGTGGCGGGACTGAAGGCAGGGTCATCGGGGATCGGCCGGGCGCGATGGGTCTGAGGGGCAAGCCCCGGAAGGGCCTGCATGTCGTTCCTATCTATACAGCAATCCGCGCCCTTTCCAACCGGGTAGAGGGGCGGGCCGGAGGCCCGCCCGAGCGGTCGCTCGCGGTCTCAGACGCGCGGATAGCCCAGCGATTTCAATGCCTCGGCGATCTCGTCAAGGATTGCCGGGTCGTCGATGGTCGCCGGCATCTTGTAGGACTCGCCATCGGCGATCTTCACCATCGTGCCGCGCAGGATCTTGCCCGAACGGGTCTTCGGAAGCCGGTCGACGACGGTCGCAAGCTTGAAGGCCGCGACCGGCCCGATCTGGTCGCGCACGCGCACGACGCATTCCTTGACGACCTCCTCCGGCGGGCGGTTCGTGCCCTTGTTCAGGCACAGGAACCCCATCGGCAACTGCCCCTTCAACTCGTCCGCGATGCCGATGACGGCGCATTCGGCGACATCCGGGTGGCCCGCCAGCACCTCCTCCATCGCGCCGGTCGACAGGCGATGGCCCGCGACGTTGATGACGTCATCGGTGCGCGCCATGATGTAGAGGTATCCGTCCGCGTCGATGTAGCCCGCATCGCCCGTCTCGTAATAGCCGGGGAAGTGGTTGAGGTAGGACTTGCGGAAGCGGTCTTCGGCGTTCCACAGCGTCGGCAGCGTGCCGGGCGGCAGCGGCAGCTTCACCGCGATGGCGCCAAGCGTGCCGGGCGCGACAGGGTGGCCGCCCTCGTCCAGGACCTGCACGTCATAGCCCGGCATCGGCACCGAGGGGGAGCCGATCTTGACCGGCAGTTCCTCGATCCCGAGCGGGTTGGCGGCGATCGCCCAGCCTGTCTCGGTCTGCCACCAGTGGTCGATCACCGGCACGTTCAGGTGCCGTTGCGCCCACTGGATCGTGTCGGGGTCCGCACGCTCGCCGGCGAGGTAGAGCGCCTGCAGGCTTTTCAGGTTGTAGTCCCCGATCAGCCTGCCCTGCGGATCCTCGCGCTTGATCGCACGCAGCGCGGTCGGCGCGGTGAAGAAGGACTTCACCTTGTGGTTCTGGATCACGCGCCAGAAGGTGCCCGCGTCCGGCGTGCCCACCGGCTTGCCCTCGAAGACGATCGTCGTGCAGCCTGCGATCAGCGGTCCGTAGCAGATATAGCTGTGGCCGACGACCCAGCCCACGTCCGAGGCCGCCCAGAAGACATCGCCCGCGCCGACGTTGTAGACCGCCCGCATCGACCAGTTGAGCGCGACGAGATGCCCCGCGGTCGGCCGCACCACGCCCTTCGGCGCCCCGGTCGTGCCCGAGGTGTAAAGGACATAGGCCGGGTGGTTGCCCTCGACCGGCACGCATTCGGCCGGCTGTACCCCGTACTGGAACGAATGCCAGGCGAAGTCGCGCCCCTCGATCAGCTTGGCCACTTCCTGCTCGCGCTGGAAGATGACGGTGAAGAGCGGCTTGTGGCTTGCCTGCTCGATCGCGGCGTCGACCAGCGGCTTGTAGTGGACGACCCGCCCCGGTTCGAGCCCGCAGGACGCCGCGATGATCGCCTTCGGCTTCGCGTCGTCGATCCTGACCGCAAGCTCATGCGCGGCAAAGCCGCCGAAGACGACGGAATGGATCGCGCCGAGGCGGGCGCAGGCCAGCATCGCCTCCAGCGCCTCGGGCACCATCGGCATGTAGATGATGACGCGGTCGCCCTTCTCGATCCCCTTGGCGCGCAGCGCCCCGGCAAGCGAGGCGACGCGGTCGCGCAGTTCGCGGTAGGTGATGCCCTTGGTCGAATGGGTGATCGGGCTGTCGTGGATGATGGCCAGCTGGTTGCCGCGCCCGGCCTCGACATGGCGGTCGACCGCGTTCCAGCAGGTGTTGACCTTCGCATCCGCGAACCATTCGTAGATCGGCGCTCGCTCGGCGAACAGGGCGCGGCTGGGCTTCTCGACCCAGTCGATCGCCTCGGCGGCCTCCATCCAGAAAGCCTCCGGGTCGGACTTCCAGCGGGCGTAGGTTTCCTGATAGCTCACGGGGGTCGCCTCCTCCTCGATGCCCGCCTGCGCGGTCGTGAAATGATTATCGTCGGGCTGCCCCTCTCACAAGAATGTTGCGCAAATTTTGCACCTGCAGAAAGAGGTTGCGACAGCCTGCCACGTTTGGCGCTAACAGTGCGGGGAAAGGCCCGGCTTGCCCCCGCTGCGGGCTCGGGGCAATGTCGCGGCGGGGATTTTCCGGGGGATGCGATGATTCCGGTCGGCGGATATGCGGGGGCCCGCGTGGCGGTGCTGGGGCTGGGCCGGTCGGGCCTTGCCGTCGCGCGCGCGCTTGCCGCGGGCGGGGCCGAGCCGCTTTTGTGGGACGACAGCCCCGAGGCGCGCGCGCGGGCCGAGGCCGCGGGCTTCACGCTTTTCGACCTGACGCGGGGCGCCGCCTGGGACGATGTCGCGGCCCTGGTGGTGTCTCCGGGCATCCCGCATCTGTACCCAGAGCCGAACCGCCTGATCGCCCGCGCGATGGCGGCGGGCGTGCCGGTCGACAACGACATCGGTCTTTTCTTCCGCTCGTTCGCGACCCCGGACTGGGACGACATGGCGGTGGCGCCGCGTGTGGTCGCCGTGACCGGGTCGAACGGGAAGTCGACGACAACCGCGCTGATCCACCACATCCTTCAGGCGGCGGGCCGTCCGACGCAGATGGCGGGCAACATCGGCCGCGGCGTCTTCGACATCGACCCGCCGCAGGACGGCGATGTGGTGGTGCTGGAGCTGTCGTCCTACCAGACCGACCTTGCCCGCGCGCTGACCCCCGATGTCGCCGTCTTCACCAACCTTTCGCCCGACCACCTCGACCGTCACGGCGGCATGGGCGGCTATTTCGCGGCCAAGCGGCGGCTGTTCGCGGAAGGTGCCCCCGACCGCGCGGTGATCGGCGTGGACGAGGTGGAGGGCCGCTTCCTCGCCAACCAGATGGCGCAGGGCGCGGCCGACGACCGGGTGATCCGCATCTCCTCGGGCCAGAAGCTCGACGGGCCGGGCTGGTCGGTCTTCGCGCGCAAGGGGTTCCTTGCCGAATGGCGCAAGGGGCGGCAGGTGGCGTCGATCGACCTGCGCGCGATGCCGGGGCTGCCGGGCGCGCACAACCACCAGAACGCCTGCGCGGCCTATGCCGCGGCGCGCGCGCTGGGCCTTGCGCCGCGCGTGATAGAGGAGGCGCTGGCCTCGTTCCGGGGCCTGCCGCACCGGTCCCAGACCGTGGGCGAACGGGGCGGCGTGCGTTTCGTCAACGACAGCAAGGCCACCAACGCCGACAGCGCGGCCAAGGCGCTTCAGGCCTTCGACCGCATCCGCTGGATCGCGGGCGGCCTCGGCAAGGAAGGCGGCATCGCCGCGCTGGCGCCCCATCTCGGCTCGGTCGTCAAGGCCTATCTGATCGGCCATTCCGCGCGCGACTTCGCGCTGCAGCTTGGCGATCTGCCGCACGAGATCTGCGAGACAATGGAACGCGCGGTGGCCCGCGCGGCGGCGGAGGCAGAGCCGGGCGAGACCGTGCTTCTGGCGCCGGCGGCCGCAAGCTTCGACCAGTACAAGGATTTCGAGCAGCGCGGCGATGACTTCAACGCGCGGGTGGCGGCGCTGATCGCGACCTGAGCGCGCCTTGCCGCGACGGCCGCCGCGCGACCCCGCGGTTGACATCGCCCGCGCTGCGGGTATGCACCTTTGGGCAGGAACCGACGCGGAGAGCCAAGATGACGATGATCGGCACGGTGATCAAACCGATGCACCCCGAGGGGCGCAAGTTCGTCGCCGCCTTCGCAGCCGCCACGGTCGTGCTGTGGCTGATCTGGCAACCGCTGGGCTGGATCGGGCTCGGCCTGACCGTCTGGTGCTACTACTTCTTCCGCGACCCCGTCCGCGTCGTGCCGCTCAGTGAGGGGCTGGTGGTCAGCCCCGCCGACGGCGTCGTGTCGCTGATCGAGCCGGCGGTGCCGCCGGCCGAACTTGGGTTGCCCGCGGTGCCGCTCCTGCGGGTGTCGGTCTTCATGAACGTGTTCAACTGCCATGTGAACCGCGCGCCGGTGCCGGGCACCGTCTCGGCCGTGGCCTACCGGCCGGGCAAGTTCCTCAACGCCTCGCTCGACAAGGCGAGCGAGGACAACGAACGGATGAGCCTTGCGATCGAGATGGCGGACGGCCGCACCGTTGCCTTCGTGCAGATCGCGGGGCTGGTCGCGCGCCGCATCGTCTGCTTT
Organism: Albidovulum sediminis; assembly: GCF_025380365.1. GTDB lineage: Bacteria > Pseudomonadota > Alphaproteobacteria > Rhodobacterales > Rhodobacteraceae > Albidovulum > Albidovulum sediminis. The sequence goes on from NZ_JAOCQF010000001.1 coordinate 150,324, forward strand.
GTCGAGAAGGGGCGGCGGCTGGACGTGGGCGAACGTTTCGGGCTGATCCGCTTCGGATCGCGCGTGGACGTCTACTTGCCGGAGGGGGTGGAGCCGCTGGTGGCGCTGGGCCAGACCATGATTGCGGGGGAAACGGTGATCGCCGACCTGACCGGCGCCGCGCGCCCCGGCGGCCAGCGGCGGGACTGAGCGCATGGCCCGCGCGCCCCGGTCGCAGAAGACCGAACTGCCGCTGTTCCAGCTGATCCCGAACCTCGTGACGCTGACGGCGATCTGCGCGGGGCTGACCGCGATCCGCTTTGCCTTCCAGGGCAGCATCGAATACGCGGTCGCGCTGATCGTGCTGGCCGCGGTGCTGGACGGGATCGACGGCCGCCTGGCCCGCGCGCTGAAAAGCGAAAGCGACCTCGGGGCGGAACTGGATTCGCTGGCCGATTTCCTCAACTTCGGCGTTGCCCCGGCGCTGACGCTCTACGCCTGGACGCTGAGCGAGCCGCGCGGCGCCGGCTGGATCGCGGTTCTCGTCTACGCCATCTGCTGCGTCATGCGGCTGGCGCGCTTCAACGTCGGGATCAAGACCGCCGAGGGCGGCGACAAGCGGTTCTTCACCGGGGTGCCCGCGCCGGCCGGGGCGCTTCTGGTGCTGTTCCCGATCTTCGCCACCAAGGCCGTCCCCGGCTGGCCGGTCATCCCGCGAGAGGCGATCAGCGCCTACATGTTCGTCGTCGCCGGGCTGATGATCAGCCGCCTGCCGACCCCCTCGCTCAAGGCGGCGAAGGTCCGGGCGGATCACGCGCGCTACGTCCTTGTCGCCGTCATCGCGGTCTTCGCCGCGCTGGTGACCTACCCCTGGGTCACGCTGTTCACGCTCGATGTCCTTTATCTCGCGGGCCTTGTCGTCGCGTTCTGGCAGTGGCGACAGGGGCGCGGCACCGGCGCCGGCTAGGGCGGCGATTGCGCTAACGGTCAAAGCCGCCTAACCTGCCGCCGGGTTCAGCGGAGGCGGTCATGAAAACGGTCAACTGGGGTATCCTCGGCGCGGCGAAATTCGCGCGCGAGCACATGGCGCGCGCCATCCATGAGGCCGAGGGCGCGCGCCTTCTGGCGCTCGCCACCTCCGACCCCGCGAAGGCCGAGGGGTTTCGCGCCTTCTGCCCCGACCTGAAGGTGCACGCGAGCTATGAGGCGCTTCTGGCCGACCCCGGGGTGGACGCGGTCTACATCCCGCTGCCCAATCACCTGCACGTCGAATGGACCCGGAAGGCGATGGAGGCGGGCAAGCATGTGCTGACCGAAAAGCCGATCGCGCTTCGCGCGGCCGAGATCGACCCGCTGATCGCGCTGCGCGACCGGACCGGTCTTTTTGCGACCGAGGCCTACATGATCGTCCATCATCCGCAGTGGCAGCGGACGCAGCAACTGGTGGCCGAGGGCGCGATCGGGCGCATCCTGCACGCCGACGCCGCCTTCAGCTACGACAACCGCGCCGACCCCGGCAACATCCGCAACCGCCCCGAAACCGGCGGCGGCTCGATCCCCGACATCGGCGTCTACGCCTATGGTTCGGTCCGCTGGGTGACGGGGGGGGAGCCGGTGGCGCTGCGGTCACGCATCGTGCGGGAAAACGGCGTCGACGTCTTCGCGCAGGTTGTCGCAGACATGGAGGGTCCCGGCGGCCGCTTCACCTACACGGCGATGACCTCGATGCGCCTGCCCGCCCGGCAGGAGGTGGTCTTCCAGGGCGAGGCGGGCCTGATCCGCCTGACCGCGCCCTTCAACGCCGGCCTTTTCGGCGAGGCGCGGGTGCACATGTTTCGCCCCGGCCAGCCCGATCACGTCGAACGCTTCCCCGGCGCGCGCCAGTACCGCAACCAGGTCGAGGCGTTCGGGCGCCGCATCCGCGACGGCGCCGCCTATCCCTGGTCGCTCGAGGATGCGCGGGGGACGCAGGCGATGATCGACCGGGTATTCGAGGGCGAAATGACGCTCGGGTATTGAGGCGGATCAAGGTTGCCGCCGGGTCAAGGCTGTATCATTCTTTTCGGTAGCAGTGGGGAGAATGGCCATGAGACCTGTTCGCACGCTTGTCGTCGTCGCCGATGACGAGAACGCGCGCTTCGTCCTGAACGAAGGCGTGGGCAAGGGGTTGAGCGAGTGCGCGGTGCTGTCCGTCGCACAGTTCGCAGAGGATACGATCACCTACGACGACCGGCCCGGCCGGGGTTCCGGCGGAGCCGCGGGACGGCACGGCTACGAAGCCGGCGCCACCGCCGACGAGATGGGGCGCGACCGCTTCGCCCGGCACTTGTCGGAGGCGTTGGAGCAGGAGTGGCGCGAGCTTTCGCCCGACCGGCTGATCCTCGTCGCGCCGCCGAAGATGCTGGGCGTGCTGAGAACCAGGATCGGTTCGGGCCCGCGCGCGGCGGTGTCTGCCGAACTGGCCAAGGATCTGGTCAAGGTGCCGCTTGCCGATCTGGCAGGGCATCTGGAAAGCGTTCTGGTCGCCTGAACGGCGGGGCTGCGGGCGCGCGTTGATCGTGGCGCGTTTCCTGCTAGTGTCGCGGCATGTCGAGGCCAGGTATTGTTCTTCACCTTCCGGTTGCGCTCCTTCTCGGACAGGAACACATCGCGCCCTATTTCCACAAGCTGCGCGAGGGGCTTGAGGCGCGGCGTCTGCGCGTGCGCGTCGACGCCCTCGAACGGCAGGGCTTCCTGGACCGGATCGCCGGCGACGAGGATTTCCACATCGTCAACCACGGCGATTTTCGCCATCCGCGCGTGCTCAACACCGCCTCGGCCTATATCGCGCCGTTCTGGTATCTGGATCCGCAAGGCGTGCGCCGGCACTCCTCGATCGGGGCGAAGGCCTTCGATCCCGCCACCGTCGACCCCGTCGCGGCGCAGGCGTTCTTCAACGGGCTTCGCCGCCGCCGGATCGGGGAAAGGGTGTCGCGCTATCCGCAGCCCGGCGCGGCGGAGGCATTCCCGAAGGGCGCCATCGCCGTATTCCTGCAGAAGGGCGATGCCGACGCCGGCGCCCATGTCGGACGCGCCGCGATGATCGACGCGCTGCTGGCGCGCCACGATACCTCGCCCATCCTGATCAAGCCGCATCCGCGCGACGACAGCCCGGAGACGGCGGCGCTGGTCAACCGGGCCGCAGGCGACCCGCGCGTGCAGGTGACGCAGGCCAATATCCACGACATCCTGTCCGCCGCGCGCGTAACGGTCACGATCAACTCGGCCGTCGGGCTCGAAAGCCTGATGCACCGTGTTCCGTCGGTCCTGTGCGGCCCCTCCGATTTCCACCACGCGGCGGTGACGGTGCGCGAGGCGTTCGACCTCGACGCCGCCATCGCCCGGGCGCGGCTTACCCCATGGCCCTTCGCAGCCTACCTTTACTGGTTCCTCAAGCTCAACTGCGTGAACGCGGGCGCCCCCGACATGATCGACGACGTCCTCGCCCGCATCGCCGCGACGGGGTATGACGTCGGCCGCCTCTCGCCGGGCGGGGTGCGGGCCTGAGATTGGGGACCGCGCCGGACGCGGACCGTCGGGCCACCTGATTTGACGTCGATCAAGGACGCTTGCCCGCTTTGCGAGTGATAAAAGCCAAGGGTTTGCGGGGGGATCTGCTCATGTCGGGAAATCCAGCGATCTGTCTTGCCTTGGCGCTGGCTCTGGCCGGGTTTCAGGGCGCTGCGGCTTCTGCCGAGGCGTCGCACTGTGGTCTTTCGGCGCAAGAGGTCTATGAACGCGCAGCACCTTCGGTCGTTGAGGTGTTTTCGTTGACGATAGACCGGTTTCGCGTCGCGGGGCGCGTTCTGCCGAGTTTCGGGTCCGGCTTCTATCTGCAGGACGGCAGGGTTGCGACCAACTATCACGTCGTCGCCGATGCCCAGAACGTCATCATCTATGATGAAGAAGGCGCCTGGGATGCGATGGTGGTGGGCAGCGACCCGCTTCTGGATATCGCGCTGCTTGAGCGGGCTTTCGCCCCGGACGAAAGGCAGGGCCTCGAGATCGTCGGGGCGGACATGCTCAGCGTCGGTCAGCAGGCGTTCACCATCGGGTTCCCGCTTGGCCTCGGCAAGAGCATCTCCGAGGGCATCGTCGCCGGCACCGGACGCGTCATTCCGCGGACAACCTGGGATTGGCTGAGCCCGATGATCCAGACCGACGCGGCGGTCAACCCCGGAAACTCGGGCGGGCCGCTTCTTGACGATTGCGGTCGCGTTCTGGGCATGGTCAGCCGATCCATACACGGCGAGACGGCGGACAACGTGGGCTTTGCTATCCCCGGAGAGGTTCTTGCCCCGGTGCTGGGCGAACTTGCCGAAAACGGTGCGGTTGCGCGCGCTTGGCACGGGCTTTAGGGCAAGATGGTGACGCCACCCATCCTCATGATCCTCGGGGTGCCGTTCGAGCAGTGGATCGACAGTTCGGGCTTCCTCGTCGAAACGGTCGAACCCGGAAGCGCCGCGGATCGCGCCGGTCTGCAAGGCGGCGATTGGCCGGTGATCTGGGGCGGGACGCAATACCTTATCGGCGGTGACATCATCACCCACGTCGATGGCGTCCGCGTCACGGACCTGGCCTCGACCCTGCAACTGGTCAGGGGCCTGACGGTCGGACAGGAGGTGACGGTGACATGGCAGCGCGAGGGTGAGCAGATGGAGGCGACTGTCGTGCTTCAGGAACGGCCGACACTTCCCGCGGACCTGGAGCAATACCGGCTGAGGTAAGTGTCCGCCACGTGGCGGATGTGCCGGGCGCCGCCGCCCGGCCAGGTCTCACCCTTCCATCGCCTCCAGCTCGTCGATCATTCCGGCGATCATGCTCAGGCCCTTGTCCCAGAACTTCGGGTCGCTGGCATCCAGACCGAAGGGGGCCAGCAACTCCTTGTGGTGCTTGGACCCGCCTGCCTTCAGCATGTCGAAATACTTCGCCTGGAAGTCCGGCAACCCTTCCTCGTAGACCGCATAAAGCGCGTTCACCAACCCGTCGCCGAAGGCATAGGCGTAGACGTAGAAGGGCGAATGGACGAAGTGCGGGATGTAGGCCCAGAACGTCTCATAGCCGTCCATGAACTCGAACGCGTCGCCCAGGCTTTCGCCCTGCACGCTCATCCAGAGCCGGCCGATGTCCTCGGGCGTCAGCTCGCCCTCGCGCCGGGCGGCATGCAGCTTGCATTCGAAGTCGTAGAAGGCGATCTGGCGGACGACCGTGTTGATCATGTCCTCGACCTTGCCGGCCAGCAGCACCTTGCGCTCGGCAGGCATCTTCGCCTGCGCCAGCAGCTTGCGGAACGTCAGCATCTCGCCGAAGACGCTTGCGGTTTCGGCGACCGTCAGGGGGGTGGAGGCCAGCATCTCGCCCTGCGGCGCGGCGAGCCGCTGATGGACGCCGTGGCCAAGCTCGTGCGCCAGCGTCATCACGTCGCGCGGCTTGCCGAGGTAGTTGAGCATCACGTAGGGATGCACCTCGGTCACGGTCGGGTGGGCGAAGGCGCCGGGCGCCTTGCCGGGCTTCACGCCCGCGTCGATCCAGCCCCGGTCGAAGAAGGGCTCGGCCAGCTTGGCCATCTCGGGCGCGAAGCCCGCATAGGCCTGCATCACCGTTTCCCGCGCCTCGTCCCAGCCGACGATCTTCTTTTCCTCGATCGGCAGGGGGGCGTTGCGGTCCCAGACCTGGAGCTTTTCCAGCCCCATCCACTTCGCCTTGAGGCGATAGTAGCGGTGCGAAAGCTTCGGATAGGCGGCGACCACGGCATTCCTCAGCGCCTCGACCACCTCGGGTTCGACATGGTTCGACAGGTGCCGGGCATGCTGCGCGCTGGGCATCTTGCGCCAGCGGTCCTCGATCTCCTTGTCCTTCGCCAGCGTGTTGTGGACGCGGGCGAACAGCTTGACGTTGCGGCCGAACACCTCGGCCAACGCGCGTGCGCCGGCCTCGCGCCGGGGGCGCTCCTGCTCGGACAGAAGGTTCAGCGTCGCCTCGAGGTTCAGCGGCTCCGCCGTCCCCTCGGGCGTGAAGGTCAGCCCCGCCAGCGTCTCGTCGAAAAGCTTGTTCCAGGCCGAGGCGCCGACCGACGACTGGTCGTGCAGGAACCGCTCCAGCTCGTCCGAGAGCTGATGCGGCTTCATCGCGCGCATGCGGTCGAAGACCGGCTTGTAGCGCGCGATCTCGGGCGAGGCGGCGAAGACCTCGGCGTAGCGCGCGTCTTCGATCCGGTTGAACTCGAGGCTGAAGAACACCAGCGGCGTGGTCATCGTGGTGATGCGGTCCTGGCAGTCCGACATGAACTTGGCACGGCCCGCGTCCACGGTGTTCTGGTAATAACGCAGCCCCGCATAGGACATGAGCCGACCCGCGACCGCCTCGATCCGCTCGTAACGTCGGATGCAGTCGAGCATGGCAGCACCGTCGAGCGTGGCCAGCTTGCCCTCGTAATCGGCCGCGAAAACGGCGCAGGCCCCCTCAAGCCAGTCCAGGTCGCGCTTCACCTCGGGCGCGTCGGGGGCGGCGTAAAGATCGCTCAGGTCCCATTCCGGCAGGTCGCCCAGCCCTCCGGCGGCGGCGTTGGCGTCGAAGACGGGGCGGGGCAGGCGGATCGGCATCGGTCTCTCCTTCGGTCATCGCGCCCCGACAATGATCATCCGCACCGGCAACCGCAAGGGCGGGCAGGAGATTTCCGCACCCCGGTTGCGGCCCGGCGGCCGCCGCCCTAGTGTGGCGCGTCCGGACGAAAGGGGGGGCGAACATGACCTATGCGGTGGGGTTGTTGCTGAACGAGGGCATGGTGCTTCTGTCCGACACCCGCACCAACGCCGGGATCGATCACATCTCCTCCTACCGCAAGATGTTCCGCTTCGAGGTGCCGGACGAACGCGTGATCGTCATCCTTACAGCGGGCAGCCTGTCGGTGACGCAGGCCACCATCGCGCGCCTGCAGGAGGCGATCGAGGACCCCGAGGCGACGGCCGACACCTCGATCCTGCTGGCCCCCTCGCTCCTCAAGGTGGCGGAGATGATCGGCGCCACGCTCTGGTCCGTGCGCGAGGCGATGGACCGCCGGCTTCACACCAACGGCAGCTTCGGGCAGGCCTCGATGATCGTCGCGGGCCAGCGGCGGGGCGGGGTGATGCGGATGTTCCTGATCTATCCCGAAGGCAACTTCATCGAGGCGACCGAGGACACGCCCTTTCTCCAGATCGGCGAACACAAGTACGGCAAGCCCATCCTCGACCGGATCGTGCGGCCCGAAACCTCGCTTGCCGACGGGCAGAAGGCGGTGCTGCTGTCGATGGACTCGACGCTCCGGTCCAACCTTTCGGTGGGGATGCCGCTCGACCTTGCCATCATCGAGCGCGACGCCTGCCGCGTCAGCCATGTGCGCCGGATCGAGGCGGGCGACGACGATTTCCGCGCCATGAGCGAGGCGTGGTCGGCCGCGCTGCGCGAAGGCTTCACCAAGATCGTGCTTCTGCCCTGAGCCCGTCAGCCGCCGCTCTCGGCGAAAAGCGCCAGCGCGCGGTCAAGGAAGGTGTCGCGCACCTCGGGCAGTTCCATCAGGATCTCGTGCTCCGCGCCCGAAAAGAGATCGAGCCGCCCGCCCGGCCAGGTGCCCATCAGCGAATCGATTGCCACCGGGTCGACGATCCGTTCCCGCGTGCCGACGGCGGCGTAGCAGGGAACGGCGGGGGCCGGCCGGGCGCGCAGCAGCCGGGTTTCGGCCAGCGCCTCGTTCAGCCAGTGCAGCGACGGCCCGCCCAGGCCCAGTTCGGGATGCGTCCGCGCCTGGGTGCGCATGAATTCCCACATCGTCCGGTCGCGGGTGAGGAAATTGTCCTCGAACGGCGCCGCCAGCACATAGGCCGCGGACGAGGTGCCGGGCGCATAGCGGTGGCCCTGCCGGACGGTGCGCGCGGCCGTGGTCAGCGCCCAGGCCGTGGGTCGGAGCGCGGGGTGGATTCGGATGCCCCACATCGGCGCGGTCAGCGCCGCCGAACGCACCGGCAGGCCCGCGTGCAGCGCCCTGAGGCCGATGCAACCGCCCATGGAATGGGCGAGAAGGTGGTAGGGCCCCGGTGCATCGAGGGTCGCGGCCAGATGGAGCAGCGCCGCCACGTCCGACTGATAGTCCACGAATTCATGGACATGCCCGCTCATCGGGTCGGCGATGATCCGGTCCGACAGGCCCTGTCCGCGCCAGTCGATGACAAGGCAGGCATGGCCCGCCGCCGTCAGGCGCGCGATCGCGGGCCCGTATTTCTCGATGTATTCGGTGCGGCCGGGAAAGATCAGCACCGTCCCCTTCGCGCCGCCCGCCCAGTAGGCCAGGCGCAGGCGGACTCCGTCCTGCGCCCGGGTCCAGACCGTCCGCGCCCCCTCAGGCGCGCGGGCGACATCGGCAAAAAGCGGTGCGGCCTCCATCCTCGGGCCCCTTTCTTCAGGCCAGTGCGGCGCCCAGCTGCATGGCAAGGCCCATGTCGCCATCGACCGACAGCTTGCCGGTCATGAAGGCGGCGGTCGGATTCACGTCGCCGGCCAGCATCCCCCGGAATGTCTCGGCGCTGGCGGTCAGGGTGACGTCGGCGGCCTCGTCGCCCGCGCGGGCGCCGGTGCCGTCGACCATGATCGCGCCCTCACCCTCGATCACGAACTTCGCGACGCCCGAAAAGCCGCCGCCCAGCTTGCCGTTCAGCGCCTCGACCGCGGCGTTGATTACTTCGCTCATCCGTTCCTCCAATTGTGACTGCCGGGGCACTCGATTTCCGGCGCGGTTCGATTACATTCACGTTATGCGCAATCTTCGGCCAATTCTCAAACCTATCGCTACGGCAGTTACCGTCTTGTTGATGGTCGCCGGCCCGCTTGCGGCGCAGGACGCGGACATGGACCGGCTTTATGCGGAACTCGCCGATCCCGAGAATGCCGACTGGCCGCGCGCGCAGGCCGACATCCTGCGCGAATGGTCGAAATCCGGGTCGCCGGCGATGGATCTGCTGCTTCAGCGCGGGCAGGACGCACTGGCCATTGGCGATTTCCCCGCCGCGATCGAGCATCTGACCGCGCTGATCGACCAGGCGCCCGAATTTGCCGAAGGCTGGAACGCGCGCGCCACCGCCTATTTCCACGCCGGCTACTTCGGGCCCTCGCTGGTGGACATCCAGCATGCGCTGGCCCTCAACCCGCGCCACTTCGGGGCGCTTGCCGGACTTGGCATGATCCTCGAGGCGAGCGGCAAGACGGATCAGGCACAACGCGCCTATGCGGCCTCGCTTGCTATACATCCGCACCAGGACGGGATAAGGCAGGCGCTCGACCGACTTGAGCAGGAAAGCTCGGGCACCGAGCTTTAGGAGTGGCCCAGATGAACGCGCAGGCGAGGATCGCGGCGGTCCTCGGGCCGACCAACACCGGCAAGACGCATTATGCCATCGAACGGATGCTGGCGCACCGGACCGGCGTGATCGGCCTGCCGCTGCGCCTGCTTGCGCGCGAGGTCTACGACCGCATCGTGGCGCTGCGCGGCCCGTCGGTCGTCGCCCTCGTGACCGGCGAGGAGCGCATCGTCCCCGAACGCGCGCAGTACTGGGTCTGCACGACCGAGGCGATGCCGCAGGAGATCGGCGCGGACTTCGTCGCCGTGGACGAGATCCAGCTTTGCGCCGACCCCGAGCGCGGCCACATCTTCACCGACCGCCTGCTCAGGGCGCGGGGCCTGCACGAGACGCTGCTGCTGGGATCGGAAACCATGCGCCCGGCGATCGCGGCGCTGGTGCCGAAGGCGCAGTTCCTGCGCCGCGAGCGGTTTTCGGCGCTGAGCTATACAGGTTCGAAAAAGATAAGCCGCCTGCCCGCAAGATCGGCCCTGATCAGCTTTTCTGTTGAAAATCTGTATGCCATCGCCGAACTGATCCGCCGCCAGAGGGGCGGCTGCGCGGTCGTCATGGGGGCGCTCAGCCCGCGCACCCGCAACGCCCAGGTGGCGCTTTACCAGAACGGCGACGTGGATTTCATCGTCGCCACCGACGCCATCGGCATGGGGCTGAACCTCGACATCGGCCACGTGGCCTTTTCCGCCACGGCCAAGTTCGACGGCCACCGGATGCGGTCGCTTTTCCCGCATGAGATGGGCCAGATCGCCGGTCGCGCCGGGCGCTACATGCAGCCCGGCACCTTCGGCGTCACCGGCGAGGCGCGGCCCTTCGACGAAGACCTTGTCGAGGCGCTGGAAAACCACCGCTTCCGCCCCATCGACCGTCTGCAGTGGCGCAACCCCGACCTTGACTTCGGCACCGCCGACCGACTCATCGCCGCGCTCGAGGCCGCGCCCGCGAACGAATGGCTGGTGCGCGGGCGCGAGGCGGACGACCTGCGCGCGTTCAAGGCGCTTGCCGACCTGCCCGACATCCGCCGCCGCGTGCAGGGGCCGCGCGATGTCCGGCTCCTCTGGGACGTCTGCCGCATCCCTGATTTCCGCTCCATTTCGTCGGGCGAGCATGTCTCGCTTCTCGACCGGATCTTCGGCTTCCTGCAGGACCAGGGGCATGTCCCCTCGGACTGGCTGGCCCAGCAGATCGCGCGCATCGACCGGACGCAGGGCGACATCGACACGCTGTCGAAACGCCTCGCCTATGTCCGGACATGGACCTACATCGCGCAACGCTCGGGCTGGGTCGATGATGAATCCCATTGGCGCGGCGAGACGCGCGCTGTAGAAGACCGCCTGTCGGATGCGCTGCACGGCGCGCTGACACAGCGATTTGTGGACCGGCGGACATCCGTTCTTCTCCGCCGGCTCAAGCAGAAGGAGAGCCTTGTGGCCGAGGTGAACGACAAGGGCGAGGTGACGGTCGAGGGCGAGTTCGTCGGCCGGTTGGAAGGGTTCCGTTTCCGCCAGGACGCGTCCGCCACGCCAGACGAGGCGAAGACGCTGCGACAGGCGGCCTACGAATCGCTCCGGCCCGAGTTTCATCTGCGCGCGGACCGCTTCTACAACGCGCCCGACACCGAGCTGGACTTCACCGAGCAGGGTGGCCTCATGTGGGGCACGCACGCGGTCGGCAAGCTCGTCAAGGGCGCGGACGCGATGAAGCCCCAGGTCGAGCCCTTCGTGGACGAGGAGGCGGGCTTTGACGTCGCCGAAAAGGTGCGCCGCAGGCTTCAGCATTTCATCGACCGGAAGGTGGCCACGCAGTTCGAGCCGCTTCTCAACCTCAGCCGCGACGAGGCGCTGACCGGGCTTGCCCGCGGCTTCGCCTTCCGGCTGGTCGAGAACCTGGGCGTTCTCCCGCGAGAGACCGTGGCCGAGGACGTCAAGTCGCTCGACCAGGAGGCGCGCGGTGCGTTGCGCAAGCACGGCGTTCGGTTCGGCCAGTACACGATCTTCCAGCCCGCGCTGCTGAAGCCCGCGCCGACGCGGCTGCGGCTGGTCCTGTCCTCGCTTGCCCGCGGGCTCGACGAGTTTCCCGAAAGCCCTCCGCCGGGCCTCGTGACCATCCCGAACCTGCCCGACGTGCCGAAGGACTACTACACGCTCTCGGGTTATCACCCCGCGGGCGCGCGGGCGATCCGCATCGACATGCTGGAGCGGCTGGCCGACCTCCTGCGCACGCAGGACAGCCGCGCGGGCTTCGAGGCGACGGCCGACATGCTGTCGATCACCGGCATGACGCTTGAACAGTTCGCCGACCTGATGGCGGGGCTCGGCTACAAGGGCGAGCGCGGCGAACGCGAGAAGGTGCGCACCGAGGTTGCGGCGCCCGCCGAGGGAGAGGGGGCGAACCCCATCCCAGAAGGCGAGGCGGCGATGCAGACGGTGACCGAGACCGAGGTGTTCTTCACCTTCACCTGGGCGCCGAAGCAGCGCGCCCCGCGCCACCCGCGCCCGGAACGGCGGGGCGAGCCCCGCGCGGACCAGCAGGGCGAACGCGGCCCACGTCCCGAGAAGCCCGCGCGGCATGACGGCGGCAAGGGCGGGGAACGGGGCGGAGAGCGGGGCGACAAGGACAAGTCCGCCCGCGGCGGCGACCGTCACGGCGACCGCGGCGGCAAGCCCGGCAAGGGCAAGCCGCACAACCGCGACAAGGACGCGCGGCGCGACGACAAGCCCCGCAGCTTCGAGTCCCGGCCGCAGAAGAACGACCGCATCGACCCCGACAACCCGTTTGCCGCGGCTCTCATGGGGCTGCGCGACAAGATCTGAGCGATGGCGGAGGCCGGGCGCATCCGCATCGACAAGTGGCTCTGGCAGGCGCGCTTCTTCAAGAGCCGGACGCTGGCGGCCGATCGCGTGGCCGCGGGCGCGGTGCGGGTGAACGGGCAGCGCATTTCGAAACCCGCCCATGACGTCGGCCCCGGCGACGTGCTGACGTTTGCCCAGGGCGGCGAGGTCCGTGTCGTGCGGATGATCGCCCCCGGCACCCGCCGCGGCCCGGCGGCCGAGGCGCGTCTCCTTTACGCCGATCTGGGCGAACTTCCGGCGGCCGGGGGCCCTGAAGGCGCGGACTGATTTCCCTTGCGGCGGCACTTCCGGGGAAGGGCGGTCTTTCCGGCGCGCGCGGTCTTGAATGATCCCCGGCTTGGGGCTAGGTAGCGACTGAATTCCAAGCCCGGGGTCCGGCCATGACCTATGTCGTCACCGACAACTGCATCGCCTGCAAGTACACCGACTGCGTCGAGGTCTGTCCGGTGGACTGCTTCTACGAAGGCGAGAACATGCTGGTCATCCACCCGGATGAATGCATCGATTGCGGCGTCTGCGAACCCGAATGCCCCGCCGACGCGATCCGGCCCGACACCGAGCCCGACATGGACGACTGGGTGGAGTTCAATCGCAAGTACTCGGAAATGTGGCCCGTCATCACCCAGCGCAAGGATCCCTTGCCCGAGGCCGAGGCGCGCGACGGTGAGCCGGGCAAGCGCGACAAGTACTTCTCCGAAGCGGCCGGCAGCGGCGACTGAGCCGCCGAATCAGCCAACCGATTCGAGGTTCGGGCAGGTCTGGAAGCGACAATATGACCGTCGCTTTCCGGCCTTTACCGGGTGGCATCCCCTTTTTTCGGGGGGTTTTTTCTGTTATACTGCTGTGACAATAGATCGAGGATGCCCCAAGCCCCGCAGAACACCTGATCTGCGGAGGTTTTTTTGACCGCCACAGCCACGCCCTGATCCGACCCGCCTGCCGGAACGGATTTGTCGACCGAGGCGGGATCCTTTGCGAGGAATGACTGCATGACCAAGACCAGGAAGAGCGATTTTCGGCCCGATGATTTCGTTGTCTATCCCGCGCATGGCGTGGGCCGGATCATCTCGATCGAGGAGCAGGAAATCGCGGGCCTCAAGCTCGAACTTTTCGTGATCTCGTTCGAGAAGGACAAGATGACGCTGCGCGTGCCCACGCACAAGGCGACCGAGATCGGGATGCGCCAGCTGTCGACGCCCGATGTCGTCACCAAGGCGCTCGAGACGCTGAAGGGCAAGGCGAAGGTGAAGCGGGCCATGTGGTCGCGCCGCGCCCAGGAGTACGAGCAGAAGATCAACTCCGGCGACCTTCTGTCGATCGCCGAGGTGGTGCGCGACCTGCACCGCACCGACGACCAGCGCGAACAGTCCTATTCCGAGCGTCAGCTTTACGAAGCCGCGCTTGAGCGGCTGACCCGCGAAGTTGCCGCCGTGTCCGGCGTCGACGAGGCGGGCGCGCAGAAGAAGGTGGACGACGTCCTTCTGTCGCGCGCGGCCTGATCGCAGCCTGATATTGCCCCGAACGCGGCCCCGGGCGGGCCGCGTTTTTCATTCGCTTTCGGGATGCTCCTGATCGGTCCGGCGTTCGCGCGCCTTGGCGAACTTTGCCATCAGCGTCGCTTCAAGATCGCGGTTCAAAACCTTGGCGCGGGCCACGTATTCCGGGTTCCTTTCGTTCGGCACGCCGGGTTTCCACAGTTCCGCGAGATCGCGGACCGCCTCGCGGTCGAGCTTGTAGAACAGGGCCTGAAGTTCATGCGCCTCGTATTCGGAAAGCCCCATGTTCTCAAGAACATATCGGCCCATCCTCAGGCTTGAGTCGAAGTGTTCCCGGACGATGTCGTCGGCCCCCGCGCGATACAGTTCGTAGACATGTTCGCGGTCGCGGGCGCGGGCGATGATGTGCAGGTCCGGGCGCTGCCTGCGGGCGTAGCGGACGATCTGGATGTTCGCGTCCCGGTCGTCGAGGCAGGCCACCAGGACGCGCGCGGTATCGAGCCCCGCGGCCTTGAGCAGTTCCGGCCGGGTCGGGTCGCCGACATAGCCCTTGAAGCCGAAGTGCCGCAGAAGCTGGATCGTCTTCAGGTCATGGTCGATGACCGTGGTCTTGAAGCCGGAACTGGTCACCATCCGGTTGACGACCTGCCCGTAACGCCCGACGCCGGCGATGATGATGGGTTGGTGATCGTCGATCTCGTCCGCCTTGAGCGGGGTGGTCTCGTCCGCCAGCCGGCGTCCGAGCACGTCGTAGAGGATGAAGAAGAGCGGCGTCAGCAGCATCGACAGCGCGATGACCAGAAGCAGCGTCTGCGCCAGATCCGCCCCGATGATGCGCTGCTTCAGGCTGAAGGCCACCAACACGAAGCCGAATTCCCCCGCCTGTGCCAGCCCGAGCGTGAAGAGCCAGCGGTTGCGCCCGCGGATGCGGAAGACGAGCGAGAGGAGGAAGAGGACAACGCCCTTGGCCAGCATCAGCGCGACCGTCATCCCGATGATCGTCAGCGGCTTGCCGAAGAGAACGCCGAAGTCGATCCCCGCGCCGACGGTGATGAAGAAAAGCCCCAGCAGCAGTCCCTTGAAGGGGGCGACGTCGCTTTCAAGCTCGTGCCGGAACTCGGAGTTGGCCAGGACCACGCCCGCAAGGAAGGTGCCGAGCGCGGGGGAAAGCCCGACCATCAGCATCAGCGAGGCGATGGAGGCGACGATCATCAGCGCGAAGGCCGTGTGCACCTCGCGCAGGCGGGCGGCGTGGACGTAGCGGTAGAGCGGGCGGACGAGGTAATGGCCGCCCGCGACCGTCGCCACCACCGCGCCGAGGGTGACAAGCGTCACGCCCCAGGCCGGCAGGCTTTCGATCAGGCTGATCGCGGCATGGTCCCCGCCGCTTTCGGCCTGTGCGATGGCGCGCGCGCCGGGCAGGGCCAGGAGCGGCAGAAGGGCAAGGATGGGGATGACCGCGATGTCCTGCATGAGGAGAACCGCGAAGGCATTCCGCCCGCCCGCGGTCTGCATCAGCTTCTTTTCCGAGAGCGTCTGCAACACGATCGCGGTCGAGGACAGCGACAGGGTGACCCCGACCGCTATCGCGATGCGCAGGTCGTAGTCGAAGGCCACAAGGCCCGCAGTCACCAGGACCGCGGTCAGCACGATCTGCAGGCCGCCCAGACCCAGGAGCCGACTGCGCATTGCCCAGAGCGCGCGCGGCTCAAGCTCCAGCCCGATCAGGAACAGCATCATCACCACGCCGAATTCGGCGAAGTGCTGAAGGTCCTGCGTCTCCGACCCGACAAGGCCCAGGACCGGTCCGATCAGGATGCCCGCAGCCAGGTAGCCCAGCACCGACCCGAGCCCCAGCCGCGAGGCGAAGGGGACCGCGACCACCATGGTGATCAGGTAGAGCGTGGCCTGGAACAGGAAACCTTCCATCGAACTCTCAGACAGGCAGGGGGGCGTCGGGCTTGAACTGGTCCATCACGATCTGGCTTTGCACCCGCGCCACCGACGGGTGCGTCAGCAGCACCTGATGGATGAGGCGGTTGAGCGCGGCCAGATCCTCGCAATAGACGCGCAGCAGATAGTCGGCCTCTCCGGTCAGTGTCCAGGCCGATATGACCTCGCTCCGCGTCGCGACGAGGCGGGAGAAGGCGGCGGCGGTTTCGGTCCCGTGCCGCGCCATCTGCACCTGCACGAAGGCCTGCACCGTCAGCCCCAGCCGGGCCGGGTCAAGCCGGGCGGCATAGCCGGTGATGAGCCCCTCGGATTCGAGCCGCTGCCGCCGCCGGCCGGCCTGGCTGGCCGAGAGGTTCAGCGCCTCGCCCAGTTCCTGCGCGGTCAGGTGCGCATCGCGCTGCAGGGCGGCGAGGAGACGCGAATCCGTCTCATCCAGGGAGATGCGTGAATTTTGCATTTGTTTGCACTCTAGCGCGCGGACTTCGCGCAGTCCCATGAAATTTTCATTACATACGCGCAATATTCGCGTGAATTGCGCGTTACCCTGTCGTCAGCGCGCACAGGAGGTCTGTCCCATGGGTCCATTTCCGCATTCCGCCCCGAAATCGGTGATCTCGGCGGCCAATCCCGCCGGCACCGACGGATTCGAATTCGTCGAGTTCGCCCATCCCGAGCCCGATGAGCTGCGGCAGATTTTCGCCCGCATGGGCTATGAGCTTGTCGCCCGCCACCGGACGAAGGCGATCGAGCTTTGGCAGCAGGGCGACATCACCTATGTCCTGAACGCCGAACCGGGAAGTTTCGCCGCCCGCTTCGTCGCCGAACATGGGCCCTGCGCCCCCGCGATGGGCTGGCGCGTCGTCGATGCGGACCACGCCTTCCGCCATGCCGTCGCCATGGGCGCCGAGCCCTACGAGGGCGACGACAAGACCATGAACGTGCCTGCGATCAAGGGCATTGGCGGGTCGCTGATCTATTTCATCGACCGCTACTACGAAACCTCGCCCTACAACGAGGAATTCGACTGGCTGCAGAAGTCCAAGCCCGAGGGGGTGGGGTTCTACTACCTCGACCACCTGACCCACAACGTCCACAAGGGCAACATGGACAAGTGGTTCGATTTCTACGGGCGGCTGTTCAACTTCCGCGAGATCCGCTTCTTCGACATCCAGGGCAAGTTCACCGGCCTCTATTCCCGCGCGCTGACCTCGCCCTGCGGGCGCATCCGCATCCCGATCAACGAGGATCGCGGCGAGACCGGGCAGATCGTCGAATACCTGCGCCGCTACAAGGGCGAGGGGATCCAGCATATCGCCGTCGGGACCGAGGACATCTACGCCGCAACCGATGCGATCCACGACCGCGGGCTGCGCTTCATGCCGAAACCGCCGATGAGCTACTACGAGATGAGCCACACGCGCGTTGCGGGCCACGAGGAGCCGGTCGAGCGGATGGCCAAGCACGGCGTCCTGATCGACGGCGAGGGCGTGGTGGACGGCGGCGAGACGAAGATCCTGCTCCAGATCTTCTCGAAGACGGTGATCGGCCCGATCTTCTTCGAGTTCATCCAGCGGAAGGGCGACGACGGTTTCGGCGAGGGCAACTTCAAGGCGCTTTTCGAGTCGATCGAGGCCGACCAGATCGCGCGCGGCGTCCTGAAGGCGAGCTGAGGGAGGGGGCGGGGGCAGCGCCGGGAAACGGTGCGCCCCTTTGCCTTGTCCGACCCAGCCCGACCCAGCCCTGCTCAGCCCTTGTTGGTCATCTTCAGGACGTGGGTCTTGCCGTTCTTGACGTAGGTCAGTTGCCCGTCGCCGATGCCGGAGACCTTACCGCCGTCCAGCTTGTCCCCGACCGAGACGGTCAGGATGCGGCCCTTCGAAGTCCGCACCAGCGCGCGCTGCCGCGATGCCGAGCCGACGATGCCGATCAGGCTCAACTCGCCCAGGTCGATGGCATTGGCGATGGTTGCGTTCTTGGCGACATTGGCTGTGGTCGGGATGTCGGGGGCGGGGGCTTCGGGTTCGGGCTCGTCCAGCTCCTCATGCGCGTCGGCGACGTCGGCGGGGGCTTCGGCTGCGGCCTCGGCAGGGGCGTCCGGGGCGGCTTCAGCCAGCGCGGCGGCCAGCGCCTGCTCCACGGCGCGGTTCAAGAGGTTCGGCCGCGCCGTCGGGCTGGGCGAGGTGGCGACGGCATAGCGGGACGCCGTCACCACCGGGGCCGGTTCCGTCTCGGGTGTGGCAACCGGCGCGGCGGCGGCGATGGCCGCAGGCCGGGACAGCGGCTGGCGCGCGGCGGTGACCGGGTCCGGCGGGGGTGGCGCGGCGCTGGCCTGATCGTCTGGCGCCGTGATGGAAGGTTCGGAGGTGGCAGGTTCGGTCGCGCCGGGTTCGGGGACGACAGGTTCGGGTGCGGGCGGCTGAATCGCCGCGGGCCGCGTCACCGGACGCTTGGCAGCCGTCGCCGGGTCGAGCGGTTGCGGAACGGACTCGGCCGCAGGTTCAGGCTCGGCCGGCGCGGGCGCTGCCGCGGCATCGAGCCCCTCGACGGGCTCGGCCGGTTCGGTCGCGGCGGGGGCTGAGGCGGCCGCAAGGGCGGCGGCGAGGGCTTGGATTTCGGCGGGCCGCGCAGGCGGGGCGGCATCGGGGCGCCCGGCGATCAGCAGGAAGCCCTGCGGCGTGCGCACGCCCTCGGCGGTGGCGATGATGTTGCCGTCCGCATCGAAACGCTGAAGCGCGCCGAAGGCCGCCGGTACCGGCTGCGCCGGGGCGGGCCGGTCGGAGCTTTCGGGGCCGGACGCGGACAGCGCGGCAGGCGGAGCCAGCGCCACGGCGCTTTCGCTGGCGGCGCCGGGGCGGCCCACCTCGGCATCGGGGGCCGGATTGGCGGCGATTGCGGGGGCAAGTTCGGGCAGCGCGGGCGCTGGTTCGTCCGGCCCCGCAGCCACGGGCGCGCGTTGCCCGGCTTCGGGCGCAGTCTCGGGCGCAGTCTGGAGCGCGGTTTCGGGCGTGGCCGCCGGCTCAACCTCCACCACGGTCTCCGCCGGGGTCGGGGCGGCGCTGTCTGCGACGGCCTCCGCGTCGGGGGCGGCGGCTTCTTCGGTCGCCGGCGTGGCCTCGGCGGCCGGTTCTGCGGCCGGTTCCGGGGCCGGCGCGGGCGCTTGGACGGCGGCAGGGGCCGCCGCCTCGGGGGCGGTGGCGATCGTCTGCGGCTCGGGCTGCGCCGGACGGGTCTCGAAATACCACCACCAGAGGCCGGCGACCCCGGCAAAGAGGACGGCGGCGGCGGTGGTCGCGGTGCCCAGCATGCGGCGGTTGCGCTGGTGGCGCTGGCGCTGTTCGGCCACGCCCACCGGCGCGCGCACGCGGTCGAGCGCCCGGATCAGCGTGTCGCCCGCCTCGGCAGCGCCGGGGTCGAGCGGGGGCAGCGACGGGCTGCGCAGCAGCGGTTGCGCGCGCGGCGGGGTCGCGGGCCGTTGGGGCGCGGGCGGCGCCTTGGGCGCGGCACCGCGCGTCTGGGTCATCTGGATGCGGGAGGTGATGGCCTCCAGACGGCTCGGGCCGGCCGCGCCGGTAGCCGCCCCCGCAAGCGCCGCGGGCCGATGCGAGGCGAAGCCGGGCACCGGCGCGGCGCCGGCGGGGCTGTCTTCTGCCGGTGCATCGGTATCATCGACGACGGGACGGACCGACCGCCAGTCGCCATCAAAATCGGCGAAGATGTCGCCCTCATCGGTCATATCCGCAAACGGCGCCTCGTCCGCCGACTCGTCCGCCGACTCGTCCGCCTCGGGCATCGCCGAAGCGGGTGCGGCCGGCACCGGATCGGCCGGGGCCGTTTCGGCCTCGGCGGGCGCCATGTCCTGCGCGGGCGGGGTCTCGGCCTTGTCGCCCGAATCGGGGTGCTCCGCCTCGGGGTGCTCCGCCTCCTCATCGGCGCCGGGTTCGACTTTGGCGACAGCCTCAGCGACCGGCTCGGGCACCGCCTCGGGAGCGGGGGCAGGTTCGGCGGCGGTGTTGCTTTCCTCTTCCTCAACCATGTCCGCCGCGTCGGCGGCGGGCAGAGGCGGCTGGTCCAGCCGCACGGGGTCCGTGTCGCGTTCGAACTGCGCGCCGGCGGGCAGGTGCGCGGCCTGCCGCTTGGTCGGGCCGAAGAAGGGCTCGCCCGCGAACTGGCCCGGTTCGGGGACGGTGACGAAGGCGACCGGGGCGAAGTCGTGTTCCTCGGCAAAGCCCTCCGCCTCGTCGAGCGTGAGGCGCGCGACGACGGCGACCTGCACCACCGGGCCATCGCCCGACCAGTCGAACACAAGCTCGTCCACCCGGTAGGGCGTCCGGCCGTCCAGCGCCGCCTCGATCTGGGCGCGGCGGCTGGCCTGGTCGGGGCCGGGGGCGGACACCTCGGCGTAAAGGATCTGGCTCGGCGGCAGGATCACCTTTGTCTGGAACCCGTCCGGCGCGCTCGCGGCCGCGCGTGCGCGCAAGGCCGCCATCTGCGCATCAAGATCGTCCGACGCCGGATCGGCGGTGCCCAGATGCGCCCAACCCCCGGGCGTCCTTGCAAGAAGGTCGATCCGTTCATCCGACAGGGAAAGCGCAAATCCGGGTTTCATGCCCTGCGTCTACCATCACTTCATGGCCGCCGGAACGGCCGGGCGGCGCATAATCCTCCTAAAGCAGAAATCCGCGCAAGAAAAGGCGCGACCCAAGGATTGACTTGCGGCCTGCGTCCTACCTTCGATGATCCGCACCAAAGCGAAGGAGTTGCGCATGAGGATCCTGCCCCTGGTATTCGCCGCCGCCATGACGGCCTTTCCCGTTCTGGCCGAAACGCCGGCCCCCGTCATTTCCGTGACCGGCGAGGGGTCCGTGATGGCACCGCCCGACATGGCGACCTTCTCGCTTGGCGTGGCCACGACCGGAGAGACGGCGCGCGCGGCGCTGGATGCCAACAGCGCCGCGCTCGCCTCGGTTCTGGCGCGACTGAAGGCCGCGGGCGTGGCCGATGCGGACATGCAGACATCGGGCCTGTCGCTTGGCCCGGTCTACGACTATTCCGCCTCGGGCAGCGGAGAGGCGCCGAAGCCGACCGGCTATCAGGCCTCGAACATGGTCACGGTGAAGGTTCATGCCCTTGACGGGTTGGGCGCGCTTCTCGATGCGGCGGTGGGCGAGGGGGCGAACACGCTCAACGGCGTGTTCTTCGGGCTTGAGGATACGGCCGAAAAGGCGGATGCCGCCCGGCTTCTGGCGGTGGCCGATGCGCGGCGCAAGGCGACGCTTCTGGCCGAGGCCGCGGGGGTGAAGCTGGGCCGGATCGTCGCCATCGCCGAGGGCGGCATGGCGGTGCCGTTCGGCGGCATGGGCGGGGTCGCCTTCGACAGGGCGGCAGCCTCGGTCCCGGTGGCGGCGGGAGAACTTGAGATCTCGGCGCAGGTCTCGGTGACCTGGGAGATTGCGGAATGATCGACGGCGCGGCCGCGTGAGGGGCGGGCGCGCGATCGCGCCCCCGCCCGTTTCCATCAGGCCCCCGTTTCCGTCAGGCCCCCGTTTCCGTCAGGCCGTGGCCTTCGCCAGAGCCTGGTCGAGGTCGGCGATGATGTCGTCGGCATCCTCGATCCCGATCGACACGCGCACGACATTCGGCGCGGCGCCGGCGGCCTTCTGCTGCTCCGGCGTCAGTTGCCGGTGCGTGGTCGAGGCCGAGTGGATGATGAGCGAGCGGGTGTCGCCAAGGTTCGCGACGTGGCTGAACAGCTCAAGGCTGTCCACCAGCTTGACGCAGGCCTGATAGCCGCCCCGCACGGCGAAGGTGAAGAGCGCACCGGCCCCCTTCGGGCAGACGCGCTTGCCGCGCTCGTAATAGGGCGACGACGGCAGGCCCGCATAGGTCACATGTTCCACCCGCGGGTCGTTTTCCAGCCACTCGGCGACCTTGCGGGCGTTTTCCACATGGCGCTGCATCCTGAGGCTCAGCGTCTCGATCCCCATCAGCGTGTAGTGCGCCCCTTGCGGGTTCATCGTCATGCCGAGGTCGCGCAGGCCGATGGCGATGGAGTGGAAGGTGAAGGCCAGCGGTCCGAAGGTCTCGTGGAACTTCAGCCCGTGATAGGCCGGTTCAGGCGCGGACAGCGAGGGGAACTTGCCCGAAGCCGACCAGTCGAACTTGCCCGAATCGACGATCGCGCCGCCGGTGACGGTGCCGTTGCCGGTCAGGTACTTGGTGGTCGAGTGGACGACCAGCGTCGCGCCCAGGTCGATCGGGCGGCAGAGCCAGGGCGTGGCCGAGGTGTTGTCGACGATCAGCGGCAGGCCGGCACGGTCGGCCACGTCGGCCACGGCGCGGATGTCGGTGATGTAGCCGCCGGGGTTCGCGATCGATTCGCAGAAGATCGCGCGGGTGTTGCCGTCGATGGCGGCGGCAAGCGCGTCGAGGTCGTCGAAATCGACGAACTTCGCCGACCAGCCGAACCGCTTGATGGTCTGGCTGAACTGCGTGACGGTGCCGCCATAGAGGCGGGTCGAGGCGATCAGGTTGCAGCCCGGTCCCATCAGCGGGAACAGCGCCATGATCTGCGCGGCATGGCCCGAGGAACAGCAGACCGCGCCCACGCCGCCCTCCAGCGTGGCGATGCGCTCGCCCAGCACCGCGACCGTGGGGTTGGTCAGGCGCGAATAGATGTAGCCCACTTCCTGCAGGTTGAAGAGCGCGGCCGCGTGGTCCGCATCGCGGAAGACATAGGCCGTGGTCTGGTAGATCGGAACCTGGCGCGCGCCCGTGGCCGGGTCGGGCCGGGCTCCGGCATGGATCTGCAGTGTGTCGAAACCGTAGGATCTGGACATTCGTGACCTCGTCGGGTGAACCTTGCCCGACGTTAAGGCAACGCGCCGCCCGGCACAACCGGCGGAGGCCGGGGGCTTAGTCGTCGTTGTCGCCCTTCTCGCCCTTGGTGTTAAAGAAAGGCCGGTTGTCGTGGAAGGACCGCAGGTCCGATCCGCTGCTGGCGCAGGCGCTGAGAAACAGCGACGCGGCGAAAAGGGTGAAAAGCGAAATCCTGGTCATGGGGGTCTCCGGTTGCGATGGGTGATACGCACTGGACCCATGGTACCGCCTGCGGCCGATCACCCGGAAATCAACAGCCGGACAGCCGCGCGTTACCGGACCGGATGGCCGGGCGGCCGACGCAGACGAAGCCCCGGCCCCGGCCGGTCTCCGGGTTCACGAGGCTGTCGCGTGATGCTGGCGGTCTTGAGGGGGGCGCAGTCCATCGCGCCGCGGCCGGCGCCTCTGGCCACTGCAGGCGGGCGGACGGGCGAAGCCTGACGGCGGCTGCGCCCGCGGGGCTGTCAGCAGCCGCAGTCTCTGCGCCCGGCGCCGCGCCGGCGGGGCGAGCAGGGGACGACGCCCGAGCGGGATGTCAGCACGAGGCCGGTCGCAAACAGCGAAAGCGCGGCGAGAATGGCAACGAAAGTCATGATGACCCTCCTTTCCCGGCCATTGTGACGGAGTCCTCACCGAAATGGAAATCAAGAGGCGGAGAACAATGTTACGGGTGCCCCGCAGAGCGCCCGCACGGCGGGCGGGCGTGGCTTGCGGCGGGTCAGCCCCGGATCCGCAGCGCCACCCGCTGCCCGTCGCGCACGAACTCGATCTGCCAGCGCCGGCTTTGAGCGCGCGCCACGGTCTCCAGATCCGAAAGGTCGCGGATCTCGATGCCGTTGATGGCGAGTATCACGTCGCCCTTCTGCAAGCGCGTGGCGCGGGCCGCGCCCTCCACCTCGGTGACGATGACCCCTTCGGCCGCCAGCGGCAGGCCGAACCGCTCGATCAGCGCCGGGCTCAGCACCGCGGCGGTCAGGCCGTCGAAGATCGTCCGGGCGGAAATGCGCAGGCTTTCGCCTTCGCCTTCCGGGGCGGGGGACAGCGTGACCTCGGCCTCGGCCATCGCGCCGTCGTGCCAGTAGGACACCGCCGCGGTGCCGCCGATGCCCATGGTGGTCAGGCGGAATTCCAGCTCCTGCGGGCCGTCGACATCGAGGCCGGAGATCGCGGTGATGACGTCGCCGGCCTGAAGGCCCGCGGCGGAAAAGGGGCTGTCGGGATGGAGCCGCGTGATGACGACGCCACGCGGCGCGGGCATTCCCATCGCCTCGGCCATGGCGGCGTCGACGACCTGCACCTCGATCCCCGACCACGGCCGCTCGATCTCGGCCCGCCCGGCCTCGGCCTGCTCGACATACTGGCGCACGAGGTTGGCCGGGATGGCAAAGCCGATGCCGTTCGACCCGCCCGAACGGGTGACGATCTGGCTGTTGATGCCCAGCACCCTTCCGTCCATGTCGATCAGCGCGCCACCCGAGTTGCCGGGGTTGATCGGCGCGTCGGTCTGGATGAAATAGCCCCGCCCCTGGCCCATGCCGCCGCCCGAGCGCGCGAGGCCCGAGACGATGCCCGATGTCACCGTCTGCCCGACGCCGAAGGGGTTGCCGATCGCCAGCACGAGGTCGCCGACCTCGGCCCGGTCGGAATCGGCAAGCGCCAGCGCAGGCAGGTCCGACGCCCCCTCAAGCTGGATCACCGCGATATCGGCCTCTGCGTCCGACAGGATCACCCGGCCATCGAATTCGCGCCGGTCCGACAGCACGACCCGGATCGCGTCCGCGCCGCCGACCACGTGGTAGTTCGACACCACGATCCCGTCGTCGCGCAGGATGACGCCGGAGCCGAGCGAGTTCTGCACCCGCGGGGCGGCCTGCCCGAGCCCGAAGAACTGCGAGAAGAAGGGGTCGTTGGCAAACGGGCTTTGCCGTTGCTCGACGATGCGGCGGGCGTAGATGTTGACGACCGCGGGGGCGGTTTCCCGAACCAGCGGCGCAAAGCTCAGCGTCATGTCCGCCTGGTCCTGCGGTACCCGGTCTTCGGCCCGCGCGGGCGAGAGCGACGCGGCCAGGGCGCAGACGGCAAGGATCAGAAGCGGTTTCACGGGCGGTCCCTCCTGCGGATGTGCGCCAGAAATGTGATCGGGGTGAAAGGGATTTCAAGAGGTTCGGACGGGCGCGCTATCGCAGCCATAGCTTGGCCTGCTTGATCCGGTTGCGGATCGCCTGTTCCTTGTGGGGCAGGTTCGCGCGGTCGAACATCGCCCGGACCTCGGCGCCCTTGCCCTGGTAGACCATCCTGCGGATCGGCTCGTAATCCTTGACGGCCTTCTTGATCCAGTTCGGCGCCAGCGCCGCCTCGACCGCGGCGACGGCGCGGTCATCCTCGCGCGCATAGAGGAGCGGCAGCAGGCGGTAGTGGCAGGTCAGCGCACCGTCGAGCCCTTCCAGTCCCGGTCCCGGCCGGCCGCCGCCGAGGGAATGGATGACAAGCGGCAGCGCCACCTGGTCGAGCCAGGGGTCGAGCGACTGGCACACCAGTTCCTCGGGCGCGTCGTCCCGGATCGCGAGCGCATAGTCGAGGAAGCGTTGGCCGAAGGCCCGCGCATCGCGATGAAAGAACCAGCCCGCGTTGAAGTAGAGATAGCGTTCCCAGTATTCGTCCGGCTTCGTCCGGTCGAGCGAGGTCTCGAAGTCGAGCCCGAAGCGGTCGTAGAGCGAGGCCCAGATGCGGGTATAGCCCGGCCCGTAAAGCTCGATCTCGGGCCAGGTGCCCTCGCGCCGCATCGAGGCGGACGGACGGTCGAAGTCGAACCGCGCCTCCGACAGGGGGCCGGTGAAGGCGGTGTCGGTGTCGAAGAAGACGAAGGGCCGGTCGCCCGGCAGCGCCGCCAGCGCCTCGATCTTGTTGCCGTAGGGGTAGGACTGGCCGAAGTGGCGGTTCTCGAACGGCACGATCTCGGCCCCGAGCCGTTCGAGGACCGCACGCAGGTCGGGGTCGACGCGCGTTTCGACCTGCCAGAGCGCGCCCGGCTGCGGCTCTGCCATGATCAGGCGGCCCGGAAAGCCGGGATTGGCGGCGCGGAAGGTCGCGGCGAAGATCACCGCCTCATAGGCCAGGCGGCCCGCCTGCACCACGCACAGGACGTCGTACGGTTCAACCTGTGGGTGCATCGCTGCCATGGCGCTTTATTGCGCCCCCATGCCGGGCTGGCAAGGGGGACGGGCGCGCGGGTCGTCCGCCGCACCCGCCGCGGCGATCAGGATTGCGTTATCCCCACGTCTGCACCTTCGCCCAGGGCCTGACGGAACCGCGCGGGCGTGGTTCCGGCCGTGCGGCGGAACGACCGCTCGAACGCGCTGCGGTCGGAATAGTCGATCCTGAGCGCGATCTCGTCGATCGAGAGGCTGGGGACCGTCAGCAGATTGCGCGCGACCTCATGCCGGCAGGTGCCGAGGATGGAGGCGTAGCTTGCATGCTCCTCGCTCAGGTGGCGGCGCATCGAGCGCTCAGACAGACCGATCGCGCGCGCGATCTCCGCCTCGCCGCAGGAGCCCTGGCCAAGGTTGCGCACGATCTCGTTGCGCACGCGCAGCGGCAGCGGCAGCGACCGGTCGCGCAGGCGCGCGCAATGCAGAAGCCGGTCCGCCTGTCCCTGAAAGCGCGACCTGTCGCCGCCCGACAGCGGCAGCGACAGAAGCCGGGCGGGAAAGCGCATGGTGTTCTCGCTTGCGCCATGCACCACCTGGCATCGCATGTGGAAGCCATAGCTGTCGTCGCTGGCGTGCGGCGCGTGCTCGGTTGCCACGGCGGTGGGGCGCCAGCCCGGACCGGCCGCCCGCTCCACCAGCGAGGCGATGATGCCGAGCGTGAATTCGGCATCCTGGGAACGGGGCCAGATGCGCGGGTTGAGGATGCGGTAGGTCACCACCGCCTCGTCGTCGCGGCACTCCAGCGTCATGACCGAGTCGCTCTGGATCACCGCGAAGGCGTTGCAGAAAAGCCGGATGGCGGCGCGCACGTCAGGGGCGGCCAGAACCGTG
Organism: Albidovulum sediminis; assembly: GCF_025380365.1. GTDB lineage: Bacteria > Pseudomonadota > Alphaproteobacteria > Rhodobacterales > Rhodobacteraceae > Albidovulum > Albidovulum sediminis. Next base: position 176,942 of record NZ_JAOCQF010000001.1, read on the forward strand.
TCGCCGAACGGGCCCAGAAGCCCGAGGTCGAACTCCCGTCCCGCCAGCCAGCCGAAGAACCCGTGCCCGTAGCGGCGCGCGGCGTTCTGCAGGAAGCCGACGAAGGCGGCCAGCGAGATCATCACCTCCTCGCCCTCCGAACGCGCATCGCTGCGCGGTGCGCGCAGAAGATCCTCAATATCGGGAAGGGAAACGGCGGCCTCGCGCAGAAGCGCGCAAGGACCGGCCAGGCTGCTGGCGACGATCAACGCATCCTTTGGCATGGACCGCTATGCTCCCTTCAACCTAGCGGGGCCGAATCCGGTCTTTGGCCGGCTTGATGTTCCGATCATCCGTCAGCACGGGCCTTTCAGGCAAGTCCGTTGCGTGGATTTGGCCGGAATTGTCATGTTCTTTCGTGGCGGTCCTGCAAGACTTTGCCGATGCCCATGGAGGGGAGGCCATCGGCGGTGCTCAGGGACCGGTACGACATCGTCATTGCGGGGTGCGGGCCAGCGGGTCTGAGCTTTGCCCTGCGCGCCGCGCGACAGGGCGCGCGCGTCGCCGTGGCGGGGTTGCCGGCGCCCGGTCCGCGGGTCGAGGGCGCCTCGGCGCGGGTCGCGGCGCTCCTGGCCGAGATCGGGCTCGACATCGCGATCCTCGGGCCGCGGCTGGCGCGGGCGGTGTCCTGGCCCGGCCTCACCTCGACGGAGAACGGCGAGCATCTGATCGACAGGCAGCGCCTGGATGCGGCGCTCCTCGACCTCGCGCGGGAGGCGGGGGTGACCTTCGTGCCGGCGGGGGTGCGCCGGCTTGACATGCGTCAGCGCGCGATCGTGCTGGATGGCGGCGCCCTTTTGGCGGGCGGCCTGGTGGTCGAGGCCCGGGGCCGCCGCGCGCCGGTCGGCCGCGGCCGCCGCCGGGGCCCCGCGACGGTTGCGGTCGCGGGCGCGGTGCCGCGGGGCGAGGGCGCGCCCGGAAGCCGGGTTGCGGCGGGGCCCTGCGGCTGGCTTTGGCATGCGCGGCCCGTTTCCGGGCCGGACTGGGTGCAGATCGCCGTAGATGCCGCCGACCTTCGGGAGGAGGGCGTTGCGACGCTCTGGCAGACGCTCACGGGTGGGCTGCCGCTGCCGCAGCAGCAGCGCATGACGGGGTGCGAATTGCGCCTGTCGCGGCCCGACCTCGATCCCGGCTGCCTTGCGCTGGGCGATGCGGCGGTGGCGATGGACCCGCTGTCGGGGCACGGCCTTTTCTGGGCGCTGGGTTCCGCGCTGGCCGGTTTGCCGATGGCGCAGGCGATGCTGTCGGGCGAGGACGGGCTTGCGCGCCGCTTCCACCGTGAGCGGGTGGTGGAAACCTTCTACCGGCAGGCCCGCATCGGCCGCGATTTCCACGCGCTCGCCGCACCCGCCTTCGGCACCAGATTCTGGCAGGACCGCGCCCGCTGGCCCGATGCGCGCCCGGCCAAGGCCGCACCCGGCGACCGCTGGCTGCGCCGCGTCGTCGTGCAGGCCGGGCGGCTCGAGGAACGCGCCGTCCTTGCGACAGAGGAGGCGCCGGGCGGCGTCGCCTTTGTCGCCGGCCTCGCGCTCGAGGGGATCGCCGCGCGCCTTGCCGGGCGCCTGCTGCCGGACCTCGCGGAATTCTCCGCCCGCATCGCCCCCCTCGTCGCCCCCCTTGCCGCGCCCCGGCAGGCCGAGGCCGCCCACGCCTGGCTGACCCGCGAGGGTTTCGCCGCCAACCCCTTCCCCGGAACCATCTCTGACGCGATACAGGAGGTCACGACATGATACCCATCCCGCATTCCGGCCCGACGCCGGCGCGGCTCTTGCTTACGGCGGCGGCGCTTGCGCTCTCGGCGGCCGCGCCGGCGCTTGCCCAGGACGCCGGGCTTCTGGCCAAGGCCTGCGGCGACTGCCACACCGCCGCGGCGGACGGCAGCCTGAGCCGCATCTCCGGCCAGCGCAAGACGCCCGAGGGATGGCTGATGACGATCGTGCGAATGCGCCAGTCGCACGGCGCCGACATCGACCGCGCGACCGAGGCGGAACTTGTGCGCCATCTGGCCGACACCCAGGGCCTTGCCCCGTCCGAGGCGGCCCCCTACCGCTACGCGCTGGAGAAGGACCCGAACGCGATCGAGGGCTTTGACGAGCCGCTGGGCACGATGTGCGCGCGTTGCCACACCGGCGCGCGGGTGCTTCTCCAGCACCGCACGCCCGAGGAATGGCGCACGCTGATCGACTTCCACGTCGGCCAGTTCCCGACCATCGAGTATCAGGCGCTGGGCCGCGACCGCGAGTGGTACAAGATCGCCTCGACCGAGGTGACGGATTACCTCGCCGCGGGCCAGCCGCTCGAGACCGAGGCCTGGACCGCCTGGCAGGCCGCCGACAAGCCCGCCGTGGCCGGCGACTGGGTGGTGCTGACCACGCTTCCCGACGCGGGTCAGGCCTATGGAAGGCTGACGGTCACGGGCGACGCCTCGCCCTATCAGGTGGCCGGAAGCCTGACGCTGGCCGACGGGTCGAACCGCCCCGTCACCGGACAGATGAACCTTTACACCGGCTACGAATGGCGCGCGACGCTCGACATCGGCGGGCAGAGCTACCGGCAGGTGCTGGCGCTCGACGGGGCGGGCGGGATCGACGGGCGGCAGTTCCTGGTCGCGCAGGACAGTCTGGGCGGGCGGCTGACGGGCGTTCGGGCCGACGCGGGCGCGCGCGTCCTCGGCACCGTGCCCGAAGCGGTCGCGGGGCTGTCCGGCGCCGTGCAGGTGGTCGGCGCCGGGCTTGACGGGCTGACGGTGGCGGGCGCCACCGCCGAGGGCCTTCAGGCCAACGACTTCGGCGCGACGGTGACGCTGGGCGCCGAGGCGCAGGGCCTTGCCACGCTTTCGGCGGGCGACAGCAGCGTCGGCGTCGCGCTTTACACTGCGCCCGACCGGCTGACGGTGGAGCCCGAGTTCACCATCGCCCGCGTCGGCGGCGGGTCGGACAACGGACCCGCGGCGGTGCCCGCGCATTTCAGCGCGGTGGGCTGGCTGAACGGGCCGGACGGGGCGGCGGGAACCGAGGACGACATCCGCATTGGCAGCCTTTCCGCCGAATGGTCGACCTCGGACGCCAACGAGACCGCGGCGATGATGCAGGACGCGGCCTATGCCGGAACGCTCGACCCCAATGGCCTGTTCACGCCTGCGGTCGCCGGGCCGAACGCGGAACGGCCCTTCTCCACCAACAACGCGGGCGATCTGACGATCACCGCGAAGGCAGGCGGGCTGGAAGCCTCGGGGCGGCTGATCGTGACCGTCCAGCGCTTCATCGACCCGCCGCTGCGCTAGGGAGGACCGGATGGGATACCTGTTCTACCAACCGCAGAACGCGCACCGGGTCGAGGTCGAGGGGCGCAACCTCCTGTTCCACATCCCCACCACCTCGCTTTTCGAGATCGACAGCCTCGACGCGGCAGTGATCGACGCCTTCGCCCAGACGGGACGGGCGGACGCCGACGCGATCCGCTCGCTCTTCCCCTCGGCGGAGCCTTCGGACATGGCGCGCCGCATCCAGGGCCTTGTCGATCTGGAGATCCTGACTGACGGGCGGGCGCCATCGCCCGAACGGCCGCCGGTCAAGATCACCCAGTTCCCGCTGACGACCATGGTGCTGAACGTCAACACCGGCTGCAACCTGTCGTGCACCTACTGCTACAAGGAAGACCTCGACACCCCGTCCAAGGGGCGCCGCATGGCCTTCGACACGGCGGTGCGCTCGATCGACCTGCTGCTGAAGGAAAGCCCCGACCAGAAGACCTATAACATCGTCTTCTTCGGCGGCGAGCCGTTGTCGAACCTCGCGCTGATCCGCGAGGTGGTGGAGCATGCCGAGCCGCGGTTTGCAGCCCTTGGCAAGGCGGTCAACTTCACCCTGACGACGAATGCCACGCTTCTGAACGAACAGGTCGTGGACTGGCTCGACGCGCATCGCTTCGGGCTGACGGTGTCGATGGACGGGCCGAAGGCGCTGCATGACAAGAACCGCAAGACGGTCGGCGGCAAGGGCAGCTACGACGCGGTCGCGGCCAAGGCGCGGATGCTGCTCGCGCGCTATCGGTCGCGTCCCGTGGGTGCGCGAGTCACGCTGACGGCGGGCGTCACCGCGGTCGAGGAGATATGGGATCACCTGAAAAACGACCTCGGCTTTGCCGAAGTCGGCTTTTCGCCCGTCACCTCGGGGCCGATGACCGCCTTCAACCTGACCGGCGACGAACTGCAGGCGGTGTTCGAGGGGATGAAATCCCTTGGCCGCCGCTATCACCGCGAGGCGCTGGAGGGCCGCAACATCGGCTTTTCCAACATGCACCAGATGATGCAGGACCTTTACGAGGGCCGGTCCAAGGCGCTGCCCTGCGGCGCGGGCGTGGGCATGCTCGCCGTCGATCATGCGGGCGAGATCAACCTGTGCCACCGCTTCACCGGATCGGACATGGAGACCTTCGGGACGGTCACGGACGGCATCGCCCGCGACCGGCTGGCGGGCTTCATCGAGGCGCGCGCCGACCGCACCGGCAAGGGCTGCGCCACCTGCCGCATCCGCAACCTCTGTTCGGGCGGGTGCTACCACGAAAGCTATGCCCATTTCACCGACCCGCTGAAACCCGCCTACCATTACTGCGACCTCATGCGCGACTGGGTGGATTTCGGCATCGGCGTCTACGGCGACCTGATCGCCCGCGCGCCCGAGTTCTTCCACAATGTCATCGCACCCCGGAGGGCCAACGGAAAATGAAACCCCTGAACCAGAAAGCCGACCGTGTGCTGAAGGCCGCGGCCGAGGACAAGATGGACGAGGTCCGCGCGATGCAGACCGTGACCGCAGGCTGCGCCACGACCTTCGATCCGGGCTGGGAAGTCGACCCGTTCGGGTCGGTCGCCGCGCTCTGCCAGCCGATGGAGGCGGACCTCTACGGCTGCTCGGACCCGTGCTGGTGGCCCGCGCAGGTGCCCGACACGATGGTGGTGCACCCCGACTGGGACGCCAACGCGACCAGCGCCGCACGCGACTGGCGCGCGCTCGGCTCGGTCTTCCCCGGCGACAGCAATACCTGAGGTGAAAGCGATGAAGACATTCCTCACCGGGCTTTCCCTGGCCCTTGCCGGGGTTCTCGCCCCCGCTTCGGGCGCAGAGGCGCGCGACCTGCTCGTGACGGTCGCCCGGCCCGACAACCTCTATGTCATCGACGCGGCCAGCCGCACGGTGATCAAGGACTGCACCATCGGCGCGGAGCATCCCTCGCCGGGGGTCACGGTGATGTCGCCGGACGGGCGCATCGCCTACATGCTGCTCGACCGCTGGCAGAACGTCGTCGGCGTCAACATCGAGACCTGCGAGCGGGTGTTCTTCGCCCGCCAGTCGGAGGAGAAGGTGATCCGCCGCTCCATCGCCTCGCTGGCGGTGTCGCGCGACGGGACGCGGCTTTACACCGTGCGCAACCCGGTCCGGCACCATCCGGACCACTACGAGGTGATGGAACCCGAGTTCGCCGTCTTCGACACCGCCGCGGGCCTTGACGCAAAGCCGCTCGCGATCCATCCCGCGCCGCGCCGTTCCACGCTGATGGCGGCCGACGACGCCGGCACGGTCTATATCGCGGGGCACGACGTCTTTGCCGTCAATCCTGAGACCGGAGACACCAGCGTGGCGATCGCCAACGCCAACTGGGACCGCCCGACCTATTCGGGGCCGGACGTACTCGCCTTCTGGCCGATCGGGACGCAGAACGACGAGTTCATGCTGCTCTACTCCGCCGCCGTCTTCACCGACGAGAAGAAGGAGGAGATGGCCGATTTCGTCTGGGGCTACGAATCCGTCGACCTGAAGACCGGCGAGACCGAGATCAAGGACTTCGCCTCGTTCGAGGTCATCATGTTCTCGGCGGTGCGCAACCCCAATGCGGAGAACGAGCTTTACGGCGTCTACACGCAACTCTCCAAGCATGACGTGGCCACGGGCGAGCTGATCAAGCGGGTGGACCTGCCGCATACCTACTACGTCATCAACATCTCCTCTGACGGCAAGGAGGTCTACGTCGGCGGCACCAACAGCGACATCGGCGTCTACGACACCTCGACGCTTGAGCGCATCGGCGAGATCCAGCTGCCCTCGGGTGGTGACATGAGCGTCAGCACGCTTCAGATCGTGCAGGCCGAATGACCGCCCTGCCGGTCACCGGCGGGGCGCTTCCGGCCCGGATGCGGCGCGGATTGATCCGGCGCGCCTTCGGGTCGGAATGGCTCTTCGACCGGCTCCGCCCCTATCTGGGGCGGGGCCTTCTGCTTCTGGCGCTCGGCCTTCTGGCGGCGGGGCTGGCGCTGGTTCCGCCCTGGCTTACCAAGCTGGTGATCGACCGCGGGCTGGTGGCGCGCGACCCGGACGCACTGGTCACCTGGGCGCTGGCGCTCTTCGGCGTGGGCTTCGTGGCGTTGATGCTCTCGGCCCTGTCCAACGTGCTTTACATGCGCGCCTCGGTCGCGATGCTGGCCGACCTCCGGCTGTCGTTGGCGCGCCTCGTGCTGGGGCGCTCGCCGCTCTGGCGGTCGGGCCAGCAGGCGGGCGAGATCATGGCGCGCCTCGACGGCGACGCGGGCGAGGTGCAGCAGTTCGCCTTCAACCTGCTGCTGACCGGGGCCTCGGCGCTGGTCCGGCTTCTGGGCGGCGCGGCGCTGCTCTTCGCGCTGAACGCCCCGCTGGCGCTGGTCGCGGTGATGCTGGCCCCGCTCGAATTGCTGTTCCTGACCTGGGCCCGCCCGCGGACCGAGGCGGTGACGCGCGCGGCCCGCGCTGCGCGCGGCGATCTGGCGGCACGGCTGACCGAGATGATCCAGGGCCTGATGCCGATCCAGGCCGCGGGCGGCGAGCGGGCGGTGATGACCGGCCTCGGCCGCGCGCAGGAAAGCCTCAACCGCGCGCTTCTGGGCGCGCAGGTCTGGGGCGAGGTCACGCGGACGGTGCCCGCGACGCTCGCCGCGCTGGCGCGCGCGGGCGTGGTGCTGATGGGGGGCTTCGCGGTCATCGAGGGGACGCTGTCGCTGGGCGGCTTCGTCGCCTTCCTTGCCTACCTTGCCTTCCTGACCGGGCCGGTGCAGTCGCTGCTTGGCCTCTGGCAGGCGCGCGTCCGCGTCACCGCCGCGCTGGAGCGGATCGACGGCCTGCGCCGCGATCCGCCGGGCGAGCCGCGCTGGCCCGAGGTGCCGGTGCCGCTGCCCGCGGGGGGGGGCGCGCTGGCCTTCGAGGATATTCCCCTTGCCGATGGCGGGCGCCTGAGCGCGGCGATCCCGGAGGGCACGAAACTGCGGATCGCGGGGCCGAGCGGGGCAGGGAAGTCCACGCTTCTTGCCCTTCTTCAGCGTCACGCGGACCCGGCGCGGGGGCGGATCCTGCTCGACGGCGCGGATATAGCGACGCTTTCCCGCGCCGACCTGCGCGCCGCGGTGATGCTGGTGCCGCAGCGGCCCTTCCTGCTGTCGGGCAGCGTGGCGGAAAACCTCGCCCTCTCCGCGCCCGATGCGGGGCGCGAGGAGATGGAGCGCATGCTCGCGCTCGTCGGTCTCGACGGGCGGCTGACGCCCGAAAGCCGGCTGGGCGAGGACGGGCTGACGCTGTCGGGGGGCGAACGGCAGCGCCTCTGCCTGGCCCGCGCGCTTCTGGCGCCCTTCCGCGTCCTCATCCTCGACGAGGCGCTGTCGGAGGTGGACCCGCCGGCCGTGCGCCGGATCGTCGCCGCCATCGACGCGGGCTGGGGCGGCTGCACCCGCATTGTGGTGAGCCACGGCGGGGCCGAGGCCCTTGGCGCGTTCGACCGGGTGATCGAGGTCGGGGGCAGGGCGTGATCCGCGTGGCGCTGATCGACGGGCCGCTTGCCGCGGACCATCCCGCGCTCGGCGCGCGCAACCTGCTGCGGGCGGGGGATGCGGCGGGGCCCGAGGGCACGCACGCCGCCGCCATGGCCGCCGCGCTGCTGGCGGGCTGTCCGGGCGCGCGGATCGACAATCTCGTCGTCTTCGGCGGGGGCCTGACCACCACCGCGGAATGCGTGGCCTCTGCGCTTGAGGCTGCGGAGGGGGCGGCGCTTGTCCTTTGCGCGTTTGGCATGGCACGCGCCGACCCCGGCATGGCGGCGGCCGTCGCGCGCCTTCTGGACGCGGGCGCGCTGGTGGTCGCAGCCGCCCCCGCCCGTGGCGCGCCGGTCTACCCGGCCGGGTTCGCGGGGGTGGTTTCGGTTCAGGGCGATGCGCGCTGCGGGCCCGGAGACTGGTCGCGGCTTGACCTTCCGCAGGCGCGGTTCGGCGCCTGTCCCGCGCTCGCGGGTCACCCCGGCGTCGGCGGGGCGAGCGTGGCGGCCGCGCATTTCGCCGGCATCGTCGCGCGCCGGATCGGGGCGGGCGAGGACCCCGCCGGGGTGATCGCCGAACTGGCGCGCACCGCCCCCCATCAGGGCCGGGAGAGGCGGGGAATCGCGCCTGCGGCGCCGCCGGGCTGAGGCGCGGCCGGGCTGCCCGCCGGAGAGTTTGGCCGGAATTGTCGTCGGTGCGGGGGCTGCTGCCTCTGGCCCGGCGGGCGCGCATGGCGCAGAATGCGGCTCCGTCCCGGGGAGGGGGCGGGAAGTGCGCGCAGGCCCTTTGCGGAAGGGACGAGGGAGGAGAGGATGCAGCCAGACGATACCGGCTTTCCGGCAGGCGGGCTTTCAGAGGTCAGGGGCGCGCTGGACGAGCCGCTGATCGAGGCGACGATCCCCGCGCTGCTGGCCCGGACCGCCGCGCGGATGGGGGATGCGCCGGCCCTTGTCTTTGCCGCGCAGGGCATCCGCCGCACCTGGCGCGCGTTCGCGGAGGAGGTCGACCGCCTCGCCGCCGGCCTTGCCGCGCTGGGGCTGGCCAAGGGCGACCGCGTCGGCATCTGGTCGCCCAACCGCTACGAATGGCTCCTGACGCAGTTCGCGACGGCCCGCCTGGGTGTCATCCTCGTCACCATCAACCCGGCCTACCGGGTGTCGGAACTGGACTACGCGCTCCGGCTGACGGGCTGCGCGGCGCTGGTCCTCAGCCCCCGCTTCAAGGGCTCCGACTATGTCGCCATGCTGGCCGAGGTCGTCCCCGAATTGCCGGCGTCCGCGCCCGGCGCGCTGGCGTCGGCGCGGCTCCCCGCGCTGAAGCATGTGATCGTGATGGGCGAGGAACGCCACCCCGGCACCTGGGCCTTCGACGAGATCCTGGCCCGGGGCGAGGGGGCGGATGCAACCGCACTCGACCGGATCGGCGCGACGCTTCGCCCGGAAGACCCGATCAACATCCAGTTCACCTCGGGCACCACCGGCCTGCCCAAGGGGGCGACGCTGACCCACCGCAACATCGTCAACAACGCCCATTTCGTCACCGGCAGGCTGAAGCTGACCGGGGCGGACGGGCTCTGCATCCCGGTTCCCTTCTACCACTGCTTCGGCATGGTCATGGGCACGCTCGGCTGCGTGACCAAGGGCGCGCGGATGATCGTCCCGGCCGAGGCGTTCGACCCCGTCTCGGTCCTCTCCACCGTCGAAGCCGAGGGGGCGACGGCGCTTTACGGCGTGCCCACGATGTTCGTCGCCATGCTGGAACACCCCGATTTCGCGCGCTACGACCTTTCCACCCTGCGCACCGGGATCATGGCGGGCGCACCCTGCCCGATCGAGGTGATGAAAAGGGTGCAGACGCTCATGCACATGCGCGAGGTCACCATCGCCTACGGAATGACCGAAACCAGCCCGGTGTCGTTCCAGTCCGCCACCGACACGCCGCTGGAAAAGCGCGTGGCCTCGGTCGGGCGCATCCACCCGCATGTCGAGGTCCGCATCGTGGACGAGGCGGGGCGCACCGTGCCGGTGGGCGAACAGGGCGAGTTGCTGACGCGCGGCTATTCGGTGATGAAGGGCTACTGGGACGACGCCGTGCAGACCGCGAACGCCATCGACGCCGAGGGCTGGATGCACACCGGCGACCTCGCGCGCATCGACGCCGAGGGCTACTGCAACATCACCGGCCGGGTGAAGGACATGATCTGCCGGGGCGGCGAGAACATCTATCCGCGCGAGATCGAGGAGTTCCTCTATACCCATCCCGACGTCAGCCAGGTGCAGGTCTTCGGCATTCCCGACGACCGTCTGGGCGAGATCGTCTGCGCCTGGATCGTGCCGAAGCCGGGCGCCGCGCCGTCCGAGGCTGCGATGCGCGACTTCTGCAAGGGCCGCATCGCGCATTTCAAGATCCCCGCACTCGTCCGCTTCCGCGACAGCCTGCCGATGACCGTCACCGGCAAGCCGCAGAAATACCTGATGCGGGACGCGATGATTGCCGAACTCGGTCTTTCGGTCGCACAAACGGCCTGAGCCCCGGGCCGTTACGGGGCGCCTGCGGTGGCTCACGCCTCCGGACCGCCCTTGCCCTGCCCGAGGCGGGCCGCCATCCGGCCTGCGCGCAGGCACCAGATGCAGAAGCGGTCGCCAAGGGCGCTGCACAGGATCATCCCCACGAAGACCGGCGACAGAAGCACGGCTGCGAGTGCCGCCGAGAACCCGGTGGACCGGGGAACCTGGCGGAATGTCCGGGGCGGCGGCTTCTTGAGCTGTTGCATGCAAGTCCCAAGAATTGCAGGAAAAGGAACGGGCGGACTCGCAACGGGGGAGGGCAGGATGGGTCGCCGCTCCGCGCGGATCAACCCTTCGCGACATTCTTTTTTCCGCCCCGATTGCGCCGCAATTCCGCCAGAATCGCGATCGTGCTGCCGCGCTGCCTCGGCGGTGGCTCAGTTGATGCTTGACATATCAGTTCTGATTTACAGATATACAATCATCCCGTTCAGGACATGGAAGATGATCACCTCTGCCCAAATGCGTGCCGCCCGCGCGCTTCTTGGTCTCGACCAGAAGACGCTGGCGGAACTGTCCGGTGTTTCGGTCCCTACCATCCAGCGGATGGAGGCGAGTGCTGGCACCGTGCGCGGCGTCGTCGACAGCCTGACGAAGGTGGTCGAGGCGCTGGAGGGCGCGGGTGTTGAACTGATCGGTGACGGCGCCACGAGCCTGTCGGGGGGGCGTGGCGTCCGGCTCAAGTCCCCCGCCTCGAATTCCTGAAACGTCAACCCCGCGACGGCGACCGCCGACCCAGAAAGCCGACGATCCCGCCGCTTCCTTGCCCAAGGTGCGGCCCCGAGATGAAAAAACACCGACCCCGGACGAGCGAGGCCGCGAGTTTCGCGGAACTGTTCACCCCGAAACTCCTGACTGTCCTGCGCGAAGGCTACGGCCTTGGCCACCTGCGCGCGGACGCGGTGGCGGGCCTGACCGTGGCCATCGTGGCGCTGCCGCTGTCCATGGCCATCGCCATCGCCTCGGGCGCGACGCCCGCGCAGGGCCTTTATACCGCGATCGTCGGCGGCTTCCTCGTCTCCGCGCTCGGCGGGTCACGCTTCCAGATCGGCGGGCCGGCGGGGGCCTTCATCGTGCTGGTCGCGGCGACGGTCGCGCAGCACGGGATGGACGGGCTGATCCTGGCCACCTTCCTGTCGGGCCTGATGCTCGCCGCGGTGGGGTTGCTGCGCTTGGGCACCTTCATCAAGTTCATCCCCTTTCCGGTGACCGTGGGCTTTACAGCCGGCATCGCCGTCATCATCTTCGCCAGCCAGATCAAGGAGTTGCTGGGGCTTTCCCTGGATCATGAGCCGGGTGAGCTGATCGCCAAGGTCACCGCGCTCTGGGCCGCGCGCGACAGCGTGGCGCCGGTGGCCGTGGCGGTCTCGGCCGGCACGGTCGGGGTGATCCTGGGCTTGCGCCGCTGGCGCCCGCACTGGCCGGGAATGCTGATCGCGGTCAGCCTGGCCGCGGCGGCGACGGCGGTGCTGAACCTGCCGGTCGCGACCATCGGCACGCGGTTCGGCGGCATCCCCTCGTCCCTGCCCATGCCGGCGCTGCCCGCCCTTTCCTTCGCCCGCATCGTCGAGGTGCTTCCCGCCGCGGTATCCTTCACGCTGCTGGGCGCGATCGAATCGCTTCTCTCGGCGGTGGTGGCGGACGGCATGACCGGGCGGCGGCACCGGTCGAACTGCGAGCTGGTCGCGCAGGGCGTGGCCAACGTGGGCTCGGCCCTGTTCGGCGGCTTCTGCGTCACCGGCACCATCGCCCGTACCGCGACAAACGTGCGTTCGGGCGCGCACGGCCCGGTCTCGGGAATGCTGCACGCGGCGTTCCTTCTGGTCTTCATGCTGGTCGCGGCGCCCCTTGCGGCGTTCATCCCGCTGGCGGCGCTGGCCGGGGTGCTGGCGGTCGTCGCCTGGAACATGGTCGAGAAGCCCGCCATCGCCATCCTCGTCCGGTCGGGCTGGGGCGAGGCGACGGTGCTGACCGCGACCTTCCTGCTGACCATCTTCCGCGACCTGACCGAAGGCATCGTCGTCGGCCTGGCGCTGGGGTCGGTCCTGTTCATCCAGCGCATGAGCCGGATGACCGCGGTCGCCACCGACCCGCCCTTCGTCGCCCGCGACCAGGCCGACACGACAGGCGCGCGCAGCGCCTATGACGAGGAACTGGCGGCAAACCCCGATGTCGTCGTCTACCGGATCACCGGCGCGCTCTTCTTCGGGGCGACGGCCTCGATCGGGTCGGTTCTCGACCGGATCCAGGACAGCCACCGCGCGCTCGTGGTGGATTTCAGTTCGGTGCCCTTCCTCGACTCGACGGGGGCCAACATGATCGAGGGGCTGGCCCACAAGGCCCGCCGGCGCGGCGTCGCGCTGTGGCTGACCGGGGCCAGCCGGGACATCCGGCGCATGTTCCTGACCCATGGCCTGCGCAAGCCGCTGGTGCGTTATGCCTCAACGGTCGATGACGCGGTGGCGGCGGTCCGTAACGGGGGGCGCAGCCGGAAGGAGGCGGCGGAGTGACCGGCCAGCCGCACCCGGCGCACCGGCGCAAGCGACGCCGGGCGCCCGCCGCGGCCGAGGCGCGCCGCCACACCGTGCTGATCGCGCTGGAAAGGCCGCGCACGCAGGCGGAGTTGCGCGATCTTCTGGGGTTCTCGAACAGCGGCATCCTGCACCTGCTGCGCCGGCTGGAACGTGACGGGCTGGTGCGCCCGGCCGAACGCGTCGCGGGAACCCGCGTCTGGGAACGGGCACGCGGAAGGGGCTGAGGGGGGCGTCTGCGCCGGATGTGAGGGGGGAATGGTGGGCGACCCTGGAATCGAACCAGGCGTGGGTCTCCCCGGCGGAGTTACAGTCCGCTGCCGCACCTTGCAGCCCGTCGCCCGCGGCCGGGTGTGACACCCGGCGCGAGGCGGTGGATAGCGCCCCGCCCGGAACGCGTCAACCGCAAAATGGGCGCCGCCGCTGCGAAGGCTTGCCACCCGGCGCGGCCCGTGTCAGAGCGGGCCCGAAGGGGGGACCGTCATGGCCGGACAGAAGTCGAAAAAGCCGAAGTGGGTGATCGAGAAGGAACGCTCGCGCCGCGCCTCGGCCGCCGAGACTGTGTGGCTTTTCGGCCTGCATGCGGTGCGCGACGCGCTCATGAACCCGATGCGCGACCGGCTCAGGCTTGTCCTGACCAAGAACGCCGCCGACCGGCTGGCCGAGGCGGTGGCCGGATCGGGACTGACGCCGGAGATCGTCGATGCGCGCAGCTTCGGCGACCATGTGCCGATCGACGCGGAAAGCGTGCACCAGGGCGCCGCACTCGAGGTGCGGCCGATCGACTGGGGCCGGCTTGAGGACATCTGCGCGACGGGCGGGCGGGCGCCGGTCGTCGTCCTTCTCGACCGGGTGACGGACCCGCACAACGTCGGCGCCGTCCTGCGGTCGGCCGAGGTCTTCGGCGCCCGCGCTGTGATCGCGCCGCACCGCCATTCGGCGCCCGAGACCGGGGCGCTGGCCAAGACCGCGAGCGGGGCGCTGGAGCGGCAGCCCTACCTGCGCGTCGGCAACCTGGCCGATGCGATGGAGACGCTGAAGGCCATGGGCTATGTCCTTCTGGGCCTGGACGGCGCGGCCGAGACGCCGATTGCCCAGACGCTTGCCGGGCTTGGCGGCCGGCCGGTGGGCCTTGTCCTTGGCGCCGAGGGGCCTGGCCTCAGGGACAAGACGCGCGAGACCTGCGATGCGCTGGTGAAGATCCCGTTTCAGGGGGCCTTCGGGTCGCTCAACGTCTCGAACGCGGCGGCGGTCGCGCTTTACGCCGCAGCGATGCGGCCTGCGGCGTGACGGGTCACGGCCGGGCACCCGCGTTCACGCTTTCGGGAGACAGGTTTTCAAGGATCGCACCCGGTGCCATCTTGGGCGGAACAGGTGGCCGCCCGCGTGTGGCCGCACAGATTGGGAGAGACCGATGAGCCTCAGCCGTCGCGCCATCCTGGCGGCCGTGATCGCGATCCCGGTAGCCGGCACAATCCTTCGTCCCGCGCTGGCGAAGGAATCGGCCGTCTATGCGCCTCAGGGCGTGGCTCTGGGCGGCTATGATGTCACTGCCTATTTCACCGAAGGGCGCGCTGTCCAGGGCACCTCCCGGCACGAGATCATGTGGCACGGCGCCGTGTGGCGGTTCGCCAGTGCCCAATCCCTGATGGAGTTCGAGATGAACCCCGCGGCCTATGCGCCGCAATATGGCGGATACTGCGCCTTTTCGGCGTCGAAAGGATCCATCGCCGCGCCCATGCCCGAGGCCTTTGCGGTGCGGGACGGCAAGCTCTACCTGACCCACAACATGGAGATGCTGGCGCTCTGGAACGAGGATCCGGAGGGCAACATCGCGCTTGCGGACCGGAACTGGCCGGCGGTGATCGGCCAGTGACGATCACATTCCGGCGATGGGTCTTTCATAAAGCCTTCATCGTGCCAATATAGAGACATGGAAGCGCGGCACCGGAACTGCCGTGCTTCAATTCACTGTCCCTCGTTCCGCGACTGGCGCCCGACCTCTTGGATCGGGCGCCTTTTTCTGGCAGGGGTTGGGAATGCCTGACTATTCCGATGCCTTCCTGTCCCAGACGCTCAAGATGGTGCGCACCGTCGCCGTGGTGGGGTTTTCGCCCAATCCGGTGCGACCGTCCTATTTCGTCGCCCGCTACCTGGGGCTGAAGGGCTACCGGGTGATTCCGGTCAATCCCGGCCACGCGGGCGAGGTGGCGCTGGGCGAGACGATCCGCGCCGATCTGGCCTCGATCCCGAAGGAGGTGCCGGTCGACATGGTCGACATCTTCCGCCGTTCCGAGGCCGTGCCCGCGATCGTCGAGGAAGCGCTGGCCGCGCTGCCGCGGCTCAAGGTCATCTGGATGCAGATCGGGGTGGAAAATGCCGCGGCCGCCGCACTGGCCGAGTCGCGGGGCATCCGCGTGATCCAGAATCGCTGCCCGAAGATCGAGTACCAGCGGCTTTTCGGCGAACTGCGCATGGGCGGATTCGCGACCGGGGTGATTTCCTCGAAGTTGTGAACGGGGGCCGTCCGCGGGGGGCGGGGGCCGTTCGCGGGGGGCGGGGGCCGTTCGCGGGGGGCGGGGGCCGTTCGCGGGGGGATCGACCCCCCTTGTCCGGGCGGCCGTGCCGGCCGCGCCTCCGGCGGGAGTATTTGGACCAGACTGAAAGGGGCGCTCAGCCCCGCGCGGCCTTTTCGGCCAGGCCGGAGGTGCCTTCGCGCCGGGCGAGTTCGGCCTGCACGTCGGCCAGGGTCACCTCGCGCGCGGCGAGCATGACGAGGAGGTGGTAGAGCACATCGGCCGCCTCGGCGGTCAGGCGGGCGCGGTCGCCCCTGACCGCCTCGATGATCGCCTCTACCGCTTCCTCGCCGAACTTCTCGGCGCATTTCTCGGGTCCTTTGGCGAGGAGCTTGGCGGTCCACGAGGTTTCGGGATCGGCGCCCTTGCGGGCCGCGATGGTGGCGGCGAGGCGGTCGAGCGGGGTCATGCGAGCCTCATCGGGATGCCGGCGCGGGCCATGTGTTCCTTGGCCTCGCGGATCGTGAAGGTGCCGAAGTGGAAGATCGAGGCGGCGAGGACGGCAGAGGCATGGCCCTCGGTCACGCCCTCGACGAGGTGGTCGAGCGTGCCGACCCCGCCGCTCGCGATCACCGGCAGGTCGACCGCGTCGGCGATGGCGCGGGTGAGGGGCAGGTTGAAGCCCTGCTTGGTGCCGTCGCGGTCCATCGAGGTCAGCAGGATCTCGCCCGCGCCCTTCGCGGCGACGGTGCGGGCGAATTCGACCGCGTCGATGCCGGTGGACTTGCGTCCGCCGTGGGTGAAGATCTCCCACCGGCCGGGTGCCACGGTTTTCGCATCGATGGCCACGACGATGCACTGCGAGCCGAAGCGGTCGGCGGCCTCGGCCACCACGTCGGGGTTCGCGACCGCGGCGGAGTTGAACGAGACCTTGTCGGCCCCGGCAAGGAGGAGGGCGCGCACATCCTCGTGCCCGCGCACGCCGCCGCCCACGGTCAGCGGGATGTAGCACTGCTCGGCGGTGCGGGTCACGAGGTCGAACATTGTGCCGCGGTTTTCATGCGTGGCGTGGATGTCGAGGAAGCAAAGCTCGTCCGCACCGGCCGCGTCATAGGCGCGCGCCGCCGCGACCGGGTCGCCCGCGTCGATCAGGTCGACGAAGTTCACGCCCTTGACCACGCGGCCGTCGGCCACGTCGAGGCAGGGGATGATGCGGGTCTTGAGCATGGGCGGGTCCTTTCGGCACGCTTCTAGACCGGATCGCGGGGCGCGCCAAGGGCTACGCCCCCTCGCGCCCGGGGCAAATCCGCGCTATGGCGCCGGGATGGATGACAAAGCCGCCCCCTTCGAGATCTTCCTGGCCGCCCTTCCGGGGTTGGAGCCGCTTCTGGCGGCGGAGGCGCGCGAGGCGGGCTTTGCCGGGGTGGAGGAGGGCGCCGGCGGGGTCACCTGCCGCGGCGGCTGGGCAGAGGTCTGGCGCGCGAACCTGACGCTCAGGGGGGCAAGCCGGGTGCTGGTCAGGATCGGCGGCTTCCGGGCGTTTCACCTGGCGCAGCTCGACAAGCGGGCGCGGCGGTTTCCCTGGGGCGATTTCCTGCGGCCGGACGTGCCGGTGAAGGTCGAGGCGACGTGCCGGCGATCGAAGATCTACCACGCCGGCGCTGCGGCGCAGCGGATCGCGCGCGCCCTTGCCGAGACGCTGGGCGCGCCCGAGGCCACGGGGGAGGAGGCCGCGGTCCGGCTGATGGCGCGAATCGAGGACGACCTGGTGACCTTTTCGCTCGACACGTCGGGCGAGCCCTTGCACCGGCGCGGCCACAAGGTGGCGGTGAACAAGGCGCCGCTGCGCGAGACGATGGCGGCGATGTTCCTGCGCGACTGCGGCTATGCCGGGGCGGAGCCGGTCCTTGACCCGATGTGCGGCTCGGGCACCTTCGTGATCGAGGCGGCGGAGATCGCGGCGGGCCTGATGCCCGGTCGCAGTCGTGCCTTTGCGTTCGAAAGCCTTGCGGGTTTCGACGCGGGCGCCTGGGCGGCGATGAAGGGCGCGTTCCCCGTCCGCGTTCCCGCGCAGCGCTTTTACGGCTCGGACCGGGATGCGGGCGCGGTGCGGATGTCGCGCGAGAATGCCGAGCGGGCCGGGGTGGGGGAGTGGTGCGCCTTCTCCTGCCATGCGGTCGGCGAGCTTGCCCGGCCGGAGGGCCCGCCCGGCCTGGTCATGGTCAATCCGCCCTACGGGGCGCGGATCGGCGGAAACCGCAACCTTCTCTTCGGGCTTTACGCGGCACTCGGCGGGGTGCTCAAGGATCGGTTCGCCGGCTGGCGCGTCGGGCTTGTAACCTCGGATGCGGGGCTGGCGAAGGCCACTGGCCTGCCGTTCGGCGCGCCGGGCGCCGAGATCGACCACGGTGGCATCCGGGTGCGACTCTGGAAGGCCGGGCCGCTGCGCTGAGCGGCGCCTAGCGCGGCACGCGGCGCAGTTCCTCGATTGCCGCCGTGAGGTCGATCGCCCCGTCGTAAAGCGCGCGGCCCGAGATTGCGCCCGCGATCACGCCGGTGTCGCGCAGCGCGATCAGGTCGGCGAGCGAAGACACGCCGCCCGAGGCGATGACCGGGATCGTGACGGCGCGCGCCAGCGCCTCGGTCGCGGCGAGGTTCGGCCCCTGCATCGCGCCGTCGCGCAGGATGTCGGTGTAGATGATCGCGGCGACGCCCGCGTCCTCGAAGCTGCGCGCAAGGTCGGTGACCAGCACGTCGGTCTCCTCGGCCCACCCTTTCGTCGCCACCCGCCCGCCGCGCGCGTCGATGCCGACCGCGACACGGCCGGGGAAGGCGCGCGCCGCTTCGCGCACCAGCGCGGGGTTCTCCACCGCCACGGTGCCGAGGATCACCCGCGCCAGCCCCTTTTCCAGCCACATCGCGATGGTGGCCATGTCGCGGATGCCGCCGCCCAGTTGGCAGGGGACGGTGACGCGGGCCAGGATCGCCTCGACCGCCGCCGCGTTGACCGGCAGGCCGGCGAAGGCGCCGTTCAGGTCGACGAGATGGATCCATTCGCAGCCCGCCGCCTGGAACTTTGCCGCCTGCGCGGCGGGGTCGTCGCCGAAGACGGTGGCCTTGTCCATCTCGCCATGCAGGAGCCGCACGCACTGGCCGTCCTTCAGGTCGATGGCGGGATAAAGGATCATGGCTTCCTCCGTCGGAGCGTCGCGTCGGGCTTCGGCGGCTCTTGCCACAGGGGGCAGCCGATGGAAAGGGGCAGGCGCCGCGACGTCACGCTTGCACGGAGGGGCCGGCCGGGCCGATGATCGCCCTGCAACCGGCAGGGAGGAGACGATGCGGGCGGCACTACTGGCACTTGCATTCATCGGTGCGGGAGGGATGGCGTTGGCCGATCCCGTGGAAGGCGTCTGGCAGACCAGGCCGGACGACAACGGCGATTATGGCCATGTCGAGATCGCGGCCTGCGGGGCGGCCTTCTGCGGCGTGCTGGTCCGGGCCTTCGACGGCGCGGGGGCGGAAAAGACCGCCTCGCCCAATATCGGCAAGCAGATCGTCTGGGACATGACGGCCGAAGGCGAAGGCGCCTATGGCGGCGGCAAGGTCTGGGCGCCCGACCGCGACAAGACCTACCGCGCCAAGATGGCCCTTGCAGGGGACAGCCTGTCGGTGTCCGGCTGCGTTCTGGGCGGCATCATCTGCCGCGCGTCCGAGTGGAAGCGGGTCAAGTAGGCCTATCCGAAGACCGACCAGCCCATCCGGCGGGCCAGCATCTCGACCGCCTCGGTCCCGAGCTTGGAGTTGCCCTGCGCGTTCAGCCCCGGCGACCAGACCGCGACCGAGGCACGCCCCGGCGCGATCACCAGGATGCCGCCGCCGACGCCCGACTTGCCGGGCAGGCCGACGCGGAAGGCGAAATCGCCCGATCCGTCGTAGTGCCCGCAGGTCAGCATCAGCGCGTTGATCCGGCGCACCCGGTCGGCCGAGACAAGGCGCGGCATGCCCGGCGCGCCCATCAGGAAGCGGCCCGCGCGGGCCAGTTGCGCGCAGGTCATCTCGACCGCGCACTGGTGGAAATAGGCGCCGAGCGTCAGTTCGGGCGGGTTGTCCAGGTTGCCATGCGCCCGCATGTAATGGGCCAGCGCGAAGTTGCGGTGGCCGGTCTCCGTCTCCGATCGCGCCACGGCGTCGTTGATGTGGATGTCGTCATCCTCGGCCGCCGCGCGGATGAAGCGCAGGAGCTCGCCCAGGTATTCGCGCGGGGCGTGGCCCGCAAGGGCCGCGTCCGTCACCACGATGGCGCCGGCGTTGATGAAGGGGTTGCGCGGGATGCCCTGTTCGTGTTCGAGCTGGAGGATCGAGTTGAAGGCAAGGCCCGACGGCTCCCGCCCCACCCGCGCCCACAGCCGGTCACCGAGCCGGCCCAGGGCGATGGCCAGCGCGAAGACCTTGGAGACCGACTGGATCGAGAAGGGCACATCCGCATCGCCCACCGAATGCTGGCTGCCATCGGCCAGCGCGACCGACAGGCCGAACTGGCCCGGATCGACGCCCGCAAGCTCGGGGATGTAGTCGGCGACGCGGCCCCGGTCCGTCGACGCCCGCGCCGCCGCGAGGATGTCGCCCAGAACCGCGTCCAGACCGGCGGTCCCCGGATCGGCGGTCATGGCCGCCAGGTCAGGAAGTTGGAGATCAGCCGCAGGCCCACCGCCTGGCTTTTCTCCGGGTGGAACTGGGTGCCCACCACGGTGTCGCGCCCGACGATGGCGGTGATGTCGCCGCCGTAGTCCACATGCGCCAGCCGGTGCGCGGGATCATCGACGCGGAAGTGGTAGGAGTGGACGAAATAGGCGTGATCGCCTGTCGCGATCCCCTCCAGCACCGGGTGCGGGTGGTCGATCACCAGATCGTTCCAGCCCATGTGCGGCACCTTCATCGCGGGGTCCGAAGGGGCGATGCGCACCACCTCGCCCGGGATCCAGCCGAAGCCCCGCGTATCGCGGTTTTCGCGGCCCCAGGTCGCCAGCATCTGCATGCCGATGCAGATGCCCATGAAGGGCCGCGCGCGGACCGTCACCGCCTCCTCGATCGCTTCGAAAAGCCCGGTGAAGCGGGTCAGCGCGGCGCGGCAGGACGGAAAGGCGCCGTCGCCCGGCAGCACGATCCGGTCGGCGCGGGCGACGTCCTCGGGGCGGGAGGAGACCAGGACCGCGCCCGCGCCGGCCTCGCCCGCCATCCGCTGGAACGCCTTTTCGGCCGAATGCAGGTTGCCGCTGTCATAGTCGACAAGGACCGTCAGGCTCACAACGCACCTTTCGTCGAGGGCAGCGCACCGCCCATGCGGGCATCAGGCTCCACCGCCATGCGCAGGGCGCGCGCCACCGCCTTGAAGGCGGCCTCGGCGATGTGGTGGCTGTTGATCCCGTGCACCTTGTCCACATGCAACGTGATGCCGCCGTGGGTGGCCAGCGCCTGGAAGAATTCGCGCACCAGTTCGGTGTCGAAGGCGCCGATCTTCGCGGTCGGAAAGTCGAGGTTCCAGACCAGGTAGGGCCGCGCGGACAGGTCGAGCGCGCAGGCCACCTGCGCATCGTCCATCGCCAGCACGAAATGGCCGTAGCGGCGGATGCCGCGCTTGTCGCCGAGCGCGCGCACCAGCGCCTGCCCGATGGCGATGCCGGTATCCTCGACCGTGTGGTGGTCGTCGATGTGCAGGTCGCCCTTGGCGCGCACCGTCAGGTCGATGAGCGAATGGCGCGACAGCTGGTCGAGCATGTGGTCGAAGAAACCGACGCCGGTTTCGTTCGAATATACCCCCGTCCCGTCGAGGTTCAGCGTCACGCTGATCTCGGTTTCGGCGGTATTCCGCGTGATCGTGGCCTGACGCATGGCGATCCCCCGCTCGTGGTCTCGCGCGCCTTATAGGCAGGACTTCCGCCAGCGCCAAGCCTTGGTTAGGGCGGAGATGCGCGTCCCAGTGTTTCCACAGGAGAAATCCACATCGGCGACTGTCTTTCTTTCGCGGAATTGCCACGATCAGGGCCAATTTTCGACACGCCGGGCGGGCTTCATTCCTTCGGGGGAATGCAATGAGGCTGCCGATGCGGACAGAACCGGGGAAAGTGGGCGCGCGCCTTTCAAGACGAGGCTTGTTTGGGGCGGCACGGGCCGCGATGCACGCGGCCGCGCTGACGATCATCGCGGCGGGCGTGTCTTACACGGCGCCGGCGCATGCCGCGGAGGGTGGAACGCTGACGTCCCGCAAGGCGATCGCCGCGCCGGACGGGTTCGGCGACGTCTGCAGCCGCTACGACTGGGCCTGCGCGGCTGGGCGTAAGGACCGGGTCGACGGGTCGGACCTCCTGGCGCTTGCCCGCGGGATCAACCGCGCCATCAACCTGCGCTATCGCCAGATCACCGACCGCAGCCAGTATGGCGCCGAGGAGGTCTGGTCGCTGCCCACGGCGTCGCGGGGCGGCGATTGCGAGGATTTCGTGCTGGCCAAGAAGCAGTCGCTGATCGCCGCCGGGGTGGCGCCGGGCCGGTTGCTGATCGCCACCGTGCTCGACCGCCGGCGCGCGCTGCACGCGGTGCTTGTGCTGCGCACCGACGCGGGCGACTACGTGCTCGACAACCTGAACAACAGCGTGAAGGGTTGGCAGGAAACCGGCTATTCCTTCCTGCGCATGCAGAACCCGGAGGCTCCGCACCGCTGGAACGCGGTATTCGCGGGCGGCGTGTTCAACCGCGCAAGCTCCTGAAAATGGAGGGATCCGGCGCTACCGCGCCGGACTCCATCGCGATGAAAGACGGCGGGGCCGAGCGCTACTTGCCCTTGCCCGGGTTGTCATTGTCGTCGCAGCCACCGCCCTTGCAGTCGCCTTCGTCGCCGTTGCCAAGGCCGTTGTTGCCATTGCCGGTGTCGCCATCCGTGCCGCCATCGGTCCCGCCGTCAGTTCCCCCGTCAGTTCCCCCGTCAGTGCCTCCGTCGGTCCCGCCGTCAGTGCCGCCATCGGTGGTTCCGCCATCCGTGCCGTCATCGGGCACGTCCGGCGTCGTCGTGCCGTCGCTGCCGTCATCCGCCGCCGGAATGATCGTGGCGGTGGCGCCATCGGTCAGCACCGCGGCGACCGCCGGGCAGGCTTCAAGCGTGTATTGCAGCAGTTCGCCGAAATACTCGCTTTGCTGGATTCTGGTCAGTTCGCTGCGCTTGAATTCCTTGCGCGCGCACAAATCGTCCAGGAACTCTTGCGACATCGAGACATTGCGGATCGCCGCGGTGCTGCTCGTTGCATAGAGCGACGCCGAGGCGGCCAAGGACAGAACGCCTGCCGCAAGCAGCAGCGTTCCGGATCTGGTAGACATCACATTACTCCCCACACCATCGGGCCCGCCCCCTGCGGCGCCCTTACAATCCTTCATCTTGCCGCCCGCGAACGGGCTCCTGTCAAGAATACGGCAAAATAATGTCCAAAAAGTGACCTAGCGGCAACCCGCCCGGATCAGTGCTGCAGGAGAGCGCCGACGCGCGATCAGTTGCCGTCCGGCACGGGCGCGCCGTTCGTCGTCACGGCCGTCGCGCCGTCGGTCAGCAAGGCCGCGACCTCGGGGCAGTACTCCAGCGTAAACTCAAGCAAATCAACGAACAATTCGGATTTCTGGAGGCTGTCGATCTCGGCCTGAGACAGCGCGGAGCGTTGGCACAGCAGCTCAAGGCTTTCGTTGGTGACGCTCTGGTCGGGCACCAGCGCCAGCGCCGGCGCGACCGTCAGACACATCGTCAGCGCCAGCGCGAATGCCAGTCGAACCGGTGTTTCCACTATTTTCGCGGCAGTCATGATCGGGACTCCAGCACCTCACCCGCCAGAACACAGGGCGGAATACCGGTCCACCTCGCGCGCACCCTTTAAAGTTGTCAAGAAAAAGGCGCATTCATCCTGAAAACGGCGAAAGTGTGGCAACAATAAGGCCACAGGCCCCGGAAAGGACGGCAACTGGAAAACGCTGGCCTGACCCTGCATCGTGCGGGCGGGGATGTCGGGGGGCGGAAAAAACGAAAGGCACCCGAAGGTGCCTTGTACGTTGGAGCGGGCGATGAGATTCGAACTCACGACCCTAACCTTGGCAAGGTTATGCTCTACCCCTGAGCTACGCCCGCGCTCCGTGAGGGGCGATGTATAAACTTCGCCGGGGGGGTGCAAGAGGAAAATTGCGCCCGCAATCAAGTTTTCCCGCCGCTCAGGCCGCGCGGGCGGCGCGGCGCAGTTGCGCCGGGGTTTCGCCGAAGCGGCGGCGGAATGCACGGGCGAACCCGGCCTCGGAAACATAGCCCACACGCTCGACGACATCGGGCAGGGCGAGGTCGGACCCGGCCACCAGGTGCCGGGCCTGCAGCAGCCGCCATTCGGTCAGATAGGCGCCGGGGGGCATCCCCATCGCCTCGTGAAAGCGCGTCGCGAACGAGGTGCGCGACATTCCCGCCTCGCGCGCGATGCGGCTCAGGTCGAGGTCGCGCGCGTGGTTCTGGTGGATATAGCTCAGCGCACGGGCCAGGCGCGGGTCGTTGATCGTGGCCAGCACGCCATGGGTGGGTACGTTGTCCGCGATCCAGGCCCGCAGGAGCGACACGAACAGCACCTCGCCCATCCGGTCGGTCACCGCCGAGGCGCCGGGCGCGTCGCCTGACTGTTCGGCGGTGATCAGGTCGACGATGGTGGAGAACAGCGCGCCCCCCTCGCGGCCGAGCATGTTGCGCACAAGGATCACCTGCGGCAGTTCGGAAAACAGCGGATGGTCGAGCGTCCCGTCCCATTCGAAATGCCCGCAGAGCATCCGCGCCACGCCGGTCGCGGGTTCGGGCAACGCGCGCAGACGCTCTATGATCGAGCCCCCGCCCATCGGTCGCGCCGCGGCGGTGTCGAGCATCGTGTGGGCCGCACCGCGCGGCAGAACCACCGCGTCCCCGGCGCTCAGTTCGTGTTCCTCCGTCCCGATCCTCAGGATGCAGCGGCCTTCAAGGACCAGATGCACCGGTCCGTTCACGGTCGCGGGGGCGCTGAGGCCCCAGCCGGCTTCCATGGTCCGGGCGAAGTAGACGCAGGCGCGCAGCCGGACCAGCCGCAAGACCTCGCTCAGCGCATCGTCCCGGATCATGCCATTCCCCCGCTCGTCATTCCGTTCCGCCATACTGGGCGGTTCCCCCGCATCGGGCAACCCGCGGCGACGGCGCTTTGAACGATGCGTCATTTCCTTTGAACGGGCGTGACTGAGCAGCGGCGGGCGTTTGCGCCATAGAGGACGCCGAAACCCGAAAACAGGAGTATCCCATGTCTTCCTTCCTGACCAACCGCCGCCAGCTTTTCGTGGCGGCCGGCGCGCTTGCGACCGCGCCGATCCTCAGGGCGGCGCCGGCGCGTGCCGCCATCGACCCGGCCGGCGCCGCGCTGCGCGCCGTTCACCGCTTCTCGCTCGGCGGCATGAAGATCAGCGTCATCGACGACGCCCGCTTCACCTTTCCCGCGCCGATGTTCGCGGTGAACCAGCCCGAGGGCACGATCGCGCCCTTCCTCGAAGGCTTCGGCCTGCCGGGCGAGACGGTCAGCCTGCACATGCAGATGACGCTGGTCGAAACCGGCGGACGCAAGGTGCTGCTCGACACCGGGATGGGGGACATCACCTTCCCCGGCAACGCGGTCGACAACGGGCGCCTGTTCGCCGGGCTGGCGGTGCTGGGCGTGGCGGCGGAGGACATCACCGACGTGATCATCAGCCACGGCCACCCCGACCACATCGGCGCCTGTGCCATCGACGGGGCACCCGCCTTCCCGAACGCGACCTATCACATCCCGCCGGAAGAGCTGGAGTTCTGGACCCAGAAGCCGGGCGACGGCCAGGACTTCATGTCGATGATGCTGGCCGTCGGCAATGCCAAGCTTGAGCCCGTGCGCGCGCTGACGCGGCCCTACAAGGACGGGGACGAGATCGCGCCGGGCGTCTTTGCGGTGGCCGCGCCGGGCCACACGGTCGCGCACCACGCAATCCTGCTGTCGGACGGGGGCGAAAAGCTTCTGCACCTGATGGACACGGCCGTTCACTACCTTGTCGGACCCGAACAGCCCGACTGGGCGATGGGCGTGGAGATGGACGTCGAGAAGGCTGCCGAGACGCGCCGCCGCCTGTTCCGGCAGGCCGCCGAGGAAAAGCTTCTGGTGGCGGGATACCACTTCCCCTTCCCGGGTGTCGGCCGGATCGTGGAGCAGGGCGCAGCCTGGCGCTACGTGCCGATGCAGACGGCCTGACCTTGAAGAGGGACGGGGGCGGCGCTTTGCGCGCCGCCCCTATTCCAGTTCGATCAGCAGGTCCTTCGCCTCGATCTGGCTGCCCGGATGGACATGGACCGCCTTCACCGTCGCCGCGCGCTCGGCGTGGATGCCGGTTTCCATCTTCATCGCCTCGATGGTCAGCAAAAGGTCGCCCGCGTTGACCTTGGCGCCCGCGCCGACCGCAACCGAGGCGACCGAGCCCGGCATCGGCGCGCCGATGTGGTTGGGGTTGCCGTCGGTGGCCTTGGGCCGCGCGGCGGTCTTCGACTTCACCAGCCGGTTCGGCACGCGGATCACGCGCGGCTGGCCGTTCAGTTCGAAGAACACCTTGACCTCTCCGGTCGCGTCGGTCTCGCCCACCGCCTGAAGCCGGATTTCCAGCGTCTTGCCGGGGTCGATCTCGGCGGTGATCTCCTCGCCCGGTTCCATGCCGTAGAAGAAGGTCCGGGTCGGCAGGGTGCGGACCGGGCCGTAGATGCGGTGGCGGCCCATGTAGTCGAGGAAGACCTTGGGATACATGAGATATCCGTTCAGATCCTCGTCATCGACGGCAAAGCCCAGAAGTTCCTTCGACACGGCGGCGCGGGTCGCGGCCAGATCGACCGGGGGCAGGTGCTTGCCGGGGCGTTCGGTGTTCGGCCGCTCGCCCTTCAGCACCTTCTTCACGATGACCTCGGGGAAGCCCCCCGGCGGCTGGCCAAGGTTGCCGCGCAGCATGTCCACGACCGAGTCGGGGAAGGCCACGTCGACGGCGGGATCCTCGACCTGCGCGCGGCTCAGCCCCTGCGCGACCATCATCAGCGCCATGTCGCCCACGACCTTCGACGACGGCGTGACCTTGACGATGTCGCCGAACATCCGGTTGGCGTCGGCATAGGCCTGCGCGACCTCGTGCCAGCGTTCCTCAAGCCCAAGGCTGCGCGCCTGGGCCTTGAGGTTGGTGAACTGCCCGCCCGGCATCTCGTGCAGGTAGACCTCCGAGGCCGGCGCTTCGAGCCCGGACTCAAAAGCGCGGTACTGGTGGCGGACCGCTTCCCAGTAGTTCGACATCTGACGGATCGCCGCGATGTCGAGGCCGGTGTCGCGTTCGGTATGGGCCAGCGCCTCGACGATGGAGCCGAGGCAGGGCTGCGAGGTGCCGCCCGAGAAGGCATCCATCGCCGCGTCCACCGCCGCAACGCCGGCGTCGGCGGCGGCGAGGATCGTGGCCCCGGCGATGCCGCTGGTGTCATGGGTGTGGAAGTGGATCGGCAGGCCGACCTCTTCCCTCAGCGCCTTGAAGAGGACGCGCGCGGCGGCGGGCTTCAGGAGGCCGGCCATGTCCTTCAGCCCCAGCACATGCGCGCCCGCATCGCGCAGCGCCTTGCCCATGGAGACGTAGTAGGCCAGGTCGTATTTCGCCCGGTCGGGGTTCAGGATGTCGCCGGTGTAGCAGATCGCCGCCTCGCAGACCTTGTCGTTCTCGATCACCGCGTCCATGGCGACGCGCATGTTCTCGACCCAGTTCAGGCTGTCGAAGACGCGGAAGACGTCGATGCCGGTCGTCGCGGCCTGGCGGACGAATTCCTGCACCACGTTGTCGGGGTAGTTGGTGTAGCCCACCCCGTTCGAGGCGCGCAGCAGCATCTGCGTCATCAGGTTCGGCATCGCCCGGCGCAGGTCGCGCAGGCGCTGCCAGGGGCATTCCTGCAGGAATCGGTAGGCGACGTCGAAGGTGGCGCCGCCCCAGCATTCGACCGAGAAAAGCTGCGGCAGGTTCGCGGCGTAGGCGGGCGCCACCTTGATCATGTCGATGGAGCGCATGCGCGTGGCCAGAAGGCTCTGGTGCCCGTCGCGCATCGTGGTGTCGGTCAGCAGCAGTTTCTTCTGGCTTGCCATCCAGTCCGCCACCGCCTGCGGGCCCTTTTCCTCCAGCAGGGTGCGCGTGCCGGGGGCAGGGGCGGCCCGCAGCGCGGGCACCTTCGGCGCGCGCGCCTCGGCCGGGGGCTTCGGCCGCCCCGCGGTCTCGGGGTGCCCGTTCACGGTGATGTCGGCGATGTAGGTCAGGATTTTCGTCGCGCGGTCGCGGCGCTTGCGGAACTGGAACAGGTCCGGCGTCGTGTCGATGAACTTCGTGGTGTAGGTGTTGTTGAGGAAGGTCGGGTGCTTCAGCAGGTTCTCGACAAAGGCGATGTTGGTGGAGACGCCGCGGATGCGGAACTCGCGCAGCGCCCGGTCCATCCGCGCGATCGCCTGTTCCGGCGTCGGTGCCCAGGCGGTGACCTTGACCAGAAGCGAGTCGTAGTAGCGGGTGATGACCCCGCCCGAATAGGCGGTGCCGCCATCGAGCCGGATGCCCATGCCGGTGGCGGAGCGGTAGGCGGTGATGCGGCCGTAGTCGGGGATGAAGTTGTTCTGCGGGTCCTCGGTCGTCACCCGGCACTGGAGCGCGTGGCCCGACAGGCGGATGTCCTCCTGCCGGGCGATGCCGGTGGCCTCGGCCAGCGTCTTGCCCTCGGCGATGCGGATCTGGGCCTGGACGATGTCGATGCCGGTCACCTCCTCGGTGACGGTATGCTCGACCTGGACGCGGGGGTTCACCTCGATGAAGTAGAACTTGCCGGAGTCCATATCCATCAGGAATTCGACGGTGCCGGCGCATTCGTAGTTCACATGGGCGCAGATGCGGCGGCCCAGTTCGCAGATATCGGCGCGCTGTTCGTCGGTCAGGTAGGGGGCGGGGGCGCGTTCCACAACCTTCTGGTTCCGGCGCTGCACGGTGCAGTCCCGCTCGTAAAGGTGGTAGATCGACCCGTGCCGGTCGCCGAGGATCTGCACCTCCACATGGCGCGCGCGCAGGATCATCTTTTCCAGATAACCCTCGCCGTTGCCGAAGGCGGCCTCGGCCTCGCGCCGGCCCTCGCGCACCTTTTCGGCCAGTTCGTCAGGCCCGTTGATGGGGCGCATCCCCCGCCCGCCGCCGCCCCACGAGGCCTTGAGCATCAGGGGATAGCCAATCTCGGCGGCTTCCTTCCTGATCGCGTCGAAGTCGTCGCCCAGCACCTCGGTCGCGGGGATCACCGGGACGCCCGCGGCAACGGCCACGCGCCGCGCGCTGGCCTTGTCGCCCAGCGCGCGCATCGTCTCGGCCTTCGGCCCGATGAAGGTGATGCCGGCGGCGTCGCAGGCCTCCACGAACTCGGGGTTCTCGGACAGGAGCCCGTAGCCCGGATGGATCGCGTCTGCCCCGCATTCCTTCGCGACGCGGATGATCTCGGGGATCGAGAGATAGGCCGCGACCGGCCCCAGCCCGCCGCCGATCCGGTAGGCCTCGTCGGCCTTGAAACGGTGGAGCGACAGCTTGTCTTCCTCGGCGTAGACCGCGACGGTCTTCTTTCCCAGCTCGGTCGCCGCGCGCATGACGCGGATCGCGATTTCCCCCCGGTTGGCGACAAGGATCTTGCGGAACTCGGTCATCGGCGGCCCTCCCTGCTGACGGCGCGGACTTTAGGCTTGCTGCACTGCGGCGCAAGTCCCGAATCCGGCAGATCGTCAGGATTCTGCAACATTCCGTTCTGCATATTCCCCGCAGCGCGGCACTCTGATGCACAAGCGAAGCATAGAGAGCGAAACGCGACGTCAGCGGCCGAGAAGCCGCGCCGGCAGGTCGGCCAGTTGCCGCGCGCCAAGCTGACCCATGTTGGCCCTGAGGTCGCTTGCTAGGAGGTCGATCAGATGCTCAGGCCCGCGGTCACCCAGCGCGCCAAGCGCATAGTGCCAGGCGCGGCCCAGCATGACGAAATCGGCGCCAAGCGCGATCGCGCGCAGGATGTCGAGCCCGCCCTCGATCCCGCCGTCGAGAATCACAGGCAACGTGGTGGCGGCGCGGATGGCGGGCAGCGCCTCGATCGACGCGGGGGCGGCGTCGAACTGCCGGCCCGCGTGATTGGACACCCAGATCGCGTCCGCGCCTTCGTCCTGAAGCCGCGCCGCATCGTCGGGGTTGAGCACGCCCTTCACGATCAGCGGCCCGTCCCAGGCGTCGCGCAAGGCGCCGAGATAGTCCCAGTCGGGCGCGGTGCGCAGCAGGTATCCGGCATGCGCGGTCGAGGACAGGCTGGACGTGTTGTCGGCGTAGGCGTCGAGGAAGCGCATCCGCGGCATCCCCAGCCTCAGCGTGCCCGCGGTCCAGGCCGGGCAGCGCGCCACCTGCGCCAGCAGGCGCGGCGTCAGGCGCGGCGGCTGGGTCAGGCCGGACCGGGTCTGCCGCTCCCGCCGGCTGGCGACGGGGACATCCACGGTCAGGATCAGCGCGCTGAACCCGGCCGCCTTCGCACGGCGGAGCATGTCGGTCCGGATCGCCGGGTCGCGCGGCGGATAAAGCTGGAACCAGCCGTGTTGGCCGAGGACGGGGGCCAGATCCTCGGGCGTCCGGCTGGCCACGGTCGAAAGGCTGTAGGGCAGCCCCGCCCGCGCCGCCGCCGCGGCAAGCCTGCGTTCCGCGTCGGGCCAGATCAGCCCCGACATGCCGACCGGCGCCACCCCGAAGGGCAGGGGGAAATCGTGCCCGAAAAGGCGCACCGAGGGGTCGCAGGCGATTTCCCCGTGCAGGATCGAGGGTCGGAACAGGACCCTGTCGAACTCCGCCCGGTTGCGCCGCAGCGTCGCCTCGGTGCCCGTCGCGCTGTCCAGGTATTCCCAGACGAAATGCGGAATCCGCGCCCGCGCGCGCGCCCTGAGGTCCGAAATCGCGGGGAATCTCTGGTGCAGGTCCATGTTTCGATCCAGGGGGCAAGGCGTCGTCAATATCCAGTGCGGGCAGGGGCCTCAGCCGGCATGCAGGCGCGCGGCGCCGATCTCGCGCATCCAGGCCTCGGTTACATGCTGATAGATCACACGGTTGAGGTACTGGACCAAGCGACTGTTCCCCGTTCACTGCCACCCACAGGTGTAGCGAACCGCGCCGAAGGTGCAAGGCCGCCGCGCCGCAGGCCATGGCGAACGGACCGGGAACACGGGCTTTCATTTTCTGGCGCCGGGGCATAGATTGGCGGCCATGAGCCGTTTTGCCGACGATCCGTCCGACCAAGACATGCCCGGGGGCGCCGCCCTGTCGCTGTCCGCGCGCGCCATGGCGGCGCGGCCTGCGCCCTATCTCGACGGGCTGAACCCGGCGCAGCGGCAGGCGGTCGAGGCGCTCGATGGTCCGGTCCTGATGCTGGCCGGCGCCGGCACCGGCAAGACCCGTGCCCTGACCGCGCGGATCGTGCATCTTCTGGCCACCGGGCGGGCGCGCCCGAACGAGATCCTCGCCGTCACCTTCACCAACAAGGCCGCGCGCGAGATGAAGGACCGCGTCGGCCGGCTGATGGGGCAGGCGGTTGAGGGGTTGCCGTGGATGGGCACCTTCCACTCGATCAGCGTTAAGATCCTCAGACGGCATGCCGAACTGGTCGGGTTGAAGTCGAACTTCACCATCCTCGACACCGACGACCAGATCCGGCTTCTGAAACAGGTGATCGCGGCCGCGAACATCGACGAAAAGCGCTGGCCCGCGCGGCAACTGGCCGGCCTCATCGACCACTGGAAGAACCGCGCCTGGGGCCCCGATCAGGTGCCTTCGTCCGAGGCCGCGGCCTTCAACCACGTCGGAACGGAGCTTTACGCCGCCTACCAGCAGCGCCTGCTGACGCTGAACGCCTGCGACTTCGGCGACCTTCTGCTGCATGTCGTGACGATCTTCCAGAAACACCCCGACGTGCTGGCGCAGTACCAGCGCATGTTCCGCTACATCCTTGTCGACGAATACCAGGATACCAACGTCGCCCAGTATCTCTGGCTGCGCCTGCTCGCCGCGGGGCATCGCAACATCTGCTGCGTGGGCGACGACGACCAGTCGATCTACGGCTGGCGGGGGGCGGAGGTCGGCAACATCCTGCGCTTCGAAAAGGACTTTCCGGGCGCGACGGTGATCCGGCTGGAACAGAACTACCGCTCCACTGAACACATCCTCGCCGCCGCCTCGGGGCTGATCGCGGCCAACGCCGGGCGGCTCGGCAAGACCTTGTGGACCGAGGCAAAGGGCGGCGAGAAGGTACGCCTGATCGGCCACTGGGACGGCGAGGAAGAGGCGCGCTGGATCGGCGAGGAGGCGGAGGCGCTGCAACGCGGCACCCGCGGGCGCGACCCCGTCAGCCTCGACCGCCAGGCGATTCTCGTCCGCGCCTCCCACCAAATGCGCGCGTTCGAGGACCGGTTCCTGACCATCGGCCTGCCCTACCGGGTCGTGGGCGGCCCGCGCTTCTACGAACGGCTCGAAGTGCGCGACGCCATGGCCTATTTCCGGATGGCGGTCAGCCCCGCCGACGACCTGGCCTTCGAGAGGATCGTGAACACGCCCAAGCGCGGGCTGGGCGACAAGGCGGTGCAGACGATCCAGCGCCAGGCCCGCGAGGACGGGACGAGCCTGCACGAGGCTGCGCGCTACTGCGCCGCCTCGGGCCGGATCGGTGGCAAGGGCGGGGCGCAGTTGCGGCTTCTGGTGGAACAGATCGACCGCTGGCACCGGGCGGTGCAGGTCGCCGACTACGACCACGTCCGCCTGGCCGAAACCATCCTCGACGAATCGGGCTACACCGCCATGTGGCAGGCCGACAAGACGCCCGAGGCGCCGGGGCGGCTTGAAAACCTCAAGGAACTCGTCAAGGCGCTGGAAAACTTCGACAACCTGCAAGGCTTCCTCGAACATGTCTCGCTGATCATGGACAACGACAGCGAGGATGCGGAGGAGAAGATCACCATCATGACGCTCCATGCCGCCAAGGGGCTGGAATTTCCGGTGGTCTTCCTGCCGGGATGGGAGGACGGGCTGTTCCCCTCTCAGCGCAGCATGGACGAAAGCGGGTTGAAGGGGCTGGAGGAGGAGCGGCGGCTGGCCTATGTCGGCATCACCAGGGCGGAGGAACTCTGCACAATCTCCTTCGCCGGCAACCGCCGCGTCTACGGCCAGTGGCAAAGCCAGTTGCCCTCGCGCTTCATCGACGAACTGCCCGCGCGCGAGGTCGAGGTGCTGACGCCCCCCGGCCTTTACGGCGGCGGCTATGGCGCTGCTGCCCCGCAGGCAAGCGCGATGGAAGACCGCGCGACCCGCGCCGATGTCTACAACTCTCCGGGCTGGAAGCGGATGCAGGACCGCTCCGGCCAGCGTGGCCTGTCGCAGCCGCGCGAGGCGCGCCACGCCGTCATCGACCTTGACGCGGTCTCGGCCTTCACCGAGGGCGACCGCGTCTTTCACCGCAAGTTCGGCTACGGCACGGTCGAGGGGACCGAGGGCGACAAGCTCGAGATTGCCTTCGACAAGGCCGGCGTGAAGCATGTCGTGGCCAGCTTCGTCGTCGCCGCCGAAACCGCGGACGACATCCCCTTCTGATCCGCCTTCTTCGTTGCCTTGAACACGCCCGCCGGGCGCGCGCCGGCCTGCGCGGGCTGTCGATGCCTGTCCCGCTGCAAGGAAAAAAGAAAACGGCGGCCCCTGGGAGGAGGAGGGACCGCCGTCATGACGTGGACCCCAGGGAGGAGGAGGGGGCCCGCGTTGGGTCGTGAAGGGTCGGTGGCGGCTCAGGGAGGAGGAGGAGCCGCCACCGTCTTCACTGCGGCGCACCCAAGGGAGGAGGAGGGGCGCGCACGCATGCCTTTGGGCCATCCGGGCCCGAAATCTGTCCGGCGTCCTGCCGGGAAGGGAAGTCGCGGCGGTGGCAGGGAGGAGGAAGCCACCGCCGCGCTTCGGTCCGGAACCCTCAGGGAGGGAGGAGGGGGTTCCGTCGGTCTCGCGGCGACATCAGGGAGGAGGAAGATGCCGCCGCTGGTCCCGCGCCAGGGAGGAGGAAGGCGCGGGGAATTCCTTACTTGCCGTAGGCCGCCTCGATCGAGATCGAGTCGATCATCGACCGGTTGATGCCCAGGTCGCTGAGGTCGCGGTCGGTCAGGGCGTTCAGTTCCTTGACCGTCTGGCGGTAAACCTTGTAGCGGCTGCGGGCATCCTGCAGGTTGCGGAGGAAAGCGCCGATCCGGTCGGTCAGCCCCAGTTCAACTCCACTCAGCATCGATACGTTTGCCATTTCATCACCTTTTCATCATCTCGACGCCGTCCCTGGCGTCCTGCGTCAAGCGCCTTGTTCTGCGCTGTTGGGGCTAACATGGGCCGGATGCTGCGACTGCACAATAGGTCGCGCAGTCAATGCTGCCATGCAGAAAATGCATAACCCATTCTGACCTGTTTTCGGGCATTTGCCTTGTCCTTGCGTCATTTTTTAGGCTTGGTGCGGATGCGCCCCTTGCCGTTGTCATGCAACCGTCACAACTCTGGCGCCAAAGCGAAGGAGCCTGCGATGAGCCTGACCCGTGAAGCCGTCCTTGAAGCCCTCAAGCGCGTGGCGCTGCCCGATGGCGGCGACCTTGTCGGGCGCGACCTTGTCCGCGCGCTCTCGGTCGAGGGGGGGGCGGTGCGATTCGTGCTCGAGGCGCCCGATCCGGACACCGCCCGCCGCATGGAACCGGTCAGGCAGGCGGCCGAGGCTGCGGTCCGGGCGCTGGCGGGTGTTGCCTCGGTCTCGGTCGTGCTGACCGCGCACGGGCCGGCCCCGAAGGCGCCCGCGCCCAGCCTGAAGATCGGCGGCCACCCGACGCCGCAGGCCGGTCCGCAGCCGGTGGCGGGCGTGCACCGGATCGTCGCCATCGCCTCGGGCAAGGGCGGGGTGGGCAAGTCCACGCTGTCGTCGAACCTCGCCGTGGCGCTGGCGCGGCAGGGGCGGCGGGTCGGGTTGCTCGACGCCGATATTTACGGGCCGTCGCAGCCGCGCATGATGGGCGTGTCGCAGCGCCCGGCCTCGCCCGACGGCAAGACCATCATCCCGCTCAAGGCCCACGGCGTCACCATGATGTCGATCGGCCTGATGCTGAAGGAGGATGAGGCCGTGGTCTGGCGCGGGCCGATGCTGATGGGGGCGCTGCAGCAGTTGCTGGGACAGGTCGCCTGGGGCGAGTTGGACGTGCTGATCGTCGACCTGCCGCCGGGAACCGGCGACGTGCAACTGACGCTCTGCCAGAAGACGCACCTGACCGGCGCCATCGTCGTCTCCACCCCGCAGGACATCGCCCTTCTGGACGCGCGGCGCGCCATCGACATGTTCGGCAAGCTCAAGACCCCGATCCTGGGGCTGGTCGAGAACATGTCGACCTATGTCTGCCCCAACTGCGGGCACGAGGCGCATCTGTTCGGCCATGGCGGCGTTGCCGCCGAGGCGGCGAAGCTGGGGGTTCCCTTCCTCGGGGAGATCCCGCTGAACCTCGACATCCGCCTTGCGGGCGATGCCGGCACGCCCATCGCCGCCACAGAGGGGCCCGTGGCCGAGGCCTACGCCCGCCTCGCGCACCGGCTGGTCGCTGGCGGAATGGCCTGAGCCGGGATTTCACGGGACCGGCGCGCGCGCCACGGGACCGCACGGGAACGGGCGGGCGCCTACCGCCGAAATTGAGTGCGAATCACGCAGCGCGGGCGCGCTGAGGCGTGATTCCGTGCGATCTTGATCGCGCCAAGGCACTAGATGGCTATGTTTGCCAAAGTTTGTGGGAATTTACGGGACATCCTGTCTCCGTTAAGATTTCAACATATTGTGAGCAATCTTCGTATGCTCGCTATTTGTAGCGGCATCTTGAGTAGATGTCATAAATTTCCGTATTTTCTTCGCCTTATCTGGAAGAGCTTTTGTATCGGGCGGCGTAGTTTTTCCTTGCTTCCCGTGAATTCCCATGCAATCCCTATACGTACCGATGAAGACGGGCTCTAAGGGCACAAAGACCCAAACGGCAGAAGTCAGGTTTCATACAGGCACCCGCTTTCATCGAACCAAGAGATCCGGCGCTCATGCGAGCAGACATCCCCCCAGGTGGCAGGGCGACCGGACAGACCCAGTAATGGGAACGAGGGCGGCGGATCGGGCAGTGGCAGCAGCCCGATCCGCCGTTGTCGTTCCGGGGCCGGCCCGTCGGCGCGGCCCCGGATGTGAGGGACAGGTACGGGAGCGCGGGCCGGTGGCACGCAGGTTCAGAGGGTCGGATACGTTCAAGGTGGACGCGAAGGGTCGCGTTTCCATCCCCGCCCCCTTCCGCCGCGTGATCGAGGCCTCGGACCCCGACTGGAAGGAAGGTCTGCGTCCCAACATCGTCATCGTCTACGGCCCCGAAAGCCAGGACTGGCTCGACGTCTATTCGATGGAAGCCGTGCACGAGATCGACGCGCAGATCGCGCTCATGCAGCGCGGCTCGCCAGAGCGGCTCTGGAACGAGGAACTCATGTACGGCCAGTCGTTCGAGGCGCAGGTCGACGACGACGGGCGCCTGACCATCCCGCAGAAATACCGCGACAAGATCGGCCTGAAGGGTGAGGCGTTCTTCATCTCGGCCGGCGACTACTTCCGCATCTGGAACCCGGAAGCCTACGAAGCCAGGGCCACGCGCCACAGCCGCCGCTTCACCGACCAGTACCCCGAGGACTTCGACCCCCGAAGCCTTCTGCCACCCCTGCCGCCAAAGGGGTGAGAGATGGCTGCTGCCGCAATCCCGACACCGCCGCAAGGTCCCCATATTCCCGTACTGCTGCGGCCGCTGTTACAGGCGGTCGCACCCGTCTTCGGGGTCTGGGTGGACGGCACCTTCGGCGCGGGCGGATATGCACGCGGACTGCTTGCCGCGGGCGCGGAACAGGTGATCGGGATCGACCGGGATCCCATGGTCTTCGAAATGGCACGCGCCTGGGCGGCGCCTTATGGCGACCGGCTCCGGCTGGTCGAAGGCACGTTTTCCGACCTCGATGCGATCGCGGGCGGGCCGGTCGACGGGGTCGTGCTCGACCTTGGCGTTTCCTCGATGCAGCTTGACCTTCCCGAACGGGGGTTTTCCTTCCAGAAGGACGGCCCGCTCGACATGCGCATGGCCGACAGCGGGCCGACGGCGGCGGACCTCGTGAACACCGCGTCCGAGGGCGAGATCGCCGACATCCTCTACCACTACGGCGAGGAACGCGCCTCGCGGCGCATCGCGCGGGCGATCGTGGCGGGGCGTCCCTTCGCGCGGACGCTGCAGCTTGCCGCGGTGATCGAGCGTTGCCTGCCGCGTCCGAAGCCGGGCCAGAGCCATCCCGCGACGCGCAGCTTCCAGGCGATCCGCATCGCGGTGAACGACGAATTCGGACAGCTTGTCCGGGGGTTGGAGGCGGCCGAACGGGCGCTGAAGCCCGGCGGCAAGCTGGCCGTGGTCAGCTTCCACTCGCTGGAGGACCGGATCGTGAAGCGGTTTTTCCAGCAGCGGTCGGGGACCGAGGGGCAGGGCAGCCGCCACGCCCCCGCGCGCGAAGGCCAGGCCCCCGGCTTCACGCTGCTGACGCGCCGCGCCATCGGCCCCGACGACGCGGAACTGGCCGCGAACCCGCGCGCGCGCTCCGCCCTCCTGCGGGTGGGTCGCCGCACCGATGCCCCCGCCCGCCCGGCCGACCGCGCCGCGCTCGGCCTTCCGAAACCCGCGCTGATGGGACTTTGACGATGCGCAACCTGCTTTATGTCCTGACCGCCTTCGCCGTGATGGGTCTGGCCTTCTGGGCCTACCGCGAGAATTACCGCACCCAGGCCGAGGTTGCCGAGGCGCGCAGGCTTCAGGCGGAAATCGCCGACCTGCGCGAACGCCTGGGGGTGCTGAAGGCGGAGTGGGCCTATCTGAACCGTCCCGACCGCCTCAGGGCGCTGGCGGAGATCAACTTTGCCCGTCTCGGCCTTCTGCCGATGCAGCCGCAACAGTTCGGCGACGTGCGCCAGGTATCCTATCCCGACCTCGACCTGCTGCCCGTCGCCGATGCGGTGGACACGGCCGCGATCCTGGAGGCGGGCCAATGATCCGCACGCCGCTGCGCCCGCTGGCCCGCATCCTGTCGGCCCGCGACCGGGGCGAGAACCCCGATGCGATCGAACGCGCCAACATCCGCGACCGGCACGAGGCGATGCGCGACCGCGCCCGCGCCCGCGCCGAGGGGCGGCTGCTCCTCCTCGGGGTGGCCTTCTTCGCCGCCTTCTCCGTCGTCGGGATCCGCATGGGCGTCCTGGCGACGACTGAACCCGAAGAGCCGCAGGCCGTGGCCTCCGGCGCCTCGATCCTCGCGCAGCGGGCCGATATCGTCGACCGGCGCGGGCGGGTTCTGGCGACGAACCTTGTGACCCACGCGCTTTACGCGCAGCCGCAGATGATGGTGGACCCCGCGCGCGCGGCCAAGGGGCTGGCGATGATCTTCCCCGACCTGAAGGAGGAAGACCTGCTGAAGGACTTCACCGGGTCGCGCAAGTTCCTGTGGATCAAGAAGAAGATCTCGCCCGAGCAGATGCAGCTGGTGCACGAGATCGGCGATCCCGGCCTGCTGTT
Source organism: Albidovulum sediminis (assembly GCF_025380365.1). GTDB lineage: Bacteria > Pseudomonadota > Alphaproteobacteria > Rhodobacterales > Rhodobacteraceae > Albidovulum > Albidovulum sediminis. The sequence goes on from NZ_JAOCQF010000001.1 coordinate 215,189, forward strand.
CGGCCCGCGAGAGATGCGGCTTTACCCCAACGGGGCCTTGGCCTCGCATGTGCTGGGCGGTGCGAGCTTCGGGCGCGAGGGTGTCGCCTCGGCCGAGGTGATCGGCACGGCGGGGGTGGAACGCACCTTTGACGCCTGGCTGCGCGATCCGGCCAACGGTGGCGCGCCGCTGGAACTGTCGCTTGACCTCACCGTGCAGTCCACGGTCGAGGAAGTGCTGGACGGCGGCATGAAGTTGATGAACGCCAAGGGGGCGGCCGCGATCCTGATGAGGGTCGATACCGGGGAGATCGTCTCCATGGCCTCGCTGCCCGACTTCGATCCGAACGACCGGCCGGCCCCGCTGACCAAGGGCGAGGCCGGCGATACGCCGCTTTTCAACCGCGCGGTGCAGGGGGTCTACGAACTCGGCTCGACATTCAAAATCTTCGCCATTGGCCAGGCGCTCGACCTCGGGCTTGTCAACCCGGACACGATGGTGGACACCAAGGGGCCGATGATCTGGGGCCGCTTCAAGATCCGCGATTTCCACAACTACGGGCCCGCGCTGTCGGTGCGCGACGTCATCATCAAGTCCTCGAACATCGGCACCGCGCATATCGCCCAGCAGATCGGCGCGGAGCGTCAGCAGGAATTCCTCAAGTCGCTCGGCTTCTTCGAGCCGACGGCGGTGGAACTGGCCGAGGCCGCCTCGGCCCGGCCGATCGTGCCGAAGAAATGGCCGGAGATCACGACGATGACGGTGTCCTACGGGCACGGGCTTTCGGCCAGCCCGCTGCACCTTGCCGCCGCCTATGCCAGCATGGTCAACGGCGGCCGGCGCGTTACGCCGACGATCTTGCGCGCAAAGTCGCAGCCGCAGGGCGCACAGGTGCTGTCGCCGGAGGTTTCGGCCGAGATCCGCGGCATGCTGCGCGCGGTCGTCCAGCGCGGCACCGCCACCTTTGCCGAGGTTCCCGGCTACGACGTCGGCGGCAAGACCGGCACCGCGGACAAGCCGATGCCGAGGGGCGGCGGCTACTACAAGGACAAGGTGATCGCCACCTTCGCCTCGGTCTTCCCGGCGCACGACCCGCAATATGTCCTTGTCGTCTCGCTCGACGAACCGGTGGAGACCTCGGGGACCGAGCCGCGTCGCACCGCGGGCTGGACCGCGGTTCCGGTCGCGGCCGAGATCATCCGCCGCGTCGCCCCGCTCATGGGCCTCAGACCCGAGGTTGAACCCACCGCCGCGGACGGAGTAACACTCGTCAGCAACTGAACCGGGCGTGGGGGCCTGAGACGACGATGACGAGTGCTACGAAATCGCTGGCCGACCTCGGGCTGACGGCGCAGGGCGGGCGGGAGGTCCGAGTGACCGGCCTTGCCGTCGACAGCCGGCAGGTGAAGCCCGGAAACCTGTTCGCGGCCCTGCCCGGTAGCCGGGTTCACGGCGGGGAGTTCATCCAGTATGCGCTGCGCATGGGCGCGGGCGCGGTCCTGACCGACCGCGAGGGGGCCGAGATCGCGGCGGCAGAGCTTGCGGGCTCGGACGCGGCGGTCGTGGTGACGGAGGACCCACGCCAGACGCTCGCCTTCGCGGCGGCGCTGTGGTTCGGGCGCCAGCCGGAAACCGTGGTCGCCGTCACCGGCACCTCGGGCAAGACATCGGTCGCGACCTTCACGCGCCAGATTTGGCAGGCGCTGGGGCGTCCGGCGGCGAACCTCGGCACCATGGGGGTGCTGGGCGATTTCACCGCGCCGCTCGCCCACACGACGCCCGAGCCGATCACGCTGCACCGCGTCCTCGCACAAATGGCGGATGCCGGGATCACCCACGCGGCGATGGAGGCCTCGTCCCACGGGCTCGACCAGGGTCGGCTCGACGGGGTGCGGCTGAAGGCCGGGGCCTTCACCAACTTCAGCCAGGATCACCTCGACTACCACGCCGACTTCGAGGAATACTTTGCCGCCAAGGCCGGGCTGTTTGCCCGCGTCCTGCCCGAAGAGGCGACCGCCGTGATCAACATCGACGAGGCGCGGGGCCGCGAGATGGCCAAGATCGCGGGCGGGCGGGGGCTGGACCTGATCACGGTCGGGCGCTCTCCGGTGGCCGATCTCTGCATTGCCTCGCAACGCTTCGACGCCACCGGGCAGGACCTGCGATTCACCTGGAAGGGCGCGCCGCATCTGGTGCGGCTGGCGCTGATGGGCGGGTTCCAGGCCGAAAACGTGCTGGCGGCGGCGGGCCTTGCCATCGCCGGCGGCGAGGCGCCGGAGGCGGTCTTTGCCACGCTGTCCGGGCTGACCACGGTGCGCGGCCGGATGGAGCTTGCGGCCAAGCGCGACAACGGCGCCACCGTCTTCGTTGACTATTCGCACAAGCCTGGCGCGCTCGCCTCGGCGCTGCAATCGCTGCGCCCCCACGTGATGGGCCGCATCGTCTGCGTCTTCGGCGCGGGCGGCGACCGAGACCGGCTGAAGCGCCCGCTGATGGGGCAGGCGGCGGCCGAGTTCGCCGACGTGGTGATCGTGACCGACGACAATCCGCGCACTGAAGACCCGGCGGCGATCCGGGCCGAGGTGATGGCCGGCTGCCCCGAGGCGACCGAGGTCGCCGACCGGGCAGAGGCGATCCTGCGGGGGGTGGATGCGCTGTTGCCGGGCGACGCGCTCCTGATCGCGGGCAAGGGGCACGAGACCGGGCAGATCGTCGGCACCGACGTCTATCCCTTCGACGATGCCGAACAGGCCAGCGTCGCCGTGGCCGCGCTGGACGGAAGGATCTGATGGACCCGCTCTGGACCTCCGCCGATGCCGAAGCCGCGACCGGGGGCCGCGCGACGCGCCCCTTTGCCGCCACCGGCGTGTCGATCGACACCCGGACCCTGCAACCCGGCGACCTTTTCGTGGCGCTGAAGGACGTGCGCGACGGGCACGACTTCGTCGCCGAGGCGCTGCGCCGGGGTGCGGCGGCGGCGCTCGTCTCGCGCCTGCCCGAGGGGTGCGGCGATGATGCTCCCCTCCTGATCGTGCCGGACGTTCTGGCCGCGCTCGCCGCATTGGGCCAGGCCGGCCGGGCGCGGTCGCCGGCGCGGGTGGTGGCGGTGACGGGATCGGTCGGCAAGACCTCGACCAAGGAAATGCTGCGCGTCGTGCTGGCCGGGCAGGGCCGCGTCCATGCCGCCGAGGCCAGCTACAACAACCACTGGGGCGTGCCGCTGACGCTGGCGCGGCTGCCGCGCGACGCCGATTTCGCGGTGATCGAGATCGGCATGAACCACCCCGGAGAGATTGCGCCGCTGGCGCGGCTGGCGCGGCCCGATGTGGCGATGATCACAACCGTCGCGCCGGTGCACCTGGAGGCCTTCGCCGACGGGGTGGACGGGATCGCGCGGGAAAAGGCCGCGATCTTCGAGGGGCTGGAGCCGGGCGGCGCGGCGATCGTGCCGTCGGGCCTGCCCGTCACGCCGATCCTGCTGGACGCTGCCCGCGGGGCCGCGCGCGTGATCCGCTTCGGCGCCGAGGCGGGGGACGACTGGCGGCTTCTTTCGGTGATCCTGTCGCAGGACGCGACCGTGGTGAAGGCCGAACATGCCGGTCAGCCGATCCTCTTCAAGCTGAAGACCGCCGGGCGCCACTTCGCCGCGAACGGCCTGGGCGTCCTGGCCGCGGCGGGCGCGCTGGGTGCCGACCCTGCGGTGGCGGCCTGCGATCTCGGCCTCTGGTCGCCCCCCGCCGGGCGCGGCACGCGCGAACGCATCTTTCTCGACATCGTCGACGAGGCACAGTCCTTCGACATGATCGACGATGCCTTCAACGCCAATCCCGCCTCGATGGGGGCGGCCTTCGACGTCCTGGCGGCGGCGGAGACGCGCGACGGCGTCGGCCGCCGGCACGAGGGGCGGCGGGTGGCGATTCTTGGCGACATGCTGGAACTTGGCCCGACCGAGGCGGCGCTGCACGCCGGCTTGGCCCGTCACCCGGCGATGGCGCGCATCCATCTGGTGCACTGCGTCGGTCCCCTGATGCGCCACCTCTGGCAGGCGCTCCCCGAGGCCCGGCGCGGCGAGTGGCACCCGACGGCGGCCGACCTCGCGCAGCGGGTGCATCTGCTGGCGGACGCGGGCGATGTGGTCCTGGTCAAGGGCTCGAAGGGTTCGAAGGTCAGCATCGTTGTTGACGGCCTGCGCAAACTCGGGCAACCGGGCGCGGGCGAAACGCGGGGAACGGAATAGATGCTCTACTGGCTCAAGTTTCTGTCGGACGGCGGCGACGTCTTCAACCTGTTCCAGTACATTACCTTTCGGGCCGGGGGCGCCTTCTTCACCGCGCTGATCTTCGGGTTCATCTTCGGCCAGCCGCTGATCAACCTGCTGCGGCGCAAGCAGAAGAAGGGCCAGCCGATCCGCGACGACGGCCCGCAGTCCCACTTCGCCAAGGCCGGCACGCCGACAATGGGGGGACTGCTGATCCTGTCGGCGATGTTGGTGGCGACGCTCATGTGGGCACGTCTCGACAATCCCTATGTCTGGATCGTGCTGTTCGTCACCATCGCCTTCGGATTGATCGGCTTTGCCGACGACTACGCCAAGGTGACCAAGCAGAACACCAAGGGCGTGTCATCGCGCATCCGCTTTGCCATCGGGCTGCTGATCGCTGCCTTGGCGGGGGCTGCCGCCGCCTGGGTGCATCCGGCGGACCTGACCAACCAGCTGGCGGTTCCGGTCTTCAAGAACCTGCTGATCAACCTCGGGATATTCTTCGTGCCCTTCTCGATGATCGTCATCGTCGGGGCGGCGAACGCGGTGAACCTGACCGACGGGCTTGACGGGCTGGCGGTGATGCCCGTTATGATCGCGGCCGGGGCGCTGGGAATCATCGCCTACGTGGTCGGCACCTCGACGTTCTCGGCCTATCTCGGCGTCCACTATGTGAAAGGCACGGCCGACCTTCTGGTCTTCACCGCCGCCCTGATCGGCGGGGGACTCGGGTTCCTCTGGTACAACGCCCCCCCCGCGGCGGTCTTCATGGGCGACACCGGATCGCTCGCGCTCGGCGGCGCGCTGGGCGCCATCGCGGTCGTGACCAAGCACGAGATCGTGCTGGCGATCGTCGGCGGCCTTTTCGTGGTCGAAGCGCTGAGCGTCATCATCCAGGTCCTCTATTTCAAGCGCACCGGCCGGCGCGTGTTCCTGATGGCGCCGATCCACCACCACTTCGAGAAGAAGGGCTGGGCCGAGCCGCAGATCGTGATCCGCTTCTGGATCATCTCCCTCATTCTGGCTCTGATCGGGCTGGCCACACTCAAGCTCCGCTGAAGGATTTCAACAATGGATACCCTGAGGGTCTTTGAACCCTTTCCCAACCTTTTCGCCTTCTACGACGGCCGCGTGCCGGGGCATCGCTTCCTGCCCCAGGACAACTGGGTGGATGCGGGCGCCATCTCTCTCGGCATCGCGAGCTATGCGCTCGTGTCCGGGACGCGGGCGCTGGTCTACGACACCCATGTGTCGGTCGCCCATGCACAAGCGATCCGCGCTGATCTGGAGCGCCGGGGCGTGCGGGAATTCACCGTCATCTACAGCCACTGGCACCTCGACCATGTCGCGGGAACGGCGGCGTTCACCGGCGCCGAGGTGATCGCCAACGCGCGCACCGCCGCGCACCTGGCCCGCCTCAGGCCCGCGATCGAGGCGGGAACGCTGGAGGGCCCGCCCGCCATCGCGCCGCTGGTGCTGCCCACGCAGGTCTTTTCGGGCGCGCTTTCGTTCGAGTTCGGGGGCGAGCGGGTCGAGCTGATCGAGGCCAACATCCATTCCGACGATGCGACGCTCCTGTGGTTGCCCGAACGCGGCGTCCTCTTGGCGGGCGACACGGTCGAGGATACCGTTACCTTCGCGGACACGCCCGAGGACTTCGCCGTTCACCTGACTGAGCTTGACCGCGTCGCGGGCCTTGGCGCGCGCCACATCCTGCCCAATCATGGCGCGCCGGAACGGATCGCGGCCGGCGGTTACGGGCCGGGCCTGATCGGCGCGACGCAGCGCTATATCCGCTGGCTGACCGACAATGCCGCCGACCCCGCGGCGGCAGAGGTGCCGCTGGCCTCGATCGTGGCGGCGGACATCGCGGCGGGCGATCTGGTCTGGTGGGGCGAGTACGAGGCGGTGCACGACCACAACCTCGGCCGCGCGCGGGACTGGCGCCTGTCGGGCGGCTGACGGGCGGCGGGCGGGCGGCGGGGCGGGCCGGGACACGAAAACGGTTTCGCCCGGCGGCACGCTTGGTATGATCGCCCCGAAGCGGCCGGGGCCAGACGTGTATCTCAAGACCAGCTTGCCGAGCGTGACCACCGAGGAAGCCCTGGGCGCGGCCATCGACGCGGTCGGCCGGGCAGAGTTCATGCCCGCCGTCCTCGACTACCTGCGCACGCTCGCCCCCTTTCACGGCTGCCTTGCGCTTCTGTTCGAAAGCGACAAGCGGCCGGTCCATGTCTACGACAACGTGCGGGCCGAACGCCGCGCCGTGGTAATCGACCGCTATCTCGACGGGGCCTACCTGCTCGACCCGTTCCGCGAATACTTCCTCAACAGCCGGGGTGACGCGGTCGCCCGCCTGCGCGAGGTGGCGCCGGACCGGTTCCGCAACTCCACCTACTACCAGAGCTATTACAGCCACATCCGGCTTCGGGACGAGATCGGGCTCTTCGTGGGGCTCGCGAACGGCAAGACGCTGTTCTTCTCGATCGCGCCGGTCGATGCCGAGCGGGAGTTCAGCCAGGGCGACGTGCGCGCGCTGCGCCGTGCCCTGCCGGTCCTCTCCGCGCTCTGCCGGCGCCATTTCGACCGCTACGACCACGGCGAGGCCGGCACGCTGTCGGTCAACGTCGAGGAGGTGTTGACCGCCGGGGCGGGCGCCTGCCTGTCGCGGCGCGAGGGGCAGATCGCGGCGCTCATCCTCAAGGGCCACTCGACCGAGGCGATCGCGCGCCTGATCGGCATTTCCGGCGGCACGGTCAAGCTGCACCGCAAGAACATCTACCGAAAGCTGCACATCTCCTCGCAAGGGGAGCTTTTCAACCTGCTGCTGTCGGAACTGGCCAAGCCCTGAGCGGTTCGGGTCGCGCGCCATCCCCCGCCCGATATATCCCAAGAGGGGTATTTACACCCGTCCGTGCTGCCCTCAGTCTGGGGGGCGATGGGCCGCCGGCGTCAAGACCGCGACAAGGCCCCGCAGGGAAAGATCAGCGGAGGACGGGACTTGGGCTCGGACGACGGCTTTATCGAAATCGTCGATGTGACAAAGGCCTTCGGCCCGGCGGACCGGCGGGTGTTCGCGCTCGGGGGCGTGACGGCAACCATCCGGCGGGGGGAGTTCTTCACGCTTCTCGGGCCGTCGGGCTGCGGCAAGACCACGCTTCTGCGGCTGATCGCGGGGTTCGAGCTGCCGACCTCGGGCGAGATCCGGCTTGACGGGCAGGAGATCGGCCACCTGCCGCCGTTCCGCCGCCCGGTCAACACGGTCTTCCAGAACTACGCGCTGTTCCCGCACATGACGGTGGCCGAGAACATCGGCTTCGGGCTGGAGATGCTGGACAAGCCGCGCGCCGAGATCGCGTCGACGGTCGCGCGGATGCTGGCACTCGTGAAGATGAGCGATCTTGCCGGGCGCCGGACCGACCAGTTGTCGGGCGGCCAGCAGCAGCGCGTGGCGCTGGCCCGCGCGCTGGCCCCCCAGCCCAAGGTGCTGCTCCTCGACGAACCGCTGTCGGCGCTTGACCTGAAGCTGCGCAAGGAAATGCAGGTCGAACTCAAGCGCATCCAGCACGAGACCGGCATCACCTTCATCTTCGTCACCCACGACCAGGAAGAGGCGCTGACCATGTCGGACCGCATCGCGGTCATGGAAAAGGGTCACATCCTCCAGATCGGCTCGCCGACCGAGATCTACAACGCGCCCGCCGCGCGGTTCGTGGCCGACTTCATCGGCGACATCAATTTCATCGAGGGCGAGGTGGTTTCCTGCGGCGACGGCCGGGCCGAGGTCAGGCTGCCCTCGGGCCCGTTGCTGAGCGCACATGCGGGGCAGCCCGTCAGCGGGCGGGTGACGCTGGCGATCCGGCCCGAGAAGATCGGGCTGAGGGCGGCGGGGGACGGCACGGCGCAGCTTTCGGGCCGGATCACCAACCTCGTCTATTTCGGCTCGGGCACCAACGTGCATGTCGACGCGGGGATCGGTGCCGACATCGTCGCGCGCACGACCACGCCCGGCGTCGCGATCGGCGACCGGGTGGGCCTGGACCTGCCCTTCGCCGACCTCTCGGTTCTGGCGGAGTAGCGCGATGAGTACGCCGGACACCCACGCCCAGGCCGACGCGGCGCTGCGCGCGGCCATCCGCCAGAGGGAGCGGGAGGCGTTTCGCAACCGCTGGCTGCTGCTTGCGCCGGGCGTCGGCCTGATCGCCTGCGTCGGCCTTCTGCCACTGGCGCTGACGATGATCTATTCCTTCCTGGAACCCGGCACCTACGGCGGCGTCACCTGGACCTTCTCGACCGGCGCCTACGAGCAGTTCCTGTTCGAACGCGATCTCTTCGACGAGACGCTTTTGACCTTCAACCCGTCCTACGTCATCATCTTCGCCCGCTCGATCTTTCTCGCACTCGTGGCCACCGTCGGGACGCTGCTTGTCGGTTATCCCACCGCCTATTTCATCGCCACACGTCCGCGCGAAAGCCGCAACCTGTGGCTTTTCCTGATCACGCTGCCGTTCTGGACCAACCTTCTGATCCGCACCTACGCGATGCTCCTGATCATCCGGGACGAGGGGCTCATCAATGCCGTCCTGATGGGGGTGGGGGTCGTCGAACAGCCGGTCGGCATCCTCTACACCGATTTCGCGGTGTTCCTCGGCCTGATCTACAGCTTCCTGCCGTTCATGGTCCTGCCGGTCTACGCCTCGCTCGAAAAGCTGGATTTCCGCCTGGTCGAGGCCGCCTACGACCTTTACGCCACGCGCTGGCGCGTGCTGCGCCGGGTGATCATCCCGGCGACGCGCCCCGGCATCGTCGCGGGCTGCATCCTCGTCTTCATCCCGGGCCTTGGCGCCTACATCACGCCAGAGCTTCTGGGCGGCGGCAAGAAGCTGATGATCGGCAACATGATCGCGCTGCAGTTCGGCACCGCGCGCAACTGGCCCTTCGGTTCGGCGGCGGCGCTGATCCTGATGGCGATGGTGGTGCTGATGCTGGTGTTCCTGATGCGGCGCGGCGGAAGGCAGGTGGGCCATGGCTGAACGCAAGGGGCGCCCGTTCAACCTCAAAAGCCAGCCGGGCTTCACCCAGATCGCCTGGGCCTGCGTGGTGTTCCTCTACGCGCCCATCCTCGTCCTGATCGCCTTTTCCTTCAACGAGAACCGGTCGGTCGTGCGCTGGACGGAGTTCAGCTTCGACTGGTATGTCTCGGCCTTCCAGAACGACGGTATCCGCAACGCCGCGATCGTGTCGCTGAAGGTCGCCACCTCTGCCACGCTGATCGCCACCACCTTCGCGACCATGGCCGCGCTCGCCACAACCCGCACCGCGCCCTTCCGCGGACAGGGCCTGGCCTTCGGCATCATCAACCAACCGCTGATGGTGCCCGAGATCGTGACCGCGGTCGTGACGCTGTCGTTCTTCGCGCTGGTCAAGCAGGTCACCGGGCTGACCGGGATCGGCTACCTGATCCTGGCGCACACGGTCTTCTGCATCCCCTTCGCCTACATGCCGATCCGCGCGCGGCTCGAGGACATGAACCTGACGCTGGAACAGGCGGCGGCCGATCTTTACGCGACGCCCTTCCGCGTCTTCCGCCGGGTGACGCTGCCCCTGATGGCGCCCGGCATCCTGGCGGGGGCGATGCTCGCCTTCGTCGTCTCGCTCGATGACGTGATCATCACGCTGATGATCTCCGGCCCCGGCGAAACCACGCTGCCGATCTACATCTTCGGCCAGATCCGCCGCGGCATCACCCCGGAAATCAACGCAGTTTCCACCGTCCTTCTGGGCGTCTCGGTGCTGCTTGTGTCGTCCTTCTTCCTGATCGGACGGAAGAAGGCGTGAAACCGCCCGACACGGGCGCAACAAGGAGGTACGAACGTGAAACACGGCATGCGCGTCCTGATGGCGGCGACGGCGCTGGGGATGCTTCCCCTCGCGGCCCTCGCCGAAGGCAAGCTGAACATCTACAACTGGGGCAACTACACCAGCCCCGAACTGATCGAGAAGTTCTCGAAGGAATACGGGGTCGAGGTCACGCTCGACGACTACGATTCAAACGAGATCATGCTGGCCAAGGTGAAGGAAGGAAACACCGGCTACGACATCGTCGTGCCCGGCGACTACATGATCCAGATCATGATCGGCGAGGGCCTGCTGGCCGAGGTGAAGCCGAACGAGATGGAGAACTTCAAGAACGTCGATCCGAAGTGGGTCGACGTCTGGTGGGATCCGGGCCGCAACTACTCGGTGCCGTGGCAGTGGGGTACCACAGCCTTCACCGTCGACACCGAGGTCTACAAGGGCGACATCAACACGCTCGCCCTGCTGTTCGAGCCGCCGGCAGAGCTTCAGGGCCGCATCAACATGCTCAACGACATGAACGATGTGATCAACGCGGGCCTGCGCTACCTCGGCTATCCGCGCTGCAACAGCAACCCCGACCAGCTGCGCGAGGTCACCGACCTTCTCATGAACGCCAAGCAGTACTGGCGGACGATGGACTATGCCACGATCGAGAAGCTGACCTCGCGCGATGTGGACCTGTCGCAGAACTGGAACGGCGCCGCGATGCGGGCGCGCAAGGACCGGCCGACGCTGCAGTATGCCTATCCGAAGGAAGGGTTCACCGGCTGGATGGACAACGTCGCGGTGCTGGCCGACGCGCCCAACATGGAGAACGCGAAGCTCTTCATGAACTTCATCATGGCGCCGGAAAACGCCGCGATGATCTCCAACTTCGCGCGCTACGCGAACGGCGTCGCGGGGTCCGAGGCATTCATGGACGCCGAGATGCTGGAGGCGCCCGAAATCCTGATGCCGGCCGACGCGCCCGCGCCCGATTTCGTGCAGCCCTGCCCTCAGGAAGTCGTGGACATGTACAACAAGATCTGGACGCGCATCAAACAGTGACCGCGTCCTGAACGACACCCCGGGGGCGGCGGATGCGCCCGCCCCCGGGAACTCACCGGCACCCCCAACCCGGAGCACATCATGGCCGGCCACGTGCGCAGCGACGGCTTCACGGTTCCGCGGACGGCGCGGGAACTGGGGATCATGCAGGGGTTTCCGCCCCCGCCCGAAAAGATTCCGACGGCGTCGAACTGGGACCTGGCCCCGTTCAACCGCCACACCTTCCTGAATGTGCGCAGCTTCGTGCCCACGGTCGACGTGCGCGCCGATCCGGCCGCGGGCCGGCCCCTGCCGCGCGGCGAGCGTGACGTGGCGGACCTGACTTTCCTGGCCCGCGACGGCACGGTGAAGACCGTAGCCCAGATGCTCGCCGAGACCTACACCGACGGGTTCATCGCCCTGTCCCATGGCCGCGTGGTGACGGAGCAGTATTTCAACGACATGACCCCGGCCACGCTGCACCTGTCGCAGTCGGTGGCGAAGTCGGTCGTCGGCATCCTTGCCGGCGTCCTCTGGGGCGAGGGGCTTCTGGACCCCTCCGCGCCGCTGACGGAATACGTCCCCGAACTGGCCCGCTGCGGCTATCTCGGCGCGACGGTGGGCGACGTGCTGGACATGCAGTCGGGGGTGCGTTTCGTCGAGGAATACGCCGACCCGGAGTCCGATATCGGCCAACTGGACATCGCCTCCGGCTGGAAGCCCGCGCCTCCCCACTACACCGGGCCGACGACGTTGCGCGACCAGATCCTCGGCCTGCGCCAGACCCGCCCGCATGGCGAGGTGTTCGAATACCGCTCGATCGAGACCGACGTGCTCGCCTGGGCGATGGAGCGCGCGGCGGGGCAAGGACTGGCGGACCTGCTCAGCGACCGCATCTGGACCCGCATCGGGGCCGAGCGCGACGCCTCCTTCACCGTCGACCGGGCGGGAACCGCCCTGGCCGACGGCGGCTTCAACGCCACCTTGCGCGACTATGCCCGCTTTGCGCTGATGGTCGCCGCGGGGGGGCAGTGGGACGGCCGCCGGATCGTGCCCGAAGCCTGGGTCGAGGATATCGCGCGCTGCGAGCCGGCGAAGTTCCGCGGCGACTACCGGCTGCTCGCCCCCAACGGGGCCTACCGGCGCAAGTGGTGGGTGATGGATGCCGACCACGGCGATTTCACCGCCCGCGGCATCTTCGGCCAGATGATCTACATCGACCGCAGCACCGATTTCGTCGCGGTCAAGCTCTCGACCTGGCCCGACTACCTGATCCCCGCCTTCACCGCCGACGCCCTCGCCGGCATGCGCGCGATCCGCGACATTTGCCGATAGCGCCGGGCAGGCAGCGGCTTCGCCTTGACCTTGCCCCGGCCGGCGCGCTTAAAGGGGGCGACAGTTGTCCCCGCGCGAAAGGAGCACGACCATGGCTTTCACCCTTCCCGACCTTCCCTATGCGCACGACGCGCTGGCGTCGCTTGGCATGTCGAGGGAAACGCTCGAATACCACCACGACCTGCACCACAAGGCCTATGTCGACAACGGCAACAAGCTGATCGCCGGGACCGAGTGGGAGGGCAAGTCGCTGGAGGACATCATCCGCGGCACCTACCAGGCGGGTGCGGTGGCGCAGAACGGCATCTTCAACAACGCCAGCCAGCACTGGAACCACAACCAGTTCTGGGAAATGATGGGCCCGGGCGAGGGCAAGAAGATGCCGGGCGACCTTGAAGGCGCGATCACCGACAGCTTCGGGTCGGTCCAGAAGTTCAAGGACGACTTCGCCGCCGCCGGTGCCGGGCAGTTCGGGTCCGGCTGGTGCTGGCTTGTCAAGGACAAGGATGGCGGCCTCAAGGTCACCAAGACCGAAAACGGCGTCAACCCGCTTTGCTTCGGGCAGACCGCCCTTCTGGGCTGCGACGTGTGGGAACATTCCTACTACATCGACTTCCGCAACAAGCGCCCGGCCTATCTGACCAACTTCCTGGAAAAGCTGGTCAACTGGGAAAACGTCGCCTCGCGCCTCTGAGCCGGGCAGACCCGAACCCCGAAACCGCGGCCCGTCCGGAGCGATCCGGGCGGGCCGTTCCAGTTCGTCGCTAGGCGAATGCCGCCCCCAGGGCCGCCGCCATCGCCGGCACATCGGCCACCACCTGAACGAACCCGCGCAGGCTTGCGTCGGCAAAGCCCTCCTCCACGATCCGGTCCAGCGTGGCGATCAGCGGGTCCCAGTAGCCTTCGGTGTTCAGCACGATGATCGGCTTGGCGTGCAGGCCAAGCTGGCGCCAGGTCAGCACCTCGAAGAACTCGTCCAGCGATCCGCCGCCGCCCGGCAGCACCACGATCGCGTCCGAGTTCATGTACATCACCTTCTTGCGCTCGTGCATCGTCTCGGTCACGACGAAGGCGGTCAGGTCGCGCTTGCCGACCTCGCGCCGGAACAGGTGTTCGGGGATGACGCCGAAGGTCTGGCCGCCGGCCTCCTGCGTGGCGCGGGCGACCTCGCCCATCAGCCCCACGTCGCCCGCCCCGTAGACCAGCCGCCAGCCCCGTGCCGCCAGCAACGCGCCGGTGTCGCGCGCGGCCTGCGCATAGGCGGGCCGCCCCCCGTGGCGGGAGCCGCAGTAGACGCAGACGGATTTCGTGGTCGGGCTCATGGGCGCTCCTCAAGGTTCTTTTGACCGGTGATAGCGGCGTTGCTAAGGTCGCTCAAGCACCGCCCGAGGGGAGGGCGGCAAAGGGGATGGAAGGACATGGGCGAAGAAGGCAATCAGGCGCCGTCGGGCAAGCGGGCGCTGTGGGCGGCGGTGGGGGCAGGGGGCGCGGCGGCGCTGGCGCTGATCTGGTTCCTGATGCTGCGCCCGGAAGAGGCGCCGCCCGCGCCGCTGGCCGATACGACCGCGACCGCCCCGGCGAGCGAGGACGCCGCAACCTCCGCCCCGACGCAGGCCGAGACGACACAGGCCGAGCCCGAACCCGCAACGGCAACCGCCGAACCCGCAACCGCCGAACCTGCCGCCGAACCCGCACCAGAGCCTGCGGCCGACGAAGCTGCGGCGCCCGAGGCCGCGGAGCCGGAGACGCCCGCCTTCGACACCGTGCGGGTGGAGGCTGACGGCGCGACCCTGATCGCCGGGCGCGCGGCGCCGGGCGCCACGGTCGCGATTCTTGCCGACGGGGCCGAGGTCGCGCGGGTCGAGGCCGATGCCGGCGGCAACTTCGCGACCTTCGTGACCCTGCCGCCTTCGGCCGATCCACAGGTTCTGACGCTGTCGGCCGAGGCGGGCGGGGCTGCCGTCGCCTCCGCCCAGAGCGTGATCGTGGCGCCCATTGCCGAGCCCGTGGCCGAGCCCGAGGTTGTGGCCGATGCCGGCAGCGATGCTGCCGCCGGGGCTGCGGCGGAACCCGAAGCCGCCGCCGAAGCCACGCAGGTCGCTGCCTCCGAACCGGCTGCGCAGCCCGAACCCGCCGAGGCGCCGGACGTCCTCGTGGTGGACGACGGCGGGGTGCGCAAGCTGACCGATGGCGCCCCCGTCGCCGATGTCACCATCGACACGATCAGCTACGACACCGAGGGCAATGTCGTCATCGCCGGCCGCGGTACAGCGGATAGTTTCGTGCGCCTCTACCTGGACAACAGGCCGGTGGCGATCGTTCAGGTGGGGCCGGGCGGGACCTGGAGCGCGGGGCTGGCCGATGTCGCACCCGCCGTCTACCGCCTGCGCGCCGACCAGATCGACGCGGGCGGCAAGGTGATGTCGCGCGTCGAAACGCCGTTCCAGCGCGAGGCGCCCGAGGCGGTGGTGGCAGCACTGGACAAGACGGTGCCGCAGGCGCCGGCAACCGAAGCGCCGGCCGTCGCGGAAGTCGCGGCAGCGGCGCCCGCGGCGGAACCGGCCGTGGATGCCGCCCCGGCAGAAGCGGCGCCCTCTGCACCGGCCGCCGAACCGGCGCCCGCCGCGACCGCGGGGGACACGACAGCGGCCGAGGTCGCGGCGGCGCCCGCACCGGCCGCGGACACCGCCGCCGCGCCGGGCAAGGTGACGGGCGCCCGCATCGTGACCGTCCAGCCGGGCTTCACGCTCTGGGGTATCGCCACCGAGAACTACGGCGACGGCTTTCTCTATGTCCGCGTCTACGAGGCGAACCGGGACCAGATCCGCGACCCGGACCTGATCTATCCGGGCCAGATCTTCACGGTGCCTTCGCCCGGGAACTAGCGCCGGGCGCGCAGCAGGCCGAGACCTCGGGGTGCGATCGGCAGCAGTCGTTCAAGAGGTAGCCGATGACGCGGCCCACCTGCGCCGTGTCGACGGCATAGAAGACATGGCGCGATTCGCGGCGGCCGGTGACAAGTCCCGCCATTTCCAGTTGCTGGAGGTGGAACGACAGCCGCGAGGCGGAGATGCCGAGCGTCCCGGCGATGTCGCCGGCCGACATGCCCGCGGGCCCGCGGCCGATCAGCGCCCGGACAAGCTCCAGCCGGGTTTCATTGGCGAGCGCGGACAGGGCGGCGAGGACTCGACTCTGCTCCATCTTTCAACTACTCATGAACTGTTGAAATGTTCAGCCCTTGTTAACCCATGCCCGCCCTGCGATCAAGCGGCGGGATCACAGCGGACGGAACCATGACGGACAAGACCACCCGGAAAGGCAGCCACCTCAGGACCCTGCGCCGGGTCGCGCCCTACCTCTGGCCGAAGGGCGAATCCTGGGTGAAGCGGCGCGTGCTCCTGTCTCTGGTCGCGCTGATGGTGGCGCGCTTCGTGTCGGTGTCGACGCCCTTCTTCTACAAGGCCGCGGTCGACGCCCTAGGTGGCGAGGTGCGGGGCGATGCCTGGCTTCTGGCCGCCGGCGCGGTGGGCCTGACCGTCGCCTACGGTGTCGCAAGGCTGAGCGCGGTCGGCTTCAACGAACTGCGCGACGCGATCTTTGTGCGGGTGGGGCAGCGCGCGCTCAGGAAGCTTGCGCTCGAGACGTTCCGCCACATCCACCGGCTGTCGATGCGCTATCACATCACCCGCAAGACCGGCGGGCTGTCGCGCATCATCGAGAGGGGCGTCAAGGGCGTCGACTTCCTCCTGCGCTTCATGCTGCTGTCGATCGGGCCGCTGATCCTGGAACTGTCACTGGTCACGATCATCTTCGCGCTGGTCTTCGACTGGCGTTATGCGGTCGTCGTGCTGGTGACCATCGCGCTTTACGTCACCTATACGTTCAAGGTCACCGAATGGCGGGTGAAGATCCGCCGCCAGATGAACGAACAGGACACCGACGCGAACCAGAAGGCGATCGATTCGCTCCTGAACTTCGAGACGGTGAAGTATTTCGGCGCCGAGGCGCGCGAGGCCGACCGCTACGATGCCGCGATGGAGGGGTATGAGCGCGCGGCGGTCAAGACCGGCCTGTCGCTCTCGGCGCTGAACTTCGGCCAGTCGCTGATCATCACCACCGGCCTTGTCATCGTCATGGTGATGGCCGCCTTGGGCGTGCAGGCGGGCGTGCTGACCGTGGGTGATTTCGTCATGGTCAACGCCTACATGATCCAGATCACCATGCCCTTGAACTTCCTCGGCACCGTCTACCGCGAGATCCGGCAGGCGCTGGTGGACATGGGCGAGATGTTCGACCTTCTCGGCCAGCCGGCCGAGATCATCGACAGGCCCGGCGCCCCCGACCTGAAGGTGACGGGCGGCGAGGTGGAACTGGACCGGGTCTCCTTCGCCTACGATGCCGCCCGGCCGATCCTGAAAGGCGTCAGCCTGAAGGTCGGCGCGGGGCAGACGGTCGCCATCGTCGGCCCCTCCGGCTCGGGCAAGTCGACCATCGGCCGGCTTCTCTTCCGCTTTTACGACGTCACGGGGGGCGCGCTCCGTATCGACGGGCAGGACGTGCGCGAGGTGACGCAGGACAGCCTGCACCGCCTGATCGGCGTGGTGCCGCAGGACACGGTCCTGTTCAACGACACGGTCCTTTACAACATCGCCTACGGGCGCCCCGACGCCAGCCGCGAGGAGCTGATCGCCGCGGCGAAGGCGGCGAAGATCCACGACTTCATCCTGTCCCTGCCCGATGGCTACGAGACCAAGGTGGGCGAACGCGGGCTGAAGCTGTCGGGCGGCGAAAAGCAGCGCGTCGGCATCGCCCGCACGATCCTGAAGAACCCGCCGATCCTGCTTCTGGACGAGGCGACATCGGCGCTCGACACCCAGACCGAACGCGACATCCAGGAAAGCCTGAAGGAGATGGGGCAGGGCCGCACCGTCATCACCATCGCGCACCGGCTGTCGACCATCGCCGATGCCGACTGCATCGTGGTGCTGGACCGGGGCGAGATCGTCGAGGAGGGCCGGCACGAGGATCTGCTGGCGCGCGGCGGGCGCTATGCGGCGATGTGGGCGCGCCAGTCCGCCGACGAGGACGCGCCGCGCGGTCCCCGGCTCGTCGCGCTGGAAGAGGCCGCGGCGGCGGGCGAGGCGGATATCGACAGCGGCGCAGACCTGCCGCCCGGCCGCAACTGGCGCTTCGCGCCCAAGGTCTGAGCGGGGCCGGCCTACTCGGCCGCCCGGAGCGGCGGAGCCGGGACCCTGTCCCCCGCGGCCGCTTCTGCTGCCGGGTCGCTGGGGGCAGAGGCGTCCACGTCGTCCCAGATCAGTTCCGGCCCGCGCACCCGGCGCGCGGCGCTGGCCAGCGCAAGGTCACGCGCGGCCATGCTGCCCGACCCCATCGACAGCGCCTTGAGCCGGCGCAGCGACCGGAAGGCGCCGGTCTCCACCCAGACGCGCAGCGCCAGGAGCGAGGGCGTCAGCACCAGCGTCAGCACAGTGGCGATGCCAAGGCCGAAGACCACGGCCGTCGCCAGCTGCTTCCACCAGAGCGCGGTGGGGCTGTCGACCGAATAGCCGCCACCCATGAAGTCGAGGCTGAGGCCGAACATCATCGGCGCAAGGCCCGCCATCGTGGTGATCGTGGTCAGCAGGACCGGGCGGATGCGCGCCTCGGCGGTGCGGGTGATTGCCTCGATCCGCGGCATGTACTGGCTGAATTCCTGGTAGGTGTCGATCAGCACGATGTTGTTGTTCACCACGATGCCCGCCAGCGCGACGATGCCCGTCCCGGTCATGATGATGGAAAAGGTCTGGTCCATCACCAGCATGCCGATCAGCACGCCTGTCGTGGACAGGACCACGGCAATCAGCACCAGCGCGGTGTTGTAGAACGAGTTGAACTGCGCCAGCAGGATCACGAACATGAGGCCGAGCGCCCCGGCGAATGCCTTCATCAGGAAGGCCTGGCTTTCGGCCTGCTCCTCCTGGTCGCCGGTCCATTGCCAGTCGACGCCCGCGGGCAGCGGCTTTTCCTCCTCGAGCCAGCGGGTGACAAGCGCGATGCGTTCGTTCGCGTTGATGGGCTGGCCCTCGGCGTTGGTCAGGCCATCCTCGACGCCGGCCTTCACGTCGAAGAACCGTTTCTGGTCGAAGCGGTCGATGCGGCCCAGCTTCGGCACCGGGTGGCGGCTGACGAAGTTCGCCAGCGGCACCAGACCCTCGGCGGTGCGGACCTTCATCGTGTCGAGGGTGGAAAGATAGCGGTCCCCCTCGGGCAGGCGCACGCGGATCTCGATTTCCTCGTCCGAACTGTCCACCCGCATCGTGTCCAGAAGGATGCCGCGCGTCACCAGTTGCACCATCCCCCCCACCGTCGCCACGTCGGCGCCGTAGCGGCCGGCCTTTTCGACGTCGACGTCGATCTGCCAGTCGATGCCGGGCAGGGGGCGGGTATCCTCTATCCCGGTCACGCCCTCAAGCGAGGCGAGCTTTGCCGTCACCGTTTCCACGGCGCTGTCAAGGGCGGCGAAATCGTCCCCGGTCAGGCGCAGATGCAGGGGTTTGCCCGAAGCCGGCCCGCGCGACTGGCTGAGCGATTCCACCCGGATTCCCGGGATCTGGCCCAGCCGCGCCACCAGCCGGTCAAGGACGAGGTCGCCGTCAAGCTCGGGGTTGTCCTTGCGCGTCTCCCAGCGCTGCATCTCCACCTGCACCTGTGCCACGGTGTCGAGGGGGGCCTGCGCGCCGCCGTTGTTCTGGTCAAGCCCGCCCGAGCCGGCAAAGGCGAAGACCGAATGGACGCCAGGCGTGTCGAGCACGATCGCCTCGGCCTCGGCCAGGATCGCGTCCTTTTCCTGAAGCGACAGGTTGCCGCGCGCGCGCAGGTAGATGATCGCCTGCTCGGTCTCGCTTTCGACGAAGAACTCCACCCCCCGCGAATGCTGGCCGTAGTAGCCGAAGACGGAGATGACGACGAAGACCACCCCGGCGATGGTCACGACCGGCATCACCGGGTTGCCGGCGATGAAATGGATCAGGTGGCCGAACGGCGTCCGGCGATAGCCGGCGCGGATGGGCCGGCGCCGCGCCGGCGGGCGCGCCGCCTCGAGCGTGATCGAGCCCAGCATCGTGCCAACGATGAAGACGAGCGCGCCGGGCACCGACTGGACAAGGCCGGCATCGGCCGGGCGCGTGCCCGACAGGTAACCGGGGTTCAGCGTCAGCATCGCGCCCGCGAAGATCGTGGCCATCGCCGGAACGACCAGCGCCGCGCGCACCGCCCAGGGCAGGGGCTTCAGAAGGGCAGCCACCCGCTCCAGCTTGCGCGTCATCCGGCCCGCGACGCCGCCCATCACCGGCAGGTAGATCAGCGCCACGACGAGCGAGGCCGACAGCACGAAGATCAGCGTGACCGGCAGCATCCCCATGAACTCGCCGGGGATGCCGGGCCAGAACAGCATGGGCAGGAAGGCACAGAGCGTCGTCGCGGTCGAGGAGACGACCGGCCAGAACATCCGCCGCGCGGCCTCGGTATAGGCGCGCATCGGCCCCTGGCCCTCGGAGATCCGCTTGTCGGCGTATTCGACAACGATGATCCCGCCGTCGACCAGCATCCCCACGGCAAGGATCAGGCCGAACATCACGATGTTGGAGATCGAGATGCCGAACAGCGCCAGCAGCGCGAAGGCCAGCAGGAACGAGGTCGGGATCGAGAAACCCACCAGCAGCGCCGAGCGGGAACCGAGTGTCGCCAGCACCACGATCATCACCAGCGCGATCGCGGTCAGGACCGAGCCTTCCAGCTGGCTGACCATGGCGCCCACGGTCACCGACTGGTCGAGCGAGGTGCCAAGGTCGACCGCCGCGCGCAATTCCGGCGGCCAGCTTTCGCGCGCCTCTTCGACCGTCTCGCGCACCAGGTTGGCGGTGTCGATGATGTTGTAGCCCTTGCGCTTCACGACCTGCAGCGCCAGCGTCGTCTCGCCGTTGAAGCGCGCGGTGCCGGTCCGGTCCTCGAAGGTCAGGCGGATGTCGGCCAGATCGCCCAGTGTCACCACCCGGTCGCCATTCTTCTTCACCGGCAGGTCGTAGACGTCCTGCGGCGTGTCGAAGGACGAGGGGATCTTGACCGCGAAGGTGCCGGTGGCGCTGTCCACCTCGCCCGCCGCGATCAACTGGTTGTTGTTGCGCACGACGGAAATCAGCTCTCCGGCGGTGACGTTGTAGGCCTCGAGCCGGAGCGGGTCGATCACCACCTCGAGCATTTCGTCGCGCTGCCCGGCAAGGCCCGCCTCCAGCACCGGCTCCAGCGCCTCGAGCCGGTCCTGAAGGTCCTTGGCCAGCCTGATGAGCGTACGTTCCGGCACCTTGCCCGAAAGGTTCACGATGATGATCGGGAACTGGGAAAAGTTGATCTCGTTCAGCGTGTACTTGTCCGCGCCCGAAGGGAACTTCGCCTCGGCCGTGTTCATCGCGTCGCGCACGTCGGCGATGGTCTTGGTCTTGTCCCAGCCGAACTCGAACTCGAGCGCGACGCCGCCGTAGCCTTCGGCGGCGGTGCCGGTCATCTTCTTCAGCCCGTCCAGATCGGACAGTTCGGTTTCCATCACCCGGACCAGCAGCTTTTCGCTGTCGGCGGCCGAAATGCCGGGGAAGGGGACCGAGATGAACAGCGCCGGGATCTCGATGTCCGGCTCGCCCTCCTTGGGCAGGCCGATATAGGCCACCAGTCCCGCCGCGATCGACATGGCGATGAAGGCAAGGACCATCCTTGCCCGCGCGGCGGCCCAGTCGACGATGCCGGTCATTCGGCCGCCTCGCGGAAGGTCGGCGCCACCGGCACGCCGTCGGTGACGTATTCCTGCCCGCGCACGATGATGTCGGCGGTCGCTGGCAGGCCGGCGACATAGACGCCCTCGGCGCTGTCGCGGATGACCTCGACGGGGACGAAGACGGCCCTTGTCTGCGCGTCGATCATGCGCAGGCCCAGCCGGCCGCCGTCATCCAGCGTCAGGGCCGAGGCCGGCACCAGGTGGCCCTCGGTCCCCTCGGCGGCGATCAGAATCTCCACCGTCTGCCCGTCGCGGATCGCAAGGTCGGGGTTGGCAACCTCGACCTCGACGCGGAAGGTGCGCGTCTCGGGGTCGGCCGCGCGCGACAGGAAAGTGACCCGGCCCATGACCTCGCGCCCGGTCAGCAGACGCGCGCCTGCCACGGCGCCGGGGCGGATGCGGTCCACCTCGGTCTCGGGGACGAACCCCACGAGCTTGATCGGGTCAAGCGCGATCACCGTGGCGCAAAGCCCGCCCGCCGACAGGAGCGCGCCGGTTTCTGCCGCATCGGTTTCCAGAAGCCCGGCGAAGGGCGCGCTGACGCGGGTGCGCTCGATCTCCTTCCGCGCGGCCTCGACCCCGGCCTGCGCGGCCTGCAACGCCGCCGCCGCCCCCGCCGCCGCGGTTTCCGAGGCATAGCCCCCCGCCTGCAGCTTGGTGGCCGCATTGGCGCTGATCTCGGCCTCGGCCAGTCGTGCCTCGGCCTCGGCCAGCGCGGCGGGGCGGGTGCCCGCGTCGATCTCGCACAGAAGCGTGCCCGCCTCGACCACCGCGCCGCGGCGCAGGGGGGAGGAGATCACCGGGCCGGTGGTTTCCGCCCGCACCTCGACCTGACGCGCGGCCTCGGTCTGGCCGCGCAGGCGCACGCCGGTTTCGATCGGCCGGGCCAGCGAATGCAGCGCCACGACCCGCACCGCCTCGGCCGCGGCTTCGGCCTCGGGTGTCTCGGCGGCGACGGCGGCGGGGGCCGGTTCCACCTCGCGCCCGGCCAGCCCGAACAGACGGTCCCGCTCGAAGATCAGGAAGTAAAGCGCACCGCAGACCAGGGCGGCCGTGATGATCGGAAGAATGCGCATGTCGTCCCCTGCCCGAACGGGCGGCACTCAATCCGCGCGAGGATAGGACACCCGCGCGAATTGGCAAGGTCCGTCGCGGGGCTGGCCGGCCGTTTTTGAACTGCACGGTTCAGAATACGGGCAGCCGCGGGCGCTTTCAAGTGGCGACGAGGTCGGGGCGAAGGCTTGGCAAGCCCGTTCGCTTGCGTGTAAGACGGACAGCGAAAGACGCCCGCGCAGGGGCGCGGAACGGCGGAGACGGGCGTGAGCGAAACCGACAGCTTCATCGAGGAAGTGACCGAAGAGGTCCGCCGCGACCGCCTGTTCAAGCTGATGCGCAAATATGGCTGGATCGGCGTTCTCGCCGTCTTCCTGATCGTGGGCGGCGCAGCCTGGAACGAATGGCAGAAGGCCAGCGCGCGCGCCGAGGCCGAGGCCTTCGGCGATGCGATCCTGACCGCGCTTTCGGCGGACGACCCGGCAGGGCGCACCGCGGCGCTGGCGGCGGTGCCCACCCCTGCCGAGGGGCAGGCCGCACTCCTGTCCTTCCTGGCCGCCGAGGAGTCGCTGGCCGCAGGCGACACGGGTGCGGCTGAGACAGCGCTGGCGGGCGTGGCGGCGGATGCGACGGCGCCCGAGCTTTACCGCCAGATGGCTCAACTCAAGCTTCTGATCCTCAAGGGCCCGTCGATGAGCGCGGACGAGCGCGACCAGGGTCTGGCGGCGCTTGCCGCGCCGGGCGCGCCGTTCCGGCCGCTGGCGCTGGAACAGCAGGCGCTGGCGCTGGCCGGGGCCGGCAAGGCAGAAGAGGCGCGCGCGCTCTACGCGCAGATCATGCAGGAGGCGGGCGTGCCCGCGGGCCTGCGCCAGCGCGCGGCTCAGATGATCGTGGTGCTCGGCGGCGATCCCGCGGGGCAGTGACCATTCCGCGCGAAGCGGGGCGGAAACAGGAAAGGGCAGGGGCCGTGAAGATTACCCGAGGGTTGTGCACCGTGGCGGTTCTGGCGCTTATGGCCGGGTGCTCGGATGGCGAGTTGATCCTGCCGGGCGAGCGGCTCGCGCCCCGCGACGCGACCCTGCCCGAGGGCGAGGCCGGCCTGCGGGTGTCGGCGACCTCGAACGCCTCGGGTCCGGCGACGGTCCTGCCGGCTGCGGTACCGATCTCGCTGCCGGGGACGGTGGCGAATGCCGACTGGCCGCAGCGCGGCGGCGGCGGCACCCACAAGGCCCCGCACGCCGCCCTGTCGGCCGCGCCCGCGCTGGCTTGGAGTGCCGCCATCGGCGCCGGCGACAGCCGCAAGAACCGCATCACCGCCAGCCCCGTCGTGGCGGGCGGGCGCATCTACACGCTTGACGCCCGCGCGACGGTCGCCGCGACCGGCACCAACGGCGCGCCGCTCTGGCAGGTCGACCTCACCCCGCCCACCGACCGCGAGGGCGAGGCTTCGGGCGGCGGGCTGGCGGCCGACGGGGGGCGCCTCTTCGCCACCACCGGTTTCGGCGAGGTTGTCGCCCTCGACGCCGCGACCGGGGCGATCGCCTGGCGTCACCGGCTCGACGGCATCGCGGCGGGCGGGCCGGCGGTGTCCGACGGGCTGGTCTACGTCACCTCGCGCGACGGGACCGCGACCGCGCTTTCGGCCGCGAACGGGCGCGTCGCCTGGCAATTGCCCGGCGCGGCCAGCCAGTCGGGGATCGTCGGCGTCGCCGCCCCCGCGTTCGACGCGCGCCAGGTGATCTTCCCCTTCGCCAGCGGCCAGATGATCTCGGTCGAGAAATCCTCCGGCACCGGCCTCTGGGCCGGGCAGGTCGCCGGGCGCCGGCTGGGCCGGGCCTATACCTCCGTCGGCGACCTCTCGGGCGATCCGGTCATCGACGGCAGCACCGTCTACGCCGGCACCGCCTCGGGCCGGCTGGCGGCCTTCAGTGCCGAGACCGGGCAGGAAACCTGGACCGCCGAGGACGGCGCGGCCGGGCTTTTCGCGGTGGCGGGCGGGGCGATCTTCCTTGTCAACGACGAATCCCAGCTTGTCCGGCTCGACGCCGCCACGGGCGAGGCCGTCTGGCGCGCGGACCTGCCCTATTTCACCAAGGCCAAGGACAAGCGCCGGTCGCGCATCTTCGCCAACTACGGGCCGCTTCTGGCCGGCGGGCGCCTCTGGATCGCCTCCTCCGACGAAAGCCTGAAGGCGTTCGACCCGGCCTCGGGGGCGCTGGTGGCCGAGATCTCGCTGCCGGGCGGCGCCGCCTCGGGGCCCGTCGTCGCCGGCGGTACGCTCTACGTCGTGTCGAAGAACGGCAAGCTTCTGGCTTTCCGCTAGGGCGAAACCCGTGTAAGGGGGCGGCTTGCCCCCTGTCGCAGGACCCGGACCCATGAGCTTTACCCTGGCCATCGTCGGCCGCCCCAATGTCGGCAAGTCGACGCTGTTCAACCGCCTGGTCGGCAGGCGGCTGGCGCTGGTGGACGACCAGCCCGGCGTCACCCGCGACCTGCGCGAGGGCGACGCCCGCCTCGGCCCGCTCCGCTTCATCGCCATCGACACGGCGGGGCTCGAGGATGCGAAGGACGACAGCCTTCAGGGACGGATGCGGCGGCTGACCGAACGCGCGGTCGAGATGGCCGATGTCTGCCTCTTCGTCGTCGACGCGCGCGCCGGGATCACGCCGACCGACCAGATCTTCGCCGAGATCCTGCGCCGCAAGAACGCCCATGTCATCCTCGCCGCCAACAAGGCCGAGGGCCGCGCGGGCGAGTCCGGCGCGCTCGAGGCCTATGCACTCGGCCTTGGCGAACCCCTGCGCATCTCGGCCGAACATGGCGAGGGGATGGACGACCTCTACAGCGTGCTGGCGCCGCTGGCCGAGGGCTTCGCCGCCCGTAACAAGTTGCAGGTGCCCGAAACCGACGTCGACGTGAGCGGCGAGGACGACGAGGAGGGGCCGCGGAAGCCCACGAAGGAACGCCCGCTCCAGATCGCGGTCATCGGCCGGCCCAACGCGGGCAAGTCGACGCTGATCAACAAGATCATCGGCGAGGACCGCCTGCTCACCGGCCCCGAGGCCGGGATCACCCGCGACGCAATCTCGGTTTCGGCCGACTTCATGGGCACGCCGATGCGGATCTTCGACACGGCGGGGATGAGGAAACGCGCGAAAGTCACGGACAAGCTTGAGAAACTGTCGGTCGCGGACGGCCTGCGCGCGGTCCGCTTCGCCGAGGTTGTGGTGGTGCTTCTCGACGTCGGCATCCCGTTCGAGCAGCAGGACCTGCGGATCGCCGACTTCGCCGAGACCGAGGGCCGCGCGGTCGTCCTTGCCGCCAACAAGTGGGACCTCGAGGAGGACAAGACCGAAAAGCTGAAGGAACTGCGCGAGGCGTTCGAACGGCTGCTGCCGCAGCTGAAGGGCGCCCCCCTCGTCACCGTGTCGGCGAAGACCGGCAAGGGGCTCGACCGGCTGAACGCCGCGATCCTGAAGGCCTACGACGTCTGGAACCGCCGCGTCACCACGGCAAAGCTCAACCACTGGCTCGGCGCCATGACCGAGGCGCACCCGCCCCCCGCGCCGGGCGGCCGCCGCATCCGCCTGCGTTACATGACCCAGGTGAAGACACGCCCGCCGGCGTTCGTCGTCATGTGCACGCACGCCGACCAGATTCCCGAAAGCTACGGCCGCTACCTCACCAACGGGTTGCGCGAAAGCTTCGACATGCCCGGAACGCCGATCCGCCTGACCTTCCGCGACCAGGGGGCAAAGAACCCCTACAAGGACCGCAAGAAATCCATCCCCTCGCGGCTCCGCAAACACGTCGAAAAGGGCGAAACCGGCCGCAAGGACTGAGTCCGGGGGAAACGGCCCCCTTACCCCTTCATTCTGGCTGAAATACTCCGGGGGTGTGGGGGCTGGCCCCCACTCCGCCCGTCAAACCAGCGCGCCCTCGGCCGTCAGGCGCGTCTTGCCACCGAGATACGGGACCAGCGCCGCCGGCATGGTGACCGACCCGTCCGCCTGCTGGCCGTTTTCCAGCACCGCGATCAGACAGCGCCCGACGGCCAGGCCAGATCCGTTCAGCGTATGGACGAAATCCGGCTTGCCGCCGCCTGCGGGGCGGTAGCGCGCGTTCATCCGCCGCGCCTGGAAATCGCCGCAGACCGAGACCGAAGAGATTTCGCGATAGCGGTTCTGCCCTGGCAGCCAGACCTCGATATCGTGGGTCTTCCTCGCGCCAAAGCCCATGTCGCCGGTGCAGAGCACGACCGTGCGGTAGGGCAGACCCAGCCGCTCCAGCACCGCCTGCGCGCAACCGGTCATGCGCTCGTGCTCGGCCAGCGAGGTCTCGGGCGTGGTGATCGACACCATCTCCACCTTCTCGAACTGGTGCTGGCGCAGCATCCCCGCCGTGTCCTTGCCGGCACTTCCGGCTTCCGAGCGGAAGCACTGGGTATGCGCGGTCATGCGCAGGGGCAGCGCGGCCTCCTCCACGATCTCTCCCGCGACGGTGTTGGTCAGAGTCACCTCGGAGGTGGGGATCAGCCACCAGCCGTTGGTGGTCTGATAGCTGTCCTCGGCGAATTTCGGCAACTGGTTGGTGCCGTACATCGCCTCATCCTTGACCAAAACCGGCGTCATCGTTTCGGTCAGCCCGTGTTCGGTCGTGTGCAGGTCCAGCATGAACTGCGCCAGCGCCCGGTGGATGCGCGCGACCGCGCCGCGCAGCAGGACGAAACGCGCGCCCGAGAGTTTCGCGGCGGTCTCGAAATCCATCCCCGGTCTGACGCCCGCGATCTCGTAATGCTCGACGGGGCGGAAGTCGAAGGCGCGCGGCGTGCCCCAGCGGCGAATCTCCACGTTGTCATTCTCGTCCGCGCCCGCCGGCACGTCGTCATGCGGCAGGTTGGGGATGCCCATCAGGATGTCGCGCAGCCGCGCGTCCTCTTCGCCCGCCTCGGCGGTCAGCCTTGCGATCTCGGCCTTCGTCTCGGCCACGAGCGCGCGCAGACGCTCGAACTCCCTCTCGTCGCCCCTCGCCTTGGCCGCGCCGACCTCCTTCGAGGCCGCGTTCTGCGCCGCCTGTGCGGTTTCGGCGGCCAGGATCTTCGCCCTCCGCGCCTCGTCGATGGCGAGAATCTCGGACGACAGCCCCGACAGCCCCCGGCGCGCAAGCGCGGCGTCGAAAGCGGCGGGGTTTTCGCGGATGGCGCGGATGTCGTGCATGATCGTGTCCTCGGGACTGGCTTTCGGCTGCCTATGCCATATCGGCCGGGCATGTGGAAGCGGCACGACGCGGCGCGGAATGTGCTATGCTGCCCCACGCGGGGCCGGCCGGGCATGCCGCGCGCGCCGCCCCGCCGGTGGGGAGGGTAAGCCATGACAGCGATGAACGTCGTCCGGATGCGCGTGCAGCCCGGACACGAGGCGGACTTTGTCGAGTTCCACAGGTCCCGCGATCTTGCGCCCCTTGACGGGATGCGGGCGATGCGGCTGGTCCGGACCGGAGAGAGGGAATACCTGGTCGTCGGCGAATGGCGCGACATGGCGGCCCTTGCCGCCGCGCGCCCGGCTATGATCGCCATGCTCGACCGGTTCCGCGGCACGCTCGAGGATCTGGGGGGCGGTCTTGGCGTCACCGACCCGCGTTCGGGCGAGGTGGTCGTGGACCGCACGGCCTGAGGCAAGCCGGAAACGGACGGGCGGGAGCGGGCAAGCCAGAAACGGGCAGGGCGGGGGAGGCCGCCCGCCCGCACCCCCCTGCTTGCCGCGCTGCCTTGCAAAGCCCCCTTGGCGCCTATAGGTTCCTGCCCGACCCAACGGGCGGAAGCGCCCGATCTGACGAGAGGACGCCTCCATGCTCATTTCTCCCGCCTATGCCCAGGCCGCCGGCGCCAACCCCGGCGCGGGCGCGCTGCTGTCGCAGCTTCCGTTCCTGCTTCTGCTGTTCGGGATCATGTATTTCTTCCTGATCCGCCCGCAGCAGAAGAAGATGAAGGAACATCGCGCCATGGTCGCGGCGCTGCGCCGGGGCGATCAGGTGATCACCCAGGGCGGGATCATCGGCAAGATTTCCAAGGTGAAGGACGGCGACGGCGAGATCGAGGTGGAGATCGCCGACGGCGTGAAGGTTCGCGTCGTGCGGTCCAGCATCGCCCAGGTCGTCTCCAAGACCGAACCGGCTGCCAACTCGAACTGAGCCGTCATGCTGCAGATCCCCCTCTGGAAGCGCATCGTCATCCTGGGGCTCTGCGCCCTGGGGCTGATCGGTGCCGCGCCGAACCTGTTCTACGACCGGGTCGAGCGTCACAACGATGCCGTCGCCGCGGTCGAACGCACGGGCGTGGAGTCCGAGGACCAGACCGCCGCCATTGCGGCCTGGCCGTCGTGGCTGCCCTCCGCCATCGTCAACCTCGGCCTTGACCTTCGCGGCGGCGCGCATCTGCTGGCCGAGGTGCAGGTCGAGGATGTCTACAAGCAGCGCATGGACGCGCTCTGGCCCGAGGTGCGCCGCGCGCTGGTGAGCGAGGCGAAGGTCGCCGTGCGCCGCATCAAGGGCGCGGAAGGCGAGCTTCGGGTCGAGATCGACAATCCCGAGGCGATGGAAAAGGCGGTCGAGGTCGTGCGCGGCTTCGCGAGCCCGGTGGTGACGCTGACCGGCGTCGGTCAGAACGACCTCGACATCCGGACCGAGGGCAGCCAGATCATCGTCACCCTGTCGGAGGCCGAACGCACCGTCACCGACGACCGCACGATGAAGCAGTCGGTGGAAATCGTGCGCCGCCGGGTCGACGCGGCGGGCACGCGCGAACCGACGATCCAGCGCCAGGGCCAGGACCGCATCCTGATCGAGGTGCCGGGCATCGGCTCGGCGGCGGAACTGAAGGAACTGATCGGAACCACCGCGCAGCTCACCTTCAACCAGGTCATCCGCCGCAGCGCGAACAAGGACGAGCCGGCCGGGGTCGGCAACGTCAACTACCCCTCGGCCGAGGAGGAGGGCGTCTACTACATCCTCGACGAGCTGCCGGTCGTGACCGGCGAGGAACTGGTGGACGCGCGCCCCGACTTCGACCAGAACGGCCGCCCCGCGGTCGGCTTCCGCTTCAACGCCTCGGGCGCGCGCAAGTTCGGCGACTACACGGCCGAACATGTGGGCGAGCTTTTCGCCATCGTGCTTGACGGCAAGGTGATCTCGGCGCCCCAGATCCGCACCCACATCGGCGGCGGATCGGGCATCATCACCGGCACCTTCACGCCGGAAGAGACGGACAAACTTGCCGTTCTCCTGCGCGCGGGCGCGCTTCCGGCGAAGATGGAGTTTCTCGAGGAACGCACCGTCGGCCCGGAACTTGGCCAGGACAGCATCGACGCCGGCCGCGTCGCCGCCATCGTCGGCACCGTCGCGGTCGTGGTCCTGATGATCGCGTCCTACGGGCTGTTCGGGGTCTTTGCCGCGGTGGCGCTCGGCCTCAACATCTCGATGATGTTCGCCGTGCTCTCTGCCATGGGGGCGACACTGACGCTGCCTGGCATCGCCGGCATCGTCTTGACGGTGGGCATGGCGGTGGACGCCAACGTCCTGGTGTTCGAGCGGATCAAGGAAGAACTGAAGACCGCGAAAGGGCCCGCGCGCGCGATCGAACTGGGGTACGAGAAGGCCATGTCGGCGATCATCGACGCCAACCTGACCACCGTGATCGCGGCGCTGATCCTGTTCTTCCTCGGCTCTGGCCCGGTCAAGGGCTTTGCCGTCACGCTGATGGTCGGCCTGATCACCTCGGTCTTCACTGCCATCTTCGTGACGCGGCTGTTCGTCGTCACCTGGTTCGCGCGCAAGCGCCCCAAAACAATCACTGTCTGAGGGTCCGGCCATGGCATTCCGTCTTCGACTGGTCCCCGAAAAGACCAACATCGACTTCTTCCGCTGGGCCCCCGTCACCTTCGGCGGGTCGGTCGCGCTGGTCGTCGCGGCGATCATCCTGACCTTCTTCATGGGGCTGAACTTCGGCATCGACTTCCGCGGCGGCACCACGATCCGCACCGAATCGACCCGGGCAGTGGACGTCGGCGCCTATCGGCAGGCGCTGTCGCCCCTGAACCTCGGCGACGTGACCATCACCGAGGTCTTCGACCCGACCTTCCGCGAGGATCAGCACGTCGCGCAGGTCCGCATCCAGGCGCAGGAAGGCGACGAGGCGATTACCCCCGAAACCATCGCCAGCGTCGAGGCCGCGCTCCAGGCCTACGACCCGGCGATCACCTTCCCATCGGTCGAATCGGTGGGGCCGAAGGTGTCGGGCGAACTGATCAAGACCGCGGTCTATTCGGTGCTGGCGGCCACGCTGGCGATCTGCGGCTACATCTGGCTCCGGTTCGAGTGGCAGTTCTCGGTCGGCGCGGTGGTCGCGCTGATCCATGACATCGCGCTGACGATCGGCATCTTCTCGCTCTTCCAGCTCAAGTTCGACCTGACCATCATCGCGGCGCTGCTGACGATCCTCGGCTATTCGATCAACGATACCGTCGTCGTCTTCGACCGGCTGAGGGAGAACCTCATCAAGTACAAGTCGATGCCGCTCCGCGACGTGATGAACCTTTCGGTCAACGAAACGCTGAGCCGGACCGTCCTGACCTCGGGCACCACGCTCATCGCGCTGATAGCCCTTCTGGTCTTCGGCGGTGACGTGATCCGCGGCTTCGTCTTCGCGATGACCTGGGGCGTCATCGTCGGCACCTATTCCTCGGTCTATGTCGCCAAGAACGTGGTGCTGATGCTGGGCGTCAAGCGCGACTGGGGCAAGAAGCCCGAGGGCGGTCCGGGCGGGACGCAGTTCGCCGACATCGACGCCTGAGCCACACCATGGCCGGGGCCCTTGCCGAGGCGCTGGCGACCGGGGGCTTGGCATGGCTTTTCGCGGCGGTGCTTGCCGGCGGGCTTGTGCGCGGCTTCTCGGGCTTTGGCGGGGCACTGATCTACATGCCCGCGGCGGCGGCTGTCCTGCCGCCGGTCTGGGCGCTGATCACGCTCACGCTGATCGACATCGCGGGGCCGGTGCCCAACCTTCCCGGCGCCTGGGCGGGCGCGCGCCGGCGCGAGGTGGCGGTCCTGCTTGCCGGCGCGATCCCGGCGCTGCCGCTTGGCGTCTGGGCGCTGTCGCGGCTGCCGCAGGATCCGTTCCGCTGGGGCCTGTCGGCCTTTGTCGGGCTCCTCCTCGTGGGGATGATCATGGGCTGGCGCTACCGCGGGCCGCTGGGCGATGCGCTCGTGGGCATGATCGGGGTAATCGGCGGCTTTCTGGGCGGGCTGACCGGCATGGCGGGGCCCCCGGTCATCGTCTTCTACATGGCCGCCGGGCACGCGCCCGCAGTCATGCGCGCGAACCTTCTGGTCTTCTTCCTTGCCGTGGATCTGCTGGTGCTGGCGACGCTGGCCGTCTCGGGCCTGCTCGAGGCGGTGCCGGTCGCCATCGCGGCCCTGCTGGCGCCGGTCTACATGATCGCCAACATGGCCGGCGCCCGGCTGTTCAACCCGGCCCTTGCGGGCGTCTATCGCCCGCTGGCCTACGGCGTGATCGCGCTTTCCGCGGTCATCGGCCTGCCGCTGTGGGACTGACCCCGGCGCGTTCGCGCCGCGCGCGCCGCACATCCTCGGCCAGCGCGACCGTGTAGTCGGCAAGCGCTGCAAGGGCGTCCTCGGCGGTGGCGGCATCGCCCGCCTCGACCGCATCGGCGATCTGCCCATGCAGTGCCACGATGCGCGCGCGCGACCGCGCCGGGAAGGTGATCATGTTCATCAGGGGCTGCATCGCCTCGACCGCGCCGGCAAGCTGGTAGGACAGGACCGGATTGCCCGCGGCATCCACCAGCGCACGGTGAAAGGCCACGTCCGAGGCGCAGAAGCCTTCGTCCGACAGCCCCGGCTGGCCCTGGCGGAAGATCTCGGCCCGCATCGCGGCCAGGTGGTCGGGCTTGCGGCGCTGGACGGCGAAGGGCACGCAGGCGCGTTCGAGCGCATAGCGCGCCTCGCAGGCGGTCTCGAAATCGACCGCGTTCATCGACAGGAGGAGGGTGGAGGTGGTGATCTGCTGGCCTGCCGCCTCCTCGTAGGACAGCCGGTTGACGAAGGCGCCGCCGGTGGCTCCGCGCTGGGTGCGGATCAGGCTTTGCGCCGCCAGCCGCTTCAGCGCCTCGCGCACGGTGGGGCGGGAGACGCCGAACTGCTCGGCCAGTTCCTGCTCCGAGGGCAGTCGCTGATCCACGATCAGCCGGCCTTCGACGATCGCATCGCGGAGCGCCTGGGCGATGCGCACGGGCAGTTCGCCCTCGGTGCCAAGTGTCAGCCGCTCCATCTTCCCCTCGCGTTCAATTGTCAGACATTAATTGTTTGACATTTGCCCCGGACCCGTAGACCCTAGGCGCGACGAGGCAATCCGTCCATCCCTTTCCTGGCCCCGGGGGCATCCATGTCCGCACCGCTTGTCAATGATGGAAGGCGCGCATCCGCGTGGCCGACGCCACGGGCGGCGGGATGGCTGGGCTTCTACGCCACCATCCTCGCGGCCTGGGTCGGCGTGGCGCTGATGGCGCAGGGCCTGCCGGGTGAGGGGTTCGACGGCGTGCCCGCGGCTTTCTGGGACGCGCTCTGCGCCTCGGCGGCAGAGGCGCGGCCGGCCGCGCTCTGGGCGATGTGGGCGATCATGGCCGCGGCGATGATGCTGCCCACCTTCGTGCCGGCGCTCCGGACATTCACCGACCTTTCGGCCACGGGCGCCACCACCGGCGCCGGCGCCGTGGCGCTGGTCGCGGGCTACCTTGCCGTCTGGCTGGCCGCCTCGGCCCTGGGTGCCGCGGCGCAATGGGCACTGGCGCGATGGGGCCTCCTGACCCCGGCGGGGGCCAGCCTGTCGCCCTGGCTTTCGGCCGGACTTCTGCTGTTCGCGGGCGCCTACCAGTTCTCCTCCGTCAAGGCGGCGTGCCTGTCGCGCTGCCGGATGCCGCTGACCTTCTTCCTGCAGCACTGGCGCCCCGGCGCCCCCGCGGCGCTCGCCATGGGGCTGCGCCTGGGCGCGCTCTGTCTTGGCTGCTGCTGGGCGCTGATGGCGCTGGGCTTCCTCGGCGGCACGATGAACCTGGCCTGGATGGGGGCGGCGACGGTCTTCATGACGCTTGAGAAACTGCCCGACATCGGGCGTCGCCTGACCCGCCCCGCGGGCCTGGCCCTGATCCTTGCGGGGGGCGCGCTGGCCCTTCGCGCCCTGACCCTCGTCTGACGGAGAGACGCGATGGCCGACCACCTGCCCGAATGGACCCTCAAGGGGGAATTGATCCTGAACTGCAACTGCACCGTCTTCTGTCCTTGCGTGATCTCGCTTGGCGATCACCCGCCGACCGAGGGCTATTGCATGGGCTGGGCGGGCATCCGCATCGACGAAGGGCATTTCGACGGCGAAAGCCTGGCCGGGCTCAATGTCGGGCTGCTGCTCGAAATCCCCGGCAAGATGGGGCGCGGCAACTGGAAGGCCGCCGCCTATATCGACGAACGCGCCAGCGACAAGGCCTATGAGGGGCTGCTGAAGGTCTTTACCGGGCAGGCGCGCGGCACCACCGGGCTTTTCAAGGTGCTGGTGAGCGAGTTCCTGGGCGCCGAACGTGCACCCGTGACCTTCGAGACCGAGGGCAAGACCCGCCGCCTGACCGTGGGCCGCGCCATCAAGGGCGAAATCGCGCCGGTGCCCGGACACGGCGGCAAGGACATCGTCGTGACCAATTCGGAATACTGGATGGGCCCCGACATCACCGTGGCCAAGGCATCGAAGGGCCGCGTGCGCGCCTTCGGCCGGGTCTGGGATTTCGACGGCCGCTCGGCCGAGATCTGCCAGATCGACTGGCACGGCCCGAACTGAGCCCCGCGGACCCCTATCGCCACCCAGATCGACGGACACGACATGGCCACCATATTCCCCTCGCGCCGGGTCAGGCGCACGCCGTTCTCCGCAGGCGTCGACGCCGCGGGCATGACCGTCTGCACGGTCTACAATCGCATGATCCTGCCCTCGGTCTTTGCCGGGCAGGAAGAGGACTACCGCCACCTCAAGACCCATGTGCAGGTCTGGGACGTGGCCTGCGAGCGGCAGGTGGCCGTGCAGGGCCCCGACGCGCGCCGGCTTCTTGACCTGATCAGCCCGCGCGACCTTGACCGGATGGCGGCGGACCAGTGCCACTACATGCCCGCGGTCGACCGCGACGGCGGCATGCTGAACGACCCCGTGCTGGTGAAACTGGCCGAGGATCATTTCTGGATCTCGGTCGCCGACAGCGACTACCTGCACTATGTCCTCGGCATATCGGACGCGCTTGGCCTTGACGTGCGGGTGTGGGAACCCGACGTCAGCCCGCTCGCCGTGCAGGGGCCGAAATCCGACGACCTGATGGCCCGCGTCTTTGGGCAGGAGGCGCGCGCGATCCGCTTTTTCCGCTACCGCCGGCTGGCGTTCCAGGGGCAAAGCTTCGTCGTCGCGCGGTCGGGCTATTCCAAGCAGGGCGGGTTCGAGATCTATGTCGAGGGGGCCGAGAACGGCATGCCGCTCTGGAACGCGCTGATGGAGGCGGGGGCGGATCTGCAGGTGCGCGCCGGCTGCCCCTCGACCATGGAACGGGTCGAGGGCGGGCTTCTGAGCTACGGCAACGACATGACGCGGGAAAACACGCCCTACGAATGCGGCCTTGGCAAATACGTCAACTCGCCGCGCGACTACATCGGCAAGGCGGGGCTGCTGGCGCGGTCGAACCCGGCCCGGCAGATCCGCGCGGTCGAGATCGGGGGGGAGATCCCGCCCATCACCGCGCCCTGGCCGCTTCTGGCCGACGGCCGCAAGGTCGGGCAGGTGACCACCGCGACCTGGTCGCCCGATTTCCGCACCAACGTCTCGATCGCCATGGTCGATCGGTCGCATTGGGACGTGGGCCGGGTTATGGAGGTGGAGACGCCGCTCGGGATGCGCCGCGCCGAGGTGAAGGCCGGATTCTGGATTTGACGCGCCCTGCCGGGCGCTACGACAGCGGGCCGATCCCGCAGGAAGGAGGCGAGATGGTCAAGGCATTGGTGGTGCGCAAGGAGGGCGAGGAAAAGCCCGTCGCGGCGGTCGAGGACATCGCGCTCGACATGCTGCCCGAGGCGGAGGTCACGGTCGCGGTGGAATATTCCACCGTGAACTACAAGGACGGGCTCTGCATCGGGCCGGGCGGCGGGCTGGTGCGCAGCTACCCCCACATTCCCGGCATCGACTTTGCCGGCACGGTCGAGGCGTCCACGGACGCGCGCTATCGCCCCGGCGACAAGGTGGTGCTGACCGGCTGGCGCGTGGGCGAGGCGCATTGGGGCGGCTATGCGCAGAAGGCGCGGGTGCGCGCCGACTGGCTGGTGCCGCTGCCCGCTGGGCTTTCGACCCGGCAGGCAATGGCGGTGGGCACGGCCGGACTGACCGCGATGCTCGCGGTCATGGCGCTTGAGGATCACGGGCTCAGCCCCGGCCACGGCCCGGTCCTGGTGACGGGCGCCGCCGGGGGCGTCGGCTCGGTCGCGACCGCGATCCTGGCCCGGCTTGGCCACGAGGTCGCCGCGGTGACCGGCCGGCCGGAGACGGCGGAATACCTGACCGGCCTCGGCGCCAGCCGCATCGTCGCGCGCGAAGAGTTCGCCGAGGTGACGCGCAAGCCGCTGGAAAGCGAGCTTTGGGCGGGATGCGTGGACGCCGTGGCCGGCGCCATGCTCGGCCGCGTGCTCAAGCAGATGAAATACGGCACATCGGTTGCCGCCGTGGGTCTGGCCGGGGGCGCCGCGATCGAGGGCGCGCTGATCACGCCCTTCATCCTGCGCGGGGTCAACCTGCTGGGCATCGACAGCGTCATGCAGCCCTACGCAAGCCGTGTCCGCGCCTGGGAACGGATCGCCCGCGACCTGCCGATGGACCGGCTCGAGGCGATGATCCAGCCCGCGACGCTCTCCGATCTGCCGCAGCTTGGCCGCGACATCCTGAAGGGGCAGGTGCGCGGGCGCGTCGTCGTGGACGTGAACGCATGACCCGGCCCGCCGCGCGGGCAACCCTGCTGGTCGAGGATGACGCGGTCCGGGTCACCCGCTTCGACTTCGCGCCCGGGGCGGAGACCGGCTGGCACCGCCACGAGCACGACTATGTCATCACCGCGATCACCGAATGCCGGATGCTGCTGGAGGAACCCGGCGGCGCCCGGCGCGAGGTCACGGTGCGGGCGGGGGAGGCCTACAAGCGCCCCGAGGGGGTGGAACACAACGTCATCAACGCCGGCAATGTGCCGATGAGCTTCGTCGAGGTCGAGCTGAAATAGCCGCTCAGATCGATTCGCCGCCGTCGATCACCAGCGCGTGCCCGGTCATGAACGAGGACGCGTCGGAGGCGAGGAAAACGATCGCCTCCGCGATCTCGCGCACCTCGCCCCAGCGGCCCATCGGGATCGCGGAGGCGACGTAACGCTCCAGCGCCTGCCGCCCGCCCATCTGCACCTCGAAGCCCGCGTTGAAGGGGGTGTCCACGAAGCCGGGGCACAGCGCGTTGATGCGGATGTTGAAGCGCGCGTGGTCGGCCGCCATCTGCCGGGTCATGGCGACGGCGGCGTGCTTGGTCGTCGCATAGGCGATCATCCCGCGGTCGAACTGCACGCCCGAGTTCGAGGCGGTGATGATGATGCTGCCGCCGCCCTGACGGCGCATCTGGCCGACCACCGCGCGGGCTGCGACGAAATGGGCGCGCACGTTGA
The DNA here is from genome assembly GCF_025380365.1 of Albidovulum sediminis. GTDB lineage: Bacteria > Pseudomonadota > Alphaproteobacteria > Rhodobacterales > Rhodobacteraceae > Albidovulum > Albidovulum sediminis. The sequence goes on from NZ_JAOCQF010000001.1 coordinate 252,313, forward strand.
GCGCCCAGGACAGGTCCATGTCCGCCACCGTCACCTGCTCCAGCGCGCCGTGGATCTGCACGCCCGCGTGCGAATGAAGGATGTCGAGCCGTCCGTGCCGCGCGACGGTATCGCCGATGGCCGCCTCGACCGCCCCATCCTCGGTGACGTCAAGCGCAAGCGGCGTTGCCGCGCCGCCCGCCTCTGCGATCGCCGTCGCCGCCTCGGACGCGCGGGCGCCGTCGCGGTCGGTCAGGACGACATGCGCGCCTGCCTCTGCCAAGGCGATGGCCCCGGCACGGCCGATGCCGGAGCCCGCCCCGGTGACGAACGCGACCCGCCCGGCCAGCGGCAGAGGTGCTGCTGCGGTCGCGGCCAGCCCGCTCATCCCCGCCTCCGCCCGGTGCGCAGCAGCACCTGCGCGGTCACCAGAAGGATCAGCGAGGCCGCCAGCACCATGGTGCCGATGGCGTTGATCTCGGGCGTGACCCCGCGCCGGATCGAGGAGAAGACGTAGATCGGCAGCGTGGTTTCAGACCCCGCGACGAAGAAGGCGATGATGAAGTCGTCGAAGCTGAAGGTGAAACTCAGCAGGAACCCGGCCAGGATCGCCGGGAAGATCAGCGGCAGCGTCACCTGCCGGAAGGTGCCCATCGGCGTGGCGTAGAGGTCCGACGACGCCTCGGTCAGCGCGCGGTCCATGCCAGCGAGGCGCGCGCGGATGATGATGATCACCAGCGCCATGGTGAAAAGCGTATGCGCCGCGATCAGCGAGCCATAGCCCATCGCCAGTTGCGGCGGCGCCGCGCCGGGCCAGAGTGCCGCCAGGATCGGGTTCAGCTGGCCGAAGATGGTGACAAGGCCGATCAGCGTGGCGATGCCGATGACGATGCCGGGAACCATCACCGCGACGTAGATCAGGAGGTCGAAGGCGGCGCGCACGGGCCCCCGGATGCCCTGCAGCGCGACCGCCGCCATGGTGCCGAAGACGCTGGCGCACAGTGCGGAGACGAAGGCGACCACAAGGCTCGTCTGCAGCGCGTCCATGACGAAGGGATTGGCCAGCGCCTTGCCGTACCACTGGACGGAAAATCCCTGGAACTGGCTGGCGTGGCGCCCGGCGTTGAAGCTGAAAAGGGCGATCACCCCGATCGGGATGTAAAGGAAGAGATAGACGAAGGTGGCGTAGATGCGCATCGGCCCCTCACATCAGCGCGACGTCTTCGCGCTGCGCACCAAGCCGCCGGATCAGCCGCATGTAGGCGGTCACCGAAACCAGCATCAGAAGCACGAGCGTCGCCGCGACGGCCGAGCCGAAGGCCCAGTTGCGCGATTGCAGGAACAGGTCGACCAGCGCGTTGCCGACGAAGAAGACCTTGCCGCCGCCAAGGATCGCCGGGATCAGGAATTCGCCCATCAGCAGGATGAACACGAGAAGGCAGCCGGTCGCGATCCCCGGAAGCGACATCGGCAGCGTCACCTGCAGGAAGGTCCGCCAGGGCGAGGCGCCGAGGTCGGCCGACGCCTCAAGCAGGCGCTTGTCGAGCCGGTCGAGGTTCACGAAGATCGGAAACACCATAAGCGGCAGATAGCCGTAGACGATGCCGATCAGGACGGCGAAGGGGGTGTTGATCAGGCGCACGTTGTCGATCCCGATCAGGTCGAGCAGGGCAGGGATGCCGCGCCCGCCCAGAAGGAAGATCCAGGCGTAGCTGCGGATCAGGATCGAGGTCCAGAACGGCACGATGACAAGGACAAGCAGCACCGTCTTCCAGCGCGGATCGGCGCGCACCGCCAGGTAGTAGGCGAGCGGATAGGCGATGAGGAGCGAGGCGAGCGTGCCCGCCGGCGCCAGCATCAGCGTGTTCTTGAACGCCGCCCACCGCGCCGGCAGGTTCGCGTATTGCTCCAGCGTGAAGGCGGGGACATAGCCGCCGGCCGGCCCCCGCTCTCCGAAGCTGAAGATGATGACGACGGCCAGCGGAATGACGAGCATGACCAGGAACCACGCCCCCGCGGGTGCAAGAAGCAGCAGGTTCCGGCCGCGCTGTGTCATTCCGCCCGGTCTTTCGCTCAGGCCGACTTGAAGCGCGCCATCAGTTCGGCGCGGTTCGGGTCGGTCAGGGTGACGGCCGCGCCGAATTCGAGCGCGTCGAGAAGTTCCGCCGCCGGGTAGAGGATCGGATCGTTCAGGACCTCGGCCGGCATCAGCGCGTCCACCCGCTTGTCCGGCGTCGGATAGCCGTGGAAGAGCGATTCCTTGGCGTTCACCGCCGGGTCGAGCAGGAAGTCGATCAGCGCATAGGCGGCGTCGAGGTGCGGCGCCCCCTTCGGGATGGCGTAGAAGTCCGACCAGAGCTCGCCACCCTCCTTGCCGAGGACATATTCGATCTCGGGCATGTCGCGGTTCATCTGCTTGCCGTCACCGGTCCAGCAGATCGTCATCCAGGCATCGCCAGAGCGCATCGAGGGCTGGTAGTCGGAGTTGATCGCGAAGAGATGCGGCTTGGCGTCGAGCAGCAGTTTCTCCGCCTCGGCCAGTTCGGCGGTATCGACCGAGTTGAAGGAATAGCCGAAGTATTTCAGCGCGTTGCCGATGGTGGTCAGCTGGTAGTCATGCACCATCGTGCGGCCCGAGAAGGCATCGCGCGTGATGTCCCAGAATTCCTTCCAGGTGGTGGGCTTGGGCAGGCCGCCCAGGTTGGCGGTGTTGACGGCAAATCCGGTCGTGCCCCAGTTCTTTGGCACCGCGTAGACGGTTCCGTCCACGGTGCCCGGCCCGGCAAAGCGCGGGTCGAAGGCGGCGGCGTCGTAGTTCGGGATCCGCGCCAGGTCCAAGGGCTCGATCAGGCTTTCGCCGACATAGGTGGTGATAGTGTAGTTCGTCGGCACGAAGACGTCCCAGCCGGAACCGCCGGCCTGAAGCTTGGCCAGCATTTCCTCGTTCGAGCCGAAGACGTTCATGTCCACCGCCGCGCCGGTCGCCGCGGTGAAGGCCTCGAAGTTGGCGGGGTCGTGGTAGTTGGGCCAGGTCGCGAGCACGACGCGGTCGCCGATGTTGCCCTGTGCCCAGGACCGGCGCGGGCGCAGCGCGGGCACGCTTGCGGCCAGGACCGCGGTCGCGGTGCCAAGCCCTGTGACGCCCAGGAAGTGGCGGCGCGTGACCGAGCCGCGTCTGTAGCGATCAAGCTCTTCCATGAACGCGCGCTTGGAGATGTAGTCTTTGTCCTTGGTCATGGCTTTCCCCGTCAGTTGGCTTGCGGTGCCTGATCGTTGTCGAGGACGAGCGCGCTTGTGGCCTCCCAGGAGGCCGTCAGACGCTCGCCGGCATTGAACGGTCCGTCGCTCAATTCCGCCTGTCTTGGCGTCAGCACCATGAATTCGCCAAGACCGTCGTGCTTCACCAGATACTCGGTATGCTCACCCAGGAAGATCCGGTTCAGGATCGTCACCTCCCAGCCGGTCTCGCCGCCGGTCGCGGTGCGGGCGAGGCGGATCTGCTCCGGTCGGACACTGACCGAAACCGCCTGTCCGGCCGCGACCGGGGCGAGCACGCGACCCTCGAGTGCGATGCCGCAGCCGAGCGTCACGCGTGCGCGGTAGGCATCGGCGCGCTCCACCACACCGTCGAAGAAGTTCGAGGTGCCGACGAACCCCGCGACATAGCGGTTGCGCGGCTGGTCATAAAGCTCGCGCGGGGTTCCGGTCTGGACGATGCGGCCGTCCCGCATGATGCAGATCCGGTCGCTCATCGACAGCGCCTCTTCCTGGTCGTGGGTGACGAGGATGAAGGTGATGCCGAGGCGGCGCTGGATGTTTTGCAACTCGATCTGCATTTCCTTGCGCAGCTTGCGGTCGAGTGCCGCCATCGGTTCGTCCAGAAGCAGCAGCTTCGGTTCGTTCACGATGGCGCGGGCGAGCGCCACGCGCTGCTGCTGGCCACCCGACATTTCCCAGATGCGGCGGTTCTCGAACCCCTCCAGTCGCACGATCTCCAGCGCGGCGCGGACCTTGCGCGCGATCTCGTCGCGGGGCGGCTTCGGGCGACGCTGACGCAGGCCGTAGCCGATGTTCTGCGCGACGGTCAGGTGGGGGAACAGGGCGTAGTGCTGAAACACCATGTTGACCGGGCGGCGGTAGGGGGCCAGGTCGTTCACCACCTCGCCATCCAGGAACACCTCGCCCGAGGTCGGGCTCTCGAACCCCGCCAGCATGCGCAGCGCGGTGGTCTTGCCGCAGCCCGAGGGGCCGAGGAAGGACAGGAATTCCCCGGTCCGGATCGACAGGTTCAGGTCATCGGCGGCAAGGACCTCGCCGAATCGCTTCGACACGCCCCGGAATTCCGCGATGGGATGCGCGGCGGGTTCGGCGGATGGCGGTGCGTATGCCGCTTCGCTCATTATTTGACTTCTTTTCCCTGTCGGGTACATACACCCGTTATCGCAAAAACTGTAAGAAATTTGCGATATCCTGTATATATCCCGAATTGGGTATTTCCTGATCCGTGCGACGGGGGGAAGGCGTGAAGGACTGGCTCGAACCGACCGGCCACGTGGTCGCCGCCATCGGGCGTGCGGAGTTTCCGCGCCGCCTGTCCGAGGCGCTGCGGGGGATCGCCGCCTATGACTACACGGTCATCTTCGGCTATCGGGGGTCTGCACGGCCGCTTGACCTTTTCGACGATTTTCCAAAGGGAAAGCGGCGTGTCTTCGTGCAGGATTACCAGGAAGGGCCCTATCTTCTCGACCCGTTCTACCTGGCCAGCACCCAGTCCGTCGCGGCCGGGTTCTACCGCATGCGCGATCTGGCGCCTGACCGGTTCTACCAGGGCGAGTACTTCCGCAACTACTACGTCCAGACCGGCCTGGCGGAGGAGGCGGGCTATTTCGTCGATGTGGCCGGCGGGGCGACGGTGGTGGTATCCCTGATGCGGGCGAAGAAGGCGTTCTCGGCCCGCGAGATCCGAGATTTCCGCCAGTACCTGCCGATCGTCAGCGCCGCCTGCCGTCAGCACTGGCACGACCTGCACCCCCCGTCCGAGGCGCGCACGGATGCGGCGCCGGGGCCGCGCATGCACGACAGCGTCGAGGCGGCGTTCCTGAACTTCGGCGAAGGCACGCTGACCCCGCGCGAACGGGCGGTCGCGGAGTACACGCTCAAGGGCCACTCGGCGGACGCGGTGGGCCGCATCCTCGGCATCTCGCCGGGGACGGTGCGCATCCACCGGCGCAACCTTTACGCCAAGCTGCGAATCCGATCCCAGGGGGAGCTGTTCTCGCGCTTCATCGGGACGCTGTCGGAGACGGGCGAGGGGCGGTGAGCACGCCCCTCAGGCTGCACGCCTCTCAGGCTGCGGGGGGCTTGTGGTAAAGCGCGCCGTAGGCGCTGGGGCGGAAGCTGTCCAGCGCGGCTTCGGTGCGGGTTGCACGCTCCAGCCAGGCCGGGTTGATCTCCACTCCCCAGCCCGGCGCGTCGGGCACGGTCACATGCCCGTCCGTCACCGCGAAGGGCCGGCCCAAGAACAGGTCGCGCTGCCAGGGATAGTAGTCATCGCCCTCGATCGACAGTTCCAGATACTTGCCCGCGTTCGGGATCGCGGCCAGAAGGTGCATGGTGCAGATCGTCACCAGCGACAGGTTTGCCGCGTGCGGCGTGCAGGGAAGGCCGGCAGCAGCGGCCATGCGCGCCACCTCCAGCGTGCGGGCAAGGCCGCCCATGTACATCACGTCGGGCTGGACGATGTCGACCGCGCGCATGTCGATCATGCGGCGCCAGGTGCCCATGTCCCAGTCCTGCTCGCCCCCGGTCACGTCGATGGCCACAGCCTCGGTCACCGCGCGGGTTGCCTCGAGATCCCAGTAGGGCACGGGTTCCTCGTAGTGCCCGATCCCGTTGTCGGCGAGCATCCGGCCGACCTCGATCGCGCGCGGGACGGAAAAGCCGGAATTGGCGTCCACCAGCTTGTCGATCCCGTCACCAAGCGCGCGGGCGAGGGTGGGGATGATCTCTTCCGTCCGGCCGGGCCATTCGTCCACATCAGCGCCACATTCCGCGCCGATGCGCCACTTGGCGGCGGTGAAGCCCTGTTCGGCGCAAAGCCGCACCAGCCGTTCGGCCTCGTCCTTCGGGGTGATGTCGCGCTTCATCGAACTGGCGTAGGCGCGCACGCGGCCCGGCCCGCCGCCGATCAGGCTGGCGACCGGCTTTCCCGCCCGCCGTCCCGCCATGTCCCAGAGCGCGGTATCGAGGCCCGCCAGCGCGCGGCAACGGTAGCTGCCCGGATACTTGTGTTCGCGCCGTTCGATCAGGCCGACCAGCCCGGCGATGTCGCCCGCCTCCGCGCCCAGCGCCCAGGGCACCACCTGGCGGTGGAAGACCTGCGCGGTGATGTCGGCGTTGTAGGTCGAGGTCTGACCCCAGCCGAAGGCGCCATCGTCGGCGGTGACGCGGACGAAGCAGACGAACTCGTCATGGAAGGTTTCGATGCGGGCGATGCGCGGCATGGGCGGACCTTGGCGGACTCATCCGCCAAGGCATAGCGGGGCTGCGCGGGGGCGGCAATGCCCGGCGTCTCAGGAGGGCGCGCGCAGCAGCGCCTCGGCCTCGATCTCCACCTTGTAGTCGCCGATCAGGCCCGCGATGACGACCAGCGTGTTGGCGGGTTTGATGGCGCCGAAGACGCGGCCATGGGCGCGCGACACCGCCAGCGCGTCGGCCGCGTCGGTCACGAAGATGCGGGTGCGGATCACGTCCTCGGCGCCGGCGCCAAGCGCCATCAGGGCGGCGAGGATCTTGTCGAGGATGAAGGTGGTCTGTGCCGCCGCGTCGCCCGGCGCGACCGGGCGGCTGGCACCCGCCGTCGCCGTGGTGCCCGAGACCAGGATGCGGTCGCCGATGCGCTGTGCGCGGCAGTAGCCGGCGATCTCCTCCCACTCCGACCCCGAGGCGACGCGGGTGGCGTCTTCGCGGTGCGGCACCGGCGCGGTCTGGCAGGCCAGCGGCATGGTGTCGAGGTGGTGGCTGAGATCGCCCGAGGCGGTCAGGAACGGCGGCTTGCGGTATTCGTCGCCGCAGTCGCCGGGGATGGGCCGGGTCGCGGCAAAGGCCTCGTCCAGGCGCGCGGTATCCTCGGCGTCGAGCGCGAAGGAGAACGGGCGCAGGTTGTCGGCCCGGTGCTCGCTTTCGCCAAGCCGCGCGCCGACGATCGTGCCGGCCACTCCGGTCTGCTCCAGCACCCAGCGCGTCGCCACGTTGGAGAGCGAGACGCCATGCTTGCGCGCAATCTGGGCCGCCGCCGAAAGTATGCCCTGGAAAGGCGCCCAGCCGCCCGCCGCGTCGATGAAGCGCTTGTATTTCATCTTCGACCAGTCGGCGATGTCCTTCGGCTCCGGCTGGCCGAGCCAGCGTTCCGAGAGGAACCCGCCGCAAAGCGTGCCATAGGCCAGAAGCCGCACGCCCGTGCGCGCGCAGAGATCGGCGAGCGGCCCCGCCGCGCGGCGGTCCACCAGCGAGAAGGAGACCTGGTTGGTGCAGATCGGCACGCCGTCCGCGAGCGCGAGGTGCAGGTGCGCGGCGTCGAAATTGGTCACGCCGATTTCCCCGATCAGCCCCTCGGCGCGCAGTGCCGCCAGTTCGTGCAGCGCGTCGAGCCAGCCGGGGTGTTCATAGGCCCACCAGTGGAACTGCAGCAGGTCGACCCGGGCGACGCCCAGCCGGTCAAGCCGGTCCTGCACGCCCGCGCGCACGACCTCGGCCGTCATCGGGCCGGGGGCGGGGCACCACTTGGTGAAGGCGAGCGGGCGGCCCTCGCCGCCACCGTAGCGCGCCAGAAGCCGCCCGGCGATGATCTCGGACGTGCCGTAGTGATCGGCCATGTCGAAGGTGGTAAATCCCGCCTCGACATAGGCGGCCAGCGCATCGGCGCCACGGTCGGGGTCGATGGCGGGGCCGTTCCGCTCGATGTCGGCGACCTGCCAGAGGCCGGTCAGCACGCGCGAAATCTCCAGCCCCGGCGCAAGCCGGTAGCGGTCCGGCCGTTCGATCGTCCCGTTCATGCGCGTGTCCTGTCCTTCTGGTCGGCGGCGATGACCTGGAAGCTGCGTTCCACGTCGGCGGCAAGGGCCCGGTGGGCCGCGGCCCCGTCGCCGCGCCTGAGGGCGGCGATGATCTCGTGGTGGTGCTTGTGCTGGTCGATCCGGGTAGCGTCCCGGTGGTGGATGATCAGGTTCAGATAGGCGCCGTATTGCAGCCACAGCGCCTCGACCAGCGGCAGAAGCACCTCCGACCCGCTCTGGCGGTAGAGGGCGAAGTGGAAGTCGTAGTTCTGCTGCAGGTCGGGCATGGCATCGCCGCCACGCGGTTCGGTGGCCAGGATCGCCTCCATCCCGTCGAGGCAGGCATCGGTCATGCGCGCCATCGCCTGGTCGAGCACCAGTGCCTCGAGCGCGAGGCGCGCGGCCTTCAGATCCTCCATCCGGCGCCCGTCGAACGGGGGCACCATCAGCGTGCGGCTGGGGGTATCGACCAGTGCGCCTTCGGCGACAAGGCGGCGCACCGCCTCGCGCACCGGCGTCATCGAGGTGCCAAGCTGGTCGGCCAGTACCCGCAGGCTGACGATGTCGCCGGGCGCGAATTCGCCGCGCGTGAAGGCGTCGCGCAGCGCGAAATACGCGTTCTCGCGCAATTTCGACTGGTCGATCCGGGCGATGCGGGGGGCGGTCATGGCGGTTCGCTCATCGGGGGCGGTTGGGGGACAGTCTAGCCGCAAGAAGCGGATTGACAAGTCACAGATCACATACCTACGATCAAATATCACAGATAACAATGGGGGCGCCTGTGACCGCCGCAGGGGAAAACGGCTTCTGGCTTTACGACCTGAAGGTGGAAACCGTGCTCGACGGCCGCACGCCGGTCTGCCGCCATGTCGAGGGCGAAAGCTTCCGGGTCGAGGGCGAGGCGCTGGTGTTCGAGGCGGGGCAGCGCGTGTCGATGTATGCGCTGGCCGCACTCCTGCCGCTGCTGCCCGCCAAGCAGCGCGCGACGGACGCGCACGACTGGATGACGACGGATGCCGAGATCGCCTGTCCCGATCCCCATTGTGGCGGCCGTTTCCGGGTGACGCGGCAGGGCCGGCGCTGGTTCGGCCATGCCGAGACCACGGGCCTGCCGGAGGCGCGCGCGACACCCTACTGGCAGAAGGAGGGCGGCGAATGACCGTGGTGGAAACCGCCGGGCTGCGTCCGGGCTACGAGATTTCCCGTGTCATCAAGGGGGGCTGGCAGCTCGCCGGCGACCATGGCGCGGTGGACCGCGAGGCCGCCATCGCCGACATGGAGGCGTTTCTGGACGCCGGCATAACCACCTTCGACTGCGCCGACATCTACAAGGGTGTCGAGGAGATGATCGGCAGCTTCATCGCCGATGTCCGCCGCCGCCGCGGCGCCGCCATCGCGAACCGGGTGCAGGTCCACACCAAGCTTGTCCCCGACCTCGGCCGGCTTGCCGACCTGCGTGCCGACGAGGTGGAGGCCATCGTCGACCGCTCACTCAACCGCCTCGGGATCGAGCGGCTGCATCTGGTGCAGTTCTTTTGGTGGGATCTTTCGGTCGGCGACCCGCTCGCGGCACTTCAGGTGCTGCGGCGGTGCCAAGACAAGGGCAAGATCGCCCATCTCGGCATCACCAACTGGGACGCGCCCGCCATCGCCCCCTTCGTCGCGGCGGGCAGCGACATCGTGTCGGCGCAGGTGCAGTATTCGCTGCTGGACCGCCGCCCTGCGAACGGCCTTGCCGACTGGGCGCGGGGGCATGACATGCACCTTCTGTGCTACGGTACGCTCGCGGGCGGGTTCCTGACCGAAGGCTGGCTGGGCCAGCCTGATCCGGGCTTTGCCTTCGAGAACCGGTCGCTGGTGAAATACCGGCTCATCATCGACGAATTCGGGCCATGGAGCCTGTTCCAGGAGCTTTTGTCGGCGCTGAAGGCCGTGGGCGAGCGTCATGGTGTGTCGCTGAGCGCGGTCGCGACGCGCTGGGTGCTGGACCAGCCGCAGGTGGCCGCGGCCATCGTCGGCGCGCGCTATGCCCGCCACCTGCCCAAGACGCTGCAGGTCTTCGACGTCGCGCTCGACGCGGAGGACCGCGCCCTGATCGGCGCGGTGCTGGCGCAGGCGGCGGGGCCGAACGGGCCGGTCTACGGGCTGGAATCCGACCGCGGCGGGCGTCACGGGCGAATCATGAAATACAACCTCAACACACGGCCCGACGACCGTATCCACGGCGCCACCCATGGCTGAGCCGATCCTGTCCATCCGAGGCCTGACCCGCGATTTCGGCCCGTTCCGGGCGGTCGACGGGGTTTCGCTCGACATCCGCGCGGGGTCGATCACCGGCCTGATCGGGCCGAACGGGGCAGGAAAGTCGACGCTTTTCAACCTGTTGACGGGTATGCTCAAGCCCACGTCCGGAACCGTCCGGCTGAACGGGCAGGACGTGACGGGCCTCCCGCCCGACCGGCTGTTCGCGATGGGTCTTGGCCGCACCTTCCAGATCCCGCGCCCCTTCGCGCGAATGAGCGTTCTGGAAAACGTCATGCTTGCGCCGCAGGGGCAGCGGGGCGAGGGGATCCTCGGCCCCTTCCTCGCCCCCGCCCGCGTGCGCGATCAAGAGGCGCGGATCCGCCGCCGCGCGCTGGAGGTGCTGGATTTCGTCACGCTCGCGCCCCTTGCCGATCATCCGGCGGGCAAGATCTCGGGCGGGCAGATGAAACTGCTGGAGCTCGCCCGCGTGCTTATGGGCGCGCCTTCGGTGATCCTGCTCGACGAACCGGCGGCCGGGGTGAACCCCGCGCTCACGCGTATCCTGATCGACAAGATCGAGGAGTTGAACCGGGGTGGCACGACCTTTGTCATCATCGAGCACGACATGGACTTCGTCATGAGCCATTGCGACCCGGTGATCGCGCTGGCCGAGGGGCGCGTGGTGTTCCAGGGCACGGCGGACGAGGCCAGGGCCAACCCGGTGCTGCTCGACGCCTATCTGGGGGCGATGGCCGATGGATGAGGTCGCGCTGAGGGTCGAAGGGGTCGTGTCGGGCTATGTCCCCGACCTGCCGATCCTGAGGGGCGTCGACATGACGGTGCGCCGCGCCTCGGTGACGGTGATCATCGGGCCGAACGGGGCGGGGAAATCCACGCTGATCAAGACCATCGCGGGGCTGGTGCCGATGTCGGCGGGGCGCATCGCCCATGACGGGGCGGACATCGGCGGCATCCGGCCTGACCGGCTGGGGGCCAAGGGCATCGCCTATGTCCCGCAGATGGACAACATCTTCCGCACGCTGACGATCCGGCAGAACCTCGACCTTGCCCTGCGCCATGCCGGCGCCGAGGCCCCCGCCCGGCTTGAGGAGCTTTACACCCGCTTCCCCCCGCTCGCCGCCAAGCGCCACGACAGGGCCGGCGCGCTGTCGGGCGGCCAGCGGCAGTTCCTGGCGGTGGCGATGGCGCTGGCATCGCGGCCCTCGCTCATCCTCATGGACGAGCCTTCGGCAGGCCTCTCGCCCAAGGCCGCGCAGGAGGTGCTGGAATGCGCCCGCGGCCTGACCGCGCAGGGGGTGACGATTCTTCTGGTGGAACAGAACGTCAAGCAGGCGCTGCGGCTTGCCGATCACTGCTACATCCTGGCCGAAGGGCGGAACCAGATCGACGGCACCGCGGCCGACCTTCTGAACGACCCGGTGGTGGGGGAGATCTACCTTGGCGCGCGGCGCAAGGGGGCGGCATGATCCAGAACCTTGTCGACGGCATCCTCGTGGGTTCGGTCCTGTCGCTGGGCGCGATCGGGCTCACGCTGGTCATGCACATGCTGCGGTTCGCCAATTTCAGCCATGCGGAACTGCTCTCGATCGGGGCCTATGCGGCGCTGGTGTTCGACGCGGTGTTTTCGGCGCTCCTGCCGCCCTTGGCCGCCAGCATCGGGCCCTTGTCTATGACCTGGGCGCTGGTTCTGGCGCTGGTGGCCGCAGTGGGCGTCACCGGCGCCTCGGCGCTCGCGATCGACCGGCTGGTGTTCCGGCGGGTGAGGGCGAAGGGGTCGGAACTCTCGATGGTCTTCGCCTCGTTCGGGGTGGCGATGATCATCCGCAACGTCATGGGCCTCGTCTTCGGGCTGGGTACGCATCTCTATTCCAAGGACATCGTCTTTGCCGTGGTGGTCAGCCGCGACCCGATGCTGCTGATCAAGCCCGATCAGGTCTTCGTCCTGGGCGCGGCGCTGCTGGTGATGGTGGCGCTGCACCTGATGCTGTCGCGCACGACGCTGGGCTTCGCGCTCCGCGCGGTGGCGGAGAACCCGACGCTCGCGCAGGTGAACGGTGTCAACCTCGGGCGCATGATCGCGCTTGTCTGGGTGCTGGGCGGCGGGCTTGCCGCCATCGCCGGGGTCTTCTACGGGCTGACCAACCAGATCAGCCCGATGATCGGGCGCGACCTGGTCCTGCCGGTCTTCGCCGCCACCATCGTCGGCGGCATCGGCAGCGTCTACGGCGCGGTCCTCGGCGGCTTCGTCGTCGGCATCGCGGCGAACCTGGCGCTGGCGGTGCTGCCTTCGGGCTACAGCCCCTCGGTCCCCTTCCTCATCATCCTTGCGGTGCTTCTGGTGCGGCCCAACGGACTTTTCGGCGAGGCGCGGGCATGATCGGCCTTCTCTCCTACGCGGTCTTCTTTTCCACCGTGGCCTCGATCCTGGCCATCGCGGTCCTCGGGCTCAACCTGCAATGGGGGTTCACCGGGCTTTTCAACGGCGGTGTCGTGGCCTTCTTCGGCGCCGGCGCCTATGGCACGCTGATTCTCGGCGGCACGCCGCAGGCCGATCACCTCGGCGGCTTCGGCCTGGCCTATCCGCTGGCGCTTGCGGGCGGGGCGGTGGCGGCGGGCGCGCTGGCCTGGGTCGTGGGGATTCTGACGCTCCGCCTCAGGCACGACTACCTGGCCATCGCCACCTTCGGCATCGCGGTGACGTTCGAGAACGTGATGCGCAACGCCGAGGCGCTGTCGGGCGGCGCCAAGGGGTTCCGCGGGTTCGAGCGCCCGCTGCGCGATCTTTTCGGCGACGGCTTTGCCTACAACCTCTTCTTCTTCTCCCTCGTCCTGACGCTGCTGGTCGCGGTCTACCTCTTCCTCGAACGCCTGGTCCGGTCGCCCTTCGGCCGGCTCCTGCGCGCCATTCGCGAGGATGAGGACGCGGCCCGGTCGCTGGGCAAGGCGCCCGCGCGGGTGCGGCTGACCTCGTTCGTGACCGGATCGGTCATCATCGGGCTGGCGGGCGGGCTTTACGCCACCTTCTACGCCTTCATCAGCCCGCAGGACGTGCTGCCGACGCTGACCTTCCAGATCTGGGCCATGCTGATCGTGGGCGGCGCGGGCAACAACCGTGGCGCGGCCCTGGGCGCATTCCTTATCTGGGGCGCCTGGACGGCAAGCGGCTGGGCGCTGTCGCGCTTCGCCCCGGTCGAGGCGCAGCTTTACACCGGCTCGATTCAGTACATCCTGATCGGGTCGATCATCGTCGCCATGCTGCTCTGGCGTCCCCAGGGTCTTCTGCCAGAGCGGCTGGTCCTATCGCAATCGGGTCAACCCGTGAAACCACGACAACAGGGAGCATGACATGACAGACCACACCATCAGACGCGCCGGCCGCTTCGCGCTGGCCATGGCGCTTGCCACCACGGCGCTGACGGGCGCCGCCTTTGCGCAGGACTGCACCACCAAGATCGGCGCGGTGCTGCCCACCTCGGTCGACTGGGGCAAGCCCATCGCCGAAACGGCGCAGTTCGTCGTCGACCAGGTGAACGAGGCCGGCGGCGTGCAGGGCTGCAAGATCGAGATGATCCTGCGCGACACGCAGGTCGATCCCAAGGTCGGCGTCGACGCGGCCAAGGCGCTGGTCGACCTCGACGGCGTGCAGGTGCTGATCGGCGCGGTGTCGAGCGGCGTTTCCATGCCGATCCTGACCTCGGTCACCGTGCCCGCGGGCGTGGCGCAGTTCTCCTGCTGCTCCTCCTCGGGGGCGTTCACGGCGCTGGCCAAGGAAGGCAAGACCAAGGGTCTGTGGTTCCGCACCTTCGCCACCTCGAACGTGCAGGCCGTGGTTGGCGCCAAGGTGGCGAAGGACAAGGGCTACAAGTCCGTCGCCGTCCTCTACAAGAACGACGACTGGGGCCAGGACATCGGCAAATTGGTGGCCGAACACCTTCAGGCGCAGGGCATCACCGTGACCGCCTCGGTTGCGATCAACGATGCCCAGCCCTCCTACCGGGCCGAGGTGACCGAGGCGCTCGCCGGCCAGCCGGAGGCGGTCTACCTCGCGCTTTACCCGACCGAAGGGATTTCGGCGGTGCGGGAGTGGCTGTCGCTCGGCGGCACGCAGAACATGATCCTCGCCAATTCGCTCAAGTCCGACGAGTTCCGCGATGCCGTCGGGCTTCAGTATCTGGGATCGACGCAGGGCACCGACACCTCCTCGCCGCGGGTCGCGTCGGCGGATGCGTTCGTCGCCAGCTACAAGGCGCGCTTCAACGCCGAGCCGAACGGGCCGGGGCTTGCCAACAGCTATGACGCCACGATGATCGCGCTTCTGGCGATGGAGGCGGCGGGCAAGGACGCCAAGGGCGCCGACATCGCCGCCGCGGTGGCGCGCGTCACCGACCCGGCGGGCACGCCGGTGACCGCCGATGCCGCGGGCTTTGCCGCCGCGCGCGATGTCCTCGCCGGGGGCGGGACGGTGCTTTACCGGGGCGCGACCGGCAACGTCCGCTTCGACGAGAACGGCGACGTCTCCGCCCCCGCGGTGATCTGGAGCTTCACCGAGACCGGCACGCAGGAAGACACCTACATCACGCTCGAGGAGGTGGACGCGCTCGTCGGCGGGTCCAACTAGGCCGATGGCGGCCGGGGCGCGGACCGTCAGCGTCATCGGCGCCGGACGGATCGGCCGGGCGGTGGCGGAGTTCGTCCGCGCCTCGCCCGGCCTGACGCTCGGCCGGGTGCTGAGCCGCTCGGGCGCGCCCGACACGGCTGACGCCGGGGCCTTCCTCGCGGCCCCCGCCGAACTTGTCATCGACACGGCCGGCCCGGGGGCGCTCCGCGCCTTCGGGCCGCGCGCGCTGGAACGCTGCGACCTCTGGACGGTCGGCGCCGTGGCGCTGGCCGACGCGGGGCTCCGGGATGAGATGATGGCCGCGGCGCGCGACCATGGCACCACGATCACGCTCTTTTCCCCCTGGGTCGCGGGACTTGGCCACGGGCGGCCGGAGGATGCGCGCCACCTGCACATCCGCGCCGAACGGCCCGGCATCGGCGCTGCCTGGGCTGGCCCCCTGGCTGAGGCGGTCCTGCGGTTCCCCGACGATCTGAACTCCGCCGTCGCCGCCGCGCTCTGCGGGCCGGGGATCGCCGCCACGACGGTCGAGATGGCCGACAGCGGCCCCCGCGGGGCGCACCGGATCGAGGCGCGGCTGGTCACCGCCTTTGCCACCTTTACCTCGGTCGCGGAGTTTCACGACACGCCGGGCACCCTCCACCCGACCGCCGCCGCGATCATCGGGGCGCTCAGGCGCCGCACCGCGCCCCTGCGCTACGGCTGAGTTCCGCAGATCCTCTTTGACATCGGGGGGCGCTGAATTATGGTACAGGTAGGAACAGGTACCAAGGCTGCCCCCCGTGTCCACGCGAATCGGACTGCCGAAATCGGAGCTTGTCGCGCGCACGCTCGAACGCGAGATCCGCGATGGCCGCCTTCTTCACGGCGACCAGCTCGACAGCGAAGGCGGGCTGATGCGGCGCTTCTCGGTCAGCCGCAACACCGTGCGCCGGGGGCTTGAGATCCTTGCGCGGCAGGGACTGATCACCACCCGCACCGGCATCGGCTCGTTCGTCACCTACGACGGCACGACGATCGATTCGAACCTCGGCTGGACCGTCGCGCTGTCGCATGGCGAGGGCGCGGTCGAGACCCGGCTTCTGGGCATCGCGCGCGGCAGCAGCCAGCGCGCCGAGGCGCGGCTCGGGGCCGGCGGCAGCTATCTCAGGATCGACCGCCTGCGGGTCTGCCGCAAGGCCGGCTGGGGCATCTCGCTCGAACGCAGCCGCCTGCCCTGGCGCGACGGTTTCGCGCCGATCCTGACCGGCGGGCTGCAGGGCGGCTCGCTCAACGCCACACTCGCCGCGATCGGCCTTGCCGCCGCCAGCGGGCAGGAGGTGGTGGGCGTGATCCCCGCGCTTTCGCCCGTCGATGCCGGCATCATGGCACGGCCGGCCGGCGCGCCGATGCTGCGGCTGGAACGGGTGACCCGCACGGCCGAGGGCGACACGCTCGAATATGTCGAAAGCATCCTCGACCCAACCCGCTTCGGCCTCAGGATCGACTTCTGATGGCGGGCGGGGCCGACATGCGCGACCGGGCGATGGGGGCGCTGGCGGGGGTGGCGGTGGGCGATGCGCTGGGCATGCCCGCGCAGACCTTCACCCGCGCCGAGATCGCGGCGACCTACGGCCGCGTCACCGATTTCGTGGCGCCCTGCCGCGATCATCCCGTCTCGCACGGGCTTGGGGCGGCGATGGTGACCGACGACACCGAACAGACGCTTCTGCTGGCCGACCACCTGTTGCGGGGCGAGGGCCAATTCGACGACCGCGCCTGGGCCGCCGCGCTTCTGGAGTGGGAGGCGGGGGTGCGCGCGCGCGGGTTGCGCGACCTTCTGGGGCCCTCGTCGCGGCGCGCGCTCGACGCGCTGATGGCCGGGACGCCGGCGGAGGAGACGGGCCGGACCGGCACCACCAACGGCGCGGCGATGCGGATCGCGCCGGTGGGGATCGCGACGCCGCCGGGCGCCCCCGCCCGCCTTGTCGCGCGCGTGGCCGAGGCCTGCCGCGTCACCCACAACACGCGCGAGGCGATCGCGGCGGCGGCGGCGGTGGCGATGGTGATCAGCCAGGGCGTGGAGGGGGCGACGTTCGAGGCGGCGCTTCCCGCGGCGATGGAAGCCGCGCGGCTGGGCGCCACCTGCGGCGCGGCGGTGGGCGAGGCGGACATGGCCGGGCGCATCGCGCTGGCGCTTGAGGTCGCCCTGCGGGGGGACGAGGCGGCGCTTGCCGCGGAAATCGGCACCTCGGTCGCCAGCCGCGCCTCGGTCGCGGCGGCTTTCGGGGTGGTGCGGCTGGCCGCGGGCGACCCTTGGCGCGCGGCGGTGATCGCGGCGAACATCGGCGACGATACCGACACGATCGGCGCCATCGCCTGTGCCATGGCGGGGGCCTGTGCCGGCATCGGCGCCTTTCCGGCCGAACGCCTCGCGCGGGTGGTCGCGGCAAGCCGGCTCGACCTTGACCCGGTCGTCGACGGCTTGCTGGCTCTCCGCATGCAGCAGGGCGGGGAGCAGCCATGACCGGGCGGCTGATCCAGGTTTCCGGTGTCATCGTCGATCTGGTCTACCGGGTCGATGCCGTGCCGGCGCCGGGCACCGAGGCCATCGTTCACGGCTTTGCCATCGCGGCGGGCGGCGGCTTCAACGCGATGGTCGCGGCGCGGCGCATGGGGGCCGCGGTCGCGCATGCCGGGACGCTGGGCACCGGCCCCTTCGCCGACATCGCCGCGGCGGCCCTTGCGCGCGAGGGGATCGCGCAGATCGGCGCCCGGCTTTCCGGGTGCGACCAGGGGCTTTGCACGGTGCTGATCGACAGGGGCGGTGAGCGCAGCTTCATCGCCGCCGAGGGGGCAGACGGGGTGCTGACCGACGCCGACCTGGCGCGAGTCACGCCGGGGGCGGAGGACTGGCTCCTGCTGTCGGGCTACGCGCTCCACTATGCCGGCAGCCGTGCGGCGCTGGTCCGCTGGCTTGCCACGCGGCCGCCGCGGCTGGTCTTCGACCCGAGCCCGGTGATCGCGGCGATCCCCGAGGCGGCGCGGCAGGCGGCGCTTTCGGCGGCGCACTGGATCACCGCGAACCGGGAGGAGGGGGCTGCGCTGACCGGCCTTATCGATCCCGGCGCCATGGCTGCCGCGCTGGCACAGGGCCGCCCGGCGGGGGGAGGCGCGATCCTGCGCGATGGCGCCAACGGTTGCCACATCGCGCTGGCGGGCGCACCGGCCCGCCATCTGCCCGGTTTCCCCGTCCGGGCCATCGACACCAACGGCGCGGGCGACGCCCACACCGGCGCCTTCATCGCCCGCCTGCTGGTCGGGGACACCCCGGAGCGGGCCGCGCATCTCGCCAATATCTGCGCGGCGCTTTCGACAACGACAGAAGGGCCGTCCACGGCCCCCGACCTGACCACGGTCCTGGCGGCGACGGGCACCCCGCCCGCAGCGCCCGCGACCACCCCCAGACAAGCCACCGCAACGACAAGGAGGAACACATGAGAAAGCTGCTTTTGACATCCGCCCTGATCCTGGCCGCGCAGGGCGCGAGCGCCGACGAGATCCGGGTGCTGAACTGGCAAGGCTACGGCACCGACCTCGACTGGGCGCTCGCGGCCTTTACCGAGCAGACCGGGCACACGGTCGTGCACGAATACTTCACCTCCGAACAGGAGATGCTGACCAAGCTCAGGACCAACCCCGGCGCCTATGACGTGGTGCTGATCAACTCCGCCTATACCGCGCAGGCCCAGGCCGAGGGGCTGATCGCCCCGATCGACACCGCGAAGATCACCAACTTCGCCGATCTCGACCCCGGCCTGACCGGCAACGCGGATCTCAATCCGGCCGGCGCGCTCCACGGCGTGCCCTGGACCTGGGGCCTGACCTCCATCGCCGTCAACACCAACGATTTCGCCGAATTGCCGACCTCTCTCTCGGTGCTCTGGGACCCGGCCTGGACCGGGCGCGTCTCGATCCGCGACGACGGGCTGGAGGCGGTGCAGTTCGCCGCGATGGCGACCGGGCAGAACATCAACGCGATCACCGACATGGAGGCGGTGAAGGAAAAGCTGGCCGCCCTGATGCCGCAGATCACCACCTTCTGGAGTTCGGAGAACGACTGGAACCAGTTCATGTCGGCGGGCGATTTCGCGGTTGCCACCTATTGGTCGGGCTCGGCCGCGCGGTCGCAGGCGGCGGGCCTGCCGGTCGCCTTCGTGGTGCCCGAGGAAGGCGCGATCGGCTGGCTCGACGGGCTGTCGATCCCGGCCAGTTCGACCCATCAGGACGCCGCGCATGCCTTCATCGACTGGATGGTGGACCCGGAGTTCTACGTGAAATGGGAACCCGACGGGGCGCCCGCCACCTCGAACACCAAGGCTGCGGCGGCGCTGCCGGAAACCAGCTTCAACCGCGCGGTCCTGGGCGACCCGGCGGTTGTCGCCAAGGTCCAGTTCATGCAGCCCGTCTCCGACGCCGACCGGGAGGCGTATCTGAAGCTCTGGCAGGACCTGAAGGCGGCGCAGTAGGGCAAAGGGGGGAAGCGGCATGGGCGGCAGCCTTGCCCGCAAGGATCGGACGCGCGCAGCCCTGCTGCTTGCCCCCGCCTATCTGTGGCTGACGCTGGCGGTTTTCCTGCCGCTGTCGGCGATGGCCTTCTTCAGCCTGCTTTCGGACGTGCCGTTCGGGGATCGCGAATGGCACGTCACGCTCGACAACTACCGCGCCTTCCTCGAGACGGGAACCTACGCGGCGCTCCTGTGGAAGTCGGTCAAGCTGGGCGTGACCGTCACCGCGCTTTCGGTGCTGGCGGGCTTTCCCTGCGCCCTTGTCCTGGCCAAGGTGATCCGCGGCCGCGCGCGCGAGGCGATGTTCCTTCTGGTGATCCTGCCGTTCTGGTCAAACTCGCTCGTCCGCATCTTCTCCTGGGCGATCGTGCTGCGCGGCAATGGCGTGCTGTCGGCCGCCATCGACGCGGTCCTGCCCTGGGACGTGCGGGTGAACCTGATGTTCAGCCCCACCGCGATCGTGATCGGCCTTGTCCATTCCTACCTGCCCTACGTGATCCTGACCTCCTACCTGGCACTTCAGGCCATCGACGACAGCCTGATCGAGGCGGCCCGCGCGCTCGGCGCGCCGCGCCGGACGATCCTGATGCGGATCATCCTGCCGCTTGCCGCCCCCGGCATCGTCGCCGGCGCGGTCCTGATCTTCGTCCCCGTCGTCGGCTCCTTCATGGAGCCGCGGCTGCTGGGCGGACGGCTCGGCACCTATTACGGCACGGTGATCGAGGATCAGTTCGTCGCTGTCTTCAACTGGCCGCTCGGCGCGGCGCTGTCGTTCATCCTGCTTGCGGTCGTGCTTGCCATCCTCGCCGCGGCCAGCCCCGCGCTGCGGAGGGCGCTGCGATGACGCACCGCACGCTGGCCCGCCTGGGGCGCGCCTATCTGGGCCTGATCCTCGTCTTCCTCTACGCGCCGATCCTGGTGATGGCGGCGATGTCGTTCAACGCCTCGGCCTTCTACCAGTTGCCCTTCAGCTTCTCGACCGAGTGGTACCAGAAGCTCTGGCACAACCGCGAGATCCTCGCCGCCGCCTGGCGGTCGGTCTGGATCGCCTGCGTGGTCACGGTGCTGGCCACGGCGACCGGCACCGCCGCCTCGATCGCGCTTTACCGCCACGACATTCCGGGCAAGCGCCTGTTGCAGGCGCTGCTCTTCCCGCCGATCGCGATTCCCTGGCTGATCACCGGCACGGCGATGCTGATCTTCTTCTTCGGCATCGGCATCGACCGCGGCACCCCGGCCGTTATCCTCGGCCATGTGGCGCTGGCGCTGCCGTATGTCATCGTCGTTGTCACCGCGCGGCTTGCCACCTTCGACCCCGCGCTGGAGGAGGCGGCACGGTCGCTCGGCGCGCGGCCCTGGACGGTGACGATGCGGGTGACGGTGCCCTGGATCCTGCCCGGCATCGTCGCGGGCGGGCTGTTCGCCTTCGCGGTCAGTTTCGACCAGTTCGTCGTGTCCTACTTCCTGTCGGAACCGGGCGACACGACGCTGCCCGTCCTCATCTACACCTCGATCCGCAAGGGCTTCACGCCCGAGATCAACGCCGTCTCGACCGTGATCATCGCGGTGTCGATGGGGGTGATGCTGCTGGCCGCGCGCTATTCGAAGTTCGGGGGGGACCGCTGATGGCAGAGGTGCGGGTCGAGGGGCTGACAAAGACCTACGGAACGGCCCGCGCGCTCGACGCGGTCACGCTCGCCTTCCCCGACGGCGGGTTCTTCGGGCTACTGGGGCCGTCGGGTTCGGGCAAGACCACGCTCCTGCGCGCCATCGCGGGCTTTGTCGAACCCGAGGCGGGCCGCGTCCTGATCGGGGACGCGCCGGTGGAAAACGTGCCGGTGGAGGCGCGCGAGATCGGCATGGTGTTCCAGTCCTACGCGCTGTTTCCGAACATGACGGTGGCCCAGAACGTCGCCTTCGGGCTTGAGGTGCGCAAGGTGCCCGCAGCCGAGCGCGCCCGCCGCGTGGCCGAGGTGCTGGAGCTTGTCCGCCTGGGCCCCTACGGCGCGCGCAAGCCGCACGAGCTTTCCGGCGGCCAGCGCCAGCGGGTCGCGATGGCGCGCGCCATCGTCACCCGCCCGCGCGTCCTCCTGCTCGACGAACCGCTCTCGGCGCTCGACAAGGCCCTGCGCGTCGAGATGCAGATCGAGCTGAAGCGGATCCAGCGCGAGGTCGGCATCACCACGATCTTCGTCACCCACGACCAGGAAGAGGCGCTGACGCTGTCGGACCGCATCGGCATCTTGCGGGACGGCCGGCTGGTGCGCGAAGGCCCGCCGCGCGCGGTCTACGACGACCCGCGCGACGCCTTCACCGCGCGCTTTCTGGGTGAGGCGAACCTGTTTTCCGGGGTGCTGGAGCCGGGCGGGCTGCGCCTGGGCGACGGGGTGCTGGTTGCCGGCGCGCGCACCGCGACGGTGGCGGTGCGGCCGGAAAACCTGCGCATCTCGCTTACCGAGCCGCCGGCGCCGATCCGGTTGCGCGCGCGCCTTCGTCAGCGCATCTTCGCGGGCGCGATGGGCACCTGCGTGCTCGACTGGCAGGGAGAGACGCTGAAGGCGGTGGGACGGGACCGCGACTTTGCCGATCTTCCGGCCGAGGGCGAGGTCTGGCTGTCCTGGGACGCGGCCGACACGATCCCGCTGGAGGGGTAGCGGCCCGGCCGGGTCTTTCTGGACCTGGTCTGCGGTTCTTCCGTCGGGTTCCGACAGCCAGACCCTGCAATGGCATTCGCTGGGCGTGAGGTCCGCGGCCGTCCGCGCCTGCGGGCAAGGCCCTGTGCGATCCAGAGGTGCGCAATATACATGCGTAACCGGCCGTGCCCTTCATGGCGGAACCCCATCTTGCAACAGTTGCGCCAATGTCGCATGTCAGCGGCAGACTCGCCCCGGAATAGCGTATGGGGCGTTGCACGCCCGGTCTCGGGAAGAAGGGCCACTGCGGTGTCGATAGATCACATACGGTTCGAGGAGCGGCCACCAAGCCCCGAAGATTTCGTTCGTCTGCGGGCGGAATGTGGCTGGGGCGAGATAGGCTTGGAGACCGCCAGAAAGGCACTGGGCGGAAGCATCTTCGATCTGACTTGCTTCGATGGAACGGAATTGATCGGTTTTGGCCGGGTCGTCGGCGACGGCGCGCTCTACTTCTATCTCCAGGATGTCATTGTGCGACCCTCCTATCGGGGGCGCTCGATCGGCAGACAGATCGTCTCAAGGCTAACAGAGGCGGCCCTTGCACGCGCCGAAATCGGGGCCACCATTGGACTTATGTCAGCGAAGGGCAAAGAAGAACTCTACCGGCGATCGGGCTTTCAGGAACGACCGACAGAAAACCTTGGGGCTGGCATGACACGCTTCGTTCTGACCTAGCGGTTCACTCCGGGCGCCGGGCGCGGTGCGGGGTGATGCAGCCCGGCGTAGCTTTCGGCGCGCAGGTGGCAGAAGTCGTAGGCAGGCCCGGTGCAGCCCGGACCGATGGCCAGCGTGAACAGCCCCGCCCCCGTCGCCGCCCGCGCGCCCGGCACCGAATCCTCGATGGCGAAGGCATCGGCCGCGGCCAGCCCCAGCCGGTCGAGCGTGGTCAGGAACGGCAGGGGATCGGGCTTGCCCACCGGCAGTTCCGCCCCCGACACCGCCAGTTCCACCACATCCGTCACGTCGAGCATCTCGAGCGCGCCCTCGATGTGGCGGCGGGGGGAGGAGGAGCAGATCGCGATCCTCAGCCCCGCCTCGGCGAGCGAGACCAGCCATTCGCGCGCCCCCGGCACCGGCTCGCGCAGCTTGTCGAGCCAGAGGTCCGCCTCGGCCCCGATCTGCTCGCCGATGGCGCGGCGCATGTCCGGCGTCAGCGGCATCCCGAACAGCTCGTCGAGAAAGTCCTTCAGCCCGCGCCCGACATGGGCATCGAGCAGCGCCTGCGAGGGCCGCTTGCCGTAGCGCGCCGTCACCTCGACCTTCGCACGCTCCCAGACGTGTTCGCTGTGCACCAGCGTTCCGTCGAGGTCGAAGATCGCCGCGCGGAAGCGCGTGGGCTCGAACATCGTCTCTCGCGCCGCTCCGGTCATGCTGCTAACCTCGGCCCCGACAGGGCTATTTTGCCCGCAGGGGAAAGGACATGCAGGACAGCGAGATCGACCGGAGATATGCCGAGGCCCGCCGTATCGCGGCGGAGGCGGGGGCGCTCGCGCTCGATTATTTTCGCCGCTTCGACGGGCTGAACGTGGAAGTGAAGGGTCATCAGGACTTCGTGTCCGAAGCCGACAAGAATGTCGAGAGCTTCGTGCGAAAAGCCATCGCCGCCGCCTTCCCCGAGGACGGCATCGTGGGCGAGGAAGAGGCGCCGAAACCGGGCGCCAGCGGGATGGTCTGGGTGATCGACCCGATCGACGGCACCACGAACTTCATCCACGGCATTCCCGGCTGGACGGTCGTGCTTGCGGGTGCTGTCGGCCGCAACACCGAGTTCGGCGTCATCCATGACCCCAACCATGGCGAGATGTATCACGCCCGCCGGGGCCGGGGCGCCTTCTGCAACGACCGGCGGCTTGCCGTGCTCAGCGGCCGCGACCTCAGGCGCGGGTCGCTGGGCGTCGGCTTTTCGGGCCGCACCAGCGCGGGCGGGATCAAGCGCCTTGTCCCCGCGATCATCGACGCGGGCGGCATCTTCTACCGCAACGCCTCGGGTGCGCTGTCCCTGGCCTATGTCGCGGCCGGCAAGCTTCTGGGTTATGTCGAGGAACACATGAACGCCTGGGACTGCATCGCGGGCCAGCTTCTGGTGGCCGAGGCGGGCGGCGTGGTCGAGGATCAGGACGCAGGCGACATGATCGCGCGGGGCGGCCGCGTCATCGTCGCCACGCCCGAGGCCTGGGACGAGGTGCTGGCAATCGCCGAGGCCGCCTACGCGCCCGGACAGGACTGAGGCGGCAGGACTGACCGGCGGGGCAGGCGCCTACCGGGCGTCGGGCACGAGGACCGGGCCCGATGCCGCGAGCCCGACGGTGACCGCGTCGCCCGCGCGATAGGGCGTGTCGACATTGTCGCTGACCGCGAAGATGCGGCCGAAATCGCCGGCAAGCGTGTATTCCATGCGCGGGCCGACATAGGTGACCTTTTCCACCGTCGCCGCCAGCCCTTCGCCCTCGACCAAGCGGATGCGCGAGGGGCGCAGCGCCAGCGTCGCGCGGCCCGGCTTCAGCCCCCGCGCGGGCAGGCGATGGCGCACGCCCGCGACCGCGACCTCCGCCATCTCGCCGGCGACCGACAGCACCTCGCAGCCGATCAGGTTCGCCTCGCCGATGAAATCGGCCACGAAGGTGTCGGCGGGCGCGTCGTAAAGCGCGCGTGGCGGGCCGATCTGGGCGATGGCCGCGTTCTTCATCACCACGATCTCGTCCGAGACGGCCAGCGCCTCTTCCTGGTCGTGGGTGACATAGACGACTGTCAGGCCCAGCTTCTGCTGGATCTCGCGGATCTCCTCGCGCACATGGCGGCGCAGCTTGGCGTCGAGGTTCGACAGGGGTTCGTCGAACAAGAGCACCTCCGGCTCCAGCACCAGCGCGCGCGCCACGGCGACCCGCTGCTGCTGGCCGCCCGAAAGTTCCGACGGCAGCCGCCCGCCGTAGCCGTCAAGCCCGACCAGCGACAGCCCCGCCATCGCCCGGTCCCGCGTCTCGGTGCGGGAGTAGCCCGAGAACTTCAGCCCGTAGCTGACGTTTTCCAGCACCGTCATGTGCGGGAATAGCGCGTAGGACTGGAACACCATCGACACGTCGCGGTCGGTCGCGGGCAGGGTGGTCACGTCCTTGTCGCCGATCAGGATGCGCCCCTTCGAGGCCATTTCCAGCCCCGCGATCATCCTCAGCGTCGTGGTCTTGCCGCAGCCAGAGGGGCCAAGCAGCGTGACCAGACGCCCCGGCTCGATCCTCAGGCTGACGTCGTTCACGGCGACGACATTGCGCCCGTAGATCTTCGTCACGTTCTCGAAGACGACGGATGCCGCCCTTGACCCAACCCCGGCCATCAGCCGCCCCCCTGTTCATGCGACATCCTGCGCCCGATCCGGGTGCGGCCCACCATCAGCTGCAAAAGCCCCACCGCCGCCAGCATCACGAAGATCAGCGCGGTCGAATAGGCGATCGCCAGCCCGTAGTCGTTGTTTTCCACCCGCCCGATGATGTAGCTCGTCGCCATGTCGTAGCGGGCGGAGACAAGGAAGATCACCGCCGAAATGGCCGTCATCGCGCGCACGAAGCTGTAGACCAGGGCGGCCAGGATCGCGGGGCGCAGAAGCGGCAGGATCACCGCGCGGAAGGTCTGCCAGCTGTTCGCGCCCAGCGTCAGCGAGCTTTCGTCGAGCGAGCGGTCAAGCTGGCTCATCGAGGCGATACCCGCGCGCACGCCCACCGGCATGTTGCGGAAGATGAAGCTGATGACGAGGATCAGGCCCGTCCCGGTGATCTCGATCGGCGGCACGTTGAAGGCGAGGATGTAGCTGACCCCGATCACCGTGCCGGGGATGGCGAAGGACAGCATGGTGCCGAACTCGAACGACCGCTTGCCGGCGAAGTCCTGCCGCGTCAGCAGGTAGGCGGTGATCAGCCCGACCGCCGCCGTCAGGGGGGCCGCGACCGTGGCGATCATCATCGTCGTCCAGAAGCTGTCCCAGGCCGAGCCGGTCCAGCGGATGCCGCCATCCTCGATCCGGACCGCGAAGGCGGTGAGGTAGTGCTTGAAGGTCAGCGTGTTGTCCACGCCCCAAAGCTGCACGAGAGAGCCGTAAAGGATCATGCCGTAGATCACCAGGGTGAAGGCGCCCCAGATCGCGGCGATGGCATAGACCGGGATGGCAAGGCCGCGCGGCATTTCCGGGTGCACGCCCGCGTCGCCCTTGCCTGTGACGGTGGTGTAGCTTTTCCGCCCCAGCCAGAAGCGTTGCAGGTAGAAGGCCGCAAGCGTGAAGGCCAGAAGCACGATCGCCAGCACCGCCGCCCGGCCCTGGTCGTACTGCGCGCCGACGATGGCAAAGAAGATCTCGGTCGACAGCACGTCGTAGTTGCCGCCAAGGACCAGCGGGTTGCCGAAATCGGCCATGCTCTCGATGAAGCCCAAAAGGAAGGCGTTGGCGAGCCCCGGCCGCATCAGCGGCAGCGATACGGTGCGGAAGGTCTGCCAGCGGTTGGCGCGGAGCGTCTGCGCCGCCTCCTCCATCGAGGGGCTGACGCCCTCGACCACGCCGATCAGGACGAGGAAGGCGATGGGCGTGAAGGCCAGCACCTGCGCGATCAGGATGCCGGGCAGGCCGTAGACCCAGCGCGTCGGCCGGATGCCGAAGAGGTCCGCAACCCAGGTGGTGACGCCGCCGGACAGCCCGAACAGAAGGATGATGGCAAGGCCGATGACGAAGGGGGGCGTGATGATCGGCAGCACCGTGATCGCACGCAGGCTGCGCTTGAAGCGGAAGCCCGACCGCGTCAGCACCAGCGCGAAGACAAGGCCGAGCGCGGTGGTCAGAACGCCGACGAGAACGGCAAGGAAGAGCGAGTTCCACGCCACCCCGCAGCGTGATCCCGTCAGGCAGCCAAGGCCCCAGATGCGGTCGTCGAAGAACTTCGACAGGAAGACCATGACGGAATGCCCGCCCTCCTCGGTGACGAAGGCCGCGAGCAGCATCTTGGCGATGGGGAAGAAGACGAAGATGGTGACGACGGCGATGACCCCGCCGATGGCGCCGGTCACGAAGACGTCGCCGTTGATCGCGCCGCGCGCGGCAATCCCCTGCGTCAGGATGAAAAGGAAGGCCGAGGCGACGACAAGCGCGCCATAGCCCATGCCGAACTGCCGGTCGTCGAGCGGCCCGAACAGCGCCTGAAGCCAGTCCGCGTTCCAGCCGCGCAGGCCGATCCCCATGCCTTGCGCGATCAGCCAGGCAAAGCCGAAGCCGCCCGCCGCCAGAAGGACGCGCGCGAAGGCCGGGTCGGTCTTGCGCCGCCCCGCCACCAGAAGCGGCGCCGCTAGTGCTGGCAGAAGCGGCCAGAGCCAGGGCCTTTCACCCTGCATCAGCAGGAACAGCGCGGGCGCATAGTCGCTGTCGGTCGGCCAGCCGTCGGTCAGCCAGCCGAAAAACCAGAACTCCTCCACCCCGTACCAGGGCAGAAGGGCGAACCCGACCCACCCGGCAACGATCCAGAGGATCAGTGCCGGGTGGGTGGTCTTGTCGGTCGTGGACTGTCGCACCAAGCTTACTGGGGCAGGGTGGACACGTCGCTGTCCCACTTGGACAGAAGCCGCTTGCGCTCATCGCTCGACCCGTACTTCTTGAAGTCGTAGTCGATGAGCTTGATGGCGGCGAAGTCGGGCGCCTTGTCCGAGGTCTCCGCGTTCATGTTCGAGGGCACCTGGAAGGCATTGACCTGAAGCGCGAGGTTCTGCGCCTCGACCGACAGCGCCCAGTCGTAGAACTGCTTGGCCTCGTCCATGTTGCGCGCGCCGGCGATGATCGACATCGACCCGATCTCATAGCCGGTGCCCTCGCAGGGGGCGACCGTCACGATGGGAAAGCCCGCCACCGTCTGCGCCACCGCGTCATGCATGAAGACGATGCCGACCGTGGTTTCGCCCTGCGCCGCGGCCTTGATCGGGGCGGAGCCGGACTTGGTGTACTGGTTCACGTTCGCATGCAGCCGCTTCATGTAGTCGAAGCCGCCGTCCTCGCCGAACAACTGCACCATTGTGGCGAGCGTGGTGTAGGCGGTGCCGGAGGAATTGGGGTTCGCGATCTGGATATGGCCCTTGAACTCGGGCTTGGTCAGGTCTTCCCAGCACTTCGGCTCCGGCAGCCCGTTCGCGGCCAGCAGGTCGGAGTTGTAGCCGAAGCCGAGCGCGCCCGAGTAGATGCCGATGGTGCGGTCGCCGGCGCTTGCCGCCTGCGCAAGCGACCAGGGGTGAAGCTGGTCGCGCATGGGCGAGACGTAGGCTTCCGTCAGACCTTCCTCGGCGGCCTGAAGGTGCGGGTCGCCGGTGCCGCCCCACCAGATGTCGCCCTTTGGGTTGGTGGCCTCGGCCTTCACTTGCGCGAAGGTCTCGCCCGAGGACTTGCGCGTCATGTCGACGTCGATGCCGGTGGCCTCCTCGAAGCCGCGCGCCATGATCTGGCACCATTCCTCCTGCGCGGAGCAGTAGAAATTGAGTTTGCCGGCGGCGCTGGCCGCGCCGGCCGACAGGGCAAAGAGCGATGCCCCGACGAGAATTGTCCGCATGGTGTCCTCCCATTGTGAAGTTTTTGTAACAGTTTTCAGACAGGCTATTCACGACCCTTGATCCGGGCAAGCGCCTTCTGTCCCGGACCGGGCGAAAATGTTCGTGGGCCAACGGTTCCCCGGATCGGGGCAGGGATAATTCGGAAAGATCGAAATTAAGGTCGCGAAATATTCAATTTCTTCCGCTTTCGGATTTTGCAAGACTGCCCCCCGAAGGCGGACAAGGGCGGCCCCTTCCCGATACGGCACCCGATGCGGCGCCCGATCCGGGCCCGGTCGCGCGACCGGAAGCAGCCCGGCAGAACCAGAGGTGCCATGGAGTTTTCCCACTTCCTCAACAGCCATCTCCTCGATCCGGCGCTGGGCGGCCGGCAGCTTTACCGCAACATGGTCGCGCAGGCGGTGCAGGCGGAGGCCTGCGGCTATCGCGGCGTCTCGATCCCCGAGCATCACCTGCTCAACATCCTGCTCGTGCCCTCGCCCCTGCAACTGGCCGTCAAGGTGGCCGCGCACACCAGCCGGGTCGAGATCGCGACCTCGATCTGCCAGCTTCCGCTCCGGGACATGCGCGTCTTCGCGGGCGAGGTCGTGCAGGCGCAGGCGCTGTGCGACGGCCGCCTGATCCTGGGCGTCGGCAAGGGCGCCTTCGGCTACGAGACGGGGCGCATCGGCGTGCCGATGGAGGAGACGAAGGCCCGGTTCGAGGAAAGCCTTGCCGTGCTCGAAGCCCTGCTCGCGCGCGACGAGGTGTCGTGGGACGGCGCCCTTTACCGCTTCGAGGCGCTGACGGTGATGCCGCGCCCCGAGGCGCCGATCCCGATCGCGCTTGCCATCATGGCCCCGCCGGGGATCGAGGCGGCGGCGGCGCGCGGCTATCACATCCAGACGACACCCCTGGGTGCCAGCCACGGCGTCCTGCAGGAACAGGTGAATGCCTTCCATCGCGGCAAGGCGCTGGCGGGGCCGGGCTGCACCTCGCGGCTGTCGCTGCAACGGGGGCTTTACCTCGCGCGCGACGATGCCGACGCCCGCGACAAGATCGCGCGCGCTCATCGCTATTACAAAAGCTTCGACAACGTCTTCGGCGGGCCCGGTATCGTCGAGCACGGCATCATCCGGCCCCTGCCGCGCAAGCAGACGGTCGAGGAACTGGGGCAGAACGTGCTGATCTGCGGCGCCTCGGAGATGATCGACCGGCTGTCGGGCTATGCGGAGCTCGGCATCGACGAGGTCATCGCATCCTCGAACTTTGGCCAGCCGCAGGACGAGACGCTCGACATGATGGCCCGCCTCGGCGCGGAGGTTCTGCCGCACCTGCGCGCCGCCGGCCGCAAGGTTGCCTGAAACATCGCAAACGAAAAGGGAAACCCCGAATGCCCGTCATCCGCATCGAAATGTTCGAAGGTCGGAGCGTCGACCAGAAACGCGCCTGCGCCGAGGCCGTCACCCGTGCCTTCCTCGACACCTGCGGGGGCACGCCGCAGTCGGTCCATGTCGTCTTTCAGGACGTGGCAAAGCACGACTGGGCCGTGGCCGGGCGGCTGGCCAGCGACCCGAAGCCGGAGTGAGCCATGCCGATCGACTGCGCCTACACGGTCGAGGGCACTGGCCCGGCCCTTTTCCTCATCCACGGTATCGGCGCGCGCCGGGCCACCTTTGCGGGGCTGGTCGAGGGGTTGAAGGACCGCTTCACCTGCATCCGCTACGATCTGCGCGGCCATGGCGAAAGCCCGCTGCCGGGCGGGCGCTTCGGCCTTGACGATCTGGTTGACGACCTTGAGGCGCTCAGGGCGCGTCTGGGCATCGAGAAGGCCCATTTCGCCGGCCATTCGCTGGGTGGCATGATCGGCCCGGCCTATGCGCGGCGCCATCCGGCCCGTGTGCTGTCGCTGGGTCTCTGGTCCACCGCCGCGTTCCGCACCGAGGACGACAGCGCCAAGGTCAGGGCGGTAGTGGCCGCCATGCGCGAGAAGGGCATCGGCCAGGTGCTCGACACGCTGACCGCACGCTGGTTCACCGACGATTTCGCCGCCGCCCACCCCGAGGTGATCGAGCGGCGCAAGAGGCAGGTGATGGACACCGACGCCGAGGTGTTCCTGAACGTCTTCGACATCTACGCCGAGACCGAAATGGGCCCCTGGCTGCACGAGATCGCGGCACCCGCGCAGGTTCTGACCGGGGAACTCGACGGCGGCTGCAACCCGCGTCTCAACCGGCTGATCGCGGCGGCGATGCCGGAGGCGGAACTGGTGATCCTCGACGGTCTCAAGCACGCGATCTTCATCGAGGCGACCGATCGCGTCCTGCCGCCGGTGCGCGACTTCCTGATCAGGCGGGGCTAGGGCCGGCGGCGGCGATCGTCTCCCTCAGCGCCTCGACCGAGGGTCTGAACCAGGCCCAGCCCGCCGCCAGGTTCGGCCGCGCGACCAGATAGGCGGTGCGGCGGAAGACGGGCGCGCCCTCGACCCGGTGGAGCCTGCCCGCCGCGATGTCATCCGCGACCATACGTTCGGGCAGGAAGGCCGATCCGCCCCAGGTCGCCAGGTAGTCGCGCGCCCAGTCGCTCGACCCGAGCGTGACGACCGGGGTGCGCGCCACCGCGAAGGTTTCGGCATGCAGGCGGCGGAACTCGCGCCCGAGATCGACATAGACGTAATCCGGGTCCCACTCCATGTAGCCGCGCCGCACCGTCGCGACCTGGATCAGCCGGTCCTGGAACAACGGCACCACGTCAAGCTCGCCCGACACCGCCGCATCGAACATCAGCGCCACGTCGATCAGCCCGGTGGACAGCCAGTTCTCGATGTCGTCGGTGCTTCCCGGCCAGAACGACAGCGCGACGCCGGGATGGTCGCCGCGCAGGCGGTCCGCCCAGGTCTTGGCGACCCCGTGCCAGAGGTCGAACTGGCAGCCGACGTTGCACACGCTCTCGAAACCCGCGCTGAGCGACAGGGTCTGGCGGGCCTGGCTCCAGGCGCGGGTCATCACCTCGGCATAGCGCAGGAACTGGAACCCGGCCGAGGTCAGCTCCGCCCCCGCACGGCTGCGGATCAGGAGCTTCTGGCCGAGAAGATCCTCAAGCCCGTTCAGCCGCGCCGTGACGGTCGATTCGGTGACGTTCAGCCGCTCTGCCGCGCGGTTGAGGTTGCCGGTCTTCACGACCTCCAGGAAGGTCTGGACAAAGGCGATGTTCATGGACGCCGTTCCTGCCGCCGGTACGCGCCGGCCGATGGGCCGCCTGCACGGTCATACGTCAGGGGCCGGGCCTTGGCCACCCGCAACGCCCCTCCAAGGGGTCAAAGCGCGACGATGTGGTTATCCCAGGCGCGGGGGGCGCGGGTGTGGGCCACGGGCCGGCCCCCCTCGGTCACGACGAAGGCGCCGAAGCCGTCGGTCATCACCAGCCGCGCGCCCGCAGCGGCAATCCCGCAGACATCGGCGCGCAGGATCTCGTGCGCAAAGCGGCCGTCGCTGCCGAAGACCTGCACCCGCCCGCCCTTGGGGGAGGAGATGGCGACCTGCCGGCCCGCGTCGAAGACCGCGATCGACCCGGCATAGCCCCGCATCGCGCGGTGCAGATCGTCCGGGGCCTTCGCCAGCCGGGGCGCGCCGCCGTTCAGGCGGTGAAAGCCCAGAAGCGCCGGCGCCTGATCCTCCGCGCCTTCCCACTGCATCGCGAAGGCAACGGTGCCGAGGGCGTCGATCGCCAGGTGGCGGATCGAGGCCCGGTGCAGGTCCGGCGCCAGCCGCGCCTGATCCTCCACCCGGCCATCGGGGGAGAGGTAGGTGAGGTTCGGCGCCATCGTGTCGAGGTTCAGCTTGTCGCGGTCGCCGGGGCCGGTGCGGATGCCGCCGTTCGCGACCGCCAGCACCTCGGACCCCGGCAGGCGGCGGATCTCGTGCGGGCCGATCCCGCCCGAGGCGATCTCTCCTATGAGGCGGTAGCCGTCGGGCCGCGACCAGAGCGCGATGCGCCCTTCGCCGGTCGCGGCCTCCACCTCGGAGGTGTAAAGCACCGCGCCGTCCATCGAAAAGGCGCCGTGGCCGTTGAACGCGCGCCCCGGCGCCGCGGCCAGCCGCGCCGTCACCGCGCCGGTCGCGCAGTTCAGGACCAGCGCATAGGTGCCGGGGCGGCGGGCGAAGGCCACAGCCTCGGGCGCCTCGGGGTGGGCGGCGGCGGCATGGCCGCGCGCGGGCAGGGGCACGCGGAAGAGGTCCGCCCCCTCCTCCGTCAGGCCGAAGAGCGCATGGGTGCCGTCGGGTTCCTGCGCCGCCGCCAGGAAAGCGGGGCTGCCGGCATCGGCCCAGCCCAGCCGGGGCAGCGCCGCCGCGGCAAGGACGGTGCCGAGGAAGCGGCGGCGGCTTGTCATGCTCAGTCCCCGTCCAGCGCGTTCAGGCCCATGGTCACGCCGAGTGCTGCCGAAAGCTCCTCGTTCGCGACGGTCCTGAGAAGCGTCAGCGCGGTCTGCACCGCCTCGAGCCGGAAGCGGCCGGTCGGGTCCGCGACGCCGGAAAAGTCAGGGTCATCAAGCCGCGCGGCCATCCAGCGGACGCGCTCGAAATCCTCCCCGGTCAGGGTCGCCCCCTCGGGGACAAGGGCGCGGGCCAAGGCCTCATGCGCCGCAAGTGACAGCTCCAGGTTGCGCTGCGACCGGCCCGACAGCCGCCCCTCGGCGCGCGTCGGGCGCGGGGTTTCGACGGTGCCGAGGGGCAGGCCGATCCGCTCGACGATGTCGAACTGAAGCGAGGTGAGAAGCGCGGTGAAGACCGCCTGCCGCGCCTCGATCGCATCGAGGAAGCGCGCGTTGCCGGCATCGCCCGCCGTCCGCAGCACCGTGGCGAAGTCCTCCTCCCAGGCGGTGGCCACCTCATGCGCCGTCGCGCTCAGGTCGGCTGTGGCAAGCCGGACCAGCGCGCAGCCCGCGTCCGACTTCGTGTAGGTGTTGAAGCGCGGGTCGTATAACATTGATTCCATAGCATAAAGACCGCGAACGGAGACCGGCTGCGTCCGGAACGCCGCGGCATCTTCCGCCCCCGGCTGCCAGCCCGCCAGCCACCGCGCCAGCGCCTTCGGCCGGTGGCCACCATTGTCCGGCCAGTAGGCGATGATCTGGCGTTGCGCGCCATCCTCGAGCGGGCCGAAGCGCAAGTCGGCGATGCCGAACCAGGCGTCCATCGCGCCCGCCCAGGCCGCGCGCAGGTCTTCGGACGTGGCCCGGCAGTCGGCGACCGCGGCGGCCTCCAGCGCCCCGGTCGCGGTGGTGAAGACGGCAAGGCCGGGGCTCACGACCTCGTCCAGCACCCGGTCGATGACCGGATCGGCGCGAAGCGGCAAGGGCAGCAGGCAGAGGGCGGCGATCAGCAGGCGCATGTCACAGGCTCCCCAGGAAGCTGACCAGGGCGTCGCGGTCCTCTTTCGGCAGGTGGTAGACGGCATCGCGCGCGGCCTTCCCCTCGCCCCCGTGCCACATCACCGCCTCGAGGAACGTGGTGGCGCGTCCGTCGTGCAGGTAGCTTTCGCGCCCCGACACCTGCGCCGTCAAGCCGATCCCCCACAAGGGCGGCGTGCGCCATTCGGTCCCCGTGGCGCGGCCCTCGGGGCGGTGGTCGGCCAGCCCCGCGCCCATGTCGTGGAGCAAGAGGTCGCTGTAGGGCCAGATCAGCTGGAACGACTGCGCGACCGCCCCCTCCATCCGGCCGGTCACGTATTTCGGCACGTGGCAGCCGATGCAGCCGGCCGTGTAGAAGATCTCCTTGCCGCGCAGGACCGCCGGGTCGGCCACGTCGCGCCGCTCCGGCACGCCGAGGTTGCGGGCGTAGAAGGTGACGAGGTCGAGGTTTACCTGCGACACTTCCAACCCGTCGGCGGGGTCGGCGCCGGTCTCGGCGTCCAGGCAGGCGGCTTGCGCGGCCGTGCAGTCGCCGTGGCCCGAAGGGTGCAGCGGCGTCGACAGCCCCATGTCGCCGGAAAAGGCGCCGGCACTTTGCTCCTCCACCGTGGGCTGGCCGGCCTTGTGGCCGAAGCGCCCCAGCATCGGCACCCCGTGGCGGGCCGAGAGGACGATGCTCGCCCGCCCCGAGATGCCGTCGCCGTCGGCGTCGTCGGGGTCGGCATGGGCCAGGATGTCGGCCGCCGGGATCGCCTCCAGCAGGCCGAGCCCGATCATCTGAGGCGCGACACGGGGTGACAGCATCAGGTCGGGTGCGGGCGGCCCGTAGCCCGGATCGGCAAGGCGGTAGCTGGGCGCGTGCATGGTGATCGCCTCGCCGTCGGGGAAGGTCAGCGGGGTTTCCTCCGTCTCGACCTCCATCCGCCCCTCGGCGGGGAGGCCGGCCAGCGTGAAGTTCTGCAACTGCCCGCCGTAGACCGGGTCGGGGCTGGTCGCGATCCAGTCCGGGATCAGCGCGGTTTCCGCCGCCGCGCCGCCGGGGACCGACAGGCGCAGGAACAGCGCCACCGCATCCTCGTCCGGGCGTGCGGGGGGCAGGCCGCGGCCGTCCTTCAGGTGGCAAAGCTGGCAGGCGCGCGCGTTGAACAGCGGCCCGAGGCCATCGGAGGACTGCGTGGAGGAGGGCGCGGAAACCCAGGCCTTGGTGAACAGACCGTTGCCGAGGTTGAAGGTCATCCGCCCCTCGAGCCCGATGTTGGCCGAGGGGTCGGAGAAGGCATCTGCCGTCGCCCGCGCCCGCACCGTCGCCGCGCCGGCGGGCTTCGCCTCGAACCGCTCGGGGGCGGTGAAATCGCGGGTCGGGGCGGTGACGGCGGCGATGCGCGCGTCCTCCTCCGCGGTGCGGGGCAGGAGCGGCAGGTGCAGGTCCCTCAGGTCTCCGGTGTGGCCAGGGGCCGGGTGCGCGGACGCGGCGAGAAGCGCCAGTGCCGCCAGCGGAAACCCGAGGGCCCGCGTCATTGGAACACGTCCCCCGCGCCTTCGAGCGTCTCGTCGCCCTCGACGACCACGCCTGCGAGGCCGAGCGCGGTCGAGGCCCGCTCGATCGAGCGTGACTGCGCCACCAGCGCCTCGACCAGCGCGGTGATTGCGGCCTCGCCCCCGGCATTGCCGACCTGAAGCAGCATGTCGTAGCTCTGCCCCTCGTCCGCCAGCGTGCGGAGCGCGTCCGCGGCCGCGAGGCTTTGGCCGATCTCGCCGCCAAGCGCCCCGGCCAGCGCGGGATCGGCCGCCGCCAGCGCGTCCTTCAGCGCGGGTCCGGTAACCTCGGTCCCGTCGATCCGGGTGTAGCGGCCGAGATAGACGTTCTCCACCCCCTTGATGTCGAAGTAATGGCTCTCAGGCGTGTTGTCGGAAAAGCAGTCGTGCTCCTCCTCCGGGTCGTTCAGGATCAGCCCCAGCTTGACCCGCTGCCCGGCCATCTCGCCGTAGGAGAGGTTGCCCATGCCGGTCAGGATCGCGGCGAGGCCCGCGTCGGCATCGGCGGCAACGGCGGCGCGCGCATCGCCCCCCTCGGCCCATTGCGCGGCCATCCAGGCGAGGTCGGAAACCAGAAGGTCGGTCGCGACCTTGAGGTATTGCGCGCGCCGGTCGCAATTGCCGCCGGTGCAATCGGCGCCCTGCGCATAGTCGGTCCAGGGGCGGCCGCCCGCCTGCGGCGCGTCGCTGACCAGATCCTGCCCCCAGAGCAGGAATTCGATCGCGTGATAGCCGGTGGCCACGTTCGCCTCGTTCTCGCCCGCCTCCTGCAGCACGTCGGTGAGCAGCGCGGGGGTGATCGTGGTGGCATCGACCGTCGCGCCCGACAGGGTGAAACTCGGGTTGGCGATGACGTTCAGTTGCGCCAGCGCGTTTTCCTCGGAACCGAAATAGGCGGCATCGACATAGTCGATCAGCCCCTCGTCCAGCGGCCAGGCGTTCACCCGGCCTTCCCAGTCGTCGACGATGGGGTTGCCGAAGCGGAAGACCTCGGTCTGCATGTAGGGGTCGCGCGCGGCGCGCCAGGCGGCGCGGGCGGTGTCAAGCGCCTCGGGCGAGGGTGCTGAGATCAGCGCGTCGACCGCGACCTGAAGATCGCGCGCCAGCGTCAGGCTGTCCTCGTAGCCCGCCTCGGCGATGTCGGCATAGGTCGCCACGATCGCCGGCCCGTCCGCGGCCGACGCACCGGGGACGAAGGCGAGAAGGGCGAGGGGGGCGCAGCAGAGAAGCCTGTGGGCGCGCATGGTGTCGTTCTTCCGAATCTGTCCTGGTCGCGGCTAAAACCAACAGAAGTTGTCAGAATTGTAAATCCGATAAAAATAGTAATCTAATGCACGGCCCGATGACCTGCCGCAACAGCCTGCGCGTTTCCCGAATGGCAGGCCAACATCGGCAATTCGCGGATTGGTTGAGCATCAAGAAACGCCTCGCGTTAAAAGTGGTCGCATCGCGGATCTTGCCGCATAGTATCACGATGAATCGAAGCAGCGTCCTGCGCACCGACATTCTTGCCGCGGCCGGTGCCGGGGCGATTGCGCAGGCATGTGCCGACGCCGTGTCGGCGCGGCTTGTCGGTTGCGGGCATGCGGATACCGCGCATCCCGACGCCCGGACCGGGGCCGGTCTCCTGCAGGAGTGGGAGGACTTCCTTGCCGAAACCCGGCAATCCACCCGCTACAACGGTGCCCGCCGTTTCCAGGCCCGGGCGGCGGCTGTCGCGGCCGGCGCCAAGGACAACTGGGGAGAGCCCGTGGCGGCGCTTTTCTCGGACACCGGGGTCCGGGCGCTGATCACGGGTGCGGCGCGGGCGCGCGGCCCTTGGTACGGGGCGCGCCGCCTCTCGGGCCTGCTGCCGCCGC
This sequence comes from Albidovulum sediminis, assembly GCF_025380365.1. Lineage (GTDB taxonomy): Bacteria > Pseudomonadota > Alphaproteobacteria > Rhodobacterales > Rhodobacteraceae > Albidovulum > Albidovulum sediminis. Next base: position 289,817 of record NZ_JAOCQF010000001.1, read on the forward strand.
TGCGATGCCTCTCGATCCCCGAAAGCGGCATCGTCCTTGGCGATCAGGCCGCAGCCCTCGACGCGGTCCGACGCCACCTCGGGGCGCTGCTGGACCGCGGCGCGGTGGATCGGATCGACATTCTGAACGTGCCGACCGACAGCGCCCTTCACGCCGCACTAGCCCGCGACCTCGGCGGGCGGTTCCGGGTGATGTCGAACGACCATGTGCGCCACCTCCGGCAACTGCGCGAACCGGGGAGCGGGGCGCCGATCCAGCAGAACTCGGCCAAGACGCGCCAGAGCCTGCGCCGAAAGCTCAGGAACCTTTCGGACGCGTTCGGCGGCGCGTTCGAGTTCCTGCGCTTCGATGCGCCCGAATCCACGGACCGTTTTGTCGCGCTGGCGGCCGAGGTCACGGCGCACACCTATCAGGTGGCACTGAACGTCGGGGTCAAGGATGACGCGCCAACCCGCGCCCTGGCACGCGAACTGGCGGCCGAGGGTCTGTTCCGCGGCTATGTCTTCCTGGGTGCGGGCCGGCCCATTGCCCATGTCATGGGCGATCTGGAATGCGGCACCTTTCGCCTGTGGGCGACCTCGTTCCTGCCCGAGTGGGGCCGGTTCTCGCCGGGGATACTCCTTCTCGACCGGGTCTTCGATGACCTGACCGAAGAGGGGGCAGAACGTTTCGACTTCGGCCACGGGGACGCCGCCTACAAGCGGCTCTTGTCCACCGGATCGCAAACCGAGGCGGACCTGACCCTCTACGGGCCGGGAAAGGCGGCGGCGCTGGCCTGGGCCGTCCACTGCGTCACCGTCAGGTGCAAGTCGCTGCTGCGGCAGGCGGCGGCACGGTGGGGCGTGCTCGACTGGCTGCGGAAGGCGGGACGCGGGGCGCTTCGCCGCATGGGCTGAGGCGGGCGGGGGCTTGTCGTCCCGTTCGAGCGCCGCGGCCCGCCTCCCCGCGCGGGGGCTGGATCGGCGGCTGAAGCAGCGGCTGAATCGGGCAGTCGCGCACCGTTGCCGGTTGCCAATGCGATGTGCATGAGGCAACATCATTATCAGCATGCAACGATATTCCTTCCTTTCCCTCTGTCGCCACGCGCTCGGTCAGCATCGGGGCTGGGCGCCGGTGTGGCGGACGCGGCCGCTGCGCGACCGCTACAGCGCCATCATCGTGGGCGCCGGCGGGCACGGGCTGGCGGCGGCCTACCACCTGGCGAAGGATCACGGCATCACCGATGTCGCGGTGCTCGAGGCGGGCTGGCTGGGCGGCGGCAATGTCGCGCGCAACACGGTCACGATCCGGTCGAACTACATGCGCGACGAATCGATCCCGTTCTACGTGAAGTCGGTCGCGATGTACGAGGCGCTGACCCGCGACCTCAACTTCAACCTGATGCATTCGCGGCGCACGATGATCGACGTGCTGCAGACCTGGGGCATGGTGCGCGACCGCCGCCGCCGCCGTCTGATCATGGACATCTACGGCTCCACCTATCGGGACATCGACGTGGCCGAACTGCGCCGCCGCATCCCGGCGCTGACCGGCGGCGGGCCCGGGAGCCGCCTGCCCATCCTGGGCGCCGCCGTCCACACCGACGCCGCGGTGAACCGGCATGACGCGGTGGCCTGGGGATACGCGCGCGCCGCCGACGCGATGGGGGTGGAGATCCACCAGCAGACCCCGGTCCGGACGCTTTTGCGCGGGGCGGACGGCGCCATCGCCGGGGTCGAGACGGCCCGCGGGCCCGTGCGGGCGCCGGTCGTCGCGCTTGCGGTCTCGGGCCACACGACGACGCTGACAGAGACGGTGGGCCTGCGCCTGCCGCTTCGCACGATCAACCTCACCGCCTTCGTCTCCGAACCCGTGAAGCCGGTCGTCGACGTGGTGGTGAACTGCCCCGACCTCGGCGTCTACCTGTCGCAGTCCGACAAGGGCGAACTGGTGATCGGGGGCGCGACCGACCTGGGCCAGTCGTTCCGGCGCGACATCAAGCAGTCGGTGTTCGAGGACACGGTCGCCGCGATGCTGGAGCTTTTCCCGGCGTTCCGGCGGCTGAAGCTGATGCGGCAGTGGGGCGGGCATCTCGACATGGCGCATGATGCGAGCCCCATCGTCTCGGCCACCGACATTGCGGGGCTGATCGTCAGCGCGGGCTGGTGGGGCGGCTACAAGGCCATTCCCGCCGGCGGCGCCGGTCTGGCCCACCTGATCGCCACCGGCCGCCCGGACGCGCTGACGGCGCCCTTCGGGCTGAACCGTTTCCGCCATCTCGACTACGTGATCGAGACCGGCACGACCACGGCGAGGTAGGGCGATGCTGGTGCTCGACTGTCCCTTCTGCGGGCCCCGGAACGAAAGCGAGTTCGCCTATGGCGGGCCCGCCCTGGCGCCGCGCCCCGCCGATCCTTCGGCCGTCAGCGACGCGGACTGGGTCGACTGGCTGACGGTACCGCCGAACCCGATGGGCGAGGTCGAGGAGCGCTGGTGGCATCTGCGCGGCTGCGGCGCGTGGCTGACCGTGCGCCGCCACACCGTGACCCATGCGGTGACGGAGGTGCGCCTTGGGCGGTAACGGGTGGCGGCTGGCGGAGGGGGGGCGCATAGACCGGTCGCGGCCGCTCCGGTTCCGCTTCGACGGGCGCGACCATGTCGGGTTCCACGGCGACACGCTGGCCTCCGCGCTGCTGGCCAACGGGGTGCGGCTGAGCGCGCGCAGCTTCAAGTATCACCGCCCGCGCGGGATCATGGGGGCGGGCGTGGAAGAGCCCGCGACGCTTGTCCATCTCGCGGGTGAGCTTGCCTCGGGCAACCGGCCGGCGACGACGCTGAGGCTGAGCGACGGGCTGGAGGCCTGGCCGGTGAATGCCTGGCCCTCGGCGCGGCTCGATATTGGCGCGGTCAACCAGATGATCGCGCGGCTGATCCCGGCGGGGTTCTACTACAAGACATTCAAATGGCCTGACTGGCACCTTTACGAACCGGCGATCCGGCGCGCCGCAGGGCTTGCGCCGGCCCCCGCGACGCCGCCCGACGGCGCCTGGGAGGCGCGCCACGCCCATGCCGACATCCTGATTGCCGGGGCGGGGCCGGCAGGCCTGATGGCCGCGCTGGTCGCGGGCCGGGCGGGCGCGCGGGTGATCCTGGCCGACGAGGGGATCGAGGCGGGCGGATCGCTGCTGACGCGCCGGCTCTCCATTGCCGGCGCGCCGGCCTTGGACTGGGTCACGGCGGCGGTCGCGGAGCTTGCCGCCCTGCCGAACGTCATGCACCTGCAGGATGCGGCCGTCTGGGCCTGCCGCGAGCACAACCTTGTCATGGTCGAGGAGCGCGCGCCCTCCCGTCCCGCGATCCTGGGGCGAAGCTGGCGCGTCCGGGCGGGGCGGGTGATCACCGCGACCGGCGCCATCGAGCGGCTCATGGTCTTCGAGGGGAACGACCAGCCGGGGGTCATGCTCGCCTCGGCCGCGCAGGCTTATGTCAACCGCTGGGCGGTCCGGCCGGGCCGGCGCGCGGTGGTCTTCACCAACAACGACAGCGCCTATGCCGCCGCGGCCGACCTGGCGCGCGCGGGCGTCGAGGTCGCGGCCATTGTCGACAGCCGCGACCCGGTGCCGGAGCATGCCCGCGCGGCGTCAGCGGGCCTGCCCGTGCTGGCGGGCCACGTCGTGCGTTCGACGCAGGGCGGCCGGGCGCTGCGTGCGGTGACCGTGGCCCCCCTGGCGGGCGGCGGCGCGCGGCGGATCGACTGCGACCTGCTCGCCGTGTCGGGGGGCTGGAGCCCGGCGGTTCACCTCTATTCGCAGTCGCGCGCGCCGATCGCCTGGGACGACCGGCTGGCCGCCTTCCTTCCGGCCGGACCCGCGGGGCCGGTCGCGGCGGCGGGGGCGGCCGACGGCGCGCTGGAGCTTGGCGTGGCCCTTGCCGACGGTGCAGCGAAGGCGCGGGCCGCCCTTGCGGACCTGGGGTTCGCCCCGCCCGATGCCGCCCTGCCGGAGGCGGAGGATCTGCCCTATGGCATCACCCCGCTCTGGACCGTGCCGGGCGCGGGGGCGAAGGCCTTCCTCGACATCCAGAACGACGTCACCGTGGCCGACATCGAACTGGCCCTGCGCGAGGGCTATTCCAGCATCGAGCATGTCAAGCGCTACACCACCGGCGGCATGGGGCTCGATCAGGGCAAGACCGGCAACGTCAACATCATCGGCGCGGTGGCCGAGCGTCTGGGCAAGACCCCCGGCGAGGTCGGCGTGACCACCTTCCGACCGCCCTGGACGCCGGTCGAATTCGGCGCCATCGCCGGGCGGCGGTCGGGGCCGGTCGTCCTGCCCTATCGCCACACGCCGCTGACGGACTGGCACATGGACCAAGGCGCGGTGATCTACGAGGCGGGCGCGCGCTGGCGCCGGCCCGGCTACTACCCCCGCCTCGGCGAGGCGTTCCAGGACACCGTCAACCGTGAGGCGCGGACCGTGCGCGAGGGCGTCGGCATCTACGACGGCGCCCCCTTGGGCAAGTACGAGATCAAGGGCCGGGACGCGGCCCGCTTCCTCGACTGGATCTACACCAATGTCTTTTCGTCCCTGACGGTCGGGAATGGCCGCTACGGGCTGATGCTGACCGACGACGGGCTGATCCTTGACGATGGCGTGTCGTTCCGGCTGGCCGAGGATCGTTTCGTCATGTCGACCTCTACCGGCAACGCCGATGCCGTCGGACAGCATATGGAGAAGTTGCTCCAGATCGAACGGCCGGACTGGCAGGTCATGATCACCAATGTCACCAGCCAGTGGGCGAACGCGACGATCTGCGGCCCGAAGGCGCGTGCGGTGCTTCAGGCGATGGGCACCGACATCGACATGTCGCCCGCGGCCTTTCCGTTCATGTCCGTCCGCGACGGCCGGGTGGCGGGATTGCCCGCACGGGTCGCCCGCGTCTCCTTCACCGGCGAGTTGTCGTTCGAGGTCAACGTGCGCCCCCGCGACCTGCCCGCCCTTTGGGCCGCGGCGATGACGGCCGGCGCGCCCTTCGGCATCACGCCGATCGGGTCCGAGGCCAACCATGTGCTGCGGGTGGAAAAGGGCTTTCTCTCGCTCGGGCATGAGGTCGACGGCACCGCCGATCCCCATGACCTCGGCATGTCCTGGGTGATGGCGGCGGCCAAGCCCGACTTCATCGGCAAGCGGTCGGTGGACCTGCGCCGCGCCTCGGGCCGGCCACGCCGGGAACTGGTGGGCTTCCGCCCGCTCGACCCCGACCGGCAGGTTCCGGAAGGCGCGCCGCTGACCCCCGGCGGCCGGACCGAGGCGACCGAGGGCTTCGTCACCGCCTGCGTCTGGTCCGTGGTCGAGGGGCGCTGGCTGGGGCTGGCGCTGTTGCAGGACGGCCGTGCCCGGATCGGCACGCGGGCGCATGTGCGCCTGCCCGGTGGCGTGATCGAGGTGGAGCTTTGCCCGCCGGTCTTCCACGACCCGAAGGGGGAAAGGCTGCGGTCATGACAGGCTACGATGTCGCGATCGAAAGCCTGCCGATGCAGGCGGTCATCGACCTGAAGGGCGAGGCGGCGGCACTGGCGGGCTGGTGCGGCGACGTCCTGCCGCAGTTTCCGGCGCGGCCGAACAGCCTGACCCGCGCCTCGGGCCGCGCGCTTCTGCACATCGGGCCCGGCCACTGGCTCCTCTGCGCCGACCTCGCCGACGAAGACAGCCTGATCGCGGCCCTGCGGCCCGACGCGGCCCCGCCGCAGGTATCGGTCGTTCCGGTCTCCGACTCGCTTGCCCATTTCGCGGTGACAGGCCCCGACGCGGCCGAGGTGATGGCCGTGGCCACGCCGCTTGACCTGCATCCGACCGTCTTCGCCGAGGATGCGGCGAGCTTCACCGAGGCCTTCGGCCTCCGCGCGCTGGTTCGCCGCCACCCCGGCGGGTTCGCGCTGTCGGTCGACCGCAGCTTTGCCCCGATGATCCTTCAGGCGCTGAGCCTCTCCGCCGGTTGAGGACGCCGGGCCTGATCCCCCTTGCCGACGGTGCGCAGGGTGCCGGCGTGACCGCCCTTCGCGGCCCCGGGCGGCGAAACCATTGAAACACTCCGGGCAATTCGACTGAAACGCGGCGCCTCTAGGTCTTCGCCCCATCGGTCCGGACGGATCGAGCGAAACCAGACACACCGTCAATCCAGGAGAGATGACATGACCACCGCAACCATCGAGAAACCCGCCCGCGTCGCCATGAACGGCGTCGACATCCCGACCTTCGTCGCCACGCTCGGCGTCGTGGGCCAAAACCCCGAGATCGCGCACTTCACCTTCCGCGCGAGCGGCGAATGGCTTTCGGGAACGCATTCGCGGACCAGCTTCGAGGGTTTCTTCGGCGCCATGGGCGAACAGAAGCACCGCCAGAGCTACGCGATCGAGGGCGACCATCCGCAGGTGCTCTGCGGGGCCGACAACGGCGTGACCCCGGTCGAGATGCTGCTGGCGGCGCTGTCGGCCTGCCTGACCGCGGGCATCGGCAACATCGCCGCGATGCGGCAGGTGAAGCTCCATTCGGTCGAGACCTCGATCGAGGGCGACATCGACCTCAACGGCATCCTCGGCCTCGACAAGTCCGTGCGCAACGGCTTCTCGGGCATCCGCGCGACCTTCCGCATCAAGGGCGAGGCGTCCGACGAGGTGCTGGAGGCCATCGTTCACCAGTCCGTCGCGCGTTCAGCGGTGTTCGACGTGCTGACCAACGGCGTTCCCGTCACCGTCGCGGCCATCGCCGCGTGACCGACCCGCAGGGGCCGCGCCGGCCCCTGCCGCAAAAGGAGCAGGACAGAGATGAAACGGAAATTCGACACGCCCATGGGCAAGACCTACGGCCACGGCTTCGACGCCGTGACCGACCGCGCCGACATCCGCGCCTTCGTCACCTGGTGGAACGACAGGTCGGCCTTTCCCGTCGGCGGGCAGGCGCCGGAGCCGCTGGACCTTCCGGCCCCGCGCATGGCGGCCTGAAACCCCCCGCCATTCCACCCGAAGCGCCCGCGGCACCCTGCTGCGGGCGTCTTCGTTTCCGCGCGCCCCGGAGGTTTCCCCGGACGCGCCCCGGACCCACCGCGAAACAACTGAAACCGGAACCCCCGCCGCGCGCCATCGGCCTGAAACCTGGCGCTGGCATCCCGTGCCGAAAGCACAGGATCCCGGAGAAAACCATGCCATTGCACATTGATGTCGTCGTCATCGGCGCGGGCCAGGCCGGCCTTGCGCTCAGCCATTGCCTGACCGCCCGCGGCATCGAGCACGTGGTTCTGGACCGCGGCCGGGTCGGCGAACGCTGGCGGTCGGAGCGCTGGCCGGGCCTGCGGCTCCTGACGCCGAACTGGATGACGCAGCTGCCCGGACTGGCGCCCGACGTCGAGCCCGACGGCTTCATGCCGGCGGGGGAGTTCGCGGGCCTTCTCGACCGCTATGCGGAAAGCTTCCGCGCGCCTCTGGTCACGGGGTGCGAGGTGCTGTCGCTGGAACGCGGCGCGCGCGGCTTCGTCCTGCGCACGACTCTGAGCGGCTGGAGCGCGAACCAGGTGGTAATCGCGACCGGGGCCTGCGACAGGCCCGCCGTGCCCGACTGGGCGCGCGCGCTGCCCGCGGGGGTGCGCCAGGTGACGCCCGCCGCCTACCGCGGCCCCGACGATCTGGCGCCGGGCGGCGTGCTCGTCGTCGGCGCCTCCGCGACCGGCATCCAGATCGCCGGCGAAATCCGGCGCTCGGGGCGGCCGGTGACCCTTGCGGTCGGCCGCCATGTCAGGACGCCACGCCGCTATCGCGGGCGCGACATCTTCTGCTGGCTCGACGAAAGCGGCTTCCTGCGCCAGCCCCGCGACCCGGCTGCCGACAATGGCCGTCTGCTGGCGATGCCGTCGCTGCAACTGGCGGGCAACGCCGATGGCGGCGACATCGGGCTCGATCCGCTGGCGGCGCTTGGCGTCACCATCACCGGGCGCGCGACCGGGGTGCGGGACGGGCGGGTGGAGTTCGCCGCGACCCTTGCGCGCGAACGGGCCGCGGCCGAGGCGCGGCGGCAGGGGCTCCTGGCCGGCATCGACCTGCATGTTTCACGGCACGCGCCTTATGCGCCGGAAGATCCCGCCGCCTGGGCAGCGCCCGCGCCGATGGCCGAAGGTCCGCGCACGCTCGACCTTTGCGGCGGCGCCGTCCGCACGGTCGTCTGGGCCACCGGGTTCCGCCGCCGCTATCCGTGGCTGCGGCTCCCCGTCCTCGACGCGGCGGGAGAGATCGAGACGCGCGGCGGCAGGACGCGGATTCCGGGGCTTTTCGTCCTTGGCCTGCCGTTCCTGCGCCATCGCAGTTCGGCCTTCATCTACGGAGTCGGCCGCGATGCCGAATGGATCGCCGCCGCGATCGAGGCCGGACGCAGACATCCCCATCTGATTGCAGCCTGAAGGAGAAGGCCATGACCGGATCACAGACCCCGAACACCTACGATGCCATCGTCGTCGGCGCCCGCTGCGCCGGGGCGGCGGTGGCCATGCTCCTGGCGCGCCAGGGCGCGCGCGTGCTGGCGGTCGATCACGACCAGCCCGGCACCGACACGATGTCCACCCACGCGCTGATGCGCGGCGCGGTGTTCCAGCTGCGCAAGTGGGGCGTTCTGGCCGAAATGGAGGTCAGGGGAACGCCGGCCATCCGCCGCACCAGTTTCCTTTACGGCGACGAGGCCATCGACATTGACCTGAGGATGGAGCACGGCATCGACGCGCTGCTTGCCCCGCGCCGTGCCATTCTTGACGCCGCACTGGCTGGTGCGGCCGCAGCGGCAGGGGCGGAACTGCGCTATGGCACCGGGCTTGCCGGTCTCGTCCGCGACGCGGCGGGGCGGGTCTGTGGCGCCGAACTGCGCCTGCCCTCGGGCGGCATCGAAACGGTCCGCGCGCCCATCGTCATCGGCGCCGACGGCCGCCGCTCGGCGGTGGCGCGCCTGGCCGGGGCCGGCATCCTGCACCGGGGCCGCCACGCCGCCGCCTGCGCCTACCGCTATGTCGAGGGGCTGCCCAACCGCGGCTATCGCTGGCATTACGCGGCCGGGGCGGCAGGCGGGGTCATCCCCACGAACGAGGGGCTGAGCTGCGTCTTCGTCGCGCTGCCGCCGCCGGTCCTTGCCGAGGCCCGCGCCGCCGGGTGGGAGGCGCTTCTGCGCCACGTCCCGACCCTGGGCGATGATCTTGCCTCTGCCCGCCCGGTCACCGCGCCGGTGGTGTTTCCCGGCCTGCCGGGCTACTTCCGCCAGTCCGCCGGCCCGGGCTGGGCGCTGGTCGGGGATGCGGGCTATTTCCGCGACCCGATCACCGCCCACGGGATCACTGACGCGTTCCGCGACGCCGAGATCCTGGCCGGGGCGGTGGTCCATGGCCGGGTTGCGGACTATCCGCTGACCCGCGATGCCCTGTCGCGCGACTTCTTCGAGCTGACCGACCGGCTCGCCTCGTTCGACTGGACGCTGGCCGAGGCGAAGGTGCTGCACCAGGCGCTCAACAAGACGATGAAGGCCAACCAGAACTGGATCGCCGGCATGGGAGACGGGCGGGCCGAGGCGGCCTGATCCATCCGCCCGAACGCGCAAGACCCGCCTTCGGGCGGGTCTTTTCGCGTTCCGGGCCGGCCAACGGCAAAAAGGCCCGCCGGGTGTGGCGGGCCTTCAGGCGCTTGCGCGCGGGCAAGGGGTCAGGCGCGGCGGGCGCGGGCGTTCACGTCGTCCACGAACAGGCCGATGTCGCGGCACAGGGACGGGGAAAGGTGGCGCACCGCGAAGTAGGCCCGGCGCTCCTCACGCCGTTTGCGCAGGGCATCGTAAAGGTCGTTGATCGCTTTCATCTCAGGGTTCCTTCCGGGGTTTCGATGCCCCTCTTTTCCACCCGCAGGGTTTCAGGGCGATGTCGCGGCGCGCCCGAATGCGCTTCAATTCCTTCGGCCGCGGCGGGCTGGCTGAAACAGTTGAAACATTCCGGGCGGGGCGGCGACACACGTCTGAAACAGCGGGCGGGGAGCATGGAGCCCCTCGAAGGCCGGAAATGCTTGCCACGCGGAGCCCGATTGCCCATGCTTGACGCTTACCAGTTCCTGTCGGCCGCCTGTTCCGGAGGCCCCGAGCATCAGGGAGGTGAACGCATGCAGAAAACGCTGTTCGAGAAGTACGGCGGCTTCTCCTTTGTCAGCAAGATCGTGCTCGATCTCTACGACCGCCTGCTCGACGACGACGATATCGGACCGTTCTTCGACGATATCGAAATGGCGCGGATCGTGGACCATCAGACCAAGTTCATCTCCTCGCTCATGGGGGGGCCGGCCTCCTACACCGACGACCAGATCGAGAAGATGCACGCCCGGCTGTCGGTGACGCACGCGCATTTCGACCGCCTGCAGGACATCTTGCGCGAAACGCTGGCCGATCACGGGATCGAACAGGCCGATGTCGATGCCATCGCCGCCTCGTTCGAGGGCCGGCGCGGTCGGGTCGTGGGATAGGCCATGTCCATCGCCGCGATCAACGAGCAGCTGCTGCGGGCGATCGGGGTGGGCGTCGCGCTCCTCGACCTCGATACGATGCGGCTGCGCTTCTGCAACGACACCTTCCGCGAATGGTTCGGCGAGATCGAGGCGGGGCAGCATCTGGCCGACCTGTTCTCCGGTCTCGAGATCGACGCGCTGAAGGCCGCCCTGCACGGCGAGGGGCGCTACAGCTCGGAAACGACCTTTCGCGTGCGCCGCCGCACCATGACGGTGGCGATGGCCTTCAACCGCGCGCTGGACGGCGAGGAACGCATCGTCGTCCTCGTCTGCCAGAACATCTCGCGGATCAAGGAGCTGGAATCGATGATCGATTCCTACTCGATGATGGTCGAGCGCAACACCCGCGAGATCCGGCGCGAGAAGGAGCAGGTCGAGAAGCTGCTGCTCAACATGATGCCGCGGTCGGTCTACGAGGAATACAAGACCTTCGGCATCGTCACCCCGCGCCTCTACGATCCGGTCGCGGCACTCTGCCTCGACTTCGTGGGCTTTGCCGAGACGGTGGTCGAACATGACCCCGGCGTGATCGTCTCGGAGCTCAACGACATCTACACCGCGTTCGACCGCATCGGCGAACAGTTCGGCTGCGCCCGCATCCGCGCGGTGGGGGATTTCTACATCGCCGTCGCGGGCATGCCCGACCCGTCGGAGGACTACGCCCGGTCGGCGGCAAGTGCCGCCGTGCGCTACCTGCGCTATCTCCACCAGCGCAACGAAAGCCACCCGATCAAGTGGACCTGCCGCATCGGCATCGCCGCCGGCCCGGTGGTGGGGTCGGTCGTCGGCGTGCAGAAATACATCTACGACGTGTTCGGCCCGGCGGTCGTCCACGCCAGCCGCATGCGCGCCGCCGCGCGTCCCATGCAGATCGTCGGCAACCGCGACTTCGTCGACCGTCTCGACGACCGTTTCGCCACAGCCCCCGCAGGCCGCCTCGACCCCGGCGCGGAGTGCCGGGACGAGGCCTTCGCGATCACGGCCGAGGTTCACGCCGGCCAGGACGGCTGACATGGCCGCCGGGCTCGAACCTTCCGTTCCGGACGGCGTCGGCATCGGGGAGGACGCGGAGGCGCAGAGCGCGGATCTTCTGGTGGAGGTGATCGACGCGCTGTCGGTGGGGCTTGCGATCTTCGACGAGGACGCCCTTCTGCAACGCTGCAATGCCGGGTTCCGCAGGATGAACCCGGTGCTGGCCGATCTGCTCGAGATCGGCATGGGCTGGGATATCATCCTGCGGGAATGGGCCCTTCGCGGCGGTATCCCCGCCCCGGCGCGCGACCGTCTCGAAAGGGCCGAGGCGCGGCTGGCCGATGGCGAGGCGACGGTCGCCCCGCTCGAATTCGGGATCGGCGGCTCGGTCTTCGAGATCGCCATGCGCGCGACGGCAGCCGGCGGTTTCGTCCTGGTCCAGAACGACATCACCGAGCGGCGCAACCTGGAGCAGAGCGAGCGCGAGGCCGACCTTCTGCTGCGCAAGGTGCTGGAGGCCTGCCCGGCCAACATCGTCATGTCGCGCGTGGGCGACGGCGAGGTGATCTACCGCACTCCGGCGGCAACGGAACTTCTCGGGACGGCGAAGCGGACCCACGGCATCTTCGCCTCGCGCGAGGAGCGGGCGGATTTCATCACCGCCCTTCTGCCCGACGGGCGCGTGGACAACATGACGGTGACCGGCCTGCGCGCCGACGGCACACGCTTTCCCTGCGTCATCTCGGCCCGGCTGATCGACTACCGGGGCGAGGATGTGATGGTCTCGACGACGGTCGACATCAGCCGGGAAATCCAGTTGCGCCGCACCCTGGCCGAGCAGCGCGAACAGATCTTCCAGGCCGAGAAGATGTCGGCGCTGGGCGAGTTGCTGGCTGGCGTGGCGCACGAGCTGAACAACCCGCTGTCGGTCGTCGTGGGCCATGCGCTGATGCTGCGCGACGAGGATATCGACCCCGAGACGCTGAGGCGGGTGGAAAAGATCAGCGATGCCGCCGAACGCTGCGCGCGGATCGTGAAGTCGTTCCTGGCGATGGCGCGCCAGCAGCCGGCGCGGCTGGTTCCCGTCGATCTGGGCGAGACGCTGGAAATGGCGATCGAGGCGCTGCGCAACGGCGCCGATGGCCTTCAGACCGCGATCGACCTCGACATCGCGGACGCCCTGCCGCCGGTGCGCGGCGACGCCCACCAGATCGCCCAGGTCGTCATCAACCTTGTCACCAACGCCGATCAGGCGATCCGCGACAGCGGCACGGGCGACCGCGTGCGTATCTCGGTGCGCCTCGACGACCGGCAGGGCATGGTCGAGATCACCGTGGCCGACAACGGCCCCGGCATCCCCGACGCGATCCAGGGCCGCATCTTCGACCCGCTCTACACGACCAAGCCCGTGGGCAGCGGCACCGGCATCGGGCTGGCGCTTTGCCACCGCATCGTGACGGCACACTCCGGCCAGATCCGGGTGCTGCCCGACCGCGGCACGGGTGCGGTCTTCGTCGTCCGCCTGCCGGTGACGCGCGGCGATGTCCTGCCCGAGGGGACCGGCGGGCTGGCCCGCGCGGGCGGGTCGCGCGGCCGCATCCTCGTCGTCGACGACGAGGAGGACGTCGTCGACCTGATCCGCGAGGTGCTGGTCCGGGCGGGCTTCGACGTCGATACCGCGGCCTCGGCGGAAGCCGCGCTTGCGATGGTGGAGGAGGGCGACTATGCGCTGATCCTGACCGACCTCAACATGCCGGGGATGGGCGGGCGCGGCCTTTACGAGCGCCTTCTGCGCGAACGCCCGGCGCTGGCCCGGCGCACCGGCTTCGTCACCGGCGACACGATGAGCCCGCAGGCGCGCGGCTTTCTCGACGGCGCCGGGCGGCCGTGCCTTGAAAAGCCGATCGCGCCGGCGGAACTGAGGAAGCTCGCCGAAACCATGCTGGGAAGCCGGGGGGCGCCGGGATGAGCGACCATGTCCTGATCTGCGACGACGAGGCCGACCTGCGCGAGATGCTGGCCGAATACCTGGGCAAGCGGGGGTTCCGCACCACGCTGGCCGCGGGGGCCGCGGACCTGCGCGCCGCCCTTCAGCGCGAAAGGCCCGACGTCATCCTGCTCGACATCGCCATGCCGGGCGAGGACGGGCTGTCGGTCCTGCGCAGCCTTCAGGGCCCGGATGCGCCGCTGGTCATCATGCTGACGGCGGCGGGCGAGGTCGTCGACCGGATCGTCGGGCTCGAGATGGGGGCGGACGACTATCTGGCCAAGCCGGTGGACCTGCGGGAGCTTGTCTCGCGCATCAAGGCGGTGCTGCGCCGGCGCACCGCCCCCGCCCCGCAGCCCGAGACCGAGCGGACGCGGTTCCGCTTCGGCAAGACCTGGCTCGACCTCGCCGGGGCGCGGCTGATCGACGAGGACGGTCAGGAGATTCCGCTGACCTCGATGGAGTTCAACCTGCTGAAGCTTTTCGCGAAGAACCGGGGCAGGGTGCTCAACCGCGACCAGATCCTCGAGGGCGCGCACGACCGGTCCTGGGACCCGTTCGACCGGTCAATCGACATCCGCATCTCGCGCATCCGCAAGAAGATCGAGGCCAATCCCGCCAAGCCCGAGGTCATCCGCACGGTGCGCGGCGTGGGCTACATCTACGACCCCTCCTGAAACATTTGAAACCGCGAAGCACCGGGGGCGCAATCGCGCCGAAACGGTCGCGCCGCATGTTCGCGCCATCCACCCCGACCGTGGATGCCGGCAGGACACCCCCGCCTTTCATCGTGGCTGCGGTCCCCGGCGTGGCACGGCCGGCCCCGTCAACCCACCCCGTCACTCCAACCGGAAGGTTACCGAAATGCACGTCTCCGATCACCCTCGCAAGCACGCGCCTGCCGCGACCGCCGACATTCTCGGCCCCTTCAGCCCCTGGCCCCGCCGGACGGGCAAGCCCCGGCGCCGACTGCTGGCAGGCGGGGCCGCCGCCGCTGCGGCCGCGGTCTTCGTCCATTGCATCGCCCCCCTGCCGTGAGGGCCGCCCCGATGACACGCACCCTGAACAGCCTTCTCGACACCATCGGCAACACACCCGTCGTCCGCCTTTCGCGTATGGCGCCGGAGGGCGTCGAGGTCTTCGTCAAGCTCGAAGCCTTCAACCCGATGGGTTCGGTCAAGGACCGCCTGGCGATGGGCATCATCGAGGCAGCCGAGCGTGACGGCTCGCTGCGCCCCGGTCAGACGGTGATCGAGGCGACCAGCGGCAACACCGGCATCGGGCTGGCGATGGTCTGCGCGGCCCGGGGCTATCCCCTCGTCGTCACCATGGCCGAGAACTTCAGCGTCGAGCGGCGCCGGCTGATGCGGTTCCTGGGCGCGAAGGTGATCCTGACGCCGGCCTCCGAAAAGGGCTCCGGCATGGTCGCGAAGGCGCGCGAACTGGCCGAGCGGCATGGCTGGTTCCTCTGCCGCCAGTTCGAGAACGAGGCCGGACCCGACATCCATTCCCGCACCACGGCGGAGGAGATCCTGCGCGATTTCGCCGGGGCGCCGCTCGACTGCTTCGTCTCGGGCCTCGGCACCGGCGGCACGATGAAGGGCGTCGCGCGGGTGCTGAAGGCGCAGAGCCCCGCGACCCGCATCATCGCGGCCGAACCCGACAACGCGCCCCTGCTGGGATCGGGCCGCGCGCAATCCTATGCGCCCGACGGCGGCCCTGCGGCCAGCCATCCGGCGTTCCGGCCGCACCTGATGCAGGGCTGGACTCCGGATTTCATCCCCCGGCTGGCCGCCGATGTCGTCGCGGCGGGCCACATCGACGAAATCTGCCCCGTCGCGGGGGCCGAGGCGCTGGCCGTGGCGCGGGATCTGGCGCGGAAAGAGGGGATCCTCTGCGGCATCACCGGCGGGGCGACGCTGGCCGCGGCGCTGACGGTCGCACGCCGCGCACCGAAGGGCGCGCGCATCCTCGCGATGCTGCCCGACACCGGGGAACGCTACCTCTCCACCCCGCTTTTTGCCGACATCGACGCGGCGATGGACGCGGAGGAACAGGCCATCGCCGCCTCCACGCCGCGGTTCCGCTTCGACACCGCCGCCGCGCCGGCCCCGGCTGCAGCGGCGGCCCCCGAAGCGCCGGCCCCCGACGCAATCGCCCACATGGAGGCGCTGATCGCGGACCCGGATCATCCGGTCGTGCTGTTCGCGCTGGAATGGTGCGAATTCTGCTGGTCGGTGCGCAAGCTGCTGGCCGCCGCCGGCGTCCCGTTCCGATCTATCGATCTCGACGGCGCGGCCTACCGCGAGGGCGACCTCGGCGGGGCGGTCCGCAAGGCGCTTGCCGCCCGGACCGGTGCCGCGACGATCCCGCAGGTCTTTGTCGGCGGGCGCCACGTCGGCGGCGCGACCGAGACGTTCGAGGCCTTCAACGACGGCAGCCTGGGGCGGATGCTGGCCGCGCTCGGCCACGAGGTCCGCGGCGCGGAGGTGGGCAATGCCTACCGCTTCCTGCCGGCCTGGCTTCACCCGCGCACGCCGAAGGCGGCCTGAACGGCCGTGCCCGACGCCCCGAAAGGATATACGATGACACCGTCCCGCACCCCAGAACCCGCCTTCCGCTGGGTGATCGTCGCCGCCGCCGCGGCGATGCTCGCCATCGCGATGGGGCAGCTTGTCAACGGCCTGTCGGCCTTCCTCGCGCCGCTCGAGCGGGAATTCGGCGCGACACGGGGGCAGGTCGCGCTGGTCAACACGATGGGGCTTGTCGGTCTGGCGATCGGCGGGATCGTCATGGGCGCGCTCGCCGACCGCGTCAGCATCCGGGCCGTCGTCCTTGCCGGGGCGGTGATGACCGGCCTTTGCATCGCCACCGCATCGCAGGTGACGGCACTCTGGCAGCTTCACCTGCTGTTCCTCGTCGCCGGCGCGCTCGGGGGCGGCGCGCTCTTCGCCCCGCTCTTTGCGCTGGTCGGCACCTGGTTCCGCACCGGCGCCGGTCTGGCCATCGGCATCGTCTCGGCCGGGCAGGCGATCGGGCAGGGGGGCGTTCCGCTGGCCAACGCGCTCCTGATCGAGAGCCTGGGGTGGCGCGGGGCCTTCCTGGCGGTCGGGCTGGCATCGCTTGCGCTGCTCGTCCCGCTTGCCCTGCTAGCCCGGCGGCCCGGCGCACGGCCCGGTCCGGCCGCCGCCGCCCAGCCGGGACAGGCGGCCGGGGGCGCCGCTGCCATGCGCCCCGCGACCGTCATCGCGACGCTCAGCCTGGCGGTGCTCTGCTGCTGCAGCCTGATGTCGGTGCCGCTGATGCACCTGGCCCCGCTGGTCCAGCTTTGCGCCATCCCCGCACCGGAGGCCGCGGGCGTGGTGATGGTGATGATGCTGGCCGCGATCGCGGGCCGCGTGGCCTTCGGCCGGCTGGCCGACATGATCGGCGCGCTGCCGGCCTATTTCGCCGCCTCCGCCTGGCAGACCGCGCTGGTGGTCATGTTCACCTGGATCGACGATCTTGGCCTGTTCTACATCTTCTCGCCGATCTACGGCTTCGGCTATGCGGGCGTGATGACCGGCGTGCTGACCACGATCCGCGCCCTGACGCCCCTGAACCGGCGCGCCGGCGCCACGGGGATCATCCTGGCCTTCGCCTGGATCGGCCACGGGCTTGGCGGTTTTCTCGGCGGTGTCTTCTTCGACCTGACGGGAAGCTACGACCTCAGCTTTGCCGCCGCCATGGCCGCGGGGTTGGTGAACCTGATCACGATCGGCGCCCTTGCCTGGTGGGTGCTGCGCGGACCGGCCGGGCGGGCAACGGTCAACGGGTCTTTTGCCGCGGGCTCTGGCCGGATATGACTTGCGGGCAAGGGGCCCGGCCGCTTCGGATGACCGGAAGCCCCTGTCCGAAACGGCGGGAAGAGATCGGCGATGACGAACCCTGATGCGAAGCTGAAATCCCATGCGCAGGCGGTCGTCATCGGCGGCGGGCTGGTCGGCTGCTCAATCCTGTACCACCTGACCAAGCTTGGCTGGACCGACGTGGTGCTGCTGGAGCGGGCGGAGCTGACCTCCGGCTCCACCTGGCACGCGGCGGCGAACATCCACGGCCTGCACGACAGCACCAACATCAGCCGCCTGCAGCACTACACGATGGGCCTTTACAAGGATCTGGAGGCCGAGACGGGGCAGGGCTGCGGCATCTTCCAGCCGGGCAGCCTCTATCTGGCGCAGACCGAGGCGCGCGAACACCAGCTGCGGCTTCAGGCCGCCAAGGCGCGCTACTACGGGATGAACTTCCACGAGGTCAGCCGGGACGAGGCGGAGCGGCTGCACCCGCTGGTCAATTTCGACGGCATCCGCTGCATCATGTACGAACCCCAGGGCGGCAACGTCGACCCTTCGGGCGTGACCATGGCCTATGCGGCCGGCGCGCGGGCGCGGGGGGCGCAGATCCACCGCAACTGCCCGGTCACGGCGACGGTGCCGCAAGCGGACGGGACGTGGATTGTCGAAACCCCGCTCGGCAGCATCCGCGCGGGCTGGGTGGTGAACGCGGCCGGGCTCTGGGCGCGCGAGGTCGCCGCCCTGGCGGGGATCGCGCTCCCGCTGATCCCGACCGAGCATCAGTATTTCGTCACCGAGACCATCCCCGAGATCGCCGCGATGGACCGCCGCCTGCCTTCGGTTGCGGACCGGGACGGCGAGTATTACCTGCGGCAGGAGGGCAAGGGCCTTCTGGTCGGCGCCTATGAGCGCGACATGAGGTTCTGGGCCGAGGATGGCACGCCGCAGGGCTTCGGGCACGAGCTTTTCGCCGATGAACTGGAGCGGATCGAGCCCAACATGCTGCGCGCCATCGACCGGGTGCCGGTGGTGGGCAGCGCTGGGATCAAGCGGGTAATCAACGGGCCGATGATCTGGTCGCCCGATTCATCGGCACTGTTCGGGCCCGTGCCGGAGCTGCGCAACTATTTCTGCTGCAACGGGATCATCCCCGGCTTCTCGCAATCCGGCGGACTTGGCCTTCTGTCAGCGGAATGGATCGTGGAGGGCGAGCCGAAGCTCGATATGTTCGGCTGGGACCTCGCCAGGTTCGGGGCTTGGGCGGGCAAGGACTTCACCAAGGCCCGCGTCCGCGACCAGTACGCGAACCGCTTCAAAATCCACTTCCCGAATGAGGAACGCGCCGCCGGTCGCCCGGTGCGGGTGCGGCCGATCTACGAGACCCAGAAGGCCATGGGGGCGGTCTTCGGGCTGAACTACGGCTGGGAACATCCGCTGTGGTTCGCAGCCGAGGGCGAGCCCCGCGAGGAGACGATCGGCTTCGACCGCCAGAACTGGTGGGGTCCCGTGGGCCGCGAGGCACGGATGCTGCGGGACCGCGCCGGGATCATCGACATCTCAAACTTCGCCCGCTACCGGATCACCGGGCCGGGGGCCAAGGCGTGGCTGGACGCGCTGTTGGCCAACCGCATTCCCGGCCTGCCGGGCCGCTCCTGCCTTGCCCCGCTGATCGGCAAGCGCGGCGGGATCGCGGGCGATTTCACCGTCACCTGTCTGGGCGAGGGCGACTATTTCATGGTCGGCTCGGGCATGGCGGAACGCTATCACAAGCGGTTCTTCGATGCCGTTCCCTTGCCTGCTGGAACCCGTTGGGACAGCGTGACCGAGGCCATGGCCGGCTTCAACGTGGCAGGCCCCTTGGCGCGGGAGCTGCTGATGCGGCTGACGAATGCGGACCTGTCAAACGACGCCTTCCCCTTCCTGCGATCGGCACGGATCGAGGTGGCGGGGGTGCCCTGCATCGCGCTGCGGGTCAGTTTCACCGGCGACCTGGGGTGGGAGCTGCACTGCGCCGAGGCCGATCAGGCGCGGCTTTACGCGGCGCTCCTGAAGGCGGGCGAACCGCTTGGTGCCGGCCCCGTCGGCAGCCGGGCGCTGATGAGCCTGCGGGTGGAAAAGGGCTATGGGTCCTGGGGGCGCGACTATAGCCCGGAATACTGGCCGCAGGAGACGGGGCTTGCGGGGCTGATCAAGCTGGACAAGCCCTTCCTGAACCGGGATGCCTGCGCTGAAGTTATGGCGCGACCCCCGCGAGAGATGCTGCGCAGCCTGGTGATCGAGGCAACAGGGGCAGAGGCGACGGGGGCAGACGCGACGGGGAACGAGCCGATCTTCGATCTGGACGGCAGGCCGGCAGGGAAGGTGTCGTCCGGCGCCTACGGCTATCACGTCGAACAGTCGCTGGCGCTGGCCTACCTGCGCCCCGACATCGCGGCGGGAACCGCGCTGGACGTCATGGTGCTGGGAAAGCCGCATCGCGCCAGGGTGTTGCCCGGCCCCGCGTTCGACCCGGAAGGAAGGCGGCTCAGGGCCTAGCGGGACGGACGGGGCAACCGGAAAACCACCACCGTCGCCGTTCCCGGCATCGGCTCCGGCGCCTGCGCGATGGCGGCCCTGCGGCCGCCTTGTGCGCAGGCGGCCCTTCAGCCGGGTCAGGGTCGCGAAGGCAGCCGTCCACGGGCGGCAGCGTAGCGCGCCCGATGGCTCCCGCATCAATTCCTCACCCTCGGTCGGAACCTGTCGGCATGCATCCGCCGGATCGGTCCCCGCATCCCCGGCGGTCGCACGCCTGCATCCCCTGGCCACGGCCCCCCGGATCGACGGCCAGATCCCGTCCCGGCGGCACGAGCGAAACTTGCGGTCGCTGTCTGTCGTCAAAGCCCCGCAAAGGGCGCATAATCCCGATGAAGGCGAGGAGGTGCGACGATGAACTGGAGTGACATGGGAAACGGAATGGGTTTCGGGATGGGGTTTGGCTGGCTGTTCGGCCTGCTGATCCTCGTGCTCGTGGTCTTGGCGATTGCGGCGCTGATCAAGTATCTTCGGAAATAGGGGAAGGAGGGCGCGTTGACCTGCACGATGATCCGGATGATCGCTTGCGCCGCGGTCTGAGATGAGCCTGCGCGCCGCCATACTCGCAGCCCTGGCGATCCTCGCGATCGTCCTCATCGGCGTCTGGCAGTTTGCGCCCTCGGCCTTCGCCGAGGCCTGCGCACTTGTGGACCGCGAGCGTCTGGAGGCAATCGTTGCGCGTGCGGGTCTCTGGGGGCCGGTCCTGATCGTCACGCTCATGACAATCGCGGTCGTGGCCAGCCCGATCCCGAGCGCGCCGATCGCGCTGGCGGCCGGGGCGGCCTACGGGCACGTCTGGGGCACGGTTCAGGTCGTCATCGGCGCCGAGCTTGGCGCGCTGATCGCCTTCGGCCTCGCACGGGTCCTGGGGCACGATATCCTGCGGCGCGTGTTCGGCGCCTCGGTCGATGCCGGGCTCCTCGGTTCGCAGGCCGCGTTGACGGCGACGGTCTTTGCCAGCCGCCTCATGCCGTTCGTGTCCTTCGACATGATCAGCTACGCGGCCGGGCTCAGCCGCCTTCAGGCCTGGCGGTTCGCCCTCGCGACGCTTGCCGGCATCATCCCGGCAAGCTTCCTGCTGGCGCATGTCGGGGGCGAGGCGGCCAGCGGAGACCTTGGCCGGGCCGGCTGGGCGGTGCTCGGCCTCGGGTTCGTGACGGGGCTGCCGCTGATCTGGGCGGCGATGCGGGGAAAGGGACGCCCCTCGGCTGACGATCGCCGGTGATTCCTCTTGAGCCTCCCAGCGTTGGAGGCTTCAGGCATGAGTCGACAGGATGAAAGGTTGGCATGTCATGGACCACGATCACCACCACGAGAAGGCCGACCTTCCGGCCGGAACGAAGACGGCAACGGACCCGGTCTGCGGCATGACGGTGGCCGTCAGGCCGGACGGGCGCCAGGCCGAGTTCGCTGGCGGGACCTTTCACTTCTGCTCGGAGTCGTGCCGGACGAAGTTCAGGGCCGACCCGTATTTCTACGCCTCCGGCAACGCGGGGAAGGCAGGGCAGCGCGCGCGGCCCGGAACGCAGTACACCTGTCCGATGCACCCCCAGATCGTTCGCGACGAACCGGGAAGCTGCCCGATCTGCGGCATGGCGCTGGAACCCATGGTCCCATCGGACGAACCCAGCCCTGAGCTTGTGGACTTCACGCGGCGGATGTGGATATCGGCGGCGGCGGCGGTGCCGCTTGTCATCATCACCATGGGCGAGCTTGTCGGGCTCGACGTGCGCGGATGGATGGGGCATCGCCTGTCCGTCCATGCCGAGTTCATTCTGGCGACCCCGGTGATCCTCTGGGCGGCGCTGCCGTTCTTCCGGCGCGGGATCGACTCGATCCGCAACGCTTCGCCCAACATGTGGACGCTGATTTCTCTCGGCGTCGGCGCGGCCTACCTCTATTCACTGGTCGCGACCTTCGCGCCAGGTCTGTTTCCTGCCGAGTACCGGATGGGCCACGGTGTCGGCACCTATTACGAGGCCGCCGTGGTGATCGTGGCGCTTGTATTCCTGGGCCAGGTGCTGGAGTTGCGCGCGCGGGAACGGACGGGCGATGCGATCCGCGCGCTCCTGGACCTCGCGCCCAAGACCGCGCGGCGGATCCTGGCGGACGGCTCGGAATACGACGCGCCGCTCGAGAACATCGTGGAGGGCGACCTTCTCCGGGTCCGGCCCGGCGACAGCGTGCCGGTTGACGGCGAGGTGGTCGAGGGTCGGTCCTCGGTCGACGAGAGCATGATCACGGGCGAACCGGTGCCGGTCGAGAAGGTCGAAGGCGACCGCGTCACCGGCGGCACGATCAACAGGAACGGCACGCTGGCGGTGCGCGCGACACAGGTCGGCGCCGACACCGTGCTGGCGCAGATCGTCGAGATGGTCGCGGGCGCGCGGCGGTCGCGGGCGCCGATCCAGGGGCTGGCGGACCGGGTGTCGTCGATCTTCGTGCCGACGGTGGTGCTGGTGGCGCTTGCCGCCTTCGGCGTCTGGCTCTGGGCCGGCCCCGAACCGGCGCTGGCCTTCGCCATCGCCGCGGCCGTGTCGGTGCTGATCATCGCCTGCCCCTGCGCGCTGGGGCTTGCCACGCCGATCTCGATCACCACGGCGGCCGGCCGGGGTGCACAGGCGGGCGTCCTGATCAAGGATGCCGAGGCGCTGGAACGCATGGCGCGGGTCGATACAGTGATCGTCGACAAGACCGGGACGCTGACCGAGGGAAAGCCGCGTCTGACCGACGTGCTGGCGCTCGCCCGCGACGAGTCGGAGGTGCTGGCCCTCGCCGCCGCGCTGGAGCGCGGGTCGGAGCATCCCCTGGCCGAGGCGATCGTGGCCGGCGCGAAGGACCGCGGGCTGACGCTTGATGCCACGCAGGAATTCGAGGCGGTCACCGGCAAGGGCGTGCACGGCACCGTCGCGGGCCGCAGGGTGGCACTCGGCAACGCGGCGATGATGACCGATCTCGGGCTTTCGACGGACGCGGCCGAGGCGCGGGCCGACGCGCTGCGCTCGGAGGGCAAGACGGCGATGTTCGTGGCCGTGGACGGCGTGCTTGCCGGAATCGTCGCCGTGGCCGATCCGATCAAGGAAACGACCGCCGCGGCGATCCGCGACCTTCATGCGCTGGGGCTGACCATCATCATGGCCACCGGCGACAACCGGCGCACCGCCGAGGCGGTGGCCTCAAGGCTCGGCATCGACGAGGTGCGCGCGGGCGTCCTGCCGGAGGACAAGCAGAAGCTGGTCGAGGAGTTGCGGGCGAAGGGCGCCTCGGTGGCGATGGCCGGCGACGGCGTGAACGACGCCCCGGCGCTTGCGGCGGCGGATGTCGGCATCGCGATGAGCACCGGGGCCGACGTGGCGGTGGAAAGCGCGGGGATCACGCTCATGCGCGGGGACCTCGCCGGCCTCGTGCGGGCGCGGAAACTGGCCGTGGCCACGCTCGGCAACATCCGGCAGAACCTGTTCTTCGCCTTCGTCTACAACGCCGCGGGCGTGCCCATTGCCGCCGGCGTCCTCTATCCCCTGACCGGCCTCCTGCTCTCGCCGATGATCGCGGCTGCGGCGATGAGCCTTTCGTCGGTCTCGGTCATCACCAACGCGCTGCGCCTCAGGCGGATCGACCTCTGAGCCTGGTCCCGCGGCGAAGGTTCGCGCCGAACCGTCGGGTCGGACCTGGGCGCCCGGGGGCCGGGAAAGGGCGATCGCGGGCAGCGCGGCACGAACGGCAGGAAACCCGCGACCGATCGGTGTGCGCGACCTCGCTGACTGCCGGCGGAGACCGATCCGGACACCTGAACGCCGGCGCGCCGGCAATGCGTCACGCGTTTTCAGGCGCGTGTCCGGGAACCGGAAAGGCAGCATCGCGATCAAGGGGCCAGACCGGGCGACGCACGCGCGCATAGGGCCGCAGATGCGCCTGCGGGGTGGCAAGCGCGCCGGTGTCGCAGACGATGACGCGGCCGGCGACCGGTTCGAAGGCGGCGCGGAAATGCTGCATCGACTTGACCACCAGAAAGCGCTGGCTTGCGGGTTCGATGCCGAAGGCGCGCACCTGCTGAAGGTCCAGCATCTGGCCGGGAAGCGTCACCACCAGAATGTCGATCCCCTGGACACGGAAGACCGCCGTCGGGCCGAAGCTGTGGGTGATGCCGCCCAGAATGGGACCGTCGCCGGTAAAGACGCCGTCCGAAAGATGCCTCACCTCGCCTGTCAGGCGCAGCGGGCCGCCGCCGAAGGACGGATCGCACTTGCCGCCAAGAACCAGGGTCACGCTGTCGCCGACCTTGTGGCGGTGCAGAAGCGCCGCCGCCTCTGCGTCGATCATCGGGGCAAAGGCGCCCGGCGCGGCGCCAGCCTCGAGCAGGGCCTTGAGCAGGGCGGTCGCATCGCCATAGGCACCTGCGCCGGGGTTGTCGGCGTAATCGGCGATCACCAGGGGCCCCCCGGCCGGGTCGAAGTCGCGGGCCTGCGCCGCGGCCTCCGCCGGGGTCAGGAAGGTGTTCGCGACCTTGCCGCGCCCGTCCCAGATGCTGTGCGCCAGGCCTGCGGCGATGTCGCGGGCCTGCGTCTCGCGACCTGCGTCATAAGTGACCAGCACGGTTGGCCCCATCTCGGTGATGTCGGCCTCGGAAAACCCGGCGTTGATCGACACGGCCAGAATCCCCGGCTCCGCCTCGTGCGCGCGGGCGCGGGCGTAGAGCGCCGCGGTTTCGGGCACGTCGGTGCGGCCGGCGTTGGCCTCGTCCAGCATCGGCACATGGACGCGCAACGTGCGCGGCTGGACCTCGCGGCGCATGGCCCGGTCCAGGATGCGGCCCGCCTGCAGGCCGATCTCGCGCATGTCGATGTGGGGATAGGTCTTGTAGCTGACGAGGATCTGCGCCAGGTCGACCATCGCGGGCGTCACCATCGCATGCAGGTCCAGCGTGACGGCAATCGGCAGGTCCGGCCCCACGACCTCCCGCAACCGGCGCAGAAGCTCCCCTTCTCCGTCCTCGCAGAAGCTTGGCACCATCGAGCCGTGCAGCGACAGAAGGATGCCGTCCAGCGTGGCCCGATGTTCCCGCGCCGCCTCGCAGATGAGGCCGGCGATGTGGTCGAAGGCCGCGCGCGAGACGGTGGCGCCGGGCGTGGCGTGGGCCGAGACGGTGTGCGTGACCTGCCAGCCCGCCTCGCGGCCCGCATCGAGAAAGCCCGCCAGTTCGTCGTTCACGTCGCCGAAGCGGTCGATGGCGGCCTGCCCGAGGTCGAACACCTCGTCGTGGAAATCCTGAAGCGTCGTCTCCCCCTTCTTGAAGGTGTTGCTTTCATGGACAAAAGCGCCGGTCAGAACGTGGAAGGGCATGAGCGTGAGCCTTTCAAAGCGGGTGGAAACAGGCCACCGGGTGGGTCGCGTCCCCATCCAGCGCGGGGGGCTGGCGGCGGCAGAGGTCCGAGGCGCGCGGGCAGCGTGCGGCAAAGGCGCAGCCCGGCGGCAGGGCGAAGGGGCTGGGGATCTCGCCGCTCAGCGGTTCGATGGCCCTGCGGCGGGCCGGATCGGGGGCGAAGTTCGACTCCATCAGCGCCTGCGTATAGGGGTGGCGCGGCGCTGTGGCCGTGTCGGGCAGCACCTCGACCACCGCGCCCAGATACATCACCACGATCCGGTCGCAGAAATAGCGCACCAGCCCGAGGTCGTGGCTGATGAACAGATAGCTCAGCCCCAGCCGGTCGCGCAGATCGGCCAGAAGCGCGATGATCTGCGCCTGGATGGACACGTCAAGGCTGGCGGTGGGTTCGTCCAGCACCACGAAATCGGGCCGCAGCGCCAGGGCGCGGGCAATGCCGACGCGCTGGCGCTGGCCGCCCGACAACTGATGCGGATGGTTGCCCGCCAGTGCCGCCGGCAGGCCGACCGCCGCCAGCATCGCCTCGACCCGGTTCGCGGGCAGCGGTTCGTTCTGCACGCGGAACGGCTCTGCCAGCACATCGGCCAGCGTGTAGCGCGGATCAAGGCTGGAATAGGGGTCCTGAAACACCATCGCCATGCGCCGGCGCATCCGGCGCAGCGCCGGGGGGGAAAGCGCGGTGATCTCGGTGCCGTCGAAGGTGACGCGGCCCGAGGTCGGCTCGATCAGCCGCAGCACCAGCCGGGCGAGCGTCGACTTGCCGCAGCCGCTTTCGCCGACCACGCCCAGAACCTCGCCCTTGCCGACGCTCAGCGTCACGTCGCGCACGGCCATCATCGCGCGCGGACGGGCGAACAGCCCGCCCCCGGACTGGAAGCGCTTGCCAAGCGCCTCGATCCGGATCAGGGGCGCAGTCATGCCGACACCTCGGGGTGGTGGCAGGCGACCCGGCCTTCGCCGCGCGAAAGGATCGGCGGCGGACTGGCGCGGCAGGCTTGGCTTGCGCGGGGGCAGCGCGGATGGAACCGGCAGCCTTCGGGGAAGGTCATGGCCGAGGGGACCGCGCCGGGAATGCCGGTCAGGCTACCCTTCGCCATGCCCGCTTGCGGGATGCAGCCGATCAGCGCGGCGGTATAGGGATGGGCGGGCGCGGCAAAGATCGGACCGACCGGGCCTTCCTCCGCGACACGGCCCGCGTAAAGCACCGCCACCCGGTCGCAGACCTGCGCCACAACGCTCATGTCATGGGTGATGAGCAGGAGCGAAACGCCGCGGTCGCGCACCAGATGGCCGAGGATATGGATGATCTGCGCCTGCACCGTCACGTCCAGCGCGGTCGTGGGTTCGTCGGCGATGATGAGGTCGGGATCACCCGCGAGCGCCATGGCGATGACGATCCGCTGCTTCATGCCGCCCGAGAGCTGATGTGGCCAGGCCTCGGCGACGGTCTCCGCCTCGGGGATGCGAAGCTGGGTCAGAAGGTCCAGCGTGCGGGCGCGGGCCTCGTCCCTGGACAGCCCCAGATGCAGGCGCGACACCACGTCCACCTGCGCGCCGATGCGCTGCACCGGGTCGAGCGCCGTCATCGGGTTCTGGGTGACAAAGCCGATGCGCCCGCCGCGCAGCCTGCGCCGCTGCACCTCGGTCATCGCGGCCATGTCCTGCCCGTCGAAGCGCACCGCGCCCGCCGTGACGCGCCCGCCGATCAGCGGCAGAAGGCCCATCGCGGCCATCGCGGTCAGCGACTTGCCCGAACCGCTTTCGCCGACAAGGCCCAGGATCTGCCCGCGTTCGACGGTCAGCGCGATGCCGTCAAGCAGCGCCACCTTGCCGATCGCGACGCTGAGGGACTGAAGCTCAAGCAGCGCGCTCATGCCTCCCTCCGCAACCTTGACCGGATGTCGAGTTCGGCAATCAGCGCATCGCCGTAAAGGTTGATGGCGACGACGGTGACCGCCACCGCCAGGCCGGGAAAGATGATGACCCAGGGCGCCTTGAAGACGAGGGCGGAGCCTGCCGACATCATGCCGCCCCAACTGGGCACCGGGGGCTGGGCGCCAAGGCCGAAAAAGCCCAGCGTCGCCTCGAGGATGATGGCGTCGCCGGTCGCCAGCATGGCGGAAACCAGGACCGGGGCCAGCGCGTTGGGCAAGAGGTGGCGGAAGAGGATATGGGCATGGCCCGCCCCGAGCGAACGCGCGGCCTCGATGAAGGTCTCCCCCTTCAGCGTCAGGATCTGGGCGCGGGTCAGGCGGGTGAACTGCGCGATGTAGGCGACCGCGATGGCGATCATCACTCCGATGGTCCCCGGTCCGATGATCGCCACGAGGATCAGCGCGATGAGGATTTCCGGGAACGACCAGCTGAGGTCGACGACCATGGTCACGGCACGGTCGAGCCAGCCGCCGAACCACGCCGCCGCCGCCCCCAGCACCATGCCGCACAGGACCGAGATCGAGATCGCCGTGGCGCTGACCGAAAGCGAGGTGCGGGCGCCGTAGATCAGCCGGGTCAGCAGGTCGCGCCCGAATTCGTCGGTGCCCAGCCAGTGCCGCGCCGAGGCCGGTTGATAGGCCTGCGGCAGGTTCTGTACGTCATAGGCATAGGGCGTCAGCAGGGGTGCTGCCAGGGCGGCCGCGATCACGAGGATCAGCCAGCCCCCGGCCAGTCCGCCCTGCGGGCGACGGAAGGCGCGCAGCGGCGCCGTCATGTCATGGCCGCCCGCACGCGCGGGTCCATCAACGCCTGCAGGATGTCGCCCATGAGGGTGCCGAGCATCACCGCCATCGCCAGCATCAGAAGGCAGGCCTGCACCACCGGATAGTCGTGCTGGGAAAGCGACTTTATCAGCAGCGTGCCGAGGCCGGGGCGGGCGAACACCACCTCGACGGTGACGGCCCCGCCGAGGATCCAGCCGATGCGCAGGGCAAGGATGGTCACCACCGGGATCAGCGCGTGGCGCAGCACATGGCGCAACTGGATGCGCAGGGGCGACAGGCCCTTGGCATGCAGAAGGGTGACGAAGTCGCGCCCCGCCGCCTCGATCATCGACACCCGTGTGATGCGGGCCACCAGCGCGGTGCCGCCAAGCCCGATGGTCAGCACCGGCAGCACCAGAGACTGCCAGCCGCGCGCGCCCGAGACCGGGAACCATCCGAGGCCGACCGAGAAGATCAGGATCAGGATCAGCCCCAGCCAGAAGCTGGGCATGGTCGACCCCACAAGGACGCCGCCCATGATCGCCCGGTCGGGCCAGCGGTCGCGGCTCAGCGCCGCCACCACGCCCAGCGTCACGCCGACGACGGTGGAAAACAGGAGCGCCAGCCCCCCGAGCCGGAGCGAATGCGGCAGCGCCTGCGCGATCAGGTCCGCGACCGGACGGCGCGCCACGATGGCGGTGCCCAGATCCCCTTGCAGGACGTTCGAAAGCCAGATGAGGTATTGCACCGGCAACGGCCGGTCCAGACCGTAGCGCGCCTCCATCTCGGCGCGCGCCTCGGGGGACGACCCGATCTTGAGAAGATTGTCGATCGGATCGCCCGGAATGAAGTGGAGGATCGAGAAGATCACCACCGAGACGGCCAGGAAGACCGGCACCAGCATCAAGAGCCGTTTGATGAGCCAGGACAGCATGCCGGTCTTCCCGTGGTCTGCCGGTTACTCCTTGACTTCCAGGTCGAGGAAGGCCGCCGCGCCAAAGGCCGGCGCGTCGATCGTTTCGGGAAGCGCGATGCGGTCGGTGCTGTAGGCCATGGCCTGCACCGGCTGGTAGATCGGCGCCATCGGGAACTGGGTCAGGACGTATTCATGATAGGCGGTGAAGTTGGCGATCCGCTCGTCCATGTTCTTCGCCCCGGTCATCGCCGCCGCGCGCAGTTCCTCGGCCTTGGGATCGTTGAACATCGACACGTTGGGATAGCCCAGCCGGTCGCCGCCGAAGAACCAGTCGACGATGTCGGCGTTGTCCCAGTTGTAGGACCGCACGGCCAGTTGCTGTTCGCCGGTCCGGTACTGGTCGCGGATCATCGAACTGTCGAAGGTGGTAATCTCCGCCTCGATCCCCACGGCCTTCAGCTGCGCCTGCACGACCTCGGTCAGGCGGCGGAAGATGCTGTCGCTTTGCGTCCAGAGCGCGACCTTCAGCGGCTGGCCATCCTTCATCCGCACGCCGCCCTCGCCCATGGCCCAGCCGGCCTCGTCCAGCAGGGCATTGGAACGGGCGGGGTCGAACCTGATCTTCGCGCCGTCCGGGACCTGGCTCTCCGGCAGGGCCGAGATCAGGAAGGTATCGGCCACCGCGCCGACCCCGCCGAAGACCGAGGCCAGGATTTCCTCCTGGTTGATCGCCTTGGCGGCGGCCTCGCGCACGCGGATGTCGTCGAAGGGCGCGCTGGTGACGTTGATCGGCATGTACCAGACGTCCTGCCCCGGCAGGGTCAGCACGGCCAGGTTGGCCTCTTTCTGCACCTCGCCCATCAGGTCGGCCGGGACCGACAACAGGAAATCCACCCCGCCGGTCTTCAGTTCCAGAAACGCGGTCGAATCCTCTGGGATTTCGCGGAAGGTGAGGCGTTCCACCTTGGCCGGACCCTGGTTCGCGGCCACGGCGGGGCCCCAGGTGTAGCCCTCGTTGCGCACCAGCACGGTTTCCTGCCCGATGGCAAAGCTTTCCAGCCTGAAGGGGCCGGTGCCGTAGACCTCGGTCACGCCGT
The DNA here is from genome assembly GCF_025380365.1 of Albidovulum sediminis. Taxonomy (GTDB): domain Bacteria; phylum Pseudomonadota; class Alphaproteobacteria; order Rhodobacterales; family Rhodobacteraceae; genus Albidovulum; species Albidovulum sediminis. Next base: position 319,824 of record NZ_JAOCQF010000001.1, read on the forward strand.
AGTCGTCGCCAAGGGCCGCGAAGGACTTCGGTTCGACCACGCCCATGAAGGTCGACGACAGGTTGTAAAGCAGGTTCGGCTCGGGCCGCGACATCACGAACCTGACGGTGTGCTCGTCCACCACCTCGACCGAGGCGATGGCCTCGGCCATGTAGCCGTTCTCGCCCTCGGTGGTTTTGAACAGATCAAGCCAGCCCTTCACGGCTTCGGCGTTGAACGGCTCGCCGTTGTGGTAGGTCACGCCCTGCTTCAGGTGGAAGGTCCAGGCCATGCCGTCGGGCGCCTCTTCCCAGCTTTCGGCCAGCCAGGGGTGGTAGGACAGGTCCGCGGCCTGGGAGACCAGCCGGTCGAAGATCAGGCCCGTGGCCGTGTTCAGCATGGTGGCCTTGATCGGGTTGTAGGTGGGGGCGCCCACCTCGTTCGTGGCCATCACGAAGACGGCCTCCTGCGCCATCGCGCCTTGCGCGGCGATCAGGGCGGCCAGGCTGACGCTGGCCGACAGCAGGGTCTTGCGGAAAAGAAGGGTCATGGCGGGTCCTCTCTGTTGGATGGGTCAGGGTTTGCCCGGGTTTCGCCCCGGGACGGTATGTCCGATGAAATCGTCGTAAAGTGCGGAGACGCGGGCCATGCGGCCCTCGACCTCGGCGCCCAGTTCGCGGAACACGCCATTGACCAGAAGCCCGATCAGCGAGGACATGGCCGACGTGGTGTCCCAGAAGTGGTTGAGGTCGGTCGGCACGGCGAAATGTTCGCTCACCAGCCCCGGCGCCCAGTCGCAGTAGGGGTCGGTGATCAGCGTGACGGGGATCCCCTCGTCCCGCGCGGCCACGGCGAGGTCGCGGGTCAGGCGCGAATAGCGGCGCCCGTCGATCAGGACCAGCGTCGTCTCCTCCGGGTCCGACAGCAGCACCTCGGCGAAATGCCCGCCCGGGACATCGGCCAGGTTCACGCCTGCGCGGAGGTATTGCAGGTTGTGGACCAGTTCCGCCGCATGGCCGCGTTCGGTCTGGAAGCCCGCCACCCAGACCGCCTGCCTCCGCGCCAGCCGCTGCACCGCCGCGCCAAAGGCGGGAGTGGCGGCCAGTTCGTAGACGTTGACAAGGGCCGCGATCTCGCGTTCCAGCGCACGGGCCAGTTCTTCGTTGCCCTGCTGGCTGCGCTGGTGAAAATCCTTCAGGCGGTCGCCGATCAGCCAGGCCTTTTCGCCAAGGTCCACCTGCAGCCTGGACTTCAGGTCCTTGAGGTGCCCGTAGCCGATCGACCGGCAGAACCGCCCGACCGAGGCCTCCGACACGCCCACCTTGGCGGCGATGGTGGCCGCCGTCTCGAACGGCAGGGACGACAGGTTGGAGGCAAGGTAATGCGCCAGCGCGCGTTCCGAAGGGGTGCCGTTCCTGGCCGCGAGGGACAGTCGCTGATGCAGGTTGTCACCGGGCGTCGGCGCCTTGTCTTCCGTCTCTGGCCGGTCCTGGTCCACAGCACGTCCCCCTTTGTCGGGGAAGCCTGTCAGAAAACTTTCATTCGGTCAACGATGCAAGTAAACTGCAACAGATCGCCCGCATCCCACCCGACCGGAGGACCCCGATGCCCATTTCCACGCCGACCCGTGCCCCCTTGCGTATCGACGGGGCCACATTGCGGCTGGTGCGCCTGCCGCTGGTCACGCCCTTCACCATCGCGACCGGCACGATGACCGAAAAGGTGTTTCCTCTGCTGACCTTGCGGGCCGACGGGCTTGAGGGCTACGCCGAGGGCGTGATGGACCCGCTGCCCGATTATCTGGAAGAAACCGTGGCCGGCGCGATGGACCTGATCGCACGGGTGCTGCTCCCGCAGGTGCTGGGCAGAAGCTTCGCGCACCCCGAGTCGCTGGCGCGCGCCTTTGCCCCCTGGCGGGCGAACTTCATGGCCCGGGCGACCGTCGAAATGGCCTTCTGGGATCTCTGGGCGAAATCGCTGGGCCTGCCCCTGCAGACCGTGCTGGGTGGCGCGGGCGAGGCCATCGACGTCGGCGTGTCGCTGGGCATCGGCCCCGTCGCCGGCACGCTGGAGCGGGTGGCGACCCACCTTGAGCAGGGCTACAAGCGCATCAAGCTGAAGGTGAAGCCGGGCCATGACATCGCCCTTCTGGAGGCGGTGCGCCATGCCTTCCCGGATGCGCACCTGACCGTGGACGCCAACTGCTGCTACACGCTGGCCGACAGCGACCTGATCCGCGGGATGGACGATTTCGCGCTGGACTACATCGAACAGCCGCTGGCCTGGGACGACATCCACGATCACGCGACCCTGCAACGGCGGATTCGGACGCCGCTTTGCCTCGATGAATGCATCCGCACGGTGGACCACGCCCGCAAGGCGCTGCAAACCGACGCGGCGCGCGTGATCAACATCAAGGTCGGCCGGGTGGGCGGCCATGCCGCCGCCCGCCAGATCCACGACCTCTGCCAGTCCTTCCAGGTGCCGGTCTGGTGCGGAGGCATGCTGGAATCCGGCATCGGCCGGGCGCACAACATCCACCTCTCCACGCTGCCGGGCTTTACCAAGCCGGGCGACACCTCCTCGGCCAGCCGGTATTTCACCCGCGACATCATCGAGCAGAAGCTTGAGACGGAGGGCGGCCGGATGCCTGTGCCGAAGGGACCGGGCATTGGCGTGACGCTGGATCTCGACTATCTGGGGACGGCAACGCTTTCGGTGCAGGACTTCGCCGCATGACCGACCTGACCTTCCGCGACCTCTCCGGCATGGCCGAGTTCCGCGCCGCGGAAAACCTGCAACGCGCGGTCTGGGGCGAGGGGGACCAGCCCGACCCCGCCGACCTGATGATGGTCATCCAGGCGGAAGGCGGCCTGGTCGGGGGGGCCTTCGCGGGGGACAGGATTCTGGGCTATGTCTTCGGCTTTCCCACGCGCGAGGGGCGGGTGCAGCATTCCCACCGGCTGGCCGTGCTGCCCGAGGCGCGGGGGCTGCAACTGGGGGTGCGGCTGAAGTTCTATCAGCGGCGCTGGTGCCTTGAGCGCGGCATCACCCATGTCCGCTGGACCTTCGACCCGCTTCGCCTGGTCAACGCGACGATGAACATCCATCGCCTTGGCGCCACCTCCGACACCTACCTGCCCGACTATTATGGCGAGATGGCGGGCATCAACAGCGGCCTCGCCTCCGACCGGCTTCTGGTCGACTGGGATCTGGCCGCGCCGGTGAGCCGCGCGCTGGCCGAGGGCCTGCCGCGCCCGGCCCAACCCTGCCGGCCCCTGAACGTGACCCTGCCCGAAGACCTGGAAACCCTGACCCGCGACGACCCGGAGCAGGCCCACGCCCTTCGCATCGACCTGCGCAAGGCGTTGCAGGCCGCCCTCGCCAACGGGCACCGGATCATGGATTTCGACCGAAACCGCCGCCAGTACCTGCTGACGCCCTGAACACGCGGGTGGGTGCCAGGGCCGCGCGGCGGCGGGCAGCAGGGTGTCGCGGCGGTACTTGAGGAACTCGACGCCCGTGCGGTTCTGGCGACCGACGGCCCGCGCGCCCAGCCGGCGCAGGGCGCCAAGGTTGCGACGAGAGGGCGGCAACAGGAACGTGACGAAGGGGATGCGCCCGTCGCATGCGCGGCAGGCTTCCTTCGCGGCGGCGAAGCGCAGCACTTCGACCTCTCCCCAACCACCGCCCAGCAAAGGCATGCGCGCGCGCAGGCGCGGGTCCGACATATGCGCGGCCAGTTCCGCCAGCGGCACCCCGGTCAGGCGCGCGAACCGGGCTGAGGGCGGCGTGACGGGGTTCTGGAACCCCCATCTCGGGCGGGGGCCGAGTGCGGTTCATCGCGCGCCGACGGCATGGTGCGGACGGGCACATCACGATTGGCCCTCCTGTTCCTCGAACCTCGCCGACCGCCTCATGCTCTGGCCGGCACCTGCCTTTCGGGCGAGGAGGTGGCGACCGGCACGGGCGCGTCGCGGTCCGCGGCCGGCGACCGTGTCTTCGGTCCCGCCGGCATGCATGCTGGTGCGCATGCGCCCCGCGACCTGTTCCCGCGCCGGTCCTGTTTCCCGGTCCCCCTTTGTTGTGTCGGGAAAGCCTTTGGTTCAGGATTGCGGAAACACCCGAGGGGATCCCGCCCGAGATGGACAAGCTATCCGTCATGCATGCCTTCCGCCGCATCGTCGAACGCGGCAGTTTCGCGCGTGCGGCGGAAGACCTTGGCGTCTCGCCCGCGCTTCTGAGCCGCGAGATCAAGCTGCTGGAGGAAGGTCTCGGGACAAGTCTCCTCACGCGCACGACACGATCCATGTCGCTGACCGATGCCGGCCGGCTTTACTACGACGAAGCGTCGGGCATCCTCGACGCCGTGAGCCAGGTCGAAACCCGCATCCGCGAGGGTTCCGGCGTCGTGCGGGGCCATCTGAAGGTGAACGCCTCCAGTTCCTTCGGGCAGACGATCATCGCGGCGATGCTGCCCTCGTTCCTGGGGGCTTATCCGGATCTTCGTCTCACTCTCTCGATGGACGACCGGGTGGTCGACATGGTCGAGGGCGGTTTCGACGTCTCGATCCGCATTCGGGCCGCCATGCCGGACTCGGCGCTCGTGGCGCGCAAGATCGGGACGATGCGGCAACGGATCTTCGCCGCACCCGCCTATCTTGCGCGGGCCGGCGTTCCGCAGACGCCGGAGGACATCGCAGGTCACAGGGTGATCGGTTTCCTCCTCGCGGATCACCTGACCTCGTGGGTGCTGAACGGCCCTTCCGGTTCGACCTCGGTTGACCTCGATCCACCGGTCCGCGTGGGCAACAGCCTTGTGCTGCGCGATCTGCTGATCGCGGGTCAGGGTATCGGAACGCTGCCGGACTTCGTCTCGAAGCAGCCCGAGGCGCGCAAGGAGCTGGTCCGCGTCCTGCCGGACTGGGAGCTTCCGGCGCCGGACATCTTCGCGGTGGCGACCTCGCGGCTGGGGATGGATGCGCGCGTGACGGCGTTTCTCGACCATCTCCGCGCGGCGCTGGACCCCTGACATCATTCAACCTGCGTAAAGAATGAAGTGAGCGCCGGCGGGTTATTCCGGCGCGACCGATCTCCCATCCTCCCGGGCACCGAAACCCGAAGCCTGATGAGGATCCCATGACCCGCGTCCTGATACTCTACTATTCCAGCTACGGCCACGTCCGTGCCCTTGCGCAGGCCGAGGCCGAGGGCGCCCGCAGCGTGCCCGGCACCCGGGTGGACCTGCGGCGCGTGCCCGAAACCGTCCCTGAAGATGTCCGGCAGAAGGCCGGTTTCGTCGCGGACGATACGCCCGTTGCGACCCCTGCCGATCTGGAAACCTACGATGCCATCATCTTCGGCACACCGACGCTCTTCGGCATGATGGCCGGGCAGATGAAGTCGTTCCTCGACCGGGCCGGCGGGCTCTGGGCGCGCAATGCGCTGGTCGGCAAGGTGGCCGCGGTCTTCACCTCCACCGGCTCGCAGCATGGCGGGCACGAGGCGACGCTGCTGTCCACCCAGATCCCGCTCCAGCATTTCGGGATGCTGATCGCGGGCATGCCTTACACCTTTTCGGGACAGAAGTCTGCCGGGGGCATCGTCGGCGGCGCCCCCTATGGCGCCGGCACCATCGCCGGTGCCGACGGGGCCCTTGTGCCCACCGAAACCGATCTGGCCGGCGCGCGCTTCCAGGGCGCCCATGTGGCCCGGATCGCCGCGCGGCTGGCCGTGGCCAGCCCGGCCGAGGAGGCTGCGTGATGGCCTCGCTCACCATCGACTTCTTTCACGACGTCGTCTGTTGCTGGTGCTTCAACATCTCGTCGCGCGTACGCAGCCTGGCCGACGAGTTCGATCTCGACCTGCGGCACCGGACCTTCGTCCTGCAGGCCAGCCGCGCCGAGATGGCCGCGCGCTGGGGCACGCCCCGGGACGCGCGCGAGACCATCCTTGGCCACTGGGCCGCGTGCCGCCGCGCCAGCGACCGGCCGGAACGTGTCGCCATCGACGCGATGCGCGCCGCGCCATTCGAGTATCCGCACGGGATGACGGCCGCGCGCGGGTGCAAGGCGGCGGAGCGGCTCGCGGGGCAGGCCGCGCACTGGGACATGTTCGACCGGCTCCAGCAGATGCATCTGGGCGAAGCGCGCAACGTCGCGGACGCGGAGGTCGTTCTGAGCGCCGCACGGGACCTGGGCCTCGACGCCACGGCCTTCGCGGAGGCGTTCGACGACCCTGTCACGGTCCGCGCCGTCGAGGCTGACCGCCAGCGCGCCCGCACGCTCCACGTCCGCTCGATCCCGGCCCTCATTGTCCGCGAGACGGGCACCCGCCTCGTCAACGGCCCGCGCGAGGACCTGGCCGCACAGCTGCGCGCCGACCTCCGTCTTGTCGCCTGAAGGGGACCTTCATGGCCGTCCTTCCCTTCCGCCGCAGCCACCGGAGGTGCCACCGCGGGTCCAGGGGCGTGCTCTGCGACCTGCCGTCCCACATCCTGCGCGACATCGGCCTCGATCCGTGGCCGGAACGTCCGCGCATCCCCTTTTCCGGCTCTGGTGAGCCTGTTCCGGAGACCGTGCCGATGTCTCGTACCACCGATATCCTGTTCACTTCGCTTGCCCCGGCGGTCTGGGGCAGCACCTATCTCGTCACGACCGAGGCACTGCCCGCGGGGCATCCCGTCACCCTCGCTGCACTTCGCGCGCTGCCCGCGGGGCTGCTGCTGCTCGCTCTCACGCGCTGCCTGCCGCCGCGCGCCTGGCTCGGACGGGCCTTCCTGCTCGGCAGCCTGAACTTCGCGTTGTTCTGGGTGCTGCTGTTCGTGGCGGCCTACAGGCTTCCTGGCGGGGTCGCGGCCACGCTGGGATCGCTGCAGGCGATGATGGTCATCCTGATGGCGCGCGGGTGGCTCGGGACTCCGATCCGGGCGGGGGCGGTCGCCGCGGCCGCCACGGGGGCGCTGGGCGTGGCGCTGCTGCTGATCGACCCCGACTCCGCGCTCGACCCCATGGGCATCGCGGCCGGCCTTGGCGGCGCGGCTTCCATGGCGGCGGGCACGGTTCTCAGCCGGAAATGGCAGCCGCCCGTCTCCTCTCTCAGCTTCACCGCCTGGCAACTGACCGCCGGCGGCCTGATCCTTCTGCCGCTCGCGCTTTTGCTCGAGCCTCCGCTGCCGCCTCTTTCGGCATCGAACCTCGCCGGTCTCGCCTGGCTCGGCCTCGTCGGGGCCGCCGCGACATATGCGATCTGGTTCCGTGGTGTCGCAAGGCTGGAACCCGGCGCGGTCTCCATGCTCGGCATGATGAGCCCCGTGACCGCGGTGATCCTGGGCTGGGTGTGGCTGGGTCAGTCCCTCTCGGCCGTGCAGGCGGTCGGCGCGGCCATCGTTCTGGGCGCTGTCTGGGCAGGGCAGCGCTGCAATCGCGGCCGGTCCGGCGCGGGGCAGGTCGGGGTGGCATAGACGATGACGGTGCCGGTCGTGAGAGGTCTCCTCGTGCTGGATCTTGGGGGCGCCCCCGGCCGGGCCGGGGGCGCGGGGGCCGTCAGTGCGCGGCGCGGGCGGTGTCGTGCATCGGCGCCCTGACGCGGCGGAGGCGGAGCGCGTTGCCGAGCACGAAGACCGAGGACAGCGCCATCGCGCCTGCCGCGAAGACGGGCGACAGAAGGATGCCCGAGACGGGCCAGAGGGCGCCGGCGGCGACCGGGATCAGCGCGGCATTGTAGGCGAAGGCCCAAAACAGGTTCTGGCGGATGTTGCGCATCGTCGCGCGGGAGAGCGCGATGGCGTTCGGCACGCCCTTCAGGCTGCCCGACATCAGCACCACGTCGGCGGCCTCGATGGCCACGTCGGTGCCGGTGCCGATGGCAAGGCCCACGTCGGCCTCGGCCAGCGCCGGGGCGTCGTTGATGCCGTCGCCGACGAAGGCCACGGGTCCGAGCGCCTTCAGCCGCCTGATCGCCGCGACCTTGCCGTCGGGCAGCACCTCGGCCACCACCTCGTCGATGCCGAGCCGGCGGGCGATGGCCTCGGCCGTGCGGCGGTTGTCGCCGGTGATCATCGCGACCTTCAGGCCAAGGCCGTGCAGCGCGCGGATCGCCTCGGGCGTCGTCTCCTTGATCGGGTCGGCCACCGCGATGATCGCGGCCGTGTGCCCGCCGATGGCGGCGTAGAGCGGCGACTTGCCTTCGTCCGCAAGCCGGGCCGCCGTGGCCGCGAAGGCGCTCACGTCATGGCCGAGCTTCGCCATGTAGCGGTCGGCGCCGATCTCGACACGGACCCCGCCAGCCTCGGCATTGACACCGAACCCCGTCACGCTCTCGAACAAGGCGAGCGGGGGCAGGGCCAGCCCCTCGGCCCCGGCCGCCTCGACGATGGCGCGCGCGATCGGATGTTCCGACTTCGCCTCGACGGCGGCGATCCGGGACAGCACCTCGGCGCGGTTGAACCCGTCCGACAGCACGAGGTCGGTGAGCGTCGGCTTGCCCATCGTCAGTGTGCCGGTCTTGTCGAGCGCGACCACGCGGGCCTCCTGCAGACCCTGCAGCGCATCGCCCTTGCGGAAGAGGACGCCCAGTTCCGCGCCGCGCCCCGTGCCGACCATGATCGAGGTCGGCGTGGCCAGCCCCATCGCACAGGGGCAGGCGATGATCAGGACGGCGACCGCGTTCACCAGGCCGAAGGTCAGCGCCGGGTCGGGTCCGAAGAAGAACCAGACGCCGAAGGTCAGCGCCGCGAGCGTCATCACCGCCGGCACGAACCACATCGTTATCCTGTCGACGAGACCCTGGATCGGCAGCTTTGCCCCCTGCGCCTCCTCGACCATGCGGATGATCTGGGCGAGCATCGTGTCGCCGCCCACAGCCGTGGCGCGGAAGGCGAAGGCGCCGGTCTGGTTGACCGTGCCGCCCGTCACCGTCGCGCCCGCGGACTTGGCGACCGGGATCGGCTCGCCGGTGATCATGCTCTCGTCGATCCAGCTTTCGCCCTCGACCACCTCGCCGTCGACCGGCACCCGTTCGCCCGGGCGCACCTCGACGATGTCGCCGGGGGCGACGTCGGCAACCTCGATCTCGCTGACGGTCGCACCGCGCCGCACGCGGGCGGTCCTGGCCTGCAGCCCGACAAGCCGCTTGATCGCCTCGGATGTCCGGCCCTTGGCCCGCGCCTCGAGGACGCGGCCCAGAAGGATCAGCGTGACGATGACGGCCGCGGCCTCGTAGTAGACGTTGACCGTGCCGGCGGGCAGCAGGCCCGGCGCGAAGGTCGCGACCAGCGAATAGGCATAGGCCGCCAGCGTGCCGACGGCGACCAGGCTGTTCATGTCCGGCGCGGCACGCAGCAGCGCGGGGATCCCCTTGCGGTAGAAGCGGAAGCCGGGGACGGCAAGGACAAGCGTCGTCAGCGCGAACTGGATCAGCCAGCTTGTCCCCATGCCGATGGTCGAGGCGATCAGGTGGTGCATTCCGGGGATGACATGGCTGCCCATCTCGAGCGCGAAGACCGGCAGGGTGAGGCCCGCGGCGATCGCCAGGTCACGCGACAGGACACGGCGCTCCTCCGCTTTCTGGGCCTCGGTCTCGGCATTGGCGGCGCCGCTGCGATCCACCGGGCGGGCCTCGTAGCCGACATCGGCCACCGCCGCGATCAGCGTGGCGGCATCGGCGCTGCCCTTCACCGTGGCGCGCTCGGTGGCGAGGTTGACGCTCGCCCCGGTGACGCCCGGCACGGCGCGCAGCGCGCGCTCGACGCGCCCCACGCAGGACGCACAGGTCATGCCCTCGATGGCGAGTTCGACCGTCGCGGCGCTGACGGTGTAGCCCGCGTCCTCGACCGCGCGGATCAGACCGGCGCGATCGGCGGCTCCGGCAAGGCGGACCTCGGCACGCTCGGATGCGAGGTTGACGCTGGCGTCGAGGACGCCGGCGACACCCCTCAGGGCCCGTTCGACGCGCCCCACGCAGGAGGCGCAGGTCATGCCCTCGATGGGGAGGGAGACGGTCTTCCGGCTGAAGCTGGCTGGCGCATTCATGGCTGATTCCCTTCGGATGAGCGGTGATGCGCACAGACATGGGATCTCCCATCATGGGAGGGTCAAGCGATGAAATCTCCCCTTGCGGGCTGGAGCGGGCGCCCATGCCGCCGCCCATGCCGCCGCCCGTGCCGCCGCCCGTGCAGCCCCGGAAAAAATCCGCGCCGTTCCCTTGACCCTCCCATGCTGGGAACGCCCAGATGTCCGATTGCCAAGCGAACACAGGAGGCAAACTTGCAATTCCACATCGAGAACATGACCTGCTCCGGCTGCGCCCGGAGCGTGACGAAGGCGATCCAGTCGGTCGACCGGGGCGCGGTGATCGACGCCGACCCCGAGAACCGCAAGGTCGAGGTCGAGACTTCGGCTGCACGCGCCGAGATCGAGGCGATCCTCGCCGTGGCGGGCTATCCCGCCGCGCGCGGCGCAGCCTGACAGGGGCAATCTCCCACCTTCACTGCCGCACTGCCGGCCTTGCCGGCCCGGATCGCTGGCGGAACCAGCGAATACAGAAAGGAAAGACCATGACGTCGCATCTCACCCTCTCCACCCTCGCGCTGCTGGTGGCAGCCCCTGCCTTCGCGGCCCCCAGCCAGCTTGAACGCGCGGCCAGTGTGGCGGAAGGCATCTACACGCCGGTTCAGGTCGGCGAAATCGCGGCGGCGGACGCGCCCGCGGAGGCGCTGCGCCTGCGCAAGTTCCACGCCGCCCATAACGCCGGTGGCGTCAACCGCCACGACTTCGCCGCGCCCGAATACGGCGCCGAAACCGCTCGCGAAGGCGGATCGGACCGCAACTGACCCGCCGCTCCAAGCGCAGACAAACCTGAACAGGGCGCCCGGACATCCGGGCGCCCCAATGCGTGCCCGGTCAGGTTCGCCCCCCGAGTTCGGACAACCGGCGGCACGGTTCCGGGCCCTGACCGGACCGTCCGCAAGCTCCGCGCCCTTCGCGCCGGGCCTGCCCTTCACGGCCGCCTCCCCATTCGGGGGATGACCGAGGACAAGACACCGCGAGGAGTCCCGAGTCCGGGTTCGGACCCTAGCCGGGCACTGCCGATTTCACGGCCCAGGCCCGCGCGGTGAGGCGAAGGGGTCCAACCGCACCCAGCGTCTCGGACAGCCTCGATTTCAAGGCTTCGCGCCGATCCTCCGGCAAGCTCATGCAGTATCCCGGCGCCGGGCCGGCGCCCAGCGTGAAGGGATGCCAGAACGCCTCGAAGCCGGGAAACTCGGTCGTGATCTCGATCGGCGCAATCGCGGGCGCGTCGATTCCGGCCTGCGCACAAAGACCGGCGAGCCCCTCCGCCGTGCAGAAGGGAAACCGTGTCCCCTCGTCCAGATCGGCCGCCGTCGGATCGAGTGATGCCGCCGCCTTCCAGAACGCATCGATGAACCCGATCCCGCCACCGGGATAGTCCCAGACGTAGAATGACAGCAGGCCGCCCGGACGCAGGACACGCTGCATTTCCTTCAGGGCCGCCGGGCGATCCGGCACGAAATTGAGCACCAGGGCAGAGGTGACGATATCCACGCTGCTGTCCTCTGCCGGCAGGTGCCGGGCATCGGCAGAGCGGAAGCTGGCCCTCGGGTCGCCGATCGTTCCGCGTGCATGGGCGATGAAGTCCTCGGATGCGTCTGTGGCCAGGATCGAGTTCGGCGCGCATTCCCGCAGGATGGCCGAAGTCAGCGCCCCGGTTCCGCATCCGACTTCAAGCCAGTCGGCCCCCTCGGGCGCGTCCAGCCAGTCAAGAAACCCGGAGGCGACAATGCGGCTCCAGCGGCCCATGTACTGTTCGTAGTTCTGGCCCGCGCTCCAGGCGTCGTGGTCTGCCTGTGAGGACATGGCGCGCTCCCCTGTGATGGCAGATCCCTGAAGGGATGGGACATGATAGCACGGAGCGGACGCCCTGTCTGCCTTGCGCCGCCCGCATGGCGCCCCTTCGGCCGACCGGGACGGGATATCCCCGAGAGGATCGGGTTGCGGGCCGCTTGCGCCATGCTCCATCGCGCCCCCGGCAGCGCAGGCAACGCCGCCCGTTCGTCTTACCCGCTCGTCTTCCTGAGGATCTGCATCGGCTTGGCACTGCCCCGGTTCTCCAGCGCTTCCAGGAACTTCGACAAGGTTCCGGGCCAGCTCGGGGTCGCATCCTGCTCCGGCCAGGCCTGACGGTAGTCCGAGGGCCTGCGGCCAAAGCACTTGCCGAAGGAAAAGGCAAAGTGGGACAGCGTGTTGAACCCCGAGGCCGTGGCGATCTCGCGCACCGACAGATCGGTCGCGATCAAGAGGACCCGCGCGTGTTGCAGCCGCAGGAGCAGGCCGAACTGCACCACCGTGCAGCCGATGCTCGCCTTGAACTGCCGTTCCAGCTGCCGCTGCGACACCCCGAGATGTTCGGCAATCGCGGGTACGGCCATGGGTTCCGCGATGTTCTTTTCGATCAGATGGATCGCCTCGCGCACCATCGGGGCAAGGGTTTCCATGCCGCGCCCCATGGTGCGCCGCTGCGGCGCCGTGCCGGGCCGGATCGGGTGATAGAGCATCTGGTCCGCGATCTCGCCGGCCAGCCGTTCCCCGTGCGCATCACCCACGAGTCGAAGCATCAGGTCGACACCGGCAAGGCCGCCCGAACAGGTCATCATCTGGCCATCCATCGTGAACAGCTGCTCCGTGACCGTTATTTCGTCAAACTGCTCGCCGAAGCCGGACATCCATGACCAGTGCGTCGTCGCGCGCTTGCCCGCCAGAAGCCCGGCCCGCGCCACGAGATAGCAGCCGAGCTCGACCGAACAGATGCGCTGGCCGCCCCGCGCCTGACGCCGGATCCAGGCCAGGGTCTGCGGGTTCCGATAGGTCTCGGCGTTCCAGGAGCCCAGCACGAAGATCGTCTCGTTCCGGTGCACATGTTCGTCCGGCTTCTGCGCACGCACGGTGAACCCGTTCGATGCGGTGATCTCTTCTCCGTCGAAGGACAGCACCTCCCATCGATAGAGCGGCGACGGAGACAGGTAATTGGCGATCCGCATCACCTCGATCATCGTCATCATCGTGGTCATGTTGAAACGCGGCACGACCAGAAAGGCGACCCGCGTCACGGGCGCCGCGGGCTGACCGGGGGCAGGGGGCGGGGCTGGCCGGGAAGTGCGTATTTTCGACATGGAGGCAGCATATCAGTCGAAAAACTGACAGGAAATAGCCTTCCGCGCCACAAGATGAAGAAAAACAGGGAGGAGAGGCGCATGAATTTCGAGGTGGTCCTGACCTGTGCTGTCACCGGGGCCGGGGCGACGACCAACATCAGCCCGCATGTTCCGGTGACGCCCGAGGCAATCGCGCGCGAGGCGATCGAGGCTGCGAAGGCGGGCGCCTCCTGTGCCCATATCCATGTCCGCGACCCCGAAACCGGGAAGGGGTCGCGCGACCCGGGACTGTTCCGCGAGGTCGTGGACCGGGTGCGCGACAGCGGCACCGATGTCGTCATCAACCTGACCGCCGGGATGGGCGGCGACTGGGTGCCTTCGAAGGAGGATTGGGCCATGCCCGGCCCCGGCACCGACATGATCGGCCCCGACGAACGGCTGGCGCATGTGAAGGACTGTCTGCCGGAGATCTGTTCGCTCGACTGCGGGACGCTGAACTTCGGCAACGACGACACGATCTACATCTCGACGCCGCCGATCCTGCGCCGCATGGCCGCGCTGACGAAGGAATGGGGCGTCAAGCCCGAGCTTGAGGTCTTCGACCTTGGCCACATCCGTTTCGCCAGGGCGATGGTGGACGAGGGGCTGATCGCCGCGCCGCCGATGTTCCAGCTGTGCCTTGGCATCCCCTGGGGCGCCGACCAGACGGTCGAGACGATGGCCGCGATGAAGGCGCAACTGCCGGCCGGTGCAAGCTGGGCCAGCTTCGGCATCAGCCGGATGCAGATGCCGATGGTCGCCGCCGCCGTGTCGCTGGGCGGCAATGTCCGTGTCGGGCTCGAGGACAACATCTATCTCTCGAAAGGCGTGCTCGCCACCAATGCCCAGCTTGTCGAACGCGCCCGCACGATCATCGAGGCGATGGGCGCGCGCGTCCTGACCCCGCAGGAGGCGCGCAACAAGCTGAAGCTGCGCGGCGCGAACGCAGCATGAGCGAGGTCGCCGCCTTGCCGGGGCTGAGGTTGCGGGCGCTGACCAAGCGCTTCGGAACCTTCACGGCTGCCGAGGACATCGATCTCGACATCCGGCGTGGCGAGTTCCTGACCCTGCTCGGGCCGTCGGGCTCGGGCAAGACCACGCTTCTGATGATGATCGCGGGGTTTCTCGACATCACCTCGGGCGACATCCTGCTTGACGGCGCATCCATCGCCGGCATGCCGCCCGAGAAACGCAATTTCGGGATGGTGTTCCAGGGCTACGCGCTGTTCCCGCACATGACGGTGCGCCAGAACATCGCCTACCCCCTCGACGTGCGTCGGCGCCCCCGGGCCGAGATCGACCGGCGCGTCGACGAGATGCTGGAGCTGGTGCAGCTTCGGGACTTCGGCCACCGCCTGCCACGGCAGTTGTCGGGCGGCCAGCAGCAACGCGTCGCGCTGGCCCGTGCACTGTGCTTCGCGCCGCCGGTGCTGCTTCTCGACGAGCCGCTGGGGGCGCTCGACAAGAAGCTGCGCATCGAGGTGCAGGACCAGCTCAAGGACATTCACCGCCGGGTCGGCACCACCTTCATCTACGTGACCCATGATCAGGAAGAGGCGCTGTCGATGTCCGACCGCATCGTGATCATGCAGAACGGCCGCATCGAGCAGGTGGGCACGCCGCAGGAGCTGTACCAGAGGCCGCGCACCGCGTTCGCGGCCAGCTTTCTGGGCAAGTCGAACTTCCTGACCAGGGACGGCACGCTCCATGCGCTCCGACCCGAAAAGATCGAGATCGCGCCGAAAGGGCAGGGCCAGGGGCCGAACATGGTCAGCGGGACCATCCGGGCCATCACCTACTTCGGTTCGATCCTGAAGTACGACGTTGCGGTGCCGGGCATGGACGAGATCGAGGTCGACGTCGACGCCTGGCGCGGCGGCGCGGCCATGGCCGAGGGCGCCGAGGTGGACCTCAGCTGGTCCGACACGGCGGCGGTGCCGCTGGAAAGGGACTGACGACCCGTAGCGGGGAGGGCGGAACAGACCCCGCGAACGACCGGGCGGCAAGCCCGATCAACATGGAGGAGACCTGGAATGCACGACAAGCAATTCATGCGTGAAGCCGCACAGGAGGGTGCAAAGGCGTTCAAGGAAGGCCGGATGGACCGGCGCACCTTCCTCGTGCTCTGCGGCATGGCCGGCATCGCCACGCAGGCCGTGATCGCCGGTGACGCGGAAGCGGCGGCGAACGAGATCGTGATGTGGAACTGGGGCGGCCAGTCCGAGGAATGCCACGGCAAGGCCATCGGCGATCCCTTCACCGCTGAAACCGGGATGCCGCTGAAGTTCGACACGTCGGGTCCGCTTCAGGGCAAGATCAAGGAAATGGTCGACAGCGGCAACGTCACGGCGGACGTCTGCGACGCCGACCTTTTCGACGCCGTGGCGCTTGGCCCCTCGGGGCATCTCGAACCGATCGACTACGACATCGTCTCGAAGGACCGGACGCTGCCGCAATACGCGCTGGAGCACGGCGTTTCGATCATTCTCTACGGCTATGCCTTCGTCTACGATACCGAAGCCTACGGGGACAATCCGCCGAAAAACTGGGCCGACTTCTTCGACACCGCGAAGTTTCCCGGCAAGCGGTCGCTCTACAAATGGGCGAACGGGGCGCTTGAAGGCGCGCTTCTGGCCGACGGCGTGGCCAAGGATGCGCTCTACCCCCTCGACATGGACCGGGCGCTCGCCAAGATCAAGTCGATCAAGGACGACAGCCTCTACTGGGGCTCGGGCTCCGAGGCGCATTCGATGGTGGTCAACGGCGAGGTGTCCATGGGCATGATCTGGCAGAACCGCGGCCGCAACATCGAGATGGACACCGACGGCCGCTACAAGCTGGTGATGAACGAGGCGCTTGCCATGCCGGGCGCCTATATCGTGCCGAAGGGCAACCCCGCCGGGCGAGAGGCGGTGATGAAGTTCATCGCCACCGCGCAGTCCGTTCCCTCGCAGCTCACGCTTCTCGGTTGCCTCGGCATGACGCCGTCGAACCCCGAAGCCTTCGCCCAGATCCCCGAGGATCAGCAACCCTATGCCATCACCTCGGCGATGAACATCGACGGGATCGTCTACAACGATCCGACCTGGTGGGGCGAGAACGGCGGCGACGCCGTCAACGCCTTCCTCGAGGCGATCTCCTGATCCTCGATCCCGGCGGCGCCGCTCCCGCGCCGCCGGGTCTGTCACCTGGCAGGGCCTTCGGGCCCCGCCCCTTTTCCACGCGAAGGAATCGCCCCGGATGAACGGCTCGCCCCTCACACGCTTCGGTACCGGCTGGCTTCTGGTCCTGCCGTTCCTTGCGCTGGTGGTGGCGCTTTTCCTCGGCCCCATCGCCAACATCCTGTGGCTGAGCGTGACCGACCCCGAGCCGGGCCTTGGCAACTACGCCGCGCTCGTCACCTCGGACAACCTCGCCGGCATTCTCTGGACGACCATCCGCATCTGCGTAATCACCACCGCCTTCTCGGTGGTCCTCGGCTATTCCATCGCCTACGCCATGGTCCATGTCGCACAGGGCAGCCGCAACCGGATGCTCGGCCTTCTCCTCGTCTCGTTCTGGATCTCGGTCCTGGTGCGCACGTTCAGCTGGCTCATGCTTCTCGGCCGCAAGGGGCTGGTCAACGAGACGCTTCTGGGTATCGGCCTCATCGCCCAGCCCATCGAATTCATGCGCAACGAGCTTGGCGTGCTGATCGGCATGGTGCATTACATGATCCCCTACGCCGTCCTGCCGCTTCTGGCCTCGATGCAGAACATCGACACGCGGGTGCTGGCGGCATCGCGCAGCCTGGGCGCGACCGGCACCCAGACATTCTGGCGCATCTACCTGCCGCTGACGAAACCCGGCCTCGTGGCGGCGGCGCTTCTGGTCTTCATCCTGTCGCTCGGCTTTTACGTGACGCCTGCGATCCTGGGCGGCGGCAAGGTGCTTATGGTCGCCGAATACATCTCGGTCCAGATTCTCGTGACGCTCCGCTGGGGCACGGCGGCGATGCTGGCGGCGCTGATGCTCTTCGGGGTTCTTGCCCTTCTCTTCGTCATGTCGCGCTTCATGAAGCTTTCGACCGTCTTCGGGGGGGCCAAGGCATGAAACCGGGCCTGCCGGCCATCCTGAACCGTTACGGGGCGTGGCTCATCCTGCTTTTCCTGGTCGCGCCGGCGCTGGTCGCCATTCCGGTTTCGCTGACACCCAAGGGCTTTCTTTCGATGCCGAAGGGCGACTATTCCGCCAGGCATTTCGAAAAGCTCTTCACCTCCGAAGAGTGGATGTCGAGCTTCTGGCAAAGCACCGTGATCGGCCTTTCCGTCGCGGTGCTGGCAACCGCGCTCGGCACGTTCTGCGCCATCGGTCTGTGGCGGGTGGCGTCGAGATGGGGCGAGGTGGTGCGCGCCTTCCTGCTTCTTCCGCTGGTCGTGCCGCCGATCATTTCTGCAATGGCCTTCTACCGGCTGATGGTGCCCCTGGGCCTGATCGACACCTATGCCGGGCTGATCCTCGCCCACACGGTCCTGGCCGCGCCGCTGGTCCTGATCACGGTATCGGCCTCGCTCGCCGGGTTCGATCCGCGGCTTGAGCAGGCTTCGCGCAATCTGGGCGCCTCGAACTGGACGACGATGCGGCGGGTGATCCTGCCGTCGATCCGGCCGGGCGTCCTCGCAGGGGCGATCTTTGCCTTCATCGCGTCCTGGGACGAGATCGTCGTGACGCTGTTCCTGTCCAAGTTCAGCGTCTACACGCTGCCCCGTCGCATGTGGAACGGCATCCGCGAGAACACCGACCCCACGGTCGCGGCCGCCGCCGTGGTGCTGATCGCCGTCACCCTGATCTTCTTCCTCATCCAGGCGCTGAACGCGCGCCGCAGCCGCAATTCCGCTTCCGGAGAGACCTGATGACCGTAGTTCACTCGCACGAGGACGAGCTTCTGCGCGCCTCTGTCCGTGCCTTCTTCGAGCGTGAGGTGATCCCGCACGAAGACCTGGTCGACCGCCTGGGCGAAGTGCCTGAGGAGATCGGGCGCGAGATCGAGGCGAAGTCGAAGGAACTTGGCCTCTTCGCCGCCAACCTGCCGGAACGGGTCGGCGGGGGGGGGCTCAACTATACCCAGATGTCGATCATAGAGCGGGAATTCGGGCGCACCAGCCACGCGCTGCATTCCTGGGTCGCCCGGCCGACGGAACTGCTTCTGGCCTGCGAGGGCGATCAGGTCGGCACCTACCTCATGCCCTGCGTCACGGGCGAAAAGCGCGAGTTGTTCGGGCTGACCGAGCCGGGCGCGGGATCGGATGCGATGGGGATGCAGACCCGCGCGCGCAAGGACGGCGACGACTGGATCCTGGACGGGATGAAGCATTTCATCTCGGCCCCGACGATGGCCGATTTCGCCATCGTCTTCGCCGTCACCGGCATGGACGAAACCAAGCGCGGGCCGCGCAAACGCATCACCGCCTTCCTCGTCGATCGCGACAGGCCCGGCGTGACCTTCCGTGAGGGCACCAAGTGCGTCTCGAACCGTGGCTACAAGACTTATGAGCTGATCTTCGACCGCGTGCGCCTCGGCCCCGGCCAGGTGTTGGGCGAAGAGGGCAGGGGCTTTGAACTGGCGGGCAAGTGGCTGGGCATGGGGCGGGTCTGGATCGGCGCGACCTGCTGCGGCAAGGCGGAACGGCTGATCGAGATGGCGACCGACTGGTGCGCCACCCGCAAGCAGTTCGGCCAGCCGATCGGCCAGTTCCAGGCCACGGGCTTCCGTCTGGCCGACATGGCGATCGGGCTTCGCACCGGCGATCTGCTGGTCGCCGACACGGTGCGCCGCGCGGACCAGGGGATCATGACCGACAGCGACGCCGCAATGGTCAAGGTCTATTGCTCCGAGATGCTGAACCGGGTCGCCGACGACACCGTGCAGATCTACGGCGGCATGGGGTTGATGGAGGAATTGCCCGTCCAGCGGATGTGGCGCGACGCGCGGATCGAACGCATCTGGGATGGAACCTCCGAGATCCAGCGCCACATCATCACCCGCGCGATCCTGAGGCCGCTCGGAGCATGACGCCCGCCCGCCGTGCCAACCTGACCCGGCTCCTGTCGCCGCGCCACATCGCCTTCGTCGGCGGGCGTGACGCCGAGGTCGCGATCGGAGAGGCCGAACGGCGCGGCTTTCGCGGCGCTATCTGGGCGGTCAATCCCCGGCGCGACGCGCTTGGCGGCCATCCCTGCTTCCGCAGCCTCGCCGACCTGCCGGAGGCACCGGACGCGGTCTTTCTGGCCGTGCCCGCACCCGCTGCGGTGGAGGCCGTGGCCGAACTTGCCCGGATGGGCGCGGGCGGCATCGTCTGCTACACCGCCGGCTTCCGCGAGGCCGGCGCGACGGGGGCAGAGCTGGAACGCCGCCTGATCGAGGCGACCGGCGACATGGCCCTGATCGGGCCCAACTGCTACGGCATGATCAACTACCTCGACGGCGCGGCGCTCTGGCCCTTTGCCCATGGCGGCACCTGCCCCGGCTGGGGCGCGGCGATCATCACCCAGTCGGGGATGCTTTCTTCCGACATCACCATGGCCCAGCGGTCGCTGCCGCTGACGCACATGATTTCGGGCGGCAATCAATCGGTCCTGACGATCGAGGATTTCATCGACCACCTTGCCGACCATCCCGCCGTCCGCGCCATCGGCGTTCACATCGAAGGCCTGCGCGACGTGCGCAGCTTCGAGGCCGCCTGCCTGAAGGCGCTGGACCGGGGGGTGCCGGTGGTCGCGCTCAAGACCGGGTCATCGCGGATCGGCGCACGCCTGACCGTCAGCCACACCGGCTCGCTTTCAGGCGCCGACGATCTGCACAACGCGCTGTTCGACCGTTCCGGGGTGATCCGGGTCAAGAACCCGTCGGAACTTCTTGAAACGTTGAAGTTTATCTGCGTCTCTGGTGCGCCCGCCGGCCCCCGGGTCGCCGGCTTCACCTGTTCGGGCGGCGGGGCGACCATGCTGGCCGACCACGCCGAGATCATCGGGCTCGACTTTCCCGCCTTCGACGCACCCGCGCAGGCCGAACTGGCCGGGATGCTGCCCCCTATCGCGACCGTGTCGAACCCGCTCGACTACACCACGCCGATCTGGGGCCAGCCCGGGATCACCGGCCCGGTCTTCGAACGCGCCATCGCCCTTGCGAAGGCCGATGCGGCGGTTCTGGTGCAGGATTACCCGGCGGCCGGGCTGGATGAGTCGAAGGTCTATTACCTGAACGACGCCTTCGCCTTTTGCGCGGCCGCCCGGCGCCACGGCATCCCGGCCGCGATCTGCGCGACGCTGCCGGAAAACCTGGACGCCGAGACGCGCGACATGCTGATCGCGCGCGCCGTCGCCCCGATGCAGGGCATTGACGAGACGCTGAACGCGATCGCGGCTGCTGCCAGGTGGTCGGCGATGCGTGCCCGGCTCTCTGCTGACCGGCCGCAGCCGCTCTTGCCGGCTGTCCCCCGAAACGATGTCCGGATGATCGAGGAGGCGGAAGGCAAGCAGTGGCTCAGCGCGCTTGGCCTCGCGGTGCCCGAGGGGCGCGTCGTGGCGGGCGAGGCGGCCCCCATCGCTGCTGCCGAGGTCGGATTTCCGGTCGTGCTGAAGATGATGGGGCCACGGCTGGCCCACAAGTCAGAGGCCGGCGCGGTAGCCGTCGGGTTGGTCGACGCCGCAGGTGTTGCCCGGGCCGTCGCCGACATGCGCGCAGCCGTCGCCGCCCGCGACCCTGCCGCGCTGACCGACCGCTTCCTCGTCGAGGAAATGGCGGAAAGGCCCGTCGCCGAACTGATCCTTTCGGTGCGTTCCGATCCGCAGTTCGGGCTGGCTCTGACGCTGGGATCGGGGGGCGTTCTGGCCGAACTGATCGGCGACAGCGCGACACTGCTCCTGCCCGCGACCGCGTTTGAGGTCGAGTCCGCGCTGCGCGGTCTGAAGGTGGCGCATCTTCTAGGCGGCTACCGGGGCGCGAAAGCGGTCGACATCGCAGGCCTCGCCGCCCGGATCGCCGGTTTCGCCGAAGCCGTCGCGGCGCGTGCCGACGTGCTGGCGGAGGTGGAGATCAATCCCTTGTTCGTCTACGATAAGGGCGGTGTCGCCGTCGACGTGCTGATCCATGAATGGGCCGCGACATGACGGGGTTGCCCAGCATTCCCAACCCGGACCTCACGGTTGGCAAGGACAACAAGCAGGGCTGGAACCAGCCCGACCGGCGCCGCGAGGGGTTTCACAACGGCCATGCCCGCTGGCGGCGCATGCTGATGATCCGCGCGCGCCGCATTCTCTCCCTTCGCGACACCCCCGATCCCCGCCTGTCGGCCGCGGTCGAGGCAACCGGCCTGACCCGCAATCCCGCCTTTTCTGCGCTGGTCGTGGCCGAGGGCGACCGTGTCCTGCACTCTTCCCATGCCGGTGACTTCGGTCCGGACCGGCCGCATTCGATCCAGTCGGTCACCAAGCTGCACGCCCATCTCATCCTTGGTGAACTTGTCGCTTCCGGTCGGATCGACCCCGACCTGCCGGTGGTCCGCTACCTGCCCTGGATCGGTTCCGGCTATGCGGCGGCGTCCGTGCAGGATGTTCTCGACATGAACGTGGAGAACGACTTCACCGAGGATTACGACGACCCGCAGTCAGGATGCTACGCCGAGGAGGAGGCGCTGGGATGGCGGCTTCCGCCGGACGGCCGGGCCGAGATCACCTTGCGGGATTTCGTCGCCGGCCTGACCGGCGGCGACCTCGTGAACCGGACGGGGCACGCGCTTTACAAGTCGGCCAATACCGATGTCCTCACCCTCATCGCGGCGGCGGTCGGCGATCAGCCTCCGCTGGCACGGTTGCAGGCCATCGCGGACGCGGCGGGATACGAGGGCGGGTTTCACATCTCGCTCAGCCCCGACCTTCTGCCGGCCCTGTCGGGCGGCGCCTGCCTGTCGGCCCGCGATCTGGCCCGTTTCGGCCTGCTGCTGGCCCGCCGCGGCGGTGCGGTCAGCGGCGCCGATGTCGGCGACCGGATGTTTCTGGAGCGATCGCTGCACCGGCCGGCGCCGATCCTCGGCGCGACGCGCGGCTGGGTCCGCTACTCGAACCAGTTGATGACCGATGGCAAATGGGTCGGCCACGCCGGCTACGGCGGCCAGTTCCTGATGGCGGACATGGAGACCGGGCGCGTCGCCGCCTTCCTCAGCGTCCTCGAGAACGACTCGGGCTACGATGACGCCTACATGGCCCATGTCATCCGAAGCCTTGAGGGTGTTCTCTCGACGCGCTGAGGTGATGCGGTGTGCGGGGCCACCTAGACGCCGGCGGGGTTCTCGATGTCGCGCCCCATCGCGGCAAGGTCGGAATAGCGGTCGCCGATGCGGTGGTGCGGCCGCCCGCGGGTGGCGGCACCCAGCGCCACGACAAGTTCGTCGTGCCCCGGCGCGTCGGGGATCGCGAACTGCACGGTCAGGTAGTGCGACCGCCGCCCGCTGTCGTGCTTGTCCATCAGCGGCACCTGGATCTGCGTGTTCGCCGGCCCGCGCGTGTTGGTGAAGCCGAGATAGGTCTTGGCTCCGACGGCCTCGCGGTAGAAGTTGCCGAAAAGCAGGGTGTGGATCAGCGCCGAGCCATGTTCCAGCTCGCAATCGGTACCGCAGAGGGCGGCCTTGCCATAGGCCTCGATCGCGTCGCCCGATCCCGCCAGGGCGATCAGCCGGTCGGTCAGCATCTTGCCGAGCGGCGGCGCCATGCGCTTGATCTCGGGCGAGAGATCCTCGACGAAGCCTTTTCCGTGCCAGGGGTTCCTGACCACGGCGGCGACCCCGATCATCCGCAGCACCGGCGCGACGGTGCGGCCGCCGTCCTGGTGGATGTCTTCGTCATAAGTCACGACCTTGCGTAATTCCGGCAGCATCATCATCTCCCTCAACTCTCCGTCACGCGACGGACTTTTCCCGTGATTTCATTGCCCTGATAGATGCCGAACGATCCATGCCGGAATTCCCCGGCATAGCGTTCCAGCATCGCGCGTTCGGCGGTGCTGGCGACCCGGTCCCAGGGCAGGGCGTCGAGCGGCAGGTAGACCATACCTTTCGGCGCCGCCCCTTCGACCTGGCCGTGGTAGAAGATTCCGGTGGTACCGGTCTCGCGGTCCTCATAGACCGCATAGAGGAACTCGACCTCGGGCGTCAGCCCCTCGGCCGACAGTCCGGCGCGAAGGGTGTCAAGGCTCGGCTTCGCCCCGCGTGCGACCGGGACGGACAGGGCGCCGTTCGGCCCTTCGCACAGGAGCAGGCGGCCCCGGTTGTTCAGGACCGCGCCGATCCGGGTGGCGCCCGCCGCGGCGACGGCAGAGACAAGCCGATCCTCAAGCCCGATGGAGAAATAGTTGCCCCGGAAGTAGCCCAGCGGATCGCCGTCGGCGGTGGCGAAGTCGAGGACGCGCCCGATCAGCACGACGTGGTCGCCGGCGTCGACCAGCCTTTCACGCGCGCAGGCGAAATGCGCCAGCGCGCCGTCGATCAGCGGTACGTCCTGCGCGCCGGGTCTCCAGGCGCACTGGTCGAACTTGTCCGGCGCCCGGCTGGCAAAAAGGCCCGATATGGCCTTCTGATGCTCCGCGAGCACGTTCACCGCGAAATGCTCGGCGCCCATGAAGGTGGCAAAGCTGTGCGCCGTCTTGGCCAGGCACACGAGCAGCAGCGGCGGGTCGAGCGAGACCGAGGTGAAGGAATTCGCGGTAAATCCGCGCGGCGTGCCGTCGGCTTGCCGGGTGGTCAGCACCGTGACCCCCGTGGCAAAGGCGCCGAAGGCGTTGCGCAGCGCCCGGGCATCGAGGGCTGGCGCCGTGGCGGTGCCCAGAATCTCAGGGTTGCTTTGCCCCAAGCGCTCGGGCGGTGCGTAGTCCGGCGCGGGATGGGCGGAGAACCTGACCGGATTGCCCGCGACCCGCCAGGGCCTCCGGCCCGGTTCGGCATGGGGCACCGTCGCGATCATGCCGCGCGCCGCCACATGCGGATCGGCGACGATGTCGGCCACGGTGTTCACCGGGCCGAAGGGCACCAGGCCGCCGAGAATGCCGGCAAGCTCGACCTTGGTCCGCGCCGCGGTCCAGTCGGACACGATGGCATTGATGCTGGTCGCGTTGGCCCGCCGCGCCGCACGGGTGGCGTAGCGCGGGTCGCTGCCCAGCTCAGCCCGGCCCATCGCGGTGGCCAGCCTGACCCAGAACGCATCGTCGACGATGCCCAGTGCCACATGCCCGTCCCGGGCCGCGAAGATGCCGAAGGGCGCCAGCAGCGGATGGCCATTGCCCTCGGGTCCCGGCACGATGCCCTCGAAGTCGTACAGATAGAGCGCGCGTTCACAAAGCGAGACCATGGCATCGTACATGGCGACATCGACGAACTGGCCGCGCCCGGTCGCCTCGGCCTCGCGCAGCGCCGCGAGGATGGCGAAGGCCATCAGCGATCCGGCGAAGACGTCGCCGATGCCGGGGCCGACCTTTGTCGGCGTCCGCGCATCCGGCCCGGTCAGCGCGACAAGCCCGCCCATCGCCTGCGCCACCACGTCGTAGGCCGGCCAGTCCCGATAGGGGCTTTCGCCCGATCGCGGATCGCCGAAGCCCCGGATTGCCGCATAGACGAGGCGCGGGTTCACCTCGGCCAGGCTTTCGCAGGACAGCCCCAGCCGGTCCATCACGCCGGGGCGGAAGTTTTCCACCACGACATCGGCGGTGGCGGCCAGGGCGCGGAAGGCCGCCTTGCCGGCCTCGGTCTTCAGATCGATCTGCACGCTTCTCTTCGACCGGTTCAGGCTGACGAAATAGCCCGCCCAGTCGTGGTCGGGGTCGTCGTCCCGGAAGGGGCCGTTCTGGCGGCTGGTGTCGCCGAAGCGGTCCTCGATCTTGATCACCTCGGCGCCGTGATCGGCCAGCATCATCGTGCAATAAGGCCCCGACAGCATGCGGGACAGGTCCAGAACGCGAATGCCTTTCAGGATGCCGGTCATGCGCGCGCCCCCAGATGCCGGTCAAGGAAGGTGACCAGCGGCCGGTTCAACGCCGGCGGGTCTTCGGCCAGCGCCATGTGGCGAAGGCCGGGCAGGATCAGCGCCTCGGCACCCGCGATCTCGGCCGCGATGGCGCGGGTCATCTCGGGGCCATTGCCGTAATCTTCGTCCCCGGTGATCACCAGCGTGGGCACGGCGATCGGCGGGTTCGGCGCAACGACCTCGTCGACGCCTTCGGCGAGGATGCGGTAGATCGACGGATAGACCACCGGATCGTTGGCCATGACCCAGGACCGCACAAGATCCATCATCTCGGGATTGGCCGCGCGGAAGCTATCGGTGAACCAGCGCACCAGCGCCGCCTCGACCGTTGCCTGTGGCCCCTCCGTCCTGGCCTGCCCGACGCGGGCAACGACGGCCGCCTGCGCAGCGGGCGTGCGGCGATGGGGCGAATGCAGGATGCCAAGCGCGCTCACCCGCGCCGGGTGATCCTGTGCGAAGCGCCGGGCGATCATGCCGCCGAGTGAGAAACCGACAAGCGCCGCCCGCGCGATCCCGAGGTGATCCAGCAGCGCCGCCAGATGGTCGGAGAGCGTCCGCAGCGTGGGAGAGGGCGGCGGCGCGGCGCTTTGGCCGTGGCCGGGAAGATCGTAGGTCAGGACCCGGTAGCGCGCCGCCAGGTCCGGCACGAGCCATTGCCAGCAGGCCCGGTTGAGCCCGAGGCCGTGGATCAGCACCACCACCGGCGCGCCCTCCGGTCCGGTCAGGTCATGGGCGGTGCCGTCAGGCGCGCGCATGGCCGCGTTCATGGCCGGGCCACGGGCTTGTGGGCGATGACCTCGACCTCGACCTTCACGTCGACAAGCAGATCGGAAACCACGGCAGACCGGGTCGGTGGATCGTTCGGGAAGTATTCGCCATAAACCGCGTTGAAGCCCGGAAAATCGGCGCGATCGACAAGCCAGACCATGGCCTTGACCACATCATCCCGGCTGCATCCGGCCAGCGCCAGCGTCGCGGTGATCTCGTCAAGCACCGCGCGCGTCTGGTCCTCGATCGTCCCCGAGGTCATCACCGCCCCGTCCCTCATCGGCACCTGCCCGGTCAGGAAAACGAAATCTCCCGCGCGTATCGCCCGGCTGAGCGAAAGGCGGCGTCCGTTGATCACGATCGGTTCCCCGATGACCTGCTTTTCCGGCATCCGCGCCCCCCTTTTCCCAATCCGTGCCATCTGCGGCCGTGCGAATATACGCAATTTTCGCCATGGCCTGGCGAAAATTCGGAGTTCATCTGTCCCGGCGCGGTCAGTATGGATGGAACCGGACCTGGGGAGGAAACGCGCGATGGCCGACGTGAAACGCTACAAGATGCTGATCGACGGCGAGTGGGTCGATGCCTCGGACGGCGGCACCTTCGACAGCATCAACCCCGCCACGGGGCAGGTCTGGTCGCGCGTGCCCGAGGCTACGGCGGCGGATGTCGACCGCGCGGTGCGCGCCGCCGACCGCGCCTTCAGCTCCGGGCCCTGGGCCTCGATGCTGCCCAGCCAGCGCGGCAAATGCCTGCGCAGGCTGGGCGATCTCCTGGCCGAGAGGTCGGAGCAGCTGGGCCGGACGGAATCGATCGACACCGGCAAGATGCTGAAGGAAACCCGCTGGCAGGCGAAGTACATCGCCGAGTTCTTCCATTTCTACGCGGGCTGCGCCGACAAGATCGCGGGCGAGACGCTGCCCATCGACAAGCCCGACCTGTTCGTCTTCACGCGGCGCGAACCCCTGGGCGTGGTGGCCGCCGTGGTGCCCTGGAACTCGCAGCTGTTCCTGGTGGCGGTGAAGATCGGCCCCGCGCTGGCGGCGGGCAATACCGTGGTGCTGAAGGCGTCGGAGCAGGCCTCGGCGGCGATGCTGGAGTTCGGTGAGCTGATCGAAGAGGCGGGCTTTCCCCCCGGTGTGGTCAACATCGTCTCGGGCCACGGCGATCCGTGCGGCAAGGCGCTGACCTCGCACTCGCTGGTCGCGCGCATCTCCTTCACCGGCGGCCCGAACGCCGCCCGGCATGTCCTTTACAATTCGGCCGAGAACTTTGCCGAGGTCTCGCTGGAACTTGGCGGCAAGTCGCCCTTCATCGTCTTCGAGGACGCGGACATCGAAAGCGCGGTGAACGGATCGATCGCCGGGATCTTCGGGGCGACGGGGCAAAGCTGCGTGGCGGGGTCGCGGCTCTATCTGCACGAAGACATCGCCGACGAATTCCTCGAACGGATGACCGCGATTGCGCGCACCATCCTGATCGGCGACCCCTTGGCCGAGGAAACCCAGATGGGGCCGCTTTGCACCGCGGGCCAGCTTGACCACATCGAACGCGAGGTCGCCCGCGCGCTCAGCGAGGGCGCGCGCCTTGTGACCGGCGGCAAGCGGCCTGCGGGGCTCCCGGGCACCTATTACGAGCCCACGATCCTCGAATGTCCGCGCCAGGACCTGCACATCGTCGATACCGAGCTTTTCGGCCCGGTGCTGGCGGTGCAGCGGTTCCGCACCGAGGAAGAGGTGATCGGGCTGGCCAATGACACCAGGCACGGGCTGGCCGCCGGCATCTTCACCCGCTCGGGCGCGCGGCAGATGCGGATGGCCAAGGCGATCCGTGCCGGCATCGTCTGGATCAACACCTACCGCGTCGTGTCGCCCATCGCCGAGTTTGGCGGGGTCAAGGGATCGGGCTACGGCCGCGAAAGCGGCTTTCAGGCGATGTGGGACTATACGCGCCCGAAGACCGTCTGGGTGAACACCTCCGACACGCCGATGGCCAATCCCTTCGTCATGCGGTAAGGGCGTCGTGCGCCCTGCGGTCTGCCGCCGGGCTGCCGGCACGCGCCTGCAGTCGGCATTTCGCGCGAAGGTCAGGCGGCGCCGGGTGCCGCCCGTGTTCCCGCGCGTCCCCGGTGGCGGTCTTCGCGCGGGGATTGACCGAACTTGCGCGAATAGTCACGGCTGAACTGTGCGGGGCTTTCGTAGCCGACATCGAAGGCGACCGAGGAAATCGCATCGCTGCTTTCCATGATAAGCCGGCGCGCCTCGAGAAGGCGAACATCCTTCTGGTACTGGCCGGGCGTCTGGCCCGTCACTGCCTTGAAATGCGCGTGGAATGACGACTTGCTCATGCCGGCATGTGCCGCCAGAACTGAAACCGACAGCGGTTCGTTGATGGAAGAACGGATCGACGCAATCGCCCTGGCGAGGTGGTTCGAGGGGTCGTCGCGGCGAAGGAAACGCCGCAGGATGGCCCCTTGCGCGGACACGAGCAGACGGGCGTGTATCTCGCGCAGAAGGATCGGACCAAGAAGCGCTGCGGCCGCGTCGCCACGGACAAGCTCAAGGAACCGGGCGACGGCGCCAGTCAGGCCGGCGTCCGCCGGGTAAGATCTCAGCGCCGCCATATCCTGCTGTCCGTCATCGAAGTCCGGAACAAGGTCATAGAAGCTGCGCAACAGGCCAAGATCGATGGGAAGCACGAAGGCGGCATAGGGTTTGTCCGGCGATGCTTCGGTGATGCGTGACAGGACCGGCAGGTCATGGCTGACGATGATGGCGTGCCCGGCAGGGCAATGAACGCGGTGGGTGCCTGCCATGACCTCCTTCGCCCCCTGAATGACCATGCACAGGAGCGGGCGGTAAAGCGACCCCTCGATGGCGGAAGGATGACTGCGCCAGAGGATCGCGGCATCCCCCAACCCGAGCTTGGTAACGCCATCCGTCGCCGCGGCGTCCACAAGATCGCCCGCCATCCGAGAGAGTTCCGGTTCCACAACGCCTCCATCCTTCTGCGCCGGGCAAGGGGTAGCACAGCCTGCGGTCAACTTGGCATTCTTTCCGTTGGTATGGAGGAATTGACAAGTGTTCTCTCTCAATGAGCAAGAAACCATCTGTCTTGTCAGCTAAAGATCATCCTGAAAGTCAAATACCCTGGGCATCTGGGTGCTAGCCGGAGATCGAAATGACTGACCATTCCACAAGGAAAAGCAAGACAGCTGCCGGCATTCCTCCGGTCGGATTCGGGACGTACCTGATTGCAGACGATGATGCGCCGGCTGCCGTCGCCGCCGCGATCGCGGCCGGCTATCGCCACATCGACACCGCTGCCGGCTATCAAAACGAGGCGGGGGTAGGCAGAGGCATCCGCGAGGGGATCGAAGATGCCGGCCTTGACCGCTCGGACATCTTCGTGACAACCAAGCTCTGGCCCGGGAATCCTGCCTGGGGCGACAAGCCGAAAGGTTACGGCGAGACCGTCGCGGCCTTCGCAGGTTCACTGGACGCACTCGGGCTCGACTACGTCGATCTCTACCTCATCCACGCACCCTCAGGCGGGTCCGAGCGCGTGAACGAATGGCGGGCACTGGTCGATCTGAAAGCGCAGGGCAAGGCGCGGTCGATCGGGGTAAGCAATTACACCGAGGCACATGTCGAGGAGATCCGCGCCGCGGGCTTGCCGTTGCCGGAGTACAATCAGATCGAGCTGCATCCCTGGTCGCAGAAGCCGCAGCTTCTGGAGTTCATGGCGAAAAACGGGATCGCGCCTATCGCCTATAGCTCGCTCGTGCCCCTTTCCACGTGGCGTGCCGCACCCGGTCAAGGCAGCGCGAAGACCAGCGAGATGCGCGCCGCGGGCGACGAAGCCGGTTCGCCCTTCAAGGCGATGGCCGTCAAGTACGGTGTGACGGAGGCGCAGGTGCTGCTGCGCTGGGGTGTGCAGAAAGGCTTTGCGGTCCTGCCCAAGAGCCTGAATCCCGTGCGGATGCGCCAGAACATCGACCTCTTCGGATTCGAGATAGATGCGGAAGACATGGCGCTGCTCGCAACCATGGATCGCGGCGACGGCGTTGCATGGGCGACCGGGGATCCGCGTTTCATGGGGTAGGTCCGGCTGACCCGCCGAAGCGAGGCGAAGCTGCCCTGACAGACAAGGCCGGGGTCTCACCACGGACGAAAACGTTGGCGAAAAACCGCTTTGGGTGTCGAAATTCCGACAAACACCGGCCGCGAAGCGGCGAACATGGAGGTCAAAAGCGATCCGGGGAGGGATGAGATGAAATTTCAGCTGGCGATCAACCTGGAGCGCTTGGACGACACGCTCGACATGCGGGACGTCGCGCGCCACACGCTTGAAATGGTGCAGATGGCGGAGGAGGGCGGCTTTACCATCGCCTGGGCGGCCGAACACCACGCGCTGGAGATGACCATCGCGCCCAACCCCTTCTCGATCCTGACCTGGTGGGCCGAGAATACCAGCCGCATCCGCCTGGGCACGGCTGTCGCCGTCGCCGCCTACTGGCATCCGATCAAGCTGGCGGGCGAGGCGGCCTTCTTCGACCTGATCTCGGGCGGGCGGCTCGAATTCGGCATCGGTTCGGGCGCCTACCAGCGCGAGTTCGACCGCATGCATCCTGGCCTGAAGCAATCGGACGCCTGGCGCCACATGCAGGAAATGCTGCCCGCCGTGCAGGCGCTCTGGCAGGGCGACTATGAGCACAACGGCCAGTTCTGGTCCTTCCCCAAGGCCACGTCGGTGCCAAAGCCCCTGCAGAAGGAGGTGCCGATCTGGGTCGCCGCGCGCGCGCCGATGACCTACGACTACGCGGTCAGGAACGGCTGCAACATCCAGTCCTGGCCGCTCACGCGCGGGATGGACGAGGCCGAGACCTACATGGCTCGCATGGCCGAGGCGATGGCCGCCAACCCCGGCAAGAAGCGCCCCACGATGGCGATGATGCGCCACACCGCCCTTTACGACCGCAAGGAAGACTGGATGGTGCCGGTGCGCGCGGCGCAGCGCCAGCTGTCGCAGTTCGAGAACCTGTTCAAGAACATGGGCGACGTGGAAAACGGCTTTCCGCGCTCGATCCCCTTTGACCAGCTCGGCAACCGCGCCGAATACGACCCGGAGATGCTGACGCGCAACCTGATGTTCGGCACGCCCGACGAGGTGATCGCCAAGCTGAAGCAGTACGAGGCGATCGGCGTCGACGAATTCATCTACTACGCCTCGCTCGGCCTTGGCCACAGGGAGCAGAAACGCTCGATGGAGCTGTTCTGCAAGGAAGTCATCCCCGCGTTCTCCTGAGGGTTCCGATGTCTCTTGTCGAAACGGCGCGGCGCGGCCGCGTGCTGGAAGTCACGCTGAACAAGCCCAAGGTCAACGCCATCGACATCGAGATGAGCCGGCAGATGGGCCGGGCCTTCGCCGAGTTGCGCGACGACCCGGAGCTTTGGTGCGCGATCCTGACCGGCGCGGGGAAGAAGATCTTTTCCGCCGGCTGGGACCTGAAGGCGCTGAACGCGGGCGAGATGGAGCTCGATAACTGGTGGCAGGAGGATTACGGGATCGGCGGCTTTGCCGGGCTGACCGAGAACTGGCGGCTGAACAAGCCGGTGATCTGCGCGCTGAACGGCCTGGCCATCGGCGGCGGCTTTGAAATCGCGCTGTCCTGCGACCTGATCATCGCCGCCGAGCACGTGGAATTCGGCCTGCCGGAGATGCCGCTGGGCATCGTGCCCGACGCGGGTGCGCTGCAACGCCTGCCGCGCCGCATCCCCCACAACATCGCGATGGAGATGTTCCTTCTGGGCCGCCGCATGACCGCGCAGGAGGCCGCGCACTACGGCCTTGTCAACAAGGTCGTGCCGAAAGGGCAGGAAATGGATGCGGCCCGCGAATGGGCCGACCGGATTGCCGGTTCGGCGCCGCTGGCGATGCAAAGCGTCAAGGAGGTGCAGCGCGCAATCGAATGCCGGCCGCTGGAACAGGCCTTCGCCCATATGCGCGAAGGCGACCTGCCGACCTACCGCAGGATGCTGACTTCGGAGGACGCCAGGGAAGGCGTGGCGGCCTTCGTCGAGCGGCGCGATCCCGTGTTCAAGGGGCGATAAGATGTATCCCGATCCTTCCTCTGTCACCCGCGTCACCACGCTTGGCGCGGGTCCCATCGGCGGGGGCTGGGCCGCGCATTTCCTGGCGCGCGGCTATGACGTGACCGCCTATATCCACGCCGAAGGCGAACGCGCGGCGCTGATGTCGGTCATCGACACCGCCTGGATCAGCCTTGAGGCGCTGGGGCTGGCCCCCGGTGCCTCGCGCGACCGGCTGAGGGTCACGACCGATCTCGATGCGGCGGTGCGGGACGCGCAGTTCATCCAGGAAAGCGCGCCCGAGCGGCTGGAGCTGAAGCAGGCGCTCTACAAGCGTTTGGGCGAGGTCGCGCCGAGGGGCTGTGTCATCGCCTCCTCGACCTCGGGGCTGATGATGACGGACATCCAGAAGGACTGCCCGACGCCCGAACGCACCGTCATCGGCCACCCGTTCAACCCGCCCTACCTTCTGCCGCTGGTCGAGATCGTCGGCGGCCGGAAAACCGATCCGGCAGCCGTGCGGTGGGCGGAGGATTTCTACCGGGTTGCGGGCAAGGCGCCGCTGGTGATGAAGAAGGAAATCCCCGGCTTCGTCGCCACGCGGCTGCAGGAGGCGCTCTGGCGCGAGGCCCTGCACATGGTGGCGAACGGCGAGGCGACGCCAGAAGACATCGACAACGCGCTGATGAACGGCCCGGCGCCGCGCATGGCGGTGCAAGGCCAGTGCATGGCCTTCCACGTCGCCTGCGGAGAGGGTGGCATGGCCACCAACCTCGACCAGTTCGGCCCGGCGCTGAAATGGCCCTGGACGCGGCTCGAGGCGCCCGAACTGACGCGGGAACTGCGCGACCGCATGGTCGACGGCTGCAACGCCATCGCCGCGGGGCGACCTTTCGAGGAGATGGCGGCAGAGCGCGACCGGGAGATCGTCGCCGTCCTCAACGCGATCCGCGCGGCGCGGCGCAGGACGTGATCGCCCGAACCCGCGCGACGGCGCGTGCGGGTCCCGAGGTGGGGCCCCGACGCTGAAGCCGGGCGACAGCCCGTCTTTCGCCGACCCGCCACGGCTCCATGCCCGCCCTTCCGGCAGGGCAGGCCCGCCGTGCTCGACACCCGGTCAGGCGAATTTCGCGCGGGTGCGGTTGGCGAATGCCACGAGCGACAACATGACCGGGACCTCGACCAGCACGCCAACGACCGTGGCCAGTGCCGCACCCGAGTTCAGGCCGAAGAGGCTGATCGCCACGGCCACCGCGAGCTCGAAGAAGTTCGACGTGCCGATCAGCGCGCAGGGCGCCGCGATGCGGTGCGGCACCCGCAGCGCGTAGGCGGCGGCATAGGCCAGCGCGAAGATGCCGTAGGACTGGATCAGGATCGGCACGGCGATCAGCGCGATGACCTGCGGCCGGTCGAGGATCACCTGCCCCTGGAGGCCGAAGAGAATGACGACTGTCGCGACAAGACCGACGACCGACCATGGCTTGACCCGGTCACGGAACGCCTCGATCCGGGCCGCGCTGCCAAGCCGCGTGCGCGTCCAGAGTCCCGCGGCGAGCGGTAGCGCCACGAAGAGCACCACAGAGAGAACCAATGTCTCCCAAGGTACGGTGATGTCGGTAACACCGAGCAGGAATGCCACGATGGGCGCGAAGGCGAACACCATGACGACGTCGTTCACGGAGACCTGCAGCAGCGTGTAGCTTTCGTCGCCGCGCGTGAGCTGCGACCAGACGAAGACCATCGCCGTGCAGGGCGCGGCGCCAAGCAGGATCAGGCCCGCGATGTATTGCTGCGCGTCCCCGGGCGCGATCAGGTCGGCGAAGACGACCTCGAAGAACAGGACCCCGAGCGCGGCCATCGTGAAGGGCTTGATCAGCCAGTTCACCGCGAGCGTGATGGCCAGCCCCCTGGGCTGCTTGAAGGCATTCCTGAGGCTGCCGGGATCGACACCGACCATCATCGGATAGACCATCGCCCAGATCAGCACCGCGACGACGAGATTGACGCTGGCCACCTTGGCCGCCGCGATCGCCTCGACGAGCGATGGCGCGATGCTGCCGATCGCGATCCCGGCCACGATGGCCAGGGCGATCCAGACGGAAAGATAGCGCTCGAACACGCTCATGCGGAGATCTCCTGTCGAGGTTCGGCGCCGAGTCGACCGGCGGCCAGCGCCGAGAGTGCGACCATCGCGGCTGCCGTGCCGAGCATAAGCGACAGCCCCCCGGCCTGGTAGGTCAGACCGGACAGAACGGTGCCCATGAGACGGCCGGCGGCATTCGCCATGTAGTAGAAGCCCACGTCCATCGTGACCCGTTCGGCCTTGGTGAAGGCGAGGATCAGATAGGAATGGAGCGACGAGTTCACCGCGAAGACCGCGCCGAAGACGAGAAGCCCGCCCACGAGCGTGACCGTCAGCCAGGTCTGCGGAACGGGTGACAGCAACGCTGCCACGGTCAGCACGGCCGGCACCAGGGCCAGCATCCAGGCCCAACCTCTGGCTGCCGCGATCAACTCCCCCTCGGGCCGGCTGGCCGCGCGGAGGAGGCGCGGCGCCGCGGCCTGGACCGCTCCGTAGAGGATGATCCAGAGCGCCATGAAGATTCCGATCATGAAGAAGGCGCCGCGGTTCCCCTCGGGCGATCCGTCGGACAGAACGGCATGGAAATAGACGGGCAGGCCAACCACGAACCAGACGTCGCGGGCGCCGAAAAGGAACACCCGGGCCGCGCTCAGCCAGTTCACGTTGGCGGACCGGGAGAAGACCTCGGAGAACCTCACTCCCTTGCGCCCCTTCGGCAGCCCCGGCGGCATCGCGACCCGCACGGCCACGAGGATCACCGCCAGGACGGCGGCCATCGCCAGAGCCGCCCAGACGAAGCCCAGCGTTGCCAGAAGCGCCGCGCCGAGAAGGAAGCCCGCGCCCTTCACCGCGTTCTTCGAGCCGGTGAGGAGGGCCACCCAGCGGAAAAGAATGCCACCCTCTGTCGGCGCCAGCAGCTTCACCGCGGATTTCGAGGACATCTTGGCAAGATCCTTGGCCACGCCGCTCGCGCCCTGCACGACCATCACATAGGCGACCGAAAGCCCGATGGCCCATTCCGGATCGAGCTGCGCCAACGCGACCAGCGCCGCCACCTGAAGCCCGAGGCCCGCGACAAGCGTCGAGCTCAGCCCGAAGCGCGCCGCGATCCACCCGGCGGACAGATTGGTCACCATCCCGGCGATCTCGTATAGCACGAAGAGGTAGGCCAGCTGCACCGGCGAGAAGCCGAGCGTGTGGAAGTGCAGCAGCACCAGCATCCTGAGCGCGCCGTCCGTCAGCATGAACGCCCAGTAGGCGGCGGTGACCGCGACATAGGCCCCCAGGGCATCGGGCCGCGCGGGCGCAGGGCGGCCGGTCAAAGCGAGGCCCCGACCATCAGTGCGACGTCGACGAGGCGGTGCGCGTATCCCATCTCGTTGTCGTACCAGGCGTAGACCTTCACCTGCGTGCCGTTCACGACCATGGTCGAGGGCGCGTCCACGATGCCGGACCGCGTGTCGTTGGTGTAGTCGGCCGAGACCAGCGGCCGCTCCTCGTAGCCGAGGATGCCTGCGAGCGGCCCCTCCGCCGCGGCCTTGAAGAGGGCGTTCACCTCCTCGGCGGTCGTCGACCGCTTCACCTCGAACACGCAGTCGGTGATCGAGGCGTTCAGCAGCGGCACGCGCACGGCATGGCCGTTCAGTCGTCCCTTCAGTTCGGGATAGATCAGCGTGATCGCCGTGGCCGAGCCGGTGGTGGTCGGGATCAGCGAATTCAGCGCCGAGCGCGCGCGGCGCAGGTCCTTCGCGGGCCGGTCGACGATGGTCTGGGTGTTCGTGACGTCATGAATCGTGGTGATCGAGCCGTGCCGGATGCCGATCGCCTCGTGGATCACCTTCACCACGGGCGCCAGGCAGTTCGTCGTGCAGCTTGCGGCGGTGACGATCCGGTGCGCCGCGGCATCGTAGGTGTCGTGGTTGACCCCGTAGACGATATTGGCCGTGCCTGCGTCCTTGACCGGCGCCGAAACGACGACCTTCTTCACGCCCGCCTCGAAATACGGCGCCAACTTCGTCACGGTCTTGAAGGCGCCGGTGCAGTCGATGACCACGTCGACACCCCGGAGCGGCAGGGCCGAAAGGTCCCGCGTGCCGATGAACGGCAGCCGCGTGCCGTCGATGGTCACGCTGTCCGCATCGTGGGAAAGACGCGCATTCCAGCGACCATGCACCGTGTCGAACTCAAGCAGGTGTGCATGCATCGCGGGATTGCCCACGGCGTCGTTGATCCAGGCGATCCTGGCCCCGCGCGCGAGAAGGGGCTTGAGGGCAAGCTTGCCGATGCGGCCAAGGCCGTTCAGGGCATAGGTCGTCATGACAGCTCCGCACAGGATTTGCCGCCGATCTCGTCGATCCTGGCCTGCAGGGCCAGACGGCTCAGGGACTCGATGTTGAGCGCGGTGAAGAGGTCGATCCGCTGCTTCAGCGCCCCATAGGCCTGCTGGAACGCGAGCGCCTTCTGGGCATCGTTCCCCTCGGCCTTGACCGGATCCGGCATGCCCCAGTGCCCGGTGACCGGCTGACCTTCCCAGGCCGGGCATTCTTCATTGGCCGCCTGGTTGCAGACGGTGAAGACGAAATGGAAATGCGGAGCGTCCGGGCCGGAAACCTCCGAGACGTCCTTCGACCTGAGCACCGATATGTCGTGCCCCTTGTCCCTGAGGACCTGGACGGCAAAGGGATTGAGTGTCGATCCGGGACGCGTCCCGGCGGAGTAGGCGTTGAACCTGTCGCCCGCGGTCTCGCGCAGGATGGACTCGGCGAAGATGGATCGCGCCGAGTTGCCGGTGCAGATGAACAGCACGTTGAACTTGGCGCGCGGCATGGCATCGGACCCCATGGCAAAGGGCATTGAAACGGGTGAGCAGAATTCCGGGCGACCGCGGCAGCAGTCGAGGAGCAGGTAGTCGAAGGTCCGTCGCACCTCGGACATGTCGATCGAGTAGCGAAGCGAGGTTGCGACCCGATCCTGGGTCACCAGCCCGGCTTGCATCAGCGCGGACAGATAGGCCGACAGCGTGGAGGCCTTGAGACCCAACGCCTCTGCCAGTTCCCCGGCCGGCACGCGGTCCGGATAGCGGCGCATGAGCAGACGGAAGATGGCCAGCCGCTGAGGGTGACCGAGAATGGACAGGCGTGAAGGAATCAGTGTTTCCATATTTCATGGATAACAGAAATAAAGAGGCGGGCAATTCCAAACCCGTGCCGTCACGAAATCTTCACATGCAGACCCGCCCGTGATCCCGCATCACGGCGCAGCCGCTCGTGAAACCAAGGGACCGCGGCCCGGACCGGATGAATATCGACGAGACCATCCCCTCTCATCCTGCAAGAGCCGCCGAATTCGTCCCAATGCGGCGCGCCGATAACCGTCACGGTGAAGGTGGCGTATGTCCGGACGCCGCGCGGCACCTGCGCCCGCTTCAAACCGGTTTCCACTGACACGGCCCTGACGGGGCTATTTGATCCTCGCCGGGAGTGATGCAACCGCACTAGGTGTTTGATCCCGCGGTTTGATGGTGCGATCCTGGCGGTTGGTCACTGGGGCTGGGGCACGAAAACATCGACACGACCCTCAGGGCCCATTGCCCGGTTTCGTCCGCGCGGCGCGCAGAGTTGATCCGGGGAATGCGCTAACAGGCATCGTGCGAATGGGCGGGAGGCCGACTTTTGCCGTAGGTGCAATGGCACCACAGACCGAGCGCAAGAGCGGACATCGGGAGACGGAAACGGCCTGAATGGGCTGGCTCCTGCCCGCGGGCGGAGAGCTGACTTTCGCCGTAAGTCCGAAACCGCGGATCGTGCCCGAAAAAGCATCCACTCATCGCGGGCAGATCAAGTTTCGGCGGGGTGGGGAGGAGTTTGGCGGCACGGGCATTCACCCGGGTGGCGGGCGCCTAATACCACGGGAGCGCCCCTCGATGTCAGTGCATCGCCAGATTGCAAAGCGATCTTGCAGAGAATAGATGTCCGGGCGCCCTTGCGCTTGGGCGGCGCATGTCCGGAATGAAGTTCCTCATCCACGCTGCTGGAGAATGAAAAGATGAACCTGGACGCCGCTGACATTCGTATCCTTTGCGCGTTGCAGCAACATGGGCAGCTTAGCAAGTCCAAACTGGCGGAACTCGTCGGGCTTTCCCCTACACCTTGCTGGGCGCGCTTCGCGCGACTGAAGAAGGCAGGGCTGATCTGCGGCTACCATGCTGACCTTGCTCTGGGCAGGATCGTCGATGTTTCCAAGGTCGTGGTTACGGTTTCGTTGAAAAGTCACCGCAAATTGGATTTCGACCGCTTCGAGGCGCACGTCCGCAGCCTTTACGAGGTTACAGACTGCGTCGCCACCGGCGGGGGGATGGATTACGTCA
This sequence comes from Albidovulum sediminis, assembly GCF_025380365.1. Taxonomy (GTDB): domain Bacteria; phylum Pseudomonadota; class Alphaproteobacteria; order Rhodobacterales; family Rhodobacteraceae; genus Albidovulum; species Albidovulum sediminis. The sequence continues at coordinate 358,370 of NZ_JAOCQF010000001.1, forward strand.
TGACGGTCGTCACCACCAGTCTTTCGGCCTTTCAAACCCTGATGGAGGAAATGCTGTTAGCGGAGCTCGGGGTCGACCGCTACATGACGTACATCGTGACACGGGAGGTCAAATCGGTTCAGCCTGACCTCGCACGGCTGAGCGCTGCATCGGCGAAATGACCCGATAAAGCTGCTGCCCACAGCACGAAGTCTAAACGGCCCGGTTGGCGCCCGAAATTGGTCCGTTCGGTCTGTCGTGCATGCGTTTTCGGTCCGATTCTGGACGCCGATTGTCGCTAGAACCACGCCCAGTTCCACAAGGTGTAGCGGTCCGTGAAAGACCAGCAGGAAAGGGCAATCAGAATGGCACAATCAGATGATTTCGGTTTCGGCACCCAGATCCGCAAGTCCCCGTATTTCGATGCCACGGTTCGCTGGGGCGCCAAGGGCTTCTCGGTCTACAACCACATGTATATCCCGCGCGACTTCGGCGACCCGGAGCAGAACTTCTGGAACCTGATAAACGACGCCATCCTCTGCGACGTGGCGGTCGAGCGTCAGGTCGAGATCACCGGCCCGGATGCGGCGAAGTTCGTGCAGATGCTGACGCCGCGCGACCTGTCGAAAATGGCGGTCGGGCAGTGTAAATATGTGCTCATCACCAATGCCGAAGGCGGGATCCTGAACGACCCGATCCTGCTGCGTCTGGCCGAAAACCACTTCTGGATCTCGCTCGCCGACAGCGACATCCTGCTCTGGGCGCAGGGCTTGGCCGTGCATTCGGGGCTGGATGTGACGATCCGCGAACCCGATGTGTCGCCCTTGCAGCTTCAGGGCCCGAAGTCGGGCGAGGTGATGAAGGCGCTCTTTGGCGACAGCATCATGGATCTGAAATATTACTGGCTGCGCGCGGTTGAACTGGACGGCATCCCGCTGATTGTGTCGCGCACCGGCTGGTCGAGCGAACTGGGTTACGAACTTTACCTGCAGGATGGGTCGCGCGGCGACGAGCTCTGGGAAAAGATCATGGCGGCGGGCAAGCCCTTTGGCCTGAAGCCCGGCCACACCTCCTCGATCCGTCGGATTGAAGGCGGCATGCTGTCCTATCACGCCGATGCAGACATCAACACCAACCCCTACGAGCTTGGGCTGGGCCGCCTCGTGAACCTCGACATCGAGGCCGATTTCATCGGAAAGACCGCGCTGCGCCGGATCAAGGAAGCGGGCGTGCGCCGCAAGCAGGTCGGTCTGTTGATCGAGGGCGCCCCGCTGAAAGGGCCGAACACGACGTTCTGGACCATCAACAAGAACGGCGCCGCCATCGGCCAGGTCACGTCGGCTGTCTATTCGCCCCGACTGGAGCAGAACATCGCACTGGCGATGGTCTCGGCAGATGCCGCCAAGATTGGCGCCGAGGTCGAGGTCGTCACCGCATCCGGGCCGGCCCGCGCGACGATCGTCGAGCGCCCGTTCTACGATCCGCAGAAGAAACTTGCCGCTGCCTGATCGCCAACAGACAGACAGGAAACCGTAGCCATGTCCGACCTTTCGATCGAACTGCACTGGCACCGCACCGAGTCCGGTTTTGTACCCGGAAAATACTCTGCCGAGCATGTCGTGCGCTACAATAATAGCTATGAAGTGCGCGCGGATGCTGCCCCGGACTGGGGCGGCAAAGCGGAAAATACCAACCCAGAACAGGCCCTCGCATCGGCGCTGTCCAGTTGCCACATGATGACCTTCCTGGCGCTGGCGGCGAAAGCGAATTGGCCGGTAGCCAGCTACCACGACCATGCGGTCGCTCATCTTGGCAAAAACCCGAAGGGTCAGATGTCGGTCACGCGCATCGACCTGCACCCGGTGGTGCGCTTCGACACAGGCTTCTCGGTCGACGACAAGATCCTGGCGGACATGCAGGACCGCGCGCATCGCTACTGCTTCATCGCAAACACGCTCGCCGACAGCGTCGAGATCAATGTCTTATAGGCCCCGGCCGGGAGAAGCCCTGTGCAAGATAACTTCCTGCTGCGCGACTTGGATGGCGACGGCGTCCTGCGCCTGACCCTGAATGACGTAAAGCGACGCAATGCGCTGTCCGAAGCGATGCTGGGGGAACTGCGAGCGGTCTTTGCCGAGGCCGGGGACAACCCAGCGGTTCGGGTCATCATCCTGGCCGCCAACGGGCCGGCATTCTGCGCGGGTCACGACCTGAAGGAAATGACCGCTGGCCGGTCGGCACCAGACCGCGGAAGGGCCTATTTCACCAAGGTGATGGCAATGTGCTCGGGTGTCATGCAGGCGGTCGTGAATTGCCCGAAACCCGTCATTGCCGAGGTGACGGGCATTGCGACGGCCGCGGGGTGTCAGCTGGTCGCAAGCTGCGATCTGGCCGTCGCCGCCGAGACCGCGCAGTTCAGCACGCCGGGGGTGCATATCGGCCTCTTCTGCTCCACGCCGATGGTGGCGCTGTCGCGCAACGTCGGCAACAAGCACGCGATGGAGATGCTTCTGACCGGGGAAATGATACCGGCGGCCCGTGCGGCCGAGATCGGGCTGGTCAACCGGGTGGTCACCACCGACGCGTTGCGGGAGGCGACCCACGAGGTGGCGCGCAAGATCGCGTCCAAGTCCAGCATGACGCTCGCCACCGGCAAACGCGCCTTCTACGCACAGCGCGAAATGCCGCTGTCGGAGGCCTACGACTACGCCTCCAGCGTCATGGTCGAGAACATGCTGGCCCGCGACGCCGAGGAAGGCATCGGCGCCTTCATCGAAAAACGCGCGCCCCAGTGGCAGGAACAGTGAGGTCAGGCCCCACAGCGCGATCGGATACAACGTCCCGATCGCCCTGCATTATCCCGATGGCGCAGCCAGCCCGTCATCGTGAAAGAGCCGGGAAATTCCAGCTTCCGGCGATCCAAGGTTGGGGCTCAGAGCAGAAGCGGCAAAACTCTGGCCAGCAGTGGTCCAAGGTTGGGGGGGGCGGATCAAATCAGCTTCCGGCTGCGGTCGCGGCTGGACAAAAGACCAGTGGCAGGTCACCGGGAAAACCGAACGACAATGTCTACATCGAAGCATTCAACAGCCGGGTCAGGCAGGAATGCCTCAACGCCTCATGGTTCCTGTCGATGGTCGACGCGCGTCAGAGGATCAACGAATGGAGGGCCGATTACAACGAATGCAGGCCGCATTCGGCGCTCGGAAACTTGACGCCGAACGCCTTTGCTGCCCAACTGAAACCAACCCGAAAGGTTGCATGACGTCCGGACCTGAGACAGGGTGAGGTCCCAAAGTAAAAACTCATTTAAAGTAATTAAAAACAATTACTTAAATGGTAGAGAAGTTTGGATATCAGACCCATCCGCTCCCTTGGCCGACTTCGAACGCGCCTGGACGGCCTTTGAACGGGCGTGCACCCGACCAGGTCCTCCCCGCCGCAGCCCCCCCGTGTCAGGCCAGCGCCCTGAAGGCCAACACCCGCAAGAGCGCTCCGACCAGCGCGTTCGACAGGTCGGGGCCATGGGCGTGGCCGATGAATTCCGCATCGTCGCTGGTGTCTGTCGGGCGCAGGCTGCATTGCCAATGGCCGTCGGGTTCCATCGCCTTGCCCCGCAGCCGGATGGTCCAACCCGGCGTCACCCGGTCGATCAGGTGCAGCACATAGTCGGTCGACGCCAGGTCGTCGGCCCGGACAGCCACACCTTCCCTGCCTTCGGGCAGGAACCGGTTGACGGCATCGGCCACCTCATGGGCCAGCGGGCCAGTCAGCGTCAGTCTTTGTTCGACTTTTTCGGCCAGATCCTCGCAGACCTGCGATAACGATGTCATGCCCTATCCTCCGGTCTGTGGGCGCGCCGGATGCGGGCGCGGCCAATGTAGTGCGATCAACCTAAGGCGCGGGTTCTAGCCCGGCTTTGATACAGATCATCGCCCTGAACGCGGCCTTGGCACAAGTTTGTCTTAGTCCGGCTTGGCAAGAAGGGCCCGCTACGATGCATGCGCCGAACCTGATCTGGCTTGAACATCTGAACCGTGGCGACGTGGCGCGGGTGGGGGGCAAGAATGCCTCTCTGGGCGAGATGATCCAGGCGCTGGAGCCCCGCGGCATCCGCATCCCGCCGGGATTCGCGACGACTGCCGATGCCTACCGCCTTTTTCTGGCGGAAAACGGGCTGGGCGACCTGATCAGCCGGACCCTTGCGGCACAGGTCGAAGGGCGAATGTCGCTTCAAAAGGCGGGTGCCACCATCCGCGACGCGATCCGGGCCGGGGAATGGCCGGCCGCCATCGCCGCCGACATCCGCGCAGCCTATCGCACGCTGGGCCAGCGAGCGGGCAAGGCCGATCCGTCGGTCGCTGTCCGGTCCAGCGCGACCGCCGAAGACCTGCCCGATGCCAGCTTTGCCGGACAGCAGGAAACCTTTCTGAACATCACGGGCGAAGCGGCGCTGCTGGATGCCTGCCGCCGCTGCTATGCGTCGCTGTTCACCGACCGGGCGATCACCTACCGCACGCTCAAGGGGTTTGACCACGACAAGGTGGCGCTGTCGGTCGGCGTGCAGATGATGGTGCGGTCGGATACCGGCGGCGCGGGGGTGATGTTCTCGATCGACACAGAGTCGGGCTTTGACAGGATCGTGTTGATCAATGCGGCATGGGGATTGGGCGAAAACGTGGTGCAAGGCGCCGTCGATCCCGACGAATACCAGGTCTACAAACCCTTTCTCGACCGACCGGGCATCATGCCGGTGGTCGCCAGGTCTCTGGGCGCCAAGGAACGCAAGATGATCTACGGGTCCGGCGCCACCGGCCCGACGCGCAACGTGCCCACCTCTCGGGCCGAGCGCGAAACCTTTGTGCTGTCCGACGCCGAAATCGTGGATCTTGCGCGGCAGGCCCGCATCATCGAAGCCCATTACAGCATGCCGATGGACATTGAATGGGCCCGCGACGGCGAGACGGGGCGCATTTACATCGTTCAGGCCCGGCCCGAGACGGTGCAGGCCCGCGCCGACGTCCATGCACTGCGCAGCTATCGCATCCGCGAGGCCGGCGCAAAGCTGATCGAAGGGCTGAGCGTCGGAGAGGCCATCGCCACGGGCGAGGTCTGCCTGCTGGAATCGGCCCACGACATCGACCGCTTCGTAGACGGCGCGATCCTTGTGACTTCGACCACCGACCCCGACTGGGTGCCCATCATGAAGCGCGCCGCAGCGATCGTTACCGATCACGGCGGTCGGACGAGCCACGCCGCCATCGTCAGCCGTGAGCTTGGGCTGCCCGCGATCGTGGGAACGGGCAATGCCACGCGGCTGCTTCACGACCATCAGCAGGTCACCGTTTCTTGCGCCGAGGGCGACCGGGGCATGGTCTATGCAGGCATCGCGGACTTCGACGTGCAGGATGTGGCACTTGACCGGATGCCCCCGACGCGCACCAAAGTGATGCTGAACTTGGCCAATCCTGCGGCAGCGGCGCGCTGGTGGCGCCTCCCGGCCGATGGCGTGGGGCTGGCGCGGATGGAATTCGTCATCGCCAACGCGATCCGGGTGCATCCTCTGGCGCTGACTCGCTACGACAGCCTTAAGGACGATGTCACCCGGGCCGAGGTGGACCGCCTGACCCGCGGCTACGCGCGGCGGACCGACTACTTCGTGCAATCGCTGGCGATGGGCCTCTCTCGCATTGCGGCCACCTGGTACCCCAACCCGGTCATTGTGCGAATGAGCGATTTCAAGACCAACGAATACGCCGAGCTTCTGGGGGGAAGCCAGTTCGAACCGCACGAGGAGAACCCGATGATCGGGTGGCGTGGAGCCTCACGCTACTATGCCGAGGGCTACCGCGACGGGTTCGCGCTGGAATGCCAGGCCATTCGGCGCCTGCGCGACGACATGGGGTTCGACAACGTGATCGTGATGATCCCCTTCTGCCGGTCCCCCGAAGAGGCCGACAAGGTGCTGGAGGTAATGGCCGAAAACGGGCTGCGGCGCGGCGAAGGGGGCCTTGAGGTCTATGTCATGTGCGAAATCCCCTCGAACGTGATCCTGGCCGAGGAATTCGCCCGCCGCTTCGACGGCTTTTCCATCGGGTCGAACGACCTGACCCAGTTGACGCTGGGCGTTGACCGCGATTCCAGCCAGCTGGCCGATCTTTTCCGCGAACGCGACGCCGCCGTGATGTGGATGATTGAAGAGGTGATCCGCCGTGCCCACAAGGCGGGGGCCAAGGTTGGCCTGTGCGGCCAGGCTCCCAGCAACGACCCCGACTTCGCGCGGCTGCTGGTGGCGGCGGGGATCGACTCGATCTCTGTCACGCCCGACAGCTTCGTCGCGGTCAAGGCGAATGTCGCCGCCGCTGAACAGGCCGCACCATCCTGACAAGGACGGCCGCTGCGCCAACCTATCGGTTGCGCAGCCAGTCCAGCATCGTCTCGACCCCCGACACCTGCACCGGCACGTCCGGCAGGTTGTAGCGGAAACCATGATCGACAAACTGACCTGCCCTCCGGTCGTCCCTCGATCATGACGAGGGTCCTTGGGGTTGTGATCCGAACCCAATCTTGGACCACTGCTGGCCAGAGTTTTGCCGCTTCGCTCAGGGTGACGGGCTGGTGGCGTCCCCCGATTTCGTCAGCGCGATCGGCACCTTGTTCCCGATCGCGCCGTGTGGTCGTTCCTCGCTGTGGTGCTGCCAGACAAATTCGAACCAGTCTCAGCTAGGACAGTGAGGCTGTCCGTTATTCCGCGCAGAGGCCGCGCCACTGGGCTAGAGCCGCGGCTCGGTTGGCCTTGAAATGGTGTCGGGTGGAGAGGCTGGGTTCCAGGTTGAAGTGATTGTGGACGGAAGCGTGTATGGCCGCAAACTTCTGCAGACTACGCATCCGCCGAAAGCGGAGCATCGCCCGCTCGCGTCGTCGGAACGGCAGGTGTGAATTCTCGACCTGATTGTTGAGCCAGCGGCCGGTAACCTGCCGATCCTCGGCGCCGATCTCCCTCAGGGCGCCATAGGACCGAAGCCGATCGGTCACGATGGCTTTCGGCTGCCCATGCCGCTTCATCGATTTTCGCAGGAATTTCAATGCAGCTTTCTTGTCTCGGGTCTTTGTGACGAAGCTTTCCAGCACCTCGCCTTCGTGATCCACCGCGCGCCAGAGGTAGTGCCGTTCGCCGTTGATCTTCACGAAGATCTCGTCCAGGTGCCATTTCCAGCGGCTCAACTGCATGCCTTCAATCCGTCGTTTCCGGATCTCGGTGGCAAACATCGGGCCGAACCTGTGCCACCAGTAGCGAACCGTTTCGTGGCTGATATCGACACCACGTTCGTGCAGCAAATCTTCGACATTCCGAAGCGAGAGCGGAAACCGCACATAGAGCATCACTGCCAGGCGGATGATCTCCTCGCTCGTCTTGAAGTATCTAAACGGGCTGGGTTTGGTCATGCTCGTACGCTACCCAGCCCCCTGCCGCACCTCAAGCCAAGTTGCTCTGACAATGCCCGGTCACATGCACCGCGCACAAAGGCCGGACAAATGACCGCAACCTGCTTCGATCACCGCCGCATACAAAACCCTTGCAAAACCGGAGCCGTCCACAAATGACACGTCCCTGATGGGGCTATTTGATCCTCGCCGGGAGTGATGCGACCGCACTAGGAACGGTTTGCGCCAACCGATAGTATCGGCGCATTGCGCCACCGGTCAGGGAGACCCAGGTCGCCTGCGTCGGACGCGCATCCGATGTCTTGGAGCGCGTGCAGCGAATGATTGTCGCAAACAGCGGAAGGTTCATCTTCGTTCACATCCACAAGACCGGTGGAACCAGCATGGAGTTGGCGATCGCGCCGCACCTGCGCTGGAACGATCTGATCCTCGGCAGCACCCCGCTCGGCCAGGCCGCGAACCAGGAATTCCGCAATGCGCACGGATTGTTCGACCATGCCTCAGCCGAGGAAATAGCCTTCGTTTGCGGCACGGAGCTGTTTGAAAGCTATTACAGCTTCGCCCTGGTTCGCCACCCGCTCGACCGGGCGGTGTCGATGTACAATTTCATCGCCTCGCTTTGCCGGTTCGCCGCGCGGCGCCGGGGCTTCAATCACGCAAGGCTCGCCGCCTTCGTGCTGGATCGTCGTGCCCACAGCGAAGACTTCGCCTTGGCGGTGGAGCGCGATCCGTTCCTGGGATGGCCGATCACCGCAGCTTTTCTTGAGCACGATGGTTTCAGCGGCTTCATTCGCGCGCCCGAGACGCGCGCGGACCGGTCGTTCCTGCCCCAGGTCGACATGGTCCGCAGCCTGGACGGTCGCGTCAGGGTGCGTGATTGCATCCGGCTTGAAGATCTGCCGCTTCACGTCAGCGATCTGAGCCGAAGACTGGGTGTGCCGCTGGAACTTGGCCACCACAATGCCGCACCGTTCACGGTGCTCGACAGGCGCGATTTGCGCGCCGACGACAGGGACTACTTGCTGCACGAGTTCGGCGAGGACATTCTTGCTTTCGATTACCGGGCTTGAGTTGCCGATTCTGGTTTCCTGCCGGCCGGCATGCTGCCAGTCTGCCACGAACTGCCAGGCGTGGCCGCGAACAGGGAGAGCGTTGTGATCATCCGGTCAGCAAGATTGGGGATTTCGATCCTGTTCGTACTGGCCTGCGCGGTGGTCGGACCCGGGGCTGCCCGGGCAGCCGAACGTTGGGCGCTCGTGGTCGGAAACGCGGTCTACGAGGATGCCGCCGTTCCGGGGCTCGCCAATACCGTCAACGACGCACGCACCATGGCGGCATCGCTGACCGACATGGGGTTTCAAGTATACCTTATTGAAAACGCAAGGAAAAACGACATAGCGGAGACCGTTGCCAGGATCGCGGCCGAAGAGTCCGGAGCAAATCTGGGGCTGTTCTTCTTTGCCGGTCACGGGCTGCAGCAATCGGGCGTGAACTACATTCTGCCCTCGGACATGAAACCGACGGCGGCCGATTTCCTGCAAACGCAGACGGTTGCGCTGAATGATCTGCTTCGTGACCTCAAGGCGACCGGGATCGGGCAGCTCGTGGTCATTCTCGATTCCTGCCGGAATTCTCCTTTCGGCGATGATCAGGCGTTCGGCACCGGGCTGGCACTGGTCGATGCGCCGGAAGACACGATCATCGCCTATTCGACCGCGCCCGGCGCCGTCGCGCTTGACGGGGCGGGAAAGAACAGCCCGTTCACCGCGGCGCTGGCCTCGATCCTGGATGGACCCGGACAGGACATCCGCGACATTCTGCGCCTTGTCCGCGCGAAGGTTCGCTTTGCGACGGACGGCGCGCAGACCCCCTGGTTCATCGACAATACCAGGTCCGAGATGTTCATCCAGCCGCGTGCCGCGATTGCGCTGTCGGAGGAGGAACAGAGCGCGCTTGCCGGCCCGATCACGCTCGCCTCCACCGCTTGGCAGACCATATCGCGCAGTTCCGACGTCAACGACTTCGAGCAGTTTGCACAGCTCTTTTCCGATAACGAACTGGCGCCCGTGGCGCTCAGGCAGTTGTCGCTTCTGCGCGGGTCCGGCCTGCCGGACCTGCCGCCGATGGATCTGGGTGTTCCCGATCCGAACCCGGATGTGCCCGGTGGCCTTGGAACGATCATCACCGGATGCGATGTCCTTGCAACGGGCATCGGTGATGTCTACGGCCTGGTCGAACCGGTTCCACACGATCTGGTGAACACGCGGGCCGCGCTGCGGGCCTGTATCGCCGCGGTCTCGAACGATCCGCAAAACCCCCGCCTGAACGCCCTTCTTGGCCGCGTCCTGCGGCTTGAGGGGCGCTTTGAGGAAGCGAAGATCTTCTTCGACAAGGCTGTGTCCCTGGGCAGCTCGACGGCATTTGCCGGGCTTGTGGAACTCTACCGCTTTGGTCTCGGTGTCCCGCAGGACCTGACCAAGGCCGCCGAATACGCGCGCGCGGGCGCCATGATGGGCAATGCGCCGCTAAGGCTGGTTCTTGCCGGCTACTACAAGCAAGGCTGGGGTGTGCCCCAATCATTTTCCGAAGCGCGCCGCTGGCTTGAGATCGCGTCATATTCCGGCTATCCGGGCGCGCTGACAGCACTTGGCGACATCTATCGCAAGGGGGAGGGCGTGCCACCAGACCCGGCGCTGGCGATGAAATACTACCGTGCGGCCGCCGCGAACGGAAAGACGGACGCCATGAACAATCTCGGCATGGCCTACATGCGCGGCGACGGCGTGCCGGAGGATACGAACCTGGGCATCCAGTGGCTGACACAGGCTTCGGAACTGGGAAATCCCTATGCGGCCTATCACCTCGGCCGCGCGTTCCGAAAGGGCTGGGGCGTGCCGGCGGACGCCAACCAGGCGCTGGCCTACCTCCGTCTGTCCGCGCAGCGCAACTTTCTGGGCGCCTATACCCAGATCGGCGACATGCTGGCGGCGGGCGAAGGGGTCGAGAAGAACGTGCAGGAAGCCTACGCGAACTACACGATCGCGATCGAGGCGGCGAAGCTGCGCGATACGATGGCATCCGATGAGAACCTGAAGGAAGCGACCGAGAAACGCGACGCGCTGGTCAAGGACATGAGCGCCGAGGACATCGCAAAGGGTGAACGGATTGCGGCCAACTGGATCGCACAATACGGGCTTCTGGATTTCAACCTGGTGAACGAGTGACCCGGGTCGATCGGTCTGCCGGGGAGCGTCGGCGTGAAAACCGGTGACCTGCCCATCGTCTTTCTGTCGCTTGACGAACCATGGGCGGATTCCTTCTTTGCGGACCTGCAGCGACATTTCCCGAAGGCGCTGCGCGTGCATGGTGTGCGCGGGCTGGATGCCTGCCACAAGGCGGCGGCGAAGGCGGCCGGAACGCGCTGGTTCGTGACGGTCGATTGCGACACGCTGGTCCACCCCGACTTTGCCGAGGTCGACATCCCGCAGGAATTCCTGAACGATACCTGCCGCATCGAATGGTCGAGCCGCAATGGCGTCAACGGCCTCAGCTACGGCAACGGTTCCCTGAAGTGTTGGCCGGCGCGGCTCGTCGAGCGGATGCGCACGCACGAAGCCGCGCCCTCGGGGCAGCGGTCGATCGATCATGACATCGGCAAGGCGCGCGGCGAGATAGCCACCGGGCAAAGGATCCTGTTGCCCGGAATGCACTCGACGACCCATCCTGCACAGACGCCGTTTCACGCGTTCCGATGTGGCTTTCGCGAGGGCGCCCGACTGGCGTTGGGCGGCGATGTCGTGCGTTTCGGGAAGGGATTTTCGGAGAGGCTGCCATCCTGGCACCGTCAGCGGGTGGTGGCATGGAGCAGCCTCGGGCGGCACGCGCCGAACGGGATCTGGGTGCTCTACGGCGCGCGCCTTGGCGTCCTCATGGCGCAGCTGGGCGACTGGGACGTGACATCGATCAACGATTATCGGTGGTTCAACGCGCTGTGGGAGGACATCCTGGCCCCCCGTTTCGCTGGCCGTTCGGCGGTTTGTGAGATGACAGGTTTCCGCTGGGACGTCGAACGCATCGAAGACGAAACACGAGGTCTGGCGCAAAGGCTTCAGGACGAACTCGCCTTCGACGTGCCGGAGGTGGAGGCAGCCGCAAGCCGCTTCATTGTCGGGCACCTGCACGAAAACCGGTCGCCCAGCATGATGGATATCTTGGGTGTGCTTTTCGACAAGGGCAGGGACCTGCCGCGCGACCCGGTGCGGGCCGAAGAAAATTTCGAGATCGGTGTCGCCTACAACCTGGCGTCTTCGCACAATAATCTGGCGCGCATGCACCATCTTGGGCGAAGCCCCGCTCCGGACAGAACCAAGGCTCTATATCACTATGAGCGGGCGGTTGAGCTTGAAGACCGCTTTGCGCCCTGGCACCTCGCGAACTACCTTTCGGAGATGGAGCCCGACACCGACCCATCGCGAATTGCCATGCTGAAGGATCTGGCGCGCAGTCGGGGTTTCGACCCCGAGCCGGCCGGGGGGCAGCAAGGATGACAGCGGGGGCGCCCTATCCCTGTTTCTGGCTGTCGCCGTCTCCGGCACCGCGGGCAGTCGCGCTCAGGATGGCCAGCTATTTCCCGGATGCGCGCCTCATGGATGAGGCGGATACGGGCGCGCTGGTTCAGGCGCTGGAGGAATGCGAGGCTGATTGGGTCTTCGTGATGCGTTCCGACCTCTTGCCTTACTCGACCTTGCCCGGCGCGCGCCCGGATCATCTTCATGCCGCACGTCGCAGACCGATGCGATTCCTGTCGCGGAACTCCGTGACGGGTGAATTCAGCACCGAGCGGGGGCCAGAGCTTTGGCCGCGCGACGTGCTCTTGAACACGGTTTCCAGGGCAGGTGCCGCGCCGAACGTCACTCTCGTCCCGCAGGCGATGGCGCAATGGTATGTCAATGCTTCCGGTGCGTCGGCCTTTCGGCATGCGCATGCATCGATCACAGCCCGGCTGCAGACCGGGGCTGGGACGCAGGAAAAGCGCGACCTGGAAATCGGCGCCTCGCTTGGGGCGGACGCACAGCACGGATACGCATGGATCGCCGGGGCATGCGCCGCGCTTCTGGGTCTTCCCCCGGAAAATTGGGAATGGGTGGAAGACGCCGATGCGGTGGGCCTGGCAGCCAGGGATTTCGCCCGCCGAGTCCGTCTGGAAACGCCGTACGAGGTTCACGTGCTGACGCCCGGCGAATGCCGGATTGTCCGGGATCTGTGTTTCCAGATGCCCCCAGCGTCAGTCTATGATCAGGCGGCTGCGCTGGCCGAGGATGGCACGAAGGAGGGGGAACACAGCGCCCGGATCTTGCGCGCTGCCGGGGACTGGCTATGGCTGGGCCAGTATCCGCCGGATTGATCCGGACGACCGGCACGTTTCCTGCGCCCCGAGGGATCCCGCGTTCCGCCCGGTGAACTCTGCCCGGACTGTTCGTGGCGGTTCCTTGCGTGCAATTGCGGTCCAGACAACGTGGACCCGGTGGCGTTCCGCGATGCTTGCCGCATATCCCGAGCCGTCGGAAAGGCGCGCCACGTGAATGGTGAACTTCGACTGCGACGAAAACTTGCGCCGGTCCAGCTCGCCGGCGCCATCGGTAGCGGCAGGCAATGCGGAATCGGCGGTTGTTCCGGCAAGCCGGGTCCGACGATTGCCTGTCGTCACTACGAACGTTCCGCAATCGAGGAGGTCCGGCGAGGACGTCGCGCCCCATACGTTCCCCGTGCGGACATCTGCCCTGAGCTTCGTATAGCCGGCGTCCTTCAATCCTTGGACGACGCCCGCAACGGCCTCTTTGCGGCTGGCCCCGGCGACGCGGAAATAGCCGCCGGTTTCGCCGTGCGATACCGGTGCCTCGTAATTCAGCCTGGCCGCGCCTTGCCGGAAGCTTGCCGGGTTCGTGGGGTCTGGTGCGGTGCAGGCAGTCGCCAGGACGGCCAGGCCGAGGAGTCCTGCGCGTGAAGATGTCATGACCTTGAGCAACATGAGCGGCCCTTTCCGTCGGAAATCAGTAGAGACTGAGGCTGCCGCTCGCAGGCACGGCCGACGGCAGGGCAGGCAGTGCCGGGGGCGGCGCCGCGGGGCCGCAGTCGACCGGGGCCGCGCCGCCGTTGCGCACACCCAACGCCGTCAGCATCGTTACTGCCTCCGCGAGGTGTTGGCCGGCCGGATTGCGGCGCAGATACCAAAGATATCCTTCTGCCGAGCAGGACTGTTGTGCCAGTTGCCAGTCGGCCTCATCGGTCTGGCTTGACTTTGCGCCGGTTGGCGTGGCCGCGCCGCCAAACAGAAGGGTCACCAGGAATGCACGCCAAAAAATGATCCAACGCGAAACGGTTGCCATTTTCATTCCCCTCGCTGCCCCGATACGTTGCCGGATTCTTGCGAGATAAACAACTTGTTAACGCAGGCGAACCTGATTTCCTTCCGGGGGAAGGCGGGTATTGAGCGCGCGCATCGCGCCAAGCCATCCCGCAGTGGCAGGGCCGACGGGATAAAGACTGCCCAAGCGCCACTTTTCGCAGATCATGGCGAGGCGTCTGGCGGCGTACAGAAGCCGGGCAGAGTCGGGCGGCGTTGACCCGTCTGCATCGGCGAACGGCAGGAATTCGGTCGTAAGACCGGGTGTCTGATACTGCGCAAGATCGCGCGACGCCGTTATCAGGAACGCGATCTTGCCAAGCTTGCGCATCGCGGCCCGGACCTCTGCCGTCTCGCACTCGGCACCGAGCGCGAGGACGGCAGGGACATCCGGCACGGTCGGGGCATCATCGGGAATGCCGCGCGTATTGCTGTTGGCGACCGCATCCCGGCCGGCCTGCAGCGCCTCGCGGAAACGGCTGAGCAGTATCATGTGCCGCCTCCCGGCAGACTGGCGTGGACATGTCGCGTACCTTGGTTCACTCTGTTTGCATGTTCAAGTCTGCTGCCGGAGCATCGTGCAATCTGACGTTCTGATCCTGGGCGATATCCGGTTTCCCGGCGGCACCGCGACGGCCATGGCGTCAGAGGCCCGTGCCTTGGCGGAAGCAGGCTACGAAGTCGGGATATTGCCGGTCAGGGGCGGTGTCCTGAATTTCCCGCACCCGGTGAACCCCGCGCTGCAGGCGCTGTCGGGGCGCGAACGCATCACTCTGGTGCCCCCCGGCGTCGTGCCGCGCGCCCGGCTATGTCTCCTGCATCATCCGCAGCTTTACACGGACCTTCCCGCCGACCCCATCCGGGTCATCGCCGATGAATTTCGGATGATCGTCCACCACCCACCCGTCGACGCGCGCGGAACGGCGAACTACGACTGGCGGGCGATCGATCGCAACCTGCGCCTTCTTTTCGGCCCCCTGCGCTGGGCGCCGGTGGGGCCCAAAGTGCGTGCGGCTTTCCGGGGACTTCCGGATGGACCCGACGTCACTTCCGAAGACTGGGTCAACGTTCTGGATTCCAATGATTTTCGACTGGCGCGCACCGGTTTCCTGCCAGCGGTCCCGGTGGTCGGGCGGCACGGTCGGCCCGATCCGCTGAAATGGCCCGACGACAGGACGAGTTTCCTTGCCGCCTACCCGGCGCGCCCGGACATCCGCGTCAGGCTGATGGGCTACGGGCCTGAACAGGATGCGGTCGTTGTCAAGCGCCCAGAGAACTGGGAAGTCCTGCCGTTCAACGCCGAACCTGTGCGACATTTCCTCGGCAGCATCGACTATTATGTGCACTTCCATGGCGGCGACTGGATCGAGGCGTTCGGCCGCGCCATCCTGGAGGCGATCGCATCAGGGGCCGTTGCGATCCTTCCGGAGCATTTCCGCGGCGTTTTCGGCGATGCGGCCGTCTATTGCCCGGCAAAGGGCGTGGCTGACACGGTGCTGGCGCTGCACCGCGACCCGGCGGCCTATACCCGGCAATCTGCCCGTGCGCTCGCAATCATACGCGAGTCCTATGGACCGGAGACGGCGGTGGCGAGGGTTCGCCAGATCATCGGGGCCCCTGCGCCGACCCGGCCCGTGCCAGCCCGGGCTGCGCCTGCGGCAAAGGCACTGTTCCTGACCTCGAACGGTGTCGGCATGGGACACCTGACGCGCGCGGTGGCCGTCGCGCGGCGTTTGCCCCCGGCCGTTCGTCCGGTGGTCGTGACCTTGTCCAAGGCTTTCGGCGTTTGCACGGCCGACGGCATCGAGGCGGAATATCTTCCTTATCACAAGTCGGTCGACATGGATTACGACCGCTGGCAAGGCTTTCTCGTGCGCGAGATGGACGAAATCCTTGGCTTCCACCGCCCCCAGGTCTTCGTGTTCGACGGCAACGTGCCCTATCCCGGGCTGGTGGCCGCACTGAGCGGGCGGCAGGGCCTGTGGAAGGTCTGGGAAAGGCGGGCGATGTGGGCACCGGGTTCGGGCGCGCATCACCTGGCGCAGGAACCTGCCTTCGATGCGGTCATCGAGCCGGGCGAACTGGCTGGCCTCATGGACCGCGGGCTGACCCGCGACAGCCGGGCACGGACGATCGCCGTGCCGCCCGTCCGCTATCTCCGCCAGGATGAAGGCCTGGATCGCCAGACTGCCCGCAAGGAACTGGGCCTGGAGGAGGGTACGACTGCGGTTCTGCTGCAACTTGGTTCAGAAAACAACTTTGACCTGTCGTCCGTGCGCAATGCCGCGATAGCCGAACTGAGCCGCTATCCGCGGGTGGCCCTTGTCAACGCCGAATGGCTGATCCGCAACGGCACGACCGAGGTTCCGCCGGGCGTCATCGCTCTTCGCCAGTTTCCCATCGCCCGGTATCTGTCGGCCTTCGACTTCGCGATTTCGACGGCGGGCTACAACACCTATCACGAAAACATCTTTGCCGGCCTGCCGACGATCTTCGTTCCGAACGAGAACCCGGAACAGGACGAACAATGGTTGCGCGCCCGCTACGCCGAAATGAGCGGGCTGGCGATGTCGGCGCGCCTCATCGACCCTCATGATCTGGCGCCCAAGATCGCGGCGATGATGGATCCCGAGGTGCGAGACGGTCTGGCGCGCGCCTGTGCGGCGCTCGATCCATCGAACGGCGCCGATGCGGCCGCGCGGTACATCGCGGAACTGGCGATGATCCGGCGCTAGGCGGCAGGATTGCCGGAGGGGCGGAACTGATCGGTCGACAGATAGGTCGAGGTGAAGGCGTCGATACCCACCTGTCCGCAGATCTGCGCGCATTTCATCAGCCGCTCGGGGCCGGGCCCCCAGGCACGCGTAAAGTGTGGCAGGTATCGCTCGATGATGACGGCCAGAGGCGTTTCGCGCAGATTCAGGCGATCTTCGCCAACTCTCCCGACCAGTTCATGAAAGGACTGGTGAACGGCACTTGATTTCCGGCTGTCGGGCAGCCCCGGCTTTTCGTGCAGGATCGCGCCAAGCCAACAGCAGGGAAAGACATGCCCGGTCGCGGCGACGTAGACCGAGCCCTCGGGTATCACCTTGCACCGGATCGGGCAGGACGCCAGAGCCTGACGGTCGGGCCGCGCGGCAAGTGCGGGTGCGGGAAACCTCTCGCTCGGGTGCAGGCGGTCGACCTCGCGCCCGTCGTCGTCAAGAACCCTGTGGTCCGGGCCGTTGAAACGGGTCGTGGACTTCAGGACGAAGCGTTCGAAACCCATCTGGCGCGCCATGGTGCGCGCTGTCTCCACCTCGTGCTCGTTATGGGAAAAGACCAGCATGTCCCAGGTCGCCCGTCCGCCTGCGCCCATGAAGGTGGCGGCATTCTGCAGGATCGTGCCGAACCGGGTATGACGCCGGTAACGGCGATGCGTCTCTTCGGTTGCGCCGTCCAGCGCAAAATGGGCATGCGCCCCCAGCGCACCAAGGTCCGACCAGAAGCTTGCTGGGCGCGCGCTGCCGTTGGTGATCAGGTTCAGATGCAGACGCCGGTTCATGCGCCGCGCGTGTTCCAGCATCGGCAGGCAGTCCTGCGCGATGATCGGGTCGCCGAAGTTTCCGCAGAAGGTCAGGGTGGATAGCTGCCTCAGGAAGGCGGGGCTGAACCACGCGACGAACTCCGCAAGCGTGACTTCGTTCAACGGCAGGTTGGCACGCGGGCGCCCGCCAGCGACGTTGCGCCCGCACATCGGGCAGGCAGCCTGGCATTTCGCGCTTGGTTCGAGGTGCAGGTTGCGCACTTCGGCGTAGCTGTAGAGCCGTTGGAACATGCGTTCGTTCAACCTGAAAGACGCGGCGACCTTCGCCATGGGCGCGTGGCGCAATAGTGACCCAAGAGGTGCTGGCTGTCACCCGCAAAGCCCGATGTTCAGTCCAACCCGAACAGATCCCGGGAAAAGACCTTTCCCGCGACATCGGCAAGATCATCCGATACCCGGTTGGCGATGATGACATCCGAGCTTTGCTTGAAGACCGCGAGATTCCCGATCAGGCGCGCGCCCTTGATCCGGTCCCCACTCAACAGCGGCTCGTGGACAAGCAATTCGATCCCGCGGTCCCGAAGACGGGCCATGACGTCGAGGATCGGCGAATGGCGGAAACTGTCGCTGCCCGCCTTCATCTCGAGCCGGTGTATGCCAACAGTTCGCGGCATCAGGGCGAATATCCGGTCCGCCAGGAAATCGGTCCGCGTCCGGTTTGCGTCCACGATGGCGCGAATGATGTTCTGCGGAACTCCTGAATAGCTCGCAAGGAGCTGCCGGGTGTCCTTGGGCAGGCAGTAACCGCCGTAACCGAAGGATGGATTGTTGTAGTGATTGCCGATCCGCGGGTCGTGCCCCAGACCCTCGATGACAGGGCGCGCGTTGATGCCGCGCGCCAACGCAAAACTATCCAGTTCGTTGAAGAACGCAACGCGCATCGCAAGGAAGGCGTTGGAGAAAAGCTTGATCGCCTCGGCTTCCCGCGGGTCTGTCAGAAGAACCGGAATATCCGAGGAGTGGGCCCCCTGACGCAACAGTTCGGCGAAGGCCCGTGCCCTGTCCGAGATTTCGCCGACGACGATCCGCGACGGGTTCAGCGTATCGTGAAGTGCGTGGCTTTCACGGAGGAACTCAGGGCTGAACAGGACCTGCCGGGTGTTCAGTTGCGCTCGAACGTTCTCGACGAATCCCACGGGTATCGTCGAACGGATGACGATCACCGCCTCCGGGTTCAGCGCGGCCGCCTCGGCGATCACCTGCTCAACCGAAGAGGTGTCGAAGCAATCGGTTGCCGGGTCATAATCGGTGGGCGTGGCGATCAGGACGTATCGTGCGCCGGGCACGGCCTTTGCGAGGTCGGTCGTTGCGGAAAGTCGCAGGTTTTCGCTTGCCAGAAAGCTTGCCAGCTCTCGATCGCCAAGGGGGCTTTCGCGCCGGACGATACTTGCCACCCGGTCTGGGTCGGAATCGACCGCCACGACGTCGTTGTGCCGCGCCAGGAGAACGGCGTTCGAAAGCCCGACATGGCCAAGCCCCACGACACAGATGCGCACTTTGCCTTACTCCTCTCCGGCGGAATGTCTCATGGCTCACATCGACCCCGCGCTGGTGCAACAGAACTTCGGCATTCCGGAGCGAGGGCGGGAACCGGACTTGGAGCATCACGGCCGGCCGGAAAGCCTCGGGGCTGGTCTTGAACCATTTGAAAGGGCTGGGATTGACCCCGCCCTGACGCTAGCGAATGCCCGGTCACGCCTCAAGCCGAGTTTGTCCGGCAAAGCCTGGCGGACCACTTCATCGCGGGAGGATCAGCGTCATCGGAGCCCGCTCCATGGCAAAGGAGAGGCAGAACCTGTCCGAGCGCGGCCTTGCTCGATTGATCGGCAGCGGCGTTGCATCCGTCTGCAGGGTGGTGGCAGACAAATGCAAAGTCGTCTCAGCAAGGGCAGGATGGTTGTCCCTTATGCCGCGCAGAGGCCGCGCCACTCGGCGAGAGCAGCGGCGCGGTTCAACTTGAAATTCTGTCGCGAGGAGAGGCTGCGCTCCGAGTTGAACAGGTTGAGGACAGAGGCGTGGACGGATGCGAACTTCTGCAACGATCGCATCTGACGAAAGCGGAGCATGGCCCGCTCCCGTCGTCGAAAGGGCAAGTGCGAGTTCTCGGCGCCGTTGTTCATCCATCGGCCGGTTTGCTGGCGGTCGCGGATACCCATCTCGCCAAGTGCAGCGCCATAGGATCGAAGGCGATCAGTCACGAATTCGTCGGCTCGGCCATGCCGCTTCAGGGATTTCTTGAGGAATTTCAATGCCGCGTTCTTGTCCCGCCTATTCGTAACGAAGCTTTCCAGCACCTCACCCTCGTGATCGACGGCCCGCCTCAGATAATGCCGCTCGCCGTTGACCCTTACGAACATCTCGTCTAGGTGCCAACGGGCGCGACTGGACTGCATCCTCTCCACACGCCGCTTTCGGATCTCCGCCGCGAACATCGGGCCGAACCTGTGCCACCAAAAGCGAACCGTCTCGTGGCAGATATCGACGCCCCGTTCGTGCAGCAAATCCTCGACATTCCTGAGCGACAGCGGAAACCGGATGTACATCATCACCGCCAGGCGGATGATCTCGGGCGACGTTTTGAAGTAGCGAAAGGGGGAGCGTTTCGTCATGGGCGGAGGCTACGAAACCGACCAGCCCGCCTCAAGCCGCGTTTGTCTGACAGAGCCCACCGGAATCACGCCACAATGCGCGGAGCATAAAATCGATCAATATCAATGACTTACGTGGTGGCGGAGTGGAAGGGATTCGAACCCTCGAGACGGTTTCCCGTCTGCACCCTTAGCAGGGGTGTGCCTTCGACCACTCGGCCACCACTCCGCCTGCTGCTCTATCAGGGGTGCGGGGGCGGAAACAAGGGCAAAGTCGCCGGACTGCTGGCGAAAGGACCGCCCGTGGTCCCGGGGCGGCACACGGTGACCCCGGACGGCCCGCGGGGCGGTCAGGCCTTGTCGGCGCTGGCAAGTGCGGCCCAGTCCTCGGCCAGTGGCCGGTAGGTCGCGAATTCGGCCGCGACCGCGGGAAGGGCGGCGCAGCGGGCGCGATAGGCGGTGACGGTCGCGGGCCAGTCGATCCCGAGGCCGAGGGGGGCAGCCACCGTCTCGATCCAGAAGAGCGTGATCGGCAGGCCGCAATCGGCGATCGTCAGCGCCGCGCCGGCGTCGGGCGTCGTCTCCAGCATCCGGCCAAGCTGGCCCAGCCGCGTCTGCACCTGGCTCGCGGCCTCGGCCAGCCCGGTCGTATCGCGCCGTGACGGGCGCACGTGCGGGAAAAGCTTGCGCACCTCGGGGTCGAGCCGGGTGTCGTTGAAGCGCGAGCGTTCGCGCACCCGCGCGCGGTCCGCCGGATCGCGGGGCAGCGCGGGGGGCTCGGGGAAGCGGTCCTCCAGATACTCCGCGATCGCCTCGCTGTCGGCGATCGTCAGCCCGTCATGGACAAGCGTCGGCAGGTTGCCCGAGGGCACGATGCGGCGATATTCCTCCGACCCGTAGCCGCCGGGCGGGGGCACCTCGCGGTAATCGAGGCCCTTGTGGCGCAGAAGGATGCGCGTCTTGGCGCAGTAACTGCTCATCGGAATGGCGTAGAGCGTGATCATCGGCACCCTCCCTCGGTGGACGTCAGGCGCAGGCTAGCAGGTCGCGGCACCGCCGGCGAGCGGCATTCAGGATGCGCCGTGCGCCGGCACGCGCCCCGGCGCGCGGCGGCGCGCCGCACCGGGGCGGCCGGGCAGGGCCAGCGCATGGTCCCCCCGCGGCGTGCGCGCGACGACCTGGCCCTTCGACACCACCGCGAGGCGGGCGGGGCGCAGGCGCAACGCCTCGGTCGGGGTTCCCGCGTCGAGGACGACGAGCGAGGCCATGGCGCCGGGCCTGATCCCGTAGCCCTGAAGGTTCAGGATCGCGGCGTTGCCCTCCGTCACCATCTCGAAGCACTTGGCCATCTCGGCCGGATGGGTCATCTGTGCGACATGCAGCCCCATGAAGGCCACGTCCAGCATGTCGGCGGTGCCCAGCGAATACCAGGGGTCGAGCACGCAGTCCTGCCCCCAGCCGACGGTGATGCCGTGGGCCAGCATCTCCATCACCCGGGTCATGCCGCGCCGCTTCGGATAGGTGTCGTGGCGCCCCTGAAGGGTGATGTTGATCAAGGGGTTGGGGATCGCGCACATGCCGCTTTCGGCGATCAGCGGCAGAAGCTTGGAGACATAGTAGTTGTCCATCGAATGCATCGAGGTCAGGTGGCTGCCCGCCGCGCGGCCGCCCAGACCGTGGCGCGTGACCTCGGCCGCAAGCGTCTCGACATGCCGGCTGAGGGGGTCGTCGGTCTCGTCGCAGTGCAGGTCCAGCATCAGCCCGCGTTCGGCGGCGATCCGGGCCACGTCAGCCACGCTGTCGCGGCCCGCCTCCATCGTGCGTTCGAAATGCGGGATGCCGCCGACCACGTCGACGCCCATGTCGAGCGCGCGGATCAGGTTCGCGCGCCCGGTGGCGGTACGGTAGAGGCCGTCCTGCGGAAAGGCGACAAGCTGCAGGTCGATGTAGTCGCGCACGCGCCGCTTGACCTCAAGCATCGCCGTCACGCCGCGCAGGTGGTCGGGGGTGGTGTCGACATGGGTGCGGATCGCCAGCAACCCCATGCCCACGGCCCAGTCGCAGTAGGCCAGCGCGCGCTCGACCATCTCCTCGACCGTCGCCATGTCGCGCAACTCGCCCCAGAGCGCGATCCCCTCCAGAAGCGTGCCGGAGGCGTTGACGCGGGGCAGGCCGTAGGACAGCGTCGCGTCCATGTGGAAATGCGGGTCCACGAAGGGCGGGCTGACCAGATCGCCCGTGGCCTCGATCACCTCGCGCGCGGGGGCGCCCTCCAGCCGTTCGACCGCCGCGATCCGGTCGCCGCGGATGCCGATGTCGGCCACCCGCCCGTCGGGCAGCGTGCCGCCCTTCACGATCAGATCGAACATCACCGTTCCCCCTTGTTGTAGGGCACCATCAGCGCCGCCGGCACCTCGGCCCGCCGCGACATCAGGATCAGCGCGAGGATGGAGAGCGCGAAGGGCATCATCAGGAAGACCTGATAGGGCACGACCGCGCCGATGGGCATCTGCTGCAGCCGGATCTGCAGCGCGTCGAAGGCGGCGAACAGGACCGCGCCTAGAAGCGACTTCCACGGCTTCCACGCCCCGAAGACGACCAGCGCGATGCAGATCCAGCCGCGCCCGTTCACCATCTCGAAGAAGAAGGAGTTGAAGGCCGACATGGTCAGGAAGGCCCCCCCCACGGCCATCAGACCCGACCCGGCCATGACCGCGCCCATGCGCAAGGCGGTGACCGAGAGGCCCTGCGCCTCGACGGCGGCCGGGTTCTCGCCCACCGCGCGCAGCGCAAGGCCCATGGGCGTGCGGTAAAGGACGAAGGCCACCGCCGCGACCGTCGCGAAGGCGAGGTAGGTCAGCGGCGTTTGGGCAAACAGCGCCGGGCCCACCAGCGGCAAGTCGGACAGGACCGGCACCGGCCATTCCGCGAAGGCCTCGATCCGCGGGGGCGAGGTGACCTCGGGCAGGGCGAGGCGGTAGGTGAAATAGGTCATCGAGGTCGCGAGCAGCGTGACGCCCAGCCCGACCACATGCTGCGACAGGCCGAAGGGCACGGTCAGCGTGCCGTGCAGCGCGCCGAAGGCCATGCCGACCAGCAGCGCCATCAGGACGCCCGCGGGCAGCGGCAGGCCGGAATAGACCGCGAACCAGCCGGTGAAGGCGCCCGCGATCATGATCCCCTCGATGCCGAGGTTCAGGACACCCGCACGCTCGCAGATCAACTCGCCCACGGTGGCGAAGATCAGTGGGCTGGCGATCCGGATCGCCGCCGCCCAGAAGGTCGCCGACAGAAGGATGTCGAAGATCTCCATCAGCCCCTCCTGACCCTGACCCGCGCGAGCAGGAGTGCGAGCACCATGAACAGGAGCGCCGCCGCCGTCAGCGCGTCGGCGATGTAGGTGGGCACGCCGATCGCCCGGCTCATCGAATCCGCGCCGACGAAGACCCCGGCGACGAAAAGCGCCGAGACGACGACGCCCAGCGGGTTGAGAAGGGCCAGCATGGCGACGATGATCCCGGCGTAACCGAAGCCGGGGCTGAGGTCGAGCGTCAGGCTCCCCTTCAGCCCGGCCACCTCGGACCAGCCGGCAAGGGCGGCAAGCCCCCCCGACAGAAGCGCGGTCTTGATGAGGATCCGCCCCACCGGCAGCCCGGCAAAGCGCGCGGCCTCGGGGTTCAGGCCGACCGCGCGCATCTCGTAGCCGAGCGTGGTGCGGGTCTGCACGACCCAGACCCCCAGGGCCGCGATCAGCGCGAGGAGAAAGCCCCAGTGCAGGCGCAGCCCCTCCATGATCCGGGGCAGCCGCGCCTCGGCGATCAGCTTTTCCGACTTGGGCCAGCCCATGCCCGCGGGGTCTTTCATCGGCCCTTCCAGCAGGTAGGACACGAACAGCAGCATGATGAAGTTGAACAGGAGCGTGGTGACAACTTCATCCACCCCGAAGCGCAGCTTCAGCGTGGCGGGGCCGAGAAGGACCAGCGCCCCCGCCACCGCCGCGAAAAGCGCCGAGACCGGCAAGAGGAGCGGCCAGGGCAGGCCAAGCGCGCCAGTGCCCAGAAGCACGGTGACGATCGCACCCGCGTAAAGCTGCGCCTCCGCGCCGATGTTCCACAGCTTGGCGCGGAAGGCGACCGCGACGGCCAGTCCGGTGAAGATCAGGGGCGTCGCCCGGTTCAGCGTTTCGAGAAGCGCGAACTTCGACCCGGCGGCCCCCTTCACCATCAGCCCCAGCACCGCGAACGGGTCGGCCCCCGCCACCAGCGCCAGCGCCATCGCGAAGGCGACCGTGGCGCCAAGGGCCGCGGCGGGATAGCCGAGGCTGCGGCCGAGGCCCGGATCGGCAACCGGTTCAAGCCGCATGTCCGGCCTCCTCGAACCCGTGGCCGGCCATCCACACGCCGAGGCCGGCAGGCGTCATGTCGCCCCGCGCGAAGGCAGGGGACAGGCGGCCTTCGGAAATCACGTGGATCACGTCGGAAAGCGCCATCACCTCGTCAAGATCCTCCGAGATCAGCAAGACCGCCGCGCCCTCGTCCCGCGCCCTGAGCAGGCGCTGGTGCACATAGGTCACCGCGCCGATGTCGAGCCCCCGCACCGGCTGATTCGCCAGGATGATCTTCGGCCCGCGTTCCAGCACGCGGCCGAGGATCAGCTTCTGCATGTTGCCCCCCGACAGCAGGCGGATGCGCGTCGCCGGGCCGGGGCAGCGCACGTCATAGGTGGCGATGATGTCCTGCGCAAAGCCTTCGGCCGCGCGCCAGTCCATCCATCCGCGGCGGCTGAAGCGGGCGTCGCCGTAGCTTTCGAGGATCGCGTTCTCGGTCAGGGTGAAGTCGGCGATGGTGCCGGTCTTGTGCCGGTCCTCGGGGATGCGCGCCACGCCCGCGTCGACGGCCAGCCGGGGCGACCAGCCCTCGACCGGCGCGCCGGCCAGGTCCATCTCGCCCGTCTCGGGCATCTCCAGCCCGCCGACCAGCGCGGCAAGGGTTGCCTGCCCGTTGCCGGACACCCCGGCAAGCCCGGTGATCTGCCCCGCCCGCAACTCCAGCGTCACCCCGCGCAACCCCGTCGCATTGCCCCGCGCCGGGGTGGAGACGCCGCGCAGCCCCATCAGCACCGGCCCCGGCGCATGCGGCCTGACCTCAAGCTCCGCCACCTCGGCGCCGACCATCATCGTCGCCAGCTGGTGCCGGTCGGTCTCCGCCGTCCTGACCTCGCCCACCAGCCTGCCGTGCCTGAGGACCAGCACGCGCGAGGATATCGCCATCACCTCGTGCAGCTTGTGGCTGATGAAGATCACCGACATCCCGCGCGCCACCGCCTTCCCCAGCGTGGCGAAAAGGTCGTCGGCCTCCTGCGGGGTCAGCACCGCCGTCGGCTCGTCCAGGATCAGGATGCGCGCATCCCGGTAGAGCGCCTTGAGGATCTCGACCCGCTGCCGCTCTCCCACCGTCAGGCTGCCCACCCGCGCATCGGGGTGCACCGCCAGCCCGAAATCGCGCGAGAGATCCTCGACCCGGCCCCGCGCCGCCGCGCGACCCCGGCCCAGCCGCCACAGGGGCTCGGTGCCCAGCGTGATATTCTCCATCACCGTCAGGTTGTCGGCCAGCGTGAAGTGCTGGTGCACCATGCCGACACCCGCGGCCAGCGCCGCGCGCGGGTTGCCCGGGGGCAGGGGCGCGCCGAACAGCTCGACCGCGCCTTCGTCGGCCGAATAATGGCCGAACAGGATGTTCATCAGCGTGGTCTTGCCCGCGCCGTTCTCGCCCAGAAGCGCGATCACCTCGCCCTCGTGCAGGTCGAAGGTGATCGCGTCATTGGCCACCAGCGGCCCGAACCGCTTGGTGATGCCCGAAAGGCGCAGGACGACCCGCGCCTGCGCCTCCATGCCCATCAGCCCGCCACGGGCTCGTTGTCGTTGATCTCGACGGTAAGGCTGCCGTCCTTGATCGCCGCCTCGCGTTCGGCGACCAGCGCCACCGCCGCCTCGGGCACCTTGCCCTCGAACGTGCCAAGGGGGGCGAGCGAGCAGCCGCCTTCCTTCATCTGCGAATAGACGCCGTAGTTGTCGGCCGTGAAGCTGCCGTCCTGCACCTTCGCCAGCGCGGCGTTGAAGGTCGGCTCGAAGTGCCAGAGCGCCGAGGCGACGACGGTTTCGGGATAGTCGGCCTGCGTGTCGATGACGTTGCCCACCGAGAACACGCCGCGCTCCTTCGCCGCGTCCGAGACGCCGAAGCGTTCGGCATACATCACGTCCGCGCCCGCATCGATCATGGCGAATGCGGTTTCCTTGGCCTTCGGGGGATCGAACCACGAGCCGATGAAGCTGATCTGGAACTTCGCGTCCGCGCGCGTTTCGCGCACGCCCGCCATGAAGGCGTTCATCAGCCGGTTGACCTCGGGGATGGGGAAGCCGCCGACCATGCCGATGTTTCCGCTTTGCGTCATCGCGCCGGCGATGATGCCCGACAGGTAGGAGGCATCCTGGATGTAGTTGTCGAAGACCGCGAGGTTCGGATGGGCCGGGTCGGGCATGAAGCTCGACCCCATCAGGAAGGCCACCTCGGGATAGTCGCCCACGACCTCGCGCGCCTCGTCCTCGACGCCGAAGATCTCGCCCACGATCAGCTTGGCGCCGCCCTCGGCATATTCCCGCATGACGCGGGCATAGTCGGTGTTCGCGGTGTTCTCCGAGAAGGTATAGCTGACCGCGCCCGCGTCCTGCTGGGCCATCGCGGCCTTGTGGATGCGGCTGACCCACTGCTGCTCGACGGGCACGGTGTAGATGCCCGCGACGCTGACCGGATCGGCCGCCAGAAGCCGGGCGGGCAGGCCGATGAGGCCGGTCGCGGTCAGCGCGCCGGTGGATTGAAGCAGTCTGCGGCGCGACAAGGGCGCCCCGGCCGTCATTCGCTGGATCATTGTCGTTTTCCCTGTTGGTGGATATTTTTTACTATCTGGTCAAACATTGCCGATTCGGGCAAGCGCCTTCACGGCCCCGCCAGCATAGACCGCGCGGGGGCAGGGACCAGCGGCTTCAGTTGGCCTTGCGCCCGCCGGCGTCCAGGAACCAGTCGTCCGGGTAGGGATACCACCACCCCTGCATCCGCGGCTTGTGGTCGATGATGACCATCTTCGTGCGGCGGAACGCGTCGAGCCCCTGCCGCCCCAGTTCGCGCCCGAGGCCCGAGGCCTTCCAGCCGCCGAAGGGCAGCGCGTCGTTGTCGATCAGCGGGTTGTTGACCCAGACCATGCCGGCCTCCAGCCGCTCCGCCGCCTCCATCGCCTCGTCGAGCCGCGTGGTGAAGACGGAGGCGCCAAGACCGAAGGGGGAATCGTTTGCCCGTTCAATGGCTTCCTCGAAGTCTTTCACGCGGACGACGGCGGCGACGGGGCCGAAGCATTCCGTGCGCAGGATCTCCATCTCGTCGGTGCAGCCGGTCAGGATCGTCGGTTCATAGAACCAGCCCCGCGGCTGGTCGGGCGGGATGCGCCCGCCGGTCACGACCGTGGCCCCGCGCGCGCGGGCATCGTCCACAAGCCGCATGACCTTCGCCCGCGCCCCCTCGCTGACCAGGGGGCCGATCTCGGACCGGGCCAGCCCGTTGCCGATGCGCAGCATCCGGGCGCGGCGGGCGAACTCCGCCACGAAGGCGTCGTGGACCGCGTCCACCACGTAAAGGCGCTCGGCCGAGGTGCAGACCTGGCCCGAGAGGTGAAAGGCCGCCGTGACCGCACCCGCCGCGGCAACGTCGAGGGGCGCGCTCTCGCTGATGATCATCGGGTCGCTGCCGCCTGCCTCGATCACCGCGGGCTTCATCGCGCCTGCCGCCGCGGCGCCGACCGCGCGCCCTGCCGCGACCGAGCCGGTGAAGGCGACCGCATGGGTCAGGGGCGAGGCGATCAGCGCCTCGGCCAGCCCCGCGCCGCCGGGCAGGCAGGCCACAAGGCCCTCCGGCAAACTGCTGAAGCATTTCATGAATTCGAGCGTGGAGAGGGTCGTCGCCGGGGCCGGCTTGATCACGCAGCCGTTACCCGCGGCCAGCGACGCCGCGACCGTCCAGCACATCAGGAGGACGGGGAAGTTGAACGGCATGATGTGGACCGACACGCCAAGGGGTTCGTAGCGCGCATGCTGGAACGACCCGGCCTGCGTGGTGCCCGCGACCTTGCCCGCCTCATCCCGCGCCATCTCGGCGTAGTAGCGGAAGATCGGCGCGCAGTTCGCGATTTCTCCGATCGCCTCGGGGTAGGGCTTGCCCATCTCGCGGCTCATCAGGATGGCGGCGGGGCGGTGGTCCGCCGCCTCGATCCGGTTGGCCAGATCGTGAAGCGCCTTTGCGCGGCTCTTGGCGTCAAGCCGCTTCCACACGCCCTGCGCGGCGTTGACCGCGCGCAGGACCGCCTCCGCCTCCGCCCAGGTCGTCTCGGCGATGCGTCCGACCTCCTCCAGCGTCGCCGGGTCGACGACCGGCCGGGCGGCGGCGGCAAGCGGCCGGTAACCGGGCGCAAGGTAAAGGGCGGGGGTGGCGGGATCGAAGGTCATGCGGCCTCAGCGGATCATGTAGACTTTCTTGATCGTCTCGTGGACGGTGCAGACGCCTTTCCAGTCCTGCGGGAAGAAGGCGGCGGTATCCGGCGTGATTTCAATCACTTCGCCGCTGTCGTGAACGTAGGTGCAGCGGCCTTCGAGGAAGTGGCAGAACTCGTCCCGGGTGACGTGGCAGACCCATTTGCCGGGCGTGCAGACCCAGAGCCCGCATTCGCTCATCCCCTCCGGCCCCTTGTGGATCACCCGGCCCGAGGTGCGGCTTTGCCCCTCCAGCATGGTCGGGATCACGCCCCAGTCGACAAGGTCGGCCTGCTCCAGCGGCTTGCGCATCAAAGGTGTGGTGGTCATGGCTCTCCTATCGGCTCATGAAGGCCTTGGTGACGGTTTCGGTGACGATGCAGGTGCCGCTCCAGCCGGCGCGGAAGAAGACCATGCCGCCGGGGTTTATCGGGATCTCCTGTCCGTCCTCAGCGACATAGGCGCCGCGCCCGGCGACGAAGTAGCAGAACTCGTCGGCGGGGATGGTGACGCGCCGCTTGCCCGGCGTGCAGGACCAGAGACCGCATTCGCTGCTGCCGTCGGGGTTGGCGTGCATCACCTTGCCCGAGAGGTGGGGCGCGCCCTCGATCACGTTGGCGCTGGGCCCCCAGTCCTCCAGCGTGACGTCGGCCGCGTTCGGCCAGTTGGGTGTGGTCATGTCTCCGCCTCCCGGTCGGTCAGGTAATAGGTGTTGCGCAGGGTCTCGTGCACCGTGCACTCCCCCGCCCAGCCGGCGGGGAAAAGGACGGCAGTGCCGGGGGTTATCTCGATCACCTCGCCCGCGACGGAACGGTAGGTCGCCCGCCCCGCGACGAAGTGGCAGAACTCGTCCCGCGGGATGGCGAGGCGCCAGCGCCCCGGCGTGCAGACCCAGATGCCGATCTCGGGCCGGTTGCCGGGGCCCTTGTGGACCAGCCGCCCGGAGGAGTGCGAGGTGCCCGAGATCGCGTCGGGTTGCGCGCCCCAGTCCACGAGGTCGGCGCGGGTCGAGGCGTCGTGAAGGTGCGGGGCGCTGCTCACCTGACCAGCGCCTCCAGCAGCTTCGCGGCCTTGGCGGGGCCGTCCTGGCCCTGCATATGCGCCGATGTCGCCGCAAGTTTCGCCGCCATCCCCTTGTCGGATATGCAGGTTTCGAGCTTGGCCAGCAGCTCCGCCTCGGTCCAGTCGTAGCGCGGCATCTTGAAGCCGTGCCCGGTCTCCTGCACCCGCGTGGCGTTGTCGTGGCCGTCCCAGACATAGGGCATGATGATCGCGGGTTTGCCGAAATAGAGGCATTCGGTGAAGGAGTTGTTGCCGCCGTGGTGGATCGCCACGTCGACCTGCGGGATGACGGAAGGCTGCGGGAACCAATTCGATACATGAACGTTGCCCGGCAGATCGCGGTATTCGCTGCCATAATCGCCGATGTTGACCAGCGCGCGGAAGCGCGAGTTGCCGAGTGCCGCGATGATCCGCTTCAGGAGGTCCGTATCCCCGGCACCGAGCGAGCCGAAGGAGACATAGACCAGCGGGCCGTCGTTGTTCTTCGCGAAGGTCGGAACCTCATAGGGCGCCTCCTTGCGCACGCAGCCTTCGAGGTACTGGAAGCGCGCGGGGTCGAGCGGGTGCTGGCGGTCGAACTTCACCGGCTCGGGGTAGAGCAGCAGGTTGAGGAAGGGCGAGGCCTCGAAGAACTGGCCGATCGGATAGGCGTCTTCGCCGCAGGAGGCCAGGAAGGCGTTGAAGTCGTCGTGGATCGGCTTGATCACCGTGTTGAAGCGGTCGCGGAAGGCCTGGTGGCAGGCGTGGTCCTTTTCGCCGCAGCCCGACAGATGCGGCGGGATCCCCTCATCCTCGATCTCGTTTTCCGAACACGAAATGACGCGGACCCAGGGCACGCCATGCTGCTTGATCGCGGGAAAGAGGATGACGTTGTCCACCGCGATCACGTCGGGCTTCACCTTCGCCAGAACGCCCGGCAGGTCCTTCTGCGCCCATTTCGCGCTGTCGACGATCGCGGTCCAGCAGTCCTTCACGTAGTTGTCGATCTGGTCGTAGGGCGACTTGCGGAAGTTCGGGATGTGGCCATTGATGAAATCCTCCCAGAACTTCGCCATCTGCTCGGGCGGCATCGGTTCGGAGAGCGCCACGGGATGCGCCTCGAACCCGTAGCCCTCGTAGACCGGGACGAAGCCGGGGTCGGAGAGGAACACCGCCCGGTGGCCCAGCGCCTCGACCGCCTGGGCGATGCCGACGGAGTTGAGCGCGGGGCCGAAGGCGGCCTCGGGGAAGAAGGCGAAGGTTTTCTGCGGCATCTGGGTCTCCCTATTCGGTGAAGGTGCGGGTGTCGGCCTGGGTCCAGCCGAGCGTGACGGTATCGCCCTCGGCCACCGGGCGGCGGTCGGCGGCCTCGGCGGTCAGGCGGACGACAAGCGGGCGGGGCGAAAGCGGCGTGGCGACGTGCAGCATGAGGTCGAGCCCGTGGTAGGCCCGCGCGGTGACGCGGCCTTCGGTGGTGCGATCGGCGGCGTCGGGGAACAGGCGGATGCGCTCAGGGCGGATGGCCAGCGTGCGGCCCGCCTCCTCGATGAAGTTCATCACGCCGATGAAGTCGGCGGCATAGCGGCTGGCCGGGGCCTCGTAGACCTCGTGCGGGGTGCCTACCTGCAAAAGCCGCCCGTCCTTCAGGATGGCGATGCGGTCGGCCATGACCAGCGCCTCTTCCTGGTCGTGGGTGACGACGATGAAGGTGATGCCGACCTCGTGCTGGAGGCGTTTCAGTTCCAGCTGCATCGCCGCGCGCAGCTTCTTGTCGAGCGCGCCCAGCGGCTCGTCCAGAAGCAGGAGCCGCGGCCGCTTGACCAGCGCGCGGGCCAGCGCCACGCGCTGCCGCTGCCCGCCCGATAGCTGGTCCGGCTTGCGCCCGGCCATGGGGGACAGTTCGGTGATCGCCATGATCTCGTCCACCCGCGCGGCGATCTCGGCGCGGGGAAGGCGTTCCATTTCAAGCCCGTAGGCGATGTTGCCCGCAACCGTCATATGCGGGAAAAGCGCGTAGGACTGGAACATCAGGTTGACCGGACGGCGGTTCGGCGGAACCCGCGCGATGTCGGCACCATCGAGGCGGATCGCCCCTTCCTCGGGCGTCTCGAACCCGGCGAGCATCCTGAGAAGCGTGGTCTTGCCGGAACCGGACGCGCCCAGAAGGGCGAAGAACTCGTTTTCGCGGATGTCGAGCGACAGCCGGTCCACCGCCGTCACCCGGCCGAAGCGCTTGGTCACGCCGTCGATGGAAAGTAGTGTCGTCGCGCTGGAGTTCATGGCGCGATCACCCCCCTGTTGAGCCGTTGCGCCAGCGTCAGGGCGGTGACCGAGACCAGCATGACGAGGGTGGCGAGCGCGTTGATCTCGGGCGTCACGCCGAAGCGGATCATGGCGAAGATCTGCATCGGCAGCGTGGTCGAGGCGCGGCCGGCGCCGGCGGTGAAGAAGGCGATGATGAATTCGTCGACCGACAGCGTGAAGGCCAGAAGCGCGCCCGCGATGACGGCCGGCAGGATCAGCGGCAGCGTCACCCTGCGGAAGGTGGTGAGGGCGCTGGCGCCGAGATCTGCCGAGGCCTCGGTCACCGACCAGTCGAAGGTCTTGAGCCGCGCGCGCACCACCGCAGAGACGAAGGCGAGGTTGAATACGACGTGGGAGGCGATGATCGTGTGAAGCCCCATCGGCACGTTCAGGAGCGAGAAGAACGACAGGAGCGCGATTGCGAGCACGATGTCGGGAATGATCATCGGCGCGAAGACCAGCGCCTCGATCGCGCGGCCCTTGCGGCGGCGGGTTTCGATGCCGAGGGCAAGCAGGGTGCCGAGGATTGTGGCGATCAGGGTGGAGATCACGCCCACCACCAGCGTGTTGCCCGCCGCCGACAGGATGTCGCGGTTCGACAGCAGCGCGCCATACCACTTTGCCGAAAACCCGGTCCAGGCGGTGGGCATGCCGCCGGCGTTGAACGACAGCGCCACCAGGATGCCGATGGGCAGGTAGAGGAAGGCGAGGACGAAGGCCAGGAGCGTCGCGAGGCCGCGCCGGGTGGCGGGGGACCGTTCAGCCATCCGCACCCTCCCGCCGCTGACCGGCGCCGCGGTCGGCGGCCATCGCCTGAAGCGTGAGAAGCCCCATCATGATCGCGATCAGCGCCATCGACAGGGCCGCGCCGAAGGGCCAGTCGTTCGCGGTCAGGAACTGCGCGTAGACGAGGTTGCCGATCATCTGGAACCGCCCGCCGCCCAGAAGGGCCGGGGTGATGAAATTGCCGATGGAGAGGACGAAGACGAAGACCGCGCCCGCCGCGACCCCGTGCAGCGTCATCGGCAGGACCACGCGGCGGAAGGTGGTGAAGGCCGAGGCACCCAGATCGCGCGAGGCCTCGGCCAGTTCGGGGTTCAGCCGGGCAAGCGGCGCGTAGCAGGCGAGGATTACGAAGGGCAGGTAGTTGTAGACCAGCCCGGTGATGACCGCCCCCTCGGTGTAGAGGAGCGAGGGTGGCTCCCCCTCATACCCCATCATCCGCAGGGCTTGCGTGATCAGCCCCTCGCGGTTCAGGAGCACGATCCAGGCGTAGGTGCGGATCAGGTAGTTCGACCAGAACGGCAGCACGGCGAGGAAGAGGAGAAGCGGCTGGCGGTGGCGCGGCGCCGCGGCGATGGCGTAGGCGGCGGCATAGCCGATGACGACGGCGATCAGGGTGGCGGTGCCGGCGATCCGGGCCGAGGTCAGGAAGATGCCCGCATAGAGCGGGTCGAGGAGAAGCGCGAAATTCTCCAGCGTGAACGTGTATTCGATGCCGCCGTAGACGCCGCGCCGGAAGAAGCCGAGCGCCAGGATCAGTGCGCAGGGAATGACCATGAGCGCGGTCAGCCAGGCCAGCGCCGGGGCCATGAGGGCGGTCGAGCGTGCGTTCGAAGGGGTCACGTGTCGGGTCCGGTGGGGAAGGGCGGGCGCGGGGGCCCGCCCGCTATCTTCAGTTCGCGGCCTTGATGGCGGAGACCGCCTTGGCATAGGCCCGCGTCGCGTCGCCAACGTCGCGCAGCTGTTCGAGCTTCAGCAGGTCGGCGGGCGTCATGCCCATGTTCGGGAACTGCGCGATCAGGTCGGGCGACAGCCCCTCCATCGCGGCCTGGTTCGGCACCTTGTAAAGGATGTTCTCGGCCGCCCAGCGGTGGTTGCCGGCATCGAGGATGTAGTTGAGGAACTTGAAGGCCCCGTCCTTGTTCTTCGACGCCTTCAGCACCACCATCGTGTCCACCCAGAGGTCGGAGCCTTCGGACGGCACCGCGAACTTGATCGCCGCGTTCTCGGCGATGCCGTAGTTGCACCAGCCGTCCCAGGCATGGACCAGCGTCGCCTCGCCCGAGACGAGCTTGGAATAGAAGGTGGTGTCGTCGAAGGCGAGCATGGTCTGCTTCGCGGCGATCAGGTCGGCCTCGACCTCGTCAAGTTTCGCCTGGTCGGTCTCGTTCACCGAATAGCCCTTGGCGAGGAACCCTGCGGCGAGAAGCCAGCGGTCGGTGCCCAGAAGCGTGACCTTGCCCGCCTGCGCCTCGGCCGGTTGGAGGAGGTCGTTCCAGGACGCGGGCTCGGGCGAGACGAGGTCAGAGCGGTAGCAAAGCCCCGTGGTGCCCCAGGCATAGGGGACGGAGAAGGCGTTGCCGGGGTCGTGCGGCAGGCTTGCCGCCTCGGGGTAAAGGTTGGCGAGGTTCGGCACCTTGGCCGGGTCGATCGGCTCCAGCAGGCCGAGGTTGTTCAGCACCTCGGCGAAGGGGGAGGAGACGAAGGCCACGTCGAACCCCTCCCCGCCAGAGGCGATGATCTTGCCCATGATCTCCTCGTTGGTGGCGTGGACCACCATCTCGGCGGCCTCGCCGGTCTCGGTCGAGAAGTTCGCGACCGCATCGGGGGCCATGTAGCCGTCCCAGTTGGAGATCACGAGCTGGGCAAGCGCGGGGGCGGCGGACAGCGAAAACGCGGCGCCGGCAAAAAGCGCGCGCAGCGGAAGGGAGGTGGTGATCATGGCGGTTCCTCTCTGGCTGGACTTCCGGATTGGTCTTTTTTGCTTATTTCCGCCCGCACAATTTGCGCCGGGCGGCGACTTCCTTGACCAGAGAGTATTATTGCGCGAAAAAATACGTCAACAGAAACCTTGCCGCCTTGGTGCGGTTGCCGCGACGGGGCAGATGCGACATGGCACGATCCGCCAGCCCGAACCGCCAGGCCCGCCCCCGGAGCAGCCCCCGGGCCAGCCATCTGGACCTGGCGCAGCGCATTCTCGACCTGGCCCGCGCGCGGGGCATGGGGGCGGGGGCGCATCTGCCCGAACAGGTGCTGGCGACCGCCTGCAACGTGTCGCGCACGCCCGTGCGGGCGGCGCTCGATCTCTTGGTGGATCAGGGGCTTGCGGAGCATGAGTCGTCTTCGGG
Organism: Albidovulum sediminis; assembly: GCF_025380365.1. Taxonomy (GTDB): domain Bacteria; phylum Pseudomonadota; class Alphaproteobacteria; order Rhodobacterales; family Rhodobacteraceae; genus Albidovulum; species Albidovulum sediminis. The sequence goes on from NZ_JAOCQF010000001.1 coordinate 393,417, forward strand.
CTATCGCCTGGCGGCGGGGTTCTCGCCCGCCTCGACGATTTCCGGGCCGCTGCCGGACGCGGCCGAGGCCGACCTTGCGCGGCGCATCCTGCGCGACCGAGCGGCGCGGCGGCTGGATGAAACGGTGACGGTGGGCGAGTTGATCCGCCGCTATGGCGCGGCACGTTCCGCGGTCGGAAAGGCGCTGGCGCGGCTGGCGGAAGACGGGCTCGTGACCCGCGCGCCGGGGCAGTCCTGGGTTTTCGCGGCCCTGCCCGACGCCCCCGAATCGCAGGCCGACAGCTATGAGTTCCGCCTGATGCTGGAACCTGCGGCGCTGACCGCGCCGGGATTCCGGCTTGACCCCGACCGGGCGGCGGCGCTGCGCCGGGCCATGGTCGCCTTTCTGGCCGAGCCGGACGACCGGCTTGACCCGCGCGCTTTCCAGACGCTTGACGCCGCGTTTCACGGGCTGATCGCGCGGGGGGCGGCGAACCGCTTCGTGGCCGACGCGCTGGGCCAGCACCTGCGCCTGCGCGAACTGCCGGGTGCCGTGGTGCGGGCCAATGTCGTGCGGCTGAGGCAGGCGATGCAGGAACACCTCGGCATCCTCGACCAGATGGAGGCGGGGCGGTTCGACGTCGCGGCCGACCTGCTTTGCGTGCACCTGAGGCTGTCGCGCAGCCAGCGACCGCAGGCGGCCAACCGCGGCGCGCCGCCCCTGTTCGGGCTGACATACCGGGTGGGCGGCGATGGCTGAGGCGCCGGTCATCGCCTTCTTCCCCGAGGCGAGCTTCGGCGCAGCGCTGAACTGCGTCGGCATCGCCCGTGCGGCGCAGGCGCGTGGCGCGCGCCCCGTCTTCATCTGCCATCCGGGCTTCACCGGCATCTTCGCCGACTACGGGTTTCAGGAATACCACCTGCCCGCGGTGGGCGCGCCGCCCTCTGCGGATTACTGGCAGGACTTCATCCGCCGGCACCTGCCGCATTTCAACCTGACGCCGATCGACCAGATCGAGACCTATGTCGCCCCCACCTGGGAGGCGATCGTGGACACCGCCATCGGGGCCGAGGCGGCGCTCGCGGCCCTTCTGGCGCGGCTCCGGCCGGATGTGGTGGTGCTCGACAACGTGGTGATGTTCCCGGCCATCGCGCGGGCGGGCTGCCCCTGGGTGCGCGTCGTCTCCTGCGCCGAGACCGAGATCGCCGACGAAGCCGTGCCGCCCTATTGCTCGGGCCTTGCGCGCGACGACCGGGAAGGGCGCGCGCGCTTCCTCGCCCGCTACCTGCGCGCCGTCGCCCCGGCGCAGGACCGCTACAACCGCTTCCGCGCGGGCGCGGGACTGCCGGCGCTGCCACCGGGGGAGTTCCTGGAGCCGTCGCCGCACCTGAACCTGCTGCTGGCCCCGTCGATCCTGCGTCACGACCGTGCCCGCCCGCTCGACCCCGCCCGCTTTGCCTTCCTCGAAGGGGCGGTGCGGCGCGAAGGCCCCTACGACCTGCCGGAGTTCCCGAAGGGCGAGGGGCCGCTGGTCTACGTCGCCTTCGGCAGCCTCGGGGCGATGGATGTCGCGCTGATGGAACGCATGATCGCCGCGTTTGCCCATGTGCCCGCGCGGTTCCTTGTCAATGTGGGCGCGTTCCGCGATGCCTACCGCGCGGTGCCCGACAACGTGCACCTGGAGGGCTGGTATCCGCAGCCCTCGGTCGTGGCGATGGCCGATCTCTTCATCCACCACGGCGGCAACAACAGCTTTTGCGAGGCGCTTTACCACGGCGTGCCGTCGCTGATCCTGCCCTATTGCTGGGACGGCCACGACAACGCCACGCGGGCCGGGGAGACGGGGACGGGGATGCGTCTCGACCGTGCCCGCTGGACGACCGGGGACCTTGCGGCGGCGATTGCCGCGCTGGTGTCCGACCAGGCGATGCGCGCGCGTCTGCGCGAGAACGCACGGGCGATGCAGGCCAGCCCCGGCGTCGATCTGGCGGCGGAGCGCATCCTCGCCCTCGTGCCCGGCCGGGCCAAGGCGGCGGGCTAGATCCGGTCGGCCAGATGCGGCAGCATGAGCCGCAGATGGTCGAGCGCCTGGCCGAGCGCGCGCGCCCGCGGCATCCGCGCGCCATGGATGTGCATCTGCAGCCAGAGCCCGTCGGTCATCGCGTCGACTGACCGCGCCAGCAGGTCGGGCGCCGGTCCGCCGTAGAGGGCGACCAAGTCGCGCGCCGCCTCCTCCATCGCGAGCGCGCGTTCCCGTTCGGCGGTTTCGCACAGGTTGCGGCAGATCGGCCGGGCCGCCGTCTCACCCCAGAAGGCGAACCAGAGTGCCAGCGTGCGGCGCGAGCAGACCGGGGCGCTGTAGTCGGTGCGGATCAGGCCAAGGACGCGCGCCAAGGGGTCGGACCGCGTCAGCGCGGCTTGCCAGAGCCGCCGGTAGTCGGCGTTCTGGCGGCGCAGCGTTTCGGCCAGAAGCCCCTCCTTCGTGCGGAAGTGAAAGACCAGAACCCCCTGCGACACCCCGGCCGCCCTGGCGACGAGCGCGAGCGTCGTGCCCGAAATCCCGTGCGCGGCAACGGTGTCGATCACCGCCTCGATGATGCGGGCCTGCATGCGGCGGCTGGTCGGGGAGAGAGAGGCATCTTCATCAAGCATAGCAGCATGGTAATGGTGGAAATTCGAAAAACCAAGATTATTGAGCGGGTGCACGAAAAAAATTGACTCAACGCTCAGGTATTTCTAGCCTCGCCTGAACCGACAGGAGTCCTCATGCACACCACCGCATCCCCTGAACGCCGCGCCCGGCCGGGCGGACGTGCCGCGCGTCTTGCCCTTCGGGGCGCGGCGCCCGATCCCGACCGCAAGCCTGTCCGGGCCGGGGTGTCGGGCGGGCGCTACAACCCCCTGACGGAGCCGGACGTTCTGGCGATCCACCGCGCCGCACTGGAGATTCTGGCAACCGTCGGCATCGGGCAGGCGACGGCAGAGGTCGTCGCTATCGCCACCGCGCAGGGGTGCCGCCTCAGTCCGCGCGGGCGGCTCCTGTTCCCCTCCGCGCTGGTCGAAGACCTGCTGACGAAGGCGGCGCGCGAGTACATGATCTGCAGCCGTGACCCCGCGCATGCCGATCTGCATGTGGGCGGAAGCCGCGTCCACTACGCAACCTCGGGCGAGGCGGTGTCGGTCCTCGACCCCGCGACGCGCCGCTACCGGCCTTCGACGCTGTGCGATGTCTACGACACCGCGCGGGTGACCGATGCGTTGCCGAATATCCACCAATACGGCCAGATGGTCGTGCCGACCGAGATCGAGGATCTGGTCGAGGCCGACATCAACGTGGCCTATGCCGCGCTGGCCGGGACGACGAAGCCGGTCGAGCATGCGGTGAACGCGGTCGGCTCGTTGCCGGCGCTGATGGAGATTTATGCGACGGTGGCGGGGTCGGAGCGCCGGTTCCGCGACCGGCCCTTCGTCTCGTTCGGGGGCTGCCCGATCGTGTCGCCCTTGCGCTTCGCGGCCGACAGCCTGGATGTCATGGTCGCGACCGCGCGGCTGGGCCTGGTCAGCGACATCGCCATCGCACCGCAGGCGGGGGCGACGGCGCCCGCCTATCTGGCCGGCACGCTGGTGCAGGTGGTGGCCGAGGCGCTGGCCTGCCTCGCAGTCGTCAACATGGTCAATCCGGGTTGCCCGATGTCCTTCGCCGCCTGGCCCTTCACCGTCGACCTGAGGACCGGCGCCTTTGCCGGCGGCTCGGCCGAGGTGGCCGTGCTGATGGCCGCCATCGCGCAGATCGGCCGCTTCTACGACGTGCCGACGACGGTTGCGACCTCGATGTCGGATGCGAAGATGCCCGATGCGCAGATGGGCTACGAGAAGGGCATCAGTTCCATCGTCGCGGGGCTGGCGGGGGCCAACCGGATCATGGAATCGGCGGGCATGATGGCAAGCCTGATGGGTGTGTCCTACGAGGCGCTGGTGATCGACAACGACATGCTGGGCATGGCGCAGCGCGTGGTGCGCGGGATCGAGGTGACGGAGGAGACGCTGTCGGTCGGGGCGATCCGGGCGGCTGTGCTGGGCGAGGGGCATTTCCTCGGCGCCGCGGACACGCTGAAAAGCATGGAGACGGAATACCTCTATCCCGCGTTGGCCGACCGCTCCTCGGTTCAGGTCTGGACCGCGGACGGGGCCAGCACGATCGAGGAGCGCGCCCGCGATGCGGCGGCGGCGCTGCTGGCGGGGCATTTCCCGCAAGCGATCGCCCCGGAGGTCGACGCGCGGCTCCGCGACCGCTTTCCGATCCGCCTGCCGGAGGATCGGATGCGGCCGGCCGCAAACTGAAACGGGCGGCCTCCGTGGGCCGCCCGCCTGATGCCGGTCTGCCCGGTTTCTATTCGGTCACAAGGACGATCTCTTCCTCGACCGGGACCTCGCCTTCGGCCAGCTCCTCGCCCTCGACCGGTACTTCCTCGACAAGCTCTTCCTCGGGCGTCAGGTCAAGACCCCACTTGTCGCCCATCTCGTCGAAGAGCTCTTCCTGCTGGGCTTCGTCGAGCGGCTTGTTGGATTCGTCGATGATGCGCTGCTTGGAGTCCTCGAGGAACTGGTCATAGGCATCCGCGATCGCTTCCGCCTCCAGTTCCTCCGCGATCGCGTCCGCCTCGGCCTGCTTCTCCGCAAGTGCGGCGTCGTCGATGCCGTCGCAGTTCGCGGAGCAGTCGACCAGGCCGTTTTCGTCCACCGAGTATTGCGGGTCGGTATCCGGATCAGTCCCTTCGTTCAGGGCATCGGCGATTGCCTGCGGGTCGGCCATGACGTCGCTTGTGTCCACGAAACCGTCAAGCGCGGCCTGCTGCTCAGGCGTCAGTTCCGCGCCCGAGGCGGCCATCGCCGCCAGGCGCACCTGCGACAGGGCACCGATGGTGCCGTTGAAGTTGCCGTTGGCGATATGGGCGTCGAGCGCGTTGGTGTTCGCGTTCATCGCGTTCCACTTGCCCTTCTGGCTCGGATGCAGCGTGCCGTCGGCCGACGCCACCTTGGCGGCCTTGCCGTTTGCGGCGGCGGACTTGCCGCTGGCCGACTGGCCCTTGGCTTTGCCGTTACCGTTACCGCCATTGCCGTTGCCGCCATTGCCGTTTCCGCCGGCCTTGTCGGACTTGGCGTAGGCCGCACCGTCCCAGCCGATGCCACCCAGGGGGGCGAAGCCGGGGGCCGCCGCCAGCACCGCGGCCAATGCGCAGCACGACAGTATCCGCACCGTTTTCGTCCTGTCAGAATATCCCATCGCTCGGTTCCTCGCTTGTTGTGCGCGCCATGGGTTCGGCGCAGCAGTCTGAATTCGGCAAGTCTAGTTGTCAGGATAGCGGAGGCGCGAGCTTTTCTGCGGCGGGAATTTGGCCGAATAGTGACCACTGGCGGGAACATGCTCGACAATAAGAGGCGATTTTACGGATTGTCGCCGACGACACCTCATGCCCCTGCACCGGCCTTGCGCCTTCGGCGAACTTTCGCCCAGACTTTCTCCTCAGCGATTTTGCCAGCAACCACCAAGGCTTGCGTCGCGTTCGAGATTCGCAACCAGGGCGGGAATCTGGCTGCCCCCCGAGTCGCGCGGGGCAGCCCCGAGGCAAGGGGGCGGATCGTCGGGGCAATGGCAGGCTGGCGATCCCGGGAGGACGGCGCCGCCGCCCGGATTTCTGACAGTTTTCAAAGTAGGCGACGGGACACGAGCGCCGGAACGGGGCGCTTGGCGGCCAATAGGTTGCTGAGCGGTTCGGGACACACTTTGCAGGTGGGCGCGCGGCCATGAATCAGCAAGCGCGCCTCGCGAACCTCTCCCGTCCCGGCCTTGCCTGGGAAGACATCGCCTGCCGCCTCGAATGCGCCGAGCGCCTGGCCGAGGCCATCGCGGATGCTCATCCCGACGATGCCGCGCAGCTGATGACAGCGGCGCTCCTCGATCATGCCGCCCGGTCGCCTGTCGGTGACGTGTTCCTGAACGCCGAGGAGGATGCTCGCTGGTGGGCGAGCATCGCGCCGCCGCACCAGCTCGTCGCGGTCCTGGCAGCGACCCTCGACGCTCTGGGCAGCAAGGCGCTGCACCTGAAGATGCGCAAGCAGCTGTTCCTCACGCTTTGGAAGAGCTTCCCGACTGCCGATCGGCAGAACTTCGTCGATTACGCCGCGGGCCAAGGCAGAGGGGCAACAGAATGACGGTGGACCAGGTGCGCCAGATGATGAGTGCGGCCGAAGAGATCGACCCGTCGAGGGCCGCGCCGGGCGTCGGCGACAAGACGGTGACGCCGCTGCGCCGCGGCTTGGCTGATCACGCCAAGCGCCTCCTGGCGCGGATCGAGTTCGCAGGAGAGATCAGCCCGTCGCTTGATCGGGATTATGTGATCAAGGGCTGGATCGACCGGGGCGGGCTGTCGATCGTCTATGGTGACGCCAACGCCGGGAAGTCATTCTTCGCGGTCGATGTCGCTCACCATGTGCATGCGGGGGCGACCTGGGCGGGCTGCAAGGTGCGGCGAGGTGCGGTGCTCTATGTCGCGGCCGAGGGCGGGGCGCTGTTCGACAACCGGCTTGCCGCCCGACACGCGAACTTCATGGTCCTGCGCGGGCCGATTCGGTTTGGCGGTCGAGGCAGCGACGGCCCGCCGCTGGCCGATACCGTGCGCCACCTGGCCGAGATCCACGGCCCGTTCGCGCTGATCATCGTGGACACCCTGGCGCGGACCATGGCCGGCGACGAGAACACGGCACCGGACGTGGCGGCGCTCCTGCGCGACCTCGATCTCATCCGGGAGCGGACGGGCGCGCATGTCATGGTCGTGCACCACAATGGCAAGGATGCGTCCCGCGGCGCACGGGGGCATTCCTCGCTGCGCGCGGCCGTCGATACCGAACTGCACCTGTCGAAGGACGAGGACGGTCGGCGCTTGGTGCGCGTGACGAAGCAGCGGGACGGCGAAACCGGGCTGGAGCGCCGGTTCACCCTGAAACAGGTGCAGCTTGGGTCCGACGCTGACGGCGATCCGGTCACCACCTGCATTGTTCAACACGAAGAGAGGGAGGAGCAGCGACTGTTCTAGTCTGACCCGCCTCATTGTCCCGGCCGCGCCAGCACGGGCTGGCCCGCTTGTACGCCCCCCGCGACCTCATGGCGCCCCGGGGCTGATGCAGAGGCGACGACGACAGGAAGCCCGATCAGGACCGGGGAGCGAAGGCCAAGCGACCCCCAGACCTAACGCGGAGTCCGTGAACGGAGGCGGCTTGCCCGACGAAGAGAGAGGCGCGGAACAATGAACAGAACGGCATATCGAACGGCCCAAGGGACCGGGTGGGGTTCCCCCCTAAAGGGGGAAACCCCCACTCCCTGCAGGAGGCCCTTGGCTGTCGAGGGGGAGGGGGGCAAATCCTTGGAGATCGACCGGCCCCAGACCCGCGTCACCCTCAACGGCAGATTTTTTTCTCGGAGGGGGTGAGATCGGATGTCTGAGGCTCAGGGTTCGCTGTTCGACCTCGGCCCGGAGTGCCCCCGGAGAGGGCGCGGGCGCCCAAGATTTGAGAAAAATAAAGAAAATCAATGGCTTGTTGACGCCATGTTGCGGCATGGCATGACGCAGGACCAGATCGCGGAGCGCCTGGGCGTCTCCGTGCCGACCTTGCGGCGCTATTTTTTCAGCTCGCCGCACTGGAACCCGAAGGGCCTTGGCCCAGGACCTAGAGACCGGAAAGGAGAGGAAGAATGAGGTCGAGTGAGATCGAGCAGGCCCTGATCGAGGCTCAAGCGAAAGGGGTTGAGGAGCTGGCGGCCGTTTCGACGCTGCAGCTCTACATCATGTTGGCGAGCGTCACTGTCGCAATTTCGCTGCGCCGCGGGCGTGGCGAGGCAGCCGCAGATCTTCACGATCTGGCCGATGTGATCGCCGACGAGCGGCGCAGGGTGGTGAACTGATGCGCAGCGTCTCCCGGGAAGAAGCGGCGCAGATCGCCGTGCATCGGTTCCGGGCCTCTCGCGCAGCGGCCCGGATGAGTGACGCGGAGCTGGAGGGATGCCTGATAGCGTTCCTGCGCGAGAGGTCCAAGCGCGACGGCCTGACCGCAGCCTCGGCCTGGTGCATGCACTGGGGCGACAAGCTGATGCTCGCAGCTGGTCGAGAAGGTGACTCTTGATCATGCACCATATTTTGCGTATCGTTGCCTGCAAGTCGCAGCCCTTGGCGCGTCGGACATATGCGCGGCAGCTCTCCAGCGTCGCAGCACAACGGAAACCCGGCGCCTCGCGTCGGTTCGGTGCTAACGGAGGGCTGCGGTGAATACACCCCTCAAATTCGATGCTCCTCTTCGGTTCGGCTTGGCCCTTGAAGCCAAGGCGAGCGCTCAAGGGCATATCTCCGGGCTTGCCTCGCCCTTCGGCGGGGAACCGGATACCTACGGCGACGTCATCGCGCCTGGTGCCTACGCGGCTTCCCTGGCGCGTCACGAGGCCGAGAAAACAGCGCCCGTCATGCTTTGGGGCCACGATCAGACCCGCGTCGTCGGGCGGTGGGACGCCCTCCACGAAAGGGCGGACGGGCTCCACGTCGAAGGCTTTCTGAACATGGCAACGGCAATGGGCCGGGACGCCTTCGAACACCTGAAGGCCGGCGATCTCTCAGGCCTCTCGATCGGTTTCGTGGTGCCGAAAGACGGCGCATCCATGGACTATCGAACCGGCGTGCGCACGCTGACCAAGATCGACCTTTGGGAAATCTCGCTGGTGGCTCTTCCAGCGGCACGGCGCGCGCGGGTTCGGAGTGTGAAGTCGATCGGCGGGCCGGAGGAGCTGCGCGACCTGTTGCGCTCGCACGGGCTGCCGCATCGCTTCTGCGAAAAGGTCGCGGCCGGCGGATGGGCCGCGCTCGAAGGCAAGAGCATCGAAGACCTGGAAGCCGAGGCGCGCGCCGCGGCTGTTTCTGAAACCCTGGCCCAAGCTCTCGGCATTCTGCGCGAGACGGCCAAATCAATGAGGTAGCGACATGGATCCTCTTCTGGAAATCAAGACGACCCTGGAAACGATCAAGGGCAAGGCGGGCGAAGTGGACGGCGTGAAGGCCGACATCGAAACCCTGAAGCGCAGCTTCGAAGACCTCGAAGCGGTGATTTCGCGGCCGGCCGGCAATGGCGGTGGCGAGTACGTTTCGCCGCAACAGAAGGAACACGCGGACACCTTCGCGAAGTGGTTGCGGAATCCGCGTGACATGGAGATCAGGGCGCAGCTGCGGGCGCTGGAAACGAAGACCGCCTCCGGCCTTTCGGACAGCTCGGGCGGTGCGCTGGTGCCGGAGCTGATCGTCAATCAGATCCTGAAGCGGCTGAAGGATGGCAGTGTCATCCGGTCGCTTGCCAGCGTTCGCAGCGTCGGTACCTCCGATGTGAAAATGATCCTGTCGAACAACGAAGCTTCTTCGGCATGGGTCGGTGAAACCGGAACGCGCAGCCAGACGACCGAGCCGACGATCGAGCCGCGATCGCCGACCTTCGGCACGCTCTACAGCTACGTCTACACGACCGAAGAGCTGGCGATGGACAGCCAGTTCGATATCGCCTCCTGGTTCTCCGATGCGATCGCAGATGAGATGATAGTGCAGGAGGGTGTCGCGTTCATCTCCGGGAACGGGTCGAACAAGCCGACTGGCATGCTCAACACGTCTCCGTCTTCGGCAGGCGACAATGACAGCCCGGCGCGCAACGTGGCGGCGTTCAAGTACGTCCCGACCGGAGTCGCGGGAGCCTTCCCCGCCGACATGCTCGGATCGCCGGCCAGCAACCCCGCCGATGTCCTGGTCGATACGGTCTATGATCTGCGCGCGCCCTACCGTCGCAATGCCTCCTGGCTGATGAACTCTGCGACGGCTGGCGTGCTGCGCAAGTGGAAGGACGCGGACGGTCGGCACATCTGGACCGACAGCCTGGCCGCAGGGCAGCCCGCGCGGCTGATGGGTTATCCCGTGGCGATCGACGAGGCCATGCCGGACATCGGATCGAACACCTTCCCGGTCGGCTTCGGCGATTTCAGCCGGGGATACGGGATCTTCGATCTGGGCGGGCTGCGGATCACGATCGACGACAACATCACCACGCCGGGCCTGGTGAAGTACTACTTCCGCAAGCGCGTCGGCGGTTGCGTCCTGAACAACAATGCGGTGCGCTTCATCAAGTGCGCTGCTTCCTGATCAAGGGCAGGGCCTCCTCTCTCGGCTTAGCCGATGGCCCTCCCTCCTGCCTAAACGGACGGGCAGGCCGACCAGCTGGCGGTGTCGGGAACAACACCAGCGGCCCGGGCGCACCACTGTCTCGGTGCGGCCCGGGCACCTTCCTCCACCTAGACAAGGTTTGTAGGCATGGCTGACAAGGATCCGCTCGAACTCGACATCACGCTGGCGCTGCAGAAGATCTTTGCCCAGACGGCGCGGATGGAACAGCGGTTCGCGCGGGCGAGCAAGAAGATGGAAAACGACTTCCGCGCCGCGAACGCCAAGGCCGCCCGGTCCATGGACCAGGTGCAAGAGGCGATCGGGCGCACCGGGCGGAGCCTATCCGGTCTTCGCAACATCCTGATCGGGGCGCTGTCGGCGCGCGAGATCGTGGCCTATGCCGACGCCTGGACGATAGCCGAGAACAAGATCGCAGCGGCGGCGCAGGTGGCGGGAATCTCCGCGCGCTCCCTGTCGGCGATCAACGACATCGCGACCGAGACCCGCGCCTCGATCGGATCGACGGCCGACCTCTACGCCAAGCTGCTGCAATCGACGAAGGGCGTGGCGAAGAGCGAGCAGGAGGTGGCCCGCGCCACCGCCATCGTCAACAAGGCCTTCAAGGCCGGTGGCGCCGCGGCGAGCGAACAGGCGGCGGGGATCCTGCAGCTGGCGCAGGCGCTCTCCTCCGGCGTCCTTCAGGGCGACGAGCTGCGCAGCCTGCGCGAGAACGCGCCGCTCCTGGCCAAGGCGATCGCGGACGCCTTCGGCGTAACCGTGGGCCAGCTGAAGGATCTGGGCGCCGAGGGCCAGCTGACGTCCGACAAGGTGTTCGGCGCGATCCTCGCCGCGCAGCCCGAGATCGAGGCCGCGTTCGCGAAGACGAACGCCACCATCGGCGAGGGCTTCACCCGGCTCAGAAACGCGCTGACCGAATACATCGGCCGCGCCGACGACACGATCGGGGCGACCCGCAAGATCGCCGACGCGCTGACCTTCCTCGCCGACAACATCGACGGGGTGGTGACGGCCGCGACGATCCTGGGCGCGTCCTTCCTCGGTCGCGGGCTGACGCCGCTCCTGGCAAGCCTGGTCCCGCTCCTGGGCGGCGCCACGGCGGCGCTGGCGGGCCTCTCGGCCGGCGCGCGCGCCACCGCCGTGGGCATGACCGCGCTCCGGGGTGCGATCGGCCTCCTGGGCGGGCCTGTGGGCGCCACGCTGGTCGCGCTGACGGCGCTGCCTCTGATGGTCCAGACATCTAGCGAGAAGGTGGCCGGCATGGCGCAGGCGTCTCGTGACGCGGTGACGGCGCTCGACGCCTACGCCACCGCGTCGCAGCGCGCGACCGACGAGCAGGAGAAGCTTGGCGGGCAGGTTTCGACCACGACGCTGGAAATCCTGGAGCAGAGCAGGACGCAGTTGAAAGAGGCGCTGCGTGCCCTGAAGGAATCGGCCGGGTCAACGCTTTCCGACCTGAAGGGGCAGGGCCTGTTCGATTTGGACAACCTGACACAGGTGGCCGACGACATCCGGCGCGCAATCAACCTCGACCCGCTCGGCAACGACTTCCTCGCCGGGATCGAGGAGGGGCTGCGCGGCCTGCGGCAGGGCACCGGGGACGCAACGGCAATCGCGGATCAGATGGCCCGCCTTGCGACTATCGGCGACGAGGTGCTGCCCTTCGTGGAGCGGTTCACTGCGGCGCTGGCGGCTGGCGACCAGGGCGCGCTGGCACAGGTGCAGGGCGAGCTGGTGCGCCTGGCCGAGACGCTGGGCGGCTTCGAGGCCGAACTGGCGGCGGTGCAGGCGGCCGCGAGCGACGAGGCGCGGGTGGCGGCTTTTAAGGCGCTGCGCGACCGCATCCTCGAAGCGGCGCAGGCGGGCGATGTTCTGCGCCAGACCCAGATCGCCGCGATCCGCGAGCAACTGGCGGCCTACGGGTTGCAGAAGACGCAGATCGACGCGATCGAGGCCGCCTTGGTCGGGAACAACGAACAGGTTCAGAAGATCAGGGATCGCCTGAACGAAGGCGCCGACGCGGCGGGCGAGCTTGGCGCCGCGGCGGGCCAGATCGACTTCTCAAACGGCGCCGCCACGGCTGGCGCCATGGCCGATCAGCTGCGCCGGGCGGTCAATGCCGCGATGGACCTGCGCACGCAAAGCATTCAGGGCGTCGAGCGGGCGCGCATCGAGTACGAGTTCCGGGACGATCCGGTCCGGAAGGCTGCTGAACTTGCGGCTGCCGACTTCGACAGAAAATCGCCGGTTCCGCCCGGTGCTGACAGCACGGTCCTGAATTTCCGCGAAGCGCAGCGCCGCGCGACGATCGCCAACGCTGCCGAAGAGGAAAGGTATCGGCAGAAGATCATCGCTTCGAATGAAGCCCTACGCAGCCGCGGTGGTGGCGGTGGTGGTGGTTCCACGACCGAGGATCGCCCGTTCTTCGAGGTCAGCCAGGAACAGATCGACCGGCTGAACGCGCAGATCGCGGCGATCGGCCAGACGGCAGGCAGGACGGCTGAGCTCTACGCCAAGACCGAGATGCTGAACGAAGCGAAGCGCCGCGGCCTCGACCTGGACGCGGTGCAGGCCGAGACGGGCAAGACCTTGCGCCAGGAGATCGACGCGCAGGCCGCGACGATCGGGCGGCTGGTTGACAAGAAAGATGAGCTGGCGGAGCGCTCGCAGTTCGTCAACGGGCTGATGCAGGACTTCCGGCAGGGTCTAGTTGACGCCATCGTGGACGGGGAAAGCTTCATCGGCACGCTGGAAGGGATCGCCCGGGCGCTGGCCAAGGCGCTCCTGCAGGCGGCGCTCTTCGGCGAGGGGCCGTTCGCGACACTCTGGGGCGGCATCAAGGGCGTCGGGCTTCTCACTGGCTGGGACAAGGGCGGATACACCGGCCCTGGCGGCAAGCACGATCCGGCCGGCATCGTGCACCGCGGCGAGTACGTCTTTTCCGCCGACGCGGTGAAGCGGATCGGGGTGCCGAACCTGGACGCCATGCACCGCCGGCTGAAGGGGTTCAGGGAAGGGGGCTTCGTCGGGTCGGCGCCCGCGGTGCCGATGGCCCAGGCGGCGCCGGTGACGGTTGCGCCGGTGGTCAAGGTCGTTGTCCTCGACGACAAGCGCAAGCTCGGTGAGTTCCTGCAATCGGCCGAGGGCGAGCGCGCGGTGATCGCGGCGCTCCGGAAGAACAGGGACGCGCTTTGATGTTTTCAGGCGCCGCGCCCGATCAGCCCTTAGCGGCTTCGATGAGTTGCCGAATGAACTCCGGGCGCGAAGGCGCAGGATCGAGCTTGGCGCGCTCGGCATCAACCCATGCGAGGAGGTCAGGCTGTAGGCGAACGCCGATCAAGGTGCCAAGCCCTGTAGCAGGGCGGCCCCGCCGCTTTTCCGTTATCGTTTTTTCTTGCTCGGTCATCGCGTTTCATGTTATCGGAAAAGCGGACCGAACGAAAGCGGCAACTCTCGCTCGATCCTCACCGAAACCCGATCCAGAGGAGATCGCGAATGGCTACGCAGTGCCATAACACCCCCGGCTTGCCCGGAGAAACCCCCTTGAATCGACAAGCCGCTTCGCCTGCTTCGGAGATCGAAGCGGAGTTCGCCGCGCTCCTGCGGTCGATGACCCACGCGCAGTTCGGCCGGTTCCTGGACATGATCGAGAAGGAGGGGGCAAATGCTCGCTAAGCGCATCGACGGACAAGCCGACTTAAGCGCTTTCAAGACTGTCGAAGAGTACGTGGAGGCCAAACAGGCGGCGGCCCGCGAAGTCGCGGAGATCCTTCCCTTCTACCAGGAGCTTGGACAGGAAGAGAAGGAGTTGATGCTGGCCTATATGAAGGCCGCGGCTGCAGACCACGGGCGGGGTGTGGAGATCCTGAGGGAGTTCTTTCGGGAACTGATCCGGCGCCGGCGCGCGGCTGGCGAGGTTTACGATCTGCCGCCGAATTGGCCGGAGTGATCGGCGCGTTAATCGTGAGACTTGACACGGAATGAGAAACCGTGGAAAGTCTCACGATACAAACGGGGCGTGCAGATGAAATACACAGTCAAAGCGATCGACCGCGAGTTCACCCCTGCAGAGGCTGCGCAGATTTCTGGCGCCTCTAACGATGTCCAGCGGGATTGGCGGCGGCGCGGTATTCTGCCGGAGCGCAAAGATAGCAAGCGCTCTTCGTTCAGCCTTACCGACGTGATCCGCATGACGGTGCTTCGCTCGCTCTCTCAAAGCGGAATCGGACTGGAGACCGCAGACATAGCGGCTTCGCTCTCTGTGTTGCCGGTGATCTCCAGCTTGATGCTTTGGAAGGGCGCCGCGGCCTTCGAAGGGGACGAGCTTAGCGCTGCCGCTAGGCTGCGCATTCTTGACGGGCATGTGCGCGGCGCTTCGGATGAAGATCAGTTCGTTGTTCTTCCTTTGGGCGCCGCCGATAGCGCTGGAGTTCGGGTGAAGGATCTTCGTGACGCGGAGGGCGTGATGGGTAGGGCGGGCGCGTTCCAGGCGCTTGTGGTTGATCATCTTTCGCTGGCGCAACACATCATCAGGACAGCGCCCATGCCGCTGGTCCGGTTCATCGTTGAAGTCACGGAGAACGGGGAAAGCTGATGTCTCGCCCTTCCGCCCCCTCTATGCCGACCGATAAGCAGATTCAAGACGCACACCGTACCGTTGCGGCGCTGCATCCTGGCGCCCGGATCGCGCGTGTGGGGCCGGAGGGCGTCACCTTCGAATATCCCGGCCAGGAGAGCGCCCCGGATCACAGGTGGTCTGGTGTCCCGTTCAGTTCGGAGGGGTGATGAGGAAGTATCCCTACCTTCGCTCCAAGCGCCGCCGGGGCCGCTGGTTTCATACCTACCGCCGGGGCGATCGGGAAATTTCCCTGGGCGTGCATGGTCTGCACCCGACCGACCCGCAAGTGATCGCCGCATGGGCAGCTGAGCATGCGCGGTGGGAGTTCTCGCCTCCCGACACCCCCACGCCTTCGCCGGAGACCTTCGCCTGGGGCGTGGATATCTACAAGGCAGGGCCGCATTGGCCGACGCTCAGCGCCGAGACGCGGAAGAACAGGGAAGCGATCCTGAGGCGCTACGTTCGCGCGCAGGGCGCCCGCCCTCTCCGCACCATCTCAACCGCCGACATCGAGGCGGCGCTTTCGGCCAAGGGTGGAAACGCAGCGGCAAACGAGCTGAAGGCCATCCGGCCCGTGTTCGCGCACCTGGCCAAGATCAAGTTCATCCCGCGCGACCCGACGCAGGGCATTGCGATCGAGCGGCCGAAGACGAAGGGCCATCCGACTGCCAGTTCGGCGGAGATCGCCAAGTTTCAGGAGCGGTGGCCGATCGGGACGCGTGAGCGTCTGATCTTCGACCTGGCGCTCTACACCGGCGCCGCGCGCGTGGATCTGGCGAGCCTGGGGCGGCGCAACATCGACGGGGGCATGATCATCTTCGAGCGCCACAAGACCGGCGTGGAAACGATAGTGCCCCTCACACACGAGCTCCGGGCAGTGATCGCCAGGACGCCGGACATAGCCCCCGCTTTCGTCCTTACGAGCCGCGGGAAGCCTTATTCGAAGGAGAGCCTTGGAAACATCTTCAGGGACGCCGCAGCGGCGGCCGGGGTGAACTTTCGGCTCCACGGCCTTCGCAAGGCCTTCTGCGTCTATTGGGCTGAACAGGGCAGATCGACTCACCAGATCGCGACGATGGCGGGGCACCTGACCCTGAAGGAAGTGGAGCGCTACACCCGTGATGCCGACCGCAAGCGGATGATCCAGCTACTTGTGGAGAGTTCATGAAACGGGACACACCCACCCAGAAACGGGACACGCTCTTGCAAGTAACTGTTATTGCGGGGGCAAATTTGCCGGGTTTGTGCAAATGGCGATCCCGGGAGGACTCGAACCCCCGACCCGCTGCTTAGAAGGCAGCTGCTCTATCCAGCTGAGCTACGGGACCGTGGCCCCCTTTTGCGACAGTCCGCGCCGTCACGCAAGCCGGAGCGTCATGAAGACGCTGGCGGGATCGGGGCCGTAGCCCTCGAACGGGGGGCATTCGATGAACCCGGCCCGGGCGTAGAGCGCGCGTGCCGGCGCGAAGCCCGGCTGCGATCCGGTCTCGAGGCTGAGTTGCCGGATGCCCGAGGCCCGCGCCTCGGCCAGAAGGTGGTCAAGCATCGCCTGCGCCAGGCCGCGCCCGCGCTCTTCTGCCAGGATATGCATCGACTTGATTTCGGCGTGATCGCCCGTCAGGCGCTTCAGCGCGCCCATGCCGACGGGGCGGCCGTCCTCGTCCCGCATCACGAAGAAGGCGATCCCGGGCACGGCAAGAGCGGCGGCGTCCAGCATGTGGATGCTTTCGGGCGGCGTTTCGGCGTGCATGGCGGCGGTGTGCCGCTCCATCAGCAGCGCGAGGTCCGGCAAGGTCGGGCTTTCGCGACGGATCGCGGGCATCAGTGTGTCCAGGCGCCCTTGCGGTCGGTGGCGAAGTTCTCGCCATAGCCGCGCGGGCGGATATTGGGCGCGCGCTTGTGGGGCTCGGCCACGGTGTAGTCGATGCCGTGGTCGCGGGCATAGGCCTCGGCCGCCTCGCGGCTGTCGAAGCGGAGCCTGACCTGGCTTTGCGTGTCGGGCGATCCGGTCCAGCCCATCAGGGGGTCGATCTCGCGCGCCGCGGCGGGGGCGAATTCGAGGACCCAGACGCGGGTCTTTGCGGTGCCCGACTGCATCGCGTTGCGGGCCGGCTGATAGATGCGCGCGCGCATGGGAACCTCCGTGGAACCTCCGTGCTCTCGGCCCCTTATCGTGAAAGCGGCGGCCGCGCGCAAGGGGGGGCGCAAGTGGGACGGTGGGGGGGCGGTGTTGGGCGGCGCCCGCGCCGGCGCGATCACGGATCGGGCACTTTTCGCTCAATCGAACGTGCTGATTGCGTGAACGGGGACAGGTCTATCCTTCCCGACATGTCCGACCGGACTCGTCACAAGACCGCACCAGTGGCACCGCGACCGGCGACGGACCTGATCAGGGGAGGAACTCCATGACAAGACCCACCTTACCAGCGACACGCGCGGCCGCGCTGGCCCTGCTGTCGCTGGGCCTGTCCGGCACCGCCGCGCAGGCATTCTCCTACACCGATGTCCAGCTTCACTACGGCGACGGGTTCCGCCTTGGCCGCAACGGCATCGAGGAGACATCGCGCGCGGTCCTGACGCTCGAACACTTCTCCACCTTCGGATATGGCGACTTCTTCGCCTTCATCGATCTTTTCAACGATTTCGACGGGCCGGACACGAACACCGAAAGCGGCCACTACGGCGAAGCCTACCTGCATTTCAGCGGCAAGGCCTTCGGGCTGGGGCTTGGCGACGGGATCCTGCGCGACATCGGCGCGGACATCGGCATCAACCATGGCGACGACTTCGGCGTGGGGCTGATCGGTGCGCGGGCGGATTTCAACGTTCCCGGCTTCAATGTCCTCTCGCTCGGCCTCTATTCCTACAACAACTACCTCGACCCGTTCGACCGCGACCTCGATTCCACCTACCAGGTGACGATCGTCTGGAACGCGCCCTTCGAGATCGGCAACCAGAAGTTCACCGCGCAGGGCTTTGTCGATTTCATCGGCGACCAGGGGTCGGGGGTGGACGACCAGATCGTGTTTTCCCCGCAGCTGCGCTGGGATGTCGGCAACGCCCTTGGCCACGAGCCGGGCAAGTTCGACCTTGGCCTCGAATACACGCATTTCAACAACAAGTTCGGCGTGACCGGCGTTGATGACAACTCCCTCACCATCTTCGCCGCAATGAAGTTCTAGGGCAGGGGAATTTCCGGCATCAGGCTCCCTCCTGCGCCGGAAAAGCTCTGGAACTGGGCCAATCCCGGCCTGCCTGGCGGTTCCGGTCCGGCAGGTGGCGGGATTGGCCTGATTGCCGTCCATCGGGCGTTAGGTGCGAGCCGATGCTGCCGCCCGTCTCTCCGTGGTGATACTTGCGCTGGCAGCGGAAGCGATGACACCTTGCGGACATGCAGAGAGAATCGCCCCGCCCCCTCGACGACGCCCGCCCGCCGATGCCGCGCCCAAAAGGTCCGGCCGTGCGCCGTCCTGCGGGCGTTGATGGCGGCGGGCGGTCGGGGCCGGGCGGGCGGACGTGGGGGTGCCGATGAAGATCGGCGATCTTGTCCGCAGGTCCGGCCTGAGCGAGCGCATGTTGCGCCACTATGAATCGCTCGGCATCCTCTCGCCCTCCCGCAGTCCGGGGGGGACGCGCGAGTATTCGGAGGCCGATCTTCAGATCGCCCGCCTTGCCGGGTATTTCCGCGCCGTCGACGTGCCGCTTGAAGAGGTCGCGGCCGTCGCCCGGGAACGGGTGCACCACGCCACCGGGGACAGTTCGCAACGCGCGATCGGCGCGCTTCTGGGCGAACTGGCGCGCGAACTGGCGATCAAGGCCGAACGCGCCGCGACGCTGCAACGGCTTGTCGCAGAGGCGTCAAGCGCAGTGGCGCAGTGCAAGGGCTGCGAAAACCCGCCCGGCGCCGCGACCTGCCCGGACTGCCCGATGAACGACGCGGCCGAACGCAACGCGGTCGTGGCGATGATCTGGAAGGACGGCTAGGCGCGGAAGACGCGCCCGATCAGCGGCCATGACAGATCGAAGGGGGCCGCCAGTCCGGGCGCCTTTGGCAGCGGGATCGCCACGCCGGCCCGGCGCGCGGCGCGCGCGGCGCTCCAGCGGGAGATCTCGGCGTTCAGCCCGGCAATGTCGGCGCGGCGCCGCATTGCAGCCGTGGGCAAGGGAACCGGCTGGCCTGCAAACCCGAGGCCGCGATAGCCGGAGAGGACCCAGTCCCTCTCGCTTTCCCAGAAGGGGGCCAGCGCCGCGAAGGCGGGCCGGTAGAGCGGTCTGAGGGCTTCGGGAAGCACGATTTCCCCCCAGCAGAGCGCGGCGAAGACGCCGCCGGGGCGCAGGATCCGCCTCGCCTCGCGCAGGTGGGCGGGCACGTCGAAGTGGTGCAGCGCCTGCATCGACACGACAAGGTCGGCGCTGGCATCGGCAAAGGGCAGATGCTCGGCCCGTGCGGCCAAGATGGGGACGGCACACGGGACGCCCGAGTGCGGCGGGGCCGCGTCGGTGGCGATGGCGCGGGCGAAGGTGCCACCCAGAAAGGCGGTCACCTCGCCCGCGCCCGCGCCACATTCCACGCAGACGTCCCGGCGCGGGGGCAGGGACGCCAGCCAGCGGAAGAATGCGGGCGGGTCGAGCGCCATCGCCGGGGGCCTCAGGCGATGTCGCTCAGGAAGCGCGCGAACTCGCCCTCCGGCATGGTGTGGCTGAGGTCGGGGTTGGGGAAGGCGCCGCTGCGGGCCGCGGCGAAATAGGCCGAATAGGCCTTCTGCATCTCGCCCCAGACATCGCCGAACACCTCGCGCTTGGGCGGGATCGGAAAGACCGAACAGCCGATGATGTCGCTCGAGACATGGAAGATCCCGTGCGCGTAGGGGCCCGACCCAAGGCTTGCCACCGCGACGGGCAGGTTCTCGTAGCACCATTTCGTCAGTTCGACCGAGGTATGCTCGAAGAGCGCGGCGAATATCCCCGCGTTGATCGAGGCGCGGACCAGCCGGACGATGTCGGCCGCTTCCTTCGCGGTGCGGCCCGCCGACGCGTGGCCCGAGTTCATCACCGCGCGTTCACCCTGCACGCCGAAATGGCCGACGACGGGAATGCCCGCGTCGACGATCGCGCGGATATGCGGCACGGTGCCGAGCGAGGGTTCGATATGCACGCCGTCGGCCCCGAGCTTGACCACGCGCGCCGCGTTGCGCACCGATTCCTCGATCGAGATGCAGGCCGTCGTGTTCGGCATGTTGCAGATGATGAAGGGCGAGGAGGCCCCCCGCAGCACGCCCTGCAGCATGTAGAGCTGTTCCTCGAAGTCCACCGTGGCCATGGACTTGTGCCCCATCAGCCCCATCGGGCCGGGGCTGCCGCAGCACAGCAGGTCCATGCCCAGTTCCTCGGCCATCATCGCGCTGGGCGTGTCATGGCATTCCATGCCGATGATCCGTTCGCCGCGCTGAACCTTTTCGGCCAGGTGCTTCAGCCGTGTCTTGCGTCGTGCCATCCTTCGTCCTCCCTGATGGTGATGGTCCGGTGAGGTCAAAATCTGACATTAATGTTAGATTCGCAATCGAAACCTCTCGGTTCCCGGTCGCAGGTTGGCGGCGTGGCAGGCGCCGGTCTTTCCGCATTCGCCTTGAACAGGAACAAAAACAGATCAAATCTGTGGGGCGCGCGGGAATCGTCCATGTCTTCCGACGCCGCCAGAAGGTCAGGCCATGCCCCACAACAACACCAACATGCCGATGCACCGCCCGGAGGTCCTGACCCGGCCCAAGCTTGAAGGCGGGCGGCGCTTCGTGATGAAGACGGAGTTCAGCGCGGCCGGCGACCAGCCGACGGCCATCGCGGAACTCGCGGCGGGTGTGCTGGCGGGGGAGCGTGACCAGGTGCTTCTGGGTGCCACCGGCACCGGCAAGACCTTCACCATGGCGAAGGTGATCGAGGAGACGCAGCGCCCGGCGATCATTCTTGCGCCCAACAAGACGCTCGCCGCGCAATTATACGGCGAATTCAAGGGCTTCTTCCCGGAAAACGCGGTCGAATACTTCGTCAGCTATTACGACTACTACCAGCCCGAGGCCTACGTCCCGCGCACCGACACCTATATCGAGAAGGAATCCCAGATCAACGAACAGATCGACCGCATGCGCCACTCGGCCACGCGGGCGCTGCTGGAGCGCGACGACGTGATCATCGTCGCCTCGGTCTCCTGCATCTACGGCATCGGCTCGGTCGAGACCTATTCGGCGATGACGCAGGACCTGGCGGTCGGCGGGCTTTACGACCAGCGCAAGTTCCTGGCCGAACTGGTGGCGCAGCAATACCGCCGGCAGGACGCGGCCTTCCAGCGCGGCGCCTTCCGGGTCAAGGGCGACACGGTCGACCTCTGGCCCGCCCACCTCGAGGATCGGGCCTGGCGGTTTTCCTTCTTCGGCGAGGAGCTTGAGGCGATCACCGAGTTCGACCCCCTGACCGGCGCCAAGACCGACGCCTTCGAGAAGATCCGCATCTACGCCAACAGCCACTACGTCACCCCGCGCCCGACGCTGCAACAGGCGATCAAGGGCATTCGGGTGGAACTGGCCCAGCGGCTGAAGCAACTGACCGGCGAGGGCAAGCTCCTGGAGGCGCAGCGGCTGGAACAGCGCTGCAACTTCGACCTCGAGATGCTGGAGGCGACGGGCGTCTGCAACGGGATCGAGAACTACTCGCGCTACCTGACGGGCCGCGCGCCGGGCGAACCGCCGCCGACGCTGTTCGAGTTCATCCCCGACCATGCCATCGTCTTCGCCGATGAAAGCCACGTCTCGGTGCCGCAGATCGGCGGCATGTACCGGGGCGACTACCGGCGCAAGTTCACGCTGGCCGAGCACGGGTTCCGGCTACCCTCCTGCATGGACAACCGCCCCCTGAAGTTCGAGGAATGGGACGCGATGCGCCCGCAGTCCGTCTTCGTCTCCGCCACACCCGCCGCCTGGGAGCTGGAGCAGACGGGCGGGGTCTTCACCGAACAGGTGATCCGCCCGACCGGGCTTCTGGACCCGGAGGTGGAAATCCGCCCGGTCGAGATGCAGGTCGACGACCTGCTGGACGAGGTGCGGAAGGTGGCCGCGCGGGGCCTGCGCACGCTGGTGACCACGCTGACCAAGCGCATGGCCGAGGACCTGACCGAATACATGCACGAACAGGGCATCCGTGTGCGCTACATGCATTCGGACATCGACACGATCGAGCGGATCGAGATCCTGCGCGACCTGCGGCTGGGCGCCTTCGACGTGCTCGTGGGCATCAACCTTCTGCGCGAGGGGCTGGATATTCCCGAATGCGGGCTGGTTGCGATCCTCGATGCCGACAAGGAAGGCTTCCTGCGATCCGAGACCTCGCTGATCCAGACCATCGGCCGGGCCGCGCGGAACGCGGAAGGCCGCGTCATCATGTATGCCGACCGGGTGACCGGCAGCATGGAGCGCGCGCTGGCCGAGACCAACCGGCGGCGCGAAAAGCAGGTCGCCTACAACGAGGCCCACGGGATCACGCCCGCGACGGTCAGGAAGAACGTCGAGGATATCCTGGCGGGCCTCTACAAGGGCGATACCGACCAGTCCCGCGTCACCGCGAAGGTCGACCGGCCGATGGCGGGCGCGAACCTTGCCGCCCATCTCGACGCGCTGCGGCTGCAGATGCGCAAGGCGGCCGAGAACCTCGAGTTCGAGGAGGCCGCGCGGCTCAGGGACGAGGTCAGGCGGCTTGAGGCGGTGGAACTGGCCGTCGCCGACGACCCGCTTGCCCGCCAATCGGCGGTGGACGAGGCGGTGGAAGCGGCCGTCCGGACCTCCGGCCGGTCGACGGCCGGAAGGGCAGGGCAAAGGGGCGGGAAGAGGAGGCGGGGGTGACGATCGGGATGGAGGCGGCAGCCGGTTCCGCCTGTCCGGCCGCGGTGTTTCCCTGCGACCGCCTGTCGCTGCATGGGGACGGCCCGCGACTCCCGCGGGCAAATGATCCACAGTGTCGCGCGCCGGCGTTCTGACCGGCAGGGGGCAAGCATGGCCAGAAAGGCGTCGAAGACCGCGATCACGAAGCCGGCCGTTTCCGGGGCGGGGGCGCCCATGGTTCCGGCCGGGATCCCGCAGCCGGCCCCGAAAGAGCCGGTGCATCCCCGCCAGACTCTCGATCGCAGCGTCCGGGCGGCGATGGCGCAGCTGAGCGGCGGCGTCTCGGCGCATGCGTTCATCGGGGCATGGACCGACTGGCTCTATCACCTCGGCGAGTCGCCGGGACGTCAGCTGGAACTGATCGAGCGCGCGCAGCGCAATGCGCTGGCCCTGACCGCCCTGGCCGCCGGCGTCGATCGCGACAGCCCGCCGCCGTTCCGGCCAAAGCCCTTCGACCATCGCTTCGGCCACCCCGACTGGCAGAAGGAGCCGTTCCGGATGTGGCAGCAGGGGTTCCTGGCGGTGCAGGACTGGTGGGACCACGCGACGGACCATCTGCGCGGCCTTCGACCCGAGGATGCGGACCGGGTGCGGTTCATGGCGCGACAGGCCCTCGATACGGTCTCGCCCTCGAACTTTCCCGTGCTCAACCCCGAAATCCTCGCGGCCACCCTGGCTTCGGGCGGGCAGAACCTGATCGAGGGCGCGGCCAACTTCGCCAAGGACTTCTACCGGACCGTGACCCAGACCCACGACCCGGCCCCAGAAGGCTTCCGCGTCGGGCAGGACCTTGCCTGCACGCCGGGGACGGTCGTGTTCCGAAACGAGTTGTTCGAACTGATCCAGTATGCGCCGCAGACGGCCGCCGTGCAGGCCGAGCCGGTGCTGATCGTGCCGGCCTGGATCATGAAGTACTACATCCTCGACCTGTCGCCCCACGATTCGATGGTCCGCTACCTGGTCGGGCAGGGGTTCACGGTGTTCATGATCTCTTGGACCAATCCCACCGCGGCCCAGGCCGCACTTTCGCTCGAGGACTATCGCAAGTCGGGCGTGATGACGGCGCTGGATGCCGTCGGCCGGATCGTGCCCGACCGCAGGGTGCATGCCGTGGGCTACTGTCTGGGCGGAACGATGCTGGCAATCGCGGCGGCGACCATGGCGCGGGACGGGGACGATCGCCTGGCCACGGTCACGCTCATGGCCGCGCAGGTCGATTTCGCCGAGGCGGGCGAACTGCTCCTTTTCGTCGATGAAAGCCAGGTGGCCTTCCTCGAGGACATGATGTGGGATCAGGGCTATCTCGACCGGCCCCAGATGGCGCGGACCTTCTCCACCATCCGGTCCGAGGATCTGATCTGGTCGCGCGCGGTGCGACGGTACTTCCTGGGGCAACAGGACCAGCCCACCGATCTTGGGGTCTGGTCGGCCGACACGACCCGGATGCCCGCGCGCATGCATTCCGAATACCTGCGCGGCCTGTTCCTCGAGAACCGGCTGACCGCGGGGCGCTTCGCGGTCGAGGGGCGGGTGATCGCGCTCAAGGACATCTGTGTCCCCATGTTCGTCATCGCCACCGAAACGGACCACATCGCGCCCTGGAAATCCGTCTACAAGACCCAGCTTTTCACCGATTGCGATCTGAGCTTCGTGCTGACCTCGGGCGGGCACAACAGCGGCATCGTGAACCCGCCGGACGGTGATCCGCGCAGCCGCTACCGGCGCGGGCACCGCCCGGCAAAGGCGCATTACGAGGGGGCCGACCGCTGGCTGAACACGGCCGAGACTCGCGCGGGTTCCTGGTGGCCGGAATGGGCCGGCTGGATGGCCGACCACGGCACCGGCGCCGCGGCCGCCCCCCCCGCAACCGGCGCGCCGGACAGGGGAGTTTTCCCCCTCTGCGCCGCGCCGGGCACCTATGTCTTCCAGACATGACGCGCGCGCCCGGAAAGGACCTCAGAATGTCCCATCCCCGCCTCAGCTTCCATGGCGCTGCCGGGGCCGTCACCGGCTCCTGCTTCCGGCTGCAGACAGAGGCGGGGCAGGTGCTGATCGACTGCGGACTGTTCCAGGGGTCCAAGACCGAGAAGGAGCTGAACTACCGGCCCTTCCCGTTCGCGCCGGGCAAGATCGCGGCGGTGATCCTGAGCCATGCGCACATCGATCATTCCGGGCTGCTGCCCAAACTGGTGCGCCACGGTTTCTCCGGCGCCATCCACGCCACCCCGGCCACCATCGACCTGGCCGGGGTCATGCTCCCCGACAGCGCCCACATCCAGGAGATCGAGGTCGAGCAGTTCAACCGCCGCGCGGCGCATCGCAACCGCGACAGGGTGTCGCCGATCTATGACGGCACGGACGTCGCGGCCTGTCTTGACCTGTTGCGCCCGCAGGACCTGGGGGACTGGTTCGCCGTACTCCCCGGCCTGCGCGCCAGGTTCTGGAACGCCGGGCATCTTCTCGGGTCAGCCTCGATCGAGATCGAGCTGGCGCAGGGCGGGGACGAACCGCCGCTGCGCCTCATGTTCTCGGCCGATATCGGCCCGGACAGCAAGCTGATGCATTCCGACCCGGAGGGGCCGAGCGGCGTCGATTACCTGATCTGCGAATCCACCTATGGCGACGTGGACCGCGAGGAGGCGACCGCCGCGCGCCGCCGCGCCCTCCTGCGCGAGGAGGTGCGGGCGGCGATGCATCCGAACGGTGCGCTCCTGATCCCGTCCTTCGCGGTCGAGCGGGCGCAGGAGCTGATCAGCGACATCGGCCGCCTGATCGCAGACGGCGAACTGCCCGATATCCCCATCCACGTCGACAGCCCGCTGGCAACGCAGGCGACCCGGATCTTTGCCAGGCACCATCGCGAACTCGAGGAGGGCGCGGTGCTGATGCGGGGCCTGCGGGCCCGGAACCTGCATTTCACCGAGACGGTCGAACAGAGCAAGGCGCTGGACCGCCTGCACGGGTTCCACATCGTCATCGCCGCCTCGGGGATGTGCGACGCCGGCCGCATCCGGCACCGGCTGCGGAACTGGCTGTGGCGCGACGAGGCGACGGTGCTGTTCACCGGCTATCAGGCCGAGGGGACGCTGGGCCGCATCCTGCAGGACGGTGCGCGGTCAGTCCGCATACAGGGCGAGGAATTCAGGGTCCGCGCCCGCATCCGCTCGCTCGACCTCTATTCCGGGCACGCCGACGGCCCCGAACTGGCGGACTGGATCAAGGCGCGGTTGCCGCTGGCGCATGACCTGTTTCTGGTCCATGGCGAGCCGGACGCGATCGAGGGGCTGGCCGCGCGGCTGGCCGGGGTCGTCGATCCGGACCGCATCCTGCGGCCGGTGCTGGACGAGGAATTCGAACTGACCGCCACGGGGGCGCGCCGCCTTGGCGGGGCTGCTCCGCGCCGCCTGCGCCCCGAAATGGTTGCCCGTCTCGACTGGCACAACGATGTCTCGCGGCTGATCCTCGACATCAACGAGGCCCTGGCCTCGGAGCCGGACGAAAAGGTGCGTGCCGTCCTGATCCGGCGGCTGCGCCGGGCGCTCGACCCGGACGAGGGTGCGGGCCGCAGGGCCTGACGGCCCCGCTGCAAGGCCGGTCCCCGTCGCGTGCGCTGCGGCCCATTGCAGGGCCATCAGGCCCCGTCCGGCGGGCACTCCGGCAGCCGGATCGTCGCCTCGAACCCCGCATCATGGCCCGATCGGGGCGAATCGAGGGTCAGGCCGCTGCCGATCCTTTCGGCAATCGCCGACACGATGGCGAGGCCGAGGCCGCTGCCGTCGCCCCGGGCACCCGCCCGTTCGAAGCGGCGTGTCAGGCGATCCAGAACGGCTGACGGCACGACAGGCCCATCATTCGCCACTGAAAACATGCCATCCTGCGCGAGGGTCACCTCGACCGGTCCGGCCGGTGCCCCATGCCGCAGCGCATTCTCGACGAGGTTGCGGAACAGGATGGCGAAGGCGTCCGGGTCAAGGTCGGACATGACGGATGCCTCGGGCAGCGAAAGCCTGATGCGACCCGGCCCCGCCAGCGGCGCCATCTCGTCGGTCAGGATGCGGGCGAGGGGGCGAAGGTCCGCGGCCCGGTCACGCCGGAGCCGGGCGCCTTCCGCGCGCGCGAGTTGCATCAGCCGCTCCGACAGACGCGTGAGGCGCTTCAGCGTGGCTTCCATCTCGGCCGCCCGTGCCCTCGCCGCGTCATCCCGCGTTTCCGACTGAAGCCGCTGTGCCTGTGCGATCGCCCCGGCCAGGGGGGTGCGCAGTTCATGCGCGGCATTCGCGGCAAAGTTGCGTTCGGCCTCGAATGCCGCGTCCAGCCTGGCCAGCAGGCCGTTCATCGTCTCGGCCACGGGGGCGATCTCGGCGGGCAGATCGACGCTGGCGACCGGGCTCAGGTCGCGCGCCCCGCGCGCGGCCAGCCGGTCGCGGAACTGCCTGAGCGGCGCAAGGCTGGCGCGGACGGCGAGCACGATGGCCAGAAACGTCACCGGCAACACGATCAGGAGCGGCAGGCCGAGGCCCATCTGGATTTCCCGTGCGATGCCGGCGCGGTGATCCAGTGGTTCTGCGACGGTGATCCGGATCGTGCCCCGGACGGCTTCGTCGCTGAAAAGCCGGTGTGTCGCGGTCTGCCGGAACCCGGTCCCGTCCCAGGCCGGAAAGACCGCCGGATCGGCGGCATGGGATTGCAGCAGCACGCGCCCCTGATCGTCGCGCACGATGTAGGTGAAGAACTCGTCATGTTCCCGGATCGCGGCGAGGCGCTGGCTGATGCCTTCCTCCTCGCGGTTCAGGATGTCGACGACGGCCAGCGGCAGGATGCGCTGCGCGGTTTCCTGCAGGGCCGCATCGAAGACCTCCTCGATCTCGGCGCGCGCGATCAGGGCCGTCACGCTGGCCGCCGTCACCCAGAGCAGCGTCAGCGCAATGCCCAGCCAGAGCCCGAGGCGCCCCTGAAGGCTGCGCGGACCCCTCATCCCCGGCCCAGCCGGTAGCCGAGACCGCGTTCGGTCTCGATCACCTCGGCGCCCAGCTTCTTGCGCAGGCGGCTGACATGGACCTCGATGGTGTTGCTTTCGATCTCGGCCCCGAAGGCATAAAGCTTGTCTTCCAGCTGCGCCTTGGACAGAAGCTGGCCGGGACGCGACAGGAAGGCCTCGAACAGCGCCCATTCGCGCGCGGTCAGGCCGACGGGGCGGCCGTCGCGATGGATGCTGCGGGCAGCGAGGTCGATCTCCAGCGGTCCGTGCGTGACGATCGGGTTGGGGTTGCCGGCATAGCGCCGCGCCACCGACCCGATCCGCGCCGAAAGTTCGGCCAGATCGAAGGGTTTCACCAGATAGTCGTCTGCCCCGGCGTTCAGCCCCTCGATCCGGTCGCTGATCTGGTCGAGCGCGGTCAGGATGATGACGGGCGTCACGTCGCCCCGCGCGCGCAGGCGGCGCAGGAACGGGATGCCCCGGCCGTCGGGCAGCATCAGGTCGAGAAGCACGAGGTCGAACGCCGTGCCCCTCAAGGCATCCCCGGCGGCGTCCAGTCGCTGCACCCAGTCGACGGAATGGCCATCGGCCGCAACCTGGTCACGCACGGCTGCGCCCAGAACCAGGTCATCCTCGATCAGCAATATGCGCATGCTCTCTTGCCGTCCCTGTGGCCCGTGCTGCGTGCCTTCTGCCCCGCGCCCCTGACAGAAAGCTGAAGCGTCCTCTTCCCCGTCTTCAGGCTGCCGTCAGCTTCGGCGCGCATCACATCCTCCAGACTGGCCGTAACCCGGAGTGTGGCCCATGCGAAAGGCCCTGACAATTCTTGCTTTTCTGGCGGCGATTCCCGCCGGGGCGGCGTTCGCGGACGATGACTGCTTCGTGCCTATGGCCGATTGGCAGCCGCGTGAGGCCGTCGCCCGGCTCGCGGCCGAGCAGGGATGGGCGGTGCGCCGCATCAGGATCGACGATGGCTGCTACGAGATCGACGGCCGCGACGCCGAGGGCCGCGCCATCGAGGTGAAGGTCCATCCCGGCACGCTCCGGATCGTCGAGCTCGAGTTCGAGGATGACGATCAGGGCCACGAACGCGAGGGGCAGGAGGATGACTGAGCAGGCATTCGAACGTGACGCCGGGGCCGGGACGGTGCGCGTCTGGGATCCGCTGGTGCGCGTCTTCCACTGGAGCCTGGTGGCCGCCTTCGCGATCGCCTGGCTGAGCGCCGACGAGGCGCAACCCATCCACGAGGTCGCGGGCTACGCCGTCGCCGGTCTTGTCGCCTTCCGGCTGGTCTGGGGGTTTGTGGGCAGCCGCCATGCCCGCTTTGCGGATTTCGTAAAGGGGCCAAGGGCCACGCTTGCCTATCTCGGCACTCTGCTGCGCGGGTCCGAGCGCAGGTATCTGGGGCACAACCCGGCCGGGGCTGCCATGGTCGTGGCGCTGCTCCTGACGCTTTCGGGCACCGCGTTCACCGGCTGGCTGATGGCGGAGCCGTCCCGCGTGGCGATGCTGCCCGGCCTGCCGCAGATCGTGACGCCCGCCTGGGCGGACGATGACGAAGAGGACGGCGGGGAATCGGAGGTCGAGGATCTGCTTGAGGAGGTGCACGAGACGCTGGCCAACCTCATGCTTCTGCTCGTGGCGCTTCATGTCGGTGGCGTCGTTCTCGCCTCGCTCCGCCATCGGGAGAATCTGGCCCGTGCCATGGTCACCGGCGACAAGCGGGCGCCCGGCCCTGGCGACGTGGCCTGACGCGGGCCACGCATCACCCGTCCCCGTGGTCCGGTTGGCCCCTCCCTTGCCGGGTGGGGCCATCGACTTCCTGACACCAAGCTGAAGCACGAAGGGCCGGGCCGTCAGCAACCGCTCAGGTCGCGCGCACAGACAGGCTTCATCGCATTCACGGAGATACAGCCATGAAGACCCGCCTTTCCCTTCTCTTCGCCTCGACGACCCTTGCCGCGGCGCTTGGCCTGCCGGCGCTTTCGGCAATGGCGTCCCAGGACAGCGTTGCTGGCCCGTGCAGCGGCGCCTCAGCCGCGCTGTTCGACACGGACGGACGGCCCCTGCAGCCGATCCGGGTCAGCGGAGACGATGACGACGAGGATGACGGCGGCTGGTTTGGCCGCTGGCGCGATGACGATGACGATGACGAGGATGAGGACGACGACTGCGACGATGATGACGACGATGACGACTGCACGGGGGCCCGAGGCAGGGCCAATCCCGCGCCCGCGGGCACCGTCGCTCCACCGGCCAACGGGCTTTTCGGAACCGGCGCGCCGCCCCGCGCCGTGACCAACTGACCCCGACGGACCGCGGCGCGCACGCCGTCTGACCCGAGACCAGAAGCCAAGGAAAGATCAGATGAAATCCCTTCCAGCCGCACTTGCACTGACCACCGCGCTGACCCTGCCGGGTCTGGCGTTGGCCCGCCCCGTCACGCTTGCCACGACCCTGAATGCCTATGGCGGCGATGGCGCCTATCTCGCCCTCTACGTCACCGATCCCTCCGGCGCCTATGTGGGCAGCCTGTGGATGGCCGGCGGCAAGTCGAAATACTACGAGCATCTGAGCGACTGGCATGCCGCCACCGGGGGCGATCCCGCGCAGGTCGACGGCATCACCGGGGCCAGCGTCGGCGCGGGCCGGACGCTGGAGATCACGCTGGACCTGGCCGATGCGCTGTTCGACGCCGGCTATGTGCTGCACATCGACGCTGCGGTCGAGGAGATGCGCGACAGCCCGAACGAGATCGCGGTGCCGCTGACGGCCTCCGGGGCGGGCACGCCGGTGCCGGGCCGCCGCTACATCGCCAGCTTCACCTACCGGTAAGAGGCCGGCCCGATGATCCGCGCGCTTCACCGCTGGCCGGGGCTTCTGGCCCTGGCCCTTGTGACCGTCCTCGCGCTCAGCGGTGCGGCGCTGTCGGTCTTTCCGGCCGCGGAGCGCCTGTCGGCCCCGCGTCCCGTCGCGGGGCAAGGCGTGGCCGATCTGGCCGCGCGGGTTGCCGCGGCCCATCCGGGGCTGGAGGAGATCCGCCGGTCACCGTCCGGCACGATCACCGCCTGGTGGTTCGACGGCGGCACGCCGGGGTCGGCGGTGATCGACCCGGCGACCGGAGCGGATGCCGGCTCGGCCGATCCAAACCCGGTGGAACGCTGGCTGACCAACCTGCACCGGTCGCTGTTTCTGGACGACGCCGGGCGCCTGGTGATGGCGGCGGGGGCGGCGGCGTTGCTGGTGCTGTCGCTCTCGGGCGCGGCGCTGGTCGCGCGGCGCGCGGGCGGCTGGCGGCACTGGTTCGCGCGGCTTCGCGGACCGTGGCCCGGGCGGCTGCATGTGGAGATGGCGCGGGTCGCGGTCTTCGGCCTTGCGCTGTCGGGCGCGACGGCCCTGTGGATGACCGCCTCGACCTTCGACCTTCTGCCCGATGGCGCCCTGCGCCCGGCCGCGCCTGCCCTGGTGAGCGGGCAGACGGACTTCCCGCTGGACCGGATGGCCGCGCTCAGGGACATGCCGGTCGAAAGCCTCCGCAAGCTGAGCTTTCCCTTCGAAGGTGACGCGCAGGACGTGTTCACCCTGTCCACCGAGACCGGCACGGGTCTGATCGACCAGGGCACGGGTGAACTGCTGTCCTGGACCGGCCTGACGGCGTGGCAGCAGGTGTCGGAGACCATCTACATGCTGCATACCGGTCAGGGCGCGGCGGTTCTGGGCCTGGTCCTGGGCCTGATGGCGCTGGGCGTGCCGGCGATGGGTGCGACCGGCGCCCTGGTGTGGGCCGCCGGACGCCGGGGCCGCCCCCGCCTGCGGGACAACGCCCCGGCCGCCCGCGCGCAGACGGTGATCCTGGTCGGCTCCGAAGGCGGCAGCACCTGGGGCTTTGCCGCGACGCTGGCCCGCGCCCTGCGCGAGGCCGGTCAGGCGGTGCATCTGGCGCCGATGTCGGCCTTCGACCCTGCCCGTCATCCCCGCGCCGAGCGGTTCCTGATCCTGGCCGCCACCTATGGCGAGGGCGATGCCCCGGCCTCGGCCAAGTGGTTCCTCGACCGGCTGGCGGGCTTGGCGGCGGCGCCGCAGGCCCCGCTGGCCGTCCTGGGTTTCGGCGACCGCAGTTTCCCCGCCTTCTGCGCCTTCGCGGCCAAGGTTGAACGGGCGGCGCGCGCCAGGGGCTGGGCAAGCCTGCTCCCGATGGACACGGTGGACCGCCAGTCGCCGCAGGATTTCGCCCGCTGGGGCCGGGCGCTGGGGACGGCGCTTGGCGTGCCGCTGGAGCTTGACCACCAGCCCGCCCGACCCGCCGCCGAGAGCCTGACCCTGATCTCGCGCCGCGATTACGGGGCCGAGGTGCAGGCCCCGACCGCGATCCTGCGCCTTGCCTTGCCGAAGGCCGGCCTTTGGGCACGCATCGCCGGCCGGGGCCTGACGCGGTTCGAGGCGGGCGACCTGCTGGGCATCCTGCCCGAGGGATCGGCCGTGCCGCGCTTCTATTCTGTGGCCTCCGGCAGCCGGGACGGCTTCATCGAGATCGCGGTGAAACGACACCCCGGCGGGTTATGTTCCGGCCAACTGCTGTCGCTGGAACCCGGCGACCGCGTGCAGGCCTTCCTGCGCCGCAATCCGGGCTTCCATGCCGGCCGCGGCCGGGCGGCCCTGATCCTGATCGGGGCGGGA
Source organism: Albidovulum sediminis (assembly GCF_025380365.1). Taxonomy (GTDB): domain Bacteria; phylum Pseudomonadota; class Alphaproteobacteria; order Rhodobacterales; family Rhodobacteraceae; genus Albidovulum; species Albidovulum sediminis. The sequence goes on from NZ_JAOCQF010000001.1 coordinate 425,855, forward strand.
ACCGGGATCGGGCCGCTGGCGGGGTTCATCCGCGCCAACGACCGCCGCCGCCCGGTGCATCTGTTCTTCGGGATGCGCCATCCGGACAGCGACTTCCTCTATGAAAGGGATCTTGCCGCGTGGCATGCAGACGGGCGGCTTGCCAGGCTGACGACCGCCGCCTCGCGCGGGGCAAGGCCGCATTATGTGCAGGATGCGCTCAGGGCCGAGGCCGCGCAGGTCATCGAGGCAATCCGCAAAGGGGCAAGGGTCATGGTTTGCGGCGGGCGTGACATGGCGCAAGGCGTGGCCTGCACGCTGGAGGATATTCTTGCGCCGGCGGGCCTGACACCCGCGATGCTGAAGGAGCGGGGGCGCTATGCCGAAGATGTCTACTGACCTTGTCCGTCACGCGCTGAACGGCGCCACGATGGGCACGCGCTGGACGGCCCTGTTCTTTGCCGCCCCCGGCTTCGATCCCGCCCCGGTGCGGGCCGCACTTCAGGCCGCGGTCGATGCGGTGGACGCGCAGATGTCCACCTGGAGGCCCGACAGCGACCTGATGCGCCTGAACGCGGCGCCGGTGGGCGCATGGCTGCGGGTTCCGCCCGACCTGGCGCGTGTTCTTGCGCTGGGCCTCGCCATCGGCCGCGCCTCGGGCGGGGCTTTCGACATCGGCCAGGGCGATGCAGTCCTTGCCTGGGGCTTCGGCCCCGGCGCGGCCGACCCCAAGGCCATCCGCGCCGCGACAGAGGCCCCGCGTCGCCCCGCCTTCGAGGTGCTGGAACTGGCCGGGGACAGGGCACGCAAGGCCGCGCCCGTCACGCTGGACCTGAACGGCATCGCCAAGGGATACGGCGTCGACCGGCTGGCCGAGGTCCTGCGGGGTCACGGCATCCGCGACGGACTGGTCGGCATAGACGGCGAGATGCGCGCCCTCGGCCTGCGCCCCGATGGCACCCCCTGGACCGTCGCGGTCGAGGCGCCCGACCCCGATCGACGCGCGCCCCATTCGATCCTGAGCCTTTCGGACGCCGCCGTCGCGACCTCGGGCGATTACCGACACCGGGTGAAAGTGCAGGGCCGGCACCTTTCGCACACGATGGACCCGGAACGGCGCGCGCCGCTGACGGCATCGCCCGCATCGGTCACCGTGGTCGCGCCCGCTTGCGTCGCGGCCGATGCCTGGGCCACGGCGCTGATGGTCGCCGGCGCGGTCGCCGGGCACCGGATGGCGGAGCGGCATGGCCTCGACGCCCTCATCATCTCGCGCGATGATGCGGGCGGCTTGCAAAGCAGGGCGGTTGGCCGCCTGTTCTCGATCGGGATCGCGGCGACAGTCCCGGCCATCGTGGAGTAGACCTGTGGATCGCGAACGGACGGACCGACTGAAGACCCTTCTGCTGGCGATCGCGCTCGCCGGTCTTCTGCTGGGGCTGGCGCTTCACTTCGGCGGGCGGCCCGACCTCGCCCGGAGCCTCTGGTTCGCGGGTGTCGTGCCCGTTCTGGCGGCGCTGGTGATCGAGATCCTGCGCGGCCTTGCCCGCGGCGAGGTCGGGCTGGACATCGTGGCGGCGCTTTCGATGTCGGCCGCGCTGACCTTCGGCGAGACGCTGGCGGCTGCGGTGGTCGCCGTCATGTATTCGGGCGGCACCTTCCTGGAAAGCTTTGCCGAAGGCCGTGCCCGCCGCGAGATGCGCGATCTTCTCTCCCGCGTGCCGCGCACCGCGACGCGCCACCGCAACGGCGGGCTGGAGGAGGTGCCGCTTGACGAGGTCGCTCCGGGCGACCGCCTGCTGATCCGCCAGGGCGATGTCGTGCCGGTTGACGGGCGCATCGCCTCGGCCACGGCCCATCTCGATACCTCGGCGCTGACCGGGGAATCGCTGCCCGTCCGGCTGGAGCGCGGCGCCGACGCGATGAGCGGGTCGACCAACGCAGGCGAAGCCTTCGACCTCGAGGCCACGCACGAAGCCCGCGACAGCACCTATGCCGGTATCGTGCGCCTGGTCGAGGAGGCGCAGCGTTCCAGGGCCCCGATGGCGCGTCTGGCCGACCGCTGGTCGCTGGGATTTCTGGCCGTCACCCTCGTTGTCGCCGGTGCCGCCGGGTGGCTTACCGGCGATCCGATCCGCGCCGTGGCGGTCATGGTCGTCGCCACGCCGTGCCCGCTGATCCTGGCCGTTCCGGTCGCGCTTGTCGCCGGGCTGAGCCGGGCCGCGCACTTCGGGGTTCTGGTCAAGGGCGCGAGGCCGCTCGAGGCGATGGCGCGCACCCGGACCCTGATCCTCGACAAGACCGGCACGCTGACCGACGGGCGCCCGCAGATCGTGAGCATCGATTGCCATGACGGGATGGGCGGCGATGACATCCTGCGCTTCGCCGCGGCACTGGATCAGGCGTCGAAACACCCCGTCGCGCAGGCCATTGTGGCGGCTGCGAAGGACCGCGGCCTGACCCTTCCGGTTCCCGAGGATGTCGCCGAGATTGCCGGCGAAGGCGTGATCGGTTTCATCGACGGCCGTCAGGTGATCGTCGGCGGGGACGGCTTCGTTGCCGGTCGTGTCGGCCGGGCGCCGGCCGATCACCCTGACATCGCGGCAGGATCGGTGATGGTGGCGGTGGCGGTCGATGGCCGCATGGCCGGCCATCTGGTGATGTCGGACCCGCTGCGCGAGGGGACGAAGGAGATGCTGGAAGGCCTCAGGCGGCAGGGTGTGGGGCGGATCCTGCTGGCCACCGGCGACCGCGCGGAGGTGGCGCACCGGGTGACCGATGGCCTGGGCCTGGACGGTATCCGCGCGGGCCTGACCCCCGACCAGAAGGTGCTGCTGGTCCTGAGCGAGCACAAGAACGGCCCGGTGATGATGGTGGGCGACGGGGTGAACGACGCCCCGGCGCTCGCCGCAGCCGACGTCGGCGTCGCCATGGGTGCGCGGGGGGCCGCGGCCAGCGCCGAGGCGGCGGATGTGGTGCTGCTGGTCGACCGGGTCGACCGCATCGCGCCGGGGATCGAGATTGCCCGCCGCGCGCGCGGTATCGCGATCGAAAGCGTGGTCGCGGGGATCGGCCTGTCGTTTCTCGGAATGCTCGCCGCGGCCTTCGGCTACCTGGCGCCCGTCGAGGGCGCGCTCCTGCAGGAGGGGATCGACGTCGCCGTCATCCTGAACGCGCTGCGCGCCCTGCGCATCGCGCCGCAGGGCGTGTCCGTCGACCGCGCCGCCACCGACGCGACGCCGGCGGTGGCCGGCCAGACCCCGCAGGCGGGGGAAGGCGCGCCGTGAGCGACCGGCCCCCGTCCGCAGCGGGGGATGCCCGCGCGCCCTGGCGCCGCCTGCCCGCCGGCATCTGGGCGCTGGGCCTTGTGTCGATGCTGATGGATGTCTCGTCCGAGATGATCCATGCGCTGCTGCCGGTCTACCTGGTGGTGGGGCTGGGCACGACGACGCTGACCGTGGGTATCATCGAGGGTATCGCCGAGGCGACGGCGGCGATCACCAAGGTCTTCTCGGGCGCGATCAGCGACCGCGTCGGCCGGCGCAAGGACCTCGCGGCGCTGGGCTACGGCCTGGCCGCGGTGACGAAGCCGGTCTTTCCGCTGGCGCCGACCGTGGGCTGGCTGGTCGCCGCGCGATTTATCGACCGGGTCGGAAAGGGCATCCGCGGCGCCCCCCGCGATGCGCTGGTGGCCGACATCGCGCCGCCCGACCTGCGCGGCGCGGCCTTCGGGTTGCGGCAGTCGCTGGATACGGCGGGGGCTTTCCTCGGGCCGCTTGTGGCCATCGGGCTGATGTGGCTTTTCGCCGACGATTTCGCCGCGGTCTTCTGGGTGGCGGTGGTCCCGGCCTTCGCGGCGCTGGCGCTGATCCTGTTCGCCGTCCACGAACCGCCGCGCCCGGCAGGGCTGCGGAGGGTCCGCAACCCGCTGTCCCGGCGCGAGCTTGCTGGGCTTGGCGGGGTCTACTGGTGGGTCGTGGCCGTGGCTGCGGTCTTCTCGCTGGCGCGCTTCAGCGAGGCGTTCCTGATCCTGCGGGCCGAGGGAGCGGGCCTTTCGCTGATGCTCGTGCCGCTGGTGCTGGTGGTGCTGAACATCGCCTATGCGCTGTCGGCCTATCCCGCGGGCGCACTGTCGGACAGCATCAACCGCATCGGCCTGCTGGTGGTGGGGCTGGTCCTGCTGATCGCAGCCGATCTCGTCCTGGCACTCGTGCCCGGCCTTCCGGGGATCGTAGCGGGGGTGATCCTGTGGGGGCTGCACATGGGGTTCACGCAAGGGATCCTTGCCGCGCTCGTGGCCGACAGCGCCCCGCCCGATGTGCGCGGCACCGCATTCGGCGTGTTCAACCTCGTGACCGGCGCGGCCCTACTGGCGGCAAGCGTCCTTGCGGGGCTTCTCTGGGACGCGTTCGGCGCCCGGTGGACCTTTCTCGCCGGTGCCGCCTTCGGCCTTCTGGCGATCGGCGGGCTGATCGCGCTGCACCGTCGGCTGGCCGAAGACCGGCGCGGGACGGACGAGGGGTAAGCGGCGCCCTTTCCAGCGCGGCGGCAAGGCCCTAGTCTTTCCCCATGCGTCGCTCCGCCGCCCTTTTCGCCGCGCTCCTCCTCGCCCCGCAGGCGGGGGCGGATCCCTTGACCGCGTGGCACCCGAACGCCGCCGACCTGTGCCTTGTGCCGCCCTACGACGGCGCGGGGGGCGAGGAACCGGCCTCGCTTCACGCGCTTCTGGAGGCGGTCGAGGCGCTCGACCCCGCGCCCGACCCGCTGCTGGCCGTGCTGGCCGACACCGGCGCGGCGGTCTGCCTCGAGGATCGCCCGACCACGGTGCGCGGCGCCTACAACGTCGAGCGCAACCTGATCGAACTGCGCGCCGACCTCGACCAGGGGGAACGCCTGCTGATCCTGATCCACGAACTTCGCCACCTCGAACAGTTCGGCCGCGGCTTCTGCCCCTCGACCGACTTCGACCTCGAGGAGGCGGTGCGCTTCACCTACATGGTGGAGGCCGATGCGCAGGCCATCGCCACCCTCTACGCCTGGCGGCTGAGAGAGGCGGGCGACGCGCGGGCCTGGGACGCCATCGCGCGGCTCAGGGAATACGCCGACATCGGCGCGGTCTTTGCCGATGCCATGCGCCATGGCGCCGCGCCCGAGACGGCGGTCGCCGCCGCCTTCGACGCCTGGTTCACCTCGCCCTGGCGGGTGGAGAGCTACCGGCTGTCCACCTGCACCGCCTATCTCGACCGGCTCGACGACAGCAAGCGCCTGCGCAGCTACGCCCCCTTGCCGGAGGGCTATTTCGCGCGCCTCTGCACCCTGCCGGACGGCACCGGCTATCCCTGCACCCTGCCGGACTGAAAGGGCGCGCGGCTACTCGGCCACCATCTCGCCCGACCCGCCGAAATCGGCCGGGAAGTCGCGGAACTTGGGCAGGCCATCCTTCATCCGCAGCGCGGTCTCGCCGTAGTTCACATGCACGCCCGGCTTGAAGTCCACCGAGGGCAGGAGGGCGGCATAGACGTCGACAAGCTTCAGGCCCGGATGCCCGGTCATCAGGTGCCCGCCGCATCTGGTGCACCACTGCCGGTCGCTGGCCGGGGTCTTGTTATAGCGGCCGACGAACTCCGCCCCCTTGCTCACCCGGACCTTCGCCGGATCCCAGAGCGTGAAGGCGTTGACCGGCCCCGCCGACCAGTGGCGACAACTGTCGCAGTGGCAATATCCCATCGCGACCGGATCGCCCTCGGCCTCGATCTCGACCGCGCCGCAGAAACAGGTACCCTTGTGAACCGCTGCCATTCTTCCCTCCCTGATGAACGGAGGTTTCCGGCCTGCATCACTACCCCGCGCCATGCTATCACGGCGCGGGCCGGGCCACTACCGGCGCGTCAGTCGAAATCGAAGATCTCGCTGAGGAAGCTCTTGCGGCGATGCGACCGTCGGCCGTCGCGGTCGTCGCTGTCGTCATGGCGGCGGTCGTCGTGGCGGCGGTCGTGATGGCGGTCGTCATACCGGCGCTCATCGTGGTCGCGGCGGTCCTGACGCGGGGCGGGGCGCGCTTCCGCACGCGGGTCGGGCCGCCCCGCCGCTTCCCTCCGGGGTTCGTCGAGCGCCACCGCGGGCGTCGCCCGGTCGATGATCTTGTCAAGCTCGCCGCGGTCGAGCCAGACGCCCCGGCACTTCGGGCAATAGTCGATCTCGACCCCGTGCCGCTCCGTCATCACCAGTTCGGCGCCATCCACCGGACATTGCATCCCGTCATCTCCTGTCGTTGTCCGATCCCCATATGGGGGCGCGGTCGCGACAGGCAAGACGGGCCGGCGGAATGCCGCGGGTTGGCAGGCGGTCAGGTGCGCACGCCGGCGAACCGCTTCTGCCAGTCCTCGCGCTCCTCGTCCGCGATCTTGCGGAAGAGAACCTCGGGCGTCTCGAAGGCGTGGCCTGCGGGCAGGACCGAAAGCGCCTCGGCGATCGGGCCGGGCCAGCTGCGGTCATCGGTTCCCATCGCCGCCAGCATCCGGGCGGAGGCATCGGGGATGAAGGGTTCGGACAGGACCGCGTAAAGCCGCACGAGGTTCAGCCCCAGCCGCGTCATCGCCGCCGCCCGCTCCGGGTCCTCCTTGAAGACGGTCCAGGGCGCGGCCGACTGCAGGTATTCGTTGCCCGCGACCCAGATCGCGCGCAACTCCGCCGCCGCCTTGCGGACCTCCATCGCCTCCATGTGGCCCTCATAGGCCCGCACGCGCGTCTCCAGTTCCGCGATCAGCGCCGCCGCCCGTTCTCCGGTCTGCCCGCCCTCGGGCACCAACTCGCCGAACTTCGAGCGGCAGAACTTGGTCACCCGGCTTACGAAGTTGCCCAGCACGTCGGCCAGGTCCTTGTTCACGCTCGCCTGGAAATTCTCCCAGGTGAACTCGCTGTCCGAGTTCTCCGGCGCGTGGGACAGAAGCCACCAGCGCCAGTAGTCCGCCGGCAGGATACTGAGCGCCTGGTCCATGAAGACGCCGCGGCCCTGGGAGGTGGAGAACTGGCCGCCGTCGTAGTTCAGGTAGTTGAAGGACTTGATGTAGTCGACGAGCTTCCAGGGCTCGTCCGAGCCGATGATCGTCGCCGGGAACGACAGCGTGTGGAAGGGCACGTTGTCCTTGCCCATGAACTGCACATAGGTCACGTCGTGCGCGCCCTTGTCGGTGCGCCACCAGCGTTCCCAGGCGGCATCGTCCAGCCCGTGCGCGTCGGCCCATTCGGCGGTCCCCGCGATGTATTCGATCGGCGCGTCGAACCAGACGTAGAAGACCTTGCCCTCCATCCCCTGCCAGGGCGCGCCTGCGAACTGCGCCGGCACGCCCCAGGCGAGGTCGCGGGTGATGCCCCGGTCCTGCAACCCCTCGCCGTCGTTCAGCCATTTCTTCGCGATTGAGGTGGTCAGCACCGGCCAGCCGGTCTTGCTGTCGATCCACTCCGCCAGCCGCTCCTTCAGCACGCGCTGGCGCAGGTAAAGGTGCTTGGTCTCGCGCAGTTCGAGATCGGTCGAGCCCGAGACGGCCGAACGCGGGTTGATCAGGTCGGTCGGGTCAAGCTGCTTGGTGCAGTTCTCGCACTGGTCGCCGCGCGCTCGGTCGTAGCCGCAGTTCGGGCAGGTACCCTCGATATAGCGGTCGGGCAGGAAGCGGTCGTCGGCCCTCGAGAACATCTGCTTCTCGACCACCTCGGCGATCAGCCCCTGCTCGCCCAGCCGGCGGGCGAAATGCTGCGTCAGCCGGTGGTTGCGCGCCGAGGAGGAACGGCCGAAATGATCGAACGACAACCGGAACCCGCGCGCGATTTCGGCCTGCACCCCGTGCATCTCGGCGCAATACTCCGCCACCGGCTTGCCCGCCTTGGCGGCGGCCAGTTCGGCCGGCGTGCCATGTTCGTCGGTGGCGCAGATGAACATCACCTCGTTCCCGCGCATGCGCATGTAGCGGGCGTAGAGGTCGGCCGGCAGCTGCGAGCCGACGAGGTTGCCGAGATGCTTGATCCCGTTGATGTAGGGGATCGCCGAGGTGATCAGAATCCGGGCCATGCGCGCGCCTTTCCCTTGTGTCCCGGCCCCTTTATCGCCCCTCGGCGCGAAGGGCCAGAGGGCACGCGGACCCCGCGCCGCCACCCCTTCTTCTTTTCGGAAATATCCTCGGGGGGCGCGGGGGGCAGACGGCCCCCCGCTCTCCTTCAGACCCGCCTCTTCAAACCCGCAGCTTCAGCCGTCGCGCGGCGTCCGACGGAACAGCCGCCCGGCGATGAACGAGGTGCGCGGGGTGTAGATGTAGGGGGTGCGCGGGCCGACCGAGGGGCGCGCCCGCATCCTCAGGATGCCGAAACCGATCAGCAGGACATGGATCACCGCGATGAAGACGAACATCGCCGAGGGGCCATAGGCCTCGATCAGCCACGAGGCGGCGGCGGGCGAGGCGATGGCGCCGACCGCGTAGAGGAACATCAGCGCCGCCGAAAGCTCCACCCGCTCGTCGTCCTGCGCAAAGTCGTGGGCATGCGCGGTCGAGAGCGAATAGATCGGCATCGTGGTCGCACCGAAGAAGGCAGCCCCCGCAAAGACCGCGACGGTGCCCATCCCCGACACCGCGATTGTCACCGCGCAGGACAGGATCGCCACCACCGAGATGCCGATCAGGACGTGGCGGCGGTCATGGCGGTCGGCCAGCCAGCCGAGCGGGAACTGCACCAGCGCGCCGCCGACGACGAAGGCGGCGAGGAAAAGCGCGATCATGTCCTGCGTCAGCCCGACCTCGAGCCCGTAGATGGGCCCGACCATGCGGAAGGCGGCACTCGTCACCCCCGACACCACGACGCCAAGCGCGGCCAGCGGCGAGCGTTGCCAGGCCAGCCCCGGACGCAGGCGCGGGGCCAGCGGCATGCCCGGCTCCTCGGCCTTGGAGACGAGCATCGGCAGCAGCGCCGCGCAGCACAGGAGTGCGAGCATGTTGTAGGAGAAATAGGCGGCGGGCGTCAGCACCCCGATGACCAGCTGTGCCGCCAGCGACCCGCCGGTATCGACGACGCGGTATATGCCCATCGCGCGGCCCCGCGTCTCGTTCGTGACCTTGGCCTGAAGCCAGGCCTCGATCACCGTGTAGGCGCCCGCGACGCAGAGACCCGAGAGCATCCTGAGCCCCGCCCAGGCCAGCGGATCGACGATCATCATGTGGGCGATGACGCCGATCGTTCCCGAGGCGGTAAAGGCGCCGAAGGCGCGCGAATGGCCAACCGCCCCGATCAGGCGCGGCGCCCACCAGCAGCCGATGAAGAAGCCGAAGAAATGCGCCGACCCCATGGTGCCGATCTCGGCCTTGGAGAATCCGAGTTCCACCCCCGACAGCGCGTCGAGCGGCGCGACTGACCCGGTGCCGAGTTGCAGGAACACGACCGACAGGAAAAGGGCGGCGAAGGAGATCAGAAGGCGCATCGCGGGGGCTCTTGCAGGTGCCGCCACCATGTCGCCTCCGGCGCCGGTTGCCCAGAGCGAAAACGCAGGCCGGGGGCGGAAATCAGGGCGACAGCACCAGCCGCGCCAGGATCTTCAGCCGCACCTCGTCGCCCACCAAGTCGGCAAAGCCGGTCGCGCCGAACTCCGACCGCCGCACCGTTCCCGTCAGTTGCACCGCAAGACGCTCACGGTAGCCCGGATCGGTCCCCTGAGGGCGGAAGACGCGGGCCGAAAGCGTGACCGGCCGGGTCTGGCCGCGCAGGGTCAGCATGCCGGTCACCACCGCCGCATCGCCCTCGCGGCGGAACCCCGTGCTCTCGAAGCTGATCTTGGGGAAGCGGTCAGTGGCCAGCACGCCATCGCTTTTCATCGCCTGCGTGGCGAAAGGGATGTTCGCGACCGCACCCGCGGCGTCAAGGACGACCAGCGCCCGGCTGTTGGCCGCGCGATCGAAGTCGAGCGTCAGGTCCGCCTCCGCGACCGGGAAGGTGCCGCGAATCGTGCCCTCGTTGAACCCCACCTCGAAGCCGACAAGCGACCCCTCGGCCTGAAGGACGTAATCGAGCGGCCTGGCGGTGGCGGGCGGGGCCAGCCCCGCCGCAAGGCCGATCAGCAGGGCCGCGAGGGCTGGGCGCATGGCGACTCCGTCAGGGGGCGGCGGCGGTCCGACGGCGCCGGATTCCGCGTGCGGCAGCATAGCCGCTCCGGTTCCGTCGCGCGCTCATATTGTGGTGAGCGCGCTGCCCCGAGGGCCCTTTTTTATGTGCAAGAAAGAACAGAGTCGGTTCGATAATGGCCAGATAACATCCCCACCGCACAGACTACATTACCGCAAGATGAATCGCCGGAGACCGAAATGACCAAACCGAACATCCTTGTCGTCTTCTATTCCACATACGGCACCAACCATGCCGTCGCCCAGGCCGCGGCCGAGGCTGCCGGCGCCGCGGGGGCGGAAGTGCGCCTGCGCCGCATCGCCGAAACCGCGCCGGAGGCCGTCGTCAACGGCCAGGACGCGTGGAAGGCGCAGGCCGAAAAAACCTCGGACATTCCCGTGGTAAGCCACGAGGACATGGAATGGGCCGACGGCTACTTCTTCTCCGCCCCGACGCGCTACGGCGTGTCCGCCAGCCAGTTGCGCGTCTTCATCGACACGCTCGGGCCGCTCTGGATGAAGGGGGCGCTGGCCAACAAGACCTTCACCGCGACGACCAGCGCGCAGAACGCCCACGGCGGGCAGGAGGCGACGATCCTGTCGCTTTACACGACCGTGATGCACTGGGGCGCGATCATCGTGGCGCCGGGCTACACCGACCCCGCGATCTTCGAGGCGGGCGGCAACCCCTATGGTTATTCCGCCAATGCCGGCAGCTTTGACGACAAGGGCCGCGCGGCGGTGGCGCATCAGGCGAAACGCCTGGTCGCGATGACCGCGAAGCTCAAGGCCTGAGGCGGCGCGCCCTGCAGGGTCAGACCGGCTCTACCGGGCAGGCCGCGATCAGGCGCCGGACATCCGTCGCGCGGCACAGCTCGGTGGCCGGCGTCATGACGGCGGCGCTGGCAGCTGCCATGCCCTCCTGCAGGGCACGGACGGGGGGCCGCCCGCGCGCCAGCGCCAGCACCATCGCGGCCATGAAACTGTCGCCCGCGCCGATCCGGCTTTGAACCGGGACGGCGGGGGCGCGGACCAGGAACCGCCCTTCCGGACCCGCCATGACCGAGCCTTCGGCGCCGCGCGCCAGCACGACGCGGTCGGCGGCGCCCCCCTTGACCAGCGACTGCGCATAGTCGGCGCTGTCGCGCGCGGTCGCCAACGCGCTTCCCGCCTGCGCCTCGGCCTCGGCCGCGTCGAGCCTGAGGAGCGCCAGCCGCGCCTGACCCGCGATCGCCGCCGCCAGCGCAGCGCCCGAGGTGTCAACCGCCAGAAGCGCCCCCTTGCGCGCCATCCGCCGCGCCAGGTGGAGCGCGAAATCTGCGGGCACGCCGGGTGGCAGACTGCCCGAAAGGACAAGGAACTGGCCAGCCCCGACCGCCGCCACGGCCGCCGACAGGGCGCTGTCCGCATCGCGCCGGCGCCAGGCAGGGCCGGGCAGGACGAAGCGGAACTGTTGCCCCGTGCCCGCGTCCGTGACCGTCAGGCCTTCGCGCGTTTCGCCGCGGCAGGGCAGCGGCGCAAGCGCCACCCCCTCCCGTTCCAGCAGGGCCGCAAGCCGGTCCCCCGTCGCGCCGCCAAGCGCCGCAATCGCCAGCGTCCGGCCGCCAAGACGCCGGATCACGCGCGACACGTTGATGCCGCCGCCGCCCGGATGGACCGCGGGGGCGGTGCAGCGCAGCTTGGGGCCGGGCACGACCTTCGCCGTCTCGACCGCAAGGTCGAGCGCGGGGTTGAGCGTGAGCGTCACGACGGGCAGCAGGGCGGCACTCCTTCCGGTCGGTAAGAGAGTGCCGCAAAAGTCGCGCCCGGCCAAGCGCGCCCGGCCAAGCGCGGCCGGGCCCGGCGCCTCAGCCCAGCATCAGCTGGTAGGCCGTCGGCACGTAGCGGAAGCCGTCGCCCGCGGCTTCGATGAAGCCGGTGGCGGGGAAGGGCATGTGATAGCCGACGAAGGGGATCCGCTCGGCCGCGATCATGCCCAGAAGGCTCTTGCGGGTCGTCGCCGCCTGCGCCTTGTCCGCGTCGAACTTCACCTCCCACTCGGGGTGGGCCAGCGACCAGACCGGGTGGTTGGCCGCGTCCGCGATCAGCACCAGCGACTTGCCGGCGCTGTCGATCCGGTAGGCCATGTGGCCGGGGGTGTGGCCGTGGGCGGCGATTGCGGTGATGCCGGGGGCGACCGTGCCGCCGTCGTCGAGGAAGCTGAAGCGGTCGTTCAGCGGGCGCACCTTGGTGTCGAAGGTCTCGTTCCCGGCACCCATCCAGTGGTTGTGCTCGGCCGCGCCGGTGACATAGGCGGCGTTGGCGAAGGTCGCCCCCGCATCGCCCATCAGTCCGCCGATGTGATCGCCGTGCATGTGGGTGATGACCACGGTATCGACCTCGTCCGGGGTGTGGCCGGCGGCGGCTAGGGCGGCGGTGATGCCCTGCGGGTCAAGCCCGGTGTCGAACAGGATCAGCGCCTCGCCGGTATTGACCAGCGTGGGGGTGAAGAAGAACTGCGCCACATCGGTGGGCAGGAAGGCCGCGTCCGAGGCGGCGGCGAATTCCTCGGGGCTGACGTTCAGGCCGAAGATCTCCTGCGGCTTCTCGACCGCGCGGGTTCCGGCCAGAAGCGTCGTCACCTCGAAATCGCCCAAGGCAAAGCGGCTGAAGGTCGGAACGCTCATCCCCTGCTTCGCGGCCTTCGCGTGGACGGCCGAGGGGATCGCGGCGGGAATGGCAGTGGCCAGCGGAAGGGCGGCAGCGGCAAAAAGCGCCTGGCGGCGCGACAGTCCGGATCTGTCAGTCATCTCTCTCTCCCGTTTCTTGATCGCCGGATACTAGGATGTGGTCACGTCCGGGCCGTTCACAATCCCGTGGGAGCGCGATTCAGAGGAAAAGCCAGAGCACCATCGGGGCGACGAAGGCCGTGGCGATGGCATTCAGCGCCATGCCGAGGCCCGCGAAGGCGCCGGCCGTCGCATCCACCTGGAAGGCGCGCGCGGTGCCGATGCCGTGGCTGGCGATGCCGACGGCCAGGCCGCGGGCGCGCCAGTCGCGGATGCCCATGGCGTTGAGGAGCGGCGTGGCGACGACGGCGCCCACGATGCCGGTCAGGATCACCAGCACCGCGGTCAGCGTCGGCGCCCCGCCCACACGTTCGGCGATGCCGATGGCGACCGGCGCGGTCGCCGACTTCGGCGCGAGCGAGGCGAGTTCCACCGGCCCGACCCCCAGTGCCGCCGCGATGGCGACGGCCGAGACCGCGGCGGTCAGCGACCCCGCGGCCAGGGCCGCAAGCACCGGCAGCGCCGCCCGCCGCAGCCGGCCGAGCGTGTCGAACAGAGGCAGCGCAAGCGACACCGTCGCCGGACCCAGCAGGAAATGGACGAACTGCGCCCCCTCGAAATAGATGCCGTAGGGCGTCTCGGTGGCCCACAGGATCGCCGCCAGGATCACGACCGCGATCAGCACCGTGTTCACCCAGGGCCTGCGCCCCGACCAGCGGAAGCAGGCATCGCCCGCGACATAGGCGGCCAGCGTCAGCCCCAGCCAGAGAAGCGGCCCTTCGGACAGGTAGCTCCAGAAGGCGGCAAGCTCACTCATCCGCCGCCCCCGTCAGCCGCGCGACAAGGACGAAGGCCGCCGCCCCCGCCGCGATGGCGAGCACAGTCGAGACGACGACGGCGACGAGGAGCGAGGCCGCCTGCGTGCCCAGCGTGGACAGGTGGCCTACGACGCCAACGCCCGCCGGAACGAAGAGGAGCGAGAGGTTGGCAAGGATGCCCTCGGCGGTGGGGCGCGCCAGCACCGCAAGGCGCGGCCAGGCGACGACAAGGCCGAGCATCAGCACCATCCCGATCACAGGGCCGGGCACGGGAAGGCCCAGAAGGCGCGCGCCGGCCTCTCCGGCAAGCTGGCAGGCGAGAAGGACGATGAGGGTGTGGATCATGGGGCCGCTCCGGTCTGGTCGGGCGGAGCTTAGGCGGAGGGAAGGTCGCCGCCAACCGGATCGTTCGGGGAGCCTTGTCCGGGCGCGCTGGCCCTCCGCTCGCGCCTCGGGCGTTCGGCGGGGAAATCGTCCACTGGACGATGTCCGATCCCGCCTCACTCCCACCAGCGGTCGATTTCGGCGATGTCCTCGTCGGACCAGCCGAAGTGGTGGGCCAGTTCGTGGATCATCACATGCGCGACCATCTGGCCCAGCGTCACGTCGCCCCGCTCGGCCCATTCGTCCAGGATCGGGCGGCGGAACAGCCAGATCGTGTCGGGCCGGTCGACCACGTCCATCACCGATTTCTCGGTCATCGGGATGCCGTCGTAGAGCCCGGTCAGCTCGAACGGGTTCTCGATGTCCATCTCCTCGAGGATCTCCTCGGGGGCGAAATCCTCGACCCGGATCAGCACGCCGCGCGCGGGGCCTGCGAACTGGGCCGGCAGCTCCGCGAGCGTCGCGCGGGCCAGCGTTTCGATCGCCTCGATATCGGGCGCCGCGCGCCCCAGCCAGTCGTTCATGCGCCTCTCCTTGTCGGCCCTCATATGGACAAAATGCGCCGCCTGTGAAAGAGGGTGCGGCAACAGGAGGCTTCTGATGACCGTCACCCGCTTCGCGCCCTCGCCCACCGGCTATATCCACGTGGGCAACCTGCGCACCGCGCTGATGAACTACCTGATCGCCCGCAAGACCGGCGGCACCTTCATCCTGCGCCTCGACGACACCGACCGCGAACGGTCGAAGCAGGAATACGCGGACGGGATCAAGGAAGACCTCGACTGGCTCGGCCTGCACTGGGACCGGGTCGAGCGGCAGTCCGACCGGCTGGAGCGTTACGGCGCCGTCGCCGCCGACCTGCGGGCGTCGGGTGCCTTCTACGAATGCTTCGAGACGCCGACCGAACTGGACCTGAAGCGCAAGAAGCTGCTCAACATGGGCAAGCCGCCGGTCTACGACCGCGCCGCGCTGAAGCTTTCGGAGGAGGACCGGGCGAAGCTCAGGGCCGAGCGCGAGGGCTACTGGCGCTTCCTGCTCGACCAGAAGCGCACGGATTGGGAGGACGGCATCCTCGGCCCGGTCTCGATCGACACGGCCTCGGTCTCGGACCCGGTGCTGATCCGCGCCGACGGGCAGGTGCTTTACACCTTCGCTTCCTCGGTCGACGACGTCGACATGGGGATCACCCATATCGTGCGCGGTGCCGACCACGTCACCAACACCGCGACGCAGATCCAGATCATGCGCGCGATGGGCGGCACGCCGCCCGCCTTCGCGCACCACTCGCTCCTGACCGGCGCGCAGGGCGAGGGGCTGTCGAAGCGGCTCGGCACGCTCAGCCTGCGCGACCTGCGCGCGCAGGGGGTGGCGAAGGAGGCGCTCCTCAGCCTGATGGCGCGGCTTGGCTCCTCGCAGCCGGTGGAGCTGAAGATGTCGCTCGACGAGATCGCGGATGGGTTCGACCTGTCGCAGTTCGGCGCCGCGCCGACGAAATTCGACGCCGAGGATCTCTGGCCGCTGACGCGGGCGCGCAACCAGGCGCTGCCCTTCGCGGCGGTGAAGGACCGGATCGCCGCGCTGGGCGTGCCGGCTGACAAGGCCGAGCGGTTCTGGGCGGTGGCGTCGAAGAACATCACCCGGCTCGACGACCTGTCCGGGTGGTGGACGCTTTGCCGCGACGGCGCGGAACCGGTGATCGCGCCCGAGGATGCGGGCTTCGTCGCCGAGGCGATGGCGCTGTTGCCGGCGCCGCCCTACGGCGAGACGGCCTGGGCGGACTGGACCGCCGCGGTGAAGGAGCGGACCGGCCGCAAGGGGCGGGGCCTTTTCATGCCCCTGCGCCTGGCGCTGACCGGGCAGGCGCAGGGGCCGGAGATGGCCGAACTGATGCCGCTGCTGGAGCGGGTCCGCGCGAAGGGCTGAGCCCGCGCCTGCGGCCGGCTGCGGGAGCGGGGGTTTTCCACCCCCGCACCCCCGTAAAGTATTTGGGCCAGACTGAAATCAGGGGCGAATGACGGGAAGGCCGAGGGCGGCGAGATGGGCGTCGGTCAGCGCGCGTTCGGCCGCGGCGAGGGGCTGGTGGCGGGGATAGAGCGGGGCGGCGCGGTCGTCGTGGATCGCCGTCCAGCCGGCGGTCGTGGCGAAGAAGCGGCCGACGCCATCCTCGCCGAATTCGCGCAGGAAGCCCTGCACCACCACGTCGAGATAGCTGAGCAGGATCGGGTGGCGGTCCGCGGTCTGGTGCGCGGGGTCGATCGTGTAGATCTCCACCCGTGCGGCCCATCCAAGTGGCTCGGCGAAATCGCCTGTGGCCAGCGGGCGGCGGAGATAGGCGGCCTCGCGCCGGTCGAGGGCGGCCCAGTCGTTGCCGGGGACCGCGGCGAGAAGCCCGTCGATGCTGCCCGGGGCGGGTTCGGCGGAGAGGAAGGCGAAGGGGCGCAGCCGGGTCTGGCGCCAGGTGCGCCGCCAGCCGGCAAGCGTCGCGGGCCGGGCGGGCGTGTGGTCGTGCGTCGCCCGGTTCACGAGCGATCCGTAGCCGAAGAAGGCGGGAGGGCGGTCATCCGGCATGGTCGGGGGCCGAGGCAAAGTTGATCGTCACGCAAGCAAGTTGCGCCCGGAAGGGGTTCGGCGCAAGAATGTATTCCATCGCATACACTATTGCCAGACCCCCCGTGACCCGGCTATTGCTTGCCTGTCAGGATCGGGAGAATCCGGCAGGGCGGCGACGCCCCGGCCGGTGCCGAAGGAGCAACCGCCCCGGTAAACTCTCAGGCGCCAGGACCGTCCTGATGACGAAGAACTCTGGAGAGACCCCGGGCCACCGGGGCGCCGAAGGGATAACGATCTCAGGCGGAAGGACAGAGGGGGCATCGGAAGGGTGGAATGGTTCCGCCCTGAACGGTGCCGGATCATGCGAACCGGCGGGAGAGGAGGGACGGCATGGCCGACCTGAAGCGCACGGTTCTTTACGATCTGCACATCGCCCTTGGCGGCAAGATGGTGCCCTTCGCGGGCTACGAGATGCCGGTGCAGTACCCGATGGGGGTGCTGAAGGAGCATCTGCACACACGCTCGCACGCGGGGCTTTTCGACGTCAGCCACATGGGCCAGGTGATCCTCAGGCCGAAGTCGGGCGCGGTCGCGGATGCCGCGCTGGCGTTCGAGCGGCTGGTGCCGGTGGATGTGGCAGGGCTGGCCGAGGGCCGGCAGCGCTACGGTATGTTCACCGATGAGGCGGGCGGCATCCTTGACGACCTGATGTTCGCCAACCGCGGCGATCACCTCTTCGTCGTGGTGAACGCCGGTTGCCGGGACCAGGACATCGCCCACATGCGCGCGCATCTGGCGGATGCCTGCGAGGTCGAGGAAATCACCGACCGCGCACTGGTGGCCCTTCAGGGCCCCGCGGCGGAGGCGGCGCTGGCCCGCCTGTTGCCCGGCGCGGCGGCGATGAGCTTCATGCAGGTCGCGATCCTGGACTGGGACGGGGTGGAGATTTGGGTGTCCCGGTCCGGCTATACAGGCGAGGACGGCTATGAAATCTCGGTCCCGGACGCCCAGGCGCGGGCCTTCTGCGAGGCGCTTCTGGCGATGGAGGAGGTGGCGCCCATCGGCCTTGGCGCGCGCGATTCGCTGCGGCTCGAGGCTGGGATGTGCCTTTACGGGCACGACATCGACACCACGACCTCGCCGGTCGAGGCGAACCTGTCCTGGGCGATCCAGAAGGCCCGCCGGGCGGGCGGCGCGCGCGCGGGCGGCTTTCCCGGCGCCGGGCGCATCCTGCGCGAACTGGCCGAGGGGCCGGCCCGCCGCCGCGTCGGGCTGAAGCCCGAGGGCCGCGCGCCGATGCGCGAGGGCACGCAGGTCTTTGCCGCGGCCGAAGGGGGCGAACCCATTGGCGCGATCACCTCGGGCGGGTTCGGCCCGTCGATCGAGGGGCCGATGGCGATGGCCTACCTGCCCGCGACCCTGGCCGAGGGCGCGACCGTCTATGGCGACGTGCGCGGCAAGCGCCTGCCGGCCACGATCGTTCCCATGCCCTTCCTTCCCAACCGTTTCAAACGCTGACCAACAGGAGAGAGACCGATGAAATATACCGAAGATCATGAGTGGCTGCGCGTCGATGGCGATGTCGTGGTGGTGGGCATCACCGCGCATGCCTCCGAACAGCTGGGCGACGTCGTCTTCGTCGAACTGCCCGAGGCCGGCACCGCGGTGTCAGCCGGCGACGAGGTCTGCGTCATCGAAAGCGTGAAGGCCGCGTCCGACATCCGCGCGCCCCTGGACGGCGAAATCGTCGAGGTGAACGGCGATCTGGCCGACAACCCCGGCATGGTGAACGAGGACCCGACCGGCAAGGCCTGGTTCTTCAAGATGAAGATCGCCGACCTCTCCGCGCTCGACGGGATGATGGACGAGGCGGCCTACAACGAGATGATCGGATAAGGACCAAGGGCAATGACCTTCACCCCCACCGACTACCGGCCCTATGACTTCGCCAACCGCCGCCACATCGGCCCCTCTCCGGCAGAGATGGAGGAGATGTTCAGGGTGTTGGGGGTGAAGGACCTTGACGAACTGATCGACCAGACGGTGCCGAAATCGCTGCGGCAGGAAAAGCCGCTCGACTTCGGCAAGCCGAAGTCGGAACGCGAACTCTTGTGGTTCATGCGGCAGGTCGCGAAGAAGAACAAGGTCTTCACCTCGATGATCGGGCAGGGGTTCTACGGCACCGTCTGCCCGCCCGCGATCCAGCGCAACATCCTGGAAAACCCGGCCTGGTACACCGCCTACACCCCCTACCAGCCCGAGATATCGCAAGGCCGGCTTGAGGCGCTGCTGAACTACCAGACCATGGTCTGCGACATGACCGGCCTCGAGATCGCCAACGCGTCCCTGCTGGACGAGGCGACCGCGGCGGCCGAGGCGATGACGATGGCGCAGCGGGTGGCGAAGTCGAAGGCGACCGCGTTCTTCATCGACGAGAACTGCCATCCCCAGAACATCGAGGTGATGAAGGTGCGCGCCGAGCCGCTCGGCATCGAGATCATCGTCGGTGACCCGGCGAAGGTCGAGGCCGCCACGGTCTTCGGGGCGATCTTCCAGTATCCGGGCACCCATGGCCACCTGACCGACTTCACCCCCCATATCGCGAAGCTGCACGCGGCCGGCGCCGTGGGCATCGTCATCGCCGACATCATGGCGCTGACGATCCTGAAGGAGCCGGGCGCGATGGGCGCGGACATCGCCGTGGGCTCGACCCAGCGCTTCGGCGTGCCGATGGGCTATGGCGGGCCGTCGGCGGCCTACATGGCCTGCAAGGACGCGCACAAGCGCAACATGCCGGGGCGCATCGTCGGCGTGTCGATCGACGCGCAGGGCGGCCGCGCCTATCGCCTGTCGCTGCAGACCCGCGAACAGCACATCCGCCGCGAAAAGGCGACCTCGAACGTCTGCACCGCGCAGGCGCTGCTGGCCAACATCGCCTCCTTCTATGCCGTCTACCACGGGCCCGAGGGGCTGAAGGCCATCGGCCAGCGCATCCACCGCAAGGCCGTGCGCACGGTGAAAGGGCTTGAGGAAGCGGGCTACAGGGTCGAGCCGAAGCACTTCTTCGACACCTTCACGGTCGAGGTCGGCGCGATGCAGTCCATCATCCTGAAGGCCGCCCGGAAGGAGCGCATCAACCTGCGCAAGGTCGGCACGACGAAGGTCGGCATCTCGCTTGACGAAACCACGCGGACCGACACGATCGAACGGCTCTGGCGCGCCTTCGGGATCGAGAAGAAGGACGACCGGGTGACGCCGGGCTACCGCGTTCCCGATCCGCTCCTGCGCGACAGCGAATACCTCGCCCACCCGGTCTTCCACATGAACCGGGCGGAAACCGAGATGATGCGCTACATGCGCCGGCTGGCCGACCGCGACCTCGCGCTTGACCGGGCGATGATCCCGCTCGGCTCCTGCACGATGAAGCTGAACGCGGCGGCCGAGATGATGCCGATCACCTGGCCAGAGTTCTGCAACCTTCATCCGTTCGCGCCCTCCGAACAGGCGCAGGGCTATGCGGAACTGTTCCACGACCTGTCGGAAAAGCTCTGCACCATCACCGGCTACGACGCGATGAGCCTGCAGCCGAACTCGGGCGCGCAGGGGGAATACGCCGGGCTCCTGACCATCCAGGCGTGGCACCGGGCACGGGGCGAGGGGCACCGCAGCATCTGCCTGATCCCGACCTCGGCGCACGGCACCAACCCGGCCTCGGCGCAGATGGCGGGGATGAAGGTGGTGGTGGTCAAATCGGCCGAGAACGGCGACATCGACGTGGCGGATTTCCGCGCCAAGGCCGAGGCGGCGGGCGGCGATCTGGCCGCCTGCATGATCACCTATCCCTCGACCCACGGCGTCTTCGAGGAAACCGTGCGCGAGGTCTGCAAGATCACGCATGAGCATGGCGGGCAGGTCTATATCGACGGCGCCAACATGAACGCGATGGTCGGCCTCGTCCGGCCCGGAGATCTGGGCGGCGACGTCAGCCACCTGAACCTCCACAAGACCTTCTGCATCCCGCATGGCGGCGGCGGCCCCGGCATGGGACCGATCGGCGTCAAGGCGCATCTCGCGCCCCATCTGCCGGGCCACCCGATGACCGGCGGCGCCGAGGGGCCGGTGAGTGCCGCGCCCTGGGGCTCGGCCTCGATCCTGCCGATCTCCTGGGCCTATATCCTGATGATGGGCGGGCAGGGGCTGACGCAGGCGACGAAGGTGGCGATCCTGAACGCCAACTACATCGCCAAGCGGCTGGAAGGGGCCTATGACGTTCTGTTCAAGGGCAAGGGGGGACGGGTCGCGCATGAATGCATCCTCGACACCCGCCCCTTTGCCGACAGCGCCGGGATCACCGTGGACGACATCGCCAAGCGGCTGATCGACAACGGCTTCCACGCGCCGACGATGAGCTGGCCGGTCGCCGGCACGCTGATGGTGGAGCCGACGGAGTCGGAGACGAAGGCCGAGCTTGACCGCTTCGTCACCGCGATGCTCTCGATCCGGGACGAGATCGCGGCGGTGGAAAAGGGCGAGATCGACGCGGAGAACAACCCGCTCAAGCACGCCCCCCACACCGTCAGCGCGCTGATCGGGGACTGGGACCGGCCCTACTCGCGCGAGCAGGGCTGCTTCCCGCCGGGCGCGTTCCGGGTCGACAAGTACTGGCCTCCGGTCGGTCGGGTCGACAACGTCTATGGCGACCGTCACCTCGTCTGCATCTGCCCGCCGGTGGAAAGCTACGCCGAGGCCGCCGAATAGGCCCACAGGCCCCCGGGAATTCCCCCGGGGGCACCCCCCTTCGATTTGATTTCGGACAAGGCGCATCCGCCTGTGGCATGATCAGGTGGCCCAAAGCCAAGGGAACCGCGCCATGAACGAACTTGCCCCCGCCACCGCCGTACAGGTCATCTTCCTCGCCCGAGAAGGCACGATGGCCGAGGCTGAGTTGCGCGACTTCATCGCCAACCTGAACGACGACGAAAAGGCCGAACTGACCGCCGTCGCCTGGATCGGGCGCGGCGCGTTCGAGCCGGAGGACTTCGACGAGGCGGTGGCCACCGCGCTCGCCGAGGCGACGACACCGACCGAGGATTACCTGATGGGCATGCCCCACCTCGCCGAGAACATCGAGGCGGGGCTGGATGCGCTGGGCGTCGATGTCACCGGGGAGGAGGAAGACCTGCTGTAGCCGGTCTTGTCCGGTCGCGGGTGCATGCCAATATGTTCTGCGAATGGAATTCGAGGATGCCATGGCCGAAGCCCTGAAGCTGACCTGTACGACCTGCGGACAGACGAACCGCGTTCCCGCCGACCGCATCGCGCTTGGCCCCAAATGCGGGACCTGCGGCGATCCGCTGGCATCGGGCAAGGTGGCAGAACTTGACCCCGCCGCCCACGACAAGATGGTCCGCACCGACACGCTGCCGGTCGTTGTCGATTACTGGGCCCCCTGGTGCGGCCCCTGCCGGATGATGGCGCCGCAGTTCGCGCAGGCCGCGATGGCCCTGAAGGGGCGGGCGCGGTTTGCCAAGATCAACACCGAGGATCATCCAAGGGTTTCCCAACGCCTTGGAATCCGTGGGATTCCGCTCCTTATCCTCTACGCGGGCGGGCGTGAGGTGGCCCGCCTCGCGGGTGCCCGCCCCGCCGCCGAGATCGAGGCTTTCGTGCGCCAGGGAATGCCTGCGTCCGCGTGACGAAAAATATCCCCGCCCGCCGGGAGGATCGCTTGACAACCCCCGGCGCATCGGCCAAATACGCCCTCGGTGCGGGGCAGTAGCTCAGTTGGGAGAGCGCGTCGTTCGCAATGACGAGGTCAGGGGTTCGATCCCCCTCTGCTCCACCAGTCACCGTCGATCTTCCGGAAATGGCAAGCAAGTGAAGCGGCCGCGCGCGATGCCGGGGTCGTGAATCGTCCATTCCGGCGCGGTTTCCCTGGGTGACCTTGACGCTCCGCCGAGGCCGTCGAACTACTTCCGGACCGTTGATCGCATGCGCCGCAAGCGCGCGGGTGGATGCGATCATCCCTCGGGCGCGGCGGGGGGTGCTGCATCTTCGCCAGCCATCGCCATGCCGGCGCGTGTTTCGAATTCGGAAACCGTTCGAACGGAGTCGCCCGAAAGGCGACCGCGGCGAACCGTCGCCGGGCCAGCGCAGCATTTCGGTGGAAAATGCGCGGGCGAGGGTCCATAGGGGGCGAAGCGAGGCGCGCGTTCCCGCCCGCAAGAGCCGGGAGCACGCGTCAGCAAGGTGGAGAGTGGAGCGGTGGCAGTGCGGTTCGACAGGCCCGAGACATGGTTTCCGGCGTCCCGCGGCGCCCTTGCAGGTCTGCGGGCGCGTCCCGTGCATCGTCCGTCCCGGCGCGCTCCGGATACCGTCGCATCCGGGAACCGCGCATGAGCCCGCGCGGCATCCGTCCCCGGCTCGCATCCCTGTTCGCCCGCAAGGGCCCGGATGCCGAAGGCGGACCGTCCCAGGCGGTTCCGGGTGGAAGGATCGCTGACCGGATCGGGTCCAGCGCGGCGGTTATCGTCGGCAACCTCTTCGGCGGCCAGCTGCTGCGCCTGGCGGGGAACCTCGTCCTTTCGCGCATCCTTTTCCCCGAGGCCTTCGGCCTGATGACGCTGGTGACGGCGGTCATCGTCGGGGTCACGATGTTCTCGGACGTCGGCATCAAGCCATCGATCCAGCAAAGCAAGCGGGGCGACGACCAGGTTTTCCTCGATACCGCCTGGACGATACAGATCCTCCGCTCCTTCGCGCTGTGGATCGCATGCTGCCTCCTGTCCTGGCCGGCCGGGCAGTTCTTCAACGAGCCCATGCTGACCCAACTCCTTCCGGTGGCAAGCTTTTCGCTGGTCGTCATGGGGTTCTTCCCGACCCGCGAGGACACCGCCAGCCGGCACCTGAAGATCGGGCGGGTGATGGCTATAGATCTCGTGTCCCAGGCGCTAGGACTGGTCGTCATCATCGGGCTTGCCTGGTGGCTGCGCTCGGTCTGGGCGATGGCCTTCGGCATGGTAATCGGTGCCGTCATCAAGCTCGTGCTCTACGACCTCCTGCTGCCTGGCCCGCGCAACCGCCTGTGCTGGGAACGCGAGGCCCGGATCGAGCTCATCCACTTCGGCAAGTGGATATTTCTCAGCACCGCGTTCAGCTTCCTGCTGTCGCAAAGCGACAAGATGATCCTGGGCAAGTTCATCACCCTGGAAGGGATCGGCATCTACAATGTCGGCTTCTTCATTGCCGCCGCACCGATGATGATCGCGACATCCATGAACGGGCGGATCATGCTGCCGCTTTGCCGCGACCACCCGCCGGGAAAAAGCGCGACCGACTTCGCCCTGGTTCGGCGCGTCCGCGTCCGGTTCACGATGGCGTTCCTGGCCTGCCAGCTGGCTTTGTCCCTGCTGGGCGTGACGATCATCGAGATCCTCTACGACGACCGGTTCCATGCCTCCGGCGGCGTGGTCGTCGCGGTTGCGCTGATGAACATCCCGTTCCTGATCGGCATGACCTACGAGAACGCGGCGATGGCTTCGGGCGATTCCCGCGCTGTCTTCGCGCTGAACGCGACCCGCGCGATCCTGCAGACGGGTCTGTTCCTGGCGGGGATCCAGATTGGCGGCCTGACCGGGGCCTTCGTCGGCTTCGCGGCGGGCCATCTGCTGGCGCATGCGATGGTGATCCGCATCGCGGTGAAGCACGGGGCCTGGGATCCGCTGCACGATGCCGCGATGGCGCTGATCGGGGCCGGCGGCGCGGCGCTGGCCCTTTGGGTCCACGCCGACGACCTGGCGCTTCTGGCCGGGTTCCTGAGCTAGGCGATGCCGATGCGGTCACGCTCCCTCGCGCCGGTCCCGATCCCGCCCCGAAGGCGCGGGCCATCGCGGCGGGAATCATTGCCCCCTCCACCGGCAACAATCGCCCGCCCGACCCCCCAATGGCCACGCCCGGAGACAGGTCTGCGCGGTCGCGGCGGACTTCTGCCCGATATCATTGAGTCGCCGTGCGGGCTCGGTCAGGATGGTGCCGCGGGCTGGGCTGCCCGCCCGGCCGGACGGCCATCCAACTGCGAACGGAGCTATCGGTGATCAGTGTCGAGGAAGGGAGGACCGGCGCAATCCCTTCGGTCCCCGGCAAGTCGCTCGGGGGCGGAGGCGTGCCCGGCCCGGAGGCGCGCACGGCACACCCGGCGGTCGGGCCGTCATCTCCGGGGGCCGTCATGCCGGGGGCCGTCCTTCCTGCGGCAGTCCAGCCCGCCGAAACTTGCAACAGTTGAATCCGAAATCGGCCATGCAGAACCTCAAGGAAGACCCGGCGATGACAAGACCGCCTGTTTACGTGACGCGCCCCATCCTGCCGCCCCTCGACGCGGTGCAGGATCTCATGCGGGAAATCTGGCAAAGCCGGATCCTGTCCAATGGCGGCCCGATCCTGCAGCGGTTCGAGGCGGCACTTGGCGCCTATCTGGGCGTCGATCACATCTCGCTGGTCAACAACGCCTCGCTCGGTCTGGTGCTGGCGCTCAGGCACCACGGGATCACCGGAGAGGTCATCACACCGCCCTTTTCCTTCGTTGCCACCAGCCACGCGATCCGCTGGGCGGGGGCCGAACCCGTGTTCGCGGACATCGACCCGGTGACGCTGAACCTGGACCCCGCCGAGGTCGAGAAGCGGATCACCGACAGGACGCAGGCGATCCTGGCCGTGCACTGCTACGGGGTGCCCTGCGACACCGAGGCGCTCGGGGACATCGCGCGGCGTCACGGGCTGAAGCTGATCTACGACGCCGCGCACGCGTTCGGCGTGCGGGATGACAGCGGCCGCTCTGTCTGCCTCGCGGGCGACCTGTCGATCCTCAGCTTTCATGCGACGAAGGTTTTCAACACGTTCGAAGGCGGCGCGATCATCGCGCCGGACCGCGAAACCAAGCTCGCGCTCGACCGTCTGGGCAACTACGGGATCGTCGATGAGACCACCGTTCTCGAAACCGGCCTGAACACCAAGATGAGCGAGTTGAACGCCGCTGTCGGGCTCGCGCTCCTGCCGCAGGTGGACGAAGCGATCGCCGACCGGGAAAGGATCGCGACACGCTACCGGGACGCGCTGTCCGGCGTGGCGGGGGTGCGGGCCGTCTGTCCGACCGGGCGGGCAGGGCACAACTACTACCACTTTCCCATCCAGGTCGGCCCTGGCTATCCGGTCGGACGCGACGCCCTTTACGCACGTCTGCGTCAGGACGGCCTCTTTGCCCGGCGCTATTTCTATCCGCTGATCTCCGATCTGCCGATGTACCGCGATCTGCCCTCCGCCGATCCGGCGGCGCTGCCCGCTGCGCGTCAGGCCGCGGACCAGGTCCTGTGCCTGCCGATCTTTCCCGGCCTCGATCCGGTCGATCAGGAACGGATCATCGCGATCGTCCGGTCGCCATGCTGATCCACTCCGCGTTTCTCGGCTGGGGTTGGCGCCGGCTCGTGCGCGGCCGGAACGCGACGATCGCCGAGGTCGCCGCAGACAGCTGGGAAGTCAGCCCGGGAGACGAGGCGACGATCCCGCCGGCGCTGTACCCCGAGGGGGCGCTGGAGCGGATCCGGGGGCTTTCGCCGTGGCGCGATTGGGCGGCGGAGAAGACGCTGATCGAGGGGGCGGTGGTCCGTCATCAGCCGACGCGGGCCTTCCTGATCGAGGATGTCGTCGCCGCGGGTCCGTTTCTCTACCGCGGGCCGTGGAAGGAACGCATCGGTGCAGAGGCGATGCCGTCCGCCGTGAAATCCGCGCCCGGCTGGCAGGAGATCGACGAGGCGCAACTTGCGGTGACCCTGACCGGGGCCGATTACTTCGGAAACTTCCTGCTGGACAGCTTTCCGCTGGAATTGATCCCGCCGGCGGGCGCTACAAGGATCGGCGCGCCGGGCAAGGTCTACAGGCACGCGCCGGGATACCGCGACCTTCTGGCACTGCCCGAGCCCGCCATGGCGGGCAACGCGCGCATCAGGCGCCTGACGGTCTACCAGGATTTTGCGCAGAACGCCTTCAAGGAAGCGCGCTATCGCACGCTGCGCGAACGCCTGCGCCTGCGCCTTGGCCGGCCCTCGACCGGCCCGGGTGTCTTCCTTGCACGCGGCGATGACGGGGAACCGCGACGGCTGACCAACGAGGCGGCGCTCTGCGAAATGCTGGCGGCGCGCGGTTTCGACATCCTGGAGCCGTCCGGACTGGCGCCGGAAGAGATATCGCGCAGGCTTCTTGGCGCGCCGATCGTAATCGCCGTCGAGGGAAGCCACCTGTCGCACGCGATCTATTCCCTGGCCGACGATGGCGCCTTCCTGGTCATCCAGCCCCCGGACCGCTTTGCCATGCCCTACAAGGAGTTCGCTGACCGCATGGGCATGCGTTTCGGCTTTGTCGTGGCCGAACCGGCGGAGGGCGGCTTTGTCGCCGACGCCGGAGAGATCCTTTCAATGGTGGAACGCCTGACATGATCGCTGCCCCGGATGCGCCGCGCGAACTGGTCCTGCTTCCGTCCCTGACCGCGCAGCGGGGGCCGCGCGGCGGTCTGATCCTGACCCGCAAGTACATGACCGGGACGGCTGAAATCGCCCGGACATGGCCCGGGCCGGTCACCAGCCTTGCCCGCCTTTCCGACACGCCCACGACTGACATGGACCACACCGAATACCTGCCCGGCGAGGCCGAGACGGAGCTTGAGATCCGCCCCGAGGAGGAAGAGAGGCTGGCCGCGCGGCTGTCCTCGGCGGCGGCGGTCCTCGGCTTTCTCTCGCGCGAGGAGGCGGGGACCGCGCGGCTCTGCCGGCGCCTTGGCGTGCCCATCGTCTTCACCGCCGAATATTCCCCCACCACCGAACGGCAGATCCTCGATGCCGAGGTGTCGAACCCGATCCTCCGGCTGCGCCGCCGGCTGTGGCTCTGGCGGACCGAGCGCATCCGCAGGAAGGTGCTGGGCATCGCCGCGGGGCTGCACTGCTCCGGCACCCCGACCTACGAGGCCTATCGCGATCTGAACCGGAACACGCTTCTGTTCTTCGACAACCGCGTCAGCCGCGATGGCGTCATCTCCGACGCCGACTTCGCCGGGAAGATCGCGCGGCTGAAGCGTGCCGCGCCGCTCAGGCTGGTCTTCGGCGGGCGCCTCATGGCGATGAAGGGGGTCATGGAACTGCCGCGGGTGGCCGCCGACCTGGCCCGGCGCGGCGTGCCGTTCCAGTTCGACATCTTCGGTTCCGGGCCGCTCAAGGACGCGCTTGAGGCGCAGATCCGCGACCAGGGGCTGCAGGACCGGATGGCCCTTTGCGGTGTGCGCGACTTCGACACCGGCTGGATCCCCTATCTCAAGGAACAGGCCGACCTGTTCGTCTGCTGTCACCCGCAGGGCGATCCGTCAAGCACCTACCCCGAGGTGATGTCCTGCGGCGTTCCGATCGCGGGATACGACAACGAGGCCTTCTGCGGCATCGTCCGGGAATCGCGGGGCGGGTGGGTCGCGCCCATGTTCGATTCCGCCACGCTTGCCGGAACGATCGCGCGGCTGCACGAGAACCGGGACGAAATCGCCGAAACCGCTACCCGGGCGCGGGATTTCGCGCGCCAGCACGTGTTCGAGCAGACATTTGCGAACCGCGCGGCCCATCTGATCCGCGTTAGCCGCCTGCCGGCGGACCTGAAGTCCGGGGTCTGACCCGGGGCAAGGGGGCGATCGCCGCCGCCCTTCGCTACTCGCTCAGATCCAGTTCCTCGTTGATGGCGTCCAGCGTCGCGATCCTCTGACCGACCTCCTCGGCGTTCTGGCCAAGGTAGGCCACCGCCATCAGGCGCAGCATGGCCACCATCGTCGCATGCGTGGGCAGGACGCCGTAGGTCGCGACATGACAGGGCAGGACCAGGTCGCAGAAGCGCTGCGCCTGTGCCGCGAAGGCGTGATCGGTGACGGTGATGATCTGCATCCGCGTCGTGCGCGCATGGGCCAGAAGCGCGCGCAGAAGCTTGGGCCGCGGTTCGAAGCTCAGCAGGACCAGCACGTCGCGCGGCCCCGTCATCGACAGTTCCGCCGCCCAGTCCTGCCCCGCCCCCTCGATCTGGTGGACGTCGTGGCGCAGCCGCGAGAACATCGACCGGCCAAGGCGGGCCGCGCCGTATTCGTCGCCGAAGCCCAGGAACCAGACGCGCGGCGCGGCGCCAAGCACGGCGGCGATCCTCGGCAAGAGGTCGGAGCGCAGTTCCTCGAAGGTGCGGGTAAGGTTGCGCAGTTCCAGTTCGACATGCTCCGACAGCGCCCGGCCAAGGCTTGCCGGTTCGCCGCGCGATTCGAATCGCGCATAGGGTTCGCGCCGGTTGCGTTCCTCGCGCGCCTGAAGGCGGACCTCCTCGAAGTCGGCGTATCCCAGGGTGCGGAAGAATCGGGCGGTCGTCGCCTTCGACACCCCGGCCAGCCCGGCCAGCTCTGTCGCCGTGTGGGTTTCCACAAGGCTCTGATTGTCCAGCAGTATCTGCGCGATCTTCTGCTCGCTCGAGGTCAGCCGCCGCTGCCGTTCCTGAATCCGAAGGATGAGTCTCGAGGCCATGTCACCGAAAACTTCTTGACGTTTGAAACCATCGTTTCACAAATATGAAACAGTGAAACAGGCGGGGCTGCAAGATGACGACCTCCAGGGTGATCCGCGAAAAAATATGGACCAAGCTGCACGACGTGGCGAGGCCCGATACCCGGTTCCACCTGAACTTCGCCGAGGTCATCCCCGATTTCGAAGGCTCCGAGGCCGCGACCGACCGTCTGGTCGAGGACCCCGCCTACCTCGCCAGCCGCTTCGCCTTCATCACCCCCGACAATTGCCTGAACGACCTGCGCCGGCGCATGATCGAGGCCGGAAAGCCCTTCGTGATGTCGACCTACGGCATCTACCGCGGCTTTCTCTTCCTCGACCCCGCGCGCGTGCCCGCCGGGGCCGCGCGCTATGCCTCCTGGCTCGACGGCATGGAATACTTCGGCCAGCCGATCACGCTGGCCGAGATCGCCCGGCGCGGCCGCTTCGACTATCTCGTCACCGGCGCCTCGGCGGTGTCGGTCAACGGTGTCCGCTTCGGCAAGGGGCACGGCTTCTTCGACCTCGAATGGGGCATGTTCACCGATCTGGGTCTGGTCGACGAGACGACACCGGTCCACGCGCTCGTCCATGACGTGCAACTGGTGCAGGAACAGCTTCAGCCCTCCGAAACCGACATCCTCGTCGACAAGATCTTCACGCCGACGCGCACGCATGTCGTCGAGCGGCGGGCACGGCGCCCGCGCGGGGTGAAATGGCCGTTGCTCGACCCACGGCAGATCGCCGCCACCCCCCCGCTTCAGGAATTGCAGCGCCTTCAGGGCCTTGCCTGACCCATCCGCAACCAGAGGAGATCCCGCGATGACCCTCAGACTGAACCGCCGCCACTTCCTGCAGGCCGCCGCAACCGGTGCCGCTGCCGCCTCGCTCCCCCGGCGCGCACTTGCGGCCGGCGGTCCCTTAACCATGCAGGCCGCCTGGATCAACGACGCGGAATTCGCGGGCTACTTCCTCGGGCTGGATGGCGGGCACTATGCCGCCGAGGGGCTCGACCTGACCTATCTCTCCGGCGGTCCGGACGTGATCCCCGAAAGCACGATCATCGCGGGGCGCGCGGACCTGGCGCTGACCACGCCCGATACGACGATCAAGGCGATCGTGGAGCAGGGGGCACCCTTCCGGATCATCGGCGCGCAATACCAGAAGAACCCGATCGGGATCGTCTCGCTGGCCTCGAACCCGATCCGGGAACCGAAGGACCTGATCGGCAAGACGCTGGCCGTGCCCCCGGTCAACGTGATCTCGGTCGAGGCGATGCTGAAGATGAACGGGCTTTCGCCGGCAGACGTCAACATCGTGCCCTATGCCTACGACCCGACGCCGCTGGTGAAGGGCGAGATCGACGCGAGCCTCGATTTCACCACCAACGTGCCCTACACGATCAGCCAGCAGGGGGTCGAGGCGACGTCGTTCCTGCTCTATGACTTCGGCTACACGATCTACAACGACACCGTCGTCGTGACCGAGGAGGTGCTGGCCGGCAAACGCGACCTTCTGGTGGCCTGGCTGCGCGCCTCGCGCCGGGCCTGGGCGGAAAACCTGGCCGACCCCGCGCTCTGGCCGCCGAAGTTTGCCGACACCTGGTTCAAGGGCACCGGCCGCACGATCGAGAACGAGGTCTTCTTCAACACCGCGCAGAAGCCCCTGATCGAACATCCCGACGGGATATTCGCGCTTTCGGGCGACGGGATCGAGAAATGCCTCAGCGCGCTCGGCACGGTGGGGATCGTGGGCAGCCACGACATGTTCGACGCCTCGCTGCTTGCCGAGGTGTGATGGCCGCCCCGGACGGGATCGTGCTTGAAGGGGTCTCGAAGACCTTCCGCGGACGCGGCAAGGTGGTCGAGGCCCTGCGCGATGTCAGCCTGGCCTGCCCCTCGGGGTCGTTCACCGCGATCATCGGGCCTTCGGGCTGCGGCAAGTCCACGGTCATGCGCATCGCGCTCGGGCTCGAAACCGCCGACAGCGGTAGCGTGCGCATCGCCGGCGAGGCTCCGATGGAGGCGGCGCGCGCCGGCATCACCGGCGTCGCCTTCCAGGACGCGGCGCTGCTGCCCTGGCGCAGCGTCCGGCGCAACGTCGAGGTCCCGCTCGAGGTGCTGCGCCGGCGGCCCTCCGACCATGCCGCCGAGGTGGCGGCGATGATCGGTCTGGTCGGCCTTGGCGGGTTCGAGAACTCGCTTCCCGGAGAGCTGTCGGGGGGCATGCGCCAGCGCGTCGCCATCGCGCGCGCGCTGGTCACCCATCCGCAGGTCCTGTTCATGGACGAGCCCTTCGGCGCGCTCGACCAGATCCTGCGCCGGCAGATGAATGTCGAGTTGCAGCGGATCTGGGCCGAGACGGGTTCGACGGCACTCCTCGTCACGCACGGCATCGACGAGGCCGTGTTCCTCGCCGACCGTGTCGTCGTCATGCATGCCGCGCCCGGCCGGGTGGTCGAGGTCATCGACGTGCCGTTCGAACGCCCGCGGCGGCCGCCGCTCTTTTCCGACCCGGCCTTCCACCGGGTCTGCGATCATATCGCCGAGGTGCTGCATGGCGGCTGATCGCGGCAGCGGCTGGCGCGGCCTGCGGGTGGCGATCCTGATCCTCGCGCTGTGGGAGGTGGCCGGCCGGTTCGACCTGGTGGCGGGCGGCGCGCTGCCCTCGGTCGGAGAGATCCTGGTCCGGCTCTGGCAGGACCGCGCCGACTACCCGCTGCATGTCTGGGCCACACTCTACGCCTCGGCCGCGGGCTTCGTCCTCGGCAATCTGGCCGGCGTCGCCGCCGGGGTGGTGTTCGCGCTTTCGACCACCGCGCTGCGCATCTTTCGCGGCGTCAACATCGCCATCTTCGCGCTGCCGCCCATCGCCATCGCGCCGATCCTCGTGCTGACGCTTCCGGGCATGGCGCCGCGCGTCGCGCTGGCCGCGCTCGGGGTCTATTTCGTCACCATGACGGCGACGGTTGTCGGCATCTCCCAGGCCGACAGCCGGGCCGCCGACCTTGTCCGCGCCTACGGCGGCAGCCGCCGGGACGTGCTGCGCCTCGTGGAGTTTCGCGGCGCCCTGCCGGTCATCCTCGCGGGGCTGCGCATCGCGGCGCCGAACGCCGTCCTCGGCGCCATCCTTGCCGAGTTCGGCGGCGGCGGGCGCTGGGGGCTTGGCACCTATCTGCTCGGCTCGCTCGGGCGGGGCGAGCCTGACCGCCTCTGGGGGATCGGCGTGATCGCGACGCTGATCGCGGGGCTGAGCTATGCGGCCTTCGCGCTGCTGTCGCGGCGCTTCCTCGGATCGGCCCGCGCGGTGACACTGAACACCGCCGTGCCGGCCGCGCAGCCCGACCGCGGCCCGCTTGCACGGCGGATCGTGATGTCGCTCGCGACCGTCGCGCTGCCGTTCTTCCTCTGGTGGGTCTTCATCAAGGCGACCGGCGTGCCGGACCTGATCGCCAAGACCCCCGCGGCGGTGGTGGACTATCTTTTCTTCTCGCCTGCCGCCGGTGCGGCGCAGGAACGGCTCTGGGCGGCGATGGCCCAGACGCTGCCGATCACCTTCCTCGGTATGGTGGCGGGGCTGTCGTTCGCCTTCATCCTTGCCATCCTGTCGCGGCTTGCCCCGCGCGCGATCGAGGCCTTCATGCCGGTGGCGCTCGTCACCCAGACCATGCCGCTGGTCGCGCTGACGCCGCTGCTTGTCCTCATCCTCGGGCGCGGAACCTCGCTGACCCTCTGGGTCACCATCTCCGTCACCTTCTTTCCCGCCTTCGTGACGCTGGCCCAGGGGATCGCCCTTGTCCCCCGAAGCGCCGAGGAATTGCCGCGCGTCTACGGTGCCAGCCGCTGGACCGAAATGCGGATGGTGACCATCCCCGCCTCGCTGCCCTACCTGTTCGCGGCGACCCGGCTGACGGTGCCGCGCGCCCTTCTGGGGGTGATGATCGCGGAATGGCTGGCGACCGGCAGGGGGCTTGGCAACCTGCTGAACCAATCGCGCGGCTATCTGGACTATGCGATGATCTGGACCGTGGCCGCGGTGTCGGTCGGCCTCGCGGTGCTGTTCTACCAGGCCGTCGTGATGGTGGAGCGGCGCGTTCTCGGGCGGCTGGGCATGACCACGGCCGAATAGCGCCGCCGTCCCGCCGGCCTCTGCGCCCCTTTATCGCCTATCCCTTTG
This sequence comes from Albidovulum sediminis, assembly GCF_025380365.1. Lineage (GTDB taxonomy): Bacteria > Pseudomonadota > Alphaproteobacteria > Rhodobacterales > Rhodobacteraceae > Albidovulum > Albidovulum sediminis. The sequence continues at coordinate 459,265 of NZ_JAOCQF010000001.1, forward strand.
GGGGAATATGGCCGCCGCCGCCGCTCTGCTATTCCGTCCCGGACACGAGGGAGGACAGAATGCGCGAAGTGACCTTTGCCGCGACCCAGATGGCCTGCACATGGGACGCCGATGAAACCCTGGAACGGGCCGAGGCGCTGGTCCTCAGGGCCGCCGGGGCAGGGGCCCAGGTGATCCTGCTGCAGGAACTGTTCCAGACCCCCTACTTCTGCCTCGAGATCGACGCGCGCCACCTCGACCTGGCGAGGACTCTGGAAGAGGACCGCGCCGTCGGCCATTTCCGCGCGTTGGCGCGGCGGCTGGGCGTCGTCCTGCCGATCTCCTTCTTCGAACGTGCGGGGCTCGCGCACTACAACACGCTGGCCATGATCGACGCAGATGGCGAGATCCTCGGCACCTACCGCAAGACCCATATCCCGCAGGCGGCGGGGTATGAGGAGAAGTATTACTTCACCCCCGGCGATACCGGCTTCAAGGTCTTCCAGACCCGCTTCGGCCGGATCGGCTGCGGCATCTGCTGGGACCAGTGGTTCCCCGAAACCGCGCGCGCGCTGGCGCTGATGGGGGCCGAGGCGCTCTTGTTCCCCACCGCCATCGGGTCGGAGCCGCAATATCCCGACCTCGACAGCGCGGGCCACTGGCAGCGCGCGATGCAGGGCCACGCGGCGGCCAACATCCTGCCGGTCGTCGCCTCGAACCGGATCGGCGTGGAACGCGACGGCCGGACCGAGATGACTTTCTACGGCTCCTCCTTCATCGCCGACCATACCGGCGCGATGGTGGCCGAGGCGGGGCGCGAGGAGGAGGCGGTGCTGACCGCGCGCTTCGACCTGGACGAAATCGCGCGCTACCGCCGTGCCTGGGGCGTCTTCCGCGACCGCCGGCCCGACATGTACGGCGCGCTTCAGACCATGGACGGGGTCAACCGCGTGATCGGCTGACCCGCGCGGTCAGTCGCGCGCCAGCACCGGCGCGGGCCGGTAGCGGCCGGCCAGATGCGCGGGCGCGCGCGCCTCAAGCTCGGCAAGCGTGGAGCGGATCGCGGGCGCACCGTGGCGGGCCAGCGCCTCGAACGGCCCGTGCGGGAAGTTCAGGCCCAGCCGCATCGCGGTGTCGATCCCCTCGGCCGTCACCCCGCCCTCGGCCAGTAGCCAGCCCGCCTCGTTGATCAGCGCCGCCTCGATCCGGCGCACGATCGCCGCCGCATCCCCGGGCGCATCCCCGGGCGCATCCTCGGGTGCGGGACCGGGGGCGGCGGGAAAGACGAATCCGCGCCCGGCCTTGCGCCCGAGCGCGCCCGAGGCGACCTGCGCCCTGAGGGCTGCAAAGACGTGATAGCGCGGATGCCCGCCCATCGCCGCCGAAAGCCCCTCGGTCGCGGCCAGGTTCACGTCCGCGCCGACAAGGTCGATGAGCGAGAAGGGCCCCAGCCGGTAGCCCGCCGCGACCATCGCCGCGTCGACCGCGGCCGCCGTCCGGCCCTCCTCCAGCAGCGCCAGCGCCTCGCCGTAGAAGGGGCGCGCGCAGCGGTTGACGATGAAGCCGGGGCGGTCGGGGCAGGCGATTACGGTCTTGCCCGCGGCCTCCGCCAGCGCCCGTCCGAGCGCCAGCGCCGAGGGATCGCTGCCCGCGTGACCGGCAAGCTCGACCAGCTTCATCGCCGGGGCGGGGTTGAAGAAGTGGAGCGCGATCAGCCGGCCCGGCCGTGCCAGCCCTTCGGCCACGCCCGCGAGGGGCAGGGACGAGGTGTTGGTGGCCAGAACCGCGTCCGCCGCCAGCCCCGGCTCGATCCGCGCGAACAGCGCGCGCTTGGCCGCCATGTCCTCGACGATTGCCTCTATCGCCAGCGTCGATCCGGCCAGATCCTCGGGCACCGCCACGATCCGCAGCCGCGCGAGTGTCGCGTCGCGCGCCTCGGGCGAAAGCTTGCCTGCCGCCACCCGCGCGTCGAGTGCGGCGGCCATTCGGGCCGGGGCGCTGTCGCGCGCCGGGGCGTGGGCGTCGGTCGCCGCGACCGGAAAGCCCGCCGCCGCGAAGACCTGCGCGATGCCCAGGCCCATCGTGCCCAGCCCCGCGACTGCGATCTGCGCTGTCTCCATCGCCCGTCCCCTGCCGACCTGCCGCCCATGATGGCCTGCGGGACAGAAATTTCAAGCTGGAAATTTCAAGCTTGAAATTATTTCCGACCGGTGCCAGTCTGATGGCAGGGCATGAGGGAGGCGGCGGATGAAGGTTCTGTGTCTCGGGGGCGGGCCGGCGGGCCTTTACTTCGCGATCTCGATGAAGCTGCGCGACCCCGCCCATCAGGTCACCGTTCTGGAACGCAACCGCGCCAATGATACCTTCGGCTGGGGCGTGGTCCTGTCCGACGACGCGCTGTCGCGGATGCAGAAGAACGACCCGAAATCGACCGACGCGATCCGCAGCCATTTCGCCTACTGGGACGACATCGCGGTTGTCCACGACGGCCACCGCACCGTGTCGGGCGGCCACGGCTTTGCCGGGATCGGGCGCCGGCAGATGCTGATCCTGCTCCAGGACCGCGCACGCGAACTGGGCGTCGACCTGCGCTTCGAGACCGAGTTCGAAAGCGCGGAGACCTACCGCAAGGATTACGACCTTGTCGTCGCCTCCGACGGCATCAATTCCCGCGTCCGCAAGGAATACGAAGGCACCTTCCGCCCCGACATCGATGTGCGCCGCTGCAAGTTCGTCTGGCTCGGCACCCACCAGAAATTCGACGACGCCTTCACCTTCATCTTCGAAAAGACCGAACACGGCTGGGTCTGGGCGCATGTCTACCAGTTCGACGCCACCACCGCGACCTTCATCGTCGAATGCCTGCCCGAGACCTGGGACCGCTGGGGGTTCGAGCGGATGTCGAAGGAGGAAACGGTCGAGACCTGCCGCAGGATCTTCGCGCGTCACCTGGGCGGGCATGACCTGATGTCGAACGCCGCCCACCTGCGCGGCTCGGCCGTCTGGATGCAGTTTCCGCGCGTCATCTGCGAACGCTGGTACACCGGCAATGTCGTCCTGATGGGGGACGCGGCGGCGACCGGGCATTTCTCCATCGGCTCGGGCTCTCGCCTCGCCTTCGACAGCGCCATCGCGCTGGCAGACTACCTGCACAGCGAACCCACCCTGGAGGCCGCCTTCGAACGCTACCAGGAGGAGCGGCGGACCGAGGTGCTGCGCCTCCAGTCGGCCGCGCGCAACAGCCTCGAATGGTTCGAGGAGGTGGAGCGCTATCTGGACCTGCCGCCTGCCCAGTTCGCCTATTCGCTCCTGACCCGCAGCCAGCGGATCAGCCATGAGAACCTGCGCCTGCGCGACCCCGAATGGCTGCGCGGCGCCGAGGACTGGTTTCAGGAACAGGCCGGCGGCACGCCCGGACGCGCGCCGATGTTCGCACCCTTCCGGCTGCGCGACATGGCGCTCAAGAACCGCGTCGTCGTCTCGCCCATGGCGCAGTACAAGGCCGTGGACGGCTGCCCGACCGACTGGCACTTCGTCCACTACGCCGAACGCGCCAAGGGGGGCGCGGGGCTCGTCTATGTCGAGATGACCTGTGTCAGCCCCGAGGGGCGGATCACGCCGGGCTGCCCCGGCCTTTACGCGCCCGAACATGAGGCCGCCTGGACCCGGCTTGTCGATTTCGTGTACCGGGAGACGACGGCGAAGATCTGCTGCCAGATCGGTCACGCGGGCCGCAAGGCCTCCGTTCAGGTCCCGTGGGCGGATGACGAGATGCCGCTGGCGGAGGGGTGGGAGGTCATCGGCCCCTCGGCCCTGCCGTGGTCGCCCGCCCACCCGGTGCCGCGGGAAATGACGCAGGCAGACCTGGACCGTGTGCGCGACGAATTCGTGCGGGCAACCGAAATGGCCGCGCGGGCGGGCTTCGACATGATCGAACTGCATGCCGCGCACGGCTACCTGATCTCCAGCTTCATCAGCCCGCTGTCGAACCGGCGCACCGACGCCTACGGCGGCAGCCTGGAAAACCGCATGCGCTGGCCCCTGGAGGTGCTGGGCGCCATGCGCCGCACCTGGGGTGAGGCAAGGCCCCTGTCGGTCAGGATTTCCGCCAACGACTGGGTGGGCGATGAAGGCGTGACCCCGGCCGAGGCGGTGCAGATCGCGCGGATGTTCGCCGCGGCGGGGGCCGACATCATCGACGTCAGCGCCGGCCAGACCTCGCCCAAGGCAAGGCCGGTCTACGGGCGCATGTTCCAGACCCCGTTCTCCGACCGCATCCGCAACGAGGCGGGGCTGGCGACGATGGCGGTGGGCAACATCACCGAGGTCGATCACGTGAACTCCATCCTGCTCGCCGGCCGGGCCGACCTCGTCTGCCTGGCCCGCCCGCATCTGGCGGACCCCTACTGGATGCTGCACGCGGCGGTGGAGATGGGGGATACGGCCGAGGCCTGGCCGGTGCCCTATCACCGCGGCCGTGACCAGGCGCGGCGGCTGAGGGAAAAGACGGTGGAGGCGATCCGGGCATGACGCTGGCGGGAAAGCGCGTTCTCATCACCGGCGGCGGCGCCGGCGCGGGGGCGGACCTGGCACTCGGTTTCGCCCGTGCGGGCGCCGAGGTCGTGATCACCGGGCGGCGGGCCGATGCGCTGAAGGCCACGGCGGCGCTCTACGAGGGGATGCGCTGGGTGCAGGGCGACGTCACCGACGAAGCCTCGGTGCGGGCGATGTTCGCCGAGGCCGGGCCCTGCCAGATCGTGATCGCCAACGCCGGCGCGGCCGACAGCGGGGTGATGGCGAAGACGACGCTCGACCAGTGGAACGCGATGATCGCGGTCAACCTGACCGGCGCGTTCCTGACGCTCCGCGAGGGGCTGCGCCAGATCGACGGCTGGGGGCGCCTGATCGCCATTGCCTCCACTGCGGGGCTGAAAGGTTACGCGAAGGTCGCGCCCTATGCCGCTGCGAAACATGGCGTTATCGGGATTGTCCGCTCGCTCGCGCTGGAAATCGCGCGCACGCCGGTCACGGTGAACGCGATCTGCCCCGGATTCCTCGACACGCCGATGACCGACCACTCGGTCGCGGTCATCGCGGCGAAGACCGGCCGCAGCCCTGCCGAGGCGCGCGCGGCGCTTGAGGCGATGAGCCCGCAGAACCGGCTGATCCGCCCGGCGGAGGTTACCGCCTGCGCGCTCTGGCTTTGTGCGGCGGGGTCGGAGGGGGTGAACGGCCAGGCCATCCCGATCAACGGGGGCGAGGCATGAGCGATCTGTCGAAGCGCCGTCTGAAGCTCTGGATCCGGCTGCTGGGGGTGACCCGGTCGGCGGAAAACCGGCTCAGGGAATTCCTGCGCGTGACCCATGCCACGACGCTGCCGCGCTTCGACGTGATGGCGGCACTCTACCGCCGGCGCGAGGGGGTGACGATGAGCGAGCTTTCCCGCATGCTCCTCGTCTCGAACGGCAATGCCACCGCCGTGGTGGACCGGCTCGAGGCCGAAGGCCTGGTCCGGCGCACGCCCTCGGCCGCCGACCGGCGCACCGTCTTCGTCGCCCTGACCGAGCCGGGGCTGGCCGCCTTCGAAACGCTCGCCGCCGATCACGAGCGCGAGGTGGACGCGATCCTTTCCGCGCTTTCGGAGGAGGACCTGGACCGCATGACGGAAATCCTGAAACGGATGGGAAAACAATGACCTTGATGGCGTCCCTCAAGCCCGTTCACTTCCTGTGGGAGGTCATCGACCGCGTTGCGGTGATCCGGCTTGCCCGGCCCGAGCGGAAGAACCCGCTGACCTTCGAAAGCTACGCCGAACTGCGCGACACCTTCCGCGCGCTGCCCTATGCCGAGGATGTGGACGTGGTGGTGCTGGCCCCGAACGGCGGCAACTTCTGTTCGGGCGGGGACGTGCACGACATCATCGGGCCGCTCGTCGGCATGGACATGAAGGGCCTTCTGGCCTTCACCCGGATGACCGGGGATCTGGTCAAGGCGATGCTGCACTGCACCAAGCCGGTGATCGCGGCCGTCGACGGGGTGGCGGTGGGGGCGGGCGCGATCCTGGCCATGGCCGCCGACCTTCGGATCGCCACGCCCGAGGCGAAATGCGCCTTTCTCTTCACCCGCGTGGGCCTTGCAGGCTGCGACATGGGCGCCTGCGCCATGCTGCCCCGGATCGTCGGTCAGGGGCGGGCGGCGGAACTGCTCTACACCGGGCGGACGATGAGCGCCGAGGAGGGCGCGGCCTGGGGCTTCTGGAACGCGCTCCACCCGGCGGAGCGTCTGGAGGCGGAGGCGATGGCGCTGGCGGCGCGGCTCGCGGCCGGCCCGACCTTTGCCCACGGCATCACCAAGACGCAACTGAACCAGGAGTGGACCATGGGGCTTGACCAGGCGATCGAGGCCGAGGCGCAGGCGCAGGCGATCTGCATGCAGACCCGCGATTTCGAACGCGCCTACCGCGCCTTCGTGGCGAAGGAGAAACCGGTCTTCGAGGGAAACTGAGGGCAAGGCAGGGGGCGCTGCCCCCCTGACCCCCCGGGATATTTGGGAAAAGAAGAAGGGATGAGCGACAGGAGCTTTCTGGATTGGCCGTTCTTCGACGATCGCCACCGCGATCTGGCGGCGTCGCTCGAGGCGTGGTGCGACCGTCACCTGCCGGTCGATCACGGCGATGCGGATGCGGCCTGCCGGGGGCTGGTGGCGGCGCTGGGCGCGGGCGGCTGGCTGGCCCATACCGGCGCGGGGGCGGGCGAGCGGCTGGATATCCGCACGCTCTGCCTGATCCGCGAGACGCTGGCGCGCCACGACGGGCTGGCGGATTTCGCCTTCGCCATGCAGGGGCTGGGGATGGGGGCGGTCAGCCTGTTCGGAACCGAAGCGCAGCGCGGCTGGCTGGCGCGGACGCGCGCCGGGACGGCGATCGCGGGCTTCGCGCTGACCGAGCCGGGCGCGGGGTCGGACGTGGCGCAGACCGCGACCACGGCGCGGCGCGAGGGCACGGACTGGGTGCTGGAGGGGGAGAAGACCTATATCTCCAACGGCGGGATCGCGGATCTTTACGTGGTCATCGCGCGAACCGGCGAGGGGGAGGGCGCGAAGGGTCTGTCCGCGTTCCTGATGCCGGCGGAGGCGCCGGGGCTGAGCGTGGCGGAGCGGATCGAGGTGATGGCGCCGCATCCGCTGGCGCGGCTGAGGCTGGATTGCGTGCGGCTGGGCGAGGGCGCGCGGATCGGCGCGGCGGGGCAGGGCTTCAAGGTGGCGATGACGGTACTCGATCATTTCCGGCCCACGGTCGGGGCGGCGGCGCTGGGCTTTGCCCGCCGCGCGCTGGACGAGGCGCTGGCGCGGGTGGCGCGGGTGCGGCCGGGGGGCGGGCGGCTTGCCGACCACCAGATCGTGCAGGGGCACCTGGCCGACATGGCGCTGAAGATCGACGCGGCGGCCCTGCTGGTTTACCGCGCGGCCTGGGCCAAGGACGGAGGCGCAGCGCGGATCAGCCGCGAGGCGGCGATGGCGAAGCTTTACGCCACCGAGGCGGCGCAGGAGGTGATCGACATGGCAGTGCAGCTGCATGGCGGCGACGGGGTGCGCACGGGCGTCGCGGTCGAGGGCCTTTACCGCGAGATCCGGGCGCTGCGAATCTACGAGGGCGCCTCGGACGTGCAGCGGATGGTCATCGCGCGGGGGCTGGCATGAGCTATTCCCGCGTCATTCCGGTCGAGTTCAACCATTGCGACCCGGCGGGCATCGTCTTTTTCCCGCGCTACTTCGAGATGGTGAACTCCGTTGTGGAGACCTTCTTCGCCGAGGTGCTGGGCCGACCCTTCGCGGCGGTCGTGGCGGCCGGGCACGGGGTGCCGACGGTGCGGCTGGAAAGCGATTTCCGCGCGCCCTCGCGCCTGGGCGACCGGCTGCGGTTCACGCTGCGGGTGGAGCGGGCGGGGACCACGTCGCTGGCCCTGGCCCACGAGGCACGGGCGGGGGAGGAACTCAGGATCGCGGTGAGGCAGACGATCGTCTGGACCGAGGGCGGGCGGGCATGTCCCTGGCCCGTAGAGATCCGGGCGCGGATCGAGGCATTTCAGGAGGATGGCGATGCACAGCCCGCATGAATTCCTGCACCCGGCGGGGTGGAAGCCGGCGGTCGGCTATTCCCACGGCATGGCGGCCACGGGCCGGATGGTCCTGACCGGCGGTGTCATCGGCTGGAACGCCGATCAGGTCTTCGAGACCGACGACTTCGTGGGTCAGGTGCGGCAGGCGCTGATCTCGATCGTGGAGATCCTCGCCGCCGGGGGGGCGCGGCCGGAGCATCTGGTGCGGCTGACTTGGTATGTCACCGACAAGCGGGAATACCTGAACAATCTCAAGGCGCTGGGCGCCGTCTACAAGGAAGTGGTCGGGCGCCACTATCCGGCGATGGCGCTGGTGCAGGTGGTGGCGCTGGTCGAGGACCGGGCCAGGGTGGAAATCGAGGCGACGGCGGTCATTCCGCAGGGCTGAGGCGCGAAGGGTGGGAGGACCCGACATGCTGGGACCGACAGGACACGAAGATACGTTCACGCGGGACAACCTGCCGCCGGAGGACGCGTGGCCGGAGATCCGGCTGGCGGGGTTCGACTATCCCGACTGGCTGAACGCGGGGGTGGAGCTGTCCGACCGGATGGTCGAGAAGGGCTTTGGCGATCATACCGCGCTGATCGGGAACGGGCGCATCCGGACCTACAAGGAACTGGCCGACTGGTCCAACCGGATCGCCCATGCGCTGGTCGAGGATTACGGCGTAAGGCCGGGAAATCGTATCCTGATCCGGTCCGCGAACAACCCGGCGATGGTGGCCTGCTGGCTGGCCGCGACCAAGGCGGGGGCGGTCGTCGTCAACACCATGCCGATGCTGCGGGCGGGCGAGCTTTCCAAGATCGTCGACAAGGCGGAGATTGCGCTCGCGCTTTGCGACACGCGGCTGATGGAGGAGATGGTGGCCTGCGCGAAGGGCTCGCGCTTCCTGGCGAAGGTCGTGGGTTTCGACGGAACCGCGAACCACGACGCGGAGCTGGACCGGATCGCTCTGGGCAAGCCGGTGCGGTTCCAGGCGGCGCGGACCGGGCGCGACGACGTGGCGCTTCTGGGCTTCACCAGCGGCACCACGGGGGAACCTAAGGCCACGATGCACTTCCACCGCGATCTCCTGATCATCGCCGACGGCTATGCGCGCGAGGTGCTGAAGGTCACGCCCGAGGACGTCTTTGTCGGCTCTCCGCCCCTGGCCTTCACCTTCGGGCTGGGCGGGCTGGCGGTCTTTCCACTGCGGTTCGGGGCGGCCGCGGCACTTCTGGAGCAGGCGACGCCGCCCAACCTGATCTCCATCATCCAGGAACACAAGGCGACGGTTTGTTTCACTGCGCCAACGGCTTACCGGGTGATGTTGAAGGCGATGGAGGAGGGGGCGGACCTTACTTCCCTGCGCGCGGCGGTCAGCGCGGGCGAAACCCTGCCGGCGCCGGTCTACGAGGAGTGGATGGCCAGGACCGGCAAGCCGATGCTGGACGGGATCGGCGCGACCGAGATGCTGCACATCTTCCTGACCAACCGCTTCGACGACCACCGCCCGGCCTGCACCGGCCGGCCGGTGACGGGCTACGAGGCGCGCGTGGTCGATGCGGAGGGGCGCGAATGCCCGCGCGGCACGCCGGGGCGGCTTGCGGTCAGGGGGCCGACGGGGTGCCGCTACCTCGCCGACGAGCGGCAGCGGGCCTATGTGCAGAACGGCTGGAACATCACCGGCGACACCTTCGTGCAGACCGAGGACGGCTATTTCCACTTTGCCGCGCGCAACGACGACATGATCATCTCGTCGGGCTACAACATCGCCGGGCCGGAGGTGGAGGCCGCGCTCCTCTCGCACCCGGACGTGTTCGAATGCGCCGTCATCGGCGCCCCGGACCCGGACCGTGGCCAGATCGTCGAGGCGCATGTGGTTCTGGCGGAAGGCAAGGCCGGAGATGCCTTGATGGTCAAGGTCTTGCAAGATCATGTGAAGGCAGTGATCGCGCCCTACAAGTACCCGCGCCGGATCGTCTTCGAGACTGCGCTGCCGAAGACCCAGACCGGCAAGATCCAGCGGTTCCGCCTGCGTGCACCTGAGGGGTGACGCCGGGGCAGGACGGGGAGATTCCGGCTTGCGCGCGGTTGCAAAGCCATCAGACTGACGACCATCAAACAACAGGGAGAGAGTTGAGATGAAAGCGAGAACCATCCTTCTTGGAACGCTTGCCGCGCTGGCGCTCGGCGCGGGGGCGGCGGGTGCCGAGGGCATCAAGGTGGGCATGATCACCACGCTGTCGGGCGGCGGCGCGGGCCTTGGCATCGACGTGCGCGACGGCTTCCTGCTGGCGCTGAAGATGGCCGGCGCGACCGATGTCGAGGCCGTGATCGAGGATGACCAGCAGAAGCCCGACATCGCGGTTCAGATCGCCGACAAGATGATCCAGTCCGATCAGGTCGACGTGCTGACCGGCATCATCTGGTCGAACCTCGCCATGGCGGTGGTCCCGGCGGCGGTGGCGCAGGGCAAGTTCTACCTGTCGCCCAACGCCGGCCCCTCGGCGCTGGCGGGTTCGGGCTGCGACAAGAACTACTTCAACGTCGCCTGGCAGAACGATAACCTGCACGAGGCGGCCGGGGCCTATGCGAATTCGGCCGGTTACAATAACAGCTTCATGCTGGCGCCGAACTATCCCGCGGGGACGGACGCGATCACCGGCTACAAGCGCTTCTACACCGGCGCGGCGGCGGGTGAGGTCTATACCCAGCTTGGTCAGACCGACTACGCAGCCGAGATCGCGCAGATCCGGGCCAGTGGCGCGGACAGCGTGTTCTTCTTCCTGCCGGGCGGCATGGGCATCGCCTTCATGAAGCAGTACGCGGAATCGGGCGTGGGCATCCCGCTGGTCGGGCCTGCCTTCTCGTTCGACCAGAACATCCTTCAGGCGGTGGGCGACGCGGCCCTTGGCGTGCGCAACACCTCGCAGTGGAACAAGGATCTGGACAACGCGGCCAACGCGGCCTTCGTGGCGGCCTTCCAGGCCGAATACAACCGCCTGCCGTCGCTTTACGCCAGCCAGGGCTATGACACCGCGAACCTGCTTCTGTCGGCCAAGGCCAAGGCGGACGTGGCCGATCAGGACGCCTTCCGTGCGGCGCTGGAGGCGGCCGACTTCGCCTCGACCCGCGGCGACTTCAAGTTCGGGCCGAACCACCACCCGATCCAGGACATCTACGTCCGCGAGGTGGTGAAGGAGGGCGACATCTACACCAACAAGCTTGTGGGCGTGGCGCTGGAAGACCGCGGCGACGCCTATGTGGACGAGTGCAAGATGTAAGCGCAAGGGGGGCCGGGGCACGACCCCGGCCCTTTCCAGGGGGAATGATCCGGTGATGCTTCTGGCGGAGCAGGCGCTGAACGGCCTGCAATACGGGATGATGCTGTTTCTAATGGCCGCCGGGCTGACGCTCGTCTTCGGGGTCATGGGGCTGATCAACCTGGCGCATGGCTCGCTCTACATGCTGGGCGCCTTCGCCTGCGCCTGGGTGGCGGCGGCGACGGGGTCTTTTGCGCTGGGGCTGGCGGCGAGCCTTGCGGCCGCCGCCGCCGCGGGCGTGCTGGTCGAGGTGGCGGTGATCCGGCGGCTTTATGCGCGCGACCATCTGGAGCAGGTGCTGGCCACCTTCGCGCTGATCCTGGTCTTTTCGGAAGGCACGCGCTGGGTTTTCGGGTCGTTCCCGCTTTACCTCACGCTGCCGGCGGCGCTTTCCGGGGCGGTCACGCTGCCTGGCGGGCTGCAATACCCGCTGTTCCGGCTGGCGATCATCGGCGTCGGCGCGGCGGTGGCGGTGGGGCTGTGGTTGCTGATCGCGCGCACGCGGCTTGGCATCCGCATTCGCGCGGGCGAGGCGGACAGGGAGATGGTGGCGGCTCTCGGCGTCGACATCGCGCGGCTTTACACGCTGGTCTTCGCGCTCGGTGCCGCGCTTGCGGGGCTGGCCGGGGCGCTGGTGGGCACGATCCAATCGGTGCAGGTGGGGATGGGGGAGCCGGTGCTGATCCTGGCCTTCGTCGTCATCGTCATCGGCGGCATCGGGTCGATCAAGGGGGCGCTGGTCGCGGCGCTGCTGGTCGGGCTGACCGATGCGCTGGGAAAGGCGCTTCTGCCGGCGCTGTTCGCGCGCTTCATGGAGGTGTCGGCGGCGAACGGGATCGGCGCGGCGCTTGGCTCCATGCTCATCTACATCCTGATGGCGGGGGTGCTGATCTGGCGCCCGCAGGGGCTTTACGGGGCGCGGGGCTAGGATGAGACGGGTTGCCATCCTCAATGCCACCGTCTTCGCCGCGCTGGTCGCGGTGGCGCTGGTCGCCCATCTCGCGGGCGCGCCCTATGTGGTGACGCTGGCCACCAAGGCCGCGATCTTCGCGCTGGCGGGCGTGGGTCTGAACCTCGCGCTCGGCTACGGGGGGATGGTGTCCTTCGGGCACGCGGTCTTCTTCGGGATAGGCGGCTATGTCACCGGCATCTTCGCAAGCCACGCGGCCGCGGGCACGCCGGTCCTGACCTTTCCGTTCACCGTCGCGGGCAGTGCCGAAATGCTGGGCCTCTGGCCCATGGCGATGGTGGTCACCGCGCTGGCCGCGCTGGTGATCGGGGCGCTGAGCCTGCGCACGAGCGGCGTCTACTTCATCATGGTCACCCTCGCCTTCGCGCAGATGGTCTATTACTTCGCGATCAGTTGGCGCGCCTATGGCGGGGAGGACGGGCTGTCCTTCTACGTCCGCAACAGCTTTCCGGGGCTGAACACCTTTGCCCCGCTCCAGTTCTTCGCCATCGCGGCCGGGCTGCTGGCGCTGGCGATGGGCTTTTCGGCGCTGGTCACGCGGTCGCGCTTCGGGCTGGCGCTGCAGGCGGCGCGGGCGAACCGGCAGCGGGTCATGGCCTCGGGCATCCGGCCCTTCGCGCTGCAACTGACGGCCTTTGTCCTCTCGGCGGTGATCGTCGGGCTGGCGGGGTCGCTTTACGCCGACCTCAACCGCTTCGTCAGCCCGGCGATGCTGTCCTGGCATATGTCGGGGGAGATCATGGTGTTCGTCATTCTCGGCGGCGTCGGGCGGCTGGCGGGGCCGGTCGCCGGGGCGGGGGTCTTCATTCTGCTGGAGCAGGTGCTGGGCGGGGTGTCGGAATACTGGCAGGCGTTGCTGGGGCTTCTGCTGCTGGCGATCGTGCTTTATGCGCCGGGCGGCATCCTGGGCCTGTTGCCCGGGGGGCGGCGCCATGTCTGACGTGATCCTCAACATCCGCGGGCTGGAGAAAAGCTTTGGCGCGCTCAAGGCCACCGACGGGGTGACGCTTGACCTGCGCCGGGGGGAGATCCACGCGCTGATCGGGCCGAACGGGGCGGGGAAATCGACGCTGATCAAGCAGATCACCGGAGAGCTGCGGCAGGACCGCGGCACCATCACCTTCGAGGGGCAGGCGATCGACACGCTCGACGCCGCGGCGCGGGCGCGGTTGGGGCTGGCGCGCAGTTTCCAGGTCTCATCGGTGGTGCCGGAGTTCACGGCGCTTGAAAACACCATGCTGGCCGTTCTGGGCGCGGGGGGCGGGGTGTTCCGCTTCCTCAGACCCGCGCTGCAGGATCGGGCGCTGACCGATCCGGCGCGGTTCCACCTGGAGCAGGCGGGGCTGGCCGGGCGGGAAGGCGTGCCCGCAAGCACGCTGTCGCATGGCGAACGGCGGCGGCTGGAGATCGCGATGGCGCTGGCGATGCGGCCGCGCGCCTTCCTGCTCGACGAGCCGATGGCGGGGATGGGGGCGGAAGGCGCGCGCGACCTGACCGCGATCCTGTCGGACCTTCGGGCCGAGGCGCCGATCCTGCTGGTCGAGCACGACATGGACGCGGTCTTTGCGCTGGCTGACCGCATCTCGGTCCTGGTCTACGGGCGCATCATCGCCACCGGCCCGGTCGCCGAGATCCGCGCCAACCCCGAGGTGCGCCGGTCCTACCTGGGGGAGGAGGCATGAGCGCGCTGCTGGAGCTTTCGGGGGTGACGGCGGGTTATGGCGCGGTGCAGGCGCTTTACGGTGTCGGCCTGACGGTGGGCGAGGGGGAGGCTGTCGCGCTGATGGGGCGCAACGGCATGGGCAAGACGACGACGGTGCGCACCATCGCGCGGATGCTGCCGGCGACGGGCGGGCGCGTCGCCTTCGCGGGCACGGACCTTGCCCGGCTGCCGTCCTACCGGGCGGCGCGGCTGGGGATCGGCCTTGTGCCTGAGGGGCGGCGGACCTTCGGGCCGCTGACGGTGTCCGAAAACCTGGCCGTCGCCGCGCGCCCCGGCCCCTGGGACGTGGCGCGGGTGACGCGGCTGTTCCCGCGCCTGGGCGAGCGGATGGGGCAGACGGCGCGGACGCTGTCGGGGGGCGAGCAGCAGATGCTGGCGATCGCGCGGGCGCTGATGACCAATCCGCGGCTTCTGATCCTCGACGAGGCGACCGAGGGGCTGGCACCCTCGGTCCGGCAGGAGATCTGGGCGGCGATCCGCGCGCTGAAGGGCGAGGGCCTTGCCATCCTCCTGATCGACAAGTCGGTGCGCGAGATCGCGGGCGTGGCCGACCGCGCCGTGATCCTCGAACGCGGGGCAACCGCCTGGGCCGGGGTGATCGGCGCGCTCAGCGCCGATGTCGCCGACCGCTATCTGGGGGTCTGAGCGGGGCAGCCCGCCCGCCTTCAGGCATGGACCGCCGGCGCCCCGTTTTCGAGTGCCCTGCGCGCCAGCACGGCTGCGCGGGCGAAGGTGCCGCGGTGGGCGCGCCAGAGCATCCAGACGACGACGCCCGACAGCGCCACGTTCGAGAGCGGCATCGCGAGCCAGACGCCGTCGACGCCCAGAAACAGCGGCAGCAGCCACAGGAACGGCAGTTGCACCGCCATGTTGCCCGCGGTGATGAAGGTGGCGCTGCGCGCCTGCCCGACCGCCTGGAAATAGGTCGCCGACAGGATGATGAACCCGTCCAGAACCATCGCCGACAGATGCAGCCGCAGCCCGTGCGCCGCCTCGGCGATCAGGGCGCGGTCGCTGCCGGCGAAGACCTGCGCCACCGGGCCGGGGAAGGCCACGACCAGCACGGTCAGCACCGCCCCGCCGCCCAGGCTCAGCATCAGCGCAAGCTTCAGGACGGCGGCCATCCGCATCCGGTCGCGGGCGCCGTGGTAGTAGCTGACCAGTGGCTGCATGCCGCCGCCGACGCCCTCGGCGAAGTAATAGAAGAAGGACATGACATAGCCCGCGACAGTGTAGGCGGCCAGCGTCAGGGGGCCGCCATGCTTGAGAAACAGCATGTTGTGCAGCACCACGACGAAGCTGACGTAAAGCGCCATCACCATCGAGGAGAAGCCGATCGCCAGGATGCGGGCGGCGCGCGCCAGCGCCGTCCGTCCGGGGCGGAGTGCGCGGAAGGCGCCGAGGCGGGCCATGGCGACGGTGCAGAGGGCGATCACCACAAGCTCCGCGATCACCGTGGCGCGGGCGGCCCCGGCCAGGCCGTGGTCCAGGCGGATGACGAACAGCCAGTCGAAGCCGACGTTGACGGCGGCGCCGGCCAGCATCGCCACGGTGGCAAGCCGCGGCGCGCCGAGGTTGCGAAGCAGAAGCGGGAAGGCCATGCCGGCCATGATCGCGGGCGCGGCCCAGCCCTGAACGGACAGGTAGCCAAGCCCCATCGCGGCCAGCCCCGCCTCCGCGCCCTGAAGCGCCAGGAAGGCCGGCCCGAAGCCGAGGATCGCGGCGCCGGTCGCCGCGCCGATCAGCACCATGAGCAGCAGCGTCACCGCCAGCGTCTCGCCCCGCGCGGCTGCGTCGCCGGCCCCGCGCGCGCGGCCGATCTCGGCCCCGCCGCCCATGCCGACCAGCATCGCGACCGCCCAGATGATCCCCGCGAGCGGCCAGGCGAGGTTCAGGGCCGACAGGCCCGGCGCGCCGAGTGCGTGGCCGATGAAGATGCCGTCCACGACCGCGTAAAGCCCGCTGACCATCAGCGCGGCCATGGCGGGCAGGGTGTAGGACCAGAAGGTCCGGGTCAGGGTCGTCGTCGTCATCTCAACCTCCACCCGTCAGGCAGAGGGCAACCCCTGACAGGCTTTCTCGAAAAGTTCCTCGAACCGGGCCAGTTCCTCGTCGCTGAGAGCAGCGGCTAGGGTGGCGGCGGCGCGCGCGTGAATGGCGTTTTCCTCGCCTTCCAGTGCCGTGGTCCTGGGCGTGGGCCGGATCAGGCTTGCACGCTTGTCCTCGGGGTCGGGGGTCCGTTCGAGATATCCCCGCGCCTCGAGCTTGGAGGCCATGGCACTGGCGGAGGCCTTGCTGACCCCCATGCGCTCGGCCAGATCGGTCAGGCGCAACCCCTCGGGGTGCCAAGCGACGACATCGAGATAGTCGTACTCGGTGGAAGTCAGCTCCATGCTGCCGCTTTTCTGCGACTCCTGTCGCCAGAGACGCCACAGGTGCCACTGAAGGCGCCTGATGCTGTCTTGCAGCTGCGTGGTTGCATCCGTTTGTTTGTTAGTCATGACTAACTTGTTTTCCCGCCCATGTCAAGCACCCTGTTTGCCGGTCCCGAGACGACGCAGGATCGGCGCGGCCTCGCGAATGACTCTTCCGGCCATAGTTAACGCAGCCTATGAAGAGGGCAAGCAAAGGAGGACGCCGATGAGCCGCACGAACAGCCTTCCGGTTCTGGGTGTGGCGCTGACACTGGACGAGCTGGAGGGCGTGGAGGGGCTGAAGGCCTTCGTCCTGGGCGCTGACCGCGACGTGGAGGTGCGCGACTTCATCCCGGTCGGCGCGATCGGGCAGGACTGGCGCGCCATCGGCCGGCGCGGGCGGGCGGCGCTGCAAGGGCATCGCGGGCGCATCGGCATCCATGGCCCCTACGAGGGGCTTCTGGTTGATACGCCCGACCCCGAGGTGCGCGCCATCGTCCAGCGCCGGTTCCTTGACGCGCTTGACGGTTTGGCCGTGATGGCCGAGGGGCGGGAGGCGGCGCACATGGTGCTGCACAGCCCCTACACGACCTGGCACGCCCACAACCGGAGCACCGAATGGGACGATTGCGCCGGCATCCTGGCGCGCACCCATGCCACGCTCACCCCCGTGGTGCGGCGGGCCGAGGCGCTGGGCGTCACGCTCGTCCTCGAGAACTGCGAGGATGTGGACCCGGCCGAACGGGTGGCGCTGGCCGCCTCGTTCGGGAGCGCGGCCGTCGCGGTCTCGATCGACACCGGGCACGCGCAGTATGCCCATCGCGCCACCGGGGCGCCGCCGGTCGATGCCTTCGTCCGCGCGGCGGGGGCGCGCCTTGCGCATGTGCATGTGCAGGATGCCGACGGATGGGGCGACCGGCACTGGCCGATCGGGCAGGGCAACATTGCCTGGCCCGCGGTCTTTGCCGCGCTGGCCGGGCTTGCCGTCATGCCGCGACTGATCCTGGAATTGGCCGATGTGCGGGGGGTCTTCGCCTCGGCCCGCTGGCTTGAGGCGCAGGGTCTGGCGCGGTGATCGCGCGTCAGGCGGGGCGGGCCGAAACGGTGAGGAAGGTGACCGTGTCGGTCAGGATCGAGCGCACGCCATGGCGCAACTGCGCGTCGAAGGTCAGGGAATCGCCGGGCCCCATGTCGTAGACATGGTCGCCGCAGCCGTAGACGCACTGCCCTTCGAGGATGGTGATGAGCACGTAGCCGGTGTTGTGGTAGACCGGGTGGGTGCCGTCGTCGGCGCGGCTGAGGGTGACGCGCGCCACCGAGAACCGCAGGGCGTTGTTGGCGAAGCTGCCGAGGATCCGGTAATCGTGGGTGTGGCCGGGCGCGATGCGCCGGGCCTGCAGCCCTTCGCCGGCCCGCGCGAAGGCGATGTCGGACTTCTGCACCGTGTGCTGGAAAAGCGAGATCACCGGCACGTCAAGCGCCGTGGCCAGCGATTCGAGCGTGGAGAGAGAGGGGGAGACCTGCCCATTCTCGATGCGGGAGATCATTGCGGGCGACACGCCGGACTTGCGGCCGAGTTCGCGCAGCGTGATCGAGGCGTGGACGCGCAGGTTGTGGACGGCGGTGCCGACCGCCGACGAGATCCCCGATTTTCCCTCGGCTCCCGCCGGGTCGATGGACTGGTTCTCCGCCACGAGCCCTCCTTTCGCGCCTGCCCCGATTATGCGCGAAAGCGATCGTGCCACCAGCCCGAACTGCCCCCGCCCGTGACAGGTGACGTAAAGTCACCCGAGGGTTTGCTCAAGACACTCAAAAGCATTGGCGCCGGCTATTCGGAGTTTGTCCGCCGGGGCGATGTCGGCCGGATCGAGGGCGCGCGCGTGGGGGTCGTCGAGGAAGATCGGGTAGTCGGAGCCGAGGAAGATGCGGTCCGCGCCCAGCACCTTGACCGCCGCCTCCAGCGCGCGCGGGCCGAGCGAGGCGCAGTCGTACCAGAGGTTGCGCAGGCGCGCGGTGGGGAAGGGCTCGTCGGGGTTCCGGTGGCGCGCGATCGCCTCCATCCGCTCGAAGATGAAGGGGAGCGTGCCGCCGAGGTTGACGATCTGGAAGCCGAGGCGCGGCCAGAGGTCCTGGATGTCGGACAGGATCAGGGTAAGCGCGGATTGCGATGCCTGCGCCTGAAGGGCGACCGCCGAGGTGCGGTACTGCATGAAATCGGCCGGCGGCGGGGGCGGCACCTCTCCGACCTTGAGGCCGGGGTGGATCATGACGTGGCAGCCCGTCTCGTTCGCGGCGGCGAGGACCGGGGCGAGGGTCTTCGCCTCGGCCACCGAGTTGAAGTAGTTCGAGGGCAGGATGATGCCGGGAAGGTTCAACTCGCGCCGGATGCGGCGCACTTCGCTGACCGCGGCGTCGATGTCGGCCAGCGGCAGGCCCGCAAGGCCGAAGATGCGCCCGCCCGTCGCCCCGCGCAGGCCGGCGAGGTGGTCGTTGAAGGCCGCGATCATGGCGCGCGCCTCGGGTGCGGGCAGCACGTCGAGACCGAGCGCGCCGGGAAAGGTCAGGAGCCGATGGGTCAGCCCCTGCGCGTCCATCTGCGCGAGACCCACGGAGATGTCGAAATAGTCCGGCTTGAACGGAAACTCGCCGTTCATCGCGACCATGCCCAGCGTCCCGTCGTCACGGCGCCGGAGGTAGGGGCGGGCCTCGCGGGCGGACAGCGCCTCCACCAGGCCGCCGCCGTAGAAATGGGCGTGCATGTCGATGCGCAAGGGGCGTGCCGGGGCGGGGCGGAGTGAAGGATCGGGCATCTCTGGCCTGCGGCAAGTGACTTTAGTTTGACTTAATCATCTGCTAATGATCGGAGCAAGCGAATCCGAAGGGGAGGGGACCATGTTTTCGGGCGAGTTTCCACGCAATGCCTGGTACGTCGCGGGCCGGAGCGAGGATTTCGGCCGCGACCTGCGCGCGGTCAGGCTGTTCGGCGACGAGATCGTCTTTTACCGCCGTGGCGACGGCAGCCCGGTGGCGCTGGAGGATGCCTGCCCGCACCGCAAGCTGCCGCTCTCGAAAGGCACGCTTAAGGGCGATACGGTTGTCTGCGGCTATCACGGGCTGACCTTCGACGGGGCGGGTGGATGCGTCGCCGCCCCCACGCAGGAGGGCGCGATCCCGAAACGCGCGCGGGTGCATTCCTATCCGCTGGCCGAACGCTACGGCTTTGTCTGGATCTGGCCGGGCGACCCGGCGAAGGCCGACACGGGCGCGATCCTGGAGATCCCGAACTACGACAACCCGACCTGGGGGCAGACCCGGCGCGGCGCGCTCGACATCGCGTGCAACTACCTCTGGATCACGGACAACCTGCTGGACCCGAGCCATGTGGCCTGGGTGCACCTGACCTCCTTCGCGGGCGCGGGCACCGACAACGTGCCCTTGCAGATCACCGAAGGCGCGGACCGGGTGATCGTCTGGCGCTGGATCCCCGACCGGCCTGCCGCGCCCTATTACCAGCAGTTCCTGGGCTTCAACGGCAACTGCGACCGCAAGCAGCACTACGAATGCCGCACGCCCTCGATCGCCATCAACAAGTCGATCTACACGCCCGCCGGGACCGGGGGCGACGACGACGCCCTGCCGGGGACGGCCTTCGTCAACTTCTCCTACAACTTCATGACGCCGGTCGACGAGGACCACACGCTCTACTTCTGGTTCCAGCACCGCAGCGCGCTGGCCGGTGACGAGGAGGTGTCCGAACGCATGTTCGCGGGTGCGACGATGGCCTTCAACGAGGACAAGGAGGTTCTGGAGGCCGTCCACAAGGGCATGAAATCCCCCGCGACCCCCTACCTCAACCTCGGCCTCGACGCGGGCGCCATGCGCTTCCGCAAGCTGGTGGAGCGGATGGTCGAGGCGGAACGGGGGTAGGGGCGTCAACAGGGTTGCGGAAACCGCGCAGGATGCCGGGCGCGCGACCTGCCGGGCCGCAAAGCCCGGCAGTCTGGTATCCGGTGGTCGGGATCAAGGAGTTTGGCTCCGCCCTGAGAGAGCCGCCGGGCGGAGCCAACTCCAGAAACTCATCGTCGCACTTACACTTGCCGCACTGGTTACACACACAACGACGATGATATCTGCGTCTCAGATAATATCGCATGGCGCGGCGCTTTGGGGAACTTGTCTAAATGGACATGCACTTTCGGCCAAAGTGAACAATCCCGCGCCGGCCGGGCGGATTGGCTGGGCAAGTCCGTAAAATTCGCCGAAATTCTGACGGACTCCTGCCGCCGCAATACCTTCGCGCTCACGGGACTTATCAGGGGTCACACGCCGGCGACTCACTCGACGGCACGGGTCGGCCCGTCATTTCCGGCGTTGCAGCCTCGACCAGGCCTTGCGCAGCTCCGCCCGCTCCGGCGCGTAAGAGGTGTCGAAGATCGACTCGCGCTGTTCCCGATCCGCCGGTTCCGGCCTGGTTTCCGGCTTCGGCGATGTGCCGCTGCGGTCCTTGCCGGGTTCACTTTCCAAGGGGGTGTTCTTCATCATTTGGCGTCCTTTCTGGGCAATGTTGCCGTTCCCGGATCGGCTCCGGAGCCCTAACAAGGCGCCGCGCCGGTCAGCTGGTCGGTTGAAGCTGGGCGTCCGCGATCAGGGTCTCGTGCACGAAGCCTGCGGATCGGGCCGCCGCGATGAAGGCGCGCCGGGCAGTGCCAACCGAGCAGATGCAGTCCATGGCGTCCTGGATCCTGCTGAGCGCGGTCTGCCGCGCGTCGTCGGCGATCGGCCACCGGTTGCGTAGCCAATAGCGCACCTGTTCGACGGTGCTGAAGCTTTGCAGGGTGCCGTCGGACGACACCACGAAGTTGAGGGGGTGCCCCCAGTTGATTTCTATCATGTCCAGTTTCTTACATATAATTCTTCCAGCGAGCGTATGGGACGGCGCCGGAAAAGAGGTGGGGAAGGCGACCAAATCGCCCCCTTCCCGAGTGCCACGTGAAGTATGCCCTCAAGCGAGCTTAAGGTTCGTTGCCGACTCGCGGCCATTGCGGTCAGACTCGACGTCGAAGCTGACAGCCTGACCATCTTTGAGGTGCTGGATGCCCGCTCGCTCGAGCGCGGTGATGTGAATAAACACATCTTTGCTCATGCCCTCTGGGGCAATGAAGCCGAAGCCTTTGGTGGAGTTGAACCATTTCACGGTGCCAGTGGCCATCGTGTCATTCCTTGAATGGGCGCCGCCCACGGGACGTGGCGGCTTGGCAAAGCTGAAAGTCCAAAGCTGAGCCAGAAGGAACAGGTTCGAAGATAGAGATGCCCGCCCTAGATAGGTCATCGTAACGCCGATTGCGAGCTTTAGTTCTCATTGGCGCCGCCAGCCGTCGCTTAGCCCTTGTTCCGGCACGAAAGATTCTTTCGGTGTTCGATTTGTCGCGCCTGCCAACCGCCTCATGCCAATCTGGAAAATCGTTCAAGAGGAACTTGGGCACGACAACCCCAAGGGGCACCCCAGGCACCGCTGCAACAACCGCCTCTGCATCAACCCCGACCACTTGGAACTGGGCAGCCGGGGCGAGAACCTGCAGGACGAGCGGAACTTCGCGGCGAACGGGGTGGATTACGACCTGCTGTAGGCCAGCCCCGTGTCACTGACCCGCCGGAACTCGAAAGCGGGAGACCCGTCGGACCCGATGGGGGCTGGTGGTCTGTTTGTCGAGAACCACTGGCCTCGCGCGGTATCGAGCCAGATCGTAGCCCAGGTTACCACGCTAATCCCCCACGAGAGACCGCATCTGGGCAAACATGGTTTCCATCTGCCCAATCAGTTCGTCCCTGTCTATCGAGAGCCAAGCAGGGAGTTTATCGAGTACTTCGTCGATGGCCAGCTTCGTCGTCTCGACGGTCTCCTGAATGTATTGGTCCACCGTGCCTTGCTGGTTTTCTTCCTGCCACTCTGTATAGTCGTTGTATTCGAACGCAGTGGCTACGCCTGAAATTGGAACAACCAGGGTCAGGCTGCGTAGAAATTGCACGACGTGCGCGGACCGACTGTGCAAGAGTGCTGGCCTAAGCGATAGAGGGCTCTATACTCTTCACTGGAATGAAACCCGGGGCGGAAAGAACAAAAGGGGTCTTGCGCCGCGCTGCGCGTCTGCAAATGGTCGAATGCGAAATGGCAGGATTATACGACACACGGTACTATCGCTCGATTTCTTCAGGATCCCGCCGCTCGGCGGTATCGGTTTTCAACCATTTGGCGCCGTTACTGGAAGATGGTGAAGCATCGCTTGTTGATGTTGGCTGTGGTTCCGGCGCTTGGGCTGCTGTGTTCGCTGAACGGTTCGCCACCAAGGATATCCGCGGAATTGATGGCGACTATGTCGACCGTGCTAGGCTTGAGATTGCCGAAGACGCATTTCAGGCCCATGACCTGACACGCCCTTTGAAGGCGGACCGGCGTTTCGCGCTGGCAAGCTCGCTCGAGGTCGCCGAACATCTGCCCGAGGCATCGGCTCCGATCCTGATCGACACCCTGTCGGGGTTTTCCGATCGTGTGCTCTTCTCGGCGGCTGTTCCGGGGCAGGGCGGCGAATATCATGTGAACGAACAGCCGCTGGAGTACTGGCGGGCGCTGTTTAGGGCGCGCGGATTTACTGCTGTCGATTGCATCCGCCCGGTCCTGCGCAAAGACCGTTCTGTCGCCCCTTGGTATCGGTACAATTCGATTCTTTATGTGCGTGACGACGCGGTGGCGACCCTTCCTGCATCGTTAGGCCGCCATGTCGTCCCCGAGGGCACCCCATTGCCGAACTACGCGTCAGCCTGGTGGCGGCTGCGCTGTGCAATCCTGTCGCTGCTGCCCGCTTCGGTCGTTCAGGAACTGGCGCGCCTGAAACGCCGCAGTCTGAGCCTTTGACGGCCGATCGGATGGATTGATGGAAGCGCAGACCAGTACCTTATCCACGATTATGCGGTTCGGGTTGATCGGTGGGCTGACGGCCCTGATCTACGTGCTGTCATTCATGTTTCTAGCGGCGCAGGGCCTGGCGACGTTCTCCGCCAACCTGATCGCCTATTTGGTGGCGATCGTCTTCCAGTTCGCAGGACACAGATGGCATACGTTCCGGTCTCAGGCCGCGATCCTTCCCGCTGTTCTTCGTTTTGCCGTCACAAACGGGATCGGGCTTTTTGTTAGCAGTGTCCTTGCCTATGCGTTGCGTGACCTCCTGCGACTTGGTTCGATGTCAACCGGGGTGATCGTCTCCGGTACTCTTGCGATCCTCAACTGGCAACTCATGCGGCTTTGGGTGTTCCGTAGATGAAAGCGATGGCAACCGGCCTATCCGTCTGTGCCCCCCGACGGCAAGCTGGCAAGCCGCTGACGGTTTCTTTTGTCGCGCCCTGTTATAACGAGGAGGCGAATGTCGAAGCGTTCATCGATGCAATCCTCGGGCTTTGGGATCGCATGAAGACCGATATTCCGTCCCTTGGAAGCTGCGAGATCGTTCTGGTCGACGACGGTTCCTCGGACCCTACATGGGACTTGATCAGATCGGCCTCGCGTCGCAGGCCCGAGGTTGTCGGCGTGCGTCTTTCGCGAAATTTTGGCCACCAGGCTGCGCTGCTTTCCGGCCTGATGACGGCGCGCGGCGATGCGGTCATTAGTCTGGACGCCGATTTGCAGGATGACATAGAAATCATTCCGGCGATGTTGCGTGCCTATGTTTCCGGAGACGAGATCGTCTTTGGCGTTCGCAGCGACCGCAGTAGCGACACCGTATTCAAGCGGATGAGCGCGCACGTATACTACCGCCTTCTCGGAGCCTTGGGGGTCGACTCGGTCTACAACCACGCCGATTTCCGGCTGATGAGCCGAAAGGCCCTTGATGCGCTGATGCAATACGGCGAGCGCAATCTTTACCTTCGCGGATTGATCAAGAGCTTCGGCTTTCGAACTTCCACGGTCGAATACGAACGCAAGCGGCGCGAACGCGGGCAGTCCGCCTATACGTTGCACAAGATGATTGTGCTTGGCCTCAATGGGATCACTGCCTTTTCCGTCCGGCCGCTTAGGCTTTTCTTCTATCTGGGTATGACTATTTCGACATTCTCGCTTGGCTACATCATCTATTCCGTCGTCATGGCATTCATGGGTGTGACGATCTCGGGCTGGGCATCGCTGATCGTGTCGATCTACCTGATCGGCGGCATCCAGATCATCGGGATCGGCATCCTCGGCGAATACATCGGACGGATCTACATCGAGACAAAGGGACGACCGCACTACCTTGTCGAAGAGATTGCACGCAATGAAGAAATGGACAGGTGACACCGCGACGGCCGCACTGGCGCTGTTGATAGCGGTTCTCTTGCTGGCGCCGCTGGTACGCAATGCGTACCTGCCGCTCGAAGATCTGCCGAACCACATCGCGCGGCGCTTCGTCGCGGCCAATCTGGATGGTCCGCTTTCCGAGTATTTCACCTATTCGGTCAGCCTGACAACGAATGTCGCGGTCGATATGCTTTGGCTGGCGCTTGGCCAGCTGGCCACGGATGCGGCAACATTCTCGCGCGCGGTGATTGCCATGGGGATGGTCGGGTTCGTGGCCAGTGTCGCGGTGCTCTACCGAGTGCTGCACAAGTCGTGGTCGGTGTGGTCCCTTGCGTCCGCCCTGCTCGTGCACAATGCGGCATTGCTCTGGGGGTTCGAAAATTTCTATCTATTCAGCATGTTCGTGATCCTCGGATTCGCGGCTTGGGTGGGGTATCGCGGACGACCGATCTTGCACGCAGGTTCGGCGTTGCTTTTTTCCGTCGTTCTCTATGTCGGCCATGTTCTCGACCTGCTGGCTTTCGCCTGCATCGTGACGTCTTACGAACTGTCGAGGTTTCGGCGAAGTGGTTGGCTTCGGCCAGCCTCGATGAGCTGGCCAGCACTGCTGATCGTTGGCTCCGTCGTGCTTGCAGCACTGGCGTTCTCAGCTCCCGGCAGCAGCACTGATGGGTATGGCGCTGTCACAACCTTCGGCCACCCGATGACCAGGCTGAGCGCATTGCTGTCGCCCTTCGGCCGCTCTCCGGCCGGCGATGAGCTGATATGGCTGTTGCGCGGCGGGGTGCTTATCTTGGCTATGGCGTCAATCGCGGTCCTTCTAAAGGGCAGGTTCGGTTTTCGTCTCGAACTGGCCCGGGATCTGGCCCTGCCGCTGTCGTTGTTCGGGCTCTTGACACTGATGATGCCCAGTACTCTGGCCGGTGTCGCATTTGTTCACATCCGTTTTCCGGCGCTTTGGCTTGCGCTGGCGATCGGCGCGACAAAGTTGGAATGCAAGAACCGGAACGCCGCCCGCGCTCTGTCGGTCCTGCTGGTCGTGGTCGTGACCTCCCGGACCTACGTTTTTGACCGGGCGGCACACGCCTACAGTGCTGACATCGCCGATCTGAAAGCCGTCGCTGCCGATCTGCCTGCCGGATCGCGCGTCATTCCGGTCCGTGGCGACAGGTTGGTCCTAACCACCTTCGATTGGCACACCGCGGCGTATCTCGTCCCCTTCGCGCAGGCCTTCGTGCCGACGCTGTTCGTCCGGGGGTCGCATCCGCTGCATTTGACGGAAAAGTGGAAGCACCTGTCCGCGCCTCAACCCTCTTCCTCACCTGCCAGGGCCGCGAGGCTGGCATTCGATGGCAAGTGGCCGGAAAACTCCGGGGTTTGGTGGAACTACCTCGAATTCTGGGACACGGGCTTTTCCTACATCCTGCTTTCCGGAGAATGGCCGGACGGGGTTAGCCCCTTGTCAGCCGAGACCGTCGAAACGCGGGGCGCCTTCACGCTTCTCCGGATCCGCGACGTGAAGGGTGCGGACGGTACTGTCGTGTGTGGGCGGCTCCGTTTGTGCAAGGGTTGATTTGAGCTGATGGCGATCGTTCGGTGCGCGGTCATGTGTCCGGTCGTTGTGCGCGGTACGTCTGAACGCCTTCGCTGATGAAGTCCGCCCGCTAGGCCATCATCAGGCCAACGAGCCGTCGCGCCTTGACTGCACCTCGGGGTGTTCCAAC
This sequence comes from Albidovulum sediminis, assembly GCF_025380365.1. Taxonomy (GTDB): domain Bacteria; phylum Pseudomonadota; class Alphaproteobacteria; order Rhodobacterales; family Rhodobacteraceae; genus Albidovulum; species Albidovulum sediminis. The sequence goes on from NZ_JAOCQF010000001.1 coordinate 485,824, forward strand.
TGAGGTCTCGCTTGACCATCATCACTCACGTCTGCCCTTGCATTTCCTAGCGAAGCCTCTGGGGCACCCCATGGGGCAGCGCGAACGGCGCCCGGATCGCAAGACCCAAGCCTTCGAAGGCTGCCGTCATGTCTGGACTGGTTGGCTGGGGCGCCAGGATTCGAACCTGGGAATGGCGGTACCAAAAACCGCTGCCTTACCACTTGGCGACGCCCCATCCGGTGCGGCGGTTCTTATCCAAGCGCCCGCAGCGCTGCAAGCCCAAAATCGCGCTTTCCGCCGGTTGAGGCCGCACGCGATCCCGGCTATGTCCGGTCGATGCGTTCCTGCGATGTCCTTGTTCTCGGGGCCGGTGCGGCCGGCATGTTCGCCGCCGCCGAGGCCGCCCGGCGCGGCGCTCGCGTGATCGTGATCGATCATGTCGCGCGCCCGGGCGAGAAGATCCGGATCTCGGGCGGCGGGCGGTGCAACTTCACCAATCTCGCCACCGCGCCGGACCGGTTCCTGTCGGAAAACCCGCGCTTTGCGGCCTCGGCGCTTGCCCGCTTCACCGCGCGCGATTTCGTCGCCCGGATCGATGCGGCCGGCATCGCCTGGCACGAAAAGACGGCCGGCCAGCTGTTCTGCGACGGCTCCGCCCGGCAGGTCGTCGACATGCTGGTCTCGGACCTGCGCGCAGCCGGGGCGGAGCTGATCCTGTCCTGCGCGATCACCTCCGTTGCCCGAAAGGGCGATGGGTTCGTGACCGGCACCGCCAATGGCGACATCGCCTCCCGCCGGGTGATCGTGGCGACCGGGGGGAAGTCGATCCCGAAGATGGGGGCGACCGGCTTCGGCTACCGGATCGCGGCGGATTTCGGGCTGCGCGTCACCGAGACGCGGCCGGCGCTGGTCCCGCTGACCTTCGCCGAACAGGATCTTGCGGGCCTCCGCCCGCTCGCGGGCGTCGCACTTCCCGCCCGGCTTGCCTGCGGCAAGGCCCGGTTCGAAGAACCTATTCTCTTCACCCACCGCGGCCTTTCGGGCCCGGCGGTCCTGCAGATATCGTCCTACTGGCGCGAGGGGGAGGAGATCCTGGCCGATCTCCTTCCTGGCGCCGATCTTGCCCGCGACCTCGCGGCGCTCCGGTCCGTGGCCGGCCGGCAGGCGCTGTACAACGTCCTTGCCCGCTTCCTGCCCGAGCGGATCGCCCACTGGGTCTGCGCGCGGGCGGAACTTTCCGGTCCGCTTGCCGCGCAGTCGAACGCCGCCCTCGACCGTCTCGCGCAAACCATCCATCGCTGGCACCTCCGCCCGGTGGGCACCGAAGGCTACCGTACCGCCGAGGTGACGCTCGGCGGGGTCGACACCGCAGCGCTCGACGCCCGCACGATGGAAGCAAGATCCGTTCCCGGCCTCCACTTCGTGGGCGAGGTGGTGGACGTCACCGGCTGGCTCGGCGGCTACAACTTCCAGTGGGCCTGGTCCTCGGGCTGGGCCGCGGGGCAGGCCGCGTCCGGCGGCTAACCCTTTCAGTCTGGCCCAAATACTCCCGCCGGAGGCGCCTGAGCCGCCGCCGGCGGGCGGCGGCGAGGCAAGGGGTGTGCGCGCGCCCGCGCGCTCCGCTGATCTCCCTCGGGATCAGACCCGGACCGGGTCGGCCTTGGCCACGCGGTCGATCGCCATCAGCGTGCCCAGCAGCTTCGGCATCTGGTCAAGCGAGATCATGTTCGGCCCGTCCGAAGGCGCATGGTCGGGGTCCTCGTGCGTCTCGATGAAGACACCGGCGATGCCAAGGCTGACCGCCGCGCGTGCCATCACCGGCGCGAACTCGCGCTGGCCGCCGGACGAGCCGCCCAGACCGCCGGGCTGCTGCACCGAATGGGTCGCATCCATGATCACCGGGTAGCCGGTCTTCGCCATCGTCGGCAGCGACCGCATGTCGGCGACCAGCGTGTTGTAGCCAAAGCTTACGCCGCGTTCGGTCAGAAGGATGCGCCGGTTGCCGGTGCTTTCCACCTTGGCGGCGACATTGGCCATGTCCCAGGGCGCCAGGAACTGGCCCTTCTTGATGTTGACGGCGCAGCCGGTTTCGCCCGCCGCGATGAGGAGGTCCGTCTGCCGGCAAAGGAAGGCCGGGATCTGGATCACGTCGACGACACTCGCGGCGACCCTCGCCTGTTCGGCGTCGTGGATGTCGGTCAGGACCGGCACGCCAAGTGCTGCGCGCACGCCCTCCAGCACCTTCAGTCCAGCCTCCATCCCGATCCCGCGCTTGCCCTTGAGGGATGTGCGGTTGGCCTTGTCGTAGCTGGCCTTGAAGATGTACTGCGCGCCGGCCGCGCGGCAGGCCTCCGCCATCCGGCCCGCGATCATCTGCGCATGATCGGCGCTTTCCAGCTGGCAGGGCCCCGCGATCACGGTCAGAACCCGGTCGTTGCCGACGGTCAGCCCGCCGATCGTCACATCCGTCATCATCGGCCTCTCCAAGTCAGGCGCTGACCTGTTCCCGCAGGATCGAGACGGTCAGCGACAGCATCAGGTAGATGCCAGCAAAGATCAGGAAGGCCAAGGCGGTATTTTCAAACGCGCGCGGATAGGTCGGCTCATCCGGCGCGATCGGGCTGACGCCGGTCGAGAGGTAGCGCACCTGCCGGTTCGCCTCGATCCGCGCCAGTTCCAGCTGCTGGAGCGCCTGTGCCAGCATCATCTGCCGGGTCTGAAGATCATGTTCCGCGATCCGCATCTCGCCCGTCACGGCCGCCAGCGATCCGTTCGCGCCGGAGGTGCCGGTCAGCTGGCTGCGCAGGTCCGCGACCAGGGACGCGATCCGGGCGATGTCGCCCTTCACCCCTTCCACCCGCGCCTGGTTGGGGCGGGCGTTGTCGAGAAGCTGCTCAAGCTCCAGCCGCTTCTGCTGGCCTTCCAGTTCGAGCGTCGAAATCTGGGTCAGGATCGCCCCGGATTCCGACAGCGGGTCGAAGACGCCCAGACGCTCCTGCAGTTCCTGCACCCGCTTTTGCGCGGCCAGAAGCTTGGCCTCGGCATCCTCGTAGACCTCGCGCGCGCCCTTCATCTGATCCTCGCGCAGGCGTAGCGACAGGTTGTCCACCCGTTCCTCGGCATAGCCGATCAGCGCCTCGGCGAAGCTTTGCGAGGTGGCGGGATCGGCGGCGATCACCTCCATCTTGATGATACCCTCGGTCGGGTCGAAGCCGATGCGGACGTTGCGGCGGTAGAGCTTGTAGGCGTCCTCGTTCGAGGCGTCTGGCGCAAGGCGCTGGATCGGGTCGATCCAGTCCTGGCTGAAATGCGCCTTGAAGCCGAGGTCGGCATCGAGCCGGGCCATCGCATCGCGCGACTGGAGGTAGCTTTGAACGGTGATCGAATCCTGCGATGTCGCGAACTGCGTGCCGCTCAGCAGGCCGCCGATGCCCGCCGCGCCCGGCGCTTCGGCCTGCTGGATCAGGAATTCGCTGCGGGTGGCGAAAAGGGGCGTGGCGACGGCGAGGAAGTAGTAACCGGCGAGGATTGTCGGCAGCACCACGAAGGCCGCAAGCCGGGCCATCAGGGCGACAACGGCACGGCGGCGGCGGCGCACGATCTCGCGCTGCATCTTCAGGATCTCGCGCGCACGCTCCCCTTCGCCCAGAGGGGCGGCGGGCAGTTGCCGTTCCGGCTGCGGCACGACGCGGGGCAGGCCCGCGTCCGGCGCGGCCTCCGTCCCCGGCTGGCCGGCGATGCCCACCAGTTCGGCGCGCGCGAAGGGGTCGATCCCGGCCTTGCGCAGGAGCCGCACGGCATCGAATTCCGATGTCGCGGCAAAGCCTCGGCGCTGGGCGATCCGCTGGGCGGTGCGCAACTGGTGGCCGGTCAGCCCCTCGGCCCGGATCGCCGCGATCTCGGCATCTTCGGCGGGTGCGGCGGCGGCGGTAGGAAAGGGATCGTTGCCGAAGCCGTCCTCGTCGCCGCCCTCCAGCGGCAGCAAGTCGGTCGGGGCGGCGCGGCGGATGCGGAACCGGGTGGCCTTAGGCGGCATATTCGTACATCCGTTTCGCCTCTTCGAGGGTGTCAAACATGTGCAGCCGACCGTCCCTGAGAACGGCGGCCGAGCGGCAGAACTTTTCCAGCGTCTTGGCCTGATGCGAGACGATGACGACGGTGGCGTTGCGCAGCCTTTCGCGCAGGATCCCGCCGGCCTTGCGGTTGAACTCCACGTCCGTCGTGCTCGGCATGCCCTCGTCGATCAGGTAGATGTCGAATTCGAGCGCGAGAAGCATCGCAAAGCCCAGCCGGGCCTTCATGCCGCTGGAATAGATCGACACCGGGCGGTCGAAATATTCGCCGATGTCGCAGACCCAGCGGCAGAACGCCTCAACGTAGTCGGGGTCGAGCCCGTAAAGCCGGGCGAGGAAGCGCGCGTTTTCCCGCGCGCTTTGCCCGGCGTTCATGGTCGAGGGGGCGCCCAGCGGAAAGGATACCCGGCAGGCGCGGCGGATGCGCCCCTCGTCCGGGCGTTCGGTCCCGGCCATCATGTTGATGATCGTGGTCTTGCCCGTCCCGTTCGGGGCCAGGATGCCCAGCGAATTGCCCAGTTCGACCCTGAAGGTCGCCCGGTCCAGAATCACCTTGCGTTGTGTGCCCGTCCAGTAGGACTTGCTCACCTCGATGAATTCGAGCATCTGCCCGCCCCGATCACTGCTCTCGCTCCGTCGTCCTTACGGCAATTTTCTTAACAGGGACGATACGCGGTTATCCGGGCTGCATTATGACGCCTTCGCGCCCGAAAGGGGAAGGGGGATGTTGCACGCGGGCTCAGCCGCGCACCTTCTCCACCTTGCAAAGCCGGCCTGCGGCCAGAGAGATCAGCGCCGCCCCGAAGGAGAAGAGCGCGCCCATCTTCGCCGCGTCCTGCACCGGCCCGCCGGGGAAGGCGACCGAGGCGACGAAAAGTGCCACCGTGAAGCCGATCGCGGCGACGCAGCCCACCACCACTAGGTCGATCGTCCGCATCCCTTGCGGCAGGCCGAAGCGCAACGGATAGGCCGCGATCCAGCCCATGATGGCGATGCCCACCGGCTTGCCGATGATGAGGCCGAAGAAGACCAGCCAGGTCGGCTCGGAGATGGCCGAGAACTCGACGCCCGCGTTCAGCAGGCCGAAGAAGAACAGGATGATCTCCACCGGGTATTTCAGGTGATGCTCCATCCAGTTCAGCAGGTCGGTCAGGTGTTCCTCCGCCGCGGCGAAGATGCCGAAGGCGCGGTCGGCATGGGGCACCGTGGGCACGATCGGCAAGAGGCCGAGCGCGGGGTGGATGCCTGCCTCCTGAAAGCCGAACCAGCTGAGCGCCGCGGCAACCAGGTAGGGCCAGAACGACAGGTACTTGCGTACCCAGGTCGAGTTGGGCCTGAGCTGGTTGCCGCGGTCCATCCGCCGCGGCAGCCAGTTGAAGAGGACGAAGACCGTGACAGCCGCGCCCAGCGACAGCAGGAGCCACTCCGGCGCGAGGTCTCCGGTCGGGTAGAAGATGGCAAGGATGATGAGGCCCGCGGCATCGTCCGCGATCGCGAGCAACAGAAGGAAGCGGATCGCCGGGTGCCCGGCGCCGAAGACCATGCGCCCGACGAGGTAGGAGAAGGCGATGTCGGTCGCCGTCGGGATCGCCCAGCCGCGGCTGACGCTTTCGTAGACGCCGAGGACGGCGGCAAGGCCCAGATAGACGGCGACCGGCCCCAGCATGCCGCCCGCCGTGGCGATCAGCGGCGTCACCGCCTTGCGCCCGCGCAGCGCGCCGTTTTCCAGGATCACCGCCTCCCACACCTCCTTCGCGGCGATCGCGAAGAACAGCGCCATGAGAACGTCGTTCACGAGAAAGTGCAGCGTCAGCGTGCGGGTGACATGGCCGCCCTCCTCGTGCGGGTGGCCGATCCAGAAGTTGTCGATCAGCACGAAGTCGACGAAGTGGTGGTAGCTCTCGGCGTGGATATTCGCCCAGACCAGGGCCAGAAGCGCGCCTGCGATCAACAGCAGCGAATAGCTGGAGACGAAATTCCAGACGCGATACATGCGGTTCCCTCCTCCCGGCTTTCCGGTTGGCTTACTGGAAACGGGCTGTCGGGGCAACCGCCAGCACGCCGCAGGCGCATCGCCGTTGCCGCGATGCGGCGCGCGCCCTAGAGTGCCGGCATGAACAGTCCTGAACCCGGACTTCTGCCCGACATCGCGGCCTGTCGGCTGTGCGCTGCGGACTTCGTGGCGACGGCGACGGCGCACGAGCCGCGTCCGGTGGTCTGGTTCCGCCCCGGCGCGCGGATGCTGATCGCGGGGCAGGCGCCGGGCGCCCGCGTCCATGCCTCCGGCCGGCCCTTCACCGACCCTTCGGGCGACCGGTTGCGCGACTGGCTGGGGCTGGAGGAGTCAACCTTCTACGACCGCGACCGGGTGGCAATCGTGCCCATGGCCTTCTGCTTTCCGGGCTATGACGCGAAGGGCGCGGACCTGCCGCCGCCCGCGCGCTGTGCGGCCACCTGGCACGGCCGGGTGATGGCCGCACTCGGGCCGCCGCGGTTGACCGTTCTTGTCGGCGGGCATGCGCAACGCTGGCACCTCGGCGAACGGGCCTCTGCCGGCGGTGTCACCGCCACCGTCGCGCGCTGGCGCGACTTCGGCCCCGGTGTTTTTCCCTTGCCCCATCCGTCCTGGCGCAATACCGCGTGGCTGAAACGCAATCCCTGGTTCGCGGAGGATCTGCTTCCCGCCCTCCGCGCCCGGGTGGCCGAGGTGATGCGCGATGACCGAGACGACCCCGCTTGACCTGGCCCATGCCGCGATGCAGGCCGCACCCGAGGATGACGCGGCGCGGCTGCGCTTCTATCACCGGCTGGCCGATACCGAGCTTTTCCTGCTTCTCGCCGCAGAACCCGCGGGGGACGACATCGCGCCGCAGGTCTTCGCGCTGGAGCAGGGGGCCTTCGTCGCCGCCTTCGACCGGGAGGAGCGGCTGGCCACCTTCTGCGATGCGCCCGCGCCCTATGCCGCGCTGCCGGGCCGGGTCGTCGCCGCGCAGCTTGCGGGGCAGGGGATCGGGCTGGCGCTGAACCTGGCCGTCGCGCCCTCGGCCCATCTTCTGCCGGCCGAGGCGGTGGACTGGCTGGCCCGCACGCTCGGGCAGCGGCCGGACCGCGCCGAGGGTCGGCCGCGCGGCTTCGCGCCTGCGGGCGATGTCGCCCCGGCGCTGGTCGCGGAACTGGAGGCAAAGCTGCGCGGGCTCGGGGCGCTGGCCCGGCAGGCGGGACTGGCGCGCGCCGTTCACGACGACGGGCGCGCGCCGCTGGTCGCGGGCTTTGTCGGCGCGGTGCCCGGCGCCGAGCCGGGGCTGGCCAAGGCGGTGGCCGAGGCGCAGGTCTTTTCGGGTGGCGAGACCGAACTTGAGGTGGCCTTCCTGCCGCCCGAAGGCGCGGCGACGGAGGCTTTCCTGCGGGTGTCACGCGCCATCGACCTGTCGATTCCCCCGGCGCCGGACGAGGGCGCCACCCGGCCGGAACCCGCCGCCCCGAAGGTGCCCTACCTGCGCGGCTACCGGCAGCGCGATGGCTGACCCGGCGACCCGAGGCCCCGCACGGCTTGGCCTGTCAATGCTCTGAAGTCATGGGCCTTTCGCCCGGTCAGTACCCGAGCTTGCGGTCCACGAGATAGAGGAACGGCTCGCCCGCCTCGCCACGGCGGATGTTCTCCGCCACCACCCCGGCGGCCGTCGCGGTGCGGGTGTCGGCGGCCACATGCGGCGTCACCGTCACCTTCGGATGCGCCCAGAAGGGATGGCCGGGGGGCAGCGGTTCGACCCGGAAGACATCGAGCGTCGCCTGCGCGATCCGGCCTGCATCCAGCGCCGCCAGAAGCGCGTCGTCGTCGATCAGCGCGCCGCGGCCCGGATTGATCAGGAAACTGCCCATCGGCATGCAGGCGAAGCGTTCGGCGTTCATCAGGTTCTCGGTCGCCGCGGTGCGCGGCAGGAGCGTCACCAGGATGTCGGCCCGCGCCAGCGCCTCGGCCAGCCCCGCCTCGCCCGAAAGGCAGGCGATGCCCTCGATCGCCTTTTCCGTCCGGCTCCAGCCGGTGACGGGAAAGTTGAGCTGCGCCAAGGCCTTGGCACAGGATGTTCCCAGTTCGCCAAGGCCCAGGATGGTGACGCGCCGGTCCCGCGCCAGGGGCGGCTTGACGCCGTGACGCCAGACGCCGTCCTGCCCGAGGATATGGGCATCCATGCCCAGGTGATGGCGCAGGACATGGCCCGTCACCCATTCGACCATCCCCTCCGTCAGTCCGTCGTCGACCATCCGGCACAGCGGTTGCGTCAGCGTGGGGTTGGGGGCGATGCGCTCCACCCCGGCCCAGAGGCTGAGGACCGCCTTGCAGCGGGTGAAGGGGCCGAAGTCCGAGAGCGACTCGGTCGGGGCGTAGACGATGTAGTCGACCGCGGCCGGGTCCGGCGCGCTGTCGGACAGGTTGACCGCCAGGCCCCTCTTGGCCGAGGCCGCCCGGATCGCGTCCCGGTATTCGGGCCAGATGTCCTTGCCCGCGGCGAAATAGACGTTCAGTGCCATGCTCTTACCTTGTCCGGTGAATGTGCGCGCTCTGGATCAGGCCGAAGGCCAGAAGCAGGATCATCATCGCCGTCCCGCCGTAGGATACCAGCGGCAGCGGCACCCCCACGACCGGGATCAGCCCCATCACCATCGACATGTTGACGGCGAAGAACAGGAAGAAGGTGGACCCGATGCCGATGGTCAGGAGCGAGGCATAGCGGTCCTTGTTGGCGATCCCCGAGGCCAGCGCGAAGACGACGACCAGCGCGTAAAGCAGGAGGAGCGAGAAGGCGCCGACAAAGCCGAACTCCTCGGCCAGGGTGGTGAAGATGAAGTCGGTGTGCTTTTCGGGCAGGAAGTTCAGCCGCGACTGCGTGCCCTGCATGTAGCCCTTGCCGGCCCAGCCGCCGGAGCCGAGCGCGATCTGCGCCTGCATGATGTTGTAGCCCGCATTCAGCGGGTCGCTGCCGGGGTCGAGGAAGGTGTCGATCCGCTTGAACTGATAGTCCTTGATCAGTTGCCACTCGGTCCCGCGGCTCTCGAAGACCGCGAAGACCAGCGCGACGACCAGCGCGATGACGGTGCCGAAATACCACCAGCTGACGCCGGCCGCGAACATCACGATGCCGCCGCCCGCGACCAGAAGGATGGCGGTGCCAAGGTCGGGCTGCTTGAGGACGAGGAAGGTGGGCAGCAGGATCAGCGCGACCGGGATCGCCACCCAGAGCGGCCGCGACACCTTCTTGACGTCCAGCCAGTCGTAATAGGCCGCGAGCAGCATCACGAGGCCGATCTTCATCAGTTCCGACGGCTGCAGCCTCAGCGGGCCAAGCTCGATCCAGCGCTGCGCGCCCATGCCGATGGCGCCGAAAAGCTCCACCGCGACCAGAAGGACGAGGGAAACGAAATAGGCGAGTGCCGAGACGTTGCGCCAGAACCAGATCGGCACGAAGGCGACCACGAACATGCCCACCATGCCGGCGGCGAAGCGCTTCATCTGCGGTTCGGCCCAGGTTTCCAGCCGGCCGCCGGCGACGGAGTAAAGCATCAGGAACCCGACCGAGGCGATGGCGGTCAGCAGCACCACGATCGGCCAGTTCACGTGCAGCACCTTGCGGATGCCGGTCGGGACGGTCTTGACGTTGTACTCAAGGTAGCTCATGCGCGCGACTTCGCCCCCTGGCTGTCGGTGCGCGGCAGCAGGTTCATGTCCTTGCGCTGCGCCTCGATCCGGTCGCGCTGGCTGGCGGGATAGGCGCTGAGCGGGGGCAGGTCCTTGTAAAGCGCCTGCAGCAGGATGTCGCGCGCGACCGGGGCGGCCACCGCCGACCCGCCGCCGCCATGTTCGACCACGACCGAGACCGCGATTTCCGGGGCGTCGTAGGGCGCGAAGCAGACAAAGAGCGCGTGGTCGCGCCGGTTCCACGGCAGGTCGTCGTTCGAGATCACGCCGCGGTCGCGTTCGGCCTTGGTGATGTTGCGCACCTGGCTGGTCCCGGTCTTGCCGGCCATGCGCATCGCCTCCTCGACGATGCGCGACCCGTAGGCGGTGCCGCGCTGGTTGTTGATGACGTCGAACATGCCCTTGCGCACCGCCCGGAGCGCGTCCTGGGGCAGGTCGAGCGGGCGCGGCGCGGGATCGGGCGCGGGCACGCCGTCGCGGGCCCGCACCAGGCGCGGGCTGACATCGGTGCCCGAGGCCAGGCGCGCGGTCATCACCGCAAGCTGGAGCGGCGAGGCCAGCACATAACCCTGGCCGATCCCGGCATTGAGCGTGTCGCCCACCTGCCAGTCCTTGCCGTACTTGCCGAGCTTCCAGGCGCGGTCGGGGGCGATCCCCTCGGTGATCGCCGACATCGGCAGGTCGTGGCGCACCCCGATCCCCAGCCGGCGCGCCATCGCGGCGATGCGGTCGATGCCGACGCGCTGCGCGATCTCGTAATAATAGACGTCGCAGGACTGCTCCAGGCTTTGCGACAGGCCCACACGCCCGTGGCCGCCGCGTTTCCAGCAGTGGAAGCGGCGGTTGCCAAGTTCGGTGAAGCCGGGGCAGTAGACGGTTTCGCCGGGGTCGATCACGCCGGCCTCCATCGCGGCGAGCGCGGTCACCATCTTGAAGGTGGAACCCGGCGGATAGGCGCCCTGCACGGTCTTGTCGGCCAGCGGCCGGTGGTCGTTTTCGGTCAGGGACTTGTAGTCGGCCGAGGAGATGCCGCGCACGAACAGGTTGGGATCGAAGGTCGGCGACGACACGATGGCCAGAATGTCGCCGTTGCGCACGTCCATCACGACGGCGGCCGCGCTTTCGTTGCCCAGCCGCGCCTGCGCGTAGTTCTGCAGGTAGCGGTCGAGCGTCAGTTGCAGCGTGGTGCCGGGGATGCCCTCCTTGCGGTCAAGCTCGCGCATCACCCGCCCGGTCGAGGTCACCTCGATCCGACGGGTGCCGGCCTTGCCGCGCAGGTCGATCTCGAGCTTGCCCTCGACGCCGACCTTGCCGATCTGGAACTTCGGGATCTGCAGGAGCGGGTCGGGATTCTCGATCTTCGACAGGTCGTAGTCGCTGACCGGGCCGACGTAGCCCAGCACATGGGCGAAATCGCCCGCCTGCGGATAGACGCGCGACAGGCCCACCTCGGTGGTGATGCCGGGAAGGGCCGGGGCGTTGACGGCGACGCGGGAGAAGTCTTCCCACCGAAGCTGGTCGGCGACGGTGATGGGCAGCGTCGGGCTGCGGCGCATCACCTCCTTGAGGGTGCGGGCGATGTCGTCCTCGGTCATCGGGATCAGCCGGGCAAGGCGGCGCAGAACCTCCTCGACCTCGCCCGCATCCTCGCGCGTGATGACGACGCGGTAGTTCTGGCCGTTGCCGGCCAGAACCCCGCCGTTGCGGTCGAGGATCAGGCCGCGCGCCGGTGGCAGAAGCCTGATCTTGATCGAGTTTTCCTCGGCCAGAAGGCGGAACTGGTCCGCCTGTTCGACCTGCATGAAGCGCATCCGGAGCGCAAGCGTCGCCACCGTCGCGGCCTGGACCCCGCCGATCACGAGCGCCCGCCGGCTGATCTTGCGCGCGCTTTCCAGACTGTCCTTGGGGGAGCGCCTCATAGCCGCTGCCCCATCGCGTCGACCTCGCCGGGTGCGGCGCGGCGCAGGCCAAGCAGCGCCTGAAGGGCGAAGGCAAGGAAGGGATAGGCGGCCATCGACACGATCAGCTGAAGCAGCGATATCCCGAACCCCGCCTGCGGTACGACGAAGAGCGCAAGCAGGGCGCGGTTGACCAGCATGATGGCAAACATGGCCAGAGATGCAATCAGCCATTCGAGCAGGAAGTTCACCTCGCGCAGGCCGATCCGGTGCGAGCGCAGGAATTCCGTCACCACGAGCACGAGCGCCGCCCAAAGCCCGGGCGGGCGCATCGTCAGGATGTCCTCGACCAGGATCACCGCGGCAATCAGGGGCGCGGGCACGTGGTCCGGCCGCCGGATCACCCAGAGGAGGGTGAGCAGGAGCACGAAGTCCGGCCCCGGCACGCTGACCGGAAGGGTCGACAGCGGCAGAAGCCGCAGGAACAGGAAGCCCGCGCAGAGAAGCGCGTAGATGACACGGTAGCCAAGCCGGCGGGCGAGCAGCGGATCAACCATCGGCCGGCACCTCGACCGCGGGGGCCTCGGGCTCCTGCATCAGAAGGGGCGGCAGGGGTGGCGGGATCAGCACGCCCGGCTCGGTGATCTGCTCCGCCGGGTGGCTGCGCAGCACGCGCAGGAACTCGAGCCGCTGGTAGTCTGCGGCAAGCCGCACCCTCAGCCTCAGATCGGTGCCCTGCGCCACCTCGCCCACCAGAAGTCCCGAGGGAAAGACACCGCCATCGCCCGAGGACACCACCCGGTCGCCGGGGCGCACCTCGTCCGGGCTTTCGAGAAAGTCGATCAGCGGCGTCGGGCTGTTGTCGCCCACCAGCATCGCCTTCTGGCCCGAGGGCTGGATCGTCACCGGGATCCGGCTTGAGGCGTCGGTCAGAAGGATCACGCGGGACGTTGTCTGCCCGACGCCGGAAATGCGCCCGACGACGCCCAGCCCGTCCATCGTCGCCCAGCCGTCGACGATGCCGTCGCGCGCGCCCACGTTCAGAAGCACCGACTGGCGGAAGGGCGACCCCGCATCGGCCAGCACCACGCCCGACACCGTCGTCAGCTTCGGGTCGAGGCGGACCTGGTTCTGCGCCAGAAGCTTGGCGTTCTGCTGTTCCAGCTGGACCGCCGCCTCTTTCCACGCCTTCATCTGCTGCAACTCACGCCGGAGTTCCTGGTTCTGTTCGTAAAGGCTGGCGTAGGACTGGAAGCCCTCGACCATCGCCGCCAGCCTTGTGACGGGCACCATCGCCCAGTCGAAGCCGGGCACCACCCGGTCGATGAGCGCGGCGCGGAAGCGTTCGACCCGCGGGCTGTCGATACGCCAGACCAGGAAGATGCCCGCCAGCACAAGCAGGAGAAGCGCGATCAGCACGCGGCGGACCGGTCCCTTGTAGTCGGCGCTCTCGCGTTGGCGTGCCATGCGCGGCCTTTTTCCGGGGGCGCCGGGCAGGCGCCTCAGCTGTCGTAGTCGATGACGTGGCGCAGCTGCTTTTCGTATTCAAGCGCCTTGCCGGTGCCAAGCGCCACGCAGTTCAGCGACTGGTCGGCGATCGAGATGGGCAGGCCGGTCTGTTCGCGCAGCGCCAGGTCAAGCTCGCCCAGAAGCGCGCCGCCGCCGGTCAGCATGACACCGCGGTCGACGATGTCGGCGGCAAGGTCGGGGGGCGTCGCCTCAAGCGCGATCATCACCGCCTCGCAGATCTGCTGAACGGGTTCGGCCAGCGCCTCGGCGACCTGCGCCTGGTTGATCTCGATCTCCTTCGGCACCCCGTTCAGGAGGTCGCGGCCGCGGATCTGGATCGAGGCGCCGCGCCCGTCGTCGGGCATCCGCGCGGTGCCGATCGAGGTCTTGATGCGTTCGGCCGTGCTTTCGCCGACCAGAAGGTTCTGCTGGCGCCGCAGGTAGGAGATGATGGCCTCGTCCATGCGGTCGCCGCCGACGCGGACCGAGCGCGCATAGACGATGTCGCCAAGGCTCAGCACCGCGACCTCGGTGGTGCCGCCACCGATGTCGACCACCATCGAGCCGGTCGGGTCGGTGATCGGCATGCCCGCGCCGATGGCCGCGGCGATCGGTTCCGCGATCAGGCCCGCGCGGCGCGCGCCGGCGGAAAGGACCGACTGCCGGATCGCGCGCTTCTCGACCGGGGTGGCGCCGTGGGGGACGCAGACGATGATCTTCGGCTTGGAGAAGGTGGTGCGTTTGTGGACCTTGCGGATGAAGTGCTTGATCATCTCCTCGGCCACGTCGAAGTCGGCGATCACGCCCTCGCGCATCGGCCGGATCGCCTGAATCGAGCCGGGGGTGCGGCCAAGCATCAGCTTGGCATCCTCGCCCACGGCCAGCACCTGCTTCTTGCCGTCCTTGACGTGGTAGGCCACGACCGAAGGTTCGTTCAGGATGATCCCCTTGCCCTTCACGTAGACGAGCGTGTTCGCCGTCCCGAGGTCGATCGCCATGTCCGACGAAAACAGACCCATTCCAAACATGTTCGCTATCCCCAAACCGCAAAGGCCCGCGACTCGGCGCGCGCGCGGGCCTTAATTCGTTGGCGTTTCTTATAGGCGCTGGCGGAGGAAAGCGGAAGGGGGCACCGCTGTTGGGTCTGGCAGGAAACCGCCGGATTTCACTTTTCGAACATTTCCGGGGGCAGGGGTTCAACACCACCCCCGGAAACTTTCACGAAGCCGACTTGACGTCCTCCGCGGGCTTGGTCTTGGCCCGCCGCACGACAAGGTTGTTCAGCGCATTGACATAGGCCTTGGCCGAGGCAACGACGGTGTCGGTGTCCGACGACTGGCCGGTGACGATCTTGCCGCCCTCCTCCAGACGCACGGAAACGGTGGCCTGCGCGTCGGTTCCTTCGGTCACCGCGTGGACCTGGTAGAGCGCCAGCCGCGCGGTATGCGGGAACAGCTTCTTGACCGCGTTGAAGGTCGCGTCCACCGGCCCGTCGCCCTGCGCCGTCACCTGGTGATCGACCCCGTCCACGGTCAGGATCAGGTCGGCGGACTGCGGCGCCTCGGTCCCGCAGATCACGCGCAGGAACTTCACCTGCAGGTGGTCGCCCGCCGCTTCCGAGGCGGTGTCGGTCATCAGCGCGACCAGGTCGTCGTCGTAGACCTCCTTCTTGCGGTCGGCGAGCGCCTTGAAGCGCACGAAGACATCGTTGAGCTGGTTGTCGGCCAGCTCGTAGCCCAGTTGCCGCAGCTTGTCGCGCAGCGCCGCGCGGCCCGAATGCTTGCCCATGACGAGGTTCGAGGCCGACAGCCCGATATCCTCGGGGCGCATGATCTCGAAGGTCTGGGCGTTCTTCAGCATCCCGTCCTGGTGGATGCCGCTTTCGTGGGCGAAGGCGTTCTTGCCGACGATGGCCTTGTTGAACTGCACCGGGAAGCCCGACACCGCGGCGACCCGGCGCGAGATGTTCATGATCTTCGTGGTGTCGATGCCGGTGCGGTAGGGCATGATGTCGTTGCGCACCTTCAGCGCCATCACCACCTCTTCGAGCGCGGTGTTGCCGGCGCGTTCGCCCAGGCCGTTGATCGTGCACTCGATCTGGCGCGCGCCCGCCTCGACCGCGGCCAGCGCGTTCGCTGTCGCCATGCCGAGGTCGTTGTGGCAATGGGTGGCGAAGGTGATCGTGTCGGCCCCCGGCACGCGGTCCAGCAGCATGCGGATCAGGTCGGCCGATTCCCTGGGCGCGGTGTAGCCCACGGTGTCGGGGATGTTGATCGTGGTGGCGCCCGCCCTGATCGCGATCTCCACCACCCGGCAGAGGTAGTCGTGTTCGGTCCGCGTGGCGTCCATCGGCGACCACTGCACATTGTCGCAGAGGTTGCGCGCGTGGCTGACCGTCTCGTGGATGCGCTCTGCCATCTGGTCCATGTCCAGATTGGGAATCGCGCGGTGCAGCGGCGAGGTGCCGATGAAGGTGTGGATGCGCGGACGCTTGGCGTGGCGCACCGCTTCCCAGCAGCGGTCGATGTCCTTGTAGTTCGCGCGTGCGAGGCCGCAGATCACCGCGTTGCGGGATTGCCGGGCGATCGCGCTGACCGCCTCGAAGTCGCCCTCCGAGGCGATGGGAAAGCCCGCCTCGATGATGTCGACGCCCATCTCGTCGAGCATCTCGGCGATCTCGAGCTTTTCGGCATGCGTCATGGTCGCGCCGGGCGACTGTTCGCCGTCCCTCAGCGTGGTGTCGAAGATCAGGACGCGGTCCTGTCGGGACTTCGCGTCGGCGGTTCTGGTGTCGTTGGTCATGGCTTGTCTTCCGTCTGTGTCCCTAGCGTTGGCTTGGCGCTGGTCACCTCTGAGCGGTCGCGCCGGAGGGCACGCTCAGAGGCAGCTAAGGAGGAGAAGGCCACGGCGGCAGCCCGCGCCGAGGGCGCGCGAAGGCAGAAGGATATGCCGGATCCGTGTCATGGGCGCGACTATACGTGCCGCGAAGGAAAGGAAAAGCGAAAAATGACACCGTCGGGCGCCGGGCCTGTCGGCCCCGCGCGCGCCTTCAGTTGCCGGTGCCTTCGGCCGGCGCGGCGGGTGCGGCGGGTGCAGTTCCCTCGGGCGCCGTTCCCTCGGGGGTTGCGGCCGGGGCCGCGTCGGGCGCGGTCAGCGCATCCCCGTCCCAGGTGCCGGTCGCCACCTCGCCGGTGGCGTAGCGCAGCGTGCCCTGGCCCTGGCGGCGGCCGTTCCTGAAGGTGCCTTCGTAGACGTCGCCGTTGGGATAGGTGGCCACGCCCTTGCCGTCGATCTCGCCCGCCTTCCACTGGCCGGAATAGCGGAAGCCGTCGGTCATCACGATGTCGCCCTCGCCCTCCCGCTTGCCCGCCACGAAACCGCCGGTATAGACGGTGCCGTCGGCATAGACCGCGATCCCCTGACCCTCGCGCGCGCCGTCCTTCCAGTCGCCGTCATAGGAATAGCCGTCGGGGTAGGTCATCTTGCCCTTGCCGTGGTTCTTGCCGTCCTTGAACCCGCCTTCGTAGACAAGGCCGTTGGCATAGACCGCCTTGCCCTGTCCCTCGATCACGCCGGCCTTCCAGTCGCCCTCATAGGTGGCGCCGTCGGCGTAGGTGATATTGCCCTTGCCGTCGGCCTTGTCGGCCTTGAACTGGCCCTCGTAGACCGAGCCGTCCGGGTAGGTCGCCTTGCCCTGGCCCTCGATCCGCCCGCCCGCCCAGTCGCCGTCGTAGACATAGCCGTCGTGGCCGCGGAAGGTGCCCTTGCCCTGGCGCGCGTCGTTCGCGAAGCCGCCTTCGTAGACATCGCCGTTGGCATAGGTGACCTTGCCGGTGCCGTGGCGCTTGCCATCGGCCAGAAGCCCCTCGTAGACGTCGCCGTTGGGCTGGGTCAGCTTGCCGAGGCCGTTGATCTGGCCTTCCTTCCAGGCGCCTTCGTAGATCAGCCCGTCCGCGGTCGTCAGCTTGCCCTGTCCGGCGCGCTGGCCGCGCAGCATGTCGCCCTCGTAGACGGCGCCGTCGGGGTAGGTGATGCGGCCCTTGCCTTCCTTCACCCCCATCACCCAGTCGCCTTCGTAGACATAGCCGCCGGGGCTTTCCATCCGGCCCTTGCCGTGGTGCAGCGCCTTGACGAAGCCGCCGGTGTAGGTGACGCCATTGGCATAGCGGGCCACGCCCTCGCCCTCGATCTCGCCTGCGACCCAGTCGCCCTCATAGGTGCCGCCGTCGGCGAAGGTGATCTTGCCCTTGCCCTGCGGCTTGCCCTTGACGAAGGCGCCCTCGTAGACCGAGCCGTTCGGATAGCGCGCGATGCCCTGGCCGAGGATCTCGCCCTCGACCCAGTCGCCGGAGTATTCGTAGCCGTTGGGCAGCCGGTAGGTGCCGCGTCCGTGCTGCTTGCCGTCCTTGAAGGTGCCTTCGTAGATGCCGCCGTCCTCGTACTGCTTGGACACCACATCCTGCGCCGCAGCCGGGCCCCAGGCGCAGGCAAGCGCCAGCGCCAGACCACAAGCCGCAATACCCTTCGTCACCATGACTGCCCCCGCAATACCCGATTGCTCCGCCGGAACCATCCCCGGCGAAGCGTCTTGCCGGAAGCCTATTGAAGGGTAGAGGCAGAGGCAAGCACCCCGCGCCTCGTGCCCCGGTCCCGCGCCGGGTGGCCGCCTTGCCGCTTCCGCTGGCGCGCCAGTCTGCTAAGAGGGGGCAAACGCATGGGGTGCCGCATGTCCGACACGTTCCGCCTGACGCTCGCGCAGCTCAACCCGACGGTGGGCGCGATCGCGGCCAATGCCGCGAAAGCTCGCGCCGCCTGGGAGGCCGGCAAGGCCGCGGGTGCGGCCATGGTCGCGCTGCCCGAGATGTTCGTCACCGGCTACCAGACCCAGGACCTGGTGAAGAAGAACGCCTTCACCCGCCACGCCATGCGCGCGGTCGAGGAGCTTGCGCGCGATTGCGCCGATGGGCCGGCACTGGGCATCGGCGGGCCCTGGCTGGACGACGAGGGACGGCTTTTCAACGCCTGGTACGTGTGCGAAGGCGGGCGCGTCGCGGCCCGCATCCTCAAGCACCACCTGCCGAACTACAGCGTCTTCGACGAAAAGCGGCTGTTCGAATCGGGCCCGGTCTCCGGCCCCTACCGGATCGGCCCGCTCCGCATCGGCACGCCGATCTGCGAGGACGCGTGGTTTCCCGACGTCTGCGAGACGCTGGCGGAGACGGGGGCCGAGATCCTTCTGGTCCCCAACGGCTCGCCCTATTACCGCGGCAAGTTCGACCGGCGGGTGAACCTGATGGTGGCCCGCGTGGTCGAGACCGGCCTGCCGATGGTCTACCTGAATTTCGTCGGCGGCCAGGACGACCAGCTGTTCGACGGCGGGTCCTTCGTGATCAACCCCGGCGGCGCGCTGGCCGCCCAGCTGCCGGTCTGGGAAGAGACGATCGCGCATGTCGATTTCACCCGCCATGCCGACGGCTGGCGGGCCGAGACGGGCGCGCGTGCGGTCCACCCCGGCGAGTGGGAACAGGACTATCGCGCGATGGTCCTGTCGCTGTCGGACTACATGGCGAAAAGCGGCTTCGGGAAGGTGCTGCTTGGCCTGTCGGGCGGGATCGACAGCGCCCTTGTCGCCACCATCGCCGCCGACGCGCTCGGCCCCGGGAACGTCCGCTGCGTCATGCTGCCCTCGGAATTCACCTCCGCCGATTCGCTCGAGGATGCCGCCGCTGTCGCAGCCGCGCTGGGCTGCCGGCTTGACACCGTGCCGATTTCCGGGCCCCGCGCGGCGGTGACCGAGGCGCTGGGGCCGCTCTTCGAGGGCACGCCCTTCGGCGTGGCCGAGGAAAACGTGCAGTCGCGCCTGCGCGGCCTTTTGCTGATGGCGATCTCGAACAAGTTCGGCGAGATGCTGCTGACCACCGGCAACAAGTCCGAGGTGGCGGTGGGCTATGCCACGATCTACGGCGACATGGCGGGCGGCTACAACCCGATCAAGGACCTTTACAAGATGCGGGTGTTCGAGACCTGCCGCTGGCGCAACGCCAACCACCGCCCCTGGATGAAGGGGCCGGCGGGCGCGGTCATCCCCGGGCGCGTGATCGACAAGGCGCCCTCGGCCGAACTGCGCGCGAACCAGAAGGACGAGGATTCGCTGCCGCCCTATCCGGTGCTGGACGCCATCCTAGAACGGCTGATCGAGGGCGACATGGCGGTGGCCGAGATCGTCGCCGAGGGCTTCGACCGCGCCACGGTGAAGAAGGTCGAACACCTCGTCTACATCAGCGAGCACAAGCGCTTCCAGGCCGCGCCGGGGGCGAGGATCACGCGCAAGGCGTTCTGGCTCGACCGGCGCTATCCGATCGTGAACCGCTGGCGCGACGAGGGCTGAGGCTTTGCCCCCGGCTTGACCCCGCTGAGGGGGCGGGCCAAGGTCGCGCGGACACAGCCGAACCGGGGGACACATGCGAACGACAAGACTGGGGGCGGGTGGGCCGGAGGTGTCGGCCCTCTGCTTGGGAACGATGACCTGGGGCAACCAGACGCCCGAGGCCGAGGCGCATGCCCAGATCGACCGGGCGGGCGAGCGCGGGGTGACCTTCATGGACACCGCCGAGATGTATCCGGTCAACCCGGTCCGGCGCGAGACGGTGGGACGGACGGAAGCGATCATCGGCAACTGGATCGCGAAGGGCGGGCGGCGCGACGACTGGGTCATCGCCACCAAGATCGCGGGCGAGGGGGGGCTTGCACGCGATCCGGGCGAGATCATCGATGGCCCGACGATCCGAAAGGCGCTCGAAGGGTCGCTCCGCCGGCTCAGGACCGACCATGTCGACCTCTACCAGTTTCACTGGCCGAACCGGGGCAGCTACTTCTTCCGCAAGCACTGGGCCTATGACCCCTCAAGCCAGGACCGCGCGGCGACGCTGGCGAACATGGCGGAGTGTCTGGAGACGATCGCGGCCCTGGTGCGCGAGGGCAAGATCGCCCACTGGGGCCTCTCGAACGAGACCGCCTGGGGCATGGCGCAGTGGCTGCGGCTGGCCGATCAGGGGCTTGGGCCGCGTCCCGTATCGCTGCAGAACGAATATTCGCTGCTCTGCCGGCTTTACGACACCGACCTGGCCGAGCTTGGCCACAACGAGGCGGTGACGCTCATGGCCTTCTCGCCGCTCGCCACCGGACTTTTGACGGGCAAGTATGCGGGCGACGTGACGCCGCCGCTGTCGCGCCGGTCGCTGAACCCCGATCTGAGCGGGCGGATCACGCCGCGCGTCTGGGGGGCCGTCGACGCCTACCTGGGTATCGCGCGGGACGCAGGGCTCGACCCGGCGCAGATGGCCATCGCCTGGACGCTGACGCGGCCCTTCCCGGCCTTGCCGATCATCGGCGCGACGACGCTGGCGCAGCTTGACGTGGCGCTGGGTGCTGCGGACCTGGCGTTGCCGGCCGAGGTGCTGGCGGCGATCGCGGGCGCCCACCGGGCCCATCCCCTGCCTTACTGAGGCGGCCCGGCCCGGAGCGCGCTGGCGGTACCGCCGAAACGGGCGCGGAAGGCGCGGGCAAAGGCGGCCTGGCCCGAAAACCCGGTACGCAGGGCGATCTCCTGCAGCGGCAGGCGGCTGTCGGTCACCATCCGCCGCGCCTCCTCGAGCCGGAGGTCAAGGAAGAAGCGCCCAGGCGAGGTTCCGAGGCGGGCGCGGAACAGCATCTCCAGCCGGCGCGGCGACAGGCCGATCCGGCGCGCGATCTCGGCCACCGGCAGGGGGTCTTCGACCGCGGCCTCCATCATCGCCACGGCGCGGCCGAGCGCGGGGTCGGCGCGGGCGATGCGGGCGGCCGACATCGTGCGCTGCGGCGCCGCGGCGGCGTGGACGGGTTCGTAAAGAAGCGTGCCCGCGACGCTCAGCGCCAGTTCCGCCCCCTGCCGCGCGCGGATCAGGTCGAGCATCAGCTCAAGGCTCGGCGCGGCGCCCCCGGTGGTGATGCGGTCGCCGGAGACGACGTAGCGGTCGCGGCGCACGTCGATGGCCGGGAAGGCGGCGGCGAAGGCTTCCAGATCCTCCCAGTGGACGGTGGCGCGGACGCCGTCGAGAAGGCCCGCGCGGGCGAGAAACCAGGCCGCGCCGTCGACCGCCGCCATGGCGCGCAGGCGCGGTGCCAGACGGCGGAGACGCGCCAGCAGCGCCGGCGTGGCCTGTTCGGCCAGCCGGAAGCTCGCCACCAGCACCAGCAGGTCGCAGTCGATGCGCTCGCCTAGCGGTTCGGTCGGCACCTCGATCCCGGCGGTCAGGCGGACCGGGCCGCCCGCGACCGAGTAGTAGCGCCAGAGGTAGTGGCTGCGCCCGGCGCGACGGTTGGCCACGCGCATCGGGTCAACCACCGAGGCGAGGGCAAGCGCGTTCGTCTCCTCCATCACCAGGAGGCCGACGTTGAGGGGGGCGTGATCGGCGGCGAAGATGGTTGCGGGTTTCATCAAGCGATTTCGTATTGCGCAAAGGCAGGTGCACGCAAGCCCGGATGGCATCCGCCCTTGCGCTTTTCGCCCGCGCGTGCGGAGACTGCGACAAACAGGCAAGGGGGCGGGGCGATGCGCAAGGGGCTGAGGTTGGCCGTGGTTCTGGCACTGCTGGCGGGGTGCAGCGTTGGCCCGGTGGCGCCTCTGCGCGACCCCGGCGTGCCGCTGACGTCGCTCGCACTCTTCGACCCGGCGCGGATGGCGGGCGAGTGGCATCTGGCGGCGGCCTTCGCGGGCGATGTCGGCTGCGGGCCGGTCTCCGAACGCTGGGTGCCAAGGGGCGACGGATCGCTTGCGGTGACGGGCAGCGCCTGCCGCGACGGCCGCAGGGTCGCGCTCGACACGGTGGCGATGCCCTCCGGTCCGGGGCGGTTCACCCGCCGCGGCGCGCTGGGGGCAGAGTCGCTGTGGATCCTCTGGGCCGATGCCGACAACCGGGTTGCGGTCGTGGGAACCCCGGACGGAAGCTTCGGGCGCGTGCTGACGCGCGAACCGGTGCCACGCGGCGACCTGATGCAGGCGGCGCGCGACGTGCTGGACTTCAACGGCTACGATCTGGCCCGGCTGGTCGCGGCGACGCCCTGACCTCGTCCTGCAAGGTCTTGAGGAGCGCGGGGAAATCCCGCGCGCCGACTTCGGCCTCGCGCACCAGCCAGTCGAAGTGCTGGGTGATCGCGCCGACCCGCTGGCTGTCGCGAAAGGCGACATAGTGGCGGCCGAGGTAGATCACCGCCAAGAGCGGGCCGAAGACGGTGACGGGCGCCGAGAACACCCGCCGCGCGTCGAAGACGTAAAGCCTCAGGCGCGGATAAAGCTGGTCGCTGATCTGGGCCAGCCGGTCCAGTTGCGCCGCCCGGACCGGGGCGGGCAGGCCGGCATAATAGCCCTCGGCCCGGGCGAAGGCGCGCAGTTCGTGGAGCGGCATGGCAATCTCGTAATCCGAGCGCGCCGAGCGCATCCACTCCAGCCGGTCCTCGCTCGCCCCTATGGCCTGATCGGCGCTGCGGCCCAGTTGCGGCTCGTACTCCCAGCGCAGCATCTCTCGGGTCTTGAGCATGTCGGGCAGGGTCGCGGGCACATGGCGCACCTTGTAGCCGGCCGCCTCCTGGTGCCAGCCGAAAATCGTCTCGTCGATGAGCGCGCGCGGCGCCTCGGTCAGGGTGAGCGAGGTCGCCAGCAGGTTCGCCAGCGGTTCGGGCCGTTCGGTCAGGCCCAGCAGCCAGTCGGCCGAGACGGCCAGCGCCGCCGCGCATTCGGCCACCACCTGCGCGTTCGGAAGCCGCGCCGTGCCGCCCGCCAGAAGCTGAGAGATCGTGGACCGGTCCACCCCCACCTTGCGGGCCAGGCCGCTTTGCGTCTCGGCCTTGTCGGCCATGGCCTGAGAGAGCCGTTCGCGGAACAGCGCGGCGCGATCTCGTTTGTCTGTCTTTTTCAGCATGTGATGATTTTAATCACGGATGATGAGAATTGTTAATCATATTCCGGATACGAAATCTTCGCCCGCCGTCCTAACACGGAAAAAACGGCAGAGGGGCAACATGGACACGCGCGGGCGCACGATTCTGAAGGCGATCTTGTGGAACCTGCTGGGGCTGGTGTCGATGTCGCTGGTCGGGCTTTTGATGACGGGGTCGGCCGCGCTGGGCGGGGCGCTTGCGGTTGCGAACACCGCCCTGGGGTTCGCCGCCTATGTCCTTTACGAACGCTGCTGGGCGCGAGTGTCCTGGGGGCGCCTCGGCGCGGCCGGAGGGCGACGCCATGTCTGAGCGCCAGGGCGGGGTCGAGTGGCCGACGTTTCTTCTGCTGGTGGCGGTGCACCTGGGCTGGGTGCTTGCGACGACGGTGCTGGCAGATATCTGGTTGCCGCTCGCGCTGGCCGTCCTGGTGCTGGCGATCGTCCTTCATTCCTCGCTTCAGCACGAGGTTCTGCACGGCCACCCGTTCCGCATCCGCTGGCTGAACGAGGCGCTGGTCTTCCTGCCGGTGGGGCTCGCCTATCCCTACGGGCGTTTCCGCGATACGCACCTCGCGCATCACCGCGACGAACGGCTGACCGATCCCTATGACGACCCGGAGTCGAACTTCCTCGACCCCGCGGTGTGGGATCGGCTGCCGCGCTGGCGCCAAAGGCTCCTGCGGTTCAACAATACGCTGGCCGGGCGGATGCTGGTCGGGCCGGGGATCGGGGTGGTGTCCTTCATCGCCGGCGACCTGCGCACCCTGCGTTCGGGCGACCGCGTGGCCGCGCGGGCCATCGCGCGCGACTGGGCGCTGCATGGCGCGGGGCTGGTGCTGGTCGCGCTCTGGATCGGCGCCACCGGCTTTCCCTGGGGGGCCTACCTTCTGGCGACCTACGCGGGCATGTCGATCCTGAAGATCCGCACCTACCTGGAACATCGCGCGCACGAACTGGCGCGCGGTCGCACGGTGATCGTGGAAAAGGGGGGCATCCTGCCGTTCCTCTTCCTCAACAACAACCTCCACATCGTCCACCACACCAAGCCCGGCGTCGCCTGGTACCGCTTGCCACGACTTTACGCGGAGAACCGCGCGGCGTTCCTGCAGCGCAACGACGGATATTTCTACGCCTCGTACGGAGAGATCTTCCGCCGCCACCTGCTGAAGGCGAAGGACCCCGTGCCGCATCCGCTGATGCGGCGGAAGTGACCTTTCCCCCCGCGCCGCCGCGTGCGACAAGCGTCGGGCGGGAGGGGCCATGGAACTCTGGATCGTCTTCACACTGGCCGCGGCGGCGATGCAGACGCTGCGCTTCATGCTGCAGAAGGTGCTGCAGGGCGCGGGCCTGTCGACCGGGGGGGCCACCTTCGCGCGGTTCCTTTTCGCCGCGCCGGTCGCCTGCGCCTGTGCAGGGGGCGCGCTCTGGCTCGGCGGGGAGGGGCTTCCGGCGCCCTCGGCGCGGTTCTGGGGCTTTGTCGTGGTGGGTGGCCTCGCGCAGATCGTCGCGACCTTCCTGACCGTGGCGCTGTTCGCGCTGCGGAACTTCGCCGTCGGCGTTGCGTTTACCAAGACCGAGACGGTGCAGGTCGCGCTTTTCTCCGCGCTGGTGCTGGGCGAGCCGGTCAGCGCCTTCGGCTGGGTGGCGATCGGCATCGGCCTTCTGGGCGTGCTGATGCTGTCGCGCGGGCCGGGTGCGGGGGCGCGGATCATCGGCCGCCCCGTCGTCTACGGGGTGCTGGCGGGCGGCCTCTTCGGCATCTCCGCCGTCGGCTACCGCGGCGCCACGCTCGACCTTCTGCCGCTGCCGTTCCTGACCCGCGCGGTCGTGGCGCTGGCGGCGGCGACGGTGCTGCAAAGCCTGGCCATGGGCCTCTGGCTGATCTGGCGCGAGCCTGGGGAGTTGTCGCGCGTGCTGGCGCGCTGGCGGCGCACCGTGCCGGTCGGGCTGACCGGCGTTTTCGGCTCAATGGGGTGGTTCGCGGCCTTCTCGCTCCAGAATGCCGCCTATGTCCGCGCGGTGGGGCAGGTGGAGATTGTCTTTACCCTCATCGCCTCGTCGTTGTTCTTCCGCGAACGGCTCAGGCTGCGCGAAGGCGCGGGCATCGCGCTTGTCGTCGGCTCGCTCCTCCTGATCGTGCTCGCGCTCGGCTAGGCTCAGGCGAGGCGGCGGAACGTCGGCCGGTCGGTCGAATTGTCGAAGAAGGGCACGCTGTCGGGCCGCCCGCCGCGCGCCAGAAGCGCGCCGACCTCGGCCAGAACCACCTCGGTGATGAAGGGCAGGTTCAGCCGCCGCGCCTCGGTGATTGGCACCCAGTGCAGGTGCGACAACTCGTCCGAGGCGCGGGAAAAGTTGTCGGGATCGCCCACGATATCGTCGGCGGAGGCCAGGAAGAAGCGCGCGTCGAAGCGGCGGGTGCGGCCCGGCGGGGTGATCGCGCGGAAGACGAAGGCGAAGGGCCCGGCATCGGGGCGGTGGCCGCTTGCGGCAAAGCCCCGCCAGTCGTCGGGAACCGCGCCGGGCCAGTCCCCGCGCGCGCCGAGGATCAGGCCGGTCTCCTCCCACAGCTCGCGCACGGCGCAGGCCGCGAGCGCCGCGCCAAGGCCGGGTTCCGCGACCTCGCCAAGGCGGCGCTGGCAGGTTTCCGGCAGCGGCCGCGCCAGCGGCACGGCGGCATCGGTCGGGTCGAGCGCGCCGCCCGGAAAGACATATTTCGAGGGCATGAAGGCCGCACCGGCGCCGCGCTGGCCCATCAGGACCGAGGGACCGGCCCCCGCGTCGCGCCACAGGATCACCGTGGCCGCGTTGCGGATGGCGGTCTTGTCGGGCGCGGTCGACGCCTCAGACATGCTCTGGCAGGCCGAAGCCGTGCATGCGCTTGGCCCACTGGATCGCGACGAAGACGCCCTTGAGCCGCGGCAGGAGGTAAAGCGACAGCGCGACGCAGCCGATCGCGAAACTGGTCGAGAGAATCCAGGGGTCGGGCTGGTACTTGGTGAAAACCCAGAGCAGGAGCGGCGCCATCAGGTGGCCGACGATGATGATGGTGACATAGGCCGGGCCATCGTCGGCGCGGTGATGGTGCAGTTCCTCGCCGCAGACGGCGCAGCTTTCGCGCACCTTCAGATAGCCGGTGAGCAGCGGGCCCGATCCGCAGTTCGGGCAACGGCGGCGCCAGCCGCGCAGCATGGCCGGCTTGATCGGCCGTTCGGTTTCGTCGGTGTCGGTCATGATCTCGCGTATCCCTGTGCGGCGCATGTAGCACCCGCCGCCCGTTTTGGGAAGCGCGACCGCCTTGCGCCGGAATGTCGCGGGCCTTGGCGACGGAAACCGGGCGCCGGTGCGTTTGACTTGCTGAGGGCGCACAGGACGTCCGGCGATTGCAAGCAGGAGATGACGATGAAGACCAGAACGATTCTCGTGGCGCTGACCTTGGGTGGCGCAATGATCGGTGCGGGGATTGCCGGTGCGCAGGGCATGGGCCAGGGGATGGGCCAAGGCCAGGGCATGGGCCAGGGAATGGGCATGGGTCAGGGACTGGGCCAGGGCATGGGCATGGGCATGGGCATGGGCTTTGGCCCCGATGACGAGATGATGGGGGGCATGATGGGCGCGATGATGCCGGATTTCGCGACCCTTGACGCCGACGGCGACGGCAAGGTCAGCGCCGAGGAGTTCGCGGCGTACCGGCTGGCCATGGTGTCGGGGATCGACGCCGACAAGGACGGAAAGATTTCCGCCGCAGAGCTTGAGGCGCACATGACCGCCCGCATGGCCGAGCGCGTGAAGGCCATGGCCGAAGCGCGGATCGCCGCGCAGGACCTTGACGGCGACGGCGCGCTCGGCCTTGAGGAGCTGATGGCTCCGCCGATGCCCGCGCGCATGTTCGACCGCGCCGATGCCGATGGTGACGGCGCGGTGAGCGCGGACGAGTTCGAGGCGGCAAAGGCGCGCATGCAGTCGATGCGCGAGGGCCGCGGCCGCGGCGACCGCCAGGGGCACGGCTACGGCCACGGCGGCGGGCACGGCCACGGCATGCATGACGGCGGCATGGGATACGGCGGCCACATGCATGACGGCGGCGGCTGGTTCGGGTGGGGTGCGCCCGACATGTGGAACCGCTAGGATCGCGGCATGAGGTTTCCCTTCCCGTGTGCCGGACCTGCCGGCGCACGGGGCTATGAACGAAGGGCGGGGCAGTCGCGTGCAGTCGGCGGCAGGACGGAAGGCGCGGGAAGGCGCGGGCGAGGCTGCCTCGGACGAGGTGCTTCTGGCGCTTTACGGCGCGGGCGATCCCGCCGCGGCCCGAAGCCTGGCAGACCGGCTTGCCCCGCTCGCCTTCCGGGTTGCGCAGCGCATGCTGGGCGATGCCGCAGAGGCCGAGGACATCGCACAGGAAGCGATGCTGCGGCTCTGGCGGGCAGCACCCGGATGGCAGCCGGGCGGCGCGCGGGTGTCGACCTGGCTTTACCGCGTGGCGGTGAACCTGGCGACCGACCGGTTGCGCCGCCGCCGCACGGGCCCGCTCGACGAGGCGGGCGAGGTGGCGGACGGAAGGCCCGGCGCGGTCTCGGCGCTGATCGAGGCGGACCGGGCCCAGGCCTTGGGCGCGGCGCTGATGTGTCTGCCCGAACGGCAGCGTCAGGCGGTGGTGCTGCGCCATCTGGAGGGCCTCGCCAACCCCGAGATCGCCGAGATCATGGACGTGGGCGTCGAGGCGGTGGAAAGCCTGACCGCGCGCGGGCGGCGCGCCTTGCAGGCGGCACTGTCGGGACGGCGCGATGAACTGGGATACGAGGAGGGCTGAGATGCCTGAAGAGATGGAGCTTGAGACGTTCTTCGCCGCGGCGCGGGCCGATCCGCCGGCCCCCTCGCAGGCGCTTCTGGCGCGCATCGCGGACGAGGGACGCGCGCTGCAGCCGCGGGGGCGGCCCCTTGTGGCTCCGGTACCGCCGCGCGGGAAAGGCACCTTCAGGTCGGTGCTGGACAGCATTGGCGGCTGGCCGGTCCTTGGCGGGCTGATGACGGCGGGATGTGCGGGGTTGTGGCTTGGCCTGTCGGATGCCGGCGGGCTTGGCGGTTATGTCTATGCCGGGGGGTCCGAGGGCTGGCTTTACGGGCCGGCGGACCTGGTCGCGCTGGCGGTGACGGAGGATGGGGTATGAACGAGACGCTCAAGGCCGGGGGCGGTGCCGGGCGCGGCGTGACGGTGGCGCTTGTGGCCTCGCTCGCGCTCAATCTGCTGCTCGGCGGGCTTGTCGCCGGGGCCGCGGTCCGGCATCACCGCGACATGGGGCCGGGCGACCGCGGCGGGCTGGCCTTTGCGCCCTATTTCGAATCGCTCGGCCGTGCAGACCGCGCCGCGATGCGCGAAGAGATGCTGCGCCGGATGCCCGCCCTGCGCGAGATGCACCGCGAGCGGAGCGATGATGTCCGTGCCTTCCTTGAGGTGATCCGCGCCGACCCCTTCGACCCCGAGGCCGCCGGGAAGGTGCTGGAGCACCAGCTTGGCCGCGCGTCCAGGCGGCTTGACGAAGGGCGGGAACTTTTCCTCGAACGTCTGGCCGCGATGACGCCGGAAGAACGGCTGGCCTATGCCGACCGGCTGGAGCAGGCGCTGGGTCGCAAGCGCGACTGACACCGGGCAGATCGCCGGTCGCGCCGTGGCGCGGGCCGGCGGGCGGCCAGGGATACGGCCAGGGGAGCGGCCGGGGGTGCGGCGCCGGCCGAGAGAAGGGCGGCGAAGGTCGTGCCTTTCCCGCCGGTGCCGCGCGGCCGGGTTTGCCCCGAAACATTTCGATGGACGACCCTTCCGCAGGGTTCAGGCGGCGCTGCGGCTGACCGTCACCTGGTTGCGCCCTTCGGTCTTTGACCGCAGGAGCGCGCGGTCGGCCGCGTCGAGCAGGACGTCGACCGAGGGCGATGCCTGCGCCGCGCCGCCCATCGCCAGCCCGATCGAAAGGGTGACGCGGGCGCTGTCGCCGTTGGGCAGGCGCACTGGCAGTTCCTCGACCGCGCGCCGGATGCGCTCGGCCAGGGTGCGCGCCGCGCCGGGCGCGGTTTCGGGGGCCGCGACCACGAATTCCTCACCCCCGATGCGGGCGGCAAGGTCGTCCGGGCGCAGGTTGGCGCGCAGGCGCCGGGCCACCTCGACCAGGACGGCGTCGCCCGCGGCATGGCCGAAGCTGTCGTTGACCGCCTTGAAGCGGTCGAGGTCGAGGACCATCACCGCCAGCGCCGTGCCGGAGCGGCGCGCGGCCTCGTCCATCCGCGCCAGCTGGGGCAGGGCGTAGCGGCGGTTGTGAAGGCCCGTCAGCGGATCGGTCACCGCCAGCCGCAGCCCGTCGGCGAGCGAGGTGCGAATCCGGTCCGCGCGCCGCTTGCGCGCCAGCTGGCAGGAGAGTCTCAGCGCGATCTCGGCGGGCGGCGCGGCGCCGTCGATCAGGTCGTCGGCCCCGAGATCGAGCGCGATGGCCGCCAGCGATCCGGCCGAGCGGGGCAGAAGCAGGCAGACCGCCGAGTGGCGGCTGGCCGGGCGCGAGCGCAGGTCCGACAGAAGTCGCAACGTCGCCTCCGGCCGGTCAGCCTCCATGGCGACGAGAAAGACGTCGGGCACCGGGCCAGCGGCCGAAAGGCCGAGTGCGGCGGTGTCGTCGAGCACGACGATGCGGTCAGCCGTCGCCCGCGCCAGCGCTCGGCGAAGGGCAAGGCCGCGGTCGAGCCGCGGGGTGACGATGGCGACCTGTCCCGGCGCGTCGAACCCCGGTTCGGTTTCTCCGAAGCCGGGAACCGGACACATGGCGCCCCCGATGCCGAACTGCGCGCCGGCATCGCGCGCGCGCAGGAGCGAGCGCAGGCGGGCGAGAAGGAGCGAATCGTCGATCGGCTTCCAGAACACCTCCGCGGCGCCGGCGCGCAGCGACTCGATCCGGCGCGCCTCGTCCTGCCGCGCGGTCACCATCACCACCGGAATCTCGCGGGTGAGCGGGTCGGCCTTCAGCCGCGCGCAGACCTCCGGCCCGCTCATGTCGGGCAGTTCGACGTCGAGGAGGATGAGATCGGGCCGCGCCTGGCGGGCCAAGGCGATCGCCTCGCCCCCGCAAGCGGCCTGAAGCGTCTCGTAAAAGGCCGAGGCAAGCTTGACCTTGAGCACGATCCGGTTCGTCGCGATGTCGTCCACGATAAGGATGCGCTCTGCCATGATACCCGTCTACCCGCTTTACTTGTTTGCACTGTCCGCACATCCTGCGCCCGAACTGGTTAACAAAAGATTTCGGGGCGGCGGCGAAATTGAGCAAGATCCGGCAGGAAGGGGCAGGTGCCGAAACCGTGGCGATCGGGGCGCTGGGCTGGATCGCGGGCGACGCGGAGTTGCTCTCGACCTTCCTCGGATCGTCGGGGTTGATGCCCGAGGATCTTCGCCGGCGCGCGGGCGAACCCGAAGTCCTGGCCGCGGTCCTCGATTTCCTGCTTCTGGACGACGCCTGGGTAATCGCCTTCTGCGATTCCGCGGGGCTGGGCTATGACCGGGTTCGGCAGGCGCGCGCCGCCCTGCCGGGGGCCGCACCCGACTGGGGATGATCGCCGCGTGCGGCGGGGGCTGATCGCCGCGAGCGGCAGGGGCTGATCACCCGGTCGGCCCTTGCCAGCCCTGGGCGAATCCGCCAGTGTCGCGCGGCTTTCAGGGCGGAGGAACCGATGCGCGCGATCCGGGGTCTGGTGTTCGACAAGGACGGAACGCTCTTTGATTTCCGCGCGACATGGAGCGTCTGGACCCGCAGGCTTCTGCTGGAACTGACCGCGGGCGAGGAAGCCCGTGCCGCGGGAATCGGCCGGGCGATCGGCTATGACCTCGCCACCGGCGATTTCGCGCCCGACAGCTACGTCATCGCCCACACCCCGTCCGAGATCGCGGATGCGATGATGCCGCATCTGCCGGGGACGGATCGCGCCGCACTTGTGGCGCGCATGTCCTCGCTGGCGACCGAAACCGACCTGGTCGCCGCGACCGACCTGCCGCCGCTCTTTGCCACGCTGAAGGGGGCGGGGCTCAGCATCGGCCTGGCCACCAACGATTTCGTCGTGCCCGCGCGCGCGCATCTCGAACAGGCCGGGGTGACGCGCTATTTCGATTTCGTGTCGGGCTTCGACAGCGGCTATGGCGCCAAGCCGGAGCCGGGGCCGCTTCTGGCCTTCGCAGCCAGCGCGGGCCTGGACCCGGCCGAGGTGGCGATGGTCGGCGACAGCGTGCATGACCTTGTCGCGGGGCGTGCCGCCGGGATGCAGACCGTCGGTGTCCTGACCGGGATCGCGGGACCGGACGAGCTTGCCCCCCATGCCGACGTGGTCCTTCCCCACATTGGCCACCTGCCGGACTGGGTCGCGCGTGCCGGCGCGGCGGCTGCGGCGGGCTGAAAGCGCAAATACGACACATTCTGTCGCGAAAGTTGGCGAACCCCGCGCACCGGCCTTCGATTGTGCAGGAAAGACGGGGGAGGCCGCGATGTCCGACGATCTGAAACGCAAGCGCAGCGGGGGACGCACCGGCAACGCGCGGCGCGCCGGTGGCCAGGCGATTTCGCAGATGTCCTGGCGCATCCCGGTCAACCCCGACCGGCCGATCGAGCCGATGGGACCGGAGGGGGTCGAGGCGATCCACAAGGGCGCCATGCGCATCCTCAAGGACATCGGCATCCGCTTCCTCAACGACGAGGCGCTGGGCCTGTTCGCGCAGGCGGGATGCCGGGTCGAGGGCCAGACCGTTCGGATGGACGAGGATTTCGTGATGGAGATGGTGGCCCGCGCGCCGGCCGAGTTCACCATCACCCCGCGCAACCCCGACCGGATCCTGCCGATGGGCGGCAAGCACATCCTGTTCGGCAACGTCTCCTCGCCGCCGAACTACTGGGATCTGGAGCGCGGCAAGGTCTCGGGCTTCATGGACGGGTTCCGCGACTTCATCAAGCTGACGCAGTATTTCAACTGCATCCACTTCGCCGGCGGCTACCCGGTGGAGCCGATCGACATCCACCCCTCGGTGCGCCACCTCGACTGCGTCTACGAAAAGCTCGTCCTGACCGACAAGGTCGTGCATGCCTACAGCCTCGGCAAGGAGCGGGTCGAGGACGCGATGGAGATGGTGCGCATCGCCGGCGGCCTCAGCCATGAGGAGTTCCGTGCGACGCCGCGGATGTTCACCAACATCAACTCCGTCTCGCCGCTCAAGCACGATTTCCCGATGATCGACGGCGCGTTGCGGCTGGCACGGGCGGGGCAGGCGGTGATCGTGACGCCCTTCACGCTGGCAGGAGCGATGGCGCCGGTGACGATGGCGGGCGCGGTGACGCTCTCGATCGCCGAGGCGCTCGCGGCCATCGCGCTCATCCAGTATGTCGCCCCCGGTGCGCCGGTGATGATCGGCACCTTCACCTCCAACGTCGACATGAAGTCGGGCGCGCCCGCCTTCGGCACGCCCGAATACATGCGCGCGACCCAGATGACCGGGCAGATGGCGCGTTTCTACGGGCTGCCGCTCCGGTCTTCCGGCGTCTGCGCGGCCAACATCCCCGACGGCCAGGCGATGTGGGAAACCTCGAACAGCCTCTGGGCGGCGGTGCAGTCGGGCACCAACCTCGTCTATCACGCCGCCGGCTGGCTCGAGGGTGGGCTGATCGCCAGCCCCGAGAAGTTCATCATGGACTGCGAAGTGCTGCAGATGATCCAGCGCTACATGGAGCCCGAGGTCTGGGCGACCACGCCCGAGGACATCGCCATCGGCACCATCGCCGAGGTGGGCCCCGACGGCCATTACTTCGGCTGCCAGCACACGCAGGACCGCTACACCACCGCCTTTTACCAGCCCTTCGTCAGCGACTGGCGCAACTTCGAGGCCTGGCAGATCGACGGCGCGGTGTGGACGCCCGAACGCGCCCACCGGATCTTCCGCGCGATCATGGCCGAGTTCGAGGCTCCGCCGATGGATCCGGGTGTGCACGAGGAACTCAGCGCCTTCGTCGCCCGCCGCAAGGCCGAGGGCGGCGCGCCCACCGACTTCTGAGCGCCGGAGCCGCAGCGGGCCGCATGGGGCCGCAGCGATCTTTGCCTTTTCTTAACCCGGCGGACGCTAGGCTTGCGCGAGGAGGGCAGGCTGGCCATGCACGGACTCATCAATCGCTCGATCCAGTGCTTCCTGCGCGACACCTACGGGGCCGCGCTATGGACGCGCGTGGCCGCGGCTACGGATGTCTCGGCCGAGGGGTTCGAGACCATGCTGACCTATGCCGAGGCGCTGACAGACCGGGTGATCGACGTGGCCGCGCGCGAGCTTGACCGGCCGAGGGAGGCGCTGCTGGAGGATCTCGGGACCTACCTCGCCTCGCTCGAACCGCTGCGCCGGCTTCTGCGCTTCGGCGGCGTCGACTACATCGATTTCCTTCATTCGCTCGACGAACTGACCGAACGCGCGCATCTTGCGGTGCCCGAACTTGATCTGCCCGACATCCGCTTGATCCCGGTCGGCCCCGACCGCTACCGCCTCGCCTGCGCGGGGCGTCGCGGCTATGGCGCCGTCTTCGCGGGCATCCTGCGCGCGATGGCCGACGATTACGGCGCGCTCGCGCTCATCGACGCCGAGGAGGGGGCGGAGGCGGTCGGGATCGAACTGTTGCAGTCCCGCTTCGCCGAGGGGCGGCGGTTCGACCTCGCACTCGGGAGCGGGCGATGATGGATGGCCCGCCCCGCCCCGCGCCGGCCGCGATCCCGCTGGACGGGCTGGCGCGGCTCTTGCCGATGCACGCGGTCCTGTCCGAAAGCGGCCATGTCCGCGCGGCCGGCCCGACGCTGCGGCGCATCTGCGGCGACATCGACCTTGTGGGCCGCCGATTCCTCGACTTGTTCGAGGTCACGCGACCCCGGCCGGCCCAATCGCTGTCCGATCTGTTTGCCATCAGTGACCGCAAGATCATGGTCCGCTTCCGCGCCGACCCCGCGCGCCAGCTTCGCGGGCACCTGGTGTGCCTGGGGCCGGGCGAGGGGGCGATCGTCAACCTGTCCTTCGGCATCTCCGCCGCCGAGGCGGTGCGCGACCACGGGCTGAGCCATGCGGATTTCGCGCCCACGGACCTGACGGTGGAACTGCTCTACCTGACCGAGGTCAAGGCGGCGGTGATGGGGGAGCTGAAATCGCTCAACCAGCGCCTGCAGTCGGCCCGCAGGACGGCCGAGGCGCAGGCGCTGACCGACCCGCTGACAGGGCTGTCCAACCGCCGCGCCTTCGACCTGGCGCTGGACCGCGCCGTCGCCGGGGTGGCGCGCGGCGCGACCTTCTCGGTCCTGCATCTCGACCTCGACCGGTTCAAGCAGGTCAACGATGCGCTTGGCCATGGCGCAGGCGACGTGGTCCTGACCGAGGTCGCCCGCATCCTGCGCGCGCAGTTGCGCCAGAACGATGTCGTCGCCCGGGTCGGCGGGGACGAGTTCATGGCGATCCTGACCGGCGCGACCGAGATTGACACGTTGGCCGGGATCTCCGGGCGGATCATTGCGGCGCTGGAACAGCCGATCGACTACGACGGCGCCACCTGCCGGATCTCCGGCAGCATCGGCATCGCCCGTTCGGTCAGCTACGACCGCCCCGATCCGCGCCGCCTGATCGAGGATGCGGACGCGGCGCTCTATCACTCCAAGCACATGGGGCGCGGCCGCACGACGATCGATCGCCCCGACCGCGACGCCGCCGCCTGAGGCTGGACCTGCGGTCGGTCTGCCGCGCGGGCGGCAGGCCGGACATGTCCGGAGCGGAGGGGAAGAATGGCCCGGCGCGGAGGGCGCCGGGTGTGGCCCCCGAACGGGCATTCGCGTGGTATTCAACCGCGGCGGCGCGGGGAAGGGCGCGCCCGCCCACGCAGGTCGCGCGCGGTCTGGCGGCGCCTTTCTAGCGGCGGCCTTGCCGCACGACGGGGCCGGTGCCGGTGCGGTCGATCCACTCCGGGCCGTGACGGGAGCCGGTGCCGATGCCCCTGCCGGTGGCCGGCACGGGCGGGACCGGAGTGGTGCGCCCCCGCCCCCCCTTCTGCCTCTCGCCTCTTCCCGGTCGCGTCCGCGCGTTGCCCGCCCTCGAACGGTCCCGTCCCCGCTCGCCGGCGGGGCAGCCGGTGTGCCCTGGCAGCGGCGCGGGGCGGGGCAGGAACGGGGCCAACTGCGCGCGCCGCGCGGTCTCGCGCCGCCCGCAGCCGCAGAGCGTCGACCCGAAAGGGGCGAATCCGGTTGCCATCGTCGTCGGTTCGTGACGGATTTACCCCTGCGGGCGCGCAGCGGCGGAGGATGGCGATGGGGAACACGGGCGGCGGCACGGGCGGCGGCACGGGGCGACTGCGGGGCAAGACGGTGGTGATGACGGCCTGCGGGCAAGGCATCGGGCGCGCCGCCGCGATCGCCTGCGCAGGCGAGGGCGCGCGCGTGATCGCCACGGATGTGAACACGGAGCTTCTGCGAGGCCTTCAGGGCATGGAGACCGCACGGCTCGACGTGACCGATCCCGCGGCGATCCTCGCCTTCGCGGCCGAGGTGGACGGGATCGACGCGCTTTTCAACGTCGCGGGCTTCGTCCACCACGGCAGCATCCTTGAACTGACCGACGCCGACTGGGACGCCGCCTTCACGCTCAACGTCACCTCGATGATGCGGATGACGCGGGCCTTCCTGCCGGGGATGCTGGCGCGCGCAGAGGCCACGGGAACGGCCGCGATCCTCAACATGGCCTCCATGGCGTCCTCGATCAAAGGCTTTCCGAACCGCACCGCCTATGGCGCGACAAAGGCCGCGGTGATCGGGCTTACCAAGGCGGTGGCGGCGGATTACGTCCGGCAGGGGCTGCGCGTGAACGCGATCTGCCCCGGCACGGTCGACACGCCGTCGCTGCGCGGGCGCATCGCCGCGCAGGCCGACCCGGCGCAGGCGGAGCGCGACTTCATCGCCCGCCAGCCGATGGGGCGGCTTGCCACGGTTGACGACATCACCCCGCTTGTCGTCTATCTGCTGTCGGACGAAAGCCGCTATGTCACCGGGCAGGCGATGCTGGTGGACGGTGGTGCCACGATCTGAGAACAGCGACGGGAACGGGACGATGAAACTTGTGCGCTTTGGCCCGGCGGGGCAGGAACGGCCGGGGATGCTCGACGGCGCGGGCCGCGTGCGCGACCTGTCGGGGCGGATCGACGACCTTGCGGGGGCCGCACTTCTGCCCGAAGGCCTTGCCGCACTTGCCGCGCTCGACCCCGAAAGCCTGCCGCTGGTGCCCGGAACCCCGCAGGCCGACCTCAGGCTTGGCCCCTGCGTCGGCCGGATCGGCAAGTTCGTCTGCATCGGGCTGAACTATGCCGACCACGCCGCCGAAAGCGGCCTGCCGGTGCCGCCGGAGCCGGTGATCTTCAACAAGTGGACCTCGGCGGTCATCGGGCCGGACGACGACGTGGAGATCCCGCGCGGATCGGTCAAGACCGACTGGGAGGTGGAACTGGCCGTCGTCATCGGCAGGCCCGGCCGCTACATCGAGGAGGCGGAGGCACTGTCGCATGTCGCCGGCTACTGCGTGGTCAACGACATTTCCGAACGCGATTTCCAGATGAATCGCGCCGGCACCTGGGACAAGGGCAAGGGCTGCGACACCTTCGGGCCGATCGGCCCCTGGCTGGTGACACCGGATGAGGCGGGTGACATCGACGCCCTGCCGATGTGGCTTGAGGTCGATGGACACCGCTACCAGGACGGATCGACCGCGACGATGGTCTTCCGCGTGCCCTTCCTGATCCACTACGTCAGCCAGTTCATGTCGCTCCAGCCCGGCGACGTGATCTCCACCGGCACGCCGCCGGGGGTGGGCATGGGCCAGAAGCCGCCCGTCTACCTGAAGGGCGGCGAGGTCATGCGCCTCGGCATCGCGGGGCTGGGCGTGCAAACCCAGAGGGTCCGGCCGCCCCGCTGATCGGGCCCGTCAGTCCGGCCGTTTCGTCGTCGGCGCGCCACCCTCGAACCAGTTGGGCCTTGAATAGTCGCAGGGCGCCTCCTGCATCTGCAGGTGAAGGCCGGTCCCGGTGTAGGGATGGGCGCGGGCCAGATCCTCGTCGAACTCGATGCCGAGGCCGGGCGCGTCGGGGACGATGACATGGCCGTCCTCCCACCGGATCGAGTTCTTTATAAGCTTGAGGTGGAAGGCGCCGCCGGTCTCGATCGTCTCGACCATGAGGAGGTTGGGGATCGAGGCGCCAAGATGGATGTTGGCCGCCCATTCGACCGGCCCGGCGTAAAGGTGCGGCGCCATCTGGGCGGTGAAGACCTCGGCGATGGCGGCGATCTTCTTGCATTCCCAGATACCGCCTGCGCGGCCGAGTGCCGGTTGCAGGATGCGCGCGCCGCCGGTGCGGAGCACGGTGGCGAACTCGGCCTTGGTGGTGAAGCGTTCGCCGGTGGCGACGGGAATGCGCACCGCCTTCTGCACCTCGGCGAAGTCCAGGAGGTTGTCGGGCGGGATCGGTTCCTCGTACCAGAGCGGTCCGTAGGGTTCGATCGCCTGCGCAAGCCGCACCGCGCCCGCCACGTTGAACTGGCCATGCGTGCCGAAGAGAAGGTCGGCGCGGTCGCCCACCGCCTCGCGGATGCGCTTGCAGAAGAGGGCGGAGCGGCTGATGTCGGACTGGCTCGGATCGTGCCCGCCGCGGATCGTGTAGGGACCGGCGGGGTCGAACTTCACCGCGGTGAAGCCCATGTCGACGAAGCGCGCCGCGGCCTCTGCGGTCATGTCGGCATTGACCCAGAACTCGCCCGATTCCTTGCCCGGTTCGGGGTAGAGATAGGTGTAGGAGCGCAGGCGTTCGTTGATCTTGCCGCCGAGAAGCGCGTGGACGGGCCGCCCGCGCGCCTTGCCGAGGATGTCCCAGCAGGCGATCTCCAGTCCCGAGAAGGCGCCCATGACGGTCAGGTCCGGCCGCTGGGTGAAGCCCGAGGAATAGGCGCGGCGGAACATCAGCTCGATCATCTCGGGGCTTTCGCCCGCCATGTGACGGTTGAAGACGTCGGTGATCACCGCCTCCATCGCCTTCGGCCCGACCGAGGAGGCGTAGCATTCGCCGTAGCCCGTGATGCCGTCGTCGGTCGTCAGCTTGACGAAGATCCAGTAGCGCCCGCCCCAGCCGGGGGCAGGGGGGGCGACGGTGAAGATCTCGAGATCCTTGAGACGCATGGTTCCTCCGGTTCTGGCGGGGAGCGGGGGGCTTCGCGCCCCCCGGGACTGGGTTCCCCAGTCCCCCCCCCCCCGCGGGATATTTGGGAAAAGAAGAAGTCAGAAGATCAGGACATTGCGGCGGGCAGCTCCCGATCGGGTGTCGGCGATGGCGTCGTTGATCGCGTCGAGGGGCCAGCGGCCGGAGACGAGTTCGTCGAGCCGGAGGCGGCCCTGGCGGTAGAGATCGAGGATCCAGGGGATGTCGCGGGCAAGGACCGTGTCGCCCATGAAGGAGCCGGCGATGGCCTGGCCGGTGGCGGCGAGGACCACCGGTTCCCAAGCCGATGTGGCGCCCGAATGCGGCATGCCGACCGCGACGAGGCGGCCACCGGGGGCGAGGTAGCGGGGGGCGGTGTCGTAGGCGGGGATGGCGCCGACGGTGACGAGGACGGCGTCGGCGCCGCGGCCGGCGATCTTTCGGGCGGCGGACCAGGGCTTCGGGTCGGTGGCGAGGATCCCGTCGGTGGCGCCGAAATCGCGCGCGGCCGCGAGCTTGGCGGGGTTGGTGTCGACGGCGATGATGCGTGCCGCGCCGGCAAGCCGCGCGCCCTGGATCGCGTTCAGCCCGACCCCGCCCGCGCCGATGACCACCGCGACCTCGCCCGGGCGGATGCGGGCGGTGTTGACCGCGGCGCCGAGTCCGGTGATGACTCCGCAGGAGAGGAGGGCCGCCGCCGCCATCGGGATGCCCTCGGGCAGGGGGGCGATCTGGCTTTCATGCACGACCGTGCGTTCGGCGA
The DNA here is from genome assembly GCF_025380365.1 of Albidovulum sediminis. GTDB lineage: Bacteria > Pseudomonadota > Alphaproteobacteria > Rhodobacterales > Rhodobacteraceae > Albidovulum > Albidovulum sediminis. Next base: position 524,972 of record NZ_JAOCQF010000001.1, read on the forward strand.
AGGCGCCGCAGTCGAGGCCCTGCACCACCGGCGATCCGTCGGCGCGGGTGAAGGGCGGCGGCGTCCGTGGCGGATCGGCGCAGAGGGTCGGCCGTCCCGAGGCGCAGCGCGCGCAGCGGCCGCAGGCGCGGATCAGCGTGACGAGGACCGCATCGCCCGGTGCTGCGCCGGTGACGCCCGGACCCACGGCGGTGACACGGCCCGCTGCCTCATGTCCGAAGACGGCCGGAAGGTCGCCGCCCCAGCCGCCGTCGATATAGGTGATGTCGGAGTGGCAGATCGCGCAGGCCTCGATCGACACCTCGACCTCGCCGGGGCCGGGCGCGCGCAGGGTCAGGGTCTCGACCCCGAGGGGCGCGCCGAAGGCATTGCAGACCGCCGCTTTCACCTGAGTCATGGCCGCTCCCCCCCGTTCCGCCTCAAGTCTGGCGGGTGGGCAGGGCGGCCGCGCGCGCGGGCGCGACAAGGATCAGGACGCAAACGACCATGATCGCGGCCGAGAGCATGAACGGGGCGCCGGGCCAGTGATGGGGGGCGCCGGCGCGGGTGAAATGGGCGAAGATCCAGGTCATCAGGAGCGGCGAGGCGGTGGAGGCCACCGCCGAGACCGAGGCGATCACGCCCTGCAGCTCTCCCTGCTGGTCCTCGGGGGTGAGGTTGGTCATGCGGCCCTGCATCGCCGGGCCCGCGACATCGCCGAGTGCCGCGACGGGGGTGAAGGCGATGGCCCAGAAGCCCGAGGTGACGAGGCCGTAGAAGCCGAAGGTCAGCACATGCATGGCCGATCCGTAGACGGCCGTCCGCTCCTCTCCCCAGATGCGGGTGGCGGGGCCGACGCCGAGGCCCTGGACCAGCGCCATGAAGATGCCGAAGAAGGCGAGCGAGAGGCCGTTCCACCAGCCGTCCCAGCCGAACTGCGCGGCGCCGAAGTAGGACCAGACCGCCGGGTAGGCGGTGAAGCAGACGGTGTAGAGGAACATGACCACCAGGTAGCGGCGCAGTCCCGGCAGGTGGCCGATGGCGCGGAACGAGGCGAAGGGATTGGCGCGGGCGATGCTGATCGCGCGGCGGCGGTTTTCGGGCAGGCTTTCGGGCAGGATGAAGTACCCGAAAACGAAGTTCGCGGCGGCAATCGCGGCGGCGGCGTAGAAGGGCGCGCGCACGTCGAGGACCGAGGCCGCGCCGCCGATCAGCGGGCCGAGGACGAAGCCCACGCCGAAGGCCGCGCCGATCAGGCCGAAGTTGCGGGCGCGCGCCTCGGGGCCGGAGACGTCGGCCACGTAGGCGCCCGCGGTCGCATAGGTGGCTGCGGTCGCGCCTGCGACGACGCGCGCGGCCAGCAGCAGCCAGACCGACTGCGCCAGCGCCATCACCAGGTAGTCGAGCGCCATGGTGGCAAGTGCGGCCAGCATCACCGGCCGGCGGCCGAAGCGGTCCGAAAGGTTGCCGACGACCGGGCCGCAAAGGAACTGCATCGCCGCGAAGGCGGTGGCGAGAACTCCGCCCCACAGCGCCGCATCGGCAAGCGAGGCGCCGGTCACGTCGCGCATGAGGTCGGGCATCACCGGAAAGATGATGCCGATGCCGATGGAATCGATGGCGACGGTCGCCAGGATGAAGATGAGGGCAAGGCGGTTCTGCATGGGGGTCCCGGCCCGCGGAAATGCTCGCCGGGCGGGGCCACGCTAGCGAAGGCCGGGCGCGGAGGGAAGGGGGGCCGTGCCGGCGATGTCCGAGAGCATCCGTGCCAGGCGCGCGGGCGCGGTCAGGAAGGGGGAATGGCCGCAGGGCAGGCGGCTGACGGCGGGGCCGAAGGGGCGCGCCATTTCGGCCTGGTACTCGGGGGGGATGGTGTGGTCGTCCTTGCACAGGATGTAATGGCGCGGCTGCGGCGGGGTCTCGGTTCCGGCGGGCAGCGGGGTTGCCTGCGGGGCGATCGGCTCGGGGCAGAGGCGGGGCAGGGCGTCTGCGACCGCGCCTTCGGGGCAGTCGTGGTAGAAGGTGCGCCGGGCGCCCGCGGGATCGGCGGAATAGGTCACCCCGCCCGAATCGGCGCGGACCACGCCGGCAAGCGGCTGGCGCGGCCCGGCGCGGCGCAGGTCGATCATCGACCGGCCGGGGACGGGGACATAGGCGCAGAGGTAGATCACCTGCCCGATGCGGCCGGGCGCAAGGGCTGCGGCCAGCGTGGCCGGATAGCCGCCGGCGGAATGGGCGACGAGAACGGCCGGACCGTCATGGAAACAGGGGTCGTCGGTGGCGGCGAGGATCGCGTCGGCGTAGCCCTGAAGCGTGGCCACCGCCGCGGGCGTCGGGTCGCTGCCGTGGGCGGGCAGGTCGATGGCGCGGGCGGCATGGCCAAGGCGCGCCAGCGCCTCGGCGGTCGCCCGCCAGCACCAGGCGCCGTGGCAGGAGCCGTGGATCAGCAGGAAGCGTGCCATGCCCGACCCTCAGACATGGCCGATCCCGCGCAGGAAACCGGCGAGGACCGCGGCAAAGTCCTCGGGCGCCTCGACCGGGGGCAGGTGGCCCGCGCCGCGGATCAGGTGGAAGCGGCTGCCGCGCACCAGGTCGGCGGTCTCGCGCACGAGGTCGGGCGGCGTCGATCCGTCCTCGGACCCGGCGAGGACGAGTGTGGGGAGCGTCAGCCCAGAGGTGGGGGTGAGGAAGTCCGCCCCCGCGATGGCGGCCGAACAGCCGGCGTAGCCGTCGGCCGGCGTGCGCACCAGCATCGCGCGCCAGCCCTTCAGCTCCGCGGTTTCACGAAACCGGCGCGAGAACCAGCGCTGCATGACCGCGTCGGCGATACCCTCGATCCCCTCGGCTCGGACCGCCGCGATGCGGTCGGCCCAGATCTGCGGCGTCCCGATCTTGGCGGCGGTGTTCGACAGGACCATGGCGCGCACGAGGTCCAGCCGCTTGACCGCCAGCCCCTGCGCGATCAGCCCGCCCATCGACAGGCCGACGAAGGCGCAGTCGCGGATGTCCAGTGCCTCCAGCAGGCGTTCCGCGTCGCGGATGAGCGCGCCCATCGCGTAGGGCCCGGCGGGGCAGGCCGAAAGGCCGTGGCCGCGGGTGTCATAGCGGATCAGCCGGAGGCCCGCGGGCATCAGGGGCACGATCTTGTCCCACATCCTGAGGTCGCTGCCGAGCGCGTGGGAGAAGACCACCGGCGCTCCGGCGAGGTCGCCATCCTCGCGCCAGTGGATATGGGTGTCGCCGAGGTCGAGGATGTTCATGCGTCCCCCAGCATCGACAGGGCGCGAGAGAAGACGGCCGGATCGACGTTGCCGCCCGAACAGACGGCGATCACCGTATCGCCCTCGATGTCGTCGGAGTGGTAAAGGGCCGCCGCCAGCGCCACCGCGCCGCCCGGCTCCACCACGATGCGCAGATGGGCGAAGGCCATCGCCATGGCGCGCAGCGCCTCCTCCTCGGTCACGACAAGGCCGGGGCCGGCGAGACCGGCGAGGATCGGGAAGGTCAACTTGCCCGGCTCCGGCGTCACGATCGCATCGCAGAGCGAGCCGGACAGGCGGGTGTTGCGCAGGATCCGGCCCGCGGCGAGCGAGCGGGCGGTGTCGTCGAACCCCTCGGGCTCGGCGGTGCGCAGGCGAAAGCCCGGCGCCTCGGCCTCGAGCGCGAGCGCGATTCCGGCGGACAGGCCGCCGCCGCCGCAGGGCACCGCGACCTCGGCCCGCGTCACGCCAAGTGCCGCCGCCTGCCGCGCGATCTCGAGCCCGGTGGTCCCCTGTCCCGCGATCACCAGCGGGTCGTCGAAAGGCCGGATCAGCGTCAGGCCGCGCGCCGCGGCGATGGCGGTGCCGATGGCGTCGCGATCCTCGGTCGCGCGCTCGTAAAGCACGACCTCGGCGCCCAGGGCGCGGGTGTTGGCGATCTTCACCGCCGGCGCGTCCGAAGGCATGACGATGACGGCGGGCGCGCCATGCGCCGCGGCCGCGCGGGCAACGCCCTGCGCGTGGTTGCCCGAGGAATAGGCGATGACGCCGCGCCGGCGATCCGCCTCGGGCAGGGCGGAAACGGCCGACCAGCCGCCGCGCGCCTTGAACGACCCGGTGTGCTGAAGGCATTCGGCCTTCACCAGCACCCGCCGCCCGGCGATGGCGTCCAGCGCGGGGGAGGTCAGCAGCGGCGTTTCCCGCACTGCGCCCCTGAGGCGCGCCTCGGCCGCACGGATCATGTCGATGTTCATCGGATGCGCTCCAGCCAGGCCCGGATCGCCTCCAGGCTTTCGGGTTCGTCGAGGAACGGGACATGGGCGCGGCCGGGCACCTCGGCGAATATCATGTCGGGCCGACGGCGCCGCATGTCGGCAGCCGTATCTGGGGTCAGCAGGTCGGAGTTCGCGCCCCGGACCAGCGCCAGCGGCAGGCCCGCGCAGGCGTCGAAGAGCGGCCAGAGATCGGCCACCGGCGCGCGGTAGCCGGCCAGGAAGCTCTCGCGCAGCGCGGGGTCGTAGCGGATCGTCAGCCCGGCCGGCGTCTCCTCGTAAAGCTGGCGGGCGAAGTCGGTCCAGCGTTCGGGCGGGACGCCCTCGAACCCCGGCATGGTGCGGGGCAGCTTCGCCACCAGGTCGGCGATGGTGCGCGCCGCCGGGTTGCGCCCGACATAGTCGCAGATGCGGTCCAGCCCCGCGCGCTCGATCACCGGGCCGATGTCGTTCAGGCAAAGGCCCGCCAGCCGGTCCCTCGCGGTCGCGGCCAGCGCCATGCCGATCAACCCCCCGCGCGAGGTGCCGAGGATCGCCGCCCGGCCGATCCCCAGGTGGTTGAGAAGCTCCAGTGCATCCTGCGCCTCGCGCGGGATGGTGTAGCTTTCCGCCCCCGTCCAGTCCGACGCGCCGCGGCCACGGTAATCCGCCCGGATCAGGCGGACGCCGGGGAGGTACGGCGCCAGGAAGTCGAAATCGGTCGAGGACCGGGTGAGGCCCGCAAGGCAGAGGACGGGCGTGCCCGAGCCCTCGTCCCGGTAGGCGAGGCGGGCGCCGTCCGAGGCGGTGAAATGCCGAAGCGTCATGCGCGGGCGAGGTCCGGGATCGAGGTCAGATCGGCCAGCACGTGGTGCGGCCGTCCGGGCAGCCGGTCCATCGGCTGGCCTGCGCGGTTCACCCAGGCCACGCGGAAGCCGTAGGCCGAAGCTGCCGCCGCGTCCCATCCGTTCGAGGAGACGAAGAGCACCTCGTCCGCGGAACAGCCGAAGCGGTCGGTGACCAGACGGTAGACCGCCGGCGCGGGCTTGAAGACGCCCACGCTTTCGACCGACAGCATGTCGTCGAGCAATGCGCCAATGCCCGCCGAGGAGACCGCGCCGCGGAGCATGTCGGGCGAGCCGTTCGACAGGATCGCGGTGGCAAACCCCTCCGCCTTCAGCCGCGCGAGCATCGCCGGCACCTCCGGATAGGCCGGCAGTTCCCAGTAAAGCGCCAAGAGCCGCTCCCGCGTTTCGAGGTCGGTCAGCCCCGAGGCCTCGAGCGCCCAGTCAAGCCCGTCCTGCGTGACCTGCCAGAAGGGGATATGGGCGCCCATGACCGCGCGCAGCCAGCTGTATTCCAACTGCTTGCGCCGCCAGTCGTCGGCCAGCCGCGGCCAGGCGGCGGCCAGCGCCCCTCGCCCCGGTTCGGCGGCGGCGAGCCGTGCAGCGGCCGCCACGTCGAAAAGCGTTCCATAGGCGTCGAAGATGCAGACCTTGATCGGCATGGTGTCCTCCCTCGGGCGGCAGACTGACGGCGCCGCCGGGCAGGTGCAAGGGCGGAATCGCCCCGCGCGCAGCCTCGTGATCGCGCCGGCGGGCAGGATGGACGGGGCCACTGGCCCCAGCGCCGGTTCCGTGCTGAAACAACCTGGCAGGCAGAAGCGAAACGGAGGCCGCGATGACCAGCCCGTTCGAGCGTCTGAAGGCGCTGCTGAGGGAATCCCGCGCAGAGATCGACCGCGATCTGGCCGAGGGGCGCGCGCGTCTGCGCTACCGGATGGAGCGGGGCCGCGCGGTCTTCGACACTGAGATCCGCGACGCGCACCGCGCCATCCGCGAACGGCTGCCAGGCTACATCCTGCATGCCCGACCGCGCGTGGTCCTGACCGCGCCTGTCATCTACGGGCTGATCGTCCCCTTCGCAGCCCTCGACCTCTGCGTCGCGGTCTATCAGGCGATCTGCTTTCCCGTCTATGGCATCGCCAGGGTGCGGCGCGGCGACCACATCATCATCGACCGCCACCGGCTGGCCTATCTGAACGGCCTGCAGAAGCTGAACTGCCTTTACTGCGGCTATGTCAACGGGGTGATCTCGCTGGTGCGCGAGGTGGCGGCGCGAACCGAGCAATACTGGTGCCCGATCCGCCATGCCGTGAACCCAGCCGACCCGCATGACCGCTACGGGGACTTCACCGACTACGGCGACGCCGAGGCGTTTCAGTCGCGAAACAAGGCGTTGCGCGAGGATCTTCACCCCGATCGCGACGCGCGCGAGCGCTGATCAGAGGTTTTCCGCCTGCGGCATGCCCAGGACGTGGTAGCCGCCGTCGACCCGGATGATCTCGCCCGTGGTGCAGACGCCGAAGTCGGAACAGAGATAGACCGCGGTGCCGCCGATCGCCTCAAGCGTCGCGTTGGCGCGCAGGGGTGCGTTCGCCTCGGTATGGCGGAAGGTCGCGCGCGCCCCGCCGATGGCCGCGCCGGCAAGCGTCTTCATCGGGCCGGGCGAGATCGCGTTGACGCGGATCTTCTGCGGGCCGAGGTCGTTGGCGAGGTAGCGTGTGGCACTTTCCAGCGCCGCCTTGGCCACGCCCATCACGTTGTAGTTGGGCGTCACCCGGTTCGAGCCGCCATAGGTCAGCGTGATCAGGCTGCCACCGTCCGGCATCAGGTCGGCCGCACGGCGCGCGACGTCGATGAAGGAATAGCAGGAGATCACCAGAGAATTGCAGAAGTTGTCCCGGCTGGTGTTGATGAAACGGCCGGTCAGCTCGTTCTTGTCCGAGAAGGCGATGGCGTGGACGAGGAAATCCATCGTGCCCCAGCGATCCTTCAGCGCGCCGAAGCAGGCCGCAAGGCTTGCGTCGTCGGTCACGTCGACATCGACCAGGAAATCCGACCCGACCGAGGCGGCAAGCGGTTCCACCCGTTTCCCGAACGCCTCGCCCTGGTAGGAGAAGGCAAGCTCTGCGCCCTCTGCCGCAAGCGCCGAGGCGATGCCCCAGGCGATGGACCGCTCGTTCGCGACGCCCATCACCAGACCGCGCTTTCCCGTCATCAGTCCTGCCATGTCAGGTCACCCGAGATATTTGCTCATCACGAGGGTTGCGTTGGTCCCGCCGAAGCCGAAGCTGTTGGAGAGCACGCTGTCGATCTCGACGCCGTCGCGCCGTTCCGTCACGATCTCGGACGGGTCGAGCGCGGGGTCGAGCGTGGTGATGTTGGCCGAGGCGGCGATGAAGCCCTTGTTCATCATGATCAGCGAATAGATCGCCTCGTGCACGCCGGTGGCGCCCAGCGAATGGCCGGTCAGCGACTTCGTCGAGGCGACGGGGGGTGTGGTGCCCTTGCCAAAGACGCGGCGGATCGCCTCCATCTCGGTCACGTCGCCCACCGGGGTCGAGGTGCCGTGGCTGTTGATGTAGTCGATCCGGCGCCCCTCGGGCAGGGTCGCGACAGCCAGCCGCATCGACCGTTCGCCTCCTTCGCCGGACGGGGCCACCATGTCGTAGCCGTCCGAGGTGGCGCCATAGCCCGTGACCTCGCCGTAGATCTTCGCGCCGCGCGCAAGGGCGTGGTTCAGCTCCTCCAGCACCACGACGCCACCGCCGCCGGCGATGACGAAGCCGTCGCGGGTCGCGTCATAGGTGCGCGAGGCCGTCGTCGGCGTGTCGTTGTACTTCGAGGACATCGCCCCCATCGCGTCGAAAAGGCACGACAGCGTCCAGTCCAGCTCCTCGCCGCCGCCGGCGAAGACCACGTCCTGCTTGCCCATCTGGATCAGTTCGGTGCCGTTACCGATGCAATGCGCCGAGGTGGAGCAGGCCGAGGTGATGGAATAGTTCACGCCCTTGATCTTGAACGGCGTGGCAAGGCAGGCGGAGTTGGTCGAGGACATGCAGCGGGTGACCATGAAGGGGCCCATCTTCTTCGGGCTGCCCTTGTTGATGACCGCGTCGAAGGCGACGAAGAAGTTCTTGGTCGACGGCCCGCCCGACCCCATGATGAGGCCGGTGCGGTCGTTCGACACCTCGGCCTCGGTCAGGCCGCTGTCGGCGATCGCCTGTTCCATGGCGATGAAGTTGAAGGCCGCGCCATCGCCCATGAAGCGCAGGTTGCGCTTGTCGATATGCTCCTCAAGCACGATCTGCGGCTTGCCGTGGACCTGGCAGCGGAATCCGTGTTCGGCGTATTCGGGGGCAAAGACGATGCCCGAGCGGCCCGCCCGAAGCGAGGCCTCGACCTCGGCGGCGTTGTTGCCGATGGGCGAGACGATCCCGATCCCGGTGATGACGACGCGGCGCATGTAGGCTCCCCTGAACTTCTTTCAGCCTGTGTAGGGCAGAGGGTGGCGGTGGGCAAGCGGTGACGCGCGCCCGGTGACCCGCGGGCAAGTCGCGCGCGGGCCGGCCGCGCTCAGTTGGCGCTGAGCGCCACCTTCATGTCCTTGACCTGGTAGATGACCTCTCCGTCCGCCTCGACGATGCCGTCGGCCACGCCCATGGTCAGCCGCCGGGTCTGGATCGCCTTGGTGAAATCGACCTTGTAGGTCAGCATCTTGCGGTCGGGGCGGACCATGCCGGTCAGCTTGACCTCGCCCACGCCGAGCGCGTAGCCGCGCCCCTCCCAGCCGCGCCAGCCGAGGTTGAAGCCGGTCAGCTGCCAGAGCCCGTCAAGGCCGAGGCAGCCGGGCATGATCGGGTTGCCGGGGAAGTGGCAGGCGAAGAACCACAGGTCGGGGCGGATGTCGAATTCGGCCACCACATGGCCCTTGCCGTGCAGCCCGCCGTCTTCCGAGATGTCGGTGATGCGGTCCATCATCAGCATCGGCGGTTCGGGCAGTTGCGCGTTGCCCGGCCCGAACAGCTCTCCGCGCGCGCATTTCAGCAGGTCTTCGCGACCGAAGCTCCTCGGGTATGGTGACATCCGGTCAAGTCCCTGTCCGATCCATGTTTCCAACCCCTCTAGCACCGCCGCGCAAGGCCATGCAAGGTCGCTGGACAGGGGCGATGCGCCGGTTCCCGTCTGGAATGATTGAAATTCGCATGCCTGTCGGTCTAAATGGAGGCAGTCGAGGACGGGAGCGGCGAATGGACGATATCGCGGTCGCGCGTGCGGAAAGCTGGCTGGCCGATGCGGGGCTGAGGCCCACGCGGCAGCGCCTTGCGCTGGCGACGCTGCTGGTCGGCGACGGAGAGCACCGGCACGTGACGGCCGAAAGCCTGCACGCCTCGGCCCGTCAGGCCGGCGAGGGGGTATCTCTGGCCACCGTCTACAACACGCTCCGCGCCTTCTGCGAGGCGGGGCTGATGGCCGAGATTACAGTCGACGGGTCGCGCAGCTATTTCGACACGCGGCTGGACGATCACCCGCATTTCTTCTGGGAAGAGACCTCGCAGCTTGTCGACGCCCCGAAAGAGGAGCTTGAGATCGCGCGCCTGCCCACGGCGCCGCAGGGCGGGGAGGTTTCTCGGGTGGATGTCGTGATCCGGCTCAGGCGGCGCTGATCAGCGCGGGTGCCTCAGGGCCAGTATCACGGCCGCAAGCGTCGCCCCCAGCGCGTTGAAGACCAGATCGAGCGCGGTGTTGTAGTAGCCGCCGACGTTGGTGTCGGCGATGCCGAGGACGGCGACGAACTCGATGATCTCGTTCACCGAACCGAGCCCCATCGCCCCCAGTGCGGAATAGACCGGCAGCGTCCAGCCGCGCGCCGTGCCGGGGTGGTTGCGCTGCATCAGGTGCCAGAGCAGCCAGGCGGTGGTGCCGAAGCCGTAGGCGTGGACGACCTGGTCGTACTTGAGCAACCGCATCTCGCCGCTGCCGCCAAGCGGCAGGACGGTCAGGTTGTAAAGCACCGACCCATCCACCGGAACGCCGCCGCCGGCCATGTGCGCCAGCCCCCAGAGCGACAGCGCCCAGAGGAGCGCAGGCGGAAACTCCGCCCGCCGGATCGTCGCGCCCACCAGCGCGATCAGGCCGGCCATGGTGACGAGATACCAGATGAACTCGTGGTTGCCGATCGACAGGAACCAGGCCCCGAAACCGGCCGCATAGGCCAGCGTGAAGGCCAGGACCATCCATTCGCCGGCTCTTATCCGCATGCGGATGCCCCTTTCCTCAGAACCATTGCCCCGGCTCCATCAATCCCGCGTCCATCAGTTGCTGCGCCCGCCATTCGAAGCGGGCCGAGCGCGGCCAGACAAATCCCGTGACCGCGTGGCGCGAGGCCGGGTTGCGCCGCAACGCCTTGGCGGTGCGGAACGAGGCGATGGCGGCGGTCAGGTTGTGGTGCCACGGGCAGGCGAAGGTGTTCATTTCCTCGACCGACAGCCGGTGGTCGGGCAGGAGCCTGAGGCCCGGTTCGGTGCGGAAGAGCGCGATCCGGTCGATGCGCCGCCGCGTCCAGGGCACATGTTCCTCGAAGCGCCACTTCAGCCCGCCGAAAAGGTCGACCTGACGTTCCTGCTCGACCTCGGTCTCCTCGTCCCAGCGCGGCAGGGGGTAGTAGCCGGCGGTGTCGAACATCGCCTCCTCGACCGACACGCCCGAGGGCGCGCGGCCAAGATCGCCGGCGTAGAGGTCGACGACGGTGCAGAGCATCGCGCCGCGCCGTTCCTCGGTGTGGAAGGTCAGCATCTCGCCCACGCTGCGGGTCTCGGCGAAGGGGTAGAAAAGGTATTCGGCGTTGTAGCCGTAGTAGAGCCAGGTGCCCGGCGGGGCGGCGTCGATGACCGCGTTCACCGCCGCGGGCACCGCGCCTTCGGCCCGGGTGTCATGGCGGATCGCCCGCACGGTCGCGGCGAATTCATCGGGCAGGTCGATCCCCTCGGGCAGGAAGGCCAGCACCTGCCGGAAGCCCGCGGCGAGGTGGTGGCGCAGGGTCGAGGGCAGTTCCACCTCGTCCTCCGCGAAGAGGAGCGCGACCGGACCGCGCGCCAGAAGTGCGCGATCGCGGTTCAGGAAATGGGCAAGTCCCTGGGGTATCATGATGCTCCGATCCGCCTTTGCGCGCCAGATTCCGGCATGCCGCGCGCCGTTGCAAGCCCCCGCGTGGGGTGCCCGGCATTGCGGGCGGGGGGCTTTGGCTGTAGGAAACGCCGGTCCGAAGCGCCGGGGCCCCCGCGATGTCAGAACCGAAGAAGCTTTTCATCAAGACCTACGGCTGTCAGATGAACGTCTACGACAGCGAGCGCATGGCCGAGGCTCTGGGCGCGGAAGGCTATGTCACGACCGAGGTGGCCGAAGAGGCCGACATGGTGCTTCTGAACACCTGCCACATCCGCGAGAAGGCGGCCGAGAAGGTCTATTCCGACCTGGGCCGGCTGAAGCCCCTGAAGGCGGCGAAGCCCGACCTGAAGATCGGCGTCGCCGGCTGCGTCGCGCAGGCCGAGGGGGGCGAGATCCTGCGGCGGATGCCGCTGGTCGATCTGGTCGTCGGCCCGCAAAGCTACCACCGCCTGCCGGCGATGGCGAAGGCGGCGCTCAGGGGAGAGAAGCCGGTCGATACCGAGTTCCCCGAGGAGGACAAGTTCGACCACCTGCCCGACCGCCCGCGTGCGGCGGTGCGCCCGACCGCCTTCCTGACCGTGCAGGAGGGCTGCGACAAGTTCTGCGCCTTCTGCGTGGTGCCCTACACCCGTGGAGCCGAGGTCAGCCGTCCGGCCGCGCGCATCCTCGCCGAGGCGCGGGGGCTGGTGGAGAAGGGCGTGCGCGAGATCACGCTGCTGGGCCAGAACGTCAATGCCTATCACGGCGCCGGGCCGGCCGATGCGGGCGGCGGCGACTGGTCGCTGGCGCGGCTGGTGCGGGCGTTGGCCCGGATCGACGGGCTTGAGCGCATCCGCTACACGACCTCGCACCCCAACGACATGACCGACGACCTGATCGCCGCGCATGGCGAGGAGGCAAAGCTGATGCCGTATCTGCACCTGCCGGTGCAGTCGGGGTCCGACCGCATCCTGAAGGCGATGGCGCGCAAGCACACGGCGGCCGACTACCTGCGCCTGATCGAGAAGATCCGTGCCGCGCGCCCCGACATGATGATGTCGGGCGATTTCATCGTCGGCTTCCCCGGCGAGACGGAGGCGGATTTCGACGCGACGCTCGACCTGATCCGGGCGGTCGGCTACGGCATGGCCTATTCGTTCAAGTACTCCGCCCGCCCCGGCACGCCGGCCGCGGAAAAGGCGCCTGTCGCGGCCGATGTCGCCGATGCGCGGCTCCAGACGCTCCAGGCGCTGATCACCTCGCAGCAGCGCGCCGCGCAAGAGGCGATGGTCGGGCGCGAGGTCTCGGTCCTGTTCGAGAAGGCGGGCCGGCTGAAGGGGCAGATGGTGGGCAAGTCCGATTACCTGCACGCCGTGCACGTCAAGACCGACCTGCCCGCCGGAGCCATCGCGCGGGTGAGAATCGTTTCCTCCGCCCCGAACTCCCTGGCTGGCGAGGTTGCCGCGGCCTGATCGGCGTCGCGAAAGTCCGCAGATCCCGCCGATTGGGCATGAAGCGGTGCATATGCGGCCGGCATGCCTCCGGCTTGATCGCTTTTGCGCAACAGTCCGCGATCCAAGGCCACAAGCCCTTGCGTGGCGCGCCAATGGGGGGCACCATTTCTGTATGGACCCTCTCTCAAGGAGACACGTTTGGGCATCTCTGCCTTGACCCCCCCGCCGAGACCGGAAGATCTGCACGAGACGCTTCTGGAGTTTCCCGACAATCGACTTCTGATCGACCTGTGCGGCGAGTTCGACCGCAACCTCGCCCAGATCGAACACCAGTTGGGGGTCCACATCCTGCGACGCGGCAATCACCTCGCGGTTGTCGGCGGGGCCGAGGGGCGGGGCAGGGCGGCGGCGGTGCTGCAAACGCTTTACGGTCGACTGGAAACCGGGCGCGGCATCGACGCGGGCGAGATCGACGCGGCGATCCGGATGGGGGACATGGGCATTCCCAATCCGCCAAGCCTTGACGAACAGCTCGAAATGTTCGCCGCTGGGCGGATGGAGATCCGCACCCGCAAGAAACAGGTCGAACCGCGCACCGAGGCGCAGAAGGCCTATGTGAAGAACCTATTCCAGCACGAGCTTGCCTTCGGCATCGGACCGGCGGGCACCGGCAAGACCTATCTCGCCGTCGCCGTGGGTGTGACCATGTTGATCGGCGGGCATGTCGACAAGATGATCCTCAGCCGCCCGGCCGTCGAGGCGGGCGAGCGGCTGGGCTTCCTGCCCGGCGACATGAAGGAGAAGGTCGATCCCTACATGCAGCCGCTTTACGACGCGCTGAACGACTTTCTGCCCGCCAAGCAGGTGCAGAAGCTGATGGAGGAGAAGCGGATCGAGATCGCGCCCTTGGCCTTCATGCGCGGCCGGACGCTCGCCAATGCCTTCGTCGTCCTCGACGAGGCGCAGAACGCCACCACCATGCAGATGAAGATGTTCCTGACCCGCCTGGGCGAGGGCTCGCGCATGGTCGTGACCGGCGACCGCACGCAGGTGGACCTGCCGCGCGGCACCGCCTCGGGCCTGGCCGACGCCGAGCGCATTCTGGAGGGCGTGAGGGGCGTCAGCTTCAACTACTTCACCGCCAAGGATGTCGTGCGCCATCCCCTTGTCGCCCGCATCATCGAGGCCTATGACCGCGACGATGGAGCCGCTGGTTGACACATTGATCGAGGACGCGCGCTGGGCCGCGTTCGGGCTGGAGGATCTGGCCGAGGCGGCGGCTGCCGCGACGCTGGCCGCCGCGGGCCTGCCCGCCGAGGGGTTCGAGATCAGCCTGCTGGGTTGCGACGACCGCCGGATCGCCGATCTGAACGCCGATTTCCGCGGCAAGCCGCAGCCGACCAACGTGCTGTCCTGGCCTTCGGAGGAACGCGCGGCGGACACCGACGGGGCAAGACCCGCGCTGCCGCGGCCGGGGCCTGCCGGCATGCCCGAGGAACTGGGCGACATCGCCATCGCCTGGGAAACCTGCGAACGCGAGGCGGCAGAACAGGGCAAACCCCTGCGCGACCATGTCACCCATCTTGTCGTTCACGGGACGCTGCACCTTCTGGGATACGATCACGTTCGCGATGGCGATGCCGCATTGATGGAGCGGACGGAAGTCCGCATACTTGAAGCCATGGGGCTCTCGAACCCATATGAGTGAGCCGGGGCCGGATGGCCCTGCAATTCGGAAAGGACAGATGGGCGAATCCGCAGACGGGTCGCAGTTCGCAGACAGCGCTGACGACCCCGCAGACAGTAGCGCGCAGAAGGGCTTTTTCGGCCGGATCTTCAGCGCCCTCACCCCTTCGGAACCCGACAAGGACGAAGGCCCCGCCACCACAAAGGGCGAAACGCCGGCCGCACTTCCCGCGTTGCCGGGGATTGCGAACCTGCGCCGGTTGCGCGTCGACGACGTGGCGATTCCCAAGGTCGAGATCGTGGCGGTCCCGGTCACGATCAGCCTGACCGATCTTGTCGCGAAGTTCCGCGACAGCGGCTTTTCGCGCCTGCCGGTGTTCAAGGGCACGCTGGACAGCCCGCTCGGCATCATCCACCTCAAGGACCTAGCGCTGCAACAGGCGTTTTCGGATGCGAAACCGAAGTTCTCGCTCAGGAAACTGTTGCGGCCGCTGCTCTATGCGCCGCCCTCGATGCCGATCGGCGTGCTTCTCCAGAAGATGCAGAGCGAGCGGATCCACATGGCGCTTGTCATCGACGAATACGGCGGCGTCGACGGTCTCGTGACCATCGAGGACCTGATCGAGACGGTGATCGGCGAGATCGAGGACGAACACGACACCTCCGAATCGGGGCTCTGGACGCAGGAGAAGCCGGGGCAGTACCTGGTGCAGGCGCGCGCGCCGCTTGAGGAGTTCGAGGCAGAGATCGGCATGAAGCTTGCCGACGAGGAAGAGGGCGAGGAGATCGACACGCTGGGCGGCCTTGTCTTCATGCTGACCGGGCGCATCCCCGCGCGGGGCGAGGTCGTGCCGCACGAAAGCGGGGCGGAGTTCGAGGTGGTGGACGCCGATCCGCGCCGGATCAAGCGGCTGCGCGTGCGGCTGCCGAAATCCCGGGGCTGAAGTGCCGCTGATCCGCGCCTTCGCCCGCGCGGGCCGGCCCGGCCTGCGCCGGTTGGGCGCGATGGCCCTGCTCGGCGCCGGCGTGGCCGCGGGGCAGGCCCCCTTCGGCCTGTGGTGGCTTTCGCTCCCCGCGCTTGTCGTCCTGACCGGGGCGGTCGCGGCGGAGGAGCGGCGCGCAGAGCGCCTCTGGCTCGCCTGGGCGGCAGGCACGGGCTATTTCGCGCTGTCGCTCTTCTGGATCGTCGAGCCGTTCCTGGTGGAGCCGGAAATCCACGGCTGGATGGCCCCTTTCGCCCTTTTCTTCATGTGCACGGGGATGGCGCTTTTCTGGGGGCTGGCCGGCTGGGTGGCGGGAATTGGCCGGTCGCGGGCCGGGCGGGCGGCGGGCTTTGCCCTCGGGCTGGCGCTCGGCGACCTCTTGCGCGGCTACGTTCTGACCGGGTTTCCCTGGGCGCTGCTGGGGCATGTCTGGATCGACACGCCGGTGGCGCAGGCCGCCGCCCTGATCGGCCCGGTCGGCCTGTCGCTGATGACCACGCTGGCGGCGGCGCTGCCGGCGCTGGGGCGCGACCGTGCGGGGCAGGTCCGGGCTTCTGCGGTGGCCCTGGCGGCCCTGGGCCTGGTCTGGGTCGCCGGCGATGCGCGTCTGAGCGCCGAGAGCCCCGCGCCCGAGCGACCCGTCCGCGTGCGCCTTGTCCAGCCCAATGCCGAGCAGTCGCTGAAATGGCAGGGCGAGATGTGGCGCGTCTTCCTCGAGCGTCAGATGACGCAGACGGCCGAACCCGCCGAGGCGCCGCTGGACCTGATCATCTGGCCGGAAACCGCGGTGCCCTACCTGCTGGAGGATTCCTCTGCGCTGTTCCGGCAGATGGCGGCGGCCTCGGGCGGGGTGCCGATCGTGACCGGCATCCAGCGCGCCGAGGGCTCGCGCTATTTCAACAGCCTCGTCGCGCTCGACGGCGCGGGCGAGGTCGTGGCGCTGCACGACAAGGCGCATCTGGTGCCGTTCGGGGAATACATCCCCTTCGGCGACCTTCTGGTGCCCTTCGGCATCCGCGCCTTCGCCGCGCAGGAGGGGTTCGGATACACGCCGGGCGGGGGTCTGCGCACGCTCGACCTCGGGCGGGCGGGGCATGTGCTGCCGCTGATCTGCTACGAGGCGATCTTTCCCCAGGACCTGAACCGGGCCAAGGGCCGCGCCGACTGGATCCTCCAGATCACCAACGACGGCTGGTTCGGGGATGTCTCCGGCCCCTACCAGCACCTCGCCCAGACGCGGTTGCGCGCCATCGAACAGGGCCTGCCGGTGGTGCGCGTCGCCAATACCGGGGTCTCGGGCGTGATCGACGCCGCGGGGCGGGTCGTCGCCACCATCCCGCTGAACAGCGTGGGCACGCTCGACATCTTGGTGCCTCCCGCGCGCCCGCGCCCGCCTTACGCCCGGACGGGCGACGGGCCGATCGCGATCCTTATTCTTGCCGGCCTTCTGCTTCCGGTTGCGCGGCGGCGATTTGGCCGTTGACCACGGGCCATGGTCCGGATAGTCAATCTCGTCGTACCGTCACAACGGCTTCCTGGCGTGACGGGGTAACCCCAATGGAGCACTTCATGTCCCGTCAGAATTATGTCTTCACCTCCGAATCCGTGTCGGAGGGCCACCCGGACAAGGTCTGCGACCGCATTTCCGATGCCGTCCTCGACGCCTTCCTGGCCGAGGAGCCGAATGCCCGCGTTGCCTGCGAGACCTTCGCCACGACGAACCGCGTGGTCGTCGGCGGCGAGGTGGGGCTGTCCAGCAAGGAAAAGACCAAGGCGATGATGGAGCGTATCGACGGGATCGTGCGCGCCTGCGTCAGGGACATCGGCTACGAGCAGAAGAAGTTCCACTGGGACAAGATCAAGGTCCACAACTACCTGCACGAGCAGTCGGCGCATATCGCGCAAGGGGTGGATCGCGACGGCGCGGGCGACCAGGGCATCATGTTCGGCTACGCCACGCGCGAGACGCCGGACTTCATGCCGGCGCCGATCCAGTATGCCCATGCGATCCTGCGTCGCCTGGCCGAGGCGCGCAAGTCGGGCGCCGAACCGACGCTGGGCCCGGACGCGAAAAGCCAGCTCTCGCTGCGCTATGAAAACGGAAAGCCGGTCGAGGTGACCTCGATCGTGCTCTCGACCCAGCACACGTCGAAGCGCCAGACCTCGAAGGTGATCCGCGGCATCGTGGAGCCCTATATCCGCGCGGTCCTGCCCGACGGCTGGATCACCAGGAAGACCGTCTGGCACGTGAACCCGACCGGCACATTCGTGATCGGGGGTCCGGACGGCGACGCCGGGCTGACCGGGCGCAAGATCATCGTCGACACCTACGGCGGGGCGGCCCCCCATGGCGGCGGGGCGTTTTCGGGCAAGGACCCGACCAAGGTGGACCGTTCGGCGGCCTATGCCGCCCGCTACATGGCCAAGAACGTGGTCGCCTCGGGGCTGGCCGACCGCTGCACGCTCCAGCTGTCCTATGCCATCGGTGTGGCCAAGCCCCTGTCGATCTACGTCGATACCCATGGCACCGGCCAGGTTCCCGACGCCCAGATCGAGAAGGCGGTGGCCGAGGTCATGGACCTGACCCCGCGCGGCATCCGCACGCATCTGGGCCTTGACCGGCCGATCTACCAGCGCACGGCGGCCTATGGCCACTTCGGTCGCGCGCCGGAGGCCGACGGCGGCTTCAGCTGGGAACGCACCGACCTGACCGAGGCGCTGAAGAAGGCGGTCTGATCGGCGCGCGGGCGGGGGGGCTTTCTCCCCCCGGACCCGCGCAGGATATTCGCGCAACGAAGAAAAGGCCGTTCGCGGGCGGCCTTTGCGGAGGGGTGACATGGCCAAGACGGATGTCTCGGGGCTGACGCAGCTGGGGTCGGAGACGAAGATGCCGGCCTCACCCGAGGAGGCGCTGCTGGAGCGCGTGCCGGCCGGGCACTCGGGAACGCAATACACGGTGCGCTTCACGGCGCCCGAGTTCACCTCGATGTGCCCGATGACCGGGCAGCCCGACTGCGCCCATATCGTGATCGACTATATTCCGCGCGACTGGCTGGTCGAAAGCAAGAGCCTGAAGCTCTACCTGCATTCCTTCCGCAACCACGGCGCGTTCCACGAGGATTGCACCATCGACATCGCCAAGCGCCTGGTGGCACTGCTCGATCCCGAATGGTTGCGCATTGGTGCCTATTGGTATCCGCGCGGGGGAATTCCGATCGACGTCTTCTGGCAGACCGGCGCGCCCCCCGCGGGGGTATGGATCCCCGATCAGGGGGTGGCGCCCTATCGCGGCCGGGGCTGAGCGCCGCATCCCCGGCTTGACGGCCGCGCCGGCGCCCGCTAGGTCGCCGCATCCCTGCGCGAAGGTGCCGATGACCGATCCCGTGCTCCCCCAGCCCGAGTGGCGCAACTTCTACGGCCGCCGCCACGGCAAGACGCTGAGGCCCAGCCAGAAGACCTACCTGTCGGAGGATCTGGCGACGCTCCGCCCTTCCGGAGTGGCGCGGGAAGAAAACCCCGACCGCCTGCCGATCGACCCGGCCGCGATCTTTGGCGACGCCCGGCCGGTCTGGCTCGAGGTGGGATTCGGCGGCGGCGAGCACATGGTCCACATGGCGGCGCGCTATCCGCAGGTGGGGATCATCGGCTGCGAGCCCTTCGTCAACGGCGTGGCGATGCTTCTGGGCAAGATACGGACGGCGGGGGTGGAGAACCTCGCGGTCTATCCGGGCGACGCGCGCGACGTGATGGAGGTGCTGCCCGCGGCCTCGGTGGCGCGCGCCTTCCTCAACTACCCCGACCCCTGGCCGAAGCGTCGCCACCACCGCCGCCGCTTCGTGACCGCCGAACATCTGGACCCGCTGGCCCGGGTGATGGCGCCGGGGGCGGAGTTCCGCGTCGCGACCGACATTCCCGACTACGTGCGCCAGACGCTTGAGGAGGTGCCGCGGGCCGGCTTCCGGCTGGAGGCCGAGGGCGGCACGCCCTGGCCGGACTGGATCTCCACCCGATACGAGCAGAAGGCGCTGCGCGAGGGGCGGGTGCCGCACTACCTGACCTTCCGGCGCGACGGGGGCTAGCCGAACAGCGGTTGCGCCAGCAGGTAGCGTTCAATCACCGGCAGCGCCGCGGCGCCGATGGCGCGGGCGTTGCGGCCGACGGCGGCCTCGGTGATGACGGGTTCGCCGATGCCCTGGGTATCAATGGTGCGCAGGGCCGCGCGCGTACGCGCGACGATGGCGGCGCGCACCGCGTCGGGGCAGTTGGCGTCGATGATCACCGTCTCGAAGTCGATCACCGACGACACCGCCACGGCGCCGAGGGCAAGGTGGCGGGCGGTGTGGTCGAGCCAATCGTCGAGCGGGGGGCCAAAGGCGGACCAGTCGGCGTCCGGGCGCCAGATCAGCGAGGGGTCGAGGCCCGACCGTTCCAGCCGGCGTTCGAGGAGATAGAGCGAGGCGTGGTGGATCAGTTGCTGCGCGCCCGTCTCCGTCGCCACCGGGATCGAGCCGAAGGCGCCGGCGTTGCCGGTGCGGCCGGCATAGACGGTATCGTTCAGCACCACGCCGCCGCCGATGAAGGAGCCGATGAAGAAATAGGCGTAGTCGGCGAACTCGCGCCCGCGGCCGAAGACGTGTTCGGCGGTGCAGGCGGCGGTGGCGTCGTTCTTGATCGTCACCGGCAGCCCGGTGATCGCGGCGACGGCCGCGGCCACGTCGAAGTCACGCCAGAGCAGCATGTCTTCCTTCGGGGCGTGGACAACGTCGAGCCAGTTCCAGAGTTCGAACGGTTCTGCCACGCCGATTCCAGCCACGCGGCGGCGTTCGTCGGCGGACAGCCCCGACAGGATCGCCTCGAAATGGTCGCGCAGGAAGGCGGTCAGCACCGCCGGGGTGGGGTAGGGATAGGTCCGCTTGATCTGCGCCCGGATGGTGCCGACAAGGTCGATGAGGACAAGGTCGATGCTTTTCCTGCCGATGTTCAGGCCGAGGGAGAGCACCCCGTCGGGCCTGAGCGTCATCGGGATCGAGGGTTTGCCGACCTTGCCGCGAATCGGTTCGCCGCGCACCAGCAAACCGTCCTTTTCAAGCGCGCGGATGATGATCGACACGGTCTGCGCCGACAGGTTGGAGCGGCGCGCGATCTCGGCGCTGGGCAGGCCGCCATGCCGCTGGATCAGCGAAAGGACAAGCCTTTCGTTGTGATCGCGGATCCCGGACTGGTTGGCGCCCCCCATGGGGTCGCGGATGGTGGTGGCGTCCATGGCCCGTGCCTGACCGGTTGCTTCGGCGAGGTCAAGTTTGACGATGTTAATTAATAAATCAAGTTTATTTATTTATTGACAGGGACCCCCGACTCGGCCCATATCTCGAGGCGGGGCAGGCCAGTGACGAATGGTCCGGAAAGCGGATCGGGGCAGGGGCCCGCCACGTTCGATCCACGGGAGGATGACATGACGAAATTTCTGACGGGCGCCGCGGTCGGCGCGCTTCTGATCGGTGCCGCCTCGGCCGCTTCGGCCGACAGCGCCTGCCTGATCACCAAGACCGACACCAACCCCTTCTTCGTCAAGATGAAGGAAGGTGCCGCGGCCAAGGCGGCCGAGCTTGGCATCGAGTTGAAGACCTACGCCGGCAAGATCGACGGTGACCATGAAAGCCAGGTTGCGGCGATCGAGGCCTGCGTGGCCGACGGCGCCAAGGGCATCCTGCTGACGGCGTCCGACACCAAGGCGATCGTCGACTCCGTGAAGGCCGCGCGCGACGCCGGCGTGCTGGTGATCGCGCTCGACACGCCGCTCGACCCGATCGATGCGGCGGACGCGACCTTCGCCACCGACAACTTCCAGGCCGGGCTCCTGATCGGCCAGTGGGCGAACGCCACGCTCGGCGCCGATGCGGCGAACGCCAAGATCGCGCTTCTCGACCTCGCCATCTCGCAGCCCTCGGTGGACGTGCTGCGCGACCAGGGCTTCCTGCAAGGCATGGGCATCGACCTCGGCGACCCGAACAAATGGGGTGACGAGACCGATCCGCGCATCGTCGGCAACGAGGTGACCGCGGGCAACGAGGAAGGCGGGCTGAAGGCCATGGAGGCGCTTCTGGCCAAGGACCCCGACATCAACGTCGTCTACACCATCAACGAACCCTCGGCCGCGGGCGCCTACGAGGCACTGAAGGCGGTCGGCAAGGAAGGCTCCACGCTCATCGTGTCGGTCGACGGCGGCTGCCCGGGCGTCGCGAACGTCAAGGACGGGATCATCGGCGCGACCTCGCAGCAATACCCGCTGCTGATGGCTTCGAAGGGGATCGAGGCGATCGCGGCCTTCATCAAGGACGGGTCGAAGCCTGCGCCTACCGAAGGCAAGGACTTCTTCGACACCGGCGTGGCGCTTGTCACCGACAAGCCGGTCGAGGGCGTCGAGTCCATCGACACCGCCAAGGGCACCGAACTCTGCTGGGGTTGACCCACGGCAAGGACGTCGCATGATGATGGAAAGGGGCGGCCCGCGCGCCGCCCTTTTTCTCAGGTACCGATATCTGGACAGGGGAGGGCGGAGATGGCCGCGCAACAGGACGCCGGGACGGGTTTCGAGGAGGGGCTGAAAGGCGCCTCGGAGAAGGTCGCCGAGTTTCACGAGCGCAAGAGCGCGCTGAAGCGTGTCCAGCACTGGCTGCACCAGACGCCCTCGGCGGTGCCGATGATCGTGCTTGTGGCTTCGGTCGTGGTCTTCGCCATCCTGTCGGAGAATTTCTTCAAGGCCGCGACGATGTCGACGATCCTCCAGCAGATCGCCATCGTCGGCATCCTCGGCTGCGCGCAGACGATCGTCATCCTGACCGCGGGCATCGACCTGTCGGTGGGCGCCATCGCGGTCTTTTCCTCGGTGCTGATGGGGCAGCTCAGCTTCCGCTACGGCCTGCCCGCGCCGGCGGCGGTGGTGCTTGGCCTCGCGCTCGGCACCGCGATGGGGGCGATGAACGGCTATCTCATCGCGCGGCTCAGGCTGCCTCCCTTCATCGTCACGCTCGGCACCTGGCAGATCCTGCTGTCCTCCAACTTCATCTTCTCGGCCAACGAGACGATCCGCAGCCAGGACATCGCGACACAGGCGCCGCTGCTGCAGTTCTGGGGCGGAGCGATCCAGCCGGGCGGGGTCAAGGTGCTTTACGCCGTGTTCCTGATGATCGCGCTGGTGCTGGTCATGTCCTACGTGCTGCGCCACACCGCCTGGGGGCGCCATGTCTACGCCGTTGGCGACGACGCCGAGGCGGCCAAGCTTGCCGGGGTGCGGACCGATCGCGTCCTCATCCAGGTCTACGCGCTCGCCGGGCTTTTCTGCGCCATCGCGGGCTGGGTCATGATCGGCCGCTTCGGCTCGGTCTCGCCCACCGCCTCGACCGGCCAGTTGGGCAACATCCAGTCGATCACCGCCGTGGTGATCGGGGGCATCTCGCTTTTCGGCGGGCGCGGCTCGATCCTCGGCATGTTCTTCGGGGCGCTCATCGTCGGCGTCTTCGAGATGGGCCTGCGCCTTGTCGGCACCGACCCGCAATGGACCTTCTTCCTCATCGGCGCGCTGATCATTGCCGCCGTCGCCGTGGACCAGTGGATCAGAAAGGTGGCTGCGTGATGGAACCGATCCTGAAAGCCCGCAATCTCGTCAAGCGCTACGGCCGGGTCGTGGCCCTCGACCACTGCGACTTCGACCTGATGCCGGGGGAAATCCTTGCCGTGATAGGCGACAACGGCGCGGGCAAGTCGACGCTGATCAAGGCCGTATCCGGCGCGGTGACCCCGGACGAGGGCGAGATCTGGCTCGACGGGCGGAAGGTGTCCTTCGCCAGCCCGCTCGAGGCGCGGGGGGCGGGGATCGAGACCGTCTACCAGACGCTGGCCATGTCGCCCGCGCTGTCGATCGCGGACAACATGTTCATGGGGCGCGAGATCCGGAAGCCCGGCATCATGGGCAGCCTGTTCCGCCAGCTTGACCGCCCGGCGATGGAGAAGTTCGCGCGCGAAAAGCTGACCGAACTGGGGCTGATGACGATCCAGAGCATCAACCAGGCGGTCGAAACGCTCTCGGGCGGCCAGCGCCAGGGGGTGGCGGTCGCGCGTGCGGCGGCCTTCGGCTCGAAAGTGGTGATCCTCGACGAGCCGACGGCTGCCCTTGGCGTCAAGGAAAGCCGCCGGGTGCTGGACCTGATCCGCGACGTGCGCGCGCGGGGTATTCCGATCATCCTGATCAGCCACAACATGCCGCACGTGTTCGAGGTCGCCGACCGCATCCACATCCACCGTCTGGGCCGCAGGTTGTGCGTGATCCGGCCGGGCGATCACTCGATGTCGGACGCGGTCGCGTTCATGACCGGCGCCAAGGACGCGCCGACGGAGGCTGCCGCCGCCTGAACGGCGGGCCGGTCAAATTGGCCGGGTTACTCGGGCTGGAAGCCGCCGATCAGTTGGCGCAGTCCGATCCAGGCGCCGACCGCGATTGCGGCCAGCGTCACCGGCCCCGACCAGGCCAGCGCGGCGGTCGCGGTCAGGCCCTGTCCGACCGAGCAGCCCATGGCGAGCACGCCGCCTATGCCCATCAGCGCGGCCCCGCCCACCTGCCGGCCCAGCTCTCGCGGGTCTTCGCAGGCTTCCCACTGGAAAAGCCCGCGGATCATCGAGCCCGCCAGCGCCCCGGCCATGACCCCCACCACCGAGCCGACCGAGAATGTGATCCCGCCCGCGGTCGAGGTCATCAGGAAGATCAGCGTCCGGCCGACCGGCGCGGTGAAGGACGGGCCCTCGACCGCGACCTCGTTCAGGCTCGCCTCGGCCAGCCAGCTTGTGCCGGCAAAGCACCAGACGACGGCCAGCCCCGCCGCGACACCCCAGGCGATCATCCGCGGCCGCGCCCGCAGGGGCGGGTAGGAAAGCGCCCAGGCCAGCGCAAGAAGCGCCGTCGCGGCGACGGTGACGGCGGCGGGTATGCCAAGGGTCGCCAGATCGTGCACCACGCCCTGCGGCTCCAGCGCCTCGGGCTGCGGGAAAAGCGCGACGCGGAGCGGGGCCAGCGGCCCGGAAAGCGCGATGAAGCCGAAGATGCCCATCACCACGACGACCACGAGCGAACGCAGGTCGCCGCCGCCAAAGCGCACCAGTGCCCCGAAGCCGCAGTTGCCCGCCATCGCCATCCCGTAGCCGAAGACAAGTCCGCCCACGACCGAGGCGAGCGGGTTCCAGGCGATGGCGTGATAGATGCTGCCGCCGATGTCGATCCAGCCCGCCATCGTGCCCGCCTGCGTGCCGAGGATGGCCGTGCCGAGGACGATGCCCCAAAGCCGCATCCGGCTCTGATCGCGGCCGTAGATCGCGCTTTCCAGCGCGCCGAGCGTGCAGAAATCCCCCAGCCGCGCGGCAAGGCCAAGGACAACCCCGCCCACCAGCCCGACAAGGGCTGCCATCAGGCCGAACGGCATGGATTCCATCGCGCTTCCTCCCTTGCTTCCGTCCGGCCTGCCGTCAGTCCGGTTCGCAGAACAGCCGTGACAGAAGATTGACCATCTCGGACACCTTCGGATCGAGGATCGAGTAGAAGATCGCCTGCCCCTCACGGCGGGCGCTGACCAGCCCCTCCAGCCGCAGGCGCGCAAGCTGCTGGCTGACCACAGCCTGCCGCGAGGACAGGAGGTTTTCAAGCTCGGTCACGCTTTTCGGGCCGCTCTTGAGGTGGCACAGGATGGTCAGGCGCCCGTCATGCCCCAGCGCCTTGAGGAAGGTCGCGGCCTCCTGCGCCCTGCCGACGAGGGCGGCCAGGTCGTCCGCTCCGCCCTGCGGCGTGGCTATCATGCGCTCCTCGCCCAAGCCCGTGGTTCCCCCTGCTGCTTCCCTTTCATGCCGGGGCGCGCCGGTTTGGGCAAGCCCGCGATTGCTGTCATCGGGTCGCAACGCGCCCGGCCGCCGCTAGTCGAGGGGCGATGCCCCGGCCCCGCGCAGCAGGGAGCCCAGAAGCGGCCAGAAGAAATCCTCGCCCGGGTAGCCTTCGAGACGCCCGGCCTCGACCCCGTCCGCGACGACGACGAAGGTCGGGGTGAATACGGGATGCGCCGCCAGCGTGATACCCGCGGGCAGGGCAGAATGCAGGTCGAGCCGCCTGAGCGGCGCGGCCCGCCCCTCGGCTGTCAGCGGGTATTCCGGGGCGACTTCCGCGTTCCAGCGGGCGCAGTAGAGACAGCCCGGCTGTTCGAACATCAGAAGCTCCAGCCCCGCCGCGCGGGCCGTCGCCGCGGGCAGCATCGCAAGCAGGAGGGCAAGGGTCGCGCGAAGAGCCATGTTGACAGATCATATTAACATATAAATATTCTAATGTAACCTGATCGCGCAGGCAAGCGTCACCGGGCGGGACCACGACATGATCGAGATTTCCTTTGGCGGTGCGCTCCTGGCCGGGTTCCTGGCCTTCTTTTCGCCCTGCGTGCTGCCGATGGTGCCCTTCTACCTGTCCTATCTGGCCGGGGTCTCGGTCTCCGAGCTTGGGGCCTCGGGCGGGATCGCGCCCGCGGCGCGGCGGCGGCTGGTCCTGCGCACGGTTGCCTTCGCTCTTGGCGTGACCACGATCTTCATGCTCCTCGGACTGGCCGCGACGGGCGTTGGCCGCGGGCTTGCGGCCTGGATGGACACGCTGTCCTGGGCCGCGGCGGCGGTGCTGATCCTCTTCGGGCTGCATTTCCTCGGCATCCTGCGGATCGGGCTGTTCTACCGCGAGGCGCGGTTGCAGTCCGACCGGCGCCCCACCACGCTTGCGGGGGCCTACGTCCTCGGCCTTGCCTTCGGCTTCGGCTGGACGCCCTGCGTGGGCCCCGCGCTCGCCGCAATCCTGATGATCGCGGGGGGCATGGGAGAGGTCTGGCGCGGCGGCGCGCTTCTGCTGGTCTTCGGGCTGGCGATGACCTCGCCCTTCGTCCTCGCCTCGGCCTTCGCCGGCCCGTTCCTGTCGTGGCTGGGGCGGCACCGCGCCATCGTGCGCCACGTCGAGACGGCGACGGGGATACTGCTCATCGTCTTCGGCGTCCTCATCGCCACCGACAGCGTCAACCTGATCGCCGACTGGATGATCCGCAATTTCGACTGGTCGGCCACCGTCACCTGAAAGGAGCACTGCCATGAAGCCCCTTCGCACCCTTGCCGCGGCCCTGATGCTCGCCGCGACCCCGGTCGCGGCCGTCGAACTGGGCGACGACGGCCTGCACAAGCCCGACTGGCTGCGGGAAACCTTCAAGGACCTGCGCGAGGATCTGGCCGAGGCGAATGCCGAGGGCAAGCGCCTGATGGTCATCATCGAGCAGCGCGGCTGCATCTACTGCACAAGGATGCACGAGGAGGTGTTCCCCGATCCTGCCATCGACCGGCTGATCCGCGATCACTACTTCGTGGTGCAGATGAACCTTTTCGGCGATGTGGAGGTCACCGACTTCGACGGCACCGTCCTGCCCGAAAAGGACATGGCGGCACGCTGGGGCGCGATGTTCACGCCGACGCTGATCTTCCTGCCCGAAGAGGTGCCCGAGGGGCAGACCGCCGCCGATTCGGCGGTGGCGATGATGCCGGGCGCCTTCGGCAAGGGAACCACCGAGGCGCTGCTCGTCTGGGTGCGCGACCACGGCTACGAAAGCGGCGAGCATTTCCAGAAATTCCTGGCCTCGCGCGTGAATTCCGGCGGCTAGGCGCCTGATTGATCAGCATATATAGGAATATTCACAGATGCATATATTTTTGTTGCCTGCCGATGCCGATGGCGTCTAGTCTTCAGGGCAGGGAGAGATCAGGGAGGATCGCTATGACAAGCCGGCTTTGGCTCGCGTCCTGGGTGGCTCTGGCGGCAACAGTGCCGGCAACCGCCGAAACCGCGCCGGGTGAGGTAAGCTATGTGGAGGGCGCGGTGGCCGCGTCCTTGAGCGGTGCGGCCGGTGATCCGGCGGCCGGCGTCAAGGTGATGACCACGAACGCGCAGGGCAACTGCGTGGCCTGCCACCAGATCGCGGCGCTGCCCGACGTGCCGTTCCAGGGCAACATCGCCCCGGCGCTCGACGGGGTGGCAGACCGTTATGACGAGGGCCAGCTGCGCGGCATCGTCGCCAACGCGAAGATGACCTTCGATGGCACCTTCATGCCCGCCTTCTACAAGACCGCGGGCTTCGTGCGGCCGGGCGACGCCTACACGGGCAAGGCCGCGCCGGAAGACCTGCCGCCGATCCTGACGGCGCAACAGATCGAGGACGTGGTGGCCTACCTGCTCACGCTGAAGGAGTGAGGGGCGGGACATGACGGGCCAGAGGATTTCAAGGAGATGACCATGAGGATTTCCAGACGCGATGCCATCCGGGTCGGACTTGGCGGCATGGCCGCGCTGGCGCTTCCCGGCGCCGGCATGGCCGCGACGGTCGAGGAACTGACCGCCGCCTTCACCGGCGGGGCCACGGCGGGCGAGGGCGGGATCACCC
Source organism: Albidovulum sediminis (assembly GCF_025380365.1). GTDB lineage: Bacteria > Pseudomonadota > Alphaproteobacteria > Rhodobacterales > Rhodobacteraceae > Albidovulum > Albidovulum sediminis. The sequence continues at coordinate 552,785 of NZ_JAOCQF010000001.1, forward strand.
TGACCGCGCCCGAGATCGCCGAGAACGGCAACACCGTTCCGGTCGAAGTCAACGCCCCCGGCGCGACGGCGATCATGCTCTTGGCGACGGGGAACCCGGAACCGGCGGTGGCGACCTTCACCTTCGGGCCGGCCGCCGGCAGCCAGCGCGCCGCCACCCGCATCCGCCTGGCCAAGACGCAGGACGTGATCGCGATGGCGAAGATGGCCGACGGGTCGATCGTGCAGGCTTCGGCCACCATCAAGGTTACCATCGGCGGCTGCGGCGGCTGAGGATCAGGAGCGAGAAACATGGCAAAAGACGCAAAACCCCGCGTGAAGGTTCCGAAGTCGGCGGCCGCCGGCGAGGTCGTCACGATCAAGGCCCTGATCAGCCACAACATGGAATCGGGCCAGCGCAAGGACAAGGACGGCAACCTCATCCCGCGCTCGATCATCAACCGCTTCACCTGCGACCTGAACGGCGTGAACGTCGTCGACGTGACGCTGGAACCCGCGATCTCGACCAACCCGTATTTCGAGTTCGACGCGAAGGTCGATGCGGCGGGCGAGTTCAAGTTCACCTGGTACGACGATGACGGCTCCGTCTACGAGGACGTCAAGCCGATCGCGATCGCCTGAGCGCCGCGCAACACGTCGGGGAGGAGACGCAATGCAACGCAGAACCACACGCCTTGTCGCAGCAGCGGCGTTCGGGATCGCCCTTGCGGGCGCGGCCGGTGCCGATCCGGTGGACGACACGCTGGAAGTCACGACCGAGGACGGCACGATCACGCTGACGACGACGGCGCCCGCGCCCGATCACCTGAAGGACGCGTTCGATACGATCTATTCGGGCTGGCATTTCCGCGACACCGACACGCGCGACATGCAGCGGGACGATTTCGACAACCCCGGCATGGTCTTCGTCGACCTCGGGCAGGAGAAATGGAACGCCGCGATCGGCGCGAACGGCGAAAGCTGTGCGGGTTGCCACGAAGGCCCGGAAAGCATGAAGGGGCTGCGCGCGGTCATGCCGCGGGTCGACGAGAAGACCGGCAAGCTGATGATCATGGAGGACTACGTCAACACCTGCGTGACCGAGCGCATGGGGCTGGAGAAGTGGGGCACCACCTCGGGCGACATGAAGAACATGCTTGCCCTCATCTCCATGCAGTCGCGCGGCGAGATCCAGAACGTCGCCATCGACGGCCCGGCCGCGGAATACTGGGAAAAGGGCAAGGAGATCTACTACACCCGCTTCGGGCAGCTGGAGATGTCCTGTTCCAACTGCCATCAGGACTACGCGGGCTACAACATCCGCTCCGACCACCTCAGTCAGGGGCAGATCTCGGGCTTTCCGGTCTACCGGCTGAAGGACGCGGGCCTGGTGTCCGCCCAGCAGCGGTTCGTCGGCTGCGTCCGCGATACCCGGGCCGAGACCTTCAAGGCCGGTTCGGACGAGTTCAAGGCGCTGGAGCTTTACGTCGCCTCGCGCGGCAACGGCCTGATGATCGAGGGCGTCGGCGTCCGGCACTGAACGACCGAAGGCCGCCGGTTCCGCCGGCGGCCTTCCCCCCCAACGACCTCGCAGAACCGGCGGCCGGTCCGATGCGCAGGCGCGCAGGCTTTCGCATGTGCGGACCGCAAGGAGAAATACATGATCACGCGGCGGGAATTCCTTCAGGCCGGCATGGCGGCCTCTGCCATCGTCGGGGCCTCGGGCCTTGGCAACTGGTCGCGGCTCGCCGCGCAGCAGGCGCTGACGCAGGACCAGCTTCTGCAGTTCGACGACTTCGGCAACCTGACGCTGATCCACATTACCGACATCCACGCCCAGTTGAAACCCGTCTGGTTCCGAGAGCCGGAGTGGAACATCGGCGTGGGCGAGGCGAAGGGCCGGCCGCCGCATGTGGTGGGCCGCGCGTTCCAGGAGATGTTCGGCATCGCCCCCGGCAGCCCGGAGGCCTATGCGCTGACCCATGAGGATTTCGCGGCCCTCGGCAAGACCTATGGCCGGATGGGGGGCATGGACCGGGTGGCGACTGTGGTCAAGGCGATCCGCGCGGCGCGGCCCGATTCGATCCTTCTGGACGGCGGCGACACCTGGCAGGGCTCCTACACCTCGCTGATGACTAAGGGGCAGGACTGCGTCAACGTGATGAACGCGCTTGGCGTCGAGGCGATGACCAGCCACTGGGAATGGACCTACGGCACCGGGCGGGTGAAGGAGATCGTCGAGACGCAGCTGAACTTCCCCTTCCTCGGCGCCAACATCTTCGACGTCGAGTGGGACGAACCCGCCTTTGAGCCCTACCGGATCTTCGAGAAGGCGGGGTTGCGCATCGCTGTCATCGGGCAGGCCTTCCCCTACATGCCGATCGCGAACCCCGGCTGGATGTTCCCCGAATACTCCTTCGGCATCCGTGAGGAGCGGATGCAGGAAGTGGTGGACGAGGTGCGCGCGGCGGGTGTCGATCTGGTGGTCTGCCTCAGCCACAACGGCTTCGACGTCGACCGCAAGATGGCCGGCCGCGTCAAGGGCATCGACGTGATCCTGTCGGGCCACACCCATGACGCGGTGCCCGAGCCGATCCTTGTCGGCGACACCATCCTGATCGCCAGCGGCAGCCACGGCAAGTTCGTCAGCCGCGTCGATCTCGACGTGCGGGACGGCCGGATGATGGGCTTCCGCCACAAGCTGATCCCCATCTTCTCCGACGTGATCGCGCCGGACCCGGACATGGCCGCGCTGATCGACGCCGAGCGCGCGCCCTTCAGGGCCGAGCTTGAGGAGAAGATCGGGACGACCGAGAGCCTGCTCTACCGGCGCGGCAACTTCCAGGGCACCTGGGACGACCTGATCTGCGACGCCATCCGCAACGAGCGCGACGCGCAGATCGCGCTCTCGCCCGGCGTGCGCTGGGGCGCCTCGCTCCTGCCCGGCGACGCGATCACGCGGGAAGACATCCACAACGTCACCTCGATGACCTATGGCGCCTGCTACCGCACGGAGATGACCGGCGAGACGCTGAAGACCATCCTCGAGGATGTGGCCGACAACATCTTCAACCCCGATCCCTATTACCAGCAGGGCGGCGACATGGTGCGCGTCGGCGGAATGGCGTTTACCTGCGACGTGTCCCAGCCGATCGGCAGCCGCATCGGCGCCATGACCCTGACCGACACCGGAGAGGCGATCGACGCGGCAAAGACCTACACCGTCGCCGGCTGGGCCAGTGTCAACGAGGGCACCGAAGGCCCGCAGATCTGGGACGTGGTCGAGGCGCATGTGCGCAAGCTCGGCACCGTCAGCCTGTCCCCCAACACCTCGGTCAGCGTGACCGGCCTCTGAGACCAGGGAAGGAGCGTTCGCCATGACCGACGAACCCGCCGACAACGACATTCCGGGCGCCTCGCGCCGGACATTCCTGAAAGGCGGCGCCGCCCTTGGCGCCGGCGCGCTGGCCGGTGCGGCCGCCCGCGCCGAAAGCCCCGATCCCCTGATCACCGAGGTGCAGGACTGGGCCACCTCCTTCGGCGAGGCGGTGGACGCGACGCCCTACGGGATGCCCATCCACTTCGAAAGCCACGTGGTCCGGCGCAACGTCGAATGGCTGACCGAAAGCCCGGTCTCCTCGATCAACTTCACGCCGATCCACGCGCTCGAAGGCACCATCACCCCGCAGGGCTGCGCCTTCGAGCGCCACCATTCGGGCGCGATCGAGCTGTCCAAGGCCGATTACCGGCTGATGATCAACGGGCTGGTCGACCGGCCCCTCGTCTTCACCTTCGAGGACCTGATGCGCTTCCCGCGCGCCTCGCTCGTCGCGTTCTGCGAATGCGCGGCCAACGGCGGCATGGAATGGGGCGGGGCGCAGCTTGAGGGCTGCCAGTTCACGCAAGGCATGATCCACAACATGGAATACGTGGGCGTTCCGCTCAGGCTCCTGCTGGCCGAGGCCGGGGTGCAGCCCGAGGGCAAGTGGATCTATGCCGAGGGGGCGGACGCCTCGTCGAACGGCCGCTCGATCCCGATGGAGAAGGCGATGGACGATGTGATGGTGGCCTTCTACGCCAACGGCGAGGCGCTCCGGAAGGAGCACGGCTATCCGGCGCGGTTGGTGGTGCCGGGCTGGGAAGGCAACATGTGGGTGAAGTGGCTGCGCCGCATCGGCGTCTACGACCAGGCGGTCGAAAGCCGCGAGGAGACGTCGAAATACACCGACCTGATGCCCGACGGTCGCGCGCGCAAGTGGACCTGGGTGATGGACGCGAAATCGGTCATCACCTCACCCTCGCCGCAGGCGCCGGTGCGCCACGGCAAGGGGCCGCTCGTCATCACTGGCCTCGCCTGGTCGGGGCACGGAAAGGTCGCGCGGGTCGATGTCTCGCTCGACGGGGGGCGCAACTGGCAGGAGGCGCGCATCACCGGCGAGGCGAAGCCGAAGGCGCTGACGCGCTTCCACCTCGACATTGACTGGGACGGGTCGGAACTCCTGCTGCAATCCCGCGCGGTCGATGAAACCGGCTACGTGCAGCCGACCAAGGACGCGCTGCGCGCGATCCGCGGCCTCAACAACGTCTATCACAACAACGGCATCCAGACCTGGTGGCTGAAGCCGGACGGGGAGGTCGAGAATGTCGAGGTTGCCTGAGCGTCTTGCCGCCGCGGCACTTGCCGGCGGTCTTATGGCCGGGCCGGCACTGGCCGAAGGCCTGGGCCTTGGCCGCCCGGCGCTGCCCGAGGAGATTGCCGCCTGGGATGTGGCGGTGCTGCCCGACGGCACCGGCCTGCCCGAAGGGTCGGGCGATGTCCTGACCGGGGAAGAGGTCTTTGCCGACAAGTGCGCGAGCTGCCATGGCGAGTTCGCCGAGGGGCTGGACAGCTGGCCCGTCCTTGCCGGCGGCGAGGGCACGCTGACCGACCGCCGCCCGGTCAAGACCATCGGCAGCTACTGGCCTCATCTCTCGACGGTCTGGGACTATGTCCATCGCTCCATGCCCTTCGGGGCGGCGCAGACGGTCAGCGTCGACGAGGCCTATGCGATCACGGCCTTCCTTCTCTACTCGAACGGGCTGGTCGAGGATGATTTCGTCCTGACGCGGGCGAATTTCACCGAGGTCGCGCTGCCGAACGCGGAAGGCTTCTACTCCGACGACCGGGCCGAGACGGAATATCCGCTGTTCAGCGCGGCACCCTGCATGGCCGATTGCGGCCCCGAGGTGAAGGTGACCAAGCGCGCGGTCGAGCTGAACGTGACGCCGGAAGACCCCGACGGCCGCCCGGCCGGGACGCTGCCCGCGCTGACCACCACCGCGGCGGCGGTCCCTGCCGAAGCGGCGACCGTGGAGGCCGCGGCCGAAGACCCCGCCGCCGAGGTGGCGGGCGAACCCGCCGCCGCCGATCCCGCGCTGGTCGAGGCGGGGGAGAAGGTGTTCAAGAAATGCGCCGCCTGCCACAAGGTCGGCGAAGGGGCGAAGAACGGCACCGGCCCGCACCTGAACGGAGTGCTGGGCCGCACCGCGGGCACTCTCGAGGGCTTCCGCTATTCCAAGGCGATGGCCGAGGCGGGGGCGGGTGGTCTGACCTGGGACGAGGCCGCGCTCAAGGCCTATCTCGAGAACCCGAAGGCCTTCGTGAAGGGCACCAAGATGACCTTCGCGGGCCTGAAGTCGGAGGAGGACCGCGCCGCCATCATCGCCTATCTGGCGACACTGGCGCCCTGACGGGGCGGGCGCATCCCGCGCCCGTCCGCAAGAGTGCAAGGGGGATCACCGATGCGCCTGACCCGCAGGACCCTTGTCGCCGCCGGCGCATCGGCGGTCGGCCTTCTGGCCGCGCCCGCCGCCTTCGGGCAGGCGCGCGCGCGTGTCGTCGTGATCGGTGGCGGCGCGGGCGGGGCGAGCGTGGCGCGCCATCTGGCGCTCTCCGCCGCCGAAGCGGTCGAGGTCACGCTGGTCGAGGCCAGCCCGGTCTACACCACCTGCTTCTTCTCCAACCTCTACCTCGGCGGCCTGTTTCCCTTTGATAACCTGCAATTCGGCTACGACGGCCTGACGGCTGCGGGCGTGACGGTCATCCATGACCGCGCCACCGGCGTCGACCGCGACGCGCGGACGGTTACGCTGGCGGGCGGCGCGGTGCTGCCCTATGACCGCCTCGTCCTGTCGCCGGGGATCGACTTCCGCGACGGCGCCGTGCCGGGCTGGACGCTGGCCGACGCCGAGGTGATGCCCCACGCCTACAAGGCCGGGCCGCAGACCCTGCTCCTGCGCAGGATGGTGGACGCGATGCCCCAGGGCGGGCTTTTCGTGATGATCGCGCCGCCCAACCCCTACCGCTGCCCGCCCGCGCCCTATGAACGCGCCTCGATGGTCGCGCACCGGCTCCGCGCCACGAACCCGACGGCGAAGATCATGATCCTCGACCCCAAGGACAGCTTTTCCAAGCAGACACTGTTCGAGGACGGCTGGCTGAAGCATTACGACGGCATGGTAGAGTGGGTGAACCCCGAATTCGGCGGCGCCGACGTGGAGGTGCGCCCCGCCACGATGGAGGTGCTGATCGAGGGCGAGGCGCAGAAGGTCGATGTCTGCAACGTGATCCCCGCGCAGAAGGCGGGCGCCATCGCCGATCTTGCCGGGCTGACCGACGACAGCGACTGGGCGCCCATCGACCCGGCCAGCATGCGCGCGCGGGACGATGCGGATGTCTGGGTGCTGGGCGACGCGGCGCAGGCCGCCGAGATGCCCAAGTCCGCCGTCGCCGCGCATTCGCAGGCGGGCGTGGCGGTGGCGGCGATCCTGGGCGACCTGAGTGGCCGGCCGGTTCCGCCCGCGCTTTACGTCAACACCTGCTGGTCGGCGCTGGCGCCGGACGATTCCGTCAAGGTTGGCGGCGCCTATGAGCCCGCGGCGGACCACATCGCCGCCGCCGAAAGCTTCATCAGCGCGGCGGACGAGGATGCCGAAACCCGCCGCCTGACCCATGCCGAAAGCTTCGGCTGGTATGCCGGCCTGACGGCCGAGATCTTCGGCTGACCCCCCCCCCCGGAAGGACCGCCCATGCTGACCCGCCGCCATTTCCTTGCCGCTTCCTCCGCCCTCATGGCCAGCCCCGTGACCCGCCTCTGGGCGGCGAGCACGCTCGACCTTGGCGGGGCGCGGCTCGACACGCTCTCGGACGGCAACCTGGTCCTGCCCGGCGACTTCATCCTCGGCGGCATGCCGCAGGCGGAGATGGAGGCGATCGTCGGGAAATACGGCCTGCCGATCGACCGGCTGACGCCGCCCTGCAACGTCACGCTCTGGCGCGACGGCACCAACACCGTCCTTTTCGACGCCGGCTCCGGCCCGGACTTCCAGCCCACCGCCGGCAAGCTCGCGGAGGCGATGGAGGCGATGGGGCTGACGGTCGAGGAGGTGACCCATGTCGTCTTCACCCATGGCCATCCCGATCACCTCTGGGGGCTTCTGGACGAATTCGACGAGCCAGTGTTCCCGAATGCCGAACACGCCATCGGCGCGGCGGAGTTCGATTACTGGACCGACCCGGACACCGTGAACACCATCGGCGAGGCGCGCACCGCCTTTGCCGTCGGCGCGGCCCGGCGACTTGCGGTGATCGCCGACCACGTCCGCCGTCTGGCCGACGGGGAGGAGGTGCTTCCCGGCCTGACGGCGCGCCTGACGGCGGGGCACACGCCGGGTCACCTGTCCTTCGACCTTGACGGCGGGCCGGTGCCGGTCAGCATCCTTGGCGATGCGATCGGCAACCACCACGTCGCGTTCGAACGCCCGGACTGGGCATCGGGGTCCGACCAGGACAGGGACATGGCCGCCGCGACGCGGGTGGCGCTGTTGGACCGGATCGTTGCCGAGGGGCGGGTGATCGCCGGCTTCCATCTGCCCGAGGGCGGGATCGGCCGGGTGGAACGGGCCGAAGCGGGCTACCGCTTTGCCGCCGAAGTCTAGGCCGCGACCAGCCGGGCGCGCTGATCGACGACAAGGTCGGTCAGCATCGCGCCGATCCACATGCAGAAAAGCGCGAGCCACGCGGTCGCGGCAAAGATCGACCCGCCGGTGACGCCCGCGCCGATGGCGCAGCCGCCCGCCAGCATGGCGCCGAAGCCCATCAGGACCGCCCCGGTCATCGCGCGGCGCATCTGGCTTTCGCCGTCGAATCCCTGGAAGTGCAGCCCGCCCTTCAGCGCCGCCGACACCAGCGCGCCCGCGAAGACGCCCGGCACCAGCCCGATGTCGAAGTCGAGCGCGGGGCTCTCGGTCAGGAAGAACATCAACGTGTCGGCCGACGGACCGGAGAACGAGGCGGAGGTGACGCTGACCGGATCGAAGGCGACCTGCGCCAGCGAATGGGTCAGCACCCAGCCAAGCGCCACAGCGAAGCCCACGCCCGAGGCGAAGACCAGCCGCGACCAGCCAAGGCCGTTGCGGAACGCAAGCCACAGCGACAGCGCGGCGATGGCAAGCCCGAGGGCAAGTCCCGAGACGTCGGGCAGGCCAAGCGCGCTGACCAGATCGACGTTGCGCCCCCCCGGCGTGACCCAGAGTGCCGCAAGCCATTGGCGCAGGGGGGCCAGCCAGCCATGGCGGGCCATCTGCGCGGCGACCGCGAAGATCAGCCCCGCCACCACCGAACGCAGGTTCCCGGTCGCCGCCAGCACCAGAAGCCGGCCCGAACAGCCGCGCGCCAGAACCATACCCGCGCCGAACATCAGCCCGCCGATGATCGCCCCGGACCACGACCCGGCAATCGCCATCATCCGCGCGTCCTCGGGGCGGAACAGGCCAAGGTGGCGTGCGCCCTGCACCCAGATCACGGCGGTGGAGAAGGTCAGGAGCCAGACCGCCATGCGTTCGCCAAGCTGTCCGCGCGCGAACTCGACCGCCGCCGCGCGCAGGCAGAAGGCCGAGCGTTCGGCGGCAAAGCCGAAGACCGCGCCGGTCGCGAGGCCGAGCAGTGCCGCCAGCAGCGGTTCCTCGAAGATGTCGAGAATGGCGGTCAGGTCCATGGGCGCCTCCTCGCTTGGGCCTACGGCCGCGGGAGGGGGGGCGCCTTGATCTGGATCAGGCCGCGGCGATGTAGGCCGAGAGCACCGGGCGGACCCCCTCGGACCAGAGCCGTCCCAGCGCCGCCTCGAAGGCCGCGGCAAAGCGCTCGTCCTGCCCAAGGTCGCCGAAGATGCGCGCATGGCCAAGGAAGGCCTGCGCGTCTCCCCGCGCCGCCAGCGCCCGCGCCTTCAGCCCGGCGTGGTCGTCGTCGTTGGGCGGGATCGCGTGGCCGGCCTCGTCGGTCCCCGCGCAATAGCGGCACCAGAGCGCCACCTCGAGCGCGAGGCCCGCGATCGGCCGCCCGGCGGAGAGCGCATCGCGCAGCGTCGGCAGGATGAACTTCGGCTGCCGGTTCGATCCGTCGAGGCAGAGCCGCGGGATCGTGTCGCCGACACGCGGGTTCGAGAAGCGCTCGATGATCTTGTCCCGATAAGCCTGGTAGTCGACCCCGGCGATGGGGGCGAGGGTCGGGATGATCTCGCGCCGCTCCAGAGCATCGAGCCAGGCGCGGATCAGCGGGTCGGCCATGGCGTCGTGGACGAAATGGTGGCCGATCAGCGCGGAAGGGTAGGCGATGGCCGCGTGCCCGCCGTTCAGGATGCGCAGCTTCATCAGCTCATAGGGCGCGACATCGGTGACGAATTCGGCGCCGACCGCCTCCAGCGCGGGGCGGCCTTGCGGGAAATGGTCCTCCAGCACCCATTGACGGAACGGCTCGCACACCACTGGGGCGGCATCGACAAGGCCGAATGTGTCTGCCACCATCGCACGTTCGCGGTCCGAGGTCGCGGGCGTGATGCAGTCGACCATGGAGTTCGGGAAGGCGACGTTCGCCGCGATCCAGTCGGCCAGGCCCGGGTCCGACAGGCGGGCAAGCCCGATGACGGTGCGGGCCGCGACATGGCCGTTTTCGGGCAGGTTGTCGCAGGACATGACGGTGAAGGGCCGGGTCCCCGCGTCCCTGCGGCGGCGGAGCGCCAGCACGATCATGCCGAAGACGCTCTGCGGCGCATCGGGCGTGGCCGCATCGCGCGCCATGTCGGGATGGGCGGCGTCGAAGCCGCCGGTCAGCGCGTCGACGTAATATCCCCCCTCGGTGATGGTCAGCGAGACGATGCGGATCGCCGGGTCGGCCATCGCGGCGACGGTCGCGGGCGGGTCGACCGGCACGAAATCGGTCATCGAGCCGATGACGCGCGCGTTCAGCCCCGCGGGGTCAAGCTCGACCACCGTGGTCAGCCAGTCCTGAGCAGCCAGCCGCTCGCGCATCGCCGCGTCCCCGGCCCGGACGCCCGCGCCGCGGATCGCCCAGTCGTGATCGTGGCCCAGTGCGAACAGCCGGTCGAGGTAATGGGCCATGTGCGCGCGGTGGAAGTTGCCGACCCCCACATGCAGGATGCCGGGGCGCAGGGAAGACCGGTCGTAGCCGGGTGCCGCGACGCCCGCGGGCAGATGGGCAAGGGCGGCAGCGTTCAGGTGCAGTGTCATCAGCTCATCCAGTTCCCGCCGTCGACGTTGTAGGTCTGCGCGACGATGTAGCGGGCCTCGTCCGTGGCGAGGAAGATCGCCATGCCGGTCAGATCCTCGGCCACGCCCATGCGTCCGAAGGGCACCGCCGCGCCGACCTCGCGCTTCTTCTGGCCCGGCGCCTTGCCCTCGTATTGCGCGAAGAAGGCGTCGACGCCGTCCCAATGCTCCCCGTCCACCACGCCGGGCGCGATGGCGTTCACGTTGATCCCGTGCGCGATCAGGTTCAGCCCGGCCGACTGGGTCAGGCTGATGACCGCGGCCTTGGAGGCGCAGTAAACCGCGACAAGGCTTTCGCCGCGCCGGCCGGCCTGGCTGGCCATGTTGATGATCTTTCCGCCGCGTCCCCGTGCGATCATGCCCTTCGCCACCGCCTGCAGGGTGAAGAGCGTGCCCGCGACGTTGACCGCGAAGATGCGGTCGTAGTCGGTGCGGGTGATCTCGACAATCGGGGCGGCGGAGAAGAGGGCCGCGTTGTTGATCAGGATGTCGATGCCGCCGAAGGCCGCCTCGACCGCGGCGACGGCGGCTTCGATGCTGGCCTGGTCGGTCACGTCCATCCGCACCGCCATGGCGGCGGGGCCGATCCCCGCCGCGGCCGCCGCTGCGGCGTCGTGGTTGATGTCGGCGATGGCCACCCGCGCGCCTTCGGCCGCATAGGCCTGGGCAAAGGCAAGGCCGATGCCGCGCGCCGCCCCCGTGATCAGCGCCGTCTTCCCGTCTAGCCGTCTCATGCGATGCGCGCGCCTTCCCTGTCGAAGCGGTGGATCTTGTCGGCCTCGGGCGTCAGGAACACCGCGTCGCCGTGGTGCAGGTCGACCTCACCGCCCGCGCGCACGGTGATCGCGTCGGCAAGACCGGTGCCGGTGACGTGGAAGAACGTGTCGGAGCCCAGATGTTCCGAGACGCCGACGCGCCCGCGCCACGCGCCCTCGGTGGTGGAGACGGCGATGTGCTCGGGCCGGATGCCGATGGCGTGCGCGCCATGGGCCGCGGCCTCGGCGCCTTCGATGAAGTTCATCCGCGGGCTGCCGATGAAGCCCGCGACGAAGCGGTTGCGCGGCGCCCGGTAAAGCTCGAGCGGGCTGCCCACCTGTTCCACCCGCCCGGCCTGCAGGACCACGATCTTGTCGGCCATGGTCATCGCCTCGACCTGGTCGTGGGTGACATAGACCATCGTCGTCTTCAGCCGGTTGTGCAGTTCGGAGATTTCGAGCCGCATCCCCACCCGCAGCGCCGCATCGAGGTTCGAGAGCGGTTCGTCGAAGAGGAACGCGGCCGGTTCGCGCACGATGGCACGCCCGATGGCGACGCGCTGGCGCTGGCCGCCCGACAACTGGCCGGGGCGCCGGTCGAGGTAGGGGGTCAGGTTCAGCACCTCGGCCGCGGCCTCGACCTTGCGGTCCTGTTCGGCCTGCGAAAGCCCCGCCATGCGCAGGGGGAAGGCGATGTTCTTGCGCACGCTCATGTGCGGGTAAAGCGCGTAGGACTGGAACACCATGGCGAGCCCGCGCTTCGCCGGCGGCACTGCGGTGGCATCGGTGCCGTCGATGCGGATCTGGCCGCCCGACACGTCCTCAAGCCCCGCGATCAGGCGCAGCAGCGTGGATTTCCCGCAGCCCGAAGGGCCGACGAAGACCACGAACTCCCCGTCCTCGATCGTCAGGTCGAGGGGCGGGATCACCTCCACCTCGCCGAAGCGCTTCGTCACCTTGTCAAGCGTGATGCGTCCCATGTCGTGTTCCCTATTTGACGGCGCCGAAGGTCAGGCCGCGCACAAGCTGCTTCTGGCTGAACCATCCCATGATCAGGATGGGCGCGATGGCCATCGTCGAGGCGGCGGAAAGCTTGGCGTAGAAAAGGCCCTCGGGGCTTGAATAGCTGGCGATGAAGGCGGTCAGTGGTGCCGCCTTCGCGGCGGTCAGGTTCAGCGTCCAGAACGCCTCGTTCCAGGCTAGGATGATGTTGAGAAGCACGGTCGAGGCGATCCCCGGCACCGCCATCGGCGTGAGGACGTAAAGGATCTCCTCGCGAAGGCCCGCGCCGTCCATCCGCGCGGCCTCGAGGATCTCGGCCGGGATTTCCTTGAAGTAGGTGTAGAGCATCCAGATGATGATCGGCAGGTTGATCATCATCAGCACGAAGACGAGGCCCGACCGCGTGTCGAGAAGCCCGAAGTCGCGGAACATCAGGTAGAAGGGCACCAGCACCCCGACCGGCGGCAGCATCTTTGTCGAGAGCATCCACATCAGCACGTCCTTCGTCCGCCGGCCCGGCACGAAGGCCATCGACCAGGCGGCGGGGATCGCGATGACAAGGCCGAGAAGCGTCGATCCGACCGAGATCGTGACCGAGTTCAGGAAGTGCTTGAAGTAGTCCGACCGCTCCTGCACCGTGGCGTAGCTTTCCGCCGTCCAGGCCGAGGTCAGCACCTCGATCGGCGTGCGGATCGCGTCGCCCTCGGACTTGAAGCTGAGGATGACGATCCACAGGATCGGGAAGAAGATCAGGACGCCGACGGTCCAGGCGGCGGCGGTGGTCAGGGCCTTGCGGCGGGGGGTGACGGCACGGGCCATGGGCTTCTCCCTCACGCGTCCAGGTTCTTGCCGATCATCCGCATCAGGAAGATCGCGACGATGTTTGCCAGCACGATGGCGACGACACCCCCCGCCGATCCGCCGCCCACGTCGAACTGCAGCAGCGACTGGACGTAGATCAGGTAGGTGAGGTTGGTGGAGGCCGTGCCCGGCCCGCCGTTGGTGGTGACGAGGATCTCGGCGAAGACCGACAGAAGGAAGATCGTCTGGATCAGGATCACCACGGTGATCGCGCGCGCCAGATGCGGCAGGACGATGAACCAGAAGCGCTTCAGGGGCGGCGCGCCGTCCATCTCGGCGGCCTCAAGCTGCTCGCTGTCGAGCGACTGGAGCGCGGTCAGCAGGATGAGCGTCGCGAAGGGCAGCCACTGCCAGCTCACGATCCAGATGATCGAGGCGAGCGGCGCCTGCGACAGGAAGTCGTAGGGCTGAAGCCCCAGCGCCTTGGCGATATGGGCGAAGATGCCGTTGACCGGGTTCATGAACATGTTCTTCCACACCAGCGCCGAGACGGTGGGCATGACGAAGAAGGGTGCGATGACCAGGATGCGCACGACCCCCTGGCCCCAGATCGGCTGATCGAGCAGCAGGGCCAGAAGGATGCCCCCGGTCACGGTGATGAGGAGGACGCCGCCGACCAGAAGCAGCGTGTTCCAGATTGCGTCGAAGAAGGCGGGATCGGTCAGGAAGAAGCGGTAGTTGGTCAGCCCCGTCCACTCCTCCATCCCCGGCATCAGGAGGTTGTAGCGCAGGAACGAGAAGTAGAGCGTCATCGCGAGCGGAACGATCATCCAGCCCAGAAGCAGGATCACGGCGGGCGAGATCATCAGGCGGGCGGCGGAGCGGGAAGCTTTCGTGGCCATCGGTGATCCTCGGCTGAAGTCGGCGGGTGACATCGGGCGGGCCGTCGCCCCGAAGGGCCGGCGCGCGAAGCCTGTGCCAATTCCTGACGGTTGGATAGGGCGCGGTCGCGCCGGAGGGGAAGGGGGCCGCCCCCCAAGGGAAAGGGACGGCCCGGGGTCCGGGAGGACCTACTTGATGTAGCCGGCCTTGGCCATCTCGCGCTCGGTCAGCGCCTGCGCGTTGGCCAGCGCATCGGCCGCCGAGGTCTGGCCGGCAAGGGCCGCCGAGAACTGCTGGCCCACCGCCGTGGCGATGCCCTGGAATTCCGGGATCGCGACGAACTGCACGCCGACATAAGGCACCGGATCGACCGTCGGGCTGGTCGGGTCGGCCGAGTTGATACTGTCGAGCGTCATCTTGGCGAAGGGCACCGTCTGGTATTCCGGGTTCTCGTAAAGCGAGGTGCGGGTGCCCGGCGGGACGTTGGCCCAGCCTTCGTTCGCCGCCACCAGCGCGAGGTAGTCCTTCGAGGTCGCCCAGGCCACGAACTTCTTGGCCGCGTCAACCTTCTGCGAGCCTGCCGGGATCGCCAGCGACCAGGCCCAGAGCCAGTTGCCGCGCTTGCCGAGCCCGTTGTCGGGCGCAAGCGCGAAGCCCACCTTGTCGGCCACGGTCGAGTCCTTCGGGTTGGTCACGAAGGACGCGGCGACCGTCGCGTCGATCCACATCCCGCACTTGCCCTGCTGGAAGAGCGCCAGGTTCTCGTTGAAGCCGTTGTTGGATGCGCCCGGAGGTCCGGCCTCGTTCATCAGGTCGAGGTAGAAGTTGAGCGTGTCGGCCCAGGGCTTCTGGTCGAACTGGGGTTTCCAGTCCATGTCGAACCACTTCGCGCCGAAGCTGTTGGCGGTCGCGGTCAGGAAGGCCATGTTCTCGCCCCAGCCGGCCTTGCCGCGAAGGCAGATGCCGTAGACCTCGTTCGCCTTGTCGGTCATCTTGATCGCGGCGTCGCGGATGAACTCCCAGGTCGGCGCCTCGGGCATCGTCAGCCCCGCCTTCTCCATCAGGTCGGTGCGGTACATGACCATGGAGCTTTCGCCGTAGAAGGGTGCCGCGTAAAGCTCGCCCTCCACCGTCAGGCCGCCGCGGATCGCGGGCAGAAGGTCGTCGATGTCATAGTCGGCGGGCAGGTCGTTCAGCGACACCAGCCAACCCTGCTTGCCCCAGATCGGAACCTCGTAGGTGCCGATCGTCATGACGTCGTACTGTCCACCCTTGGTGGCGATGTCGGTCGTCACGCGCTGGCGCAGGACGTTTTCCTCAAGCGTGACCCATTCCAGCTCGATATCGGGGTTCTTCGCGGTGAAATCGGCGGTCAGGCCCTGCATGCGGATCATGTCGCCGTTGTTCACGGTCGCGATGGTCAGTGTCTCGGCCTGGGCGAGTGCCGCCGTCGCACTGAGCGCGGTTGCGCCCAGAAGGGCGCGCATCGTCAGATTCATCTGTTCCTCCCTGTCCCTGTGTGGGCAAATGCCAATCAGGTGAGCAATTATTCGCAAATCGAGTGAGTCGAGTCAATGCCCCGCGCACCAGCGTGGCAGGTCCGGCGCAGCCTAGGCGTGACGCGCCGGTCAAGATGCTGATTTCGGGCGGCTTTCCCTCAGCCGGAGGCGAGCAGCGCCTCGGCTGTCGCCTCGTTGGTGATCATGCCGTTGACCAGCCGCCCGCGCAGCGCGGCGCGGAAGGCGGGCACCTTGGACGCGCCCACCGCCACCGCGATGACGCGCCGTTCCGCCGCCTTGGGTAGCGGCACCGAGGCGACGCGGGCGTTGAACGGGCAGTCGAGCACATGGCCCTCGCGGTCGTAGATCCAGCTGGTGATCTCGCCCACAGCGCCCTGCGCGACAAGCGCGTCCATCTCCGCCTCGGGCATGAATCCGTCGACGACAAGCGGGGCGGTGCGTCCCATCTGGCCGATCCCGACCAGCGTCAGGTCCGCTTTCTGGCAGAGCGCCACCGTGTTGCGCACCGCTTCCTGCGCGTGCAGCGTCCGCAGCTCCGCCTGGTCGCGGGCAACGACCGGCAGCGGATAGGGATAGTGCATCGCGCCGACCCGCTCGGCCATGGCGATGGTGGCGTTGTAGGGGGTGGCCGACCCGTCGCTCATCATGTTGCCGAGAAGCGAGACGATGCGGTGCTGCGGGCAGGCCATGCGCGGCACCTGCTCGACCGTCGCCTTCAGCGCGCGCCCGGTTCCCAGCGCGATGATCCGTGGCGCATCGGATTTCAGCACGCGTTCCAGTTCGGCCGCGGCGGCGATGGCGATGCCGGTCAGAAGGCCCGGCGCGCCGGGGTCCGAGGGGACGACATCACAGGACTGCAGCGCGAAACGTTCGGTCAGCGCGCCCGCAAGGTCCATGCAGCGCCCGATCGGGTGGTCGATGCGCACCTTCACCAGCTTTTCGGATACCGCCAGCGACACCAGCCTCTGCACCGTCTGGCGCGACAGTGACAGTTTGCGCGCGATCTCGTCCTGGGTGTTGCCGGCGACATAGTAAAGCCAGCCGGCGCGGGCTGCGTCGTCAAGGCGTGTCGTTTCCGGGGTGAAGCGTCCGACGGTCAAGGTTCGCGGTCTTTCCTGGCAATCTCCTCCAAGAGGTGGGGGAAATCGCGCCAGTTGTCAAAGCTTCGCACGTCGAAGGGCGCTTCCGGGGGCTCGCCCCCCATGTGGCCGCCGCCGGTATAGGCAAGGTGCAGCATCCCCGCCGCCCGCGCCGCGATCAGGCCGGGCAGGCTGTCCTCCACCACCAGCGTGTGCGCCGGCCGCGCGCGCATCCGCTCCGCCGCGTGCAGGAACAGGTCGGGGGCGGGCTTGCCGCGGGCCACCTCGCTGGCAGTGAAGACATGCGCGCCAAAACGCCCCGCCAGCCCCAGCAGGTCGAGCGTCCGCGCCACCCGCGGCGGGCTCGACGAGGTGGCGACGCAGGCCGGCACCCGAAGCAGGTCCAGCATCCCGGTCACACCCTGCGTGGGCGCCAGTTCGGTCTCGAACCGTTCCAGCAGCCGCTCGCGGTAGCGCGCTTCGAAATCCGGGGGCAGGGGATGGCCCAGATCCTCGCGGATGGTGCGCGCCACGGTGGGAAAGCTGCGGCCGAGGAAATGCCGGCGCACATAGGCCGCGTCGATGGTCACGCCCTCGCGCGCCAGTTCCTCGATCAGCACGCGGGAGGAGATGACCTCGCTGTCCGCCAGTACGCCGTCGCAGTCGAAGATGATGAGGTCGAGCGTCATCGGAAAGGGGGCGGGGCCTTGCCGCCGCGCCGGGCCGCGGTCATTTCAGGCCCATTTCGGCGGCCACCGCCTGCAACCGGGCCTGCGCCGCGGCGTCGCCCGCAAAGACCGCGCGTGCCCTCTCCAGCGCCGCCCGCGCCGCCTCGGCCTCGCCCAGGACGATGCGCGCGCGGATCAGCCGGTGCCAGCCCTCGAGGTCGTCGGGCGCCTGTTCCAGCCGCGCGGCCAGCCCCTCGACCATGCCGCGGATCATCACCTGCCGGTCTGCGGCACTCATCTCCTGCGCGGCGGCGATGTCGGCGGCGGTGGGGCCGGGTGCCGTCGGCGTCTCCGCAAAGCCCGGCTGCCCGGCCAGGTCGATCCCGGCCGCCGGCGCGCGGTCGCGGATGCGGTCGCGCAGTTCGCCCGTCCAGGCCGCATCGGCCGGCGCGCCCTTCAGGATGTCGAGCCAGAGCGTCACCGCGCCTTTTGCGTCGCCCGCCTGATCCATGGCCAGCCCCTGGAAGAAGCGCGCGCGCGGGTTCCGCGGGTCGGCCGCCAGCGCCCCGGCAATCGCGGCGTTTGCCCGGTCCGTCACCCGGTCACCATCGGCGCGCACCAGCGCCTCTGCCCTGAGCGACAGGATCTCGGCGTCGCCGGGGGCAAGCTCGGCCGCGCGGGCATAGGCCGCCGCCGCCTCCTCGAACCGGCCGGTGCCGGAATAGGACCAGCCGAGCATCTTCCAGCCGTCGAGGTTGTCAGGCTCCGCCTCAAGCCGGGCAGCGAGGCGCGCGATCATGGTGTCGACATCGGCAAGTCCCGGCGCCTGCGGGCTGGCCGCAGCGGTGCCGGGCGCGGGTGTCATCGCGCCGGTCGGCGGCGGCAGCAGGAGTTGCGGCTGAGGCGGCAGGGGTGCGGCGCGCGGCGCGCCCGCGGCCAGTTCGGGCCGGCCCGTCGCGCCGTAGAGGAGCGCGCTGCCGACCACGACCCACCCCACCGTCACCGCGGCCACGGCGACCTCCGTGCCCTTCGCCAGTCCCCTCATCGCGTCCCCTTCCGCCTTGCGCGCGGCCGCCACCACGCGCCGTTCGATCTCGCGCCGCGTCGCCGCGGCATCCTCGGCCGATACAGTGCCCTCGGCCACGTCGCGGTCAAGCTGGCGCGCCTGTTCGCGAAAGACCTCGATCCCCGCGACAGCCGGACCCCCGTCCGCGCGCCGGCGCAGGAAGGGCAGGGCGACCGTCAGCGCCGCGAGCGCCGTCAGGCCCGTCAGCGCCAGCCACAGCGTCATCGCTCACGCCCCTCGTCCAGAAGGGCGGTGGCGAGCGCCCGGTCCGCCTCGCTCATCTCCGGGGCGGGGGCGGGCGCGCGCCGCCGCCAGAGCCGGGCAAAGCCGAAGACCGTCAGCATCAGGAACAGCACCGGGCCGGACCAGAGGAGCCAGGTCAGCGGCCGGACCGGCGGGTTCAGCAGGACATAGGTGCCGAAGCGGTCGACCAGAAAGGCCACCGCCTCGGCGTCGCTGTCGCCGGCGACCAGCCGCTCGCGCAGGATCACCCGCATGTCGCGCGCGATGGCCGCGTTCGAATCGTCGATCGACTGGTTGCGGCAGACCACGCAGCGCAGGTCGCGGCTGAGCGCGCGCGCCCGCGCCTCAAGCGCGGGGTCGGCCAGCACCTCGTCGGGCAGGACGGCGTGGACGGGCAGGGGTGCCAGCGCGGGCAGGGCCAGCACAAGCAGAAGCGCCAGGCAACCGAGCCACGCCCTCATGCCGGTTCCCCCTGCGCTACGGGCCGGGCCGAGAAGGCGCCGACGCGGAAGCGCCGGTCGGCCAGCGACAGCGCCCCGCCAAGCGCCATCAGGAGCGGCCCGAACCAGATCAGGAGCACGAAGGGGTGGTGGTAGATGCGTGCCCCCCACTTGCCCCCGTCCGAGGCGCCGCTGACCGAGACGTAGAGGTTGCTGAGGAACCGGGGCGCGATCGCCGCCTCGGTGGTGACGCGCCGGCTGACCGGGTAGAATCGGCGCTGCGCCTCGAGCGTGGTGACGGGCGCGCCGCCACGGCTGACATCGAAGACCGCCCGCTCGACCTCGTAATTCGCCTCGAGCGCCACCGCGACGCTGCGCAGGGTGAAGACATAGCCGCCCGCGGTCGCACTTTCGCCCTCGGCCAGCGCGACGATGACCTCCTCTTCCCAGAGCGTGACGCAGGTGATGCCCGCGACCAGAAGGCCAAGCCCGGCATGGGCGGCGGCCATGCCCCAGGTCGCAAGCGGGGTGGTGCGCAGGAGCGCCCAGGTGCGCGCGGCCGGCAGGCGGAAGGGCTGGATGCGGGCAAGGATGATCCAGAAGCTGCCGATGACCAGCCAGAAGGCCAGCCCCAGCCCCAGCGCCGCACCAAGGCCCGCCGCGCCGAAGGCGGCGAGCGACCCGCCGGCCACCACCGCCGCACCCGCCAGCGGCCAGCCGAGCCGCGCCAGCGCCGCGCGCAGGTCGTCGCGCTTCCAGCGCAGGAAGGGGCCCGCGGGCAGCGCCAGGCAGAGAAGCACCATGATCGGCCCGAAGCTGCGGTTGAAGTAGGGCGGCCCGACCGAGATCTTCTCCGGCCCGATCAGTTCGACGAAAAGCGGGTAGAAGGTGCCCAGGAATACCGTCGCCGTCGCCACCACCAGAAGGATGTTGTTGAGGATCAGCGCGCCCTCGCGGCTGACCGGGCGGAAGGCGGCTGAGGGGTCGAAACCCTGCGCGCGGGCGGCAAAGAGCGTCAGCGCGCCGCCGGTGAAGGCGACGAGGATCGCCAGCACCCCGATGCCGCGCGCGGGGTCGGTGGCGAAGGCGTGGACGCTGGTGAGGACGCCCGAGCGCACCACGAAGGTGCCGATCAGGCTGAGCGAGAAGGTCAGGATCGCCAGCAGGATCGTCCACACGATCAGCGTCTGGCGCCGCTCCACCACCAGCGCGGAATGCAGGAGCGCGGTGCCCACCAGCCAGGGCATGAAGCTCGCGTTCTCGACCGGGTCCCAGAACCACCAGCCGCCCCAGCCCAGTTCGTAGTAGGCCCAGTAACTCCCCAGCGTGATGCCGACGGTCAGGAAGATCCAGGCCGCCAGCACCCAGGGCCGCACCAGCCGCGCCCAGGCCGCGTCCACCCGCCCCTCGATCAGCGCGGCCACCGCGAACGAGAACACGACCGAGAAGCCGACATAGCCGAGGTAGAGGAAGGGCGGGTGCAGGATCAGCCCGATGTCCTGCAGCAGGGGGTTAAGCTCCATGCCCTGCTCCGGCGCGGGGTGAAGCCGGGTGAACGGTCCCGAGGTGAAGAGGCTCAGCGCCAGGAAGGCCGTCGCGATCATGCCCTGAACCGCCAGGGTGCGGGCCTTCAGCGTCGCGGGCAGCGCCCGGCCGAAGAGCGCGACCGCCGCCCCGAACAGCGCCAGGATCAGCACCCACAGAAGGAGCGAGCCCTCGTGGTTGCCCCAGGCCGCCGACAGGCGGTAATGGAGCGGCATCGTCGCATTGGCGTTGTTGGCGACGACCAGGACCGACAGGTCGGCCTCGGCGAAGGCCGCCAGCAGCATCGCGAAGGCCAGCGCCACGAAGCCGAGTGTCGCGACCGCGGCGGCATCGGCAAAGCGCATCAGCACCGGATTGCGCCGCCAGGCGCCGAAAAGCGGCAGCAGCGACTGCGCCGCCGCGACCATCAGCGCCAGGATCAGGGCGAACTGCCCGACTTCAGCCGTCATGCGGCCGGCCCCCCCGATGCGGGGCCGTCCCCCGTCGCGCGGGGCGAGGGGGAAGGATGCACGCGCCGGTCACTTGTAGAGCGAGAACTCGATCCGGCGGTTCCTGCCCTTGTTGAAGGCGGAATCGTTCGGAACCATGGGATGCGCCTCTCCGAAGCCCGCCGAGTAGAGCCGGCGCCGGTCGACACCGCGGCTGGCCAGGTAGTCGACGACCGATTGCGCCCGCTTTTCGGACAGCGCCTGGTTGTAGGCGTCGGAGCCGTCGTCGTCGGTGTGCCCCGAGATCAGGAGCCGCAGGCCGGGGCAGCGTTGAACGATGTCTACCACGGTCCCGAGCAAGAAGTCGCTTTCCTGATCGAGCCGCGCGCTGCCCGAGGCGAAATAGATGTTGCCGGTCTCCGACAGGATCTCGAACCGGCCCACGCATTCCTCGTAGGTAAACTCGCCCTGCGTCTCAAGCGCGGCCGAGGGCTGGGGCGCCGGCTCTGCCGCCCCTTCGGCAGCCGCTGGGGGTGTCGCGACGACGGTGCCGGCCTCGGCCACCTGTGCCGCTGCCCCCGCCACGCGGCGGTTGAAGGTGAACTGGTAGGTGATGTTCATCTCGGGCACGATGGTGAAGCCGCCCGCGGTCTCCGCGATCTTGCGCAGGTTGTTGCCAAGCTGGAAGTCGTCGACCTTGAACAGGATCGGATGGGCCGAGGCCGCCACGAAGCGGTCGTTGCCGTCCGGGGTGATGATCGCGTCGGTGACCAGCCGGTTCGAAGCGCCGTGAATCTCCATCGTGAAGGGGAACTGCACCTGTTTCTGCCCGCCAGGGGCCAGCCCCGCGGCCATGTCCGGCGTCAGTTGCGCCGTCACCACCGCCTCGGGGAACTTGAAGGTCTCGAAGAACAGGAACCGCATCCGCACGTTGCGCAGGTCGTTGCGGGTGTCGACGGATTCGAGCTTGACGTTGATCGTGGCCTTGCCGTCCGCCTCGATCGAACTGGCGAAGGTCGCGAAGGAGTGGGTTTCGACCACGTCCTGCCCGTCGACGTTCTTGATCGAACTGAAGCGGATGAACGAGGTCGCGGGATCAAGGTCCCAGCCGGGGGCGAAGGGGCTGTCCTGCGCTACGGCCGCCGGCCCCGAGAGCAGAACGCAGAGCGCCGTGAAGACCGCGGCCAAACGGCCATCGAGTTGCCAAAATCCCCTGCCAAACAATTCCCTGCCCTCGCTGGTTGCCCGCAAACCGGTCGTTGCACGGGACAGGACCCAGATGACCCAAAGGCCGGAAGATCGAATCACGCGCGCACCTGGCAAGGCAAGGTTAGCCGTGCCCCGTGAGCTTGCCAAACACTCGTTGCCGTCGGGTAAGGCCGCGGCGGCGCCGTCTGTCGCGTTCGGCATCGCCCATGGCGTTGCCCTGTTGCGGCGGGGGGCCCTGGGGGCGTATCCTGCGGGCCAGCGCCGAACAGGACCGGGTCAATGACATTGTCTCGTCTGCTTGCCTTTTTCGTCCTCCTCCTCTCGCTCGCCGCGACCGGCGCGCGGGCCGAGCTTGTGCTGGCCAACAGGGGTGACCAGGGCGAACGGCGCATCGCGCTGGTGATCGGCAACGGCGGCTACCTATCGATCGGCGGGCTCGACAATACCGTCAACGACGCGGCCCTGATGGCCGACACGCTGACCGGCGCGGGCTTCGATGTGACGAAGCTTCTGGACGTGGACCAGAACGCGATGAAGCGCGGCATCGCCAACTTCGGCCGCGCGCTGCGCGAGGCCGGGCCCGAGACGGTCGCGCTGTTCTACTACGCCGGCCACGCCGTCCAGTCCTTCGGCAACAACTACCTTCTGCCCGTCGATGCGGCGATCCGGGACCAGGCCGACCTCGACCTTGTGGGGGTGGAGGCGGGCTGGATCCTGCGGCAGCTTTATTCCGCCCGCGTGCGCACCAACATCGTCATCCTCGATTCCTGCCGCAACAACCCGTTCCCGAACGTGATGGGGTTCCATGACCAGGGCCTGGCCGAGATGAACGCGCCGACCGGCACCTTCATCGCCTATGCGACCGCGCCTGGCAGCGTCGCGCTGGACGGGCTGACCGGCAACAGCCCCTACACCAGCGCGCTTGCCGACGCGATCCGGAGCGAGCGGGCGTCGATCGAGCTTCTGTTCAAGAAGGTGCGGGTGAAGGTGCTGGAAACCACCGGGGGGGCGCAGACGCCGTGGGAAAGTTCCTCCCTGACCGAGGATTTCCTGTTCCACCCCGCCGCGGCACCGGCCACCGCGCCGGCTGCGCCCGCGGCACCGGGAACCAATGCCGAAGAGACGCTCTGGACCTCGGTCAAGGACAGCGGCGACCGCACGCAGGTCCAGCTTTACCTATGGACCTTCCCGCAGGGCGCCCACCGGACCGAGGCAGAGGCGCTGCTGGCCGCACTCGCCCAGCCGAAGCCGGCCGCCCCCGCACCCGCGGACGGGCAGGGGGCGGTCGAGGTCACCTTCACCTCGCCCATCGCAGGAGGGGAGCCGCAGATCGTCGGCAAGTCGATCCAGGAACTGATCAAGTCGCAGCCGCTCTACCCCCCGTTCGAGGGCGTGCCGGACGAGCTGTGGAAGGGCCAGCAGTGCACCAACTGCCACGAATGGACGATGGAGCGGATCTGCGAACAGGCGCGGTTCTACATCACCGAACAGGCCGAACGCTCGCTCGACAAGCCCCATCCGCTCGGCACCGAGTTCAAGCAGCACCTGCGCAACTGGGCGATGGGCGGATGCCGCTAGGCTCTGCCGCCCGGTCCGGCCCGCCGCCTCAGAACGATTTCGACACCCCGGCCACCAGATAGAATTCGCGCTGGCGCACGCTCGTCGTCGCGGTATCCCGGTCCGACCAGCGGCCGCCCGCGTCGAATTGCAGGCTCGTCGTGCGGTCGATGCGATAGCGGAAGTTGACCGAAGGCATGACGAAGGTTTCCTCGCCGTCGTCCATGTCGCGATAGCCGAGCCGCAGCCGCGGGCTGATGTGCATGTGGTCGCCCAGCGGGATGCGGATCGATCCGTCGGCGACGTAAAGGCTGCTGTCCTCGGCATCGGCATAGCGCAGGCCGAGGTTCACGCGGTCATCCGGCCGGAAGATGTCCGACCCGGTGAAGCGGACGCCGTAGTAGCCCCGCACGCCGTCGTCGTCGACCGCCGCGACCCCGCCAGATGCGGGCGTGCCGCTGTTGTGGTAAAGCGTGCCGTCGAGCGACAGGTCCCAGGTCTCGTTCAGCTTGCCGTAGTAGGTGAGCCCCACGGTCGTCACCTTGGCCGAGCGGTCGATCGCCAGATCCTCGACCGCATCCTCTCCGAACAGCAGGATCAGGTCGTCGACCGTGTCGGCGGTCTGCCCGATCAGCGCATTCTCGAGGTTCAGCGTCGGACTGCGGTAGTAGGACAGCCGGCCCGTGACGCGCGCGCTGTTCTCCAGCGTCGCCGCCCCGGTCAGAAGGACGCGGCTGATCTCCTGGAACTTCAGGTCGTATTCGGCGTTGCCATAAAGGCTGAAGCGGTCGAAGGAGCGTTCGTATTCCACCCCCAGCGCGTGGCGGTAGGTCAGCGATCCGTCCCGTTCCATCGCGGTGTAAACCGTCAGGTCGCCGGCGCCGCCCAGATCCTCCCAGGTGGCACTCGCGCCCAGAAGCCAGCGGTCGCCCGACAGGAAGTCGTCGCGCGAGCTTTCCACCACCCGGCCCAGCACCGTGCCCAGCGTCACGCCGCCGGTCGGCCAGCGCAGCGACACGCCATCGGTCCGGTAGGCGATGGCGCGCGGGTCGAGCCGCTGGCGACCGACGGTGATGACGCCGCCCGAGACCTTGTCCTCGAAGGCGACATAGGCCTCCGACAGGCGCAGGTCGCTCTCGCTGTCCTCGAAGTCGTGGTCGGCGATGCCGGAGAATGTCAGCCGCATCTCGCGGTCGCCGCGGGTGACGATGCGGGTGTAGTTCAGCCCGGCGACCAGCGCGTTCTCGAAGGTGTCGTCCTCTTCCTCGGGCTCGTCCGGGTCGGGGACAAGCTCGGTGATCTCGGTCGTGCCCTCGTTGTAGCGGTAGGTCAGGGTGAACAGGCCGCGGTCCTTCACCGTCGTCCCGGTCGAGGCCGCGTCCGCCGTGGCCGCGGTCTGGGCGGCCGAGCGCCGCGGGGCCGCGGGCCGCACTGCGGCGGGGCCGGGGGCGGCGGCGGTGGCGATGGACGGGGCAGGCGGGTTCTGCGGGATCGGCGAGGCGCCGGACAGAAGCCCGTTCAGCCGGTCCTGCACCCGCGCCGCGCCGTCGCCGTTGGGATACTTCTGAAGATAGGTCTCGTACTCCGCCTTGGCATGGGCCAACTGCCCGTTCGCCTCGCGGATATTGCCCAGAAGCTCCTGCGCGCGGGCGCTGTAGGCGTGCTCGGGCATCGCGGTCAGCCGCGTCAGAAGCTGTACGGCGTGGATGTATTCCTGCGCGTCGATCGCCTGCTGGGCCTGTTGCATCAGGTTCTCGACCGCGGCACTCGGCGCGGCGGTCTGCGCGGCGGAAAGCTCTGCCTGCCCGATCTGAAGCGCCAGGACCATCAGGCCGATGCTCTTGATCCTCTTCATCCTCTGCCCCCGTCTGGTTCAGGAGTGGGCCGGCCCTTGCGGCTCGTTTCCCCGGTGTCGCGCGCGTCCCGTTGCGGGCACACGCCGTGTTTAGTCATGGTGTCCGACGCCACGCCCATCAAAAGCCGGTGTGGCAGCCGCGGCAGTCGTCGATGATGTCATGCGTCTGGCGCCCCGATCCGGGGTTGTTCGGATTGAGCGTCGAGTCGGCGAAAGTGAAGTGGCAGTCGACGCAGTCGCTGTTGTCGGTGGCCACGATGTGGTTCATCACCGGGGTCGGCGGCTCGCCCGCGTTGTGGCAATCGGTGCAGTCGTTCGAGGTAATCGCGCTGACCACATGGAAATCCGGCTGCGTCGGCGCGCCCCAGTTGTTGCCCGGAACGTGGCAGCTTGCGCAGTTCAGCGTCGTCTCGTCGTGGTCGAGCATCGCCGCCGCGAACGAGGAGGTGTCGTGGCAGGCCGCGCAGTCGTCGGTCGTTTCGGTGTGCCAGACGGGCTGGGTCGGCGCGGTGAAGGTGTTGCCGGCGAAGTGGCAGGTGGCGCAGTCGCCGATCGTCTCGGCGTGGTCCACGTCCAGCGCCGCCGTGAAGCTGTCGGTCGAGCCGTGGCAGGCGGCGCAGTCGTCCGTCGTCGGCATGTGGTCGCCGGGCTGGCTGGGTGCGCCGAAGGTGTTGCCGGCGAAGTGGCAGGTGGCGCAGTCGCCGATCACCTCGCCATGGTCCACGTCCAGCGCCGCCGTGAAACTGTCGGTCGAACCGTGGCAGGCGGCGCAGTCGTCCGTCGTCGGCATGTGGTCGCCGGGTTGGCTCGGCGCGCCGAAGGTGTTGCCGGCGAAGTGGCAGGTGGCGCAGGGCTCCGCCGTCTCGGCGTGATCGAAGGTGCGCCCGATCGAGAAGGCCATCGTGTTGTGGCATTCCGCGCAGTCCTGCGACACCGGCGGGTGGCTCGGCGGCTGCGATTCCGCGCCCCAGGGGTTGCCGTCGAAGTGGCAGGACACGCAGGCGCCCGGCACCGCGTCGTGGTCGAGATTGACGACGGTGAAGCTGCGCTCGAAGAAGGGTGTGTGGCAGCTGTCGCAGGTTTCGGGCGCGGGGATGTGGTCGACCGGCTTGCCCATCGCGGTGGTGCCGTTGTGGCAGTTGGCGCAGGGCTGGTCGATCAGCAGGTGGTCGACCGAGGCCCCGGCGAAGGTCAGCGTGCCGTGGCACGAAGCGCAGTCGTCCGGTGCCTCGATGTGGTCGGCGGGCTGGCCCGGCGCGGTGGCGCCGTTGTGGCACGAGGCGCAGGAGCCGATGACGTCGCGGTGGTCGACGCGCACGTCCTTGCGGTTCGTGGTGACGTGGCAGTTGTCGCAGCTGTCGGTGGCCGGAATGTGGTTCGCCGGCTTGCCGCGCGCCTTGGCTCCGTTGTGGCAGGTGACGCAGTCCTGGCTGATGGCGGTGTGGTCGAAGGCGAAGGGCACGAAGTTGCGCGAGGTGTGGCAATCCTGGCAGGCGTTGCCGACCGGCGGGTGCGAGGCGGGCTTGCCCCGCGCGATCACGCCGTTGTGGCACGAGGCGCAGTCGCTCGGCGTGCCGGCGGTTGTGTTGTTGACGTGGCAGGCCTCGCAGAAGATCTCGGCATGGCGCCCGGTCAGCGGGATGCCCCCCGCCTGCACGTGATCGAACCCCGGCATCGAATTGGCGCTGTCCTGCGCCGCGGCCGGTCCCGCGACGGACAGGATCACGGCGATGAGGAGCGCCACGAAAATTCCGATGGCGGCCGCGCCGCTACGCCGTGCCCTGCCGATCGACGGTCCGAATGGCCGATGGATCATCCCGCACTCTCCACGCTGCCCAGCCGACTGCTTCAATTTGTCACGCCCAATCACGTTTTCTTGACGCTAGGGCGGGGTTTCCCTTGGGTCAACGGTTTTGAGCGGCACGCGCGGGGGCGCCGGCAGAAGGCCCGGAACTGTCACCTCAATGCCGCATGATGTCGCGGCAGGGGGCGCGCGGCCCCCCCGGCTCCCCCCCATGGACGCCCTGATGCGCTTGCGCTATCAGCGGGGCGCAAGTTGACAGGGAGTTGCGCATGTCCGGCCACGGTGAACCGGTTCCGATGACCGCCCGCAGATCGGGCGCCCTTCGCGGCGTGGCCGAGGTGCCGGGGGACAAGTCGATCTCGCATCGCGCGCTCATCCTCGGCGCGCTGTCGGTGGGCGAAACCCGGGTCTCGGGCCTCCTCGAAGGGCAGGACGTGCTCGACACCGCCAAGGCGATGCGCGCCTTCGGGGCCGAGGTGACGCGGCTGGGCGCGGGCGACTGGTCGGTTCATGGCGTCGGCGTCGGCGGTTTCGCCGAACCGGCCGACGTGATCGACTGCGGCAACTCCGGCACCGGGGTGCGGCTCATCATGGGGGCGATGGCGACCTCGCCCGTGACCGCGACCTTCACCGGCGACGCATCCCTGCGCAAGCGCCCGATGGGGCGCGTGACCGAACCGCTCGCGCTCTTCGGCGCGCGCGCCTACGGGCGCCACGGCGGGCGTCTGCCGATGACCGTCGTCGGCGCGGCGGAGCCGGTTCCGGTCCGCTATACCGTGCCGATGCCCTCGGCGCAGGTGAAATCGGCCATCCTTCTCGCCGGGCTGAACGCCCCCGGCGAAACCGTCGTGATCGAGAAGGAGCCGACGCGCGACCATTCCGAACGCATGCTGCGCGGCTTCGGCGCGCAGCTGACGGTCGAGGACGCGCCCGAGGGCCGCATCATCACCCTGACCGGGCGCCCCGAACTGAGGCCGCAGACGGTCGCGGTGCCGCGCGACCCGTCCTCGGCCGCCTTCCCGGTCTGCGCGGCGCTGATCGTCGAGGGCTCCGACATCCTGGTGCCCGGGGTCAGCCAGAACCCGACCCGCAACGGCCTTTACACCACGCTGGTCGAGATGGGCGCCGACATCGCCTTCGAGAACCCGCGCGAGGAGGGGGGCGAACCCGTCGCCGACCTGCGCGTGCGCTTTTCCGCGCTCAAGGGGATCGAGGTGCCGGAGGACCGCGCGGCCTCGATGATCGACGAATACCCGGTGCTGTCGGTCGTGGCCGCCTGTGCCGAGGGCACGACGGTGATGCGCGGCGTCAAGGAACTGCGCGTCAAGGAAAGCGACCGCATCGACGCGATGGCGCGGGGGCTAGAGGCGATGGGCGTGCGCGTCGAGGAAGACGAGGATACGCTGATCGTGCACGGGATGGGGCCGGGCGGCGTGCCCGGCGGCGCGACCGCGAAGACCCATATCGACCACCGGATCGCCATGTCCTTCCTTGTCCTCGGCCTTGCCGCGCAAAAGCCCGTCAGCATCGACGACGGATCGCCCATCGCCACCTCTTTCCCGGTGTTCGAGGGGCTGATGGCGGGCCTTGGCGCGCAGATCGTGCGGTCCAACGCGTGATCTTCACGGTCGCCATCGACGGGCCGGCGGCGGCGGGGAAGGGCACGATCTCGCGCGCGGTGGCGGCGCGTTTCGGGTTCGCGTATCTGGACACGGGCCTGCTTTACCGGGCCGTGGGCGCCAAGGGTGGCGATCCGGTCGAGGCCGCGCGCACCTTGTCGGAGGCCGACCTGGCCCGCGATGACCTGCGCACGCTGGAAGCCGGGCAGGCGGCAAGCCGCGTCGCCACCATCCCAGAGGTTCGCGAGGCGCTCGTCGACTTCCAGCGCCGCTTCGCCCGGCGCGACGGCGGCGCGGTCCTTGACGGGCGCGACATCGGCACAGTGATCTGCCCCGAGGCGGAGGTGAAGCTATACGTCACCGCGAGCGCGCAAGTCCGCGCCCACCGCCGCTGGCTGGAGGTCGGCGGCGACGAGGCGCAGGTTCTGGCCGAGGTGATGGAGCGGGACAAGCGGGACGCGGATCGGGCGGTGTCGCCGTTGAAGGCTGCGGCGGACGCGGTGGTGATCGACACGAGCGATATGGGAATCTCAGAAGCGGTCGCCACCGCGATCGACATCGTTCGTGCGCGGATCGGCGGCTGAGGGCCCCGCTCGGGCCGTTGCAGGACGCCGCCACTAGCCCAATCTCCTTGCGTCCTTGGCCGCATGCCGCTATAGCGCCCCCATCCTGAGGCAGGAGTCGCGAGCACCGGGCTATCGTCCGGGCGACGCGGCTTTTTGTCGTGGGGCCAGCAAAGACCGGCGGAGCCAACCGCATGGCCAGTCAAATCGCTTGAAAAGGAACTGAACACGCATGTGCGCTAAAGCGACCATGGAGGAATTCGAAGCCCTCCTGAACGAAAGCTTCGAGATCGACACCCCGGACGAAGGTTCGGTCGTCAAGGGCAAGGTCATCGCCATCGAGGCGGGCCAGGCCATCATCGACGTCGGCTACAAGATGGAAGGCCGCGTCGACCTCAAGGAATTCGCAGCCCCCGGCCAGACCCCCGAGATCGCGGTGGGCGATGAGGTCGAGGTCTATCTCGACCGCGTCGAGAACGCCCGCGGCGAAGCCGTCATCAGCCGCGAGAAGGCCCGCCGCGAAGAGGCCTGGGACCGTCTCGAGAAAGCCTATGCGAGCGAGGAGCGCGTCGACGGCGCCATCTTCGGCCGCGTCAAGGGCGGCTTCACCGTCGATCTCGGCGGCGCCGTGGCCTTCCTTCCCGGTTCGCAGGTCGATGTCCGCCCGGTGCGCGACGCCGGCCCGCTGATGGGCATGAAGCAGCCGTTCCAGATCCTCAAGATGGATCGCCGCCGCGGCAACATCGTGGTGTCGCGCCGCGCCATCTTGGAAGAAAGCCGCGCCGAACAGCGCGCCGAAGTCATCGGCAACCTGACCGAAGGCCAGGTGGTCGACGGCGTGGTCAAGAACATCACCGAATACGGTGCGTTCGTCGACCTTGGCGGCGTTGACGGCCTGCTGCACGTCACCGACATGGCCTGGCGCCGCGTCAACCACCCGTCCGAGATCCTGAACATCGGCGAGACCGTGAAGGTCCAGGTGATCAAGATCAACAAGGAAACCCACCGCATCTCGCTCGGCATGAAGCAGCTTCAGTCCGACCCGTGGGATTCGGTCGAGGCGAAGTTCCCGCTCGGCTCCGTCCACAAGGGCCGCGTGACGAACATCACCGACTACGGCGCATTCGTCGAACTGGAAGCCGGTGTCGAGGGCCTCGTCCACGTCTCCGAGATGTCCTGGACCAAGAAGAACGTGCACCCGGGCAAGATCGTCTCCACCTCGCAGGAAGTGGACGTCATGGTGCTCGAGATCGACAGCGCGAAACGCCGCGTCTCGCTCGGCCTCAAGCAGACCCAGCGCAATCCGTGGGAAGTCTTCGCCGAGAAGCATCCCTCGGGCTCTGTCATCGAGGGCGAGGTCAAGAACATCACCGAATTCGGTCTGTTCGTCGGCCTCGAGAACGATATCGACGGCATGGTGCACCTCTCCGACCTCAGCTGGGAGAGCCGCGGCGAAGAGGCGATCCAGTCCTACCGCAAGGGCGACGTGGTCAAGGCCGCGGTCACCGAGGTGGACGTCGAGAAGGAGCGTATCTCGCTCTCGATCAAGGCGCTGGATGCCGACACGTTCTCGGATGCGGTTGACGGCGTGAAGCGCGGCTCGGTCATCACCGTGACCATCACCGCGATCGAGGATGGCGGCATCGAGGTCGACTACAACGGCATGAAGTCCTTCATCCGCCGTTCGGACCTTGCCCGCGACCGCGCCGACCAGCGGCCGGAGCGTTTCCAGGTGGGCGACCACGTGGACGTCCGCGTCACCAACGTCGACAGCAAGACCCGCAAGCTCGGCGTGTCGATCAAGGCGCGCGAGATCGCCGAAGAGAAGGAAGCCGTCGAACAGTACGGTTCCTCCGACTCGGGCGCCTCGCTCGGCGACATCCTCGGCGCCGCGCTGAAGGGCCAGAAGTAAGACAGGGGCCACCCGGCCCCGGCAAGGCCCCGCGCACCCGCGCGGGGCCTTTTCGTCTGTTCCGAATCATCGGCGTGGAGGCCTCTTTGCCGCGATGCGGCATTTGTCTTGCCGCATTGCGGCGTCCGGCAGAGGCGCGCGGGAGCCGGGGAATTCACGCTTTCGGCGCGGGAAGGCAAGCCTTTCCAAAGGCTTTCCTGTTTGTCGACCGGGATTTTGCCCCTATAGTCTCGGCAATGAAAAACGGCGGCGGCCGCAGGGCGAGTCGTTCGCGCAGGGGGGTTGCATGATCCGGTCCGAACTGATCCAGAAAGTCGCCGAGGAAAATCCGCATCTGTTCCAGCGCGATGTCGAAAGGATCGTGAACACGATCTTCGAGGAGATCGTGGGCGCGCTGGCACGCGGCGACAGGGTCGAGCTTCGGGGCTTCGGCGCGTTCTCGGTCAAGCGGCGCGATTCCCGTCAGGGGCGCAACCCGCGCACCGGCGCCTCGGTCGACGTGGATGAAAAGCATGTACCCTTCTTCAAGACCGGCAAGCTCCTGCGCGACCGCCTGAACGGCGGCTGACGGGCCGATGCTGCGCTTCCTGAAATGGATATTCCTGGCCCTCCTGGGCCTCGTCCTGCTTGCGGTGGCCTCCGCCAACCGCGACCCGGTGCTGCTGCGGCTGCTTCCGGCCGAGGTCGACAGCTTCTTCGGCTTTGGCCTCGCGATCGAGGTGCCGCTGTTCCTCGCCATCTTCGCGGGCATTGTTGCGGGCCTCGGCATCGGCTTTGTCTGGGAATGGCTGCGCGAGGCCAAGCACCGCAGCGCCGCGAGCCAGCACCGGCGCGAGGCCGGGCGCCTTGCACGTGAGGTGGATCGCCTCAAGTCCCAGAAGGATGAACCCGAGGACGAGGTTCTGGCACTTCTGGACAGCAAGGGCACCCGCTAGGGCCCGCGCGGCATTTGTGGCGGCGCGGAATTTCGGCTAGAGCGTCGCCATGGACACCGCCGTCAAGATCTGCGGGCTTCGCGAAGCCGCCCATGTCGCCGCCGCCGCCGGGGCCGGCGCGCGATATGTGGGTTTCGTCTTCTTCGCCCGCTCGCCCCGCAATCTCGCGCTGGCCGATGCCGCCGCGCTGGCGCTCTCCGTGCCCGAAGGCGTGGCCAAGGTCGCGCTGACCGTCAACGCCACCGATGCAGAGCTTGACGCGATCACCGGTGCCGTGCCGCTCGACATGCTTCAGTTGCACGGGCAGGAAAGCCCCGCGCGGGTGGTCGAGGTGCGCGCCCGCTACGGCCTGCCGGTGATGAAGGCGGTGGGCCTTTCCGATGCCGCCGATCTTGCTACGCTCGACCTTTACCAGACCGTCGCCGACCAGATTCTCGTCGATGCCAAGCCGCCTAAGGGGGCGGAACTGCCGGGCGGCAACGGGCTGGCCTTCGACTGGCGGCTGCTGCTGGGGCGGGTCTGGCGACGGCCCTGGATGCTCGCGGGCGGGCTGACGCCGGAGAACGTGGCGCTCGCCATCCGCTCCACCAATGCCCGCCAGGTCGATGTCTCCTCGGGCGTGGAAACCGCGCCCGGCGTCAAGGATGCCACCCTCATCCGCGCCTTCTGCAAGGCCGCCCTCGGATGATCCGCTTCCGCCCCGCGACCGAGGCGGACGTGCCTGCCGTGGTGGCGCTTCTCGCCGACGACCCGCTTGGCGCCCGGCGCGAGGCCGGCGATGCCGGGGCTTACCTCGCCGCATTCCGCCGGATGGAGGGCGAAGGCGCCAACCACCTGATCGTCGGCGAGGCGTCGGGCCGGATCGTCGCCACCTACCAGATCACCTTCATCTCCGGCCTGTCGCTTCGGGCGACGCGCCGGGCGCAGGTGGAATCGGTGCGCGTCGCGGCCGACCTGCGCGGGCAGGGGATCGGCGCCGCGATGATGCGGGACGCCGAGGCGCGCGCCCGCGCGGCGGGGTGCCGGCTGATGCAGCTGACCACCAACAAGACCCGCGCCGATGCCCACCGCTTCTACGAAAGCCTTGGCTTTACCCCATCCCACATTGGCTATAAACGCGATCTGAATTGAGAGGAGGCGACAATGGCCGAGGACCTGATCAACAGCTTCATGAAGGGGCCGGACGAACGGGGCCGCTTCGGCATCTTCGGCGGGCGCTTCGTGAGCGAAACCCTTATGCCGCTCATCCTGGACCTCGAGGCGGAGTACGAGAAGGCCAAGACCGACGCCACCTTCTGGGCCGAGATGGACTGGCTCTGGAAGCACTACGTCGGCCGCCCCTCGCCGCTCTACTACGCAGAACGGCTGACGACGCACCTCGGCGGCGCCAAGATCTACATGAAGCGGGACGAGCTGAACCATACCGGCGCGCACAAGATCAACAACGTGCTGGGCCAGATCATCCTCGCCCGCCGGATGGGCAAGACCCGGATCATCGCCGAAACCGGCGCCGGCCAGCACGGCGTGGCGACCGCGACCGTCTGCGCCAAGTTCGGGCTGAAGTGCATCGTCTACATGGGCGCCCATGACGTCGAACGGCAGGCCCCGAACGTCTTCCGCATGCGCCTTCTGGGGGCCGAGGTCGTTCCCGTCACCTCGGGGCGCGGTACGCTCAAGGACGCGATGAACGACGCGCTCAGGGACTGGGTGACCAACGTCCGCGATACCTTCTACTGCATCGGCACGGTGGCGGGGCCGCACCCCTATCCGGCGATGGTGCGCGACTTCCAGTCGATCATCGGCAAGGAGGTGCGCTGGCAACTGGCCGAGCAGGAGGGCGAGGGGCGGCTGCCCGATACCGTGATCGCGGCGATCGGCGGTGGCTCCAACGCGATGGGGCTGTTCTATCCGTTCCTCGACGATCCGTCCGTGCGCATCATCGGCGTGGAAGCCGGCGGCAAGGGCGTGGACGACCGGATGCAGCATTGCGCCAGCCTCACCGGCGGGCGTCCGGGCGTCCTGCACGGCAACCGCACCTACCTCTTGCAGGATGCGGACGGCCAGATCCTCGAAGGCTTCTCGATCTCGGCCGGCCTCGACTATCCCGGCATCGGGCCGGAGCATTCCTGGCTTCACGACACCGGGCGGGCCCAGTATGTCTCCATCACCGACCAGGAGGCCCTGGGCGCCTTTCAGCTCTGCTGCGCGCAGGAGGGAATCATCCCCGCGCTCGAACCCTCGCACGCGCTGGCCCATGTGATGAAGATCGCGCTGGACCTGCCGAAGGACCACATCATCGTCATGAACATGTGCGGGCGCGGCGACAAGGACATCTTCGCGGTGGCCAAGCACCTCGGGTTCGAGATCAAGACCTGAGGCGCGGCGCGCCCGTCCGACCCTGACCCATGCCGAAGGGCGCCCCGCCGGGCGCTCTTTCGCATTCGCCTGCAACCCCGCCGCAAACCGAAATATCACGCCCCTAAACTCAGGTTTATGCGCCCTCATCCCGGGGTTTAGAGACCCGGCGATAAACCTGGGGCAGATTTCAAGGGCGGGAATTCGCGGTCCTTGTGGTGGGGCGCCGGACGGTAGTGCCCGCGCCGACAAGACGGGCGGGCCAGCAACAGAGGCCAGCACCGGTACGACCACAGACAGGACCAAAGAAAACAGCAGGAGCAAAGACGATGTTCAGAACCCTTCTCATGACTTCCGCCACCGCCGCCTTCATCGCGGCCGGCGTGGTCGCCTCGACCGGCCCGGCGCTCGCGCTGACGACGGACGAGGTGATCTCGGACCTCCAGGCACAGGGCTACGACCGCATCGAGGTCAAGGTCGGCCCGACGCAGATCAAGGCGGAGGCGTCGAACGGCACCGACAAGGTCGAGTTCGTCTATGACAAGGAGACCGGCGAACTGCTCAAGAGCGAGGCCTATCCCGGCCAGGGCGGCGACGTCGACCCGGGCATCGAGATCGACAACGAGGACGACGACTTCCTGGACGACGACGACGATGATGACGACGACAGCGACGACGACAGCGACGATGACAGCGACGACGATGAAGATGAAGACGACAGCGGCGACGACGACGATGACGACGACGACAACTCCGGCCATGGCGGCGGCGACGATGACGACGACCACTCCGACCACGACGGTGGCGACGACAAGGACGACGACTGAACCTTGCGGCCGCCCCCTGCACCGGGGGCGGCCCGCCGGGGCCTTGCGCCGGTGGGGCGCATTGCGGATAGTGCGGGCAGGGGCG
Source organism: Albidovulum sediminis (assembly GCF_025380365.1). Taxonomy (GTDB): domain Bacteria; phylum Pseudomonadota; class Alphaproteobacteria; order Rhodobacterales; family Rhodobacteraceae; genus Albidovulum; species Albidovulum sediminis. The sequence goes on from NZ_JAOCQF010000001.1 coordinate 588,515, forward strand.
GGAACGCTCCGACGGGGACGCAGGCGATGAAGCGACGGCAATTCATGCTGACGGCGGCCGCGATGATGATCGCGGCCCATCCTGCGTTTGCGCAGGACATCGTCGGAACCATCACCCAGCAGTTGCGCGTCCAGGGCTACACCTCGATCTCGGTGACGCGCACCTTGCTGGGCCGGCAGCGGATCTTCGCCCGCAGCAGCGAATATCAGCGCGAGATCATCGTGAACGCCCGCACGGGCGAGATCCTGCGCGACTACTGGACCGTGCTTTCCGGCGCCTCGGTGTCCTCGGACGGGGGCATGGCGATCGTCGAGGGGGGCTCCGGATCCTCGTCGTCGTCGTCGGCGGCGGACGATGACGATGACGATGACGACGACGCTGATGATGACGACGACGCTGATGATGACGAGGACAACTCCGGCCCCGGCAGCAGCGACGACGACGAGAAGGACGACGACAACTCCGGTTCGGGCAGCAGCGATGACTGAGGTCTTGCGCCCCCCTCCGAAGCCACCGGCCGGCCGGAGCCCTGCGGCGAAAGGATCGCCCGGGTGACAGGCAAGATCGTTGTAGCCGCCATTCTTTTCATCCAGTCCGTTTGTGCGATCTTCTTCGTCTCGGACATTGTCCTGTCCGTTTTCAACATCTACGCCTCTCCCATCCCCTGGCAGACGCGCGAGTACCTGGAGATCGGCGCCGCGCTTGGTCTGGTGATGGGGCTGGTGCTGGGCGCCATGGTCATTCATCACAACCACCGCGAACGCCGCCGCGCCGAGGAAAAGCTGCGCCGCGCCTCGGGTGCGTTCATGGAACTTCTGGCCGAACGCTTCGACGAATGGGGCCTGACGCCCGCCGAACAGGACGTCGCGCTGTTCGCCATCAAGGGGATGAGCACGGCCGAGATCGCCCAGTTGCGCAGCACCTCCGAGGGCACGGTGAAGGCGCAGACGAACGCCATCTACCGCAAGGCGGGGGTGGCCGGGCGGCCGCAGCTTCTGAGCCTTTTCATCGACGACCTGATGGAAGAGGGCCCGCTGAGCCGGATCGAGGCGAAGGCGGGCTAGGCGTCCTCGCCGCAGTCCTTCAGAACCGCGAGCGGCACCACCTCCAGCGCGCGCCGGTGCGTCGCCGCCAGCCGGACGCGGGGCGCGCATCCCTCGTCATGGGCCTGCATGAAGCGCGCGGCGCAGAGGCACCAGCGGTCGCCCGGCCTCAGTCCGGGAAACCGCATCTCGGGGCGCGGGGTCGACAGGTCGTTGCCCACATACTTGGAATAGGCCAGGAACTCGGCCGTCATCACCGCGCAGACGGTGTGGCTGCCGCGGTCCTCGGCGCAGGTGTTGCAGTGGCCGTCGCGGAAGAAGCCGGTCAGCGGCGCGTTCGAACAGGGCTCAAGCCGCGTGCCCAGAACGTTGACGCTGTCATCCTTCTCGATCATGCCGCGGTCCCCGTGGTTGCGGGCGCATCGGGCGGAGGGGCCCGCCAGTCCACCCAGCGGCCGTGAAAGTCGGCGCGCCCGAGGTCGATCCTACGATCCCCCGGCCAAAGCCGCAACGTCAGCGCCGCGCCATTCGCCCCACCGGTCGCCCCGCCATCCGCCTCCATCCCGAACCAGGCAAGCGGTGCGTCCGCCGCCGCGTGCTGGCCCGCAGCCTCGATCAGGGCGCGCCCGCGGGCCTGAGATTCGGGCGGGAAATACTGCCAGGCCACCGTCGTATAGATCAGGTGAAGCGTGCCGGGCACCGGGGCAAGCCGGCCCGCCAGCCAGTCGATCGCGTCGCCCCGGTCGGGCGCCGGTCCCGCGACCGCGAGCGCCGCATCGGTCAGCGCCCGCCGCTCCTCCTGATCGGGCCAGAGATAGGCGCGCAGCCGCAGCCGGTCCTCCGCCCGCGCCGGGTCGAGCGGGTTGAGGTCGACGCCCGCCCGGCCAGCGACCCGGAACGGCACCCGCGGCGGCAGCGCCCCCCGCCAGTCGGGACTGAGCGTCAGCGCCGGCTGCGCGGCCCCGAACATCACCGCCCCGGCCCTGAGCGCGAAGCGGTCGAAGGACAGGTTCAGCCCCGCACTCGCCCCCAGTTCCGACAGGCGCAGGGGCAGGGCATTTGCCGCCGCCAGCCAGTGCGCCAGCGCGATCAGCACGGCGGAGCGGCGAACCTCGTTGGTCTGCGGCGGGCTGTCGATGAAGCGCCCGATGGCCTCTGCCTCCGTTTCCAGCGCGCGGGCGACGGCGGACCACAGCGCCGCCTCCGTCGCGCTCGCCGGCGGATAGACTGCGCCGAGGCCGGCGTGGCCCGAGAGCTTCAGCGCATGCAGCGCCCCCGCCAGCCGCAGCGGCACGGAGGCGCCGCGCGGCCCAGGATCGCCGGGCCAGTCGAAGAGCCGGTCGGTCAGCGCCGTTCCGGGGGCCAACCGTTCGGCCAGCAGGGCCATCAGACGCGCCATGAAGGGCGAGCCGAGGGCGGCACACTGCGCCGCCTGATCCGAGAGAGCCGCGCGCAGGCGGTCTGCGTTCACCGGAAGCGGTCCATGAGCTTTTGCAGCGTGCTGCGCGTGTCTGTCGGCGCCTCGGGGGAGGGGGCCGCAACAGGGGCGGGGGCGGGATCGGCTGGCTTGCCAGTGCCCGCGGTCCCGGTCGAAGAGCGCGGCGGCGCTGTCCTAAGCGCCACTGCATTCTGGAACCGCGCCGCATCGCCCTCGGCCAGCGCCGGGGCGCCGTCGGAGATGCCGCGCAGCAGGTCCTCGATCCAGTCGGCGTCGGCCTTGGCGAAATCCGACAGGACCCAGGGCGCCACGCGGTCCTTGTGCCCCGGATGGCCGATGCCGATGCGCACGCGCTGATACCCCTCGCCGATATGGGCGTGGAGTGAGCGCAGGCCGTTGTGGCCGGCATGCCCGCCGCCGGTCTTGACCCGCAGCTTTCCCGGCGCGAGGTCCAGTTCGTCGTGAAAGACGATGACCTCGGCCGGCTCGACCTTGAAGAAGCGCAGCGCCTCTCCGACCGACTGGCCGGACAGGTTCATGAAGGTCTGCGGCTTCAGGATCGCCACCCGTTCCCGCCCCAGCCGCCCCTCGCTCAGCATGCCCTGGAACTTGCCGCGAAAGGGGGGGAAGTCGTGGTCGGCGGCGATCCGGTCCACGGCCATGAAGCCGATATTGTGACGGTTCCGGGCGTATTTCGGACCCGGATTTCCAAGGCCCACGAAAAGCCGCATGGGATCATCCTTCTCTTGCGGGGCAGGCTAGGGTGCCGGCCGCGAAGATGCAACGCCCCACGCCGGCGCGCCCGCCGCGGGCGATGGGGCGGCCCGCAAACGAAAACGCAGGGCCGCGAGGGGCCCTGCGCCAGACTGTCGCCGGGAAAGCCGATCAGGCTTCGGCGGCAGCACCTTCCTCGTCCGAGGACCGCAGGCCCGAGGGCGCCGCGATGTTCGCGATGACGAAGTTGCGCGCGATCGTCGGCTTCACGCCTTCCGGCAACGCCACGTCGCCGATGTGGATGACATCGCCGATCTCGCGCCCCGTCAGGTCGACGGTGATGTGATCGGGGATGTCGCCCGCGGTCACTTCCAGTTCGACTTCCGGGCGCACGATGGTGACGGTGCCGCCCTTCTTCAGTCCCGGGGCCTTCTCGTGGTTGATGAAGGTCACGTGGATGAAGAGGTTGACGCGGGTCGTGCGGCGGATGCGCATCAGGTCGACATGCGTCGGCAGGTCCTTGACCACATCGCGCTGGACGCCGCGGCAGATCACCCGCACGTCGTCCTGGCCGTCAACCTTGAGGTTGAACAGCGTCTGCAGGAAGCGGCCGGCCTTCAGGCGCTTCAGCAGGGTATAGTATTGGATGTTGATCGGCAGGGGCTCTGCGCCGCCGCCGTAAACGATGCCGGGTACGTAGCCCTCACGACGAGCTTGACGAGCGGCCCCCTTGCCTGTCCCCGTCCGTACCTCGGCGACAAGATCAGGGATCTCACCAGCCATTGGTCTCTCCATAGATGTAAAGGGCATCCTCCAAGGGTGCATGCCCATGAGCGGCGGGCTATAGAGGCATTTCCCGGCGAAGGAAAGCGCAAAATGCGGGGGCGCGTGTCGCGGGCGGAAAAGTCCGCGCGGCCTTGCCCGCGCTAGAAGCGGGGGATACGGAGTGTCCGCCATGTCCCTCTTGCGCCAGATCCGCCTTGCCCGCGCCCCCATCGTCGCCTTCGCCGCGATGGGGATGCTCTGGGGCGCCTTCGCGGCGCTGGTGCCCGATGTCAAGGCGATGCTGGGCGCCTCGGACGCGGAATACGGCATGCTTCTCTTTGCCACGCCGCTGGCCGCGGTCGCCGCGATGCTGGCCGCCCCCGCGCTCGCCCCCCGGCTGGGGCGGCATGTCCTGCCGGTGTCGATGGCGCTGCTGGCGCTGTCCTTCCTGCTGCCGGGCTGGATGTCGGTTCCGGTCCTCTTCGCGGTCGCGATGCTTGCGGTGGGGGCGAGCAACGGTTTTCTCGATGTCACCATGAACGCCCGCGTCAGCGCGCTGGAACTGTCGCACGGGCTGCACCTGATGAACCTCAACCACGCCGCCTATTCCTTCGGCTATGCCGGGGTGGCGGTGGCGACGGGGGCCGCGCGCGCCGCCGGGTACGCCCCGGGCGAGATCCTGAGCGTGGTCGCGCTGGTGATCGGGGCGCTCGCGCTCCTGACGGTGGAGCGGGGGCCTGACATCAACGGCTTCGACCGCGCGGCGGGTTTCGGCGGGCGGCTTGGCGCGCTGCCGGTCTGGGGCGGGGTGATCGTGCTGATCGCCTTCCTGTCCGAGAACGCGGCCGAGAACTGGTCGGCGCTCCATATCGAGCGCACGCTCGGCGGGTCGGTGCAGGAAGGCAGCTTCGGCCCCGCGGTCATGGCGCTGACGGCGGGGCTTGGGCGCATCGCCGGGCAGGTGGTCGCCGCGCGCGTGGCCGAGGCGGTGCTGATGCGCTGGGGCGTCCTGCTTGCCGCCGCGGGCATGGTGCTGACCGCGCTGGCCCCTGCGCCCGCGGTCGTGCACATGGGGCTTGTCGTGACCGGGCTTGGCGCCTCGGTCATCGCGCCGACGGCCTTTTCGGTGGTCGGGCGGCTGTCGGACCCCGGGCGGCGCGCGCTGATGATCGCGCGGGCCACCACGCTCGGTTATCTCGGCTATTTCTTCGGTCCGCCCGCGCTTGGCCTCGTGGCCGAGATGTTCGGCCTGCGCGCGGCCTTCCTCGGCATCGCCGGGGTGATCCTGGCCGTCCTGTGGCTGTTCCCGCGGCTTCTGGCCTGCGGCGGCAGGGGCGCCGCGCCGGAAGACCGGCCCGAGGCACCGGCAGCATGACGGGGCGGGGGGGCACCATGGCCACGCTGATGGAGGCGGCGCGGCTGTCGCGCGCGCCGAGCCTGGGGCTGATGGCGGTGGGCGTCTTCTGGGGCGCCTTCGCCGCCTACATCCCCGAGATCAAGGTGCGCGCCGCCGCGCCGGACGCCGCCTTCGGGCTGGCGCTGATGATGGCCGCGGCCGGCTCCATCGTCTCGATGCAGGCGGCCCCGCGGGTGCTTGCCCGGTTCGGCCGCGCGACCATGCCGGCGGCGGGCGCCTTCGCCGCCCTCGTGGCGCTTGCACCGCTTGCAGTCGGCGACACCGTGGGGCTTGGCGTGGCGCTCTTCTTCATGGGGGCCGCGATCGCGATGATCGACATCACCGCCAACATCCGCCTCTCGCTCGAGGAGGCGGCGCGCGGGGTGCATCTGATGAACCTCTGCCACGCGGGCTTTTCCTTCGCCTTTGCCGGGGCCGCCTTCGCCGCCGCCGAGGCGCGCCGGAGCGGCTGGCCGCCCGAGGCGTTCCTGCCGCTCTCGGCCTTGGTGGTCCTGGCGCTGGGCCTGGCCACGCGCGAGGGCGCGGGCTGGCGCGCGCCGCCCGCGGCGCCCAACGGGGCGGGGCGGTCGGACGGGCTTCTGCGTGCAATCCTGCCGGTCGCGGTCCTGCTGTTCCTCGCCTTCGTCTGCGAGAACGCGACCGACAACTGGTCCGCGCTCCATATCGAGCGGACCCTGGGCGCCGAGGCGGGCTTCGGCGGCTACGGCCCGGCGATGCTGGGGCTGACCATGGGGATCGGGCGACTTTGCGGGCAGGTCGCCGCGCAGCGCCTGGGCGAGGCGGGGCTGATCTTCGGCTCCGCCCTCGTGGGCACGTTCGGCGCCATCGTCACGGCGATTGCCTGGGCGCCCTGGGTCGGGGTCCTGGGCGTGGCCTGCATCGGCCTTGGCGCTGCCGTCACCGTGCCCTCGGCCAACACGATCCTCGGCCGCCTCGTCCGGCCAGACCAGCGCGGGCTGGCCCTGTCGCGGGCCTGGATCTTCGGCTTCGCCGGGTTCTTCGTCGGCCCCTCGCTGATGGGGCAGGTTTCCGCCGCCTTCGGGCTGCGCTGGGCCTTCGGCGCCATCGCCATCCTGATGGCGCTGATGCTGCCGGTCGCCCTTGCCCTCGGCCGGATGGAACGGCGCCGCTAGTCAGGTGTAGGCGTCGAGAAACCCGCGGGGCAGCAGCACGTTGTGCCGCCCGACCGCCGCGATGTCGCGTTCGCCGCAAAGTGCCATCGAGGTGTCCAGCTCCTTGCGGATCACCTCGAGCGCGGTCGTCACGCCCTTTTCGCCCATCGCGCCAAGGCCATAGACGAAGGCGCGCCCGATCATCGTGCCCTTCGCGCCAAGCGCCACCGCCTTGAGCACGTCCTGCCCCGACCGGATGCCGCCGTCCATCCAGACCTCGGTCCGGTCGCCGACCGCCGCCACGATCTCCGGCAGCATCCGGATCGAGGACAGCGCCCCGTCAAGCTGGCGCCCGCCGTGGTTCGACACCACGATCGCATCGGCGCCGACGCCCACCGCGCGCTCCGCATCCTCGGCGTCGAGGATGCCCTTGAGGATGACCTTGCCGCCCCACTTGTCGCGCAGCTTCGCGATCTTGTCCCAGTCAAGCGCCGGGTCGAACTTCTGCGCCGTCCAGGACGAGAGCGAGGCCGGGTCGTCCACCCCCTCGACATGTCCGACGATGTTGCCGAAGAAACGCCGCTTCGTGCCCAGCATCTCCAGCCCCCAGGCCCATTTGGTGGCCAGGTTCAGCATCGTCGGGATGGTCAGCTTCGGCGGGGCCGAAAGGCCGTTCTTCAGGTCCTTGTGGCGCTGGCCGAGGATCTGCAGATCGACGGTGATGACCAGCGCCGAACAGCCCGCGGCCTTCGCCCGCCCGATGATCCGCGCGTTGAAGTCGTCGTCGTTCAGCGTGTAGATCTGGAACCAGAACGGTTTGGTGGTATGCGCCGCGACATCCTCGATCGAGCAGATCGACATGGTGGAGAGCGTGAAGGGCACGCCGAACTTCTCGGCCGCGCGCGCCGCCTTGATCTCCCCGTCCGCGTTCTGCATGCCGGTCAGGCCCACGGGGGCGAGCGCCACCGGCATCGCCACCTCCTGCCCGATCATCCGCGTCGCGACCCGACGGCCGGTCATGTCGCGCGCGATGCGCTGGCGCAGGCGGATCGCGGCAAAGTCGGTGGAGTTCTCGCGGAAAGTCTGTTCGGTCCAGCTGCCCGATTCCGCGTAGTCGTAGAACATCCGCGGCACCCGCCGGCGATAGAGGCGCTTTAGATCGTCGATGCAGGTGATGACGGGCATGGGAACCTCTCGCGTGAACTGGTAAAGTTTCATTACCAATTTATGCCGATCAGTGCAAACCCCTTGCGCATGGCCGCGTCCCGATGCCGCGCGGGCGGCCTCGGGTGAAAGTGTCGCGGACAGCGAAGGCGGCTCAGGCGCTGTGGGCGCCGTCCGCAAGGCCCTTCACGAAGGCGAGGATCTCGGGGACCTTGTGACCCTGTTCGACCATCTTCACGATGGCCGATCCCACGACCGCGCCGTCGGCGACCGAGGCGATGGCGCGCGCGGTCTCCGGCGAGCGGATGCCGAAGCCCACGATCACCGGCAGGTCGGTCGCCGCCTTGATCCGCGCGACCTCGGGGCCGACGTCGGCCGCCTCGGCCGCCGCCGCGCCGGTGATGCCGGTGATCGAGACGTAGTAGACGAATCCGGAGGTGTTCTGCAGCACCTTGGGCAGGCGGCGATCGTCGGTGGTTGGCGTGGCGAGGCGGATGAAGTTGAGCCCGGCCCTTTGCGCGGGGATGCAAAGCTCGTCATCCTCCTCGGGCGGCAGGTCGACGACGATGAGGCCGTCGACGCCCGCGGCCTTCGCATCGGCAAGGAAGCGGTCGACGCCGCGCGAATGGATCGGATTGTAGTAGCCCATCATCACGATGGGCGTGGTGTCGTCGTCCTTGCGGAAGGCCGCCGCCATGTCGAGCGTCTTCTGAAGCGTCTGCCCGCCGTCGAGCGCGCGCTGCCCGGCAAGCTGGATCGTCGGGCCGTCTGCCATCGGGTCGGTGAAGGGCATGCCAAGCTCGATGACGTCGACGCCGGCGGCGGGCAGGCCCTTCATCAGCGCCAGCGAGGTTTCAAGGTCGGGGTCGCCGGCCATGATGTAGGCGACGAAGGCCTTGCGGCGCTCGGCCTTCAGGGCGGCAAACTTGCGGTCGATCCGGGTCATGCGACGTCTCCTTGAGCCTTGGCGCGCGCGCCTTGGCTCTTGCAGAAAAGCGCAGGGAAAATCAATGGGGCTCGGATCGGGCCGGCAAGTCGCTCAGAACGACCGGCGCAGGCGCAGCGATACCGCGTTCACGCCCGGGTTTCGCTCCGATGTCCCCGCGTTCGACTTGTGGGTAAGGGCCAGGGAGATCGCCGTGGTGTCGTTGAGCCGGCGCCCGATGCCGACAAGGCTGCGGATCTCGAAGTTGCTGCCAAGGTCGTTGCCGTCGCCGCTGTCGCGGAAATAGCCGGGCATGACGCTGGCCTCGACGAACCAGCGGTCGCGCAGCGGCCAGAGCGCGGCCGGCCCGCCGCCGATGAAGAGGTCGCCCTCGGAATGGGCGACGATGGCGGCGGCGATGGACCAGTCAGCCCCGGCGAAGTGCCAGCGCGGGCGGGAATGGACCTCTAGCTCCAGGATCGCGCTGTTGCTCGCGGCGGGTTCGTTGAAGTCGGAATAGCCCAGCCCGAAGACGAGGTCGGCTGCCGCGGCCGGAATCGGCCCGGCCAGGGCGAGCGCGATCAGGGCAGGGCGCAGCAGCGCCGGTAGCAGGCCGGCAGGACGAAGCGGGACGGAAGGGCGCATTCTGGAACTCGGGCTGTCGTGACACCTGACCCAGATGTCGGGGATGGGCCGTCGATGGGCAAATGACATGCCATCACAACCGCTCCATCGGCCTGTGAGGGCCCCCGGGAAGGCCGCGCTTGCGCCCCCCGGCGCGCCGGACTAAAAGCGCCGCGACCGTGGCAGGAGTGGCGCAAATGGGTTTCAGGATGGGCATCGTCGGGCTGCCGAACGTGGGCAAGTCGACGCTTTTCAACGCGCTGACGCGAACCGCCGCCGCGCAGGCCGCAAACTTCCCCTTCTGCACCATCGAGCCCAACGTGGGCGAGGTCGCGGTGCCCGACGCGCGGCTGGAACGCCTTGCTGCCATCGCCGGGTCGAAGCAGATCATCCCGACGCGCATCACCTTCGTCGATATCGCGGGCCTCGTGCGCGGCGCGTCCAAGGGCGAGGGGCTCGGCAACCAGTTCCTCGCCAACATCCGCGAGGTCGACGCCATCGCCCATGTGCTCAGGTGCTTCGAGGATGGCGACGTGACCCATGTCGAGGGCCGGATCGACCCCATCGCCGACGCCGAGACGATCGAGACCGAACTGATGATCGCCGACATGGAGAGTATCGAGCGGCGGCTGGCCAACATCGCCCGCAAGATCAAGGGCGGCGACAAGGAGGCGGTGGCGCAGGAACGGCTGATGAAACAGGCCCTCGCCGCGCTGGAAAACGGCCAGCCCGCGCGCACCGTCAAGGTGGCGGAGGAGGACGAGAAGGCCTGGCGCATGCTCCAGCTCCTGACCGCCAAGCCGGTCCTCTATGTCTGCAACGTCGAGGAGGCGAAGGCCGCCACCGGCAATTCCCAGTCCGACCGCGTGGCGGCGATGGCGGCGGCGCAGGGTGCGGGCGTCGTCGTGATCTCGGCCAAGATCGAGGAGGAACTGGCGCAGATGCCCGCCGAAGACGCGGCGATGTTCCTTGAGGAGATGGGCCTGCACGAGGCCGGGCTCGACCGGCTGATCCGCGCGGGCTACGACCTGCTCGGCCTACAGACCTATTTCACCGTCGGCCCGAAGGAGGCCCGCGCCTGGACCATCGAGAAGGGAACGCTGGCCCCGGCGGCAGCCGGCGTCATCCACGGCGACTTCGAACGCGGCTTCATCCGTGCCGAAACCATCGCCTACGACGACTACGTTGCCGGCAACGGAGAGGCCGGCGCGCGCGAGGCCGGCAAGTTCCGGGTCGAGGGCAAGACCTACGAGGTCAAGGACGGCGACGTCCTGCACTTCCTCTTCAACGCCTGAGGCGTGCTCAGCCCTCGGGCGAGAACTGCGCGCTGACGGCAAGCCAGCCCTCGGCGCCCTCGCGGAGGAGTGCGGCCAGGATCACGCCGACCCGCCCCGCATCGCTTCCGTCCGGGTGCGAGAGCCCGGACAGCACGAAGCGCTGGAGAACCTGCGCGACACCTGGCGCGACCGCGCGCAGCCGCGTCCGCCCCGTCACCAGCTTTACGCGCGCGAGCGTTCCGGCAAGTTCGGCGGCCAGCACCTCCTCAACCGCCTCGCGCCCTTCGGCCCAGGCCCCGGTCAGGGACACGAAATCCGCGTCCGGCGTGAAAAGCCGCCCGACCGCGCCAAGATCGCGGGCGGAGAAGGCGTTGGCGAAGGCGCGCGGGAAATCGGCCGGGTCGGCAAGGCTCATTGCGAAACCTCCACGACCTTGCCGGGGTTGAGGATGCCGTCGGGGTCAAGCGCGCGCTTGATCCGCGCCATGACATCCCAGGCCTCCCCGTGTTCCAGCGCCATCAGGCCCTTCTTGCCCACGCCCACGCCATGCTCGCCGGTGATCGTGCCGCCCAGCCGCAGCGCGCGTTCCGCCAGCCGCCGGGTCACCTCCTTGGCGCGGGCCAGTTCCCCGGCGTTGCCGCGTTCCAGGAGCAGGATGGCGTGAAAGTTCCCGTCGCCGACATGGCCGAGGATCGGGCCTTGCAGCCCGAGGTCGGCGATGTCGGCGCGCGTCTCCGCCACCGCCTCGGCCAGGCGCGAGATCGGCACGCAGATGTCGGTCACCATCCCCATCGAACCGGGGCGGGCGGCGATGCAGGCGCGATAGGCCCCGTGCCGCATCCGCCAGAGCCGGTTTCGCTCCTCCGTCGTCGTGGCCCAGTCGAAGCCGAGGCCGCCGAACCCCTCGGCGATCTCGCCGAAGCGGCGGGCATCCTCGGCGGCCGAGGCTTCCGAGCCGTGGAACTCCACCATCAGGTGCGGCAATTCGGGAAAGGCCGTCCCCGACTGCGCGTTGAAGATGCGCGCCACGGTTTCGTCCACGAACTCGATCCGCGCCATAGGGATCGCGGACTGGATCGTGGCGATGACCGCCTCGACGGCGGCGGCGAAATCGGGGAAGGCGCAGACCGCGGCCGACACCGCCTCGGGCTGGCCATGCAGGCGCAGCGTCAGTTCGGTGACAAGGCCAAGCGTGCCCTCGGAGCCGACGAAAAGCCCGGTCAGGTCATAGCCGGCCGAGGACTTGCGCGCCCCCGACCCGGTGCGGATCACCCGCCCGTCGGCCAGCACCACCTCAAGCGCCAGGACGTTGTCGCGCATCGTGCCGTAGCGCACCGCCGTGGTCCCCGAGGCACGCGTGGCGGCCATCCCGCCCAGCGTCGCGTTCGCCCCCGGATCGACCGGAAACATCAGCCCGGTCGCCCGCAACTCCGCGTTCAGCCCCTCGCGTGTGATACCGGGCTGGACCACCGCCTGCATGTCGCCGGGCCGCACTTCCAGCACCCGGTTCATGCGCGCGAAATCGACGACGACACCGCCCGCAAACGCCAGCGCATGCCCCTCGAGCGAGGTGCCCGCCCCCCAGGCCACCACCGGGCAGCCGTGGCGGGCGCAGATCGCGACAAGGCGCGCCACCTCCTCGGTCGTCTCGGGCCAGGCCACCGCGTCGGGCGGGGTTTCGGGAAACCAGGTCTCGTTCTGACCGTGCTGGGCCAGATCGGGCTTGGACCGGCTCAACCGATCCCCTAGAAGAAGCGTCAGTTCGGCAAGCGCCGCGTCGTGGGGCATGGTGTCCTTCCGGCTGGTGGCGCGGGCGACCCTAGGCCAAGCGGGCGGGCCGGGGAAGCCCCCGGCATCGCCGCCCGCGGAAAGGTGCCGGATGGGGACGCCGGGGCAGGACAGCTTGCGCCGCATCGCCGGCGACTGGCGCGCCGCGGGGGCACGCGCGCTCGCCGTCATGCGGGCCGCGGGGCCGAGCCAGATCCAGTTCTGGTTCATCGCGCTGGCCCTCGGGGTGGCGGCGGGCACGGCGGCGCTTTTCTTCCGCAAGGCGATTTCCGCGATCCAGACCGCGATCTACGGCACCGACGATGTCCTTCTCGCCTCGGCGGCGGAGTGGCTGCCGTGGTGGTGGATCCTCTCCATCCCGGCCCTCGGCGGGCTGGCCGTCGGCCTCATCCTGCATCGCTTCACCCCCGACGGGCGGGTGCGCGCCGTGGCCGACGTGATCGAGGGCGCGGCGCTCCGGCAGGGCCGGGTGGAGCGGCGCGCCGGCGTGGCCTCGGCCCTTGCCTCGCTCATCACGCTCTCCACCGGCGGCTCCTCGGGACGCGAGGGGCCGGTCGTGCACATGGCCGCCGTCATTTCCACCTGGGTCGCGCGGCGGATCAACGCGAACGGGATCACCGGGCGCGACCTTCTGGGCTGTGCCGTCGCCGCGGCGGTCTCGGCCAGCTTCAACGCCCCCATCGCCGGCGCGATCTTCGCGCTCGAGGTGGTGCTGCGCCACTTCGCCGTCCATGCCTTCGCCCCCATCGCCATCGCCGCGGTCGCGGGCACGGTCATCAACCGGATCGAATACGGCGGCGTCACCGAGTTCATGCTGCCGGGCGAGGGCGGGATCGCCTTCTTCTGGGAACTGCCGGCCTTTCTCCTGCTCGGGGTGGTGTCGGGCCTTGTCGCGGTGGCGCTCATGCGCGCGGTCTTCCTGGCCGAGGATCTCGGCGACCGCCTGCAGCGCGCGACGGGCCTGCCGCGCTGGCTGCGCCCGGCGCTGGCCGGCGCCATCGTCGGCGCCATCGCCATCGCCTTTCCCCATGTGATCGGCGTGGGTTACGAGACCACGTCGGCCGCGCTGACCGGCCGCATCGGCCTGGCGACCGCGATCCTCTACGCGGCGGTCAAGGTCGTCGCCGTCGCCGTCACCCTTGGCGGGCGCATGGGGGGCGGCATGTTCTCTCCCGCGCTGGTCGTGGGCTCGCTCACCGGCCTCGCCTTCGGCCTGATCGCGACCGGCCTCCTGCCCGAGGTATCGGGGGCCGAGACGGTCTATGCGCTGGCCGGCATGGGCGCGGTCGCCGCCGCCGTCCTCGGCGCGCCGATCTCGACCACGCTCATCGTTTTCGAGATGACGGGCGACTGGGAAACCGGCATCGCCGTGATGGCGGCGGTGTCGCTGTCGACCGCGCTCGCCTCGCGCCTGGTGGAGCGGTCCTTCTTCCTGACGCAACTGGAACGGCGCGGGGTGCGGCTGGCGGCCGGCCCGCAGGCGTACCTTGCCGCCACCATTCCCGTCGCCCGCGTTCTTCGCCCGCGCGAGGCACCCCGCGCGGCACCCGCGGACGCCTGCCGCGACCTGATCGCGCAGGGGTTCCTCTTGACCGACGCGCAGACGCTGGACGCGGCCCTCCGGCTGTTCGAAACCTCGGGCGCGGAGTTCCTGCCGGTGGTGCGCGCCACCGCGCTGGAAGGCCCGCCCGAACTGCTCGGCGCGGTGTTCGAGGCGGACGCCCTGCGCGCCTACACCCGCGCGCTGGCCGACACCGCCGCCGAGGAGCATAGCTAGGGCGCGACTAGATCGCGGCCGTCGCCTTTTCGAGCCACCGGCGCGCCCCGTCCGACAGGCGCGGCCCGATCTTCGCGCGCACCTCGGCGTGGTAGGCGTTCAGCCAGTCGCGCTCCCCCGCCGACAGTGCGGCGGCATCGACCAGCCGCAGGTCCACCGGCGCGAAGGTCAGGGTGCGAAAGGCCAGCATCCGGCGCTGCGCGTCGCCGCCGGGCAGGAGGGGCGCCTCCTCCACCACGACGAGGTTCTCGATCCGGATGCCAAAGGCGCCCTCGCGGTAGTAGCCCGGTTCGTTCGACAGGATCATGCCGGGCTCAAGCGGCACGTCCGACAGCCGCGACAGCCGCTGCGGCCCTTCGTGGACCGAAAGATAGGCGCCGACGCCGTGGCCGGTGCCGTGGTCGAAATCCTGCCCGGCGAGCCAGAGGTGGTAGCGCGCCAGGCTGTCCAGATGCGCGCCCGCCACGCCGCGCGGCCAGCGCAGGCGCGAAATCGCGATCATGCCCTGCAGGACGCGGGTGAAGCAGGCGCGCACCTCGGGATCCACCGGGCCGACCGGTACCGTGCGGGTGATGTCGGTCGTCCCGTCCAGATATTGCCCGCCCGAATCGATCACCACGACCTCGCCCGGCAGGATCGGGCGGTCGCTCTCCTCGGTCACGCGGTAGTGCATGATCGCGCCGTGCGGGCCGGTGCCACAGATCGTCTCGAAGCTGATGTCCTCCAGCGCGTTGGTCGCGCGGCGGAACCCTTCAAGCGCGCGGACGGCGTCGATCTCGCTCAGTCCGCCCCCCGCTGCGGCGCGGTCGAACCAGGCGAGAAACTCCACCATCGCGGCGCCGTCGCGTAGGTGCGCCTCGGCCATGCCGGCGATCTCGGCGGCGTTCTTGCGCGCCTTGGGCAGGATGCAGGGATCGGAGCCCCAGGCGACGGCGATGCCCGCCTCCTTCAGGATGCCCGACACCGCAAGGGGGGCGGTCGTCCGGTCCACCCGGACCGGGCCGGAGAGTGTGCGCAGCGCGGGCTCGAACGCCTCGGGCGGGCGGATGGTTATGTCGGGGCCCAGATGGGCGCGGACCGCGTCCGAAAGCTTGTCGCCCGCGACGAACAGGGTCACATGCCCGCCCGCCTCGAGGATCGCGAAGGCGTGGACGACCGGGTTGCGGGGAATGTCGGTGCCGCGGATGTTGAGAAGCCAGGAAATCGAATCCGGCAGCGTCAGGATCGCCGCCGCCTGTCCGGCGCGTGCGAGATCGTCGCCGAGGCGTGCGCGCTTGTCGGCTGCGGCCTCGCCCGCGACCTCCAGCGGGTGGGTACGGATCGGGCCCAGTGGCGGGGGCGGCTGATCGGGCCAGACAGAATCGACAAGATTCCTTGTCTCGCAGATCTCTATGCCGGTATCCTCAAGTGCCGCGCGAAGATCCTCGATCTCCTTCGCGGTGTGAAGCCACGGGTCGAAGCCGACCTTGCCTCCGCCAGGCAGCATCTCCTTCAGCCAGTCGGCCGGCTTCACCTCGGGCCAGTTCACCGGGGTGAAATGGGTCAGATCGACCTGCACCTTCACCTGCGTGCGGTAGCGGCCGTCGACGAAGACCCCGGCAATCGCCGGCAGCACGATGCAGAACCCTGCCGATCCGGTAAAGCCCGTGAGCCAGGCCAGACGTTCGTCACGGGGGGAGACATATTCACCCTGATGCGCGTCGGCGCGCGGCACCAGAAAGCCATCCACCCCGGCGCCGGCCATGACCGCGCGCAGCGCGGCGAGGCGGGCGGGGCCCTGTTCGGGGGAGGCGGAGGCGTGGAAGGTCTGGAACATGCGCTTCTTGATCCCTGTCGCGGCGGCAAGACCTCAGCCCGCCTTCCTGATCCCCATCACCCGCGCCCGCGCGCGCGGGTCGCTGTCAAAGAGACTGGCCAACTGCTCGGTCATGGCGCCCGCCAGTTGCTCGACGTCCGTGATGGTCACCGCGCGCTGATAGTAGCGGGTCACGTCATGGCCGATGCCGATGGCGATCAGTTCCACGGCCTTCTTCCGCTCCACCATGGCGATCACGTCGCGCAGGTGCTTTTCCAGGTAGTTCGCGGCATTGACCGACAGCGTGGAGTCGTCGACCGGGGCGCCGTCCGAGATCACCATCAGGATCTTGCGCTGTTCGGGCCGACCGATCATGCGCCGGTGCGCCCATTCCAGCGCCTCGCCGTCGATGTTCTCCTTCAGGAGTCCCTCTTTCATCATCAGCCCGAGGTTCGAGCGTACCCGCCGCCACGGCGCGTCGGCGCCCTTGTAGATGATGTGGCGCAAGTCGTTGAGCCGCCCCGGCTGCTGCGGCCGGCCCTGCGCCAGCCAGCGTTCGCGCGACTGCCCGCCCTTCCAGGCGCGGGTGGTGAAGCCGAGGATCTCCACCTTGACCTGGCAGCGTTCCAGCGTGCGCGCCAGCACGTCGGCGCAGATCGCGGCGATGGAGATCGGCCTCCCGCGCATCGAGCCGGAGTTGTCGAGGAGCAGCGTCACGCAGGTGTCGCGGAACTCGGTGTCCTTCTCGACCTTGAAGGACAGCGGCGTGGTCGGGTTCGCCACCACGCGAGCAAGGCGGCCAGCGTCGAGAATCCCCTCCTCGCGGTCGAATTCCCAACTGCGGTTCTGCTGCGCCTGAAGCCGGCGCTGAAGCTTGTTGGCCAGCCGGCTGACCGCGCCCTTCAGCGGGTCGAGCTGCTGGTCGAGATAGGCCCTAAGGCGTTCAAGCTCGGCCGGTTCGGCCAGATCCTCGGCCTTGATTTCCTCATCGAAATCAGTTGTGTAGACGGAATAGTTCGGGTCCGCGTCGGAATGCGGCGCGGGCGGCGGCGGCTCCAGCGGGGCATCGCTCTCGGGAAGCTCGGCCTCCTCGCCGTCCTCCATCTCGGCGGCCTCGTCCATCATTACCTTGGACTGGGAACTGTCCTGCTGGTCCTCCTGGCTCTGGTCAGGTTCGGCGTCGGCCTCTTCGCTTTCGCTTTCCTCCTGACCTTCGGAGGTGTCGGGCTGGTCCTCGGTCTCCTCGCCCTCACCCTCCTCCTCGTCCTCGAGGTCGGGGTCGTCGCCAAGCTGGTCGCCGTAGCCCAGGTCCTTGATCACCTGGCGGGTCAGCCGGGCAAAGGCCGCCTGGTCGGCCAGCACCTCGTTGACATGCTCCAGCGTGCCGCCCGCCTGCTCCTCGATGAAGGGGCGCCAGAGGTCCATCACGTTGCCCGCGCCGCCCGGCATCGGCCGCCCGGTGGCAAGATGGCGGATGAGATAGCCCGCGGCCTGCGCCAGCGGCGCCTCCTGCGCGGAGCGGATCTGGGAATAGCCCTTGCGCTCAGCCTCCTGCGCGATCTTGGCGTCGATGTTGCCGAGCGTGCCGGGCATGGAGCGCGCGCCCACCGCCTCGCAGCGGGCGGTTTCCATCGCCTCGTAAAGGTCGCGCGCCATCTGGCCGGTGGGGGAATACTTCGCGGCCACCGCGTCGTCGTGGTGGCGCCGGCGCAGTGCCAGCGCGTCGGCGGTGCCGCGCGCGATCAGCACTTCTTCCCGCGTCATCCGGCGCGAGACCTGCGGCAGGCGCATCGCGTCCGCCGTCATGCCCGGCGGATCGACGGAATAGGTGACGGTCAGGTCAGGGTCGTCCGCCAGCGTCTTCGTCGCCTCGGCGAGCGCCTTCTTGAACGGATCGGCGGGGTTGTCGGAGGTTCGGGTCATGGGGCGCAATCAACCACCATGACCGGGGCGCCGCAAGGGCCGAGTGAGGCAGGGGCGCAGTCCATCTCAGGTCTGCATCCGGATCGTGGCCGTCCCGTCGACGACAACATTGGCGCCCGAGACGAAGCCGGCCCGCGGGCTGGACAGGAAAACCGCCACGTTGGCGATGTCTTCCGCCGTGGCCATCCGGCCCATCGGGTTGAAGGCGAGGTTCTGGGCAAAGCCTTCCGGGTCTTCCTGGCGCACCTTGTCCCAGAACCCGCCCGGAAACAGCGTCGTCCCCGGAGAGACGACATTGGCGCGAATCCCCCTTGCCGCAACATGGCGCGACAACGACTTGATGTAGAAGAACAAAGCCGCCTTCATCGTGCCGTAGGAGACGCCGTCGTAGCCATAGTCCTCGATCCCCGAGATCGAGGAGATGGCGACGATCGACCCGGCACCGGAGCGTTCCAGATGGGGGATGGCGGCCTCTGCCGCCGCCCGCGTGTGCATCAGGTCGACGCGGAAGGCGGCCTCGAAATCCTCCGCCGTGGTGCCCGATGCCATGGCGCTGGTGTTGGCGACGACCCCGTCAAGCCCGCCCATGTGCCCTGCCGCGTCCCGGACAAAGGCCGTCAGCGCGGCCTCGTCTGCCACGTCCAGCGCGCGTCCGAAGGCGCGGACGCCCTTCGCCTGCAGCGAGGCCACCGCCTCCTGTACCGCCGCGTCGTCGCGCGCGCAGAGCGAGACGTCCGCACCCTCGTCGGCGAAGGTTTCGGCGATGGCCCGCCCGATGCCGCGCGTGCCGCCGGTGATCAGGAAGTGCTTGCCCTTCAGGTGCAGGTCCATGGGATCTCCCTCGGTTCAGAACGCGCCGGGGGCGGTGGGCATGTCCGCCACGTCTTCCAGCCTGCAGCGGCCGGTGGCCAGGTCGGCCAGCACCCCCACATGCACGTCCAGCGCATCGATCACGCGGTAGCCGGGGTCCTGCCCGTCGAAGGCGAGGTTGAGGTCGGTTCCCGCCAGAACGATCGCCTCGGCCCCCAGGTCATCGACCAACCGCCGCCCGGCGTCGATGAACAGCCGGCGCTGCTCCGTCGTGCAGGTACCGGCTACGGCCATCTCCTGATAGGCCTGCCCAAGGGTCTCGATCTCTGCGTCAAGGGCCACCGCCTCAGTCCGGCGCAACTGGCCGTAAAGCCGCGTCCGCATCACCACGCGGGTGCCCAGAAGGCCGACCCGACGGATGCCCTCGCGGCCGAAGAAATCGTCTAGCGGCGCGACCGCGGACACCAGCGGCAAGGACGAGACGGCGCGCGTTTCGTCGTAGCAGAAATGCCCGCCCAGCGAGGTGATCGCGACGCAATCCGCGCCCGCCGCCCGCAGCCGGTCGATCAGCGGCATGTATTCTTCCGCCTGCTCGGCCCGGCGATCGGAAAGGTTGTTGCGGATCAGCACGTTGATGTCGGGCGTATGGGCGATGGTCAGATTGACCGCGCCGCCCCGCCGCGCCACCTCGGCGGTCAGGCGCTGATAGTAGACGACCGTCGCCGCGACGCCAATGCCACCGATCAGGCCGATGTGCATGGCGTCACCGGATGCTTTGGCTCGCCGCGCTCTCCGGCAGTTCCTCGTCGAAGCAGCGCTGGTAGAACTCGGCCACGGTCTTGCGCTCCAGCTCGTCGCACTTGTTCAGGAAGGTCAGCCGGAAGGCATAGCCCAGGTTGCGGAAGATCTCCGCGTTCTGGGCCCAGTTGATGACGGTCCGGGGGCTCATGACGGTCGAGAGATCGCCGTTCATGAAGGCGGTGCGCGTCAGGTCGGCGACGGTGACCATCTGGCCGATCTGCCGCCGGCCCTTCTCGGTGTTGTAATGCGGGTTCTTGGCCAGCACGATGGCGGCCTCGGCGTCGTGGGACAGGTAGTTCAGCGTCGCGACCAGCGACCAGCGGTCCATCTGCGCCTGGTTGATCTGCTGGACGCCGTGGTAAAGCCCGGTCGTGTCGCCCAGACCAACCGTGTTCGACGTCGCGAACAGCCGGAAATAGGGGTTCGGCGTGATGATCTCGTTCTGGTCGAGAAGCGTCAGCTTGCCGTCATGCTCCAGCACGCGCTGGATCACGAACATCACGTCGGCGCGGCCTGCATCATATTCGTCGAAGACGATGGCGACGGGGTTCCTCAGCGCCCAGGGCAGGATGCCCTCGTGGAACTCGGTCACCTGCTTGCCATCGCGCAGCTTGATCGCGTCCTTGCCGATCAGGTCGATCCGGCTGATGTGGCTGTCGAGGTTGACGCGCACGCAGGGCCAGTTCAGCCGTGCCGCCACCTGTTCGATATGGGTCGATTTCCCCGTGCCGTGATAGCCCTGGATCATGACGCGGCGGTTGTAGGCAAAGCCCGCGAGGATGGCCAGCGTGGTGTCGGGGTCGAACTTGTAGGTGTGGTCGACCTCGGGCACGCGGTCGCTGCGGTCGGCGAAACCCTTCACCTTCATCTCGGTGTCGATCCCGAAGACCTCGCGGACGGAGATCTCCTCGGTGGGTTTCGCGGTCGTGTCCAGCATCGTCTTGCCCATTCTGATCAAGGGCCCCAAGGGGCGGGGCCGCCACCCGCGATTGATGGATCATATCGCCGGGGGGTGCAAGGGCACGGGGGGCGAATTCCGCGCGCCAGATTGCCACAAACGATGGTGCCAGCGTCTGCGCAAGCCCTGCACGAAACCTGCGCGGAGGCTGCGCCGGTGGCGTGCCAGAACCCTGGGAACGCAGCCCCAAGGCAAGAGGTTCCCATGCTCTCCAGCCCCCACATCCGGATCGCGGCCCTTTTGGGGGCCAGCGGCGGAACGGTCATGTTCGCGATCAACCTGACCGCCAACGCGGTGGCGGGCCCCGACGACTGGCTCCGGCTGAGCGCGATGGCGGCACTTGGCGCCTTCGCGGGCGGCCTGCCGGTGGCGGCACTCTTCGGGCGCGCCGGTCGGGCGGGTGCCGCCCTCGCGCTGGTCGGCGCGGTGGTGGCGACGGCGTTCGGCGCCGGCCTCGGCGCGGCGCTGGCACTCTGGCCCGGCGAAAGCCTCGCGGGGCTGATCCTCGGTCCGGTGTTCGTGGCCGCCTCGGTCGCCACCTCGCCCGCGGTCGGCGCGGCCTGGACGCTCTCGATGATCGGCGTCCAGATCGACGCGCGGCGGGCGCGGGGCCGGATCGGGGGTCAGATCACGACATTGCGATCCCGCGCGGACAAAGGCTGAGTGACCCCGGCGCCGGTTTGCGGCATGATGGCGGCCATGCCGTCACCGAGCCCGGAGGGGCCCATGCTCACCCGCAGAACCATGCTCGCGCTTGTCGGCGCGGGGCTTGCCGGGGTATCCCCCTCGGCCCGCGCCCGCGCCGAGGGCGAATTCGAATTCACCCTCACCGATGCCGAATGGCGCGCCCGCCTCAGCCCCGCGCAATACCGAGTCCTGCGCGAGGAGGCGACGGAACCCGCCTTCTCAAGCCCGCTCAACGACGAACACCGGGCCGGCCTCTTCCACTGCGCGGGATGCGACCTCGCCCTCTTCGACGCGGCGACGAAATACGACAGCGGCACCGGCTGGCCCTCCTTCTGGGCGCCGCTTCCCGACGCGGTGTCCACGAAGGCGGACTGGGGTCTCCTCGGCCGGCGGACCGAGGTGCACTGCCGGCGCTGCGGCGGCCATCTCGGCCATGTCTTCGACGACGGACCGAAGCCGACCGGCAAGCGTTACTGCATGAATGGCCTGGCCCTGGCCTTCCGCCTGGCCTGATCGCCCGGACCCCGCCCTGGCCCTTCTTCTTTTCGCAAATATCCCGGGGGTCCGGGGGCAGCGCCCCCGGCGGCCTCGCGGCTGGCCCCGCGCGGTCACTCCTTGAAGTTGCGGCTGTCCTTGATCTGGTCCCAGGCCCAGACGACCTCCTGCAGGCGCTCCTCGTCCGAGCGGTCGCCGCCGTTCATGTCGGGGTGAAGATCCTTCACGAGGCTCTTGTATTGCCTGCGAATTTCCACCTTCGTCCAGGTATCCCTGGCCTCCAGGATGTCCAGCGCCTTGCGCTCGGTCGGGGGCAGCTTCCGCCCCGCGGAACGGCCCGGGTTCTGGGTGGCGTTCGCCCCCAGAAGCTCCATCGGGTCGGCGATGCCCAGCCGGGCCCAGGCGCGGTCCTCGGTTCCGCGTTTCCCGAAGGGCTTGGTCTCGCGGCCCCAGACGCGGTCCTTGTCGATGAAGGTCTCGAACTCTTCCTCGGTCGTTCCCTGGAAGAAGTTCCACTTCAGGTTGTACTCGCGCACGTGGTCGCGGCAGAACCAGTAATAGTCGTCAAGCGAGTCGGGCGACTTCGGGGCGCGGTACTGCCCTGCCTCGGCGCAGCCGGCGTGGTCGCACAGGCGTGTCGATGTCTCGAAGGCGCCGGACATGCCGCGCTTGGCCTTGGCGCGGCGCTTCTTGTCCGACGCGGCCGAAATGTCGAAGCCGAAGGGGTCGTTCCTGCTCATCCTGCCTACCGAAAGCTCGCACTGCGACTCGGGGCACCGAGTGTAGGGCTTTTGGCCGGGCTTGGAAGGGGCAGGATGCAAAAAAGTCGGTGATATCATTCACCGCGCGGACCCACGCGCCGATGCGCGCGTGGGCGTGCCGGGGAACGCCGGGATCAGCTGGCCAGAAGCGGCAGCGCGGGTCGACGCGTCATTATCGGGCGGTTGGTGCCGGCGCCGGGGTTGAGCACGCGGACGCGGCGCGGTTTGACCTCCGGTTCGCGCCAGGCTTCGACGCTTTCGCCCGGGCGCGGTCCGATGAGAAGCGGCACATGCGCGCGGATGTCGGTCGGGCGGCGGAACACCATGAAGGATTCCTCGCGCTGGCGCATCCTGCCGAACCAGCCGCGCATCAGGATCGGGCGCATCTCGAGCCCGATGAATTCCCAGCCGGCGTCAGCCAGAAGGTCCATTTCGCGAGAGGTGAGGTCGGAGAGGGTGCTGCGGCCGGCTTTCGCGGATTTGCCACGGCGAACAGGCTTGGGAGCCTGGAAATACTTGAACTCGTACATCTGGGGTCACCACTTAACAACAACCTGAAGGTGCAGGACATTTCCTTGCCTGGCAAGTCTCTTGCGCCCGTCCTTGAGCGGCAGGCCCGGCGCAAGTCCCGCGAATCTTCACGATTCGTTATCGTTGTCAGAGGGTTAATGCGGTTAACCTTGCGGCAAGCGAGGCCCGGTTGGCCTGTCCGGCGAGAACCGATTGTCCATGTCGGGTGAAGAATGGCGCGCAACTTGCGCGAATGTTCGCGGACTGACCGCGGCCATGACATCTCACCCCAACGTGATTCCCTCGCGAGCGTGCGGGCAGGGCGTCAGTCGCCGTCCTTGCTCAGGCGCGGTTCCTTGCGCTCCAGGATCAGCGGCTCCCAGGCCGGCGTGCCTTCGGGCGTGCGCGCCGCGGTGAAGGACGGGCGCGGGGTTTCCGAGGGCGTGGCGGCAAAGCTGTCGCCGATCGGCCTGCGGAAGATCATCAGCGTCTGGTGCACGGTGACGGAGCGGCGGGCAAGGCCCACCTTGTCCTCGCGCGTGAAGGTATCGGTGCGCACGTAATCCCAGCCGTCGCGGCCGAGGCGATTCATCATCTGCACGATCGCATGGGCAAAGCGTTCATCGGCCGTCTTCGCGCCGGGTGCCTTCTCGCCCTTTTCGGGCAGGGAAACGGCCTTGTATTCGTAGCGTTGCATCGGCCCTCTCCGCTCGGGTCCCCACAAGTCCGCGCACCATAGCGCGATTCGAGGACGAGCGGCACCGGGGGCACGAAATCGGCGCCCGGGGCGGGGAAAGCCTGCAACAGGATCGTCCGGGCGGCTGCGGGGGCTTGCCAGGCGGGGGCGTGTCGGTGAACTTTGCCCTGCGAAACGCGGAGAGGCGGATGGCCACGGGATTCTATTTCGACGAACGATGCATGTGGCATTCGGCGGGGGAACATGCGTTCTTCCTGCCGGTCGGGGGCTATGTGCAGCCGCCCGCGGGCGGGCAGCATGCCGAAAGCCCCGAGACCAAGCGGCGGTTCCGCAACCTTCTCGATGTCTCCGGGCTCCTCGGCCGTCTCGAGGTGCGGACCGCACCGCCCGCGACCCGCGCCGATCTGGAGCGCGTGCACCCCGCGGCCTACCTCGACCGTTTCAAGGCGCTCTCGGACGCGGGCGGCGGCGACATGGGCGAAGAGGCGGCCTTCAGCCGGGGCGGCTACGAGATCGCGGCGCTGGCGGCGGGGCTGGCGATGCGCGGGGTCGCCGACGTGATGGCGCGCAAGGTGGACAACGCCTATGTGCTTTCGCGCCCGCCGGGGCACCACTGCCTGCCGGACAAGGGCATGGGTTTCTGCCTTCTGGCCAACATCGCCATCGCGCTTGAGGCGCTGCGGGCCGCGCAGGGACCGCTCCGGGCCGCGGTGGTGGACTGGGACGTGCACCACGGCAACGGGACCGAGGCCATCTATTACGACCGCGACGACACGCTGACGATCTCGCTGCATCAGGAGGCGTGCTATCCGACGGATACCGGCCGGGCCGGGGACCGGGGGCGGGGCAGGGGCGAGGGCTTCAACCTGAACGTGCCGCTGCTGCCGGGCGGCGGGCATCGCGCCTATCTGGATGCGATGGAACTGCTGGTCCTGCCCGCGCTCAGGGCCTTCCGCCCCGACATCATCGTCATCGCCAGCGGGCTCGATGCGAACGGCCACGATCCGCTGGCGCGCATGCTGGCCACCTCCGAGACCTTCCGCGAGATGACGCGCATGCTGAAGGCCGAGGCGGCCGCGCTCTGCGGCGGGCGGCTGGTCGCGGTGCACGAGGGCGACTATTCCGAGGTGGTCGTGCCCTTCTGCGGCCTTGCGATCGTCGAGGAACTGTCGGGCCTCGGCACCGATGTGGAGGACCCGTTCCTGGTCGCGCTGAGCGAGGGTCAGCCGGCGCCGGATCTGGTGGCCTTCCAGCGCGCGCGGCTACAGGCGCAGGCCCGTGCGACCTTCGGGGGGTAGGGCGGCGAACGAACCGGTGGCAGATGCCGCTTCGTGCGGCATGATGAGACACGATTTTCATACGTCAGCGCGGGGGGAATGGCGCGATGCAGGCACCGGACCGGGACGAGATCGAGGCTGTCGTCCGCACCTATGTCGAAGGAATGATACGGGGCGACCGCGAGATGCTGGAACGCGCGTTTCATCCCCGGATGAGCGAGATCGGCCATTATCAAGGGGAGTTGATGTGGAACGACCGCGAGCAGTTCATCGGGCTCTGCCAGGACGTCGCGGACCCCGGCGCGCCGGTGTCATGGAAGGTCCTCAGCCTGTCCGTGGCGGGCGACATCGCCTCGGTTCATATCGAGGACGACTGGGCGGGGGCGAGCTTTGACGACTACCTGCTTCTCTTGCGCAGCGAAGGCCGCTGGCAGATCGTCTCGAAGGCTTTTCGCGTACGGCCATGATGGCCGGCTTGACACATGAAGGGGCAGGCGCGCAGTCCGTGGCATCTGTCGGCCGCTGGTCTACGCCGGCCCGCGCTGGCTGCCCCGCCTGAGACCCCTTCACATCGGAGACCCGCATGACCCTGACGATCCGCCCCCTGCGCCCCGAGGTCGAGCCGGAGTGGCGCCGGCTCTGGACCGCCTACCTCGCCTTCTACGAGACCGCGGTGAGCGAGGAGGTCTACCGCACCACCTTCGCGCGGCTGCTTGACCCCGCGCGGCCTGAGCAGAAGGCGCTGGTGGCCGAGGCGGACGGACGGCTTGTCGGCCTTGTCCACTACATCTTCCACCCGCACAACTGGCGGGTCGAGGACGTGTGCTATCTGCAGGACCTCTACGTCGACCCGGAGGTGCGCGGCACCGGCGCGGGGCGCGCGCTGATCGAGGCGGTCTATGAGGCCGCCGATCGGAACGGCACGCCCGCCGTCTACTGGCTGACGCAGGACTTCAATACCACCGCGCGCCAGCTTTATGACCAGATCGCGAAGGTGTCGCCCTTCATCCGCTACAACCGTTAAAGGCCGAGTTTCTTCGCCACGAGGTCGTTGACGGTGGCGGGGTTGGCCTTGCCGCCCGTCGCCTTCAGCACCTGGCCGACGAACCAGCCGGCGAGCTTGGGGTTGGCCCTGGCCTTTTCCACCTGCGCGGGGTTTGCCGCGATGACCTCGTCCACCGCCGCCTCGATCGCGCCGGTGTCGGTGACCTGCTTCATGCCGCGCGCGGCGGCAACCTCGGCCGGGTCGGCGCCCCTCTCCTCGGTCCAGAGGATCTCGAACAGGTCCTTGGCCATCTTGCCGGAGATGTCGCCCGAGGCCATCAGGTCGAGGATGCCGCCAAGCTGGGCCGCCGAGAGCGGGCTGTCGGCGATGGCGAGCCCTTCCTTGTTCAGCCGGCCGAACAATTCGTTGATGACCCAGTTCGCCGCCTGCTTGCCGTCGCGGCCCTGTGCCACCGCCTCGAAGAAGGCGGCGTTCTCGACCTCGGCGGTCAGGACGCCCGCGTCATATTCGGTCATGCCGTAGCCGGTGACGAAGCGCGCCTTCTTCGCGTCCGGCAGTTCCGGCATGGAGGCGGCGATGTCGTCGACCCAGGCCTGTTCGATATCCAGGGGCAGCAGGTCGGGGCAGGGGAAATAGCGGTAATCGTGCGCCTCTTCCTTGGACCGCATTGAGCGCGTCTCGCCCTTGTCGGGGTCGTAAAGGCGGGTCTCCTGCACCACCTTGCCGCCATCCTCGACGATGGCGATTTGGCGGCGGGCTTCATATTCAATGGCGGCCTGGATGAAACGCATCGAGTTCATGTTCTTGATCTCGCACCGCGTTCCAAGCACCGAGTGATCGCCGGTCGCCTGATACCTTTCGTAGTCCCCCGGCTTGCAGACCGAGACGTTGACGTCCGCGCGCAGGTTGCCGTTCTGCATGTTGCCGTCGCAGGTGCCAAGGTAGCGCATGATCTGGCGCAGCTTGGCGACATAGGCCGCCGCTTCCTCGGGCCCCCGGATATCGGGGCGCGAGACGATCTCCATCAGCGCGACGCCGGTGCGGTTCAGGTCGACGAAGGACATGTTGGGGTCGAGGTCGTGGATCGACTTGCCCGCGTCCTGTTCGAGGTGGATGCGCTCGATCCGGACGCGACGGGCGACGCCGGGGCCCATGTCCACGATCACCTCGCCCTCGCCGACGATGGGGTGGTAGAGCTGGCTGATCTGGTAGCCCTGCGGCAGATCGGGATAGAAATAGTTCTTGCGGTCGAAGGCGGAGCGCAGGTTGATCGCGGCCTTGAGGCCCAGCCCGGTGCGCACCGCCTGGGCCACGCAGAATTCGTTGATGACCGGCAGCATCCCCGGCATCGCCGCATCGACGAAGGAGACGTTGGAATTGGGTTCCGCCCCGAATTCGGTCGAGGCGCCGGAGAAAAGCTTGGCACGGGAGGCGACCTGTGCGTGCACCTCAAGCCCGATCACCAGTTCCCAGTCGGAGGTCGCGCCGGCGATCACCTTGGGTTTCGGGGTTTCAAAGGTCAGGTCGAGCATGGGCGGGATCCTTCGCGCTGTCCGGGGCTTTCTAAGGGACAGGCCGGCCCGAGACAAGAAGCCCTAGCGCAGGCCGCGCGCGGTGGCTTCCGCCTCGAAATCGGCGGCGGCGGCGTCGAACGGGCCAAGATCCCAGGACCGCGACTGCATTTTGCCGTAGCGGTCGGCGAAGTCGAAGCGCCAGGCGCCGCCCGCGCGCAGGGTGGCGTAAAGCGCCGCGGCCTCCGCTCCCTCGAAGACGCAAGTGCCGCCGGTCAGGCAACCCGCCGCCGTCGCGGTCCATTGCGCCGCGCCGTCGCGTTCGATCCGGTGGCCACCCGGCAGGAACCGGGTGCCGCGCTCTGATCCGTATTCCACCCGCACGCCCTCCGCCTCGGGCGTGACGAAGACGAAATGCGCGGCGAAGTCCGGCCGGGGCGAGAAGACGTCGACCTGCCGCAGATAGCAGCGCTGACGCAGCGTGCCGTCCTCGGTCCGCTCGTCGCAGACCGAATCCCACCCGCCGAAGGGCTTCTGATGGGTCACCACCCAGTCGCCGGGCGTGTTGTTGCCGGCGCGGTCCTGCGCTGCCGCGGGCAGGCCGGACAGAAGCAGGCAGAGGGCACAAGAGACGAAGGGAAAACGTGTCATGGCAGCGCCCTAGCACGGATCACGATCACGAAGCGGTCACGTTCGGGCGAGTGGCGGCGTGCGCCGGAGGCGGCCTGCGGCGGCGAATCTCCGCCGATACGGAAAACGCGCGCTTGCACAAGGGGGTCCGATGCGGAATTTGTCGCCTGCCGGACGCGGTGGGGCCGGCCCGACAGGATGACACGCACGATGCGGCTTACGTCCCGAAAGCTTGGTCTGGTGGCGGCGGCGCTTGCGCTGTCGGCCCTCTCGGCCTGCGTCACGCCGCAGGCGACGATGGGGGCCAACCAGCTGCCGCCGATGCGCTGGGACCACCTGCCGGGAACCGAGGCATGGACCGTGTCGACGCTTCAGGCCCTGCGCGGCCATGGCGCGGCACTGGCGCTGACCGTGCCCCAGGACATCGACACCTTCTGCCCCGGCTACCGCAGCGCCAGCATGGAAGACCGGCGCGCCTTCTGGGCCGGGCTTCTGTCGTCGATCGCGAAGTACGAAAGCACCTGGAACCCCGCGGCCAAGGGCGGCGGCGGGCGCTGGATCGGGCTGATGCAGATCGCGCCGCGGACCGCGCAGGCCTATGACTGCGCGGCGCAGGACCGGGAAGAGCTTCAGGACGGGTCGGCGAACCTGTCCTGCGCGGTGCGCATCGCCGCAAGCCAGGTCGCGCGCGACGATGCCATCGTCAGCGACGGCTCCGGCGGCTGGCGCGGCATCGCGCGGGACTGGGCGCCGATGCGTTCCGCGGACAAGCGCGCGGAGATCGCCGGCTGGACCCGCAGCCAGAGCTACTGCGCCGCCAGGGGCTAGATCAGGATCGGCAGCCCGAGCCCGCCGAACTCCGCCACCAGGCGACGGGTGCCGAAGCGGTGTGCCCCCGGAAGCGACAGCCGGTCGCCCGACCGCAGGTTCAGGATGCAGCGTGTGCCTTCCCCGCGCGCCTCGTAGACGGTGACGCTGGCGATGTCGCCAAGCGCGATCTGGCGGCGGTAGCGACCCTCGAAGAAGTCCAGGCCGTCCTGCGACAGGCGAAAGCCGCGGATCGGATTGTCGGCGATGCGCCACAGCACCACGCCCACGAACAGCACCGCAAGCAGCTGGTGCAGGTGGGGCAGCGAAAGATTGTGGACAAGATAGGCGGAGGCCATCGCGGCCCCGAGCGCCAGGTAAGTTGCAGGCGTGCGCGCCTGATCGCGGTATTCGAAGATTTCACTCAACATGATCGGTCACTCGTTACACTGATGCCAGAATGACGCCGGGCCTGCGGATCGCAAAGCGTCCCGCGCATTTGGCCACGTATGCGAAACGGTTCTGCCGGCCGATGGGCCACTGTTTGCGGCGCCGGTCCTGTCCGGGCCGGCCGGCCGGGTGCTCCCCGCCCGACCCGGCCGCCGCGCCGGGGCCGGGGCCGAGGCTCGATTCGGCGGGCAGGCGCGTGGGCCGGGCGCGTGGGGTCAGGCGCCGAGGATGCGGGCCGTCATCTCCGACAGGTCGCGGCTCAGGTCCGGCGTGGCGCGGATGCGCTCCAGCTCGGCCCGGACGAGCGCGCGCCGGTCCGCGTCGTAGCGCGCCCAGGTCTCGAACGCCGTCGACAGCCGTGCCGCGATCTGCGGGTTGACCGGATCGAGCCGGAGGAGCCAGTCGGCATAGAAGCGGTAGGCTGCCCCCGAGGCGTCGTGGAAGCCCGCGTGGTTGGCCGCAAGCCCGCCCAGAAGCGCGCGCGCGCGGTTGGGATTTCTCCAGTCGAAATCGGCGTGTGCCGCCAGTTGCCCGGCAACGCCTGCGGCATGCGCGGGTGCCGCGTGAACCACCTGGAGCGTGAACCATTTGTCGATGACCAGGCGGTTGTTCCGCCAGCGGTCGTGGAACGCGGCCAGCGCCTCCGCGGCGCGGCCCGCCTCGATCAGGCAGGCCAGTGCCGCGGCCCGTTCGGTCATGTTGGTCGCACCGTCGAAAAGGTCTGCCGCCCGCGCGCCGCCATCCAGATGGTTGAGCAGCGCCAGCGCCGCCACCCGCAGCGACCGTCGCCCTGCCGCCGCCGCATCGGGCGAAAAGGGGCCGCCGTCGGCCATCGCCTCGAATGTCGCGGCCAACGGGCGTTCAAGCGCCTGAGCGACGGCGCGGGCCAGATCCTCGCGCGCGGCGTGGATGCGGTCGGGGTCGGGGGTGCGCCCGGTATCGGCCAGCGTCTGCGCCAGGTCATCCTCGGCCGGCAGGCGCAGGCAGAGCGCGCGGAAGGCGGGGTCGAGCGCGTCGTCGGCCAGAAGCCGGCCGAGGGCCGCGATGTAGTCGGGCGAGGCGGGTGCATCCTCTGCCACCATCCGCACCAGCGTGTCCTTGGCCAGCGCGCGCCCGGCTTCCCAGCGGTTGAAAGGGTCGGTGTCGTGGGCGAGCAGGAAGGCGTGTTCGGCGGCCGGGACCGAACGCTCCAGCACCACGGGGGCGGAAAAGCCGCGCAGGATCGAGGCGACCGGGCGGCTGGCGAGCCCGTCGAAGCGGAAGCTTTGCGTGGCCTCGGTCATCTCCAGCACCGTGGTCGGCACCACCTCGTCGCCGTTGGGGTTGAGAAGGCCCACGGCAATCGGGATCACGCGGGGCGGCTTCACCTCCTGCCCCGGCGTGGGCGGGGTCGACTGCGTGAAGGTCAGCGTGAAGGTGCCGCCCTGATCGCCGGGGGCCCAGTCCTCCGCCACGCTCAGCCGCGGGGTGCCCGCGTCGGTGTACCAGCGCCGGAATTGGGAAAGGTCGCGCCCGGTCGCATCCTCGAACACCTTCAGCCAGTCCTCGATCGTCGCCGCATCGCCGTCGTGCCGGTCGAAGTAGAGGTCGAGCGCGCGGGCGTAGCCGTCATCGCCGACCAGCCGCTTCAGCATCCCGATCACCTCGGCGCCCTTTTCGTAGACGGTCGCGGTGTAGAAGTTGTTGATCTCGACAAAGCTCGACGGGCGCGGCGGGTGGGCGAGCGGCCCCATGTCCTCGCGGAACTGGCGGGCGCGCAGCGTCAGCACGTCCTCGATCCGCTTCACCGGGCCCGAGCGCATGTCGGAGGTGAACTGCTGGTCGCGGAAGACCGTCAGCCCCTCTTTCAGGCAAAGCTGGAACCAGTCGCGGCAGGTGATGCGGTTGCCGGTCCAGTTGTGGAAATACTCATGCGCGATCACGC
The DNA here is from genome assembly GCF_025380365.1 of Albidovulum sediminis. Taxonomy (GTDB): domain Bacteria; phylum Pseudomonadota; class Alphaproteobacteria; order Rhodobacterales; family Rhodobacteraceae; genus Albidovulum; species Albidovulum sediminis. Next base: position 619,601 of record NZ_JAOCQF010000001.1, read on the forward strand.
CCTCGATCCGCTCGAAGTCGAGGTCGGTGGCGGTTTCGGGGCTGGCGAGGACAAGCTTGGAGTTGAAGATGTTCAGCCCCTTGTTCTCCATCGCGCCCATGTTGAAATCGTCGACCGCGACGATGTTGAAGACGTCGAGGTCGTATTCGCGGCCATAGGTGTCCTCGTCCCACTTCATCGACCGGATCAGGCTGTCCATGGCGAAGGCGCAGCGGTCGAGGTCGCCGGGGCGCACCCAGATGTTGAGGTCGACCTTACGGCCCGAACGGGTGGTGAAGCGGTCGGGCAGGTTGACGAGGTTGCCCGCGACAAGGGCAAACAGGTAGGCGGGCTTCGGCCAGGGGTCGTCCCATTCGGCCCAGCCCGCGCCCGCGCCGACCGGGTTGCCGTTCGACAGCATCACCGGCAGGTCGCTTTCGATGCGGACGCGGAAGGGCGCCATGACGTCGGGCCGGTCGGGGTAGTAGGTGATCTTGCGGAACCCTTCGGCCTCGCACTGGGTGCAATACATCCCCCCCGACATGTAGAGCCCTTCGAGCGCGGTGTTGCCCTCGGGGTCGATCTCGACCTCCGCCTCCCAGAGGAAGGGGCCTTCGGGCAGGGCGTGGGCCGCAACCGTCAATCCCTCGTCGGTCACGACCAGGGCCGCGGCCGGCACCGGCGTGCCGTCGATCCGCGCGGAGAGGAGCCGGAGCCGTTCGCCGTGCAGGAAGAGGTCGTGGCGGCCGGGGCGGTCGGGATTGGCGGCGAAGGCGATGCGCGAGAGCACGCGGGTCGCGCGGGGGGAAAGGCGGAAGGTCAGCTCCACCCGCGCGACGCGGAAGGGGTAGGGCTGGTAGTCGGCAAGGTGGATCGTCTGCGGGCTGGCGTCTTTCATCGGGGCTCTCCGGTGCGTCACGGGGCGGAGCCTAGGCGGCACCCGCCGGATCATCAAGGGCACCGAGTTCGCAGCCGATACAATCGCGCCGCGCCGTGCTAGAGTCGAATGTGCCCCAGGGAGCCCCGGAGTCATGGCAAGCAAACTCTTCCACGACGGCAACCGGCATTTCCAGGACCTGTTCGACAGCCGCCGGATCGCCGACCGGCTGGAGGCCGTCACCTTCCGGCAGGCATTTACCGACGACGACCGCGCCTTCATCGGCAATGCGGAATTCTTCTTTCTGGCCAGCGCCGATGCCGAAGGCCGGCCCGACTGCTCGTTCAAGGGCGGCGCGCCGGGGTTCGTGCGGGTGACCGGACCGGATGAACTGGCCTTTCCCGACTATGACGGCAACGGCATGTTCAAGAGCCTCGGCAACATCTTCGCCAACCCCCATGTCGGACTTCTGTTCATCCGCATGGGTGACCGCCCCGCCCGCCTCAGGGTGAACGGCACGGCGAGCGTGTCGCGCGACGACCCCGAGATCGGGGACTACGTCGGCGCCCAGCTTCTGGTTCGGGTCAGGGCGCGGGCGATCTTTCCGAACTGTCCCCGATACATTCCGGGACAGGACGGACCCTCGATCTACAATCCCCAGGCGGGCGTCCCGCCGGTGGAGCCTGCCTGGAAAGGATTTGACGCCTTTCGCGATGCAGTCCCGCGCCGGGCACCGCCGCCACGCCCGAAGGGCAGGGCCGACTGATGTCGGCTATCGGGCGCCGATGAACCGTGCGAGCTTGCCCAGCGTCTCAAGCCCAAGCTCGACCGCGCCGAAGCCCTTCGCGGTCTGGAACTCCGCCGCCGTCGCGAAGACCATCGACAGGGTGACGCGGGTGCCCCCGCCCGGACCCCCGCCCAGATCCTCGAACGTCGCCGAGGCGTCGGCGTGCTTCGGCCCGTCCTCGCCCCAGTGCAGCGTGTAGTCGATCCGCGCCATCGCGTCGTGGCGCAGGTAGCGGTGGTGGTTGGGGTAGACGGTGCCGTCGGGGCCGATCATGTCGAACACCCATTCGCCGCCCGCGCGCAGGTCGATGCGGGTGGTGCGGCAGGAATAGCCCTCGGGCCCCCACCACTGCGGCAGCGCCTTCGGGTCGGTCCAGGCCGCCCAGACCGCCGCCACGGGGGCCGCGATGGTGCGGTCGATGACCATGGTTCGGGCGGCCAGCGCGGCCATGTTGTCAAGGCCCGCGTCGAAGCCCGCGCGATAGTCGCCCGCCATGTCGCGGTCGGCGAGCGAGGCGATCTGCACCGTCAGCGCGAGGCGCGCGCCTGCGCCCGTGTCGGCAATCTCGGCGGTGACCAGGGCGGCAGACAGCGTCCGGCCCTCGGCCTCCACGACCTCGGAGTTGACGCTGCGCCGGCCGGGATCGAGCGCCAGCCAGCGCGATTCGACGCGGAACTCGGGGTCGCCCGGCGACCGGCAAAGGGCCACTTCGCGCCCGCCCACCTTGGTGTCGGACTCAAGGTAGGTGACGCTGACCTCGGGCGAGGGCGCCGACCAGGCGGCGCGCAGGACCGGGTCGGTCCAGGCGCGCCAGAGCGTTGCCGGCGGGGCCGCGACATCGCGCGTGAAGTCGAGCGTGGTGAACCTGGCGCCGGTCATCGCATCAGCCCCTTCGCGTAGTCCTCAAGCTGGTCCACAACGGTGCCCCAACCGTCATAGAATCCCATCGCCTTGTGCGCCTCGGCCGTCTCGGCCGAGCGGTGGCGGGCGATCGCGGTATAGGTGGTGCCGCCCCCCGCCGCGTCCGACAGCAAGAGAAGCGCGGTCATGAACGGGTCGGGCGCGGGCTTCCACCCCTCGCGGTAGGCGTCGGTGAAGACGAGCCGTTCCTCCGGCACCACCTCAAGGTAGACGCCGTGGTTCTCCATCAGGTTGCCCTCGACCTCGAAGGTGGTGTTGAAGCGCCCGCCGACGCGCAGGTCGAGGTCGCAGGCGGTCACCCGGTGCGGGCGCGGCACGAAGAAATGCGGGATGTGCTCGGGCGAGGTCCAGCATTCCCAGACAAGGCTGCGGGGCACGGCGAGGGTGCGGGTGAAGTGAAGATCAGTCTTCGGATCGAGGTCCATCTGCGCGTTCCTTCATCAGTCGGGTTACGTAGTCGTCGAGCCGGTCCAGCCGCCCCTCCCACAGCGCGCGCTGTTCGTCGAGCCAGGAGCGCACCGGGGTGAAAGCCCCCGGAACAAGCGTCACGGTGCGCACGCGGCCGTCCTTGGCGGTGTCAACCAGCCCGGACGCCTCAAGCCTGCGGACATGGGCGAGGAAGGAGGGCAGCGCCATGTCGAAGGGGGCTGCCAGTTCCGTCACCGTCGCCGGTCCGCGCGCCAGTCGTTCGAGGATCGCGCGCCGGGTCGGGTCGCCGAGCGCCTGGAACAGGATGTCGAGCTGGCCGGGGGAGAGGTTCATCGCTGGCCTTAAACTTAGCTGTTCCCCTAACTATACCAGCCGGGCCCGAGGTGCAAGAAAAACTTAGCTGCTCGACTAACTATATTTCGCGAACGGTCATTTCGGGAAAGCCGGAAAATCGCGGCCCGGCAAGCGTTGAAGCCCGGGCGAGCGTCCTGTAGGACTGGTGCAGCGGCGGCATACCACCGTATGCGAGATCAGGGGAAAGACATGGCGCGGGTCGAACGGCAGGGGCTTCAGGTGGCGGATGTGCTGGCCGCCTTCATCGAGGGGCAGGCGCTTCCGGGGTCCGGGGTGACGGCAGAGGCATTCTGGGCGGGTCTGGCACGGATCGTCGCCGAACAGGGGCCGAAGAACCGCGCGCTGCTCGAACGGCGGGAGGAGCTTCAGGCCCGGATCGACGCCTGGCACCTGGCCCGCCGCGGCCAGCCCCACGACCACGAGGGCTACAAGGCCTTCCTGTCCGAGATCGGCTATCTTCTGCCCGAGGGTCCGGCCTTCGAGATCGACACCGCCAATGTCGACCCCGAGATCGCCAGCGTGCCCGGCCCGCAGCTTGTCGTGCCGGTGACGAATGCGCGCTACGCGCTCAACGCCGCGAACGCGCGCTGGGGCAGCCTCTACGACTGCCTTTACGGCACCGACGCGATGGGCAGCGCGCCGCCCGCCGGCGGCTACGAGCGCGGCCGCGGTGCGCGGGTGATCGCGCGGGCGCGCGTCTTCTTGGACGAGGCCTTCCCCATCGCGGGCACCAGCCACGCCGACGTGCGCCGCTACCATGTGAAGGACGGCCAGCTTCTGGTCGATGACCTGCCGCTGGTCCATCCGGAGAAATTCGTGGGCTACCGCGGCAACCCGCGCGCGCCCGAGGCGGTTTTGCTGCGCAACAACGGGCTGCATGTGGAACTGGTCTTCGACCGGGCGCACATGATCGGCGCGCGCGACCAGGCCTGCCTGGCCGACGTGCAGATGGAAAGTGCCGTCTCCGCGATCATGGATTGCGAGGATTCGGTTGCCTGCGTCGATGCCGCCGACAAGGTGCAGGCCTATCAGAACTGGCTGGGGCTGATGAAGGGCGACCTCGAGGAGGCGTTCGACAAGGGCGGTCGCATTGTCCACCGCCGCCTGAACCCCGACCGCGTCTATACCGCGCCCGACGGCTCCCCGGTGACGGTGAAGGGGCGCGCGCTGCTCTGGGTCCGCAATGTCGGCCACCTGATGACGAACCCTGCCATCCTCAACGCGGCGGGCGACGAGATCCCCGAGGGGCTGATGGATGCCATGGTGACGGTTGCCATCGCGCTCCATGACCTGAGGAAGACGGGCGGGGCGCGGAACTCGGTCATGGGGTCGGTCTATGTGGTGAAACCCAAGATGCACGGGCCCGAGGAAGTGGCCTTTGCCGACGAGACCTTCGCCATGGTCGAGGACGCGCTGGGCCTGCCGCGCCACACTGTCAAGATCGGCATCATGGACGAGGAGCGGCGCACCTCGGTCAACCTCAAGGAATGCATCCGCGCCGCACGCCACCGCGTCGCCTTCATCAACACCGGCTTCCTCGACCGCACCGGCGACGAGATCCACACCTCGATGGAGGCGGGCCCCTTCAGCCGCAAGGACTTCATCAAGCGAAAGGGCTGGATCCTGGCCTACGAGAACCAGAACGTCGACATCGGGCTGGAATGCGGCCTGTCGGGGCGGGCGCAGATCGGCAAGGGCATGTGGGCGATGCCCGACCTGATGGCGGCGATGCTTGAGCAGAAGGTCGACCATCCGAAGGCCGGCGCCAACACCGCCTGGGTGCCCTCGCCCACGGCGGCGACGCTGCATGCGCTGCATTACCATCGCATCGACGTCTTCGCGGTGCAGGCGCGGCTCCGGAAGGGCGGGCGGCGCGCCTATGTCGACGCGCTTCTGGAGATCCCGCTGGCGACCTATCGCCGCTGGACGCCCGAGCAGGTGCGCCGCGAGGTGGAGAACAACGCGCAAGGCATCCTCGGCTATGTCGTGCGCTGGGTCGACCAGGGCGTGGGCTGCTCCAAGGTGCCCGACATCAACGACGTCGGCCTGATGGAGGATCGCGCCACCTGCCGGATCAGCGCGCAGCATGTCGCCAACTGGCTGCACCACGGGGTAGTGAGCGAGGGCGAGGTGATGGACATCCTCAAGCGGATGGCCGAGGTGGTGGACCGGCAGAACGCCGGCGACCCCGCCTATCGGCCGATGGCGCCGGGGTTCCAGGGGCTTGCGTTCCAGGCGGCCTGCGATCTGGTCTTCCTTGGCCGCGTGCAGCCCTCGGGCTATACCGAGCCGATCCTGCACCGCCGCCGGCTCGAGGTGAAGCGGGCGGGCTAGGCTGGGAGGCGGGGCAGGGAGACGGGGGAGGGAAGCCGGGGGCGCTGCCCCCGGACCCCCGGAGTATTTGGGCCAGAATGAAGGGGGAGCGGAGCATGGAGATCGGGATCGAACGGGCGCGCACGATCATTGCGGCGGCGCTGGCGGCGGGGCAGGCCGCGGGCATGAAGCCGCTGTCGGTCGTGGTGCTGGATGCGGGCGGCCATCCGGTCGCGTTCGAGCGGGCGGACGGCGCCTCGCCGGGGCGGTTCGAGATCGCGCGCGGCAAGGCTTACGGCGCGGTGATGCTGGGCATGGGCGGGCGCGCGCAGGCGGAGCGCGCGGCGCAGGGACCGGCCTTCATGGCGGCGGTGAACGGCGCCTTCGGCGGCCGGGTGATCCCGGTTCCGGGCGGTGTGCTGGTGCGCGACGCGAACGGGCGCGTCCTGGGCGCGGTGGGGGTCACCGGGGACACGTCGGACAACGATGCGGAGGCCGCGCTCGCGGGCATCGCCGCGGCTGGCCTGCACGGCGAGGCTTGAAGCAATAGGTGGAAGGGCCGGAGCGAGCCCCGGCCCCTGTGAAACCTGAGCAGCCCGGGTGCTGCGGTTGCCGTTTACCGCGATGGCGGCAGCAACACCGAGTCGATCACGTGGATCACCCCGTTCGAGGCGGCGATGTCGGCCGAGGTGACATGGGCCTTGTTCACCCGCACGCCCTTGCGGCCGTCGACATGGACGGTCGCGCCCTGGACTGTCGCGACATCCAGCCGCTTGCCGGCCAGCTGGTCCGAGGTCACCGCCCCCGGCACGACGTGATAGGTCAGGATGGCCACGAGTTCGTCCTTGTTCTCGGGCTTGAGCAGCCGCTCGACGGTCCCTTCGGGCAGCGCGGCGAAGGCGGCGTTGGTGGGCGCGAAGACGGTGAAGGGGCCGTCGCCCTTGAGCGTCTCGACGAGGCCCGCGGCCTTGACCGCGGTGACGAGCGTTGAGAAGTCGCCGTTCGCGGCGGCGATGTCGACGATGTCGGGGTCTTTCGGCGGCATCGGGGCGCAGGCGGCAAGTGCGGCGACGGAGAGGACGGAAAGCGCTGAGAGAACGAGGCGGCGGTTCATGGCTGTGCCTTTCGTATGGGGAAGGGCGCCCGGAACCGGGCGCCCGATGGCAGTGGGGATCAGTTGGCCGGCGGCAGGATCACGGCGTCGATGACGTGGATCACGCCGTTCGTCGCCGCAATGTCGGCGCTGGTGATGTTGGCGCCGTTCACCTTGGCGCCGCCTTCGGTGGTGATCGTCACCTCGGCCCCGTTCACGGTTGCGGCCTTCATGCCGTCACTGAGGTCGCCCGACATCACCTTGCCGGCGACGACGTGGTAGGTGAGGACGGCGGTCAGCTGGTCCTTGTTCTCGGGCTTCAGCAGGTCCTCCACCGTGCCGGCGGGCAGGGCGGCGAAGGCCGCGTCGGTCGGCGCGAAAACGGTAAAGGGGCCTTCGCCCTTCAGCGTCTCCACCAGCCCGGCGGCCTCGAGCGCGGCGGCAAGCGTGGTGAAGTCGCCCGCGGCGACGGCGGTGTCGACGATGTCGGCCGACTGCGCGACGGCGGGCAGGGCGGAGAGGGTGAGGGCGGTGGCAAGGCTGAGCGGCTTGAGCGATCTGGTCAGAAGGGTCATGTCGGTTCCTTTCCTCGGTGTTGACCCGCGCGGACTGCGCGAACGAATTTGAATAAAGTGCAAAACATTTGCTTTTCAAGAAATTTTTAGTAAAAAGAAATTGATTATCACTGTGTTCAAAAAGCGGGCAGTCTGGTTTCATCCGAGGAGAAAGCGGGCCATGATTTCCGAAACCCTGGGCGACAGGATCGACCAATACCGAATCGGCGCGAAGGTGCGCGGGCTCCGGGCGTCGAAGTCGATGGGGTTGATGCAGCTTGGCGCCCATACCGGGCTGTCGGCAGGCATGCTTTCGAAGATCGAGACCGGGCAGGTCGTGCCGACGCTGCCCACACTGATGCGGATCGCGCTGGTCTTCGGTGTCGGGTTGGAGCACTTCTTCGTCGCCCCGGTGGCGCCGATCCTGGAGATCGTGCGGCAGGAAGACCGTCTCAGGCTGCCGGTGCCGCCACAGGGCGCGCCCGCCTATTTCTTCGAAAGCCTCGACTTTCCGGTGCGCGATCGCCCGATCGAGAGCTATCTGGCGGAGTTTCCCGCAGATGCGCCCGCCTCCGCGCCGCACCGGCATGGCGGGGTCGAGCTGATCCTTGTCCTGTCGGGCGTGCTGATCCTGTCCATCCATGGCCACGACCATCGCCTTGCCGCGGGGGATTCGGCCTATTTCGAGGCCGACCACGACCACGGCTATGCCTCTGGCGGCGACGAAGCGGCGCGGGTGGTCGTGGTCGTTTCCGGGGCGCAGGGCTGAACACGGTTTGTGCGCGCCGACCCTCGACCCCGGCGGGACGGGGGAGTAATCTCGCGCCAAGGGAAACAGGTGCGGATCCGCCATGCGACGGCCCATTGTCGGCATCATCGGCAACAACAACCTTCTTAACGACGAATACCCGGTCCATACCGGCGGGTTGATGAACTCGATGGCCGTGGCGCAGGTCGCGGGCTGCATGCCGCTGGTGATCCCCTCCGATCCGCGGCTGGTCACGGTCGAGGAACTGCTTGACCTTTGCGACGGCTTCCTGCTGACCGGGGGACGGCCGAATGTCCACCCCGAGGAATACGGTGAGGCGCCGACCGAGGCGCACGGGGCCTTCGACCGCTGCCGCGATGCGATCACGCTGCCGCTGGTCAGGGCCTGCGTGGCGCGGGGGCAGCCCTTCTTCGGCATCTGCCGGGGCTTTCAGGAGGTGAACGTGGCGCTGGGCGGCACGCTCCACCCCGAGATCCGCGACCTGCCGGGCCGGATGAACCACCGCATGCCGCCAGAGGGCACGCTGGAGGAGAAGTTCGCCCTGCGCCACGCGGTGCGGTTTTCGGACGACGGGCCGTTCCGCCGGCTTCTGGGCGCGGCGGAGGTGATGACGAACACGCTGCACGGGCAGGGGATCAAGACGCCGGGCGCGCGGGTCGTGATCGACGGCTGGGCCCCGGACGGGACGCCCGAGGCGATCTATGTCGAGGGCGCGCCGGGCTTCACGCTGTCGGTGCAGTGGCACCCGGAATACAATGCCGCGACCGATCCGGTATCGCGGCCGCTGTTTCTGGCCTTCGGCGAGGCCGCGGCGCGATGGGCCGCGGCACGGCAGCCGGTGGCGGACAGGGTGCGGATCGCCTGACGGCCCGCCTGTCCGGACGGGCAGCCCGTGGCCGCGGCGTGGTCAGAGTGCGGTGCGCACCCGCCAAAGCTCCGGGAACAGTTCGACCTCGAGCATCCGGCGCAGGTAGGGCACGCCGCCGGTGCCGCCGGTGCCGCGTTTCAGGCCGATCACACGCTCGACCGTGGTGACGTGGTTGAAGCGCCAGCGGCGGAAGTAATCCTCGAAATCGACCAGCTTCTCGGCCAGTTCGTAAAGCGCCCAGTGGTCCTCGGGGGCGCGGTAGACGGTGGCCCAGACCTGCATGACGCCGGCATCTTCCGCCCAGGGCTGGCGGAAGTCGCGGTTCAGCACCGCCTCGGGCACCGGCAGGCCGGCGCGCGCGGCGACCCTGAGTGCCTCGTCATAGAGCGAGGGGCGGGCAAGTTCGGCCTCGAGCTTTGCCAGGATGTCGGGCCGGTGGGCATGCGGGCGCAGCATCGCCGCGTTGCGGTTGCCGGCGGCGTATTCGATCAGCCGGTACTGCCAGGACTGGAAGCCCGAGGACTGGCCAAGCGCGGCGCGGAATCGGGTGTAGTCCGAGGGCGTCATCGTGCGCAGCACGTCCCAGGCGGAGTTCAGCTGTTCCATGATGCGGGCGACGCGCGCCAGCATCTTGAAGGCCGGTTGCAGCGCGTCCCGCGCCATCGCCGCGCGGGCGGCGGCCAGTTCGGTCAGCGCGAGCTTCATCCAAAGCTCCGAGGTCTGGTGCTGGATGATGAACAGCATCTCGTCCTGCGCGTCGCTGAGCGGTGCCTGCGCGGTCAGGATCGCGTCGAGCTTCAGGTAGTCGCCATAGCTCATGCGGCCGTCGAAGGACATCTGCGCGCCTTCGGCCGAGGGGTCATAGGTGGTCATGGTGGTCTCCGTGGAAAAGGTCCGGGAAGGCGTCCCGTCAGGGGCCGATCCTACAGGTTTTCCGCGGCGATGACGGCGCTTCTGCCGATCCTGCGCCATAGCCCCGCCCAGGCGCCGGGTCGCGCCAGCCGGGGTTCGGTGCGGAAGGTCTCGGTCCTCATGGCCGTGGCCCGAGGTCGAGCGACATCAGGAACGTCTCGTAAGTCTGCCCGTCAACAACGAAATTCTCGGCCGCGTCGACCTGCCAGCCCTGCTTGGCGAAGAAGCGGCGGGCAAGGTGGCTGGCGCGGACGGTCAGGCGGGGCAGCCCCTCGGCGCGGGCATGGTCGAGAAGCGCGCGGTAAAGCGCGTCGGCCACGCCCTTTCCCATGACCTCGGGCAGGACGAAGGCCATGTCGAGGTAGCCCTCGCGATCCAGCGACATGAAGCCGGTCATGCCGCTTTCGTCCTCGGCCACCCAGCACCACTGGTCGATCTGCGGGTCGGGCTCCGCCCAGTCCGGCTCGGGTGAGGGCGCCCAGACGGCGCGCTGTGCCGCGTCGTAGAAGGGGGCCGCGCCCTCGCGAACGGCGCGGTAGAAGACCTGCGCCTTCGCGGCCCGGTCTTCCGGGCGATAGGCGCGGACCCGCATCAGGTCACCTTGGCGCGGGCCTTGAACGCGGGCTGGTCCCACAGCCCCTCGTCCATGATCCGCTTCAGGATCGCGACCGCGCCCGTCACGTCCGCCGTCGAGGTGTAAAGCGGCGTGAAGCCGAAGCGCAGGATGTCGGGGGCGCGGAAGTCGCCGATGACGCCGTGGGCGATCAGCGCCTGCATGATCGCGTAGCCCTCGGGGTGGCGGAAGCTGACCTGGCTGCCGCGCGCCGCGGGATCGCGGGGCGAGGCGAGCGTCAGGGCAGGGCAGGCGGCCTCGACGGCGGCGATGAAGGCCTCGGTTAGCTCGATCGAGCGGGCGCGGACGTCGGCCATGTCGACCCGGTCCCAGATGTCCATCGAGGCTTCGAGGGCTGCCATCTGCAGGATCGGCGGCGTGCCGACCCGCATCCGCTCGATCCCCGCGCCGGGGCGGTAGTCGAGGTCGAAGGCAAAGGGCGCCTCGTGTCCCAGCCAGCCCGACAGCGCCGGGCGCACCTGCGCGGCCAGGCGCGGGGCGATGTAGATGAAGGCCGGGCCGCCGGGGCCGGAGTTCAGGTACTTGTAGGTGCAGCCCACGGCGAAATCGGCGCCGCTGCCGGCCAGGTCCACCTCGACCGCGCCGGCCGAATGGGCCAGGTCCCAGACGACAAGCGCGCCGGCCGCGTGCGCCTTCGCGATAAGGCGCTTCATGTCGTGCCGGCGCCCGGTGCGGTAGTCGACCTCGGTCAGCATCAGGACGGCAAGGTCGGGGGTGATCGCTGCCTCGACCGCCTCGGGGGCGACGGTGCGCAGTTCGTAGCCCTGGCCAAGGGTGCGCACCAGCCCGTCGGCCATGTAGAGGTCCGAGGGGAAGTTGCCGGTGTCCGACAGGATCACGCGGCGGTCCGGGCGCAGGTCGAGCGCGGAGGCGAGCGCCTGGTAGACCTTGATCGACAGCGTGTCGCCAAGGACGACCGTGCCGGGTTCCGCCCCGATCAGGCGCCCGATGCGGTCGCCGAGCGCGCGCGGCTTGTCCATCCAGCCGGCGCGGTTCCAGGCGGTGATGAGCATGTCGCCCCATTCGTCCTCGACGCAGCCGCGGACACGTTCGGCGGCGGCGCGCGGCAAGGGCCCGAGCGAGTTGCCGTCAAGATAGATCACGCCCGCGGGCAGGTGGAACAGGGCGCGCGTGGCGGCAAAGTCGGTGGTCATGGCAGCTCCCGGAAATTGTTTCATGCTTAAAACATTTTCCCCGACTCGCCAAGGAAATTCGCATCCCGCCGCAGAGGGCGCTTGCGGATGGCGCCGTGCAGGCTAGGGTCCGACAGGCGAGGGGAGTTGGCGATGGGTTCCTTGAAGGCGATCGACTATCCGCCGGTCTGGCTGGCCGCGTTTCTGGGCGCAAGCTGGGCCCTGGGGCGTATCCTGCCCCTGCCGGGCCTGCCGGTGACGGGCCTGATCCTGGCCGGCTGCGGTGTGGCGCTGATGGTCGCCGCGCTGGTGCAGATGATGCTGGCGCGGACGACCTTCGTGCCGCGAAAGGAGCCCCGGACTCTGGTCAGCCGCGGCGTCTTCGCGATGTCGCGCAACCCCATATACCTTGGCGACGCGCTGATTCTGGCGGGGCTGTCGCTTTACTGGGGCGCGCTTCTGGCGCTGCCGCTGGTCGCGGTCTTCGTCGCGATCATCAACCGCCGCTTCATCCGGGGCGAGGAAGCGGTGCTGCGCCAGAGCTTCGGCGCAGAGTTCGATGCCTATTGCGGGCGCACTCGGCGCTGGCTCTGATGTCCAAATAATCGTTGCCGCATCGCGGCATCGTCGGTAACAAACTTGCGCAATGACGTCGATGGCGGATCGCACCACAAGGACGGGATCGGCCGCAGCGGGAAGGGAGAGACAGTGAAGATCGGGGCACCACGGGAAACCTTCGAGGGCGAGGCGCGCGTCGCGATGACGCCGGACTCCGCGCTGCAACTGCAAAAGCTGGGGCATCAGTGCTTTGTCCAGTCCGGCGCGGGCGCTGCGGCGGGCTTTTCCGATGCGCTTTACGCCGCGGCCGGCGTGACGGTGGTTCCCACCGCCGCCGACCTTCTCGACGCCGTCGACATCGTCGCCAAGGTTCGCCCGCCGAGCGAGGCGGAGGCGGGGATGCTGAAGAAGGGCCAGACGCTGATCTCCTTCTTCTACCCGGCGCAGAACAAGGCGCTGCTCGAGGCTTGCAAGGACCGGGGCGCCACCGTCATCGCGATGGACATGGTCCCGCGCATCAGCCGCGCGCAGAAGATGGACGCGCTGTCGTCGATGGCCAACATCGCGGGCTACCGCGCGGTGATCGAGGCCGGCAACAACTTCGGCCGCTTCTTCACGGGCCAGGTAACGGCGGCGGGCAAGGTGCCCCCCGCAAAGGTGCTGGTCGTCGGCGCGGGCGTTGCAGGGCTGGCCGCGATCGGCACCGCGACCTCGCTTGGTGCCATCGTCCACGCCTTCGACGTCCGCCCCGAGGTGGCCGAGCAGATCGAGTCGATGGGCGCGAGTTTCGTCTTCCTCGAGTTCGAGGAGGCGCAGGACGGCGCCGCCACGGGCGGCTATGCCGCGCCGTCGAGCCCGGAGTTCCGGGAAAAGCAGCTGGCGAAGTTCCGCGAGCTGGCGCCCGAGATGGACATCGTCATCACCACCGCGCTGATCCCCGGCCGCGACGCGCCGAAGCTCTGGCTCGCCGACATGGTGGCGATGATGAAGCCGGGCTCGGTCATCGTTGACCTTGCGGCCGAACGCGGCGGCAACTGCGACCTGACCGTGCCCGACCAGCGCATCGTCAGCGACAACGGCGTCATCGTCATCGGCTACACCGACTTCCCCAGCCGCATGGCCGCGCAGGCCTCTACCCTTTACTCCACCAACGTCCGCCACATGATGGCGGACCTGACGCCGGCCAAGGACGGGGTCGTCAACCACAACATGGAAGACGACGTCATCCGCGGCGCGACTGTCACGCACGAGGGCGCGATCACCTTCCCGCCGCCGCCGCCGAAGGTGCAGGCGATCGCCGCCGCGAAACCGCGCGAGAAGGTCAAGGAACCGACGCCGGAGGAAAAGCGCGCGGCCGAACGGGCGGCGTTCCGGGCGCAGACGCGCAGCCAGGTCACGCTGCTGACGCTGGGCGGGGCGCTGATCCTCCTGGCGGGCCTTTATGCGCCGGCAAGCTTCATGAGCCATTTCATCGTCTTCGTGCTGGCCGTCTTCGTCGGCTTCCAGGTGATCTGGAACGTCTCGCATTCGCTGCACACGCCGCTGATGGCGATCACCAACGCGATCTCGTCGATCATCATCCTCGGCGCGCTGATGCAGATCGGATCGGGGTCCTTCCTCGTCATCCTTCTGGCCGCGCTCTCGGTGTTCATGGCCGGCATCAACATCTTCGGTGGCTTCATGGTCACCCGGCGCATGCTCGCCATGTTCCAGAAATCCTGAGCGGGGGGGCGTGCACATGGATCACGGTTTCACCACGGCCGCCTATGTCGTCGCGGCGGTTCTTTTCATCCTCTCGCTCGGCGGGCTCTCGGGCCAGGAAAGCGCCAAGCGCGCGGTCTGGTATGGCATCTTCGGGATGGCGCTGGCGGTGGCCGCCACGCTCTACGGTCCGGGCTTCGGCCTCTGGTGGCTGTCGGTTGCCCTGATCGCGGGCGGCGGGGCCATCGGCTGGGTGGTCGCGCAGCGCGTGCAGATGACCGAGATGCCGCAGCTTGTCGCGGCGATGCATTCGCTCGTGGGTCTGGCGGCGGTCTTCATCGGCTTCAACGCCCATATCGAGGCCGCGAACGTCGCCGCGATGGACGAGGCGGCGCGTGCCGCGGTCGAGGGCTTCGCCGCCGTCCTCGCCCACAAGACGCCGGTCGAGCTGTCGATCCTGCGGGTCGAGCTGTTCCTTGGCGTCTTCATCGGCGCGGTGACCTTCACCGGCTCGGTCATCGCCTTCGGCAAGCTTGCGGGCAAGGTCGACGGCAAGGCGCGGAAACTCCCCGGCGGGCATGTCCTGAACGCGGGCGCGGCGATCGGGTCGATCCTTCTGCTGCTGGTCTACCTGAACGGCGGCGGGATGTGGGCGCTTCTGCTGATGACGCTACTGGCCTTCTTCATCGGCTACCACCTGATCATGGGGATCGGCGGCGCCGACATGCCGGTCGTCGTCTCGATGCTGAACAGCTATTCCGGCTGGGCGGCGGCGGCGATCGGCTTTTCGCTCTCGAACGACCTGCTGATCGTCGTTGGCGCGCTGGTCGGCTCCTCGGGTGCGATCCTCAGCTACATCATGTGCAAGGCGATGAACCGCAGCTTCATCAGCGTGATCCTCGGCGGCTTCGGCAACACCACCGGTCCGGCGATGGAGATTGCGGGCGAACAGATCGCCATCGACGCCGAAGGGGTGGCCGCGGCCCTGAACGACGCCGACAGCGTCATCATCATCCCCGGCTACGGCATGGCGGTGGCGCAGGCGCAGCAGTCCGTGTCGGAACTGACGCGCAAGCTGCGCGCCAAGGGCAAGAACGTGCGCTTCGCCATCCACCCGGTCGCGGGGCGGCTTCCCGGCCACATGAACGTGCTCCTGGCCGAGGCGAAGGTGCCCTACGACATCGTGCTCGAGATGGACGAGATCAACGAGGACTTCCCGGAAACCGACGTCGCCATCGTCATCGGCTCGAACGACATCGTGAACCCGGCCGCGCAGGAGGACCCGAACAGCCCCATCGCCGGCATGCCGGTGCTGGAATGCTGGAAGGCCAAGCAGGTCTTCGTGTCGAAGCGCGGGCAGGGGACGGGGTATTCGGGTATCGAGAACCCGCTGTTCTACAAGGAGAACACGCGGATGTTCTACGGCGACGCCAAGAAAAGCCTCGACAGCCTTCTGCCGATGATCGAGTGACGGCGTTCGGCCTGTGACCGGAAATGCAGCGCCCCGCCCAAAGGCGGGGCGTTTTTCATGCCGGGGCGTTGCAGAAAGGCAAGTATACCGCGGTGTGCCCGCGCAAGGCCGATGCGGGGCATGCAAGCGGCCGCCGGACGCGCTATGTCGCCCCTCATCACTACGGGCAGCACCATGATCGACGACCATCCCCTGCGCTATGCGCTCGTGAACGAGCTTCACGCCCGGCCCTTCCCCTCGCTCGAGGTGCCGTGCCAGGCGGTCTATCTCGCGGTGAAGGAGCCGATCGACGCCTACAACCGCGACCGTGCCCGCGACCGCGCGCATCTTCTGGCGCTGCTGGACCGGCACGGCGCGGCGCATCCTGGGCCCGAGGCGACCCACCACGCGGCGCGGATCGGCAAGCACGACCTGAAGTGGGAAAGCCACACCGAGTTCGTGACCTATTCGGCCTTCTCGCGCGGGCTTTCGGCGCGGGCCTTCGATCCGCACGGGGCCGAGGTCTTTCCGCTCGACTGGATGGCGCAGGCGCCGGGGCTGAGGCTCGCCTCGGTCCTTGTCAGGGTCGAGCATCTGCCCGACGACCCCGCCGAGGTGCGGGCGCGGCTGGACGAGTGGTTCGTGCCCGAAAGCCTGGCCTGTTCCTGGGTGCTGGACGAAAGCGCGATCATCGCCGGTGACTTCCAGATCGACCCTGCGGGCCAGATGCGCTTTGCCGTCTTCGTGCGCCCCGGCGCAGGCGCCCGGCGCGTCGGCCGCATCGTCCAGCGCCTGTGCGAGATCGAGACCTATCGCGCCATGTCGATGCTGGGGCTTGGCCGCGCGCGCGAACTGACAAGCCACCTGAACGCGCTGGACCCCAAGCTGTCGCAACTGGTCGCGGTGATGGCCGACAAGACCCGCCCCTCGGAGGAGACGCTGCACGACCTGCTGGAGATCGCGGCGGGGCTGGAAAGCCTGGCGGTGCGCCACTCCTTCCGCTTCGGCGCGACCGGCGCCTACGAGGCGCTGGTGAACCAGCGCGTGCAGATTCTGCGCGAGACGCGGTTCATGGGGCGCCAGACCTTCGCCGAGTTCATGATGCGTCGCTACGACCCGGCGATGCGCACGGTGAAATCCGCCGAACGCCGCCTGGGCGAGATGGCCGAGCGCGCCGAAAGGGCGGGCGAGTTGTTGCAGACGCGCGTCGATGTGGAACGCTCCGCGCAGAACCAGAAGCTGCTGGAAAGCATGGACCGCCGCGCCGACCTCGCGCTCCGGCTTCAGCACACGGTCGAGGGGCTGTCGGTGGTGGCGATCAGCTATTACGCCGTCTCGCTCGCCGCCTACCTCTCCTATCCGCTCGCGAAGGCGCTGGGGTTCGGCAAGGAAACCGTGGTCGCCGCCCTGGTCCTGCCGGTGGTGGCGCTGGTCGCGGTGATGGTGCGGCGGATCCGGCGGTCGATGCACTGACCGCCGGGGAGGGCGGGGCCGTCCCGCACCGCCTACCGCGCGGCCTACCGCCCCCGGATGCGCGGGTCGAGCGCGTCGCGCAAGCCGTCGCCGATGTAGTTGACGCTGAGCACGGTGAGCGAGATGGCAAGGCCGGGGAAGATCACCCGTTCGGGGTAAAGCTGCATGTATTCCAGCCCCTCGTACAGCAGCCGTCCCCAGGTCGGGAAGTCGGGCGGGAAGCCGAGGCCGAGGAACGACAGCACGCTTTCGGTGATGATCGCTTCGGCCACGCCCAGCGTCGCCGCCACCATGACGGGCGAGACGACGTTGGGCAGGATGTGGCGCAGGATCACGCGCCGCGGCGAGGCGCCGATCGCGCGCGAGGCCAGCACGTATTCGCGTTCCTTCAGCGCCAGCACCTCGCCCCGCACGATGCGCGCGGCATGCATCCAGCTGGTCACGCCGATGGCGAAGACGATCAGGATGAAGGCCCCCATCTCCGGCCCCAGCACGCGCGCGATCTTGTCGCGGAAGAGCATGACCATGACGAGCAGGAGCGGGATCAGCGGCAGCGCCAGGAACATGTCGGTCAGCCGCATCAGGATGCCGTCGAGCCGCTTGAAGTAGCCGGCCAGCACGCCGACGAAGGTGCCGAGGAAGATCGCGATCATCATCGCGATGAAGCCCACCGCAAGGCTGACCTTGCCCGCCGCCATCATCCGCGCCAGCTGGTCGCGGCCAAGCTGGTCGGTGCCCATCGGAAACCGCAGCGAGGGGCCGAGGTTCTTCGACTTCAGCGCCTCGGCCACCTTCAGCTTCTCGGGCTGCCAGACCAGCGGGCCGATCACCACGAAGACCACCAGCAGCGCCAACACGATCAGCCCGAACATCGCGCCCTTGTGCTTGCGGAACTGCGACCAGACCGCGGCGCGGAAGCTCTCCGGCGGGGCGATGCCGATGTTGGTATCAGTCATAGCGGATCCTCGGGTCGAGCATGCCGTAGATGAGGTCGGCGATCAGGTTGAAGGTCACGATCAGGATCGCGAAGATGAAGGCCAGCGTCTGCACCATCGGCAGGTCGTTGCCGCGGATAGCCTGGATCAGGGCCGAGCCGATGCCGTTCACGCCGAAGAGGTTCTCGGTGATGATGGCGCCGCCGAAGATCGAGGGGATGCCGAGCGCGATCACGGTCACCACCGGGATCAGCGAATTGCGCAGGACGTGCTTGAGGACCACGGTCCGTTCGCTCATCCCCTTGGCGCGGGCGGTGCGGACATAGTCCTGGCCCATGTTCTCCAGCATGGAGGAGCGCATGTAGCGGCTGATCGCGGCGGCGTTGGCCAGCCCCAGCACCATCACCGGCATCGCCATCTGCCGCACCTGTTTCCACAGGCTGTCCCAGTCCGTCACCGACAGCGTGGTATCGTACTTGGTCGGGAACCAGCCCAGCCAGACCGCGAAGATGATGATGAAAAGCGTGCCGGTGAAGAAGGTCGGCACCGAGAAGCCGATCATCGCGAACATGGTGCCGAACTGGTCGAAGACCGAATACTGGCGGTAGGCGGAATAGATCCCGATCGGCAGCGCGATCAGCACGCCGACGACATAGGCGGTGCCGATCACGATCAGCGTCTGCGGGATGCGGTCGGCGATGATCGAGAAGACCGGAGAGCGGCTCTGATAGCTGATGATGCGCTGCATGCCCTCGGCAAAGGAGGTGCCGAACATCGCGTCGACGCCGTTCAGCGGCTCCACCCAGAAGAACTGCTTCAGCCACAGCAGGTAGCGCACATGGATGGGCTCGTTCACGCCAAGCGCCTCGAGGATCTTCATGCGCACCTCCGGCGGCACCGTCAGCGGGATTTCCGATGCGGGGCTGCCGGGGGCAAGATCGACGAGGAAGAAGATGACCAGACTGATCAGCAGAAGCGTCGGGATGGCCAGGAGAAGCCGTCTCAGCGTGTAGTTGAGCATGGGCGGACGCCTTTGGTCAGCAGTCTGTTGCGGAAAGTGCGGGGGCCTTTCGGCCCCCGCTGTCGGGACGGATCAACGGGTCCGCCCTTGATGACGGATCACTTCACGCGGAACCAGTCCTGGGCGTTCCAGAGTTCGGTGTCCCAGGTGTTCAGCACCACGCCGCCGAG
This sequence comes from Albidovulum sediminis, assembly GCF_025380365.1. Lineage (GTDB taxonomy): Bacteria > Pseudomonadota > Alphaproteobacteria > Rhodobacterales > Rhodobacteraceae > Albidovulum > Albidovulum sediminis. The sequence continues at coordinate 638,532 of NZ_JAOCQF010000001.1, forward strand.
CGTGTTCGAGGCTGCCGAAAGACGGCCGCGATCCACCAGCGCCACAACCGTGTAGCTGTCCTTGGTCAGCATGTCGTTCAGCTTTTTCGCGATCTCGCCGCGCTTGGCCATGTCGGCGGTCTTCGACAGTTCGTCCACCAGCGCGTCATAGGCGGGGTCGCAGAAGCGGTTGATGTTCTCGCCCTGCCACTGGTTCTCAGGCCCCGGGATCTTGTCGCACTTGTACTGCGCCAGATAGGGTTCCGGGTCGGTGCCGTCGAAGTTGTTGGCGTACATTTCCACGTCCGCATAGAACTTCTGGAACGTGTCGGGCGAGCCTGCGTCGCCGCCGAAGAAGACCGAGGCGTCGATGTTCTTCAGTTCGACCTCCACGCCCAGTTCCGTCCACCAGTCCTTGATCACGGCCTGGAAGTCCTGGCGAACCGGGTTGGTCGAGGTCTGGTAGACCACGCGCAGCTTGGCGCCGTCCTTGTCGCGGACGCCGTCGCCGTCGCTGTCGGTCCAGCCCGCTTCCTCGAGCAGCGCCTTGGCGCCTTCCATGTCCTGGGCCAGGCAATCGGTGTTGTCGGAGGCGAACATCTCCGGCGCGGGCACCAGGTTGCAGGTCGGCCGGCCGGCCGAGCCGTAGCCGATGTCGACCAGGATCTGCCGGTCGATCGCCATCGACAGCGCCTTGCGCACGCGCAGGTCGGACAGGAACGGATGCGGATGCTTGGTGGTCGAACGCTCACCCTCGGCCAGGTCGGGCGAGGGGTCGGTCATGTTCATCTCGATCCGCTCGACCAGCGTGCCGAAGCCATTGAGAAGCACGCCCTTGCCGGCCGCCGACATCTGCGCCTGCTGCTCCGGGTTGATCTGGGTGTTCCAGGCATAGTCAAACTCGCCCGTTTCCAGCACCGCGCGCGCCGCCGCACCCGCGTCGCCGCCGCCCTTGACCGTCATCGTCGCGAAGGCGGGCTTGGCCGCGTCGCGGTAGTTGGGGTTGGCGGCCAGTTCCACCACGTCGTTCACCTTGAAGTCGGTGACCATGAAGGGGCCGGTGCCGATCGGCTTGAAGTTCTGGTCGGTGCAGGTCGAGGCCGCGGCACCGAGGCAGTTGGCGAACTGCGCCGCCTGCAGGATGGGCGAGGTGCCGCCGACGAAGGCGGTGTATGGGTTGGGCTTGGGCGCCGCGAAGGTGATGACGACGGTCAGGTCGTCCGGCGTCTCGATCGAGGAAATGCCTTCATAGCGCGCGGCCTGCGCGCAGCCGCCTTCGGGATGGGTGCAGTATTCGTAGGTGAACTTGGCGTCGGCCGAGGTGACGGGCGTGCCGTCCGACCAGAGAAGGCCCGGCTTCAGCTTCCAGGTGATCTGGGTCAGGTCGGCGGTGATGCCGCCGTTCTCCACCGTCGGGATGGATTCGGCCAGGCGCGCGATGACCTCGCCCTTTTCGTTGAAGCCGGCCATGCCCTCGAGCACGAGCGAGGCGGTCTCCACGTCCTTGGTGCCGGAGGAGAGGTAGGGGTTCAGGATCGACGGCGCCTGCCAGTACAGGACGTTGACATGCCCGTCGGCCCCGCGTTCGGCGAAGGCCGCGGGGGCGAAGGCCAGGACGGCCGCCGCGCCCATGAGGGCGGTTCTCAGTTTCATTGTGTTGCTCCTTGTTGGTTGCGCTCGTGATCCTCGGGCGCGCCGGTTGATCCGGCGGCGGCTGTTGTCTCGTAAAGGTGGCAGGCGACGAAGCGGCCCGGCTCGATCTCGCGCAGGGCGGGCTTGACGGACTGGCAGATGTCCATGACGCGCGGGCAGCGGGTGCAGAAGTTGCAGCCCTTCGGCGGATTGGCGGGCGAGGGGACGTCGCCGGTCAGGATGATGCGCTTGCGCGCCGTCTCGATCTCGGGGTCCGGCTCTGGCACCGCCGACAGAAGCGCCTGCGTATAGGGATGCATGGGGCGGTCGTAGAGCGCGTCGCGCGGCGCCAGTTCCGCGATCCGGCCCAGATACATCACCGCGACCCGGTCGGCGATGTGGCGCACCATCGACAGGTCGTGGCTGATGAACAGGTAGGTGAGCCCAAGCCGGTCCTGCAGATCTTCAAGCAGGTTGACCACCTGCGCCTGGATCGACACGTCGAGCGCCGCGATCGGTTCGTCGCAGACGATGAACTTGGGGTTGAGCGCCAGCGCGCGGGCGATGCCGATCCGCTGGCGCTGGCCGCCGGAAAACTCGTGCGGGTAGCGGTTGGCGAAGTTGCGGTTCAGCCCCACGGCATCCATCAACTCGTAGATGCGGTCCAGCTTCTCGGCCTTCGACATCTGCGTGTGTTCGTCCAGCGGCTCTCCGATGATGCCGGCGACCGTCATCCGCGGATTGAGGCTGGCCTGCGGATCCTGGAAGACCATCTGCATCGCTGGGCGGAGCGGGCGCAGCGTCTGAGCGTCGGCTGCACCGATATCGACGCCGTCGATGCGGATCGACCCCGCGGTGGGGTCGTAAAGGCGCAGGATGACGCGGCCGCAGGTCGACTTGCCGCAGCCCGATTCCCCCACAAGCCCCAGCGTCTCGCCCTCGTAGATGTCGAAGCTGATGTCGTCGAGCGCCTTCACATCGCCGACCTTGCGACGCAGGACGCCCGCGGTGACCGGGAAATACATCTTCAGCCCGCGAACCTCGACCAGCTTGCGCCGGGGGGTGTCGGCACGATCAAGCATGGCGTTCCCCCTGCCGGGCGCGCGGGGCGGTGCGGTCAGCCATCCTGCCAGTCCTCCGTGCCAGGATCCCAGAAGCAGGCGACGTCATGGCCCGGCCCAACCGGCCGCCGGGCGGGGTTCTCGCGCTCGCAGCGGGGCATCGCGTGCCCGCAGCGGCCGCGGAAGGCGCAGGCCGCGGGTTCCGCCTTGAGGATCGGCGGTTGCCCCTCGATCACGTTCAACTTGGCGGCGCGTTCCCCCCGGACCGTGGGCACTGTCTTGAGCAGTGCGCGGGTGTAGGGGTGGCGGGGGTTCGCGAACAGTTCCTTCACCGGCGCCTGTTCGACGACCTGGCCGCCGTACATCACCATCACCCGGTCGGCGATGCCGGCGATGACACCCAGGTCGTGCGTGATCCAGACGATGGCCATACCCAGCTTCTGGCGCAGTTCCCGCACCAGTTCGAGGATCTGCGCCTGGATCGTCACGTCGAGCGCCGTCGTCGGTTCGTCCGCGATCAGCACCTTGGGGTCGCAGGCCAGCGCGATGGCGATCATCACCCGCTGCCGCATCCCGCCCGAGAACTGGTGCGGATAGTCGTCAAGCCGCCGGCCTGCGTCCGGGATCCCCACCAGATCAAGGAGTTCCCGCGCCCTGACCCGCGCCGCCCGCTTGTCGAGGCCCATGTGCTTGCGCAGCGGCTCCATGATCTGAAAGCCCACCGTGAAGACCGGGTTGAGCGAGGTCATCGGGTCCTGGAAGATGAAGCCGATGCGCGCGCCGCGCACCGAGCGCAGGTGATCCTCGGAGCATTTCAGCAGATCGGTGCCGTCGAACATGACCGACCCGCCCCGCACATCCGCGGGCGGTGAGGGCAAAAGCCCGATCAGCGACATCATCGTCACCGACTTTCCCGAACCGCTTTCGCCCACCACGCCCAGAAGTTCCCCCGGGCGCAGGTCGAAACTGACGGAGTTGACGGCGTGAACCTCGCCCCCCCGCGTCCTGAAAACGGTCTTCAGGCCCCTGACATCAAGGACGGGCTCGGCCCCATCGGGCATGGAAACTCCCCAGTCGATCTCGTTCTTCGTTTTTTCCCGGTCGGATGCCGGGTTTGTGATGGCTGAGTGTTAGCGATTTTCAATCGCCCGGCAACTCTCAAAGTGGACTCCATTCCGTCAGGTCAGGCGCTACACTCTGTCGTGCCGCACCGGCAGCTTGACCATGGCCGGCGCGCGCGCCAGTGTGGCGCCGAAATGGCACCGGGGACACCGGCGCACGGAAGGGGCAGGACATGGCCACGGAACTCGCACGGGCGGCGCGCCCGATCCTCGACCGGCTGGTGGCGTTCCCGACCGTCAGCCGCGACAGCAACCTGGCGCTGATCGACTGGGTCGAGGGCTATCTTGCCGGGTTCGGTGTGACTTCGCATCGCGTCCCCAACGCGGACGGCACGAAGGCGAGCCTTTATGCCTCGGTCGGGCCGGAGGTGGCGGGGGGGATCGTCCTTTCGGGGCATACAGATGTCGTGCCGGTCGACGGCCAGGCCTGGACCTCCGACCCCTGGACGGTGACCGAGCGGAACGGCCGCCTTTACGGCCGCGGCACCTGCGACATGAAGGGATTCGACGCGCTGGCGCTGGCCGCGGTGCCGCTGGCGCTGCGCTCTGGGCTGAAGCGGCCGTTGCAGATCGCGCTGTCCTATGACGAGGAGGTGGGCTGCGAGGGCTGCGTCGGCATGGTCGTGGAGATGGCTGCGCACCTGCCGCGCGCCGCGGCCGTCATCGTCGGTGAACCCTCGCGGATGAAGGTGGTGACCGGGCACAAGGGCGGCGCGGGCTATCATGTGCATGTGAAGGGGTTCGAGGTCCATTCCTCGCTCATGCATCGCGGTGTCAGCGCGATCATGGAGGCTGCGCGCCTGATCGGCTGGGCCAACGACCGCAACGCCGAGAACGCGGCCCGGGCGCCGGGGCCGCTGGCGCAGGCGTTCGATCCGCCCTGGACCACGGTGCATGTGGGCCAGATCGCGGGCGGCACCGCGCACAACATCACCGCCGCCGACTGCCGGCTGGGCCTCGACTTCCGCGTCGTGCCGGGCGAGTCGGTGGCGGACTGGCTGGCCGCGTTCGAGGCCGAGGCGGCGCGCCTTCAGGCGGCGATGCAGGCGGTCCGGCCCGAGGCCGGGATCACGCTGCGCCGCTTCTTCACCGTGCCGCCGCTGGTCCCCGAGGCCGAGGGCGCGGCCGAGGCGCTGGCGCGGCGGCTGACCGGCGACAACGCGCCCCATGTCGTCAGCTACGGGACCGAGGCCGGGCATTTCCAGAAGAACGGTTATTCCTGCGTCGTCTGCGGGCCGGGCGACATCGCCCAGGCGCACCAGCCCGACGAATACATCGATGTGTCGGAATTCGAGGCGGGTGCGGCCTTCCTGGAAAACCTCGTCGCGGAGCTTTGCCGGTGACACCCTTCCCGATCGGACTTCACACCCCCGCCCGCTTCACCCCGCCTCTGCCCGACCGGGCCGATGTGGTCGTCATCGGCGGCGGCATCGCCGGGGTCATGACCGCCTGGTTCCTCGTCAGCGCCGGGCAACGGGTGGTCCTGTGCGAGAAGGGGCGGATCGCGGGCGAACAGTCGTCGCGCAACTGGGGCTGGGTTCGGAAGCAGGGCAGGGATCCCGCCGAGATTCCGCTGGTGGCCGAGGCGCAGCAGATCTGGGCGGGCCTGGCCGAGCAGGTCGGGCAGGACCTGGGCTACCGGCAGACCGGCGTCCTCTACATAGCCAACACGGTAAAGGACATCGCCCCGCACGAAGCCTGGATGGTCCATGCCCGCGCCCACGGCCTCGACACCCGGTTGCTGAGCAAATCCGAACTGGACGCGATGGTGCCGAGCGCCGCCAACTGGGCCGGCGGGCTCTGGACCGCGTCGGACGGGCGGGCGGAGCCCTGGGTGGCGGTGCCCGCCATCGCGGCGGCGCTGGCCGCGCGCGGCGCGGTGATCGCCGAGGATTGCGCGGTGCGCGCGCTTGACCGCAAGGCGGGCCGCGTGGCGGGCGTCGTCACCGAACGGGGCCGGATCGCGGCCGATCACGTCGTGCTGGCGGGTGGGGCGTGGTCGGGGCTTTTCGCCCGGGCCGAAGGCGTCCATCTGCCGCAACTCATGGTTCGCGCCAGCGTCTGCGCGACCGAACCTTTGCCCGAGGTCTTCGCGGGCGCGGCGGCCGACGGCACCTTCGCCTTCCGCCGCCGGCAGGACGGGGGCTATACGCTCGCCCCCGCCGATTTCCACGAATTCCTGATCGGCCCGGACGCCTTCCGCCACCTCGCCGTGTACCGCCCCGGCCTGCGCACGCCCGTCCGCGGCACGCGCTTCCTGCCCGCCGCGCCGAAGGGTTTCCCCGATGCCTGGTCAACCCCGCGCCGCTGGTCCGCCGACGCGGTCAGCCCGTTCGAGCGGATGCGGGTCCTGGACCCCGCGCCCTACGCCCCCCGCGTCGAGCGCCTGCGCGCGGACTTCGCGCGCACCTTCCCCGCGCTCGGCCTGCCGAGGCTCCGCACCGCCTGGGCCGGCATGATCGACACCATGCCCGACGTGGTGCCGGTGATCGACCACGCCGCGGGCACACCGGGCCTGACCATCGTCACCGGCCTGTCCGGCCACGGCTTCGGCATCGGCCCGGCGGTGGGGCGCATCGCCGCCGACCTTGTCCTCGGCCGCGCGCCGGGGCACGACCTGAGCCGGTTCCGGCATTCCCGATTTACCGACGGGTCAAGAATTACCCCCGGCCCGTCACTCTGAGCCTTGCGGGCGGGCGGCAAAGGCGCCACCTTCCGGTCAACCCCGCGAAAGGAGCACGCCATGCCCGTCAAGAACCGCTTCGCCGAGCTTCTGCCCGAGATCACCGCCTGGCGGCGTGACTTCCACGAACACCCCGAGCTTCTCTTCGACGTGCACCGCACCGCCGGCAAGGTCGCCGCGCTCCTGCGCGACTTCGGCTGCGACGAGGTGGTGGAGGGCATCGGCCGGACCGGCGTCGTCGGCGTGATCCGGGGCAAGACCGACAGCCGCGGCCGGGTGATCGGCCTCAGGGCCGACATGGACGCGCTGCCGATCCGCGAGGCGACCGGGGTGCCCTACGCCTCGAAGACGCCGGGCAAGATGCATGCTTGCGGCCACGACGGGCACACCGCGATGCTGCTCGGTGCCGCGAAATACCTGGCCGAGACGCGCAATTTTGACGGCACCGCGGTGGTCATCTTCCAGCCCGCGGAAGAGGGCGGCGGCGGCGGGCGCGAGATGGTGAGGGACGGCATGTTGGAACGATTCGGCGTGCAGGAGGTCTACGGCATGCACAACATGCCCGGCATCCCGGTGGGCGAGTTCGCGATCCGCCCCGGCGCGATGATGGCAGCGGCCGACCAGTTCGACATCCTGGTGACCGGCAAGGGCGGGCACGCGGCCAAGCCGCACGACTGCATCGACACCACCGTGGTGTCCGCCCATATCATCCTGGCGCTGCAGACGATCGCCTCGCGCGTGGTCGATCCGCTGAAGCAGGTCGTCGTCTCGGTCTGCACGGTCAGGACCGAAAGCGAGGCGCACAACGTCATTTCCCAAACCGTCCTGATGCGCGGCACCGTCCGCACCATGGACCCCAAGGTGCAGGACCTGGTCGAGGCGCGCGTCAAGGCGATTGCCGAGGGCACCGCGCTGGCCCATGGCGCCACTGCCGAGGTGAACTACATGCGCGGCTATCCGGTGACGATGAACACGCCCGAGAACACCGATTACGCGGCCGAAGTCGCGCGCGCGGTGTCGGGCAGGGTCGATACCGATACCGCGCCGCTGATGGGGGCGGAGGATTTCAGCTACATGCTGAACGAACGCCCCGGCGCCTACATCTTCCTTGGCAACGGCGACACCGCGATGGTCCATCACCCGGCCTACAATTTCGACGACAACGCCATCCCCTTCGGATCCAGCTGGTATGCCGGGATGGTGGAAACCCGGATGCCCGCCGCCTGACCTGAAATTGCCGCATTGCCGTGCAGGATGGGGATCAGCCGTCCGGGCCATCCTGCCTGCGGGAGTTGACATGCGCCTTGCCTTCGCGTTGCTGATCGCCCTTCTCGCCGCGCAGATGGCGCGGGCGGAAGATTTCAGCATCAAGGTCACCAACCAGTTCGTCGCCGACGAGCTGCGCTGGAAGACGCAGGGCAAGGCCTACAAGTTCCTCTGGGGTCTGACCTATGTCGAGGGGCGCATCGCGATCTGCGGCGTGGGGCAGTTCGTGGCGCCGAACCTGCGCGAGAAGACGCTGCAGCAGATGCGGCGGGGCAAGGTCATGCTCGACGGCAAGGCGATCCTGAAGGACATCACCTTCTTCGCGACCATCCCCGAAGGCAAGCCGCTGACCAAGGCGCGCGCCAACTGCCGGCTGACGAAGACGGCCAAGCCGAAGGGCGATTTCCTCGTCTATCTCGACGTGCAGGGACAAAGCCGCTTCTGACGCCTGGGGCACCCAAGCCGGCTTGACGGGCGCGGGGCTATCGGTCACCTCTGTGGTGTATTTGCAGCCCGGAGCATTTCCATGACGAAGGCATTCCTCCTCTCGCTGGCCCTTCTTGTGCCGGTCGCGACACCGGCCCTTGCGGCCGATTTCACCATTACCGTCGACGGGGATTTCAGCAGCAGCGACCTCACCTGGGCGGGGCAGGGAAAGTCGTACGAGTTTTTCTGGACGCCGGCGCTGATCGACGGCCGGATCGCGATCTGCGGCGCGGGCCGCTTCGTCACGCCCCATGGCCGCAGCCAGTCGCAGAAGATCCTGAGGTCGGCGAGGGTGCGCCACAACGGCAAGGTGATCCTTTCCGACGTGACCTTCTTCACCATCGTCGGGGGCGCGGATGACCTTGAGTCGGCCAAGGCCACCTGCCGCCTGACCGATGCAACCCCCGACCGGACCACGAACGAGTTCTTCCTCGAATGGAACGGCGTGGGCCGGTTCTGAGCTAGCGAAGCGCGGCGTCGGTCAGCGGGCAGGGGCGCCCGCCGTAGAACCGCGCCAGCACGTCACGCATCAGAAGCCCCGTCCTGCCCTTGCCCGCGCGCGAGAAGAGCGTGGCCGACGACCGCAGCTTCAGCGCATCGACCGGGCCGAGGATTTCCTCCGCCGTCAGCCCGGCATGCGACAGGAGCGCGGTCGCCGCCTGTTCCAGCCGCCCCGCCAGCAGCGGGTCGCCAAGATAGGCGCGCGCCTCCTCCATGTCCGCGATGCCGTAGAAGCGGGCGGTCTCCGACCGGCCAAGGCCGCGCAACTGGGGAAAGACGAACCACATCCAGTGGCCGGTCTTGCGGCCGTCGCGCAGTTCGGCCAGGACCTGCGGCCAGACCCTGTCCTGCGCCTCCCGAAAGCGGTTGAGGTCGTCCATGGTCCCCCCTTTGCCCCCGGCCCATCCTACGACGGCCGGGGCCGGCTTTCCACCGCCGCGACGGGGCGGCGATCAGGCCACCGCGCGCATGCGCCGCGGCGCGTGGCCATAGGTCGCCCGGTAGACCTTGGCGAAATGCGACAGCGACCGGTAGCCGCAGGCCACCGCCACCTCGGTTACCGACAGTTCGGTCTGCATCAGCAGGCTGCGGGCGCGTTCAAGCCGCAGGTGGGCGTAGAATCCCATCGGCGTGCTGTTCAGATAGCGGGCGAACAGACGTTCGGTCTGGCGCGGCGACATGCCGGCGATGTCGGCGATCTCCTGCGCCGAAAGCGGCGTTTCGAGGTTCTCCTCCATCGCCGCGAGGACGCGCACGAGGCGGGCGTTGCGCACGCCGTAGCGCGACTGCGCCGACACCGTCTGGCGCGACTGCGGCCCGCGCACGTTGGCCCAGACCATCGCGTCGGCGATGCGGGTGGCAAGGTCGGACCCCTGCCGTTCGGCGATCAGGTGGAGCATGAGGTCGGTCGCCGCCGCGCCCCCCGGCGCAGTCGGACGGCGCCCGGCGACGAAGGCCGCGCGGCTGACCTCGATGCGCGGAAACTCCTCGGCCAGCCCCTCGGCCAGGTCCCAGTGCGCGGCGACGGTCTCATCGTCGAGAAGACCCGCGCGCGCCAGCGTCTGGATGCCGGTGCCGATCGCGCCGATGCGCACGCCGTGCGCCGCCTCGCGCCGAAGCGCGGCCATCAGGTGGGCGCGCGCGGCCTCGTCCTCGCCGGGCGCGCCGATGACGAACAGCGATTCGCCCCGTGCCAGGCCCGAGAACCGTGCATCGGCCAGAACCGCGAGGCCCCCCGCCGCCACCACCGGCGTGCCGGTCATCGACACGACCCGCCAGCCGTAAAGAGGCCGGCCCGACAGCACATTGGCCTGGCGCAGGGGTTCGGTCGCACCGGCAAGGGCCAGCGCGTCGAACCCGTCGAGCAGCAGGAAGACGAAGGTTTCCGTGGCGCCCTGCGGTTCGGGCCGGATGGCAGGGGCCACCTTCGCAGCGGCGCGCGGTTGAGACTGAAGCAGCATCCCGATCCCCCCAGAAGATGCGCGCGGTGCCGGTTCGGCAGGTCGCTCCTGAACCGTTTTATGTCGAATCTGCGTCGCTCAAACAGTATGTTTGCGTCAATATGCCGTTACACATGCGTCATGAGCCAAAAACCTCCCCTGCCGTAGTGCCGGCGCGTTTGCGTATCGGTATACTTCTTGCGCGCCGGTTCACGCTGGCCGCGATGGCGAATTTCGTCGACGTCCTGCGCCTTTCGGCGGACGAGGGCGACCGGTCCCGCCCGATCCGCTGTTCCTGGCGCGTGGTCGCGCCGCGGCCGGGCCCGGTCGAATCGAGTTGCGGGCTTTTCGTTGAGGCGGAAGAGGCCCTGGGCGACCCGGAGAGGTTCGACTACATCGCCGTCGTCGGCGGCCTGATCGGCGAACGCCAGTGGCTCGCGCCCGAGGCGGAGGACTGGCTGCGCCGGGCGGCGGGGGCGGGCGTGCCGCTGATCGGGCTTTGCACCGGCACCTTCATCCTGGCGCGTGCGGGGCTGATGCAGGGCTACCGTTGCTGCGTCAGCTGGTTTCACCGCGACGACTTCCTTGAGGAGTTCGAGGCGATGCAGCCGATCTCGGACCAGATCTTCATCGTCGACCGCGACCGGCTGACCTGTTCGGGCGGCGCCTCGACCGCGCATCTGGCGGCCTATCTCGTTGACCGGCACATCGGCCGCGCCGCCGCCCGCAAGAGCCTGTCGATCATGATCGTGGACGAGGCGATGGCGGCCGAGCAGCCGCAGCCGGGCCTGCCTTCCGACCTGTCCGCCAACGATCCGCTGGTCCGGCGCGCGCTTCTGTGGATGCAGCAGTTCCCCGAAACCCCGCCGACGGTCGCGCAGATCGCGCGGCAACTGGGGGTCAGCCGCCGCAAGCTGGAACGCCACTTCACCGACGACCTCGGCCTGACCCCGTCCGAGGCGGGGCGGCGGATGCGGCTGTCGCAGGTGCGCGCGCTCTTGGCGCGGGGCGACAAGTCGGTGACGCAGATTGCGCTGGAGACGGGTTTCACCGATGCCTCGCACCTGATCCGCACCTTCCGCGCGGTCGAAGGCGTGACGCCGGAGGCCTGGCGGCGGGCGCAGCGCGGCTGACACCGCGCCCCCCCCCCCGCGGCGTGCCGTTCAGCCGCCCGTATGGCTCATGTGCCGCGACACCTGCCCGCGCACGGTTTGGCGGGAATAGTCGAAATCGTGGCCCTTGGGCTTGCGCGCGATGGCCGCGCGGATCGCCTGTTCCAGCGCCTCGTCCCCGGGCGAGGCGCGCAGGGGTGCCCTCAGGTCGGCCATATCCTCCTGTCCGAGGCACATGTAAAGCTCGCCCGTGCAGGTCACCCGCACGCGGTTGCAGCTTTCGCAGAAATTGTGGGTCAGCGGCGTGATGAAGCCCACCTTTTGCCCGGTCTCCTCGATCCGGACATAGCGGGCCGGGCCGCCCGAGCGTTCGGCCAGGTCGGTCAGGGTGAAGCGTTCGGCCAGGCGTGCGCGCAGGTCCTTCAGCGGCCAGTACTGGTCCAGCCGCAATTCCTCTCCCATCTCGCCCATCGGCATGACCTCGATGAAGGTCAGGTCGTGGTCCTCCTTCGCGCACCAGTCGAGAAGGGGGAAAAGCTCATCCTCGTTGAAGCCCTTCAGCGCCACCGTGTTGATCTTCACGCGCAGGCCGGCGGCCCTGGCGGCCTCGATCCCCTCCAGCACCTGCGGCAGGCGGCCCCAGCGGGTGATCTCGGCGAATTTCGCCGGGTCGAGCGTGTCGAGCGAGACGTTGACGCGGCGAATGCCGCAGGCCGCAAGGTCGCCCGCGAACTTCGCCAACTGGGAGCCGTTGGTGGTCAGCGTCAGCTCCTTCAGCGCGCCGCTGTCCAGATGGCGCGAGATGGAGCGGAAAAAGGTCAGGATGTCGCGCCTGACCAGCGGTTCGCCCCCGGTGATCCGGAGCTTCTGCACGCCGAGGCGGATGAAGGACGAACAGAGCCGGTCCAGCTCCTCCAGCGTCAGCAGGTCCTTCTTCGGCAGGAACTGCATGTGTTCGGCCATGCAGTAGGTGCAGCGGAAGTCGCAGCGGTCCGTGACCGAGACACGCAGGTAGGAAATCGGGCGGGCGAAGGGGTCGATGAGCGGGGTCATGGCGCAAATCTAGTCGCTTGCGCGCGCCCCCACAAGGCGACCTTCGGACGGGGTCACCCTCAGCCCAGATATTTTCCGGCTTCCTTCCGGGCGAAGGGCTTCAGCCGGGCGCCGTGCGCGTCAAGAAAGGCGCGGGCGCGCGGGGCGTCGTGCTTCGAGAGGTCGCGCAGCCACCAGGCGATTGCCTTCTGGATGAACCATTCGGGGTCGTCGGCATAACCGGCGGCCCAACCCAGCACCCGGTCGCGGATCGCCAGATCCTGCGCCGTCGGGTGGTTCTGCTTGGTCCAGGGCAGGGTGATGACCAGCGCCGCCCGCCGCGCCCAGAGGCTTTCGGACCGGGTCCAGCCCTCCACCTCGTCGATCCGCGCGGGGTCTGCGACCAGCCGCCGCCCGCCCGCGTCGCAGGCGTGGTCGGCAATCGCCCAGCCGTCGAAATCGGGCACCCAGGACGCGATCAGCCGCCAGACCGCGTCATCCCCCCTGATGCGCGCCTGCGTCAGGAGCTTCGCCGCCGCGATCCGCGCCTCGAAGATGTCGCTGCGCCAGAGCGCATCGGCCAGAGCTACCCGTTCGGGCACGGAAAGCGCCTGCCGCCAAGCCTGCGTCAGGTCGTTCAGGAACGGGTTCGGGACACCCAGGACCGGACGCGCCTGCTTGTGATAGGCGGCCATCGCTTCGGCGCGGCCGGGTTCGATGCCGGCACGAAGTGCCGCCAGCGCCTCCTCCGGCGTCATTCCACCGTCACCGATTTGGCGAGGTTGCGCGGCTGGTCCACGTCGGTGCCCTTGGCGACGGCGGCGTGGTAGGCCAGAAGCTGCGCCGGCAGGGCGTAGACGATGGGCGCGAGCGCGGGCGGGACCGTGGGCAGCGTGACGCATTTCCACGTCCCCTCCTGCGCGGTGGCAGCCCCCCTGGCGTCGGTGATCAGCACCACCTTGCCGTGCCGCGCCATCACCTCCTGCATGTTCGACACGGTCTTGTCGAAAAGCCCGTCATGGGGCGCGAAGACGATCACCGGAACCGACTTGTCGATCAGCGCGATGGGGCCGTGCTTGAGTTCGCCGGACGCATAGCCTTCGGCGTGGATGTAGCTGATTTCCTTCAGTTTCAGCGCCCCCTCCAGGGCCAGCGGGAACATCGTGCCGCGGCCGAGGAAAAGGATGTCCTGCGCTTCGGACACGGTCGCCGCTATGGCGGCGATGTCGCCTTCCCGCGCCAGTGTCTGGTTCATCAGCCCCGGCAGGGTCGAGAGGTCGGCGAGACGCTCGGCGATCTCGTCCGCAGAAAGCCGCCCGCGGTCCGCCGCGGCCTTGAGCGCCAGCAGGTACAAGACCAGCAACTGGCAGGTGAAGGCCTTGGTCGAGGCCACGCCCACCTCCACGCCCGCGTGGATGGGCAGCGCCACGTCGGCCTCGCGCGCGATCGAGGAGGTGGTGACATTGACCACCGCGACGGTCTTCGCGACCTTCTCGCGCGCGAAGCGCAGCGCGGCCAGCGTGTCGGCCGTCTCGCCCGACTGGCTGACGAAAAGGGCGAAGGACCGCGCCGGCAGCGGCGGCTCGCGATAGCGGAACTCCGAGGCGATATCGACCTCGCAGGGCAGGGCGGCCAGCGTCTCGAACCAGTATTTCGCGGTCTGGCAGGCATAGTTCGCGGTGCCGCAGGCCACCAGCGTCAGCCGGTCGAGGCCGGCGAAGTCGAGCGCGTGGGGCAGCAGGATCTGCCCGCCGCGGACATAGTGCTTGATCGCGTCGGCCAGCACGACCGGCTGTTCGGCGATCTCCTTGGCCATGAAGTGCTTGAAGCCCGCCTTGTCGATCCGGGTCTGGTCCAGCTGGATCTTCAGCGTCTCGCGGTTGGCGCGGCGCCCGGCGGCGTCGAAGATCTCCACCCCCGCACGGGTGACGAAGGCGTGGTCGCCCTCTTCCAGATAGGTGATGCGGTCGGTCATGGGGGCGAGCGCGATGGCGTCGGAGCCCACGAACATCTCGCCCTCGCCGTGCCCGATGGCAAGCGGAGAGCCCTTGCGGGCGGCGATCATCAGGTCGTCTTCGCCCTCGAAGAGGAACAGCAGCGCGAAGGCACCTTCAAGCCGCCCCAACGTCTCGCGCGCGGCCTCGCGCGGGGGCAGGCCGCGGTCCATGTACATCCGCACCATCAGCGCGACCGTCTCGGTGTCGGTCTCGGTCTCGCACGACAGGCCCGCCTCGGCGAGTTCGGCGCGAAGTTCGCGGAAGTTCTCGATGATGCCGTTGTGGACGACCGCGACCGGGCCGGAGCGGTGCGGGTGCGCGTTCGTCACCGTGGCGGCACCATGGGTCGCCCAGCGGGTGTGGCCGATGCCCGCCTTGCCGGCGAGCGGTTCGTGCACCAGAAGGTCGGAGAGGTTGGCCAGCTTGCCCACCGCGCGGCGGCGGTCGAGCCGGCCGTGGTTCACCGTGGCGATACCGGCGGAATCATAGCCGCGGTATTCCAGCCGCTTCAGCGCCTCGACCAGCAGGGGGGCAACCTCATGATTGCCCAGCACACCGACAATTCCACACATTATTCGCTACCCTTGTCCCTGCGGGCCTTCATTTGTTTCAACTTTTCGAACAATCTGACCGCCAGACCCGGCTTTGTCACCTGTCTGGCGCGGCCGATCGCCAGCGCGCCATCCGGCACATCCTCGGTGATCACCGAACCGGAGCCGGTAAGCGCCCGCGCGCCGACCCGGACCGGGGCCACCAGCATCGTGTCCGATCCGATGAAGGCATGCGCCCCGATCTCGGTCCGGTGCTTCATCACCCCGTCGTAGTTGCAGGTCACGGTGCCGGCGCCGATGTTGGTGTGCTCGCCCACATGGGCGTCGCCCAGATAGGTCAGGTGGCCGACCTTCACCCCTTCGTCGAGGATCGCGTTCTTGATCTCGACGAAGTTGCCCACGTGCACCTCCTCGGCCAGTTCGGCGCCGGGGCGCAGCCGGGCGAAGGGGCCGACGCGGGCCCCGCGCGAGATGTGGCAGCCTTCGAGATGGCAGAAGGGCAGGATCTCCGCCCCCGATTCCACCGTGACGCCGGGGCCGAAGACGACATGCGCGCCGATCGTCGCATCGCGCCCCACCACGGTGTCGAGCGCGAAGAAGACGGTTTCGGGCGCTGTCATGGTGACGCCGGTTTCCAGCGCCTCGGCCCGCGCGCGGGTCTGGAAGGCGGCCTCCGCGCGGGCCAGTTCGGCGCGGGTGTTCACGCCCATGGTCTCGCCCTCGTCGCAGGTGACGACGCGGGCCTCAAGTCCCCGGACGCGGGCCGCCGCGACGATGTCGGTCAGGTAGTATTCCCCCGCCGCGTTGTCGTTCGTCAGCCCGCCGACCAGTTCGGCCAGAAGCCGTGCCTCGACCGCGACGACGCCGCTGTTGCAAAGCGTGATGGCCCGTTCCGCCTCGGTTGCGTCCTTGTATTCCACGATCCGCTCCAGCGCGCCGCCGTTTGCGATCAGCCGGCCGTAGCGGCCCGGATCGGCGGCCTGGAAGCCCAGCACGGTCACATCCGCCCCGCTGACCAGCATCGCGTCCAGCGTTTCCGGCCGGATGAAGGGGGTGTCGCCGTAAAGGACGATCACCGTACCCTCGAACCCTTCCAGCGCGGGCAGCGCCTGCGCCACCGCGTGCCCGGTGCCCAGCTGCTGGTCCTGCCGGACCGTGGCCACGGTGTCGTCGAAGGCCAGCGCCGCCTTCTCCACCGCCTCGGCCCCGTGGCCCGCGACCACCACCACCCGCTCGGGCGCAAGCGCCGCGCCGGCCGCCATCGCGTGGTGCAGAAGCGGCGCGCCCGCCACCTTGTGCAGGACCTTGGGCAGGTCGGAGTTCATCCGCGTTCCCTGTCCCGCGGCCAGGATGATCAGCGCTGTCGCCATGCTCTTGCTCTTTTCTTTCGCTCACGCCCGTTTTACCGAAGGGGCCACGGGCCGCAAGGTCGGGGGCCTCACATCTCCTTACCAAGGGTTACAGCCGGACAGGAGGGGGCGCCATGCGCACGGTCATCTTCGATCTCGATGGGACGCTTGCCGATACCTCCGCCGACCTCATCGCCGCGGCGAATGCCTGTTTTCGCGGCATCGGCGCGGGCGATCTGCTTGACCCGGTGGCCGACGCGCTGACCGCGTTCCACGGCGGGCGCGCGATGCTGCGGCTTGGCTTTTCCCGGCTGGGCGCGGTATCGGAGGCCGAGGTGGACCGGCAGTATCCGCTTCTCCTGACCGCCTACGAGGAGGGGATAGACCGCGAGACCCGGCTATATCCCGGCGCGGTCGAGGCGGTGGAATCCCTGCGCGCGGCGGGCTTTGCCACCGGCATCTGCACCAACAAGCCCGAACGTCTGGCCGAAATCCTGATGGCCCGGCTTGGCGTGCGGGGGCTTTTCGACTCTCTCGTCGGCGCCGATACGCTCCCCGTGCGCAAGCCCGACCCCGCGCCCTACCGGCTGTCGGTCGAGCGCGCGGGCGGGGCGCTCGGACGCTCCATGCTGGTGGGGGATACCGACACCGACCGCAAGACCGCCACGGCGGCGGGTGTGCCGGTGGCGCTCGTCACCTTCGGCCCGGCCGGGCGCGGCGTGGCCGATTTCGCGCCCGAGGCGACCTTCGATGCCTTCCACGAACTGCCGTTGCTGGCCGAGAAACTGATCGGCTGATTCTTCCAGCATCGTTTCCAGACCAGGACCCGTGACGCGGGCGCATGACCCCATTGACGCGACTCAGGCTTTGACTCTATGAATTGAACATTCGTTCATTTCCAAGAGGCCGCCGATGTTCACCGCATCCATGAAGTTTCACCTTGGGGACGAGGTCGAGGCGCTGCGCGACATGGTTCATCGCTGGGCGCAGGAGCGGGTGAAGCCGATGGCGGCGGAGATCGACCGGACAAACGCCTTCCCGCCAGCGCTCTGGAAGGAAATGGGCGATCTCGGCCTTCTCGGCATCACCGTGCCGGAAGAATACGGCGGGGCGGGCATGTCCTACCTCGCCCATGTCGTCGCGACCGAGGAGATTGCCCGCGCCTCGGCCTCGGTCAGCCTGTCCTACGGCGCGCATTCGAACCTTTGCGTGAACCAGATCAAGCTGAACGGCACCGACGAACAGAAACGCAGATACCTGCCCGGCCTGATTTCCGGCGACCACGTCGGCGCGCTTGCCATGTCGGAGGCCGGGGCGGGGTCCGACGTGGTGTCGATGAAGCTCAAGGCCGAGAAGCGGAACGGCTATTATGTGCTGAACGGCACCAAGTTCTGGATCACCAACGGCCCGGATGCGGATACCCTGGTGGTCTATGCCAAGACCGACCCCGAGGCCGGATCGAAGGGCATCACCGCCTTCATCGTGGAAAAGACTTTCAAGGGCTTCTCCACCTCGAAACACTTCGACAAGCTCGGCATGCGAGGGTCTAA
This sequence comes from Albidovulum sediminis, assembly GCF_025380365.1. Classification (GTDB taxonomy): domain Bacteria; phylum Pseudomonadota; class Alphaproteobacteria; order Rhodobacterales; family Rhodobacteraceae; genus Albidovulum; species Albidovulum sediminis. The sequence continues at coordinate 656,291 of NZ_JAOCQF010000001.1, forward strand.
CACCGCCGAACTGGTCTTCGAGAATGTCGAGGTGCCGTTCGAGAACGTGCTGGGGCAGGAGGGCAGGGGCGTCCGCGTCCTGATGTCCGGGCTCGACTACGAACGCGTCGTCCTTTCCGGGATCGGCACCGGCATCATGGCCGCCTGCCTGGACGAGGTGATGCCCTATCTCGCGCAACGCCGCCAGTTCGGCCAGCCGATCGGGTCGTTCCAGCTGATGCAGGGCAAGATCGCGGACATGTACACCAAGATGAACTCCGCCCGCGCCTATGTCTACGAGGTGGCGCGCGCCTGCGACCGGGGCGAAGTCACGCGCCAGGACGCGGCGGCCTGCGTCCTCTACGCCAGCGAGGAGGCGATGACGGTTGCCCACCAGGCGGTGCAGGCGATGGGCGGCATGGGCTTCATGAGCGAAACCCCGGTCTCCCGCATCTTCCGCGACGCCAAGCTGATGGAAATCGGCGCCGGGACGAGCGAAATCCGCCGCATGCTGATCGGGCGGGAATTGATGGGGGCGATGGGGTGAAGGCTATCCTCCGACCCGCCCGGGGGAACCCCGGGCAGCGCCCGACCCGCCCCCCCGGGGCGGGCGCTTCTCGCCCACCCCGCGGGCCGGGCGCCGCCCTCCGTGCGACGCGGCAGGCGGATGTGACGAAAAGAAAAGGGCGCGTCGCCGACCTGACGCGCGCCCTTCTGCTGCCGATCCGTCCGGACCGATCAGAACTTGATCACATAGGCGAGGTTGACCACGATCGGGTCGATGTCGACGGTGCCGATCGGCGTGCCGTCCAGCGACACGTCGCTTTCGATGTCCATCCAGCGCACCTCGGTCCGGAACGCGCCCTTCTCGGAGATGGCGACGTCGAACCCGGCCTTCAGCGCCAGCCCGAAGGAATCGTCAAGCTCCACGTTGCCCAGCGCCGATTCCTCGCTGAAGAAGGTGGTGTAGTTGAGGCCCGCGCCGACGAAGGGCGTGATCTTGCCCGCGGTCGGGATGTGGTAGACGAGCGAGAGGGTGGGCGGCAGGTGCTTGGTCGTCGCCGTGCCGACGCCCGCAATCGTCGCGGTATGCTCGAAGGGCGTTGCCGCCAGAAGCTCGATGCCGATGTTGTCCCAGGGGAAGTATTCGGCGGTGATCGTCGCGCTGATGTCCTCGTCCACCGAGGTCGCGGCGCCGGCCAGAAGGCCGTTGTCATCCTTGGGCGACACCCAGCCGATGCCAAGGCCGATGGTCCAGTCGCCGGCCGATTGGGCGCAGGCGGGTGCGGCCGCGGCAAGGGCGACGAGGGCGGTAATCAAAGTCCGTTTCATGATCAATCTCTCCGTTCTTTCGCGCCGGACCTCGGTAGCAGCGCTGCGCTGCAGCACATTGATGTGAATCAAACGATCCGACCCATTGCGCGCCGCCCGCGCGGATGTTGCGGCACTGCAACAGCCGCGGCACCGGCCGCCGAACCCGCGAGGCGATGACATGCGGCTGACCTCCTCCGTCCTGACCAACTCGGACGCCTTCCGCGCCAACCGCGCGGCACATGAGGCGATGCTGGCCACCGTCGCCGGGGCCGCGGCCGCCGCCGCCGCCGGGGGCGGGGCGAAGGCGCTCTCCCGCCATGTGGCGCGCGGCAAGATGCCGCCCCGCGAACGGGTGGCGAACCTTCTCGACGCCGGATCCCCCTTCCTCGAGATCGGCGCCACCGCCGCCCACGGGCTTTACGGCGGCGACGCCCCCGCGGCAGGCGTCATCGCCGGCATCGGGCGCGTCCACGGGCAGGAGGTCATGGTGGTCGCCAACGACGCCACCGTGAAGGGCGGCACCTATTACCCGATGACGGTGAAAAAGCACCTGCGCGCGCAGGAGATCGCCGAAGAGAACCACCTGCCCTGCGTCTACCTCGTCGATTCGGGCGGCGCCAACCTGCCCAACCAGGACGAGGTCTTCCCCGACCGCGACCATTTCGGCCGCATCTTCTACAACCAGGCCCGGATGAGCGCGGCGGGCATCCCCCAGATCGCCGTCGTCATGGGCTCCTGCACCGCGGGTGGCGCCTATGTGCCCGCGATGTCCGACGTCTCGATCATCGTCCGCGACCAGGGCACGATCTTCCTCGCCGGCCCGCCCCTCGTGAAGGCCGCGACCGGAGAGGTCGTCAGCGCCGAGGATCTGGGCGGCGGCGACGTTCACACGCGCCTGTCGGGCGTTGCCGACTACCTGGCCGAGGATGATGCCCACGCGCTCGCGCTCGCCCGCCGCGCCATCGCCAGCCTCAACCGCCGCAAGCCCGCGAGCGTCGCGTGGCAAAGCCCGGAAGACCCCGCCTATGACCCCGACGAGATCCTCGGCGTGGTCCCCGCCGACCTGCGCACCCCCTACGACATCCGCGAGGTCATCGCCCGCATCGTCGACGGCTCCCGCTTCGACGAATTCAAGCCGCGCTTCGGCGAGACGCTGGTGACGGGCTTCGCCCATGTCGCGGGATGCCCGGTCGGCATCGTCGCCAACAACGGCGTCCTCTTCTCCGAAAGCGCGGTCAAGGGCGCGCATTTCGTGGAACTTTGCTCGCAACGCTCGATCCCGCTGGTGTTCCTGCAGAACATCACCGGCTTCATGGTCGGCCGGAAGTACGAGAACGAGGGCATCGCCCGCCACGGCGCGAAGATGGTCACCGCCGTCGCCACCACCGCGGTGCCGAAGATCACCTGCCTTGTCGGCGGCTCCTTCGGCGCGGGCAACTACGGCATGGCGGGGCGCGCCTATGGCCCCCGCTTCCTCTGGACCTGGCCCAACAGCCGCATCAGCGTGATGGGCGGCGAACAGGCGGCGGGCGTCCTCGCCACCGTCCGGCGCGAGGGGATCGAGCGCGCCGGCGGCACCTGGTCGGCCGAGGAGGAGGCGGCGTTCAAGCGCCCCACGATCGAGATGTTCGAGGAACAGTCCCACCCCCTCTACGCCTCCGCCCGCCTCTGGGACGATGGCATCATCGACCCGCGGAAGACACGGGCCGTGCTGGCGCTCTCGCTCTCCGCCGCCCTCAACGCGCCGATCGAGCCCACGCGCTTCGGCGTCTTCCGGATGTGATGGCGATGCCGCGCCTGCCCTTCTTCTTTTCTCCAAATATCCCCGGGGGTCCGGGGGCAGGCAGCCCCCGGCCGCCGGCCACGCGAAAGGTCCGTCGATGTTCCAGAAGATCCTGATCGCCAACCGCGGAGAGATCGCCTGCCGCGTCATCGACACCGCCCGCCGTCTCGGCGTGGCGACGGTCGCGGTCTACTCCGACGCCGACGCCACCGCGCGGCATGTGGCGATGGCGGACGCGGCCGTGCGCATCGGCGGGCCGCGCCCCTCCGACAGCTACCTGAAGGGCGCGGCAATCATCGAGGCGGCGCGCGCCACCGGCGCGCAGGCGATCCACCCCGGCTACGGCTTCCTGTCGGAGAACCCCGATTTCGTTGACGCGGTCGAGGCCGCGGGCCTGACCTTCATCGGCCCCTCGGCGAAGGCGATCCGCGCCATGGGGCTCAAGGACGCGGCCAAGGCGCTGATGGAGAAGGCGGGCGTGCCGGTCGTGCCGGGCTACCACGGCGCCAACCAGGACCCCGAACATCTCGCCGGCGCGGCCGACACGATCGGCTACCCCGTCCTCATCAAGGCGGTCGCCGGCGGCGGCGGCAAGGGGATGCGGCTGGTCGAACGGCCGCAGGACTTCGTCGCCGCACTCGAGAGCGCGCAGGGAGAGGCGCGGACCGCCTTCGGCAACCCCGCCGTCCTGATCGAGAAATACGTCTCGATGCCCCGTCACATCGAGGTGCAGGTCTTCGGCGACGGCACCCGCGCGGTCCATCTCTACGAACGCGACTGCTCGCTCCAGCGGCGCCACCAGAAGGTGATCGAGGAGGCGCCAGCACCCGGCATGACCGAGGAGATGCGCGCCGCCATGGGCCAGGCCGCCGTCCGTGCCGCCGAGGCGATCGGCTACCGCGGCGCGGGCACGGTCGAGTTCATCGTCGACGGCTCGGGCGGGCTTCGCCCCAACCGTTTCTGGTTCATGGAGATGAACACGCGGTTGCAGGTCGAACACCCGGTGACCGAGGCGATCACCGGCATCGACCTTGTCGAATGGCAGTTGCGGGTGGCCAGCGGCGAGGCCCTGACCTCGCGGCAGGAGGACATCCGCCTGTCGGGCCACGCCTTCGAGGCGCGCCTTTACGCCGAGGACGTGCCGGCAGGCTTCCTGCCCGCGACCGGGACGCTCACCCATCTGCGCTTCCCCGAAGGCGCGCGCTCGGATACCGGCGTCCGCCCCGGCGATTCGATCAGCCCCTGGTACGATCCGATGATCGCCAAGATCATCGTCCACGGCCCCACCCGAGCCATCGCGCTGTCGAAACTGCGCGCGGCACTCGAGGGGACCGAGGTCGCGGGATCGGTCACCAACCTGTCCTTCCTCGCCGCGCTCGCCCGCCACGAGGGTTTCGGGCGGGGAGAGGTCGATACCGGCCTGATCGCCCGCGACCTTGGCCCCCTGACCGAGGCCGCCGCCCCCGACCTGGCGGTGCGCGCGCTTGCCGCCCTCGGCGCGGCGGGGCTGGCCGAGGGCGGCGGCGCGATGGCAGGATTCACGCTCTGGGCGCCGCTTCTCAGGACCGTGACGCTCGATGGCCTGACCGCGACGGTCGAGGTCGCCACCCCCGGCCGGGCGCTTGTGCGCATCGACGGGGACGCGGCCGACTCCCAGCTGATTTCCGGTGCCTGGTGGGTGAACGGCCGACCCGCGGGCGCGCGCATCGTGCTGACGCCGGGGCGCGTCAGCATCTTCGGTCCTGGCGCCTTCCACTTCGACCTTGCCGACCCGCTCGACCGCAGGGCCGAGGCGGTGGGCGGCGGGCTGACGCTTTCGCCGATGCCGGGCCTCGTGAAGGCGGTCTTCGTCGCTGCCGGGCAGGCGGTGAAGGCAGGCGACCGGCTGGCGGTGCTGGAGGCGATGAAGATGGAACATACCCTGACCGCCGCCCGCGACGGCACCGTGGCCGAGGTGCTGGCCGAGGCCGGGCAGCAGGTGGAGGCGGGCGTCGCCCTGATCCGGCTGGAGGAGGAGGCATGACCGCGCAGTCTCCGACGCGCCTGCACCACGTCCCCTTCTCGCGCTCGTTCCGCGTGCTCTGGCTCCTGGTCGAGATGGGGGAGGAACCCGAGATCGTCGAATACTCGATCACCGACGGCTCGCTCCGCCATCCGGACTACCTCGGCAAGTCGCCTGCCGGCCGCGTGCCCGCGCTCGATGTCGACGGGATCACGCTTTTCGAGAGCGGCGCGATAACCGAATACCTTTGCGAGACACGGCCCGGTCCCGGCTTCGGGCGCGCCGTCGGGCACCCCGAGCGCGCGGCCTTCCTCGAATGGCTCCACTTCGCCGAGACACAGGCGCACCTGATCGCCAACCTCAACCTGCAATGGGTGTTCCTGCGCGACCCCGCGATGCGCTCGAAGACGCTCCTGAAGCTCGACACCCGGCGGCTGGAACTGACCCTCGGCGCGGTCGAGGCGCGGCTGACGGGACGCGACCACCTGCTGTCGGGGGGCTTTTCCGGCGCCGACACGATGCTGGGCTACAACCTTCTGGCGGCGCCGCATTTCGTGCGGCTGGACGCCTTTCCGGCGATCCGCGCCTATCTCGACCGCGTGACCGCCCGGCCCGGCTACCGGCGCGCCCGCGCGCTCGATGGGCGACAGGCGTTCTACGCGCAGGACTTCTACGAGGTGAGCGATGCCTGACTTCGTGGAAATCGTCGAGATGGGGCCGCGCGACGGGCTTCAGAACGAAAAGCGCCTGATCCCGACGGCCGAAAAGATCGCGCTGGTCGACGCGCTGAACCGCGTCGGCTTCCGCCGGATCGAGGTGGCAAGCTTCGTCTCACCCAAATGGGTGCCGCAGATGGCCGACGGCGCGGCGGTGATGGCAGGCATGACCCGCGCGCCAGGCGTGCGCTACCTGGCGCTGACGCCCAACCTGAAGGGCTACGAGGGCGCGCGCGCCGCCCGCGCCGACGAGGTCGCCATCTTCGCTTCCGCGTCGGAGGGGTTTTCGCGCGCGAACCTCAACTGCACGATCGACGAAAGCCTCGAACGTTTCCGCCCGGTGGCCGAGGCCGCGCGGGCCGACGGGATCGCGCTGCGAGGCTATGTCTCGGTCGTGACCGACTGCCCCTATGACGGGCGGGTGGCGCCTGACGCGGTGGCGCGGGTGGCCGCGGCCCTGCGCGACATGGGTTGCCACGAGGTGAGCCTTGGCGACACCATCGGGCAGGGCCGGCCCGAGACGGTGGATGCGATGCTGGCGGCGGTGCTGGACGAAATGCCCGCGGCCCGCCTCGCCGGGCACTACCACGACACCGCGGGCCGGGCGCTCGCCAACATCGAGGTCTCGCTGGCGCGCGGCCTGCGCGTCTTTGACGCGGCGGTGGGCGGGCTTGGCGGCTGCCCCTATGCGCCGGGTGCGGCCGGGAACGTGGCGACCGAGGCGGTCGATGCGCGGCTTGTCGCGCTTGGCTATCGGACCGGGCTCGATCCCGCGCGTCTGGCCGAGGCGGCGGCGATGGCGCGGGCGATGCGCGCGGGACCGGGGGAGGGGACAGAATGACCGAAACGATCACCATCGAGCATGATGCGCGCGGCGTGGCCCGCCTGACCATGAACCGGCCCGACAAGCACAACGCGCTGTCGGCGCAGATGATCGCCGAACTGACCGAGGCCGCGGAGCAGCTCGGGCGCGACCCGTCGGTGCGGGTGATCGTGCTGGCGGGCGCGGGCGAAAGCTTCTGCGCGGGCGGCGATCTGGGCTGGATGCGCGAGCAGATGGCGGCCGACGGTCCCACGCGCGCACGCGAAGCGACCAAGCTTGCGATGATGCTGCAGGCGATCAACACCTGCCCGAAGCCGGTGATCGGGCGCATCCACGGCAACGCCTTCGGCGGCGGCGTCGGCATGATGGCGGTCTGCGACGTGGCGGTGGGCGCGGCGGGTGCCCGCTTCGGCCTGACCGAGACCCGCCTTGGCCTCATCCCCGCGACGATCGGCCCCTATGTGCTGGCCCGCATGGGCGAGGCGATGGCCCGGCGCGTCTTCATGTCCGCCCGCCTGTTCGGCGCAGAGGAGGCGGTGACGCTCGGCCTGCTGGCCCGCGCCGTCGACCCGGCCGACCTCGACGCGGCAGTGGAGGCCGAGGTCGCCCCCTACCTCGCCTGCGCGCCCGGCGCGGTGGCCGAGGCCAAGGCCCTGGCCCGCCGCCTCGGCCCGCCGATCGACGAGGGCACCATATCCGCCACCATCGCCGCCCTGGTCGCGCGCTGGGAAAGCGACGAGGCGCGCGAGGGGATCGCCGCCTTCTTCGACAAGCGCGCGCCCGGCTGGAAAGGCTAGGTGCCTCAGCGACCCTCGCGCTCGATCTTCCTGAGATTCTGCTGCACGCGCCGCAGATGTTCGTCGATGGACTTGCCGACCCTTTCGTAGTGATCCTGATATCTCTTGAGCAGTTTTTCGACGGTTTTCAGAAGCTCCGGCGAGGCGTCCTTCTTCCTGGAGAGTTCCAGCAGCTCCGTCCGGATCATGATGAAGCTGCTGTCGAGCTGTTTCATGTCCGCGCGTGCACCCTCCCATATCTGCAAGTCGGGTCCGGCGTTCTGGACATAGCGCCTGGACAGCATGTCCCAGACGAGGCGCCTTTCGCTCGCCCCCAGAAGCTGCCACTCGTCGGAGGCAAGAGCGTCCGCACAGTCGAGCATGTTGGCGTATTTCTTTCGGATCGCCTGCCCGTCCCGGGTTGCCCCGGCGTTCGAACCCGTTGCCTCGTAGATCTCGGGCAGGGGGCCTCTCAGGCGCTTGAGGACACTGTGCAGCGTGTCCAGGTGCGATCGCCCGGTATAGGTGCGCGCGTTGCTCTCGACATCATTGATGATCTCCCACATGCGCCGAAGGGAGTCCTCGTTGCGCGCCAGGTTGCGGAACTCGCGCACATCGTTCGGAGCATAGCCGGCATAAAGGACGGCCAGACCCGGTATCGGCAGTATCATCTTGCCGTGTCGCTTCAGCCAGGTCCGGAACGCGCGCCAGTTCGCCTTCTGGAGTGCTTTGGTCTGCGTGTCGTCCTTGGTCGTCATCACATTTTCCTGACCGGAACCGAGCGGAAAAGTGAGGAAGAAGAACATGTGCGGGCGGTTTCCGTCAATCGCGGGGTGTGGGTCGCGCGCCGGGGGGGCCGACGCAAGGTGCTGCTTCGACATGAAATGAGCGAACGCGGTCAGCCTCGGTTGACCCCGCCATGGCGGGAGAGTAAACGGCTCAGAAGCCACATGCCGCAGGCGCATTGCGCCGCGAAGAAGGAGCCGCCCCTTGGACACACTCCTCAGAGAATACCTGCCGATCCTGATCTTTCTGGCCATCGCCATCGGCCTCGGGCTGGTGCTGCTGCTCGCGGCCTTCGTGATCGCGGTGCGCAACCCAGACCCGGAGAAGGTTTCGGCCTACGAATGCGGCTTCAACGCCTTCGACGACGCCCGGATGAAGTTCGACGTACGCTTCTACCTCGTTTCCATCCTCTTCATCATCTTCGACCTCGAGGTGGCGTTCCTGTTTCCCTGGGCGGTGGCCTTCAAGGACATCTCCATGGTCGGGTTCTGGTCGATGATGGTGTTCCTGGCCGTCCTCACGGTCGGCTTTGCCTATGAGTGGAAGAAGGGGGCGCTGGAATGGGCGTGATGACCGACAAGGTGCAGACGGGGGCGAACACCGCCGGCGCCGACCGCGAGGTCGCGACCCAGGCCCTGAACCGCGAGTTGCAGGACAAGGGGTTCCTGCTGACGACGACCGAGGACATCATCAACTGGGCGCGCAACGGCTCGCTTCACTGGATGACCTTCGGCCTGGCCTGCTGCGCGGTCGAGATGATGCACACCTCGATGCCGCGCTACGACCTTGAACGCTTCGGCACCGCGCCCCGCGCCTCGCCCCGCCAGTCCGACCTGATGATCGTCGCCGGCACGCTGACGAACAAGATGGCCCCGGCGCTGCGCAAGGTCTACGACCAGATGCCGGAGCCGCGCTACGTCATCTCCATGGGCTCCTGCGCCAATGGCGGCGGCTACTACCACTACAGCTATTCCGTGGTCCGGGGCTGCGACCGCATCGTGCCGGTCGACATCTACGTTCCGGGCTGCCCGCCGACGGCCGAGGCGCTGCTTTACGGCATCCTGCAACTGCAGCGGAAGATCCGCCGCACCGGCACGCTCGTGCGCTGAGGAGAAGACGATGTCCGCAGCCCTGGAAGAACTTGCCGCCCATATCGAACTGAAGCGCCCGAACGAGGTCGTCGCGACCGAGGTCGCCTTCGGTGAGCTCAACGTCACCGTGACGCTTGCCGGGATCGAGGATTTCGTCGAATTCCTGCGCGCCGACCAGAACTGCCGCTTCTCGACGCTGGTCGACATCACCGCGGTCGACCACCCCGAACGGCCGGCGCGCTTCGACGTCGTCTACCACTTCCTCTCGATGTACCGGAACCAGCGTATCCGCGTGAAGCTGGCCGCGCGCGAGGACGACATGGTGCCCTCGCTCTGCGCCCTGCATCCGGCCGCGAACTGGTTCGAGCGCGAGGTGTTCGACATGTTCGGCATCCTCTTTTCCGGCCACCCGGACCTGCGCCGCATCCTGACCGACTACGGCTTCCGCGGCCATCCGCTGCGCAAGGACTTCCCGACCACGGGCTACACCGAGGTTCGTTACGACGAGGCCGAAAAGCGCGTCGTCTACGAACCGGTGAAGCTGGTGCAGGACTACCGGCAGTTCGATTTCATGAGCCCCTGGGAAGGTGCCCACTACATCCTGCCGGGCGACGAGAAGGGGGCGAAGTGATGGACGGCACTTTCAACGACGCGCTGACCGGCGAACAGAAGATCCGCAATTTCAACATCAACTTCGGGCCCCAGCACCCGGCCGCGCACGGCGTGCTGCGCCTTGTGCTGGAACTGGACGGCGAGATCGTGGAACGCGCCGACCCGCATATCGGGCTTCTGCACCGCGGCACCGAAAAGCTGATGGAAAGCCGCACCTACCTGCAGAACCTGCCCTATTTCGACCGGCTCGACTATGTGGCGCCGATGAACCAGGAACATGCCTGGTGCCTGGCCATCGAGCGCCTGACCGGCACCGTGGTTCCGCGCCGTGCGAGCCTGATCCGCGTGCTTTATTCGGAGATCGGGCGCATCCTCAACCACCTCCTCAACGTCACCACGCAGGCGATGGACGTGGGCGCGCTGACCCCGCCGCTCTGGGGTTTCGAGGAGCGCGAAAAGCTCATGGTGTTCTATGAGCGGGCCTGCGGCGCGCGGCTCCACGCGGCCTATTTCCGGCCCGGGGGCGTGCATCAGGACCTGCCCGACGACCTGATCGACGACATCGAGGAATGGGCCACGGCCTTTCCGAAAGTGCTGGACGACATCGACGGGCTTCTGACCGATAACCGCATCTTCAAGCAGCGTAACGCCGATATCGGCATCGTGCATGAGAAGGACGCGCTCGACTGGGGCTATTCGGGCGTCATGGTGCGCGGATCGGGCATGGCCTGGGACCTGCGCCGCGCGCAGCCCTACGAATGCTACGACGAGTTCGACTTCAAGATTCCGGTCGGCAAGAACGGCGACTGCTTTGACCGCTACCTCTGCCGCATGGCGGAGATGCGGGAATCGACCTCGATCATCCACCAGGCCATCGCCAAGCTGCGCGCGCCCGAGGGCAAGGGCGACGTGCTGGCGCGCGGCAAGATGACGCCGCCGAAGCGGGGCGAGATGAAGCGCTCGATGGAGGCGCTGATCCACCACTTCAAGCTTTACACCGAAGGCTTCCACGTGCCCGAGGGCGAGGTCTATGCCGCGGTCGAGGCGCCGAAGGGCGAATTCGGCGTCTACCTGAAGTCGGACGGCAGCAACAAGCCCTACCGCGCCAAGATCCGCGCGCCGGGCTACCTGCATCTGCAATCGCTCGACTGGATGGCGCGGGGTCACATGCTGGCCGACGTCGCCGCGATCATCGGCACGATGGACGTCGTGTTCGGGGAGATCGACCGCTGATGCCCGACGTGACGATCAACCTCTGGACGCTGGTCCTCGGCGCGGCCTCGGGCCTTGCCGCGGTCCTGGGCGCCCGGACGGGCAATCGTCTGGTCATGGGCGCCGTCATCGGCGCCGCCACCGCCGCTATCCTGACCATCGCCAGGGGATTCATCTAGATCATGCTTCGCCGCCTTCACCACGATCAGCCCGCCACCTTCGAATTCACGCCCGCGAACCTCGCCTGGGCGAAGGGGCAGATGACGAAGTATCCCGAAGGGCGTCAGGCCAGCGCGATCATCCCGCTTCTGTGGCGCGCGCAGGAGCAGGAGGGCTGGCTGACCCGCAAGGCGATCGAGCATGTCGCCGACATGCTGGGCATGGCCCATATCCGGGCGCTGGAAGTGGCCACGTTCTACTTCATGTTCCAGCTGCAACCGGTTGGTTCCGTTGCGCATATCCAGATCTGCGGGACGACGTCCTGCATGATCTGCGGGGCCGAGGACCTGATCCGCGTCTGCAAGGAAAAGATAGCCGCCACGCCGCACACCCTGTCGGCGGACGGCAAGTTTTCCTGGGAAGAGGTCGAATGCCTCGGCGCCTGCACCAACGCGCCGATGGCCCAGATCGGCAAGGACTATTACGAGGATCTGACGGCTGAGAGCCTGTCGCGGCTTCTCGACGAACTGGCCGCGGGCAAGCTGCCGGTGCCGGGGCCGCAGAACGGGCGCTATGCGTCGGAGCCGCTGAAGGGGCTGACCTCGCTCAAGGACCTCGAAAGCGGGCGGACGCAGTACAACGGGTCGGTGCAGCGCGCTATGGACCTGCGCGACGGGATCAAGCGCATCGACGGGACCGAGGTGCCGCTGCTGACGCCCTGGCTGGGAGGAGCCGCGAAGCCGGCGAAACCGGCGAAGGCGGCTGAAGCTGCCGCTCCGGCTCCGGTTCCGGCGGCTGCGGAGAAACCGAAGAAGCCGCGGGGCCTGAAGGCCGCGCGCAAGGGCGGGGCGGACGACCTCAAGCTGATCAAGGGCGTCGGCCCCAAGCTTGAGGCGCTGCTGCACGGCCTGGGCTATTTCCACTTCGACCAGATCGCGGCCTGGGGCCCGGCCGAGGTCGCGTGGGTGGATGACAATCTCGAAGGGTTCAAGGGCCGCGTCAGCCGCGATGGCTGGGTCGCGCAGGCGCGTGAACTTGCGGAAGGCGGAAAGGGTTGAGGGAACTGCAATAGCCCCGTCGGGGGCGGGGATCGGGGGACATGGCGGAAGCAACGGAGTCATCCTGTCGGACGAGGTGCTGGCTGGGCGCGGCGGTTCTGGGGGTCCTGGCGGCCCTGCTTCTGCACCTTGCGGCGGGTGTCGCGTTGGTCCCCTCGGTTCTGATCGGTGCCTTCGTGGCGGGTTTGGGTGGCGTTCTGGGGCCTGGTGTCTTGTGCCCGGCCCGCGCGCCGCACGACGAGGTGGCGCCCGCGGCGCCCCCTGCGGAGGCCTCTGCGGCGCCCGACCCGGCGGCGGCCCCGCGGGTCGTGGCCGAGGCGGGCGTGGTGCGTGCGCCGCGCGCGTCGGCTCCGAGCGGGCCGGCGAGCGGGCCGTCGGGCGCGCATGACGCGGCGCGGCCGGTCAGCGGGCTCGATGCGGCGCTGGCACGGGCGCAGCGCCCGCGCGAGGGCGGCGCGCCGGAATTCCTGTCGGCCCCCCGCGGGGGAAAGGCCGACGACCTGAAGCTGATCCGGGGAATCGGTCCCCGGCTGGAACAGCTTCTGAACGAGGTCGGGGTCTGGCATTTCGACCAGATCGCCGGCTGGCGGGCGCGCGACATCGCGCTCGTCGATGAGAAGATGACGGGCTTTCACGGCCGCATCACCCGCGACGAATGGGTCCGGCAGGCCCGCGAGATCGTCGAGACCCGCAAGGGGAAGGGGTGAGAATGGCGGCGCGAAAGCCAGACGAGGTCGACATGAGCCAGGTCCGGCAGGCCCGGCTTGTCGCGATCGTGATTGCCGTGGCCGGTGCCCTCTGGGTCGCCGCGCAATGGCTGGTCGAGCCGTCAAGCCGCTATGCGGCACTGTTCGACCTGATGGCTTTGGCGGCGTTCGTCTGGGCGTTCGCGGTAACCTGGCGGATCTGGCGGCGCACCCGGCGCCCGGAGAGATGAGGAATTGAGATGCTGAAGGATCAGGACCGGATCTTTACCAACCTCTACGGGATGCACGACCGCAGCCTGAAAGGGGCGATGAAGCGCGGCCACTGGGACGGCACGGCGAAGATCCTCGCGATGGGCCGCGACGCGATCGTGCAGCAGGTGAAGGACTCGGGCCTGCGCGGCCGGGGTGGCGCGGGCTTCCCGACCGGCCTCAAATGGTCGTTCATGCCCAAGCAATCCGACGGTCGCCCGTCCTACCTGGTGGTCAACGCCGACGAATCCGAGCCCGGCACCTGCAAGGACCGAGAGATCATGCGCCACGACCCGCACACGCTGGTCGAGGGCTGCCTGATCGCCTCGTTCGCGATGGGGGCGAATGCCTGCTACATCTACATCCGCGGGGAATACATCCGCGAGCGCGAGGCGCTTCAGGCTGCCATCGACGAGGCCTATGACGCCGGCCTGATCGGCAAGAACGCCTGCAAGTCGGGTTTCGACTTCGACCTTTACTTGCACCACGGCGCCGGCGCCTACATCTGCGGCGAGGAAACCGCGATGCTCGAAAGCCTCGAGGGCAAGAAGGGCATGCCGCGGATGAAGCCGCCGTTCCCGGCCGCCTCGGGCCTTTACGGCTGCCCGACGACGGTGAACAACGTCGAATCGATCGCCGTCGTGCCGACGATCCTGCGCCGCGGCGCCACCTGGTTCTCGTCCTTCGGGCGGCCGAACAACGCGGGCACGAAGCTCTTCGGCATCTCGGGCCACGTCGCCAACCCCTGCGTCGTCGAGGAGGCGATGTCGATCCCGCTGAAGGAACTGCTGGAAAAGCACTGCGGCGGCGTCCGCGGCGGCTGGAAGAACCTCAAGGCGGTGATCCCCGGCGGCTCGTCCGTGCCGATGCTGAACGCCCAGCAGTGCGACGACGCGATCATGGATTTTGACTGGTTGCGAGAGGCGCGCTCGGGCCTCGGGACCGCGGCGGTGATCGTGATGGACCAGTCGACCGACGTCATCAAGGCGATCTGGCGGCTTTCCAAGTTCTACAAGCACGAAAGCTGCGGCCAGTGCACGCCTTGCCGCGAGGGCACGGGCTGGATGATGCGGGTCATGGACCGGCTGGTGAGGGGCGAGGCGGAGATCGAGGAGATCGACATGCTTTTGAGCGTGACCAAGCAGGTCGAGGGCCACACGATCTGCGCCCTTGGCGATGCCGCCGCCTGGCCGATCCAGGGCCTGATCCGGCAGTTCCGCGACGAGATCGAGGACCGGATCAAGGCGAAGAAGACCGGCCGCATCTCGGCGGTCGCGGCGGAGTGAGCATGATGCCCGCCGGCCACCACCTCGCGGATCTGAACGCCGGGCGACTTCTTGCGCCGACGGACGGCCCGTGCCGGGCGGCGGAGTAGCGGCGTGATGATGATCTTTTCCTTCATAAGCCCGCTCATCGCCTCGGTCCTCTACCTTGTGGTGATGCAGAAGGCTGGCTTCCGCGGCGCGGTGCTTGGCATCGCCGCGCTTCCATTGGCAAGCGCCCTGGTCAGCTGGCTTCTGATCGGCGGCGGCTACTACATGGGCGGCGGGCTTCTCGGCCTTGCGTTCCTCTTGCCGATGATCCTGTCGCTGGTGCCGCTTCTGGTCCTGGCCTTCGTGCCCTGGCCGCCTGTCGGCGACACTCCGCCCGGAGGGCGCTCATGACCGGGGCTGTTATTGCCTATCGGGGGGCTGGCCCCATCATCGGTGTCACGGGGCACTCCGCCCCCGGAGGACATTCGATGAAACGCATGATCACCCGCGCAATGGCGGCGCTTTTCGCGCTGTTTCTGGCCGACGCCTCTTCCGCGGCCGCACTGCCGCCGCTTGGTGAACAGGCCGCCATCGTGGACAAGCTTGTCTCGGTGCGCGTCGCGGACCGCATCCGCCGCACCTGCCCGACGATCGGCGCGCGCCTGTTTCGCGTGCTGTCGGAAAGCAACGCGCTGAAAAGCGAGGTGCGGGGGCTGGGCTACAGCGAGGACGTGGTGCGCGCGTTCCTGCGCGACGACGCCGAACGCGCGAAGATCTACGAGAAGGCCGAGGCCTACCTGAGCGCCCATGGCGCGAAGGCGGACGAGGCCGAAACCTTTTGCGACCTCGGTCGCGCCGAAATCGCCGCGAACACCTATGCGGGTTCGCTGATCTACGAAAAATGAACGGGCGCGGGGTGCCCGCGCGGGACGTGAAGGACAGGAAACATGGCTGATCTCCGCAAGATCATCATCGACGGCATCGAGGTCGAGGTCGATCCGTCGATGACGCTGATCCAGGCCTGCGAGGAGGCGGGAGTGGAAATTCCGCGCTTCTGCTACCATGAGCGGCTGTCGATCGCCGGCAACTGCCGGATGTGCCTGGTCGAGGTGGTCGGCGGCCCCCCGAAGCCCGCCGCGTCCTGTGCGATGCAGGTCAAGGACCTGCGCCCCGGCCCGAACGGCGAACCCTCGGTCGTCAAGACCAACTCGCCCATGGTGAAGAAGTCGCGCGAGGGGGTGATGGAGTTCCTGCTCATCAACCATCCGCTCGACTGCCCGATCTGCGACCAGGGCGGGGAATGCGATTTGCAGGACCAGGCAATGGCTTATGGCGTCGACTTCTCCCGCTACCGCGAGCCGAAGCGGGCGTCGGAGGATCTGAACCTCGGTCCCCTAGTCGCCACGACGATGACGCGCTGCATCTCCTGCACGCGCTGCGTGCGCTTCACCACCGAGGTCGCGGGCATCACCCAGATGGGCCAGACCGGGCGGGGCGAGGACAGCGAGATCACCTCCTACCTCAACACCACGCTCGATTCGAACCTGCAGGGCAACATAATCGACCTTTGCCCGGTCGGCGCGCTGACCTCGAAACCTTACGCCTTCACCGCACGGCCCTGGGAACTGACCAAGACCGAGACGATCGACGTGATGGACGCGCTCGGCTCCTCGATCCGGGTCGACACCAAGGGGCGTGAGGTCAAGCGCATCGTGCCGCGCAACCACGACGGCGTGAACGAGGAATGGATCAGCGACAAGACCCGCTTCGTCTGGGACGGGCTGCGCCGACAGCGCCTGGACACGCCCTACATCCGTGAGGGCGGCAAGCTAAGGAAGGCCACCTGGGCCGAGGCGCTGGCCGCCACTGCGGCGGCGATGAAGGGCAAGAAGGTGCTGGGCCTGGTTGGTGACCTCGCCCCGGTCGAGGCGGCATTCGCCCTGAAGCAACTGGTCGAGGGGCAGGGCGGTTCGGTCGAATGCCGCGTCGACGGCGCGCGCCTGCCGGCGGGCAACCGTTCGGCCTATGTCGGCACCGCCAGGATCGCGGACATCGACCGCGCCAAGGTCATCCTGCTGGTCGGAACCAACCCGCGCACCGAGGCGCCGGTCCTGAACGCCCGCATCCGCAAGGCCTGGGCGGCCGGGGCGCGCGTCGGGCTGATCGGGCCGAAGGTGGATCTCACCTACGACTATCACCACTTCGGTAACGACAGGAAGGCGCTGATCGACCTCGTGGCGAAGGTCCAGGCCAAGGACGATACCATCGTCATCGTCGGCCAGGGTGCCCTGAACGAGGCGGACGGAGAGGCGGTTCTGAGCCAGGTCATGCGCTACACCGAGGGCGCGGGGGCGAAGCTTCTGGTCCTGCACACGGCGGCCGCGCGCGTCGGCGCGCTGGACGTGGGCGCGGTGACCGAGGGCGGGCTGGCCGCGCTCGAGGGCGCGGAGGTCGTCTACAACCTCGGCGCCGACGAGGTGGAGATCGCGCCCGGCGCCTTCGTCATCTACCAGGGCAGCCACGGCGACCGTGGCGCGCACCGGGCCGACATCATCCTGCCCGCCGCCGCCTACACCGAAGAGAACGGCCTGTTCGTCAACACCGAAGGGCGCCCGCAACTGGCCTTCCGCGCGGGCTTCGCCCCGGGAGAGGCAAAGGAGAACTGGGCAATCCTGCGCGCGCTGTCGGCCGAACTTGGCGCCACCCAGCCCTGGGACACGCTGGCGGGCCTGCGCAAGGCGCTGGTCGCTGCGCATCCGCATCTTGGCCGGGTGGATACGGTGGCCGACAACGCCTGGCAGGCGCTGCCCGTCGCCGCCCCCGGCAAGGCCGATTTCCGCTATGCGATCCGGGACTTCTACCTGACCAACGCGATCGCGCGGGCATCGGGCCTGATGGCGGAACTGTCGGCGATGGCGAAGGCGCGCGCCGAGGCGCCGCTGGCGGCGGAGTGAGCATGGCGCGCGGTCTTCTTCCCCTTGCCCTCGTGGCCGGCCTCATGGCCGGGCCGGGGGCCTGCGCGCCCGCGCCGGCGCCGGCCGAAAGGGGCGAGGCCGCAGCCTTCGCCCCGGCCTATGGCGCGATCGCCGCGTCGATGCTCGACACCGGGCTTCAGGGCGTGAGGGTGACGATGGAAGGGGCGCGCGGGCCCGCCGACGCCGATGCCTATGCGCGCTGCGCCTCGGTGGGTTATGCGCTTGGCAACGGCGCGAAATTCCTGCGCCACATCCGCACGAATATCGACGAAGAGGGTGGCATTTGGCACGCGGATGCTGTTTACACCGTCTCGCCTGATTTGCCCGAAGGGGTGCAGGTGATCGACGCCGAAACGGCGGCGGCCGAATGCGCCGACCAGGGAATACCGACGGTCTGAGGAACAACATGGCAGATTTTCTTGCGACCCCCTTTGGAACCTTCCTCCTGATCGCGGTGCAGTGTCTGGGGATCATCGCCTTCGTGATGATCTCGCTGCTGTTCCTCGTCTACGGCGACCGCAAGATCTGGGCGGCGGTGCAGATGCGGCGCGGCCCGAACGTGGTCGGCCCCTGGGGCATCCTGCAATCGGTCGCGGACGCGCTGAAGTTCGTGGTCAAGGAGATCGTCCTGCCCGCGGGGTCGGACAAGTTCGTCTTCTTCCTTGCGCCGATGCTGTCGTTCGTGCTGGCAGTGCTGGCCTGGGCGGTGATCCCGTTCCATCCCGGCTGGGTGCTGGCCGACATCAACGTGGCGATCCTGTTCGTCTTCGCCGTTTCCTCGCTTGAGGTTTACGGCGTGATCATGGGCGGCTGGGCCTCGAACTCGAAATACCCGTTCCTGGGCAGCCTGCGGTCGGCGGCGCAGATGATCTCCTACGAGGTGTCGCTGGGCCTGATCATCATCGGCATCATCATCTCTACCGGCAGCATGAACTTTTCGGCCATCGTCGCGGCGCAGGACGGGGCGTATGGCCTCTTCAACTGGTACTGGCTGCCGCACCTGCCGATGGTGGTCTTGTTCTTCGTCTCGGCGCTGGCAGAAACCAACCGCCCGCCCTTCGACCTGCCGGAGGCGGAATCGGAACTCGTGGCCGGGTTCATGGTCGAATACTCCTCCACCCCCTACCTGCTGTTCATGGCCGGCGAGTACATCGCCATCTTCCTGATGTGCGCGCTGATCTCGCTCCTGTTCTTCGGCGGCTGGCTCTCGCCCATCCCCGGCATCGCGGACGGCTGGTGGTGGATGGTCGCGAAGATGTGGGTCTTCTTCTTCATGTTCGCCATGGTGAAGGCGATCGTGCCGCGCTACCGCTACGACCAGCTCATGCGGATCGGCTGGAAGGTGTTCCTGCCCCTGTCGCTCGGCTGGGTTGTGCTCATCGCGTTCCTGGCAAAATTCGAAGTGCTCGGCGGCTTCTGGGCCCGCTGGGCGATTGGAGGCTGAGATGGCGCTCGACTATACCCGCGCGGCGAAATACTTCCTGCTCTTCGATTTCATCAAGGGCTTCGGGCTGGGCTTCAAGTACTTCTTCGCCCCGAAGGCGACGCTGAACTATCCGCACGAAAAGGGGCCGCTTTCCCCCCGTTTCCGTGGCGAGCACGCGCTGCGCCGCTATCCGAACGGCGAGGAACGCTGCATCGCCTGCAAACTGTGCGAGGCGGTCTGCCCCGCCCAGGCGATCACCATCGACGCCGAACCGCGCGAGGATGGCAGCCGCCGCACCACGCGCTACGACATCGACATGACCAAGTGCATCTACTGCGGCTTCTGCCAGGAAGCCTGCCCGGTCGATGCCATCGTCGAGGGCCCGAACTTCGAATTCGCCACTGAAACGCGCGAGGAGCTGTTCTACACCAAGGAGAAACTCCTTGAGAACGGCGCCCGCTGGGAAGCCGAGATCGCCCGCAACCTCGAGATGGACGCGCCCTACAGATGAGCGACGCATTCCAGAAGATGTTCCAGCAGATGATGGAGCAGGGCCAGGACATGGCCCGCGCCCTCAATCCCGCGCTCGATAGCTTCAAGGGCTTCGATTTCGCGAAGATGTGGCCGACCATGTCGAAGGACATGATGGAGATGTGGTTCGGCAATACCTTCAACCGCGAGGGGCTCGATGCCAAGACGCGGCTTCTCCTGACCATCGGCGCGCTGACCGTCCTTGGCGCGCAGGCCGAGGCGCAGATGAAGATCGCGATCCGCCACGCGCTCGAAGCCGGGGCGACCCAGCGCGAGATCGCCGAGACGATCTATCAGATGAGCATGTTCGGCGGGCTTCCGGCGATGACGAAGGCGCTGGAGATCGCGCAGGCCGTCTTCGACGAGGCCGGCAAGACCGAAACGGGGGACAGCGCATGAGCGTGTTTGTTTTCGCCTTCTACCTTTTCGCCATTTCGGCGGTGACGGCGGGCCTTATGGTGGTGATGAGCCGCAACCCGGTCCATTCGGTCCTCTGGCTGATCCTCGCGTTCCTCTCGTCGGCAGGTCTCTTCGTCCTGATGGGGGCGGAGTTCGTGGCGATGCTCCTGATGATCGTCTATGTCGGCGCGGTGGCGGTGCTGTTCCTGTTCGTGGTGATGATGCTCGACGTCGATTTCGCCGAACTGAAGGGCGAGATGGCGCGCTACATGCCGCTCGGCCTGCTGATCGGGGTGGTGATCCTGATGCAGCTTGGCATTGCCTTCGGCGCCTGGGCGCCTGCGGAGACCGCCGAGTCGATGCGCGCGGCAGCCACGCCTGATGGGGTGACGAACACCGCTGCCCTCGGCCTCCTGATCTACGACCAGTATGTCTACCTGTTTCAGGCCGCGGGCCTGATCCTGCTGGTCGCGATGATCGGGGCGATCGTGCTGACCATGCGCCACCGCCCGAACGTCAAGCGGCAGGACGTGCTGGCGCAGATGTACCGCGATCCGGCCAAGGCGATGGAACTGAAGGACGTGAAGCCGGGGCAGGGGCTGTGAGAAGAAAGACGGAAGCGGAGCATACCGGAAGGACGGACTATGAATGAACGCGGGAGAGGAGGACATGTGGCGCTGGCGCTTTTTGTCGCCTGTGCTTCCGCGTGTAAGGCAGAAGCGCTAACTCTCGAACAATGCGAACAGTCCTACGAAGCATACGTTATGGCGCCACATGGGTCGGAAGGCGGCTACGAGGATGTCGGCGACTCGCAGGTGATGTTCGTCGGTGGTTTTGGCTTTGAAGGCCAAGGTTATTCGTACCGTACTCTTGTCCATTGCCGGTCGGGCGAAACTCTAACGGTTATTGTGTCCCGACGCGGGGTTGAGGCGGAGTTTGACCGCGACAACGAGGTAGAAAAATACCTTCGCACGGCAGTAGAATCAAAAGAGTCCATTACATTCCCCGAACTCCGCGAGCAGATGGCGGCGCTTGGCCTCGAAGCCACACTCGAGCGTAGCACTAAGGAAATCTGCCCTTGCAAGGCACATTATCCGGCCGACCGTTACGGCAAAACGCCATATGTCTATTCGTCGGCGTTTGTGGAAATGGAGCCAGATCCAGTACACGAGAAAGACAAATGATCACACTCACCCACTACCTTGGCGTTGCCGCCGCATTGTTCGTGATCGGCATCTTCGGCATCTTTCTGAACCGGAAGAACGTGATCGTCATCCTGATGTCGATCGAGCTGATGCTGCTGGCGGTCAACATCAACTTCGTCGCCTTTTCCACACATCTCCATGACCTCGTGGGCCAGGTCTTCACCATGTTCGTGCTGACCGTCGCCGCCGCCGAGGCCGCGATCGGGCTTGCGATCCTCGTCTGCTTCTTCCGCAACCGCGGCACTATCGACGTCGAAGACGTCAACGTGATGAAAGGGTAAGGGCAAATGGAAAAGATCATCCTCTTTGCCCCGCTCGTGGGCTCGCTGATCGCGGGCTTCGGCTGGCGCGTGATCGGCGAGAAGGGCGCGCAGGCGGTCACGACCGGCCTGCTGTTCCTCGCCTGCCTTCTGTCCTGGGTGGTGTTCCTGGGCTTCGACGGCACCACGCAGCACATCCACATCCTCGACTTCATCCGCTCCGGCACGCTCGATACCGCGTGGTCGATCCGGCTCGACCGGCTGACGGCGATCATGCTGATCGTGGTCACCACCGTCTCGGCGCTGGTGCACCTCTATTCCTGGGGCTACATGGCCCATGACGAGAACTGGGGCCATCACGAGCACTACAAGGCGCGCTTCTTCGCCTACCTGTCGTTCTTTACTTTCGCGATGCTGGCGCTGGTGACGGCCGACAACCTGGTGCAGATGTTCTTCGGCTGGGAGGGCGTGGGCGTCGCCTCCTACCTGCTGATCGGCTTCTACTACAAGAAGGCCAGCGCCAACGCCGCCGCGATCAAGGCCTTCGTGGTCAACCGGGTGGGCGACTTCGGCTTCGCGCTTGGCATCTTCGGGCTGTTCTTCCTGGTCGACTCGATCTCGATGGACGATGTCTTCGCCGCCGCGCCCGCGCTGGCCGAGACCAACCTGCACTTCCTCTGGACCGAGTGGAACGCGGCCAACCTTCTGGCCTTCCTCCTCTTCGTCGGCGCCATGGGCAAGTCGGCGCAGCTGTTCCTGCACACCTGGCTTCCCGACGCGATGGAAGGCCCGACGCCGGTTTCCGCGCTGATCCACGCCGCGACCATGGTGACGGCAGGGGTGTTCCTCGTCTGCCGGATGTCGCCCTTGTTCGAGTACGCGCCCGAGGCGAAGGCGTTCGTCATGTATATCGGCGCGGCGACGGCCTTCTTCGCGGCGACCGTGGGCCTGGTGCAGAACGACATCAAGCGCGTCATCGCCTATTCGACCTGTTCGCAGCTTGGCTACATGTTCGTCGCCGCCGGTGCCGGCATCTATGGTGCCGCGATGTTCCACCTGTTCACGCATGCCTTCTTCAAGGCGATGCTGTTCCTGGGCGCTGGTTCCGTCATCCACGCGATGCACCACGAACAGGACATGAGGAACTACGGCGCCCTCAGGAAGAAGATCCCGCTGACCTTCTGGGCGATGATGATCGGCACTCTGGCCATCACCGGGGTGGGCATTCCGATGACCTCCATCGGTTTCGCGGGCTTCCTGTCGAAGGACGCGATCATCGAGAGCGCGTTTGCAAGCGGCAACGGCTTTGCCTTCTGGGCGCTGGTGGTCGCGGCCTGCTTCACCTCGTTCTATTCCTGGCGGCTGATATTCCTGACCTTCTACGGAGAGGAGCGGGGCGATCATCACGCGCATGAACATGCCCACGAAAGCCCCTGGACGATGACCGTGCCGCTGGGCGTGCTGGCCATCGGCGCGGTGCTGGCGGGGATGATCTGGTACAAGCCCTTCTTCGGCGATCATGAGACGATGGTGCGCTTCTTCGCGCTGCCGCAGCACGAGGTCGCGGCCGAGGCCGGAACCGCGGAAGGCGAGGCCGCGGCGACCGCCGGGCATGGCACCGAAGCCACGGCAGAAGCGACAACCGAGGCCACGGCCGAGGCCACCACCGAGGCGGCCCCCGCTGAGGGACACACCGAAGTCGGCCACGCGCCGCAGGGCGCCATCCTTATGTCGGAGGCGTCGAACACGGTGCTGGACGACGCGCACCATGCGCCCGCCTGGGTCAAGGTATCGCCCTTCGTGGCGATGATCCTCGGCTTCCTCGTGGCCTGGATATTCTACATCCGCCGGCCCGACCTGCCGCGCGCCTTCGCCGAGAACCAGCCGATCCTCTACCGGTTCCTCCTCAACAAGTGGTATTTCGACGAGGTCTACGACGCGATCTTCGTGCGTCCCGCCAAGGCGCTTGGCCGCTTCCTGTGGAAGAAGGGCGACGGCGCGGTGATCGACGGCACGATCAACGGCGTGGCGATGGGCCTTGTCCCGGCGCTGACGCGGATCGTGAACCGGGCGCAGTCGGGCTATCTCTTCCACTACGCCTTCGCGATGGTGATCGGCATCGCGATCCTTCTCGTCTGGATGACGCTCTCGGGGGGCGCGCACTAATGGAAAACCTGCTTTCCATCATCACCTTCCTGCCCCTCGTCGCGGCGGCGATCCTTGCCTTGTTCCTCAAGGGCGACGATCCGGCGGCGCAGAAGAACGCCAAGTGGGTGGCCCTCTTCGCGACCACGGCGACCTTCCTCATCTCGCTGTTCCTGCTCACGGGCTTCGACCCCGCCGACACCGGCTTCCAGTTCGTCGAGGAACGCGAATGGATCATGGGGCTGAAGTACAAGGTCGGCGTTGATGGGATCTCGGTCCTGTTCGTGCTGCTGACCACGTTCCTGATGCCGATCACGATCCTGTCGACCTGGGAGGTGACGGCCCGCGTCAAGGAATACATGGTCGCCTTCCTGATCCTCGAAGGGCTGATGATCGGCGTCTTCGTGGCGCTTGACCTTGTCCTCTTCTACCTCTTCTTCGAGGCGGGGCTGATCCCGATGTTCCTCATCATCGGCATCTGGGGCGGGAAGGAGCGGATCTACGCCGCCTTCAAGTTCTTCCTCTACACCTTCCTCGGCTCGGTCCTGATGCTGGTCGCGATGATCGCGATGTATGTGGATGCAGGCACGACCGACATTCCCACGCTCATGGGCCATCCCTTCGGGTCCGAGACCTTCTCGATCCTCGGCTTCCGCATCATCGGCGGGATGCAGACGCTGCTCTGGATCGCCTTCTTCGCTTCCTTCGCGGTGAAGATGCCGATGTGGCCGGTGCATACCTGGCTGCCGGACGCCCACGTCCAGGCGCCGACGGCGGGCTCGGTGATCCTGGCGGCCGTGCTTCTGAAGATGGGCGGCTACGGCTTCCTGCGCTTTTCGCTGCCGATGTTCCCGGTCGCCTCGGACCTGCTTGCGCCCTTCGTCTTCTGGCTGAGCGCGATTGCCATCGTCTACACCTCGCTCGTGGCGCTGGCGCAGTCGGACATGAAGAAGCTGATCGCCTATTCCTCGGTCGCGCACATGGGGTACGTGACCATGGGCATCTTCGCAGTGAACCAGCAGGGGATCGACGGCGCGATCTTCCAGATGCTGAGCCACGGCTTCATTTCGGGTGCGCTCTTCCTCTCGGTCGGCGTCATCTACGACCGCATGCACACGCGTGAGATCGACGCCTACGGCGGCCTCGTGAACCGGATGCCGGCCTATGCGCTGATCTTCATGTTCTTCACCATGGCGAACGTGGGCCTGCCCGGCACCAGCGGCTTCGTCGGCGAATTCCTGACGCTGATGGGGATCTTCCAGGTCAACACCTGGGTCGCGCTGGTCGCGACCTCCGGCGTGATCCTGTCGGCGGCCTATGCGCTCTGGCTTTACCGGCGGGTGATGATGGGCGAACTGATCAAGGAAAGCCTGAAGGGCATCCGCGACATGACCGCGCGCGAAAAGCTGGTCATGGCGCCCTTGGTCGCCATGACCCTGCTCCTCGGCGTCTACCCGAGCCTGGTCACCGACCGGATCGGCCCCTCGGTCGAGGCGCTGATCGCAGACTACCGTGCCGACGTGCCGCTGCCCGAGGCAGTGGCCGAAGCCAGCCACTGAAGGATACCCCGCGATGATCTCCGCAGATTTCTCCGCCGTTCTTCCCGAGGTGCTGCTGGCCATCTTCGCCATGGCCGCGCTTCTTGGCGCGGTCTGGGGCGGCAAGGACCAGATGACCTCGACGCTGACCTGGGCCACCGCCGCGGTGTTCCTGGGCGTGGCGGCCTGGATCGGCCTTTCGGGCGCGGGCGATGCGATGGCCTTCGGCGGCGCCTTCGCCGACGACGCCTTCGCGCGCTTTGCCAAGGTCACCGTGCTTCTGGCCGCCGCGGGCGTCCTGGTGATGAGCCAGGACTACATGGAGCGGCGCGGGCTGGCCCGCTTCGAATACCCCGTCCTGATCACGCTTGCCGTGGTCGGCATGATGATGATGGTCTCGGCGGGGGACCTCATGTCGCTCTACATGGGGCTGGAGTTGCAGTCGCTATCGCTCTACGTCGTGGCCAGCCTGCGCCGCGACAGCGTGAAATCGACCGAGGCGGGGCTGAAGTATTTCGTGCTCGGCGCGCTTTCCTCGGGGCTTCTCCTCTATGGTGCCTCGCTGACCTATGGCTACACCGGCACCACGCTCTTCTCCGGCATCCTCGCGACGATCGCGGAGGGGCATGTCTCGGTCGGGCTGCTCTTCGGCCTCGTCTTCCTGATCACCGGGCTTGCCTTCAAGGTCTCCGCCGTGCCGTTCCACATGTGGACGCCGGACGTCTACGAAGGCTCGCCGACGCCGGTGACCGCCTTCTTCGCCACCGCGCCGAAGGTCGCGGCGATGGCGCTTTTCGCGCGCCTCGTCCATGACGCCTTCGCCGGCGCCGTCGGCGAATGGAGCCAGGTTATCGCGCTCCTCTCGGTCCTTTCGATGTTCGTCGGCGCCATCGCCGCGATCGGGCAGAAGAACATCAAGCGCCTGATGGCCTATTCCTCGATCGCCCACATGGGCTTTGCGCTGATGGGGCTTGCGGCGGGGACGCAGCTTGGCGTGCAGGCGATGCTGACCTACATGGCGATCTACGTCGCCATGAACATCGGCACCTTCGCCTTCATCCTGTCGATGGAACGTGACGGCGTGCCGGTCACCGACATCGCCGCGCTGAACCAGTTTTCGCGACGCGAGCCGGTCAAGGCGCTGGCGGTGCTGATCCTGATGTTCTCGCTGGCGGGTGTGCCGCCGATGCTGGGCTTCTTCGCGAAATACGGCGTTCTGCGCGCGGCGCTTGACGCGCAGATGACGCTGCTGGCGCTGGCCGGTGCGGTCGCCTCGGTGATCGGGGCCTTCTACTACCTGCGCATCGTCTACTTCATGTACTTCGGGCAGGAGGGCGAGGCGCTCGACAGCCGGATGCCGGCGCCGCAGTGGATCCTGCTGATGGCCTCGGCGGCGGTGATGGTGTTCGGCGTCATCAACGTCTTCGGGATCGAGGGTGCGGCGGCGGCGGCGGCCGAAGTCCTTGTCCGCTGACCCGTCCGCCTGGCCCGAGGGCGTGGCCCGCCACGTCCTCGCCGAGGTCGACAGCACCAACTCCGAAGCCGCGCGGCTGGCGCCGCACCTGACCCAGCCGACCTGGATCATGGCGCATCGCCAGACCGCCGCCCGCGGGCGCCGCGGCCGCGCCTGGATCAGCCCCGAGGGCAATTTCGCCGCCACCCTGGTGATGCGCCCGGGCGGAGAACCGGCGCAGGCGGCGCTGCGCAGCTTCGTGGCCGCGCTGGCGCTTGCCGATGCGCTCGCGCTGGTCGTCGGGCCGGGGGCGGTGATCGCGCTCAAATGGCCGAACGACGTTCTCCTGAACGGCGGCAAGGTCGCGGGCATCCTCCTGGAAAGCGCGGGCCGGGGCGCCGGCGTCAGCCATCTGGCCATCGGCATCGGCGTCAACCTTGTCGCCGCGCCGCCGAAGGACGTGGTCGAGACGGGCGCGCTGCCCCCCGTCTCGCTTCTGGGCGAAACCGGTGTGCGCATCGCGCCGGAGGAGTTCCTGACCTATCTCGCCGCCGCCTTCGCCCGGTGGGAGGGGCAGTTCGTCACCTTCGGCTTCGCCCCGATCCGCACCGCCTGGCTGGCGCGCGCGGCGAAACTGGGCCAGCCGGTAACCGCGCGCACCATGACCGAGACAATCACCGGCACCTTCGATACGCTGGGCGAGGACGGGTCGCTGGTCCTGACGACGCCGGGCGGGCGGCGCGCGATTCCGGCGGCGGATGTGTTTTTCTGAGACGGAGGGCGGGATGCTTCTGTGCATCGACTGCGGCAACACCAACACGGTCTTCTCCGTCTGGGACGGTGAAAGCTTCCGCTGCACGCTCCGGACCTCGACCGAGCATCAGCGCACGGCCGACCAGTATTTCGTATGGTTCTCGACCCTGATGCAGCACCACCGGGTGCCGGTCGACATCCACGCCGTCGTCATCTCCTCGACCGTGCCGCGCGTCGTCTTCAACCTGCGCGTCCTCTGCGACCGTTACTTCAACTGCCGCCCGCTGGTTGTCGGCAAGCCCGACTGCGCGCTGCCGGTCGCACCGCGCGTCGATCAGGGCACGACCGTCGGCCCCGACCGGCTGGTCAACACGGTGGCGGGCTTCGATCGCCACGGCGGCAACCTGATCGTGGTCGATTTCGGCACCGCGACGACCTTCGACGTGGTTGATGCCGACGGCGCCTATATCGGCGGTGTGATCGCGCCGGGCGTCAACCTCAGCCTCGAGGCGCTGCATATGGCCGCCGCCGCGCTGCCGCATGTGGACGTCACGAAACCGCAGCATGCCATCGGTACGAATACGGTTGCCTGCATGCAGTCGGGCATCTACTGGGGCTATGTCGGGCTTGTCGAGGGCATCGTGCGCCAGATCCGCATCGAACGCGACCGGCCGATGAAGGTGATCGCGACGGGGGGCCTCGCGCCCCTGTTCGACCAGGGCACCGATATCTTCGACAGTGTCGAGGATGACCTGACCATGCACGGGCTGGTGCTGATCCACCGCCACAACAAGGAACGGGACGCGGCATGAGCGTGAAGGACCGCCTGATCTACCTGCCCTTGGGCGGGGCCGGCGAAATCGGCATGAACTGCTACATCTACGGCTACGGCCCCGAGGGGGAGGAGCGGCTGATCGTCGTCGACCTAGGCGTGACCTTCCCGGACATGGAGACGACGCCGGGCGTCGACCTGATCATGCCCGATGTCGCCTGGCTCGAGGAGAACGCGGACCGGATCGAGGCGATCTTCATCACCCACGCGCACGAGGATCACGTCGGCGCGCTCGGCCATCTCTGGCCGCGCCTGCGCGCGCCGGTCTACGCGCGCCCCTTCACCGCCGCCATCGCCAGGATGAAGATGGAGGAGGCGGGCCAGCCCATCGACGTGGTCCGCACCGTCGGGCCGCGCCCCGCCTTGACCGAGGCCGGCCCATTCCGCGTCGCCTTTGTGCCGGTCAGCCATTCGATCCCGGAAAGCGCCGCCCTTGTCATCGACACGCCCGCGGGCCGCGTGGTCCATTCCGCCGACTTCAAGCTCGACGGCACACCCATCGTGGGCGAACCCTTCGACCCCGCGACCTGGCACGTGATCGCGAAGGAAGGCAACGGCATCCGCGCGCTCGTCTGCGATTCGACCAACGTCTTCGCCCCCCATCCCGGCCGGTCCGAGGCGACGCTGGCGCAGCCGATCGCCGACCTGATCGCCGGGCAGGAGGGGATGGTGGTCGCCACCACCTTTGCCTCGAACGTCGCGCGGCTGAAGACGCTGGCCGAGGCCGGGCGCACGGCGGGCCGGTCGGTCTGCCTTCTGGGGCGGGCGATGAAGCGGATGTTGACGGCGGCGGTCGAGACCGGCGTGCTGACCGACTTTCCCCCGATTCTTGAGCCCGAAGAGGCGGCGGAGGTTCCGCGCGGCAATCTCATGCTGATCGTGACCGGCAGCCAGGGTGAACGCCGCGCGGCCTCCGCCCAGCTGGCGCGCGGCAAGTACCTGGGGCTGGAGATGAAGGCGGGGGACGTGTTCCTGTTCTCCTCCAAGACCATTCCGGGCAATGAGCGCGGCGTGATCCGGGTGATGAACGCGTTTTCGGAGATGGGCGTCGATGTCGTCGACGATCACGGCGGGCTTTACCACGTCTCGGGCCATGCGAACCGCCCCGACCTCGAGGCGGTGCACGAACTTCTCAGGCCGAAGATCCTGATCCCGATGCACGGCGAGCATCGTCACCTGCGCGAACACGTCAAGCTGGGCCTGGCCAAGGGCATAGCCGCCGAGATCGCGACCAACGGCACCATGCTCGACCTCACCGGCGACGAACCGGCGGTGGTGGAGTACATCGAGGCGGGCCGTACCTACCTTGATGGCACCCGGCTTCTGGGGGCGATGGACGGGGTGGTGCGCGACCGCATCCGCATGGCGCTGAACGGCCATGTCCTCGTCACCATCCTTCTGGATGAGGACGACACGCCCTTGGGCGAGGCCTGGGTGGATCTGAAGGGCCTGGCCGAGACCACCCGTTCCGGCGCGGCACTGGCCGAGGAGATCGAGGCGGAACTGACCGAGTTTCTCGACAAGGCGGGGCCGAAGGTCATCACCAACGACGACAAGATCGACGAGGCGGTCAAGCGCATCGTGCGTCAGGTGACGATGGAGGAGATCGGCAAGAAGCCTGAGGTCACCGTCGTCGTCAGCCGGCTTGCCGTCGAATAGAGCCTGTCCGACAAAAGTCGACTCCGGTTTTGTCGAAAGACAGGCGACCACGTGGAACCTTGAGGCTGGCCGGCGCTTCCATCAGCGTCGGAGAGACCCCAGGCGCTGCGCGGCCTGACGGGCGGAATGAGGAAAGCCACGGCGCCCTGCGCCGCGGCTTCTGTCGTTCCGGTCGCCGGTTTCAGCCGTCGCTGCGCTCGGGCAGGCCGCGCATCAGGAAGTCGGGCACATGGTCGCCCATGCCGACAACCGGGGCCTCGCGCCGGTCGCCGTCCTTGCGGCGGTCGCGCCGGTCTTCGCCCCCCCGGTCTTCGCCCCTCCGGTCTTCACTCCGCCTGCCTTCGCCCCTCCGGTCCTCGCGGCGCGGCTCTTCCGACCGGCGCTCCTCGCGGCGCGGCTCTTCCGACCGGCGCTCCTCGCTCTTGCGCGGTTCGCGCCGGGGTTCGCGGCGCTCCTCACGGCGGTCCTCACGGCGGGATTCCCGCTCCACCGGCGCCTCGGGTGCGGCGGTCACCGTCCCGGCCTCGACCGCCTGCATCGGGGCCATTTCGCCGTGCGGCTTGACCGGGCGTTCGCGGCGGTCCTTGCGCTCTCCCCGCCGGTCGCCGTCACGACCGGGTTTCTCGCTCCGTGGCTTCGGCGCCTTCTGCGCGGCTTCCGAGATGGCGAAGCCTTCCGGGATCGCGCCGCGCGGAATTTCCATCTTCACCAGGCTTTCGATCGCGTCGAGATATTTCTTGTCCGCGGGCGTCGCGATGGTGATGGCCACGCCCTTGCGCCCGGCGCGCCCGGTGCGGCCAATGCGGTGGATGTAATCCTCGGCGTGGGAGGGCACGTCGAAGTTGAAGACGTGGCTGACCGCCGGAATGTCGAGCCCGCGCGCGGCCACGTCCGAGGCGACGAGGAACCGCAGGGACCCGTCGCGGAAGCCGTCCAGGGTCTTCATCCGCTGGCTCTGGTCCAGGTCGCCGTGGATAGGTGCCGCGTCAAAGCCGTGCGTCTTCAGCGACTTGGCCAGAATGTCCACTTCGGTCTTGCGGTTGCAGAAGAGGATCGCGTTGGTGCAGGCCTCGCCCTCGGCGGTGATTACTGCGCGCAGAAGCTCGCGCTTCTGCTTCGAGGACTGGTCCTTGCGCGTCGGCGTCAGTTCGATCAGCCGCTGCTCGATCGTCTCCGAGGCGGTCGCCTGGCGGGCGACCTCGATCCGCGCGGGGCTGTGCAGGAAGGTGTTGGTGATCCGCTCGATCTCCGGCGCCATGGTGGCCGAGAAGAACAGCGTCTGGCGGGTGAAGGGGGTCAGCTGGAAGATGCGCTCGATATCCGGGATGAAGCCCATGTCGAGCATCCGGTCGGCCTCGTCCACGACCATGATCTGCACGCCGGTGAGGAGAAGCTTGCCACGTTCGAAATGATCCAGAAGCCGGCCGGGGGTGGCGATCAGCACGTCGACGCCGCGGTCGATCAGCTTGTCCTGGTCGGCAAAGCTGACGCCGCCGATCAGCAGCGCCTTGGTCAGCTTGGTGTGCTTGGCGTAGATGTCGAAGTTCTCCGCCACCTGCGCGGCCAGTTCGCGTGTCGGCGCGAGGACCAGCGATCGCGGCATCCGCGCGCGCGCCCGGCCGCGCCCCAGCAGCGTGATCATCGGCAGCGTGAAGCTTGCCGTCTTTCCGGTGCCGGTCTGGGCAATGCCGAGGACATCGCGACCCTCGAGAGCGTGGGGAATGGCGCCGGCCTGGATCGGGGTAGGGGTCTCGTAACCAGCTTCGGCAATGGCTTGCAGGACGCGTGCGTCCAGCTTCAGGTCCGTGAATTTCGTCATCAGCGTCCGTCGATCTGCGGCGTCGGGCCGCAAGGGTGATGGGCGCTATTTCCGGGCGCCCGTGCGTCGTCAGGCCAAAGGCCACGCGCCCCGTTAGCCCAAGGCGACCAAAAGGTCAAGGTTCGCCGGCCGGTTCGCCCCCGTCACGAGCCTTGCGCAGCGCCTCCAGCCGCTGGCGCATCAGCGCGAAGCGTCGGAAGATGGTGCGCGGGTCGCGGTTCAGCCGGTCCACCAGCGCGCTGGCGAGCGCCCCCGCGTTCGGCGCGTCCAGCGCCTGTTCGACGATGTCCAGAAGCAGGTTCGCCTCCAGATCGCCGCCGACGATCTGGAAGCCCAGCATCTGCATCGGCAGGGGGCCCTTGGCGCGGCCGGGGATGCGGAACGCCTCGTCCGAAGGCGTGCCCGAATACTGCCGCTCGTATTCGTAAAGCTTCATCAGCGAGAAGAGCACGTTCATCGACTGGCCCACGCGCCGGTCGGCCTCGGTCGGGCCGTGTTCCGCGAAGGTGATGACCGAGGAAATGAGCCAGCGCGACGACAGGCGCAGGGTCAGGAAATCCGCCTTTTCCCGCCAAAGCCGCAGGAACAGCGCGGGCGCGTGGTCGGGCCAGGTGAACTTGCGCAGGTTCGAGATCAGGAGCGCGTTGAGCAGGCACAGTTCCGGCTGGCCGCGAAACTCGGGCAGAAGCTCGTGGCGCTTGCGGGCAAAGCTGCTGTGGCCCGCGGGAAGGGGGGCAGGCTCCTCGTCGGGGACCAGCCGCCGCGTCAGCGCGTCAAGATCGGCGTCAAGGGGCGGCAGCGACTCTCCGGGGTGGTAGACCAGGGCCGCGCGCCGGCGCCGCCGCGCGGCAATCAGTTCGCGCATCCCGTCGGGATAGGTCTCTTGCTCGTCCGCCCCTGTCATCGCGCCGCCGGTTCCGCTGCCGTTTGCCGACCCTTATCGCCCCGTGCCCGCCTTGCAAAGCCCGCCCTGCAAAGCCCGCCCTGCAAAGCCCGCCCTGCAAAGCCCGCCTTGCAAAGACGGTCGCCGCCCGGAAATACGAGCGGCGACGCCTGTGGGTAATGGAGTATAGGGTGCAGACGAGTGTTCGGCGGCGTCCTCCTTTGCTGTCCTGATGCGCGCTTGGGCGCTTCATGGGTCTTGCGGTCATCGCGACCGGCCGCTGTTGCAGCCGGGAAAGGAAGGGCGGCCCCTTTGAGGGAGCGACGGAGCCGCCCTGTCACCTTCGCACCGCCATCTGCTCTGGCCCGGGGTGGCCGACGGCGCGCCGACTGCTGAATTCCTCGACTTGGCGGCCATTGTTTCAGGCGCCTGTTCAATCATCTTTGGGGAGAATGAGACTTTTTTGAGGCGAAGGTGACTGTATCCACAAAATTGTCTCAATTCCCGACGTTGACGCTAACTGTTTCCAATTCGCGTTACAATCACCCTGGCATGGGCTTGACTTTTGCGGGCTTTCAACCGCGCCGTGCGGGATTGAGGCAGCATAATGATCAAATTTTGGAGGGTCTGCCTGATTCGCCGCCGGTTTCGACCGGCCTCAGACCATCATTTCCTTGGTCGCCGACAGCTTCAGCGCCGGGTGGTCGCGCACGATCCGGTCAATGTCCCACTGCAACCGCGTCAGGTAGACGATGTCGCCGTCGTGGTCATGGGCGATGTGCCCCTTGTTGGTGGCGACGAACTTTTCCACGTCCGGCTTCGGTCCGGTGACCCAGCGGGCCGATGTGAACTGCGTCGGCTCGAACCTGACGGGGAGCGAGTATTCGATCTCGATCCGGCTGGCCAGCACGTCGAACTGCAGCGCGCCGACGACGCCGACGATGAAGCCCGACCCGATGGCGGGCTTGAAGACCTTGGCGGCGCCTTCCTCGGCGAACTGCATCAGCGCCTTTTCCAGGTGCTTGGCCTTCATCGGATCGCCCGCGCGCACCGTCTGCAGCAGTTCCGGCGCGAAGGAGGGGATGCCGGTGAACCTGAGTGTCTCGCCTTCGGTCAGCGCGTCGCCGATACGCAACTGCCCGTGGTTCGGGATGCCGATGATGTCGCCGGCCCACGCCTCTTCGGCCAGTTCGCGGTCGGCGGCGAGGAAGAGGACCGGGTTCGAGATCGCCATCGGCTTTTTCGAGCGGACGTGGAGGAGCTTCATCCCCCGCTCGAAATGGCCCGAGGCGAGGCGGACGAAGGCCACGCGGTCGCGGTGCTTGGGGTCCATGTTGGCCTGCACCTTGAAGACGAAGCCCGTCACCTTGCCCTCCTCGGGCAGGATCTCGCGCTCGGCCGCCTTCTGCGGCTGCGGCTCCGGGCCGTAGTCACCGATGCCGCGCATCAGTTCCTTGACCCCGAACGAATTGATGGCCGATCCGAACCAGATCGGCGTCATGTGCCCCTCAAGGAATGCCTTGCGGTCGAAGGCGGGCAGCAACTCCCGCGCCATCTCCAGCTCCTCGCGCAGCTTGGCGAGCAGGTCGGCGGGGACGTGCTCGGCCAGCCGTGGGTCGTCGAGCCCGGAAATCGCGATCGATTCCGCCACCTTGTTGCGGTCGGCCCGGTCCATGATCTCCAGCCGGTCGTTCAGGAGGTCATAGGCGCCGATGAAGTCGCGCCCCATGCCGATGGGCCAGCTGGCCGGGGAAACATCGATGGCCAGGTTTTCCTGGATCTCGTCGATGATTTCGAACGTGTCGCGGCTTTCGCGGTCCATCTTGTTGCAGAAGGTCAGGATCGGCAGGTCGCGGAGCCGGCACACCTCGAACAGCTTGCGGGTCTGGCTTTCCACCCCCTTGGCCCCGTCGATCACCATGATCGCGGCATCGACGGCGGTCAGCGTGCGGTAGGTATCCTCGGAGAAATCGCTGTGGCCCGGCGTGTCGACCAGGTTGAAGCGGTAGGTGTCGAAGTCGAACGACATCGCCGAGGCGGAAACAGAGATGCCCCGGTCCTGTTCCAGCTTCATGAAATCGCTGCGTGTGCGCCGCGCCTCACCCTTCGCGCGGACCTGTCCGGCCATCTGGATCGCGCCGCCGAACAGCAGGAACTTTTCGGTCAGCGTGGTCTTGCCCGCATCGGGGTGCGAGATGATCGCGAAGGTGCGGCGACGCGCGATCTCGGACGGCAGGGCGGGGCGATTGGACAACATATCGGACATGGCGCCCGCATATAGCGGGAGCCATCCGCCTGCGCAATCGCGGGCTTGAGCGCTCAGCCCATCGGGGCCGGGGCAGGGCGCGCGATCAGCAGGTCGCAGGGCGGATCGCGCATCAGCGTTGTGGCGACGCTGCCCAGAAGTGCCTTAGACACAGCCGCCCGGCCATGCGCGCCGACCGCGATCAGGTCGGGTTTCAGCCGCGCGATCTCCTCGGCCAGGACGCTTTGCACCCCGCCCTCGACGAGCCGGATCGGAAGCGCCGTCGGCTTGATCGCATAGCGCGCGTGCCAGGCGGCCTGCGCATGTTCGGCTTCATGCAGGAAGGTGCCGACGTTGTCGCCCGGCATCAGCCCCTTGTAGGGCACATGGAAGACGTGAAGCCCCTCGTGCCGGGCCGCGGGCGCAAGCGCCAGCGCGCCCGCCGCAGCGGCCGCAGCCGCGGGCGAGAAATCGACCGGCGTCAGGACGCGCGCGTAAGGCCCCGAGGGCGGTGCCGCGACCATCAGCACGGGGCAGGAGACCAGCGCCACGATCCGCTCGACGGTGGTCTGCCGGAAGAGGTCGGCGATGGCGCGCGGACGGTGGCGCCCGACGATCAGCAGATCGGCCCCGGTCTCGGCCACGTGGCGGGCCACCGCCTCGGCGGGATCGCCCGTGACCACCGCGATCTCTGCTGCTGCGGCACTTTCGGCGGCGAAGGACTGCACGATCCGCTGCAACTCCGCCTCGGCCGCCGCGCGCATCGTCTGCGACACTGCCGAGGGCAACGCCTCATCGACGATCGTCAGCACCGTCAGCCGTGCCCCCGCCGCGGCGGCCAGCGCGCCTGCGCGATGCACGGCACGGTCGCCGCGTTCGGACATGTCCGTCGCCACCATGTAATGCGCCATCCCCCGGTCCCTCCGATCTGTTTCCCTTACGGCGATCTGGGGTGGCGGGGGGCCGCTTTCAACGCGCTGCGTCAAGCTGTCCCGTCAGGGCTCGCGGCGGATCGCGGGGAACAGCGCCGCGCCCGGCAGATGCGCGGGCCCGGCCTCGGTCGCGGCGATCGCGGCCTGGCTCAGGCCGGGGAACCGGGCCTTTAGTTCATCGGCCATCGCCGGCGGCAGGCGGGTCAGGACGGGGGCGCAGACCCGCAGGCTTTCGGTCGCCACCCCCTCGGCATAGACGACCTCGTGGCGGTCGAAGACAAGGCTGTGGTAGTCGACCCAGCCGCCTTCGCGGCGGCGGATGCGGTGGCCGTCGACCAGGTGGCGCGCCTCGACCAGAAGGTCGGAGAGCGTGCCCGGTTGCGGTCCGCCGCGCTGGTGGAGCAGGACGCGGTGGTGCGGGCTGAGCGCGAGGTCGCCGGTGTTGCCCATCGTGCCGGCGGTGATGACGACGGGGGCAAAGGCCCCCTCGGCGCGTAGCGTCGCCTTGCCGACCCAGCGAAGCACCTGCGCGCCGTGGTCGCGTGTCAGCACCCGGTTCCCGGGCCGCAAGCGCTCGACCGGCACCGGCGCGCCCTCGGGCAGCGCGATCAGCGTGCCCGCGGCGAAGGCCATGCAGGCGGTCTCGGCGACGGGAAGGCCCGCGGGGGCCGGGCCGGCGGCGATCAGCGTGTGATCGGCCCCGGGCGACAGGGGCGAGAGCGGCAGCGCCAGGACCGCGCCCGAGGCGGGGTGGCGCAGGATCAGCACCTCGACCCGGTCGCCCGCAGGGCGCAGGAAGGTCAGGAGCGCGCAGGCCTCCAGCGTCTCGCCGGGTTGGCCGACGTCTCCGCCCTCGGCGATGGCCTGTGGGGCGCCGCTGCCGTCGGCCATGCCAAGCGCCAGTTGCAGGGGATGCGCGCCCTTGCGCAGGCGGTAGACATCGCCCGGCTCGCACTCCTCCACCCCGCCGATGGGGTCGCCGAGGTTGGCCCCGGCGACGACGCGCAGGGCCTCGGCGGGAAAGGCGTGGACGATCCGGGGCGGCGGGGGCGCTGAATGCGGCATGGTGGCCGGACCCTAGCGCGGGCGGGCGCGTGTCACAACCGCGACGATAGCGGGGAAGGGCTGGCCCCGGTGGCAACATCCGGTATGCTTCCGCCCGGATGCAATGAAGGAGGGCAGGATGGATCTCGGGATTCGCGGCAGACGGGCGCTGGTCTGCGCCTCATCGAAGGGGCTCGGGCGCGGCTGCGCCGAGGCGCTTGCGGCGGCCGGTGTCGATCTGGTCCTGAACGGGCGCGGCGCCGAGGCGCTGGAGGCGACGGCGACGGCGATCCGGGACCGCCACGGCGTTTCGGTGGCCACGGTGGCCGCGGACGTGGCGACCGAGGCGGGGCAGGCGGCGCTGCTGGAGGCCGCGGGCGCGGTGGATATCCTCGTCAACAACGCGGGCGGCCCGCCGCCGGGGCTCTGGTCGGACTGGACGCGCGACGATTTCATCCGCGCGCTCGACGCCAACATGCTGGCGCCCATCGCGCTGATGAAGGCGCTTCTGCCCGGCATGATCGGCCAGGGCTGGGGCCGCGTCGTCAACATCACCTCTCAGGCGGTCAAGGCGCCGATCCCGGTGCTGGGCCTGTCGAACAGCGCGCGCGCGGGGCTGACCGGCTATGTCGCGGGCACCTCGCGGCAGGTGGCGCGCCACGGCGTCACCATCAACAACCTCCTGCCCGGCATCCACGCGACCGACCGCGCGATCTCGCTCGACCAGGGGGTGACGAAGGCCGAGGGCATCACGATGGAAGAGGCGAAGGCCCGCCGCGCCGCCACCATCCCGGCAGGCCGCTACGGCACGATCGAGGAGTTCGGCGCGATGTGCGCCTTCCTCTGCTCGGTCCACGCGGGCTTCATCGTCGGGCAGAACATCCTTCTCGACGGCGGCGCCGTGACCGCGACGCTGTGAAGGGGCTCCTGCGCTACCTGACCCACCCGGAGGTGGTGATCGACCCCGCCGTGCCGGTCCCCGACTGGGGGCTGAGCGACCGGGGCAGGGCGCGGGTGGCGGCGCTGGCCGCGCGCGGCTGGCCGGAAGGCACGGGGCGCATCGTCGCCTCGACCGAACGCAAGGCGCGCGAGACGGCCGAACTTCTGGCCGCGCCGCTTGGCCTTGAGGTGGAACTGCGCCCCGCGCAGGGGGAGATCGACCGCAGCGCCGCCGGCTACGTGCCGCACGACCGGCACGAGGCGCTGGCGGACCGCTTCTTCGCCCGCCCAGACGAAAGCGCCGAGGGGTGGGAAACCGCCCGCGCGGCGATGGCGCGGGTGCGCGCGGACCTTCAGGTGATCCTGGCGGGCCACCGCGGCGGCGACCTGCTGATCGTCGGGCACGGGGGCGTCGGCACCCTGCTGTACTGCCATTTCGCCGGCCTCGCGCCCGCGCGCGCCCACGACCAGCCTGCGGGCGGCGGCTGCGTCTTTGCAGTGGACCTGGCCAGCGGGCGGCCGCTGCACCCCTGGCGCCGGATCGAGGCGCTTTGAACCCCCCGGCTTGCGGCCCCCTCCCGGCTTGCGGCCCGCGGCGACGGCTGCTATTCCCCGAAAGCCCGAGTGTTTTGATCGGGCTCGGCGCCTGGGAGAGGCTGCGTGACCGCGACACCGCCACGGCTTGAGGTTCAGAACCTGACCCGCGTCTACGATGGCAAGACCGTCGTCGACGACGTGTCGCTGACCATCGGGGCGGGGCAGGTGACCTGCCTTCTCGGCCCCTCGGGCTGCGGCAAGTCGACGACGCTGAGGATGATCGCCGGTGTCGACATGCAGGACCGGGGCCGCATCCTCGTCGATGGCGCGCTGGTCTGTGACACCGTGTTCCGGGTGCCGCCCGAGCGCCGCTCCATCGGGCTCATGTTCCAGGATTTCGCGCTCTTTCCCCACCTCAGCGTGGCGGAGAACATCGCCTTCGGCCTGCCGCGCCGCGACGGGGCGCGCATGGCGCGGGTGGACGAACTTCTGGAGCGCGTGGCGCTTGCGGGCTTCGGGGCGAAGTACCCGCACGAACTTTCGGGCGGCGAACAGCAGCGCGTGGCACTCGCCCGCGCGCTGGCGCCGCGTCCGCGCATCCTTTTGATGGACGAACCCTTCTCGGGCCTTGACGAACGGCTGCGCGACGGCATCCGCGACGACACGCTGGCGCTTCTGAAGGAGGAGGGGACGGCCGTCCTTCTGGTCACGCACGAACCGCATGAAGCGATGCGCATGGCCGACGAGATCGCGCTGATGCGGGCGGGCCGGATCGTCCAGCAGGGCGCGCCCTACAACCTGTACAACGCGCCGGTGGACCGGGCTGCGGCGGCCTTCTTCTCCGACGTCAACATCCTTGAGGGGCGGGTGCAGGGGGCGCTGACCCAGACGCCCTTCGGCGAGTTTCTCACCCCCGGTCTGGCCGACGGCACCGAGGTGGAGATCGTGATCCGCCCGCAGCACCTGAAGATCGACTTCGACCGCGCCGGCAAGGGGCCGCTGCCCACCGCCGCCGAGGGAACGCCGGCGCGGGCCGAGGTGGCGCGCGCGCGCTTCATGGGGCGCGAAAGCCTGGTCGAGTTCCGCCTTTGCCACGACGGGCGCATGATCCGGGCGACGGTGCCGGCGGTGTTCCTGCCCCGGCCCGGCACACCGATGTGGCTGATGCTGCGGCGCGACCGCTGCTTCGTCTTTCCCAAGGTCGCCTGAGCGACGGCACCTCAGGGGTGGGCCTGGCGTGCCAGGTAATCCTCCACCGTCCGGCCGGGCTCTGGCATGAAGGCGCCGCCGTCCGGGGTCAGGGCCTGGATCATGTCGACGCGGAACAGGCGGAAATCGGCCCTGAGTTCGCACCAGGCGAGCAGCGTCCAGACCTTGCCCCAGAACTCGAGTTGCAAGGGCCGGATGCGGCGCTGCGTCACCTCGCCCGCCTCGTCACGGTAGGCAAGCGCCAGCGTCAGATGCTCGCGGATCGCGCGGCGGATCAGGCCGAGGTGCGGGGCGGCGCGCGCCGCCTCGGCGCTGGAAAAGACGAAGCTGTCGCTGCCCGCCTCGGCCAGGATCGTGGGCGCGACCGCCGCGATCTTGGCGCGCAGGCTGACCGCGGCGCGCGCGGCGGTCTGGTCGGCGCCCGAGGCGACAAGGCCAAGGCCAAGGCGCAGCGCCTCGAACTCGTCGCGCGACAGCGCCACCGGGGGCAGGGCGACCGGGTCGCGCAGCATGTAGCCGATCCCGCGCTCACCCTCGATCGGCACGCCGTTGGCCTGAAGCCGTGCCATGTCGCGCCAGATCGTACGCACCGAAACGCCCGCGACCTGCGCAAGGTCGGCCGCGCGGTGCAGCCTGCCGTCGCGCAGGATTCGGATGAGGTCGATCAGGCGGTCGGCGCGGGGCATCGGGCGATCCGGGCAGGTCGGGTGACGCCGGGGCATGCCGGCTTGGCTGTCAGTTTCTGGCCGAGGCCGGTCGGAAAGGCAAGACTTACCGACAGAATCCTGTCAGTTGCCCGTGACCGCCGGCCATCGCCGCCATGGCGCAGGGCGCGGTTTGGGCGTTTGATGTCCACTGGAACGCCGGCAGGCCGCCGGCATGGACCCGCCCAAGTGGGCGGCCCTTTCGGAGGAACAAGACATGCAGATGGGTCCCTGGCAGCTGATCATCATCGCCATCGTGGTGCTGGTCCTTTTCGGGCGCGGCAAGATCAGCTCTCTCATGGGCGAGGTCGGCAAGGGCATCACCGCCTTCAAGAAGGGCGTGAAGGACAGCACCGCCGAGCTTGAGGACGAGGCCGCCAAGCCGGCCAAGGACGTGACGCCGGAAGAGAAGGACAAGGCCTGAGCCGGGCGCACGGGATTTCGGGCTGACGGTATTTCAGGCTGACGGGGGCCGCAGATGTTCAACATGGGCTGGACCGAGCTTCTGGTCATCGGGGTCGTGGCGCTGATCGTCATCGGCCCGCAGGACCTGCCGGAGATGTTCCGCCAGCTTGGGCGGTTCACCGGCAAGATCCGCGCGATGGGGCGGGAGTTCCAGCGCGCCATGGACCAGGCCGCCAAGGATTCGGGCGCCAAGGACGTGGCCAAGGACCTCAGGACCATGACCTCGCCCAAGTCGCTCGGCATCGACGCGGTCAAGGATGCGGCCGACCGCTTCGAGAAGTGGGACCCGCTGAAGCAGACCAAACCCGCGCCGAAGCCCGCGACCTCCGCGACCCCCGCGCCCGAAACGGCCGGACCTGCGGCGCTGGCCGGTGCCGCGCCCGCGGCCGAAAAGTCCGCGCCCGCAAAGCCCGCACCCGGCCCCGCGACGCAGGCGCTGGCCGAAAAGCAGGCGGCCCGCAAGGCGGTGATTGCCGATACGGCCGCCAAGCTCAAGGCCATCGACAAGGGCGAGGCTGCCGCTGCGCCCGCAGCCGCGCCGAAGGCCGCCGCGGCGGCCCAGGTCGTTGACGCGGCGCCGGCGAAACCCGCGCGCGCCCCCCGGAAGAAGAAGGCCCCCGAGGCATGACGAAAACCGACCAGATCGACGATTCGACCGCGCCGCTGATCGAGCATCTGCGCGAACTGCGCACGCGCATCCTTTATTCGATCAGCGCCTTCGCCATCTGCTTCATCCTCGGCTATCTCGTCTGGGAACACGTCTTCCGCTTCCTGACCGAGCCGATGTGCCGGGTGCTGACCGAGCGCGGGCAGGAATGCCAGCTGATCCTCGTGAAGATGCAGGAAGGCTTCTTCGTCGCCATCAAGATCGCGCTCTGGGGCGGCTTCGCGATGGCCTTCCCGATCATCGCCTACCAGATGTGGCGCTTCGTGGCGCCGGGGCTTTACAAGTCGGAAAAGGCGGCGTTCCTGCCCTTCCTCGTGGCCTCGCCGGTGATGTTCCTGATCGGCGGCGGCTTTGCCTACTACGTCATCCTGCCCTTCGCGTTCCGCTTCTTCCTCGGCTTCCAGGATGTCTTCGCCGACGCGATCGAGGCCGGGGGAACGCTCTCGTCGCCACCCACGGGCATCGCCTTCATGGGCTCGATGGAGGCCTATCTCTCGCTCACCATGACCTTCGTCATGGCCTTTGGCCTCTGCTTCCAGCTGCCGGTCCTGCTGACGCTGATGGGCAAGGCGGGGCTGATCTCCTCCCGCGGGCTCAAGGCGACGCGCAAGTATGCGGTGGTGGGCATTCTCGCCGTCGCCGCCCTCGTCACGCCGCCCGATGTGTTCTCCCAGATCATCCTTTTCGCCGCGATATACCCGCTTTACGAAATCTCGATCTTCCTCATCGCCCGGTTCGAGCGTGACCGCGAGGCGCAGATGCGCGCCGACGGCACCTGGGTCGAGGACGACGAGGACGCCGCGTGAGCGAGGAACTGCGCCGCATCGCCGAGGCGCTGGAGCGGATCGCCCCGGCCCCGTCGCGCGCGCCCGACTGGCAGGCAGCGGAGGCCTTCGTCTGGCACACCGCGCCCGACCGGCTTGAGCCGGTGGCGGAGGTCGCGCGGGTGGACCTGTCGCTTCTGGTGGCGGTGGACCGGGCGCGCAACACGCTTCTGGAGAATACGCTGCAGTTCGCGCGCGGATTTCCGGCCAACAACGCGCTCCTCTGGGGCGCGCGCGGGATGGGCAAGTCCTCGCTCGTCAAGGCGGTCCATGCCGAGGTGCTGCGGCAGGGCCACGGCCTCCGGATCGTCGAGTTGAGCCGTGAGGATCTGCCCTCGATCAGCCGGCTTCTCGCGCATCTGCGCGCCGCGCGCGACCACCGCTTCCTGCTGTTCTGCGACGACCTGTCGTTTTCCCACGACGACCAGCACTACAAGGCGCTGAAGGCGGTGCTTGACGGCGGGATAGAGGGGCGGCCAG
Organism: Albidovulum sediminis; assembly: GCF_025380365.1. GTDB lineage: Bacteria > Pseudomonadota > Alphaproteobacteria > Rhodobacterales > Rhodobacteraceae > Albidovulum > Albidovulum sediminis. The sequence goes on from NZ_JAOCQF010000001.1 coordinate 698,735, forward strand.
CGAACGTGATCTTCTACGCCACCTCGAACCGGCGCCACCTGATGCCGCGCGACATGATCGAGAACGAACGGTCAAGCGCGATCAATCCCTCCGAGGCGGTGGAGGAGAAGGTGTCGCTCTCCGACCGCTTCGGCCTCTGGCTCGGCTTCCATCCGTGCAGCCAGGACGAATACCTGGCGATGATCCGCGGCTATTGCGACGCGCACGGGGTCACGATCGACGAGGAGACCCTGCGCGCAGAGGCGATCGAATGGCAGGCCACGCGCGGGGCGCGGTCGGGCCGGGTGGCCTGGCAGTTCTTCACCGATCTGGCGGGCCGTCGCGGCGTCCGGCTGTAAGGCCGGGCGCGCGGGCCTGCTTCACTTCAGGTAGGGCACCGGGTCGGCGCTCTCCAGCCCCTCGCGCACCTCGAAATGCACGAAGGCCGGGTCCGAGGCGCGGACGGCGGCGATGGCTTGGCCGCGCTTGACCTTGTCGCCCTTGGCCACCTTGATGCCGTCGATGTTGGCATAGACCGTCAGCAGGTTGCCGTCGTGCCGGATTACGAGGATCGGCACCTGGTCGGTATCCTTGGTGATCGCGGCCACGGTGCCGTCGGCGGCCGCCTTGACCGGGGTGCCGGCGCTGGCGGCGATGTCGATGCCCTCGTTCTTCTTCTTCTGGTAGGGGCGGATGATCTTGCCGTCGACCGGCATCCCGAGTCGCGCGGCCGAGGTCCGTTCCGCGCCGAGGTCGGGTGAGGGCGGGGTGGCAACCGGCGCGGCCGTGGGCGTGGTGCTTTCGGCCGGCAAGGGCGTCGCGGCCGAGGGCGGCACCGGCGTGGGCGAGCCCTGGCCAGGCTGGGTCACCGGCTCGGCCAGCGTTCCCGCCGCCGCGACCGGGATCAGCAGGTATTGCCCCTCGCGCACCGCGAGGTCGGCCGAAAGGCCGTTCCAGTCGGCCAGAGACTTGACGTTGACGTTGTAGAGCCGCGCGATGGAATAGGCGGTTTCGCCCCGCTGCACGCGGTGGCGGACCGGCTCGCCCACCGGGGCGGCGGCCGGCGTGGGGGCGCCGGGCTGCGCCGCGGTGCCGCCCCCGGTCTGCGCGCGGTCAATGGCGGAGGAGGCGATCGCGGTCACGTCGATGCCGCCGCCCGGCGCGGCGGTGACGGGCACGCCCGGCGTGCCGACCGGACCGGCCGCAACCCGCGTCGGCAGCACCAGCACCTCGCCGCGACGGAGCGGCGTGCCGAGCGGGACCGCGTTGAAGCGCGCAAGTTCGTCGGAATTCACGCCCACGCGCGTCGCGATGGAGGCGACGGTGTCGCCGTCCTGCGCGACGGCCACCTGGTAGTTCGGATAGGTGATGACGCCGCGCGCATCGGTCTGCGGCCGGGTCTGCACCGGCTGGGCGGCCGCGTCCGCGGTCGACAGCCCGCCCTGGCCATAGCGGCGCAGGTCGGGGTCGAAACCGTTGCAGGCGGCCAGCGAAAGGGCCGATACACCCAGCAGCGTCAGCGACAGCCACCGGCTCTTGCGGGAAAGGGTCATTGCTCGCTCCTCATCGCACGGGCTCCGTTGACCGGGCCATTCTCGTCTTTGCTCCGGGGCGCGCGCAGTCATTCCTGCCCCAGCCCCTCGACCAGCGGCACGAAGCGCACCGGGCGAAGTTCGTCGTAATCGTAACCTGCGGCGGTCCGCGTGACCCGGATCAGGCTTTGCACGGTGTCGGACTGGCCGACCGGCAGAACCATGATACCGCCTTCGCGCAACTGAGCCAATAGGGGCCCCGGCGGGTCTTCGGCCGCCGCGGTGACGATGATGCGGTCGAAGGGGGCCTGTTCGGGCAGGCCGCGGCTGCCATCGGCGGCAATCGCGGTGATGTTGGTCAGGTCGAGCGCGTCGAACACCTCCTGCGCCTCGCGGACAAGGCGGCGGTGGCGCTCGACCGTGTAGACGCGGCGCGCGATCTGGCTGAGGATCGCGGCCTGGTAGCCCGATCCGGTGCCGATCTCCAGCACCTTGTCGCGCGGGCCCGCGTCGAGCGCCTGCGTCATCAGCCCCACGACCGAGGGCTGGCTGATCGTCTGGCCGCAGGCGATCGGCAGCGGCGTGTCCTCATAGGCGCGTTCGGCGAACAGGCCCTTGACGAAAAGGCCGCGGTCGATCCGCTCCATCGCCGAAAGGACGCGCGGGTCGGTCACGCCGCGGGAGCGGAGCGCGTAGAGAAAGCGCATCTTCCGCTCGGCCGCGTCGGTCATGCGAGCGCGGCCTCCAGATCCTTCAGCCGGTCATGCGCGGTCAGGTCGGCGCGCATCGGCGTCACCGCGATATAGCCCTCGAGGTTGACCGCGACATCGGTGCCCGGTGCCGTCGGCTCGTGCTGCGGGCCGCCGGTGATCCAGAGGAACTTGCGCCCGGAAGGCGAGATGTGCGGCTCCACCCCGAAGAAGGTGTCACGCCGGTAGCCCTGCGCCGCGACCCGGGTGCCGCGGACGGCGGCGGCGGCCACGGGCGGAAAGTTGACGTTGTAGAAGATGCGGTAGTCCTCGGCGTCCCAGTGCCCCTTGTCGAGAAGCCGGCGCACGATGCCGGCGCCATGGACCCGCGCGGCCTCGAACGGGTCGTCGAGGTCGCTGGTCGCCGGGCCCATGAACTGGCTGAGCGCGATGGCGGGCACGCCTTGCAGGGCCGCCTCCATCGCGCCGCCGACGGTGCCGGAATACAGCACGTTCTCGCCCGCGTTGTTGCCGCGGTTGACGCCGGAAAGGACAAGGTCGGGTCGCCCGCCCTGGAAGACGTCGTAGATGCCGGCAAGGACACAATCGGCCGGGCTGCCTTCGGCGGCATAGCGGCGGGGGCCGAGTTTCGCGATCATCATCGGGTGGGTGTAGGAGATGCAGTGCGCCACCCCCGACTGCTCGAAGGCCGGCGCGACCGTCCAGACCTCGCCCGCCGCGCCTGCGATCTCGGTCGCGATGGCGGTCAGGACCTCGAGCCCCGGCGCATTGATGCCGTCGTCGTTGGTGATGAGAATGCGCATGTCCGCCGCCCTGCCTGCTGTCCCGCCAACCCCGGTGTTTTTCCCTGCTTAGACGGAAGCCGAGGGCAGGTAAAGGCGGCATGGTCCCCTGGCGCGCGCCCCCCCCGCGGGGCACCCTTGGCGGTTCCTCCGGCGGACGTGTCGGGCCGCGCGGCGATCAGAGCCGGGCGAGCAGGCGGGCGGCCTCGTCATGGATGTCGGCAAGGGCCGCGCGATCCTCGCCGGGGAAGAAGCGCGCCCGCGTCGCAGTGGCCATGGGGCGGGGCGTCTCGATCAGCACGCGGGGGCCGATCTTCACCGTCTCCGCCTGCCAGCTTTGCGCCAGCGCGATCTGCGCGGCCTTGGTGGCCCCGTAGGCGCCGAAGAACTTCTGCCCAGCCCGCGGGTCGTCGAGGAAAAGTGCGATGCCCGCGCGGGCGCGCAGAAGCGGCTCCAGGAGCGGGATCAACGCGGCGGTGGCGCGCAGGTTGGTGGCCACGGACTTGTCGAAATCCTTCATGTCGGCGTGCCCCGCGGGGGCGAGCGGGGCGGCATGGATGGCGGCATGGACCCAGAGACCGAGGCCGCCCCAGCGCCCCGCGACCGATTGCGCGAGATGGGCCATGGCCTTGTCGTCGGCGATGTCCATCGGGGCGAGCGTTGCCTGCCCACCCGTCCCGTCCCCGCGCGCCGCCTTGATGCGGTCGTCCAGTTCCTCAAGCCCGCCGACGGTGCGCGCCACGGCGATGACATGCCAGCCGGCGGCGCCAAGGGCCGCGGCCATCGCAAAGCCCAGCCCGCGCGAGGCGCCGGTGACAAGAGCGGTCTTTTCAGGGGTCATGTGCGGGCCTCATCGGTCTGGAACGCGGTTCCTTTGGCACCCCGGCCGGACGGGTGCAACAGAATTGATTGATGGAACTGATTGACAGGGCGCCGCGGCGCAGCGAAATTGCGCGCCGAAACGACCTCAGGAAGGAATGCGCCCATGACCCTCTCCAAGGCCCTCGTGCCGTCCCAGTCGATGCTTGCCCGTACGCTCATGGTTCTGGGCGGATCGCTGTTCATCGCGGTGGCCGCGCAAGTCACCGTGCCGATGATTCCGGTGCCGATGACGCTTCAGACGCTCGCCATCCTGATCGTGGGCCTGACCTTCGGCGCACGCCTTGGCGCCGCGACGCTGGTGGCCTATCTCGCCGAGGGCGCGATGGGGCTGCCGGTCTTCGCGGGCGGTATGAACGGGGTGGCCTTCTTCGGCCCGACCGCGGGCTTCCTCGCGGGCTTCGTCGGCATGGCCTGGATCGCGGGCCTTGCGGCCGACCGCGGGGTGCGGGGCTTCCTGCCGACCGCGCTGGTGGCGCTGGTCGCTTCGGTGCTGCTCTATGTCCCGGGCGTGGCCTGGGCGATGCTCGCGGATGCGGCACTCGGCCTCGACGCCTCGGCCTGGGGTGCGGATACCGCCGCGTCGGTCTGGCAGTACTACATGGCGCCCTTCCTCCTCGGCGACACGCTGAAGGCGGTGATCGCCGCGCTCGTCGTCACCGGCGGCTGGGCGGCGCTGAAGGGCCGCAACGGCTGAGCCTTGTCGCAGGATGACACCGAAACGCCGCCCCTCGGGGCGGCGTTTTCCTTTCCACAGGGCCGCATGCGGGCGATGGTGCAGTCCGGCGGCGCCGGGCCCTGACGCTTGACAGGCTCCGGGGCAGGGCGATCATGGTGGTGTCCAGACCATCCTGACCGGAGGGCCGGAAATGCCCGCCACCTTCATCCTTGTCCATGGCGCCTTCGGCTCACCGGCCGAACTTGCCCCGACCGTCCCCTTCCTCGAGGCGCGCGGCCACCGGGTCGTCAACGTCGATCTGCCTTGCGAACGCGCGGAGGCGATGCTGGAGGATTACGCCGCCGCCGTTACCGCCGCGATGCGGGGATGTGACCGGCCTTGCGTGCTTGTGGCCCATTCGGCGGGCGGTACGACGGTTCCGCTTGTGGCGGCCCGTGTTCCGGTTGACCGCATGGTCTTCGTCGCCGCCATCGTGCCGGAGCCGGGCCAGTCGATTGTCGGGGCCATCGGGCCGGAAGTCGCGGGCATGATCACCTCGATCACCGTCGACAACGGGAACGGGACGCGGGCCTTCGACATCGACCTGCTCACCTCGCTGGCTCTGCCCGAGGAACGGGAGGCCTACAGGGCGTTCCTGCAAGCGACCCAGCGCAACCAGGGGTGGGCCGCGGTAAACCAGCCCTGGCCGGGGGCGGAGGTGGCGCAGATCCCGCGCCACTATGTCCTGTGCACCGAGGATCAGGTCATTCCGCCCGCACTCCAGCAGGTCTTCGCAGCCCGGCTGGGCGTGGATCCGGTCGAGATTGCCTCGGTCCATGCGGCCTTCACCTTCAAGCCACAGGAACTGGCCGAGATCCTCGCCTCGTTCGTCGAGTGATCGGGCCGCGGGGCCGCGTGCGCGCGCCGGCGATGGCGGGCGCCGCTCAGCCTTTGTCGGCGTGGAGCCGGGTGAGGGCGGCCTCGCAGAGGCCGTAGGGCTCCCACTCGCAGCCCGCGCAGAGCGTCCTGAGGCTGCCCGGCGGCACGTTGGCGCGGATGCGCACCTTCGCCTCGCCCCAGGTCAGCCGTTCGCGCGGCTCCAGCCGGAGGGCGGCGGCATGGGCGCGGTCGAGCGCCTTGATCTTCGGCTCGCTGGTGCAGGCCCGCCCGCGCCGCTTGGGGCAGGGGGCGCAGATGTCGTCGGTGGCGCCCGTTACCTCGATCACAGTCGCACCGCCCCCCGCCGCCCTGAGCCGCCCCACGACGATCGCCGTCATGTTGCCGGTGAAGGCGTCGGAGTAGCCCTTCCCCTCGAACCCGAGCGAGCAGAGGAAATGGTGCGGGCGATAGCGGACCGTGTCCCCGTTCACTCCGCCGCCTTCATCGCGAAGCCCTGTGCGATCTGGTCGGAGGGCGCGACCGGGTATTCGCCGGAGAAGCAGGCGTCGCAATATTGCGGGCACTTGGCGTCGCGGCCCTTCGCCTCGCCCACGGCGCGGTAGAGCCCGTCGAGCGAGATGAACTTCAGGCTGTCGACGCCGATCCAGTCGCGCATCTCCTCCTCGTTCATCGTCGCGGCGAGGAGCTTGCCGCGGTCGGGCGTGTCGACGCCGTAGAAGCAGGGCCAGGCGGTGGGGGGCGAGGCGATGCGGAAATGCACCTCGGCCGCGCCGGCATCGAGGATCATGTCCTTGATCTTGCGGCTGGTGGTGCCGCGCACGACGCTGTCGTCGACCAGGATCACCCGCTTGCCCTTGATGAGCGCGCGGTTGACATTGAGCTTCAGCCGCACCCCCATGTTGCGGATCTGCTCGGTCGGTTCGATGAAGGTGCGGCCCATGTACTGGTTGCGGATGATCCCCATGCCGTAGGGGATGCCGCTTTCGGCCGCGTAGCCGATCGCCGCGGGCGTGCCCGAATCGGGCACCGGGCAGACGAGGTCCGCCTCGACCGGGCTTTCGCGCGCCAGTTCCACCCCGATCTGGCGGCGCGTCTCGTAGACCGAGCGGCCGCCGAGGATGGAATCGGGGCGCGAGAAATAGACATGCTCGAATATGCAGAAGCGGGGCTTCGCCGGGCCGAAGGGGCGGGAGCTTTCGATCTGCCCCTTGGCGATCACCACCATCTCGCCCGGCTCGATCTCGCGCACGAACTCCGCCCCGATGATGTCGAGCGCGCAAGTCTCCGACGACAGGACGAAGCCGTCGTCGCCCAGTTTGCCGAGCACCAGCGGGCGCACGCCCAGGGGATCGCGCACGCCGATCAGCTTGGTGCGCGTCATGGCGATGACGGAAAAGGCGCCTTCGACCGCGCGCAGCGCGTCCTTGATGCGTTCGGAAAGCGATTTCTGGATCGACCGCGCCATCAGGTGGATGATGCATTCGCTGTCCGACGACGACTGGAAGATCGCCCCGCGCTCGATCAGGTCACGGCGCAGCGCGGCGGCGTTGGTCAGGTTGCCATTGTGGGCGATGGCGGCACCGCCCATCGAGAACTCGCCGAAGAAGGGCTGCACGTCGCGGATCGCGGTATGGCCCTTCGATCCGGCGGTGGAATAGCGCACATGGCCGATGGCAAGGCTGCCCGGCAGCATCTGCATCACGTCGGCCTTGGTGAAGTTGTCGCGGATGTAGCCGAAGCGGCGGGCGTTGTTGAATCCCTCGGCCTCGTCATAGGCCACGATGCCGCCCGCCTCCTGCCCCCGGTGCTGGAGCGCATGCAGGCCGAGTGCCACGAAGTTCGCCGCGTCGGGAACGCCGATCACGCCAAAGACGCCGCACTCCTCCTTCAGCTTGTCGTCGTCGAAGGGGTGGGCATAGAAGCGGGTCATCGGCAGGGCTCCGAATCCGGGTACCGTCTTGGCCCTTCCTTTAGTGGCATGGGCGGGCGGTGTCACGCCCTGCCGTGCGCTTTTCTGGCGCGATCAGCCGCCGGAGGACGGCGCGGTCAGCGTCTTGGCGCCGCTGTCGTCTCCGGTGCCGCCTTCGGGGGCCGGCGCGGGTTCGGCCTCGGGCGTCGCGGTCGCCGGGCAGCTTGACACCAGTTCCTCGTATTTGCGCACCACCCAGCCCGGCGCGTCGGTCGGCATCTGTTCGTTCAGCCGCGCCTCGAAGTCCTGGAATATCTCGGCCGAGCGCGAGTTGTCGACGACCGGGATCGACGACCCGGCCAGCGCGCGCTCGTAGACAAGGAAGGCAACCGCCACCAGCACCAGCCCGCGCAGCGCGCCGAAGAGGAAGCCGAGCGCCTGATCGACGCCGCCAAGCGCGGAGCGCTGCACCGCCGAGGCAAAGAGCGGGATGAAGATCGAGGCCACGACCAGTGTCAGCGCCAGCACGACGGCGAAGGCCGCGATCATCGAAAGCTCGCAACTGTCGCCGAGGAACCGGTCAAGGACCGGGATCTGCTGGACCAGCGGCTGTGCCTGCGGGGCGAAGATGAAGGCCGCGATCGCCGCCGCCACCCAGCCGCCGATGGCCAGCGCCTCGCGCACGAAGCCGCGGCTGTAGGCGAGCACCGCCGACAGCAGGACGATGACACCCACACCGGCGTCGACGATGGTGAAGCCTTCCATGCTCGTTCTCCTGTCCTAACCCGCGCCGAACAATTCGCCGACAAAGGTCACGAGGTCGGGCATCTTGCGTACCCTCATCCCCTCATCGTTGCCCCCGGATTTTGACTTTTCCGGGGCTATCGCCGTTGAGAAACCAAGTTTTTGCGCCTCTTTCAACCTGTTTTCCGTCTGGGCGACAGGTCTGAGCGCCCCGGACAGGCTGATTTCGCCGAAAATCACCATGTCTGGCGGCAAAGCCACATCCTCGCGCGCCGAAAGCAGCGCCGCGGCGATGGCAAGGTCGGCCGCGGGTTCGGACACGCGCATGCCGCCGGCGACGTTGAGGAACACGTCGAGCCCGGCAAAGGGAATGCCGCAGCGCGCCTCGAGCACGGCGAGGATGGTGGAAAGCCGGCCCCCGTCGATGCCCACGACGGTGCGGCGCGGGGTGCCCGGGGGCGCGGGTGCGACCAGCGCCTGCACCTCGGTCAGCACGGGCCGTGTCCCCTCGATCCCGGCGAAGACGGCCGAGCCCGGCGCGGGCTGGCCGCGGTCGGACAGGAACAGCGCCGATGGGTTGGCGACCTCGGCCAGCCCCGCGCCCGTCATCTCGAACACGCCGATCTCGTCGGCCGGGCCGAAGCGGTTCTTCACCGCGCGCAGGATACGGAACTGGTGGCCGCGCTCACCCTCGAAGTAAAGCACGGTGTCGACCATGTGCTCCACCACCCGGGGGCCGGCGATCTGGCCCTCTTTGGTGACATGGCCGACGAGGATGACCGCGGTGCCGCGCGACTTGGCGAAGGTCACCAGTTCATGCGCCGCCGCGCGGACCTGCGCCACCGATCCGGGCGCGCTGTCCACGGTATCAAGCCACATGGTCTGGATCGAATCGATGATCGCCAGGCCGGGGCGCTCGGTGTCGAGCGTGGTCAGGATGTCGCGCAGGTTGGTCTCCGCGCCCAGCATCACCGGCGCCGTGCCCAGGCCCAGGCGCTGCGCCCGCATGCGCACCTGCGCGCTCGCCTCTTCACCCGATATGTAAAGGCATTTCAGGCCGTTGCGGGCGAAACTTGCGGTGACCTGCAAAAGCAGGGTGGACTTGCCGATGCCGGGGTCGCCACCGACCAGGATGGCCGAGGCCGGCACCAGCCCGCCGCCAAGGACGCGGTCGAACTCGGCCAGCCCGCTTGACCGGCGGGGCACCGGCGCTTCCTCGGTCGCGAGGCTGGTCAGGCCGATCGTGCGCCCGCGCGCGCCCCCCAGCGCCCGCGCGCCGGGGCCTGTCGACAGCGGCGCCCCCTCGGCGATGGAGTTCCAGGCCCCGCAGGCGTCGCAGCGGCCCGCCCACTTGCGGTGGACCGCGCCGCAGGCGGTGCAGGTGAAGCTGGTCTGAGCCTTTGCCATGACGCTTCCTGCCCGATGCACCGCGTTCTGGCAAGGGCGGAGCGGAAGGGGCGTTGACCTTCAGCGGGGGCGGCGCTAGCCACGCAGCCATGGCACGCGCACCGCTTCTCCAGCTTTCCGGACTTTCGCTCACCTTCGGTGGCAATCCCGTCTTCGACGGCGTCGATCTCGTCGTCCAGCCGGGCGAGCGCATCGCCCTTGTCGGGCGCAACGGCTCGGGCAAGTCGACGCTGATGAAGGTGATGGCGGGGCTGGTGGAAGCCGATGCCGGGGTGCGCACGGTCCCGCCCGGCGTTTCCGTCGGCTATATGGAGCAGGAGCCGGACCTGTCGGCCTTTGCAACGCTCGGCGATTTCGCCGCCGCCGGCCTGCCGGAGGGCGAGGGTTATCGCGTCGCGGTCGCGGCCGAGGGGCTGAAGTTCGACCCCGCGACGCCGGTCGGGGCCGCCTCGGGCGGGGAACGGCGGCGCGCGGCACTGGCCCGGCTTCTGGCCGAGGCGCCGGACCTGATGCTTCTGGACGAGCCGACCAACCACCTCGACATCGAGGCGATCCGCTGGCTCGAGGATCAGTTGCGCGACACCCGCGCGGCCTTTGTCGTCATCAGCCACGACCGCGCCTTCCTGCGCACGCTGACGAAGGCGACGCTCTGGATCGACCGGGGCGAGGTGCGGCGCAGCGACCGCGGTTTCGACGGCTTCGAGGACTGGCGCGAGACGGTCTGGGCTGAGGAGGACCTCGCCCGTCACAAGCTGGACCGCAAGATCAAGGCCGAGGCGAAATGGGCGGTCGAGGGCATCTCGGCGCGGCGCAAGCGAAACCAGGGCCGGGTGCGCGCGCTCCAGGCCATGCGGGCGGAACGCGCGGCCCTGATCCGGCGACAGGGCACCGCCGACATGGCGCTGGAAAGCGGGCAGGTCTCCGGGCGTCTGGTCATCGAGGCGAAAGGAATTTCAAAGGCTTTCGGCGACAAGGTGATCCTGCGGCCGTTCGACCTGACGGTGCTGCGCGGCGACCGGGTCGCCTTTGTCGGGCCGAACGGGGTGGGCAAGACCACGCTTCTGAAGATGTTGACGGGCGAGGTCGCGCCCGATGCCGGCACGATCCGGCACGGCACCAACCTGCAAATCGCGGTCTTCGATCAGGCGCGGGCGACGCTCGACCTGTCGATGACGCTCTGGGACGGGCTGGTGAACGATCCCGACATGGCGGTGTCCGGGCGTGCCGACCAAGTGATGGTGCGCGGAACGCCCAGGCACGTCGTCGCCTATCTGAAGGATTTCCTCTTCGACGAGGCTCAGGCCCGCGCGCCGATCGGGTCGCTGTCGGGCGGCGAACGCGCGCGGCTTCTGCTCGCGCGGATCATGGCGAAGCCGTCGAACGTGCTCGTGCTCGACGAACCGACGAACGACCTTGACGTGGAAACGCTCGACCTGTTGCAGGACGTGCTGGGTGAGTATGACGGTACCGTGCTTCTGGTCAGCCACGATCGCGATTTCATCGACCGGGTGGCGACGACGACCGTGGCGATGGAGGGGGACGGGCGCGCCACGGTCTATGCCGGCGGGTGGAGCGACTATCAGGCCCAGCGGGGCGGGGATGCGCCCGAACGCGCCGCGCCGAAGCCGGTGGCAAAGCCTGTCGCGGCGCCGGAAGAGAAGGTGAAGAAAGCGCCACAAGGCCTTACATTCACAGAAAGACACCGCCTCGATGCCCTTCCGGCCGTGATCGAGAAGCTGGAGGCCGAGATCGGCAAGCTGACTGATTTCCTGTCTGACCCGGAGCTGTTCCGGAAGGCCCCGGACAAGTTCCGGCGTGCCTCGGAAGGGCTGGCAGAGCGGCAGGCGGCGCTGGCCGCCGCCGAGGAGGAATGGCTGACGCTGGAGGAGCGCGCAAGCGCCTGACGGGCGGCGGGGGGGGGCGCTCAGCCCCGCCGGCGCCTGCGCCCGCCATCCGCCCCGCCGCCGGAGCCGCCGGTGTTGAAGCTGACATCGGGCAGGGTGACGATCTTCGACAGTTCCGGGAAGGTATCGACCGCGTGCGGGATCGCGTTCGCGGCGACGAAATGTTCCTGGAATCGCGGCTCGATCGCGGTCTCGACCTTGTGGATGCGCTTGACCTCGGCCTCGATGGCGGCCCGCGCGCCGATGTTGCAAAGCGCGATGCGCGCGCCTGTTCCGGCGGCGTTGCCCGCCGACAGCACCTTGTCGAGCGGCACGTCCGGGATCATGCCCAGCACCATCGCGTGCTTGGGGCTGATATGGGCGCCGAAGGCCCCCGCCAGCACCACGCGGTCGACCTTGTCGATCCCGAGTTCGTCCATCAGAAGCCGCGCGCCGGCGTAAAGCGCGGACTTCGCCAGCTGGATCGCGCGGATGTCGCCCTGCGTCACCGTGATCAGCGGCCCGCCCTCGGCGGTGCCGTCGTGAAGGACATAGGCGTTGGTGCGCCCGGTGGGGACCGAGCGCGGCGTGCCGGTCTGTTCGGCCGATCCGATCAGGCCGCCCGCGTCCAGAAGCCCCGCCATGCGCATCTCGGCCACCACCTCGATGATGCCCGACCCGCAGATGCCGGTGATGCCTGTTGCCGCAGTGGCGGCGGCAAAGGAGGGATCGTCGGACCAGAGGTCCGAGCCGATGACGCGGAAGCGCGGTTCCTTGGTTACCGGGTCGATCTCCACCCGCTCGATGGCGCCCGGCGCGGCGCGCTGGCCGGCCGAGATCTGCGCCCCCTCGAAGGCGGGGCCGGTCGGCGAGGAACAGGCCAGCACTCGGTCCTTGTTGCCGCAGAGGATTTCGGCGTTGGTGCCGACATCGACGATCAGCACCATGTCCTCGGACTTGTCGGGTTCCTCCGACAGTGCGACGGCGGCGCAGTCGGCGCCGACATGGCCCGCGATGCAGGGCAGGATGTAGACGCGCGCGTGGTCGTGGATCGCCCCAAGCTCCAGGTCGCGGGCAGGCAGCGACAGGCTTTCGGAGGTGGCGAGCGCGAAGGGCGCCTGACCAAGCTCCACCGGGTCGATGCCGAGCAGGAGGTGGTGCATCACCGGGTTGCAGACGAACACCGCCTCGACGATCTGGCGCGGGTCGATCTGCGCCTCGGTGGCGATGGCCTGCGCGAGACCGTTCAGCGCCTGGCGCACGGCCGCGGTCATTTCGCGGTCGCCGCCGGGGTTCATCATCGCGTAGCTGACCCGGCTCATCAGATCCTCGCCAAAGCGGATCTGCGGGTTCATCAGGCCGGAAGAGGCCAGCACGTTGCCATTGCGCAGGTCCACCAGATGGGCGGCGATGGTGGTCGACCCGAGGTCGATGGCAAGGCCGTAAAGCCGCCCTTCCCAGAAGCCGGGCCAGAGGTCGATGATCCGCGGCTTGCCGCGGTGGTCGCGGTGGATGGCGACGGTCACTTTCCACTCGCCCTTGCGCAGGATCGGTTGCAGGCGGGTGAGAAGGGCGGGGTCGGCCTCCAGCCCCTCGATCTGCCACTGGTCGCGCAGCGCGTCGGCCAGGCGCTGGAAATCGCCCGAGGGCTCATGCATGTCGGGTTCCGCAACCTCGACGTAATAGGCATGGGTGGCCGGGTCCATGGTGATGTCGCGGCTCGTCGCGGACTTGCGGATGACCTGGCGGTGGACCTGGCTTTCCGCCGGCACGTCGATCACCACGTCGCCCATGACCTTGGCCTGGCAGCCAAGGCGCCGGCCCTCCTTCAGCCCGCGGATGCGGTCATAGCGGGCCTCGACCTCGTTCCATTCGGAAAGCGCACCCTCGCTCACCGTGACGCCGTGCTTGGGAAACTCGCCGTAGCCCGGCGTGATCTGGCACTTGGAGCAGATGCCGCGCCCGCCGCAGACGGAATCGAGGTCGACGCCCAGTTGCCGCGCCGCAGTCAGGACGGGTGTTCCGACGGGGAAACGCCCCCGCTTGCCGGACGGGGTGAAGATGACGAGCGGCTCGTCGGTCATGGGACTACTCCGGGAATTCCTTTCGCGCGCGGCCACCATAGGCGAGGACGCGGGCGCGGCAAGGTCCGTTCGCGGCAGGTCAGTGTCAGGGCGCGTCAGGCTGGTGCGATTCGCGCCCCGCCAGCCAGTCGAGAACCCAGGCCCGGTCGCCATCCAGAAGCGGCGCCGGCGCGCGTTCGGAAGGCTCGTCAAGCCCGGTCATCTTCACCGGATTGCCGGCGGCGACGAAGGCGGGCCGGCCCGGCGGGGCCGCGATCGGCAGCACCATGTTGCGGGCCAGAACCTGCGGATCGGCCAGCGCCTCGGCCATGGTCTGCACCCGGCCCGTCGGCACGCCGTGTGCCTCGAGCGTGGCGATCCAGTGGGCGCGGGGGCGGGCCAGCGTTTCGGACTCGATCAGGCGCTTGAGGATGTGGACATGCTCGCAGCGCGCGGCATTGGTTGCAAAGCGCGGGTCGCGGGCAAGTTCCGGCTGGCCGAGCGCGGTGCAGAGCCGGGCAAAGATCGCATCGTTGCCCGCGGCGATGACGAAGAACCCGTCGGAGGCGCGGAAGGTGGAAAAGGGGGTGATGGTCGGATGGCGCGCGCCGGTGGGGCCGGGGGGTGTGCCGGTGGCGGTGGTGATGGCGAGGCTGTGTTCCTGGATCGCGATCTGCGCGTCCAGCATGGAGACGTCGATTTTCGCCCCGCGCCCGCTGTGGTCGCGGGCGTAAAGGGCGGCAAGCAGCCCCTGGACCATGTACATGCCCGCCACCACGTCACCGATCGAGGCACCGACCCGGACCGGTGGGCCGCCTTCCTCTCCGGTGATCGACATGACGCCGCCGCGCGCCTGCACGACCATGTCGTAGGCGGGCTTGCCGGCCTCGGGCCCGGTATGGCCGAATCCCGACACGGCGCCGTAGATCAGGCGGGGAAAGCGGGCCGAGAGGTCGGCCCAGCCATAGCCCAGCCCCTCCATCGCGCCGGGGCGGAAGTTTTCCAGCAGGATGTCGGCGCGCGCCAGCAGCCGTTCGAAGATCGCGCGGTCGGCGGGCGCCTTCAGGTCCAGCGCGATCGACCGCTTGCCATGGTTCAGGGCCGCGAAATAGGCGCTTTCGCCGTCCTTGAAGGGCGGGAAGGCGCGGGTGTCGTCGCCGGTTCCGGGGCGCTCGACCTTGATGACCAGCGCGCCGAAGTCGGCCAGCTGGGTGGCGGCGAAGGGGCCGGCCAGCACATGGGTCAGGTCGAGAACGACGATTCCGTCAAGCGGTGGCGGCATGGGCGGCTCCTTCAGGGGTGTGCGGACCCTAGGATGCACCGGTTCGCCCGCCATGATCCAGATCATCCGGCCGGCGGACAGGTCCGCCGGGGGATGGGCGCGGCCTCAGCCCCGCTCTTCGGCGACGATGGCCTTGAGCGCGTCGACGGGCGCGTAGCCGCGCAAAAGCTGGTCGCCGATCACGAACGACGGCGTTCCCGCGATCTGGAGGCGCTGCGCCAGAAGGTGGTTGTTCTCGATGATCTGCGTGATTTCCGGGTCGTCCATCCGCGCCATGATCGCGTCGGCGTCAAGCCCGAGGTCGGTCGCGAAACCGCGCAGCGTCGCATCGGTCACCGCGCCGCGGAAGCTTTCGTAGAAGCCCGCGCCGATCTTGCCGTAGGCCTCGTCGCCCGCCACCATGCGCGCCGCGATGGCAAAGCGCGAGGCCATGAGCGATTCCTCGCCCAGGATGGGGAATTCCTTCACGACAAAGCGGATGTTGCCGTCGCTTGCGAGAAGTTCGGCCACCGCGCCATGCGCCTTGCGGCAGTAGCCGCAGCGGTAGTCGAGGAATTCGACAACGGTGATGTCGCCGTCCGGGTTGCCGCCGACAAAGCTCCAGCCGTCGTCGTGCAGGTCGTCGGCATTGGCCGCGACCAGCGCCTGATCGCCCTGGGCCTGGGCGGCCGCGTTGCGCTGCTCCAACTCGTTGATGACCTCGACCAGCACCTCCGGGTTGGCCAGCAGGTAGCTGCGCACCTCGGCACCGAAGGCCGCGCGCTCTGCCTCCGACATGGCCGAGATGTCGAAGGCATGGGCGGGGTGGGCCGCAAAAAGCGCGAGGGCAAGGGCAAAGCGTTTCATTCGTCTTCCTGTCGTCGGGCCATCCGGCCGGTTGATCCGCCACATGGGGCACAGGCCCGCCCGGCGCAAGGGGTTGTGGCGCCGGACGCCGCCCGGGGCATTGACCTTGCCTGCCCGGGCTGGAATGTACGGGCGGGATTTGCGCGCCAGAATAGGGACAGTCGCATGCGGGCTTCAAGACGCGGATCGGTCGATCCCTTCATTGTGATGGACGTGCTGGAGGCGGCGCGCGCGGCGGAAGCCGCCGGGCGGCACATCATCCACATGGAGATCGGCCAACCCTCCACGCCGGCACCGGCGGGCGCGCGGAGGGCTTTGGCCGAAGCGATGGAGGTCGATGCGCTGGGGTATTCCGTGGCGCTGGGGCTGCCCGCGCTCAGGGCGCGGATCGCGCGGCTTTACCGCGACTGGTACGGCGTCGATCTGGACCCTGCGCGGGTGATCGTCACCTCCGGTTCCTCGGCCGCGTTCCTGCTGGCCTTCACCGCGCTCTTCGACGCGGGCGAACGGGTGGCGCTGGGGGAACCCGGCTACCCCTCCTACCGGCAGATCCTGAAGGCGCTGTCGCTGGTGCCCGCGGGCATCCCGACACGGGCCGAAGACCGCTACCAGCCGCGGCCCGAGGATATCCCGGCGGACGTGGCGGGCCTGATCGTCGCCTCGCCTGCCAACCCTTCGGGCACGATGCTGTCGCGGGCGGCGCTTGGCGGCCTGATCGCGGCGGCAGAGGCGCGCGGCGTGGCCTTCGTCTCCGACGAGATCTACCACGGCCTGCACTACGAGGGCCGCGCCGTCTCGGCGCTGGAGATCAGCGACGAGGTCTACGTGATCAACTCGTTCTCCAAGTATTTCTCGATGACCGGCTGGCGGGTGGGCTGGATGGTGGTGCCGCCCGATCACGTCCGCCTAGTCGAACGGCTGGCGCAGAACATGTTCATCTGCGCGCCTCACGCGAGCCAGGTCGCGGCGCTTGCCGCGCTCGACTGCGGGGCGGAACTGGAAGGCCACCGCGCGGTCTATGCCGAGAACCGCCGGCTGATGCTTGAAGGATTGCCGCGGGCGGGCATCACCCGCATCGCGCCGCCCGATGGCGCCTTCTACATCTATGCCGACGTGTCGGACCTGACCGGCGACAGCCGGGCGCTCGCCGCCGAGATCCTCGACAAGGCCGGGGTCGCGGTGACGCCGGGGCTCGACTTCGACCCGGTGCGGGGCGCGCGCACGCTGCGCTTTTCCTACGCCCGCTCCACCGCCGACATCCGCGAGGGGCTGGCCCGGCTTCACGAGTTCATGAGGCGCCGGGGCTGAGTTTGCGCGGGCCTCGGCCTGCGCTATGATCGGACGGGGCAGGCGGGCAGGATGCGGCGGATCTTCCGGACACTTCTCTTGGTGGCGTTGCTTCTGCCCCGGCTGGCGCTGGCGGGGGAGTTGTCGGCGCTGGCCCGGCTTGATCCCGCTGCCTCGGTCATCGCCGACACCGAGGCAGGCATCGCCGTCGACATCGCCATCGACCAGCCGGTGCCCTACCGCGTCTTCCTTCTCGACGGGCCGCCGCGCCTTGTCGTCGACTTCCGCGAGGTCGATTTCGGGGCAGTGACGGCGGCGGCGCTGGACCGCAGCGCGCGCGTCACGGCCCTTGGCTTCGGGTCCGTGCGCCCCGGCTGGTCCCGCCTTGTCGCGGAGCTGGACGGGCCCTATCGCGTCGCCGCCGCGTCGGAGCCAAGGGAAGGCGCGCGCGCGCGCATCGCGA
The DNA here is from genome assembly GCF_025380365.1 of Albidovulum sediminis. Lineage (GTDB taxonomy): Bacteria > Pseudomonadota > Alphaproteobacteria > Rhodobacterales > Rhodobacteraceae > Albidovulum > Albidovulum sediminis. The sequence continues at coordinate 716,059 of NZ_JAOCQF010000001.1, forward strand.
TCCGCCTTGCGCCCTCGACGGCGGCAGACCTGGCCGCCAGCGCGGGCGAGCCGCCCGACCCCGACTTTCCGGCGCTGCGCCCCGCGCCGGTGGCGGCGCCGAAGCTGCGCCAGGACGGCACCCGCCCGCTGGTTGTCGTGCTCGATCCCGGCCACGGCGGGATCGACCCCGGCGCCGAGGCGGAGACCCTGCGCGAGGCGCATCTGACGCTCGCCTTCGCGCAGGAACTGGCCGAGGTGCTGCGCCGCGACGGCATGATCGTCGAACTGACCCGTGCCGACGACAGCTTCGTTCCGCTCGAGGCGCGCATCTCGATCGCGCGCGGGGCGGGGGCGGATGTGCTGCTGTCGCTCCATGCCGACGCGCTCGAGGAGGGGGAGGCGACGGGGGCCACGATCTACAAGCTGGCCGAGGGCGCGGCCGATGACGCGGCGATGCGCCTGTCCGAACGCCATGACCGCGCCGACCTTCTGTCCGGTGTCGACCTGTCGCGTCAGGACGACGCGGTGGCGGGCGTGCTGATGGCGATGGCGCGGACCGAGACCGCGCCGCGCATCGACCGGCTGGCCCGGCGGCTTGCGGACGAGATCGCGCGGGCCGGCCTGCAGCTGCACCGCCACCCGATCCAGGAGGCGGCGTTCTCGGTGCTGAAGGCGCCCGACATCCCGTCCGTGCTGGTGGAACTGGGCTTCATGTCCTCGCCCCGCGACCGGGAACGGCTGGTCGATCCGGTCTGGCGCGCGGCGATGGCCGAGGCGATCCGGGCGGGGCTTGCCCTCTGGGCGGACGAGGACGCCGCCGAGGCGCGGCTGGTCCGGCAATGACCCGCCGCAGCGCCGCCGCCATGGCCTGCCGGGGCCAAGCGGCTTTGACCCCGGCGGCCCGAGGCTGTATAGAACGGAACGCCCGTTCGAGGACCTTCGCGTGATCCGTTTCCTGTTTTCCATCTTCGGTGGATTGTTCAGCTGGCTCATCACCGGCCTGTTCTTCGCCGCCCTGACTCTGGGCGGCGTGTTCTGGTACTATGGCCAGGACCTGCCCAACCATGAACAGCTGACCCAGTACAGCCCCAAGACCATCAGCCGCATCTATTCGGCCGAGGGGCGCATCATCGACGAATTCGCCGAGGAGCGGCGCATCTTCGTGTCGATCGAGGAAGTGCCGGACCTGGTGAAATGGGCCTTCATCTCGGCCGAGGACAAGAACTTCTACACCCATCAGGGCTTCGACACCCGCGGCATCGCCGCCGCCCTCTGGGAGGCGGTGAAATCGCGCGGCAAGAACCTGCGCGGCGCCTCGACCATCCCGCAGCAGGTGGCCAAGAACTTCCTCCTCTCCGGCGACAAGACGGTGGAGCGCAAGATCAAGGAGCTGATCCTGTCCACCCGGCTGGTCGAAAGCCTGTCGCGCGACAAGATCCTGGAACTTTACCTCAACGAGATATTCCTCGGCCAGAACAGCTATGGCGTGGCCGCCGCCGCCCAGACCTATTTCAACAAGCCGCTGAGCGAACTGGCCCCGCACGAGGCCGCGACGCTGGCCGCGATGCCGAAGGAGCCGTCGAACTTCCACCCCGTGCGCAACCGCGAGCGGCTGCTGGAGCGGCGCAACTACGTCCTGCGCGAGATGTGGCAGAACGGCTATTTCGACGAGGCGACCTATCTCGCCGAGAAGGAGCAGCCGCTGCGCTCGGTCCAGAACGGCGATTTCCCCGCCTTCCGCGAGGCGCTGCCGCCGCGCGACTACTTCACCGACGAGATCCGCCGCCAGCTGTCCAGAAGCTTCGGCGAGGAGGAGTTCTTTTCCGGCGGCCTCGCGATCCGGGCGACCGTCAACCCGGAGATGCAGAAGGAAGCCGCCGCCGCACTGCAGGAGGCGCTCGAATCCTTCGACCGCAAGCAGGGGGTCTGGCGGGGCACGGCGCGGGCGCTGGCGCCGGAACAACTGGCCGATGCCTCGACATGGCGCGCGGCGCTGGCCGAGGTCGACGTCCCGCGCGACATCCCCGGCTGGCACCCGGCCGTGGTGCTGACGGTCGGGGAGACCTCGGCGCGGATCGGCATCGAGGGGGTCGAGGATGACGAGGACGGCCATTTCATCCCCGCCGAGGATGTCACCTGGGCGCGCAAGCGGCAGGCCGACGGCACGCTCGGCCCGAAGGCGAAGGCCGCGGGCGATCTGGTGGCTGCGGGCGACGTGGTGATGGTCAAGGCCATCGTGAAGGAGGACGGCAGCTTCGATCGCTGGTCGCTCCGGCAGGTGCCGGAAGTGCAGGGCGGCTTCATGGCGATGGACGTGAACACCGGCCGCGTGATCGCCATGCAGGGCGGCTTTTCCTACCAGTCCTCGGTCTTCAACCGTGCGACGCAGGCGATGCGGCAGCCGGGCTCGTCCTTCAAGCCCTTCGTCTATGCCGCGGCGCTCGACAGCGGCTTTACCCCGGCAACGATCGTCGTCGATGCCCCGATCGAGGTCGACACGCCGCAGGGCCTGTGGCGGCCCAAGAACGCGTCGAACAAGTATTACGGCCTCACCCCGCTCCGCACCGGGATCGAGCAGTCGCGTAACCTGATGACGGTGCGCGTGGCGCAGGAAATCGGGATGGAGACGGTCGCGGGCTACGCCGAACGCTTCGGCGTCTACGACCACCTGCAGCCGTTCCTCGCCAACGCGCTCGGCGCGCAGGAAACCACGCTTTACAAGATGGTCGCGGCCTATGCCATGTTCGCCAACGGCGGCGAGCGGGTGGAACCCACGCTGGTCGACCGGGTGCAGGACCGCTGGGGCCGCACCGTCTATCGCCACGACCAGCGGACCTGCGTCGACTGCGGCAACGAAAGCCTGCCCGCGGGGCGCGCGCCCGGCATCCGGTCGGACCGCGAGCGGGTGATGGACGCGATCACCGCCTATCAGCTGACCTCGATGCTGCAGGGCGTCGTGACCCGCGGCTCAGGTTCGGGCGTGCGGCTGCCGGTGCCGGTCGCGGGCAAGACCGGGACCACGAACGACGCCAAGGACGTCTGGTTCATCGGCTTCACCTCGAACATCGTGGCGGGCTGCTACATGGGCTACGACCAGCCGCGCACGCTTGGCCCCGGCGCCTTCGGCGGAACGCTTTGCGTGCCGGTCTTCAACAGCTTCATGAAGAAGGCGGTGGACAGCTTTGGCGGATCGCAGTTCAAGGTGCCGCCGGGCGGGCATTTCATCAACATCGACCGCTACACCGGCGAACAGCTTCCGCCCGGCGTCAGCGGCGACTTCGTCCAGGCGGAATATTTCCGCGATGGCGTGATTCCGATCTTCGGCCTGGGTGCGCTGGTCGACGGCGGCTTCGGCGTGACCCAGAACCTGCCCCTCTTCGCGCGTGGCGAGACAGAGGAGGAAACCGGGACTGCGGTCACGACATCGACCGGCGAAACCGTGGTCATCCCGGACAAGGCCGATTTCGGAACGCTGAATTCGGGCGGGCTTTACTGACAGGACGGGCGGCGCCGCCGGCGCCGGGCCGCCCTTGCCCGGGCGTCCCGGCTCGGGTATCAGGCGCGGCGGGATTGGATGGAAGGAACGGCCAGATGCGCGCCGAAACGCAGAACACGGTCGAGGCGATCCGGAAGACGCTGAGGCTTCTGGGCCAGCGGATGGACTGGGAAACCGCGCCGCACCGGCTCGAAGAGTTCAACGCCATGATCGAGGACGGCGACCTGTGGTCCGATCCGGCCCGCGCGCAAAAGCTGATGCGCGACCGCCAGACCCTGATGGATCAGGTGGAGACCTACCGCCGCATCGACCGCGACCTGACCGACAACGTCGACCTGATCGAACTGGGCGAGGCCGAGGGCGATACCGAGATCGTGGCCGAGGCCGAGGCCGCGCTGCGCGCGCTGAAGGAATTCGCCGCCGCCAAGGAGCTTGAGGCGCTGCTTGACGGCGAGGCGGACGGGAACGACACATTCCTTGAAATCAACGCCGGCGCGGGCGGCACCGAAAGCTGCGACTGGGCGTCGATGCTCGCCCGGATGTATGTTCGCTGGGCCGAGAAGAAGGGCTACAAGGTCGAGTTGCAGGCCGAGACGCCGGGCGAGGAGGCGGGCATCCGCTCTGCCGCCTACAAGATCAGCGGGCCGAACGCCTATGGCTGGCTCAAATCGGAATCCGGCGTTCACCGGTTGGTTCGCATCTCGCCCTACGACTCCGCGGCGCGGCGGCACACCTCGTTTTCCTCGGTCTGGGTCTATCCGGTCGTCGACGACAACATCGAGATCGTGATCCCCGACAACGAGATCCGGATCGACACCTACCGGTCGTCGGGTGCGGGCGGCCAGCACGTCAACACCACCGACTCGGCGGTTCGCATCACCCACCTGCCGACCAATATCGTCGTGACCAGTTCCGAGAAGTCGCAGCACCAGAACCGCGCGAACGCCATGGCGGCGCTGAAGGCGCGGCTCTACCAGCTGGAGCTTGACAAGCGCAACGCCGAGATCAACGCCCAGCACGCGGCAAAGGGCGATGCGGGCTGGGGCAACCAGATCCGCTCCTATGTCCTGCAGCCCTACCAGATGGTGAAGGACCTGCGCACGGGCTACGAGACCTCGGACACGCAGGGCGTGCTCGACGGCGACCTCGACGGCTTCATGGCGGCGACGCTGGCCATGGACGTGGCCGGCAAGAGCCGGGCCGAGGCGCAGGCCGAGGGCTGATCGCAGGGCCCCCGCATCCGGCGCTTGTCATCGGGCGTACCGGTGCCTTAGCTTCCACCCATGCATCAGGGAGGAGGCATGATGTCGGACGCAGCGTCGGGGCCCGACCCGTTACCGGAGATTCGCACCGCAGGCTTCGGCGACATCCGCGCGGCGCTCGTCGCCGGGCTTGGGGACTTCCTGCGGGCGCCGCTCTTCGGCCTGTTCTTCAGCGCCGTCTACGTGGCGGGCGGGATGGTCCTCTTGCGCATCTACTCCGCCGCCGGTCAGGAGTGGTGGATCGCGCCGCTCGCGGTGGGCTTTCCCCTGATCGGCCCCTTCGCCGCGGTCGGCCTTTACGAGGTCAGCCGGCGGATCGAGGCGGGGGAGAGGCCCGGCTGGCGCGCGGTGCTGGGGGTGGTCTTCGCCCAGAAGGACCGGCAGATCCCCGCGCTCGCCGCCGTCATCATCGTCTTCTTCCTGTTCTGGGTCTTCGTCGCCCACGCGCTTTTCGCGCTGTTCCTGGGGCTCCGGGCCTTCAGCGGGTCGATGACGCTGGCGCAGATCTTCCTCGAGGGGAGCGGCCCCCTGATGCTCCTGATCGGCACCGCGGTGGGGGCGGGCTTCTCGGCGGTCCTCTTCGCCATCTCGGTCGTCGGCTTGCCGCTCCTGCTGGAGCGCGAGGTCGATTTCGTCAGCGCCATGATCCATTCGGTTCAGGCCACGCTTGCCAACCTGCCGGTCATGCTGGCCTGGGGTGGCGTCATCACCGTCGCGCTTTTCGTCGGGATGCTGCCGATGTTCCTTGGCCTCTTCATCGTCCTGCCGGTGCTTGGCCACGCCAGTTGGCACATGTACCGCCGCCTGGTCGAGACGGGGTGAGAAACAAAAAGGGGCGCCTGCTGGCGCCCCGTCGGGTCTTCCGGTCGGGATCGGATCACTTCGCTGCGATGGGGGCGGATTTCGCCGCGCCGGACCCGGCCGAGATCGGGTCATCCTGGCGCTGGACCGAGCCTTCGAAATGCGCGCCGCTCTCGATCGCGATGGTTTTGTGGATAATGTCGCCCTCGACCCGCGCGGTGGCGGTGAGCCGCACCTTCAGCCCGCGCACGCGGCCGACGACGCGGCCGTTCACGACGATGTCGTCGGCCACGATCTCGCCCTTGATGGTGGCGCTTTCGCCCACGGTCAGCAGATGCGCGCGGATGTCGCCCTCCACGGTGCCTTCCACCTGGATGTCGCCCGTGGTCCGGAGGTTGCCGACCACGGTCAGATCGGCCGACAGGATGCTTGCCGGCGGCTTCGCCTTGGGGGCCGCGGTCGCGAACTCATAGGCGGGTTTCGTCGCCGGGGCGGGTTCGGAGGTGCGCGTCGTCTGAGCCTCGGGGCTGGATTTCGCGACCGGCTCGTTGATTCTGCTTTTAGAAAACATTCTTTCCAGCCTTGATGTATGTCATCGGGTTCTTCGCCGACCCGTTCACGCGCACTTCATAGTGCAGATGCGTCCCGGTCGAGCGACCGGTATTCCCCATAGCACCGATCTTGTCCCCGCGCGAGACTTTTTGGCCCACCTTCACGTCGATGCCCGAGAGGTGGCCGTAGCGGGTTTCCAGACCGAATTCATGGCGGATGGTGACAAGCTGGCCATAACCGCTTTCGGGGCCGGCATGGGTCACCACACCGTCGGCGGTGGCGTAGATCGGGCTTCCGTGCGCCCCGGCCAGGTCAACGCCCTCGTGCGCGCGGCCCCAGCGGCGCCCGAAGGGCGAAGTGTAGCGGAACGAGGTCTTCAGCGGCATCGCGAAGGGCAGGCGCTCTGCCGCGATCCGGTACATGTTCATCCGGTCGAGCCCGTCAAGGATCGCCGATGCGCGGGCGTGGTCGGCGATCGCGCCCGCGTCGGCCTCGTCGGCGGGCAGGGGCGGCAGCAGCGGACCCAACGGTCCACCCTGGCCGGAATAGCCCTGGCGGATGGTGTCGATCAGGTCGTCGGGGTTCATGCCGGCTTCGGTGAACATCCGGTCGAGCGGCTCCATCGATACCGTCACGGCGTCTTCGAGACGGGCGAAGATCTCGTTGTGGCGTTCTTCCAGAAGCCGCATCTCGTAGGCGACTTCGCGGGTTTCCTCCTGCGCGCCGTCGGCGGCCTGCGCCATCAGGTCGCGTTCGCCCGCGGTGCGGTCCAGCGCGTCGGTCAGGAATTCGAGCGTGCCGGTCACATCCTCGACCGCCGGGCCCTCTGCCGCGGCCTGGCCCTCGCCCGCGTCGGCAAGTTCCAGCGCCTCGGCCCGGGCCGCATCGCGTTCCCGCATCGTGTGCTTCAGCGTCGCCTGGATCACGCCGATCCCGGTTTCAAGCTCCTTGCGGCGTTCCTCGGAGGTCAGGAGGGCCGCCTGCATCTCGGAAACCTGTTGCAGTGCCAGGGCAAAGCGTTCCTGCGCGGCCGCGGCCTCGGCGGCGCGCAGGTCACGCTCGCGCGACATGTCGTCAAGGCGCATCTCGTACATCGCCTGTTCGCGCTGCATCCGTTCCTGGCTGCCGCCGGCGCCGATCTGGTCCATCACCACGATGGCGGTGGCGACGATCGTCCAGGCTACGATGAGACCGGTGCCGAGAATGACGGCGGCCTGGGTCGAGGGCCTGAGGCGGACGAAACGCGTGGCAGTGTCGGATTTCAGGAACAGGCGCTGTTCCGGTAGGCGGCGCTCAAGAAACGCGTGAACGCGATGTGAAAGTCGTGCCGGCAAGCAGATGGTCCCCGTTCAGCAGCATTTTCGCGGGTTCCGGCCCCCCCCGGGGTGGCCGCAACATCTGCCGGATTAGCGGGACGAAGGCGGTGGGGCAACAGTTTTGCGCCCGCCGGCGCGGCACTTGGCAGGAAGGCGCCGATCGGTCAGGGGGTGCCCGGTTGCGCGTCCGGGCGGAAGGCGGGGGGATAGTCCTCGGCCAGGGGCCAGTAGAAGTCGGGCGGCAGCCCCGCCTCGGCGCGCTTTTCCTCGTTGAAGGGCGGCTTCAGCGCGCCGTGAAAATAGCGCCGGACAAGGGTGTGGAAGCTGTCCTTGGGATCAAGGTTCGCGCGCCCGCAGAGGAAGTTGAACCACTTCGCCCCATAGGCGACATGGCCCACCTCCTCGGCGTAGATGGTTTCCAGCGCGGTGGTGGCCTGCGCGTCGCCCGCCTTGCGGAAGATTTCGATCATGCCGGGCGTCACGTCGAGCCCGCGCGCCTCGAGCACCATCGGCACCACCGCCAGACGCCCCATCAGGTCGTCCGCCGTATCCTCGGCCGCGCGCCACATCCCGACATGCGCGGGCAGCGCGCCGTAATGGCTTCCCATCGCCTCAAGGCAGTCGCACAGAAGGTTGAAATGCTTGGATTCCTCGTCCGCAGCCTTGACCCAGTCGTCATAGAACCCCATCGGCATGGTCACATCGGTGAAGCGGGCGACGATGTCCCAGTGCAGGTCGACCGCGTTCAACTCGATATGCGCCAACGTATGCAGAAGCGCGACGCGCCCCTGCGCCGTGCCGGGGCGGCGGCGCGGCACGTCGCGGGGGGGAAGAAGCTCGGGCCGCGCCGGGCGCGCGGGCCGGTCGGGCGGCGTCGCGCGGCCGACCGGCAGCGGCGTGCCCGCCTTGCGCGCCGCGACCCAGTCGGCGGCGTGGGCATGCGACAGCGCCGTCTTGGCGCGCCCGTCCGCGGTTCTGAGCACCTCGTCGGCGCGCTCGGCCAGGCTTTTCGTCATTGCCCCCTCCGGGTTCCCATCGTCGCCGGGATGGCAGAGCGCCGCGCCTGTGGCAAGGCGGAGTAATGCGTCAGAGCGCGCGGACGGCGGCCAGCACCTCTTCGGCGTGGCCCGCGACCTTGACCTTCGGCCAGACGCGCGCGATGCGCCCGTCCGCGCCGATCAGGAAGGTCGCGCGCTCGATGCCCATGTAGGTGCGCCCGTACATGCTTCTCTCGCCCCAGACGCCGTAGCGTTCGCAGGTGTCGCCCTCGGCGTCGGAGGCCAGAGTGATGCCCAGCCCGTGCTTGCGGCAGAACTTGTCATGCGCGGCCACGCTGTCTTTCGAGATGCCGATCACGGTCGCGCCGGCGGCGGCGAAATCCGCGGCGAGGCGGGTGAAGTCCAGCGCCTCGGTCGTGCAGCCAGGGGTATCGTCCTTCGGGTAGAAGTAGATCACGACGGGCCGGCCCGCGTGATCGGCGAGCGCGACGGTGCCGCCGCCGTCGCGGGGCAGGGAAAATCCGGGGGCGATATCGCCGGGGTTGAGCATTTCCGCAATCCTTTGCCGGTCTGTGTCGCTATATGTTTTAATCGCTGTCCCTCGAAGTTAAAGGGGGGCGGGGCAAGCGACCACAAGGCGACGATGAACGAGGTCAAGGCAAAACCTGTCAGACGGCACCTGCGCTGGCCGGTGCGCGCGCTCATCTTCGCGGTGCTGACGACGCTTGTCTTCGGCGCGGTCGTCCTCGCGCTCGGCCTGTCGGGGCGGGCGATCTCGGCGCCGCACTGGGTGGCCGAGGCGATCGAGGCGCGCGCCAACGCCGGGCTTGCCGGCCGGGCGACGGTGCAACTGGGGTCGGTCGAGGCGGTGGTCGAGGCGGGATTCGCGCCCCGCATCCGCGTCAAGGACGTGGAGCTGTTTTCGCCCTCCGGGCGGCGGCTGGCGATGCTGGACAGCGTCGGCGCAAGCTTCTGGCCGCGCCCGCTTCTCGACGGGATCGTGCAGCCGCGCAGCCTGCGCCTGCAGGGCGCGCGCGTCGCGCTCCGGCGCACCGCCGACGGCAGCTTCGACATCGCGCTGCCCGAAACCGGGGTTGTCGCCGGCACCGCGCTCAGCCCCGGGCAGATCCTCGACGAGATCGACCGCGCCTTCGCGCTGCCGGTCCTGCGCGCGATCGAGCGGATCGAGGTGAGCGGCCTTGCGATCCGGTTCGAGGACGACCGCACGCGGCAGTCCTGGACGGTCAGCGACGGGCGCATGTCGCTGACCCAGCACACGGCGCGGCTGGCCTATGACGTGGTCTTTTCCGTCGCCGGGGCGGGCGGGGACCCTGCGCAGGTGGAACTGTCGTTCTCGACCGAGAAGTCGAATTCGGAGGCCGGGATCATCGCCCGCATCTCCGGCGTGCCGGCGCAGGACCTCGCGGCGCAGTCGCCGGCGCTCTCCTGGCTCGGCGCGCTCGAGGCGCCGATCTCGGGGGCGCTGCGCACGGGGATCGACCGCAACGGCGACGTGCAGGTGATGCAGGCCGAGCTTGACATCGGCGCCGGCGCGCTGAAGCCGCGCCCGGACGTGGCGCCCTTGCCCTTCGACCGGGCGCGGGTGGCGATGGCCTATGCGCCCGCGCTCGAACAGCTCGATTTCTCCGAGATCGTCCTCGAAAGCCCGTCGCTCAGCGCCTCGGGTGACGCGCGCGCGCGGCTTCAGGGGATGGAGAGCGGGTTCCCCGAGGCGATGGCGGTGCAGTTGCGCCTCGGCCACCTGTCGGGCAACCCGGAGGGGCTCTTTGCGACGCCGCTTGCCTTCGCGGACGGGCTGATGGATTTCAAGCTGACGCTTGACCCCTTCCGCGTCTCGCTCGGGCAGCTCACCTTGTTCGACGAGGGGCGGCGCGTGACGGTGCGGGGCCTTGCCGAGGCGGCGGACGCGGGCTGGAATGTCGCGCTTGACGGAGAGATGGAGCGCATCGCCGCGCGGCGCGTGGTGGAGCTCTGGCCTGTCAAGTTGGCCGCCAAGACGCGGGAATGGCTGCAGGAAAACCTGCTCGGGGGGGAGGCGTTCAATGCCCGCGGGGCGCTTCGGTTGCGGCCCGGCGCGGCGCCTGTCTTTTCGCTGGGCTTCGAGTTTCGCGATGCCGCGGTGCGGTTCCTGAAGTCGATGCCGCCGATCACCGGCGGGGCGGGGCACGCGCTTCTGGAGAACTTCACCTTCACGCTCAGCGCCAGCCGCGGGACGGTCGCCGCGGCGGAGGGCGGGCCGGTCTCGGTCGCCGGGTCGGCGATGCGCGTGGACGACATCCGCGTCAAGCCGGCGATCGGCCGGTTCGACCTGAAGACCGAAAGCACGATCACCGCGGCGCTGTCACTTCTGGACCAGCCGCCGCTCGAGGTGATGCGCAAGGCCGGGCGTGGCATCGACCTGGCAGAGGGGCGCGCGCGCGCGGAAACCCGGCTGGTACTGCCCTTCCGCAAGGGCCTGACCATTGCCGACGTCGACTATCGCGCGACCGCGCAGCTTTCCGAAGTCCGCTCCGGCACGATCGTGCCGGGCCACGACCTGACGGCCGACCGGCTTGCGGTCATCGCCGACAAGACCGGGGTGAGCATCCGGGGGGCGGGAAGACTGTCGGGCGCGGGCTTCGACGTGGCCTGGCGGCAGGACGCGGCCCCCGAGGCGCGCGGGAAAAGCAGCGTCACGGGCTCGGTCGAACTGTCGCGCACGTTCCTGTCGGCCTTCGGCCTGAACCTGCCCGAAGGCTCCGTAAGCGGGCAGGGGCTGGGGGAAATCGCGCTGGACCTCGTCCGGGGCGAGCCCACGCGCTACCGGCTGACCTCGGGGCTGGCGGGGCTGGCGATGGCGATCCCGTCGCTGGGCTGGTCGAAGCCGGCCGGGGCGCAGGGGCGGCTCGACGTCTCGGGCGTGCTCGACCGGCCGGCGACGGTCGAGTCGCTGGAGCTTGAGGCGGCGGGCCTGTCACTCTCGGGCGCGGTCACGATGGCGCCGGATGGCCGGTTCGAGTCGGCGTCCTTTCCCGAGGTGTCGCTCGGCGGCTGGTTCGAGGGGGCGGTCGAACTGCGCGGGCGCGGCGCGGGACAGCCGCCCGCCCTCGCGATCACCTCGGGTTCGGCGGACCTGACCGGCGTCACGCTCGGGGCGGGGGGGCAGGCGTCGGCCCGGTCGGGTCCGATCTCGGTCGCGCTCGACCGGGTGCGCGTCAGCGAGGGCATCCGCCTGACGCGGTTCCGCGGCGATTTCACCGACGAGGGCGGGCTTTCGGGCCGCTTCACCGGGCTGGTGAACGGCGAGGCGCCGGTGACGGGCGCGATGGTGCCGATGGGCGGGCGGTCGGGTTTCCGCGTGCAGTCCGACGACGCGGGCGCCACGATGCGCGCGGCGGGCGTCTTCACCCGCGCGCGCGGCGGCACGCTGGACCTCGTCCTCCAGCCCGAGGGCGAAAGGGGCCACTATTCGGGCACGGTCGAGATGCGCACCATCCGCGTCGTCGATGCGCCCGCGCTGGCGGGCCTTCTCGACGCGATCTCTGTCGTCGGTCTGATCGACCAGCTGAACGGGCCGGGCATCCTCTTCAACCGCGCCTCGGGCCGTTTCCGCATGACGCCGGACGCGGTCGAGATTCGCGACGGCGCGGCGACCGGCGCCTCGATGGGCATCTCGGTCGCGGGCCTCTACCGGTCCGACGTCAAGGAACTGGATCTGCAAGGCACGATCTCGCCCGTCTACCTTCTCAACGGGATCGGGCGCATCGTGTCGAAGAAGGGCGAGGGGCTCTTCGGCTTCAACTACACCATGCAAGGGCCGGCCGCGACCCCGCGCATCCGGGTCAATCCGCTCTCGATCCTGACGCCCGGAATGTTCCGCGAGATCTTCCGTTCCGCCCCGCCGGGGATCGACGAATGAAACTGACCGACTTCGACTTCGACCTGCCCGAGGGGCTGATCGCCACGCGCCCCGTCAGTCCGCGAAGTGCCGCGCGCCTGCTGGTGGTCGAGGGCGACCGCATCGCGGATCGGGTCGTCGGCGACCTGGCGCAGATCTTGCGCCCCGGCGACCGGCTGGTGCTGAACGACACCCGGGTGATCCCCGCCCGGCTGAGCGGCACGCGCACCCGTGCCACGGGGCAGGGGCCGGCCACCGCGCGGATCGAGGCGACGCTGCTGGAACCCCGCCCGGAAGGCCGCTGGGCGGCCCTTCTCAAGCCGCTGCGCAAGGTTCGGGCGGGCGAGGACATCCGATTCTCCGACCGGCTGACGGCGCGGGTGGAGCGGATCGCGGAGGGGCAGGCGGAACTGTCCTTCAACCTTGCGGGCGAGGATTTCGACGAAGCCCTGGCAGAGGCGGGCGACATGCCGCTGCCGCCCTACATCGCCCAGATGCGCGCGCCCGATGCCCGCGACAAGACCGATTACCAGACCGTCTGGGCGCGGCGAAAGGGCGCCGTCGCGGCGCCGACCGCCTCGCTCCACTTCGACGAACCGCTGCTTCAGGCGCTGGCGGCGCGCGGTGTTGCCTTTACCCATGTCACGCTGCACGTGGGCGCGGGCACCTTCCTGCCGGTGAAGGTGGAGGACGTCACGACCCACAAGATGCACGCCGAATGGGGCGAGGTGACCGAGGCGGCGGCGGCAGAGATCAACGCGACGAAGGCCGCGGGCGGTCGGGTCATCCCGGTCGGCACCACCGCGCTCAGGCTGATCGAGACGGCGGCGCGGTCGGGCCGGGTCGAGCCCTGGCGCGGCCCGACCGACATCTTCATCTACCCTGGCTTCACCTTCCGGGTGACCGATGCGCTGGTGACCAACTTCCACCTGCCGAAATCCACGCTCCTCATGCTCGTCTCGGCGCTGATGGGGGCTGAACGGATGCGCAGGGCCTATGCCCATGCCATCGCTTCGGGATATCGTTTCTTCTCCTACGGCGATGCGTCGCTGCTGATTCCGGACGCGCGGCCGTGACGCATCCGGCAGGTGCCGCGTCGCAGCCGGGGAAGCCGCGCCGACGGCGGCGGGATAGCGAATGAAAAAGCCATCGGAGGCCCCATGCTGACCGTCCTGCGCAACTCCTGGGCCCTGCTCCTCGGCATGATGCTCCTGATGATCGGCAACGGCGTGCAGGGCACGCTCCTGGGCGTGCGCGGCGCGATCGAGGGGTTTTCGACCAACCAGATGGCCTATGTCATGTCGGCCTATTTCCTGGGCTTCCTGTTCGGGTCGCGGATGACGCCGAACATGATCCGCCGCGTCGGGCATGTGCGCGTCTTCGCCGCCCTCGGCTCGATGATCTCGGCCGTGCTTGTCGCCTATGCCGCGGCGCCGGACTGGGTCGCCTGGGTCATCATGCGCGTCGTCATCGGGTTTTCCTTCTCGGGCGTCTACATCACCGCCGAAAGCTGGCTCAACAACGCCTCCACGAACGAGACGCGCGGGCAGGCGCTGTCGCTCTACATGATGATGCAGATGCTGGGCATCGTCTCCTCCCAGGCGCTCCTGAACCTCGGCGATCCGTCGGGCTATTTCCTCTTCGTCCTGCCCTCGATCCTCGTGTCGCTCGCCTTCACGCCGATCCTGCTGTCGGTCGCGCAGGCCCCCGCGTTCGAGCTGACCAAGCCCTTGAACTTCGTCAGCCTCTACCGCACCTCGCCGCTGGGCTGCGTCGGCATCTTCATCCTTGGCGGCGTCTTCTCGGCGCAGTTCGGCATGGCCTCGGTCTGGGGCTCCTCGGTCGGGCTCAGCGTGCGCGACCTGTCGATCTTCATCGCCGGGATCTACCTCGGCGGGCTGGTGGCGCAGTATCCGATCGGCTGGATGTCAGACCGGATGGACCGGCGGCGGCTGGTGCTGGCGCTGTCCGCCCTCGGCGCCGCGGCGACCGTCATTCCCTTTGTGGTCGAGGTGAACTTCGTGGCGCTCGTCCTGGTCGGCGCGGTGATGGGCGGGGTGTCGAACCCGCTCTATTCGCTGCTCTTGGCCTACACGAACGATTTCCTCGAACCCTCCGACATGGCCGCGGCCTCGGCCGGGCTGATCTTCATCAACGGGCTGGGCGCGATCGGCGGCCCGATCCTGACCGGCTGGATCATGTCCCACTTCGGCCCGGACGGGTTCTTCCTGTTCATCGCGGTCCTCTTCGCCCTGCTTGCCGCCTACGCCGCCTGGCGGATGACGCGGCGCGCGGCGCCGTCGGTGGAGCATACCGGCGCCTATCGTCCGCTGGCGCCCACCGCCTCGGCCGTCGCCATCGAGGCCGCGATCGAGGCGCGCGCAGAGCCTGTGCGCCACGACGGGCAGGAATAGCTCTGGCCAAGCCCGGCCGACCCTGCCACCCTTGGCAGAACGAAAGGAGGGCGGCGATGACCGGAGCGAAGGAGATCGTGCGTTTCTGGCTTGAGGATATCGGCGAGGCGGGCTGGTATGCCGCCGTCGATGCCGTCGACGCGACGATCCGGGACAGGTTCGGCGCACTCTGGGCGCAGGCGCGCGACGGCGGCCTTGCGGACTGGTGCGACACGCCGCAGGGCGCGCTGGCTTATCTCATCCTGACCGACCAGTTCCCGCGCAACATGTTTCGCGGCGACGCGCGCGCCTTCGCCACCGATGCCGTGGCCCGCGCGGCCGCGCGCGGCGCCATCGCGCAGGGGCACGACCTCAAGGTCGCGGAGCCGGAGCGGGTCTTCTTCTACATGCCGTTCGAGCATTCGGAAGATCTCGCCGATCAGGACCTGTCCGTCGACCTGACGGAGCGCAACCTGCCCCTGACCGGCAAGGGCTATGCGCTGCACGCGCGCGCCCATCGCGAGGTCATCCGACGCTTCGGCCGCTTCCCCTTCCGCAACGCTGCCCTCGGCCGGGACACGACGCCGGAGGAACGCGCGTTCCTGGATGGCGGCGGTTACGGCGCGGTCGTGCGCGGGCTGGGCGGGTAGGCTTGCACCCCGTGCAAGGCACCCATCCGTCAGGGCGATTGCGCGCTGGAAGAAATTAGTTTAATGGCAAACTACTTTTTCTGAGGGAGGAAAGACCGTGGCGCAGACGTTCGACATGATCGTGATCGGGGCGGGTCCGGGCGGCTATGTGGCCGCGATCCGGGGCGCGCAGCTTGGGCTCAAGGTAGCGATCGTGGAGCGGGAGCACCTCGGCGGCATCTGCCTGAACTGGGGCTGCATTCCGACCAAGGCGCTCTTGCGGTCGGCCGAGGTCTTCCACCTGATGCACCGCGCCAAGGAATTCGGGCTGAAGGCCGAGGGGATCGGCTTCGAGCTCGACGCGGTGGTCGCCCGCTCGCGGGGCGTCGCCAAGCAGCTTTCGGGCGGTATCGGCCACCTGATGAAGAAGAACGAGGTGACGGTCTTCATGGGCGCGGCGACGCTGCCGGCGAAGGGCGTCGTCTCGGTGAAGACCGACAAGGGCACCGAGGAGCTGACCGCGAAGGCCATCGTGCTGGCCACCGGCGCGCGCGCCCGCGAACTGCCGGGCCTCGAGGCCGACGGCGACCTCGTCTGGACCTACAAGCACGCGCTGCAGCCGAAGCGGATGCCGAAAAAGCTTCTCGTCATCGGCTCCGGCGCCATCGGCATCGAGTTCGCCAGCTTCTTCAACACGCTCGGCGCCGATACGACGGTGGTCGAGGTGATGGACCGGGTGCTGCCGGTCGAGGACGCCGAGATCTCCGCCTTCGCGAAGAAGTCCTTCGTCAAGCAGGGCATGAAGATCGTCGAGAAGGCCATGGTCAAGAAGCTCGACCGCAAGCCCGGTGTCGGCGTGACTGCGCATATCGAGAAGGACGGCAAGACCGAAACGCAGGACTTCGACACCGTCATCTCCGCCGTGGGCATCGTCGGCAACGTGGAGAACCTCGGGCTCGAGGCGCTTGGCGTGAAGATCGATCGCACCCATGTCGTGACGGACGAATTCTGCCGCACCGGGGTGGAGGGGCTCTATGCGATTGGCGACATCGCGGGCGCGCCCTGGCTTGCGCACAAGGCCAGCCACGAAGGCGTGATGGTCGCCGAACTGATCGCGGGTGGCCATCCGCACCCGATCAAGCCGAATTCCATCGCCGGCTGCACCTATTGCCATCCGCAGGTGGCCAGCGTCGGCCTGACCGAGGCGAAGGCGAAGGAGGCGGGCTATACCGTCAAGGTCGGCCGCTTCCCCTTCATCGGCAACGGCAAGGCCATCGCGCTCGGCGAGCCCGAAGGGCTGATCAAGACCGTCTTCGACGCGAAGACGGGCGAGCTTCTGGGCGCCCACATGGTCGGGGCGGAGGTGACGGAACTGATCCAGGGCTATGTCGTCGGCCGCACGCTGGAGACGACCGAGGGCGAGCTGATGGAAACCGTGTTCCCGCATCCGACGCTGAGCGAGATGATGCACGAGGCGGTGCTCGACGCCTACGGCCGCGCGCTCCACATCTGAAGGGAAAGGGGGCGCTGCCCCCGTCCTCGCGCGCCGCGCGAGGACTCCCCCGGAGTATTTGCGCCAGAATGAATGAGGGGGGCGGTCGGCGCCCCGCCTCGGGCGGCTGATGCCGGGGAGACGGGGCGCTTTCACTCTGGGCGGTCATCGGCGCTCCCGCCTGTACCGCACCCCCACTCGAACCGAAATTCCTTTCAGTCTGGTTAAAATACTCTCGGGGGGTGCGGGGGGCAGACAGCCCCCCGTGCGCCTGGCATTCGGCGGTGCGGTCAGCGTTCCACCGCGCCGCCGGCCGCGATCCAGTCGCCAAGCCCGCCGATGTTGTAGACCTCCGCATAGCCAAGATCGCGCAGCGCCTGCGCCGCCATCTGGCTGCGCCCGCCCGAGGCGCAGTAGAGCGCGACCGCCCGTTCGCGGCCGAGCGCCGGCGGGCAGTCGGGCGCGCCTGGGTCGCAGCGCAGCTTCACCAGCGCGAGCGGGATATGGAGCGCGCCCCGCGCCCGGCCCGTCGCCGAAACCTCCGCCGCCTCGCGCACGTCGATGAGGACAAGCGTGCCGTCGCCCGCGCGCCGGACCGCGTCCCGCGGGTCGATGCGGGCGGGGTCGCGGTCGGGTCTGTGGAAGGACAGCATGGGTTCCTTGCTCCCTGTCGGGTTGGCCCGCGGCGGCGGGTTTTCAGGTGCAATATATATTCACGGGTAGGAATGTGAAGTGGGTATCGTTCGCCGAAGCCGCGACTGGCCCGCCGATGTTCTTCATACGTTCTTAATTTCGGGTTGGAGACTCGCCCGCGCTCGACTATGTCTCAGGGGCGGAACCGGGGGCGGACATGGCCGAGCAGAAATTCATCGAGGTGCGGGGCGCGCGCGAGCACAACCTGAAGTCCGTCGACGTGGACATCCCGCGCGATGCGCTGACGGTCATCACCGGCCTTTCCGGGTCCGGCAAGTCCTCGCTCGCCTTCGACACGATCTATGCCGAGGGCCAGCGTCGCTACGTGGAATCACTCAGCGCCTATGCCCGCCAATTCCTCGACATGATGGGCAAGCCCGATGTCGACCATATCTCCGGCCTCTCGCCCGCCATTTCCATCGAACAGAAGACGACCTCGAAGAATCCGCGCTCGACCGTCGGCACGGTGACCGAGATCTACGACTACCTCCGGCTGCTCTTCGCGCGCGTCGGCACCCCCTACAGCCCGGCGACCGGCAAGCCCATCGCGGCGCAGCAGGTGCAGGACATGGTCGATGCCGTCATTGCGCTGCCCGAGGGCACGCGCGGCTACCTGATGGCGCCGGTGGTGCGTGACCGCAAGGGCGAATACCGCAAGGAATTCCTCGACTGGCGCAAGCAGGGGTTCCAGCGGGTCAAGGTGGACGGCGCCTTCCACGAGCTTGAGGAGCCGCCCACGCTCGACAAGAAGTTCCGCCACGACATCGACGTGGTGGTGGACCGGATCGTGGTGCGCGAGGGGCTGGAGACGCGCCTGGCCGACAGCTTCCGCACCGCGCTGAACCTCGCCGATGGGATCGCGATCCTGGAAACCGCGCCGGCGGAGGGCGAGGGGGAGCGCATCACCTTTTCCGAGAAGTTCGCCTGCCCGGTCTCGGGCTTCACCATCCCCGAGATCGAGCCGCGGCTGTTCTCGTTCAACGCGCCCTTTGGCGCCTGCCCGACCTGCGATGGGCTCGGGGCGGAACTGTTCTTCGACGAACGCCTGGTCGTGCCGGACGTCACGCTGAAGCTGAAGGACGGGGCACTCGCCCCATGGTCAAAGACGAAGACGCCCTATTTCCTCCAGACCATCGACGCGATGGCCCGCCACTACGGTTTCGACGCGCGCAAGCCTTGGAAGGACCTGCCCGAAGCCGTCCGCCACCTCTTCCTCTACGGTTCGGGCGAGGAGGAGATCCGCTTCCGCTTCGACGAGGGCGGCCGGGTCTACGAGGTCAGCCGCACCTTCGAGGGCGTGATCCCCAACCTCGAACGCCGCTACCGCGAGACCGACAGCGCCTGGAGCCGCGAGGAGATGGAGCGCTACCAGAACAACCGCCCCTGCCATGCCTGCGGCGGCCACCGCCTGCGCCCCGAAGCGCTGGCGGTGAAGATCGCGGGCCTGCATGTCGGCGAAGTGGTGCAGATGTCGATCCGCGAGGCGCATGACTGGGTCGCCACCGTGCCTGCCACGCTGACCGCGCAGCGCAACGAGATCGCCCGCGCGATCCTGAAGGAGATCGGTGAGCGGCTGGGCTTTCTCAACAACGTCGGCCTCGAATACCTGACGCTCAGCCGCAACGCGGGCACGCTCTCGGGCGGCGAAAGCCAGCGCATTCGGCTGGCAAGCCAGATCGGCTCGGGCCTGACCGGCGTCCTCTACGTCCTCGACGAGCCATCAATCGGACTCCATCAGCGCGACAACGACCGGCTGCTCGGCACGCTGAAGAACCTGCGTGACCAGGGCAATACGGTGCTGGTCGTCGAACATGACGAGGAGGCGATCCGCGAGGCCGACTATGTGCTCGACATTGGCCCCGGCGCCGGGGTGCACGGCGGCCGCGTGGTGTCGCGCGGCACACCGGCCGAGATCGCGGCCGATCCTGCCTCGGTGACCGGGCAGTACCTCTCGGGCCAGCGCGCGATAGCGGTGCCGAAAGTGCGGCGCAAGGGCAGCGGCAAGGCGCTGACGGTCGTCGGCGCGACCGGCAACAACCTGCAGGACGTCACTGCGGATTTCCCGCTCGGCAAGTTCGTCTGCGTGACGGGCGTTTCCGGCGGCGGCAAGTCCACGCTGACGGTGGAAACGCTCTACAAGAACGCGGCCGTCCGCCTGAACGGCGCGCGCGAGACGCCCGCACCCTGCGAGACGATCAAGGGGTTCGAGCATCTAGACAAGGTCATCGACATCGACCAGCGCCCGATCGGGCGCACCCCGCGGTCGAACCCCGCCACCTACACCGGCGCCTTCACGCCCATTCGCGACTGGTTCGCGGGCCTGCCGGAGGCCAAGGCGCGCGGCTACCAGCCGGGGCGGTTTTCCTTCAACGTCAAGGGTGGGCGCTGCGAGGCCTGCCAGGGCGACGGCGTCATCAAGATCGAGATGCACTTCCTGCCCGACGTCTACGTCACCTGCGAGACCTGCAAGGGCCACCGCTACAACCGCGAGACGCTGGAGATCCGCTTCAAGGACAAGTCCATCGCCGACGTGCTCGACATGACCTGCGAGGACGCGCGCGAGTTCTTCCAGGCGATTCCCGCGATCCGCGAGAAGATGGAGGCGCTCTGCCAGGTCGGGCTCGGCTACATCAAGGTCGGCCAGCAGGCGACGACGCTTTCCGGAGGCGAGGCGCAGCGGGTGAAGCTGTCGAAGGAACTGAGCCGCCGCGCCACCGGCCGCACGCTCTACATCCTCGACGAACCGACCACGGGTCTGCATTTCGAGGATGTGCGCAAGCTTCTCGAAGTGCTGCACGAACTGGTCGAGCAGGGCAACACCGTGGTGGTGATCGAACACAACCTCGACGTCATCAAGACCGCCGACTGGATCATCGACATCGGCCCCGAAGGCGGCGACGGCGGCGGCCGGATCGTCGCCACCGGCACGCCCGAGGATGTGGCGCGCGTCGCCGCAAGCCACACCGGGCGCTACCTCGCGCCGATGCTCAAGCCCCGCCGCGTCGCCGCCGAATAGGCCGCCGATCAAGACTGCGCGCGCACCTCGGTCCGGCTTTCAGTCTGGCCGAAATACTCCCGCCGGAGGCCAATCGAGTGGCCGCTGCCCGGCAGCGGCCGCGAGACACGGCGTGCGCGCCGCCTGCGGCGCGCGCAGCTGACTCAGCCGGTCAGGATTTTTTCAGCGGGCAGGTGTTCAGCCCCAGCATCGAATAGATCGGGCAGGTCCCGACCAGCCCGGTGACCAGCGGGATGAGCCCGACCAGGTAGAGCCAGCGCATCGAGGCGTCGGCGTTCAGGAAGAAGCCCGCGAGGAGCGCGAGGCCGACGAGAATGCGCAGGGTGCGGTCGATGCCGCCGACATTGGTCTTGAACATGTGGTCCTCCATGACTGCCCCGGCGCCGCAGCCGGACGCCGGGATATGCCGCCAGAGTGCCGCGCCGCGCGACCCGGGTCTGTGACCAAGTCACCCCGCGCCCGAGGCTGCGGCAAGCCGCCGCAGCGCCGCCAGGTCCAGAAGGCGCACCGCGCCGCGTTCGGTCGCCACCCAGCCCTCGCGGGCGAAGGAGTCGAGCCGGCGCGAGACCACTTCGCGTGCCGATCCGATGCGCGTGGCGAGGTCCTGATGCGTGGCCTGCACCAGCCCCTCCTCGGCCAGCGCCAGCAGGGCCTCGGCCAGCCGCGCCTCGACGCGGATGAAGGCCACCCGCTCCAGCACATGCATCATGCCCTGCATGCGTTCGGCGAAGGCAACAAAGACATGGGCGCGGAACCCGGCCGACCGGTCCATCAGCGCCAGGAACGTGTCGCGGGGAACCAGGACGATGCGGCAGTCGGTGGCCGCGATCGCCTCGCCCGAATAGTCCTCGCCGCCCAGCAGGCCCAGCGTGGTCTGCACGCAGGAGCCGCCGGGTTCGACCGAGTAAAGCAGGATCTCGCGCCCGTTGACACCGGTCAGGCAGACGTCGATGCGGCCTTCGAGGACGATGACGAAGCCGCGGGCGGCCTCGCCGGGACGGAACAGGACCGACCCGCGCGCGACATCGACCGGCGCGATCCGCGCCAGCCGCGCCTGTGCCTCGACGTCCAGCCGGGACAGACCGGCGGCAGTCTCCACCCAGGACGACGCGGCCGGCGTCAAGGTCCTTCAGTCCAGGATCGCGCTGACCGCGCGCAGAACCGTGACGATGGTGTAAGTGTCCTCGTCGACGACAAGGATCGTCCCGTCGACGATCAGGTAGCGTTCGCCAGCGCGGAGCGGCGGCAGGCCGTAGCGGTCGGGATAGCGGATCCGGTGATAGTCCCAGTCGCCGACATAATCGCCCCGGTGCCAGCCCTTGCGGGCCTGTCCGGGCGGCACGCAGGGCACCGCCTTCTTGGCAAGCCCCGGCGGGCAGCCCTTGGCGTCGGCCCGGGCCGGCGCCGTGCTCAGGCCGGCGGCAAGGGTGGCGGTCAGGGCGGCGGCCGCGAGGGCCGGGATCGTAAGCATCTTCATCGCGTCACTCCGTCTTCCCTGGCAGTATAGCGGTCTGGCGCGGAAAGGGCAGGGGTCGGGCGCGATTATCGGCGAGTTTCAGCCCCGGTGACGCTTCTCGAACCGCGGCAGCATGGCGGAAAAGTCCATGCCGCGGCCGTCCTCGCGTTCCACGAAGCTCTCGTAGAGCCGGGTCGCCAGCTCGCCCATCGGCGTGTCGGCGTCGGCGCCTTCGGCCGCCATCTGCGACAGGCGCAGGTCCTTCAGCATCAGTTCGGCGGCGAATCCGGGCTTGTAGCCGTCGTCGGCGGGCGACTTCGGCCCGACGCCGGGGGCCGGGCAATAGGCGTTCATCGACCAGGAATAGCCCGAGGAGGTGGAGACGACGTCGAACATCTTCTGCCGGTCGAGACCCAGCTTGTCGGCCAGCGCGAAGGCCTCGCAAGTGGCGATCATGGTGACGCCGAGGATCATGTTGTTGCAGATCTTCGCGGCCTGTCCGGCCCCGGCCGCACCGCAGTGGACGGCCTTCTGCCCCATCACGGCGAAGAGCGGCGAGACGGTGGCGAAAGAGGCTTCGTCGCCCCCGACCATGAAGGTGAGCGTTCCGGCCGCCGCCCCGCCGACCCCGCCCGACACCGGCGCGTCCAGCGCGCCAAGGCCCGCCGCGCGGGCATCGGCGGCCACCGTGCGGGCGCTTTCCACATCGACGGTGGAGCAGTCGCAAAGGACCGCGCCTTTCGACATCGCCGGAATCACCTCGGCCGCGACGGCACGCAGGATCGCACCGTTCGGCAGCATGGTGATGACGACCTCGGCGCCCGTCGCGGCCTCGGCCGCCGTGCCGGCCCGCGTCACGCCCTCGGGCATCGGCGCGGCGGTGTCGAAGCCCGTGACCGCGTGCCCCGCCTTGACGAGGTTCAGCGCCATCGGGGCGCCCATGTTGCCAAGGCCGATGAATCCGATCTTCATGTCTCAGTCCTTTCCGAAGTTCAGCGTGTCGGCCCCCAAAGGCGCCAGCATTCCCGTCACATGCTCGACCGGCACCGCCCCGGGCCCGGCATGGCGCCAGCGGGGGGTGCGGTCCTTGTCGATGATCGCGGCGCGGATCCCTTCGAGGAAATCCGCCTGCTCCATCGCCCGCCAGGTGAAACGATACTCCAATTCCAGCGCATCGCGCAGGGTGGCGTGACCACGCAACCGATGGATCATCTCGACCGCGCAGGCCGCCGACAAGGGCGCCGCGCGTGCCAGCGCCCGCCGCGCCTCGGCCGCGAAGTCCGATCCGTCAAGGTCGAGCGCACCGGCGATGCCGGCCAGGGTGTCGGCCGCGAACAGCGCGTCGATCCGCGGGCGCAGCGCGGCAAGGCGCCCCTCGGGCGGCGTTTGCAGGAATGCGGCAAGGCCCGCCAGGTCGCCGGTGGCGATCAGCCCGGTCTTCAGCGCGGGCCAGGCGGCTTCGGGGACGAAATGGTCGGCGAAGCCCGCCAGGATCGCGTCCGCCGGCCCCATCCGCGCCCCGGTGGTGCCGAGGTATTCGCCCAGCCGCCCCGGCGCGGTGGCCAGGATGAAGCTGCCGCCGACGTCCGGCACCAGTCCGATGCCGCATTCGGGCATCGCGACCTGCGCGGTCTCGCCGACGATCCGGTGGCTGCCGTGGCAGCCGACGCCGACGCCGCCGCCCATCGTGAAGCCCTGAAGGAAGCTGACGACAGGCTTGGCGTATTCCGCAATGCGCGCGTTCATCCGGTACTCGTCGGCCCAGAAGCGGCGGCCATAGGCGTAATCGCCGCGCCGGCCGGTCGCATACATCTCGGCGATGTCACCCCCGGCGCAGAAGGCGCGCTCGCCCACCGCGTCAATCAGGACCAGCGCGATCCGCGCGTCCGAAGCCCAGTCGATCAGCGCCCGGTCGATCGCCAGGCACATCTCGTAGGTCAGCGCGTTCAGCGCGCCGGGCCGGTTCAGCGTGATCCGCCCGGCGCGGCCCTCCCTCCGGATCAGGATGTCGGCCATCACCCCCGCTCCGCCAGAAGCGCGCGGGCGGTGATCAGCCGCATGATCTCGTTCGTGCCTTCGAGGATCTGGTGCACGCGCAGGTCGCGCACGATCTTTTCGATCCCGTAGTCGGCCAGATAGCCGTAGCCGCCATGCAGTTGCAGGCACTGGTTGGCGACGTCGAAGGCGTTGTCGGTGACCATCAGTTTTGCCATGGCGCAGAACTTCGTCGCGTCCGGCGCCTTGCGGTCCAGCTTCCACGCCGCCTGGCGCAGGAAGGTGCGCGCCGATTGCAGCTTCACCTCCATCTCCGCCAGCCGGAACTGAAGCGCCTGGAACTGGTCGATGGATTTCCCGAAGGCGCGCCGCTCGCCCATGTAGAGAAGCGTCGCGTCAAGCGCCGCCTGCGCCGCGCCAAGGGCCGAGGCCGCGATGTTGAGCCGCCCGCCGTCGAGCCCGGCCATCGCATAGGCAAAGCCGCGCCCCTCTTCGCCCAGAAGGTTGCCCTCCGGCACCGTGCAGTCGTCGAACTGCACCTGCGCGGTCGGCTGCGCGCGCCAGCCCATCTTGTCCTCGAAGGCGCCGAACGACAGGCCCGCCGCGCCCGCCTCGACGATGACCGCAGAGATGCCCTTCGGCCCGTCCCCGCCGGTGCGCACCATCGTCAGGTAGGCGTCCGAATAACCCCCGCCCGAGATGAAGGCCTTTGTCCCGTTCAGCCGCCAGCCCTCGTTCGTGCGTTCCGCGCGGGTGCGCAGCGCCGCCGCGTCCGACCCCGATCCGGGTTCGGTCAGGCAGTAGGAAAAGACCGTCTCCATCGTGCACATCCGGGGCAGCCAGCGCGCCCGCGCCTCGGGACTGCCGAAGCGGTCGATCATGCCCGCGCACATGTTGTGGATCGACAGGAACGAGCCCACCGCCGGGCAGGCCATGGCGAGCGCCTCGAAGACCAGCGTGCCGTCGAGCCGGCTCAGCCCCGATCCGCCCTGATCCTCTCCCACATAGATGCCGCCGAGCCCGAGCGCCCCCAGTTCCGGCCAGAGCGCCTTCGGGATCGTTCCCTCGGCCTCCCACCGGCGGGCGTGGGGGGCGATGTTGTCCTGCCCGAAGGCATGGGCCATGTCGAAGACGGCCTGCTGTTCCTCGGTCAGGGCAAAGTCCATGGCATGCTCCCGCGGCGGTGAATTGAACGTATGTTAAATTCCAACTGTTGCAGCAATTTTGCAAGGGGGGCGATTCGGACCCCGCGCACGGGCTTCGCGTGACCGGAACGAGGGGACCTGGGGCGTTTTGTTTCGGTGCGGGCAACCAAATCGACGGATTCAGGTCTTTGTTCTGCGGCCTGATCATCACCCTCCATTGGGGGTTGAATCTACCGGATGCTGCCGATTCCTGTTTGGGCAAACACCAAATGTGGCGATAATGCGGCGTATTCGTGTCATTAAAGCGGAATGTGGTGAAATGCGTGTAAAGACCAGACTACTGGCTGCCGCAACGACGGCAGCTCTTCTGGGGGCCGGGGCCGCTTCGGCCGCCACCGTCTCTGCAAGCTGTCCCGATCCGGTGCAGACGGGCGACCGTGTCTTCACCGTGTCCCATGACGACGGGGGCGGGACGCTGGGTTCGGTCAGCTGCCTCGACTGGGGTTCGGGCAACATCAGCGGCAACGCCAATGGCCAGAACCCCGATCCGCTGCTGGACCCGCTGTCGGCCAGCTATCTGGGCGATGGCTATCAGCTGATCGACAAGACCGACGGCGGCGATGCGAGCCTGCTTGTCACCGGCATCAACGCGCTTTCCGGAACCTGGGAGATCGTCCTTCCCGCAGCGCCCGCCGGCATGCTGTGGACGAACCTCGTCCTCGCGTTCAAGTCCGGGGACGGCGGCTTCGATCCCGACTGGGCGGCCTTCCTTCTGCCCGAAGGGGTCACCAGCGGCACCTGGTCGCTCTTCGGTCACAACCAGGCGCTCTCGCATGCGAACCTTTACGGCCAGCTTGCGCCGATCCCGCTGCCGGCCAGCGCGCTTCTGCTGCTTGGCGGCCTGGGCGCCCTGGGTGTCGTCCGCCGCCGCCGCAAGACGGCCTGAAGCGGACCGGCAGGGAAGACAACGAAAGGGGCCCCGAGCGGGGCCCCTTTTCTGTTCGGGTGGTGGCGCGGCGGGGCCGCCGCACCGCGTTGCACTTCGGGGCTGGATCAGTCCATGGCCTTGAAGTTGAACTCGCCGCCTTCCTTGATGCCCGAGGGCCAGCGCGAGGTGATGGTCTTGGTCCGGGTGTAGAAGCGGAACGAATCCGGCCCGTGCTGGTTCAGGTCGCCGAAGCCCGATTTCTTCCAGCCGCCGAAGGTGTGGTAGGCCAGCGGAACCGGGATCGGCACGTTGATCCCGATCATGCCGATGTTGATCCGGTTGGCGAAGTCGCGCGCGGTGTCGCCGTCGCGGGTGAAGATCGCGGTGCCGTTGCCGTATTCGTGGTCCATGGCATAGGACAGCGCTTCCTCATAGGACTTTGCGCGCACGGTCGACAGCACCGGCCCGAAGATCTCCTGCTTGTAGATGTCCATGTCGCGGGTCACGCGGTCAAAGAGCGTCGGGCCGACGAAAAAGCCGCTCTCGTAGCCCTGAAGCTTGAAGTCGCGCCCGTCGACGACAAGGTCCGCACCCTGTTCCACGCCCGAGGAGATGAGGCCCTTGACGCGGGTCATCGCCGCGCCGGTGACCAGCGGGCCATAGTCCACGTCGTTGCCGGCGGTGTAGGGGCCGACCTTCAGCTTCTCGATCCGCGGTACCAAGCGTTCGATCAGCGCGTCGGCGGTCTTGTCGCCCACCGGCACCGCGACCGAGATGGCCATGCAGCGTTCGCCCGCCGCGCCATAGCCCGCGCCCACCAGCGCGTCGGCCGCCTGGTCCATGTCGGCGTCCGGCATGATGATCATGTGGTTCTTGGCGCCGCCGAAGCACTGCACGCGCTTGCCGTTGGAACAGCCGCGCCCGTAGATGTATTCGGCGATGGGGGTGGAGCCGACGAAGCCGATGGCCTGGATCACCGGGTTGTCGAGGATCGCATCGACCGATTCCTTGTCGCCGTTGACGACCTGGAGGATGCCGTCGGGCAGACCCGCTTCCTGCATCAGTTCCGCGAGCATCAGGGGCACCGAGGGGTCACGCTCGGACGGCTTGAGGATGAAGGCGTTGCCGCAGGCGAGCGCGGGACCCATCTTCCACATCGGGATCATGGCGGGGAAGTTGAAGGGCGTGATGCCCGCGACCACACCCAGCGCCTGGCGCATCGAATACATGTCGATGCCGGGGCCCGCGCTGTCGGTGAACTCGCCCTTCAGCAGATGCGGCGCGCCGATGCAGAACTCGATCACTTCAAGCCCGCGCTGCACGTCGCCCTTCGCGTCGGGGATGGTCTTGCCATGCTCGCGGCTCAGCGCCTCGGCCAGCTTGTCCATGTCGCGGTTCAGAAGGCGCACGAATTCCATCATCACCCGCGCGCGGCGCTGCGGGTTGGTGGCGGCCCATTTGGGCTGCTGGGCGGCCGCGGCGGCCACGGCCGCGTCAAGCTCGGCCTTCGAGGCCAGCGGCACCTTCGCCTGCACCTCGCCTGTCGCCGGGTTGAAGACATCCGCGAAACGGCCCGACGTGCCCTTCACGTGCTTGCCGTTGATCCAGTGGGTCAGTTCCTGCATTCAAGCCTCCCGAATTTGCCGGGTGCAGAATAGTCTTGCAGAATTGCTTGGGAAAGAGGCAGTTTCCCAAATGGGTTTTGCATTTCTGCAAAGGTGAGGCCATGGCCGAATGGGATGACCTGCGCATTTTCCTTGCCGTCGCGCGGGCGCAAAGCCTGTCGGGTGCGGGAAAGCAGCTGAAGCTCGACCCCGCCACGGTCGGGCGCCGCGTCGCGCGGCTGGAGGAGCGGATGGCGGCGCGGCTTTTCGTCCGCTCGGCGCAGGGCTACGCGCTGACCGGCGAGGGGCAGCGGCTGATGGCGCACGCCACCCGGGTCGAGCAGGCGGTGACCGAGGCGATGGAGGAGGTGGGGGGCGAGGGGCCGGGCCTCAGCGGGCAGATCCGGCTTGGCGCGCCCGATGGCAGCGCCAACTACCTGCTGCCGCAGATCGTGGCGCAGATCTGCGACGACCATCCAGGGCTCGAGGTCCAGATCGTCGCCCAGCCGCGCGTCTTCAACCTGTCCAAGCGCGAGGCCGACATGGCGATCGCCGTCAGCCCGCCGGTCTCGGGGCACCTGACGGTGCAGCGGCTGACCGACTACCGGCTGCACCTCGCCGCCTCGCGCGACTATCTCGACCGGCACCCGCCGATCCGGAGCCTTGCGGACCTGAAGCAGCACCGGACCATCGGCTACATCCAGGACCTGATCTTCGACAAGGAACTCGACTACCAGTCGGACGCCGGCATGGACAGCGTCACGCTCGCCTCGAACTCGGTCTCGGTCCAGCTCAACTGGGTCAGGATCGGGGCGGGGATCGCGGTGGTGCACGACTTCGCGCTGCCCGCGCATCCGGGGCTGGTGAAGGTGCTGCCCGAGCTTCTGTCGCTCAAGCGGTCCTTCTACCTGATCCGCCACCCCGAAGACCGCCGGGTGGAGCGGCTGAACCGCTTCGCCGAACTTCTCGCCCAGGGCGTCCGGCGCGAGGTGGCGCGGCTGGAAGCCCTGTCTTGACAGAATGTTGCGTTGCGGTGACGCTGCGTAAAGTCCCTTTCCGTCAGGAGGTTGCCATGCAGGTCCACCAGATCCTTCGCGCCAAGGCCCAGGCGAACGTGATCACGGTTGCGCCCGATATGTCGGTCGCCGATGCGGCGCGGCTTCTGGCCGAGCGCCGGATCGGCGCGGTGATCGTGTCGAAGGACGGCAAGGTGCCGCTCGGCATCCTGTCGGAGCGCGACATCGTGCGCGACCTCGGCCGCCGCGGGACCGACTGCATGGCCGATACCGTCGACGTGCTGATGACGCGCAACCTTGTCACCTGCGCGCCGGGCGATTCGGCAGACCAGGTGCTGGAGCAGATGACGGCGGGGCGCTTCCGCCACATGCCGGTGATGGCGGGGGGCGAGATGGTCGGCATCATCTCCATCGGCGACGTGGTTGCTGCGCGCATCTCCGAACTGGCGATGGAGAAGGAGGCGCTGGCCGGGATGATCATGGGCAACTGACACCGCCGGGCTTGCAATCGCGCGCGCAATATCGTTGCGTCCTCGCGTCACTGGCGCGTCAGGAAAGGACAGGTCCATGCGCATCGGCCTTTACCCCGGCACCTTCGATCCGATCACGCTGGGACATACCGACATCATCCAGCGCGCCATGGCGCTGGTCGACCGGCTGGTGATCGGGGTCGCGATCAACCGCGACAAGGGGCCGCTCTTCAGCCTCGAGGAACGGGTCGCGATGGTCGAGGCCGAATGCGGCCCCATCATCGCGAAGACGGGCGGGGAGATCGTCGTCCACCCGTTCGAGAACCTGCTGATCGACTGCGCCCGCGACGTCGGCGCCAGCGTGATCGTGCGGGGGCTGCGGGCGGTGGCCGATTTCGAGTACGAATTCCAGATGGTCGGCATGAACCGGGCGATGGACGACAGCGTGGAGACGGTGTTCCTGATGGCCGACGCGCGCCGCCAGGCGATTGCCTCTAAACTGGTCAAGGAAATCGCGCGCCTTGGAGGCGATGTCTCGAAGTTCGTGACACCCGACGTGCGGTCGGCCCTCTACGGCAAGTTCGTGCGGGCGTGATCGCGGGTCACGCCGACCCGCCGCGCGCCCAGGCCGCCATCAGCTCCGGCATCTCGTCGCTTCTGAAGGACGGCAGGCCATCGTCGAACCGATACCATGACAGCCGCGATTCGACGCATTGGTGCGAAGTCGGCACCACACGTTCGCTGTCGTCGAGACTGCCGGCCGAGACATTGTCCCACTCCGGTTTCTCGCCGTTCAGCGATGCCCAGATGATGCGCGAACCGCAGGCGTCGCAGAAGCCGCGCGTGCCGAAGGGCGAGGACTGGTAGAACTTCGGCTCCGCCCCCTCATAGCGCAGCGTTCCGGGCACCAGCAACACGCCGATCTCCGCCGGGGCGCCGGTCGACTTCTGGCAGATCCGGCATTGGCAGTAATAGGCGTCCCGGACATAGGCCTCGGCCGCATAGCGGACCTCGCCGCAGAGGCACCCCCCGGTCACCGGTTCTGCGTCGGCCATGTCGATTTCCCCCCAAGGACAGGGGGGAAGTCTAGCAGCGTTCGGCCGATCCAAGAAGCGGCTTGCGGGACCTCAGATCAGCCGGCCCATTGCCACCGCGGTATCGGCCATGCGGTTGGAGAAACCCCATTCGTTGTCGTACCAGCTGAGGATGCGGCACATCCGCCCCTCCAGCACCTTGGTCTGGTCGAAATGGAAGATCGACGACCGCGGGTCGTGGTTGAAGTCGGAGGAGACGTTCTTGAACTCGGTGTAGCCGAGGATGCCCTTCAGCTCCCCGTCGGCGGCGGCGCGGATGGCGGCGTTGATCTCCTCGACCGAGGTGTCGCGGGCGGCCTCGAAGACGAAATCGACGACCGAGACATTGGGCGTCGGCACCCGGATCGCCACGCCGTCAAGCCGGCCCTTCAGTTCCGGCAGCACGAGGCCCACCGCCTTCGCAGCACCTGTCGAGGTTGGGATCATGGAAAGGGCCGCCGCGCGGGCGCGGTACAGGTCCTTGTGCATGGTGTCGAGCGTCGGCTGGTCACCGGTGTAGCTGTGGATCGTGGTCATGAAGCCCTTGGCGATGCCGATGGCGTCGTTCAGCACCTTGGCGACCGGGGAAAGGCAGTTGGTGGTGCAGGAGGCGTTGGAGACGACGATGTCGTCGCGCGTCAGCGTGGCGTGGTTGACGCCGAAGACGATGGTCTTGTCCGCGCCCTCGCCGGGGGCGGAGATGAGGACGCGCTTCGACCCGTTTTCCAGGTGGGCCGCGCATTTTTCCTTCGAGGTGAAGATGCCGGTGCATTCCAGCACCACGTCGACATCCGCCCAGGGCAGGTCGGCGGGGTTCTTCAGCGCGGTCACCTGCATCGGCCCGCGACCGACGTCGATCGTGGTTTCGGTGGTGCGGACCTCGGCCGGGAAGCGGCCATGGACGCTGTCGAAGCGCAGGAGGTGCGCGTTCGTCTCGACCGGGCCGAGGTCGTTGATCGCCACCACCTCGATGTCGGTGCGGCCCGACTCGACGATCGCGCGCAGCACGTTGCGCCCGATCCGCCCGAACCCGTTGATCGCCACCTTGACTGCCATTGCCTTGTCCTCCGTCCAGACCGGGCCGCCGCCCGCGCGCTTGCGTTACCGCTAACATCAAGTGGCAAGCGAAAGTCAACAGAAGAGTGACCCGATCAGCGCCAGAAGGCCAGATACTCGATCACATCAGCGAGTTTTTTCGCGAGGAACAGCGAACCGGCCCCCCCGTACACCGCGACATCGGTGACAAGGGCGCCAAGGATCAGAAGGCCCAGGGCCAGGGCGATGCGGTTCGTCATGGGCGGGGGCAGGCGGCCCCCAGCGGCTCCTTATTGCAGGAGCCGCCCCATCGCCCCGGCCACATCGGCCATCCGGCAGGAGAAGCCCCATTCGTTGTCGTACCAGGCCAGGACCCGGACGGTGCGCTTGCCCACCACCTTGGTCTGGTCCGGCGCGAAGATAGAGGAGAAGGGCGTGTGGTTGAAGTCGATCGAGACCTTCGGTTCGGGGTCATAGGACATGACCATGCCCATGTAGCCTGCCGCGGCTTCCCTTACGATTTCGTTGACGTCGGCGACCGTCACGTCCTTGCCCGCGACGAAGGTCAGGTCCACCGCCGAGACGTTGGGCGTGGGCACCCGGATCGCGGTGCCGTCAAGCTTGCCCGCAAGCTCCGGCAGCACCTCTCCCAGCGCCTTGGCGGCCCCGGTCGAGGTCGGGATCATCGCCATCGCGGCGGCGCGGGCACGGTAAAGGTCCTTGTGCCGGCGGTCGAGCGTCGGCTGGTCGCCGGTGTAGCTGTGGATCGTCGTCATGATCCCCGACTCGATGCCGATGGCGTCGTTGAGCACCTTGGCCAGCGGCGCGAGGCAGTTCGTCGTGCACGACCCGTTCGAGACGACCAGATGCTCGGCCCGCAGTTCGCGGTGGTTGACGCCGTAGACCACGGTCTTGTCCGCGCGCTTCGCCGGGGCGGAGACGAGAACGCGCCTGGCCCCGCGCGTCAGGTGGACGGCGGCCTTGTCGCGGTCATTGAACTTGCCGGTACATTCCAGCACCACGTCGACGCCGTCCCAGTCCAGTTCGGAGGGCTCGTAGGTCGACATCACCTCGATCGGGCCGCGGCCGAGGTCGAGCGTGTTGCCCGCGACCTTGACCGGCCCTGAAAAGCGCCCGTGCACGCTGTCGTATTTCAGCAGGTGGGCGTTTGTCTCGATCGGGCCGGTCGCGTTGATCTTCACGACCTGCACGTCGTTGCGCGCGGCTTCCGCGATGTGGGCCAGCGTGCAGCGGCCGATCCGGCCGAATCCGTTTATGCCGATGGTAACCGTCATGTCACTTCTCCTGATCCACGCGCCTGTGCATCGCCCGGCGGGCGGGGCGGCATGCGGCTGCATACGACTCCCCCCGTTCCCGGATACCAGTGCCATTGCGCCAAGAAAACCCGCCCTTTCAAGATGTTAGCGAAAACACTGGGGTGTTAGCGAAAACAGGCGCATCAAAGGGTCCGTCGCGACCGTTTCGTGTCCGTTTCCGCCACCCGCTTGCCAGACCCGCGCGTTCGGATAGGGTGGCGCCAATGATGCGGAGAGGGACATGAGCGGCTTACTCGCACTTCTGGACGATGTGGCGGCGATCGCCAAGGTGGCCGCGACCTCGCTCGACGATATCGCCGGGGCCGCGGCGAAGGCGGGGACCAAGGCGGCCGGTGTCGTCATCGACGACGCGGCGGTGACGCCGAAGTACGTGCACGGCTTCGAGGCCAACCGCGAACTGCCGATCATCGGCCGCATCGCGATGGGCTCGCTCAAGAACAAGCTGATCATCCTGCTGCCGGCGGCCCTTCTCCTCTCGGCCTTCCTGCCGGGGGCGATCACGCCGATCCTCGCGGTCGGCGGGGCCTATCTGTGCTTCGAAGGGGCGGAGAAGGTGTTTCACGCGCTTCTCCCGCATGCCGATCACGAGGTGGAGGAGGATTTCGACGTCAAGGATCCCGCGCATCTGGAGGAGGAGAAGGTCGCGGGCGCGATCAAGACCGACTTCATCCTGTCGGCCGAGATCATGACCATCGCGCTGGCCGCCATTCCCGACAGCGGCTTCCTGATGGAGGCGACGGCGCTGGCGATCACCGGCGCGGGGATCACCGTGGCCGTCTACGGCAGCGTGGCACTGATCGTGAAGATGGATGACATCGGGCTGTACCTCGCCCGCAGGGGGCGGCTTGGCCTGACGCGCGCGCTCGGGCGCGGGCTGGTCATCGCGATGCCGAAGCTGATGACCTTCCTCTCCACGGTCGGCACCGCGGCGATGCTCTGGGTCGGCGGGTCAATCGTCATCCACGGGCTGGAATATGCCGGGCTCGACTGGCTTGGCCATCACATCCACGACTGGGCCGCCGCGGCGGGCCATGCGGTGCCGGCGGCCACCGGCGCGGTCGAGTGGCTGGCGAAGGCGACGCTGGACGGGGTGTTCGGGCTGGCGCTCGGGATCGCGCTGATCCCGGTGGCGACGCGGCTTGTCGGGCCGCTCTGGCAGCGCGCCTTCGGACGGGCCTGAGCGCGCGCCGCAAGGGCGACGGGGGCCGCACCCGTGCGGGGCGCGGCCCGGTCTTCGGTCAGAGCAGCGCGCGCGCCTTGGCCGCGACCGCCTCGGCGGTGATGCCGAATTCGGCGTAAAGCCGTTCTGCCGGGGCCGAGGCGCCGAAGCCCTCCATCCCGACGAAGGCCGCCTTCTTCTCGCTGCCGCGCTCGCCCAGCAACAGCCGGTCCCAGGGCTGGCGCACCGCCGCCTCGACCGCGACGCGGACGGGGCCTGCGGGCAGGACGCGCTTGCGGTAGGCCTCGGGCTGGGCCGCGAACAGTTCCATGCAGGGGACGGAGACGACGCGGGTGCCGATCCCCTCGGCCTCAAGCGCCGCGCGCGCCTTCAGCGCGATCTCCACCTCCGAACCGGTGGCCATCAGGATCACCTGGCGCCTGGCCGTCGCCTCGGCCAGCACATAAGCCCCCTGCGCGGTCAGGTTCCTTGCGGTGTGGGCGGTGCGGACCGTGGGCAGGTTCTGGCGGCTGAGGGCCAGGACCGAGGGCGTATTGGCCGAGGTCAGCGCAAGCTCCCAGGCCTCGGCCGTTTCCACCAGGTCGGCGGGGCGGAAGGTCCAGGTGTTGGGGGTCGCCCGGCAAATCGCCAGATGCTCGACCGGCTGGTGGGTCGGGCCATCCTCGCCCAGGCCGATGGAATCGTGCGTCATCACATAGACCGAAGGCACCCCCATCAGCGCCGACAGTCGCATCGCGCCGCGGGCATAGTCGGTGAAGCACAGGAAGGTGCCGCCATAGGGGCGCACGCCGCCGTGCAGCGCCATGCCGTTCATCGCCGCGGCCATCCCGTGTTCGCGGATACCGTAGTGGACATGCCGGCCCTTGCGGTTCTCGGGCGTGAAGATGCCGAGGTCGGCAGTCTTGGTCAGGTTCGACCCGGTCAGGTCGGCCGAGCCGCCGATGGTTTCCGGCATCACCGGGTTCACCGCCGCCAGCACCATTTCGCTGGCCTTGCGGGTGGCGACCTTGGTTCCCTTCTCCGACGCTTCCTTCTTCACGCCGCGGATCGCGGCGGCCAGCCGTTTCGGCGCGGTGCCGGCCATCTGGCGCTCGAACTCCACGCGCCGTGCCGGGGACAGGGCGGCCAGCCGCGCCTCCCACTCCGCCCGTGCGGTGGCGCCGCGCGCGCCGATCGCGCGCCAGGCCTTCAGGATGTCGGCGGGGATGACGAAGGCATCATGATCCCAGCCGTAGATCGCCTTCGTCGCCTTGATCTCGTCGGGACCCAGCGGAGAGCCGTGGGCACCGGCGCTGTCCTGCTTCTTCGGGCTGCCGAAGCCGATGTGGGTCTTGCAGTCCACCAGAACCGGGCGATCGGACCGTTTGGCGGCACTCAGCGCGCGGTCGATGTCGTCTGGGTCGTGGCCGTCGCAGGACAGCACCGTCCAGCCCGCGGCGGCGAAGCGCGCGCGCTGGTCGGTCACGTCCGACATCGAGATCGGGCCGTCGATCGAGATGTTGTTGTTGTCCCAAAGGACGATCAGCCGGCTGAGGCGCTGCATCCCGGCAAGGCCGATCGCCTCGTGGCTGATCCCCTCCATCAGGCAGCCGTCGCCGGCGATGACCCAGGTGCGGTGGTCCACGACCTTCGCGCCGAAGCGGGCGCGCAGGCTCTCCTCGGCCATGGCGAAGCCCACGGCGTTGGCGATGCCCTGGCCGAGCGGCCCGGTCGTCGTTTCCACCCCCGAGGCGTGGCCGTATTCCGGATGGCCCGCGGTGATCGCGCCCCACTGGCGGAAGTTGCGGATCTGCTCCAGCGTCATGTCCTCATACCCGGTCAGGTGGAGGAGCGCGTAAAGCAGCATCGAGCCATGCCCGGCCGAGAGGATGAAGCGGTCGCGGTCGGCCCATTTTGGCGCCGAGGCGTCGAATTTCAGGTGCTTTTCGAACAGCACGGTGGCCACGTCGGCCATGCCCATCGGCATGCCCGGATGACCGGAATTCGCGGCCTGGACCGCATCCATCGCCAGCGCGCGGATGGCGCAGGCCTTCTTCCAGTGGTCGGCGTGTCTGTCGCGAAGCGTGGCGATGTCCAAGGGCCCGGTCCTTCTTTCCGCAATGGGGTGTCGCGCGCTTGATAGCAGCCATCCGGGCAAGATCAAGCGCAGCCCCTAAGGCATTGGGGGGAAAGGGGCAGAAAAGCCCGCCCGGTTTGGCTAACATGGGCGGCACAGGCGCGCGCGGCCGATTCGGGGCGGCGCGGGCCGGCCGGCGGGCGCGGGTTCGCGGGCAGGGGAACGGCGGAAGGGGCAGGGCGACATGAGCGATATCACCGAACTCGAACGCCGGGTGTCGGCGGCACTGTCGCGGATCGACCGGGCGCTGGATGCGCAGGCCCGCCCGATGGCCGAGGATCCCGCGCTGCGCGAGGCGCTGGAGACCGAGCGGGCGGCCAACGCCCAGCTGACCGAACGGGTGCGCGCGATCAAGGAAAAGCAGGAAATCATCGTCAGCGCGCTGGAACGCAAGGTCGCGCAACTGACGCGCCAGCTCGATGCCTCCTCTCGCGAACTCGCGCGGCAGCGGGCGGTCAACGTCGATCTCGTGGAAACCAACCGGATGCTGAACGACGCCGCGCGCGGCACGCTCGCCTCGCCCGAACTGGTGAACGCGGCGCTGGAAAGCGAGCTGGCCGCGCTCCGCGCCGAGCGGCAGGCCGAACTGGTCGAGATCGAGGAGATCATGGCCGAACTGAAACCCCTGATCGGAGAGGTGGCCTGATGCCCGAACTGCGGATCACCATCGGCGGGCGCGAATTCGACGTCTCCTGCCAGGAGGGGGAGGAGCATTTCCTGCGCGCCGCGGCCCGGCTTCTGGACACCGAGGCCGGCGCGCTGATTTCCCAGATCGGGCGGATGCCCGAGGCGCGGATGCTCTTGATGGCGGGTCTGATGATCGCCGACAAGGCGGCCGGGCTCGAGGATCAGCTGCGCGCCGCCGAGGAACGCGCGACGCTGGCCGAACGGGTCGCGGCGAACGCGCGGGCCAACCCCGAGCGGGTCGAGGTGCCGGTGATCCCGGCGCAGGTGACCGAGACACTGGCCGAGATCGCAGCCCGCGCCGAGGCGCTGGCCGCGCGGATCGAGGAGCGGGCCGGGTGAGGGGCGCGGCCGCGGCCGCTTGTCTGCTCGCGGCCCTGCCGGCGCGGGCCGAGGTCGAGGTCCTGACCCACCGCTACCTGTGCGAACGCGGGGCCGAGGTGCCGGTGGCCTATGTCAACGCCGCCGACGGCGCGGCCGCGGTGCTGACGGTCGAGGGCCGGCAGATCGCGCTTCTGCAGGGCCCGTCCGGGTCCGGCGCGCGCTACGAATGGCCGGGCGGCGGATCGGGCTATGTCTGGTGGTCCAAAGGCGACGGCGCCATGCTTTTGTGACATGACGGTGCGAGCGGGAAAGATCAGACGATCTATGCGGATTGCAGGTCGCAGGAGTAGGCGGAAAGGGCAGGGTCAAGTCGGGGTGCTGGGCGGTCCGGTTTGCGGACGAAACGGTCCTTCGACATCGCGCTTCACCGATAGAGGTTCATTCGAAGCATCAAGTACGACTGGCCAGCACTCCGTCGGTGTCAGATAAGGACTCTCGATGGCCCACCCGTGGAGAACAAGATGACAGCCGATGCGGGCACCTTTGGCTCACCCGAGCAAGTGAGGCTCCAGTACAAATCCATTGATATGCGGGAGCAGATTGAGTCGACCCCAGGCCTTTGTCACACGGGTCGGTTAGTAGGGAGCGATGATCCGAGCGCGCTTGGATGGGACTTCTTTGAAGAGCATCTGAAGGAAGATGGCTTTGTCGGATTTCGCTGCCTGTTGCCGGAGCGGGCCCATGCTGTCCGGGTCTGGGGCGCAAAGTTGGGCGGCATCCACGAATGGGCGGTCATGCTCGGCACGTCCGAAGATTTACGCGCCTCCGCGACCGCCATCGGGCAACGCCCTCTCTCCAGCGGGTTCCGAGATGTGGGCCCGGAGGAAATGGCTGCGGACGCGAGCCTTTCCCAGATGCAGGCGTTACTGGTTGATGCCGGCATTGCTCCTCTGGCCCGGGCAAGTCTTCGTGGCGACATTTACCCAAGCGCATGCGTGGGGGTTTCGGGTCCGGACGGCAGCCTTGTTGCCGTCGCAAATGTGGCAATGCCCTTCAATCGCTTTAGCGAATGGCAAGACGCAGCGTGGATCGGATTGGTGGCGGTCGCACCAGGTTGCCGTGGTCTTGGCCTCGGCGCCCGCGTCAGCGCGGCGGCTGCCTTGGCCGGATTGGAAAAGCTTGGAGCCCGGCGCGCCATGGCCTTTGTTGCGGACGACAACGCCCCTTCTCGCGCAATGCTCTTGCGCATCGGCCTTCAGGTTTCCACGCTTCGTTCAATAATAGTGGGACACCGCCCGACCCGCTGAAAAGCCGCCGGCGAGCGCCCTTTTCAAGCAAGCGTCCGCTTCGGGCTCTCAGCGAACATCGTCCCCGCAAGAGAAAAGGGGGCCGCGAAGGGCCCCCCTGATCGTGCCGCTGTCCCTTCGCCTCAGGCGTTCGCTTCGCGGATCTTGTCCGCGGCTTCCTTGGAATAGCCGATGCCCTTGGCCTCGAAGAGTTGGTCCAGCTCGCCCGAAAGCGTCATCTCGGTGACGATGTCGCAGCCGCCCACGAACTCGCCCTTGACGTAAAGCTGCGGGATCGTCGGCCAGTCGGAGAAATCCTTGATCCCCTGCCGGATCTCGGCGTCGGCAAGG
Organism: Albidovulum sediminis; assembly: GCF_025380365.1. Lineage (GTDB taxonomy): Bacteria > Pseudomonadota > Alphaproteobacteria > Rhodobacterales > Rhodobacteraceae > Albidovulum > Albidovulum sediminis. The sequence continues at coordinate 754,586 of NZ_JAOCQF010000001.1, forward strand.
ACGTTCACATCGACGAAATCGACGCCCATGTAGTTCAGCACGCCCGCCACGCGCGAGGAGAACCCGCACTGCGGCATCGACTTCGTGCCCTTCATGAAGAGGACGACATCGTTGGCCGTCACGGTTTCGCGGATCTGGTCCTGCGCGGTGGTGGTGGTCATGTTCTGTTACTCCGGTGCCTTGGTCGTCAGGGCGAGGGCGTGCAACTCGCCCTGCGCGCCGTCCATCTTGCCCTTCAGCGCGGCATAGACCGCGCGCTGCTGCTGGACGCGGTTCATGCCGCGGAAGGATTCGTCGATCACCTCAGCCGCATAGTGGTTCCCGTCGCCGGCCAGATCCGTGATCGTGATCTTCGCCTTGGGGAACGTGGCCCGGATGAGGTTCTCGATATCCTGCGCTTCCATCGCCATGGGGCGTCCTTCCCTTGTACCCTCGCCCCCTATGTAATCCCGCGCCGAGGGGGCCGCAAGGCTCCCTTGATGGGGTCAGGGGCGGGCGGTCCGCGTTCAGGCGACGGCCGCGGCGAAAGCGCTGCGATAGATCGCGGACAGTTCCGCCAGCGGCGCCGCCGAGGCCCCGAAGCGGACGGAAGCGCCGCCGAAGCGTCCGACCGTCGCGGCCGGGACGCCCGCCGCGCGCGCGGCCTCCAGAAGGCCCTCCGCCGCGCCCGACGCCACCGCGACGAGGTAGCGGGCCTGATCCTCGCCGAAGAGCCGGCCGATGTCGTCGGTGTCCAGCGTCACGCCCAGGCCCGCGGCCTCGGCCATCTCGAAGGCGGCCAGCGCGAGGCCCCCGTCCGAAAGGTCGGTCGCGGCGCGGACAAGCTTGCGGCTGGCGCGCAGGAAATCGCCGTTCCGCCGTTCCGCCGCCAGATCGACCGGGGGCGCGTCGCCTTCCTCACGCCCGAAGGCCTCGTAAAGCAGCGCGGACTGGCCCAGATGCCCGGCCGTCTCGCCGATCACGATGGCCAGGTCGCCCTCTGCGGGCAAACCGGCGATCAGGTCGTCAAGCGTCGCCAGCAGCCCGACCGCGCCGATGGTCGGCGTCGGCAGGATGCCCTTGCCGTCGGTCTCATTGTAAAGCGACACGTTGCCCGACACGATCGGGAAATCGAGCGCGCGGCAGGCCTCGCCGATGCCCTTGATGGCGCCGACGAACTGGCCCATGATCTCGGGCTTTTCCGGGTTGCCGAAGTTCAGGTTGTCGGTCGCGGCCAGCGGCACGGCGCCCACGGCGGTCAGGTTGCGCCAGGCTTCCGCCACCGCCTGCTTGCCGCCTTCATAGGGGTTGGCCCGCACGTAGCGCGGCGTCACGTCCGAGGTGAAGGCCAGAGCCTTGGGCGTTCCGTGCACGCGCACGACGCCGGCGCCAAGGCCCGGCGTGCGGATGGTGTCGGCCATCACCTGGGTGTCGTACTGTTCCCAGACCCAGCCCTTGTGCGCGTGGTTGGGAGAGGAGATCAGCGCCTTCAGCCCGGCGACGGGGTCGATGTCAAGCAGCGCGGTGAAGGGTGCGGGCGCGGGCGTTTCCACCCAGGGGCGGTCGTATTCCGGCGCGCTCGACGAGAGTTTGGAGAGCGGCAGGTCGGCCTTCACCTCGTTGCCGTGCAGGATCAGGAAACGGTCCTCGGCGATGGTCTCGCCGACGATGGCAAAGTCGAGGTCCCATTTCTCGAAGATCGCGCGGGCCACCGCCTCCTTCTCGGGCTTCAGCACCATGAGCATCCGTTCCTGGGACTCGGACAGCATCATCTCGTAGGCGGTCATGTTCGCCTCGCGCTGCGGCACGGCGTCAAGTTGCAGCCGGATGCCGAGCCCGCCCTTGTCGCCCATCTCGACCGCCGAACAGGTCAGGCCCGCCGCGCCCATGTCCTGGATCGAGATCACCGAGTCCGAGGCCATCAGCTCAAGGCAGGCCTCCAGCAGGCGCTTTTCGGTGAAGGGGTCGCCGACCTGTACGGTCGGGCGCTTTTCCTCGATCGTGTCGTCGAACTCGGCCGAGGCCATCGTCGCGCCGCCGACGCCGTCGCGCCCGGTCTTGGCGCCGAGGTAGACGACCGGCATGCCGACGCCCGAGGCCGCCGAATAGAAGATCTTGTCGGCATCGGCGAGGCCTGCGGCAAAGGCGTTGACCAGGCAGTTGCCGTTGTAGGCGGCGTGAAAGCGCACCTCACCGCCGACGTTGGGAACGCCGAAGCAGTTGCCGTAGCTGCCGACGCCCTCGACCACGCCCTTGACCAGATGCGCGGTCTTGGGATGCGAGGGCAGGCCGAACGACAGCGCGTCCATCGCCGCGATGGGACGCGCGCCCATGGTGAAGACGTCGCGCAGGATGCCGCCGACGCCGGTCGCGGCGCCCTGGTGCGGCTCGATGTAGGAGGGGTGGTTGTGGCTTTCCATCTTGAAGATGACGGCCTGCCCGTCGCCGATGTCGACGACGCCCGCGTTCTCGCCCGGCCCGCAGATGACCTGCGGCCCGGTGGTGTGCAGCGTGCGCAGCCACTTCTTCGACGACTTGTAGGAACAATGCTCGTTCCACATCGCCGAGAAGATGCCGAGTTCCGTGAACGTGGGCGCGCGCCCGATGATGTCGAGGATGCGCTGGTATTCGTCCGGCTTCAGCCCATGCGCGGCGATCAGGTCTTCGGTGATCTGCGGTTCCTGCATGTCCATCCCCCGGGGCGCGCGCTGACGATTGCGCGCCTTTTAGGGGGAAGGACCGCGGCTGAAAAGGCCCCATGACCAGGCGAGGGGGTTTTCGCGCCCGCCGCGCCCGCACGGATTCGCTTGCGCAGGGAAGGACCGCGCCGCGGCGCAGCAAGAGTGCCGTGGAACCGGGCAGTCGCCGCGGATTTGTTGTGCAGGCGCAGAAAAATCCGGCGAGCGCCGGACAACGCCCTGAACGAAATCGAATTTTTCGCCTTTTCGCCGGTCCGACCCATGGACAGCCGGGCCGACCCGTGCTGAGGCTGGGGAAAGGGCAAAAAAAAGGCCGAGACGAAGCTCGGCCAAAGTCCAACAGGGAGGTAGAAAGTTGCGGGAGAAACCTCAACCGCCGCTTCCTGAGGCCGATTTAGGTTCAGCCGCCCACCCGTTCAAGCAAAAACCGGTCCCGCAGGAAACAATGCCGCTATGCGTTGCCGTCATGCCTCAGTTTCTCAAGCCGCCTGTTCCGAGGATTGGCGCTTGCGATAGGCGATGATTTCGTCGGTCACGAAGTCGCGGAACGCGGCCACGCGCTTGGAATGTCGCAACTCCTCCGGATAGGCGAGGAAGACCGGGACCTCGCCCGATTCCACGTCCGGGAAGACCCGGACCAGGGTCGGGAAATCCTCGGTCAGGTAATCGGGAAGCACGCCGATGCCGAGATGGCTGCGCACCGCCTGCAGGACGCCGTAGTAGTTGTTCACCGTCAGGGTCGACCGGATGTCATAGGTCAGCAGATGCTGCACCAGCACACCGCCCGCCTGCACCTGCGCGGCATTGGCGTGCTGGCAGATCAGCCGGTGGTTCGACAGATCGTCCAGCGTCTCCGGCATGCCGCGTTCGGCCAGATACTCCGGCGAGGCGTAAAGGCGCATGCGGATGTTCATCAGCCGCCGCCGGATCAGGTCGGCCTGGCTCGGCTCCTTCATGCGGATGGCGACGTCGGCCTCGCGCATGGCGAGGTCGAGCACGCGCTCCTCGAGCATGAGGTCGATCTTGAGGTCGGGATACTTCTCGTAAAGCGCGGGCAGGCGCGGGGCGAGCCAGAGCGTGCCGAAGCCCGTGGTCGTCGTCACCCGGATCTCGCCGTAAACCTCGTCCTCGCTGTCGCGGATGCGCGCGGCCGTCGCATCGAGGCGCTTGTTCATCGACCGCGTCGCCTCGAACAGCAGTTCCCCCTGTTCGGTGAGAATCAGTCCCCGCGCGTGACGGTGGAAAAGCGTGGTGTTCAGGCTTTCCTCAAGCGCGCGAATCTGCCGGCTGATCGCCGACTGCGACAGGTGCAGCGTGTCCCCCGCATGGGTGAGGGAGCCGGCATCGGCCACCGCGTGAAAGATTCTGAGCTTGTCCCAGTCCATGATCGCCGCTTTCTGTCGTTTTCCTGCCTCGTCGCGAAGTCGCACTACATAGGTCGCAAATAGGTGACAAAAAAGTGCGGACTGCACAAAAGATTTTGTAGGTCAGTATTTGTGACCTATAATGGCGCTCAAGGGGAGGAAGACCATCATGCGCCACGACATCAGCCTAACGGACCGTTTCGACCTTACCAAGTCGCCCGTGCTTCTGAACGGCACGCAGGCGCTTGTCCGCCTGATGCTGATGCAGAAGGAACGCGACCGCCGGGCGGGGCTGAATACCGCCGGCTATGTCTCGGGCTATCGCGGCTCTCCGCTCGGCGGGGTCGACCAGCAGATGGCGCGCGAGGGCAAGCTGCTCAAGGCCAACGACATCCTCTTCCAGCCGGGGCTGAACGAGGATCTGGCGGCGACCGCGATCTGGGGCACGCAGCAGGCCGAACTGAGGGGCGAGGGCACGCACGACGGGGTCTTCGCGCTCTGGTACGGCAAGGGGCCGGGGGTGGACCGGTCGGGCGACGTGATGCGCCACGCCAACATGGCCGGCACCTCGCGCCACGGCGGCGTGCTGATGGCGATGGGCGACGACCACACCGGCGAAAGCTCCACCGTCTGCCACCAGTCAGACTGGGCGCTGGTCGACGCCTACATGCCCATCGTCTCCCCCGCCGGGGTGCAGGAGATCCTCGACTACGGGCTTTACGGCTTTGCGCTGTCGCGCTTTTCCGGCCTCTGGGTCGGGCTCAAGACGATGAAGGACACGGTCGAGGTGACCTCGGTCGTCGATGGCAGCCTTGACCGGATGGCCTTCGTCACCCCCGACTTCCCGATGCCGGAAGGCGGGCTGAACATCCGCCTCAAGGACCACTGGATCCCGCAGGAAGCGCGGATGATCGACCACAAGAGGTTTGCCGCCGAAGCCTTCGCGCGGGCCAACAAGATCGACCGCCGCGTCTGGGGGCGTCCGGGCGCGCGGATCGGCTTCGTCGCGGCGGGCAAGAACTGGCTCGACCTGACGCATGCGATGGCGCTTCTGGGCATCGACGCGGCCGAGGCGGAACGGCTGGGCATCACCACCTACAAGATCGGCCAGACCTTCCCGCTCGACATGACCTCGTTCCACGACTGGGCCGAGGGGCTCGACCTCATCGTCGTGGTCGAGGAAAAGCGCAAGCTGATCGAGGTGCAGATCAAGGAGGCGATCTTCGACGACCGCCGCGGGCGGCGCGTCTATGGCTGGTACAAGGGCGGCGCCGGCGGCATGCACGAGGAGGAACTGTTCCCGACCCGCATGGCGCTCGACCCGGTGATGGTGGCGGCGCGGATCGGCGAGATCCTGATCGAGGAGGGGCGCGGCACAGACCACGTCAAGGCCGCGCTTCAACTTGTTGAACAATCACAGAAAGCCGCAAATGCCGAGGATCTGGCGGCGCGACTTCCCTACTTCTGCTCGGGATGCCCGCACAACACCTCGACCCGGCTGCCCGAGGGGAGCCGCGCCTATGCCGGGATCGGCTGTCACATCATGGCGCTGTGGATGGACCGGGGGACGAGCGGCTACACCCACATGGGCGGCGAGGGCGCGAACTGGATCGGCGAAGCGCCGTTCTCCACCCGCGACCACGTCTTCCAGAACCTCGGCGACGGCACCTACAACCACTCGGGCGTGCTGGCGATCCGCGCCGCGCTCGCCGCCGGGACCAACATCACCTACAAGATCCTGTTCAACGACGCCGTCGCCATGACCGGCGGGCAGACGAACGAAGGCGGCCTGACCGCCGACCGCATCGCCCGCGAGGTGCAGGCGATGGGCGTGGGCCACATCGCCGTGGTAATGGACGAGAAGGAGGAGGTTGACCGCAACCGCTTTCCCGCGGGGGTCGAGTTCCACCTGCGCGAAGAGTTGATGCAGGTGCAGGAGAGGTTCAGGCAGATCAAGGGTGTGTCGGTCATTCTTTACGTCCAGACCTGCGCCGCCGAAAAGCGCCGGCGCCGCAAGCGGGGGCAGTTCCCCGACCCCGACCGGCGTGTGTTCATCAACACCGATGTCTGCGAGGGCTGCGGCGATTGCGGGGTGCAGTCGAACTGCGTTTCGATCGTGCCGGTGGAGACGGAACTGGGCCGCAAGCGGGTGATCGACCAGTCGTCCTGCAACAAGGACTTTTCCTGCCTCAAGGGGTTCTGCCCGTCCTTCGTGACGCTCCAGGGCGCGAAGGTGAAGAAGGCCGCGACCGCCACGCTCGACCTGCCGCATCTGCCCGACCCGGTGCTGCCGGCGATCGCGGGCACGCACAATGTCGTCATCACCGGCGTGGGCGGCACCGGGGTGGTGACGGTCGGCGCGGTGCTGGCGATGGCAGCACACCTCGACGGCAAGGCCGCGGGGATGATGGAGATGGCGGGTCTGGCCCAGAAGGGCGGCGCCGTGCACATCCACCTGCGGCTCGCCGAACGCCCGCAGGACATCAACGCGATCCGCGTCGCGGTGGGCGAGGCCGACTGCGTGATCGGCGGCGATCTGGTGGTCACGGCGGGGGCGAAGACGCTGGGCCTGATGCGGCAGGGGCGGACAGGCGCGGTGGTGAACGGGCACGAGATCATCACCGGAGAGTTCACCCGCAACCGGGAATTCCGCTTGCCATCCGGGCAGATGCGTCTGGCCCTTGAAGCGCGGCTGAAGGACCGGGTGGCCTTCTTCGACGCCACCGAACTGGCCGCGAAACTGCTGGGCGACGCGATTTATTCCAACATGCTGGTGCTGGGCGCGGCCTGGCAGAGCGGGCTGGTGCCGGTGTCGGCCGAGGCGATGCGCGCGGCGATCGAGATGAACGGCGCCGCGGTCAAGGGCAATCTCGCGGCCTTCGAGATCGGCCGCTGGGCGGCGGCGCATCCGGAAGCGGCGGCGAAGGTCACCGAAGCGGACGATCCGAAGTCTTTGTCCTTGCAGGAAAAGATCGACTTCCGCGCGGCGCGGCTTGAGGCCTATCAGGACCGCGCCTATGCCGACCGCTTCCGCCGTCTGGTCGCGCAGGCACCCGAGGCGTTGAGGGAGGCGGTGGCGGCGGGCTATCACCGCCTGCTGGCCTACAAGGACGAATACGAGGTCGCGCGGCTGCATCTGGACAGCGCCGACAAGGCGCGGGAGGAGTTCGAGGGCGATTTCCGCATGACCTTCCACCTGGCGCCGCCGCTTCTGGGCGGCAAGGGGCCGGACGGGCGCCCGCGCAAGCGCGAATTCGGGCCCTGGGTGCTGGGGCTTTTCCGCCTGCTGGCGGGGATGAAGAGCCTCAGGGGCACCGCGCTCGACCCGTTCGGACGGCTGCCGGAGCGGCGGATGGAACGCGCGCTGATCGCCGAGTATGAGGCCGACATGGGCGAGGTCCTGCCGCGGATCACGCCCGCGACCGAGGCCGCGGTGCGCGCGCTGGCCGAATTGCCGCTGCAGATCCGCGGCTTCGGCCCGGTGAAGGAGGCGGCGGTCGCCCGGGCCGCAAAACGGCGGGAGGAGTTGCTCGCCGTGATCCGCGCAGGCGGTGCGCCGCTGTCGGCCGCCGCCGAATAGGCGTGGATTTCCGCGCCGCAGCGACTTAGAACGGGCCCAGGCGATCAGGGGGGCTGTCATGGCGGTAGGCGTGTTCGATTCCGGACTGGGCGGCCTGACGGTTCTGGACGCGGTCGCCCGCGAACTCCCCGAGGTGCCCTTCGTCTATTACGGCGACAATGCCCATGCGCCCTACGGGGTGCGTGACGCCGACGACATCTTCGCGCTGACCTGCCGGGGGGTCGAACGGCTGTGGGACGAGGGCTGCGATCTGGTGATCCTGGCCTGCAACACCGCCTCGGCCGCGGCGCTGAAGCGGATGCAGGAAACCTGGGTGCCGGCCGACAAGCGCGTTCTGGGCGTCTTCGTGCCGCTGATCGAGGCGCTGACCGAACGGCAGTGGGGCGACAATTCCCCCCCGCGCGAGGTCGCGGTCAAGCATGTGGCACTGTTTGCCACGCCCGCCACGGTGGCCAGCCGCGCCTTCCAGCGCGAACTGGCGTTCCGCGCCATCGGCGTCGATGTCGAGGCGCAGCCCTGCGGCGGGGTCGTCGACGCGATCGAGCAGGGCGACGAGATCCTTGCCGAGGCGCTGGTGCGCAGCCATGTCGAGGCGCTGAAGCGCCGGATGCCGCGGCCCGAGGCGGCGATCCTGGGGTGCACGCACTATCCGCTGATGGAGGGCACATTCCGCGCCGCCCTCGGGCCGGAAGTCAGGGTCTTTTCGCAGGCCGACCTCGTGGCCGAAAGCCTGAAGGACTATCTTGCCCGGCGGCCCGAGTTCCTGGGGCCGGGGCGGGTGTCGCGGTTCCTGACCACCGGCGACCCGCAGCGGGTGTCGGACAAGGCGACGCAGTTCCTGCGCCGCCCGATCCGGTTCGAGGCGGCCTGAACCCCCATCCCCGATTTTCGACCGTCCGGTCGATTTCGTGTCGCAAACGCGCTGTCCGGGGCGAACGAGGTCGCCCGCGGGACAGAGTTCCGGGCGCCTGCGTAGAAGTCTTTCCCTGTCAGGGGAGGACGGGATGCGATACGGAACGGGCGTGATGCTTGTGGTGCTGGCCGGTGTGCTCTGGTCAGGCTTCGGCCTTGCGGTGCGCAACCTGGAAGGCGCGGGGGCCTGGGCGGTGGTGTTCTGGCGTTCTGCGGCACTGGTGCCGGCGCTGATGCTGTTCGTGTCATGGCGGTCGGGCGGGCAGGCCTTCGCGCGGGTGCTGGCGACGGGCTGGCAGGGCGTGATCGGCGGGCTGTGCCTGATCGCGGCCTTCCTTGGCGGCATCTATTCGATCCAGGTCACCACGGTCGCCAATGCCGTCTTCCTGTTTGCGGCCGCACCCTTCCTGACCGCGGTCCTTGGCTGGGTGCTGCTGGGCGAGCGGGTGCGCGGCGCGACCTGGGTGGCGATCGCGATGGCGGCGGTCGGGATCTTCATCATGGTGCGCGAGGGGCTGGCGATGGGCGCGCTCGACGGCAATCTTGCGGCGCTTGGCTCCGCGCTGGGGTTTGCCGGGTTCACCATCGCGATCCGCTCGGGGCGGCAGGGCGACATGGTGCCGACGGTCGTCCTGGGCGGGGTCTTCACCATGATCGCCGCCGCCTTCGTCGCCCCCATGATGGGCGAAACGCTGTGGGTTTCAGGGCATGACATCCTGCTGTCGATGGCGATGGGGGCGGTGCTGCTGGCCACGGGCATGGCGCTTTACACGGTGGGCAGCCGGGTGATTCCCGCCGCCGAACTGCCGCTCCTTTCGATCGTCGAGGTGCTTCTGGCGCCGGTCTGGGTCTGGCTGTTCCTGGGCGAGACGGCCTCGGGCGGAACCTTCGCGGGGGGCGCGCTTCTGGTCGCTGCAGTGGTCTGGAACGCGCTGAGCGGGATGCGCCGAGGCGCCCCCGCCGCCGCCTGAGCGCGATTGCGGCGCCGCGCCATCCGTGGCAGGGATGGGCGATGATCCGCGCCTTCTTCGCCCTGACCCTGCCGGACGCCGTTCTTGACCAGATCGAGCGGCTGCAGGCGGCGATCCCCTTCGGCCGCCCGCTCGCGCCGGAAAACCTGCACCTGACGCTGGCCTTCCTGGGGGAGATGACGCCCGAGACGCTGGAGGCCGCGCACGAGGCCGCCGAAACGCTGGCGCCCGCGCCCTTCGCGGTGGAACTGCGGGGGCTTGAGCTCATGGGCCGACCCTCGGGTGGCGTGATCGCGGCGGGGGTGGCGGAGGAACCGCGGCTGGACGCGCTGGCGAAAGGCCTGCGCTCACGGCTGGCGGGGATGCGCATCCAGTTGCCGCGCGAACGCTTCCGCCCGCATGTCACGGTGCTGCGGCTGAAGCCAGGCGACGCCGACGAGGCGCTGGTGGCGCGCATCCTTGGCCGCCACGCCGGGTTCCGCGCCGGGCCCGTGCCGGTCACCGGGCTGTCGCTCTTCCGGTCCTGGCTGGGCGCGGGCGGCGCGCGGTATGAGGAACTGGCGCGCTACCCCTTCGTCCCGATGGACGGACGCGACAATTTTTGACGTTGCAACCGGCGCCCGGCACCGCCATCTAGCGGGAAGCCGGGGCTTGACCGGCCTTGCCCGGGGGACCGAGATGAAGGGACTTAAGAAGCAGCGGCGCATCCAGATCATCGTTCTGGCCGTCGTCGCCATGGTGGCGAGCTTTGCCGCGTTCTACATCGCGGCCCCGAACGCGCTGCAATACTTCCGCTCCCCGACCGAGGTGACCGAGAACCCGCCCCCGCCGTCCGAGACCTTCCGCATCGGCGGCCTTGTCGAGGAGGGGAGCCTGGTGCGCGGGCAGGGGGCGGAGATCAGCTTTCGCGTGACCGACGGCAACGGCATCGTGCCGGTCAGCTACACCGGCCTGCTGCCCGACCTTTTCGGCGAGGGCGAGGGGGTGGTGGCGACCGGCAAGCTGGTGGACGGCACCTTCGTGGCGACCGAGATCCTTGCCAAGCATGACGAGACCTACATGCCGAAGGAAGTCATCGACGCGCTGAAGGAACAGGGCATGTACGTCGAGCCGGACGCTGCCGCAGCGACGAATTAACGGAAACTGAGGAGCCTTCCGGGGTCAGCAGCCCCGGAGAGGTTCCATGCCCAGTGTCGAAGAGATCGCCCGCGACATCGCCGCCCGCGAGGGCGGATACGTCAACGACCCCGACGATCCGGGCGGGGCCACGAGGCACGGGGTGACGCTCGCCACGATGCGCCGGCTGGGCATCGACCTTGACGGCGACGGGCAGGTGACCGCCGCCGACGTGCGCCGGCTGACGCGGGCGCGGGCCGAGGAGATCTTTGTCGAGGAGTATTTCCGCAGGCCGGGCCTCGCGCTCCTGCCCGAGGCGGTGCAGGCCAGCGTCTTCGACATGTATGTGAACGCGGGGGCTGAGGCGGTGCGCCTGCTCCAGCGGCTGTTGAACCAGATGGGCTATCCGGTCGCCGTCGACGGCGTGATCGGCCCGCGGACCGCCGAGACGGCGGCGGCCGCGGCAGAGGGCGCGCCCGCGCTTTTCGCCGACGCCTACGGCATCGCCCGGCGCGACTATTACTACGCGCTGGCCGACCGGCGCCCGGCCAGCCGCAAATTCGCCCGCCGCAAGGACGGCGGCAAGGGCGGATGGATCCGGCGGGCGGAGGTCTTCATCTCCCCCCGCTTTCACCTCAGCGAGGACGAGCACCGCGAAAGGACCGCGTCATGGGGCTGATCTCGCGACTCATCGGGGCGCCCGCCGCAACCTCGGCGCTGGGGCAGGCGGTGGTCGATGTCGCCGGCGCCTTCACCCCCAACGCCACCCGCAGGATGGAGGCCGCGCAGGCCGCCTACATCGCCGCGCTCGACGAGTTCGGGGCGGAGTTCCAGTTCGTCCGCGCCGGCCCCTTCGACCGTTTCGTCAACGGGCTGAACCGGTTGCCGCGGCCGATGCTCGCCTTCGGCACGCTCGGGCTGTTCGTCTACGCGATGGTCGACCCCGAAGGCTTCGCGCGCCGCATGGTCGGGCTTGAGCATGTGCCGGAGCCGCTCTGGTGGTTGCTGGCGGCCATCGTCGGCTTCTACTTCGGCGCGCGCGAGGCGCATCACTTCCGCAGCCGCGCCGCCCCGTCCCCGACGGCGACCCCGACGGCGCCCGCCGAGGCGCAGGAGGCCGCCCCGCGCGCCAATCCCGCGCTGGAGGAATGGCGGCGTGGGCGCGCGGAGGACCGCAGCCGGGAGCAGGGGCGGGACCGCTAGTCCGGCATTGCCCCCGGACGCGGCGGTTGGCTAACTGGCGCCATGGCCTACGCCGCTTCGATTCTTGTCCTGTCGCTTCTTGCGCTGGCCGCCGCTTATCTGGCCGGACAGGACCTGCTGTCGATCGCGATGCTGGCGCCTGCCATCGTCGGCACCGTCGCGCTGGTCTGGATGGTCGGGCAGGCGCTTTCGCCGCGCCGGCACTGGATCGTGGTGGACGGGTCGAACGTTCTGCACTGGCGCGACGGCCCGCCCGATCTGGCGACCGTGGCCCTTGTCGTGAAGGAACTGCAGCGGCTGCGCTACACGCCGGTGGTATGGTTCGACGCGGAGGCCGGGTTCCTGGTCGCGAAACGCCCGCTCGGCCCCGGCGCCTTGGCCCGCGCGCTGAACCTTCCGACGATCCAGGTCCTTGTCGCGCCGGGCGGGACGCGGGTCGAGGCGTTCGTCTTCACGGGCGCGCGCGAAATGCAGGCGCCGGTCGTCACCAATGCCAGTTGCCGCGACTGGGTGGAGCACTTCCCCGAGATCGCCGGCGAAGGGCGGCTGGTGCGCGGCAGCATCAGCGGCAAGAAGGTGACGCTGCTGCTGGCCCCGCCGGGGATCGACGATGACGAGAACGACGCGGCCTAGGCTTCGGCCTTTTCCCGCGCCTTGGCCGCGTTCCAGAGCGCGTCCATCTCGGCCAGGTCGCTGTCCTCGGGGCGCTTGCCGCGCAGGGCCAGGGCTGCCTCGATGGCGGCGAAGCGGCGGGTGAACTTGGCGTTCGCGGCCCTCAGCGCGGCCTCGGGATCGATCTTCAGGTGCCGCGCCAGATTGGCGACGACGAACAGGAGATCGCCGAATTCCTCGAAGGTCTCGGCCGCGCTCATCGTCGTGCGCGCCTCGACCAGTTCGCGCGCCTCCTCCACGATCTTGTCGAGCACCTCGTCGGTCGAGGGCCAGTCGAAGCCCACCCGCGCCGCGCGGTTCTGCAGCTTCAGCGCGCGCAGGAGCGCGGGCAGGCCAAGCGCCACGCCGTCAAGCGTGCCGCGCGCCGGACCCTCTGCCCGTTCGGCGGCCTTCACCCTTTCCCAGTCGCGGGTCTGCTCCTCTGCCGTCTTGTCGCGGCTTTCGTCGCCGAAGACATGCGGATGGCGCGCGATCATCTTGTCCGAAATCGCGCGAACCACGTCGGCAAAGGCGAAATGCCCCGCCTCTTCCGCCATCTGCGCGTGATAGACGGTCTGGAACAGCAGGTCGCCCAATTCGCCCTTCAGCTCCCCCCAGGCCTTGCGCTCGATCGCGTCGGCGACCTCGTGCGCCTCCTCGATCGTGTAGGGGGCGATGGTGGCGAAGTCCTGCTCGATGTCCCAGGGGCAGCCCGTCTCCGGGTCGCGCAGGCGGCGCATGATCTCCAGCAGGCGCGGCACCCCGCCGTCGGGGTCGAGGCAGAGGCGCTGGCTGTCGTCGGGGCTCATGGTCTTCCTTTCCTCGCAGGGTTCGGTCTAGTCTCGGGCCGATCCCCGGAGGTGAGAATGCCCGTCCTGAACAGTATCGCGGAAATGGAAGCGGAGATGAAGGGATGGCGGCGCCACCTGCACGCCCATCCCGAGCTTGGGCTCGACTGCCAGGCGACGGCGGCCTTCGTGGCGGCCCGCCTGCGCGAGTTCGGGGTGGACGAGATCCACGAGGGCGTGGGCAGGACCGGCGTCGTCGCGCTGATCCGGGGGCGGGCGGGGGGCCGCACGCTCGGCCTCAGGGCCGACATGGACGCGCTGCCGATGACCGAGACGACGGGCGCGCCCCACGCCTCGACCGTGCCCGGGCGGATGCATGCCTGCGGTCATGACGGACACACCACGATGCTGCTGGGTGCGGCGAAATACCTTGCCCAGACGCGCAACTTCGCGGGCACCGTCGCGCTCGTCTTCCAACCGGGCGAGGAGACGGGCGAAGGTGGCCCGGCGATGCTGGCCGACGGGTTGATGGAGCGCTTCGGGATCACCGAGATCCACGCGCTCCACACCTCGCCCAAGCAGGACCTTGGCACCTTTCTGACCCGGCCGGGGCCGTTCATGGCGGCGGTGTCGGACTTCGACATCCGCATCTTCGGGCACGGCGGCCATGCCTCGCGCCCCGAGGAGGCGCGCGATCCGGTGGCGGCGGCACTGGCGATCGGCAACGCGCTGATGACGATTCTTGCCCGCAACACCGCTGCGAACGACCAGCTCGTGGTCTCCATCACCCAGGTCCAGGCCGGCAGCACCCACAACGTCATCCCGGCCGAGGCCTATATCGGCGGCACCATCCGCAGCTACCGCCCCGAGGTGCAGGAGATGGCGCTGGCCCGGCTCCGCGCGATCTGCGAGGGGGTGGCGGCGGCCATGGACGTAACCGTCGAGATCGGCCGGCAGATCGACCTTGCCCCGACGGTGAACGACCCCGAGGCGACGCGCTTTGCGCTGTCGGTCGCGCGCGAGGTCGCGGGCGAGGGTCGCACCATCGGCGATCACCCGCCGCTGATGGGGTCGGAGGATTTCGGCGCCATGCTGGCGGCGCGGCCCGGTGCGATGCTGTTTCTCGGCCAGGGCAAGGGGCCGGGCGTGCACGAGACCGGATTTGACTTCAACGACGCCGCCGCCCCCTACGGCGCCAGCTACTTCGCCCGCCTGGTGGAGCGCGCGCTGCCCTTGCCCTGACCACATCGCCTGCCGCCCCATCGCCCCCATTGCACCCGCGCGCATTGGGTGGGATGGTCGGCCGACCCCTGAAAGGAGCCTTCCATGCCGGTCCTGAACCGTATCGCCGATTTCGCCCCCGAGATGCAGGGCTGGCGCCGCTGGCTGCACCAGCACCCCGAGCTTGCCTTCGACTGCCACGAGACGGCAGCCTTCGTCGCCGAACGCCTGCGCGAATTCGGCGTCGACGAGATCCACGAGGGCATCGCCCGAACCGGGATCGTCGCCATCATCAACGGCCAGGGCGAGGGGCCGACCATCGGCCTCAGGGCCGACATGGACGCACTGCCGATCGAGGAGGCGACGGGGGCCGAACACGCCTCCACCCGGCCCGGCAAGATGCATGCCTGCGGCCATGACGGCCACACCACCATGCTGCTCGGCGCCGCGAAATATCTTGCCGAGACGCGCAACTTCCGCGGCCGCGTCGCTCTCATCTTCCAGCCGGCCGAGGAAGATGGCGGCGGCGGCGACGTGATGGTGCGCGAGGGCATGCTCGACCGCTTCGCGATCGGCGAGGTCTACGCGATCCACAACACCCCGCAGGTGCCGCTCGGCCATTTCCTGACCACCCCCGGCCCGATCATGGCCGCCGTCGACACGTTGCGCGTCGACCTCAAGGGCAGGGGCGGGCACGGCGCCTATCCGCACGACTGCATCGACCCGATCGCGGCCGCCGTCGGCATGATCTCGGCGCTCCAGACCATCGTCAGCCGCAACACCAACCCGCTCCACGAGATCGTCATTTCAGTCACCCAGGTCCACGCCGGAACCGCCTCGAACATCATCCCCGAGGACGCCTGGTTCGGCGCCACGATCCGCACCTTCGACCCCGAGGTGCGCAAGGCGACGAAGACCCGGATCGAGCAGATCGTGGCCGGCCATGCCGCCGCCTACGAGGTCGAGGCGAAGATCGACTACGACTGGGGCTATCCGGCCACCGTGAACGACCACGGCCGCACCGAGTTCGCCGTCCGCGTCGCCGGGGAAATCGCCGGGACCGGCGCCGTCATCGCCACCTCCGGGCGCGAGATGGGGGCGGAGGATTTCTCCTACCTGCTCGAGAAGCGGCCGGGCTGCTACCTCTTCCTCGGCCAGGGCGAGGGCGCGGGGCTCCACCATCCGAAATACGACTTCAACGACGAGGCCGCGCCCTATGGTGCCAGCTTCTTCGTCCGCCTCGTCGAACGCGCCCAGCCGCTCTGATCCTCCGGGCCTTCCCGGCCCCTTTCAGTCTGGCCCAAATACTCCCGCCGGAGGCGAAACCCGCACGCAGTGCCAGAAGGCTTGTGCGCGGGCCTGCCCGCGCACGCCATGCAATCACCGTCCGGGCGGGCGGGGCACGCCGTATTTTGATCAAAAGACTTGCGGTTTTCGTTCCAGTCGCTATCCTGCGCATATTGACTGGAGATTCAAAATGACCCATGCCGCCCATGCGCTCGCCAACGAGGCCCTCTGGGAAAAGGACCGCGCCCATGCCGTCCACCCCTGGACCAACTTCGGCCCGTTCGAGGAACGCGGCTCGCTCATCTTTACACGGGGAGAGGGCTGTTACCTCTGGGATGCCGACGGCCGGCGCTATTTCGACGCGATCGGCGGCATGTGGTGCACCAACATCGGCCTTGGCCGGCGCGAGATGGCGGACGCGATCGCCGAACAGGCGCTCAGGCTCGGCTATTCCAACTTCTTCGTCGATACCGGCAACGACGCCGCTGCCCTTCTGGCCGCGAAACTGGCCGAACTTGCGCCGGGCGACCTGAACCGGGTGCATTTCACCACCGGCGGCTCGACCGCGGTCGATACAGCGATCAGGATGGTGGCCTACTACCACCATGTCCGCGGCCATCCCGAAAAGACCCATGTCGTCTCGCGCGAGGCGTCCTATCACGGCTCCACCTATCTCACCATCTCGGTCGGCAAGCGCTACGGCGACCGCATCGAGGAGTTCCGCTACAAGGAGGATGGGATCCACCACCTGTCCAGCCCGAACCTCTACCGCCGCCCGGCGGGGATGGACGAGGATGCGTTCTGCGACCTGCTGGTGGCAGAGTTCGAGGACCTGATCGCGCGGGTCGGCGCCGACCGCATCGGCGGCTTCATCGCCGAGCCGATCCAGGCTTCGGGTGGGATCGTCATTCCGCCCGCGGGCTACCTGAAACGGATGTGGGAGGTCTGCAGGCGTCACGACATCCTCTTCATCGCCGACGAGGTGGTGACGGCCTTTGGCCGCATCGGCCACTGGTTCGCCTCCGAAGCCGAATTCGGGATCGTCCCCGACATGATCACCACCGCGAAGGGGCTGACCTCGGGCTACGTGCCGCTTGGCGCGGTGATCTTCTCGGACCGGATCTGGGCCACCATGGCCGAGGGCGGTCATCGCTGGTTCTCGACCGGGTTCACCTATTCCGGCCACCCGGTTTCCTGCCGGGCGGGCCTGAAGAACATCGAGATCATGGAGCGCGAGGGGCTTCTGGCGCGCGCGACGGATGTGGGGCGCTACTTCGAGGAGCGGCTGGCGACGCTGGCGGAGCTGCCGCTGGTGGGCAACGTCCGCGGCCGCAAGCTCATGGCCTGCGTCGAGAGCGTGGCGAACCGCGAGACGAAGGAGCCGCTGCCCGACGAGGTCGGCGAAAGCAAGCGCATCTCGGACGCCTGCGAGGCGATGGGGCTGATGGTGCGCCCGATGGGGCACCTGAACGTGATGTCGCCGCCCCTGGTGATCACCCGCGACGAGGTCGATTTCGTCGTCGAGACGCTTGGCCAGGCGATCCGGCAGGTCACCGACGAACTGGTGCGCGAGGGCGTGCGGATCGGCTAGGACCGGGGTTGAGCCGGGGACTGCGCCGGGGTCCGCGCCGGTTTCCGGGGCAGCGGCCCGTCCTTCAGCGCGTAGCCCGCATAGGCGAGGCGCAGCCAGGTGCGGCGCAGCGCCGGCAGCGGGAAGCGGCGCGGCGGCCGGCTCAGCAGCGCAGGGATCCGCGCGCCTTGCCCCGTCATCAGCCGCCCGATCTCGCGGCCCGAAAGCGAGGCCATGGCCACCCCCGACCCGTGCCAGCCGAAGGCGGCGTGAAGGCCGGGCGCGCCCGGCACCTCGCCCACGAAGGGCGCGAGGCTGCCGGTCAGGCAGACGAAGCCCGACCAGGTATGCTCCGTCCCGGCACCGGCCCAGGCGGGGAACAGCGCCTCGAAGTGGCGGCGCACCTCGGCCTCCATCTGCCGGTGGCCCGCGATCGTCCCCGAGACGCCGCCACGCATGCCGAACAGGAACCGACCGTCGGGCAGATGGCGGAAGTAGTGCAGCAACCTGCGCGCGTCGAAGGCCATGCGGGGATCGGTATAACCCTGGTCGCTCCGTTCCCCCTCGCTCAGCGGGCGGGTGACGAGGACGGCGGAAAAGGCGGGCAGGGCGCGCCCTTCGATCCAGTCCGGCAGGTCGTCCGAGGAATAGCCGTTGGTCGCGACCAGCACCTTTTTCGCGCGCAGGCTGCCGCCGGGCGTGGTCAGGCGCCAGCCGTCGCCGTCGCGGGCGAGGGCGGTGACCGGGCTCTGGCCGAAGATGCGCACGCCCGCGTCGATCGCCAGCCGCGCCAGCCCCTCGACATAGGCCATCGGGTCGACGGGGAAGCCCTCGTTCAGGATCAGCGCGCCGTGAAAGCCGGGGCCGGCCAGCCCGCGTTCGGCCAGCGCACCGGGGGGGACAAGTTCCACCGCTTCGCCGTAAAGCTCGTGCAGTTCGCGCGCCTCCGCCGCGAAGCCCGCCCAGACCTTCGGCGACTGCGCCAGCACCGCCTCGCCCTCCGGCCCCTGCCGGGCGTTCCAGCCGTTGTCGTCGATCAGCGCCCCGACATGGGCGATGGCCGCGCGCTGGAAGGCGCGGAAGTCGCGCGCGCCCTCAAGCCCTGTGCGCGACACGATCGCGCCATCGGACAGCTTGGTGCCGCCGTAGCCACAGAACCCGCCGTTGCGCCCCGACGCCCCCCAGCCCGGTTGCACGGCATCGAGCACGACGACGTCCGCGCCGACCCCCCGCACCGCCTCCAGCGCCGCGTTCAGCCCGGCGAAGCCTGCGCCGATCACCGCGATCTCGGCCGTGGCCGACCCGTCGAGCGGCGGCAGCGCGAATGGCGCGGGATGGGCGGCGCGCCAGTGGCTGGCGGGCCAGGCCGGATCATAGGCGGGGTCTTCGTAAAGGCGGCGCATCGGCATCCTGTCGGCTGAGGTGTTCGGGCGGGAATCGGCCCGCGGCGCGGGATCGGCTGCACTCTAGCCGCCCGCCACGCATTTGATCAAATTCTTCTTGACAAAACCGGCGCACCTTGGCCCTTTCGGGGGATCCGGATCCGCGGCGTCTCCGGCCATGAACGACGACGCGACCCTTCCCGAGAGATACTCATGGCACTCGAAGATGCAAAGAACGAGGTCGATACCGCCTTCACCCGCAGGGGACAGCGCGGCTACGCCTTTGAAAACGCCTTTGGCGGCGCAACCAGCTTTCTGCGCCGCACCTACACCAAGGACCTGGCCGGGGTGGACCTTGCCATCACCGGCGTTCCCTTCGATCAGGCGGTCAGCCACCGCAGCGGCACCCGCTTCGGCCCCCGCGCGATCCGCGAGGCGTCCTCGCTCCAGCCCTACGATCCGCCGCACGGCTGGCCGACCAACCCGCTCGAGGAGATGAACGTGATCGACTACGGCGATCTCGCCTTCGATTACGCCAACGTTCCGGAACTGCCCGAACGGCTGAGCGCGCATATCCGCACCATCCTTGCGGCCGGCGCGGGGACCATCACGCTGGGTGGCGATCACTACATCACCCTGCCGATCCTGAAGGCCTATGCCGAAAAGTTCGGGCCGCTCGGCGTCATCCAGTTCGACGCGCATTCCGACCTCTGGGCCGACGACAACATGGCCCGGATCGACCACGGGACGATGATGTACAAGGCCGTGAAGGCCGGCTACGTCGACCCCGCCCGCTCGGTCCAGATCGGCATCCGCACCACCACCGAGGATTACCTCGGCCTCTCCGTCATCACCGCGCGCGAGGCGCACGAGATGGGCGCGGCCGCGGTCGCCCTGCGGGCGAAGGCGATCGTCGGTGACGGCCCCGCCTATGTCACCTTCGACATCGACGCGCTTGACCCCGCCTTCGCGCCGGGGACCGGAACCCCGGTCTGGGGCGGGCTCGCCTCCTGGCAGGCGGCGGCGATCCTGCGCGACCTGGCGGGCATCAACCTCGTCGGCGGCGACATCGTCGAGGTTTCGCCCCCCTACGACACCACCGGCGCCACCGCGATCGCCGGCGCCCATGTCGCCTACGACCTGGTCTGCCTCTACCACTGGGCGCGGACGCGGAGGTGAGGCTGATCGGCCTCATCGCGCTGGCGGCACTTGTCGGGGGCATGGCCTATGTTCGCCTTGCCCCCTCAGACCCCGCGCGCTGGCACGTCGATCCCGGCCTGGCACTGGCGGGGCAGGGCGAATGGGCGCGCCTGACGCTGCCCGGCACCACCCCGGCGGCGGTTCTCGACCGGCTCGACGCCATCGCGATGGCGACCCCGCGGACGGTGCGGCTGGCGGGCAGCCCCGCCGAAGGGCGGATCACCTGGATCACGCGCAGCGCCGTCTTAGGCTTTCCCGACTACACTACCGCGGCGGCGCGTGAGGAAGCCGGCTCAACCCTGCTCGTCCTCCACGCGCGCCAGCGCTTCGGCCTGAGGGATATGGGTGTCAACGCCGCCAGGCTCAGGGACTGGACCGGGCAGATCGCACCCTGATCTTCATCTTGCCCCAAATACCTCACGGGGGTCCGGGGGTGTGAAACCCCCGGTTCGCGCGCTCCCCCTTGACCGCCGCCGGGACTGAGGGCACATCGCGCCCATGGTACCCTTGGACAAGCTTGACCAGATCGTGCGGCGCTTCGACTTTCTCGAGGCGAAACTCTCGTCCGGCGCGCCGCCGGGCGAGATCGCGGCGCTCAGCCGCGAGTATTCCGACCTGAAGCCGGTGGTCCAAGAGATCGCGGCCTACCGCCAGGCGCTGACCGATCTGGCGGAGGCCGAGGCGATGCTCGCCGATCCCGAGATGAAGGCGCTGGCCGAGGACGAACTGCCGGTCCTGAAGGCGCGTATCCCCGAGATGGAGGGGCGGCTCAGGATCGCGCTCCTGCCCAAGGACGCGGCCGACGCCCGCCCGGCGATCCTCGAGATCCGCCCCGGCACGGGGGGGGAGGAGGCCGCCCTTTTCGCGGGCGACCTGCTCCGCATGTACCAGAAGCACGCCGAGGCGCAGGGCTGGCGGTTCGACCTGCTGGAACTGAGCGAAAGCGAGTTGGGCGGCGTCAAGGAAGCCATGGCGCGGATCGAGGGGGAGGGCGTCTTTGCCCGCCTCAAGTACGAAAGCGGCGTCCACCGCGTGCAGCGCGTGCCGGAAACCGAGGCCGGCGGGCGCATCCACACCTCGGCCGCGACCGTCGCCGTCCTGCCCGAGGCCGAGGAGGTGGAGATCGAGATTCCCGCGACGGATATCCGCATCGACACGATGCGTGCCTCGGGCGCGGGCGGACAGCATGTGAACACCACCGACAGCGCCGTGCGCATCACGCATATTCCGACCGGGATCGTCGTCACCTCGTCGGAAAAGTCGCAGCACCAGAACCGCGCCAACGCGATGGCCGTCCTCCGGGCGCGGCTTTACGATCAGGAGCGGACGCGGGCGGATGCGGCACGCGCCGCCGACCGGCGCGCGCAGGTGGGCTCGGGCGACCGGTCGGAGCGCATCCGCACCTACAACTTCCCGCAAGGCCGGATGACCGACCACCGCATCAACCTGACCCTCTACCGGCTCGACCAGGTCATGGAGGGCGACCTGACCGAGGTCATCGACGCGCTCGTCGCCCATGACCAGGCCGCGAAACTGGCCGAGATGGAGGGATGAGCGGCACCCCGACGGAGACGGGCCTCCTCACGGCGGCGGATGCGCTGCGGGCGGCGGTGCCGCAGCTGGCTGCGGCGGGGGTGGCGGAACCGGCGCGCGACGCGCGGCTCCTGCTCGCGCATGCGCTTTCCATTCCGCCTGACCGGGTGACGCTGATCCTGCCGGAACCGCTTTCGCCCGAGGCCTCCGCGGCCTTCGAAGCGGCGGTGTCGGCGCGGGCGGCGCGCCAGCCGGTCGCGCAGATCACCGGGCGGCGGCTTTTCTGGGGCCGATCCTTCAAGGTCACGCGCGACACGCTCGACCCCCGGCCAGAGACCGAGGTTCTGGTGGCGGCCGCGCTTGAACGGCCGTTCGTCAAGGCGCTCGACCTCGGCACCGGGACCGGCTGCATCCTGCTGTCCTGCCTTGCCGGCATGCCTTTCGCGACCGGCACGGGCACCGACATCTCGCCCGCCGCGCTGGCGGTGGCTGAGGAAAACGCGGTCGCCCTCGGCCTTGCGGCGCGGGCGCGCTTCCTTCGGTCCGACTGGTTCGCGGCAGTGCCGGGGCGGTTCGACCTGGTCCTGTCGAACCCGCCCTACATCGCGGCGGAGGAGATGGCCGCACTTTCGCCCGAGGTGCGCGACTGGGAACCGCAGGGCGCGCTGACCCCCGGTGGCGACGGGCTCGACGCCTACCGCGCCATCGCGCGCGGGGCCGGCGCGCGGCTGATGGCGGGCGGTCGGCTCATCCTCGAAATCGGGCCGACGCAGGGCGCGGCGGTCAGGGCGCTGTTGCGGGCAGGCGGGTTCGACTGCGTGGAAATCCGCCCCGACCTCGACGGGCGCGACCGCGTGGTGATCGCGACGAAGGCCGGTGACGCCGACGACTGCGGCAGTTGCTGAGCGGCATACCGCCGCATCTGCGTGCTATTTGCCGCATTTTTTCCCGGCTTTCCGGACCTCACGCAGAATCGGCTTGTCTTGCGCGGTGCATCGTGCATACAGAAACCGTGATGTGAGGACCTGGGTCCGACCGTCGCGTTTCGCCCGAAATGACGGTGCCGCGATCTGAAAGCCTTCTGGCTGGGGTCGCTCTCCGGGCGAGGCCAGAGAATTTGCTTGCCCCAATACACGAAAGCACATGAGATCCTCAAAATCCCGTTCGCGTTCGAAGTCGAACCGCCAGCGTTCGCTTGGCAACATCATCAACCGCGTGTTCGACAGTTCCGGGCCCGAGGGCAAGGTTCGCGGAACGCCGCAGCAGATCATCGACAAGTACCTGATGCTGGCGCGCGACGCCCATCTGTCGAACGACCGCGTGGCCGAGCAGAACTTCCTCCAGCACGCCGAACACTACACCCGGCTTCTGGGTGAGGCGCAGCGCGAGATGCAGCGCGAACAGGAACTGCGCCAGCAGCAGGGCCAGCACCACCAGGGCGGCCAGAACGGCGAGCGCGGGCAGGGCGGGCGCGACCGCTACGACCAGCGCACTGACGCGCCAGAGGACATCGGCGAGGCGCCGGGTCTCGACTTCGGGACCGACACGGACGAGGGTCCGGGGCTGGTCGAAACGCCGGAAACCCGCGCTTCGGTCGCCGAGGAACGGACGCTCCCGCCGGTGACGGAGGCGGGTGAGGAAACGGATTCCCCCGCGGAAACCGCACGTAGGGACGACGGGGCGCGCAAGGATGACGGGGCGCGCAAGGAACGCAAGCCCCGCGGCGAGGGCGCACCGCGCGGGCCGCGCCGTCCGCGCGAAAAGCGGGGCGAGTCCGGGGACGGCGGCGCCGCGCCGGACACCAGCGACGGCAAGACCTCGGCCGCGGGCTGAACCGGGGCCGCAAGGCCGGAAGGAACCGCCTCAGCGGCCCGAGACAGCGCGCGCGAGCGCGCAGAACCCTTCGAGCGATATGTCTTCCGCCCGCGCGGTCGGGTCGATGCCCGCCGCCGCAAGGCGCGCCTCGATGTCGGGTGCTACGCCGCGCAGGCTCGCGCGCAGCATCTTGCGCCGCTGGTTGAAGGCGGCCGCGACGACACGGCTCAGCACCGCGGGATCGGCGGGGTAGCGCGGCTCGGGCAGGGCGGTCAGGTGCACCACCGCCGAATGGATCTTCGGCGGCGGGGTGAAGGCCTCGGGCGGCAGCGTCAGGACGATCTTCGCCTCGCAACGCCATTGTGCGAGGATTGCGAGGCGCCCGTAGGCCTTCGATCCGGGCCGCGCGACGATGCGCTCGGCCACCTCTTTCTGGAACATCAGCGTCAGGCTCGACCACACCGGCGGCCAGACGGGCGGCGTCAGCCAGCGCACCAGCAGTTCGGTCCCGACGTTGTAGGGCAGGTTGGCGACGACGCGGATCGGTGGCGTCAGATGCGCGAGCGGGTCGATCGACAGCGCGTCGGCATTCATCACCTCGAGCCGGCCGGGATAGGCGGCGGCGATCTCCGCCAGCGCGGGCAGGCAGCGGTCGTCCTTCTCCACCGCCAGCACGCGGCGCGCACCTTCGGCCAGAAGCCCGCGCGTCAGCCCGCCGGGGCCGGGGCCGACCTCAAGCACGTCGGAGTTCGACAGGTCGCCCGCCACGCGCGCGATCTTGGCCGTCAGGTTCAGGTCCAATAGGAAGTTCTGCCCCAGGCTCTTGCGGGCGGAAAGCCCGTGCCGGGCGATCACCTCGCGCAGGGGCGGCAGACCGTCGATCGCGGCCATCAGGCCAGCCCCCGCGCGCGCGCCATGTCTTCGGCCATGCGGAGAGCCGCGACAAGGCTCGACGGGTCGGCAAGGCCCCGTCCCGCGATGTCGAAGGCGGTGCCGTGGTCGGGCGAGGTGCGCACGAATGGCAGGCCCAGCGTGACGTTGACCCCGCCCGCGAAGTCGAGCGTCTTGATCGGGATCAGCGCCTGATCGTGATACATGCAGACAGCCACGTCATAGCCCGCCCGCGCAGCGGGGTGGAACATCGTGTCGGCGGGCAGCGGCCCGGCGATCGCCATCCCCTCGGCCCGCAGGCGGTCGAGCACGGGGGCGATGATCCGTTGTTCTTCGGCCCCCATCGTTCCGCCCTCGCCCGCGTGGGGGTTCAGCCCCGCGACGGCGATGCGGGGCGCGGCCAGCCCGAAGCTTTCGGTCAGCCCGTGGCGGGTGATGCGGATCGTCTCCTCCAGCAGGGCAGGCGTCAGCGTGGCGGGCACCTCGGCCAGCGGGATGTGGATCGTCACCGGCACCACGCGCAGGTCGGGGCAGGCCAGCATCATCACAACCCGATCAACCCCGGCCAGCGCGGCGAGGTATTCGGTATGGCCCGGAACGGCGAAGCCCGCGCCGTCCTTCAGCGCCTTCTTGCTGATTGGCGCGGTGGTGACGGCAGCGGCCTCGCCGGCCTGCATCAGGCCCACGGCGCGGGAGATCACGGCGACGACCGCGGGCGCGTTTGCCGGATCGGGGCGGCCGGGGACGGCGGCGGCGGGGAAGTCGTGGCGCAGCACCGGCAGCGTGCCGGGCGTGACCTTTGCCGCCCCGGCCGGGCCGGCGATCTCCTGCCAGGGCGTGCCGGGGGGAAGGTGGCGCGGGTCGCCGATCCAGAAGAACGGCAGGTTCGCGCCGAGGATGGCGCGCGCCTTCGCGGCGATCTCCGGCCCGATGCCCGACGGCTCGCCGCAGGTCAGCGCAATGGGGCGCGGGGCGGGGCGCGCAGCCGCGCGCAGGGTCATGGGCGGGTGATGACGGCTTCGGCGCGCAGTTCGGCCAGGTAGATGCCGGCCAGCGCGCTCAGCCGCTGATCCACGACCTCGGCCCGCACGGTATCGAGCGAGGGGCCGCGGTCGAAGCCCAGGGCCTTGTCCAGCGTCGGGCGTTCGTCCCCTTCGGCGGAGGTGGCGGCGGTCACCGGAATTTCTGCCGATCCCAGCGCGGTGAAGGCGTTGCGGTCGCAGAGCATCAGCAGAACCTGCGTGCTGCCGCGGCGGAGCGATGCGGAGGTCTCGTTCTCGTCCAGGTCCGCCAGCGCCGCGGCGACGTCGGAGGGCACCTGCGACAGCGCCTGCGTCTGCCGCTCCAGCCGGTCCGCGGGCAGCTTGCGCGAATATTCCAGAAGTTCGCCGCAGCTTTGCGCGGTGGCGCGGACACGGGCGACCTCGGCTTCGGCCTCGGGCGTGCCGGCGCCGGGGATCAGATACTGGAGATAGTCCACGGTGATGTTGGCGGGCTCGATCGGGCCGCCCTGATCGACCGCGCGCAAACGGATCAGCGCGATGGCATTGGCAACGGCGACCGGGGGGCTGACCTGACCCGGCTGCATCTGCATCACCACCGGGCGCAACTGCGGCGGCAGGTTGGTGACGGGGATCCAGCCGATCTGGCCGCCATTCTCGCGCGACGGCGCGGCGGAATGTTCGCGCGCGGCAGCGGCAAAGGCGCCCTCGCTCGTCGCGGTCTGCGACAGTTCCTCGGCCAGGTCGCGCTGGTCCGCGAAGGTGGCCGGCGAGGTCGGGATCAGGATTTCGGAAATCAGCACGCGCGGCCCGGCTCCGCGGCCCTGTTCGACCGACATCGCCCGCGCGATATCCGCATCGGTGACGAAGGTCCGGTTGGCGAAACGGGCGCGCACGACCTCGCGCCACAAAAGCCCGGCGTTGACGAAGTCGCGGTAGGTTTCGGCGGAAATGCCGCCCTGGCCGATCGCCTCGAGGAACTGGTCGAGCGTCAGGTTGGCGCGCCCGGCAAATTCCTCCATCCCCGCGGTCAGCTGTTCGGGCGTGATGGTGATGCCCTCGCGCTTGGCCGCATCGAGGCGCAGGCGGTCCTCGATCAGGCCGCGTTCGGCGTCCGCTGCGTGATCGCCCGGCACCCGGAGAATGTCGAGAAAGAGGATGCGCTGTTCCAGCTCATAGCCCGTGATGACGCGGCCGTTCACGGTCAGGACGGGTTCGAAGCCCCCCTGCGCCTGCGCCACCGGCGCAAGCAGGGTCAGGGCGAGGCCGATAAGAAGGGGGATCACGCGCATCGTCACAGTCCGTCTGCTCTTCTTTTCGTGTCGTCGGGGCTTGCCCCGGTTTATCGGGCGCAGGTGCGCCGGTACGATCGTCCGTCATAACCCGATCCGATCCCGCCCAGCGTGACCGACAGGTTGAAATCCGTCGTGGGCGTCACACTAGTCGAGGACGTGAACCGACGCGAGAGGGAAAGATCAATCAGCGCGCATTCGGTCCGGTACTCGAACCCGAGGCCGGCAAAGCCGGTGCGGTCGGCGGTGAAGTCGTGCCGCCCCTCGAAGCGCCCGCGCCAGCCCTCGCTCATCTGCCAGTAGCCGGCCAGCGTGACTTCCTGCGTGTCCTCGGGGCGGTCCTCGGCAAGGTCGGATTCGAGCATCAGGTAGCCGGCGGTGACCCCGTAGTCGGGCGTCTGCCAGGCCAGCGCCAGGCTGTTGCGCGTCAGGCTCAGATCGTCGGCGAACAGCGCGCGGCCGACGAAGTTCAGCCCGCCGGGGGTCTGCACCTGCCCCGATACGAGCCAGTCCGAGGCGGTCCCGGCCAGCCCGGAGCTTTCGGTGAACTGGCCGAGGTCGCGGCTGCGGAAGACGCGCCCGCCCGCCAGCGAAAGGTTCCACCCCTCGGGGTCGTAGCGCGTCCAGGCCAGCCCGAGGTTGGTGCGCAGGCCTTCCTCGCGCAGGTCGAGGCCGGCGAAGCGGTCGAGCGAGAACAGGTTGCCCTCGTCGAATTCCACCAGCGAACTGTCCTCGTTCGGGACCGTCTCGCTGCTCTCGGGCGACCAGACAATCTGGGCCACCGGTTCGAGCACATGGGCGGCGCCGTCCGCCCCCGCCTTGATCAGCGGCCAGCGCAACTCCGCCCCGAGCGAGGCGGTCGAACGCGTCACGGTGCCGGGGAAGGCGGCATCCTGCGAAATGGCGTAGAAGCTGGACGTGACATCGAACATGCCCGAAAAGACGAGGCCGCCGTCGCTGACCCAGTTGCGCCGCCAGTCGAGCCCGATCGAGGCGCGCGCCACGTCGCGGCCATCGGCCACGCCGTCGCCGTTGGTGTCGATGTCCACGTCCGAGGGGCGGTAGAACCCGTTGGTCTGGAAGCGGAACCCGCCCTCGCCGCCCAGGTAGGCCGGGGCAAAGCGGCGTTCATAGACCAGCGCGCCAAGTGCCGTGGGCGTGGTCGTGTTGCCCTCGCCCTCGCGGATCGAGTGGTAGTTCGCGATCGAGCCGAGGATGTATTCGTTGCGCCGCGTCCGGGTGATGTCGATGCCGCTGCGCAGCCGGTCGTCGTCGGACACGCCGTAGTCGAGCAGATAGGCCGGGTCGGAAACGATCCGCAACTCGCCGGTCAGCTGGAAATTGTCGGGCAGGGCGAAGCTGCCGGTGCCGAAGAGATAGCCGCGGGTTTCGTCGGGCAGGACGTCGTCGCGCGACACCGCGCCCTCGACCTCGACCCTGCCGTTCACATAGGCCTGCCGGTAGCGGAATTCGAGCGTCGTGGTCCGCCCCGAGAGATAGGGCGTCAGCGTCACGTCGCGGCTGTCGCCGAGTGTGATGAAGTAGGGAACCTTCACGCCGACCCCGAGGTTCGACGTGGAGCGGATGCCGGGCAGCAGGAACCCGGTGGCGCGGTCGAGCGTCGGGTCGGGCATCCTGAGCCAGGGGGCGTAGAAGATCGGCACGCCGATGACCCGGAACTGCGCATGGTCGAAGTAAAGCTGGCGTTCCTCCTGGTCGTGGGTCACCCGTTCGGCGCGGATTTCCCACAGGGGCACCGGGTTCGACGGGCAGACCTCGCAGGCCGAGGCGACGACGCGTTCCATCCGCGTATACCGGCCCGCCTCGCGCACGACCCGGTTCGAGGCGATCTGCATCTGCTGGTTGATCACCATCCGCGCGCTGTCGAGGATGCCGTCGGTCATCTCGCGCGACAGCGTCGCGCCATCGGCCATGAGCAGCACGCCGCGCCCGTCGTCCAGCGTCACCGGCCCCCGGATCGTCAGGTTGTCGGAGGCCGGGTCGTAGACGATCGCGGCGGCGGTCAGCCGCGCCCCTTCGAAAAAGACCTCGACATGGCCCTCGGCAGTCAGCGTGCCGGTGCCGGTCAGAAACATGCGGTCCGCGACCAGCGTTGCCGCATCCTGCGCCGCGGCGGGGCCGGCGGCGAGCAGCCAAAGGGCCAGCAGGGTGCGCGCGCGGATCATCCTTCCTCCAGGTGCAGGACAAGGCCGAGCGACAGGAACGTCGCCGCGACCGGCGGGCTCCAGGCGGCGAGCGCGACGGGGATCTGCCCGTTTTCGCCCAGGACCTGCGCGAAGTTGCGCAGGAAGAAGAAGGCAAAGCCCGAGACGATGGCAAGCAGGACCATCAGCCCGGTGCGCCCGAAGCGGACGTGGCGCATGGTGAAGCCGGCGCCGATCAGCACCATCGCGGCCAGAAGCAGCGGCAGCGCAAGTTCCATCTGGAACCAGACAAGATGCGCGCGCGCCGAAAAGCCCGCCCGCTGCAGCCCGGCGATGAAGCCCGGCAGATCCCAGATCGGGATGGCCGAGGGCTGGCCGAAGCTGTCGCGGATCCGGTCCGCCGTCAGGTCGGAGGGCAGCGCAAGTTCGGTCGCGCGGGTGGCGCCCGCCTCGGCGTTGCCGCCGGGCTCCAGGTCCCACTGCTTGGCGTTCGCCAGCCGCCAGCCGCCCGGCTCCAGCACCGCGCGCGCGGCGGCGATGCGCCGCGCCGGCATGCCGTCGGGCGTAAAGGTCATGAAGGTCACGCCCCAGAGCACGGTCCCGTCGGTGTTGGAGCGGTCGGCGTGGATCACCGTCTGCCCCTCGGCCCCGCCCTGGCGCAGCCACAGCCCCTCGCCGGTGACCGACAGCGTGCTGGCCGATCCGCCGTGCAGCCCGGAGCGGAGTTCGTAGGCCTTGGTGGTGCCCGCCGCGATCGGGTTCAGGACCGCGACGGCCAGCACCCCGATCA
The DNA here is from genome assembly GCF_025380365.1 of Albidovulum sediminis. Taxonomy (GTDB): domain Bacteria; phylum Pseudomonadota; class Alphaproteobacteria; order Rhodobacterales; family Rhodobacteraceae; genus Albidovulum; species Albidovulum sediminis. The sequence continues at coordinate 783,996 of NZ_JAOCQF010000001.1, forward strand.
GGATCGCGGTCACGACCGGCGCCATCAGCGTCACCAGCGCCGACCGCCCGCCCGCGCGGATCACCACCAGTTCGGAACTGCGCGCCAGCGCGAGGAAAAGCCCGACAGTGGCCAGGATCACGATCAGCGGCAGGATGCGGTAGAGCGAGGCGGGCGTGCTGAGTGCCGCAAGCTCCGCCGCCTCGCCGAACCCGATGCCGGAAAAGCGACGCACCTGCTCGACCATCTCGATCAGGGCCAGAAGCACTACGAACCCGCCCGAAATGGCCAGGAACATCAGCAGGAACCGCCGCGCGACGTAGAAGGTCAGCGTCATGCCGCTACCCCCCGAAGCGGGGCCCGCACCCGCCGCACCCGGCCGGCCCGGACCAGCATCAGCGCCGCCGCCGCAAGGCCGGTCGCGGCCGGCAGATAGGCCAGCGGCCAGAGAGTGGCATCAGCGCGGCCAAGGCCGGTGGCCACGTTGATCAGCATCTGCACGCCGATCAGGCAGCCGACCGCCAGCGCGATCTGGCGCCAGAGGCCAAGCCGGCTGAATTCGCCCAGCATCAGCGCCGAGAACCCCAGCACCGCGGCCACCAGCGCCATCAGCGGCTGGGCCAGCCGCTCGTGCCCCTCGTACAGAAGCGCCGCACGATCCTCGCCCACCAGCGCCTGCGTTTCGGGGGCCCCGGCCAGAAGCTCCGGCGTCGACAGTTCCTCGATCCCGACCGCGCGGCCGCCGCTGCGCGCGACCAGCGCGCCGATGTCGAAGGAGAAGTCGGAAAACCGCGTGATCGTAAGTCGCGCCGAGCCCTCGTCAAAAGTCTGCGCCATGCCGTCGAACATGACGAGCTTCGGCCCGGTATCGCTGCGCACGATCAGCGCGCGCTGCGCGGTATAGGTCGTGGTCGATCCCGGCGCGGGACCGTTGGACTGCCGCGAATCGGTGAGGAAGATCTCCTTCAACTCGCCGGCTTGCGTGATCTCCCGCACGTAGAAGGTGACGCCCGATCCCGGGTGAACGAAGGTGCCCTCGGACAGCAACCGGGCCGAGACGTTGGCGGAGATGTCGTCGTTGCGGTCGGCAAGGCGGGTGCGGCTGGCCGGCACGAGGAGGTGGACCAGAACCGCCATCATCAGCGCCACGATCAGGCCGAAGAAGACGACCGGGCGCGCCATCCGGAAGGGCGAAAAGCCGGTGGCGCGCATGACCACAAGCTCGCTTTCGCTGGTCATGCGGTTGGTAGCGTAGACGGCGGCGATGAAGGCCGCGATGGGCAGGACGATGCGGATGACGTAGGGCAGCGTCAGCGCGGTGAATTCCAGGAACGTCCAGGCCGACTGCCCGTCGGCGATCAGCCTGTCGAAAAGCCGCACCGCGCGGTTGACCCAGTAGACCGCCACGAGCACGAGCGCGAAGAAGCCGAACAGCATCATCAGCTGCGACAGCATGTATCTGTCGAATCTGGACACTTCCTGCCGCCCCCGTCTTCCGTCTTTCCCTTTCCCTAGCCCAAAGTGGGGGCCGGGGGAACTCATATCTGGTCAATCCGGGCGGGCTTGGCTAGGGTCCGGCCAAACCATGCCGGAGAGCGTCATGACGACACCCGCAGACATCCGTTTTGCCACCGTCCCCGCCGGGGAGCTTGCGGCCTTTGCCGGTCGCCTCGCCGTGCTGCTCCCGTCCGAGGGCGGCCCGGGGCCCGAGGCGCGACGGCTCGACCGGCTGATGAAGGGCGCGATCACGCGGGCGATGGCGGGCAAGGCCTGGGCCAAGCTCAAGGCGGGCGAGGCGATGGACCTCGCCTATCCCGCAGGGCTCGCGGCCGAGGCGGTCCAGCTGGTGAAACTGCCGCTGAAGGCAAGCGTGGCCGAGGCGCGCAAGGCCGGGGCCGCGATCGGCAAGGCGCTTGGCGAGGCCGGGGCGATCGTGCTGGCCGGGGCGCAGCCACGCGCGGCCGACCTGTCGTTCGGCCTTGCCCTGCGCGCCTACGACTTCGACGCCTACCGCTCGGGCGAGCGGGCGGGGAAGGGCGCGGTCACGCTGTCGGTGACCCGGCCCGAGGCGGTCGCAGCGGCGGCGCAGCCGCTGATGGCGCTGGCCGAGGGCGTGTTCTTCACCCGCGACCTCGTCAATGAACCCGCAAACGTGCTGACCACGACCGACTTCGCCGCCCGCCTGGCCGCGATGCAGGAGCTTGGGCTCGAGGTCGAGATCCTCGAGGAGGACGCGCTCGCCAAGCTCGGCATGCGCGCGCTTCTGGGCGTGGGGCAGGGGTCCGACAGCCCATCGCGCGTGGTTGTCATGCAGTGGATGGGCGGCGCGAAGGGCGAGGCTCCGCTGGCCCTGGTCGGCAAGGGCGTCGTCTTCGACACCGGCGGCATCTCCATCAAGCCCGCGGCGGGGATGGAGGAGATGACGATGGACATGGGCGGCGCCGGCGTCGTCGCCGGCGTGATGCGCACGCTGGCGCTGCGCCGGGCGCGGGCCAATGTCGTCGGCATCGTCGGGCTGGTCGAGAACATGCCCGACGGCAAGGCCCAGCGTCCGGGCGACATCGTCCGCTCGATGAAAGGCGACACGATCGAGGTGATCAACACCGACGCCGAGGGGCGGCTCGTGCTGGCCGACGTGCTCTGGTACGCGCAGGACCGGTTCAAGCCGCGCGGCATGATCGACCTTGCCACGCTGACCGGCGCGATCATCATCGCTCTTGGCCACGAACATGCCGGCGTCTTCGCCAACGACGACAAGCTGGCGGGTGCCTTCCTTGCCGCGGCGGCGGCGGAGGGCGAGGGCGCCTGGCGACTGCCGATGGGCGAGGGCTATGACAAGCTGATCAAGTCGCGGCTGGCCGACATGAAGAACACTGGCGGCCGCCCCGGCGGCTCGATCACCGCCGCGCAGTTCCTGCGCCGCTTCGTGCGCGACGAGACCCCCTGGTGCCACATCGACATCGCCGGTGTGACGCTCCAGTCCGCCGAAACCCCGCTGGCACCCAAGGGGGCGACCGGATGGGGGGTGATGACGCTCGACCGGATGATCCGCGACCTGCTCGAGCGCTGATGGGCGACGCGCGCTTCTACCACCTGACCCGCTCGGGCCTCGACCAGGCGCTGCTGTCGCTTCTGGTGCGGTCGCTGCAGGCGGGCTGGCACGTGGTGGTGCGCGGGCGGGATGCGGCGCGGCTCGACCATCTCGACCAGGCGCTCTGGCTGGGCGAGGAGGACGGGTTCCTGCCGCACGGGCGGGCGGGCGGCCCGCATGACGCGCTGCAGCCGATCCTGCTGACGACCGGGGCGGAGCGCCCGAACGGCGCGCAATGCCTGATGAGCATCGACGGCGCCCCGGTCGCGGCCGAGGAGGCGCGCGAGCTGGAACGGGTCTGCGTGATCTTCGACGGGACCGACACCGCCGCGGTCGAGGCCGCGCGCGGCCAGTGGCGCAGCCTGACCGCCGCCGGCATCCCGGCCGAATACTGGAGCGAGGAGGGCGGCCGCTGGCAGAAGAAGGCGGAAAGCGCCGGCGCGCGTCAGCCCTAGCGCCTGAGCACCAGGCGCTCGCCGGAGAGCGTCAGCTCGAACCGCCCCAGATAGCTCATCCCCAGAAGCGAGGTATCCAGATCGCCCGCGTTGACGACGGCCGCGAGGTCGCGGTCGGTGAAGGGGCCGAGGGTGAAGCTTTCCAGCCGCACCGGCGCGGTCTGCACCACGCCGTTCGCCGTCTGGGCGCGGCCGAAATAGCCCAGGGCGTCGGGGTTGAGACCCGCGCGTTCGGCATCGCGCCGCGTCAGCACGATCTGGCTGGCGCCGGTATCGACGACGAAGAGGACCTTCGCCCCGTTCACCTCGGCCGTCAGGTAGAAATGCCCGTCCGCGGAGGCGTCGACCTCAAGCCCGCCCTCGCTCAGCCGCATCGCCTCGGGCACGACCGTGCGGCGCAGGTCCCCCCAGAGGCCATAGGCCACGATCACGCCGATGAAGATGAAGGCCCAGATCGCCGCCTGCTGCGCCGTCCGCCCCAGGTTGCGCCGCCCCTGCGCAAGGAAGTAGCCGCCGACCACCATCAGCAGCAGGACCAGATAGGCGAGCCGTCCGAGATCGTCGCCGCTCACCCGCGCGCCCCCTCAGATCAGGCCGGTGCCGCGGATGCCATCCAGCACGAACTGCACCGACAGCGCCGCCAGAAGCATCCCCAGAAGCCGGGTGATGACGACGATCCCGGTGCGGCCCAGAAGCCGCTCGATCACCGGCGCGGCGAGGAAGAAGACGAAGGCCGAGGCGATAACGATCACCATGACGGCATGGATCGCAAGCGTATGCGCCAGCCCCGTGGCGGGCGAGTTGTTGACCAGCAGGATCATCGTCGTGAACGCCCCCGGCCCGGCGATGAGTGGCGTCGCCAGCGGAAAGACCGAAGGATCGTGCGCGGGATCGGCGTGCTGCCCCTCGCGCCGCTGGGTGCGCCGCTCGAACAGCATGTCGAGCGCGGTGACGAAGAGAAGGATGCCGCCCGAGATGCGGAAGGCGGGCATGGAGATGCCGATCACGCTCAGGATATTGTCGCCCAGGAGCCCGAACAGCGTCATCAGCACCGCCGCGATCAGGCAGGCGCGCAGCGCCACCGCGCGGCGATGGGCGACACTCATCCCCTGCGTCAGCGCGATGAACAGGGGCGCCAGCGCGATCGGATCGACGATCACGAAAAGCGTCACCAGCGCGGTCAGGTAGAATTGCGGGTCCACTGCCTATGCCTCTGCCGCCTCGAGCTTTTCCGCCGCCTTCAGCCAAAGCGCCTCGGCCCGGTCGAGCCCCTCCATCACCTCGGCATATTTCTTCTGCCAGACGGCGGCTTCGTCGGGGCGGGCGTAAAGCTCCGGATCGGCCAGCTTCACCGACAACTTGTCGCGCATATCGTTCAGCTTGGCCAGCCTTTCCTCGCAGCGGCGCACCTCGGCCTTCATCGCCAGCACCGTCTCGCGCGGGGGGCGGGCGGGCTTTTCCTTCGGTCTGGCCGCCGGCTTCTCGGCCTCGTCGCCGGCCAGAAGCTCTCGCCGGTAGGCGTCGAGGTCTTGCCCGTAGGGCGCGACCGCGCCACCCTTGACCAGCCACAGCCGGTCCGCGACCAGCCCCAGCAGGTGCATGTCGTGGGAGACGAGGATGACGGCGCCGGAATATTCGGTCAGCGCCTCCACCAGCGCCTCGCGGCTTTCGATGTCGAGGTGGTTGGTCGGTTCGTCGAGGATCAGGAGATGCGGCGCGTCGATCGTCGCCAGCACAAGTGACAGCCGCGCCTTCTGCCCGCCCGAAAGCCGCGCCACGACGGTATCGGCCTGGTCCGCGCCCAGGCCAAAACCCGCCAGCCGCGCCCGCAGCTTCGCCTGGTGCTCCTCCGGTCTGAGGCGCCGGATGTGCTGAAGCGGCGTCTCGTCCAGGTGCAGCTCATCCACCTGATGCTGGGCAAAATAGCCGATCCGAAGCTTCGAGGATCGCGTGATCTTGCCCTCGCACACCTCAAGTTTTCCCGCCAGAAGCTTGGAAAGCGTGGATTTTCCCTCGCCGTTCCTGCCCAGAAGGGCGATCCGGTCGTCCTGGTCGATGCGCAGGTTCAGCCGCCTCAGCACCGGCGCGCCGCCATAGCCCACCGCGGCCCCGTCCAGCGTGATGATCGGCGGGGACAGCTGCTCGGGCGCGGGGAAGGTGAAGACGACCTTCTTCGCCTCCTCGGGCGCCAGGATTGGTGTCATCTTCTCCAGCATCTTGACCCGGCTCTGCGCCTGCACGGCCTTCGACGCCTTGGCCTTGAAGCGGTCGACGAAGCTTTGCAGATGCGCCCGCCGCGCCTCCTGCTTCTTGGCCTCGGCCGCCTGCACCGCGCGCTGCTCCGCGCGCGAGCGGGCAAAGGTGTCATACCCCCCCGACCAGAGCGTCAGCTTGCGGTTTTCCAGGTGCAGGATCGCGCCCACCGCGCGGTTCAGAAGCCCGCGGTCGTGGCTGATGACAATGACCGTGTGCGGATACTTCGCCAGGTAGCTTTCCAGCCACAGCGCGCCTTCAAGGTCGAGGTAGTTGGTCGGCTCGTCAAGAAGCAGCAGGTCTGGCTGCGCGAAGAGAACGCCCGCCAATGCCACCCGCATCCGCCAGCCGCCGGAGAAATCCGAACAGGGCCGGCGCTGGTCCTCGGTGTCGAAGCCCAGCCCGCGCAGGATCGACGAGGCGCGCGCCTCCGCCGACCAGGCGTCGATGTCGGCCAGGCGGTGCTGGATATCGGCGATGCGGTGCGGGTCCGTTGCCGTCTCCGCCTCGGCCATCAGCGCGGCCCGCTCGGTGTCGGCGGCCAGCACCGTGTCGATCAGCGAGGTCGACGACGACGGCACCTCCTGCGCCACCCCCCCCACGCGGGAGCGGGCGGGGCGCGTGATCTCGCCACCCTCCAGCGCCAGTTCGCCCCGGATCAGGCGGAAGAGCGTGGTCTTGCCGGTGCCGTTCTGGCCGACAAGACCGACCTTGTGGCCGGTGGGAATCGTCGCACTGGCGCCCTCGAACAAAGGGCGGCCCTCGACCGAATAGGTGATGTCTGAAATCCTGAGCATGGCGGCGCCTTAGCAGAGCCCGCGCGGGACGGAAAGCGCCCCGCTTTCATTCTGGCGCCAAATACTCCCGCCGGAGGCTCCCGCCGGTGCCGCCCGCGCGACCTTTTCAAATCCGCGCGCCCGTGCTAGCAGGCCCGCGATCCGACTCCGGCACGCGTCCCGCGCGCCCCCAACCACAGGTTCCGACATGGCCATCCAACGCACCTTCTCGATCATCAAGCCCGACGCGACGCGGCGCAACCTGACCGGCGCCATCAACGCCAAGCTGGAGGCCGCGGGCCTGCGCATCGTCGCGCAGAAGCGCATCCACCTGACCAAGGCACAGGCGGGCGTGTTCTACGGCGTCCACAAGGAACGCCCCTTCTATGACGAACTGTGCACCTTCATGTCGTCCGAGCCGATCGTGGTGCAGGTCCTCCAAGGCGAGGATGCGATCGCGAAGAACCGCGAAGTGATGGGCGCGACCAACCCGGCGCAGGCCGCCGACGGCACGATCCGCAAGGAATTCGCGCTCTCGATCGGGGAAAACTCGGTCCACGGGTCGGACGGGCCGGACACCGCCGCGGTCGAGATCGCCTATTTCTTCTCGGGCCTCGAACTGGTCGGCTGACCGGTCGATCCGGCAATTCTCAGGCCCGCGCTCCGCTCAGCGGCGCGGGCCTTTCTCATTTGTGATCGCAGGATGGCCGCCAGGGCTTGCCCGGTGCGGCATCTGCGCTAGGATCGTGCTGCCCTGCCGCCGGGCTTCTGGCGGTGCGACGGTGGTTCGGGCCGATGGCGGACATGATATTCAGCGCGGGGGCGCCGGAGGCGGGGATCAACCCGCACGAACAGGCGATCGTCGCCACCATGGACGAGATCGTCCGGCGCGGGTTGAAGCCGCTGCGCGCCCGCCACGTGGCCGAAAGGCTGGGGATCACGACGCGGGATCTGTCGCGGCTCTGCGCCTGGCCGGCGCTGCGCGCGCAAGCCTACGAACGGGTCGAGAACCGGATGATCGACGAGGTCTATCCGGTCGGCGTGAATTCGGAACTGGTGATCGAGACCTGGCTTTCGCAGGCCTTTGATCCGCGCTCTGCGCGGGCCTGGCAGCGCTGGTCCGACGCCTGGGACATGAGTTGCGAGGACGCGGACATGGCGGCCGCCTTCGCCCGCGTGCAGAACCGCTATTTCGAGGACATGGCGCGCGTGCTGGCCGCGGGCCCCTGGCGGCTTCCCGACCCCGAGGCGACGGCAATCCGGCTGTTCGCGATCGAGGACGGCCTGGCCTGCCAGCTTCTTACCTGCGCGCCCTTCCTCAACCGCCAGCGGGCCGAGGCCGTGCTGCGCGGCGCCTTCGAGGCGGAGTGCCGCTTCAGCGCGCCGGCCTGAGGCCGATCACATCCATCGCCGCCTCGAACCGCGCGTCGGTCGCGGCGCGCGCGGGCCGGGCCGCGACGCGTGCCTTGATCGCATCGAAGCGGACCCGCAGGCGCGCCTTCTCCTCGCCCCGGCAGTCGTTCCAGGGACGGCCCTGAAGGCCCATCACGATGACGTAGTAGCCGATGAAATGGGGTGGCGTGCCCGCCTGCAGCAGCCGCTCATAGGCGGCATCGGCGCCCATCGCCTCGATCTCCTCGGCGGAATGGATGCCGGCCTTGGCAAAGGCTGCCTCGGTCGCGGGGCCGAGGTTGGGGATGGAGGATACGGGACGCGTCATGTCGGCCGGAGCGGGGGCAAGGGGCGGTTCATCCGCCCCAGTCTAGGCGCCGCCGCGCCGGCGTGAAAGCCTCAGATCGAGGCCCAGTCGGTGATGATCGGGGTGTCGCCCATGCGCGGCGCCTCCTGCGGCTCTCCGGCCTGGGGGCGGCGTCGCGGCGCGTCCTGCGCCATCTGGCGGGGTTCCGCCCCGGCCTGGCCGGTCTTGTCTTCCTTGCCCGTGCCCGAAGACATCTGCGGGGTCTTGTCCATGATGGCCCTTCCCATCTGTCGTTGCCTGCCTCACCCGTGCCGTCTTTCATCGTCCGGTCCGGGCGCGGCGCAGATATGGCCCGAAACCGGCATCGTCAAGGGATTTTGCGGCAATTTCGGGCCGCCACCAAGCAGCGCGCGGAAATGTGCCGCGATTTGACCGGGTTTCGTGACAAGAGGGTAACAATCTGTCGGAACTGCCGGAATTTGCGCCAGTTTGCTGCCGCGTCCCGCCTCAGGCGCGGAAGGCGCCTGCCAGCGTTTCGGGCAGGTCGAATTCGCTAAGCGCGCGCGCCCGGCCCTCGGCCGACATCTTGCGGGCGGTCTTCTCGACGATGCGCCTGAGGCCCTCGGGGTCGCGCCTCTCGGCAAAGGGGGAGAAGTACCAGCGCAGGAAGACAAAGCAGATCACGTCCTCGAGCGCCTGAACTTCGAGGTCGCGCTTGATCCCCTCCTTGCGCAGGAGCGCGCCGGCGCGCAGGGCCTCCTCCTCGCCGTAGCCGGCGGCGCGCATGATCTCGCCCACCCTGCGGGCGTGGAAGGCACCAAGGTCGCGGCGCCAGGCCAGGTAGCCCTCGCGCCCCTCGGGATAGGAGGCGCGGGGCGAGGTCCAGCGTTCGATGTGCTGCCCGCGCGCGGCGATCTTCAGCACGTCGGCAGCATCAGGGAACAGCCGGTCAAGCTCCGCGCTCATCCGCTCGCCGTAGAGCAGGGCGGCGGGGCGGCCCTCGCTCCGGTCGGGGTCATTGGCGTTCGCGGCGTCGATGGCGTCCAGGGCGTCCTGAAGGCGGGGCATGGGTCACCTGTCGTTTGGTGCCCGACCCTCGCACCGGGCGCGGGCGGGGTCAAGAACCGGCCCCTGTTGCCGCAGCGACTCGCTCACCGCGAATTGTGACGGGAATTGTGCCGACACGGTTGACGCGCAACGGATCCGCACCCATCCTTCTGACCAGAGGCAGAAAACGAGCAGAAAATGCCCATGCAGAGAACCTACCACAGCTCCTCCGGAGGCTTCGATTTCCTTGGCCTGCGCCAGCATCGTGGCGGCGGGGTCGAGATTGTTTATGACGACGGGGTGGCGCGGCGGATGGTCTGGCGCGTGCGATCCTCGGTCAGCGACGGGATCATCGGCGAGGCCTTGCGCAACGCCGTGAACCAGAGCCGCGTGGTGCCCGCGCTTTACGCCGAACTGAAGAAGCGGGCGATCGCGGTCGAATCCGTCATAAGCTGAGAAAAAAATGGCCGGGCAGATGCCCGGCCAGTTGGAAGAGGTCCCACAGGGGATGGTTGTGGACGACCTCAATCCTGCCAGAAATGGCGGGAGCTTTCGTGTTGCGCCGACATCGGATCAAGGCCGATGTCGCGCAGGAGCCGGCTGTCGAGCCGGGCCAGATCGAGCCGCGTCCTGCGCCGCAGAGAGGCGGTGCGCACGAAGGTCACGATCCGGGCGGCCAGGCTGCCGGATGCATGCGGCGCGCTGCGGGTGGTATGTGCCAGATCGGTCATGGCGGGATCACTTGTGTTGGTACAATCGGAAGATTCCAGTAGACATATGGTTACAATAGGGCCACAATGCCGTCCATCGAAACATTGTGATGGATACAAAGGGGGCGGCATGACGATCAACTGGCAGCCCGACCTGGAACAATTCGCAGGTCCGAAGTATCTGGCGCTGAGCCACGCGCTGCGGGCGGCGGTGCGCTCGGGCGACCTGCCCGAAGGGGGACGCCTGCCACCCGTGCGCGAGCTTGCCTGGCAACTCGGGATCACGCCCGGGACGGTGGCGCGCGCCTACCAGATCGCCACACAGGACGGGCTGCTGGAGGCGGTGGTGGGCCGTGGCACCTTTGTCGCCGCCCGCAATCCCCGGCTGGGCCCGACGCAGCCCTTGTTCACCGACGCGCCGCCGGTGCCCGAACGGGCCGAGGGGCCGGTCGACCTGCGCGCGCCGCAACTGCCCGAGGCCGGTCATTCCCAGGCCTTCGCGCGCATCCTGACCGACATCGCGCGGGACGGCTGCGACTGGCGCGGCTATCCCACCAACCGCCGCGACCTGCCGCTCAGGCGTGCCTTCGCCGACTGGCTGGGCGATCGCGCGCTCGGCAGTTTCGACGCCGACGACATCGTGCTGACCCATGGCGGGCAGAACGCGGTCGGCCTGGTCATGCAGTGCTGCCTGCGCGGCGAGCGTCCTGCGGTCCTGTGCGAGGAACTGGCCTTCCCGGGCTTTCGTCGCGCCGCGCGGCTCAATCGGGCCGAGGCGGTGGCGGTGCCGCTCGACGCCGAGGGGATCGTGCCCGAGGCGCTGGATGCGGCCTGCCGGCGCACCGGGGCGCGGCTTTTGTGCGTGACGCCCGAGGCGCAGAACCCCACCGCCGGCCGCATGAGCATGGCGCGCCGCCGCCGCATCGCCGAGATCGCGGCGCTGCATGACCTCCACATCATCGAGGACGACTGCTATTCGGTCGCCGAACCCTCGGCGCCGGCGATCCGGGCGCTTGCGCCCGACCGTACCTGGTATGTCACCTCGCTGTCGAAGGCGGTGGCGCCGGGCCTCCGGGTGGGCGCCATCGTCTGCCCCACGGGCTACGGCGAATCCGGGCGGATCGCGGCGCAGCATTCCTTCTTCGGCCTCGCCCTGCCGATCGCGCAGATCACGCTGAGGCTGTTCACCTCGGGCGAGGCGGCGCGGTTGCGCGATGCCGGGCAGGTGGTCTTTGCACGGCGGCTGGAATTGCTGCTCAATTCGCTCGGCCGGCACGAATTGCGCTGGCAGAAGGGGCTCAGCTTCGTCTGGCTGCCGCTGCCGCGCGGCTGGCGCGGCTCCACCTTCGCGCGCGAGGCCGAGGCGGCGGGCGTGCTGATCCGGTCGGCGGACGAATACGCGCTGGTCGACGGCCACGCGCCCAACGCCGTGCGCATCGCGCTGGACGGCGAGGTGGAGGAGGCGCGGTTTGTCACCGCAATCGCCACGCTGGCGCGACTTCTCGACAATCCGCCAGCCGGTATCCCCGTCTGACGCTCAGCCGTCCGCCGGGACGAGGCCAAGCCCGCGCAGGTAGATGCCGATCCCGGCCTCAAGCAGATCCTCGGGCGAGAAGGGGGAGCGGGTGCCGGGGCTGCCGCGGGCGAAAAGCTCCACGACACCGTGGCTGAGCGCCCAGATATGTGCGGCGAACATCGCGGCGGGCGGGCGGCGGTTGGGGGGAAGCTGGCGCGTCAGTTCCTCGGCCGCGCGCAGAAGGACGCCGCGCGCGCGTTCCGCCGCCCGCGCCAGCGTCGGGTCGGAGGTGAGCGATATGCCGCTTTCGAACATCGCCATGTAGTGGCCCGGGAACTTGCGCGCGAAGGCGAGGTAGGCGCGCCCCGTTGCCTCGAAGGCGCGCAGCGCGGTGGGCTTGCCGTCGTTGTAGGCGTGTTCCATCAGGTCGCCGAAGATGGCAAAGCCCTGGCGCGCGCATTCCGCGATCAGGTCGTCGCGGCCGGCGAAGTGGCGGTAGACGGCGGCCGGCGTCACCCCGGCCGACTTCGCCGCGTCCGACAGCGTGAAGCCCTGCGGCCCCTGCTGCTCGATCAGGCGCAGCGCCGCCTCGATCAGTGCCTGGCGCAGGTTGCCGTGGTGATAGCCCTGCTTAGCCATTCAGGATGTCGGGCCCGCCGCAGATCTTGCGGTCAACCTTGCCGATGGAATTGCGGTCGCGTCCGGCGTAGTCGACCGCGTGCAGCACCGTCTGGATCGCGGCGATGCGCGCGCGTGCCTTGTCGTCGGCGCGGATCACCGTCCAGGGCGCGGCCTTGGAATGCGACTTGTCCAGCGTCTCGCGGATCGCGGCGGTGTAGGCGTCCCACCGCTTCAGCCCCTCGACGTCGATCCAGCTGAGCTTCCATTGCTTCAGCGGGTCGCTTTCGCGGTCGAGGAACCGGCGCAGCTGTTCCGCGCGCCCGACGTTCAGCCACAGCTTGACCAGCGTGATCCCCTCGTCGATCAGCATCCGCTCGAAATCGGGAAGCTGGCGGAAGAAGAGCTTGCGCTGGCCGGGCGTGCAGAAGCCGAACACATGTTCCACCACGCCGCGATTGTACCAGGAGCGGTCGAACAGCGCGATCTCGCCCGCCGCCGGCAGCCAGTCGATGTAGCGCTGGAAATACCACTGCGTCGCCTCGCGCTCGGTCGGCTTCGGCAGGGCGACGATATAGGCGGCGCGGGGGTTGAGGTTTTCGCGCATCCGTTCGATGGCGCCGCCCTTGCCGGCCGCATCGCGCCCCTCGAAAAGGACGCAAAGCCGCTTTCCGGTGGTGCGCAGGTCATGGAGCATCTTCACCAGTTCGATCTGGAGAAGGTCCATGTGGGCGTCGTAGTCCTTGTCCTTCATCTCCCGGTCATAGGGGTAGCTGTCCGACAGGATGTCCTTGCGGCCCGCCGCCGCGATTGCCTTGCGGATGTCGGCGGGTGCCTCGGTCTCGAGGAACTTGGTGATGTCGCCCACGAACGGGATGGCGCCGGCTGGGGTGTCCTTGGCGGGGGTATCTCCGGCGGGGGCGGCCTCGGGGGTTGCCTTGTCGGACTTGGCCATGGCTGGATCTCCGTTCCTGTGCGGCCAGTATGGCGATCGCGCGGCGCGTTGCAATCGGCCCTAGCCGCGCCAGTCGGTGCTTTCCTGGCCGATCCGGTTCATGTCGAAGGGCGTGGTCAGGTAGATCTCGCTGACCCAGTTGCCGAACAGAAGATGCGCGTGGCTGCGCCAGCGGTTGAGCGGCGCCTGCGTCGGATCGTCGTCGGGGTAGTAGTTCAGCGGCACGTTGATCGGCGTGCCACCCGCCACGTCGCGGTCGTATTCCTGCTTCAGCGTATCGCTGTCGTATTCGAAGTGGTTGAAGATGTAGAGCGCGCGGTGGCCCGGATCCTCGACCAGGCAGGGGCCGACCTCGTCGGAGCCCAGCAGCGTGCGAAGCCCCGGTGCCGCGTCGATCTCTTCCTGCCGGACCTCGGTCCAGCGGCTGACCGGGATCACGAAATCGTCCGAGAACCCGCGCAGGTAGGGCGAGGCGGGGGCGAGGTTCTTCTGGCGGAAGCAGCCGAAGGCCTTGTGGTCCAGCATGTGCTTCCTGACGCCGTGGAAATGGTAGATCATCGCCATGCCGCCCCAGCAGATGCCGAAGGTGGAATGCACGTTGGTCTGGGTCCAGTCCATCACCTCGCGCAGCTCGTCCCAGTAGGTCACCTCCTCGAACGGCAGATGCTCGATCGGCGCGCCGGTGATGACGAGGCCATCGAACTTCTCGTGCTTGACCTCCTGGAAGGGGCGGTAGAACTCCGCCATGTGTTCGGCGGCGGTGTTCTTCGTCTGGTGCTCGCTCATCCGGATCAGGCGGAAGTCGATCTGCAGGGGCGAGGCCCCGATCAGCCGGGCGAACTGGTTCTCGGTCTGGATCTTCTTCGGCATCAGGTTGAGAAGCCCGATGCGGATCGGCCGGATGTCCTGATGCGCCGCACGCTCGGGCGCCATCACCATGACGCCTTCCTTCGACAGCACATCGAAGGCGGGCAGGCTGCGGGGCAGGGTGATCGGCATCTGAGGTCTCCTTTCGGACCGCCGGGATAGGCGGTTCAGCGGCGCTGCTCAAGCCCCCGGGCCACGAGGTCAATGAAATCCGCGGGCGAGCGCAGGCTGGCCACGCTTTCCGCCGCGACCTCGATCCCCCAGTTCTTCGCCATCGCCTGGTAGCGCGGCTGGCGGTGATCCAGCAGCCGCGCATAGGCAAAGCGCAGAAAGCCGTCGGGGTCGACCCGGTCCGCGGGCTTGCCCTCATGCGCAAGATAGTCCGACCAGACGCGGGCCAGGAATTCGGGTTGGTAATAGATCGGCTTGGGGTCGCGGTCGAAGCGGCGAACCAGTTCCGCCCGGTGCGAGTCGTCGCCCCGGATCCAGATCATCAGCACCGTGTCGGCGAGGTCGCGCAAGACCGGGTCGGCGGGGTCATCCGGGTCCACCACCTCGCAGATCGAGCCGCCCGAGTCGCAGACGAAGTTCGGATAGCCATAAAGTTCGTGCGCGCGGCGGGCGAAGTGGCCGGTGTCGTGCAGCGCCGCGATCTCGGCGGCGCGGTGCTGGTCCTGCCGGCGCGCGTATTCGGCGAAGGGCAGGCCGCCCTTCGCGGCATCGCCCGGCTTGCCGAGATAGGTCGAGAGCGGGGCGAGGTTGTTGAAGGTGATGTTGGAACTGATGCGCACCGAATCCGTCATCAGGAGCTTGCGCAGGAGCGGCACCTTCATCGCTTCGCGCTTGAAGTTGTCGGCGATGTGCTCGCCCATGTAGCGGGTGCCGATGCGGTAGTCGATCGAGTACTGGAACCACGCCCCGCCGTGGCGCAGCATGTTGGAGACATGGGTCTTGCCCAGCCCCGACATGCCGAACAGAAGCACCCGCTTCTCCTCGGCGCCAAGCCATTCGTCCGCCGTCCGGTAGATCATGCCCCGCCACCCGTTCCGTTTCGCCCGTTCCTAGCGGGCGGCGGGGGAAGTTTCACGCAATTTCTTGCGTGCCCGGCCTCCGGTTCTCAGAAGCTGACGCCGACGCGCACGCCCGCGGCGATCGCCGTGTTGTCGGTGAAGTTCGCCCCGATCGTCGTGGTGGTGTCACCGATATCGAAATAGCTGACGCCGCCGGTGATCTTGATGTTGTCGTGCGTGTAGCTGGCCGCGACCCCGATGCTCTTGAACCCGTCCACGGGGCCGAGGTTGCCGGTGATGTCGCCGTTCGACGGCTCATACCCCAGCGTGATCGCGCCCGACCATGTCTCGCTGAACTTGCGCCCGATGCCGAGGTTGTAGGTGATCCGGTCGGACTGGTAGGAGACCAGCGGTGAGCCGACGATGCCGATATAGGCCGCCGGGCTGATGTCGAAGGCCGACCATTCCTGCCAGCGGATCGAGCCGAACAGCAGCGTGTTCGCGGCGACGCCGGTCTGGAATTCGAGGTTGAGCGACTGCGGCACCTCGGTTTCGAAGGAGCCGGTGGCAAAGCCGTTCTCGGTCGATTGCAGCGTGTGGGTGATCGAGGAGACATAGGTCAGCGCCACGCGGGCCGCGATCTCGGGCTTTTCCCAGGCCGCGCCGACGATGTAACCCCAGTCGGTCACGCGGTCGGTCGCGAGGTTGTAGGACGGGATCCCCAGAAGCGGCGCGACGATGGTGACATCGCCCTTGGCCTGTTCGGCCCTGAGGCCGCCGTAGACCGAGACGTTGCTGGGCAGCTTGTAGCGCAAGAGCGCGGTGACCGCGGCCGCCTGAAGGTTGGCGGTGGTGCCCTGAAGCACATAGCCGGTGCCGGTCGGATAGTCGATGTCCGCCCCGATCGGCTCGTTCAGGATGATGGCAAGGTCGAGCTTTTCGCTCAGCGCCTGCTTGATCCCGAGGGAATAGGTCAGATAGCCCGACAGCATGTCGCCCGAGGCGCCGCCGAAGGCCGAGCCGCTGACATCGGGGCTGCCGTAGCCCAGTGTGACTTCCGCGTAATTGCCCTGTTCGAACAGGATCGAGACCGAGTTGGGGGACCGCTCCACTCCTCCAGCGGTTGCACCCGTCGCTACGCCCGAAACGCCCGCCAGAAGGCAGATGAACCTCGCCTGCATTGTTCCTCCTCCAGAACCCGGCCTCACGGTTATTTGTCGCAGACTTTACGTCAACGATTGACGTTGCGTGAACGTTCTGTGACGTGGCGTTACATTTTTTGGCCGATCCGGGCTTTTGAATCACACCTTGGCGGGGGTCCGGGCGCCTGCGGCGCTCGCCGAGAGGTTGAGCCAATTGGCGCCGAAGATGATCGCGCCACCCACGAACACCCACAGGTCGAGCGGTTCGGCATAGACCAGCATGCCGACGACCGCGATCACCGGCAGGCGCAGGAAGTCGACCGGCACCACGATGGTGGCCGGGGCGAGCGAGAGCGCCTTGGTCAGGCCCATGTGGGCGACGATCCCGCCGATGCCCATGACCGCGACCCAGGGCGCCTCGGCCGCGCCGGGCACCGCGATCCGCCCGTCCCATCCCGCCAGCGCCAGCGCAAAGCCGCTTTGCATGATCGTCAGCCAGAACAGGATGCCGACGACGGTGACCCGCCGGGTCAGCCGCTTGGTCACGATCATGCTGCCGGCAAATCCCACCGCCGAGGCCAGCGCCAGCAGGATGCCCGCGCCGGCGCCCGCCTCGGAGAACGGGCGCGCGACGATCAGGATGCCGGCAAAGCCCAAGCCCGCGGAGACGATCTTGGTCGCCGTCATCCGCTCCCCCAGCAGGAGCGGCGCGGCCAGCGCGACCATCAGCGGGGCCGAGAACTCGACCGCGAAAAGCTGCGCCAGCGGGATCAGCGCCAGCGCGTAAAGCCAGAGGTTCTGCCCGGCGAAGTGGATGGCGTTGCGCAGCGCGTGGATGCCCAGCCGCTCGGTCGTGATATCGCCCGTCCGGCCCGACCAGACCGCATAGGCGATGACGAGGACCGCCCCGATGAGCGAGCGGTAGAGCATCATCTCCGGCGGGTTGAGGGCGCCCGCGATCTCGCGCCCGGACACCGCGATCAGTGAGAAGCCCGTGACCGAACCCATCATCCAGAGGGCTGCCAGAAGCGGGCGATGGACGTCGCGCATGTCGTCTCCGGGCCGGGGTGCTGCCTGCGTCTTGGCGCCTTCAGGCGGCATTGTCCAGTGGGCATGGCCCGCGCATGGGGGCGGCGCCCGACGTGGCCCGGCTGCCGCCCGTGGCAAAAAAAGCCTGCGCCGCGCGATTTCGCCCTCGCCAAAGGGCGCCGAAATCGGCACAGTCCGCGCGAGGCAGCAAAGCCGGCGCAGCCCGGCACCCGAACAGAGCAGGCAGAACCATGGCCTTCCATCCCCCCAGACCGGTGCCCCCGGGCCTGTTCCGGCGCACGCCGCCGGCGATATTTCCCGTGATCCTCGGCCTGTTCGGCCTTGGCCTGGCCTGGCGGCGCGCCTCCGTCCGGCTCGACTGGCCCTCCGAGATCGGAGAGGCGATCCTGGGCGCGGTGACCGGGCTCATGGCCTTCGCGGCGCTCGCCTATGCGGTCAAGCTGATCCGCCGCCCCGCGGTCATGGCCGAGGATCTCTCGATCCTGCCGGGGCGGGCGGGGGGTGCGGCGCTCTGCCTTTCGGTCTACCTGGCGTCGGTGGCGCTCTGGCCCTATCTGCCAGGGATCGCGCGCGGGGTCTTCGTTGCCGGCCTGGCCTGGCACGCTCTTTTCGTCGTCGTCACGCTGCGCGTGTTCCTGAAGGGTCCGCCCGAACAGCGTCGCGTCACCCCGGTCTGGCACCTGAGCTTCGTGGGCTTCATCGTGGCGGCACTTGCCGCCCAGCCCCTGCGCTTCGCCGAACTGGCCGAGGTGCTCTTTATCGTCACCTTCGTTCTCGCCCTCGCGATCTGGGGGGCGAGCCTTGAACAGGCGCGGCGCGAAAGCGTGCCGGCGCCGCTGCGCCCGCTGCTGGCGATCCACCTGTCGCCCGCCGCCCTGTTCGGGCTGGTGGCGGCGGGGTTCGACCTGCAATCGCTGGCCATGGGCTTTGCCGGGCTGGCTGCGGCGATCCTGATCCTGCTGCTGATCCGGGTACGTTGGCTGACCGCGGCGGGGTTCTCGCCCTTCTGGGGCGCCTTCACCTTTCCGCTGGCCGCCACCGCCTCGCTCTGGCTGACGCTGGGCGGGATCTGGACCCTTCCCGGCGCCGCGGCGCTGGCCGGGGCGAGCGCGCTGGTCCCCTGGATTGCCTGGAAGGTGCTCAGGCTCTGGGCACGGGGGCAACTGGCGACGATCACCAACGCCGCGGTCGCCTGAGGGGTCAGAGCAGCCGCGCCCAGGCCCGCGCGATGGCGAGGCCGGCCGCGTCGGCGGCGGGTGCGCGATCGGCGGCAATCCCCTCGAATGCCGAAAGCCAACCGGGGTGACGCGCCTCGACCGCGTCTGCAAAATCGCGGTTCCACGCCTCCACCACGGCGCGGTTCGCCTCGAAATGGAACTGGGTGGCATAGGCGGCGCGGCCGATGCGGAAGCCCTGGTTGGTCACCGCCCCGTTCTGGGCAAGGCGCACCGCGCCCTCGGGCAGGTCGAACGTGTCCGAATGCCACTGGAAGATCGGAAAGCCGTCCGGAAGATCGGCCAGCAGCGGATCGGCCCGGCCCTCGGCAGTGGGCCTGACCTCGTGCCAGCCGAATTCGCGGGCCACGCCCAGCCGGTTCGCCGCGCCGTAGGCCCGCGCCAGAAGCTGGCTGCCGAGGCAGATCCCCAGCACCGGCCCGCCGCCCTCGCCATAGGCCCGCATCATCCCGGCAAGGCGCGGGAGGTAGGGGTGGGTGTGGTCGTCAAGCGCGCTCTGCTCGCCACCGAAGACGACAAGACCCGCGTAGCGCCCCATGTCCT
Source organism: Albidovulum sediminis (assembly GCF_025380365.1). Classification (GTDB taxonomy): domain Bacteria; phylum Pseudomonadota; class Alphaproteobacteria; order Rhodobacterales; family Rhodobacteraceae; genus Albidovulum; species Albidovulum sediminis. The sequence continues at coordinate 802,942 of NZ_JAOCQF010000001.1, forward strand.
CGGGCAGCCGCCCGTCCGCCCAGGGCCGCCAGATGTCGAGAAGCGCCCCCGCCTCGGCCAGCGCGACGCCGACCTGGCCCAGATGCGTGACTTCGGTATTCTCGACGATGGCGACGCGCATGACGGTCTTTCCCGCGACAGCTTCCGCCAAGGGATTGAACACGGGCCCGGCCAAAGCGCAAGGGGTGGGAATTTGGTCTTGCGCTTGCCCGCGCCCCGTGAAATGGGGAACCGCCAAACGAAACTCCTCCAGGAGGCCCCCATGGAGATTCGCGAGGCGCTCACCTTCGACGACGTCCTGCTTGTGCCGGCTGCATCCGACGTGCTGCCGTCGGGCGCGGATACGTCGACCTTCGTCACCCGCTCGATCCGGATGAACATCCCGCTCCTGTCCTCGGCGATGGACACCGTGACCGAGGCGCGGATGGCGATCGCCATGGCCCAGGCGGGCGGCATCGGCGTCATCCACCGCAACCTCGAACCCGAGGCGCAGGCGCGCGAGGTCAGCCGGGTCAAGCGGTTCGAAAGCGGCGTCGTCTACCAGCCGATCACGCTGACCCCCGAGCAGACGCTGGCCGATGCCAAGGTGCTGATGGAGCGCTACCAGATCACCGGCTTTCCGGTCGTGGACCGCGAAGGCCGCGTGCTCGGCATCGTCACCAACCGCGACATGCGTTTCGCCCCCGACGACCGCACGCCGGTCTCGGTGATGATGACGTCCGACAATCTCGCCGTCCTGCGCGAACCTGTGGACCGCGACCAGGCGATCAGCCTGATGAAGGCGCGCCGGATCGAGAAGCTCCTGGTGACCGACGGGCAGGGCAAGCTGACCGGCCTTCTGACGCTGAAAGACACCGAGAAATCGGTGCTGAACCCGCAGGCCTGCAAGGACGACCTCGGGCGGCTTCGGGTGGCGGCAGCCTCGACCGTGGGGGATGCCGGGTTCGAGCGCAGCCAGGCGCTGATAGACGCGGGCGTCGACATGGTTGTGATCGACACCGCGCATGGCCACAGCGAAGGCGTGGCGCGGGCGGTGGAGCGGATCAAGACGCTGTCGAACGCGGTCCAGGTGGTGGCCGGCAACGTGGCCACCGCCGAGGCGACGCGGGCGCTGATCGACGCGGGCGCGGATGCGGTCAAGGTCGGCATCGGGCCGGGCTCGATCTGCACCACGCGCATCGTCGCGGGCGTGGGCGTGCCGCAGCTGACCGCGATCATGGACGCGGCCACCGCGGCGGGCGACATTCCGGTGATCGCCGACGGCGGCATCAAGTTCTCCGGCGACTTCGCCAAGGCTATCGCGGCGGGCGCGTCCTGCGCCATGGTCGGATCGGCCATCGCCGGCACCGAGGAAAGCCCCGGCGAGGTGATCCTGTGGCAGGGCCGCAGCTTCAAGGCCTATCGCGGCATGGGCAGCCTTGGCGCCATGGCGCGCGGCTCGGCCGACCGCTATTTCCAGAAGGACGCGGCGACCGACAAGCTGGTGCCCGAGGGGATCGAGGGGCAGGTGCCCTACAAGGGCACCGTCGCCGCCGTCATCCACCAGATGGTCGGCGGCCTGCGCGCGGCGATGGGCTATACCGGCAATCGCACCGTGGCCGAGATGCGGCGGAACTGCCGCTTTGTCCGCATCACCGGCGCGGGGCTGAAGGAAAGCCACGTCCACGACGTGCAGATCACGCGCGAAAGCCCGAACTACCGCGCGCTCTGACCGTCAGGCCAGGCTCAGCCGTCCGTCCGGGCCGAGGCCGACCGCGGTCTCGGGGTCGGCGAAGACGCGGGCCAGGCAGGGGTAGCGGTCCAGGATCGCCTGCCCGCCCGCCAGCCGCTCGGGGCAGAGCCGGCCCCGGTCCCAGAGCCGGACGCCGTCGACCTCCACCGTCGGGTCGATGACGTTGAGCGAGATTTCGCCCGGAGGGTAGTTGCCGCAGGTGTGCAGGTGCAGCACGCGCGGGTTGCCGAAGGCGCCCGCCGCCCAGCGTTCGATATTGGCCCCAGCCGGCATCCGGTAGGCGCAGCCGGGATGGATGCCCGCGTGCCAGGAATGGACGAACCAGGGGTCGATGCCGAACTTCGCCGCGACCCGCTCGTAATGCGCGCGCGCCGTGGCGACATCGCGCGCGCTGCCCTCGAAGCCCAGAAGGGCCGTGCCCTCGAAGCGGACGAACAGCACATCCTCCAGTGCTGCGGCATAGGGGGAGTAGTATTGCGATCCGGTGCCGACCAGGAAACCGGCTTGCGCCACCCGTCCGCGGAAGCCCTCGGCCGGCGCCGGCGTGAAGACCGACATCGGAAAGCGTGTCACCGTGCAGTCACCGCCGACGCGGGGAAAGCGCACGCCCGGCCCCGCGAAATCGGTGCCGAGGGGGCAGGTGACGCGGACGTGCCGCGCCGAAGCCAGGGCCCCGTTCACCAGCGCCTTGATCTCCTCCAGTCCGCCGAAATGCGCCTGTCCGAAGCCAGAGGCCAGCATGTCGGAATCGAGTGCATAGGAGACCACCGGATTGACCTCGCCCATCGAGGGACGAAAGCGGATCTGGTCGCCGAGCCGCGCGAGGAACAGGGTCCGGTCGGCTGCGGCCATGCGCCGGGTCAGCGCGGGCGGCGGGTCGGCCACTTCGGGGGCGAAGGGCACGCTTTCCAGTTCGGCGTGGATGCCCGCGCGTGCCGCCGCCTGCGCGATCTCCTCGGCCAGCGCGTGTTCGTAGATCCCTTCGGCCGGGTCCTCGTAGAGGATCAGGAGCTTCTGGCCCGCCCGCATGCCGGCGCAGTTTTCCAGAAGATTGCGCGCGCCTTGCGCAAAGTTCGATGGCAGTCCGGCCAAGATGACCTCACCTTTCCGCAAGTTTTTGCATCATATGCATCGCAGGTATCATGCGCCCGGGCGCGGCACGGCGCCATCCGATTTTCATAACCTTCAAATTAAGTAAAACTTATTTCATGCCGTCTTCCCAATCCGCCCGCGCTGGCTTAGGTCGGTCGCGCCGGAACGGAGGACGCGCATGACCCCAGAGGCCCGCATCGGTTCGGCGGTCGAGATCCTCGACCGCGTGATCGCCGGGGAACCGGCCGAACGCGCCCTGACGAACTGGGCGCGCGGCCACCGCTTCGCCGGGTCGCGCGACCGGGCGGCGATCCGCGACCATGTCTACGACGCGCTGCGCCGGCGGCGGTCGGCCCTTGCGCTCTCGGGTCAGGCGGAGGAGGGCGGGCGCGCCCTGATGATCGGCCTTCTGGCGGGAGAGGGCGCGGACCCCGCCGCGGTCTTCAGCGGGCAGGGCTATGCGCCCGCGCCGCTTTCCGCCGCCGAGGCGCAGGCCCTTGCCGCCGCCCCCGCGCCAGCGGACCTGCCCGAGGCGGTGGCGCTCGACGTGCCGGACTGGCTGGCCGGCCCGTTGAAACGGCGGCTTGGCGCGGACTATGCCCGCGCCATGGCGGTGATGCGGTCGCGCGCGCCGGTGTTCCTGCGGGTGAATGCCCAACGCGCGGGCCGCGAGGACGCACAGGCGGCGCTGGCGGCGGAAGGCATCGTGACGCGGGCCTCTCCGCAGGCGAAGTTCGCGCTGGAAGTCGTTGAAGGAGCTTCTCGAATTCGCAATTCCGCCAGCTACCTCGACGGCCTTGTCGAGGTGCAGGACCTCTCGCCCCAGGCCGCGGTGGAACGCCTGCCGCTGAAGCCCGGACAGCGCGTGCTGGACTATTGCGCCGGCGGTGGCGGCAAGGTCCTGGCGATGGCCGCGCAGGTGCCGGGCACCTGGTTTGCCCACGACGCCGACCCCCGCCGCATGACCGACCTGCCGGCGCGAGCCGCGCGCGCGGGCGTCACGGTGCGCCAGCTTGCGCCGGGGTCCGTCGCGGCTGCCGGTCCGTTCGACCTCGTCCTTGCCGACGTGCCCTGTTCGGGCACCGGCACCTGGCGGCGCACGCCCGAGGCGAAGTGGACACTGACGCCGGCGCGGCTTCGGACCCTCCTGCACACGCAGGCGGCAATTCTCGACGCCGCCGCGGCGCTCGTCGGGCCGAAGGGCACGCTGGCCTACATGACCTGCTCGCTGCTCGATGACGAAAACGGCGCGCAGGTCGCGGCCTTTCTGGACCGCAGCCCGGGGTTCGGGCTGGAGTTCGAGCAATGCTACGGCCCGCCCGACGGCGGCGACGGATTCCATCTGTCTTGCCTGAAACGGCTTTAGCGGCCAGTGTCGGCGCGACAGGCGGCTCGGGTCCGGCCGGGTGTTAATCCGGCGTTAAGGATTTCCCGATCCTATGCCTTCGACAGCAAACGGGAGGGTGCCGTGTGACGGGCAAGCCGCGGCCAGCGGACCTGCAGATGGACATGACGGGCACGCGCGCGCCCTACAGCTCGGTTCTGGCCGGGGGCGGCATCCTTCTGTCGGTCCTGGCCTACCTTGCCGCGGGAACGGCCACGGGCGTCGTGCTCCTGACCTCGTCGGCCACGCTCGTGGCACTCGGGATCATCCTGCTCGCCCGGCGACTGCGCCGGCAGAGCGACGACAGGCGGTTGTCGCAGGCGCTGTCGAACTTCCTCGCGCATGACGGCATCGCCAGTTTCCGCGAAACCCCCGATGGCGAGATCGCGGAGCGCAACGCCGCCGCCGCGGCCGACTTCGGCGGCAACGGGCGCACCCTGTCGGAGGTGCTGGGCGGCGTGGTCGCCGCGCCCGCCCCGATCCTGAACCGGCTGCGCATCGCGGCCGGCCGCGATGGCGTCGCGCAGGAGGATGTGGTGACCGCGCGCGGCCATCTGCGCATCCTCGCCCACCGCACCGGCGCGGGTGGCATCCTGTGGCGGATCGACGGCATCGGCGAACGGGCGCAGGCGACGCGCCCCGGCGACCAGATCGGCCTGCCGATGATGGTTGCCTCCGCCGCCGGGAACGTGCTGTTCATGAACGAGGCGCTGCGTCAGCTTCTGGGCGCGCGTGTCGGCACGCTTCAGGCTGTGTTCACCCGCCTGCCGGTCCATGGCGGCGAGATCCGGGAGCTTCAGACGGCGGCGGGGCGCCGGCGCGTCCTTGTCGCCGAGGTCGCCCGGCCGGGCCAGCGGCGCGACCTTTTCCTCATCCCCGTACCGGACGAGATGGGCGGGCGCGACGGGGCCGGGCTCGGCGCCGCCGCCGTGCTGCCGGTCGCCCTTCTGCTTCTGGCCCGCGACGGCTCGGTGATCGAGGCCAACGCCGCCGCGCGCGCGCTCATCGGCGAGGTCGTCGCGGGGACGGCGCTGCCGGACCTGCTGGACGGGCCGGGCCGCCCCGTCGCCGACTGGATCGCCGACGCGGTCGCCGGGCGGGCCGAGGGGCGCCCCGAGGTGCTGCGGCTGCGCCGGTCGGAGGCCGACGCCTTCCTGCAGGTGACGCTGTCGCGGACGATGACGCCCGAGGGCACCGGGCTGATCGCGATCCTGTCGGACGCGACCCAGCTCAAGACGCTCGAGGCGCAGTTCGTGCAAAGCCAGAAGATGCAGGCGATCGGCCAGCTTGCCGGCGGCATCGCGCATGACTTCAACAACCTCCTGACCGCGATCAAGGGGCATTGCGACCTGCTGCTGCTGCGGCGCAGCCAGAGCGACCCGGACTATGCCGATCTCATGCAGATCAACCACAACGCCAACCGCGCGGCGAGCCTGGTGGGTCAGCTTCTGGCCTTCTCGCGCAAGCAGACGCTGCGCCCGCGCGTCCTTGACCTGCGTGAGGCGCTGGCCGATCTCGCCCATCTCCTGAACCGGCTGGTGGGCGAGAACATCCGCCTCGTGCTTGCCCACGATCCGGACCTGCGCCCGATCCGGGCCGACCGGCGGCAGTTGGAACAGGTCATCATGAACCTGGTCGTCAACGCGCGCGATGCGATGGCCGCGGGCGGCACGATCCGGATCACCACCGCGAACCTGCGCCTGGAGGAGGAGTTGCGGCGCGACCGCGCGACCGTACCCGCGGGCGACTATGTGCTGGTCTCGGTCGCGGACGAGGGGACCGGGATCGCCCCGGAGCGGATCGAGAAGATCTTCGAGCCCTTCTTCACCACCAAGCGCCAGGGCGAGGGGACCGGGCTTGGCCTGTCGATGGCCTACGGCATCGTCAAGCAGACCGGGGGGTTCATCTTCTGCGACAGCCGCCCGGGCGAGGGTACGACCTTCCGCCTCTATTTCCCCGCCCACGCCGCGGACGAAGCGGCCGAGCCCGACCCCGACACGACTCCCGCCCGGCCCTCGGCCCCGGCGCCGGTCCGGCGCGGCAACGCCACCATCCTTCTGGTCGAGGACGAGGCGCCGGTGCGCGCCTTCGCCGCCCGCGCGCTCAGGATGCGCGGCTATGCGGTCTTCGAGGCCGACTGCGGCGAGGCCGCGCTCGCGCTGCTGGAGGATCTGTCGCTGTCCTTCGACGTGTTCGTGACCGATGTCATCATGCCCGGCCTCGACGGCCCGACCTGGGTGCGCCGGGCGCTGGAGGGCCGCCCCGCGACCCGCGTCGTGTTCATCTCGGGCTACGCGGAGGACAGCATCGCCGAAACCCGCGACCGGGTGCCGAACTCGGTCTTCCTGCCCAAGCCCTTCTCGCTCGCCGATCTGATCCGCACGGTCCAGGACCAGCTGGGCCAGGAACCGCCCGCCGCCGATTCCGTGCAAGGCGCGGGTGGGGCGGGCGCGCAAGCGGCAGGAGACGGTCAGTCGAGTGCGGCATAAAGCGCGAAGTCTTCCGCGCGCGCCTCGCGCAGCCGTGCCTCGGTCGCGGCGGTCAAGTGCGTGGCACCCTCGGGCGAGACGTTGAGCCGCGGCAGAACGATCTCGAAGTCGAGCCTGTCCTCGAGGAAATCGATGAAGGCGCGGATGTTCTCGTAGCGGAAGACCCGGTCGATGCCCGGCCCCTTGCCGGGGTCGAGAAAGCGCGCCTGACTGCCGACATCTGCAAAGGCGGGGCAGGGGTCGGAGAGATGCGCGGTCACGAAGGCGTCGAAGTCCATCCCCTGGGTGGAGCGTTCGCGGACCGGGATCGAGTCGCGCTGGCGGTAGCGATACCAGCTGCCGAGCCAGTCGATCGGCTCGCGCATCAGCGCGACCACGGTGAAATCCTCCCCCGCGGCCGAGCGCAGGTAGGGCGCGAGGAACCGCTGGTATCGGCGCACCGGCGTATGCTTCAGCGCCGGCGGGTTCTGGATCGAGACATTGGCAAGCGGCTGCAAAGCCGCCTCGATCGCGGTCGTGCCGGTCTTCGGCGTGGCCAGGAAAACCAGCCGTTCCTTCCAGAATACGAGCATTCCCTTCCCTTTTTCATCCATCGCACGGGTTTGCCCGTCTGGCCTTAACTAAACTTTAACCGGGAAAAGAAAAAGTCGGGTTCAGGAAGAAATGGATTGAAATGTTCCTGTTTTGTCCGCATAGATATGCGAACAAGACAAGAACAAATGGCAGGATCGCCCGCAGGATTGCCCCCCGTGGCGGGCTATGGAATAAGGAAGCAACCCGTGGCAGCAGCGACCCTTTTCGACATGAACGACAAACGCAGTGCGGACAAGCAGAAGGCGCTCGATTCGGCGCTGGCGCAGATCGAACGGCAGTTCGGCAAGGGCTCGATCATGAAGCTCGGCGCCGACAACCCGGTGATGGAGATCGAGGCGACCTCGACCGGCTCGCTCGGGCTCGACATCGCGCTCGGCATCGGCGGCCTGCCCAAGGGCCGGGTGGTGGAGATCTACGGGCCGGAAAGCTCGGGCAAGACGACGCTCACGCTGCATGTGGTGGCGGAAGAGCAGAAGAAGGGCGGCGTCTGCGCCTTCGTCGACGCCGAACACGCGCTCGACCCGCAGTACGCCAGGAAGCTGGGCGTCAACCTCGACGAGCTGCTGATTTCGCAGCCCGACACCGGCGAACAGGCGCTCGAAATCGTCGACACGCTGGTGCGTTCGGGCGCGGTTAGCCTGGTCGTGGTCGACAGCGTCGCCGCGCTGACCCCCAAGGCCGAGATCGAGGGCGACATGGGCGACGCGACCGTGGGCGCGCAGGCCCGCCTGATGAGCCAGGCCATGCGCAAGCTGACCGCGTCGATCAGCCGGTCGAACTGCATGGTGATCTTCATCAACCAGATCCGCATGAAGATCGGCGTCATGTTCGGCAACCCGGAGACGACGACGGGCGGCAACGCGCTGAAGTTCTACGCTTCCGTCCGGCTCGACATCCGCCGCATCGGTGCGATCAAGGACCGCGACGAGGTGGTGGGCAACACCACCCGCGTGAAGGTCGTCAAGAACAAGGTGGCCCCGCCCTTCAAGCAGGTCGAGTTCGACATCATGTACGGCGAAGGCATCTCCAAGACCGGCGAGCTGATCGACCTTGGCGTCAAGGCCGGCGTGGTGGAGAAGTCGGGCGCCTGGTATTCCTACGGCGACGAACGGATTGGCCAGGGGCGCGAGAACGCCAAGCAGTTCCTGCGCGAACACCCCGACGTAGCCCATGCGATCGAAGACAAGATCCGCGCCAGCCACGGGCTCGACTTCGGCGCCTCGGGCGACGAGGGCGAGGACGTGATGGAGGCCTGAGCGCCGCAATTCCGCAAGGATCGAAGGGCCGCTCCGCGCCGGGGCGGCCTTTCTTCCTGGCGTCCCCTTTCCTTCCGGGAAGGCCCCGGATCACGGCTTGCGGCGCCGCCGGCTTGCGCCCCGCGCAGGGTCCTTGCCCCGTCAGCCGGCTGGTCCGGTCCCCGCCTGCGCCGCGGCCAAACCCTTGCTGGACAGGGGCGGCGACGGGGGATAAGAAACCCGGGCCGATTTCCTCGCAAGACCCCGGGAGCCGCCGAAACATGGCCAGCCTGAACGACATCCGCTCGACCTTCCTCGACTTCTTCCGGCGCAACGACCACCGCATCGTGGCGAGCTCTCCGCTGGTGCCGCGCAACGACCCGACGCTGATGTTCACGAACTCCGGCATGGTGCAGTTCAAGAACCTGTTCACCGGGGTGGAAACGCGCGACTACGTCCGCGCCTCGACCGCGCAGAAATGCGTCCGCGCGGGCGGCAAGCACAACGACCTTGACAACGTCGGCTACACCGCGCGGCATCATACCTTCTTCGAAATGCTGGGAAATTTCTCGTTCGGCGATTATTTCAAGGCGCAGGCGATCCCCTATGCCTGGGAACTGCTGACCAGGGATTTCGGCCTGAACAAGGACCGGCTCCTGGTCACCGTCTACCACACCGACGACGAGGCGGCAGGCATCTGGAAGAAGGTCGCGGGGCTTTCCGACGACCGCATCATCCGCATCCCGACCGACGACAATTTCTGGCGGATGGGCCCGACCGGCCCCTGCGGCCCCTGCACCGAGATCTTCTATGACCACGGCGACCACATCTGGGGCGGCCCTCCGGGTTCCGCGCAGGAGGATGGCGACCGCTTCATCGAGATCTGGAACCTCGTCTTCATGCAGAACGAGCAGTTCGAGGACGGCTCGATGCGCGCGCTCGACATGCAGTCGATCGACACCGGCATGGGGCTGGAGCGGATCGGCGCGCTTCTGCAGGGCAAGCACGACAACTACGACACCGACCTGATGCGCAGCCTGATCGAGGCCTCGGCGCACGCGACCTCGACCGACCCCGACGGGACCGGCAAGATCCACCACCGGGTGATCGCGGACCACCTGCGCTCGACCTCGTTCCTGATCGCGGACGGCGTCATGCCCTCGAACGAGGGGCGCGGCTATGTGCTGCGGCGGATCATGCGCCGGGCGATGCGGCATGCGCACATGCTCGGCGCGCAGGACCCGGTCATGCACCGTCTGGTTTCGGCGCTGGTGCGGCAGATGGGCGGCGCCTATCCGGAGCTTCAGCGCGCGCAGGCGCTGATCGAGGAGACGCTGAAGCTGGAGGAGACGCGCTTCAAACAGACGCTCGACCGCGGCCTGCGGCTTCTTGACGACGAACTGGCGAAACTGGGCGAGGGGCAGGCGCTGCCGGGTGCCGCGGCCTTCCGGCTTTACGACACTTACGGCTTCCCCCTCGACCTGACGCAGGACGCGCTGAGGGAGAAGGGCCGCGCGGTCGATGTCGCGGGCTTCGATCACGCCATGGCCGAGCAGAAGGCGAAGGCGCGCGCCGCCTGGTCCGGATCGGGCGAGGCGAAGGACGCGCAGATCTGGTTCGACCTTGCCGAGAAGCACGGGCCGACGGAGTTCCTGGGCTATGACACCGAAACCGCCGAGGGGCAGATCGTCGCCCTGGTCGCCGATGGCGTGGAAACCGGCGCGGCGGCAACGGGTGCGAAGGTGCAGATCGTCGTCAACCAGACGCCCTTTTACGCCGAAAGCGGCGGGCAGGTGGGCGACAGTGGCCTGATCCGCACCGATACCGGCATGGCGACCGTGACCGACACGAAGAAATCGGCGGGCGTCTTCATCCACATCGCCGAGGTGACCGAGGGTGAGATCGCCCGCGGCCAGCCCGCCAAGCTCGAGGTTGGCCACCGCCGCCGCAGCGCGATCCGCGCGAACCATTCGGCCACCCACCTTCTGCACGAGGCGCTGCGCCGCGCGCTTGGCGACCATGTGGCGCAGCGCGGCTCGCTCAACGCCGAGGACCGGCTGCGTTTCGACTTCAGCCATTCGAAGGCGCTGAGCCTTGCCGAACTGGCCGGGGTGGAGGCGGAGGTGAACGCCTTTATCCGCCAGAACGCCCCGGTGGAGACGCGGATCATGACGCCTGATGACGCCCGCGCGCTGGGGGCGCAGGCGCTCTTCGGCGAGAAATACGGCGACGAGGTGCGGGTGGTCTCGATGGGTACCCTCGCCGGGTCGGGCAAGGGCCAGGACGGCGACACCTATTCGCTGGAACTGTGCGGCGGCACCCATGTGGCGCGCACCGGCGACATCGGCGCCTTCGTGACGCTGGGCGACAGCGCGTCCTCGGCCGGCGTCCGCCGGATCGAGGCGCTGACCGGGCAGGCGGCGCTCGACTACCTGCGCGCGCAGGATGGCCGGCTGGCGGAAACCGCGCTGGCGCTCAAGGCGCAGGCGGCGGATGTGCCGGCGCGGGTGAAGGCGCTGCTGGACGAACGCAAGGCGCTTCAGAACGAGGTGGCGCAACTCCGCCGGGAGCTTGCAACCTGGGGTGGGGGCACGGGGCCGGAAGCCCGAGAAATCAATGGCGTGCGCTTCATTCCTCAGGTGGTTTCCGGGGTCACGGGCCGCGATCTTCCGGCGCTGGTTGATGATCTGAAGGCGCGGGTCGGGTCAGGCGTGGTGCTGGTCGTCGCCGACACCGGCGGCAAGGCCGCGGTGGCCGCAGGCGTGACGCAGGACCTGACCGCGCGGCTTTCGGCCGTCGACATCGTCAAGGCCGCGGCCGAGGCGCTTGGTGGCAAGGGCGGCGGCGGGCGGCCCGACATGGCGCAGGCCGGGGGGGCGGACGCCTCGAAGGCCGATGAGGCAGTGAAGGCCGCCGAAGCCGTGATTGGAGGGGTGAAATGAGCGAGACAAAGGGTGCGTTCTGGATCGCGCATGTGAAGGTGCTGGACGCCGAGCGTTACGGCAAGTACGCGGCCCTGGCGGGCCCTGCGATCGCCAAGCACGGCGGCACCTTCCTGGCCCGCGGCGGCCGCTATGTGCAGCTTGAGGGCAACGACCGGCCGCGCAATGTCGTGGCCCGCTTCCCCTCGCTCGAGGCCGCCGTCGCCTGCTATCACAGCCCGGAATATCAGGAGGCGCTGTCGCATGCGCGCGGCGCGTCCGAGCGCGACCTGATGGTGGTCGAGGAGGGCTGAGGCCCCGCCGCGGCGACGCGCGCCGGACAGCGCCGGGATTTGACGGGCCGCCGCGCCGGGTGTATCCCGGCGTCAAGACCGCAACGGTTTGTCAACCGCAGGCGGCGACACTGGGCCGGTGACGGCCGGAGGCGGCAGAGATGACGACACGACAGATGGCGAGGGCCTGAGCGCGATGTGCCGCTGGGCCGCCTACACGGGCCAACCGATCCTGCTTGAGGAGGTCGTCTGCCGGCCCGGTCATTCGCTGATCGAGCAAAGCCACGGCGCCACGCAAAGCAAGACCGCGATCAATGCCGACGGCTTCGGCATCGCCTGGTATGGCGAGCGGCCCGAACCGGGGCTCTTCCGCGACATCCTGCCGGCGTGGTCCGACCCCAACCTGCGCTCGATCACCGCACAGGTGCGCTCAAGCCTGTTCCTTGCCCATGTCCGCGCCTCGACCGGGACGGCCACCAGCCGCAACAACTGCCACCCCTTCGCGGTCGGGCGCTGGTCCTTCATGCACAACGGCCAGATCGGCGGGTTCGAGCATCTGCGGCGCGAGGTCGACATGATGATCCCCGACGCGCTCTATCCCCAGCGCCGGGGCGCGACCGACAGCGAGGCGCTGTTCCTGGTGGCGCTGAGCGAGGGGCTGGAGGAAGACCCGATCGGCGCCTTCGCGCGCGCGGTCGGGCGGCTGGAGCGGTTGTCGCGCGAACGGGGGGCGGAGCCGCACGTCAGGCTATCGGCCGCCTTCAGCGACGGCGAGACGCTTTATGCCTGCCGCTACGCGACGGACGAACATGCGCCCACGCTCTACCACCGCTGGTCCGAAACGTTCGGTGGCCGCGCCGTCGTCTCCGAGCCGCTGGAACTGGGCCAGTGCTGGGATGCGATCGACGCGGGCACCTTCTGCTGCTTCCGGGGGCAAGAGGTGCGCACCCACCCCTTCGCCCCGATCGTCTGAGCGCGTTCAGGCGACCTTCGCCTGGCGCTTGCGCTCGTGCGGGTCGAGGAAACGCTTGCGCAGCCGCACGATCTTCGGCGTCACCTCCACCAGTTCGTCGTCCTGCACATAGGCGATCGCCTCTTCCAGGCTCATCCGGACCGGCGGCGTCAGCCGCACCGCCTCGTCCGTGCCGGAGGCGCGGATGTTGGTCAGCTTCTTGCCCTTGAGCGGGTTCACCTCAAGGTCGTTGTCACGCGAATGCTCGCCGATGATCATGCCCTCGTAGACCTGTTCCTGCGCGCCGATGAAGAGCCGCCCGCGCTCCTCGAGGTTCCAGAGCGCGTAGGCGACAGAGACGCCGGCCTCCATCGAGATCAGGACGCCCTCGCGCCGGCCCTGGATCGGGCCCTTGTAGGGGGCCCAGCCGTGGAAGATGCGGTTCAGGACGCCGGTGCCGCGGGTGTCGGTCAGGAACTGCCCGTGATAGCCGATCAGCCCGCGCGAGGGGACATGGGCGACGATCCGGGTCTTGCCGACGCCGGCGGGCCGCATCTCCACCAGGTCGCCCTTGCGTTCGCCGGTCAGCTTGTCGATCACCGCGCCGGTATATTCGTCGTCGACGTCGATGATGGCTTCCTCGATCGGCTCCAGCCGCTCGGCCCCCTCCTCGCGCATGATCACCCGCGGGCGGGAGATCGACAGCTCGAACCCCTCGCGGCGCATGTTCTCGATCAGGACGCCCATCTGCAATTCGCCGCGCCCCGAGACGACGAAGGCCTCGCCCCCCGGCGTGTCTTCGACACGGATCGCCACGTTCATCTCGGCTTCCTTCATCAGCCGTTCACGGATGACGCGGGACTGTACCTTGGAGCCGTCGCGCCCGGCAAGCGGGCTGTCGTTGATGCCGAAGGTGACCGAGATGGTCGGCGGGTCGATCGGCTGGGCGGGAAGCGCGGTGTCGACCTCGGTCGCGCAGAGCGTATCGGCGACGGTCGCCTTCGACATGCCCGCAAGCGTCACGATGTCGCCCGCGTCGGCACTGTCGACGGCGGTCTGGCTGAGGCCGCGGAAGGCGAGGATCTTGGTGACGCGGAACTGTTCGATCCGCTCGTTCGTGCGCGAGAGCGCCTTGATCGTCTCGCCCACGCGAAGGGTGCCGCTCTCGACGCGGCCGGTCAGGATGCGGCCGATGAAGGGGTCGGCCGAGAGCGTGGTGGCGAGCATGCGGAACGGCTCGGCCGCGCGCGCGATCTGCTTCGGCGCCGGGACATGGCGCACGACCATGTCGAAGAGCGCCGCGAGGTCCTTGCGCGGGCCGTCAAGGCTTTCGTCGGCCCAGCCCGACCGGCCCGAGGCGTAGAGATGAGGGAAGTCGAGCTGGTCATCGTCGGCGCCGAGGTTGGCGAAGAGGTCGAAGACCTCGTTCAGAGCGCGGTCGGGTTCGGCGTCGGGCTTGTCGACCTTGTTCAGGACGACGATGGGCCTGAGCCCCAGCGCCAGCGCCTTGGAGGTGACGAATTTCGTCTGTGGCATCGGCCCCTCGGCCGCGTCGACCAGAAGCACGACCCCGTCGACCATGTTCAGGATGCGCTCCACCTCGCCGCCGAAGTCGGCGTGGCCCGGCGTGTCGACGATGTTGATGCGCGTGCCCTTCCATTCGACCGATGTGCATTTCGCCAGGATGGTGATCCCGCGCTCGCGCTCGATGTCGTTGGAATCCATGGCCCTTTCGGCCACGGCCTGGTTTTCCCGGAACGCGCCGGACTGCTTGAGAAGTTCGTCGACAAGCGTGGTCTTGCCATGGTCGACGTGCGCGATGATCGCGATGTTGCGAAGGTCCATAAGTCCGCCTTGATCCTGAGGTTGGCGCCCCGATAGAGGAAATCGGAGGCAAAGGCTAGGCCCCCGGGGCGGTCGGGCCCCAATCATGGCGGTTCAGCCGATCGGGCGGCCGATCTCGCGCAGGATCTTGGCCCGGATCGCCTGCGGATAGTCGACATGCCCGCTGACGGCCATCACGAAGCCGCCGGGGCTGATGACGAAGCGCTGGTAGAAGACGGTGATCGAGATGCCGATGCTTTCGATCGCCAGCGCGTTGATCTCGATCCCCGCCGCCAGCGCGCGCGTCCGGAAGGGCGCAAGCGGCAGCCCCGCGTTCTGCGCGCCGTCGCCCGAGATGTCGATCACCCGGCGCCGGCAATCGGCGACGGGGCCGAAGCGGTCGGCGGCAAAGCCCAGCGCCTCGCCCACCGCGGTGTCGGCGCCGGCATAGGCGCGGGGCAGGGCGCGCACCTCCTCGGCCAAGGCCAGCGCGTCGGCGGGGCTGTCGATGGCGCGCCAGTCGAGGCTCAGCGCCTGCATCCCCCCGGCCGACCATTGCATCAGCGCGATGCGGGCGCGGGCCTCGGCCAGCGCCTCGGCCACCTCGGGGTCGGCCAGCGCGTTCGCCGTCCCCTCCATCTGGATGCGGTATTCGCCCCCGTCGATGGAGCCCGAGACGTCGACCGAGAGCATCAGCGCGACATCGCAGGCCCGCGCGGCGGGCGCGGCAAGGGTCATGGCAAGAAGGCAAAGGCTGCGCAGGGGGGTCATGGGCCGATCATGGCGCGCGTCCTGCCGCCGGGCAAGCCGCCTCCGCGTATCCCCCCCAGCCCATCCCCCTCAGCCCATCCGTTCGCCCGACAGCAGCAGCAGGAACGCATCCTCGGGCAGAAGCCCCGCCTGCTGGAAGAAGGTGAGGAAGTCGAAGGCGTTGTAGGCCTCGGTGATCCTGCCGCCCTCGATCCGCATCATCACCTGGCCCGCCGCCGTCACCGGGCGCATGCTTTCGGCCGTCAGCGCGTGGACCGAG
Organism: Albidovulum sediminis; assembly: GCF_025380365.1. Lineage (GTDB taxonomy): Bacteria > Pseudomonadota > Alphaproteobacteria > Rhodobacterales > Rhodobacteraceae > Albidovulum > Albidovulum sediminis. Next base: position 818,488 of record NZ_JAOCQF010000001.1, read on the forward strand.
ATCTGCGCCCAGAGCCAGTCGCCCATCTCCATCGAGCGGTCGATGCGGATGTCGAGGTTGCGGACGAGGGCGAGAAGCGCGGGCACCAGCGCCTTGAAGTCCTCCGGCCCCACCTGGCCGTCGGGCATCAGCCCATCGGCGCCGGTGCGCGGCGCGAAGTAGCGGTCGACGGCGTCAAGGTCAGCCTCGATCCAGACCTGCCTGTACCAGTCCTCAAGCAGCCTGAGCTTCGACATCGCGTCTTCCCTGTCCGCTTCCGCTGGGGCAAGCCTAGGGTGGCCGGGTTGACGAAGGGTAAAGGGGTGCAGGCTTCTGTTGCCAGGTGCCTGCGGACCCCGCCTCACGCGGCTAAGCGTGAGGACTTGGTTTCGGCGACCCGAACTGCTTACGCAGCCAGAGCCATTGCCGGAGCACGGTTGTTATTGGCAACTGTACTTTGCGGACCGATAACGGTGGCACCCCGCCGGGACAAAGCAAACCCCTTTAGGCGTTCGTCGATCCTGTTTCGGCCCCATGTCCCGCCAATACGGGGTCTGGTGGAGCCGCCGGGTACCGCCCCCGGGTCCGATCCGATTATTACGAGCGCGTTTATGTCCATAGTCCGGGCGAACCCGGACAGGCCGAATATAGGGCGCGACCGCCGCCGCCGCAAGGCGCTCTGCGGAGGGCGAGGAGTTTCGCAAAGAGAAAACATCGCTTCGCATCAGGCAAAGAAACGCCCCCCGGCGCGGATATAGTCTTCCAAACCACGGAGGAATCTCATGCCGCTTTCCATGAATCGCGAGGTCTTCATCACCTGCGCCATTACCGGCTCCGGCGCGACGCAGGACCGCAGCCCGCATGTCCCGCGCAGCCCCGAGCAGATCGCGAATTCCGCGATCGACGCGGCGAAGGCCGGGGCGGCCATCGTCCATTGTCACGTCCGCGACCCCGAGACCGGCAAGCCCTCGCGCCGGGTCGATCTGTACCGCGAGGTGACCGAGCGCATCCGCGAGGCGAACGTGGACGTGGTGCTGAACCTGACGGCGGGCATGGGCGGCGACATCGTCTTTGGCCCGACCGAGAACCCGATGCAGCTGAACCGGACCGCCACCGACATGGTCGGCGCCTCGGAACGGGTGGAGCATGTCGCCGAATGCCTGCCGGAGATCTGCACCCTCGACTGCGGCACGATGAACTTCGCCGAGGCCGATTACGTGATGACCAACACGCCCGGCATGCTGCAGGCAATGGGCCGGATGATGACCGCGCTTGGGGTCAAACCCGAGATCGAGGCCTTCGACACTGGCCACCTTTGGTACGCCAAGCAACTGGTCGAGGACGGCATCCTGACCGGCCCCGCGCTGGTGCAGCTCTGCATGGGCGTGCCCTGGGGGGCGCCGGACGACCTCAACACCTTCATGGCGATGGTCAACAACGTGCCGAAGGACTGGACCTTCTCGGCCTTCGCGCTGGGGCGCAACCAGATGGCCTATGTCGCGGCCGCGGTGCTGGCCGGCGGCAACGTGCGGGTGGGGCTTGAGGACAACCTCTGGCTTGGCAAGGGGCAACTGGCGACCAACGCCCAGCTTGTCGAACGCGCGGTGACGATCATCGAGAACATGGGCGCGCGGGTCATCGGACCGGATGAGGTGCGCGCAAAGCTTGGCCTGACCAAGCGCGCGCCGCGGGCGAAGTGACCGGGCGAAGCAGGGACCAACGGGAGAGCATGAGAATGGCGCGCAAGGCGGCGATTATCGGGGGCGGGGTCATCGGCGGCGGCTGGGCCGCGCGGTTCCTTCTGAACGGCTGGGACGTGGCGGTGTTCGACCCCGACCCGCAGGCCGAACGCAAGATCGGCGAGGTCATGGCCAACGCCCGCGCGGCGCTTCCCGCGCTTTCGGACGTGCCGATGCCGGCGGAGGGGCGGATCACCTTCTGCGGCACCCTCACCGAGGCGGTGGAAGGCGCGGACTACATCCAGGAATCCGTCTCCGAACGGCTGGACCTGAAGCACCGCGTCTTCGCGCAGATTCAGCAGGCGAGCCATGGGGTGCCCATCGGCTCCTCCACCTCGGGCTTCAAGCCGTCGGAATTGCAGGAAAACGCCGCCGACCCTTCGGTGATCTTCGTCGCCCACCCGTTCAACCCGGTCTACCTTCTGCCGCTGGCCGAGGTGGTGCCGAGCGCGAGGTCGGACGCGAAGGTGATTGAAAAGGCGAAGGAAATCCTGCGTGAGATCGGGATGTTCCCGCTCCACGTCCGGAAGGAGATCGACGCCCATATCGCCGACCGCTTCCTTGAAGCCGTGTGGCGCGAGGCGCTGTGGCTGGTCAAGGACGGCGTCGCCACGACCGAGGAGATCGACGAGGCGATCCGCATGGGCTTCGGCCTGCGCTGGGGCCAGATGGGACTGTTCGAGACCTACCGGATCGCTGGCGGCGAGGCGGGGATGAAGCACTTCCTCGCGCAGTTCGGCCCCTGCCTGACCTGGCCCTGGACCAAGCTGATGGACGTGCCGGAGTTCAACGACGAACTGGTGGACCTGATCGCCGGGCAGTCGGACGCGCAGTCGGGCAAGTATTCGATCCGCGAACTGGAACGCATCCGCGACCAGAACCTGATCGGCTTCATGCGCGCGCTGAAGGACCGCAACTGGGGCGCGGGCAAGGTGCTGCTGGAGCATGACGAACGCCGCCGCGCGACCTTCCACGACGCGGGCGCCGCGGCGACGGGCGCGCCCCTGGTCCTTGCCAACATGCAGGTGCTGCCGGGCTGGATCGACTACAACGGCCACATGACCGAAAGCCGCTACCTCTTCGCCGCGTCGGAGACATCGGACGCCTTCCTGCGGCTGATCGGCGCCGGGATGGACTATGTCGCGGCGGGGCACAGCTATTACACCGCCGAGACGCATATCATGCACCTGGGCGAGGCAAAGCTGGGCGACCGGCTGACCGGCACGCTGCAGGTGCTGGGCGTGGACGAAAAGCGCATCCATGCCTTCATCCGCATCCAGCGGGGCGATACGGTGGTGGCCAGCCTCGAACAGATGTTCCTGCACGTGGACATGAAGGTCGGCAAGGCCTGTCCGGCCGCGCCCGAGGTTCTGGCCCGGCTGAATCCGATCGCGCAGGCGCACGCGGGGCTGCCGCGGCCGGATGCGGCGGGCCGTCACGTCGGTCAGCGGAAGTGAGCGCGCGGGTCGTGATCACGGCCGGCGCCTCGGGCATCGGCCTTGCCATGGCGCGCGCCTTCGCGGCGCGGGGCGACCGGGTCTGGGTGACGGACGTGGACGCCGGCGCGGTGGCGGCGGTGCCCGAAGGCATCCGGGCCTCGCACGTCGACGCCGCCGACGAGGCGCAGATGGCGGCCTTCTTCGCCGAGGTCGGCGCGGCCTGGGGCGGGCTTGACGTGCTGTGCGCCAATGCCGGGATCAAGGGGCCGACCGCCGCGATCGAGGACATGGACCTGGCCGAATGGCACGGCTGCCTCGCCGTCAACCTCGACGGGGCGATGCTGGCGGCCAAGTACGCGACCCCCTTCCTGAAGGCGCAGGGGGCGGGGGTGATGCTTTTCACCTCCTCGACCTCGGGCCTTTACGGCACCCCCTTCCGCGCGCCCTACGTGGCGGCGAAATGGGCGGTGATCGGGTTGATGAAGACGGTGGCGATGGAGCTTGGCCCCTTCGGCATCCGCGCCAACGCGATCTGCCCCGGATCGGTCAACGGCCCCCGCATCGACCGCGTGATCGCGGCCGAGGCCGAGGCGAAGGGCATGACGGCGGAGGCGGTGCGCGCTGGCTATGCCGGGGGCACGGCCCTTGGCCGGCTGTCGGACGCCGAGGACATCGCCGCGATGGCCGTCTTCCTCGCCTCGGACGGGGCGCGGATGGTGTCGGGGCAGGCGATCACCGTCGACGGTTTCACCATCAACCCGGACCCCAAGGTATGAGGGCTGCGCCCGCGCAGGCCGGAATGTGCCGCGGGCGCGGGCGGTCACTCTCCGCGCGGGAAGCGTTTGGAGCCTTCGAGGTCGTTCAGGTCCATGTGGTTGCGCATGTAGCGTTCCGAGGCGGCGCGCAGCGGCTGGTAATCCCAGGGGAAGTAGCTGCCGTTCCTGAGCGCCTCGTAGACCACCCAGCGCCGCGCCTGGCTTTGCCGCACCTCGGCGTCGAAGCGGGCAAGGTCCCAGCGCGCCTCGGACTTCACCTTCAGCGCGCTGAGCGTGCCCGCATGCGCCGGGTCGCCGGCAAGGTTGCGCAGTTCGTGCGGATCGGCCTCGAGGTCGAAAAGCTGGTCGGGGTCAAGCGCACAGCGGTTGTATTTCCAGCGCCCGTAGCGCAGCGAGACGAGCGGCGCATAGGACGCCTCGGCGGCGTATTCCATGCAGACCGGCGCGGTCCGTTCCGCCCCGCGCGCCAGCGGCAGCAGGCTTTCGCCGTCGGTCCAGGGCATCACCTCGTCCATGCTGACGCCGGCGAGGTCGCAGAGCGTGGGCGTCACGTCGATGGTGGAGACGGGCGCGTCGATGCGCTGCGGTGCCAGCCCCGGCGCGGCGATCATCAGGGGCACGCGGGCGGAGCCTTCGTAGAAGTTCATCTTGTACCAGAGCCCGCGCTCGCCCAGCATGTCGCCGTGGTCGGAGACGAAGACCACGACCGCCTCCTGCCGGGTCGCCTCCAGCACCGCCATCAGCCCGGCGATCTTGTCGTCGAGGTAGGAGATATTGGCGAAGTAGGCCCGGCGGGAGCGGCGGATGTCATCCTCGGTCACGGTGAAGTTGCGCCAGTCGTTGGCGTCGAAGATGCGCTGCGCATGGGCGTCGTGCGCCTCATAGGGCATCGCCGGAACCTCGGGCAGGAGGTGTTCGCAGCCCTCGTAAAGATCCCAGTACTTGCGCCGCGCGACGTAGGGATCGTGCGGGTGGGTGAAGCTGACCGTCAGGCACCAGGGGCGGGGGTCGGCGCCGCGGGCGAGGTCGTAGATCTTCTGCTCGGCGTTGAAGGCCACCTCGTCGTCGTATTCCATCTGGTTGGTGATCTCTGCCACGCCCGCGCCGGTGACCGAGCCCATGTTGTGATACCACCAGTCGATGCGCTCCCCCGGCTTGCGGTAGTCGGGGGTCCAGCCGAAGTCGGCGGGGTAGATGTCGGTCGTCAGCCGCTCCTCGAAGCCGTGCAGCTGGTCGGGGCCGACGAAATGCATCTTGCCCGACAGGCAGGTCTGGTATCCCGCCCGGCGCAGGTGATGGGCGAAGGTCGGGATGTCGGAGGCGAATTCGGCGGCGTTGTCGTAGACGCGCGTGCGCGAGGGCAGTTGCCCGGTCATGAACGACGCCCGCCCCGGCGCGCAGAGCGGCGAGGCGGTGTAGGTGTTGGCAAAGCGGACCGAGCGCGCGGCCAGCGCCTTCAGCGCAGGGGCATGCAACCAGTCGGCGGGACCATCGGGAAAGAGCGTCCCGTTCAACTGGTCGACCATCACGATCAGGATGTTGGGCAAGGTCATCGCGTCCTCGTATTTTACTGGCAATGTCATTCAAACAGAATATGCTGGAGTGCGAAAAGGTACAGAATTTCTATTGGGGACATAAACCAGATTTATGCAGGGGCTGGATCTTGGCGCGCTGGATCTGATTGCGGCGGTCGTGCGGACCGGGTCGCTGACGCGTGCGGCGGCACGGCTGGGGATGAGCCAGCCTGCGGTCAGCTATCGGCTGCGGCGGATCGAGGCGGGGCTTGGCTCCGCCCTCTTCGACCGATCCGCGGATGGCTGCACGCTGACGCCGTCGGGGGCGATCCTGTGGCGGGCGATCGAACCGGGGTTGAGCGCGATCGACGCCGCCGTGGCCGAGATCGGCGCGGCAAAGGGCGCGCGGGTGCTGCGCATCCTGACCGATTTCGCCTTCGCCGGATTCTGGCTGATGCCACGCCTTGGCCGCTTCCGGCTGGATCGGCCGGGGCTTCAGGTGCAGATCGTCGCGTCGCAGGCGCCGGGCCTGCCGCGGCCGGACGAGGTGGTGGTGCGCTTTGGCCGCGCGGCGACGATGCCCGAGGGCGCGCGCCTTCTGATGCCGGAACGGGTGGTGCCGGTGGCCGCCCCGATGAGCGCGGGGGCGCGGCGGGGGCCGGGGGCGGCGCCCCTGATCCATCTCGACGCGGAGGCCGGTGCGGAATGGCTGACCTGGGCGGGCTGGTTCGCCGCGCGCGGTGCGGCGATGCCGGGGCCGGAGGGGTCGGGGACGGAGAGGTCGGGGGCGGGGGACATCCGGCTCAACACCTACGACCTCGTCGTGCAGGCCGCACTCGACGGGCAGGGCGTGGCGCTGGGGTGGCGGCCGCTTGTGGATGCGCATCTGGCGGCCGGGCGACTGGTCGCTGCGGGCGGGGAAACCGAAACGCCCGCGACCGGCTACTGGCTGATTGCCGGGCCGGGTCCGGCGGCGGCGGAGTTCGCGGGCTGGCTGGCCGTGGCGGTGGCGGAGACGGATGGGCAGGCGCGCGAGGCCGCCCAACGGGAGAGAACGGATGAAGACGGTCACTGACTTTTCGCACCAGGTGGTCGAGGACCCCGACATGGGTATTGTCCTTGCCGACGGCTGCCGCCTGTCGGCGCGGGTGTGGATGCCGGCGGACGCACACGAGAACCCCGTGCCCGCGGTGATGGAATACATCCCCTACCGCAAGCGCGACATGATGCTGCCGCGCGACGAGCTGATGCACCCCTGGTTCGCCGGTCACGGCTATGCCGCCGTCCGTGTCGACATGCGCGGCTGCGGCGACAGCGAAGGGTTGATGGAGGACGAATACACCGAACAGGAACTGTCGGACGCCGCCGAGGTGATCGCCTGGCTGGCCGCGCAGCCCTGGTGCAGCGGCACGGTCGGGATGATGGGCAAAAGCTGGGGCGGCTTCAACTGCCTGCAGACGGCCATGCGCCGCCCACCCGCGCTGAAGGCGGTGATCAGCGTCTGTTCGACGGTGGACCGGTTCGCCGACGACATCCACTACAAGGGCGGCTGCCTTCTGGGCGAGAACTTCGGCTGGGCGGCGCAGATGATGTCCTACGCCTCGCGCCCGCCCGACCCGATGCTGGCCGGGAACTCCTGGCGCGAGCGCTGGTTCGAGCGGCTCGCGGCGCAACCGTTCCTTGCAAGGCGGTGGTTCGAGCATCAGGCCCGCGACGACTACTGGAAGCATGGCTCGCTCTGCGAGGACTACGGGTCGGTGACGGCGGCGGTCCTGTCCTTTGGCGGCTGGGCCGACAATTACATGAATACCGTCTCGCACCTCGTTGAAAACGTGAAGGCCCCGGTGAAGGGGATCGTCGGGCCCTGGGTGCACCAGTATCCCCATACCGCGCTGCCCGGCCCGGCGATCGGCTTCCTGCAGGAGGCGCTCAGGTGGTGGGACCGCTGGCTGAAGGATGTCCCGAACGGGGCGGAGGGGGACCCGGCCTATCGCGCCTACATGCTCCATTCGGCGCCGCCCGATGCGTCCTCCGCCTTCCGGCCCGGTCACTGGCTGGCCGAGCGCGACTGGCCCACCGCGCGGGTCACGCGCCGGGCGCTGGCGCTGTCGGCGGGCGGATTGCTGGGCGAGGCCCTTGGTGGGGGCGGTGGGGCGCTGGCGGTGCCGGTCTGCACGCCCCAGCACCTTGGCCTGCACGCCGGGGAGTTCTTTCCAATGGGCGGCAATGGCGAGATGCCGGGCGACCAGGCGGGCGAGGACGCGATGTCGGTCTGCTTCGACACCGCGGCCCTTGACGCGCCGCTCGACCTTCTGGGCGCGCCGGTGCTGCGGCTGCGCCTGCGGTCCGACCGGGCGCGCGCCTTCATCGTCGCGCGGCTTTGCGACGTGGCGCCGGACGGAAGTTCGGTGCGCATCTGCCACGGGATGCTGAACCTCTGCCATCGCGACAGCATGGAGCGGCCCGCTCAGGTGCCGGTGGGAGAGGAGATCGAGGTTGCGGTCACGCTCGACCAGACGGGTTACCGGCTTGCGGCTGGGCACCGGCTGCGGCTGGCGCTGTCGACGACCTACTGGCCCTTCGTCTGGCCGAGCGCGGAAGCCGCGACGCTGACGCTGGCGGGCGGCACGCTTGACCTGCCGGTGCATGAGGGCAGCACGGGCGACGAGTGGACCTTCCCCGAGCCCGAAGCGGCGCGGCCGTGGCGGCACCGGGTGCTGCGCCCCGAATCCTACGTTCGCCGGGTCGAGCATGATCTGGTCAGCGGCCGCCGCACGCTGGTGATGGAAGCGGATACCGGCGACTGCGAGAACCTCGACCACGGCTGGATCTGGGGCGACACGGTGAAGGAACGCTGGGGCATCGACCCCGACGATCCGCTCTCGGCCGCGGTCGACATCGAATGGGAGCAGCGGCACGGGCGGGGCGACTGGTCGGCCAGCACCCGGATCGAGGCGCGGATGACGGCGACGCGCGACAGCTTCCGGCTTGTCGCCCAACTGATCGCGGTGGAGGGGGGTGCGGAAGTCTTCCGCCGCGCATACGACGAGGAGGTTCCGCGACATCATGTGTGATCCGCGAAGTTGGCGGCGGGCGGTATTTTCTGTTGACCATGGGGAACCATCCGCCATTATTGACTCAGCAATCAACAAAACTCTCAGGGAGACGAAGACGATGAAAGACGACCTTGCGATGCTGCTTGACCGCCTTGACGCGATGGGGCTGACCCGGCGCGGATTCATGGGGCGCGCGGCGGCGTTCGGCGCGGCGACCGCGCTTGGCACCACGCTGATGGGCGGTGCGGCGCGCGCGCAGGAAGCCAAGCGCGGCGGCGTGCTCAAGATGGGCCTTGGCGGGGGCGAGACGACCGACTCGCTCGATCCCGGCCTGTCCGACAGCCCGGTTCCGTTCTCGGTCAACCGCCAGTGGGGCGATACGATCGTGAACGTGACGCCCGATGGCCAGATCGAGCCGGCGCTGGCCGAAAGCTTCGAATCGAACCACGAGGGCACGGTCTGGACCTTCAAGATCCGTGAAGGCGTCAAGTTCCACGACGGTTCGGTAATGACCGCCGAGGACGTCGCGGCGACCTTCCGCCGCCATTCCGACGAGAATTCCAAGTCCGGCGCGCTTGGGATCATGCAGGGCATCTCCGAAATCGCGGTCGACGGGCAGAACGTGGTCCTGACCATGGCGACCGGCAACGCCGACCTGCCCTACCTGCTGTCCGACTACCACCTGGTCGTCCAACCCAAGGGCGGGGTGGACAATCCGGCGGCGGGGATCGGGACCGGCCCCTACAAGATCGTCTCGGCCGAACCGGGCGTGCGCTTCGTCTTCGAGCGCAACGCGGACGACTGGAACCAGAACCGCGGTTATTACGACGGGGTGGAGATCATCGTGATCAACGATGCCACCGCGCGGACGGCGGCGCTCCAGTCGGGGCAGGTCCACATGATCAACCGGATCGACCCGAAGGTGGCCAAGCTCCTGTCGAAGGCGCCGGGGGTGCAGGTGACGCATGTCGCGGGCCGCGGGCATTACGTCTTCATCATGCACACCAACACCGCGCCCTTCGACAACAAGGACCTGCGCAACGCGCTGAAATGGGCGATCAACCGTCAGGAACTGGTCGACAAGATCCTCGACGGCTTCGGCAGCGTCGGCAACGACATCCCGATCAACGCGGCCTATCCGCTGTTCGACGGCGGCCTGGAACAGCGCGAATACAACGCCGAGAAGGCGGCCGAGCTTTACAAGGCGTCCGGCCACGACGGCAGCCCGATCGAGCTTCTGGTGGCGGACGGTGCCTTCCCCGGCGCGGTCGACGCGGCGCAGCTGTTCCAGCAGTCCGCGCAGGCGGCGGGCATCCCGCTCGAGGTCAAGCGCGTGCCGGATGACGGCTACTGGTCGGACGTCTGGAACGTGAAGCCGTTCTGCGCCTCCTACTGGGGCGGGCGGCCGGTGCAGGACCAGATGTATTCGACGGCCTATCTGTCGACCGCGGACTGGAACGACACCCGCTTCAACAACCCGGAATTCGACGCGTTGCTGCTTGAGGCGCGCGCCGAGACCGATCTGGCCAAGCGCAAGGAAATCTATGCGAAGATGGCCGCGATCCTCTGGGACGAGGGCGGCGTGATCTGCCCGATGTTCAACGACTTCATCGACGCGCACGGCGAGGCGATCGCCGGGTGGATCGAGGATCCCAACTACGAGATGATGGGCGGCTGGGCCTCGTCGAAGACCTGGTTCGCCTGAACCGGCCAAAAGACCCTGTCGCGCGTCTCGGGCGCGCGGCAGGGTGATCCGGCGACGTAAAGTTTCGTGGGTGCCGGGTATTTTATTTGATTATTGCGAGGCTCTTGTTACCCAATACCAACCACAAAAAGATCACGCAGGGGAGAATCTGATGGACGGGGAACTCAAGTACCTTCTGGCGCGAACCGCGCAGGGCAAGCACAGTCGGCGCGCGTTCCTGGGCCGTGCGGGCGCACTCGGCATGTCGGCGGCGATGGCCAACACGCTTCTGGCTGGCGCGGTGCGGGCCGAGGAGCCGAAGAAGGGCGGCATGATCCGCGTCGGCATGCAGGGCGGCGAGAGCACCAACACGCTCGACCCGGCGCTCGCGGCATCGGAAGTGCCGTTCATGGTCAACATGACCTGGGGCGAGATGCTGACCGACGTCGATCCGGCCGGCAACATCGAGCTGCGCCTGGCCGAGGAGATCTCCTCCAGCCCCGATGCGAAGACATGGACCTTCAAGATCCGTCAGGGGGTGGAGTTCCACAACGGCAAGACCGTCACCGCCGAGGACGTGCTGGCGACGATGCAGCGGCATTCGGACGAGAAGTCGCAGTCAGGCGCGCTCGGCATCGTGCAGGGCATCGAATCGATGTCGGCCGAGGGCGACAAGTTCACCGTCACGCTGGTGTCGCCGAACGCGGACCTGCCCTACCTGATGGGCGACTATCACCTGATCATCCAGCCGGACGGCGGCCGGGACGACCCGACCGCGGGCATCGGCGCGGGGCCCTACAAGGTCGTCGTGAACGAACCCGGCGTGCGTCACGGCTTCGAGCGGCACGCGAACTACTGGGATGACCGGATCGCGCATGCGGACCAGACCGAGATCCTTGTCATCAACGACACCACCGCACGGGTGGCCGCCCTTCAGGCGGGGCAGGTCCACATGATCAACCGGGTCGATCCCAAGGTCTTCCAGCTTCTGAAGAACGCGCCGGGCATCCAGGTCAAGAACGTCGCCGGCCGCGGGCATTACGTCTTCATCATGCATTGCACCGCCGCGCCGTTCGACAACAATGACCTGCGGATGGCGCTGAAGCTGGCCATCAACCGGCAGGAGATGGTGGAAAAGATCCTGGGCGGGCTTGGTTCGGTCGGCAACGACTTCCCGATCAACTCCGCCTATCCGCTGTTCGACGACACGATCCCGCAGCGCGAATACGATCCCGAACAGGCGGCCTTCTTCTACAAGAAGTCGGGTCACGACGGCAGCCCGATCATCCTGCGCACCGCGTCCGGCGCCTTCCCCGGAGCGGTCGAGGCGGCGCAGCTGTTCCAGCAGTCGGCGGCCGCGGCGGGCATCCCGCTCGAGATCAAGCGCGAGCCGGATGACGGCTACTGGTCGAACGTCTGGAACGTGCAGCCCTTCAGCGCCTCCTACTGGGGCGGGCGGCCGGTGCAGGACCAGATGTATTCCACCGCCTATCTTTCCTCGGCGGAATGGAACGACACCAAGTTCTACAACGACAAGTTTGACAGCATCCTGATCGCGGCGCGGGCCGAACTCGACACCGCCAAGCGCAAGGCGATGTATTCGGAGATGGCACATATCCTGCGCGACGAGGGCGGTCTGATCTGCCCGATGTTCAACGACTTCGTCGAAGGCGTCAGCGACGCAATCGCGGGCTGGGAGGCCGATCCGAACGGCGAACTGATGAACGGCCGGGCACACGTCAAGTGCTGGCTGGCCTGAGGCGGTTGGCATGCATCCGATCCTGAAACTGGTGGCCCAGCGACTTTCGCTGGGCCTGCTCCTGCTCTTGGCCGCATCGGCGCTGATTTTCATCGGGGTGGAACTTCTGCCCGGCGACGTCGCGCAGTCGATCCTCGGCCAGTCGGCCACGGAAACCGCGCTACGCAACCTGCGCGAGGAACTGGGGCTGAACGAACCGGCGCTGACGCGCTATTTCAACTGGCTGTTCGGCGCACTCCATGGCGACCTCGGCACTGCGCTGACCAACGGGCAGGACATCTCCAAGGCCATCGGAGAGCGGCTGGGCAACACGCTCTTCCTCGCCTTCTGGGCCGCGCTCTTCTCGGTGCCGCTGGCCATCGTCCTCGGCCTGATCGCGGTGCGCTACCGCAACCGCTGGCCGGACAAGCTGATCTCGGGGATCACGCTTTCCACCATCTCACTACCGGAGTTCGTGGCGGGCTACCTGCTCATGTATCTCTTCACCGTCGAATTCCGCATCTTTTCGCCCATCTCCACGATCTATGCGGGCATGAGCCTTGGCGAGAAGCTGAGCGCCATCGCGCTGCCGGTGATGGTGCTGGTGCTGGTGGTGCTGGCGCACATGATGCGGATGACGCGCGCGGCGATCCTGAACGTGATGCAGTCGGCCTATATCGAGACGGCGGAACTGAAGGGCCTGCGCCCCTTCGTCATCATCGCCCGCCATGCCTTCCCGAATGCCATCGCGCCGGTCGTCAACGTGGTGATGCTGAACCTCGCCTACCTCGTCGTCGGCGTCGTCGTGGTGGAGGTCGTCTTCGTCTATCCCGGCATGGGGCAGTACCTGGTCGATCATGTCACCAAGCGTGACCTGCCGGTGGTGCAGGCCTGCGGGCTGATCTTCGCCGCGGTCTACATCGGGCTGAACATCCTGGCCGACGTCATCTCCATCCTCGCCAACCCGAGACTGAGGCACCCGAAATGAGCCGCATCCCCCTTTCGGCCCTGATCGGTCTTGTCCTGACCGCGGCCTTCTTCCTGACCGCCATCTTCGCCAACCTGCTGGCGCCCTACGGGCTGAACGAGACCATCGGCGATGTCTGGGAAAACCCGTTCTGGTCGGCGGAGCCATCGCAGTACCTGCTCGGCACCGACAACATCGGGCGCGACCTGCTCAGCCGGATGATCTACGGCTGCCAGATCACCATCTTCCTTGCCACCGCGGCGACCATCGTCAGCTTCACCACCGGCTCGATCCTCGGCTTTACCGCCGCGGTCGTCGGCGGCTGGGTCGATCAGGTGATGTCGCGGCTGGTCGACCTCTTCATGTCGCTGCCCTCTCTCATCCTCGCGCTCGTCATCCTGTCGGTGATGCAGGTGACGCTGCCGGTCCTGATCATCGTCATCGGGCTTCTCGATTCCACCCGCGTCTATCGCCTGGCCCGCGCGGTCGCGGTCGATATCGTGGTGATGGACTATGTCGAGGCGGCGCGGCTGAGGGGCGAGGGGACGAAGTGGATCGTGCTGAGGGAGATCCTGCCCAACGCGCTGTCGCCCCTGGTCGCCGAACTGGGCCTTCGCTTCATCTTCGCGGTCCTTTTCATCTCCACCCTGTCCTTCCTGGGCCTCGGCGTGCAGCCGCCCCTGGCCGACTGGGGCGGCATGGTGAAGGAGAACAAGGAAGGGCTGGTCTACGGCGTCTCGGCCGCACTCGTGCCCGCCATCGCCATCGCGGCGCTGGCCATCTCGGTCAACCTGGTTGCGGACTGGATCCTGAACCGCACCACCTCGCTGAAAGGGGGCCGCGGTGCCTGACATTCTGCTGGACGTCCGCAACCTCAAGATCGGCGCGACGGTCTATCCGCCCGGCGAGCCGCCGCAGAAGATCGAGATCGTGCACGGCGTGTCCTTCACGCTGGAGAAGGGCAAGGTGCTGGGCCTGATCGGCGAAAGCGGGGCCGGCAAGTCCACGATCGGGCTGTCGTCCATGGCCTACGGCCGCGGCGGCGTGCGCATCACCGGGGGCGAGGTCTTCGTCAACGGCCGCGACATCCTGAAGGAGGGGGCGGCGGGCCTGCGCGCCCTGCGCGGGCAGGAAGTGACCTATGTCGCGCAATCGGCGGCGGCGGCCTTCAACCCGGCCAAGCGGATCATGGAGCAGGTGATCGAAACCACGCTGATGCATGGTCTGGCGACGCGGGCCGAGGCGGAAAAGCGCGCGGTGACGCTGTTCAGGAAACTTGGCCTGCCGAACCCGGACACGTTCGGCAACCGCTATCCGCATCAGGTGTCGGGCGGGCAGTTGCAGCGGGCGATGACGGCGATGGCGCTGTGCCCCGAACCCGATCTGGTGGTCTTCGACGAACCGACGACCGCGCTGGACGTGACCACGCAGATCGACGTCCTGGCCGCGATCAAGGAGGCGATCCACGCCACCGGCGTTGCCGCGCTCTACATCACGCACGACCTTGCCGTGGTGGCGCAGGTGTCGGACGAGATCATGGTGCTGCGCCACGGCAAGACGGTGGAATACGGCCCCGTCGCCCAGATCATCGAGGCCCCGCAGGAGGACTACACCCGCGCGCTGGTCTCGGTCCACGCCATCGCGCACGAGGAAAAGAAGCCGACGGCAGAGCCGATCCTGAAGATCGAGAACGTGACCGCGCGCTACAAGGGCACCCACTTCGACGTGCTGAAGAACGTGAGCGTGGAGCTTCACCCTGGCCAGACTCTGGCGGTGGTGGGCGAAAGCGGGTCGGGCAAGTCGACTCTGGCCCGCGCGATCACCGGGCTTCTGCCGCCCGCGAAGGGGCGCATCACCTTCGCCGGGCGCGAACTGTCACCGGCGCTGAAGGACCGCCGGCCCGACGATCTGCGCGAATTGCAGATGATCTACCAGATGGCCGACGTGGCGATGAACCCGCGCCACACGGTGGGCACGATCATCGGCCGCCCGCTCGAATTCTACTTCGGCCTGAAGGGTGAGGCGAAGCGCAAGCGCGTGCAGGAACTTCTCGACGAGATCGAGATGGGCAAGGGCTTCATCGACCGCTATCCGGCCGAACTGTCGGGCGGGCAGAAGCAGCGCGTCTGCATCGCCCGCGCGCTGGCGGCGAAGCCCCGGCTGATCATCTGCGACGAGGTGACATCGGCGCTCGACCCGCTGGTGGCGGCGGGGATCCTGCGGCTGCTCCTGAACCTCCAACAGATCGAGGGGGTGGCCTATCTCTTCATCACCCACGACCTTGCCACGGTGAAGTCGATCGCGGATTCGATCGCGGTCATGTATCAGGGCGCGGTCCAGCGCTACGGCGGCAAGACCGACGTGCTGACCCCGCCATTCGACGACTACACC
Source organism: Albidovulum sediminis (assembly GCF_025380365.1). GTDB lineage: Bacteria > Pseudomonadota > Alphaproteobacteria > Rhodobacterales > Rhodobacteraceae > Albidovulum > Albidovulum sediminis. Next base: position 833,771 of record NZ_JAOCQF010000001.1, read on the forward strand.
GACCTTCTGCTGTCGTCGGTGCCGGAAATGAAACTCGGCTGGCTGGAGCATGTGTTGGCCCACCGCAAGATGGAAAGTGCCGGAAATTGAGCCAGAACAAACTGCTCCTCATCATCCTCGATGGGGTTCCCTATGCCAACTGGCGCCGGCTTTTCGGCAACCTCGAAGGCTGGGTCGAGGCCGGGGAGGCGCGGGTCTGGCGGATGCGGTCGGTCCTGCCGTCGACCTCCGCCTCCTGCTATGCCTCGATCCACACCGGGCTTTTGCCGCAGGTGCACCGGATCTGGGACAACGCCGACATCCGCCGGCTGGAGTTTCCCGACATCTTCTCCGAGGCCACGAAGGCGGGGCTGAAGACCGGCGCGGTGACGCACAGCTACTGGTCGGAGTTCTTCAACCGCGCCCCTTTCGACGTGGTCCGCGACATCGAGTATGACGAACCCGGGGGGCCGATCACCCACGGCCGCTTCCACACGATGAAGGGCTATGGCCACGACAACCAGATGACGCCCGCCGACTACGACCTGTTCGGCACGCTGACCCGGCTGGCCGAGGTCAAGGGGATCGACTACGGCATCCTGCACACCTGCACGCTCGACAGCATGGGGCACCGCTTCTACCACGATTGCGAGGCGATGGATCACGCCTGTTTCGCGATGGACGCGACGCTGGCGCCCTTCGTCGACCGCTGGCGCCGCGCGGGGTATGAGGTGATCGTGACCGCCGACCACGGGCAGGACGCGCGCGGCCACCACGGCGGAACGGGGCCGGACCAGCGCGATTTCGCCTTCTACTACTTCGGCCCGGCCGAAGGCCCGGCGCCCGAGGTGGTTCTGGACCAGCTGGCGCTGGCGCCGACGATCCTCGGCCGCCTTGGCGTTCCGGTGCCCGCGACGATGACGGCCGCGCCCTTCCTGCGCTAGCCCTTCGGCCCGAACCAGCGCCGGCGCGGCGGGGCGGCCAGGCTTGCCGTGACCGAGGGCAGCGGCCGCTGCGTCGGCGTGATCAGGATCGCGGTCAAGACCAGCGCGCCCGCGAGGATCTCGGGCAGGCCCAGCCCCTCGCCGAAGGCGAACCAGCCGACGGCGAACATGGTGGGCAGTTCGATGCTGCCCAGGGCCGCCGCCTTGGCGCCCCCGATCTTCGGCACGAAGACGGTGTAGAGAAGCTGCGGGATCAGCGCCGAAAAGGTGCCAAGCGCCAGCGCCAGCGTCCATTGCTCCGCCGTCGCGGGCAGCACCGCCTCGACCGGGTAGGTCAGGATCAGCGGGACGAGGCCCGTGGCCGAGCCGATGGCGAAGATGCCCATGCGCGACACCGGCGGCAGGACATGGAGCTTGCGCGCCAGAACGTTGATCGAGATGCCGAAGGCCAGCGGCGCGGAGAGCGCGAAGAGGATGGCGAGCAGCGGCACGGCGCCCCCTGCGCCGGTTCCGCGCGCGGCCAGCACCGCCGCCAGCAGGATCATCCCGCCCCCGGCGGCGGCGCGCAGCCCCGGCCGGTCGGAGAAGATCAGCCAGCCGATCAGCAGCGTGAACATCGGATAGGTCATGTAGAGGACACCCGCCGCCGAGACCGGCATCAGCGCCAGCGCCTTGACATAGCCGACCCAGCCCAGGCCCACGGCCAGGCCCGAGAAATAGCCCCAGAGGCTCGCCCGGCCCAGTTCGCCGCGGATCTTCAGGAAGGGCAGGAAGGCGATGGCGGGGAACATGTAGCGGAAGAAGGCGATCGCCGGTGGCGCGATGCCCGCCTCGGTCAGGCTGCGGGCGAAGAAGGGGACCAGGCCGAAAAAGACGGTCGAGATGCCCACCGCGACGATCCCCACCATGGGAATGTCGGTCCAGCGCGCCTGCGGCGTGGGGCGCGGGTCGGGCGCGTTGCTCATCGGGTTTCGGGCCAGGGAAACTCGCCCCGGCCAAGCGCCGCGACGGCATCGGTGATCTGGCGAAACGCGGCCTTCGCACGGGCGGACATGTGGCGCGCGCGCAGGAAGCCGTGGACGAGGCCCGGGGCGATGACGCAGTGCGCGCGTCCGCCCGCGGCAGCGATGCGCTCCGCATAGGCGGGGCTGTCGTCGGCCAGCGGGTCGCATTCGGCCGCCAGAAGGAAGGTCGGCGGCAGGCCGGAAAAGTCGGTATCGGCCAACGGCGCGGCGGTCGGATCGCCGGCGGCGGTCTTCCCCGCCGGCATACGGATGTCGCGGTAGAACTCGACATCGGCGCGCGTCAGCATCGGCGCCTCGGCGTGGGTGGCATAGCTGCCGGTGGTGCCGATCATTTCGGAAAACGCGCCGTAGATCAGCACCTGCCCGAGGATCGGCAGGCCCGACCCCCGCGCGTCATGCGCGACTGCCGCGGCAAGGTTCGCGCCGGCGCTGTCGCCTGCCAGCAGCAGACGGCCGCCGAAGGCCGCATGCGCCGCCCGGGTGGCGTCGCGGCAATCCTCGAACGCGGCGGGGTGGAGATGCTCCGGCGCGAGCCGATAGTCGGCCGAGACGACGCGATGGTCGGTCGCGGCGCAGATCTCGGCGCAGACGTCGTCGTGGCTGTCGAGCCCGCCGACGACAAAGCCGCCGCCGTGGAAATACATCACCGTCAGGGTGCCTGGCGCCACCTCGTAGACCCGGCAGGGGACGCCCGCGAAGTGACGGTACGTGGCGGTCACGCCGGGGGGATGCGGCCTGCGGAAGGTGGCGCACATCGCGTCATAGACGCGGCGCTGGTCGGCGATGGTGAAATGGGTGGTGTCGTCGGGGTAGCTGCCTTGGGTCTTGCGGATGAAGGCCCAGGTCTCCTCGTCGATCAGCGTGGCGTAGTCGGTCATCGGCCCCTCCCTGGCGCGAGTGTCACGCGGCGGCGGGGCGGGCGGCTAGCGCAAATGCGACATGGCCCCGGCGGAAGGGTGCAGCGCGGGCGCATATCCCGCCGCGATGACCGCGACGGTCGGGCGCGGGGTCAGCACCTCGACCTCGCCGGCCGCAGGCCGGGGCAGGGCGGGTGCGTAGCCCTCCGGGCTCCAGGGCAGAAGGCGGTCGCCAAGGACCAGCGCGGGGCCTTCTGGCAGGCGCACGAAGGCGCCGTCGGGAAGGTCGGGCCAGGGGGCGGTGAAGGTGATCTTGGCCTGGTTCCGCGGGCAGATGCGAGCGGCATGCAGCGCCCGGTCGATGTCCCCCGCGCGCGGGTCGGCGCCGAGCCCCGCGCCGGCCCAGGCGGCGCGGAAACGGTTGTAGTCGTCACGCCGGCAATAGCCGCAGGGACGGTGGCCGGCGGCCAGTGCCACCGCCTCGTCGAGGAAGAAGAGCGGCGTCCAGCGGTGGGCCGAGGCCAGCGGCTGCCGGTTCCCCTTCCAGTCGAGGACGCAGCAGATCCACGCCTTGTGCCGATAGGGCCAGCGCAGCGTCGCGCCCGCATCGCAGAGGATGCCGCGATTGCCGGTCAGAAGCCCGCGCGCGGGGTCCGCGACGATCTCGCCCTCGGGCGTGACGCGGTTCCGGCGCGCCATCAGCGCATCCTCAGCGCGCCGTCGAGGCGGATGACCTCGCCGTTCAGGTAGCCGCATTCGATGATGAAGCGCGCAAGCGCCGCGTATTCGGCCGGGTCGCCAAGGCGGCGGGGAAAGGTGACCTCGGCGGCAAGGCTCTCCTGCACCTCCTGCGGCAGGCCCTGCATCATCGGCGTCGCGAAGATGCCCGGCGCGATGGCGCAGACGCGGATGCCGAGGCTGGCGAGGTCGCGGGCCAGCGGCAGCGTCATCGCGACGATCCCGCCCTTGGAGGCGGCATAGGCGGCTTGCCCCTTCTGCCCGTCGAAGGCCGCGATCGAGGCGGTATTGACGATCACGCCCTTCTCGGCCTCCGCGTTGCGAGCCATCTCGGCCGCGGCAAGGCGCAGCGTGTTGAAGCTGCCGGTCAGGTTGATGTCGATGGTGCGCCGGAAGGAGGCGAGCGCGTGCGGCCCCTCGCGCCCGACCGTGCGCTCGCCAGTAGCGATGCCCGCGCAGTTGACGAGGACATGGAGGGCGCCGCCGCCGAAATCCTTCGCCGCCGCGACCCCTTGGGCGACCGATGCCTCGTCGGTCACGTCGACCGGGGCAAAACGGGCGCCAATCTCGTCCGCAAGGGTCGCGCCCGCGGCGGCGTCGCGGTCGAAAAGCGTGACGCGCGCGCCCGCCGCGGCAAGCGCCCGCGCGGTCGCGGCGCCAAGCCCCGAGGCGCCGCCGGTGACGATGGCCGATCTTCCCGCAAGCTGCATGTGCCCCCCTGAAATGAACGAATGTTCAAAAACAGAGACTAATCCCGCCGACCGATCCTGTCCAGACGGGCGGAACTTCGCCGTCACGGCCGCGTGATCGGCACGATCCGGCTGAGCCGCGGCAGGGTTCGGCCGGTTTTCGCGGCTCACAGGCAGGGGGCATTGGCAAAGCTTTCCGGCAGGCACAGGTGAGGGGCACCGGACGTGGCGGCCGGTCCCTTTTCGTGCCGCCCGCAGACTGACGAGACAGGAGAACACGATGAAGACCATCAGCTATCTTGCCCTTGCGGCCTCGGTCGCCATGGCCGCCCCGAGCCTTGCGGGCGGACTTGCCGAACCCGTGCCGGAGCCGGTGATCCAGCCTGCGGTGCCGGTCGCGACAGGCGCGGACTGGACCGGCGGCTACGTCACCGGACGCCTGGGCTATGGCGACGTGACCGATCCCGCCGACGGCGACGGGCTGATGTACGGGATCGGCGGCGGCTATGACTGGGACCTGGGCGACTGGGTCGTGGGCGTCGCCGGCAACTATGACGGCGCCAACATCGACCTGGGCACGGGCGGCGACTCGCTCGACTCCATCGCGCGCCTGGGCGTCCGCGCGGGCCGCGACCTGGGCCGCACGCTGGTCTATGCAACGGCAGGTGCTGCGCGGGCCGATGCCTCGGTAGGCGGTGCCGACCTCAGCGATAACGGCTGGTATGCCGGTATCGGCCTCGACTACGCCCTGAACGACCGCTGGACGGTCGGCGGCGAGTTGCTGACCAACCGCTTCAGCGATTTCGACGGCACCGGTTCGGACCTGCGCGCGACCACTGCCAGCGTCAATGTCGGCCTGAGGTTCTGACGCGCGGCGGCCGGGCGGGGGACTTCCCCACCTCCGCCCGGACGACCCCTACCACCGACCGCTCACCCCTCCGCCAGAGGAGCGGCCGCCCCCGAACGACCCGCCCGAGGATCCGCCGCCGCGATGGCGGATGCGCGATATGCGGTCGTCGCGTTCGCTGTGCCAGCCGCAGGCGGGGCAGTCGGTGCGCACCCGCTCCAGCCCCGGTGTGGCAGTCGTCGCGGGGCGAATGGTCTGGCGGGCGCGGCGCAGGCCCGTGCGACCGCAGGACGGACAGCGGCGGAACCGCTGCACCATGTCGCCAAGGCGCCGGCGGAACAGCGCAAGGCCGACCAGCGCCGCCGCCGCCAGCGCCACCAGCCCGCCTGCCTCCTCCGGCTTGGCCTCAAGGGGCAGGGGGGCCAGATTGGCCGCGCGGCGCCGGGCGATACGGTCGTCGAGTTCGGCGGTCCCAGCCTCGATCCCGGCGGCATAATCGCCCGACCGGAACGGCGGCAGGAAGACGCGCGTGACGATGTCCTGCGCGATGGTGTCGTAGTCCTGGCTGTAGCCGGAGCCGAGTTCAACGCGCATCTCCCGTTCCCCGGTCACGACCAGGATCAGGATGCCGTCGTTGCGCTCCGCCAGACCAATGCCCCAATGGTTGAACAGGCCGGTGGCGAAATCCTCCAGGGTTTCGCCCGCGGCGTAGGGCGCGCGCGAGGAGAGCGTCAGCACCGTCGCCTCCACCCCGGTTTCCTCTCGCAGGCTGGACAGACGCTCCGCTAACCGCGCCTCCGCTTCGGCGTCGATCACCCCGGCCAGATCGTTTACGAACAGGCTCGTGTAGTCGGGGTAGGTCTGCGCCGAAAGCCCGCCCGAGGTGAAGGCGAGAAGGGCGATCAGCGCGGTCAGTAGGCGTGGCATGGCAGGCTCCGCGAAAGGCGCGCGCGGGGGCGTGGAACGGCTGCCCCCTCACAGAAGCGTGAGCATGCATGCATCTGTGGCATTTTCAACAATCGCACCCGTTTTTTGCGAAATCCGTCCAACTTTCGCCTGCTTTGGTCGTATAAACGGCGCGAATGACCCCCTGCTTTGGAGCATCAAGTGACCCTTAAGAGCATTTTCATTCGCGGCGCCGTGGTCGCTTCGGCCCTTTTTCTGGCCGGGTGTGCGCCGTCGTTCTACACCCGCTACGATGCCCCCGTCGCGGCGGAAGTGTCGCGGGGCTGGCGTCTGGCGGACGTCAATGTGACCGTGCCTGACGCACTTGTTGTTTCCGAAAAGAAATCAATCTTCCCCAATGCCGACATCGTCTGGCGCGAGGATCCGGAGGGCGACCGCAAGGCACAGGTCGCGGCCATCATCGCCAACGCGGCGCGCGTCGCGGGGCGTGACCTCAAGGGCGGCCAGCCGGTCGTGATCGACATCACGCTCGTCCGTTTCCACGCGCTCACCTTCGAGGCGGAGAACCGGCTGTCGAACGCGGGCGTCCACAACATCGAATTCAACGCCCAGATCCGTGATGCCCGCACCGGCGAGGTGCTGTTCGGGCCGAAGTTCATCGAGGCGGCGCTGCCTGCCTTCGCGGGCCAGGAAATGAAGGCCCGTCGCGCCAGGGGCGAAACCCAGAAGTCGCAGATCACCGCGCACCTGGTCGAGACGTTCCGGGGCTGGTTCAGCACCGGCGCGGACCCGCGCAACGAGTTCCAGCGCCTGGGCGGCTGACCGGCCGGGGATGGCAAGGCAAAGGCCCGGCATCGCGCCGGGCTTTTTTCATTCCGGGCTCAGCCCGCGTCGGGCAGACCCTCGGCAAAGGCCGCAAGCCGCGCCAGCGCCTCGGCCAGTGCGTCGTCATCGACGGTCAGCGCGATGCGGACATGGCCCGCCGCGGCCTGGCCGAAGCTTTCGCCGGGCATGACGGCGATGCGCTCGGCCTCCAGCAGACGCTCGGCGAAGCGGTTGCCCGAAAGGCCGGTAGCGCGCACGTCGACCATGACATACATCGCCCCGCCCGAGGGCACGAGCCTGAGCCGGTTCGAGGATGCGAGGCAGGCGACGGCCAGGTCGCGGCGGCGGCGGAAGGGGGCGGAGACGGCCTCTTCGAACGCGGCACCGAGGCTGAGCGCGGCGAGGCCCGCGTCCTGGATGTAGCCGGGCAGGCCGTAGGTCGTGTTGGTGGCCAGTGCCGTGACCGCGCCGATCACCGCTTCCGGCCCGATCAGCCAGCCGATGCGCGATCCCGTCATCGCGTGGCTTTTCGACAGCGACCCGACAACCAGGGTCCGTTCCGCCATGCCGGGCAGCGCGCGCGGGGACAGGTGTTCGCCCGCCCAGAGTTGCGTGTCGTAGACCTCGTCCGAGATCAGCCAGAGGTCGTGATCGGCCGCTACCCGCGCCACATCCTCCAGCGTGCGGCGGGTGTAGACGGTTCCGGTCGGGTTGTTGGGCGTGTTGATCAGCAGCGTCCGCGCGCCCGCCGCGCGGGCCGCGATCGCCTCGGCCTCCGGCTGGAAGCCGGTTTCGGGCCGGGTGGGCACAGCGACATCGCGCGCGCCGGTGGCGCGGATCGTGCCGGGGTAGGTGGCATAGTAGGGGTCGCAGTAAAGCCCGGTGTCGCCGGGGTCGAGCGTCACCATGTGCGCGGCGAAAAGTGCCGCCTGACCGCCCGGCGTCACCATCACGTTGCCGGGGCCGGTGGCCACGCCGGCGCGCGCCGTCACCCGTTCGGCGATGGCGCGGCGCAGGTCGGGCTTGCCCGGGCCGACCGTGTAGCCGGTGTTGCCCGCCCGCGCGCTGGCCGCCATCGCGTCAAGGATGCGGGGATCGGTGCGGATGTCGTGTTCGCCGATGGTCAGGTTGACCACCGCCACGCCGCGTGCCTTCAGGTCGCGCGCGCGATAGTAGATCTCCCACCCGTCCGACCCGTCGCCCGTCATGTGCGCGACGCGACCTGCAAGCTGCATGTGACCCTCCGATCCGTTCGCCGCGCAACCGATCACGGAAGGGCGCGGCGGGCAAGGGGCATCAGGCGAAATGGAGGCTTGGCAGGGCTGCTGCGGCAGGCTAGACAGGGGGCGATGAAACCGACCGCAACCCTCTGCAACCTCTGCATTACCGGCTGACATCGTCAGGCGGGCGGTTCCCTGTTTTCAAGCGCATGAGAACACGTTAAGCCCGCCGCGGGACGCCCTGCGCGTGAAGGAACTGGCATGACGACCATCAGGCTCACCAACACCAAGACCCGGACGAAGGAGGACTTCGTCCCCATCGACCCGACGAACGTGCGGATGTATGTCTGCGGGCCGACCGTCTATGACCGCGCGCATCTGGGCAACGCCCGTCCGGTGATCGTGTTCGACGTGCTGTTCCGGCTGCTGCGCCACGTCTACGGGGCGGATCATGTCACCTACGTGCGCAACTTCACCGACGTCGACGACAAGATCAACGCCGAGGCGCAGCGGAGGAAGGGCCTCGGCGACCCGCGCAGCCTTGAGGAGCTGATCCGCGAACGCACCGAGGAAACGATCCGCTGGTATCACGAGGACATGGATGCGCTCGGCGCCTTGCGGCCGACCGAGGAGCCGCGGGCGACCGAATGGATCGGCGCCATGATCACGATGACCCAGGACCTGATCGACAAGGGCCACGCCTATGAGAAGGCGGGCCACGTCCTCTTCCGAGTCCGCTCCTACACGGGGTATGGCAAGCTGTCGGGCCGCTCGGTCGACGACATGATCGCGGGGGCGCGGGTCGAGGTCGCGCCCTTCAAGGAAGACCCGATGGACTTCGTCCTGTGGAAGCCCTCGACCGACGACCTGCCGGGCTGGGACAGCCCCTGGGGCCGCGGCCGGCCCGGCTGGCACATCGAATGCTCCGCGATGAGCCGCGAGTTGCTGGGCGAAAGCTTCGACATCCACGGCGGCGGCATCGACCTGCAATTCCCCCACCACGAGAACGAGATCGCGCAGTCGATGTGCGCCCACCCCGAGGGCGGTTTCGCCAAGGTCTGGATGCACAACGAGATGCTCCAGGTCGAGGGGAAGAAGATGTCGAAGTCGCTCGGCAACTTCTTCACGGTCAGGGACCTGCTCGACAAGGAGATACCGGGCGACGTTATCCGCTTCGTGTTCCTGTCGACGCACTACTCGAAGCCGATGGACTGGACGGAGGAGAAGGCGAAGGCGGCGAGGAATGAAATCGCACGTTGGGTTGGTATGCTTGCAATTCGTCATGATCTTCTGGACAAGCCGCTAGAGGATCACGGGCTCGACAACGAAATGTTGGAAGCGCTCAGCGATGATTTGAACACATCCCTGGCTATTTCGAGGCTCATGAGGACCGCGCGATTCCTCGATAACAGCCCGGAATTCATGAGCCTGGATGATCGGGCGCAGTATCGTGAAGAATGCATCTTCATTGCATCTGCACGCCTCCTCGGCTTTGACCTTTTGGAGCTGGCGAAGAAAGAACGCGCACGAGCACCTGTGAAAGATCTTGGATACTTTGAGCTTCGGTTGGTTCAGGAAAGGATCACGGCCAGAGAGACTGGCGACTTCGCCGTTCTCGACGCCCTGAAGTCAGCACTTGTGTCCGCAGGGTTGGAAGTTCGTATGTCGAAGGATGCGGTGGAATTGAAGGTCACCCCCGTCTTCGACCCCGCCAAGCTGGAGGCCCTGAAATGAGCGTCGCTTTCCACGGCACCGGCGGCGACCGGCCGCGGGTGGGCGAGAAGCGCCCGCCCGGGGGGGCGGTCGGGCGCTGCCGGTGCTGGCGCACCGGCGGACGGAATCAGCCGGGAAGGGGGCGGTCATGACCCGCACCCGCCTCACCCTCTTCGACACCACGCTGCGCGACGGGCAACAGACGCAGGGCGTGCAGTTCTCGGTCGCCGAAAAGCGTCAGATCGCGGCCGCGCTCGACGCGCTCGGCGTGGACTATATCGAGGGCGGCTGGCCCGGCGCCAACCCGACCGACAGCGACTTCTTCGCCGCAAGGCCAGAGACGCGCGCCACCTTCACCGCCTTCGGCATGACCAAGCGCGCGGGCCGCTCGGCCGACAACGACGACGTGCTGGCCGCCGTCCTGAACGCGAACACGCCCGCCGTCTGCCTCGTCGGCAAGACGCATGACTTCCACGTCACCGCCGCCCTCGGCGTGACGCTCGAGGACAACCTCGAAAGCATCGGCGCCTCCATCGCCCACTGTGTCGCGAAGGGCCGCGAGGCGCTTTTCGACGCGGAGCATTTCTTCGACGGCTACAAGGCCAACCCCGGCTACGCCTTGACCTGCCTGAGGGCCGCGCACGAGGCCGGCGCCCGCTGGATCGTCCTTTGCGACACCAACGGCGGCACGCTGCCGGCCGAGGTCGGCCGCATCACCGCCGAGGTGATCGCCGCCGGCATCCCGGGCGACAGGCTCGGCATCCACTGCCACGACGACACCGGCAACGCAGTGGCCGCCAGTCTTGCCGCGGTGGACGCGGGTGCGCGCCAGATCCAGGGCACGCTCAATGGGCTTGGCGAACGCTGCGGCAACGCCAACCTCACCTCGCTCATCCCGACGCTGCTGCTGAAGGAGCCCTATGCCAGCCGCTTCGAGACCGGGATCACGCCCGAGGCGCTGGCGGGCCTGACGCGGGTGAGCCGGATGCTCGACGACATCCTGAACCGCGTGCCGTTGCGCAGTGCGCCTTACGTCGGCGCCTCGGCCTTCGCCCACAAGGCGGGGCTCCATGCCAGCGCGATCCTGAAAGACCCCGCCACCTACGAACACATCGACCCCGCCCGCGTCGGCAACGACCGTGTCATCCCGATGTCGAACCAGGCCGGCCAGTCGAACCTGCGCGCCCGCCTTGCCGCCGCCGGGATCGAGGTGGCGCCCAAGGACCCGGCGCTGGCCCGCATCCTCGACCAGGTCAAGACGCGCGAGGATCAGGGCTATGCTTTCGACGGCGCCCAGGCCTCGTTCGAACTCCTCGCGCGGCGCGAACTCGGTCTCCTGCCGGAGTTCTTCGAGGTCAAGCGCTACCGCGTGACGGTGGAGCGGCGGAAGAACAAGTACGACCGAATGATCACCCTTTCCGAAGCGGTGGTGGTGGTGAAGATCGGCGGGCAGAAGATGCTCTCGGTTTCCGAGTCGATGGACGAGACCGGATCGGATCGCGGCCCGGTCAACGCGCTCTCCAAGGCGCTGGCCAAGGACCTCGGCCCCTATCAGGCCTGCATCGACGACATGCGCCTTGTCGACTTCAAGGTGCGCATCACCCAGGGCGGAACCGAGGCCGTGACCCGCGTCATCATCGACAGCGAGGACAGCGCCGGCCACCGCTGGTCCACCGTCGGCGTCAGCCCCAACATCGTCGATGCGAGCTTCGAGGCGCTTCTCGACGCGATCACCTGGAAGCTGGTGCGCGACGGGGTGGCCCCGGCATGAGGGACGACGCCTTCTTCGAACTGCACCGCGACATGCCCCGGCAGGGCCCGGGCGACGCCGAGGATGTGCTTTGGGCGCTGTCGGTCCTCGGCCAGCCTGCCCGGGTGATCGACGCCGCCTGCGGTCCGGGCGCCGATACCGAAGTTCTGGCCGAGGCGCTGCCGCTGGCGCGGATCGAGGGTGTCGACCTGACCGGCCATTTCATCGCGGAGGCCCGTGACCGGCTGGCCTGCTTCGGCCCGCGCGTGACGCTGCGCGAAGGCGACATGCGTGATCTCGCGGGGCCGGCCGACCTGATCTGGTGCGCCGGGGCGCTTTACTTCCTTGGCGTCGAGACGGCGCTCGACCTCTGGCGGCCGGTGCTGGCACCCGGGGGCGCGGTCGTCTTTTCCGAACCGGTCTTCACCTCCGACCCGCCGTCGCCCGAGGCCGCGGCATTCTGGGCCGACTATCCCGGCGTCGGCACGGCGGCAGATCTGGCGGCGCGGGTGCAGGCGGCGGGCTACCGGACCCGCGCCACGCGCCTGATCATCGGGCGGGCCTGGATGAACTACTACCTGCCCCTGATGGCGCGCGCCGCGCGGCTCAGGATCGGTGCGGGGCCGGACCTCGCCGCCGTCCTCGACGAGGCCGAGGCCGAGTTCGCCCGCTGGCGCGCCGCGCCCGATCACGTCGCCTACCTCCTCTGCGTGGTCGCGCCGGCATGACCCCGGCAGAGATCGCGCGCCTGGCCGATGCCGTGCGTGAGGGCGACCCCCGCCGCTTCGCTGCCACCATGGCGGCCCCCGCCGCGACGCGCCCGCGGCTCTGGGCGCTCTACGCTCTCAACCTCGAGATCGCGCGCGCCCCCTGGGCCTCGGACCAGCCGCTGATCGCGGAGATGCGGCTGCAATGGTGGATCGACGCGATCGCGGCGCCCGAGGGACAGGGCGGGGGCGCGCTCGCAATCCTCGCCCCGCTCATGCTGGACCTGCCCGACCTGCGCCCCCTCCTTCTCGGCGCGGCGGAGGCGCGGCGGCGCGATGCCTGGCCGGAACCCTTCGCGGACGAAGCCGACCTCGGCGCCTATCTCGACGCGACCGCGGGCAACCTCATGTGGGCCGCCGCGCGCCTTCTGGGCGCCCCCGCGGCAGCAGAGGCGCCGGTGCGCGACTTCGCCTGGGGGGCAGGGCTCGCGACCTGGCTCGCCGCCGTCCCCGCGCTTGCCGCGCGCGGGCGCCACCCCTTGCCGGATATGACCCCCGAAGCCGTCACGGCGCTCGCCCGGCGCGGCCTAGACCGGATCGCCCGCGCCCGCGCCCTGCGCGCCCGCGTCCCGGCCACGGCTGCCCCGGCGCTTCTGCCCGGATGGCAGGCGGCGCCGCTCCTGCGCCTGGCCGCACACCAGCCCTCCCGCGTTGCCGAAGGCCGGCTCGCCACCTCCGAGGCGCGCGCCCGCGCCAGCCTCGCGCTCCGCGCCCTCACCGGCCGCTGGTAGCGGCTCCCTCTTTCAGTCTGGTGCAAATACTCCACGGGGGTCCGGGGGTGTGAAACCCCCGGCCCGGCCGGTTCTGGCGCGCGGTGTCAGAACGCGCGCGGGCGCAGCGCCAGCCAGATCAGCGACCCGCCGGCCAGCACCAGGAACGGTATCATCGCCAGGTTCACCGCCTGCCAGCCGGCGACCACGCCGGTGCCAGAGCAGTTCATCAACACGCCGGAGGAAAGCGAGGCCATGGTCACGCCGCCGAACACCAGAAGGTCGTTCAGGCCTTGAAGACGCCCCTTCTCCTCGGCCGAATGGGTTGTGGTCAAAAGCGTCGTCGCGCCGATGAAGCCGAAGTTCCAGCCCACCCCCAGCAGCACCAGCGCAAGGAAGAACTGTTCCAGCGCCACGCCCGACAACGCCACCCCGCCCGAGGCGGCCAGGATGAACAGGCCGATGCCGATGATCGGCTTGACGCCGAAGCGCGCGATCAGGTGGCCGGTGAAGAAGGACGGGATGTACATCGCCAGCACATGCGCGCTGACCACGTTGGCCGCGTCGTCGGTGGCAAAGCCGCAGCCGACGACGGCGAGCGGGGAGGAGGTCATCACCAGGTTCATCAGCGCATAGCTGACCATGGCGCAGACCACCGCGACGACGATGACCGGGTCGCGCAGCATCTCGCGCCGGGTTCGCCCGCCGTCCGCCCCCGCCGCCTTGCGCTCCGGCGCGGGAATGTCGAGGGCGAGGAAGAGGAAGACCCCCAGAAGGTTCAGCCCGACCACCGCGAGGTATGTGCCGAGGTAGCCCACCACCAGCGCATCCGCCGTGACCTTGACCAGTTGCGGCCCGACCAGCGCCGAGGCAAGCCCCCCCGCCATGACCCAGGAGATTGCCTTGGGGCGGAACTCCGGGCTGGCCGTGTCGGCGGCGGCGAAACGGTAGAAGCCCTGCGTCGACATGTAGATGCCGGTCAGCAGCGAGCCGGCAAGGAAGACCCCGAAGGACGAGGTGTAAAGCCCTGCCGCCGCGGTCAGCGCGCCCGCCATCCCGCCGGTGGTGCCGACCCAGAACCCGGCGCGCCGTCCATGGCGCTGCATCAGCGCAGACATCGGCGTCGAGGAGAGCATCGAGCCGAGCACGACCATCGTGATCGGCAGCGTCGCCCAGCAGGGGTTGGGGCTCAGCGACTGACCGGCCAGCCCGCCGACGACGAAGATCATCGGCATCTGCGCACCCAGGATCGCCTGCGCGAGGATCAGGATCGTCAGGTTCCGCCGGGTGCGGGCGTCGGTCATCGGGGGCGCGGTCATGTCGGTCATGGCGGATGCGTAGTGCTGCCCCTTGCGCCCGGCAAGCGAAATCGCTTCCCTTGGCGGGCGAAGGGAGTTGTGCATGGACGAACGCATCATCACCGGGCCGGACTGCCTGGCCGAGGGCGCGGCCTGGCTTGCCGCCCGCGAACCCGCCTTCGGGCGGGCGCTGGCGCTGACCGGCCCGTTGCCGCTGCGGCTTCGGCCCGGCGGCTTCGCGGCGCTGCTCGATGCGATCGTGTCGCAGCAGGTCTCGGTTGCCTCGGCGAATGCAATCTGGGCCCGGCTTGCCGAGGCCGGCCTGACCGAGGAGGCGCGCGTGGCCGCGGCCGGGGAGGAGGCGCTGCGGGCCTGCGGGCTGTCGCGGCCCAAGGTGCGCTATGCGCTGGCGCTGTCGCGCGCCGGTCTCGACTACGCCGCGCTCGGCCGCCTTCCGGCCGACGAGGCGATCGGGCGGCTGGTCGCGCTTCCGGGCATCGGCCGCTGGACGGCGGAAATCTACGCGATGTTCTCGCTTGGCCGGGCTGACGTTTTCGCCGCGGGCGACCTTGCCTTGCAGGAAGCGACGCGGCATCTCTTCGACCTGCCTGCGCGCCCCGGCGAACCGGCGCTGCGGACCATGGCCGAGGCGTGGTCGCCCTGGCGGGCGGTTGCGGCGCGCGCGCTCTGGGCCTACTACCGGCATGTGAAAAGCCGGGAGGGCACAAGGTGACGCGCGAGATGAAATTCGGCCGCAGGGCGGCAAGGTCCGGAAAGCCCGGGGCGCTGGTGATCTTCCTGCATGGCTATGGGGCCGATGGTGCCGATCTGCTCGGGCTCGCCGATCCGCTGGCCCCGCACCTGCCCAATACCGTCTTTCTTGCGCCGGACGCCCCCGAACCCTGCCGCAACAATCCCTTCGGGCGGCAATGGTTCCCGATCCCCTGGCTGGATGGGTCGTCCGAGACCGAGGCGAAGGCGGGCATGGCGCAGTCGGTCGCCGATCTGAACGCCTTCCTCGACGCCCGCCTGGCGGAGGAGGGGATGCGTCCCGATCAACTGGCGGTCGTGGGATTCTCGCAAGGCACGATGATGGCGCTGCACGTCCTGCCACGTCGCACGGCGCCGGTCGCGGGCATCGTCGCCTTTTCCGGGCGGCTTCTCGACCCCGACAGCCTGGCGGCTGAGGCGCTGTCAAAGCCGCCGGTCCTTCTGGTGCACGGGGACGAGGACCCGATGGTGCCCTTCGCCGACATGGGCGTTGCCGGGCGGGCGCTGACGGCGGCGGGGTTCGAGACCTATGGCCACGTCATGAAGGGCACTGGCCACGGCATCGCGCCCGACGGGTTGTCGGTGGCGGTCGCCTTTCTGAAAGACCGTCTGCCGGGGGCTTGAAGACGACGCGAAAGCCCTTAGCTTTGCAGTAACGAATCGCCCGGAGTTGCCTTCATGGCCCTTGCCGCACTGATCGCCGTCACGCTTTCCCTTGTCGTCCTGGCGATCCCTGCCGCCCGTCCCGAACCCGTCCGCGTCAGGGTTCGCGCCCGCCGTCGCTGAGCGGCCGGAACCAGAGGACGGACGGCGCGAACTCCACCGAGTTGCCCGCCGGGTCGCGGACATAGATCGACCGCGCCCCGTTGGGCCAGGTGAAATCGGCCTCGATTGCGATGTCGTGCGCCTCGAGATGGCGCCGCCAGGCGTCGAGCGCACCCGCCGCGACGCGGAAGCAGTAATGTCCCGGCCCGCGCGCCCCGTGCCCCGGCACCGGCAGCCGCGCGCCTGCCGGCGACCCTGCCGCCGTCGCGTCCGGATCGAAAACCAGCAGCACCGAGTCGCCAGCCGCGAAGAACACATGCCGCCCCGGTTGACGCGCGATGACGCGCATACCCAGCGTTCCGGCAAAGAACGCCTCTGCCGCGTCCAGATCGGGGGCGTAGAGCGCGGATTCGAGGGTGCCGAGGATTTCGGGCGCTGTCATGGCCCTGTCATTCTTGCCCGGTAATGCGATTGTGGCAAGCGATCGCAGATCGCGGGGCTTGCACCGGATCGAACGCCATATATAGTTGTGGATAAGCTGGGGCGGCGCTCCCGCCCCGGTTGGCCGAACGGCAAGCAGGGCAGGAACGGAGTCCGCGATGCTCGACAAGCTGCACCCGGAGGATTTCAGGACGAGCTTCGTGCGCGAACCCTCGGCGCTGAAGCATTATCCCGCGCTGGTCCTGAACGCCGATTTCCGCCCGCTGTCCTACTACCCGCTCTCGCTCTGGCCCTGGCAGGAGGCGATCAAGGCGGTGTTCCTCGACCGCGTCACCATCCTGGCCGAATACGAGGAGGTCGTGCGGTCGCAGCGCGCGGCCTTCCGAATACCCTCGGTCGTGGTGCTGAAGGAATATGTCAAACCCCAGAAGCGCGTGGCCTTCACGCGCTTCAATCTTTTTCTGCGCGACGAATTCTGCTGCCAGTATTGCGGATCGAAGGGGGAACTGACCTTCGACCATGTGGTGCCGCGGTCGCGGGGTGGCATCACCAGTTGGGACAACGTGGTTGCGGCCTGTTCGCCCTGCAACCTGAAGAAGGGCAACCGGTCGCTGAAGCAGTCCGGTCTTTCCCTGCGCCACGCGCCGCGTCAGCCGACGGCCGAGGAGATGCAGCAGGTCGGCCGCCGTTTCCCGCCAAACTTCCTGCACGACAGCTGGATGGACTTCCTCTACTGGGACGCCGAACTCGACGCCTGAGGCTGCCTTTACCTTTCGCCGCCAGCCGCTAATGTCGCAGGCGACAGAGGGAGGATCAGATGTCCGACACGTTCTTCACACCCGTTTCCGGCATGGACCTGCCGCGCTTTGCGGGCATTCCCACCTTCATGCGCCTGCCGCATGTGCCCGCCGACCACCCCCGCGCGGGCGATGTGCAGATCGGCCTTGTCGGCCTGC
Source organism: Albidovulum sediminis (assembly GCF_025380365.1). Classification (GTDB taxonomy): domain Bacteria; phylum Pseudomonadota; class Alphaproteobacteria; order Rhodobacterales; family Rhodobacteraceae; genus Albidovulum; species Albidovulum sediminis. The sequence continues at coordinate 850,972 of NZ_JAOCQF010000001.1, forward strand.
CCTGGGATGGCAGCGTGTCGAACCGGCCCGGCGCGCGCCACGGGCCGCGCGCGCTGCGCGACGCCTCGACCATGATCCGGGCGCAGAACGGCGCGACCGGGGTGCGCCCGTTCGAGCTTGCCCGCTGCGCCGATCTTGGCGATGTCGGCCCCAACCCGGTCGACGGGCCCGACACGCTGGAGCGGTTCGAGAGCTTCTTTGCCGGGCTGAAGGCGCGCGGGGTGCGGCCGCTCTCGGGCGGGGGCGACCACCTTTGCACGTTGCCGGTGCTGCGCGGCATCGCGCGCGACGCGCCGCTGGGCCTTCTGCATTTCGACAGCCACACCGACCTTTACCCGGCCTACTTCGGCGGCAAGACGCTGACCCACGGCAACCCGTTCCGCAACGCGGTGGAGGAGGGGCTTCTGGACCCGGCGCGGATGATCCAGATTGGCATCCGCGGCACCACCTATGACAACATCGACATCGACTTTGCCCGCGCGAACGGCATCCGCATCATCCGCATCGAGGAGTTTCACGCCCGCGGCGTCGCAGACGTGATGGCCGAGGCGCGGGAAATCGTGGGCAGCGCGCCCGCCTACCTGTCCTATGACATCGACTTTGTCGATCCCGCCGTGGCGCCCGGCACCGGCACGCCGGAATGGGGCGGGCCGAATGCCTTCCAGGCGATCGAGGTGCTGCGGCAGGCGCGCGGGCTCAAGATCGTGGGGGCGGACCTTGTCGAGGTCTCGCCGCCCTTCGATGCCTCGGGCAACACCGCCTGGCTTGGCGCCTCTCTGATGTTCGAGATCCTCTGCCTGATGGCCGAGGCGCTCTGACGCCTGCCCTGGCAGCCCGGGCCGGCCCCGCCGGGCCCGGGCGCGGGGCTTATGCCTGCGCGGCGGTGACGATGATCTCGACGCCGTATTCGGGCGCGGCCAGCTTCGATTCGCCGGTGGCGCGGGCCGGGGTGTGGCCTGGGGCGACCCAGGCATCCCAGACCGCGTTCATCGCCGGAAAATCGGCCATGTCGGCCAGCCAGATCTGCGCGCGCAGGATGCGGGTCTTGTCCGACCCGGCCAGCGCCAGCAGGCGCTCGATCTCGGCCAGCGCGTCCCTCGTCTGTTGCGCGACATCGCCGCCCTTCTCGCCGACGATGCCGGCGAGATAGACGACGCCGCCGTGAATCACGGCGCTCGACATCCGCTTTCCGGTTTCGATCCGTTCGATGGTCCCGGCCATGCCTTGCTCCTTTGCCCTGGGATTTCCGGCATGACTAAGCGCTCTTGCCGCGGAAGGAAAGCTCCCGCGGGGCGGGCAGGGCGCGCGGAGGCCCGGCGATCAGATCCCGAGAAGCGCCTTCGCCTCGGCCAGCGTCGCCTCCGAGGCGGCATGGTCGCCGCCCTCGTGCTCGGCCTTGCCCTTCTCGTAAAGCTCCATGATCTTCGCCTTGGTCGCGTCGTCGACGGTTGCGGTCGCCATCGCCGCGTCGATCTCGGCCATGAGTGCGGGGCATTGCGAGGCAAGCGCAGGCGCCGCCATCGCCGCCAGGAGCGCGGAAGCCAGAAGCGTCTTCTTCATGATGATTTCCCCCGTGGTCGTTGCAGCCGTACTGGTCGTCACAGGATTGGAGCGGGTGAAGGGAATCGAACCCTCGTCGTAAGCTTGGGAAGCTTCTGCTCTACCATTGAGCTACACCCGCAGCGCCTTGACAGGTAAGCGAGAGCCGGCGCTTCGTCAAGCCGCGATGCGGGGTGCGCGACGTCCGGCGCGGGGGCGCGCGGATTTGTTTCCGCCGCGCGAAGGCAATGCTAGACTTTGGCAGGCGGTGCGGGTAACAAGCGAGCCGTTAGCGCTAACAACTCAGGAGGCAACCGATGGTCTCGCGTGTCATTCCCGTGGACAGCTTCGATCTGGTGGTCTTCGGCGGCACCGGCGACCTTGCGCGCCGCAAGATCCTGCCGGGGCTCTTCCGCCGCTTCCTGGCCGGACAGATGCCCGAGGACGCGCGCATCATCGGCGCCGCGCGGGCCGAGATGGACGATGCGGGCTTCCGCGCGCTCGTCGCCGAGGCGATCGGGGAATTCGGCGGCCCGGCCAGCCGCAAGGCCGACGAACTCGCCCGTTTTCTCGACCGGCTCCACTATGTCGCCATCGACGCGAAGGGCGACGGCGGCTGGCCCGCCCTTGCGCAGGCGATGCGGCCCGACGTCGTGCGCGCCTTCTACTTCTCGGTCGCGCCGGCGCTTTTTGGCGACCTGGCCGAACGGCTGCACCGCCACGGCATCGCCACGCCCGAATCCAGGATCGTCGTCGAAAAGCCCTTCGGCCGCGACCTTGCCAGCGCCTGCGCGCTGAACGCGACGCTGGCCGAGCATTTCACCGAACACCAGATCTACCGGATCGACCACTACCTCGGGAAGGAGACGGTGCAGAACCTGATGGCGGTGCGCTTCGCCAACATCCTGTTCGAGCCCCTGTGGAACGCGCGCCATGTCGACCACGTCCAGATCACCGTGGCCGAGACGGTGGGCGTGGACGGGCGCGGATCGTACTACGACAAGTCGGGCGCGATGCGGGACATGGTGCAGAACCACCTGATGCAGCTTCTCTGCCTGATCGCGATGGAGCCGCCCTACCGCTTCGACCCGGACGCCGTGCGCGACGAGAAGCTGAAGGTGATCCACGCTCTCGAACCCGTCCGACCCGAGGATATCGTGCGCGGCCAGTATCGCGGCGCCGGAAAGGGCACGAAGGGCTCCTACACCGACGACGCCGAAAATCGCGACAGCCGAACCGAAAGCTATGTCGCGCTGAAGGTCAACATCGCCAACTGGCGCTGGAAGGGCACGCCCTTCTACCTGCGGACCGGCAAGAAGCTGCGCGCGCGTGCATCCGAGATCGCCATCGTCTTCAAGGAGGTGCCGCATTCCATCTTCGGCGAGGAGGAGGGCTGGCGCGAGAACGTGCTGTCGATCCGGCTCCAGCCGAACGAGGGGATGACGCTTTCGGTGATGATCAAGGAACCGGGGCCGGGCGGGATGCGCCTGACCGAGGTGCCGCTTGACATGTCCTTCGCCGACGCGTTGGGAGAGGACGGGACCGACATTCCCGACGCCTATGAGCGGCTGATCATGGACGTGATCCGCGGCAACCAGACGCTCTTCATGCGCGGCGACGAGGTGGAGGCGGCCTGGGCCTGGACCGACCCGATCATCGCCGGCTGGGAAACCCGCGGCGACAAGCCGCGCGGCTACGATCCGGGATCGTCGGGGCCCGAGGACGCGCTGATGCTGCTGCATCGCGACGGGCGCCGCTGGCGGGAGATACGCGAATGAACCTGGTCGAATATCCAGACAGCGAACTGATGATGTTCGATCTGGCCGATGTGCTGGCCAGCGAACTGTCGGCGGCACTGCGGCAGAACGAGACGGTGTCCTTCTGCGTCGCCGGCGGGACGACGCCGGGGCCGGTCTTCGATATCCTCTCCGCGATCAACCTCGACTGGGGGCGGGTGACGGTCTTTCCCAGTGACGAGCGTTGGGTGGACGAGACGAGCGAACGCTCCAACGCGCGGCTTCTGAAGAAGCGCCTGCTGGTGGGCAAGGCCGCCGCCGCCCGCTTCCTGCCGCTCTATGCCGACACGCCCCTGCCCGAGGACGCGGTCGACGCGCTCTCTGCCGCCATCGCACCCTGCCTGCCGATCTCGGTCGCCCTTCTCGGAATGGGCGCCGACATGCACACCGCCTCTCTCTTTCCCGGCGCCGACCGGCTGGCCGAGGCGCTGGCGCCCGACGCGCCGGTGCTGGTGCCGATGCGCGCGCCGGGCGCGGGAGAGGCCCGCGTGACGCTCTCGGCCCGGGTGATCGAGGATGCGATGTCGATCCACATCCTGATCACCGGGGCGGAAAAACGAGCCGCGCTGATGCGGGCGCAGACCCTGTCGCCGGAAGAGGCGCCGGTGCGCGCGGTGCTGGACGCCGCGACCGTGCACTGGGCGCCGTGAGGGGAGAAGCCATGAGCCGCTGGGACGACCTGCACCGCCATCACGAGCGGTTCCGCGACCGGGCGATCCTGTCGCTGTTCGACGATGCCGCGCGGGCCGGGGCCTTTTCGGCCGAGGCGGACGGGATGCTCCTCGACTATTCCAAGACAAACATTGACGCGGCGGGGCGCGATCTCCTTCTTGCGCTGGCCGAGGGGGCGGGCGTCGCCGCCCGGCGCGAGGCGATGTTCATCGGGGCAAGGATCAACGAGACCGAGGGCCGCGCGGTCCTGCACACGGCGCTGCGCAATCCCGCCACGCCGGTCTTCGTCGACGGGCAGGACGTGACGCCACCGCTTCGCCAGACCCTCGCGCGGATGGAGACCTTCGCCCGCGACCTGCGCACCGGGCGCGCGCGCGGGCAGGGCGGGCGCATCACCGATGTCGTCAACATCGGCATCGGCGGATCGGACCTCGGCCCGGCGATGGCGTGCCTCGCACTTTCCCCCTACGCCGACGGGCCGCGCGCGCATTTCGTCTCGAACGTGGACGGGGCGCATGTGCATGACGTGCTCGCGCCGCTCGACCCGGCGACGACGCTGGTGATCGTGGCCTCGAAGACCTTCACCACGATCGAGACGATGACCAACGCGGAAACCGCGCGCCGCTGGATGGCGGGCAAGGTCGCCGACCCCGCGCGCCAGTTCGCGGCCGTCTCGACCGCGCTGGACCGCACCGCCGCCTTCGGCATCGACCCGGCCCGCGTCTTCGGCTTCGAGGACTGGGTCGGCGGGCGCTATTCGATGTGGGGGCCGGTCGGCCTGTCGCTGATGATCGCCATCGGGCCGGACCGGTTCGCCGAATTCCTGGCCGGCGGGGCGGCGATGGACGCGCATTTCCGCACCGCGCCCTTCGCGCGGAACCTGCCGGTGCTCCTCGCCCTTGTCGGAATCTGGCACAACCAGATCTGCGGCCACGCCACCCGCGCGGTCCTGCCCTACGACCAGCGCCTGTCGCGGCTTCCCGCCTATCTCCAGCAGCTTGAGATGGAAAGCAACGGCAAGCGGGTGGCGATGGACGGCTCCGACCTGCCGTTTCCCTCCGGCCCCGTGGTCTGGGGCGAACCCGGCACCAACGGCCAGCACGCCTTCTACCAGCTCATCCACCAGGGGACGCGGGTGATCCCGTGCGAATTCCTGCTGGCGGTCAGCGGCCATGAGCCCGACCTTGCCCACCAGCACCGGTTACTCGCGGCGAACTGCCTCGCGCAGTCCGAGGCGCTGATGCGCGGCCGCCCGATCGAGGTGGCACGCGCGATGATGGCCGCGAAGGGCCTTCGGGGGGCGGAGCTAGAGCGGCAAGCGCGCCACCGCGTCTTTCCGGGCAACCGCCCCTCGACCACGCTCCTCTATCCCCGCCTCACGCCCTTCGTGCTGGGCCAGATCATCGCCCTTTACGAACACCGCGTCTTTGTCGAGGGGGTGATCCTCGGCATCAACTCCTTCGACCAGTGGGGGGTGGAGCTTGGCAAGGAACTGGCCGTCGCCCTCGAACCGGTGCTGAAGGGAGAGGCCGACGGGGCGGGCAAGGACGGCTCGACCCTGCGCCTCGTGGCCCGGCTCAGGGGCAAGGGCTAGAGGCGAGGGTTAGGGGCGAGGGAGGGGCGCGGCGGTCAGCCGCGGCGGCCCATCTCCTTGGCCAGATGCTCGGCGCAGCCCGTCAGCGCGGCATAGTCGTCCTCGACCACGCTGACCGGGAAACGCTCCATGAACTCGGAAAACCGGCCCTTGTCGCAAAAGGCGTCGCGAAAGCCGAAGCGGCCCAGCAGGGGCGCGAAGGCGCGGGAAACGCCGCCGATCAGGTAGATGCCGCCGAAGGGCAGGAAGGTCAGCGCCAGATTGCCTGCGACCATGCCGAAGACGCGCACGAAGGCGCGCCCGGCCGCTTCGGCCAGGGGATCGCCCGCAGCGATCCCCTCCATGATCGCGGCCGCGCTGCGGGCCTCGGGCCGGCCCGCCTCCTCGGCCACCCAGCCGAAGGTCTGTTCAAGCCCGCGGCCCGACAGCACCTCCTCGACCCCGGCGAACCCGTGGCGGCGCCCGACGAATTCGGCCAGCCGCAGGTCTGCGGCGGTCCGCACCGGCAGTCCGACGTGACCGCTTTCCGAGGCGGCGACAAGGCGGCCGGTCGCGGTGTCATGGACGGGGGCCGCGTTGAAGCCGGTGCCGACGCCGATCACCAGTTGCGTCTGGCCCGGCGCCTCCTCTCCCCGCAAAACCGGAAGGAGCGAGCCCGGCGCCAGATGGCCAAGCGCGTGGCCCTGCGCCTGCAGGTCGTTGAGGATCGCGACCGTCCCCGCCCCGGTGGCCGCGCCGACCCCGTCGCGCGTGATGACCCAGGAAAGGTTCGTCATCTCTGCCCGTCCCCCCTCGACCGGGCCCGCCGCCGCGACGCAGGCCCCGTCGCAACGGCTCACTCCCATCTCGGCCAGGTAGTCGGCCAGGATCGGCTCTAGCCCGGGGCGGCCCGCGTTCGGATAGCGCCGGATCGAGGCATGGTCGACGCGCGCCCCGTGGGCCAGCGCGACGCGGGTATTGGTGCCGCCGACATCGGCAAGGATCAGGGGGGAGGGCGTCATCTTGTATCCCGTGCCAGCGTGCATCTTCCTGCGTGATAGGACGCCTTCGGGGTGCGCCGCAAGCGTTCAGACCGGCTTGGCCGCCGGGATTAACCATTTGTTCACCAATGTTGATGCAAGCCTTCGCGGGACGGGCCGCGCGAGAATGCGGGCGGCCCCGGAAGGAGGGGTCGATGACGTCATGGAGCGTGGCGGGTGCCGTGCTGATCGCCCTCGCTTCCGGCGCGGCGGGCGCGCAGGATCTGCGGTTCGCGCCGGGTGAGGACAGCCGTTTCACGTGGTCGAGCCATGACGATTTCGCCGCCGCCCACAGGCTCGAAGGCCAGACGCTGACCATTTTCGGACCCTGGCGGGGCGAGGATCAGGCGCTGGCGGAAAGCGTCCTGGCCTACTTCGCCGCGGCGACGGGGGCGCAGGTCCTTTACGCGACGTCGGAGAACTATGAACAGCAGATCGTCATCGACACGGCGGCCGGAACGCCGCCCGACATCGCGATCCTGCCGCAGCCGGGGCTGATCGCGGATCTCGCCGCGCGCGGGCGTCTCGTCCCGCTCGGGGCGGAGACCGAGGCCTGGCTGCGCGCAGGCTACGCCGGCGGCGATGCCTGGGCCGCGCTCGGAACCAGCGCCGGGCCGGACGGCACCCCGGCGCTTTACGCCTTTCCCTACCGGGTCGAAATCAAGTCCTTGGTCTGGTACGTGCCGGAGAATTTCGCGGAGGCGGGCTATGCGGTCCCCCGCACAATCGAGGAGATGCGCGCGCTCTCCGACCGGATCGTGGCCGACGGCGGCACGCCGTGGTGCATCGGCCTCGGCTCGGGCGGCGCGACCGGCTGGCCCGCGACCGACTGGGTCGAGGACATGGTGCTGCGCCGCGCCGGACCTGCGGTCTACGACCGCTGGGTGCGGGGCGAGGTTCCCTTCGGCGATCCGGCCATCCTTGCCGCGATCGAGGATTTCGGCAGCTTCGCCCGCACCGATGCCTATGTCGCGGGCGGGGCGGCGGCCGTCGCCACCACCGATTTCCGTGACAGCGCCGCGGGGCTCTTCACGGTGCCGCCGCGCTGCTACCTGCACCGGCAGGCCTCCTTCATCCCCGCCTTCTTCCCCGAAGGCATCACCCCCGGGATCGAGGCCGACTTCTTCGCCTTTCCGCCGCTGGCGGAGGGCCGCTTCGGCCGGCCCGTCCTGGGCTCGGGGACATTGGCCACGATCACCCGCGACGGCCCGGCCGCACGCGCCTTCATAGACTGGCTCAAGACCCCCATCGCGCACGAAATCTGGATGGCGCAGACCGGGTTCCTGACGCCGCACAAGGGCGCCAATCCCGCGGCCTACGCGAACGAGGTGCTGCGCCGGCAGGCCCGCATCCTGATGGAGGCCACCACCTTCCGCTTCGACGGGTCGGACCTGATGCCGGGCCGGATCGGCGCCGGCGCCTTCTGGAGCGGCATGATCGACTATGTCGGCGGTCGCGACGCGGCCGAGGTGGCCGCCGACATCGACGCGGCCTGGGACGCGCTGCGATGATCGCCGGGGCAGGGCGGATGGCGCGGCTCCGGCCCTGGCTGTTCCTTGCGCCAGCGCTCGCCGTGCTGGGCCTCTGCCTCGTCTATCCGCTGGCCGCGACGGCCTGGCTTTCTCTCCACGACCGCAGCGGAGAGGGGTTCGTGGGCGCGGCCAACTTCGCCTGGCTGGTGCGCGATCCGGCGGCGCGGGCGGCGGCGGTCAACACGGTCCTCTGGCTTATGGTGGTGCCGGCCGTCTCCACCCTCCTGGGGCTGATCGCGGCCGCGCTCACCAACCGGATCGGCTGGGGCGCGCTGGCGCGGATGCTGATCTTCTTGCCCGGCGCGATCTCGCTTCCGGGCGCCGTCGTGATCTGGAAGTTCGTCTACGACCTGCGCCCCGAGGCGGGCGCGCAGGTGGGCGCGCTGAATGCCCTTGTCACCGCGCTTGGCGGCACGCCCCGGGCCTGGATCGCCCTGCCGGTCTGGAATTCCCTCTTCCTGATGGCGATCCTGATCTGGGTCCAGACCGGCTTTGCCATGGTGATCCTCTCGGCCGCGCTGCGCGCCGTGCCCCGCGCCACGGTCGAGGCGGCGCGGCTGGACGGCGCGGACGGCGTCCGCGGGTTCCTGCTGATCGAGGTGCCGCAGATCCGCCGCTCCATCGCGGTGGTCTGGACCGCGATCACCCTCGCCTCGGTCAAGGTCTTCGACATCGTCCTGGTGATGACCAACGGCCAGTGGAACACCAACGTCCTTGCCAACCTGATGTTCGACTGGATGTTCCGGGGCGGCGGCGATTCCGGGCGCGGCGCGGTCCTCGCGCTGGCGCTTCTGGCGCTCACGGCCCCGATCCTGGCCTGGAGCATGTTCTGCGCCCGGACCGGCCGCGCGGGGCAGGGGGAATGAGGCGCGGCGGCCCCTGGGCGGCGCATCTCGCGGTCGCGGTCTTCGTCCTGCTCTGGACGCTGCCGCTTCTGGGGCTGGTCGTCACCTCCCTTCGCGACCGTGACCAGATCGCGGCCTCTGGCTGGTGGACGGCGTTCTCGGGGGTGACGCTGACGCGGACCTTCCGCACGCCGCCGGGGGGCGAGGGCGCTCAGCCCGGCGGGCGCTACGCGCTGGCAGGCAACGCGCTGGAGGGCGGCGGGCGGGTCGAGGCCTTCGGGATCGACGCGCGCCGGCCCGCGGCCTTCCACCCCGGCGCGGTGGCGGATCTCGGCAAAGGCGCCACGCTGACGGTGCAGGCGGATGGCGCCTACAGCCTGACCGCGCCGCACGGCCTGGCCGCGCCGCAGGGGCAGCGCATCTTCCTGACCGCGACCGTCGGGCCAAGCCCGACGCTGCAGAACTATGCCGACGTCCTGGCGGCGACGGGGATCGCTCGGTCGCTTCTCAACTCCGCCATCGTCGCGGTGCCGTCGACGCTGTTCCCGGTCGGGCTTGCCGTCTTCGCCGCCTATGCCCTGGCCTGGATGCCCTTCGCGGGCCGCAGGCTGGTCCTGGCGGCGGTCCTCGGGCTGATGGCGGTGCCGTTGCAGGTGGCACTGATCCCGCTTCTGAAGGTCCACAACGCCGCGGGGCAGGCGCTTGGCCTTGATCCCAAGGGCTTCGTCGGCGTTTGGCTGGCCCATACCGGCTTCGGCCTGCCGCTTGCCATCTACCTGATCCGCAACGCCATGGCAGCCCTGCCGCGCGAGGTCATCGACAGCGCCCGACTGGACGGGGCCTCCGACCTCGCGATCCTCACGCGGATCGTGCTGCCGCTCGCGGCCCCGGCGATCGCGGGTTTTGCCGTCTTCCAGTTCATCTGGACCTGGAACGATCTTCTGGTGGCGCTGGTCTTCCTCGGCCCGCAGGGCGACCGGCTGGTGCTGACCGGGCGGCTCCTGAACCTCGTCGGCACGCACGGGGGACAGTGGGACATTCTCGCCGCCTCCGCCTGCGTCTCGGTGGCGGTTCCGGTGGCGGTGTTCCTGGCCTTTCAAAGGCTTCTGGTGCGCGGCCTTCTCTCCGGCGTGGCGGACTGACGGGGCGGCCGGACGGCGCGACCGAGACGGACCGTCCGGGGCAGGGAAGCGCCGACCTATTCCGCAGCGATCTTGATCACCGGCTCCATCGAGGCGAAATCCTCGGCCGAGAGGTGGCACTTGATCTGATGCCCGCCGGCCAGCACCTGCACCGGTGGCACCTCGCGCTCGCAAAGGCCGCCCGGCACCTTCGACTTCCACCGGCAGCGGGTCTGGAACGGGCAACCCGGCGGCGGGTTCATCGCCGAAGGGATCTCGCCCTCGAGCACGATGTGCTTTTTCTGCACATGGGTGTCGGCGATGGGCACGGCCGACAGCAGCGCCTCGGTATAGGGATGGTAGGGCGGCGAGAATACCTGATCGGTGGTGCCCAGTTCGACGACATGGCCGAGATACATGACCATCACCCGGTCGGAGAGATAGCGCACGATCGACAGGTCATGGCTGATGAAGAGAAGCGTGGTGCGGTTCTGCCGCTGGATCTCCATCAGGAGGTCGGTAACGGCCGCCTGCACCGACACGTCAAGCGCGGAAACGGGTTCGTCGGCCACCACGATCTTCGCCCCGCCGGCAAAGGCGCGCGCGATGCCCACGCGCTGTTTCTGCCCGCCCGATAGCTGGCGCGGCATCCGCTCGGCAAAGGCGCGCGGCAGCTTCACGAGGTCGAGCAGTTCCAGCATGCGCGCGCGCCGTTCGGCATCGGAGGCGCCGACGCCGAAGATCTCCAGCGCGCGCATGATCTGCCGCCCCACGGTCATCGAGGGGTTAAGCGTGTCGAACGGGTTCTGGAACACCATCTGCACGCCCGAGACCGTATCGGTCGAACGGCTTTCGATCGGGGTGGCCTGAATCTCGTTGTCGTAAAGCATGATCTTGCCCGAGGTGGCCGTCTCAAGCCCCATCAGGACCTTGGCGAAGGTCGACTTGCCGCAGCCCGACTCGCCCACGATGGCCAGGGTCTCGCCCTCGCGCGCCTCGAAGCTCAGCGTTTCGTTGGCCTTGACCACGCGCTTGTCGCCGCCCCCGAAGAGGCTCGAGGCGGAGACCTCGTAATACTTCCTCAGGTCGTCCATCTTCAGGACGACACGGCCCGGCTCGGTTCTTTCATGCTTCCTCTCGACCACGGGCTTTGCCGCCCAGTCGATCTCGTCCACCCGGATGCAGCGCGTCTCGTGGCGGTCGTCGCCCGGCACTGGCACCATGGGAATGTCGGCCGCGTTGCAGCGCCCGTCCGCGAAGTAGTTGCAGCGCGGGCCGAAGTTGCAGCCCTTCGGCCGTTCGTGGGGCAGGGGGAAGTTGCCTGGAATGGCGATCAGCGGGCGGGCGTTCTTGTCCGCCCCCGGCAGCGGGATCGACCGGAACAGCGCCTGTGTGTAGGGGTGCTGCATCTTGTTGAAGACATCGACGATCGACCCGGTCTCGACCGCCTCGCCGGAATACATCACGCACAGGCGGTCACAGACCTCCAGCACCAGCCCGAGGTTGTGGCTGATGAACAGCATCGAGGTGCCGTACTTCTTGCCAAGATCCTTGACGAGGTCGACCACCGCCGCCTCCACTGTCACGTCGAGCGCGGTGGTGGGTTCGTCAAGGATCAGAAGCGCGGGCTTTGACATGAGCGCCATGGCGATGACGATGCGCTGCTGCTGGCCGCCCGACAGCTGATGCGGGAAGGAGTTGAGGATCCGCGCCGGGTCGGGCAGGCGCACGTCCGCCACCACCTCGAGCGCGCGCTTGTGCGCCTCCTCCTTGCCGAGCCCTTCGTGGATCATCGGCACTTCCATCAGCTGCTGGCCGATCCGCATCGCCGGGTTCAGCGAGGCCATGGGTTCCTGATAGATCATCGCGATCTCGGACCCGCGGATGTCGCGCAGTTCCTCCTCGCCCATCGTGGTCAGGTCGCGGCCCTTGAACTTGATCGTGCCGCCGGTGATGCGGCCGTTCTTGCCAAGGTCGCGCATCACCGCGAGGGCGACGGTGGACTTGCCGCAACCGGATTCACCGACCAGCCCCATCGCCTCGCCCGGCTGGACGGTGCAGGAAAAATCCATCACCGCGGGGATTTCCCGCAACCTGGTGAAGAAGCTGATGGACAGGTTCTCGATCTCCAGGATCGGACCGTCGTATTCCCATTTCGTCATGGCGGTTCCCCCTAGTCCTTCAGGCTTTCTTCCCTGAGGCCGTCAGCCAGCAGGTTGAGACCGAGCACGAGGCTCATCAGCGCGAGTGCGGGCACGATGGCGGGGTGCTGCGCCACCGTCATCAGCCTGCGGCCCGCGTTGATCGTCGACCCCCAGTCGGGGCTTTCGGGCGACAGGCCGAGGCCGAAGAAGCCGAGTGTGCCCAGCAGGATCGTGGTGTAGCCGATGCGCAGGCAGAAATCGACGATCAGCGGCCCGCGCGCGTTGGGCAGGATTTCCCAGATCATGATGTACCAGGGGCGTTCCCCGCGCGTCTGGCCCGCCGCCACGTAGTCGCGCGTCTTGATGTCGAGGACGAGCCCGCGGACGATCCGGAACACGGTGGGCGAGTTCACGAAGACGACCGAGACGAAGACGATCAGCATGTTCGCCGGCATGTGGATGAGGTCAAGCGCCTCGGGCAGGATCGCCACCCGCGTTCCCGCCTCGCCGACGAACGACAGGTAAAGGTAGCCGCCCACGACCGCGATGGCGATGACCAGCCGGTTGCGCAGGCCCGGCATGACGTAGAAGCGCGAGTTGACCAGCACCAGCAGGAAGATGATCGGGAAGAGGAACAGCACCACGGCCAAGTATTGCGGCATCCCGGTCTGCACGATCTCGGGCGTGACGAGCAGGTAGAAGAACAGGATCACCGGGAAGGCCAGGATCAGGTTCGCCAGGAACGACAGCCCGGTGTCGAGCATGCCGCCGTAATAGCCGGCCGGCAGGCCCAGCGTGATCCCGACCATGAAGGCGAAGACGGTGGCGAAGGGCGCGATGACGATCACGATCCGGCTGCCCTCGACCATGCGGGAAAAGACATCCCGGCCAAGGTGGTCGCCGCCCAGCAGGTACCAGCCAGACCCGTCGGGCACCGGCGTGCCGGGCAGCTTGTTCTTCATCTGGCTGATCTGGCTCAGCACATCGGCGGTGGCGATGGTATCGGAAAAGACCGCGACGAAGACCCAGAACATGACGATGGCCAGGCCGATCATGCCGATGGTGGAGTCGAAGAGCTTGCCGTAGAGGCCCAGCCGCCGCTTGAACCGGAACGACAGGACGAACATCACCGCAAGCGAGATCCAGACCGGCACCAGCAGCTTCGAGATGGCGCCGGTGATCCCGGCCGCGCCGAAGGGCAGGACCGCGCCTCCGACGAGATAGACGAGGACAAGCGCCAGGAGCGCGAGGAACAGCCAGCGCGTCGCCCGCTCGCTTGCCCCGAAGGCGCCGCCGCGCGCGGCAAGGCGCCCGTCAGGCCCGGACTGGACCGAGGGGTCGGGGGCGAAGAACGCCAGCGCGATCTGGGCCACGACCGCGACCGCGAAGAACGCGGCAACGGCCAGCGTGACGGGGTTCAGGACGGAAAGACTGCCGGTCCAGGTAAGCGGTTCCATCTTCGTCCCTTCCTACGAGATGCGGATGCGCGGGTTGAGGAAGACATAGCCGATGTCGGAAATCAGCTGCGTCACCAGAACCACGAAGACGGCCACGACCGAGCAGCCGAGCAGGAGCTGGATGTCGTTGTTACCCGCCGCGGCAACCAGCGTCCAGCCGAAGCCCTTGTAGTTGAACAGCGTCTCGACGATGACGACGCCGTTCAGGAGCCAGGGAAACTGGAGCATGATCACCGTGAAGGGCGCGATCAGCGCGTTTCTCAGCGCGTGCTTTATCACCACGTTGCGGAAGCTGACGCCCTTCAGCCGCGCGGTGCGGATGTATTGCGCCGTCATCACCTCGGTCATCGAGGCGCGCGTCATGCGCGCGATATAGCCGGTGCCGTAAAGCGCGATGGTCAGGACCGGCAGGAAGAAGTTGTCGAAGGTGATGTCGTCCATCGCGCTTGTCGCCGTGCCCTTGAAGACCTTCCAGCCCATGGAAGTGGCGAAGACCGCGATCAGGATCACGCCCGAGACATATTCGGGCGTCGCGGTGGTGGCGATCGAGAAGGTGGAGAGAGAGCGGTCGAGCTTCGATCCCTCGCGCATCCCGGCCAGCACGCCCACGATCAGCGACACCGGAACCATCACCACCATGACCCAGAACATCAAAAGCCCGGTCAGGCCCAGCCGTGTCGCGATGATGCTTGAGACGTCATCCTTGAAGACGCTGGAAAAGCCCCACTCGCCCTGAAGCACACCGCAATAGCCGGGTGCCGCCGCAGGGTCCGCGCCGCGCGCGATGCAGCGCCCGGTGGTGACACCGCCTTCCTCGCGCGTCCAGCCCGGCACCACGCCCAGCCATTCGCCGTAGCGCACCAGAAGCGGGCGCGCGTGGCCGTTCTTCTCGAGCCAGCTTGCCACCTCGGCGTCGGTGATGCGGCTGCCGGCTTCTGACTTGGCGAGCTTCTCGAGGTTCGGCGGCAGGTTGGTCAGGTAAAAGACGATGAGCGTCAGGCAGAGCGCCGTCAGAACCATCGTCGCCAGGCGTCTGAGCAGGAACATCAGCATGGGTTGGGTTTCCTTCCTCCCACGAATGGGGGCAGGTTAGCGCCTCAGGCGCGCGGGGCCGAATGAAAAAAGGGCGCGCGGGGCGTTTTTGCCGCGCGCGCCCGGTCAGGCGATCAGGCCTCGATCGACCACTTGTAGTGGTGATGCTCGAACGTCGGGTGCATGTCGGCGCCCTTCACGTTCTCCTTGAAGTGGCGGTAGATCGAGCGCCAGTAGGGCTGGATCAGCACGCCTTCGTCCTGCATGATCTTCTCGACCCTGGCCATCACCTCGCGCCGCTTGTCGGCATCGGCGATCGCCATGGCCTCGTCCAGCGCGGCATCGAACTCGGCGTTGGCAAAGGCGGTCTCGTTCCAGGCCACGCCCGACTTGTAGGCGAGTGCCAGGACCTGCACGCCGAGCGGGCGCATGTTCCACTCGGTGGCCGAGAACGGATACTTGGTCCAGTCGTTCCAGAAGGTCGAGCCAGGCAGGATCGTCCGCTTGACGTTCAGTCCGGCATCGCGCAGCTGCGCCGCCACCGCGTCGCAGGACGCCGCCTGCCAGCCGTCGTCGAGCGAGATCAGCTCGAACTCGGTGGCGCCGTGGCCGGCCGCCTCGATCATCTCCTTCGCCTTGGCCGGATCGACCACCAGCGGGTCGAGCTGGGCGTACTCTGGATGGATCGGGCAGACGTGGTGGTTTTCCGCGACCGAGCCGAGGCCCGCGTAGCCAAGCTCGAGGATGACATTGTTGTCCACCGCCATCTGCAGCGCGCGGCGCACGTTCACGTCCTTGTAGAGATCGGCCCCCTGGTTGAAGCGGATCGCGATCGTGGCCGAGGTGACCGCCTCGGACCGGGGCCAGCCGAGGCCGTCGAAGATTTCCACGAAATCGCCGTCGGTGCGGTAGGTCATGTCGATCTCGTCCGCCTCGGCCGCGGCGAGGAAGGCCGAGGGATCGGTGCCAAGGTCGATGTATTCGATCCGGTCAAGGTAGGGTCCGCCATAGACCTCGGTCCCCCACCAGGTGTGGTTCGGGTTGCGGACGAGAACCTGCTTGACGCCGACCTCGTTGGTCTCGGGCAGCCAGGCGCCGGTGCCGATCGGGTTGGCCGAGGGGTCGCCGTTGTCATAGGATTGGTGGACGACCGCGGCCGGATAGTCCGCCATGCCGACGACGATGGTGATGTCGGGCGAGGGCAGGACCAGCTTGACGGTGTGATCGTCGACGATCGTGACCGCGCCTTCGCGCGCCACCTTGGTGTCGGGATCGACGAGGCCACCCATGCGCGCGGCCATGGAGTTGCCTTCCACGTTGGCATCGCACCAGCGGTTGATGTTGTGGGCCACATCGGCGGCGGTGAAATCGTCACCGTTGTTCCACTTCACGCCCTTGCGGACGTTCAGCGTGTATTCGGTCGCGTTCTCGTTCACTTCCCAGCTTTCGAGAAGCATCCCGCGCAGCGAGCCGTCGGCATTGTATTCGACCATGTAGTCGAGCCAGCCGCGGCCGAAGTTCGCATATTCGGACCAGTCCCAGGTGCGGGGGTCCTTCGACGCCTTGGTTTCCATCTGCACGCGCAGCGTGCCGCCGGCGGTCTGGGCGCGGGCCGGCGCCGGGGCGGTCAGGCCGAGAAGGCCATAGGCCGCGGCGGCACTGACGCCAAGCGCCGAGGAGCGGGTCAGGAACTCGCGGCGGCTCAGCGTGCCGGCGCGCACTTCCTCGGCATAGGCGACGGCCGCGGGATGCAGGCAGTCGGGCTTGAAATGGTGGGTCATCTTCTCGTCTCCCTGAGAACTTCGCTTGGGTGACCGTCCCTCCCGACTCTCCTGGCCGGTGGATTCTTTTCTGCGACGGTCCGCGCGGCCATTGCGCAACGAAACGAATGTCACGTCAATGTCCATTTGCGGCAAGCCATGTCGCAAATACGTAATTGAAAAGAACATATCCCCTCCCTGAAGACAAGGGCGGGGTCGGGGCCGGCGGCAAGACCCCGGTGCCACCCGCTGGGCGCGCCGGGTGCCTGTGTCAGGGCGCCTTGCGGAAGGCCGAGGGCGTGCGCCCGGTCCGCTTCTGGAAAGCCCGGGTGAAGTAGGCGGGCGAGGTGAAGCCAAGTTCCTCCGACACGCGGGCGACCGGCAGCCGGGTTTCCAGGAGCAGTCGCCGCGCCTCGAAGATCAGCCGGTCGTGCAGCAGGTCCGAGGCGGAGCGTCCGCAGGTCTTCTTGCAGACGCGGGTCAGATGCGTCGGCGTCACGCCCAGTTCGCGCGCGTAACCGGCAACGCCCTGGCCGCTGCGATAGCCATGTTCCAGCAGTTCGGAGTAGCGCCGGGCAAGCCTGTGGTAGGCGTCCGACCGCCCGGCCTCCGCCGCGCCGGCGTGGCGTTCGAGCCAGACCGAGAGAAGCCCGAGATAATGGCGCGCGGCGCGGTCGTGGCCGGGGCGGGCGGCGTCGATCTCGCGCTGGATGTGGTCGAGGATGCCGGAAAGTTCCGCCTGCGGGATGGCATCGCGGATGCGCAGGTGCAGCGGTTCGCGCGGCAGGCCCAGATCCTCTCCCCGACCGAAGAAAAGCGCGGTGCCGTAGCTTTGGGGGCCCGCCTCGAACCCGTGCATGGCACCGGCGGGAATGAAGATGGCGTTGTGCGCGCCGTAGCCCCGGGTGATGCCGCCGACGGTGATCCGGCCCTGGCCGCGGGTAAACCAGTAAAGCACCGGATCGGCGTAGGACCGCATCGCCTCCACCCGCCAGCGCCCGCCCTGTGCCAGCCGCTGGATCGGCACCAGGCGCAGCCCGCCCTCGCCCGAGGGCAGCGCGGTGACGGCACGCCGGGGGGCGGCCTTCGCCGCCTGCACCCCGGCCTTCGGGGCAGGCTTCGCGACCACCTTCGGGGCCGCCTTTGCGGCTGTCGGCGCGGCTTTTTCCCGCGTCGCGGGCTTTGCCGGCGCGACAGGCAGGGGAGCGGCCGCCGGCTCTGCCTTGGGCATGCGGTCGGCGTAAAGCGACAGGGGCTTGGCAGAAAAGATCTTGGCAGTCATTCAGCGCATACTCGGTTCCGGGTCGGGCTGAGTCTACCGGCTGGCGAATCACTCGCCAAAGGGAATTGTGCAGGAAATTCAACTCTGCGCGGGAAGTGGCCGATCTGTCACTCCGGCGCCACCGGCAACCAGTCCCGCATCCGCGCCCTGAGCCAGGTGCGCTGGCGCTTGGCGTACTGCCGGCTGGCCGCCTGCGCCGCCGCGACCGCCTCGGGCAGGGCCATCCGCCCCTGAAGGTGGGCGACCAGTTCCGGCGCGCCAATCGCCTTGGCCCAGGGCTGCGCCGGGTCCCAGTCGGGCAGGACGGCGCGCACCTCGTCGAGCGCGCCCGCCGCGATCATCCCCTCAAGCCGCCGGTCGATGCGGGCGGCCAGCCAGTCGCGATCGCACTCAAGCCTCAGCGCGGTTGCCGCGGCGCGCGGGATCAGGCCCGGCCCGGTCGCCTCCTGCCAGCGCGCAAGACCCTGACCGGTGGCGCGCAGCACTTCCCAGGCGCGCTGGACCCGGGCGGGGTTCTTCAGGTCGATGCGCCCCGCCGTTTCCGGGTCGAGGGCCGCGATCATCGCCTCAAGCCCGCCCCCGGCCAGCAGCGCGTCCGCCTCGGCCCGGATGTCGGCAGGCACGGGGGGAACTTCGGCCAACCCCTCTGTCAGGGCGGAGAGATAAAGGCCGGTGCCGCCCACCACGATCAACCGCTGCCCCGCTTCGAGAATCGCCGCGACCTCGCGCAGCCAGTGGCCGACGGAGGTTTCCGCGCCGCGGGGCAGGTGGCCGTAAAGCCGGTGTTCCGCCCGCGCCTCGTCCTCGGGCGTCGGCCGCGCGCTCAGAATCCGCCAGCAGTCCCAGACCTGTAGCGCGTCGGCGTTGACGATCACGCCGCCCTGCGCCTCGGCAATGGCGAGCGCCAGCGACGATTTGCCCGAGGCCGTGGGACCAGCAATCAGCACATGCCGGTCCGATGGAATTTTCCTGATTATTTCCAATTTAGTGCGTCTTGTTCCTGAAGTGCTCTTGTTCTCTCCGCGCGCCCTTGCCGCACTATCCCGTGCCGGGCCCGGTTGAAGCCCGCTGCGATTTCCGCCATCTTGCGCCGCCAGAAGCAGGGCGGCAAGCGGAGCGGACGATGGACGGGGCAACGGAACCCAAGGTGACCTACAAGCGCGTGCTTCTGAAGATCTCGGGCGAGGCGCTGATGGGCGACCAGGGGTTCGGGCTGCATCCGCCGACCGTCGCCCGCATCGCGCAGGAAGTGAAGTCGGTTCACGACCTCGGCGTCGAGATCTGCATGGTGATCGGCGGCGGCAACATCTTCCGCGGGCTTTCGGGCGCGGCACAGGGGATGGAGCGGACGACCGCCGACTACATGGGGATGCTGGCCACAGTCATGAACGCGCTGGCCATGCAGGCGGCACTCGAAGGCCTTGGCGTCTTCACCCGCGTCATCTCGGCAATCCCGATGGACCAGGTGTGCGAGCCCTACATCCGCCGCCGCGCGGTGCGCCATCTGGAAAAGAAGCGGGTCTGCATCTTCGCCGCGGGCACCGGCAACCCCTATTTCACCACCGACACCGCGGCGACGCTGCGCGCCAACGAGATGGGCTGCGAGGCGATCTTCAAGGGCACCAAGGTGGACGGCGTCTACGACAAGGACCCGAAGAAATTCCCCGACGCCAAGCGCTATGACACGGTGAGCTTCGACGAGGTGCTGCAGAAGCACCTCGGCGTCATGGACGCCTCGGCCATCGCGCTGGCGCGCGACAACAACCTGCCGATCATCGTCTTCTCGCTCGACGAACCGGGCGGGTTCCGCGGCATCCTGGCCGGTCAGGGCACCTACACCAAGGTTCAGGGCTGAGCCCGCGCCGGGGCCCGTCAAGGGTGGCGTAACCTTTCGCCGGCAGGCTCACCGGGCGGGGGATGCGCGCCCGAGATTGCTATACAACCTGCCCGGGATGGCTTATGAGCCATGCCAAGACGACGAAAGACCGGGAGAAGGCAGAATGTCTGACGATTTCGAACTGGACACCGACGATCTGGAACGCCGGATGGACGGGGCGCTGGCGTCACTCCGGCACGAATTCGCCTCGCTCAGGACCGGCCGCGCCTCGGCCTCGATCGTGGAGCCGATCATGGTCGACGCCTACGGCGCGATGACGCCGATCAACCAGATCGGCACGATCAACGTGCCCGAACCGCGCATGGTCACCGTCAACATCTGGGACAAGGCGCTGGTCAGCCGGGCCGAAAAGGCGATCCGCGAATCCGGGCTCGGCATCAACCCGCAGCTCAACGGCACCATCATCATGCTGCCGATCCCCGAACTGAACGAGGAGCGGCGCCGCGAACTGACCAAGGTCGCAGCGCAATATGCCGAACATGCCCGCGTCGCCATCCGCAACGTGCGCCGCGACGGCATGGACCAATTGAAGAAGGCCAAGAACGTCAGCGAGGACGACCAGAAATTCTGGCACGACGAGATTCAGGAAATGACCGACAAGCACATTGCGCTCGTCGACAAGGCGCTTGAGGCCAAGCAGGCCGAGATCATGCAGGTCTGAAGTCCCCCGGGGACGCGCGGAAAGGGCGGGCCGATGGCCGCAAGGGACATGACCGGGGCAGGGGCGCTGCACGTCGCCATCATCATGGACGGCAACGGCCGCTGGGCGACCGACCGCGGCTGGCCCCGGTTGGTCGGCCACCGCCGCGGGGCCGAGCGCGTGCGCGCCATCGTCGAGGCGGCCCCCGGCCTCGGCATCCGGCACCTGACGCTCTACGCCTTCTCGACCGAGAACTGGAAACGCTCGACCGAAGAGGTGATCGGGCTGATGACCATCTTCGCCCGCTATATCGAGAGCGAGGCGCAGAAGCTCTCGGATGCCGGCGTGCGGCTCCGGTTCATCGGCAGCCGCGACCGTCTGGACCGCAAGCTGCAAAAGCTCATGGCCGGGATCGAGGCGCGGACGGCGGGGAGCACGCGGCTCGACCTCAACGTCGCCATCAACTACGGCGGAAGGGACGAGATCGCGCGCGCGGCGCGGCGGCTGGCCGAGGACGTGGCGGCCGGGCGGATCGCGCCCGACGCGATCGATGAGGCGGCGCTTGCCGACCGCCTTGACACCGCCGGAACGCCGGACCCCGACCTGGTGATCCGCACGTCGGGCGAGACGCGCATCTCCAACTTCCTGCTCTGGCAGTCGGCCTATGCCGAATACGAGTTCACGCCGACGCTCTGGCCCGATTTCACCCCTGCCGAGCTTGAGGCGATCCTGACGCGGTTCCGCATGCGCGACCGCCGCTTCGGGGGCGCGGTCCCGGCATGAGCGCGGCCGCCAAATGGGATGACCTGGTCCCCCGCGTCCTTGCGGGCGCCGGGATGGCAATCGTGGGCGTCGGCGCCGTCGTCGCGGGGGGCGTCTGGATCGCCGCGCTCGCCGTCTTGCTCTCGGGCCTGATGATCTGGGAACTGGCGGCGATGACCGCACCCGACCGGCCCGGCGAGGCGCGGGCGCTCGGGGCGCTGGCTGCGCTTTGCCTGGCCACGATCCTCTGGCGCCACGCGCCCTTCGCGCTGGCGCTCGCGTTCGTGCCGCCCGCGCTCGGCGCGCTCAGGCCGCGCCGCGAGCGTCTGGTCTTCCTCGTCTACGGGGTGGCGGTGATGCTGACCGGCTACGGCTTCGTCGCACTTCGCGGCGGGCTTGGCCTTGGCTTCCTGCTGTGGCTGGTGGCGGTCGTCGTCGCCTCCGACATCCTCGGCTATTTCGCCGGCCGCATCCTCGGCGGGCCGAAGTTCTGGCCGAAGGTCAGCCCGAAGAAGACGTGGTCGGGCACCGTCGCGGGCTGGGTCGGCGCAGGCCTTGTCGGCGTGGCCATCACGCTTTGGGCCGGGGGGCCGGCCTGGCTTTTCCTGCTCTCCGCCCTGACAGCGCTGGCCGGGCAGATGGGCGACATCGCCGAAAGCGCGATCAAGCGGCGCCTGGGGGTCAAGGACAGCTCGCACCTGATCCCCGGCCATGGCGGCGTGCTCGACCGCTTCGACGCGGTGATCGGCGCGGTCCTGTTCCTGATCCTCTGGGGCTTCGTCCTGCCCCTGCCGCAGATCGGGGGATAAGCCCCTTGCGCTCCGTCTCGGTCTTCGGCGCCACCGGCTCGATCGGCGAAAGCACCTTCGACCTGCTGACGGGGCAGGGCGGGCGCGACACCTACCGCACAGTCGCGCTGACCGGCGGGCGCAACGTCGCGCGGCTGGCCGAGATGGCCCGCGCGCTCGGCGCCGAGGTCGCGGTCACCGCGCATGACGACTGCCTGTCCGACCTGCGCGACGCCCTTGCCGGCAGCGGGGTCGAGGTCGCGGCAGGCGCGGCGGCCATCGCCGAGGCGGCGGCGCGCCCGGCCGACTGGACGATGTCGGCCATCGTCGGCGCCGCGGGCCTTGTGCCGGGGTTCCGCGCGCTGTCGCACGGTGGCACGCTGGCGCTGGCCAACAAGGAAAGCCTTGTGACCGCCGGCCCGCTCCTGATGGCCGAGGCGCGCCGCCACGACGCCCGCATCCTGCCGGTCGACAGTGAACATTCGGCCGTCTTCCAGGCGCTGGTGGGCGAGGATCTGGCAACGGTCGAGCATATCACCATCACCGCCTCGGGCGGGGCGTTCCGCGACTGGCCGCTCGACCGGCTGGCCCGCGCCACGGTGGCCGAGGCCTCGACCCACCCGAACTGGGCGATGGGCCAGCGCATCACCATCGACAGCGCCTCGATGTTCAACAAGGCGCTCGAGATGATCGAGACGCGGGAATTCTTCGGCATCTCGCCGGACCAGATCGAGGTGCTGCTGCACCCGGAATCGCTTGTCCACGCGCTCGTGGGCTTCCGCGACGGCGGCGTGATCGCGCATCTGGGCACGCCCGACATGCGCCACGCGATCGGCTATGCGCTGAACTGGCCGGACCGGGCGCACCTGCCGGTCGGGCGGCTCGACCTTGCGCGGGCGGGCAGCCTGAGCTTCCGTGCGCCCGACCCGGTCCGCTATCCGGCGTTGCGGCTTGCGCGCGAAGTGATGGCCGCGGGCGGTCTTTGTGGCGCCGCGTTCAACGCTGCGAAGGAAGCCGCACTTGACGCTTTCATCGCCGGGCGCATCGGGTTTACCGTGATGGCCGAAGTGGTCGAGGCGGCGCTGGAGCGGCTTTCCGGCGCGGGTGCCCTTGGAATGGCGCCCGGCGATCTCGATATGGTTCTGGCAGCCGATGCAGAGGCGCGGCGCGTGGCGGGGGAGATCATCACCCTGCGGCAGGGGGGTTGAGAGTACGGCATGGTCACCTTGATGGAAACCCTGAGCGGCCCGGTCTTCTACTTCGCGGCCTTCATCGCCGCGCTGTCGATCATCGTGACGGTGCACGAGTTCGGCCACTACATCGTCGGCCGCTGGTCGGGCATCCACGCCGAGGTGTTCTCTCTCGGCTTCGGCCCCGTGATTGCCTCTCGCGTGGACCGGCGCGGCACCCGCTGGCAGGTCGCGGCCTTTCCGCTGGGCGGCTACGTCAAGTTCCTTGGCGATGCGAACGCGGCCTCGGCCGGGGCAGACGACGCCACGATGGCGCGGCTTTCCGACCGCGAGCGGCGGCACACGATGCACGGCGCGCCGCTCTGGGCGCGCGCGGCCACGGTCTTTGCGGGGCCGTTCTTCAACTTCATCCTCGCCTCCGTCATCTTCTCGGGCTTCGTGCTGGTGCAGGGCATCGCCGACGGCAGCCCCGTCGTCGCCAGCCTGAAGCCGCTGCCGGTCGAGGGGGTGACGCTGGCACCCGGCGACCGCATCGTTTCGGTCGAGGGGGTGCCGGTCGAAACCTATGAGGACTTCGTGGATGCCGCCGAGGCGCTGCCGGCCACGCCGGTCGTGCGCTACGGCGTGATCCGGGACGGCGCCACGATCGAGGTGACCGGACCGCAGGCCTTTCCGCCGCTGATCTCCGGCATCGCCCCGAAAAGTGCGGCGATGGACGCGGGCCTGCAGGGCGGCGACGTGATCCTGAGCGTGGACGGAACCGGGATCCAGCGGTTCGAGGAGATCCGGGCGCGCGCCATCGGCAGCCAGGGCGCGCCGCTGGCGCTCACGGTCTGGCGCGCGGGCGAGATCTTCGAGACGACGCTGACGCCGCGCGAACGCCCGGTCCAGACCGAGGCGGGCGATTTCGAGATGAACTGGCAGATCGGCATCTACGGCGACGTCGCCTTCGAGCCCGAGGCGCGGAGCGCGACGCCGTGGGAGGTGGTGTCGCTCGGCGTGCGCGCGACCTACGATTCGATCCTCGGCACGATCGGAAGCCTGGCCGCGATCCTTGGCGGGGCGATCTCCAGCTGCTCGATCTCCGGCGCGATCGGCATCGCGCAGGCGGCCGGCGCGGCGGCAAGCCAGGGCTGGGCCTATTTCATCGGCCTCGTCGCCTCGCTTTCGGTGGCGATCGGATTTCTGAACCTGCTGCCGATTCCGGTGCTAGACGGCGGGCACCTGATCTTTCACGCCTATGAATGGGCGCGTGGCAAGGCGCCGTCGGACCGGGTCATGAACATGGCGATGACGGCGGGGCTTGTCGTCGTGCTGTCGCTGATGCTCTTCGGCCTGTCCAACGACATCTTCTGCCCCTGACCGGCATGACCGCGCTGACCTTGCGGAAACGGCGCCTGGACGCCGTATTGTTGCCGTATTTTCCGGGTTGAATCACGGGGTGATCCGAAAAGCCAAGGGCAGGCTCTGATGCAGATGATTCACAACGGTTTCCGCAGTCTCTCGCTCCTCTACGATCTGGGGTTCGATCGGGTGATCGTGCCTCTCGTGATCGTCGCGGGGCTGGCGCTCGCCTCGATCCTCGCGACCGAGGCGTCGGTGCTGCGGCTTCCGGCAGACTATTTCATGAACTGACCGCGCCGGTTCTCCGGTGCCTGGCAGGTGACGCACGGCGCGGCCCCGCAAGGAGCCGCGCCGCGCCTTTTGGCCACAGACGCACACCCCGCCACCGCAGGCGGCAGCAAGCCGTGCCGCGCCTTTTGACAAGGTGCGCCAAAGGGGTTAGTGACTCCTCAAGGCTTCAGACCAGTGATCGACAGGGGGACGGCGGATGGACCGGCGGCGCGGAAATGGCGGCAGGGGCGGGTTGGTTCGTGCGGGCCTTGTGCCGGCCGCAGTGGCATTTTCGCTGGTATTCTCATCACTTCCGCTGTCAGTGCAGGCGCAGGATTATTCCTTCTCGAGCGTGAACGTCGAGGGCAACGAACGTGTCGAGGCCGCGACGATCCTGAAATTCGCGGGAATCGCCCAAGGATCAGCCGTCAGCGCGGCCCAGCTCAACGACGCCTATCAGCGCATCTCGCAATCCGGGCTGTTCGAGACGGTGGAGCTTGTCCCCTCGGGCAACACGCTGATCATCCGCGTGGTCGAGAATCCGACGATCAACATCGTCAACTTCGAAGGCAACCGGCGCCTTGAGGACGAGGAACTGGCCGGGTTGATCAAGTCGCAGTCGCGCCGCGTCTTCTCGCCCGCCCAGGCCGAATCGGACGCCGCCGCCATCGCCAAGGCCTATGCCGATCAGGGGCGCCTTGCCGCGCGGGTCGAGCCGCGCATCATCCGCCGCGACGGCAACCGCGTCGACCTTGTCTTCGAGATCCGCGAAGGCGGCGTCACCGAGATCGAGCGGCTGTCCTTCACCGGCAACGAGGCGTTTTCCGACCGCCGCCTGCGGCGCGTTCTGGAAACCAAGCAGGCCGGCATCTTCCGCCGCATCGTCCAGCGCGATTCCTTCATCGCTGACCGTACCGAGTTCGACAAGCAGCTGCTGAAGGACTTCTACAACTCGCGCGGCTACGTCAATTTCCAGGTGCTGTCCGTCGCCTCCGAATACTCGCGCGAGCGGGACGGCTTCTTCCTTACCTTCAACGTCCGCGAAGGTCAGCAGTTCCGCTTCGGCTCCATCACCACGGTGAGCGAGTATGAGGGCGTGGATGCCGCCGAATACGCCGAGGTGGTGAAGATCCGCGACGGCGCGGCCTATTCGCCGCTGGCCATCGACACCACCATCACCAAGATGGAGGCGATCGCGCTGCGTGACGGGCTCGACTTCCTCCGGGTAGAGCCGCGCATCACCCGCAACGAACGCGAGGGGACGCTCGACGTCGCCTTCGTGCTGACCAAGGGGCCGCGCATCTTCGTCGAGCGCATCGACATCGAGGGCAACGCCACCACGCTCGACCAGGTGGTGCGCCGCCAGTTCCGCACCGTCGAGGGCGACCCGCTGAACGCGCGCGAGATCCGCGATGCGGCCGAACGCATCCGCGCGCTCGGCTTCTTCGCCAACGCCGACGTGAACGCCAACCCCGGCACCGGCCCCGACCAGGTCATCGTCGACGTCAACGTCGAGGAAAAGCCGACCGGGTCGCTCAACTTCGGCGCCAGCTATTCGGTCTCGAACGGCGTCGGCTTCAACATCGGCCTGTCCGAGGCGAACTTCCTCGGTCGCGGCCAGTTCGTCAGCGTCAACATCAACGTCGGGACCGACAACCAGAACAGCTCGATCACCTTCATCGAGCCGGCGATCCTCGACCGTGACCTGAAGTTCCGCTTCAACGCCTATTACACGACCACCGACAACGACAATTCGGACTACAGCTCCGAACGCATCGGCATCCAGCCGTCGCTGGAATTCCCGCTGAACGAGTTCACCCGGCTCGAGGTGCGCTACAAGATTTCCAGCGACGAGTTGAGCGACGTCGGCGGCGACACCCCGGCCAATTCCTCCCCGATCCTCCTGGCCGAGGAAGGCAAGGAGATCACGAGCGCGCTCGGCTACACGCTCAGCTACGACACGCGGATCGGCGGGCTCGATCCGACGCGCGGACTGCTGGTGCGGTTCAATCAGGATTTCGCCGGACTCGGCGGCGATGTCGAACAGATCACGACCTCGGCGCTCGGCTCCTACCAGCGCAAGATCATGCGCGAGGAGGTGACGCTCCGGGCCGAGGTCGAGGGCGGCGTCGTGCACCGCTTCAACGGCGACACCCGCATTCTCGACCGCTTCTCCGGCAACGGCAAGATCCGCGGGTTCGAGCCGAACGGGATCGGCCCGCGCGACATCAACGCGGTCAACGACGACGCGCTTGGCGGCAACTACTTTGCCGTCGCGCGGGTCGAGGCGGAATTTCCGCTGGGCCTGCCCACCGAATACGGCGTCACCGGCGGTCTTTTCGCCGACGTGGGCTCGGTCTGGGGGCTTGACAACACGGTGGGCGCGGGCGGGCTTACGGTCGACGACGACCTGCACCTGCGCGCGGTCGTCGGCGTGTCGGTCTTCTGGCAGTCCGTGCTCGGCCCCTTGCGGTTCAACTTCTCGCACGCGCTGAAGAAGGAAGACTACGACCGCGAGCAGACCTTCGATCTGACCGTCTCCACGCAGTTCTGATGCGTGCCTGGCTGGCCGCCCTGTCGGTTGCGGCGGCGCTGGCCGCCCCGGTCTGTGCGCAGGAGGTGACGACGGGTCCGCGCCCGCTGGCGCCTTCGGTCCTTGTCCTCGACCAGGAACGCCTGTTCGAGGGGTCGCTCTGGGGCAAGCGCGTGGTGGCGGAGATCGAGGCGGATTCGAACGCTCTCTCGGCCGAAAACCGCCGGATCGAGGCCGCGCTTTCGGCCGAGGAACAGGCCCTGACCGAAAAGCGCAAGACGCTGCCGGCCGAGGAATTCCGCGCCCTTGCCGATGCCTTCGACGCCAAGGTGGTCGACATCCGCCGCAGCCAGGACACCAAGGCGCGCGACATCGCGCGGCTGGGCGAGGCAGAGCAGCAGGCGTTCCTGGCCACCGCGGTGCCGGTGCTGCGACAGCTTCTGGGCGAGACGCCTGGCGCCGTGGCGATCCTTGACCGCCGCTCGGTCCTGATCGCAGCCGAAGCGATCGACATCACCGACATCGCCATCGCCCGCATCGACGCAGCCCTCGGGGCCGGGCAACGCCCCGCGCTTCCGCCGGCGGAGAACTGAGCGGCGCTTGCGCCCCGGGGTGCGAGTTGCTAGCAAGGCCAGAGGCAGGGAATGCCCCGCGCGCAAGGACGAATGATGACCGACGCACCCGTTACCGAAGCCGATATCCACCTGATCCAGCGGATCATTCCGCACCGCTATCCGTTCCTCCTGATCGACAAGGTCGTGGATATCCGCGTCAACGAAGGCTGCGTCGGCATCAAGAACGTCACCTTCAACGAGCCGCATTTCCAGGGCCATTTCCCGCAGGCGCCGATCATGCCCGGCGTCACCATCGTCGAGGCGATGGCGCAGGCGGCGGCGGTGCTGGTCGGCATCTCGATGGATGTGGTGGGGCGCGATCTCCTGACCTATTTCCTCTCGATCGACGCCTGCAAGTTCCGCCGCAAGGTGGTGCCGGGCGACGTGCTGGAGCTTCACATGACCGTGAAGCGTGGCGGCGGCAAGATCTGGAAATTCCACGGCGAGGCGAAGGTGGGCCGCGAACTGGCCTGCGAGGCCGACATCGCCGCGATGATGGATCTCAGGGACTGACCATGGCGATCCACCCCAGCGCAGAGGTCCACCCCTCGGCCCATGTCGAGCCGGGGGCAGAGATCGGGCCCGACTGCCGGATCGGCCCCTTCTGCCTGATCGGGGCCGAGGTCCGGCTGGCGCGCGGCGTTGTCCTGAAAAGCCATGCCGTCGTCACCGGCGATACCGAGGTGGGCGAGGAGACGACCGTCTTCCCCTTCGCCACGCTGGGCGAGGTGCCGCAGGACCTGAAGTTCCGGGGCGAGAAAAGCCGCCTTGTCATCGGCGCGCGCAACCGCATCCGGGAGCATGTGACCGTCAACACCGGGACCGAGGGCGGAGGCGGGCTGACGCAGGTGGGCGACGACTGCCTGATCATGGCGGGCGCCCATGTCGCGCATGACTGCCGCATCGGCAACCGGGTGATCCTGGTCAACAACGCGGCGCTGGCCGGCCACTGCGTGATCGAGGACGACGTGATCGTCGGCGGGCTTTCGGGCGTTCACCAGTTCGTGCGCATCGGCCGTGGCGCGATGATCGGCGCGGTGACGATGGTGACGGCCGATGTCATTCCCTACGGCCTGGTGCAGGGGCCGCGCGGCACGCTCGACGGGCTGAACCTTGTCGGGCTGAAGCGGCGCGGGCTGGACCGGGGAGAGATCGGCGCGCTGCGCGACCTCTTTCACGCGCTTTCCGACGGCAACTTCCGCGAAAGCGCGCGGCAGGCAGCCGAGGCGGCGGACGCGACCGCGCAGGTGCGCGAGGTGCTGGACTTCATCCTCGGCCCCTCGGACCGGTCGTTCCTGACGCCCAGATGACGCGGACCGCGCTCATCGCCGGGCAGGGCGCGCTGCCGGGCCTGCTTCTGGCGACCCTTTCCGCGCGCGGGGAGCCTTGCACCGTCGCGGCGCTTCAGGGGTTCGAGCCCGACCTTCCCGGCGTTCCGGTCGCGGCGTTCCGGCTTGAGCGTCTGGTCCCCTTCATGGACCGCCTGCACGACGAGGGCGTGACGCGCGTCTGTTTTGCCGGCGCGGTGCGGCGGCCGAAGATCGAACCCGACCTGTTCGACCCCCGCACAGCGCAACTGGTGCCGCGCATCCTTGCCGCGATGCGGCCGGGCGACGACGCGACGCTGCGCACCTTCCTCGCCATCTTCGAGGAACACGGCTTTGCCGTCGCCGCCGCGCACGAGATCGCGCCCGATCTCCTGCCCGCCGAAGGGGTGCCGACGCGCGCCGCGCCCGGCGCCGGCGCGCGTTCCGAGGCGCTTCTGGGCGAGGCGGCGGTGGCCGAGATGGGGCGCACTGACACCGGCCAGACCTGTGTCGTCGCGGGGGGCACGATCGTCGCCAGCGAGGGGCCAGAGGGCACCGACGCGATGCTCGCGACACTTGCACCGGCGCCGGGCGCGCGGCGCGGCCTTCTCTTCAAGGCGCCGAAGCCCGCGCAGGATCGCCGCGTCGACCTGCCGGTGATCGGGCCGGACACCGCGCGCATGGCCGGGGCCGCAGGGCTTGCCGGCATCGTGATCGAGGCCGGGGGCGTCATGGTCCTCGACCTGCCCGAGGTCGTGCGCACGCTCGATGCGCAGGGCATGTTCCTCTGGGTTCGCCCGGCGGGGGGCGGGGCGTGAGGGTCTTCCTGATCGCGGGCGAGGCGTCGGGCGACGCGCTCGGCGCAGCGCTGATGGCGGGGCTGAAGACGCTGGCGCCCGGCATCGCGTTCGAGGGGATCGGCGGGCCGCTGATGGAGGCCGAGGGCCTGCAAAGCCGCTTCCCGATGGAGGAACTGTCGGTCATGGGGCTGATGGAGGTGCTGCCGAAGTACCGCCACCTCAAGCGGCGCATCGCCGAGACGGCGGAGGCGGTTGTTGCCGGGAAGCCCGACGCGCTTGTCACCATCGACAGCCCCGATTTCGGCCTGCGGGTGGCGCGCGCCGCGCGGGCGGGCCTGGCTGGCCTCAGGACCATCCACTATGTCGCGCCCTCGGTCTGGGCCTGGCGGCCTGGGCGGGCGGTAAAGATGGCAGAGGTCATCGACCATGTACTGGCACTCCTGCCGTTCGAGCCGCCCTACATGACGGCTGCCGGCATGACCTGCGATTTCGTCGGCCACCCGGTGACGACGGTGCCGCTGGCCACCACGGCCGAGGCCGCAGCCTTCCGCGCCCGCCACGGCATTGCGCCCGACGCGCCTCTTGTCCTCTGCCTGCCCGGATCACGGCGGGGCGAGGTCGCGCGCCTCGGCCCGCGCTTCGGGGCGGCGCTGGACCTGATCGCGCGCGACCTGCCGGGGCTCGCCGTGGTGATCCCCACGGTGCGTGGCGTCGCCGGGCAGGTGCGCGAGATGGCGGCGGGCTGGTCCACCCGGCCGGTCGTCGTCGACAGCGCGGAAAAGGCCGCGGCCTTCGCCGCCGCCGACGCGGCGCTTGCCGCCTCCGGCACCGTCAGCCTGGAACTTGCGGCCAACGCCGTGCCGATGGTGATCGGCTATGACTTCAACCCGCTGACCCGCTTCATCCTGCGCCGGATCGTGCGCCACGACACCGTGACGCTCGTCAACCTCGTCTCCGGGACTCGCGCGGTGCCGGAGTTCCTGGGCGAGGTCTGCCAGCCCGCGCCCCTGGCGGCGGCGGTCCTGCGGCTTCTGCGCGACCCGGCGGCGCGGGCGGCGCAAGAGGATGCGATGGCGCTCAGCATGGATCGTCTCGGCCGCGGCGGCGAGGCCCCGGGACTGCGTGCGGCGCGCTCGGTGCTCGCGGCGATAGCCCGCGGCTGAGGGTCAGGCCGCCCGCGGCTCGAAGCTCAGGCTGGTGCCGTTGATGCAGTGCAGCACCTGCGCGTCGATGCGGACTATATGTCCCAGATGGCTGCCGCAGCGCCGGCAATGCACCTCGACCACCGTCATGCGCCCGTAATCGGGGTTCATCCCCGCCTCCTGCGGCCAGTCGATGTCGGTCAGGACGGCGTTCGGCACCGAATGGCGGAAGAAGGCCCAGCCCTTGTCGACCTCGACCTTCCAGGACGATTCATAAAGCGGCAGGTCGCAGCCTCGGCACACATAGGAGCCGTCCCGCGCCTCGTTCCAGTTCGGGTGCGACTTCGGCTCCTCCGTGGCGCCGTGGCGGAGCACGGCGTAGGTGTCCGCGTCCAGCATCGCGCGCCATTCCGCGTCAGTCCGTGTCACCTCATAGGCGAACCCGTCCTGACCTGCCACGACTTTGGCGCTTGCCCCGCTCACACTCGCTGCCATGCCTGCCGGCGCAACGACCAGCGCCGTCGCGGAACCCTTCAGCATCGCACGTCTGTTGATCTCATGTGTCATTCCGGCCTCCTCGACAGATGAGGCAGACTAAGCCGGAATCCGCTCGCGCGCCGTGCACGACCGCGTGCATCGCGCAATCGTGCGCCTTGGTGAGCGTAACGCCGCGACCCGCGCGGGGCGGTCAGCCGCGTGCGGCGTCGCGGTAGATCCAGCCGCCGCCGAGGATGCGGCTGCCGCCGGTCTCGTAGAAGACGCAGGCCTGGCCGGGGCTGACCCCGGTTTCGGGGTCGAGCAGATCGACCTCCGCCTGCGTCGGCCCCGTGGGACGCAGGATCGCCGGGCGCGGCGGGCGGGTGGAGCGCACCTTGACCGAGACATGGTGTTCGCGGGCACCATCGAAGGCACCGTCGCCCAGCCAGTTGATCTCCCGCACCGGGATGATGCGGGTGGCCAGCGCCTCTTTCGGGCCGACGATCACGCGGCGCGTGTCGGGGTCGAGGCGGACCACGTAGAGCGGATCGCCTAGCCCGCCGATGCCGATCCCGCGCCGCTGGCCGATGGTGTAGTGGATCACGCCCCGATGCTGGCCAAGGACATTGCCGTCCATGTCCACGATCTCTCCGGGGTCGGCCGCGCCGGGGCGCAACTTCTCGATCACGGCGGCGTAGTTGCCGTTGGGGACAAAGCAGATGTCCTGGCTGTCGGGCTTGTCGGCCACGCTCAGCCCGTATTTCGCGGCCAGCGCGCGGGTCTCGGCCTTGGAGGCGAGGCCGCCGAGCGGAAAGCGCAGGAAGGCCAGTTGCTCGGGCGTGGTCGAAAACAGGAAATAGCTCTGGTCGCGCGCCGGATCGGCGGCGCAGTGCAGTTCCGGCCCGGCCGCACCCATCTTGCGCCGGATGTAGTGCCCCGTCGCCATGCAGTCGGCGTCAAGGTCGCGCGCGGTCGCCAGCAGGTCCTTGAACTTCACCCGTTCGTTGCAGCGGATGCAGGGCACGGGCGTGGCACCCGCCAGGTAGGCGTCGGCGAACTCCTCGATCACGGCGTCGCGAAAGATGTTCTCGTAGTCGAGCACGTAGTGCGGGAACCCCATCGCCTCGGCGACGCGGCGGGCATCGTGGATGTCCTGCCCGGCGCAGCAGGCGCCCTTTTTCGCCAGCGCCGCGCCGTGGTCGTAAAGCTGGAGCGTCACGCCGACCACGTCGTAGCCCTCGTCCTTCAGCATCGCGGCGACGACCGAGCTGTCCACGCCGCCCGACATGGCGACGACGACCCGCGTCTGGGCGGGGGGCTTCGGCAGGCCGAGCGAATTGAGGGGCGCGTCGAGCGGCATGTCACGTCTCCGGGGCGAGGGGCTGGAATAGCGAAAATGCGACATACTCGCAAGGCCGGGTTTCACCGTCCCTTAAGCGCGATCCGCGATCCTGCCCGCGGTGGTGAAAGAAAGGGGGTACGGGATGTACCTGAAGAAGGTGAAGGGGCCGCGCGCCGTGACCCTGCCGGACGGAAGCGTCATGACCAGGGCGGATCTGCCGCCGGCGGACACGCGGCGCTGGGTCGCCAGCCGCAAGGCGCAGGTGATCAAGGCCCTGGCCGCGGGCCTGATCTCGCGCGAGGAGGCGATCGAACGCTACGCGCTCTCGGAGGAGGAGCTTGACCTCTGGTTCGAGGCGGTCGCGCGGCACGGCGTAAAGGCGCTCAAGGTCACGCAGATCCAGAAGTTCCGACAAGTTTAGGTTGTCCGCGGCGATTTCCCCGATACGGTAACGCCTGATTAACCATTCTGGGCAAGGGTGCGGGTAACCGGGGGTTTAACGCGGAGATCGTCAGATGAGAATCCTGTTGGTGGAGGACGACCCGACCACCTCGCGCAGCATCGAACTGATGCTGACGCACGCCAACCTCAACGTCTACTGCACCGACCTGGGCGAGGAGGGGGTGGATCTGGCAAAGCTCTATGACTACGACCTGATCCTTCTCGACCTCAACCTGCCGGACATGAACGGCCATGACGTGCTGCGCCAGTTGCGGATGGCCAAGGTGGACACGCCGATCCTGATCCTGTCCGGCGCGGACGACACCGAAAACAAGATCCGCGGCTTCGGCTCGGGCGCCGACGACTACATGACCAAGCCCTTCCACCGCGAGGAACTGGTGGCGCGCATCCACGCGATCATCCGCCGCTCCAAGGGCCACGCGCAGTCGGTCATCCGCACCGGCAAGGTCTCCGTCAACCTCGATGCCAAGACGGTCGAGGTGGAGGGCAAGGCGGTGCACCTGACCGGCAAGGAATACCAGATGCTGGAGCTTCTGAGCCTTCGGAAGGGCACCACCCTGACGAAGGAGATGTTCCTCAACCACCTTTACGGCGGCATGGATGAACCGGAACTGAAGATCATCGACGTCTTCATCTGCAAGCTGAGGAAGAAGCTGGCCGAGGCGACGGGCGGCGAAAGCTACATCGAGACGGTCTGGGGCCGCGGCTACGTCCTGCGCGAGCCGCAGGCGGGCGAGCGGCGCGTGGCCATCGGCGCCTGAGGGGCGGCACCCTCTGGACCTCGGACGCCGCGCCGCCTAACACTCGAACCAGGGTTTCCGGGGACGGGTGATGGTGGCGGCAGGCGGAGAAGCGGGGCGCGACGGCAGGCCGGTAGAGGCTCTCTCGGCCGAGGAGGCCAGGGCGGAATGGCCGCGGCTGGCCGCACGGGTCGCGCGCGCCAACCGCGCCTACCATACCGAGGACGCGCCCGAGATTTCCGACGCCGAGTATGACGCGCTCAAGCGCCGTCTCGCCGCGATCGAGGCGCGCTTTCCCGATCTCGCCGCCGCGGGCAGCCCGACGGCCGAGGTGGGGGCGGCGCCGTCGGACACCTTCGCCAAGGTGCGCCACCGGGTGCGGATGCTCAGCCTCGAGAACGCCTTCGAGGACGAGGAGGTGCGCGACTTCGACGACCGCATCCGCAAGTACCTGAACCTGAACCCCGACGCGGCGCTGATCTACACCGCCGAGCCCAAGATCGACGGGCTGTCGCTCTCGCTCCGCTACGAGGGCGGGCGCCTGGTGCAGGCCGCCACCCGCGGCGATGGCGAGACCGGCGAGAACGTGACCGCGAACGCCCGCACCATCGCCGACATCCCGCAGGACATAGCGGGCGCGCCCGAAGTGCTGGAGGTGCGCGGCGAGGTCTACATGGGGCATGCCGATTTCGCGGCCTTGAACGAACGGCAGGCGGAGGCGGGCGACAAGGTCTTTGCCAACCCCCGCAACGCCGCGGCCGGCAGCCTGCGCCAGCTTGACGCGACGATCACCGCCGCGCGTCCGCTCCGTTTCTTCGCCTATTCCTGGGGCGAGTGCAGCGCCTCGCTTGCCGAGACCCAGATGGGCGCGGTCGGCCGCCTGTCGGCCCTGGGGTTCCAGACCAACCCGCTGACGCGGCGCTGTGACGGGCCGGACGCCCTTCGCGCCGCCTACCGAGAGATCGAGGCGCTGCGCGCCACGCTCGGCTACGACATCGACGGCGTCGTCTACAAGGTCGACGACCTCGCGCTTCAGGCGCGCCTTGGTTTCCGCTCGACCACGCCCCGCTGGGCCATCGCGCACAAGTTTCCCGCCGAACTGGCCTGGACGCGGCTCGAGGCGATCGACATCCAGGTCGGCCGCACCGGCGCGCTTTCCCCGGTCGCGCGGCTTTTGCCGGTGACAGTGGGGGGCGTCGTCGTCTCGAACGCGACCCTTCACAACGAGGATTACATCGCCGGCCGCGATTCGCGCGGCGCGCCCATCCGCGACGGCAAGGATATCCGCGTCGGCGACTGGGTGCAGGTCTACCGCGCGGGCGACGTGATCCCCAAGGTCGCCGACGTGGACCTGGCGAAGCGGCCGGAGGGCGCGCAGCCCTACGACTTCCCGACCCGCTGCCCAGAATGCGGATCCGAGGCCCTGCGCGAGGAGGGCGACTCGGTCCGCCGTTGCACCGGCGGCATGATCTGCCCCGCACAGGCGGTCGAGAAGCTGAAGCACTTCGTCTCGCGCGGGGCCTTCGACATCGAGGGCTTGGGCGCGAAACAGATCGAGATGTTCTTCCGCGACCCCTCGCTGCCGATCCGGGAACCGGCCGACATCTTCACGCTGGCCGAACGCGACGCGGCGAACCTCACGAAGCTGAAGAACCGCGACGGCTTTGGCGAGAAATCGGTGAAGAACCTGTTCCAGGCCATTGAAGACAGAAGAAAGATCGAGTTGCGCCGGGTGATCTTCGCGCTCGGGATCCGCCACGTCGGCGAAAGTGCCGCGGGCCTGCTCGCCACCCATTTCGGGACATGGGAGGCGTTCGAGACGGCGGTTTCCTCCGCCCGCATCGGGGCGGGGCCGGAGTGGGACGACCTTCTGTCGATCGACGGGGTCGGCGCGGTGATGGCGGCCTCTCTCGTCAACGCCTTCCACCAGGAGGCGGAGCGCGCCTCGATCGACCGGCTCGCGGCGCGGCTCGACATCCAGCCCGCAGTGCGGCGCGGGCCGGTGGAAAGCCCCGTCGCCGGCAAGACCGTGGTCTTCACCGGCACGCTCGAAAAGATGACCCGGGCCGAGGCCAAGGCGCGGGCCGAGGCGCTGGGGGCCAAGGTCGCGGGGTCGGTCTCGGCCCGGACCGATCTGGTGGTCGCAGGCCCCGGCGCGGGGTCGAAGGCGAAGGAGGCGGAGCGGCTGGGGGTGGAGATCATCGACGAGGATGCCTGGCTGAGGCTCATCGGCGGATGAGCCGGCCGGCGATCCTCTTTCCGCTCTTCGCGGGGATCGAGACGCTCCCCGGCGTCGGTGCGAAGACGGCAAAGAGCCTCGGCCAGATCGAGATCACGCGCCCTCGCGACATCCTCCTGACCCTGCCGCATTCCGGGGTGGACCGGGCGCTCCGCGCGACCATCGCCGGCATCGCGCCGCCCGCGACGGTGACGGTGGAGGTGACCGTCGGCGCCCATGTGCCCGCGCGCCGCAAGGGCGGGCCGACGCGCGTCTTCGTCCGCGATGCGAAGACCGAGTTCCAGCTGGTGTTCTTCCACGCCCGCGGCGATTTTCTCTCGCGCCACCTGCCAACCGGCCAGCGCCGGGTGGTGTCGGGCAAGCTGGAGATCTTCGACGGCATCGCCCAGATCGTCCACCCCGACCACATCCTGAGGCCGGAGGAGGCGGGCGACCTGCCCAGCTTCGAGCCGCTCTATCCGCTGACCGCGGGCATCACGCAGAAGCTGATGCAGAAGGCGGCGGAGGGCGCGCTGGAGCGGCTGCCGGAGCTTGCGGAATGGGCCGATCCGCAGCTTGTCGCGCGCGAGGGCTGGCCCGGCTGGGCCGCGGCCCTGCGCGCGGTGCACCGGCCCTCCGCGACCGCCGACCTGTCGCCGAACGCCCCCGCGCGCCAGCGGCTCGCCTATGACGAACTCTTCGCCCATCAGCTGACGCTGGCGCTCGCCCGCGCCTCGCTCCGCCGTGGCAAGGGCCGGGAAAGCCGGGGCGACGGCCGGCTGCGCCAGAAGGTGCTCTCTGCACTGCCCTACCGGCCGACGGCGGCGCAGGACCGCGCTGTGGCCGAAATCGTGGCCGACATGGCCGCCGCCACGCGGATGAACCGGCTTTTGCAGGGCGACGTCGGATCGGGCAAGACGCTGGTCGCGTTCCTCGCGCTTCTGAACGCGGTCGAGGCGGGCGGTCAGGGCGTGATGATGGCCCCGACCGAGATCCTCGCCCGCCAGCACCTCGAGGGGCTGCGCCCGCTGGCGGAAAGCGCGGGCGTACGGCTGGAGATCCTGACCGGCCGCGACCGCGGGGCGGAGCGCGCGGCGAAGCTTTCCGATCTGGCGGAGGGGCGCATCGGCGTCCTGGTCGGCACCCACGCGGTCTTCCAGAAGGACGTGGCGTTCCACGACCTGCGCCTGGCGATCATCGACGAACAGCACCGCTTCGGCGTGGCGCAGCGGATGGAACTGGGCGGCAAGGGGCAGGCGGCGGACGTGCTTGTGATGACCGCGACGCCCATCCCGCGCTCACTCAGCCTGGCGCAGTACGGCGACATGGACGTTTCGGTGCTGGACGAGAAACCGGCGGGACGCAAGCCGGTGAAGACGGCGCTCGTCTCCACCCAGCGCATCGACGAGGTGGTGGGTCACCTGCGCCGCGCCCTGAAGGAGGGGCGGCGCGCCTACTGGGTCTGCCCGCTGGTGGAGGAGAGCGAACTCGTCGACCTGACTGCGGCCGAGGAACGCTTCCGCATGCTGCGCGCGGCCCTGGGCGAGGGGGTGGTGGGCCTGGTCCACGGCCAGATGCCGCCGGCCGAGAAGGACGCGGCGATGGCGGCCTTCGTCGCCGGGCAGACGCGCGTCCTGGTCGCGACCACGGTGATCGAGGTAGGGGTCAACGTCCCCGAAGCCTCGATCATGGTGATCGAACGGGCAGAAATCTTCGGCCTCGCGCAACTGCACCAGTTGCGCGGCCGCGTCGGGCGGGGCGAGGCCGAGTCGACCTGCCTCTTGATGTATCAGCCGCCCCTGTCGGACCCGGCCGAACGGCGCCTGTCGATCCTGCGCGAGACCGAGGACGGGTTCCGCATCGCCGAGGAGGATCTGGCGATGCGCGGCGCGGGCGACGTGATCGGCACCGCGCAATCGGGCCTGCCACGCTTTCGTATCGTCGACCTGGAGCGGCAGGCAGGTCTGATGGCGATCGCACAGACCGACGCCCGCCGGCTTTTGGCCGAGGACCCGGACCTGACCGGCCCGCGCGGGCAGGCGGCGCGCGTGCTGCTGTGGCTGATGGAACAGGACCGCGCCATCCGCCTGATCAGCGTCGGCTGATCTTCACCTTTCGTTCGCGGATGTTCTCACATAGTTCTTTACAAACCATGAACGATATGAGAACAAATAAGCAACTCAGGTGGAGGTTCCGATGAAATTCGATCTGAAATCCGTTCTGGTCCGGTCTTCCGGCACGCTGGCGCAGGACGCCGCAGGCCTGATGTCGCTGGTCGTCATGCTGATCGTGGGCCTGCACCTGCCCGGCCTTTTCTGAACTGCCTCGCGGTTTTCCACCCGGTGGCGCCCATCCCCGGCGCCAGACTGCCTGTCCGGTGCGGCCCGTCCCCCCAAGACGCGCCGCCGCCCTTGCCGGGACCATCGGAAAGATCGCTGCCTGCCGCCGCCGTCGACCGACGCGCGGCGGCTTTTTTATGCGCGGCTTTCCTGTGCGGCGGCCTCGGCGCTGGCAAAGGCTTCTGCCGCGGCCTCAAGCGTGAGCAGGATCGAGGCGTGGCGATTCTTGTAGTCGCGCGCGGGCAGCAACACCTCGAGCCCGTCAAAGGGGGCAGAGGGCACCGGGCCGTTGTCCTTCAGCATCGCCCGCAACTCGTCCCGCGCCCGCTCAACCTCGGCACGGCTGCGCCCCAGGATCGCCCCGCCGACGACGGCGGCCGACGCTTGCCCGAGCGCGCAGGCCTTCACGTCCTGCGCGTAATCGACGATACGGCCGTCCTCCACCTTCAGGTCGACGGTGACGGTGGAGCCGCAGAGCGGAGAGCGGCGGCGCGCCGTGGCGGTGGGGTTCGTCAGCCGGCCCAGATGGGGAATATCGGCCGCCAGCGCGAGGATACGGTGCGAATAAAGCTTGATCAGATCGCTGTCGCTCATGTCTTTCCCCCGGCGCGGCCGTGTCCTAGATAGGGCCATAGATAGGGGAACCCAGTCCGTTTGCAAAGGTGAGCCATGGCCTTCGATCCCGCGACCCTGCGTTATGACGACCGTGGCCTGATCCCCGCCATCGCACAGGACCATGCGACGGGCGAGGTGCTGATGATGGCCTGGATGAACGCCGGGGCGGTGGCGCAGACGCTCGCCACCGGGCGCGTCACCTATTGGTCGCGCTCGCGCCGGGCGTACTGGGTGAAGGGCGAAAGCTCCGGCCACGTCCAGCGCCTGGTCGAGATGCGGGTCGACTGCGACCGCGATTGCCTTCTGGTGCTGGTCGAGCAGACCGGCCCCGCCTGCCACACCAACCGCCGGTCGTGCTTCTACAGCGCGCTGAGGGACGGGGCCGAGGTGGAAATCCTGCAACCCGAGGCGTGACGGCGAGGGCGGGAGCCTCCGGCGGGAGTATTTGGGCCAGACTGAAAGGGCAG
This sequence comes from Albidovulum sediminis, assembly GCF_025380365.1. Classification (GTDB taxonomy): domain Bacteria; phylum Pseudomonadota; class Alphaproteobacteria; order Rhodobacterales; family Rhodobacteraceae; genus Albidovulum; species Albidovulum sediminis. The sequence goes on from NZ_JAOCQF010000001.1 coordinate 890,712, forward strand.
GGTCAGGGAAGGCCCACCATCCGGCGGATGTCGGCCGGGCTGGCGCCGTCCTCGCGAAAGCGACGGATCGCGCGGGCGTCGTCGCGCTTGGCGAGCCGCTTGCCGGTCTCGTCGCGGATCAGGCGGTGGTGGTGATAGACCGGCGTGGGCAGGCCGAAAAGATGCTGCAGGATCACCTGGATCGGCGTGAAGTCGAAAAGATCCTCTCCCCGGATCACATGGCTGATGGCCTGGTCGGCGTCGTCGAAGGCGGAGGCGAGGAAATAGGCCACGATATCCTCGCCCTTGCGCGACAGGACCACGTCGCCGATTGTCCGCAGAGCCGCCTCGCGGTCGACCCGGTGGCGGCCGGGATGCGCCGGGCCGGTTTCGCTGAAGGACAGGTCGTGGCCGCGCAGGGCGTCGAGCGCGCGCTGAAGATCAAGGCGCAGCGCGTCGCCGGGCCGGCGGCTTTCCATGGGCCGGCCGCGGCAGGTGCCGGGGTAGACCGCGTGGGGCACGCCCTCCTGAGGGGCGGACAGCGCCGCGCGGATATCGCCGCGCGTGCACGAGCAGGGGTATAGAACCCCTTGCTCTGCAAGGGGTTCAAGCCGCGCGTTGTAACTGCCGATCCGATCAGACTGGCGCAGGATATCCCCGTCCCAGGTCAGGCCGAGCCAGGCCAGATCCTCGACGATCAGCGCCTCCCACTCGGGCTTGCAGCGTTCGAGATCGGTGTTTTCCATCCGGAGAAGAAAGGTGCCGCCCGCCGCGCGCGCCATGTCATGGGCCAGGATCGCGGAATAGGCATGGCCAAGATGCAGCGGGCCGGTGGGCGAGGGGGCGAAGCGCGTGCGCATCAACCCTGGCCGCCAAGCCATTCCCGGAAAACGGCTTTTCCGCGGTCGGTGTAGGCACGGTAGCGGTCCTTGCGGCCCTTGCGGCCGCCTTTCGCGTCGATGGGCGGAAAGAGACCGAAGTTCACGTTCATCGGCTGGAAGGTCTTCGCCTCGGCCCCGCCGGTGATGTGGTGGACAAGCGCGCCCATCGCCGTCTCGGGGCCGGGGGGCGGCAGGTCGCGGCCGAGGATCGCGGCCGCCGCCATCCGCCCGGCCAGAAGCCCCATCGCCGCGCTTTCGACATAGCCCTCGACCCCCGTGATCTGGCCGGCAAAGCGGATGTGCGGGCGCGACTTCAGCCTCATGCGGTCGTCAAGCAGCGTGGGGGAGTTGATGAAGGTGTTGCGGTGAATCCCGCCCAGGCGCGCGAAGCTGGCGTTTTGCAAGCCAGGAATCATTCGGAAAACATCGGTTTGCGCGCCGTACTTCATCTTGGTCTGGAAGCCCACGATGTTGAAGAGCGTGCCAAGCGCGTTGTCGCGGCGCAGTTGCACCACGGCGTAGGGTTTGACCTCGGGGCGATGCGCGTTGGTCAGGCCCACCGGCTTCATCGGGCCGAAGCGGAGCGTGTCGCGGCCGCGTTCGGCCATCACCTCGATGGGCAGGCAGCCGTCGAAGTAGCCCGCTGTCTCGCCCTCGTGGAAGGTGGTCTTCTCGGCGGCGAGAAGCGCGTCGATGAAGGCCTCGTATTCGTCGCGCGTCATCGGGCAGTTCATGTAGGCGGTGCGTTCCGCCTCGGACTCGCCCTTGTCGTAGCGCGATTGCATCCAGGCCACCGACATGTCGACGCTGTCGGCGTAGACGATGGGAGCGATGGCGTCGAAGAAGGCCAGTTGGTCGGCCCCGGTCTCTGCCCGGATCGCGGCGCCGAGTGCGGCGGAGGTCAGGGGACCGGTGGCAATGATCCAGTGCCCGGATGAAGGAAGTTCGGTAATTTCCTCTTCCGAAACGGAAATCATCGGGTGCGCGCGCAGGCGTTCGGTGACGGTGGCGGCAAAGGGGTCGCGGTCGACCGCCAGGGCGCCGCCGGCGGGCAGGCGGTGCGCCTCGGCCGTGGACATGATCAGGCCGTCCGCTGCGCGCATTTCCCAGTGCAGGAGCCCGACGGCGTTCTGTTCGTGATCGTCGGAGCGGAAGGAGTTGGAGCAGACCATCTCGGCCAGAAGGCCGGTGCGATGGGCGAAGGTTCCGGTGCGCGGGCGCATTTCGTGGAGGACAACGGGCACGCCCATGCGGGCGGCCTGCCAGGCGGCCTCTGATCCGGCCATGCCGCCGCCGATGATGTGAAGCGTTTCAGTCATGGCCGGCGATGTACGCCAGAATGGCGCGAACGAAAAGGGGGCGGCACCGAAGCCGCCCCCCCGGTTTTCCCGTCGTTGTCCTGGATCAGGCCAGCGCCGCGCCGGCGCGGCGGGCATCAAGCGCATACTGGCCCGAACCCAGGGCCGCCACGATCAGGAGGCCGCCGGTGATGGCGAGGTTCTTGTAGAACATGATCATCTGCATCTGGTCGGCCGGTTGCAGGTGATAGAGGATCGCGGCCAGCGCGGTGAAGCCGGCAAGGGCAAGGGCGGCGAGGCGCGTCTGGAAGCCGGCGATGAGGGCGATGGCGCCGAGGATCTCCAACAGGATCACCGGCCAGGCGAGAAAGGCGGGCACGCCGGCCGAGGTCATGTAGCCGGTGAAGCCGGCGACATCCCCCAACTTGCCGATCCCGGCGATGAGGAACATGGGCGCGATCAGAAGACGCGCGGCGAGCAGGGCAATGGACTGGGTCGAGGTCATGGTCGTCTCCTGGATGACAGATGACCGCACCATAGACTATCGCATTTTCGCAGAGAATTAGCGAAGTGTTCACAGTTTCTGTGCGCAAAAAGAGATCAGAAACGCCCTCTCCGCAGGAGGGGATCGAAGGGCCGCGGCGAGGTGAAGCCGCGCTCGGCCACGGGGCGGCGCGCGTCACTGCCGCCGCCGAAGCTCCAGTTGACGCCAAGGCGGATGTAGCCGTCGGCGGGGGCAGAATCGCGACCGTCAAGGCCGGTCGTGCCTGCCGCAGCGGTGATCGCCAGGGGGCCTTGCGCGGGGTGCCAGGTCAGCCCGATCTCTGCCCCCCAGGCGCGGGTGTCGAGGGATTGTTCCTGAATCTCGGCCACTTGCGCGGCGACGTGAACCGAAAGCGCCCGCGTGACCGCCTGCGACAGCCGCGCCTCGGCCGCGACGAAGTCGAGCGCGCCGGGGCGGGCATAGCCTATGCCGGCGCGGGTCTCGAGCGTGGTGCGCCTGGTCAGGGCGAACAACCCTTCGGCCCCGGCGAAGGCGACCGTCGCCTCGCGCCCGTCGACATCGGCGAGCGATCCGAAAAGCCCGTATTTCGACCGGGTTCCCGGTTGCAGGTAGAGGTGGCCGTCGATCTGGCCCAGGTAGCCGCCGGGATAGTCGAGGGCCGACAGGTCAAGCTGTAGCCCATGCGCGCCGGTGATGCGGAAGTCGCCCGAGAGGCGCGCTTCGGCAAGGTCTTGTGAGCCGTCGCCGGTGATGCCGATTTCGGCCTCCAGACGTGACAGGCCGAGGCTCGACTGGGCCGAGGCGGGCAAGGCCATCACCAGCGCGGCGGCAGCTAGGGAAAGGTGGCGCATACTCTGGAACATCGGGAACCCCTGACATCTTGGCCGCCCTTGGGCGCGGCGCTGGTGACAGGGGTGTTATGACCCGCCGCAGGCGTTAACGAAACGATAACCTTTTCAATTGGTTAATTCGATGTTGGTTAACGGAAATCCCCGGCCGGCGGGCCGGGGGCCTGTTGTCCGGGCGGCGATCAATCGTCGGCCGCCTCACCCTCGTCCTCGCCCTGTTCGGCGATGCGCGCGACCGAGACGACCTCTTCGCCCGCGCCGGTGTCGAAGACCTTGACCCCGCCGGCAGAGCGGGACCGGAAGGAGATGCCGTCAACCGGGCAGCGGATCGACTGGCCGGTGGAGGTGGCAAGCATGATCTGGTCATCCGCGGCGACGGGGAAACAGGCGACGAGCCGGCCGCCGCGGTTGCCGGCAGAGATCGCCTTGACCCCCTGGCCGCCACGCCCGCGCACCGGGTAATCGTGGCTGGACGACAGCTTGCCCAGGCCCGAGGCGGTGATGGTCAGTATCAGATCCTCGGCTGCCGACATCTCCGCATAGCGTTCGGGCGACAGCTGGCCTTCGGCCACGGCCTCCTCCTCCTCGTCGGCCTCGTCCTCGGTCACCCCGGCCATCAGGCGGCGCTGCTTCAGATAGGCCGCGCGTTCGGACGGGTCGGCCTCGAAGTGTCGGATGACGGACATCGACACCACGCGGTCGGCAGCACCCAGGCGGATGCCGCGCACGCCGGTCGAATCGCGGCCCTTGAAGATGCGGACCTCGGTCGTCGGGAAGCGGATCGCACGCCCTTCGGCGGTGACGAGCATCACGTCGTCTGCCTCGTCGCAGATGCGCGCGTTCACCAGGCTGACGCCCTCGGGCAGCTTCATCGCGATCTTGCCGTTGCGCATGACGTTGGTGAAGTCCGACAGCGCGTTGCGGCGCACGTCGCCCTCGGAGGTGGCGAAGAAGATCTGGAGGTTTTCCCATTCCTCCTCCGGCACGTCGACGGGCATCAGCGCGGCGATCGACACGCCCTGCGCGATCGGCAGGATGTTGATGATGGCCTTGCCCTTGGCCGTGCGCCCGGCAAGGGGAAGGCGCCAGCACTTCAGCCGGTAGACCATGCCGTCGGTGGTGAAGAAAAGAAGCTGCGTATGGGTGTTGGCGACGAAAAGCGTGGTGACGACGTCGTCTTCCTTCGTTGCCATGCTGGCAAGGCCCTTGCCGCCGCGCCGCTGGCTGCGGAATTCGGCGAGCGGCGTGCGCTTGATGTAGCCGCCGGAGGTGATGGTGACGACCATGTCCTCCCGCTCGATCAGGTCCTCGTCCTCCAGATCGCCGGCCCAGTCGACGATCTCGGTCCGGCGCGGAACGGCGAAGGCCGCCTTCACCTCGTTCAGTTCGGTCGAGATGATCGCCATGATCCGCTCGCGCGAAGACAGGATCTCGAGGTAGTCCTTGATCTTGGCGGCAAGGTCCTCAAGCTCGTCGGTGACCTCCTTCACCCCCATCGCGGTCAGGCGCTGCAGCCTGAGGTCAAGGATCGCGCGGGCCTGCACCTCGGACAGGTTGTAGGTCCCGTCCTCGTTCATCTTGTGGGTGGGATCGTCGATCAGGCGGATGTAGGGGGCGATGTCGGCGGCCGGCCAGCGCCGCGTCATCAGCCGTTCGCGCGCCTCAGCCGGGTCGGCCGAGGCACGGATGGTCGCCACCACCTCGTCCACGTTCGAGACGGCGACGGCGAGGCCGCAGAGGATGTGGCTGCGCTCACGCGCCTTGCGCAGTTCGAACGCCGTGCGGCGGGCGACGACTTCCTCGCGGAAGGTGATGAAATGGCTAAGGAAATCGCGCAGGCCGAGGGTTTCGGGGCGGCCACCGTTCAGGGCCAGCATGTTGCAGCCGAAAGAGGTCTGCATCGGCGTGAAGCGGTAAAGCTGGTTCAGCACCACCTCGGGCGTGGCGTCGCGCTTCAGTTCGATGACGACGCGCACGCCGACGCGGTCGCTTTCGTCCTGCACATGGGCGATGCCCTCGATCTTCTTGTCGCGGACCATCTCGGCGATGCGCTCGATCATCGAGGCCTTGTTGACCTGATAGGGGATCTCGTCCAGCACGATGGCGAAGCGGTCCTTGCGGATCTCCTCGACCCGGGTCTTGGCGCGGATGATGACGCTGCCGCGCCCCTCGAGATAGGCCTTGCGCGCGCCCGACCGGCCGAGGATCAGCCCGCCGGTGGGGAAGTCGGGCGCCGGCACGATCTCCATCAGCGCCTCGGTCGAGATGTCGGGGTTGGCGATCAGCGCCAGCGTCGCGTCCACCACCTCGCCGAGGTTGTGGGGCGGGATGTTCGTCGCCATGCCGACGGCGATGCCGCCCGCGCCGTTGACGAGCATGTTGGGAAAGCGCGCGGGAAGGACGGTCGGTTCCTTGTCCTTGCCGTCGTAGTTGTCCTGGAAATCGACGGTGTCCTTCTCGATGTCGGCCAGAAGGGCGGCGGCGGGCTTGTCCATCCGCACCTCGGTGTAGCGCATGGCCGCCGCGTTGTCGCCGTCCATGGAGCCGAAGTTGCCCTGCCCGTCGAGAAGCGGCAGCGACATGGAGAAATCCTGCGCCATCCTGACCAGCGCGTCATAGATCGCCGCATCGCCGTGGGGGTGGTATTTCCCCATCACGTCGCCCACGGGCCGCGCCGACTTGCGGTAGGGCTTGTCGTGGCTGTTGCCGGTTTCGTGCATCGCGTAGAGGATACGCCGGTGCACCGGTTTCAGCCCGTCGCGCAGGTCGGGGATCGCCCGGCTTACGATCACGCTCATCGCGTAGTCGAGATAGGCGGTCTTCATCTCCTCCGCGATGTCGACGGTGGGACCGTCGTAGGCCATGCGGCGCGGCGTTTCGCCTTCGTTTTCAGGGGTTTCCGGGGTGTCTGTCACGGATGCTCGCCCACTTTTGATTGTCGGACCCCGGAGGGCCATATCTTGTTGTGCGCGACTATATCCCATCCAATCTATGGGGTGCAATGGCGGCCGGGCGGATATTGGCCGGGCCCCGGCGCCCAAGTCTCAACACATTGTTATCATTGAAATTCACCAGGTCTCTGCCATGTTGAAGGAACGAGGCTTTCGAGGAGGGTGCGATGCGGGCGGAAGGACCGGGCGCGGAAACCGAACTGATGCTGAAGGGATACGGGCTGACCACGGCCGAACTTTACTACCGGCTGCCGGATTACCGGCACGTTCTGAACTCGTTCATCTGGCAGGAATACGACCTTGCGCCGGACTATCCGGAACTGTTCCGGTTCATCGAGTTCTGGCAGGAAAGGATCGAGGGGCCGCTCCATTCGGTGCGCTTCTGCCACCGCAAGCTGATCGGGCCGGGCGAATGGCGCAACGTGGTGGGCGAGTTTCGCCTGCACTGAAGCGGCGCGGGGGGGCAAACGGCGGAGCCTCCGGCGGGAGTATTTGGGCCAGACTGAAAGGGGTCAGGCTGCGTTTGCCCGAGGATCGAGGCGGCGCCAAAGGCGGCTGGCAAGCGCCGCATCCGCGGGCAGGGCGAAATCGTCGCGAAGCGCCGCGGCAAGATCCTCAGGGCCGGCAAGGTCGCGCGCGCCATCCGCAGTCGAAAGGTGCCGGTCGAAGAGCGACACGCGACCCTGGCCTGTGACACGGTTCAGCATCAGGTGGTTTGGGAAGGGCGCGCCGGGATGGCGGGCGCAGAAGAAGTTCGCGGCGATCCGGTCGGCATCGGTGACGGTCGCTCCGTCGAAGCCGTAGAGCGCGAACCACCCCTCGGGTGTCGCGCGGTCCAGCACCCATTCGCCCGCACCCCGGTCGCGTCGGATGCGGAACCGGCCGAGGCGGTCGGTGACCGGGGCGGCGCGCGCGATCTCGACCGGGGCCTCGGGCGCGGGGCCGCCGAAGCCGGTGTCGGCGAGGAACCGGCGCCGGCCGAAGTGCACCACATGGGCCAGGTGCGCGCGCGGGCCACCTTGCGCCGCGCCCATCCGTACCCGCCCGAGGACGGGGCGAGAAACGTAGCCGAGCGCCGCCAGAGCCTGGCCGAAAAGTGCATTCAGTTCAAGGCAGTAGCCGCCGCGTCCCTGGTCGATCAGCTTGTCCTGCAGGGCATCGGGATCGAGATCCGGAACGATGCCGAGGAAGGGATCGGTATTCTCGAACGCGATCGTGCGTAATTGGGCGGCCTGAAGCCGGGCGAGGGCTGCGGGCGAGGGGGATTCGGCGGCGTGGCCGATGCGGGCAAGGTAGCGGGCAAGATCGAAGGTCATTTCTGTCTCGTCTAAGGCTGTGGCGGAGGGATGGCGCGATTGACCGCGAAAGGGCAATCGGCGATAGTGCATGGGTCCATCCGTTTTTGCATGGGTCATGCCGGATCATCCGCCCTTTCCCGACTGGAACGACCTGCGTGACCTTCTGCTGATGCACGAGGCCGGCAGCCTGTCGGCGGCGGCGCGGCGTGCCGGGGTCAGCCAGTCCACCATGTCGCGCCGCCTTGCGGCGCTGGAGGCCGGGGGCTTCCCGCTTCTTCTCCGTGGTGCGGGGGGCGGGCTTGAGCCGACCGCGCGCGGGGCGGCCCTGCTTCAGGCGGCGCGGGCGATGCGACAGGCGCATGACGCGCTCGTTCCGTCGCTGGAGGGGGCGGCACCCCCGATCCGCGTGGCGGCCTGCGAGGTGACGGCGGGGCTGTTTCTGGCCGATGCGCTGTCCGCATGGGCGGAGCGGGGCGGTGTTGCGGCCGATCTTTCGGTGCACGAGGATCTGTTCGCGCTGCCGCCCGCGGGCTACGACATTCTGGTGACGCCTGCCGAAAGCGCGCCCGACGGTGCCCAGGCGGTGGAGATCGGGCAGATCGACTGGGGGCTATACGCCGCGCCGGATTACCTGGCGCATTGCGCGCCGGTCCCGGGGGCCGCGACGCTGGACGGGCACAGGGTCATCCGCGCCTCTGCCTCGCTGGCGGAGATTTCGGCCTATCGCTGGCTGGCGGGGCTTGGCGGGCAGGTGGCGATGCTGTCATCAAGCCCGCTGGCACAGCGCGCGGCCTGCGAGCGCGGGCAGGGGATCGCACTGTTGCCAGGGGCGCTGGCGGCGGGGCTTGTCGCGGTGGGTCTGCCGGGGCCGCCGCCGACGCCGGTCTGGATGCTGGCGGATGCGCGCGATGCCAGCCATCCACGCATCGCCGCCTTCCTCCGCTGGGCGCGCGGCCACTTCAGGCGGCGGAGGTCATCCCCGCCTTCGCCCTGAGCAGCATGCCGTAAAGGTCGCGCGGATCGTCGGGGTCCGCGATCATGTCCAGTTCCTCGAAGAAGCCGGTCCCCTTCAGCCGGTCGTGGATGTAGCGCAGGGCCGAGAAATCCTCGATCGCGAAGCCGACACTGTCGAAAAGCGTGATCTGGCGCGGATCGGTCCGACCGGCAGCCTGGCCCGTCATGACCTGCCAAAGCTCGGTGACCGGGTGATCGGCGTCAAGCTGCTGGATTTCGCCCTCGATCCGGGTCTGGGGCGGATATTCGACGAAGATCGACGACCGCAGAAGGATGTCGCGGTGGAGTTCGGTCTTGCCGGGGCAGTCGCCGCCGACGGCGTTGATGTGGACGCCGGCGCCGACGAGGTTGTCGGTCAGGATCGTCGCATACTGCTTGTCGGCGGTGCAGGTGGTGATGATCCCGGCCCCTTCGACCGCCTCTTCGTTCGAGCGGCAGAAGACGGTCCTGAGGCCCGAGCCCTGGAGGTTGCGGATGCACTTTTCGGTCGCGGCGGGGTCGATGTCGTAAAGCCGCACGGTGTCGATGCCGCAGATCGCGCGGAAGGCCAGCGCCTGGAATTCCGCCTGCGCGCCGTTGCCGATCATCGCCATGGTCCGCGCGCCCTTCGGCGCGAGATGCTTCGCGGCCAAAGCCGACATCGCGGCGGTGCGCAGTGCGGTCAGGATCGTCATCTCGGTCAAGAGGATCGGGTAGCCGGTGTTGACATCGGCCAGAAGCCCGAAGGCGGTAACGGTTTGCAGGCCTTCCCTCATGTTCTTGGGATGGCCGTTCACATACTTGAACCCGTACATCTCCCCGTCAGAGGTGGGCATCAGCTCGATCACGCCGACATCGGAATGGGAGGCCACGCGCGGGGTCTTGTCGAACAGCGGCCAACGGCGGAAGTCGGCCTCGATGTAGTCCGCGATCTCGGTCAGGACGCGGTCGACGCCCAGATGAAGGACGAGCCGCATCATGTTGTCGACGCTGACGAAAGGAACGATGTTAAGCTTGTCGCGCATCATCCGAAACTCCGGGTCGGGCGGTCGAAGACCTTGCGGCCCATGAGCGAGCCGACGAGGTCGACCATGAGCTTTGCGGTGCGTCCGCGTTCGTCGAGGAAGGGGTTCAGTTCCACGAGGTCGAGCGAGGTGACAAGGCCGCTTTCGTGCAGAAGCTCCATCACCAGATGCGCCTCGCGGAAGGTGATGCCGCCCGGCACGGTGGTACCGACCGCGGGCGCGATGCCGGGGTCGAGGAAATCGACGTCGAGCGAGACGTGGAGGAGGCCATTCTCGGCCCGGACCTTGTCCAGAAACTCGCGCAGGGGGGCGACGATGCCGCGCTCGTCCAGCACGCGCATGTCGCAGATGGTGGCGTCGGTCTTGAGGAGCCCCGCGTGTTCCGGGCCGTCGACCGAGCGGATGCCGTAAAGACAGATGCGCTCCGGCGCGACCGGGGCGGGGAAGGGCGGGAAGGCGTCAAAGCCCGGCTCGCCCGCGATATAGGCGACCGGCGTGCCGTGCAGGTTGCCCGAGGCGGTGGTCAGTGGCGTGTGGTAGTCCGAATGCGCGTCGAGCCAGAGCACGAAGAGCGGCCGGCCCGCCGCCTGCGCATGCGCCGCGACCCCGGCGACGGAGCCGAGCGAGAGCGAATGGTCGCCGCCCAGGAAGATCGGGAAGCCCCGGCCCATCGCGCGGAGGGCGGCATCGGCCAGCGCCGCGGTCCAGCCCACGGTTTCGGCCAGCGAATGAACCGCCGGGTTGGGGCAGGTGGCGTCCCCCAGCGCAGGCAGCGCCAGGTCGCCCCAGTCCTCGGCCCGGTTGCCGGTGTCGGCGATGGCCTGCGCCAGCCCCGCGACACGGTAGGCCGCAGGCCCCATCAGGCAGCCCGCGCGCTTCTGCCCGGTGTCGATCGGGGCACCGATCAGGATGCAGGTCTTGGTCATGGATCGTTCCTTGTAGATTCAGGCTTGCGGCAAAGTGTGTTGTCGGTTTGTGTCGGATTGAACCATTCTTTTTGTCGGAACGGTCAGGGGATTGTCCGAAATGTCAGCCGGAAAGAGCGATCTGGACGAAATCGACCAGCGGATCATCGGGGAGTTGAGGCGCGACGGGCGCGCGGCGCTGTCCGATCTCGCCGACCGTCTGGGGATCGCACGGGCGACCGTGCGGGCACGGATGGAGCGGCTTTCGGCGCGGGGCGAGATCGTCGGCTTTACCGTGCTGACCCGGTCGGACGTGACTGCGCAGCCGGTGCGCGGGCTGATGATGATCGCCATCGAGGGGCGGGGGACGGAGCGGATCATGGCCCGGCTGGCCGGATTGCCGGAGATCACCGCGGTCCATTCCACCAACGGGCGCTGGGACGTGATCGCGGAGATCGGGACGCGCACGCTGGAGGAACTGGACGCGGTCCTCCTCAAGGTGCGCAACTACGAAGGCGTTCTGGCCTCGGAGACGAGCCTGCTGCTGTCGACCCGGCGGGCGAGCCGACGCTGATCAGGCGCGCCGCGTGGCGGCGGCAACCCAAAGCGCGGCGAGCGCGAAGGACAGGATCGCGTTCCAGCCCGCCATGGAGACGCCGAACAGGCTCCAGGCGATTTCGTCGCAGCGGATCAGCGGCGCGGCGTTGATCTGCGCCAGGAGATCGTCGACGCTCATCCCCCCGACCGCGCCGGAGGTGCAGGTGGTGGGGCCTTCCCACCATTTCAGCTCCACCCCGGCGTGGAAAACCCCGATGGCGCCCGTGGTGGCGGCCGCAGCGGCGCCGAGCCAGGGCAGCGCCCGATGCGCGACGATAAGCGAGAGCCCCGCAAGGACGATGGCCACCGCGTGTGGCCAGCGCTGCCAGAGGCAGAGCTTGCAGGGGGCGTAGCCGAGCGCCTGGAAGACGAAGGCCCCGCCAAGAAGGAGGAGCGAGCCGAGCCCGGCCAGGAGGATCAGATTGCGTTGCGTCACAGGTAGCGCACCAGGAGAAAGCCGCCGAGCAGGAGGCCGATGAAGAGCGTGAACAGAAGCCCGAGCCGCCGTTCGATGAAATCGCGCACCGGCGCCCCGAACTTCCACAGAAGCCCCGCCACGATGAAGAAGCGCAGGCCGCGGGCGAGGATCGAGGTCAGGACGAAGGTCGCGATCGGCATGCCGGTCCAGCCCGACATGATGGTGATGACCTTGTAGGGGAAGGGGGTCACTCCGGCGATCAGCACCGCCCAGAAGCCGAAGTCGTTGAACCTGGTGCTGAATTCGGCCATGGCATCGGCCTTGCCGAGCGAGGCAAGGATCGGCTGACCGATCTCGTTGAAGGCGAAGGCGCCTATGGCGTAGCCCAGAAGCCCGCCCAGCACCGAGGCCACGAGGGCGACAAGGGCGACAAGCCAGGCCCGCGACGGACGCGCCAGGATCATCGGGATCATCAGCGCGTCGGGCGGGATCGGAAAGACGGAGCTTTCGACAAAGGACACGACCGCGAGCGCCGGCATCGCGTGCCGGTGGCTGGCAAGCCGCATCGTCCTGTCGTAAAGGCTTCGGATCATTGCCGGAAATCTCCGTCCTGACGCGCGGCCAGCGGGGCGCGAACGGCCTTATAGGCCATGCGGCGCGGGGGACGTCAAGCGGCTTTGCGTTCGGCCGTTCCGCGCGTTATCGTGCCCCGGACGGGCAGGGAAGAGGTGCGCCATGCGGTGGCAGGGTCGTCGGCAAAGCGACAACATCGAGGACCGGCGGCGGATGGCGCGGCGGGCGGGGCCGGTCAGGGCCGGCGGGCTTGGCATCTTCGCCATCGTCGTCATCGCCTATTTCCTTGGCGTCGACGTGACGCCGGTGCTTGACGAACTGTCGCGCCAGCAGGGCGGCGGCGGGACCACGGGCAGCGCCGAACTGACCGAGGCCGACCTTCAGGCCGGGGAATTCGTGGCCGTGACGCTGGCCGACACCGAGGAGATCTGGGGCCGCGTCTTCCGCGCCGAACTGGGCGAAACCTACGTCCCGCCGGTGCTCGTCCTCTTCAAGGGCATGACGCAGTCGCCCTGCGCCACCGCCTCGGCCGCGACGGGGCCGTTCTATTGCCCGGTCGACCGCAAGATCTACCTCGACACCGAATTCTTCGTCACCCTGTCGCGGCAACTGGGCGCGGGGGGCGATTTCGCCGCCGCCTATGTGGTCGCGCACGAGGTCGCGCACCATGTCCAGGACGAACTGGGGATCCTCTCGCAGGCGAACGCCGCGCGCCAGCGGGCCAGCCAGACCGAGGCGAACGCGATCTCGGTCCGGATCGAGTTGCAGGCCGACTGCCTGTCGGGCATCTGGGCGCACCAGGCCGAGGCGGTGCTGGGCACGATCGAGCCGGGCGACCTGAAGGAGGCGCTGAACGCCGCCCGCCAGATCGGCGACGACACGCTGCAACGCAACGCCGGGCGCCAGCCGATGCCGCATACCTTCACCCACGGCACCTCGGACCAGCGCGAACGCTGGTTCGCGCGCGGCTACGAGACCGGCCGCATCGCCGAGTGCGACACCTTCGCCGCCACGCGCCTCTGAGGGCCCGCAAACCGCTTGTCTTGCGCGCCGTGGCGGGATAGATCGCAAGCCGGCGGCCCGAGTGGCGGAATGGTAGACGCAGCGGATTCAAAATCCGCCACCGCAAGGTATGTCGGTTCGAGTCCGACCTCGGGCACCAGATTGCCGCTTCCTCCCTCCTGTCCGGCCCGCACCGCCCGCGGGGACCGGGACCGGGCGGCCGCAGTTTCCGGCCTGTCGCCAATACATCGCGGAAATGCGCCTGTTCGTCGGCTGGAAACGGGCGACGGCGTGCGATTGAAGGGGGGAAGACCGGGAACTCGCGTCTTCCGTTCCCGTTCCGAAGACAATTACCGCATCTCTGCAGGTCTATTGTTCTTGGTTAGGGATCAATCTTGCTCCAGGCCGCGAAAACCCCGGCATGATGGGCGTAATAGCGCTGGTTCGGGACCGCGATTGTCTCCGTTCCGGAAGGGGGATCGCGGGGCGGACGACATAGTTTTGCCACAATCTGCTTTGTCCCCGGCCCCCGCGGCGCTAGACCAAGGGCAGGAAAACGCTGCGCCGGCGCGGGTCGCGCTTAGGCAGCAGCGGCGACACAGGGCCGGAACGGCCGGGGGAACGTGTGCAAGTGACGAGTGCTGAGGGTAGGGGAAGCACCTCGGGCCGGCGGGACGAATGCCGCCTGCGGGGCAGGGGCGCCTGACATGCCACTTCTGACAGGGGGCGGAGCGGGGGGCCTTGTCGTCGCCACCGATCGCGGAGAGGTGGCGGCAGAGACGCTGCGGGTGGGTGACCTTGTCATGACCCGCGACAACGGCTTGCAGCGCATCCGCTGGATCGGCACGCGGCGGCTTGAGGGCGAGATGCTGGACGCGGGCAACCGCCTTTGCCCTTTGCGCATCGCCCAGGGCATGCTTGACGGCTGGTTGCCGGAGGCGGAAATGCGCGCAAGCCCGAACCAGCGCATCCTGGCCCCGCGTGACCGCAGCCTGATCCGGTTCGAGGAACACGAGGCGCTGGTTTCGGCCAAGCACATGGTCGGATGCCATGCGGTCCCGGCGGCTGGATGCGACGACTGCGCCTATTGGCATCCGGTATTTGACCGGCACGAGATGATCCTGGTGAACGGCGCCTGGTGCGAGGCCTTTCACCCCGGGGACACGGCGGTGAACGGGCTGGGAAACGCGCAGCGCTTCGAGATCTACGCGCTGTTCCCGGAACTGGAGGCGCTTGTGGCCGAAGCCTCGGCACTGTCCCCCAACGCGGCGGTGATCCGGCTACCCCTGTGGCATTAACGGATCTGTGAAAACCCGTGTCCCCGGTGTGGCGGCGTGCCGGAATCCGGCGCATTTTTTGACCGAAGCGGCCACAAACCGACCGCATTGGACCGCTATTGACCTACCGTCAGGGTTGAAACGGATTGGTGCGGTGCTCGATCGGGGATTTGACGGGTCGGTGGTGTGGGCGCGGCAGGCCGCGTTCGGCGGGGATGACGCGCTGGTGCTGCCAGCCTTCCTGCAAGGCACGATGATCCTCACCGACCGCGGCGAACGGGCGGTGGAAACGCTGCACCCCGGCGACCGCGTCCTGACCCGCGACAATGGCTATCGCGCGATCCTTTGGCTGTTCCGGCGGGCCGGCCCGTCTGCGCCGCGGCCCTCGGCCCTGCCGGTGGTGGTCGCCCCCGGTGCCCTGGGCGAGGGGAGCCCGGCGCGCGAAACCGTGCTGTCGCCCGACCAGCGGCTGCTCCTGACCGGGGAGTTCGGCGCGGCACTGGGCGTCGCGTCCGAGTCGCTGGCGCGCGCGGCCGATCTTGTCGGGATGGCGGGGATCACCCGCGCCGCATCGGCCCGCGCCGACTATGTCCACCTGGCACTGGGCACGCATGAGATTCTCTGCGCGAACGGGGCCTGGACGGAAAGCCTGCCGGTATCGCCAAGCATCCTGGCCGCCCTGCCGCAAGCGGCGCGGGCGGATCTTGCCGCGCGCCTGACCGGCGGGATGAGCGCGCCGGCCCGGCCGAACGCCGACCGGCTGCGCCGCATCGCCGCCGCCTGAGCGAAGGAAGCCCCGCATTCGGCCCTAGACGGGTTTGCGGTCTTTCCCCTTCCGCCACTCTGCCCAGTCCTCGGGCGAATCGAGGTCGGTCGTGGCGTGCCGCCCCGGCAGCGGCAGAAGCCGCGCCGCCTCGCCCTCCAGGAGCTTGCGCGCGCCCTTGTCGCCGGTCAGGACGGCGATGGCCGTGAACAGGCGCAGGGGGAAGACGACCGGGTGGCCGGGCGTGTAGTCCGATGCGGTCGCGCGCAGCACTGTTTCGGGTTCATCCTCGAAAATCGTCGCGACCGTGATGAGGTCGGGCGCGGTCAGTTCCGGCATATCCGCCGGAACCACCATCAGGCCGGAAACCGCCTGCCGGCCCGCCGCGGCAACCCCCGCGCGGAGCGAGGCGGACATGCCTTCGTGCGCGTCCCCGATCGGCAGCATGCGGACCTGCAGGCCGGTCAGGACCGACTTGCGCGGCAGCGCATGGGGGCCGCCGTCGGGCAGGGTAACGAAGACGTAAGGACTGGCCGCCAACGAGAGCCGCGCAATCCGCCGCAGCATGGGCTCGTCCTCGACGGGCTCCATCAGCTTGTCGGTGCCGCGCATCCGGCTTGAACTGCCGGCCGCGGGGATGAGGATCGCGACGTTACTCATTCAAACCTGACCTGCACCCGACGCCCGGCCACCCCATGACGTGTGGGGTGGATTATCCCGTCCGCGCCGCGCGCTGGCAAGGGGAGAGACAACCGCAACGCGATCCTTCCGGCGCCTAGCCGCGCATCCGCGCCCCGTCTGCATCCCAGAGCGGGCTGTTCACCATGCGCGCCTTGCGGCGTTCGCCAAGGATCTCGATCTCGCCCTCAAGCCCCTCGCGGATCAGTTCGACCGGCACGAAGGCCTGCGCGACCGACTGGCCCGTCCAGTGCGAATAGCCTCCGCTCGTGCAGAAACCCACCACCTTGTCGCCGATCCAGAGCGGTTCATAGGCCACCACGTCGGCATCGGCCGCATCGACGATGAAGGCGCAGAGCCGCCGCTTGGGCCCGGCCGCCTTTTCGGCCATGGCGGGGGCCTTGCCGATCCAGTCGGCGGGCTTGTTCCAGCGGATGAAGCGGTCGATGCCGGTTTCGCCGGGGAAGTAGTCCGGGCTGAATTCGCGCGCCCAGCTTCCGAACCACTTGTCGAGCCGGAGCGACATCATCGCGCGCATGCCGAAGGGGCGCAGGCCCAGGTCCTGGCCTGCGGCCCAGAGGGTGTGCCAGAGGTGGCGCTCGGACATGAAGTCGGTGAAGATCTCATACCCCAGGTCGCCGGTATAGCTGACCCGCTGCACCAGGCAGTCGGCCATGCCGATGGTCATGCGGCGCGCATCCATGAAGCGGAACGCCTCGGCCGAGACATCGGCGCGGGTGACGCGCGCCAGAAGCGCGCGCGCGTTCGGCCCGGCGATCTGGAACCCGGTGATCCGGTCTGAGACGTTTTCGACGCTCACGCCCGCATCCAGATTCGCCTCGAACCAGCGCAGGTGCTGGTCCTGCGCGCCATAGCTGCCGGTGATCTGGAACTCGGTCTCGCTGATGCAGGTGACGGTGAAGTCGCCGATGATCTTGCCCTTGGGGCTGAGCATCGGGGTCAGCGACAGGCGCCCCGGTTGCGGGATGGCACCCGCCATGATCCGGTCAAGCCAGGCGCGCGCGTTCGGCCCCCTGACCCGGAACTTGCCGAAGTTCTGCACCTCGTTGATGCCCACCGCCTCGCGCACGGCCATCACTTCCTGGCGCGTCGCCTCCCACGCGTTCGAGCGCTTGAAGGAGGGCGTCTCATGGCGCGGCTCGCCCGGCAGGGCGAAGTAGTTCACCACCTCGAGCCCGTATTGCGCGCCCCAGACCGCACCCATGCTGTCGAAGATGTCGTACATCGGCGTGGTGCGGAAGGGGCGGGCGGCGGGGCGCTCCTCGTTCGGGTAGGAGACCGAGAAGCGCATCTGGTAGTTCTCGATGACCTTCGGGACGGTGTAGCCCGGCGTCGTCCACTTGCCGAAGCGGGCGACATCGAAGCCGCGAGGGTCGACCTCGGTCTCGCCGTGGATCATCCATTCGGCCAGCGATTTGCCCATGCCGCCGCCCTGGCTGAAGCCCGCCATGACCGCGCAGGCGGACCAGTAGTTCCTGAGGCCCGGCACCGGACCGATCAGCGGGTTGCCGTCGGGGGCAAAGGTGAAGGGGCCGTGGATCACCCGCTTGACGCCCGAGCGTTCGAGGACGGGGAAGCGGCGGTAGGCGAAATTGACCGAGTCCTCGATCTTGTCGAACTGCTCGTTCAGAAGCTCGTGGCCGAATTCCCAGGGCGTGCCGTCCACGCTCCAGGGTTCGCAGGGTTTCTCGTAGAAGCCGATGCAGAGCCCGCGTCCCTCCTGCCGGAGATAGCTTTCGCCGCCGGGGTCCATGACATGGGGAAACTCGCGGCCCGATTTCAGGATGTCCATGATCTCGGGGATGTCGTCGGTGACGAGGTATTGGTGCGCCATCGGCAGCAAGGGCAGGTAGACGCCGGCCATGGCGCCGACCTCGCGCGCCCAGAGGCCGCCGGCGTTGACGACGTGTTCGGCATGGACGGTGCCCTTTTCGGTCACCACGTCCCAGCTTCCGTCCGCGCGCGGGGTGGTGGCGAGCACGCGGTTATGCTCCTCGATCGTGGCGCCGCCCATCTTCGCCGCGCGGGCGTAGGCGTGGGTGGTGCCGGAGGGGTCGAGGTGACCGTCGAGCGGATCGTAGAGCGCGCCGATGATGCCCTTGGTATCGACAAGGCCGTCGGTGAACTTCTCGATCTCGGCCGGCCCGAGGATTTCGGTGTGAAGGCCCATGTAGCGGTGCTTGGCCCGCTCCGCCTTCAGCATGTCGAAGCGTTCCTGGTTGTCGGCCAGCGTGATGCCGCCGACATGGTGAAGGCCGCAGGACATGCCCGTGATCTTCTCCAGCTCCTTGTAAAGCTGGATCGTGTAGCCCTGCAGCGCGGCCATGTTGGTGTCGCCGTTAAGGGTGTGGAACCCGCCCGCCGCGTGCCAGGTGGACCCGGAGGTGAGCGTCGAGCGTTCGATCAGCATCACGTCGGTCCAGCCGTACTTCGTCAGGTGATAGAGCACCGAGCAACCGACGACCCCGCCGCCGATGACCACGACCTGTGCTTCGGTCTTCATGTTCGCCTCCCGCAGAAATTGCGACCAATCAAGGCGCGAACGCGGCGTCCGGCATGTCGATCCGCGACAAAAGATGTCGTTTCGGATTTCCGAGCCCCAGAAAGGCGAAGGCCGGGGGTCTCCCCCCGGCCCGGATGCGCGGTGCCTGCCGCCGCGTCATTTCTCCGGGATCAGGCCACGTGGACTGAACCGCAGCACCAGGAGCAGCACGAGGCCGAGCGCGATGAGGCGCATGTGGGCGGCCGAGTCCTGCAGGTGGGTGCGCAGCGGCGAGGTCGGGTCCATGCCCGAGGTCAGGTAGTCGAGCGCGGCCGGCCCCCAGGCCTCGACCTTGAGCCAGAGGAAGCTGATCAGGAAGCCGCCAAGGATGGCGCCCCAGTTGTTGCCCGACCCGCCGACGATCACCATGACCCAGATGAGGAAGGTGAAGCGCAGCGGGCTGTAGGTGCCGGGGTTGTGCAGGCTGTCCATCGTCACCATCATCGCGCCGGCGAAGCCGCACACGGCCGAGCCGAGCATGAAGATCTGCAGATGGCGCCCGGTGACGTTCTTGCCCATCGCCTCGGCCGCGACCTCGTTGTCGCGGATGGCGCGCATCATCCGCCCCCAGGGCGATTTCAGCGCCAGTTCGGTCGCCATGGTCAGGACCAGCAGCACGACAAGGAAAAGCGCCGCGTAAAGCAGCTTGACCACGATGGTGGAGGCCACGACGGGGTCGGCGCCGAAGTTGGCGGCGAAATCGACGAAGCCGGGGCTGTTCTGAAGATCGACCTCATAGGGCACCGGGCGCGGGATGCCGATCACGTTCTTGACCCCGCGCGCCAGCCAGTCCTCGTTCTTCAGCACCGCGACGATGATCTCGCCGATGCCGAGGGTGGCGATGGCGAGGTAGTCGGAACGCAGGCCAAGTGCCGTCTTGCCGATCAGCCAGGCCGCCCCCGCCGCCAGCGCCGCACCGACCGGCCAGGACAGGAGCACCGGCAGGCCAAGGCCGCCGAGGTTGGAGTTTGTGGCGGGGTTGAACGCCTCCACCACCTCGGCCGCCGGATCGAAGAGCGCGCGGTAAAGGAAGAAGCCGCCGATCAGCGTCACGCACAGCGCCAGCAGCCGGGCGCGGCCGCGAAGGCGGTTGTTGAGCACGATGGCGAGCGCTATCACCCCCGCGCCCACGATCAGCGCGAAGATGAGCCGCCCGGCGCCGGAGGCTGTCCAGACCTCGGTCACCGGCGGGGTGGCAATCAGCACCGGGGCAAGTCCGCCAAGCGCGATGAAGCCCACGACACCGACGTTGAAGAGGCCGGCGTAGCCCCACTGCATGTTGACGCCCAGCGACATGATCGCCGAGAGGAGGCCAAAGTTCACGATGAACAGCGCCGTGTTCCAGCTGCCGCCGAAGATGCCGCCGAAGGTGGTGGACCCTTCCAGGACGATCAGAAGGGCCATGCCCGCGAAAAGGACGATGTTGCGCGTGTTCATACCGATTTCCCCTTGAAGAGGCCGGTGGGCTTGAAAAGCAGGACGACGATCAGGATCGCGAAGGAGACCGCGAACTTGTAGTCGGTGGACAGAAGCTGCGCGAGCCCGTCGGGGGCAAGGCTCTCGGGCAGGACATAGGTCGCGACCTTCTTCCAGGCGTAGGTGAAGCCCACCTCGCTGAAGGCGATCAGGAAGCCGCCGGCGATGGCGCCGAGCGGACTGCCCAGCCCGCCGACGATGGCGGAGGCGAAGATCGGCAGCAGAAGCTGGAAGTAGTTGAACGCCTTGAACGACTTGTCGAGGCCGTAAAGCGTGCCGGCAATGACCGCGAGGCCCGAGGCGATGATCCAGGTCACCGCCACGACCCGCTCGGGGCTGATGCCCGACAGCAGCGCCAGATCCTCGTTGTCGGAATAGGCGCGCATCGACTTGCCGGTGCGGGTCTTGTTCAGGAACCAGAAGAGCAGCGCCACGACCGCGACGGCGGTGACGATGGTCTGCGCCTGGCTTGCCTTGAACGCCAGCCCCTCCGCCAGCCCCGTCGCCGCCTTGAAGTCGTTGGCGTTGATGAGGAACTTGGCGCCGTCGGCAAAGCGGATTTCGTCCACGCCGATGACGAAGCGGGTGACGCCGTTCATCACGAACATCACCCCCATCGAGACGATGACGAGGATCACCGGCGCCGCCTTCTGCTTGCGGTAGAAGCGGTAGACGGAGCGGTCGGTCAGCAGCACCACGGCGGCGGTCAGCGCGATGCCGAGGGGCAGGGCGAGGAAAGCCGTGGGCAGGGGGCCGAAGCTCAGCCCCATGGATTGCAGCCACCAGGTGAAAAGGATCACGAAGCCGGTGCCAAGCGCCATCGTGTCGCCATGGGCGAAGTTGGAAAAGCGCAGGATGCCGTAGATCAGCGTCACGCCAAGCGCGCCAAGCGCAAGCTGCGCGCCATAGGCTGTGGCGGGAATGACGACGAAGTTCAGAAGTGCGACGATCGCGTTGAGAAGGTCCATGTCTCAGCCCCCCAGGAAGGTGCGGCGGACCTCGGGGTTGGCCAGAAGCGCCTCCCCGGTGTCGGTGTAGCGGTTGGCGCCCTGTACAAGGACATAGCCCTTGTCGGCGATCTCCAGCGCCTGGCGGGCGTTCTGTTCGACCATCAGGATCGAGATGCCGGTGCGCGCCACCTCGATGATGCGGTCGAAAAGCTCGTCCATGACGATGGGGGAGACGCCGGCGGTGGGTTCGTCGAGCATCAGGAGCTTCGGCTGGGTCATTAGCGCGCGCCCGACCGCGACCTGCTGGCGCTGGCCGCCCGACAACTCGCCCGCCGCCTGCCGGCGCTTGTCCTTGAGGATCGGGAACAGGTCGTAGACCTGCTCCATCGTGGCGCGGAAGTCGTCGCGGCGCAGGAAGGCGCCCATCTCCAGGTTCTCCTCGACCGACATCGACGGGAAGACGTTGTTGACCTGCGGGACAAAGCCCATGCCCTTGGCCACCCTGTCCTGCGGGGAAAGCAGGGTGATGTCCTCTCCGTCCAGCTTCACATGGCCGCCGCGCAGGTTCAGCATGCCGAACACGGCCTTCATCGCGGTCGACTTGCCGGCGCCGTTCGGGCCGACGATGACCGCGATCTCGCCCTTTTCCACCGTCAGCGTGCAGTCGTGCAGGATGTCGACCGGGCCGTAGCCGCCCGTCATCATCTCGGCGGCAAGGAAGGGGCCGCCGGGGGCAGGGGTCGCGCGGCCGGAGGTGCCGGGCAGCGTCATCGTGCCGCCGCCGGAGTTGGTGATGGAGCGGTCCTTGTTGCCGCGGTCGTCCTGGTAGGGGTTGCCGGTGTTGCTCATGCCCCGGCCTCCGCTGCCGCCTCGGACTTGACCTTGTTCTTGAGGCCGCGCCCCAGATAGGCTTCGATCACCGCCTCGTTCTCCATGATATGCGCGGCGGACCCTTCGGCCAGCACCTTGCCCTCGGCCATGACGATGACCGGGTCGCAGAGGCGGCCGATGAAATCCATGTCGTGTTCGATCACGCAGAAGGTATAGCCGCGTTCCTTGTTCAGCCGCACGATGGCGTCGCCGATCGTGTTCAGGAGCGTCCGGTTCACGCCCGCGCCGACCTCGTCGAGGAACACGATCTTGGCCTCCACCATCATCGTGCGGCCCAGTTCCAGAAGCTTCTTCTGGCCGCCGGAAAGGTTGCCTGCGCGTTCGTCGGCAAGATGAGAAATCGTCAGGAAATCAAGAACCTCGTCGGCCTTCTTCGCCAGCGCCGCTTCTTCCTCGCGGATGCGGGCGCGGTGGAACCAGGTGTTCCACAGCGTCTCCCCCGACTGGCCGGCGGGCACCATCATCAGGTTTTCCCTGACCGACATCGAGGAAAACTCGTGCGCGATCTGGAAGGTGCGCAAGAGGCCCTTGTGGAACAGGTCGTGCGGCGGCAGGCCGGTGATGTCCTCGCCGTCCATGAGGACGCGGCCCGACGTCGGCTTGTGCACCCCGGCGATGACGTTGAAGAGCGTCGACTTGCCCGCTCCGTTGGGCCCGATAAGCCCGGTGATCGAGCCGCTGGCAATCTCCAGCGAGGCGCCGTCGACCGCGCGGAAGCCGCCGAAATGCTTGTGCAGATCCTCGACGATGATCATGCGTTTCCACCCCTTCGCGCGGGTTCGCCCGCGTCTGTCGATATGGAAAGGCAGCCCGGTTGATCCGGGCTGCCCCTGGGAAGTGACGCCGCTTAGCGGTAGTTCACCGTCGAATAGACGCCATCGGCGAAGAGGATTTCCTGGTAGTTGCCCTTGCTTTCGCCCGGGCCCACCAGTTCCACCGCGCTGGCACCTTCATAATCGATCTCGGTGCCGGCCGCGATCAGGTCGAGCGCCTTGGCGAGTTCGCCCGGGTAGATCTTTTCGCCCGGCGCGTTGGCCAGGTCCATGATCTTGCCGGAGAAATCGGCCGAGTTCGACGAACCCGCCGCCGCCATCGCCAGCATGATCAGTGCCGCCGCGTCATAGCTTTCGGGCGCGAAGGCCGAGGTCCCGTCGATGCCCGCGGCACCGGCGAGGTCCTTGAACATCGCCGCGCCCTGGCTGTCGGTGCCCGGATAGGCGCCGTAGGAGCCGTTCAGTTCGGCGCCGAAGTTCTCGTTCAGCTTCTGGCCCACCATCCCGTCGGGGAAGTAGAAGGTCGAGAAGGCGCCGGTGTCGATCGCCGCGCGCACCACGCCCGAGCCGCCCTGGTCGACGTAGCCCGCGACCACGAGCACGTCGCCGCCGGCCGAGGCCAGCGCGCCCACTTCGGCCGAGTAGTCGGCCTTGCCGTCCTCATGCGCGGCCGAGATGGTGACGGTGCCGCCTGCCGCCTCGAAGTTGCGCTGGATCGATTCCGCCAGACCCTTGCCGTAGTCGTTGTTGGTGTAGGAAATGGCGATGGAGCCGATGCCCTTTTCCTTCAGGATGTCGGTCACGACCTCACCCTGGCGCGCGTCCGAGGGCGCGGTGCGGAAGAACAGACCGTTGTCCTCGGCCGTCGAGAGCGCCGGCGAGGTCGCCGAGGGCGAGACCATCACGATGCCGTTCGGCACCGCGACGTTCGACAGGATCGCGCCGGTCACGCCGGAGCAGTCCGCACCCATGATCGCGGAGACCTTGTCGGTGGTCACCACACGCTCGGCGGCGGCGGTCGCGGCGGCGGCATCGACGCAGGTCGAATCGCCGCGGACCGAGGTCACGGTGGACCCGCCCAGCAGCTTGCCGCTGTCGGTGACTTCCTTCATCGCGAGTTCGGCCGCCGCACCCATCGCCGGAGTGATCGATTCCAGCGGGCCGGTGAAGCCCAGGACGACACCGATCTTGATGTCCTCGGCGCTGGCCGCACCGGCAATGAGCGCGACCGAAGCGGTCGCGGCGAGAAGTTTCTTCATCAGATTGCTCCCATGTTGGATAAATATCCTGGCAGCGAAACTAGTGCGGCTTTCGGCAAAAGGAAAGCCGTTCGCGCAGGGGAACAAGGGCCGGGTCGCGGACGGCCCTGCCGGGAAGGGGAGTGCGGGATGCGGTGGCGTGCGAACGGGTCCGGTTTCTGGCGGCGCGTTCTTCTGATGCTGGTGGCCCTTGTCCTTTGCCGGCCCGCGGCCTGGGCGATGGAGACGAGCCAGGGCCGGCTGTCCGTCGTGGCCGTCGCGACCGGGCTCAAGGAGCCGTGGTCGCTCGCGTTCCTGCCGGACGGCGGGTTCCTGGTCACCGAACGCGGCGGCCGGCTCTGGCGGCAGGACGCAGGCGGCGCGCGGGTCGCGGTCGCGGGCGTCCCGGCCGTCTTCGCGCGCGGGCAGGGCGGGCTTCTCGACATCCTCGTGCCGCGGGACTTCGCGGCGCGGGGCGAGGTCTTCTTCAGCTTCGCGCGGCCGCAGGGGGCAGGGGCGGGCACGGGGGCGGGCGCAGGCACGGCGGTGGCGCGCGCGCGGCTTGTCGAGGCGCGGCTCGAAGAGGTGGAGCTGATCTGGGAAATGCCGCCTGGAACCTCCGGCGGGATCCATTTCGGCGGTCGTCTGGCCGAGGCGCCGGACGGCACGCTCTTCCTGACGCTGGGCGAACGCGGCGCCTTCGATCCGGCGCAGCGGCTGGACCGGCTGCAGGGCAAGATCGTCCATCTCACCCGCGATGGCCGCGCGGCACCGGGCGGCCCCTTTCCCGACGCGCCTTTCCCCGAGATCCACACGCTCGGCCATCGCAACCCGCAGGGGCTGGCCTTCGATGCCGAGGGACGGCTCTGGGCCAGTGAGCACGGCGCGATGGGCGGGGACGAGATCAACCTGATCGAAGCGGGGCGCAACTACGGCTGGCCGGTGATCGCCTACGGGCGGAACTACGATGGCAGCGCCATCGGCACCGGGCCGGCGCGGGCGGGGATGGAACAGCCGGTCCATTACTGGGACCCCTCGATCGCGCCCTCGGGCCACATGGTCTATTCCGGCCGGCTCTGGCCCGCGTGGGCGGGCAGCCATTTCGTCGGCAGCCTGAAGTTCGACTATATCGCCCGGCTCGACCCCGCCGCGGGCTGGGCGGAGGAGGCGCTGCGCTCGGGCGAGACGGGCCGTGTCCGCGACATCCGCGAGGCGCCGGACGGCTCGATCTGGTTCCTGTCGGTGGACCGCGGCGCGGTCTACCGGATCGCGCCGGAATAGCCCTCAGATCGACAGCCGCGCCAGGCCCGGCACGCCGTGGGTGCCGCGTTCGCGGTAGGGCGTCGTCTTGTAGTGCGCGCGGTAGCACTTGGAGAAATGCGACGGGCTGGCGAAGCCGCAGGCCAGCGCCACGTTGATGACGCTCATGTCGGTCTGCATCAGCAGGTTGCGCGCTTTCTGGAGCCTCAGTTCCATGTAGTACCGCTTCGGGCTGCGGTTCAGGTAGCGGCGGAACAGCCGTTCCAGCTGGCGGGTCGACATGCCCACCCGCTCGGCCAGGTCGGCCGGGCTGATCGGGTCCTCGATGTTGCTCTCCATCATCTGGATGACCTGCGAGAGCTTCGGGTGGCGCACGCCGATCCGGGTCGGGATCGACAGGCGCTGCGTGTCCTGGTCGGTGCGGATCGAGGAATAGATGAGCTGGTCGGCCACCGTGTTGGCCACCTCCTCGCCGTGGTCGGAGGCGATGATCTTCAGCATCAGGTCGATCGAGGCGGTGCCGCCCGCGGTCGACATGCGGTTGCCGTCCAGAACGAAGACCGACTTGGTCAGCTTCACATCCTCGAACTCCTCAAGGAAGCTGTCCTGGTTTTCCCAGTGGATGGTCGCCCGCTTGCCGTCCAGAAGCCCGGCCTTGGCCACGGTATAGGCGCCGGTGCAAAGCCCGCCGATCGCCGCCCCGCGGCGCGCCTCGCGGCGGAGCCAGTTGAGAATCGGCTTGCTGGTCGCGTCCTGCACGTCGATGCCGCCGCAGACGAGCACCGTATCCTCGCGCGTGATCTCCTCGAGCCCCATGTCGAGCCGGAAGGAGGCGCCGTTGGAACAGGTCGCCTCGGTCCCGTTCTCGCCGGCGAGCACCCAGGTATAGGCCTGGAAGCCGAGCACGCGGTTGGCGATGCGCAGCGGCTCGATCGCGCCGGCAAACGAGAGCATCGTGAACCGGTCCAGCAGGAGGAACACGAAGCGTTTTCGGCGTGGCGCCGCGGCGGGCGCGGACTTGCTGACGGCGGGAGCGGGGGGCATAATGCGACTCTGATCTGTCGTTTTGAGCACAGAACCATCAAATCGGGTGCCCCGCAAGGGGCAGTCGCCGCCGCAATCGGTTTGCATGGCGCCGGGGGGGGCAGTATAAGCCGCCCGGTTAACGCTAAACGCTTGGAGTGACCCATGACCAAGGGCTGGAACAAATCCGACTGGCGCAGCCGTCCGCGGGTGCAGATGCCGGATTATCCGGATCAGGCCGCGCTGGCGGCGGTCGAGGCGCAGATCGCGCGGATGCCCCCGCTTGTCTTCGCGGGCGAGACGCGCAAGCTCAAGCGCGCGCTTGGCGATGTGGCGGCGGGGCGCGCGTTCCTGCTCCAGGGCGGGGACTGCGCCGAAAGCTTCGCTGAGTTTTCCGCCGACAACATCCGCGACACCTTCAAGGTGATCCTGCAGATGGCCATCGTCCTGACCTGGGGCGCGAAGGTGCCGGTGGTCAAGATCGGCCGTGTCGCCGGGCAGTTCGCCAAGCCGCGCTCCGCGCCGACCGAGGTCGTGGGGGGGGTCGAGCTGCCGTCCTACCGGGGCGACATCATCAACGGCTTCGACTTCACCGAAGGTGCGCGGGTGCCGGACCCGGCGCGGATGCTGCAGGCCTACACCCAGGCGGCGGCGTCGCTGAACCTTCTGCGCGCCTTCTCGACCGGCGGTTTCGCCGACATGCACCGCGTCCAGAGCTGGATTTCCGGCTTCACCGACGAGGACGAGGCCACGCGCTATCGCGAGGTCGCGACCCGCATCCAGGACGCGATGGAGTTCATGGCGGCGGCGGGCGTCACCTCCGACACGGTGCACGCGATGCAGACGGTGGACTTCTACACCAGCCACGAGGCGCTGCTGCTGGAGTATGAAGAGGCGCTCTGCCGGATCGATTCGACCTCCGGTCTGCCGGTCGCGGGCTCGGGCCACATGATCTGGATCGGCGACCGCACGCGCCAACCCGACGGCGCGCATGTGGAATTCTGCCGCGGCGTGCAGAACCCGATCGGGCTGAAATGCGGCCCGTCGCTGTCGACCGACGACCTGAAGGTGCTGATGCGCAAGCTCAACCCCGAGAACGAGGCGGGGCGGCTGACGCTGATCGCGCGCTTCGGCGCGGGCAAGGTGGGCGACCACCTGCCAAGGCTTGTGCGCGCGGTCGAAGAGGAAGGCGCGAACGTCGTCTGGACCTGCGACCCGATGCACGGCAACACCATCAAGTCGGCCTCGGGCTACAAGACCCGGCCCTTCGATTCTGTGCTGCGCGAGGTGCGGGAGTTCTTTGCCGTCCACAAGGCGGAAGGCACCATCCCCGGCGGCGTGCACTTCGAGATGACCGGCAAGGACGTGACCGAATGCACCGGCGGCGTGCGCGCGGTGACGGACGAGGACCTGAGCGACCGCTACCACACCGCCTGCGACCCGCGCCTGAACGCCAGTCAGTCGCTGGAGCTTGCCTTTCTCGTCGCCGAGGAATTGCAGGACCGCCGCGCGATGCAGAAGGCCGCGGGGATGTAGGCGACGGCCGCGTTCCCGGAACGGAAAGCGGGCCCTTCGGGGCCTGTTTGCGTATCAGTCGTCCGACTTCACCAGCCGCAGATGCGCCCGCCCGCGTTCGGGCCTGAGAAAGCCCGCCATCGGCTCGGCAAAGCCCGGCGTCGCCAGGGAGAGCGGCGGGGTGGGCTGGCCTGCGACGATGTCGGTCCGGCGCACGTCGACCAGGGTGAAGCGGCGCGGCGCCAGCCCGATCGGGCCGGTCGTGGGCATGCAGCCAAGCGCGCGGTCGATCCCGCCGCGGTCGCTGCGCATCGGCAGGATCAGGAGGCGCGCGCCAAGCGCCGGGCGGCCGGGCCCGGTTTCGGCCATCAGCGAGACCTCGGCCACGGCGGGGCCGTCGAAGACCGCGGCGATCACCGCCCCCATTTCCGCCCGCGAGGCCGGGGACAGCATCGCGGTCAGCGGCATGCCCCGCACCTCCATCCCCATCAGGTCGTTGAGATGCCCGCCGGCGACGCGGAATCGCACCACCTGCGGGGCCACGCGTTCAAGGATGAAGGAACAGTCGAGCGCGCCCTCGATTCCGCGGGGGTCGACCTCGGAGCGCAGCGGCACCGGCCGGCCGGCGCGCAACGCCTCCCAATAGGCGCGGACCTCCTCCACGATCGTTTTCGTCATGTCCTTTCGCATCCCGGCGAAGGGGACGACCACGCCCCCCGGAAAACCATCCACACTCATCACACTCTCCCGGCCCTTCCCGTCCTTTCGCATTTCACAGACCGTCCGTTGTGGTCGGGTTCAGGCTTTGTTAACCCTAAGTCCGAAATGCTTACCCAAACGTTAACATAGCCGATCGCCGCCGCGATGGGCGGAAAAAGGACCCGGATGGTAAATCACGCGCTCATGTCGATGACGGGCTTCGCCGAGCGCCGGGGCGCCGGGGCGGGGGCCGACTGGGTCTGGGAGATTCGCGCCGTCAACGGCAAGGGTCTGGACCTTCGCCTGCGCCTGCCCGAGGGGATCGAGGGGCTGGAACAGGCCGCACGGGCGGCGGTGACCGCGCAGGTGGCGCGCGGCAACGTCACGCTCACGCTGAAACTCGCGCGCGGGGCCGAGGCCGGCGCGCCGCGCGTCAATGCCGCGGGCCTTGCGGCGGCGCTGGATGCGCTGGCCACGGTGTCGCAGGTCGCCGCGCAACGGGGGATCGAGCTTCGCCAGACCGCGGCCAGCGACATCCTGATCCTGCGCGGCGTTCTGGAAACCGGCGCGGCGGAGGAGGATACCGGCCCGCTTCTGGCGGCCCTTCTGGCCGACCTTGACGCGGCGCTCACGGCCTTCAACGCCATGCGCGCGGCCGAGGGGCAGGCGCTGGCCGGCGTCATCGCGGGCCAGATCGCGCGGGTTGCCGAGCTTGCCTCGGCGGCCCGCGCGGCCGCCGAGGCGCGCCGGCCGCTGATGGAACAGGCGCTGCGCGACAACCTGGCCCGCGTCCTTGCCGGCGCGGCCGAGGCCGACCCCGCGCGCGTCGCGCAGGAACTGGCGCTGCTGGTGGTGAAGGCCGACGTGACCGAGGAACTGGACCGGCTGGCCGCCCATGTCGCGGCGGCCGGACGGCTTCTGGCCGAAAAGGGCGCGGTCGGGCGCAAGTTCGACTTCCTGATGCAGGAATTCATGCGCGAGGCGAACACGCTCTGCTCCAAGTCCGGCAACGCCGATCTGACGCGCATCGGGCTTGACCTCAAGACCGTCATCGACCAGATGCGCGAACAGGTTCAGAACGTGGAATGACGATGCAGCGCCGGGGTCTCCTCATCATCCTGTCCTCGCCCTCGGGCGCGGGGAAATCGACGCTGGCGAAACGGCTGATGGCCTGGGACCCGACGCTGCGCTTTTCCGTGTCGGCCACCACGCGCGCGCCGCGGCCGGGCGAGGTGGACGGGCGCGACTACTATTTCCGCAGCCGGGCCGAGTTCGAGGCGATGGTCGCCGCGGGCGAGATGCTGGAACATGCCGAGGTCTTCGGCAACTTCTACGGCTCCCCCAAGGCGCCGGTCGAGGCGGCGATGGCCGAGGGGCGCGACACGCTCTTCGACATCGACTGGCAGGGCGGGCAACAGATCCGCAACTCGGTCCTCGGCAAGGATGTGGTCTCGATCTTCGTCCTGCCGCCATCGATCGCGGAACTGGAGCGCCGCCTGCGCACGCGCGCGCAGGACAGCGATGCGGTGATCGCGGGCCGGATGGCGAAATCCGAGGCCGAGATCAGCCACTGGGCCGAATACGACTATGTCCTGATCAACGACGATCTCGACCGCGCCGAGGCGGACCTGCGCACCATCCTTGCCGCCGAACGCATGCGCCGCGACCGTCAGCCGGGTCTGTCCGACTTCGTGCGCGGCCTCAACAGGGAGTTCGAGAACCGATGATCTACACGCTCGACGGGATCGGCCCCGAGATCGGCCGCGGTGTCTGGATCGCGCCGGACGCCAACATCATCGGCAAGGTGGTGCTGGAGGACGAGGCGGGCATCTGGTTCGGCGCGACGCTTCGGGGCGACAACGAGGTGATCCACGTCGGCCGCGGCACCAACCTGCAGGAAAACGTCGTCTGCCACACCGACATGGGCTATCCGCTGGTGATCGGGCCGGATTGCACCATCGGCCACAAGGCGATGCTGCACGGCTGCACCATCGGCGCGGGCACGCTGATCGGGATGGGCGCCACCATCCTGAACGGCGCGCGGATCGGCGCGGGTTGCCTGATCGGCGCCGGCGCGCTGGTGACCGAGGGCAAGGATATCCCCGACGGGTCGCTTGTCATGGGCGCGCCGGGCAAGGTGGTACGGGTGCTGGACGCGGCGGCGCGGGCGCGGCTTCTGGCCTCGGCCGAGGGCTACCGGGAAAATGCGCGGCGCTTCATCGCGGGGCTGAAGGCCGTCTGAATTCAACGGTGGAATGAAAATTCCACATGTGGTATTTTGGGCGAAACCGTCAGGATGGCAGACCCGATGACCTTGCAGGACCGCCCGGCGGATGCGCCCGCCTCTCTCGACGCCTTTGCCCGGCGACTTCAGGACATGGCGCCGGGCCTGCCCAAGCGGCTGCGCCAATGCGCCGACCATGTGGGGCGGAACCTTGACCGGGTTGCGGTCTCCACCGTGGCGGACCTGGCCGAAGGGGCAGGGGTGCCGCCCTCGGCGGTGATGCGGTTCTGCCAGATCATGGGGTTTTCCGGCTTTTCCGAGATGCAGCGCCTGTTTCGCGAGGATTACGGCGGCGCGCGGCCCGACTACGCCACCCGCCTGCGCGCCCTGCGCGAAGGGGCGGGGTCGTCGCCCGGCGCGCTGCTGGCGGAGTTCATCGATGCGGGGCGCGCTTCGCTGGAGCGTCTGGCCACACAAGCCAATGAAACGGCAATGGAAACCGCGACGCACCGGCTGGCGGCCGGGCGGATGATTCATCTCGCGGGCTTTCGTCGGGCCTATCCGGTGGCAAGCTACATGGCCTACGCGCTGGAGCGCATGGGGGTGGCAGCGATGCTCCACTCGGGTGCCGGGCATCTGGACCAGAGCCAAGCCATCTCCGCCGATGACGCCGTCCTGGCGATCACCTTCGCGCCCTACAGCGCCGAGACCGTGGACCTGGTGGCCCTGGCGCAGAAGCGGGGGGCGCGGATCGTCGCGCTGACCGACGGCGTGGCCAGCCCGGTCGCGCTTGCGGGCGTCACCGTCCTGACGGTCGAGGAGGTGGACTTCGGCGCCTTCCGCTCGCTCTCGGCGACGCTGGCGGTGGCCATGGCCCTTGCGGTCGCGATCGGAACGCGGCGCGGCACGGTGTGAAGAACGGGGTTTCGCCCGTCGCCAAAATGGAATAAATATTCCATGAGCGGGGCGGGTGAGTCGCCGCCGACCTTGGGGGGAAGCCATGAAGCCACTCGACGTGATCACCATCGGTCGCGCCTCGGTCGATCTTTACGGCGCGCAGGTCGGCGGGCGGCTGGAAGACATGGGCTCGTTCCAGAAATACATCGGCGGCAGCCCCTGCAACATGGCCGCCGGCACCGCGCGGCTGGGCCTGCGCTCGGCGCTGATCACGCGGGTCGGCGACGAACACATGGGCCGCTTCATCCGCGAGGAACTGGCGCGCGAGGGGGTGGATGTGCGCGGCGTCCGGACCGATCCGGAGCGGCTGACGGCGCTGGTCCTGCTCGGCATCCGCGACGACAAGCAGTTCCCGCTGATCTTCTACCGGGAGAATTGCGCCGACATGGCGCTTTGCGAGGACGACATCGACGAAGGCTTCATCGCCGAGGCGCGGGCGGTGGTGGCGACCGGCACCCATCTGTCGCACCCGCGCACCGAGGCGGCGGTTCTGAAGGCGCTGCGGATCGCGCGCGAGACCGGCGCGCAGACCGCGCTCGACATCGACTACCGGCCGAATCTCTGGGGGCTGTCGGGGCACGGCGACGGCGAAAGCCGGTTCATCGAGTCCGCCAAGGTCACGGCCAAGCTGCAATCCACGCTCTGCCTTTTTGACCTGATCGTGGGGACGGAGGAAGAATTTCACATCGCCGGCGGCACCACGGACA
This sequence comes from Albidovulum sediminis, assembly GCF_025380365.1. Lineage (GTDB taxonomy): Bacteria > Pseudomonadota > Alphaproteobacteria > Rhodobacterales > Rhodobacteraceae > Albidovulum > Albidovulum sediminis. The sequence continues at coordinate 922,979 of NZ_JAOCQF010000001.1, forward strand.
CGATCGCCGCGCTGCGCGCCGTCCGCGCCGTCAGCACCGCCACGCTGGTCTGCAAGCGCGGGCCGATGGGGGCGGTGGCCTTCACCGGGCCGATCCCCGACCGGCTGGACGACGGCGAAAGCGGCCCCGGCTTCCCGATCGAGGTGTTCAACGTGCTCGGCGCCGGCGACGGGTTCATGTCGGGCCTCTTGAAGGGCTGGCTCGACGGCGAACCATGGCCGGTCGCGCTGACCTACGCCAATGCCTGCGGCGCCTTCGCGGTCAGCCGCCACGGCTGCACGCCCGCCTATCCGAGCTGGGAGGAGTTGCAGTTCTTCCTCGCGCGCGGGGTGGTGACGCCGGCCCTGCGCAAGGACGCGGCACTCGAACAGGTGCACTGGGCGACGAACCGCCACGGCGACTGGGGGGCGATGCGCGTCTTCGCCTTCGACCACCGGATGCAGCTTGAGGATATGGCGCGCGCGGCGGGGGCAGACCCCGCGCGCATCGGCGCCTTCAAGGACCTGTGCCTTGATGCCGCGCTGAAGGTCGCGGGCGGCAGGCCCGGCCACGGCATCCTCTGCGACCGGCGGCTGGGGCGGTCGGCGCTGTACCGGGCGGCGGGCACCGGGCTCTGGATCGGGCGGCCGGTCGAATGGCCCGGCTCGCGCCCGCTGGCGACGGAGCCCGAGATCGGGCCGGATTTCGGCGGGCTCGCGGAATGGCCGCTAGGCCATGTGGTCAAGGCGCTCTGCTTCTGCCACCCCGACGACGACGCGGAAACCCGCGCCGCGCAGGAGGCGACGGTGACGCGGCTTTTCCATGCCGCGCGGCGCAACCGGCTGGAATTCCTGCTGGAGATCATCCCCTCCAAGGTCGGGCCGGTGGATGACACGACCAGCGCGCGACTGATCCGCCGCTTCTACGAGATCGGCGTCTTCCCCGACTGGTGGAAGCTCGAACCCTTCCGGACCGAGGCGGCCTGGGCCAAGGCGGCCGCGGCGATCCGGGAGAGCGACCCGCATGTGCGCGGCATCGTCGTCCTGGGGCTCGACGCGCCCGAGGCGGAGCTGGCGGCCAGCTTCGCGCTGGCGGCGCGGGAGCCGCTGGTGAAGGGCTTCGCGGTCGGCCGCACGATCTTCGGCCAGACCGCGCGCGACTGGCTGGCGGGCCGGGTGACGGACGATCAGGCGGTTGCCGACATGGCGGCGAAATATGGCAAACTCTGCGCGATCTGGGATGACGCCCGGGCGGCGGCGATGGGAGGGGCGGCATGACGACCGTAAGGCTGACGGCGGCGCAGGCGATGGTGCGCTGGCTTGCGAACCAGCGGACCGGGGACGGCGCGCGGTTCATCGAGGGCATTTGGGCGATCTTCGGCCATGGCAATGTCGCCGGCATCGGCGAGGCGCTGCAGGCGGCGGGCGACGATTTCCCGACCTGGCGCGGCCACAACGAACAGACCATGGCGCATACCGCGATCGCCTATGCCAAGGCGCTGAAGCGCCGCCGCGCGATGGCGGTCACGACCTCGATCGGGCCGGGGGCCACCAACCTGGTGACGGCGGCGGCGCTGGCGCATGTGAACCGGCTGCCGGTCCTCCTGATCCCCGGCGACGTCTTTGCCAACCGCGGCCCCGACCCGGTCCTGCAACAGGTCGAGGACTGGGGCGACGGCACCGTGTCGGCCAACGACTGCTTCCGCCCCGTCAGCCGGTACTTCGACCGCATCACGCGGCCCGAACACATCCTGACCGCGCTGCCGCGCGCGCTGCGGGTGATGACCGACCCGGCCGATTGCGGGCCGGTGACGCTGGCCTTCTGCCAGGATGTGCAGGCCGAGGCCTACGACTATCCCGAAAGCTTCTTCGCGCCGCGCGTCTGGCATGTCCGCCGGCCGGAGCCGGATGCGGCGGAACTGGCGCAGGCGATCGCCGCGATCCGCACCGCCAAGGCCCCGGTGATCGTCGCCGGCGGCGGGGTGATCTATTCGGAGGCCGAGGCGACGCTGGCCGCCTTCGCGACGGCGCACGCCATCCCGGTGGTCGAGACGCAGGGCGGCAAGTCCGCGCTCGCCCATGACCACGCGCTGAACTTCGGCCCGGTGGGCGTGACCGGCGGATCGGCCGCCAACACGGTCTGCGAAGGCGCCGATCTGGTCATCGGCGTCGGCACCCGGTTCCAGGACTTCACGACAGGAAGCTGGGCGCTGTTCCGCAACCCCACCCGACGCCTCCTGTCGATCAACGTTCAGCCCTTCGATGCGGCCAAGCACGGCGCCATCGGCCTTGTCTCGGACGCGCGCGTGGCGCTGGAGCGGATCGGCGCGGCGCTTGGCGCGCAGCGGTGGGATGCGCCGGCGGCGGCGCTGCGCACAGGCTGGGCGCAGGCGACGGCGGCGGTCAAGGCCGCGCCCGGCGCCGGCAACGCGCTTCCGACCGACGCGCAGGTGATCGGCGCGGTGCAGCGCACCGCCGGCCCCGCGACCGTCGTGATGGGGGCGGCGGGCACCATGCCGGGCGAGTTGCACAAGATCTGGAATGCCTCGCAGGGCGGCTACCACATGGAATACGGCTATTCCTGCATGGGCTACGAGGTAGCGGGCGCGCTCGGCATCAAGCTGGCGCGGCCGGAGGCCGATGTCGTCTGCATGGTCGGCGACGGCAGCTACATGATGGCGAACTCGGAGCTTGCGACGGCGGTGATGATGGGCGTCCCGTTCACGGTGGTGCTGACCGACAACCGCGGCTACGGCTGCATCAACCGCCTGCAACAGGGCTGCGGCGGTGCGCCGTTCAACAACCTTCTCGATGACGCGCGGCATGTGAACCCCTCGGCCATCGACTTCGTGGCCCATGCCGCCGCGATGGGGGCGAAGGCGGTGAAGGCCGCCGACATCGCCGGGCTTGAAGCAGAACTGAAGGCGGCCAAGGGGGCGGACCGGCCGGTGGTGATCGTCATCGACACCGACCCTGCGCCCTCGACCGAAGCCGGGGGCCACTGGTGGGACGTGGCCGTGCCCGAAGTCTCTGCCCGGCCCGAGGTCAATGCCGCCCGCGCGCGCTATGAAGAACAGACGAAATCCCGCAGGCTCGCCGACTGAGCCCGAACATCAGGTGCAGACATGATCCTTTACGGCACGAACCCCATCGCCTGGTCCAACGACGACGACCAGACACTGGGCGCCCACATCAGCCTTGAGCAATGCCTCGACGACACCGCCCGCATCGGCTTTGACGGGATCGAGAAGGGCCACAAGTTCCCCACGACCGTCGAGGGGCTGAAGGCCGCGCTCGACCCGCGCGGGCTGCGGTTCATCTCCGGCTGGCACTCGACCAACCTTCTGGTCAACGACATCGACGCGGAAAAGGCCGCGATGCAGCCCTTCCTCGACATCCTCAACGGCATGGGATCGCAGGTCATCATCGTCTGCGAGACGTCGAACGCGATCCACGGCAACGACAGGGTGGCGGTGAACGACCGGCCGCGCCTGATCGAGGATCGCTGGCGCGGCTTCGGCGCGGGAATCGAGGCGCTGGCGGAATACGCGGGCGCGCAGGGCATCCAGCTCGTCTATCATCATCACATGGGCACGATCGTGGAAAGCGAGACCGAGATCGACCGCCTGATGGAGGTGACGGGGCCTGCGACGAAGCTGCTGCTCGACACCGGGCATTGCTTCTTAGGCGGCGGCGATCCGGAACGGGTGGCGCGGAAATACATGGGCCGGGTCGGCCACATCCACGCCAAGAACGTGCGCCCCGCCATCATGGCAGAGGTGCGCCAGCAGGGGCTTTCGTTCCTTGAAGGGGTCCGGCGCGGGGTCTTCACTGTTCCGGGCGACCCCGAGGGCGGGGTCGATTTCGCCCCGGTCCTGAAGGTGGCGGCCGAGCACGGCTATCAGGGCTGGCTGGTGATCGAGGCCGAGCAGGACCCCGACGTGCGCGACCCGGTGACCTACCAGAGCTTGGGGCTGAAGGCGCTGAAGGCGATGGCGCGCGAAGCCGGACTGGACCGGGGCTGAGATGGCGCGCTTTCTCGACCGCGACCATCCGATGTTCCGGCGGCCCTGGGTGCGGGTGGTGACGGTCGCGGCACCGCTCGGCTGGGCGGCGGTCGAATTCGCGGGCGGCGCGCCCTTCTGGGGCATGATGTTCGCGGCGCTGGGGGGCTACGCAGCGTGGGAACTGTTCCTGCGCGGACCGGACGAGGGGAAGGACAGATGAGCCAATCAGACCTGTTGCGCCGCCCGGCGGGAACGCGGGGCAAGGTCCACGACATCACGCCCGAAAGTGCGGGCTGGGGCCATGTCGGCTTCAGCCTCTACCGCCTTGCGGCCGGCGAGACGGCGGCCGAGGCCACGGGCGGGCGCGAGGCGATCCTGGTGATGGTCGAGGGCAAGGCCCGGATCGCGGCGGCCGGGCAGGACTTCGGCGAACTGGGCGAGCGGATGGACGTCTTCGAGAAGACCCCGCCGCACTGCCTTTACGTCCCGAACGGCAGCGACTGGACCGCAACTGCGACGACCGACTGCACGCTGGCCGTCTGCACCGCGCCGGGCCGGGGCGGCCACGCCGCGCGCCGGATCGGCCCCGACGGCATTACGCTGACACAACGCGGCATCGGCGCCAACACGCGCTTCATCAACAACATCGCGATGGAGGCCGAGGATTACGCCGACAGCCTTCTGGTGACAGAGGTCTTTACCCCGCAGGGCAACTGGTCCTCCTATCCGCCGCACCGGCATGACGAGGACGACTTCCCCCGCATGACCTATCTGGAGGAGACCTATTACCACCGCCTGAACCCCGCGCAGGGCTACGGCATCCAGCGCGTCTTCACCGAGGACGGCAGCCTGGACGAAACCATCGCGGTCGCGAACCACGACGTCGTGCTGGTGCCGCGCGGCCATCACCCCTGCGGCGTGCCCTACGGCTACGAGATGTATTACCTGAACGTCATGGCCGGTCCGCTGCGCAAGTGGCGGTTCCGGAACCACCCGGACCACGACTGGATTTATCAGCGCGACCTGAAGCCCGCCACTTGAGGGGCGCGCGGCGACGTGCCAAGCAGGGCGGGAAGGAGACCCGCCCATGACCGACCGTCCCGACTTTCCCGACAACCTCGTCCGCCGAGAGGGGCTGCCGCGTAGCGTCAGCCGCCCGGTGGTGACGCCGATCATGCCCGCGGTCGTCTATGCCTCGGAAAGCCCGGACGAACTGGACGCGCAGTACGAAGGCCGGGTGAAGGGCTTCACCTACGCGCGTGAGGGGCACCCGAACGCCGAGGTTCTGGCGCGCAAGATCGACGCGCTGGAAGGGGCGGAGGGGGGGCTGATCCTCGGCTCCGGCATGGCGGCGGTGACGGCGGTGCTGCTGGGCTGCCTGAAGGCGGGGGACCATGTGCTCGGCGGCGATCAGCTTTACGGCCGCTCGCTGCGCCTGATGGGCACCGACCTGCCGCGCCTCGGCATCGCCACCTCGCTCGCCGATCCGACCGATGCGGCCGCCTTCGCCCGCGCGATCCGGCCCGAGACGCGGATGGTGCTGGTCGAACTGGTGTCGAACCCGACGCTCAGGGTTGCCGACATTCCCGGCATCGCCGCGATCTGCCGCAACCGCGGCATCCTGCTGGCGGTGGACAGCACCTTTTCCACCCCGCGCGCCTTCCGCCCGTTCGAGCATGGCGCCGACATCGTCATCCACTCGGTGACAAAGCTTCTGGCCGGGCATTCGGACGTGACGCTGGGCTATGTCGCGGCGAAGGACCCCGCACTCCGCAAGGCGATCTACGACTTCGCGGTGACCACGGGCATGACGCCCAGCCCCTTCGACTGCTGGCTGGCCGAACGCGGGCTGATGAGCTTTCACCTGCGCTACGACCGGGCGGAGGAGAATGCGCGCGTGCTGGCAGACCATCTCGCGGGCCTGCCGGGGGTCCGGCGCGTCCTTTACCCGCTGCGGCCCGACCACCCCGACCACAACCGCGCCGCCGCCCTTCTGGGCGCGCGCGGCGGCAACATGCTGTCCTTCGAGGTCGAGGGGGGCAGGGCGGCGGCCAATGCCTTGACCCGCGCCATGCCGGACCTGCCTTTTGCGCCGACGCTGGGCGACATAGGCACTATCCTGTCGCATTCGGCCTCCTCCTCCCACCGCGCGCTGTCGCCCGAGGCGCGGGCGGCGCTTGGCATCACCGAAGGCTTCTTCCGCGTGTCGGTGGGGGTTGAGGACATCGCCCTTCTGAAACGCGACTTCACCGCCGGCGTCGCCGCGGCCCGGGACGCGGCGCGCTGATCAGAGGCCGTCGACCTCGACGATGTCGATCCGGATCTCCGGGCAGTGCGCGCGCAGTTCCGCCAGCACCGTGCGGGCATTCGGCAACCGCCCGGCAAAGGCCGAGAAGCGGCCGCGGTAGCCCAGGCGGCGCAACGTCTCGCACAGTTCGATGGCGTCGAAGCCGGCGGTGACCAGGGGCGCCACGACATGGCCCGGATCGACCTTGGCCAGAAGGCGGGCGTCGAGATGGTCGTGGCGCGCGTGGACCAGGGGGCCGATCCCCCGCGCCTCGATCACGGCGGCCAGCGAAGGCAGGCAGTCGATGGCGAGGATCCGCTCCTCCCCCGGCCCGGACGTCGGCGTCTTGGCGGCTTCGGCAGAGGGCAAGGGCATTGCGCGATCTCACACAAACGACAGGTTCGACACGGGCACCGGCGGCGGCAGTCTGGCCCTTTCCGGTGCGGTCGCGAACGGGAATACACCCATAGGTTGATACTGACCAGCGCAATTGCGACACCGAACGGGGCGCAGATTTACTTCGCCCCGCATCTGACGCAGGTTTGAGCGGACGGAGGCGCAGGAGGAACGATGGACAGCCGCGACTGGCACGAAGCGATGGCGGCGGTCCCCATGGCGCTGATGCTGCTTGATTCGGAGGAGCGGATCATCGCGGCGAACCCGGCGGCTCAGGCGCTCTTCGGCGAGGGCGTGGAGGACCGGCTGGGCGCTGCGGTCCTGCGCCATCCCGGATTTCTCGATGCGTTGTCACGGGTTCTGGCCGAGGGGGAGCCGGTGCAGACCCGCGCGACCCTTCCCGGCCGGTCCGGGGAGGGGGGCCTGCGCGTCCATGTCTCACCCGTTCGGATCGCGGGCGCGCCCGCCGCGCTTGCCGCCTTCGAGGATCTGTCGGCGCTGGAGCAGGCCGAGGCGATCCGCCGCGACTTCGTGGCCAACGTCAGCCACGAATTGCGCACGCCCCTGACCGCGCTCATCGGCTTCATCGAGACGCTGAAGGGCCCCGCGCGCGACGACGCGGCCGCCCGCGACCGCTTCCTGGCAGTGATGGACAGCGAGGCGGGCCGGATGATGCGGCTCATCAACGACCTGCTGTCGCTGTCCAGGGTGCAGGCGGAGGAGCGGCGCCGGCCGTCGCAGACGGTGGCGGCGGGCGATATCCTGCAGCGCGCGGTGCTGGCGCAATCGGCGCTGGCCGCGGCGGCGGGCGTGACGCTGGTGCTGGAAGCCGGCGCGGGGGAATGCCGGGTGCAGGGCGATCCCGACCAGTTGATGCAGGTCTTCGTCAACCTCATCGAGAACGCGGTCAAATACGGCGGGGCGGGCAGGGAGGTGCGGCTTACAGTCAGCCCGATCGCGCGCGAGCCGGTGCTGAAGGGGCCCGCGGTGCAGATCGCGGTGATCGACCGGGGCGAGGGAATCGACCCTATCCACCTGCCGCGCCTGACCGAGCGATTCTACCGCGTCGACACCCACCGCAGCCGGTCGAAGGGCGGCACCGGGCTGGGCCTCGCCATCGTCAAGCACATCGTCGCCCGTCACCGCGGGCGGCTCCGGATCGAGAGCGAGATCGGAAAAGGCAGCACATTCAGCGTGATCCTGCCGACCGTGGAGGGCTGATCGCGCCGGTGTCCAAGGCCCGTGCCGGGGCCGGGCAGGAGGGTTCGGCGGGGGGCGCGATTGTCATGCGCCTGTTACACTCGCATCACAAAAGCATTGCACCCGACCGTTAGACCGGCGGCGAGGTTGCCCCAGAGGCGCCCGAAACCGACCTGACTTGGAGTGTGCCATGAAAGCCACCAGACTTGCCGTTTCCGCCCTTGCGCTGACCGCCGCTGCCGGCGTCGCCGAGGCGCGCGACCAGATCCAGATCGCCGGTTCCTCGACCGTGCTGCCCTATGCGACCATCGTGGCCGAAGCCTTCGGCGAGAACTTCGACTTCCCGACCCCGGTCGTGGAAGGCGGCGGCTCGGGCGCGGGCCGCAAGAAGCTGTGCGAAGGCGTGGGCGAGACCACCATCGACATCGCCAACTCTTCCTCGCGGATCAAGCAGTCCGACATCGACCTCTGCACCCAGAACGGCGTGACCGGGATCATGGAGGTCCGCATCGGCTATGACGGCATCGTCTTTGCCAGCGACGTGAACGGCGCCGAATTCGCCTTCACGCCGGCCGACTGGTACAACGCGCTGGCCGCCGAGGTGGTCAAGGACGGCGCGCTGGTCGCCAACCCGAACAAGACCTGGGCCGACGTGAACCCGGCGCTTCCGGCGCAGGACATCCTCGCCTTCATCCCGGGCACCAAGCACGGCACCCGCGAGGTCTTCGACGTGAAGGTGCTGGAAGCCGGTTGCCAGGCCTCGGGCGCGGAGGAGGCGCTGGTCGCCGCCAAGGGCGAAGAGGACGGCAAGAAGGCCTGCCTGAGCCTGCGCACCGACGGCGTCTCGGTCGACGTCGACGGCGACTATACCGAAACGCTGGCGCGGCTCGACGCCAACAAGAACGCGATCGGCGTCTTCGGCCTGTCGTTCTACCAGAACAACACCGACAAGCTGCGCGTCGCGACGATGGACGGCGTGGTCCCGAGCGTCGAGACCATCGCGGCCGGCGACTATCCGGTGTCGCGCCCGCTTTTCTTCTACGTCAAGACGGCGCATCTGGGCGTGATCCCGGGCCTGCAGGAATACATCGACTTCTTCGTCTCCGACGAGATCGCCGGGCCGGACGGTCCGCTGGCGGCCTATGGCCTGGTTTCCGACCCGGAACTGGCGAAGACCCAGGAGATGGTGGCGGCCGGCACCCCGATGGCGCCGCTCAACTGATCCCCGAAACGGGAGGGCGGCGCCCCGCGGTGCCGCCTTCGTCCATCCTGCGGAACCGGTCATGACTGTCAGTCTCCTGCTTGTCGTCGTCTGTGCCATTGCCGCGGCGGGCTATCTGCTCGGCCGCAGCCGCGCCCGCGCGGCCTCTGGCGGCGACACGCGAAAGCTGCATTCGCTGATCGGCTATCACGGCCAGTCGGTCCTCCTCTTCTCCGCCGTTCCCGCGCTGATCCTGATGGGGGCCTGGCTGATCCTCCAGCCCATGCTGATCGAAGGCCGCGTCGCCGGACAGATCACGGCGGCCGACATTCCCGAAGGCGGCTCGCCCGCGCTGGTGATGAGCGACGTGCGCCGGATCGCCGAGGGGCTTGATCTTCTGGGGCTGGACGCGGGCGAGATGGCAGCACTTGGCGCCGATCCCGCGCAGGCAGGCGCACGGCTGGCACAGGCCGGGATCGCGCTTGGCAGCGAGATCAGGCCGAACGTCCTTGCCGCCGCGCTCGACTACCGCCGGATCGCCGATGGCGCCGGCCTCGCGATGACGGTGGCGGTGATCGCCGCCGCCCTGGCGGGCCTTGCGTTGTCGCTCCGCCGCATCACCGCCGACTACCGCGCGCGCAATGTCTCCGAAAGGTTCGTTCTCGTCCTCTTCATCGCCTCGTCGCTGGTGGCGGTCCTGACCACCTTCGGCATCGTCGCCTCGCTGGTGGTCGAGTCGGTCCACTTCTTCCGGCTCTACCCGGCGCGCGACTTCTTCTTCAGCCTGACCTGGAATCCGCAGTTCCGCGGCGGCTCCGACCTCGGGATCTGGCCGCTGCTCTGGGGGACGATGTATGTCTCTCTCGTGGCGCTTCTCCTTGCCGTGCCGGTGGGGCTGATGAGCGCGATCTACCTGTCCGAATACGCCTCGGGGCGGATGCGCGCCATGGTCAAGCCCGCGATCGAGATCCTCGCCGGCATCCCCACCATCGTCTACGGCCTTTTCGCCCTGGTCACGGTCGGGCCGTTCCTGCGCGACTGGTTTGCCCAGCCGATGGGGCTGGGGTCTGGGTCGTCCTCGGTCATGACGGCGGGGCTGGTCATGGGCATCATGCTGATCCCCTTCGTGTCCTCCCTCTCGGACGACATCATCAACGCGGTGCCGCAATCGCTGCGCGACGGGTCCTTCGGCCTTGGCGCCACCCGGTCCGAAACGGTGCGCCAGGTGATCCTGCCCGCCGCCCTGCCGGGTATCGTCGGCGCGATCCTGCTGGCGGCCAGCCGCGCCATCGGAGAGACGATGATCGTCGTCATGGGCGCGGGGGCGGCGGCGAAGCTTGACCTCAACCCGTTCGAGGCGATGACCACGATCACCGTCAAGATCGTCAGCCAGCTGACCGGCGACACCGAGTTTGCCTCGCCCGAGACGCTCGTGGCCTTCGCGCTCGGCATGTGCCTTTTCGTCTTCACGCTGGGGCTGAACGTCATCGCGCTTTACGTGGTGCGCAAGTACCGGGAGCAGTACGAATGACCGCCACCGCACAGACCGCCGCCGCACAGACCGCCCCTCCGCGCCGGTCGCTGACCGTGCTGGACGCGCGCACCCGCCGTCGCAACGCGGCCGAGGCGCGGTTCCGCCTGTTCGGCCTGATGGCCATCGCCGTCGGCATCGCCGCGCTCTTCATCCTTCTCGCCTCGGTGCTGGCCAACGGGGCGGGGTCCTTCCGCCAGACCTTCCTGTTCCTCGACGTCCATCTGGACGAGAAGGTGCTCGACAAGTCGGGCACCCGCGATCCTGAGGTGATGAATAAGGTCACCACCATCGGCTACGGCAAGATCGTCGACGCCGCGCTGAAGGACGCCATCGCGAAGAACGGCATCGCCATCGAGGGGCTGACCGACAAGGACGTGTCGGACATGATCTCGAAGGAGGCCGCCGCGCTGGTCCGCGACCGGGTGCTGGCCGACCCGACCCTTGTCGGGCAGACGATCGCGGTCAAGGTGCTGGCGAACGGGCGTATCGACGGCTACCTGAAGGGCCGGGTGACGATGGACAGCGCCGAACGCGACAGCAACGTTTCGCCCAACCAGCTGCGGCTGGCCGACGCGATGATCGAGAAGGGACTGCTGGTGAAGTCCTTCAACTGGGGCTTCATCACCGGGCCCGACGCCTCGGAGCTCAGGCCCGAGGCCGCCGGGCTCGGCATCGCCATCCTGGGGTCGGCCTACATGATGCTCGTCGTTCTCGTCCTGTCACTGCCCATCGGCGTCGCCGCCTCGATCTACCTTGAGGAATTCGCGCCGAAGAACCGCTTCACCGACCTGATCGAGGTGAACATCGCCAACCTCGCGGCGGTGCCCTCGATCGTGTTCGGCATCCTCGGCCTGGCCATCTTCATCAACTTCGCGGGCCTGCCGCAGTCGGCCCCCATCGTCGGCGGCCTGGTGCTGACGCTGATGACGCTGCCGACCATCATCATCGCCACCCGCGCCGCGCTGAAGGCGGTGCCGCCCTCGATCCGCGACGCGGCACTGGGGGTCGGCGCCTCGAAGATGCAGGCGGTGCTGCACCATGTCCTGCCGCTGGCCATGCCGGGCATCCTGACCGGCACCATCATCGGACTGGCGCAGGCGCTGGGGGAAACCGCGCCGCTCCTCCTTATCGGCATGGTCGCCTTCGTGCGCGACTACCCGGCGGCCCCGCCCGAGGGCTTCTTCGACCCCGCCGCGGCGCTGCCGGTGCAGGTCTACAACTGGACGCAGCGCGCCGACCCCGCCTTTGTCGAACGCGCCTCGGGGGCGATCATCGTGCTCCTGGTGTTCCTCATGGTGATGAACGCGGTCGCGATCCTGCTGCGCCGCCGGTTCGAGCGGCGGTGGTGAGAGACATGAAGGAGAAGGACGGCATGAACGTCATGCGAGAGAGCGCGGCCGACATCGCCGCCGCCAGCGTCAAGATCGCGGCCCGCGGGGTCCAGGTCTTCTACGGCGACACCCACGCCATCAAGGATGTCGATGTCGATATCGCCGACCGCACCGTGACCGCCTTCATCGGCCCCTCGGGCTGCGGCAAGTCGACCTTCCTGCGCTGCCTCAACCGCATGAACGACACCATCGACATCTGCCGGGTCGAGGGCCGGATCACGCTGGACGGCGAGGATATCTATGACCGCCGCGTCGATCCGGTGCAGTTGCGCGCCAAGGTGGGGATGGTGTTCCAGAAGCCCAATCCGTTTCCGAAGTCGATCTACGACAACGTCGCCTATGGGCCGCGCATCCACGGCCTGACCCGCAACCGCGCCGAGTTGGACGAGGTGGTGGAACAGTCGCTGCGCCGCGCCGCGCTCTGGAACGAGGTGAAGGACCGCCTGCAGGCGCCCGGCACCGGGCTTTCCGGGGGCCAGCAGCAGCGCCTGTGCATCGCCCGCGCCATCGCCACCTCGCCCGAGGTGCTGCTGATGGACGAGCCCTGTTCGGCGCTCGACCCGATCGCCACCGCGCAGGTCGAGGAACTGATCGACGAGTTGCGCGCCAACTTCTCGGTCGTGATCGTCACCCATTCGATGCAGCAGGCCGCCCGCGTCAGCCAGAACACCGCTTTCTTCCACCTCGGCAATCTGGTGGAATACGGGCAGACCGCGCAGATCTTCACCACGCCGCGCGATCCGCGGACGGAAAGCTATATTTCCGGCCGGATCGGATGAGGAGGACAGCATGACCGAACAGCACATCCTGCGCGCCTTCGACCGCGACCTGGAGGCGATCCAGGCCCAGCTGATGAAGATGGGCGGTCTGGTCGAGAATGCCATCCTCGAGGCGGCCAGCGCGCTCGAGGCGCGGGACGAGGAACTGGCCGAAAAGGTCCGAGCCGGCGACCGCGCCATCGACGCGATGGAGGAGCGGATCAACGACGAGGTCGCGCGGCTGATCGCACTGCGCTCGCCCACCGCCACCGACCTGCGCATGGTCCTTTCGGTGATGAAGATCGCCGGCAGCCTCGAACGGATCGGCGACTATGCCAAGAACATGGCCAAGCGCACCGTAGTCTTGGGCCGGATGCCGACAGTCGGCAGCGCGGGCGGATCGCTCCGGCGCATGGCCAAGGCCGTCGTCGCCATGCTGTCGGACGCGCTTGACGCGCATGTGCAGCGCGACGCCGAGCTTGCGCGCGACGTGCTCAACCGCGACCGCGAGGTCGACCAGATGTACAACGCGCTCTTCCGCGAGTTCCTGACACACATGATGGAGGACCCGCGCAACATCACCGCCTGCATGCACCTCCACTTCATCGCCAAGAACGTGGAGCGGATGGGCGACCACGCCACCACGATCGCCGAGCAGGTGATCTATCTCGTCACCGGCCACCTGCCCGAGGACGACCGGCCCAAGGCCGAAAGCGTGACCGACCACGGCACCGACGGGGGCAGGCCGTGAGCGTGGCGCAACCCAATGTCCTCGTGGTCGAGGACGAGGCCGCGCAACGCGAGATCCTCGCCTACAACCTCGAGGCCGAGGGCTTCCGCGTCCGCATCGCGGGCGACGGCGAGGAGGCGATGACGATGATCTCCGAGGAGGCGCCCGACATCGTCGTGCTCGACTGGATGATGCCCAATGTCTCGGGGATCGAGGTCTGCCGCAGGCTCAGGGCGCGGTCGGAGACGAAGGCGGTGCCGATCATCATGCTCTCCGCCCGGTCGGAGGAATTCGACCGCGTGCGCGGGCTGGAGACCGGGGCGGACGACTATGTGGTCAAGCCCTATTCGGTGATGGAGCTGATGGCGCGCATCCGCACGCAGTTGCGCCGCACGCGCCCCGCGACGCAGGGCGAGGTGCTGGAATTCGGCGACATCACGCTCGATTCCGAAACCCATCGGGTGACGCGCGCGGGAAAGCCGGTCAAGCTTGGCCCGACCGAGTTCAGGTTGCTGTCGACCTTCCTCGAACGTCCCGGCCGGGTCTTCAGCCGCGAACAGCTTCTGGACCGGGTCTGGGGGCGCGACATCTATGTCGACACCCGCACAGTCGACGTCCATGTCGGCCGGCTGCGCAAGGCGCTTTGCGTCCACGGCGGCGAGGATCCGCTGCGCACGGTGCGCGGCGCGGGCTATGCGCTCGGCTGACGCGGGCTGAGCTTGCCTCTGGCCGGGGCTGAGCTTGCCTCTGGCGGGAGGCGCAATTTCTGCTATCTCTCGGACGTTGCGCGTAAACCCGAGGTGAGCGGTGCCCGACGTCCTGATCCAGACCGTGCAGCCCTTCGAGGGGCAGAAGCCCGGCACCTCCGGCCTGCGCAAGAAGACCGCCGTCTTCCGCAGCCCCGGCTATCTGGAAAGCTATGTGCAATCGGTCTTCGATGCCATCGGCGGCGTCGCGGGCAAGACCATGGTACTGGGCGGGGACGGTCGGTTCTTCGCAGCGGAGGCCGCGCAGACGATCCTCAGGATGGCGGCGGCGAACGGGGCGGCGCGCGCGATCGTGGGGCAGGGCGCGCTCCTCTCCACCCCCGCGGCATCGCACCTGATCCGGCTCCGCGGCGCGGATTTCGGCATCGTCCTGTCGGCCAGCCACAATCCCGGCGGGCCCGAGGGAGATTTCGGCGTCAAGCTGAACCTCGGCAACGGCGGCCCCGCGCCTGAGGGGGTGACCGAGGCGATCCACGCGCTCAGCCGCACGATCGACCGCTACCGGACGCTCGCCACCGATGACATCGACCTTTCCGCGACCGGGGCCACGACGCTGGGCGCCATGACGGTCGAGATCGTCGATCCGGTCGCCGACTATGCCGACCTGATGGCCGGGCTTTTCGATTTCGCGGCGATCCGGGCGCTTTTCGCCCGCGGATTCCGGATGCGCTTCGACGCGATGAACGCGGTCACCGGACCCTATGCGCGGGAGATCCTCGAACGCCGCCTGGGCGCCGCGCCGGGGACGGTCGTCAACGCGGTGCCGCTTTCGGATTTCGGCGGCCTGCACCCGGACCCGAACCCGACCTGGGCGGCGGACCTCGTGGCGCTGATGAACGCGCCCGGCGCACCGGATTTCGCCGCAGCCTCCGACGGCGACGGGGACCGCCACATGATCCTCGGCCCCGGCGTCTATGTCAGCCCCTCGGACAGTTTCGCCGTCCTCGCCGCCAACGCGCACCTGGCGCCCGGCTATGCCCGCGGTCTGGCCGGCGTCGCGCGGTCGATGCCGACCTCCTCGGCGGTGGACCGGGTGGCGGCGGCGCTCGGCATCGAATGCCACGAAACCCCGACCGGCTGGAAGTTCTTCGGCACCCTCCTCGATGCGGGCCGCGCCACGCTCTGCGGCGAGGAAAGCTTTGGCGCGGGGTCGGACCACGTGCGCGAAAAGGACGGGCTCTGGGCGGTGCTCCTCTGGCTCGACATCCTCGCCGCGCGCGGCGAGGGCGTGGCCGCGGTGATGGAGGACCACTGGCGCCGCTTCGGGCGGACCTGGTATTCGCGCCACGACTACGAGGCGCTGCCGCAGGCGGTGGCGGACCGGGTGATCGACGGGCTGAGGCGGCAGTTGGCAGAACTACCCGGCCGCACCGTCTGCGGCCTGACGGTCACCGGCGCGGACGACTTCGCCTATGTCGACCCGGTCGACGGGACGGCGACGGCGGGGCAGGGCCTCAGGGTGCGCCTCTCGGACGAGGCGCGCTTTGTCCTGCGCCTGTCGGGCACGGGGACCGAGGGGGCGACGCTGCGGCTCTACCTCGAACGGCACGGCGACGACTGGCACGGAGAGGTGCAGGACCGGCTGGCAGAGGTGGCCGCCGCCGCCGAGGAGATCGCCGGCATCCGCCGCCTGACCGGGCGCGCGGGGCCCCATGTCGTCACCTGAGCGCGGGCGATGTCGCGCCTGTCCTGCGGGAATGTCGTTTTCGCCTGCCATGTGACGCAAACCGCAACCGCTCTGCCGGGCAAGGCGATAAATACGGGGGCGAAGAGATCCCTAAGGAGTGGCAGACATGAGCGACGTGGGCGAAGGCCGGCGTGCACGGGGCGGCGGGGCCGCGCGCCGGGCGGAACGCACCGCGGTTCGGATCGAATGCGCGAAGTTCATCGAGCGCAACATCCCGAACCTCGAGATCCTGAACGAGGAAGCGCTCCAGATCATCGAACACAACGCCGAGACGGTGCTTGAGGAGATCGGCGTCAACTTCGTCGAGAACCCGGCCGCGCTCCAGCGCTGGAAGGATGCGGGCGCCGACGTTCAGGGCGAACGCGTGCGCATCCCGCGCGGACTGGCGCGCGAACTGTGCAAGACGGCGCCCTCGTCCTACGTCCAGCATGCCCGGAACCCCGAGCGCAACGTCACCATCGGCGGGCGCGGCCTTGTCCTCGCCCCGGTCTACGGCCCCCCCTTCGTGCGCGACGAGGGCGGCCGCCGCTATGCCACGATCGAGGATTTCCAGAAGTTCGTGAAGCTCGGCTACATGTCGAAATGGCTTCACCATTCCGGCGGCACGGTGTGCGAGCCGACCGACGTGCCGGTGAACAAGCGCCACCTCGACATGCTGCTGGCGCACATGACGCTGAGCGACAAGCCCTACATGGGCTCGGTCACCGAACCCTCGCGCGCCGAGGATTCGGTCGAGATGTCGAAGATCCTGTTCGGCGAGGATTTCGTCGAACAGAACACGGTGATGACCTCGCTCATCAACATCAACTCGCCGATGACCTTCGACGGAATCATGATGGGCGCGCTCGAGGTCTATGCCCGCCACAACCAGGCGGCGATCGTCTCGCCCTTCATCGTCGGCGGTGCGATGGCGCCGGTGACGGTCGCGGGGACGCTGACGCAGGTTCTGGCCGAGGTGCTGGCCGGCGTCGCCTACAGCCAGCTGATCCGCAAGGGCGCGCCGGTCATCGCCGGGGCCTTCGTGACCTCGATCGACATGAACTCGGGCGCGCCGACCTTCGGCACGCCGGAGGCCAGCCACATCACCTATGGCGTGGGCCAGCTGGTGCGGCGGCTGGGCATCCCCTACCGTTCGGCGGGCGGCTTCACCGGATCGAAGGTGCCGGACGCGCAGGCGGCCTATGAAAGCGCCAACAGCCTGAACATGGGGCTGCTTGCCGGCGTCAACTTCATGCTGCACGCCTGCGGCTGGCTCGAAGGGGGTCTCGTCTCCTCGTTCGAGAAATTCGTGATGGACGCTGACCAGCTGGGCATCCTCCACCACCTCGCCGCCGGCGTGGACATCAGCGAGAACGGCCAGGCCATGGACGCCATCCGTGAGGTGGGGCCGGGCGGCCACTACCTCGGCTGCGCCCACACCCAGGCGAACTTCAAGACCGCGTTCTGGCGCACCAACCTGCTGGACTACAAGCCCTACGAGACCTGGGAAGAGGAAGGCGCGCGCGACACCGTGCAGCTTGCCCGCGAGCGGGTGGCGCGGCTTCTGGCCGATTACCAGAAACCCGCCATCGACCCCGCCGTGGAAGAGGCGCTGAACGCCTATGTCGCGCAGAAGAAGGCCGCCGTTCCCGACGCCTTCATGTAAGGCGCTCGTCTCCCTGATGCTGCAACGGCCGCGCGACACCGCGCGGCCCTTCGCGTTTCAGCCCCGCACGCGTTCAACCCCGCACCACCTCGGCCCGCGGCAGAAGCCGCATCTCCCCCAGGATCGCGATCAGCACCTCGATGTGGCGGACGAGGTTGTAGGCCGCATCGCCGCGCTGGCGCACCTCCTCCAGCCGCGTTTCCTCGTCGATCAGGACGTCCATCGCCTCGACCGGCGCCGGGCAGGCGCTCGCGCGCAGCACGCGCTTCAGGTCTCGGTCGCGGTCGTAGTCGAACAGCCCGTGCCGCGCGGCCTGGAGCAGGAGCCGCGGGCGGCGCATGGTGGCAAGACGTGTCATCAGATCGGTCATGGGGAACTCCCTTGCTTCGCATGACCAGAGGAGACGTCCGGATTCGCCGGTGTTGCGCGTCATTCGGGATCAGCGCCCGGCGACGTCAGAGATATTTATAATTTTTCAATAATTCTTGGCGTCGGCCCCGGCATTAACGACCGGGTAAGAAATGCTTCCCACGGTTGTGGACGTTCACGACGGCCGGCCGGGGGCGCCGCCAGACTTGCGGGGGATGACATTGATGACGGCTTTGGTTGAATGCCCTGTCCGATTGCCTGGCTGGCTTCCGGACAAGGCGCTCCTCTATCTCCGCCATACCGAAGAAGGATTGACGATCCGTGAACTCGCGCGGCGCGAGGGCTGTCATGCCTCGACCGTGCTCCGGCAGGTGCGCGCCTACGAGAATCGGCGCGACGACCCCCTTGTGGACGAGGCGCTGGACCGCCTCGGCCGCCTCCATGCCCGGCTGACCCGTGCGGACCCGCACGCGGACGGCCCGGCCATTAACCCCGAACCCCGAGCCACCCCACAGGACAAGGACAGCCAGCCCATGACCGCACAGATCCGCCCGATGCCCGATGTCGTCGACGATGCGACCGTCAACCGCGAGGCGCGCCGCATCCTCAGAAGGCTTTGCGAACCCGGCGCGATCCTTGCCGTCTCCTCCGACCTGGAAAAGGCGGTCGTGCTGAAGGGCGAGGTGCGCACCGCCATCGTCGAGCGCACGGTCGCGCAGGCCTTCGCACTCAAGGACTGGATCGCGGTGCGCACCGCGGGGCGCCTGGCCACCTACCAGATCACCGGCGCGGGCCGCGCGGCGCTCAAGCGTCTTCTGGCCGAGTCGGAGGCCCGGGGCGGGCTGGCCGAGGCGGCGATGCCCTTCGCCGACCAGCACCGCGTCTGGGGAGAGCGCGCGGTGATGGAGGAAGGCGAGGATGGCCCGCGCCGGCTGCGCTACAACCTGGCCGAAAGCCCGCTGGCAGTGCTGGCCCGCCGCCGCGACCGCGACGGCGAGCCGTTCCTGTCCCAGGATCTGGTCGTCGTCGGCGAACGCCTGCGCGAGGATTTCGAACTGGCGCAGATGGGTCCGCGCGTCACCCAGAACTGGGACCGCTTCCTGACCGGCGCCGACCGCGGCATCCTGCAGCCCGGCGCCGGCGGCGGGATGAGCGAGGGATCGGCCCGCGCGCGCGAGCGTGTCGCCGCCGCGCTGCGCGAACTTGGCCCCGGCCTCGGCGACATGGTGCTGCGCGTGTGCTGCTTTCTCGAAGGGCTGGAGGCCGCCGAACGCCGCCTCGGCTGGTCGGCGCGGTCGGGCAAGATCGTGCTGCGCATCGCGCTGATGCGGCTCAAGCGGCACTATGACGAGGCCTATGGCGGTCGCGCGCCGATGATCGGATGACGAGACCGCGGCACGACCCCGCGCCGGGTTGCGCCGCCCGCATGCCGGTCATGTCGCACCGGGCTTGGACTGGCGCGCGCCTTCGCTTATGAAGGCGTGACCGAAGAAGGAGCCGGGCCGATGCGCGACTTGAAGATTCCGGGCGAACGCCACCCCGAAAAGGCGCACCGCCCGGATCAGGACCAGCCGAAGAAACCCGCCTGGATCCGGGTGAAGGCCCCGACCTCGGCCGGCTACAAGGCGACGCGCGACATCCTGAGAACCAACAAGCTGGTGACGGTCTGCGAAGAGGCGGGCTGCCCCAACGTCGGCGAATGCTGGAGCCACGGCCACGCCACCATGATGATCATGGGCGAGATCTGCACCCGCGGCTGTTCCTTCTGCAACATCGCCACCGGCCGGCCCGACACGCTCGACGCGTTCGAGCCGGGCCGCGTCGCCCACGCGGTCGAGACGCTGGGCCTGCGCCATGTCGTCGTCACCTCGGTCGACCGCGACGACCTGGACGATGGCGGCGCGGAGCATTTCGCCCAGACCATCCGCGCCATCCGCCACCGCAGCCCCGACACCACGATCGAGATCCTGACGCCCGACTTCCTGAAATGCGGCCCCGCCGCGCTGGAAACCGTCGTGGCGGCGCGGCCCGATGTCTTCAACCACAACCTCGAGACCGTGCCCGGCCTCTATCCCACCGTCCGCCCCGGCGCGCGCTACTTCCACTCGCTCCGGCTTTTGCAGCGCGTGAAGGAGCTTGACCCGGCGATGTTCACCAAGTCCGGCATCATGGTGGGCCTCGGCGAGGACCGGCAGGGCGTGCTTCAGGTGATGGACGACATGCGCGCGGCCGATGTCGATTTCCTCACCATAGGGCAGTATCTGCAACCGACGCCCAAGCATCACCGGGTGGACCGCTTCGTCACGCCCGAGGAGTTCGCGGGCTATGAGAAGGCGGCCTACGGCAAGGGGTTCCTGATGGTGTCGGCAACCCCGCTGACCCGGTCGTCCTACCACGCGGGCGACGATTTCGCGCGCCTGCGGGCGGCGCGGCTCGAACGCCTCGCAAGGGGGTAGGCCCATCGGCAACGCCTGCGAAAAAGGCCGCCCGAAGGGGCGGCCTTTTGTTTTCGGCTCCGTCGCCGTCCGGGCGGCGGTTCAGAACCTCAGCCCGATCGAGGCATCCCAGATCGCATCGGAATCGGTGGTGTCGGCCACGCCAAGCTGGACGAAGGAATGGCTGAGGAAGCGCCATTCCCCGCTCAGCCCGTAAAGCGTGGTGCCATCGAGATCGAAGACCGTCACCGTCAGATCGGTGTTCGGCAGCGCGCTGTAGCTGGCCCAGGCCATGGTCGCGTCGCCGCCGAAATCGTCGGTCGAGGTAAAGCCGATCCCGGCAGAATAGTACTCCGCCTCGGCCCCCGCCTCGATATGGTAGATGTCCGAATCGCTGCCACCCGGGGTGTCGATCAGTTCGACCCCGCCCGCGACGAAGAAGATCCCCGTCTGGTAGCCGAGCGCGAGGTCGATCACCTCGGCATCCTGGTCGTTGAAGTTGTGGTAGGACGCGCCGACGCGGAGGTTGCCGTACTGGCCGTCATAGCGCAGGCCAAGCGGCGTCTCGCTGTCGACGAGCGCGGCGTAATCGACGACGTCGCCAAGGTAGGGCGACAGTTCCAGGTCGAGCAACTGCACCCCGCCGACGGCCGGCATGCGGGTGAAATCCCCCAGCGCGCCACGCGGTGCGCCGACGCTGATCTTGCCGAACTCGGTGCCGTAGGTCAGCGCCGCGAACAGCGCACCCTCGCTGTCGTTGTCCGAATCGAAGGCGAGAAAGCCCAGATCAAGGCCAAGCCCCATGGAGCCCGCGCCGAAGCCGAACGACACGTCGAGATCGCCATAGACAACCGTCTGGTCGGCACTGCCGGAACTCAGCGCCTCAAGCTCGATCACACCGCGGACGTCGAGTCCCTCGGGCAGGGACTGCGCCGCCGAAAGCGTCGGAAATCCTGCAACCAGGGGGAGAATCAAAAGAGAATGGGAAAGCACGCGCATCGAAATCGTCCTCGTTCTGAGCTTCGGTCCTGTCCTTGCCCGGCCGTCCCGGCACAGACAAGCCGAGTCGGTCGCGAACCCTTGCATCCTTACCACCATGTTGCCGCAAGCGCACAGGCGATCACGGAACCGGCGCCACCTGCTTGAGATAGGCCGCGATCGCCTGCCGGTCCTCGGGCGACAACCGGGCCGTGTTTTCCACCACCAGCGCCATGTGCCCCCCGGCGCTGTCGTACTCGGGCGTGAAGCCCGAGCTGAGGTATTCGGCGATATCGCCCTCGGACCAGTCGAGCGCCGCCGGGGTGATGTTCGGGAACCGCCCGGTTCCGGCCGGCACCGGCCCGCCCGCCAGCCAGCGCGAAAGGTCGGGGCCGCCAAGCGCACCGCGGGGTGTGTGACACTCGCCGCAATGGCCCAGGGCCTCCACCAGGTAGCGACCGCGTTCCTCATCGGGCGTCAGGTCTCCGGTCACCACCCAGCCGTCGCGCAGGTAGAGAAGTTTCCACAGGCCGAGGCCAAGGCGGATGTTGAAGGGAAATCCCACCTCGTGCGGCTGGTTCGGCGTGGCGTCGGCGGGCAGCGTGGCCAGGAAGGCGCGCAAGTCGACGATGTCCTGAAGGCTGGCGCGGGCATAGCTCGCGTAGGGAAAGACGGGATAATAATGCGACCCGCCCGGCGAGACGCCGCGCAGCATCGCGTTGGCAAGGTCGAGCGCGCGCCAGGCGCCGATGCCGGTGATCGCGTCGTTCGAGATGTTGGGCGCGACGAAGGTGCCGTAGGGCGAGACGAAGCGCTGCCCGCCCGCGAGGATGAGCTTTTCGTCCCCCTTCGCGTCGGCCGCCGCATGGCAGGACGCGCAGCCGGCCGCCCAGAACACCGTCTCGCCGCGCGCCGCATCGGCCACCAGCCCCGCAAGCGCGTCGTCCGGCAGCGGTTGAGGACGGGTGATGTAGAGTAGGACGGCACCCGTCAGGGCGCCGGCCAGAACGGCAAGGAACAGTCCGCGCTTGAACACCGCCACCCGATCCTGAAGGGCGGGGCGGGGCGCGACCCCCACACCCCGCGTTGACGAAGCCCGCGTCAGCCGTTGGGCTTGCGGTAGGCCTTGTGGCAATCGCCGCACGCGCCGCCGACCGGCCCGAAGGCGGCCTTCAGCGCGTCAAGCCCGCCACCGGCCGCGGCCTGAAGCGCGGTCGCGGCGTCCACCATCGCCTGCCCCTTGGCCCCGGCATCCGACCCTTCAGCCCAGAGCGCGGGCAGCGCGCCGGAGGAGGCCACCGCATCGCTGTCGGACCCCTGCGGCCACAGCATCGAGGTGTCGATGGTCGACGCCGCCAGAAGCGCGTCCGCGGCCTTCTGCGCGGCTTCGGCGTTGTATTCGACCTCGCCCTTCACCATCGGCCCGAGAACGCCCATCTGGATCGCGCGGTAGTCCATGATCCCCTGACGCGCATCGATCTGCATCTCGAAGGGTTCATCCTCATCGGCGACAGACGCGCCGGCGAACATGGCAAGTGCGGCAGTGGCAAGCAAAATCCGTTTCATAACGCTACTCCCTGGTGTGGACCGGAAAAGACTATCTGTGAGAAAAGCGATTGCCATCTGGAAAATCCGCAGCGGGTCTGTGATAATCCGCACAACCGGCCCGATTTCGGGCCACGCGCCGCCGAACCGGCGGGAAGGCGCCGATCCGAAGCCGTGGCGCCCGGCCAGGTAACGGAAATGTGAAGGAAATCCCGTGCAGCGCGAAAACTGGGATGACCTGAGATTCGTCCTTGCCGTCGCCGAAGAGGGGACGGTCTCGGGCGCGGCGCGCGTGCTGGGGGTGAACCACGCCACCGTCCTCAGGCGCATCGCCGCCTTCGAGCAGGCGACGGGGGTGGAGATCTTCGACAAGACCGCGCGCGGCTATGTCGTGCCCGATGCCCACCGCAGGGTGATCGACGCCACCCGCGAGGTCGATCGCGCGGTGCAGGCGGTCGGGCGCATGATCCACGGCGCCCGTGCGCCGGTGTCGGGCGACATCCGCGTGACCGCCACGGATTCGCTTTGCCAGATGGTGATGCCGCGTGTGCTCGCCCGGCTGGGCAAGACCGCGCCCGGCCTCAGGATCGAGCTGATCAGTTCGAACCTCCATGTCGATCTGGCCCGCAGCCAGGCCGACGTGACCATCCGGCCCGCGCAATCGCTGCCCGACGACCTGAGGGGCGAGCGCGCCGGCGTCATGGGCTTTGCCCTCTACCGCGCGAAAGGGTCCGGGACCGACCGCTGGCTCGAACCTTCGGGGCCGCTGGCCCGCTCGGTCGCCGGGCGCTGGGTCGCGGGCAATGTCGAACCCTCGCTGATCGCGGGCGGCGCCGACAGCTTCATGGTCCTGCGGGAGCTTTGCGCGGCGGGGCAGGGGCAGGCGATCCTGCCCTTCGTCGTGGGGGCGGGCGATCCGCGCCTGATCGCCGTGCCCGGTGTCGTGCCCCGGCTCAGGACCGACCTCTGGATCGCGAGTCATGTCGACCTTTACGACATCCCCCGCATCCGCGCCGCCCGCACCGCCCTTTGCGAGGCGCTGGAGGAGGAGGCCGCCGCCCTTCAGGGTGCGGACTGAACCTTCGGCGGCGCGACCCGTTCGGCGCCCGTCATGAACTCCGGCAGCCAGCCCAGCCGCTCCGCCCCCGCCAGCAGCAGGCTGGCTGCGATCACGCCCAGAAACACCGCCACCCGCCGGGCCGAGGGCGGGTGCCGCGCCCACCGCGACAGGCGCAGGATCTGGCGCGGGTCCAGCATCAGGCGTCGTCGGTGAAGCGGACCTTGCCGATGAAGGGCAGGTTGCGGTTCCTCTGGGCAAAGTCGATGCCGTAGCCCACCACGAATTCGTCGGGGATCTCGAACCCGGTCCAGGTGGCCTTGATCGGCACCTCGCGCCGCGACGGCTTGTCAAGGAGCGCGCAGACCTCCAGCCGCTTGGGCTCGCGCGAGCGCAGCAGGTTGACGACGTGGTGAAGGGTGAAGCCGGTATCGACGATATCCTCCACCACCAGCACGTCGCGGCCCGCGATCTCGCCCCTCAGGTCCTTGAGGATGCGCACCTCGCGTGAGCTTTCCATCGCGTCGCCGTAGGAGGAGGCTTCGAGGAAGTCGACCTCCACCGGCAGGTCGATCTCGCGCACCAGATCGGCGATGAAGACGAAGGAGCCGCGCAAAAGCCCCACCACCACCAGCTTGTCGGTGCCGCGGAAGACATGGGTGATGTCCTTCGCCAGCGCCTCGACCCGCGCCGCGATGGCCTTGGCCGAGATCATTTCGTCGATGACATATGGGCGATGCGGCATGGTTCCCCCTTGATTTCAGGCCCCCTTTACCCGAAACCCACGCCGACTGTCACGAAGGGAACGCGATGCCCTCGCACGCCGAAACGCGGAAGATGCCTTACACCGCGCGCCAGATGTACGATCTGGTCGCCGATGTCGCGCGCTATCCCGATTTTCTGCCGTGGACGGCGGCGGCGCGAATCCGCTCGCTCACCCCCGGCCCGGACGGGTCGGAGGTGATGGAGGCCGACCTTGTCATCTCCTTCAAGGTCTTCCGCGAGAAGTTCGGCAGCCGGGTGACGCTCTGGCCGGGGCAGGGGCGGATCGACACCGAATACCTGGACGGCCCGTTCCGCTTCCTGAAGTCGGGCTGGAGCTTCCGCGACCTGCCCGACGGGGGCTGCGAGGTCGATTTCCACGTCGATTTCGAGTTTCGCAACGCGATCCTGCAAAAGGTCATCGGCGTCGTCTTCGACGAGGCGATGCGCCGCGTCGTGCGCGCCTTCGAGGGGCGGGCGAAGGCGCTTTACGGCTAGGACGGGGCGCGCCTCAGCGCTCCAGCGCCGCGATCAGCAGCGCCAGCGCATGTCCGGTGCTTTCCCTGCGCACCGATGCCCGGCCGATGGCGCCGAACTCCACCGTCTCCGTCAGCGTCGGCCGCCCTGCCTCGGCCAGTCCGAAGCAGACGCGGCCCTCGGGCTTGAACTCCGACCCGCCGGGCCCCGCGATCCCGGTGACGGAGACCGCCAGCCCCGCCCCCGACCGCGCCAGCGCGCCTTCCGCCATCTCACGCGCGACGGGTTCGCTGACCGCGCCATGGGCGGCGAGCGTGGCCTCCGCGACGCCCAGCATGGCGACCTTGGCGGCGTTGGAATAGGTCACGAAGCCGCGGTCGAAGATGTCGGACGACCCCGCAACGTCGGTGATCGCGGCGGCAATCATGCCGCCGGTGCAGCTTTCGGCGGTGGCGATCTTCACCCCCCGCGCGCGGGCCAGCGCCAGCAGGCGTTCGGCCGCGCTCACCGCATCACCCCGTGCGCCAGCGCGGCCAGCGCCGCCACGCCGATGGCGGCGAAGACCCCGGCCCAGACATCGTCGAGCATGACGCCGAGCGCGTCGCCCCGCCGGTCGGCGCGCCCGACCAGCCAGGGCTTCCAGATGTCGAAGAGGCGAAAAAGGACGAAGGCCGCGATCCAGCCGGGCCAGAGCGCCAGCAGGGGCGCGCCGGTGTGGGCGACACCCAGGGCGACGGGGAAAAGCGCGATCCACTGGCCCGCGACCTCGTCGATGACGATCTCCGCCGGGTCGTGATCCGCCTTGCCGCGCGTCTCTTCCGCCGTGGCCCACCAGCCCGCCGCAAAGACCAGCGCCGCCGCCGGGATCAGCCACAGCGGCCCAAGCGCCGCCATGACCGCCCAGGCGGCGGGCAGCGCCGCGAGCGAACCCCAGGTGCCCGGCGCCGGCCGCATCAGCCCGGCGCCGAAGGCGGTGGCGATCAGCCGCGCGGCACTCATCCCTTCACCAGCGTCGCGGTGGCCAGAGCCGCGATCCCTTCCTTGCGGCCGGTGAATCCCAGCCGTTCCGACGTCGTCGCCTTGATCGAGACGCGGTCGGCCCCGACCCCGATGATCCGCGCCAGTTCCGCCTGCATCGCGCCTGCATGCGGCCCGATCTTCGGCATCTCGCAGACGATGGTCACGTCGGCATTCGCAACCCGGTAGCCCCGCGCCGCCGCCCGGCCCGCCGCATGGGCCAGGAATATCTCGCTCGCCGCGCCCTTCCACTGGGGGTCCGAGGGCGGGAAGTGCCGGCCGATGTCGCCCTCGGCCAGCGCGCCATAGATCGCGTCGGTCAGCGCGTGCATCGCAACATCGGCGTCCGAATGGCCCAGAAGCCCGCAGTCGTGCGGCACCCGGACGCCGCAGAGCGTCACATGGTCGCCCGCGCAGAAGGCGTGAACGTCATAGCCGTTGCCCAAGCGCACATCCATGTCCTGCCCCAGAAGCCGTTCGGCGCGGGCGAGATCGTCCGGCCAGGTGATCTTGATATTCTCCTCCGCCCCCGCGACGATCGCAACCGCGATGCCGGCGGTGCGGGCCACCTCCACGTCGTCGGCCGCCGCGCCCGGATGCGCCCGGTGCGCGGCGAGGATCGCCGTCAGCGCGAAGCCCTGCGGCGTCTGCGCCCGGAAAAGGCCGTCGCGCGCGACCGGACCCGCGACCTGCCCGCCCTCGCCGCGCCAGAGCGCGTCGGTCACGGGAAGGGCAGGGGCCGCCGCCAGGCCGGGGTCAAGCGCGCCCAGCACGCGCTCGATCACCGCGTGCGGAACCAGCGGCCTTGCGCCGTCGTGGATCAGGACGTGGCTCAACCCCGCGCCCTCCAGCACCGCCAGCGCGTTCCGCACGCTCTCCGCCCGGCTCGCCCCGCCCGCGACCAGCGTGACCCGCCCGCCAAGGGCCGCCACGCCCGCCGCCATGTCGTCGGGATGGAGCACCACCACCACGCGGGCGAAATCCGCAAAAGCCGCCACCGCGCGGGCCAGCACCGGCACGCCCCCCAGCATCTGCCATTGCTTCGGCCGGTCGCCGCCCGCCCGCACCCCGCGGCCTGCGGCGACGATGACGGCGGCTGTGGTGTCCCGTGTGGCCGGCATTCCGTCCTCCCTGCCGGGCTGGTCTAGTGCGGCGGGATCGTCCTGACAATGCCGGGAATGTCGCAGATTGCGCTTTCCAGTTGCCCGGTTTTTAGGCATGTTGTGAAGCCTGCCCAAAACCTGTGCGTCAGCGATTGCGAAGCGGCGCGTGCGGCGGTAGCCAGACACCGAACCGAAAGGAAGACCCGTGGCCATCGACCTTGGCAAAGTGACGCTTGACCCGCCGGTCCTTCTGGCGCCGCTCGCGGGGATCACCGACCTGCCGTTCCGCCGGCTTGTCGCGTCCTTCGGGGCTGGCCTTGTCGTCTCGGAAATGGTCGCCTCGGGCGAGATGCTGACCGCGAAGCCCTCGGTCCGGGCCAAGGCGCGCACCGATCTGGGGCTTGGCGACACGGGCGTGCGAACCTCGGTCCAACTCGCCGGGCGCGAGGCCCGCGCCATGGGCGAGGCCGCGCGGCTGGTGGCCGACATGGGCGCCGCGGTCATCGACATCAACATGGGTTGCCCGGCCAAGAAGGTCACCGGCGGCCTCTCGGGCAGCGCGCTGATGCGCGACCTTGACCACGCGCTCGGCCTGATCGAGGCGGTGGTGGCCGCCGTCGACCTGCCGGTGACGCTGAAATGCCGCCTGGGCTGGGACGGCGACTGCCTGAACGCGCCCGAGCTTGCGCGCAGGGCCGAGGGCGCGGGCGTGCGCATGATCACCGTCCACGGCCGCACCCGCCAGCAGTTCTACACCGGCCGCGCCGACTGGGCCGCCATCGCCGCGGTGAAGGCGGCGGTGGCGATCCCGGTCATCGCCAACGGCGACATCCTGACGGCCGCCGACGCCGCCCGCGCGCTGGCGCTTTCGGGGGCGGACGGGGTGATGGTGGGCCGGGGCGCACAGGGCGCGCCCTGGCGCCTGGCCCAGATCGCCGCCGCGCTCTTCGGCCGCCCGGCGCCGGTCGTGCCCGTGGGGCCGGCCCGCGCGCGGCTCATCCTTGGCCATTACGACGACATGCTCGACTTCTACGGACGCGATCTCGGCCTCCGGGTCGCGCGCAAGCACCTTGGCTGGTATGCGGACGAGGCCGGGGCCGACCCCGCGCTGCGTGCCCGCATCATGGTGGCGGCGGACCCCGCAGAGGTGCGGGACTTGATCCGCGCCGCCTTCGACGGGCAGGCCGGGCGGAGGGCTGCATGACCGCGACCGCCTCGGTCTGGGCCTCTCTGCCGGTCCCCGCCGTCCTGATCGACGCCGAGGGCCGCACGGCCGAGGTCAACGCCGCGGCGGAACTGTTTCTCAACCTCTCCGCCCGCAGCCTGAAGGGGCAGGGCTTCTTCGACCGCGTCGCCATCGACGCCCCGCTAGAAGAGGCCTTCGCCCGCATCCGCGACAGCCGCTCGCCCGTCTTCATCAACGACGTCGCGGTGGGCACGGGCGACCGCGCGCCGGTCCTGTGCAACCTTCAGGCGGCCCCCCTTGTCGACAACCCCGGCACCATCCTCCTGCTGATAGCGCCGCGCGAATTCGCCGACCGTCTCGGTCGCGGCGGCGCCATCAAGTCGGCCGCGAAATCCGCGATCGGCATGGCCGAAATACTCGCGCACGAGATCAAGAACCCGCTCGCCGGGATTACCGGGGCGGCGCAGCTCCTGTCGATGTCGCTTTCGCCCGAGGATCAGGAACTGACCGACCTCATCGTCGCCGAAAGCCGCCGCATCGTGAAGCTGCTCGAACAGGTGGAGCAGTTCGGCAACCTGCGCGCGCCGGAAAAGCGCCCGGTCAACATCCACGACTTCCTCGACCGCGCGCGACGCTCCGCGATGCTCGGCTTTGCCGCCCACATGACCTTCGTCGAGGATTACGACCCCTCGCTGCCGCCGACCGCGGGCGATGCGGACCAGCTGGTGCAGGTCTTCCTCAACCTCCTCAAGAACGCGGCCGAGGCCGCGCCGCGGGGCGGCACCATCCGCATCCACAGCTTCTACGACCTCTCGTTGCGCCTGCGCCGGCCCGACGGCACCGGCGCGGCGGTGCCGCTCCAGATCGAGATCATCGACGACGGCCCCGGCATCCCCGAGGAAATCGCCGGCGACATCTTCGACCCCTTCGTCTCGGGGCGCGAGAACGGCACCGGCCTCGGCCTTGCGCTGGTCTCCAAGATCCTCGCCGACCACGGCGGCTGGATCTCCGTCGATTCCGTTCCCGGGCGCACCGTCTTCCGCGTCTCGCTGCCCGTAGCGCCCAAGTCAGAACCCGCCCCGAAATCCGAACCCGAAAGGAGTGAGTGATGGACGGCACCGTCCTTGTCGCCGACGACGACCGCACGATCCGCACCGTCCTGACCCAGGCGCTGACGCGGGCGGGCTGCCGCGTCCACGCAACCTCCTCGCTCGTCACGCTGCTCCGCTGGGTCGAGGAGGGCAAGGGCGACCTCGTCATCTCCGACGTGGTCATGCCCGACGGCAACGGGATCGAGGCGCTGCCGAAGATCGCGGCCGAACGGCCCGGCCTGCCGGTGATCGTCATCTCCGCGCAGAACACCATCATGACCGCGATCCAGGCGGCCGAGGCCGAGGCCTTCGACTACCTGCCCAAACCCTTCGACCTGCCCGACCTGATGAAGCGCGCGGCCCGCGCGCTCGACCAGAAGCGGCGCCGCGCGCCCGTGGCCGAACCCGCCCATCCGCGCGCGCCCGCCGACGATCTGCCGCTGGTCGGCCGCACGCCCGCGATGCAGGCGCTCTACCGCCTAGTCGCGCGCGTGATGAACGCCGACCTGCCGGTCCTGATCACCGGGGAAAGCGGCACCGGCAAGTCGCTGATCGCGCGCGCGATCCACGACTTCTCCGACCGCCGCACGCTGCCCTTCGTCACCGCGCAGGCGGCCGACCTGCACGGGATGGAGGGGCCTTCCGCGCTTCTCGCCCGCGCCCGCGGCGGCACGCTGGTCTTCGACGAGATCGGCGATTTCGACGACGAGACGCAGGGCCGCATCGTGCGCATGCTCGACGCGCTGCCCGCGAACGCGCCGCGCATCATCGCCACCTCGCAGGAAGACCTCGCCCGCAAGACCGAGGCGGGCCAGTTCCGCAAGGACCTGTTCTATCGCCTCTCGGGCGTGACGCTCACCGTGCCCCCCCTGCGCGAGCGGGTCGAGGACATCCCGCTGCTGGCCAGCCACTTCCTCGCCCGCGACGCCCGCGACGGCCTTGGCGCCAAGACGCTGCGCCCCGACGCGACGGACCTGGTGCGCCAGTACCCCTGGCCCGGAAACGTGCGCCAGCTTGAAAACACCCTGCGCCGACTCGCCGTCACCGCGCCCGAAGCCGAAATCGGCCGCGCCGAGGTCGAGGCGGCGCTGGGTGCGCAGCCCGCCCCGCGCCCGCAGACGGGTGCTGCCACCGACGAGCAGCTTTCCGCCGCCATCGGCCGCCATCTGCAGCGCTACTTCGACCTGCACGGCGGGGCACTTCCACCGCCCGGCCTATATGACCGTATCCTAAGGGAAATGGAGCTTCCGCTGATCGAGATCGCGCTCGATGCCACCGGCGGCAACCAGGCTAGATGTGCCGATCTTCTGGGCATCAATCGCAATACGTTGCGCAAGAAGATCACAGATCTCGATATCCGCGTGACACGGCGGCGCAAGTTGATGTAAAATCGCAACACAAACCGTGGCAATTCGGCCTCAGCCGAGGAACGACCGCGGGGGGTTCGGCGGTAGCCGCGCAACGCGGCGCAATATCAGGGGCAGCCTCTTGCAGGGCCTTGCGCGCAGTTCACAGTGGGAGCGGCTGAGCCGCCTGCGCCGCCAGCGGCGGGTGCAGAACATCGCGACGCTCGGCCTCGTCATCCTTGGCCCGATTCTCGCCTTTGCGACCTTCGTGGCGCTTGGCCCGATGGGGCAGGGCGCGAACTCCTCCGCACTGCGGCTGATCCTCCTGGCCGACTTCGTCTATTTCCTCTTGCTCGCGACGCTGATCCTGTCCCGCCTTGCGCAGATGATCGCGGCGCGGCGGGCGCAGTCGGCCGGGTCAAGGCTCCACCTGCGGCTGACCGGCGTCTTCGCCGGCATCGCCCTTTTCCCCACCATCATCGTCGCCATCTTCGCCGGCCTGACCGTGAACATCGGGCTTGAGGGCTGGTTCTCAGAACGCGTGCGAAGCGTCGTCGGCACCTCGCTTTCAGCCGCCGAGGCCTACCAGGAGGAACACCGCCGCGACCTCGTGACCGACGCCGGGGCGCTCGCCCGCTTTCTCGAGGCCGCGCGCGAGAAGGCGTTCCTGCAATCGGACGCGGAACTGCGCCAGGCGCTGAACCAGGCGCAGGGCCAGATCCAGCGCGGCCTGCGCGAGGCCTATGTGGTCGACGGCGGCGGCGCCATCCGGGCGCGCGGCGAACGCTCCTATCTCTTCGACTACGAGGAGCCATCGGAGGCCGAGTTCGCGCAGGCGGAAACGGGTGAGCCTGTCCTGATCGAGGACTGGCAGAACAACGAGTTCCGCGCGCTTCAGCGCCTTGACGGCTTCGCCGACCGCTACCTCTACATCTCCCGCGCCGTAGACGGGCAATTGCTGAGCCTGCTGGACGACACCCGCGAGACCGTGGGGCTTTACCAGCAACTCGAATCCACCCGCGGCCGGGTGCTGTTCGAATTCGGCCTCGTCTACCTCGGCTTCGCGCTCATCCTAGTCCTCGCCGCGATCTGGATGGGCCTGTGGTTCGCCGAACGCCTGTCGCGCCCGGTGGGGCGGCTCGCCGGGGCGGCGCAGCGGGTCGGCGCGGGCGATCTCGACGTGCAGGTGACCGAAGAGGACGGCGACGACGAAATCGCCATGCTCGGCCGCGTCTTCAACCA
The DNA here is from genome assembly GCF_025380365.1 of Albidovulum sediminis. Lineage (GTDB taxonomy): Bacteria > Pseudomonadota > Alphaproteobacteria > Rhodobacterales > Rhodobacteraceae > Albidovulum > Albidovulum sediminis. The sequence goes on from NZ_JAOCQF010000001.1 coordinate 955,168, forward strand.
GATGACGCGCCAGCTCAAGGGCCAGCGCGAGGCGCTTCTGGACAGCCACCGCCAGACCGAACGGCGGCGGCGCCTGTTCGATTCCGTCCTTTCCTCGGTCACCTCCGGCGTGGTCGGGCTCGACGCCGACGGCCGGGTCGATTTCCTCAACCGCGCCGCGGTCCGCCTCCTGGAACTGGACGAGGCGCGCGACCACGACCGGGCACTTTCGGAGGCGGTGCCCGAATTCGCGGGCCTTCTCGACCGCCTGCGCGAGGGGCTGGGCGAAGTCGCGCAGGAGGAGATCAAGGTGTCGCGCTCGGGCCGGCTCGAAAGCCTTCTGGTGCGGATGGCGATTCGGCGCAATTCCGACGGCGGGCTGGAGGGTTACGTGGTGGCCTTCGACGACGTGACCGACCTTGTCAGCGCCCAGCGCATGGCCGCCTGGGGGGACGTGGCCCGGCGCATCGCGCACGAGATCAAGAACCCGCTGACGCCGATCCAGCTTTCGGCCGAACGCATCCGGCGCAAGTTCTCGCGCCTGATCGCGGGCGAGGATGCCGAGGCGCTTGCGCAGATGACGGACGTCATCATCCGCCAGACCGGCGACCTGCGCCGCATCGTCGACGAGTTCTCCAAGTTCGCGCGCATGCCCGAACCCGACCGGCGCGACCACGACCTTGCGAAACTGATGCGCGATGCGGTGACGTTGCAGGATGGCGCGCTGCACGGCGCGCGGCTGGTGGCCGACCTGCCGAAACAGCCGGTCATCGTCGAACTCGATGCGACGATGATCTCGCAGGCTGTCACGAACCTTATCAAGAACGCCGGGGAAGCCGTTGAATCCCTTCTGGAAAAAGGCGCGCCAGAAGGCTACGCGCCGGAAGTGCGCGTGACGATGGAGGCAACCCCGGAAACCGTCACGATCCGCATCGCCGACAACGGCACCGGCCTGCCCGCGGACCGCGCGCGGCTGTTCGAGCCCTATGTGACCACGCGCGAGAAGGGTACCGGGCTTGGCCTGCCCATCGTCAAGAAGATCATCGAGGAACACGGCGGGACGCTGGTCTTGACCGACGCGCCCGTTTTCGAAGGCGGCACCCATCGCGGGGCGCTTGCCGAAATCCGCCTGCCGCGCGCACGCGCGGCCGGTCGCAGCGTCAAGGAGAGGGCCGCCGAACCGGCGGTGAGCGGGAAATGAACGACATTCTGATCGTCGACGACGAACGCGACATCCGGGAACTGATCTCGGACATCCTGAAGGACGAGGGCTTTACCACGCGGCTTGCCGGCAACTCGGACGAGTGCATGGCCGAGATCAACGCGGCGCCGCCCGCGCTGATGATCCTCGACATCTGGCTGAAGGACAGCCGCATGGACGGGATCGACATCCTCAAGACCGTCAAGCGCGACAATCCCGACGTGCCGATCATCATCATCTCGGGCCACGGCAACATCGAGATCGCGGTCGCCGCGATCAAGCAGGGCGCCTACGACTTCATCGAGAAGCCCTTCAACATCGACCAGCTGACGGTCGTCATCACGCGGGCCATGGAAACCTCGCGGCTTCGTCGCGAGAATGCCTCGCTCCGCCGCCGCGACGCGACCACCGCCGAGATGATCGGCGCCTCGCCCGCCTTCCGCACGCTGCGCGCCAACCTCGACAAGGTGACCAAGTCGAACGGGCGGGTGATGCTGACCGGCCAGCCCGGATCCGGCAAGGAGATTGCCGCGCGCTACATCCACCAGCATTCCAACCGCGCCGGCGGGCCCTTTATCTCCGTCGCCTCGGCCGCGATCGAGCCGGAGCGGATGGAGGAGGTGCTCTTTGGCCGCGAGACGCCCGAGCGCGGGGTGGAAAAGGGCTTGCTGGAGCAGGCGCACAACGGCTTCGTCTATTTCGACGAGGTGGCGGACATGCCGCTCGGTACCCAGTCGAAGATCCTGCGCGTGCTGACCGAACAGCAGTTCACCCGCGTCGGCGGCGCCGACAAGGTGCGCGTCGACCTCCGCGTCATCTCCTCGACCACGCGCAACCTCGCGGCGGAAATCGCGGCGGGCCGCTTCCGACAGGAGCTTTACGACCGGCTGAACGTGGTGCCGATCGCCGTTCCGCCGCTCGAGGAACGGCGCGAGGATATCCCCGACCTCGCCCGCCATTTCGTCGAACACTTCAACAAGACGCAAGGCCTGCCGCTACGGGCGCTGAGCGAGGAGGCCGAGGCGCTGATGCAGACGATGCCCTGGCCCGGCAACATCCGCCAGCTCAGGAACGTGATCGAGCGCATGCTGATCCTTGGCGACGGATCGGGCGCAATCGAGGCGCGCGAACTGCCCGGCCAGGGCGAGACCGCGCCGGACGAGGGCAGGGTGGTCCTCTCGGGCGCGCTCGCGACACTGCCCCTGCGCGAGGCGCGGGAACTTTTCGAGCGTGAATACCTGCTGACCCAGATCAACCGCTTCGGCGGCAACATCAGCCGCACCGCGACCTTCGTCGGCATGGAACGCTCCGCGCTGCACCGCAAGCTGAAGTCGCTGGGCGTCGTGACCACCTCCAAGTCGGGCGGGCGCTTTGCCCATCTCGAGGACGAGGAGATCGAGGAAGAGGCCTGAGTCCGGCCGGCCAGTCCCGGACCCGGCCACCGTTGACGCGGCTCCGGCCACCGTTGACCCGGCTCCGGCCAGCGCCTATCAAGATCGCCAGCCCGACAACGGGGGAAGGTCATGAAGGTCATCATCTGCGGCGCGGGACAGGTCGGCTGGCAGATCGCCCGCCAGCTTGCCGGGGAAAAGAACGACGTCACCGTCGTCGACGTGAACGCCGAACTGGTGCGCCGCGCGACGGAATCGCTCGACGTGCAGGGGGTGGCGGGCTTCGCCTCCTACCCGGACGTGCTGGAACGGGCGGGCGCGCGCGACGCCGACATGATCATCGCCGCCACCCATTCGGACGAGGTCAACATGATCGTCTGCCAGGTGGCGCATTCGGTCTTCGGCATCACCCGCAAGATCGCCCGCCTGCGCGCGCAGTCCTACATGGACGCGATCTATTCCGACCTCTACCGCCGCGACCACCTGCCCATCGACGTCGTCATCAGCCCCGAGCGCGAGGTGGCCGAGGCCGCGCTCCAGCGCCTTGCCGCACCCTCGACCTTCGACACCGAAAGCTTCATGAACGGGCGCGCGCAGCTTCTGGGCATCGCCCTTGACGAGGATTGCCCGGTCCTCAACACGCCGCTCCGGCAGTTGACCGACCTCTTCTCGACGCTCCGCGCGATCGTCGTCGGTATCCGCCGCGAGGGGCACCTGTTCGCCCCCGAACCGGGCGACCAGCTTTTCGCGGGCGACCAGATCTATGTCTTCACCCATTCGGAGGATGTGGGCCGCACGCTGGAAATCTTCGGCAAGGCCGCGAAAAAACAGGAACGCATCGTCGTCATCGGCGGCGGCAACGTCGGCCTTGCCGTGGCCCGCGCGCTCGAATCGCGGACCAGCCGGGTGCGCGCCAAGGTGATCGAGCGCAACCGCGCGAACGCCGAACGCGCCGCCGACATGCTGGAACGCACCATCGTGCTCAACGGCGACGGCATGGACATGGAGGTGCTGACCGAGGCCAACATCGACCGTGCCGATGCGGTCCTCGCCGTCACCGACGACGACAAGACCAACATGCTGGCCGCCGTGCGGGCCAAGCAGGCGGGCTGCAAGCTTGCCATCGCGCTGGTCAACGACCCGACGCTGACGCCACTCATGGCCGCGCTCGACATCGACGCCTATATCAACCCGCGCGCCACCACCGTCTCCTCGATCCTGCGCCACATCCGCCACGGCCGCGTGCGCGCGGTCTATTCCATCGGCGACAGCGAGGCCGAGATGATCGAGGCGCAGGTGCTGTCCACCTCGCCGATCTCGGGCCGGCTCCTGCGCGACGTGGAGTTCCCCGAGGGCGTTCTGGTCGGCGCGCTGATGAAGGGCGACCGGGTGCTGAAGCCCACGGGTGATACCAAGATCGAGGAGGGCGACGTGATCGCGCTGTTCTGCATGACCAGCGACGTCCCCGAGGTGGAGCGCCTGCTCCAGGTCTCGATCGATTTCTTCTGACCCGATGCGCCGCCTCGCCAACCTTCCGGTCCTGGTGATGCTGATGGCGATCGGCGCGGCGGCGATGTTCGTTCCCGCTGCCCACGCGGTGATCCTGCGCGATCACGAGGTCGCGCGCGCCTTCTTCTATTCCGGCACGCTTTTCCTGATCCTTGCGGCCATGATCGGGCTGGCCACGGCGGCGAACCGCCACGACGACAGCGCGCGCGGGCAGTTGCTGACCCTTGTCCTGACCTTCACGCTGCTGCCGTGCATGCTGGCCTTCCCGATATCCGAGGCCGTGCCCGACACGACCTATCTCAACGCATGGTGGGAAATGGTCTCGTCCCTGACGACCACGGGCGCCACGATTTTCGAGGCCGGCCGGCTGCACCCCTCGATCCATCTCTGGCGCGCGCTCGTGGGCTGGCTCGGCGGCGCCTTCGTCCTTGTCTCGGCGGTGGCGATCCTCGCGCCGATGAACCTTGGCGGGTTCGAGGTCCTGGGCGCGGGAAGCGAGGGCGGGTCAGGCGCGGCTGGCGGGATGCAGGCGCTCCGGATGATCGGCCTGCGCGGACGCCTTGCGCGGGCGGCGACCACGATCCTGCCCGTCTACGCGGGATTGACGATGGCGCTCTGGGTCGCGCTGATCCTTGCCGGCGACCCGAAGCTGGTCGCGGCCTGTCACGCGATGTCGACGCTGTCCACCTCGGGCATCTCGCCGCTCGGCGGGCTGGCGCCCACCACCTCCGGCCTCGGGGGGGAGCTTCTGGTCTTCGTCTTCCTCCTCTTCGCGCTGACCCGGCGCTTCTATCCCTCCGGCCGCCTGCAGACCGGGGCGCAGCGGCTTTTCCACGACCCCGAACTGCGCTTCGGGCTGCTGTTCGTCATCATCCTGCCGGCCTTCCTGTTCCTGCGCCACTGGATCGGCGCGCTTGAGGTCGACGAGGTTCCCGGCGTGGGGCAGGCGCTGCTCGCCATCTGGGGGACGGCCTTCACGGTGCTGTCGTTCCTCACCACGACCGGTTTCGAATCGGCGGGATGGGCCGCCGCGCGCGATTGGTCTGGGCTGGCGACGCCGGGGCTGATCCTCGCGGGTCTTTCGGTGATCGGCGGCGGCGTCGCCACCACCGCGGGGGGCGTGAAGCTCCTGCGAGTCTACGCCCTTTACCGCCACGGCGAGCGCGAGATCGAGCGTCTGGTGCATCCCTCCTCGGTCGGCGGCTCGGGCGCCGCGGCGCGCCGGCTCCGGCGGCAGGGGGCGCAGATGGCCTGGGTCTTCTTCATGCTCTTCGCCATCTCGATCGCTCTCACCATGCTGGCGCTGTCGCTGTCCGGGCTCGACTTCGAGCGCACGACCGTGCTCTCCGTCGCGGCGCTCTCGACGACCGGGCCGCTGGCTACCGTCGCGGGCAGTTCGCCGATCGACTGGGCCACGCTCGACGCCTGGGCCAAGTCGGTCCTGGCCGCCGCCATGGTGCTGGGCCGGCTCGAAACGCTGGCGATCATTGCCCTTCTCAACCCCGATTTCTGGCGCAGTTGACGCAGGTGCCGGAAATCCGCGCCGGGGGGCTGGAAACTTCCCGAATCTTCCGCATACTTCCCTTACGTCTCCGGTGCAGCGCCGAGGGGCGACGAACCCCGCACGAATAGAAGGCGAGAATCAAAATGGCTGCCGACAAACAGAATTTGCAGGATGCCTTTCTGAACCACGTCCGGAAGGCCAAGATTCCGGTCACGATCTTCCTGATCAACGGTGTGAAGCTTCAGGGCGTCATCACCTGGTTCGACAATTTCTGCGTGCTCCTGCGCCGCGACGGGCAATCGCAGTTGGTCTACAAGCATGCGATCTCCACCATCATGCCGGGACAGCCGATCTCGCTTTACGAGGGCGAAGACTGAGCGAACGTGACATGACCGCCGGGACCACGGGCGGCGCGACGGCCAAGGGGCCGACGCGTGCGCTCGTCCTGCATCCCGATCTGAAGTCGGCGCGCCGCCGCCGCCCGGCCGATCTTGCGCTGGCCGAGGCGGTGGCACTGGCCGCGGCTCTCCCCGATCTGGAGGTGACGGGGGCCGAGGTGGTGCGCCTCGCGCGGCCGCACCCCGGCATGCTGTTCGGCGCGGGCAAGATCGCCGAACTCAAGGCCCGGATCGAGGCGGAGGAGGTGGCACTTGTCCTCGTCGACGGCCCGGTGTCGCCGGTCCAGCAGCGCAACCTGGAACGCGAATGGAAGGTCAAGCTGCTCGACCGCACCGGCCTCATCCTGGAAATCTTCGCCGACCGCGCCCATACCCGCGAAGGCGTGTTGCAGGTCGATCTCGCCGCGCTTTCCTACCAGCGCACGCGGCTGGTGCGGGCCTGGACCCACCTTGAGCGCCAGCGCGGCGGCTTCGGCTTTGTCGGCGGCCCCGGCGAGACGCAGATCGAAGCCGACCGCCGCGCCATCGATGAAGAGGTGCTGAAGATCCGCCGGCAACTGGCCAAGGTGGTCAAGACGCGCGAACTGCACCGCGCCGCGCGGCGCAAGGTGCCGTTCCCCATCGTGGCGCTCGTGGGCTATACCAACGCCGGCAAATCGACGCTTTTCAACCGCATGACCGGGGCCGAGGTGCTGGCCAAGGACATGCTGTTCGCCACCCTCGACCCGACCATGCGCGGCGTCACCCTGCCGTCGGGCCGCAAGGTGATCCTGTCGGACACCGTGGGCTTCATCTCCGACCTGCCGACCGAACTTGTCGCCGCCTTCCGCGCCACGCTCGAGGAGGTGCTGGAGGCCGACCTGATCCTGCATGTCCGCGACATCGCCCATCCGGAGACCGAGGAACAGGCCGCCGACGTGCGCGACATCCTCGAAAGCCTGGGCGTGGCCGAAGAGGTGCCGGTCTTCGAGGTCTGGAACAAGATCGACCTTCTGGGCGCCGAGGCGCGCGACGCGCTTCTGGTGCAGGAAGGCCGCAGCCCCGGCATCCACTCCGTCAGCGCGATCACGGGCGAGGGGCTGGCCGCGCTGCTCGACGCCGTGTCCGGGGCGCTCGACGAACGCCGCATCGTCGAGACGCTGACGCTGGGCTTCGGCGAGGGGCGCGCGCGGGCCTGGCTTCACGCGCAGGGCGTGGTGAAAGCGGAACGCGACACGGACGAGGGCCACGAGATGACGGTGGCGCTGACGGAACGGCAGCAGGCCGCGCTGGCCAGGCTGCGGCAAGGGTAGGGGCGCCGCGCGGCGCCCCGGAAAGGACCGGCGATGAGGACCGAATTCGACCGCGAACTGGAAGAAAGGCTGGTGCGCTACGCCGGTATCGACACCCAAAGCGACGAGGAGGCGACGGGTTCGCCCTCGACCCCGGTCCAGCTTGTGCTGCAACGGCTCCTGGTCGAGGAACTGGGCGAGATCGGCGCCCATCACGCCCGCCTGACCGATTACGGCGCGGTGCTGGCCACCATTCCCGGCACCGCCGAAGGCCCGGTCATCGGCCTTCTGGCCCATGTCGACACGGCGCCGGCCTTCAACGCCACCGGCGTCAAGCCACGCGTGATCCGCAACTACAACGGCGGCCCGGTGACCTATCCCGACGCGCCCGGCCTGATGATGACGCCGGAGGAGTTTCCCTATCTCGGCACGAAGCACGGGCACGACATCGTCACCGCCAGCGGCACCACGCTTCTGGGCGCGGACGACAAGGCGGGCGTCGCGATCATCATGACCGCCGCTCGCCACCTGCTTGCCCATCCGGAGATCCCGCACGGCCCCATCCGCATCGCCTTCACCCCGGATGAGGAGATCGGCCGCGGCGTCGACGCGCGCCTGCCCAAGGATCTGGGCGCGGACTTCGCCTATACGTTCGACGGCGCCGCGGTGGGTGAGATCGAGTACGAAAGCTTTTCGGCCGACGGCGCCACGGTGACGGTGAAGGGCGTGTCGATCCACCCCGGCACCGCCAAGGACAAGCTGGTGAACGCGCTGCACCTGACCGCGAAGATCGCCCAGACGCTGCCTCAGGCGACGATGACGCCCGAGACGACCGAGGGGCGCGAAGGGTTCCTCATGCTTTACGAGATGAAGGGAACCGCCGCAGAAGCGACGATGAAGTTCATCCTGCGCGATTTCGAACTGGACGGCCTTGGCGCCAAGGGCGCGCTTTTGCGGCAGGTCTGCGAAACCGTCGCCGCGACCGAACCGCGCGCCGAGATCACCTGCGAGATCCGCCCGCAGTACCGCAACATGCGCTACTGGCTGGAAAAGGACATGCGCCCGGTGGAACTCGCGCGCACCGCCGCCCGCGCGCTGGGGGTGGAGCCGGTCTCGGTCCCGATCCGCGGCGGCACCGACGGCTCGCGCCTGACCGAAATGGGGGTGCCGTGCCCCAACATCTTCACCGGGATGCAGAACATCCACGGGCCGCTCGAATGGATCTCGGTTCAGGACATGGGCCTGGCGACGCAGGTCTGCCTGAAACTGGTGGAGACGGCGGCGGCGAAGAACGCATAGCGAACCTTCCTGCCAAGCAATCCCTTGCTTGCCACGCAAAATTATGTTGCGCGGAATCGCGCGCTATTGTTAGATTGCGAATGTTAGTAGGCTAACAAATAGGGAGGATAGAGACGATGTCAGACGTAATACCGACGCGCTGTGCGATTATCCTTGTCGACATGGCCAGGGACTTCGTGGAGGAGGGAGGCTTCATTGCCGACGCCGGCGGACCCGATTACCGGGAGCGCGCCAAGGGCATTCTGGCGCCGTTGCAGCGCCTTCTTGATGCCGGCCGCAAGACCGGCGTGACCGTGGTCTACTCGACCGACTGCCATACGCCCGACGACCTTGAGATGAAGAAGTGGCCCCCGCATTCCATGAAAGGTTCGGAGTGGGCGGAGATCGTGTCGGAACTCGCTCCCCAGCCGGGCGATCTGTCGATCCCGAAAACGACCTACAGCGGCTTCCAGAGTTCGAACATGGAGTCCGTTCTCCGGGCGCGCGGGATCGACACGCTCTACATCACCGGCCTGCACACGGACTGCTGCTGCCGCCACACCTCGGGCGATGCCTTCCAGAAAGGGTTCAATCTCGTCTGGGTGACCGACGCCTTGCAGGCGTTCACACAGGAGGGGCATGAAAGCGGCTTGGAATACTACAAGGCGTGGTACGCAACCGATCCCGAACGCCAGTTCAAGACGGCCGACCAGATCGCCGCGGAATGGACCGCGGCCGCGCAGGACGCCGCAGCCTGAGCCGCGCAGGGCCGCGCCCCTGCGGAAATCCAATCGCACAATCACAAAAAGCCCCGGTTTTTCCGGGGCTTTTCATGCGTCATTCAAGTTCGATCGTGCCCGGCGGCTTCGAGGTGCAGTCGTAGAAGACGCGGTTGATCCCCTTGACCTCGTTGATGATCCGCGTCGCTGTCTCACCCAGGAAGTCGTGCGTGAAGGGGTAGTAGTCGGCGGTCATGCCGTCCACGCTCGTCACCGCCCTGAGCGCGAGCGCGTAGTCATAGGTGCGCCCGTCGCCCATCACGCCCACGGTCCGCATCGGCAGGATCGCCGCGAAGGCCTGCCAGATCTCGTCGTAAAGGCCGTGGCGGCGGATCTGGTCGATATAGACCGCGTCCGCCCGGCGCAGGATGTCGAGCTTTTCGCGGGTGATCTCGCCGGGGCAGCGGATGGCAAGGCCGGGGCCGGGGAAGGGGTGGCGGCCGATGAAGGACTGCGGCAGGCCAAGTTCGCGCCCCAGCGCGCGGACCTCGTCCTTGAACAGTTCCCGCAGCGGTTCGACCAGCTTCAGGCCCATCTTTTCCGGCAGGCCGCCGACATTGTGGTGGCTCTTGATCGTGACCGAGGGCCCGCCGGAAAAGCTGACGCTTTCGATCACGTCTGGGTAAAGCGTCCCCTGCGCGAGGAATTGCGCCCCGCCCACCTCGGTCGCGTGCTTCTGGAACACGTCGATGAAAAGCCGGCCGATGGTCTTGCGCTTCACCTCGGGGTCGGAGACGCCTTCGAGCGCGCCAAGGAACAGGTCGCTCTCGTCGGCATGGATCAGCGGCATGTTGTAGTGGTCGCGGAACATGGTGACGACCTGTTCCGCCTCGCCAAGCCTGAGCAGCCCGTGGTCGACGAAGACGCAGGTGAGCTGGTCGCCGATCGCCTCATGAATCAGGACGGCGGCGACCGAGCTATCCACACCGCCCGACAGCCCGCAGATCACCTTGGCATCGCCCACCTGCTCCCGGATCTTGCGGATCGCCTCTTCGCGGTAGGCGCCCATGGTCCAGTCGCCCTTGAACCCGGCCAGACGCACGAAATTCTCGTAAAGCTTCGCGCCCTTGGGGGTGTGGTGCACCTCGGGGTGGAACTGCACCGCGTAGAAGTGGCGCTCGGGGTCCGCGGTGATCGCAAAGGGCGCGTTGGGAGAGGTGCCGTAGACCCGGAACCCCGGCGCGATCTTCGACACGTGGTCGCCGTGGCTCATCCAGACCTGCTCGGTGCCCCCCTCGAACCAGCCCTCCAGAAGCGGCAGCCGCTCGGCGGCGGGGGTCACGAAGGCGCGGCCGAATTCCGCCGTGCCGTGGCCGCCTTCGACATGGCCGCCGAGGCAATGCATCATCACCTGCTGGCCGTAGCAGATTCCAAGGATCGGCACGCCAAGCTCGAACACGCCCTTCGGCGGCATCGGCGCATCCTGCCAGTAGACCGAGGCGGGGCCGCCCGAGAAGATCACCGCCTTCGGCGCGAAGGCGCGCAGGAAGGCCTCGTCAACGCGGTTGTAGGGGTGGATTTCGCAGTAGACGTTCAGCTCCCGCAGGCGCCGCGCGATCAGCTGCGTCACCTGACTGCCGAAGTCGATGATGAGAAGGCGGTCATGCTGGGTCATGGCCGGGGAATAGGGGGCTTCACACCCTTGCGCAAGGGCCAAGTCAGTGGCGCAGACGCTTTCCCCCGGCGTCGAAGGACAAGGCCCGCGCGCGGTCGAAATCGAGTGCGATTTCTTCGCCGACGCGGTGGTCGTGCTGCCCGAAAAGGCGCACCGTCACCGTCTCCTCCGTCGGGGTCACGACCAGCAGGTTGGTGTCGCTTCCCAGCCGCTCGACATGGGTGACCGTGCCGCGGATCGGCCCCTCGGCCGCCACCCGCAGCGTTTCGGGCCGGATCCCCAGTTCCGCCCCCGGCGCGCCCAGCGGCCCGGCCTTGAGGAAATTCATCGACGGCGCGCCGATGAAGCCCGCGACGAAACGGTTGGCCGGGTCGTTGTAAAGCTCCATCGGGCTGCCCACCTGCTCGATCCGTCCGTCCCTCAGCACGACGATGCGGTTGGCCAGCGTCATTGCCTCTGTCTGGTCGTGGGTGACGTAGATCATGCTGGCGCCAAGTTCGCGGTGGAGCCGCGCGATCTCGACCCGCGTCGCCATCCGGAGCGCGGCGTCAAGGTTCGACAGCGGCTCGTCGAAGAGGAACAGGTCGGGCTTGCGCACGATCGCCCGCCCGATCGCCACCCGCTGCCGCTGCCCGCCCGACAGTTCCGAAGGGCGCCGCTTGAGGTAGGGTTCCAGCGACAGCATCCGCGTCGCCATGGCGATCCGCTCGGCGATGACCTTGCGATCCTCGCCCGCCTGCTTCAGCCCCAGCGCCATGTTCCCCTCGACGTCGAGATGGGGGTAAAGCGCGTAGGACTGGAACACCATGGCGATGCCGCGCTTCGCCGGCGGCGTCGCGGTCACGTCGCGCCCGCCGATCGAGACGCGGCCCGCGCTCACGTCCTCAAGCCCCGCGATCACCCTGAGGAGCGTGGACTTGCCGCAGCCCGACGGCCCGACGAAGACGATGAACTCGCCATCCGCCACCTCCAGCCCGATATCCTTGAGCACCTGAACGGTGCCGAACGATTTATGAACGTTTTCAAGAAGAAGTGCGGTCATCCCGAAGTTCTACCCCGAAGCCCTACAATGTGACGGCGCGGCCGCTGCGAATGCTTTCGTCGGCGGCAAGACAGATGGCGAGCGAGGTGACGGCATCCTCCATGTGGCGCGTCAGGTCGATGTCGCCGGCGATGGCGCGCAGGATGAAATCCTGCTCGGCGTCGCACAGCGCCTGGTGGCCCGGCTCGCCCTCGAAGGTCACGTCGCTGTCGCCCCCCGACGCGCGGTGGATGCGCAGCGCGCCGACCCTGGTATGCCCCTCGACGCTGTCGCTTTCGGGATGCATTCCCGACAGGATCGACACCGACCCGTTCGGAGAGATCACGTCCTTCACGAAATAGGCGACCTCGGACATCATCGGGCCCCAGCCGGCCTCGTACCAGCCGACGGAGCCGTCTTCAAAGACGACCTGGAACTGCCCGTAATTGTACATGTCTTCGGCAATCTCGTCGGAAAGCCGCAGGCCCACGCCATGCACCCGCACCGGGCGCGCGTCGGTGATCTGGCACATCACGTCGACGTAATGCACCCCGCAGTCGACGATCGGCGGCGTCGTCTGCATCAGCGCCTTGTGGGTTTCCCAGGTGGCACCCTTCGACTGCTGGTTCAGGTTCAGGCGGAACACGTAAGGTCCACCCATCCCGCGCGCCTCCGCGATCAGCCGCTGCCACGACGGGTGGTGGCGCAGGATGTAGCCCACCACCAGCTTGCGCCCGTTGGCCTTCGCGCAGTCGACCACGCGGCGGGCATCCGCGACCGTGGTCGCCAGCGGCTTCTCGACAAAGACATGCGCGCCCGCCTCCATCGCGGCGCAGGCATAGTCCGCATGGCTGTCGGAATAGGTGGCGATCACCGCAAGCGTCGGCTTCACAGCCTCAAGAGCCTCACGGAAGTCCTTGTAAAGCGGATAGGATCGCAACTCCGGGGGCAGGGGGACCGCGCTGCGGTTCACCAGCGCCGCGATCTCCGCCCCGGGGTGATTGTGATGGGCCAGCGCATGGCTCATCCCCATGTTGCCAAGCCCGGCAATCAGCACTCTCATTTCACCGCCCCCGAGGTTATGCCGCGGATCAGTTGCCGCGAGAAGATGACGTAAAGCACCAGCACCGGCAGGATCGCGAGGCTCAGCGCCGAAAGAACCGCGTTCCAGTCGGTGACGAACTGCCCGATGAAGACCTGGGAACCCAGCGTCAGCGTCTTCGTGGCCTCACCCGGCGCCAGGATCAGCGGGAACCAGAGGTCGTTCCAGATCGGGATCATGTTGAAGACGGCCACGGTCGCCATGGCCGGCCGCACCAGCGGCAGCACCAGCCGGAAGAAGATCGCGTATTCGCTCATCCCGTCGATGCGCCCGGCGTTCTTCAGGTCGTCGGAGACCTGCCGCATGAACTCGCTCAGGATGAAGACCGCCAGCGGCAGACCTTGCGCGGTGTAGACGAGGATCAGCGCCGCCAGCGTGTTCACCAGCCCGGTGTCCACCATCAGCTCCAGGATCGCCACCGTGCCGATCCGGATCGGGATCATGATGCCGAGCGCCAGGTAAAGCCCCATCAGCGTGTTGCCGCGAAAGCGGTATTCGGACAGCGCAAAGGCCGCCATCGCCCCGAAAAGCAGGATCAGGAACAGCGAGGCCACCGTGACGATCATCGAGTTCTGGAAGTAGAGGAAGAAATCCCCCTGCTTCATCACCGTCTGGTATCCCACCATCGAGAAGCTTTCGGCGTCCGGCAGCGCCAGCGGCTCGCGGAAGATCGCCTTGCGGGTCTTGAACGAGTTGACGAGGATCACCGTCACCGGAAACAGGGCGATCGCCGTCCAGGTCAGGAGCGCCGCATGCGCCGCGATGGAGTTCAGGGGATTGTGACGTGCCTTGTGCATGGTCCCCCCTCAGAACTGGTAGCGCCGCATGCGCGTCTGGATGGCGAAAAGGTAGATGCAGACGCCCGCCAGGATGATCGCGAACATGGCCGTGGCGATGGCCGATCCCATGTGCGGATCGCCAAGCTGCAACTGGAACCCGAAGAAGGTGCGATAGAGGAAGGTGCCGAGGATATCGGTCGAGAAATCCGGCCCGGCAAGCGCGCCCTGCGCCGCATAGATCAGGTCGAAGGCGTTGAAGTTGCCGACGAAGGTCAGGATCGAGATGATCCCGATCGAAGGCAGGATCAGCGGCAGCTTGATCCGCCAGAAGGCCGACCAGCCGGTGATGCCGTCGATCTCGCCCGCCTCCAGGATCTCCTCCGGGATCGAGAGGAGGGCCGCATAGATCAGCATCATCGGGATGCCCACGAACTGCCAGACCGAGATCAGCGCCAGCGTCGTCAGCGCATATTCCTCGCGCCCGAGCCAGGGTGCGAACAGCGCCTTCAGCCCGACCGCGTCCAGGATCCCCGGCGCGATGCCCCAGATCGGCGACAGGATCAGCTTCCAGGCAAAGCCGACGATGACGAAAGAGAGGATCGTCGGGATGAAGATCGCCGAACGGTAGAGGGCCGCGAAGCGCAGGCGGGGATGCGACAGGATCGCGGCCAGCGCGACGCCGATCGGGTTCTGCACCAGCATGTGAACGACAAAGAACCAGAAATTGTTGCCAAGCGCGTTCCAGAACGCCTCCGACCAGCGCGGATCGCCAAAGAGCGTGGCGAAGTTCGCCAGCCCCGCAAAGCTCCGCACGCCATCCGCCTCGACATAAAGGGAAAGCCGCAAGGTGTTGAAAAGCGGCCAGATCATCACCGCAGTATAGACAAGGACCGCGGGCGCCAGGAAGACGGCGACATGGAGGCGGGAACGGCTCGCCATCGGGCTTCATTCCTTTCAGTCTGGCTCAAGTACTCTCGGGGGGGGCGGGGGGCAGACAGCCCCCCGCCCGGGTCGCCCGCATCCGCGGGCGAAACCCCTCACTTCTGCGGCGCGTACCAGGAGGCAAGCCCCGCCTGCAGCCGCGCCGCCGCATCCTCGGGCGTCTCGGCGCCGCGGATCACGTTGGCCGAGGCGTTCCAGGTCTCGTTCTCGAGGTTGGGCGTGCCGCGCGACAGGATCTGGTAGGTCGAACGGATCGTCGAGGCGCATTTGCCGCGCCAGGACACGAACTCCTGCGCCAGCGGATCGGCCATCTCCACCGGGGCGGAGTTGAGCGAGAAGAAGCCGGGCAGCGCGTTGGCGTAAAGGCTCGCGAATTCCGCCGATCCCACCCATTCGAGGAAGGTGCGCGCAGCCGCGGCGTTCGGGCTCGCCGCATTGAGGCCGATGGCGATGTCGGTGTGGTCGGAGATGTAGCAGTTGTCGCCGGCGTTGACGACCGGCGGCGGGAAGGCGCCCATCTCGAACTCGGCCTGCGCGTTGAAGCCCGAGATCTCCCAGGAACCGGCCGGATAGATCGCCGCGCGGCCAAGCGTGAAGAGGTTCTGGCTGTCGGGATAGGTCTGCGCCTCGAACCCGTCGCCCAGATAGGCGCCCCAGCGCGCGAGTTGCCGATAGGGTTCCACCCAGGGCTCGTCGGTCAGCTTCTGGCTGCCTTCGATCAGCGCGCGCCGGCCTTCCTCGCCCTTCCAGTAGTTCGGGCCGATGTTGTTGTAGCCCATCGTGGCCGCTTCCCACTGGTCGTTGGTGCCCATCGCCATCGGGATGTAGGTGCCGTCTTCCTTGATCTTGTCGAGGGCGGCGAAGAACTCGTCGACCGTCGCCGGAACCTCGATCCCCAGTTCGGCGAAGGCGTCCTTGTTGTAGATGAAGCCGTGGATGACGCTCGCCATCGGCACGCAGAAGGTGTGCGCCCCGTCGTCGGTCTGCCAGGCCGACTTCGCCACGTCGGAGAAGTTGGCCATCGCGGCGAGGCCCGAGAGGTCCGCCAGCTTGCCGCCGTCATAAAGCGCCAGCGAAGCGTCGAAGGGCCGGCAGGTGATGAGATCGCCCGCGGTGCCGGCATCGAGCTTGGAGTTCAGGACGGCGTTGTATTCCGCCGGCGCCGAGGGGGTGAACTCCACCTTGATGCCGGGATTCGCGGCCTCGAAGGCCGGGATGATCTGGTCCTGCCAGATCGAAAGGTCGTCGTTGCGCCAGCTTTCGATCGTCAGCGTCACGTCCTGCGCCGCAACCCCGGTCGCGATCAGGGCCGTGGTCAGCATCAGCCCCGCCAATCCGCCTTGCGCTGTCAGTCTGCCTTGTCTCATCTCTCACTCCCATGGTTGGTTTGGTCCGGCCGGGCGTTCCGGCCGGGGTCGTTGATGCGCGCCAGCGCGGCGCGCAGGTATCCGTCGCAACTGTCAAGAAGTTCGCGCGCCGCATCGGGCGACAGGCCGCGGGCGATCAGAACGGCCGGCTTGACCGCGCCGCCCGCAGCTGCAAGCGCGGCCCCCGCAGCCGCGCCGTCGCAGCCCGCGATGCGCTCCACCATGCCCCGGGCGCGGCCGCGCAGCTTGGCGTTGTCGGCGACCAGGCCCACCATCATGCCGTCGTGAACCTGGCCCAGCCGGATCCCCATCAGCGTCGAGGCGAGGTTGAGTGCCGCCTTCTGCGCCGTGCCGGCACCCATCCGGGTGGACCCGGCGATCACCTCGGGCGGGGTCGGCAGGCAGACCGCCACATCGGCCAGCGCGAAAAGGGGGGCGCCGGGGTTGTTGGCGATCGCAATGACGCTGGCGCCGCGCGCACGCGCCTCCCGCGCGATGACCATGGGGTAGGGCGTCGCACCGGAGGCCGCGACCGCGATCACCACGTCGCCCGCCCGGATCGTGCCCGCCGCCGCCAGCGCCTCGGCCGTGTCGTCCTCGGTATCGCCCGCCATGCGCCCGTCGCGCGGCATCCCGCCCGCCATCAGGATCACGATCCGGCCGGGGTCCACGCCATAGGTGCCGGGCAATTCCAGCCCGTCGGCCATCGCCATCAGCGCCGACGACCCAGCCCCGGCGTAGACAAGCCGCCCGCCCGCGCGCAGGCCCGCCGCCATCAGGTCGGCCGCCGCCTCCAGCGCGGGAATCGCCGGCTCCACCGCCGCGAGTGCGGCCTGCTGGCCGCCCAGAAGACGGCGCAGCACCTCGGCGCCGGGCAGGGCGTCGATGCCCCCGGCATCGGGATGCAGGCTTTCGGTGCGTGGCAGCGCCATGCGAATCCTCCCGTTTCAGTCACAATACCTATCTAATACCTTTTGTCCATACCTTTTCTGAGAGGTCTCATGAACGCCGTATATTCCAACTGAAATCCGCATATCTGACGCGAAATCAGCTTTCATTGGTCGCACAGGTATTATATAGGTATTCACATGACTCAGTCACCGGACCTCATCATCGGGATCGACGGCGGCGGCACGTCCTGCCGCGCGGCATTGCTTTTTGCAGGCCGGCGGGTCGAGATGCGCGGCGGCCCCGCCAACGCCATGCGCTTTGACGAGGCGATGGGCACGATTGCCGGGCTCCTGTCCGGGCTGGCGACGCAGGCTGGGCTGCCGCCCGGCGCGCTCGCCGCCGCGCGCGCCCATGTCGGCCTGGCCGGCGTGATGACGCCCGACATGGCCGCGCGCGTGGCCGCGGCGCTGCCGATGCGCGACGTCACCGTCACGGACGACCAGCCAACCACCATCGCCGGCGCGCTCGGCGCACAGACCGGCGCGGTCGCGGCCATCGGCACCGGGTCCTTCGTCGGCCGGCAGTCGGACACGGGGATCCGCGTACTGGGCGGCTGGGGACTTCCGATCGGCGACCAGGCCTCGGGCGCGCGGCTGGGCCGCCGCCTGCTGGAGGAGGTGATGCTGGCCATCGACGGCCTGCGCCCGCATTCCGGCCTGACCCGCGCCGTGCTGGCCGATCACGGCGGCACCGGCGCGGGGATCGTCTTCTTCTCTGCCACGGCGACGGCGGCCGATTTCGCCACGCTCGCCCCCCGCGTCGTCGCGGCGGCCGAGGCGGGCGATGCCGTCGCCGCGGCGCTGATGGCGGAAGGGGCCGGATACATCGCCGCCTGCCTGACGGCGCTCGGCCACGCCGCCGGAGAGTCTCTTTGCCTGATGGGCGGGGTCGGCCCCGCCTATGCCCGCTGGCTGCCCCCCGGCATGGCCTCCGGCCTGCGCGCGCCGCAGGGGAGCGCGCTGGACGGGGCGCTGATCCTTGCGCGGGCGGAGGGGTGCCCATGACCATCACCGAGTTCCTCGACCCCGAACGCTGGCTCAGCCCCACCGGCGGGCCGCTCTACGTCCAGCTGCGCAAGCGGATCGAGGCGGGGGTGGCCGACGGCATCCTGCCCCCCGACACGCCGCTGCCACCCGAACGCGACATCGCCGCGCTGACCGAACTGTCGCGCGTGACCGTGCGCAAGGCGATCGCCGAACTGGCCGACAAGGGCATGGTGGTGCAGCGGCAGGGGTCCGGGTCCTACATCGCGCCCGGCCGCCCGCGGGTGGAACAGTCGCTGTCGCGGCTGACGTCCTTTTCCGAGGATATGGCCCGGCGCGGTCTTTCCTCGGTTTCCCAATGGCTTGAGCGGGGAATGTTCATGCCCTCACCGGACGAGGTCGTCGCCCTTGGCCTTGGCGCCGACGACCAGGTGGCGCGGCTGGCGCGGCTGAGGCTGGCCGATGGGCGGCCGATGGCGGTCGAACGCGCCTCGCTCCCGCCCGACATCCTGCCCAATCCGCTGGCCGTGACCCAGTCGCTTTACGAGGTGCTGGGGCAGGCGGGGCTGCGACCGGTCCGCGCGATCCAGAAGATCTCGGCGGTCAACCTTGCCGAAGCCGACGCGGCCCTTCTCGGCCTGCCCGCGGGCGCGGCGGGGCTGAAGATCGAACGCATCTCCTACCTGCCCGAGGGGCGGGTCGCCGAATTTACCCGATCGCTATACCGCGGCGACGCCTACGACTTCGTGGCCGAACTGCGCATCCCGGAGCAGCCGACATGACGACAAGCCTGATGCAGCGCGAGGTGCGCGAGATCCCCGAGGCGGTGGCGCGGCTTCTGGACCGGGGCGGCCCGGCGATCCGCAAGGCGGCGCAGGCCGCCCGCGACCGCGACCCCGCCTTCATCGCGACGGTGGCGCGCGGCTCCTCCGACCACGCCTGCAGCTACCTGAAATACGCCGCCGAACTGACGCTGGGGCTGCCGGTCGCCTCGATCGGGCCCTCGGTCGCCTCGATCTACGGGGCGAAACTGAAACTTGGCGGCGCGCTCTGCCTCGCCGTCTCGCAGTCGGGGAAAAGCCCGGACATCGTCGAACTGACGCGCGCGGCACGGGCAGCGGGAGCGCTGGCAGTTGCGGTGACGAACGATCCCGCCTCACCGCTCGCCCTTGCGGCGGAGGCAGTTCTGGACATTCACGCCGGCCCGGAACTCTCTGTTGCGGCAACGAAAACCTTCGTGACGTCTGCGGTGGCCGGGCTCGCGCTTATCGCTGAGTGGGCGGGCGACGCGCCGCTTCTGGCCGCGATCGCCGCGCTGCCCGACCGGCTCGAGGCTGCGACCCGCGCCGACTGGTCGCCGCTGGCCGATGTCATGTGCGAGGTCGGATCGCTCTACACCATCGGGCGGGGGCCATCCTTCGCGATCTCGGGGGAGGCGGCGCTGAAGTTCAAGGAAACCTGCCGCATCCACGCCGAAAGCTATTCCTCGGCCGAGGTGCTGCACGGGCCGGTGTCGATCGTCGAGGACGACTTCCCGGTCCTCGCCTTCGCCGCGGCGGATGCGGCCGAAACGGCTGTCGTCGAGATAGCGGAGGCGATGGCGGGGAAGGGGGCACGGGTGTTCGTCACCTCGGGCCTGGTGCGGCGGGCCACTGCGCTGCCCGCCGTCAGGACCAATCATCCGCTGACCGATCCGCTGGCGCTGATCGTCAGTTTCTACGCCATGGTGGAGGCCGTAGCGCGGGCACGCGGGATTGATCCCGACACCCCGCGGCACCTGAAGAAAGTGACGGAAACCATATGAATACCTTGGCTTTCATCGCTTCTCATATCTTCGACGGCACCACCCTTGGCCCCGGTGCGCTGATCGTCGAGGGCGGGCGGGTACGGGCGGTCGAACCCGCCGCGCCGCGCGGTGTCCGGGTGGTGGACCTTGGCCCCGGCACCATCGCGCCGGGCTTCGTCGATCTGCAGGTGAACGGCGGCGACGGGATCATGCTGAACGACGCGCCGACGGTCGAGACACTGGCGCGGATGGCGGCGGCGCATGCGGGGCTGGGCGCGACCGCCATCCTGCCGACGCTCATCACCGACACGCCCGGACAGACCCGCGCCACCGTCGACGCGGTCGAGGCCGCCGTGGCGGCGGGTGTCGCGGGCATCGCCGGGCTGCATCTGGAGGGGCCGCACCTGTCGATTGCCCGCAAGGGGGCGCATGACCCCGCGCTGATCCGGCCGATGGGGGAGGCGGACCTGGCGTTCCTGGCGGATGCCGCCCGACGCTTGCCGCGGCTCATGGTCACGCTGGCGCCAGAAAGCGTGACGCCCGATCAGATCGCGGCGCTGGCGCGCGCGGGTGTTCTGGTGTCACTGGGCCATTCCGACGCAAGCCACGCCGCCTCCCTGGCCGCGGCGGCGGCGGGCGCGCGCGTCGTCACCCATCTTTTCAACGCGATGAGCCAGCTTGGCAACCGCGAGCCGGGGCTCGTGGGCGCGGCGCTGGACTGCGGTGCGCTCAGTGTCGGGCTGATCGCGGACGGCATCCATGTCCATCCGGCCGCGATCCGCGCCGCGCTGGCAGCCAAGCGCGGACCGGGCTCGGTCTTCCTCGTCTCCGACGCGATGGCGCCCGCGGGATCGTCGATCACGCGCTTCACGCTCAACGGGCGCGAGATCACGCGTGCCGGTGGCCGGCTGACGCTGGCCGACGGAACGCTGGCGGGCGCCGATCTTGACCTGGCGGGCGCGCTCCGGGTGATGACGCGCGATGTCGGGCTGGGCCTGGCGCGGGCGCTGGCGATGGCCACGGCGCTGCCGGCGCGCGTGGCCGGGCTTGACGGCGCCCATGGTGCGCTGCGGTTGGACCGTGCCGCGGATTTCGTCCATCTCGATCCCGGGCTTCGGCTCAGGGGGGTCTGGCGGGGGGGCGTTCCGGTGGCCTTGTCACCGCCGGCAGGGCTTGAGTGAGGGACGGATCGGGTTCATGCGATTATCCGATAATCGGTATTATGTAAAATAAAGACAGCAACCGGCCGAAGCCATGCCGTCACTGGACCCCGGCGCCCCTTGGCGTTAGAGGAAACACAGTCCCCGCACAGGAGCCCGCCATGCCCTTCGACCGCAAGATCAAGATCGCGCCCTCGATCCTCTCCGCCGATTTCGCCAACTTCGGCGCGGAAATTCGCGCGATCGAGGATCAGGGCGCGGACTGGGTGCATGTCGACGTGATGGACGGCCATTTCGTGCCGAACCTGACCTTCGGCCCGGCGATGTGCAAGGCGATCCGCCCGCATATCCGCACGGTGATGGACGTTCACCTGATGATCGCCCCGGTCGATCCCTACATCGCCGCCTTCGCCGAAGCCGGAGCGGATGTCATCACCGCCCATGTCGAGGCCGGGCCGCACATTCACAGAACACTGCAAGCCATTCGAGCCACAGGGAAAAAGGCTGGCCTCGCGCTGAACCCCGGCACCCCGGCAGCGGCGGCCGAAGAGCTTCTCGACCTTGTCGACCTCGTCTGCGTGATGACGGTGAACCCCGGCTTCGGCGGGCAGAAGTTCCTGGACCTGACCGACAAGGTCAGGACGCTGCGGCGGATGATCGGCGACCGCCCCATCCATATCGAGATCGACGGCGGCGTCACCACCGGGACCGCGCCCCTTGTCGCAGCGGCGGGTGCCGATGTGCTGGTCGCGGGTTCAGGCGTCTTTTCCGGCGGTTCGGTCGCCAATCCGGCCGCTTATGGCGCCAACATCGCAGCCATCCGCGCCGCCGCGGAAGGCGCGCGCGGCTGAGGCGGCTGCGCTTCCCGCATTTTCCGGCGTTGCGGTCATGAAGGCCCTGCCCGGCCGGCCCGGACACACATTCGCGCATTGAAATGCGTGGACCGGCCCCCTATCCTTGACCGGAAAAGGAGTTCTCCATGAACGCGCCCCGCACTGCCCAGCGGACCTGCGATGTGACCGCCTTCTTCGACGAGGCGACGAACACCGTGTCCCTTGTCGTCCGCGATCCCGCCGGCACGGCCTGCGCGATCATCGATTCGGTCCTCGACTTCGACTATGCCTCGGGCCGGACCGACACGCGTTCTGCCGACCGCATCGTGGAGCATGTCCGCGACGAGGGGCTGGAAACGGTCTGGATCCTCGAAACCCATGTCCACGCCGACCACCTGTCGGCGGCGCCCTACCTGCAGGAACGCCTTGGCGGCAAGATCGGCATCGGCGCCATGATCACCGTGGTGCAGGACACCTTCGGCAAGATCTTCAACGAGGGGACGGAGTTCCAGCGTGACGGCAGCCAGTTCGACCGCCTGTTCTCCGAAGGCGACACGTTCCAGATCGGCGCGCTTCAGGGCCGGGTCATGCACACGCCAGGCCACACGCCCGCCTGCCTGACCTATGTGATCGAGGATTGCGCCTTTGTCGGCGACACGCTGTTCATGCCCGACTTCGGCACCGCGCGCTGCGACTTTCCGGGCGGATCGGCGGCGAATCTCTACAACTCGATCCAGCGCATCCTCGCCCTGCCCGACGCGACGCGCATCTTCGTCGGCCACGACTACAAGGCGCCGGGGCGCTCCGAATATGCCTGGGAAACGACGGTTGCCGAACAGAAGGCGCTGAACGTCCACATCGGCGCCGGCAAGCCGATTGAGGAGTTCGTGACGATGCGCACCGCGCGCGACAAGACGCTGGGGATGCCGCGCCTGATCATCCCGTCCCTGCAGGTGAACATGCGCGCCGGGCAGATGCCGCCGGCCGAGGATAACGATACCGTCTATCTCAAGGTTCCGGTCAACCGGCTGTGAGGGGGCAGCGGCGCGGCGGAAGTGATTGAACTCGGGCCAGAAACAATCAATTGTGATTTGCAAGCCGGCGAGGTGTGTCGGTGACTCGTGACCGTGGTTCTTGCCGGAGGTTTCTGTCGCATGGATGAAGCCGAGCGTTGGCGGTGCTTCTGCTATCGCCCTGCCCCGAGGTCCTGATCCGTGCGGCCGCCTTCCTGTTTCCTGGCGCATGCCGAAGCGATGATGGACACGTCCTCCATCGACGAGGTCTGGAAGCGGCTTGTGCAGTGCGCGCAGGAATACGGCTTCGACCGCGTGCTTTATGGTGTCACCCGGTCGCGCACCGCCTCCTCGCTCGGGCTGGAGGAGGATATCCTTGTCCTGTCCAACCATTCGGAGGACTACCTCGACGCCTTCGTGCGCTCGGGCCTCTACATGGAGGCGCCGATGGTGAAGTGGGCGCTGGAGAACGAAGGCATCGCTTCCTGGAAGCTGATCGGAGAGCGGGCGCGCGCGGGTCTGCTGAGCGAGGCGGAGGCGCGGGTGATCGACTTGAACCAGCGCCACGGCATCCGCGCCGGCTATTCGATCAGCTTCCGCGACACCTCGGTGCGCACGAAGGGTGCCATCGGTCTGTGCGCGCTGGACCGCGACCAGGACCATGTCGAGGCGATCTGGGCCGCCCACGGGCCGGAGATCGGGTTTCTCTGCCGCCTCATGCATCTCAAGCTGACCACCCTGCCCTATGTGGCGCCGCGCCGCCCGCTGTCGCCGCGCCAGCGCGAGGTGCTGGAATGGGTGGGCGACGGCAAGACGATCCAGGACATCGCCGTGCTGCTGGGCGTCACCACCGCAACGATCGAGAAGCACCTGCGCCTCGCGCGGGAATCGCTGTCGGTGGAGACCACGGCGCAGGCGGTGCTCAAGGCGTCGGTCCACAACCAGATCTTCGTGATCCCGGGCTGAGGCCGGACGCCTGTCCGCAAGGGGCCGAGCGAAATCAACTCTTGGTTGTGGTAAGGAATTCCATACTTCCCCCGCTTGCGAAATCTGCCACAATGGCGCTGTTCCATGAGTGGTGGCTTCGGCCAGGAACGTCGCCCCGACCATCCCGGATTTGCCGGGGCGGAACGGGCAGGCCCTGTCGGCGTTGTGCGGCGGGGTCGAAGGCTCGCGTGGCGACCCTATCCCCACCGGGGCGGCACGAAGGCAAGGGGCGCGCATCTTCCGGGGTGCGCGCCCTTCTTCTTGCCGGACCGGGCCCTTCGCGAAAAGCGAAAGGGGCGGCCGTCGCGCGGCCGCCCCCTTTGGTTTCGGTCCGGTCGAGGACGCTCAGGCGCCGCGGGTCTTGGCGACCTCGGCGGCGAAGTCTTCCTTTTCCTTCTCGATCCCCTCGCCCACGGCGACGCGGGCAAAGCCGGTGATCTCCACGCCGGCTTCCTTGGCGGCCTGTTCCACGGTGATGTCGGGGTTGATCACGAACTGCTGGCCAAGCAGCGTGTTCTCGGACAGGAACTTCTTCATCCGGCCGGGGATGATGTTGTTCTGGATCACCGCGTCCGGCTTTGGCTTGGCAGAGGCTGCGTTTTCTTCCATCGCCTTCTGGGTCTGAACCGCCAGTTCACGCTCCACCAGCGCCGGGTCCAGCGTGGCCTCGGACAGCGCCAGCGGCGAGGTCGCGGCGATGTGCATGGCGAACTGCCGGCCGATTGCCTCGGCCTTGTCCTTCGGACCGTTCAGCGCGACGAGCACGCCGATCTTGCCCATGCCCTCGGCCGCGGTGTTGTGGACGTAGGACACGACCGTATCGCCCTCGAGCGCGTGCATGCGGCGCAGGTTCATGTTCTCGCCGATGCGCGCGATGGCCTCGGTGACGACCTCTTCGACCGGCTTGCCGTTCAGGTGCGTGGCCCGCAGGACCTCGACGCTGTCCGCGGTCTGGAGCGCGAGCGCGGTGATGTCGCGCACCATCTGCTGGAACTCGGCGTTCTTGGCGACGAAGTCGGTTTCGGAGTTGATCTCGATCGCGACGCCGCGACCGTCCTTCACGGCGATGCCCACCAGGCCCTCGGCCGCGACGCGGTCCGACTTCTTGGCGGCCTTGGCCAGGCCCTTGGTGCGCAGCCAGTCGACGGCGGCTTCCATGTTGCCGTCGGTCTCGGTCAGCGCCTTCTTCGCATCCATCATGCCTGCGCCGGTCGAATCACGCAGTTCCTTCACCATCTGAGCGGTGATCGCCATGGTGGCTCTCCTTGTTTGTCGAAAGGGAACAGGCGGGGAGGTTCCCCGCCCGGATGACTGGCAAGAGGGGCCGGGGCCCCTGCCCGGCTCAGGCCTCGGCGCCCTCGGCGGCCGCGTCCTCGCTCGGCGCTTCGGCAAGCGCGCCGATGTCGATGCCGGCGGCGCCCATCTGGGCCGACATGCCGTCAAGAGCGGCGCGGCTGACGAGGTCGCAGTAAAGCGCGATCGCGCGCGAGGCGTCGTCGTTGCCGGGGATGACGTAGTCGACACCCTTGGGCGAGCAGTTGGTGTCCACGATCGCGACGACCGGGATGCCAAGCTTCTGCGCCTCGAGAATGGCGAGGTCTTCCTTGCCCACGTCGATCACGAACAGAAGATCCGGAAGGCCGCCCATCTCGCGGATACCGCCGAGCGAGGCCTGAAGCTTCGCCTGCTCGCGCTCCATGCCGAGGCGTTCCTTCTTGGTCAGGCCCTCGGCGCCCGTGGCCATCACCTCGTCGATGTGCTTGAGGCGCTGGATCGACTGGGACACCGTCTTCCAGTTCGTCAGCGTGCCACCGAGCCAGCGGTGGTTCATGTAGTACTGCGCGCATTTCTCGGCGGCCTCGGCGATGGCCTTGGAAGCCTGCCGCTTGGTGCCGACGAAGAGGATGCGGCCGCCCTTGGCCACCGTCTCGCGGATGACGTTCAGCGCGGCGTCGAGCATCGGCACCGTCTGCGTCAGGTCGATGATGTGGATGCCGTTGCGGTCGCCATAGATGAATTCCGCCATGCGCGGATTCCAGCGCTGGGTCTGGTGGCCGTAGTGAACGCCAGCTTCAAGAAGCTGACGCATGGAAAATTCGGGAAGCGCCATGCCTTTTCCTTTCCGGTTTGCGCCTGAGCGGGGTGATTTCAGAGCAGGGTTTCCCCTGCCCCAACCGGTGGACCGCCGGGGATGTCTCCCCCGAAAGCCCGCACCTCGCCTGTGAAGTGGCGCGCATATACCCCATGGCGCCGGGATTGGCAAGGGGTCCGGCAGGTCGCGTGAGCAGGATCCACGCGCGGCTGTCGGTCGCCCAGTCCTCGCGGACCAGCGCGCGCCGCGCCATCTCGACAAAGCCGAGCCGGGCGTAGAAGGCGCGCGCGCCGAGGTTTCCGTCGGCGACGATGAGGCTCAGGCCCGCAGGCCCCGCCCCTTTGGCCACCCCGGCGACAAGCGCGGTGGCGACCCCCCTGCCGCGGAAGTCGGGATAGGTTGCAAGGATGTTGATGTAGGTCGTGCCGGGCACGAGGTTCTCAAGTTCCTGCAGGGGCCGGAACAGCGGCGGCAGATCGTCCACCGATCCGGGCGTCCCGGCGATGGGATAGACGATCATCGCACCGGCGACGCGGCCCTCCAGTTCCGCAATCTGCGCGTTTGTCCAGCTGAAGGCGCCGCTGTCGCGCGCCGCCCGCGCCGCCCCCACATCCCAGACGCTCTGGCCGGGTTCGACCAGCCGCGACCAGAGGTGCCGGGGAAGCCCCTCGCCCGCGAGGTCGGCCAGGCGGGCGAGGTCGGCGGCGTCGTCGCGCCGGGCGGGGCGCAGGACGGGGCCATGGGTGGGGCCAAGGGTGGGGTCTTGCATCGCCACCCTCATCCGCCGCCCCGCAGGACCGCGCGCAGTACATCCGGCTGACCGACGGCATCGCCCAGCCCGATGTCGCGCAAGAGGTGGGCCGGCAGGTCGGCGACCACCCGACGCTGGTCACGCGCCTGGAATGACGCGCGCCAGCGGGTTGCGAGATGTCTCAGCATGGTCCGGTCCCCCTTCATGCCCAGGCCGTGGTGCTGCAGCGGTGGCCGATGGCGCCGATGTGGCGGGTGTCGGTGCCACAGCAGCCGCCGAGGATGCGCAGCGCCGGCAGCAGCCGCATCAGGTCGGCGTAATCGTCGGCAAGCTCGCCCGGGTTCCCGGCGTCCAGCTCGGTGGAATCGTCCAGCTCCGCATGGCTCTTGCGCGAGGCATTGGCCCGGACCATCCGCAATCGATCGGTCCAGCCGCCCGCAAGAACGTCGCGGAAGTGGTCGGGGTGGGCGCAGTTGATGCCATACCAGGCCACCTGCCCCTGCGTTTGCGCATCGGTTTCCGCAACCGCCTCGGCCGGGGTCCGCCCGTCGACGAGGCGCCCGTCGGTCTCGACGGTGAAGGAAACGGCGACCGGCACGCCGGCCTTCGCTGCCGCGCGCGCGATGCCGACGCCCTGCGCGACATTGGGGATCGTCGTCGCGGTCACCAGGTCGACCCCCGCAGCGGCAAGGACGCGAACCTGGCGTTCGTGCACCGCCTCGGCCTCGTGCGCGTCGAGAAGCCGGTCGGGTGCATAGGCATCGCCATGCGGCCCAACCACCCCGTTCAGCAGGATGTCGAGCCCCGCCGCCGCGGGCGCGGCCATGACCTCTCGGGCGAAGGCGACGGCATCGCGGTTCGCCGCATCGATCTCCTCGGGCGAGAGCCCCATGATCGCCCCCCAGCCGGAACCCGACCGCCAGGTCGCGGTATCGAGGACGAAGCCCGCGCCGTGACGGCGCGCCTCGGCAAGGTAGCCCTCGAAGTAGCGGGCGAGCGTGCGCCGCCCCTCCGCCCGCGCCAGAAGCGGGAAAGCGGCGAAATGCGGCAGGTCGATCCCGTCGTGGAAGATCAGCGTCGTTTCCAGCCCGCCATCGGCCAGCCAGAGCCTGCGATCGGCCCGTGCGATCAGGTCGCGCGTCTTTTTCATTGGCATGATGTCCTCCGTGCCATACATTTTTTCGATGCCGGACATCTAGCCAGCCGGGCCCGCTGGGCCTAGTTGGCACGCGGTTCAGGAAACGCGGATTTCTTTTTTCGTTTGATGCCAGTGCGTTGACTGTGGTCACGTCCGCGCCGGATCCCGTCGCGCGTGGCCGGACTGTACCACGGGTGCAGAAACGGAGGAACCGGAATGACGAAAGCCGCAGGCAGGGGCGAACAGACCCGGACCCGCATCATGGACATCGCGCAGGATGCGATCCTCGTGAAGGGCTTCGACGCGACCTCGATCGAGGAGATCGTGGCGGAGGCGGAGATCACCAAGGGCGGCTTCTTCTACCACTTCCCCGACAAGAACGCGCTGGCCCGCGCGCTGATCGAGAGGCACATCGAGGTCGAGGACCGGATCTTCGACGATCTCTGGGCGCGGGCGCGCGAACTCAGCGACGATCCGCTGCATGCCACGCTGATCGGGCTCCGGCTTCTGGCAGAGATGCTGGGCGACATGCCGAACGGGCATCCGGGCTGCATCGTCGCCACCGCCGCCTATCAGGAACGCCTGTTCGACGCCGAGGTGCGCGAGATGAACAGGCGCGCGGTCCTGGGCTGGCGCGCGCGGTTCCGGGCGATCTTCGAGGAGATCGCGCGCAGCTATCCGCCGCGCGAGCCGGTGGACCTCGACGCGCTGGCCGACATGGTCAACACCGTGGTCGAGGGCGGGCTGGTGATGAGCCGCGCGCTGGGGGAGCCAAAGATGATCGTGGGGCAGATCCTGCTTCTGCGCACCTTCGTCAAACTGGTCTTCCTTCCGCCCTCGCACTGAGGGCATCCTGCCCGCGCGCAGGCACGAACCGCCGCGCCGTTCCCGCATCACAAGGACAGCGACCATGCCCCTTCCCGCCTTCATGCGCACCTTCCCCGCGCTCGACCTGCCCTTTCCCGACGACACGGTGCGGACCAGCGCCGTGCGGTCGGAGGCGGGGCTTGTCGTCTTCTTCACCTTCCTGAAGGATTTCGACCTGCCGCCCCATTCCCACGGCGCGCAGTGGGGCAGCGTGATCGAGGGCGGGATCGAGTTCACCATCGGCGGGGTGACCCGGCGCTACGGACCCGGCGACAGCTATGACATCCCTGCCGGCACCGTCCATTCGGCGCGCATCAGCGCCGGCACCGTGGCGGTGGACGTGTTCGAGGAGCCGGACCGCTACCCGCTGCGGGGCTGACGCCGGGGCATCGGTCGCCGGTCCGGCAAGCTGCGGGCGGGACATCTTGCGGGCGGGGCGGTTTCGCGGCAAAGGTCGGCCATGACGGCGAAACCCGACATCCTCTGCATCG
Source organism: Albidovulum sediminis (assembly GCF_025380365.1). Taxonomy (GTDB): domain Bacteria; phylum Pseudomonadota; class Alphaproteobacteria; order Rhodobacterales; family Rhodobacteraceae; genus Albidovulum; species Albidovulum sediminis. Next base: position 984,356 of record NZ_JAOCQF010000001.1, read on the forward strand.
GCTCGGTCCTGTGGGACATCATCGGGCGCACCTCGGCCCCGATGGCCGCGGGCGCCGACGTGCCGGGCCGCATCACCCGCCTGCCGGGCGGGGTGGCGATGAACATCGCGATGACGCTGGCGCGGTTCGGGCTACGCCCCGCGCTCCTGACCGCGGTCGGCTGCGATGCCGAGGGGAATGAGCTGGTGGCGGCAGCCGGGCGGCTGGGCCTCGACTGCGGCCATATCCACCGCGCGCCCGACCTGCCGACCGACCGCTACATGGCGGTCGAGGGGGCGGACGGCCTGGTCGCGGCGATCGCGGACGCCCATTCGCTGGAAGCGGCGGGGGAGCGGATCCTGCGGCCGCTCATGGACGGGGCGCTGGGCCGGCCCGGCGCCTGGTGGGCGGGGCCGATCGCGCTGGACGGGAACCTGACGCTGGCGCTCCTCTCCGACATCGCGCGCGCGCCCGCGTTCGCGCAGGCCGACCTCAGGATCGCGCCCGCCTCGCCCGGCAAGGCGGAACGGCTGATGCCGCTTTTGCCGCTGGCTAACGCCACGCTTTACGTCAACCTCGAAGAGGCGGGCATCCTGTGCCAGCGGCGGTTTGCCAGCGCGCCTGAGGCTGCGGCGGGCCTTGTAGCGCAGGGCGCGCGCCGGGTTCTGGTCACCGACGGCGGACGCCCGGCGGCCGACGGCACGCAGGACGGGGTGATCGCCGCAGCCCCGCCGCCGGTTGCGGTTGCCCGCGTGACCGGGGCCGGCGATACCTTCATGGCCGCCCATATCGTCGCCGAACGGCGCGGCCTTGCCCGCGACGCGGCCCTTGCGTCCGCACTTCAGGCGGCCGCCCGCTATGTATCGGGAGATGCTGGATCATGACCAACCTGCCCCTGACCCTTTCGCCCGAGGTTGCCGAGGCACAGCGCCGCGGCGCCCCGGTCGTCGCGCTCGAATCGACGATCATCACCCACGGGATGCCGTATCCGCAGAACCTGCAGACCGCGATGGAGGTCGAGGCGGCGGTGCGCGCGGGCGGCGCCACGCCGGCCACCATCGCGGTGATGGGCGGGCGGCTGCACATCGGCCTGACCGGGGAGGAACTGGAGACGCTGGCGCGGGCGGAGGGCGTGATGAAGCTCAGCCGCGCGGACCTGGCCGTCTGCCTGGCCCAAGGGTGGACCGGGGCCACCACAGTCGCCGCGACGATGATTGCCGCGCATCTTGCCGGGATCGCTGTCTTCGCGACGGGTGGCATCGGCGGGGTCCACCGCGGAGCGGAGACGAGCTTCGACATCTCGGCCGACCTGACCGAGCTTGCCCGCACCCCGGTGACGGTGGTGGCGGCGGGCGCCAAGGCGATCCTCGACATCCCCAAGACGCTCGAGGTGCTGGAAACGCAGGGCGTGCCGGTCATCGCCGTGGGGCAGGACGAGTTCCCCGCCTTCTGGTCGCGCAGTTCCGGCCTTGCCGCGCCGCTCCGCATCGACAGCGCTGCCGGGATCGCGGCGGCGCACCGGATGCGCGCGCGGCTGGGTCTTGCCGGTGGGCAACTGGTTGCCAACCCGATTCCGGCAGAGGCGGAAATCCCGCGGGCCGAGATCATGCCGGTGATCGAAGCAGCACTGGCCGAGGCCGCGGCACAGGGCATCGCCGCCAAGGCGGTGACCCCCTTCCTGCTGTCGCGCATCTTCGAGATGACCGAGGGCCGGTCGCTGCAGGCCAACATCGCGCTTGTCCTCAACAACGCCCGGCTTGGTGCCGCCATCGCCACGGAAATCGCCCGCGCCCCCTGACCCGACGCTGACCCATTGGCATTGCCGGGCGGAGTGCCTACATTCCGCCCGGACAGGGGGGACCGAATGGAAACCGGACAGACGGGCGACCATCATCCGACGCCGCATGGAACGCGCCGGAAGGGGCTGATCGCGCGCTTCCGCGCGAACTTCCTGACCGGCCTTGTGGTCATCGCGCCGGTCGGCCTGACCTTCTGGCTGATCTGGAAGGTCACCGGCTGGATCGACAGCTGGGTGCTGCCGTTCATCCCGCAACGCTATCAGCCCGCGACGCTGGTGCGCGACCTCTTCTGTGACGCGCCGCTGGCCGGGCAGACGCCCGCCGACCTGCCCTACTGGTGCGGCGACGGCGTGCTGGACCTGCGCGGGATCGGCGTCGTCATCTTCCTGGTCTTCACCGTGGTCGTGGGCTGGATCGCCAAGGGCATCCTTGGCCGGTCGCTGATCGCCTGGGGCGAAAGCATGGTCGACCGCATGCCGATCGTGCGCTCGATCTACAGCGGCGTGAAGCAGGTCGCCGAGACCGTCTTCAACCAGTCCGAGGCGAAGTTCGACAAGGCCTGCATGATCGAATATCCCCGCCCCGGCATCTGGGCGATCGGCTTCGTCTCCACCTCGGCCAAGGGCGAGATCCTGATGCGCCTGCCGGAGGACGACGTACTGACCGTCTTCCTGCCGACGACGCCGAACCCGACCTCGGGCTTCCTGCTCTATGTCCCCCGGCGCGACGTGATCTATCTGGACATGTCGGTGGAGGACGCGGCCAAGCTCATCATCTCCGCCGGTCTCGTCTATCCCGCGCCGAAGCCGCCGCGCACGGGGCTGTCGGGGCCCACCGGCCCCTCCCGCCCCGAGGCGTGATCAGAGCGCGGTCCAGCCGCCGTCGACGGAGATTGTGGTGCCGGTGATCTGCGCGGCGGCGGGCGAGCAGAGGAAGGCCGCGGTACCGCCGATTTCTTCCACCGTCGCGAACTGGCGCGAGGGCTGGCGCAGCAGCATAACCTCGCGGATCACCGTCTCGCGGTCCATGTCGTGTACCTTCATCTGGTCGGGGATCTGCGCCTCGACCAGCGGCGTCAGCACGTAACCGGGGCAGATCGCGTTCGCGGTGATCCCCTGCCCCGCGGTTTCCAGCGCGACGGTCTTGGTCAGGCCGACCACCCCGTGCTTGGCCGCGATATAGGCCGACTTGAAGGGCGAGGCGGTCAGCCCGTGGGCCGAGGCGATGTTGACGATCCGGCCCCAGCCGCGTTCGCGCATCCCCGGAAGGGCGGCGGCGGTGGTGTGGAAGGCGGAGGACAGGTTGATGGCCAGGATCGCGTTCCACTTCTCGACCGGGAAGTCCTCGACCGGGGCGACGTGCTGGATGCCGGCGTTGTTGACCAGGATGTCGCAGCCGCCCGCCTGCCGGACCAGCGCGCGGCAATCCTCGCCCACCGACATGTCGGCCTTGATGTAGCGCGCCTTCACCCCGTGCTCCGCGCCGATGCGTTCGGCCAGCGCGTGATCCTCGGCCCGGTCGGTGAAGGAGTTTAGGACGATGTCGGCCCCCTGCCGCGCCAGTTCGACGGCGACGCCAAGGCCGATGCCGGAGTTCGATCCGGTGACGATGGCGGTCTTGCCCGAAAGTTGCCCCGAAAGCTGCATGGACTTCCCCGATCATGTTGCGTTGCAGCGACAATAGGTGCTGCGGACGCAAAGAACAGGAAAAAGTTTCGCGCCGCCGGGCTGACGCCGCGGCACCAAAAAAAACGCCCGCGCGAGGCGGGCGTCAAGTTATTGAGGCAGGTTTCATACAGGCAAGAAACCTATCGAGCAGTGCCATCCTTATACGCGGTTCACCGCCACTGGCCAAGCTAAAAGTTTGAAAAGGCAGGGAAGCCGCGATAGCCTTGGCCCCAATCAAAACGCAAGGGCGGGAATTGTTGCCGAAATGAGACCGGAGTTTTTCGCAAGCATTGTCCGGACCCTTGTCGCGGCCACGATTCTGGGAACGGCGGCGCCAGTGGCGGCCGAACCGAGCCATGGCATAGCTATGTATGGAAAGCCCGCGCTTCCACCCGATTTTGTGTCGCTGCCCTATGCCAATCCCGACGCACCAAAGGGCGGACGGATCGTCTTCGGCGAGGCGGGCGGGTTCGACTCCCTCAACCCCTACATCCTCAAGGGCTCCGCCCCCTGGGGCCTTGGCCTGCACACGGTCGAGACGCTGATGGCGCGCTCGATCGACGAGCCGTTCACGCTTTACGGGCTTCTCGCCGAATCGGTGGAAACCGACGAATCGCGCAGCTGGGTCGCCTTCACGTTGCGCCCCGAGGCGCGATTCTCCGACGGCAGCCCGGTGACGGTCGAGGACGTGATGTGGAGCTACGAGACGCTTGGCACCAAGGGCCATCCGCGCTACCGCAACGTCTGGGACAAGGTCGCGAAGATGGAGCAGACGGGCGAGCGCACGGTCCGCTTCAGCTTCGACTCGGCGGACCGGGAACTGGCGCTCCTGATGGGGATGCGCCCGATCCTGAAGAAGGCGCAGTGGGAGGGGAAGGACTTTGCCGAAAGCGCGCTCGACGTGCCCGTGGGGTCGGGCCCCTACGTCGTCGCGGATTTCGAGCCGGGCCGCTTCATCACCTTCCGCCGCAATCCCGACTACTGGGGCGCCCATCTCGGGTTCAACCGGGGGCTGAACAATTTCGACGAGATCCGCTACGACTATTTCGGCGATGGCGACGTGACGTTTCAGGCGTTCACCGCCGGCGACACCTCCTCCTTCCGCGAATCGAGCGCGTCGAAGTGGCTGACATCCTACGATTTTCCCGCCGTTCAGACGGGCGAGGTCATCAAGGCGGAGATCCCGAACCAGCGCCCGTCGGGCATCACCGGACTGGTCATGAACACCCGAAACCCGGTCTTCGCCGACTGGCGCGTGCGCGAGGCGATGATCCAGGCTTTCAACTTCGACTTCGTGAACCAGGCGATCAACGCGGGCAGCGAGCCGCGCATCGCCTCCTACTTCTCGAACTCGCCGCTCGGCATGGACGCGGGCCCGGCGACCGGCAAGGTCGCGGCGCTGCTCGCCCCCTTCGCCGCCGACCTGCCGCCCGGCACGATCGAGGGCTATGCGCTCCCCGAAGGGAACGCGGGCCAGGCGGTCGACCGCAAGAGCCTGCGCCGCGCCATGGCGCTGTTCGAGGAGGCGGGATGGACCGTCCGGGACGGCGTGATGCAGAACGCGGCCGGCCAGCCCTTCACCTTCGAGATCGTGCTGCAATCGGGCGCGACCCAGACCGAACAGGTCGTCGACATCTACGTGCAGGCGCTCAAGAACCTCGGCATCGTGCCGACCGTTACTTCGGTCGACAGCGCGCAGTACAAGGAGCGCACAAACACCTATGCTTTCGACATGGCCTGGTACACCCGCGCCCTGTCGCTGAGCCCCGGCAACGAACAGATGCTTTACTGGGGGGCTGCGGGCGTGACCGAACCCGGAACCCGCAACTGGATGGGCATGAACTCCCCCGCCGCCGAGGCGATGATCGCGGCCATGGTCGGGGCCGGAGGGCAAGAGGATTTCGTGGCCGCGACCCAGGCGCTCGACCGCATCCTGACGGCGGGGCGCTATGTCATCCCGGTCTGGTTCAGCCGCGTGTCGCGGCTGGCGCACGACCGGCATCTTCACTATCCGGACCGGATTCCGCTATACGGCGACTGGCCCGGATTCCAGCCGGAAACATGGTGGTATGAGGACTGAGAGCATGAAGAAACTGATCCTTCTGGCATTCGTCGCGGCCCTTGCCGGCTGTAACGCCGTCGCCGGCGCGGGCGAGGACGTCTCGGCGGGCGCGCGCACCGTCCAGGGCTGGTTCTGACGCGGCAAGGGCGCCGCAACTCCGTTCGCCCGGCGGCCCGGTGACGCCGCGCGACGTCGGCGACCGGCACGCGGAACGAACGTTCGCGCCCGTTGCGCAGCCAAGGCCGTCCGGTACGCTGGGCTGCGGGCGCGCTCGGCGCTGTCTGGCCCGGTGATGCGCCCGCCCCGGCCTCTGCCGAGGTCGCGGGCGCTTTGGTCGCGGCACTCATCCTTCCGAAACTCTTTTCCCGCTAGGCCTTTGGGTGCAAGATCACCCTGAAGACCGCCGGGAGAAGACCGATGAAATGGCATCACGTTCAGGAAAACTGGTTCGCGTTCTTCGACGCGATCCTCGACAAATGGCCCGATGCCGACGAGGCGGAGCTTGAAGAGATCGACGGCGACCAGCGCGCTTTCATCACCTACATCGCCGAGCTGACCGGGCAGGAGATCACCGAGGCGAAGGAGGAGATCCGCGACTGGCTGACGGGCGAACTGCCCTCAGACGTGGTCATGGACCCGCGCCACGACGACCATTCGATCAGCCTGTCGCGCAAGTACCTGCCTGAGGGCGAGGACGAAAGCGACGACGACGCCCGCTTCGGCGACGACTAGGCGAGGCTTGTCACCCAGAGCACCGTCGCATCCTCGGGGCTGACGGAAACCACGTTGTGCCCCATCGCGGCGTCGTAATAGGCGCTGTCGCCGCGCCTGAGTTCGACCGGCTCGTAGAACTCGGTGTAAAGCGTCACGATCCCGGTGAGGACATAAAGGAACTCCTCGCCCTCGTGGCGGACCCAGCCGTCGAATTCCTCGAGCCGGCGGGCGCGGATGCGGGCGCGGTAGGGCAGCATCTGTTTGCGCGTCAGCGCGCCGGCCAGAAGCTCGTGTTCATAGGTCGTGGTCAGGTGCGCCTGCCCCTCGCCCGCCTTGGTCACCGCCATGCGGCCGTTCACCTGCGTCTGCGCGGCGGGCGTGAACAGCTGCGGCACCGAGATGGCCAGCCCCTCGGCCAGCTTCTTCAGCGCCTCGTAGGTGGGCGACATCTGCCCGTTCTCGATCTTCGAGAGGGTCGAGCGCGCCAGCCCCGCCTGCACCGCCGCCTGTTCCAGCGTCCAGCCACGCGCCTTCCTCAGGTCGCGCACACGCTTGCCAAGGTCGATCGGTTCGGCCGCCGCCGTGCCAGCCCCGCTGGCGCGCGCGATCCGGATGATGCGGGTCTGATCGTTCGATTTGGTCATGCCGCCGCCACCTGCGCCCTCTCGCGTGCATCGGGTCTGTGCATTAGCGCGTTTCCCTTGTGCCTTGCAACGCCCCGGCAAGGGGCGTAGCGAGGACCCATGCCGTCGCCCAGCCGGAATCCCGCCCCCCTGCCCCTGCCTGCGTCGCTCAATCTGGCGGAGCATGTGCTCGCGCGTGCCGAAACGCTGGGCGACAAGGTGGCGCTTCAGCTTCTGCGCCCCTCCGGGGCCGAACGCTGGAGCTATGCGCGCCTGTCCGGTGCAGTACGCGGCGTGGCCACGGGGCTGCTGGAGCGTGGGCTCGCCCCGGGCGACCGCGTTCTTCTGCGGCTCGGCAACGGGGTGGAATTTCCGCTGGCCTTCCTGGGCGCGATCGCCGCGGGGCTGGTGCCCGTCGTCGCCTCCAGCCAGTTGACGCAGCCGGAGGTGGAGCGCATCGCCCGCGATCTTGCCCCCCGCCTGACGGTCGCCGGCGCGGGCATCGCCCGGCCCGAGGGCATCCCCGCCCTTGAGGCATCCGCGCTGATGGAGATGGAAGGGCTGAGCCCGGCCGCCTTTGCCACGGGCGATTCCAACCGGCCCGCCTATGCCGTCTACACCTCCGGCACCTCGGGCGCGCCGCGCGCGGTCCTGCACGCGCACCGCGCCATTCTGGCGCGCGCGCTGATGTTCGAGGGCTGGTATGGCTTGCGCGCCGACGACCGGATGCTGCACGCGGGCGCGATGAACTGGACCTACACGCTCGGCACCGGGCTGCTTGATCCCTGGACCCTCGGCGCCACCGCGCTGGTCCCGGCGGCGGGCGTGACGGCGGACCAGATCCCGCTTTTGATGAAGCGCTTCGATGCGACGATTTTTGCTGCGGCGCCTGGCGTTTACCGGCAACTCCTCAAGTACGGCGCCCGGCTTGCCCTGCCCCGCCTGCGGCACGGGCTTTCAGCCGGGGAAAAGCTGCCCGAGGCGACGCGGGCGGCGTGGATGGCGGCCACCGGGACACCGGTCCACGAGGCCTTCGGCATGTCCGAATGCTCCACCTTCCTGTCGGGCTCGCCCGCCCGGCACGCGCCCGCGGGCACGCTGGGCTATCCGCAGGCCGGGCGGCATGTCGGCATCCTGGACGATGAGGGCCACCCGGTCGCGCACGGGGCCGAGGGCACGATTGCCGTCCACCGCTCCGACCTCGGCCTGTTCCTCACCTACGCCGACGCCCCGGACGAGGCCGCCGCGCGCTTTCGCGGCGACTGGTTCCTGACCGGCGATCGCGCGGTCGCGACAGTGGACGGCGCGTTCCGCTATCTGGGCCGGGCCGACGACATGATGAACGCGGGCGGCTACCGCGTCTCCCCCGCCGAGGTGGAGGCCGCCTTTGCCGATGCGCCGGGGCTGGAGGCCTGCGCCGCCTTCGAGGCGCGGGTGAAGGCCGACACGACCGTGATCGCGCTTGCCCATTGCGGTACCGCCAGCGAGCAGAACCTGGAGGCGGCGGCAGCCCGGGCGCTCGCCCGCTACAAGCAGCCCCGGCTCTACCTGCGCAGGGACAGCCTGCCGCGCACGGCGACGGGCAAGACAAACCGCCGCGCATTACGCGAGGAATGGGAGAAAACGCATTGATAAAGCTTGATATCCTTTCCGATCCGATTTGCCCCTGGTGCTATATTGGCAAGGCCCGGCTGGACCGCGCGCTGGAGGCGCGGCCGGATCATCCGTTCGAGATCGAGTGGCATCCCTTCCAGCTCAACCCCGAAATGCCGCGCGAAGGCGTGGAGCGGCGCACCTACATGGAGGCGAAGTTTGGCGGCAAGGAGGGCGCGGTGCGCGCCTACCGGCCGGTCGTCGACCACGCCGAAGACGCCGGGCTTGAGCTGAACCTCGACCGGATCGAACGCACGCCGAACACGCTCGACGCGCACCGGCTGATCCATTGGGCGGGGCTGGAGGGGCGGCAGACGGCGGTGGTCTCGGGCCTGTTCCGCGCCTACTTCCGCGAGGGGTGCGACATCGGCGATGCCGGGGTTCTGGCCGACCTGGCCGGAGAGGCGGGGCTTGACCGGGAGATGGTGGCGCGGCTGCTTGCGGGCGACGGCGACCGGGCGGAGATCGCCGCGCGCGATGCCCACGCCCGCGAACGCGGGGTCAGCGCGGTGCCGACCTTCGTGCTGGCGAACACCTATGTCCTGAGCGGTGCGCAGCCCACCGAAACCTGGTTGAAGATCATCGATGAACTCGTTTCACAAAAAAAGGAAAACACCGCATGACCAGCGCCGCCGACAGCCCCCTGGTGCAGCGGCGCCTGCCGGCGGGCGAGTTCACCGTGATGATCGCGATGCTGTTTGCCACGGTGGCCTTTTCCATCGACGCGATGCTGCCCGCCCTGCCAGAGATCGCGGCGGAACTGACGCCCGACGCGGTCAACCACGCGCAGCTGATCCTGACCGCCTTCGTGCTTGGCATGGGGGCCGGGACGGCGATCGCAGGCCCGATCTCGGACGCGACCGGGCGCAAGCCCGCCATCGTCGGGGGCTTTGCGCTCTACATCGCCGGGGCGATCCTGGCGCATTACGCGCCCACGATCGAGCTTCTGCTGGCCGCGCGCGTGATCCAGGGGCTGGGCGCGGCGGGTCCGCGCATCGTCGGCCTCGCCCTTGTCCGCGACCTGTACGAGGGGCGCGAGATGGCGCGCGTCACCTCCTTCGCGATGACGATCTTCATGATCGTGCCCGCCGTTGCACCCTCCATCGGCGCGGTCATCATCGGGCTGGCCGGTTGGCGGGCGGTGTTCCTGGCCTTCGTCGTCTTCGCGCTGATCGCGGCGGTCTGGCTTGGCCAGCGCCAGCCCGAGACGCTGGCCCCGCCGCGGCGCCGGCCGCTTTCCGGGCGCAACATCCTGTCGGCCGCGCGCGAGGTGCTCGCCAACCGGGACGTGCGGATCTATACGGTGGTGATGACCCTGGGCTTCGGGCAGATGTTCGCGCTGTTGTCGACGGCACAGCAGATATTCGACGTAACCTATGGCCAGGGCGCGAATTTTCCCCTCTGGTTCGCGCTCATGGCGGCGATTGCCGCCAGCGCCACGTTCCTGAACGCGACGCTGGTCATGCGGGTCGGGATGCGGCGGCTGGCGACGGATGCCTATCTCTGGCAGGCAATCTCCTCCTCGGTGGTGCTGGCCGTGGTCCTGGGCGGGGTCGGCACCGGGGCAGCGGGATTTGCGGTCTTCTTCCTCTGGGGGTCGAGCGTGTTCTTCATGGCGGGGCTGACCTTCGGCAACCTCAACGCGCTGGCATTGCAGAAGATGGGTCATATCGCCGGCATGGCCGCCTCGGTCATCGCGTCAATCTCCACCATCATGGCGGTGCTGATCGCCGGACCGCTCGGCCAGACCTTCGACGGCACGGCGGTGCCGGTGATCGTCGGGGTGGTGATCTGTTCGGCGCTGGCCTGGCTTCTGATGCGCCGGACCCTGCCGCACTAAAACTCAGGCCGTTGCCCGCCGGGCCTTGCGCGCCTTTTCGAAGGCGACGACCTTTTCGGCAAGATCGCGCGCGACCGCGAAGGCGCCCTTGATGCGGTCCCCCTCGCTGCCCCAGGCGCGGGTCAGGATAACCTTGTTGTCCTTCACCTTCGCCTGGCCCTTCTCGGCCTGGAGGAAATCGACCAGCCCGGCGGGGTCGGCGAAGCTGTCGTTGTGGAACTGGATGGTGATGCCCTTCGGCCCGGCGTCGAGCCGCGCGATGCCCGCGCGCTTGCACATCGCCTTGATGCGCACGACGAGGAGGAGCGTGTTGACCTCCTTCGGCAATTCCCCGAAGCGGTCGATCAGTTCGGCGGCGAACCCCTCAAGCTCCACCTTCGTGGTCAGGCCGGACAGGCGCCGGTAAAGCCCGAGCCGCACGTCGAGGTCGCGCACGTAGTCTTCCGGGATCAGGACCGGGACGCCGAGGTTGATCTGCGGCGCCCACTGGCCGTCATCCTCCGGCCCCTGGATGTCGCCCGATTTCAGCTTGGCGATCGTCTCCTCCAGCATGGCCTGGTAAAGCTCGTAGCCCACTTCGCGGATGTGGCCAGACTGCTCCTCGCCCAGAAGGTTGCCGGCGCCGCGCAGGTCGAGGTCCTGGCTGGCGAGCGAGAACCCCGCGCCCAGGCTGTCGAGCGAGCCGAGAAGCCGGAGCCGCTTTTCGGCGGCGGGCGTCAGCGGCGCGCGCGGCTTCGTCGTCAGGTAGCAGTAGGCGCGGGTCTTGGACCGGCCGACCCGGCCGCGGATCTGGTAAAGCTGGGCCAGGCCGAACATGTCGGCCCGGTGCACGATCATCGTGTTCGCGGTCGGGATGTCGAGGCCGCTTTCGACGATGCTGGTGGCCAGCAGAACGTCATACTTGCCGTCGTAGAAGGCGTTCATCCGGTCGTCCAGATCGCCCGCGGCAAGCTGGCCGTGCGCGACGATAAAGCTGACCTCGGGCACGTGGGTCTTGAGGAAATCCTCGATCTCCGGCAGGTCGGCGATGCGGGGGACGACGTAGAAGGACTGCCCGCCGCGATAGTGTTCGCGCAGAAGCGCCTCGCGCAGGGTGACGCTGTCAAACTCGCTCACATAGGTGCGGATCGCCAGCCGGTCGACCGGGGGCGTGCCGATGATCGAGAGGTCGCGCACCCCCGAAAGCGACATCTGGAGCGTGCGGGGAATGGGCGTCGCGGTCAGCGTCAGGACGTGGATTTCGCTCCGCATCTCCTTCAGCCGTTCCTTGTGGCCGACGCCGAAATGCTGTTCCTCGTCGATGACGAGAAGGCCGAGGTTGCGGAACTTCACCCCCTTGGCCAAGACCGCATGGGTGCCGATGACGATGTCCACCGTCCCCTCGGCCAGGCCCTGCCGGGTCAGGGCCGCGTCCTTGGCGGAGACGAAGCGCGAGAGCGGGCGCACGGTGATGGCGGTGCCGCGGAAGCGTTCGGAGAAGGTCTTGAAATGCTGGCGGGCCAGCAGCGTCGTCGGCGCGATGACGGCAACCTGCACGCCCGACATTGCGGCGGCGAAGGCCGCGCGCATGGCGACCTCGGTCTTGCCGAAGCCGACGTCGCCGACGATGAGCCGGTCCATCGGGCTGCCCTCGGCAAGGTCGCCTGTCACCTCCTCGATCGCAGAAAGCTGGTCGTCGGTTTCCTGGTAGGGGAAGCGCGCGCAGAAGGCGTCCCAGTCGTGGTGCGGCGCCTCGAGGATGGGGGCGGTGCGCAGCGCGCGTTCGGCCGCGACCCGCATGAGGCGTTCGGCGATCTGTCGGATGCGTTCCTTGAGCCGAGCCTTGCGCGCCTGCCATGCGCCGCCGCCCAGCTTGTCGAGCAACCCCTCCTCATGGCCGAAGCGGCTGAGAAGCTCGATGTTCTCGACCGGCAGGTAAAGCCGGTCGCCGCCCGCGTATTCGAGCAGCACGCATTCATGCGGCGCGCCAAGCGCGGTGACGGTTTCCAGCCCCTTGTAGCGGCCGACGCCGTGTTCGACATGAACGACAAGGTCGCCGGGCGAAAGCGACTGCGCCTCGGTCAGGAAGTTCTCGGCCCTGCGGCGCTTCTTGGCGCCCCGGATCAGCCGGTCGCCCAGCACGTCCTGTTCGGAGATGACGGTCAGGCCCTGCGCCTCGAACCCGTGTTCGAGCGCCCAGACCGCGAGCCAGAGCCCGCGCTTGCCCTCGCCAAGGTCGCGGATGTCGCGGGCGGCGCCTGCGCCCTTGACGCCCTCGTCCTCCAGCAGGCCCTTCAGACGCTCGCGCGCGCCTTCGGAATAGGAGGCAACGACAACCGGGCCATCCTTCAGCCGTGCCGTCAGATGCGCCGCGAAGGCCCCGAAAAGGCTGACGTTTTCAAGCTGGCGTTCGGGAGCGAAGTTGCGCCCGATGCGCCCGCCGGCGTCCAGCACCCCCGGCCCGGTCGGCTGCGGCAGGGCGACAAGCTGGATCGTGCGGCGGGGGGCGATCGCCGCCTCCCACGCCGCGTCGTCGAGGTAGAGGAGACCCGGCGCGCAGGGCTTGTAAACCGAATCGAGCCGGTCGCGCGTCTTCAGCGCGGCCAGCCGCGTCTCGTACTGGTCGGCGATGCCTTCCGAGCGCGAGAGCCGCGCCGGGGTCAACTGGTCATCCAGCATCACCGAGGCGCCGGGCAGGTAGTCGAACAGCGTTTCCAGCCGGTCGTGGAAGAAAGGCAGCCAGTGTTCGACGCCGGCGTGCTTGCGCCCCGCGCTGACCGCCTCGTAGAGCGGGTCGTCGGTGCCCGCTGCGCCGAACTCGATCCGGTAGGTCTGGCGGAAGCGGGTAATCGAGGGCTCATCCAGGATGACCTCGCTGACCGGGGCGAGATCGACCGAGGCAAGTTTCTCGGTCGTCCGCTGGGTCGCTGCGTCGAACCGGCGCGCGCCGTCGAGCATGTCGCCCCAGAGGTCGAGCCGCACCGGGCCGCCGGCGCCGGGGGGGAAGATGTCGATGATGCCGCCGCGGATCGCGTAGTCGCCCGGCTCCGACACGGTGGAGGTCTGCGAGAAGCCCATCCGCACGAGGTAGTCGCGCAGCGCGCCTTCGTTCACGCGCGTGCCGACTTTCGCGCTGAAGCAGGAGGCACTCACCACCTCGCGCGCGGGCAGGCGCTGGGTCGCGGCGTTGAGCGTGGTCAGCAGGATGAAGGGCCCGTCGAGGCCTGCGGCCAGCGCCGCAAGCGTGGCCATCCGCCCGGCCGAAACCTCGGGGTTGGGCGAGACGCGATCATAGGGCACGCAGTCCCAGGCCGGGAAGGTCAGGACCGGCGCCTCGGGCGCGAAGAAGGCGAGTGCGGCGCGCATCGCCTCCATCCGCTTGTCGTCGCGCGCGACATGAACGACGGAGGCGCCGCGCGCCAGTTCGCGGGCCAGCAGGCGGGCGTCAAATCCTTCGGGCGCGCCCGAGAGGGTGATGTGGTTGTCGCGGGTCATGCCCGCTCACCTATCCGGACAGGGGCGGATGTCAACCCGCCCTCAGTTCGGCAGGACGGGGATGTTGGCGTTCTGGATCATGCCCCAGGTCGCGGTGACGAAGATCGACACCACGCCGATGGCCTGGATCGCCATGCGGTGGCGGCCAAGCCGCTTGTGCAGTGCGCTGCCCTTGTCGCCGTATTCGGCGATGCGCCCGGCGGTGCGCACGCTCAGCAATCCGACGAGGCCGAGGGGGAAGAGGATGAGGAATACCGCCTGGCAGATCTCCAGCCCGTAGTAGAAGCCGAGCAGTCCCAGGCAGGTATAGGCGGCCGAGCCGATCCCCAGAAGGCTGCTGCCGGCGGTGCGGGAAATGTAGAGGACGCGGTTGACGCAGAGGCGGGCGAACTCTTCAAGCTCCTCCTCGGCCTGGCCGCCCGAGCGTCGGGCGCGCACGACCATGTCGAAGGGGATGCCGATGACCCAGTGGCTGGCCTGGGACCAGGTGACGGCAAGCGCGATCCAGTACCAGAGGTTGGAAAAGGACCGCAGGTCGATCACTTCGGAAATCAGTTGGGTCCACGACACGCTTGTTACCCTTGTTACCCTTGCCACCGCTGCTCGCGCCGATGCTAGCGGCGGAGTGCGGCGCTTTCCACCCTTGAGATGCGGGCCGATCCGTGCCACCCGATAGTGCAACAGGAAAGGCACGTTCATGACCCCGACCCAAGGCCCCTTCCCCGCCACCCGCTTCCGGCGGCTGCGCCGGACCCCCGCGCTGCGCGGCCTTGCCCAGGAAACCCACCTGTCGGTCAAGGACCTGATCTGGCCGGTGTTCGTGACCGACGTGGCGGGCGCCGATGCGCCGGTGCCCTCGATGCCGGGCGTGGCGCGGGTGACGGTCGAGGGCGCGGTGCGCGCGGCCGAGGAGGCGGCGCGGCTCGGCATTCCGGCGATCTGCCTGTTTCCCTACACCGACGCGGGCCTGAGGACCGAGGACTGCGCCGAGGCGTGGAACCCGGACAACATCACCAACCGCACCATCCGGGCGATCAAGGCGGCGGTGCCCGAGGTCGCGGTGATGACCGACATCGCGCTCGACCCCTACAACGCCAACGGCCACGACGGGCTGGTGCGCGACGGCATCATCCTGAATGACGAGACGGTGGCGGCACTGGTGCGCATGGCGCTGGCGCAGGCCGAGGCGGGGGCGGACATCCTTGGCCCCTCGGACATGATGGACGGGCGCATCGGCGCGTTGCGCACCGCCCTGGAAGGTGCCGGGCACCGCGACTTGGCGATCCTGTCCTATGCGGCGAAATACGCCTCGGCCTTCTACGGGCCGTTCCGCGACGCGGTGGGCGCCGGCGGGCGGCTGGTCGGCGACAAGAAGACCTACCAGATGAATCCCGCCAATTCCGACGAGGCGATCCGGCTGGTCGCGCGCGACCTTTCGGAAGGCGCGGACATGGTCATGGTCAAGCCCGGCATGCCCTATCTCGACATCTGCAGGCGGGTGAAGGACGCCTTCGGCGCGCCGACCTATGCCTACCAGGTCTCGGGCGAGTACGCGATGCTGATGGGCGCGATCGAGCGCGGCTGGCTGAAGGAGGAGGTGATCCTCGAAAGCCTGATGGCGTTCCGGCGCGCCGGCTGCGATGGCGTGCTGACCTATTTCGCCCCCCGCGTGGCGCGGATGCTGGGCTGACCGGCAGGAATCCGCTTGGGCGGAGGGCCCTGCCCGGGTCTAGGGCGGCTGATCGCAAGACTAGGTGACAAAAGGACAAAAACCCACTATAGGTGGGGTGAGAACGGCCCTGGAAGGGTCGCCCGGCGCGTTTTCGCGCGCCAGATGAGGCAACAGAGCGGAGTAGGGACATGAGCGGAGTGACGCGGCGAAGCGTGATCTTGTCCGGGGGCGCGGCCTTCGGCCTTGCGGCCTGCGGCAACGGGCTCGGCGGCGGGGGCGCGGCCAAGCTCGACGCGCGCGTGGATGCGGCGCGCGACTACCTGGCGTCGACCTATCCCGGCACCCGCGACCTTGCGGCCAAGGCGGTGGGCGTCCTTTACGTCCCCCTGGTGACCGAGGCGGGGATCATCACCTTCGGCGGCTCCTACGGGCAGGGCGCGCTGCGCATCAACGGCGCGACGGTGGATTACTATTCGGCGACGCAGGCGAGCGTCGGCCTCCAGATCGGCGCGCAGCAGTATGCACACGCGCTCTTCTTCATGACGCCCGAGGCGCTGAGCGAGTTCCGCACCTCGCCGGGCTGGGTCGCGGGCGCCAACATGGCCTATGCGCTGCCCGACCAGGGCGGGTCTCTGGGGGTGGATACCACCACCTCGCTCGCCCCGGTCATCGCGCTGGTCTACGGGCAGGCGGGATTCATCGCCGGGGCGAAGGTGACCGGCACCAAGTACACGCGCATCATCCCCTGAGACGGGCGGCTGACGGCACGGGCGGCTGAAAGCGGCGGGGGGTTGTCTGCCCCCCGTCGCCATTGGTGCTCGGACCGATGGCGCACCAATGGCGACCCCCGAGGATATTTGGAAAAAGAAGAAGGAGCGGGCCGGAAAGGTTGGGCCGGGCGGTCAGCCCGCCCGGCGCAGGCGCGCGATCAGGCTCGAGGTGTCCCAGCGCCCGCCCCCCATCTTCTGCACGTCCTTGTAGAACTGGTCGACAAGCGCGGTGACCGGCAGGCTTGCGCCGATCTCGTCGCCGGTCCTGAGGCAGATGCCCAGGTCCTTGCGCATCCAGTCGACGGCGAAGCCGAAGTCGAACCGGTCCTCGGCCATGGTCTTGTGGCGGTTGGCCATCTGCCAGCTTCCTGCCGCGCCCTGGGAGATGACCTCGACTAGCTGGACGATGTCTAGGCCGGCCTTTTCGGCGAAGTGCAGACCTTCGGAGAGGCCCTGGACGAGGCCCGCGATGCAGATCTGGTTCACCATCTTGGCCAGCTGGCCCGCGCCGGTCGGCCCGAGGCGGCGGCAGACGCGGGCATAGGCGGCGATCACCGGCTCTGCCCGGGCATAGTCATCCTCGGCCCCGCCGCACATGACGGAAAGGACGCCGTTCTCGGCCCCCGCCTGGCCGCCGGAGACGGGCGCGTCGACATAGCCGAGGCCGCGTTCGGCGGCGATGGTGGCCAGTTCGCGCGTGACGGCGGCGGAAACAGTGGTGTGGTCAACGAAGACCGCGCCCCGCGCCATTCCGGCGAAGGCGCCGGCCTCGCCGAGGCAGACCGCGCGCAGGTCGTCATCGTTGCCGACGCAGGCCATCACGAAGTCGGCGCCGCGCGCGGCCTCGGCGGGGGTGGCGGCGGTGGCGCCGCCGTGCCGTTCGGCCCAGGCCGCGGCCTTGGCGGGCGAGCGGTTGTAGACCGTCACCGCGTGCCCCTTGGCCTGCAGGTGTCCCGCCATCGGGAACCCCATCACTCCAAGGCCGAGAAATGCCACCTTCGCCATGTTGTTCTCCTCTGGTCATTGCGGTCGGGCCGGTTCTGTCCTAGTTAACCGCCCTGCCCCCGTCGTCAACCGCCCTCGGTCGCGAGTCCCGATGTTCACTGCCTTCCGATGGCTCCTGCGCCTTGTCGTCGCGACCGTCCTTCTGGCGGTGGCTGGGCTCGCGCTCGGCTACTACTTCGCCAGCCGGTCGCTGCCCGACTACAACGCCGGCTACGCGCTGGCGGGGCTGGGGGGAGAGGTCGAGATCGTGCGCGACACCGCCGACGTGCCCCACATCTTCGCCGCCAGCGACCGCGACGCCTTTTTCGCGCTGGGGTTTGCCCATGCGCAGGACCGGCTCTGGCAGATGACGCTGATGCGGCGGACGGTGCAGGGGCGGCTGTCGGAGCTGTTCGGGGAACGGACGCTGGCCGTCGACGAGATGATGCGCCGGCTTGACCTCTACGGCATCGCGACGCGGTCGGCGGGCGCGCAGGATGCCGAGACGCTGGAGGCGCTCAACGCCTATTCGGACGGGGTGAACGCCTGGATCGGCATCGTCAACGCGCAGGCGATGGGCCGGGGGGCGCCGGAGTTCTTCCTGTTCTCGAACGAGATCGCCTATTGGCAGCCGGCCGATTCCATCGCGCTGATGAAGCTGATGGCGCTGCAGGTCTCGGGGCATCTGGAGCGCGAGGTGCTGACTGCGCGGGTATCGCTCTTGTCGCAAGACTGGGTGCGCGACCTGCTTCCGCTGGTGCCGGGCGAGGGCACGGCGGCGCTGCCGCCCTTTGCCGGTCTGTTCCCGGCCGCGCCGCGCAGCTTTGCCGCGCTCGACATCGCGCCCGCCGATCCCCTGTCGCCCTTCCGGCGCGCGGCCTTCGCGGGTGCCTCGAACGCCTGGGCGGCCGCACCCTCGCGGTCGGCGGCGGGTGCGGCTCTGCTGGCCAACGACCCCCACCTGCCCTTCTCGGCGCCGACGGTCTGGTACCTGGCGCATCTGGGGCTGAGCACGGGCGGCGTGATCGGGGGCACCATCCCCGGCATTCCCGCGATCCTGACCGGGCGCAACCAGACGCTGGGCTGGGGGATCACCTCGGCCTATCTCGACGACCAGGACATCCTGATCGAGGAGTTGAACCCC
The DNA here is from genome assembly GCF_025380365.1 of Albidovulum sediminis. Classification (GTDB taxonomy): domain Bacteria; phylum Pseudomonadota; class Alphaproteobacteria; order Rhodobacterales; family Rhodobacteraceae; genus Albidovulum; species Albidovulum sediminis. The sequence goes on from NZ_JAOCQF010000001.1 coordinate 1,002,737, forward strand.
GGCGACCCGGAACGCTACCGCACCGCCGAAGGCTGGAAGCCCTTTGTCACCCGCAAGGCGATCATCGAGGTGAAGGACGCGGCGCCGGTGACCGTGACGCTCCGCTGGACCGATAACGGGCCGGTGCTGCCGGCCACGCATTACGACCTGGGGTCGGTAACGCCGAAGGGCTATGTCGCGGCGCTGGCCTGGACCGCGCTCGACCCCGCCGACCGCTCGATCGGCGCGGCCATTGGCATGATGCGGGCGCAGACGGTCGAGGCGGCGCTGGCGGCGGGGGAGGACTATGTGGCGCCGGCCCAGAACGTCGTCATCGCGGGGCCCGACGGTATCGCCATGACGATGATCGGCAAGATGCCGAAGCGCGACCCGCGCCACCAGTCGCAGGGCCGGATGCCCGCGCCGGGCTGGATCGCCGAGAACCGCTGGCAGGGGTATTTCCCCTATGCGGAGAACCCGCGCTTCGTGAACCCTGCGGGCGGGATCGTCGGCAACACCAACAACAAGACGGTGGACCGGCCCTTCCCGCGTCACGTCAGCCAGTACTGGGGCGACAGCCAGCGCGTGCAGCGCTGGACGCGCCTGATGCAGGAGCGCGAGGTGCACAGCCGCGAAAGCTTCATCGCCGCGCAGCTTGACACCACCTCGCCCGCCGCGCGCACGCTTCTGCCGCTGGTCGCCGCGAACCTGTGGTTCACCGGCGAGGCGGCGACCGAGGGCACGCCCGAACGGATGCGCCAGCGCGCGCTCGACCTGCTGGCCAAGTGGGACGGCGAGATGAGCGAGCACCTGCCAGAGCCGCTGATCTACGCCGCCTGGATGCGCGCGCTCCAGTTCCGGCTGATCCGGGACGAGCTTGGCCCCCTGGCCGAGGAGTTCACCCATCTGGAGCCCTTGTTCGTCGAGCGTGTCTTCCGCGACGTGGAGGGCGCGGGGCGCTGGTGCGACGTGCTGCGCTCGGCCCCGGTCGAGACCTGCGACGAGATCGCGCGGATGGCGCTGGACGATGCGCTGGTCGAGCTTTCGGCCCGCTTCGGCCCCAATGTCGAAAGCTGGCGCTGGGGCGAGGCGCATCAGGCCACGCACGATCATTCGGTACTGGGCCGGCTGCCGGTGCTGAACTGGTTCGTGAACATCCGCCAGCCGACCTCGGGCGGGGACAACACGCTGCTGCGCGGCCGCACGGCGGGGACCGAACCGGAACCATACCTGAACGTCCATGGCGCCGGATATCGGGGCGTCTACGACTTTGCCGACCCCGACAGTTCGGTCTTCATCCTGTCCACCGGCCAGTCGGGCCACCCGCTCAGCCGGCACTACGACGACCTGTCGGAACTGTGGCGCCGCGGCGAATACATCCCGATGTCGCTGGACCCGGAGCTTGCGCGCGCGGCGGCGACGGGGATCACGCTGCTGACGCCCCAGCCCTGAGCCGCCGGGCCTGCCCCGGTCGCAGGAAGGGTCCGGTGCAGATTGTCGTGGAAAACCGCGCCGAGTTTCGCGAGTGTCGGTCAACGCCGCCCGAAGGTCGCGGCCCGTTCCGCCGCCGGAGGTTTGCGCAGGTGTCACAGGTCGTCCTGACCGGGTTTCTCAGGTGCCGCACGCTGGAGGAGGCCGACCGCGTGTCGCTCCTCCTGCCCGAGCATGTCCGCCTGACGCGGGCCGAGGCCGGATGCCTGAGTTTCGAGGTGTTCCGCTCGATGGCGGACCCCGCCTGCTTTGCGGTGCGCGAGGTGTTCCGCGACCGCGCGGCCTTCGAGGCGCACCAGCGCCGCGCCGCGGGCTCGGTCTGGGGGCGCGCGACGCGCGGCATCCCGCGCGACTACCGGATTTCGGGGGTGTGACGGGCGGGCGGTGGCGCGAGGCTCAACTGCCGAGGATGCCCTTCACGTAGCCCTGGGTTTCGGCATAGGGCGGCACGCCACCATGCTTCGTCACCGCCTCGGGCCCGGCGTTGTAGGCGGCCAGCGCCAGCCGCCAGTCGCCGAAACGGTCGTACATCATGCGCAGATAGCGCGCGCCCCCGTCGAGGTTCTGCGACGGATCGGCCGGGTCGACGCCCAGCCGGCGCGCGGTTTCGGGCATCAGTTGTGCCAGCCCCTGCGCGCCCTTGTGCGACACCGCCGTCGGGTTCCAGCCGGACTCACGCTGCACGAGACGCAGGAAGAGGTCGACCGGGATCCCGTGACGCTCTGCCGCCGCCCTCGCGGTTTCGAGATAGAGCCCGCGGTAGCGCCCGGAATAGCTCGGGATCGCGACGGCATTGGGGGCGATGCTGGCGGAGAGCACTTTCGCAGAGGCCGAATACTGGTTCGCGATCCGCGTGTCGATCAGGGCCGTCTGCTGCCGGAACAGCGCCGCGCGCGAGGCCGGCTTGGTCTTCGAGAATGTCAGGCCCTCTGCCCAGAGCGCGCCCGGTGCCACCAGCACAAGCGCGGCCAGACCCGCCGCCAGAACCCGCCGCATGCGTCCCTCGTTCATTCACCCGCGCGGGACTATACAGAATTCAGGCCGCGTTTCCAGACTTTTGCGCCGCCCCATCCGCGCCCGGCAGCGCGCCGCGCATCAGGTCCTCGATCAGGAGGCTGACAAGCTGCGACCGCCCGCTGACGCCGGCCTTGCGGTAGATGGCATTGAGATGAGTCTTTACGGTCGCCTCGGCCGATCCGCGCATCTCCGCGACCTCGGCGATGGTGAAGCCCTTGATGGTGAAGGCCGCGACATCGGCCTCCGACGCGGTCAGGCCCCAGTCGGCAAAGTAGCTTTCCATGAGATCGTGCAGCGCACCCGACGCGGCGCTCAGCGCGCGTTCGGCATGCGCCTGCCGGCGCAGGAGCCCGGCAAGAAAGGCCGCCTCGACCGCCGCGCCGGCCAGAAGCGCGAGGTTCGCGACCACCTCCAGCGAAAAGTGGAGAAGGGTAACCTCCGGGTCGGGCATCTCCATGAAGTCCCGCGCCAGATCGGACAGGAAGAACAGGGCGCAGAACCCCTGAAGCACGATCAGCGCAGCCAGGGCCACGCCAACCGTTCTGGTCTTTCCCGACATGGCTGCCATCATCCCTCCCTGCCCTGCGGCACCTCCTTGTAGCCCGTCACCATGGCCCTGGGAAGGTTGACGCCCAGGCGGCGGCTTTCCAGGATCGCGCCGGCGACGTGGAAGACGACCGAGACCTCGGCCCAGGTCACCAACACCTCGTGTGCATCCTCGACCCATCCCACCCCGAAGAAGGTGTTGGTGGTCATCATGTAGCCGGTGACGCCGATGGCGAGGAGCGTCAGCAGGAGGTTGTAGATCATCAGCGCGCCCAGCGGCGAATGCCCCGCATGGATATGCCGGCGCCCGGTGGCCATGTCGGTCATCTGCCCCACGGCGGCCGAGACCGAGGGCGGGAAATCGGCAAAGCGCGCGTGACGGGTGCCGACGATGCCCCAGATCACCCGCAGCCCGACCAGCGCGAGGATGGCGTAGCCAATCCATTCGTGCAGCTTGCCTTCGGCGTCGTCGATCAGCGCGTTCATGGTGAAGCCCGCCACGACCGCCCAGTGAAAGACCCTCACGAAGGGGTCCCAGACCTTGATCCTGTTCATGTTCCCTCCTTCCGCGGGGCGGGGGACCGGCGCTGGCCGGCCCCCCTGACCGGGATCAGCTTTCTTCCTTGGACTTCACGATCTCGAGCGCCTCGTTCAGGTAGAGCTCGAACTTCTTGCCGTCCTTGAGGGCATAGACCTCGATCATGCCGTCCTCGCTGTCGATCTTGCGCACCTCGTAGCCCTGGGCGGTCAGCTGTTCGGTGATCTTCGCCTGCGTCGCCTCGTCGATCTTGTCCGAGGCATGGGCGGGAAGCGCCAGGCCGGACACGGCGAGGGCTGCGGCAAGAATGATCTTCTTCATCGTCTGCTCCTGGTTCGGGGACCGGCGCCACGCCGTGTCCTGCCCCGTCATCTGCCCGCTGTGACGGGCAAGGGAAATCGGCCGGCAGGTGTAGAAAGGGCGTTCGGGCCCGTCTGCAACCGGAGTTTGACAGCGGGAAAGCGCCGAGGCGGGCGGGGTTTTACCCTTTCTCAACCCCTTCGGGGTGCCTATACCGTCTGGTAACCAGAATCTCCCGGAGGGCACAGCAGATGGCAGGGTCGGTCAACAAGGTCATTCTCATCGGAAACCTCGGACGCGACCCCGAGGTGCGGTCGTTCCCGAACGGCGGCAAGGTCTGCAACCTGCGCATCGCGACCTCGGAAACCTGGCGCGACCGCAACACGGGCGAGCGCAAGGAACGCACCGAATGGCATTCGGTGGCGATCTTCGACGAAAACCTGGCGAAGGTGGCCGAACAGTACCTGCGTAAAGGATCGACCGTCTATCTCGAAGGGCAGCTCGAAACCCGCAAGTGGCAGGACCAGTCCGGTGCCGACCGCTACACGACCGAGGTGGTCCTGCGCCCCTTCCGCAGCACCATGACGATGCTGGGCGGCCGCGGCGAAGGCGGCTCGGGCGGCGGGCAGTCCGGTGGCTTCGACGATGACCGTTCGGGCGGCTATGGGGGCAGCTACGGCGGCGGATCGTCGGGCGGCGGCTATGGCGGGGGCGGTTCGGGCGGCGGGCAGTCCGGCGGCGGGCGGCCCGACCTTGACGACGAGATTCCGTTCTGAGCGGGCGGCACCCGCGGATATCCGCCCTTTCCGGGTGTTTCTGACACGGATCAAGGAAGCGTCGGCATCAGTGCGCTATCATTATCCATGATTCGGAAACAGCGGGGGATGCCATGATCACACGGGCACAGACGAAGGCGGACAAGCAGACGAGCGGGCAGGCGGGCGCGGGCGGACAGTCGCCCATGGCGGGGTTCACCGCCCTGCCCGCCGGCTGGTTCTCTACCGAGGCGATCGAGAAACTGGGGGACATGGGTGCGGAATACATGGACTTCCTGGCCGAGCGCATCCGCGAGGACGTGAGGACCCAGCATGCGATCCTGCACTGCAAGGATCCGGCCGACCTGCGCAAGGTGCAGGAGGATTTCCTGAAGACGGCCGCCGACCAGTACGCCGCGCAGGCGGGTCGCATGACGGAACTGACCAACGCCTTCATGGCGGCGCTGATGCTGCCCCGGATCGACGACTAGGGCAGCGGCCGCATTGACAGCGCGTCCTGAAGCAGGGCGCGCACCGTCGCGGTGTCGACATCGCCGGCCACGAACGCCTCCCCGATCCCGCGGGCGAGGATGAAGCGTAGTTTGCCGTCCAGCACCTTCTTGTCCTGCGCCATCAGGGCAAGAAGTGCGTCGGCGTCCGGCAGGTCGCCGGGAATGTCGGCCAGATCGCATTTCATGCCCATCGCCCGCAGATGCGCGCGGACCCGGCTGGGCGCCTCCTGCGCGCAAAGGCCGAGCCGCTGGCTGAGTTCGAAGGCCAGCGCGCAGCCGATCGCCACGCCCTCGCCGTGCAGGAGCCGGGCGGAGTAGCCCGTCGCGGTTTCGAGCGCGTGGCAGAAGGTGTGGCCGAGGTTGAGGAGCGCGCGGTCGCCCTCCTCGGTCTCGTCCCGTTCCACGATCCGCGCCTTCATCTCCACCGACCGGCGCACGGCATGCTGGCGCAGCCCCGCGTCGCCGCGCGCGAGCGCCGGGCCGTTCCCCTCGAGCCAGTCGAAGAAGGCGGCATCGCCGAGAAGCCCGTATTTCACCACCTCGCCATAGCCCGACAGGAAGTCGCGGCCGGGCAGCGTGTCCAGAACGCCGATATCGGCGAGGACAAGTGCCGGCTGGTGGAAAGCCCCGATCAGGTTCTTGCCGTGGACAGAGTTGATGCCGGTCTTGCCGCCGACCGAACTATCGACCTGCGCCAGAAGCGTGGTCGGGATCTGCACGAAGCGCACGCCGCGCCTGAGGATCGCGGCGGCGAACCCGGCAAGATCGCCGATCACGCCGCCGCCAAGCGCGATCACGATGTCACGCCGCTCGACCTTTTCGGAGAGCAGCCAGTCGACGGCGCGGGAAAACTGCGGCCAGCCCTTGGTCGCCTCGCCCGCGGGCAAGGCCAGCGCCGTCATCGCGATGTCGCCCAGCCCATCGCGCAGCGAGTCGAGATGCAGCCCGGCGACCGTCTCGTCGGTCAGGACGGCGACGCGGCGGCGCTTCAGGAGCGGCGCGATCTCGGCCCCGGCGCGGGCCAGGAGCCCCTGCCCGATCCGCACGTCGTAGGCGCGCGCGCCCAGCTCGACCCTGACCGTTTCCGTCGCCATCGCTCAGTTCCCTTCCACGATGCCGCCGTGATCGACCAGAGCCCCGATCACCTTCTGCGTCATCTCGTCGATCGAATAGTCCGCGCGCGCCTCGACCGTCACCTCGGCCTTGGAATAGGCGGGCGTGCGCGCCTCGAGAAGCGTGCGCAGCGTCTCCTTCGGGTTCTCGGTGCGCAGGAGCGGCCGGGTGGTCTTGTGGCGGACGCGCTGCCAGAGCAACTCCAGGTCCGCCTTGAGCCAGACCGCGACGCCCGCCCGCGCGATCGCCTCGCGGTTGGCCGGCGCGAGGAAGGCGCCGCCGCCGGTGGACAGCACGCAGGGCGGACCGGCCAGCAGCCGCTCCAGCACCTGCGATTCCTTCTGCCGGAAGAACGCCTCGCCGTCGCGCGCGAAGATTTCGGCCACGCTGCGGTTCGCGGCCTTCTCGATCTCGTCGTCCGAATCGATGAATGGCACGCCGAGCGTGCGCGCCAGCGCAGTGCCGATCGCCGTCTTGCCGGCGCCCATCATGCCGACAAGCACCACGGTTTTCCTCAGCCGCGTCGTCACCTGTCCGTCCATCCCCCGGGCCGTTTTGGCAATCCCTCGCCCGTCCGGCGAACTTTCTGCCTTCAATGGCGTGAACTCGCGCGAAAAGCCATATATAATCTTTGCCGAAGACCCCGCGAACGGGGCACGGGCAGAAGATAGGCAGGACGCATGATACGGATACTGAAGGTGCTGGCGACGTTGACGGTGCTCGGTTTTGCCGGGCTCGTGGGCTACGCCTATCTCGGCGACATGTCGCCCGCACGGCAGGACATCCGTGAACCGGTCGAACTGAATGTGGGCGGATAGGCTGGCCCGCGGCCCGGTTTTGGCGGGGCTGCTAACGGGGCTGCTGGCGGGGCTTTTGCCGGCCGCGGCCGGTGCGGAGGCGCCGCTTTCGGCGATCGACTGGCTGTCGCGCACGGTGCAGACGCCCGGCCCCGGCCCCGGCGAGATCGCGGCCGCCGGAGAGGCGCCGGTGGCGGCGGGTGCGGCACCCGCGCAGATCGTCACCACCGTCATCGATGGGCCCAACCCCGACGCCATCGGCCTGCTGCCCGTCGCGACGACGGGGCTGCCGCGCACGCTCTGGGGCACCAGCACCAGCGAGGATCTGGCCCGGCTTCTGCGAGAGGAGCGGATCGACACCCTGCCGGCGATCCAGGGGCTTCTCTATGCGCTCCTGCTGGCCGAACTGGATCCGCCCGCGGATTCGGACGGCCGCGGCCTTGTCTACCTGGCCCGCATCGACCGGCTCTTGGACCTCGGCGCGCTCGACCCGGCGCTGTCGATGCTGGAGGGTCCGGCGATCCAGGCGCCGGAGCCGTTCCGCCGCTGGTTCGACGTTGCGCTCCTGACCGGGCAGGAGGACCGCGCCTGCGAGGTGATGCGGGAAACGCCCGAGATCGCCCCCACCTTCCCCGCCCGTGTCTTCTGCCTGGCGCGCGGCGGCGACTGGAACGCGGCGGCGCTGTCGCTCAGGACCGGCGAGGCGCTGGGCTATGTCACGCCCGAGATGGGCGAGTTGCTGGCCCGCTTCCTCGACCCCGAGCTTTACGAGGGCGAGCCGCCGATCCCGGTGCCGCAACGCCCCTCGCCGCTGGTGCTGCGCCTGATGGAGGCGATCGGGGAACCGATGCAGACGACGACGCTGCCGGTCGCCTTCGCGCAATCCGACCTGCGCTCCAACGCGGGCTGGAAGACGCGGCTCGAGGCGGCCGAACGGCTGGCGCGCACCGGCGCGATCGAGGCCAACCGGCTGCTCGGCCTTTACACCGAACGGCAGGCCGCCGCCTCGGGCGGGGTCTGGGACCGGGTCGAGGCGGTGCAGCGGTTCGACACCGCGATCTCCGCGCAGGACCCCGTCGCGGTCGCCGCCGCTCTGCCCGAAGTCTGGCGCCATATGGAGCGGAGCGAGCTTGAGGTGCCCTTCGCCACGCTCTTCGGGGCCGACCTGTCGCAGCTGCCGCTGACCGGGGCGGCGGGCGCCCTGGCCTTCCGGATCGGGCTCCTCTCGCCCGACTACGAACGCATTGCCCGCGACCGCACGCCGCTTGGCGGGATCGAGCCCTTCCTGATCGGCATCGCCCGCGGCGACCTCGACGGCATCACCCCACCCGATCCGGTCGCGGGCGCGGTCAAGGCCGCGTTTTCCCGCGGCGCGCGCCTGAGCGAAAGCTATGCCCGCCTGGTTGCCGAGAACCGCCTGGGCGAGGCGCTGCTGATCGCCATCGGCGATATCACCGACGGCGCGCGGGGCGACCTGCGCGACGTCACCGCGGGGCTTTACCTGCTGCGCCATGTCGGGCTTGAATCGGTGGCGCGGCGGGCCGGGCTGGAACTCCTTCTCCTCGAACGGCGCGGCTGAGGCGATGGAGCGTCGCATCTCCGCTTTCCTCGAAGCGCAGGCGGCCGAGGGCGGCGCCGCGCGCAACACCCTTCTCGCCTACGGGCGCGACCTGCGCGACTTCGCCGGCTGGCTGGCGCACCGCGGGCTCGACTTCGAGCGCGCCGGACAGGGCGACATCGAATCCTACCTCGTCTCCTGCGACGCGCAGGGCCTGTCGAAGGCCACGCGCGCACGCCGCCTGTCGGCGATCCGGCAACTTTACCGCTTCGCGTACGAGGACGGCTGGCGCACCGACAACCCGGCGATCCGCCTCTCCGGCCCCGGCCGCGACCGGCGCCTGCCCGGCACGCTGACCACCGCGGAGGTCGACGCGCTGCTGGCCACCGCCGCCGGCCATGGCCGCACCGGGGCGGAGCGTCTGCGCAACGCCTGCCTGCTCGAGGTGCTCTATGCGACCGGGATGCGGGTGAGCGAACTGGTCGCGCTCCCCGTCGCCGCCGCGCGCGGCGACCCGCGCATGCTGCTGGTCCGCGGCAAGGGCGGGAAGGAACGGATGGTCCCGCTCTCCGCCCCCGCCCGCGCGGCGCTGTCCGCCTGGCTCGGGCACCGCGACGCCGAGGAAGAGGCGGCCCGGATCGCTCGGCGCGCCCAACCCTCGCGCCACCTCTTCCCCTCCGCAGGCGCCGCCGGGCACCTGACGCGGCAGGCGTTCCACGCGCTCCTCAAGGACATCGCGGTGCGCGCCGGCATCCCGCCCGCCCGCGTCTCGCCGCACAAGCTGCGCCACGCCTTCGCGACGCATCTTCTGGCCGGCGGCGCGGACCTGCGCACGATCCAGACGCTTCTGGGCCATGCCGACGTGTCAACCACGGAAATCTATACCCATGTCCTCGACGAACGGCTGAGGGCGCTGGTGCTTGACCATCACCCGCTGGCGCGGGACGCTTGAACCGGACCGGGCGGCATCCCATAAAGGACCGGTCACACAGGAAAATCCATGGAACCCGTATCCCCCTTCGACACCGCCTTCTGGCTCACGACCGGCGGTATCGCCGTCCTTCTGATGCTATCGGCCTTCTTCTCCGGCTCGGAGACCGCGCTGACGGCGGCCTCGCGCGGGAAGCTTCGGGCGCAGGCCGACCGCGGCAGCAAGGGCGCAGCGGTCGCCCTCCGGGTGACCGAGGACAACGAGCGGCTGATCGGCGCGGTGCTCTTGGGCAACAACGTCGTCAACATCCTGTCGGCCTCGCTCGCCACCGCGCTGCTGACGCGCATCTTCGGCGACAGCGGCGTGGCGCTGGCGACGCTGGTGATGACCGCGCTCGTCCTCATCTTCTCCGAGGTGCTGCCCAAGACCTGGGCGATCACCATGCCCGAGACCGCCGCCTCGATCGTCGCCCGCCCGATCCGCATGGTGGTGATCCTGCTCTCTCCGGTCGTCTCGATGATCCGCCTGCTGGTGCGGCTGATGCTGATGGCCTTCGGCGTGCGCACCGACCCCGACAGCCACATCCTGTCGCTGCGCGAGGAGATCGCGGGTGCCCTCGCGCTCGGCCATTCCGAAGGCGCGGTGCAGAAGGAGGACCGCGACCGGCTTCTGGGCGCGCTCGACCTCTCCGACCGCACGGTGGAGGAGGTAATGCGCCACCGCTCCAAGATCGAGATGATCGACCTTGACGCCGCCCCCGACGCGATCCTGTCGGCCGTCCTCGCCTCGCCGCATTCGCGCCTGCCGCTCTACCGGGGGGAGCGCGACAACGTGCTGGGCGTGATCCACGCCAAGGATCTCCTGCGCGCGGTCGACAAGACCCTGCGCGGCGGCGACGGCACCCTCGTCGCGCTGAAGGACCTCGACATCCTGGCGGTGGCGATGAAGCCCTATTTCGTCCCCGAAACCACGCCGCTGGACGAACAGATGCGCGAATTCCTCAAGCGACGCAGCCACTTCGCCCTTGTCGTGGACGAATATGGCGAACTGCGCGGCCTGATCACGCTCGAAGACATCCTCGAGGAGATCGTCGGCCAGATCGCCGACGAATTCGACATCGACGCCGAACACCCGATCAAGGCGGCCGAGAACGGCGAGGTGGCGGTGGACGGCGCGATGACGATCCGCGACCTCAACCGCGCGATGGACTGGTCGCTCCCGGACGAGGAGGCCAACACCATCGCCGGCCTCGTCATCCACGAGGCGCAGATGATCCCGACCGAGGGGCAGGTGTTTTCGTTCCACGGCTTCCGCTTCGAGGTGGCAAGCCGCAAGGAAAACCGCATCACCCGGCTGAAGATCCGCCCGCTTTAGCGCCCGGACCGGCGGGCGGGCGCGGAAAACCCCGCCTGCCCCCCTAGCCGGCCCCCACAGCCTGCCTCTCAGCGTGACTTGAAAAGCGAGCCGAGGATGCCGCGCACGATCGCCTGGCCGGTTTTCGTGCCCAGTTGGCGCGCGACGCTCTTGCCGAAGGTTTCGATCACGGAATCCGACTGCCGGGAGCTGCGTCGGCGGGTGGTCGAACGGCCCGTCGTGCGGTCGTCGTAGCGCCGGTCCTCGCGCGCGCGGCGCTCCTCCTCGCGCTCCTCCCGCTTCAGCCGCTCTTCCTCCGCCTCGGCCTCCGCGGCCGCCTTCGCCGCCGCCTCGGCCCGCGCCGACAGCCGCTCGAAGGCTGACTCCCGGTCGATCATGCGGTCGTATTTCGCCGAGAACCCGGAGGAGGCGATGACGCCGCGCCGTTCGTCCGTGGTGATCGGGCCAAGCTGGCTGGCCGGCGGACGCACCAGCGTGCGCTCCACCATGCCCGGCACGCCCTTGGCCTGCAGGAACGAGGTCACCGCCTCGCCCACGCCGACCTCCTTGATCGCGGTCTCGGTGTCGAAGGCGGGATTGGGGCGATAGTTCTGCGCTGCCCGGCGCAGGTCCTGCTGGTCCTTCGCGGTGAAGGCGCGCAGCGCGTGCTGGACCCGGTTGCCAAGCTGGCCCAGCACGTCGTCGGGCACGTCGGCGGGGTTCTGGGTGATGAAGTAGACCCCTACCCCCTTGGAACGGATCAGGCGCGCGACCTGTTCCACCTTGTCCACCAGCGCCTTCGGCGCGTCGTCGAACAGAAGGTGCGCCTCGTCGAAGAAGAAGACGAACTTCGGCTTGTCCGGGTCGCCCACCTCGGGCAGTTCCTCGAAAAGCTCCGACAGGAGCCAGAGGAGGAATGTGGCGTAAAGGCGGGGCGAGGCCATCAGCCGGTCGGCGGCCAGGATGTTGACCTGCCCGCGCCCGTCCGCGCCCACCCGCATCATGTCGGCAAGATCGAGCGCGGGCTCGCCGAAGAACTTCGCCGCCCCCTGGTTTTCCAGCACCAGCAGCGCGCGCTGGATCGCGCCCACGGTCGCCGGGGCGACGTTACCGTAGCGCAGCGCCAGTTCGCCCGCGTTCTCGCCGATCCAGACGAGGATCGCCTGCAGGTCCTTGAGGTCGAGCAGCGCCAGCCCCTCCTCGTCGGCGAGGCGGAAGGCGACGTTCACGACACCCTCCTGCGCCTCGCTGAGGTCGAGAAGCCGCGACAGGAGAAGCGGCCCCATCTCCGACACCGTGGTGCGCACCGGGTGCCCCTGTTCGCCGAAGAGGTCCCAGAAGACCGTGGGGAAGGCTTCGTAGTGCAGGTCGTAGCCGATCGTCGCGCAGCGTTTCTGGAACGCCTCGTGCAGCTTGTGGGTCGCCGACCCCGCGACCGCGATGCCGGCTAGGTCGCCCTTCACGTCGGCCATGAAGACCGGCACGCCGGCCTTGGAAAACCCCTCGGCCAGGACCTGGAGCGTCACCGTCTTGCCCGTCCCGGTCGCCCCGGCGATGAGCCCGTGCCGGTTGGCGTAGCGCAGGAGAAGTTCCTGCGGGACGGCGTGCCCCTCGCCGCCGCCGCCCACGAAAATGCCGCCCTCGGTCAACACAGCGACCCTCCTTCCGAAGCCCCCAGACTGCCCCGACAATACCCGCTTGACCGCATCGTGCCAGCCCGAAACCGCGGCCCGCGATGCTGTCCGGCAGGGCGGTTTCCACGGCTGTAAACTTTTCGATAAGCGTCAAGATTTGCTGTTGACGGATCGGGGCGAAGTTACTAGCGTTCGGCCCAATGACAAAGTCGGCCAGTCCGACAGGGAGCGATGAAATTGGAAAAGGGCCTGCCTGCGGGCCCTTTTCTCGTTTTCTGGGCGCCGCCGCGACCCGCCCCTCTCCGGCCTGTCCGCGCCACCAGGCCCGCCCCTGCGGCTGAGCGGAAAGCCGCCTCTTTTTTCGCAGGTCAGGAAAGCGAAGGCCTGACACCGGACGGCGGGCGTGGTAAGCCGCGCCGAACCCCGAACCAAGCAGGGAAAGACCATGATCCACCTGAGCAGAACGCTGGCCATCGTCGCCGCCATAGGGCTTGCGGCCCCGATCTGGGCGCAGACCGAAGGCACGACCGCGCCCGAAACCACGACCGCGCCCGATCCGGCGGCGGCGACCGAAACCCCGGCACCTTCGGGCGTCTCGGTCAGCGAGCGGCCGGCGGAGGCCGAGGAAGGCATCGACGGCTATCTCGCGTCCGAGCACGGCTCCTGGCAGGTTCGCTGCCTGCAGGCGCAGGACGGCTCCGACCCCTGCCAGATGTACCAGCTCGTCCAGGACGAGAACGGCAACAGCGTGGCCGACATGCTGGTGCTGCTGCCCGCCGAGGGCGAGGACGCCGCCGCCTTCATCCAGATTTCCGCGCCGCTCGCCTCGCTCCTGCCCGCGGGTATCGCGGTCTCGGTCGACGGGGCCGCGCCGAAGCGGCTGCCCTATCTGTGGTGCACGCAGCGCGGCTGCGTCACCCGCGCCCAGCTGACGGCGGCCGAACTTGACGGGCTGAAGAAGGGCAAGGCCTTCAGCGCGGTGATGGTCCCCGCCGTCGCCCCGGACAAGCAGGTGACCGCGTCCTTCTCGCTCGAAGGGTTCACCGCCGCTTTCGACGCGCTGGCCGCGACCGCGCAGAAGTGATCCAGCGTTCCCGGCCCCGCCGGAGCTGACGCCGCCCGCAGGGGCGGCGTCTTGCGTTCAGGCGGCCCTCAGCGCCAGAACGGCGTTGAGGCCGCCGAAGGCGAAGGCGTTCGAGAGTGCCGCGCCCACCTGCGCGCGGCGGGCCTGTCCGCAGACGACATCGAGGGCGCAATCGGGGTCGAGGCTCCGCACCCCGGCGGTCGGCGCGATCACCCCCTGCCCCAGCGCCAGCAGCACCGCCAGCAGTTCGACCGCGCCCGCCGCGCCGATCAGGTGCCCGTGCAGCGACTTGGTCGACGAGACCGGGACGCGGCCGGCATCGGTGCCGAACACCGCGCGGATCGCCGCGCATTCGCTGCGGTCGTTCAGCGGCGTGCCAGTGCCGTGGGCGTTGATGTAGCCGATCTCGGAAGGCGCCAGCCCCGCATCCCCTAGTGCCGCCCGCATGGCGGCGGCCGCGCCCTCGGGATCGGGTGCAACGATGTCGCCCGCGTCGGCGGTCATGCCGAAACCCGCGATCTCGGCCAGGATCGGGGCGCCCCGGGCCAGCGCGCGGTCACGCTCCTCAAGCACGAAGACGGCCGCGCCCTCGCCCATCACCATGCCGTCGCGGCTGGCGCAGAACGGGCGGCAGCCGGTTTCGGACAGAACGCGCAGCCCCTCCCAAGCCTTGATGCCGCCGAAGGTCAGCATCGCCTCGGACCCGCCGGCCAGCATCGCCGGCGCGGCGCCGGCGCGGATGGTCTGGAAGGCGAGGCCGATGGCATGGTTCGAGGCCGCGCAGGCGGTCGAGACGGTGAAGGCCGGCCCCTTCAGCCCGAAGGCCATCGTCAGGTGCGAGGTCGCGGCACTGGCCATCAGGCGGGGCACGGTGAAGGGATGGACCCGCGCCGCACCCTCGGCGAAGACGGCGTGATAGGCGGCCTCGGAGGAGGCGAGCCCGCCGCCCGCGGTGCCAAGGATCACCCCTGCCCCGGGTCCGAGCGCGCCCGGCCCCGCCGCCTGCACCGCCTCGGCCGCGGCCACGAGCGCGAACTGGGCAAACCTGTCGCAGAGCGAGATCTGACGCGGGCTGAGGTGCGGCGCCGGGTCGAACCCCGTGACCGCGGCACCGATCCGCACCGAAAGGCGCCCGGCGCCGGGAAGGTCGAGCGGACCGATGGCGCAGCGCCCCTCTGCCAGGGCCGCAATCGTGTCCGGAACCGTCAACCCCAGCGCGTTCACGGTGCCCGCGCCGGTGATGACCACACGCTTCATGCAGCGGCCGGCCGCGCCCTCAGCGCTGCCACCCCCGCAACGATGCCCGCGACCGTCGAGAGATCGAAGTCCCGCTCCCGTCCCTCGGCTGCGGGCGCGAAGGGGATGGAGATGCCGAAGCGTTCCTCGAGCGCGAAGATCGTCTCGACCAGCCCGAGACTGTCGAGGCCAAGAGCGTCGATTCCGGTCTCCGGCCCGATGGCCGCGGGCGCCACGCCCGACTGGCGCGCCAGGATGGCGATCACCTCGGCCTCAATCGTCATCGCCCTCGTCCCTTCGGCTGCCCTCGCCGCCGCCCTCGCCGCCGCCCTCGCCCCTGGCCTTGTCCGTCCCGAAGACGGCCAGGCGCAGGTCGCGGATCTGCTCGCCCATCCGGGCGAGGCGCCGAACGTGTTTCCAGAGCGAGATCTGCGTGTCCATGCGGATCGCGGGATAGCCCAGCAGCACGCGCCCCTTCGGCGCGTTCGACATGACGCGCGAGCCCGCCCCCACGATGACGTCGTCGCCGACGAAGATGTTGTCGACCACGCCCACCTGTCCGCCCATCACCACGCGGTCGCCGATCTTCACCGATCCGGCGATCCCGGTCTGGCCGCAAAGCAGGCAGTCGCGGCCGACGGTGACGTTGTGGCCAAGATGCACCTGATTGTCGAGTTTCGTGCCCGATCCGATGGAGGTGGCGCGGATGGTGCCGCGGTCGACGGTCGCGGTGGCGCCGATCTCCACGTCGTCGCCGATCTCGACCGTGCCGAGCGAATGGATGCGCGTCCAGGACTGCGGCCGGATCTCTCCGCGCTGGCCCAGCGTCTCGCGGATCTCCTCCGCCCCCGACTTCTCGGGCGTGACGAAGGAAAAGCCGTCGGCGCCGATGACCGCGTTCGGATGGCAGATGAAGCGGTCGCCGATCGTCACGCGCGGGCCGATCCAGGCGCCGGGCAGGATCAGCGCGTCATCGCCGATCCGCGTCTCGGCCTCGACCGAGACATGCGCGGCGATGCGGGCGCGGGCGCCGATGCGGGCCCCCCGGCCGATTTGGACGAAGGGGCCGATCGCCGCGCCCTCGCCGATCTCGGCCGTCGGGTCGATGACGGCCAGCGGATGGATGCCGGGCGCGATCTCCGGCCCGGGGTCGAGGGCGCGGGTGATCCCGGCCATGGCGTAGCGCGGGCGCGGCACGAAAAGCGCGGCTTTCAGCCCCAGCGCCTGCCAGTCCGCACCGTCCCAGAGCACCGCCGCCAGCGCCTCGCCCTTGGCGAGGCCGGCGGCATATTTCGGGTCCATCGCCAGCGCCAGGTCGGCGGGCCCCGCCATCGCCGGTTCGGCCGCGCCCGCGATGCGCAGCGTGGCGTCGCCCTCCAGCCGGGCCCCCAGGGCCGCGGCGATGTCAGCAAGCGAATGGCTCATGCGTCCGATGTCCTCCGGGCCTCTGTCCCGGATTTATCCCTGAACCTCGGCCAGTTCCAGACCGGCCTCCCGCATCGCCTCGAAAATCCGGCCGTCGCGCCCGTAGACGTCGCGGCGATAGTCGATCCGGCCCTTGGCCGAGGGCCAGGCCGTGAAATAGACGAGGTGCACCGGCACCGGACGGTCCAGCGGCAGGGTCGATTCACGCCCCGTCTGCAGGTAGGACTTGAACAGCCCGACCGGGTCGTCGCTCTGCCGCGCCAGCAGCGTATAGGCGAAGTCGAACGGACTGCCGAGCCGGATGCAGCCGTGGCTGAAGGCCCGCACCTCGCGCTTGAAAAGCGACTTCGAGGGCGTGTCGTGCAGGTAGATGTTGTAGGGGTTCGGGAACATGAACTTCACCAACCCCAGCGCGTTGTCGCCCGAAGGCGGCTGCGACATGGCAAAGGGGAAGTTGCCGGGGGTGAACTGGGTAAAGTCCACCGTCTCGCGATCCACAGGCCGGCCGCGGCGGTCGGTGATGCGCAGGTGGCGGACCGAATTCGGGTCCTTCTGCAGCATCGGCAAATATTCCTTCGTCGCGATCGAGCGCGGGACGTTCCAGGTCGGGTTGATGACCATGAACTCCATCTGGTCGGAGAACTCGGGGCTGCGGCGGTCGCCCTGGTTCATGCCGACCACCGTCACCGTCTCGAACGTCACCTTGCCGTCGTCGACGATCTTGGCGGTGAAGTCGGGCAGGTTCACCCAGATATGGCGCTGGCCAAGCGGGATGCCGTTCATCCAGCGCAACCGCTCCATCGCGACGAGGACCGATTTCAGCCGCTCGACGGGGGTCCGGTTCAGCTCCTCCACCGTGCCTTCGCCGACGACTCCGTCGGCCTCCATCCCGTTGTCTAGCTGGAAGCGCTGGACCGCCTTCTGCAGGGCGCCGTCATAGGTCTGAGAGGCGGAGGCGCGCAGGTAGCCAAGCGCCACCAGCTTGTCGCGCAGCGCCGCGACCTGGGCTCCCTCGGCGCCGGGTTCCAGCTTGCCGATGCGCAGCGCCGGCCCCCATCCGCCCGCGGCCGCCGCGCGCTCAAGGTCCAGCCGCGCCTTCATAAGCTGCGCATATTGCGGCACCTGCGGCGGCAGGGCGCGGAAAAACCCGTGCGGCTCGGCCGACAGGAACTGTTCGAGCATCGCGCGCAGGTCACGCTCCGGCACCGCCCGCACGAGGCCCGGATCGACCGATGCGGGCTTGATGAACCCGGTCTGCACGTCATGAGCATAGGCCAGGAAGGCGCGCGACAGCGCCACCTCCAGCCGGCCGCGCTGGCGTTCCGAGGTCATCCGCGCGAAGGCCTCGCGCAACTGGTCGGCCCCGTATTTCGATACCGGCAGGCCGTGGTCGCCGGCATGGTCAAGCGCGATGAACAGCGCCGCGCGCCGTGCCGCATCCGCCGCCGATGTCCAGACCGGCGCATAGTCGTGGTCGCGGTAAAAGCCCGCAAGAACAGGATCGTCGCCCGCCGCCTCGGCCACCGACTGGCGGAACGGAGAGATTTCCGCCCCCGCCCGCAAGGGCATGATCGACAGAAGGCCGAGAAGCACGACAAGGATGATGCGCGGGCACAAGGCGGCGTGCCGGTGAAGACGTGCGGTCATGAAAACCCTCGAACCCTTCCTGAGCAATGACACGCAGTCTGTTTGATTTCCGCACCCAAGTCCATGACGGCGCCACGCCGCCTGCGCCCGGTTGTCGCGCAATTGCAACGGTTTGGAATTAAGCTGATCTCCGCCTCGCGCAAACGTGATGATCGGCAAAATCCTGCCGAAGGATGAATCATTTCAGCGCCTGCAACAAAAGCGCGATTGGCGCGTGACTCATTCCATGCCATAAAGTGCGCGCACTTGGGGAAGTGAACGCAATACAAGCTGCCGTAAAGGCGGCGAACTGCTTGGGGACAGGCGCACATGGACTCAGCTGGATCTTCCGGTTTCACCCGTCGCGGACTGCTTGCGGCCTTTGCCGCCACGGCGGTCGTTGCGGCCCCGACCTACGCCAACGCCTTCGGATTTCTCAAGGGCGCGGGCGATGTCCGCCGCATCCGCATGTATTCAGGCCGCACCGGCGAAAGCCTTGACCTGATCTACTGGATCGAAGGCGACTACATCCCCGAGGCGCTGGACGAGATCAACCATTTCATGCGCGACTGGCGCAGCGACGATGTCAAGCGGATCGACCCGCGCACCATCGACATCGCCGCCGCCTCTCACCGCCTTCTCGACGTGTCGGAACCCTACATGCTGCTGTCCGGCTACCGCTCGCCGGCGACGAACGCGATGCTGCGGTCGAAGTCGCGCGGGGTCGCGCGCAATTCGCTGCACATGGTGGGACAGGCGGCGGACCTGCGCCTGCGCTCGCGCTCGGTGTCGCAGATGTATCAGGCGGCCACCGCCTGCAACGCCGGCGGCGTCGGCAAGTACTCCCGCTCCAACTTCGTCCACATGGATTGCGGGCCGATCCGTACCTGGGGCCGGTAGACCCCAACCCCAGCACAAGGACCGCTGCGCAGACCGCCCCCTTCGGGGCGGTTTTCGCTTTGGCGCCTGCTCTCCGGGCGGTTCCGGCGAACGGGCGCCCCGGCCGCGAAGGCTCAGGCCGTCTCGGCCGCACGCTGCTGCTCCAGATAGGTCTTCATCGCAACCCGGCGCATCCAGTCCTGCGCCGGGTCGTTGGAGTACAGGAAGCTCCAGATGAACCTGAGCCGCAGCGGCGGCTGCGCCATCGCGGGCGGCATGGCGCGAAGGCCGAATGCCTCCACGTCCGCATGGACGGCGAGCCGGTTCAGCGTCGCGATCATGTCCGTGCGCGCGAGCAGCGGGGCCACGCCCGAAAAGTGGGGATTGCGCGCGCCGATGACGCGCTTCGCGGCGCCCGACAGATGCGCCGCCTCTGCCGGGCTGCGGCTGGCGTTTCCGGTGATGACCTGAAGGTGCGGCCATCGCGCCGCTTCGTCCGGGCCCCAGTTCGGGATCGCGGGATGGTCGGCACGCAGGAAGGTGGCGCGCGTTTCCTCCGGCACGTCCCGCACTTCGAGGCCGTCAGGAAGGGTCTCGCCGCCAAACACCATCGCCAGGTCGATCTCGCCGGCATCGGTCGCCCGCACCGTTTCCCGCGGCAGCGGCACCCAGTCGAAGCGGGCCCCCGGCGCCTCGGCCTGCGCGCGGGCGATGATGGCGCTGACCAGGCCGGGGAAATCCGGCATCGCCAGGCGGAAGCCCTGCGTGCTGCTTGACGGCTCGAAGCCGATGCGCGGTGCGACAACCCGCCTGATCTCGCGCAGGATGGGCCGCACGTCGTCGATCAACCCGAGGGCGAAGGGGCCGGGCTCCATCCTGTCGCCGACCCGGACCATGAGCGGATCGCCCAGTTGCTCTCTGAGCCGATTGAGCGCGTGGCTGATCGCCGACGGCGTCCTGTGCAGCTTGTCCGCGGCCCGCGTGACGCTGCGCTCGGACATCAGCACGTCGAAGGTGACGAGCAGGTTCAGGTCGATCCGGTCCAGTTCGATTTCATTCATGGCGGGGGAAATCTCTTCGTTCGACGGGCGGGATTTCCGCGTCCAGCATTGCATCGGATCGGATTGCAAACCTGGCACCGAAAGAGGGGTCACTGGACATGACACTGAAGATCATCGGGTCCGGTTTCGGCCGCAGCGGAACGAAATCGCTGAAGCTCGCACTCGAATCCCTGGGCTTCGGACCCTGCCACCACATGCACGAAGTCATCGCGAGCGAACGGCAGCAGGCGCTCTGGATGGCGGCGATGAGCGGCGCGGAGATCGACTGGGGCGACATCTACGCCGGCTTTTCCCGCCAGGTCGACTGGCCGGGCCTGCACTACTGGCACGAGGCATCCGTCGCCTTTCCCGCCGCCCGGGTGATCCACACCGAACGCGACGAGGAAGACTGGTGGGCGAGCTTTTCGACGACGATCGGCAGGTTTCACACCGTGCTGGACCAGGTGCCGTTGCCGCCAGCGCTGGATGCCTTCTTCCGCGCACTGAGGACGACCATGGTCGATCCGGCTTTCGGCGACCACACCGACAAGGCGTCCGCGATCGCCGCCTACCGGGCACACAACGCCCGCGTCCGCGCGACGATCCCTGCGGGCCGCCTGCTCGTCATGGATGTGCGCCAGGGCTGGGGGCCGCTCTGCGACTTCCTCGGCACGGATGTTCCGGACGCACCCTTCCCGCGCACCAATGCGCGCGCCGAGTTCCGGGACGTCGTGGCAGGGGAGCCGGGCCCTATCGAGGCGGACTGAGCCGGAAGACTGTGCCGAGAGCGAACGAAGAGCAGCACGGGAAGATTGGCGCACCCGACAGGATTCGAACCTGTGACCTCTGCCTTCGGAGGGCAGCGCCACAGCGTTATTTCACCGCTTTTTCCGCAATGATCCCTATCTTGTTCTCATTTTTCGTACGATTCTTGACGCACTTCTTGGGCGCGCCCAAGAAACTCTCGCTAGGTCATGTTGACAAATGGCGGAGCCAGGGGCGGATCGAGGTGATGTCGATGACGCTTAGTAAGCTTTCGGCGGTCTTGTCGTAGCGGGTGGCGTCGCGGCATCTGCATGTCCTCTCGCGAGATCAATTCTGTCGGACGCCGGGCGGGTCTTGCCTGACCCATCGTTCGATCTCGCACGCGGTGGTGCCGGAGGCATCACGAAGCCAGGCCAGAAAGCGCGCCACCTGCGGCCGCTTTCCTGCCCCTTCGCGCAGCGCGAGCCGGTAAGGGTACGGTGCGCGGATGTGCTGCGCTGCCGGAAACGGAAGCTCCACCGTTCCCGCCGCGAGGTCCTCCAGCAGGAACGACAGGCCGCAGACGAGAAAACCCACGTTGGTGCGCACCGCCGTCAGGGCCAGCCGTGCGTTGGGATAGGTCACGCCCCGGTCCGCGCCCCTTTCACGCTGGCCGAACCTCCGGCACCACGCGACCCAACCCGGCACCTCATCCCTGTCGCGTTGGGCCTTGAGGTGAAGCAGCGGCATCCCCTCCATCAGGAGTGCAGGAATGCCATCCGCGATCCGGCGCGTGTTGTCAGGGCCGGTGACCGGCAGGAAGACATCGCTGTAAAGCGGCTCACCGGGGCCGTCATCGCAGGTCACGCGGAGATCCGGTGATCCCAGACGCAGCGGCACGTCACCTTCGCCGTTGATGCAGAACCGGATGTTCGGATGTTCGGTGCGGAATGCCGCGATGCGCGGTTGCAGCCACAGTTCGGCCCAGTCCGGATCCGCAACGATGTGGATCTCGCTTTCCCGCTGCAGGTCAAGCGTCAGCGTGGCGCGCTCCAGCGCCTCGAAGGCCAGGGTCAGATCGGCGATCGCGGCGTCCAGCTCCGGCGCGGCCTTCAGCCCTGCGGGCCCCCGTTCCAGCAGAACCGTGCCGAGCCGATCCTCGATCGCCCGAATCCGTTGGCCGACCGCCGCCGGCGTGATCCCCAGACGCTCGGCCGCGGCCTTCAGCGACCCGGTGCGCAGCGCCATCTCCAGCGCCTGCAGGGATTTCAGATGCGTCAGTGGCGCCATCTCAGGCCCCCCGGGGCACATCCCCGATCCGCGCAAGGGTAAAGCCTGGCTTTAGCAGCCTCAAGAAAAATGAAGTTGGGCTTTCGCGCCCGGAGGGGCATGCTTCGAGCGTCCGGACTTCACCAGCCCAGAGGGAGTCATCCGATGAAACGCTTCATGATCGAACGCAACATCCCGGGGATCGGGGATTTTTCGCTGACCGAGCTCTGCGGCGCCGCACGCGCCTCCAACCAGGCGCTGGCCAGCATCGGGCCGTCCATCCAGTGGCAGCATTCCTATGTCGCCGCCAACAAGACCTTCTGCATCTACCTTGCCGAAAGCGAGGGCGACATCCGCCGCCACGCGGAACTGAGCGGCATCCCGATCACCAGCATCACCGAGGTTCCGCAGATCATCGATCCGTTGACCGCCAACAACTGATCCACCGAGCGGGCTGGTACAGCTGGGTTTTCGATCTTCGTGGGGCGGAGGTCGCCAGGTTTCATATTCCGCCGCTGCCCCACCATGCCGCCCCCCAGGCCGCCGACCTGCCCCGGTACTTTCCGACTATGCCGTCGCCGATGGTATCTCGCCTCGCGCCATGGCGGCGAAGACCAATTCATTGAATTGGGTCCAGCGACGCGAGAAAGGCCCCGAGATACCGTCTCTGCGTCTCATCGAGGTTGAGCGGCCGGAGTTCACTTAGGCCTTCAGGCGCGCGCTGCGCGGCGCTGTAGTGGACGATCACCTGGTCGAGAGTCTCGATCTGGCCTGCATGCATGTAGGGTGAGCGGCTTGCGACCCCCCTGAGTGAAGGCGTCTTGAATGCCCTCAGCATCTCTTCGCCGGCGGGTGCCATGAACCGAAGCTCCGTACAGTCCACGGGGTTGGCATCGCTGTAGGGCCCGAGACAGTTGAACGGGTCGTCGAGGACCTGAGCCGAGCCGGCCACCCGGCCACGATCGTCCGGAAGGCCGGCGACGGCAGGTACACCGGTGTTGTGAAAGTGGTTGTCGGTCAGGAGCGGCCCGTTGTGGCAGTTGATGCATCCGGCCTCGCCGATGAACAACCGGAGGCCGGCGATTTCGTCCTCTGTCAGCAGTCCCGGCTTGGGAAACGCAGCCGATGCGATCCATGCGTCGAAGCGGGTTTCCGGCGGCAGGATCGTCCGTTCATAGGCGGCGATCGCCTTGCCGATGTTGGCGAAGACGTCGTTGACGGCAAGCTGGTCAGCCCCATCCATGGAACCCCACGCCGCAGCGGCGATCGGATCGGAAACCGGGCCGGCGTGTGGCGGCAGCGTATCGAGCCGAGGAAGCGGCCCGAATACTTCCGTGTAGGCCTCCGCATGGTGCGCCGACACGACATGCGCATATTGCGTGCGGTCGCCGCCGTGTTCCACGGCGCTTTCCAGCGGGCCGAGGGCCTGCGCCCAGAGGCTGTCCTTGCGCCCGTCCCAGAACAGGAACGGACTGTACGCCATGCCAGCAATCGGCATCGCGCGGCGGTTGGTCCGGCCCACGCCCAGCGACAGGGCACGATCGTCCTGAAACTGGCGATCGGGCTGGTGGCAGGTGGCGCAGGCCACCTGCCCGTTCGAACTGAAGCGCGTGTCGAAAAAGAACGCCTTGCCCAGCCGCACCGCGCGCGGGTCGTCGGCCACGCGGTTGGAGGGATCAGCCGGCAACGGCGGCAGTTCGTCGAGCGAAAGGGAGCGGACGACAGCGAGTTCCTCTTCGTTCCAGGCAACCGGGTCGGTGGCACCGATGGCCAAGACAATGGCGCCGACTGCAACAACCGGCAGGGCGTGGAGCGTGCGGCGCATGGCAGGGCCTCACAGAATGAAGTTGAAGGTGATCGCGTCCGTGCCGGACGGGCCGTCGATGGTCAGGTCGATCTCCCACCAGCCGCGCATGTTGAACTTCATGCCCTCGATCAGGAATCGCCCCTCCCCGAGGGTCTGCGTCACGGCTGGCGCGGTCGGCAACCCGTGGCCGTGCTGGGGCATGCCGCCGCTGATCGCGATGCGGGCGCTCTCCACCGGCCTTCCGCGCTTGTCGGTCAGGCCGAGCGTCCAGGCGTGCATCTTCCCGAGACGAACGGACGGGTCCACGGGGGCGATCTCGACGGTATAGAGGCTTGCGTCGGTGGACCGCCGCAACGCGAGGTCGAGGTCGTCGGGGATGGTCTGTGAGAAGAGGCCCGCCGAGAGGGCCGAGGCGGAAAGCGCGAAAGGAATGCCGAGCAGGAGGCCTCGGCGGGTGAGGTGGGTTTGCATGTGCGTGACTCCGGTGAGGGTGAAGGTGCGTCGGGAGATACCGACGGCGCGCAGGCGATGCTTGAACGCATCGGCTGATCTTTGCGAAAGGCGGTGACCGCCCCGGCGGGCAACCAGGGGCCGCGGGTCAGGCCCCGTTCGGCCGATGTTCGGCATGCTGGCGCCGGATGGGCGCCTGCCCGGTGGCGGCAAGAGTTTTCGCGAGGTCTTCCGGCACCGGCATCGGTTTCAGCGGGCTGACGTTCGCGCCACCGGTGTTGCCGATCGGAACCAGGCCGACGGCGGTCTTCGTGGCGGCGCCCGCGATGCGCAGGACCTGTCCAGCCACCTCTTTCGCGTCACGCTGGCGCAGCCCCCAGCGCAGCATGTGCCAGTGGACGCGGACATCCGAAGCCATCGGTACGGTTTCCGCCAACCTGTCGGAGATGGCCTTTCCCAATGTCACCAGCGTCTGCTCGTCAGGACGATGGTCAGCCCAGATGCAGGTCAGGCCGAATGCGAGGTCGGCAAAAGGTTCCGGGTCGGAACGAAGAAACCGACGCCCAGCCAGTTTGCGCAGGAGCGCGGCGCCCAGCCGGCTTTCGGGCTCGACGAAGAGGATCACGTTGCGGCCCACCGCCTGATAGACATGTGACACGTCGGGCCCGATCAGCACGGCCGGACCGCTGGCAGATTCCGTTCCGATGCGGAACGTGAACTCGCCACCCGCCGAGAGGGTGAACTGCAGGGCGTGATGGGCATGTGGCTGGGTGCTGTGCCGTGCCGTCGGTGCGCGCGGCACTTCGAACGCCCAGAGACTGGCGCCCTCCCAAAGCACGATGCGGCCGCGGCCCAGTGGTTTCATGCCGCATGCTAGCATGCCCTGACGCAGCGGCATATGTGGGGGTTCCCCGCGCTCGCGGGATCGTCGTTCGCCCGCACGGCGATCCGGCACGGCGCCGGCGCGCTCGCGATCCTTCTGTTCATGCTGGCCCTGTGATCTCGTCCATGATGGGACGAAGCTGGCCGCTGATGCTTCATCCTGCGGGGTGCGAGACTCCCGGGATCCGGCGAGAAACTGCACTCCTGCGATCACGAAGAAACTTCAAGAGGCGCTCAGGATAGTCTGGAGCGACCGCGTCGCGAACCGAGGCCCGCTCCGCCAACGCCTTCCGCCACACAGCGGTCTTCGGCTTGTCGGTGAGAATGCCGAAGTCGGCGATCTGATCGAATGCGTCGAAATAGCGGAAGATCGGTCCGTATACGGCGTCCACCAGACTGAAGTCCTGACCGGCGAACCAGGGCCCTTCGCCCAGCTCCGCCTCGAGACGCACGAACATGCGGGCCAAGGCCCTCGCTTCGTCGTCCAGAGCCTCATCCGTTCTCGCATTGTAGAAGCGGGCGATGCCGTTCAGGACTTGCGAGCCGAACTCGATCCATGAGCGGTGACGGGCCCGCTGGAGAGGATCCGCCGGGTGCAGCGATTGCGCCTGCGTCTCCTCGAGATATTCGAGGATGACGGCGGACTCGAAGATCACAGCATCTTGGCCGTCCAGCGCCACCTTGAGCAGCGGCACCTTGCCCAGCGGAGACAGGGCACGGAACCAGTCCGGCTTGTCGGAAAGGTCCACGGAGATTCGTTCGAACGGAACCTCCTTTTCGACCAGCGCGATCGCCGCGCGCTGGACGTAGGGGCACAGATGGTGGCTGACAAGCGTCAAGGTGTTCATGGCCGCTGCCCTCCGGCGAAACCGGGAAACAGTTCGACGACAGGGCGAGAGGGAATGAGGGCGTAGCGGCCGTCGCCAAGCAGGAACTGGCAGACCGCCAGAAGCGTGAGATAGAGCGGATACTCCCAGCCGCCGTTCTCATAACCGAACATCCAGCCGTTCCCCCCGTGAGCCCAGGTCGCGCCGGCCAGGATCGGCACGAGCGCCAGCGCCACCCAGCGGGCATGGATGCCAAGGACCAGAAGCGCGCCGCCGATCGCCTCGATTGCGAATACGGCATACGCGAACCAGCCCGGCAGGCCGATCGACACGAAGAACTGTGCGGTGCCGGGCAAGGTGAAGATCACGAGCTTCAGGACGAGACTGTGGGCGAGAAACATGACGCCGAGGGCGACGCACAACAGCGTGACCGCGAAGGGTGCGACGTTGGGTTCGATCGGCATGGGACGCCTCCTTGATGCAACTGCATCGATCGATACATGCACATGCATGCAGTGTCAATCTTGATGTAGGTGCATCTTGTTGGTAAGAAGCGGCATGCAGAGCGAGGTTTGCATACTCTCCGAGGAGGCGGCCACGGCTTGGGCGCGCCTCGTGCGCGTATCACAGGTCGTTCTGTCCCGGGTCGAGGCCGATCTGAAGGCGGCGGGGTTTCCCCCGCTTTCCTGGTACGATGCACTTCTTGAGTTGGAGCGTGCCAAACCGGAAGGCCTGCGACCCTATCAACTCCAGGAGCGGATGCTCCTCGCGCAATACAACTTGTCGCGACTGACCGACCGGCTGAAGAAGGCGGGCTACATCGAGCGCGAGGAGTGTCCGAAGGACGGTCGCGGACAAGTGCTCAAGGTCACTGAAAAAGGATGCGCGCTGCTGCGAAGCATGTGGCCGATCTATCGCCGGGCCATCGTGGCGCATTTCGCGGACAAACTCGACGCGAGCGAGACGGCGGCACTGGCGCTGACTCTTATGAAGTTGCGCTGACGGCTGCACGCAGCCGCGACGCACCGAAGGTAGATCATTGAAGAACGTTGTCGCGCAGCCCTAGCCGGATCTCAAATGATACGTCGCTCGCGCCAGAAGCAGGCAAGCTTATACTGCGGTCTCAGCGTCAAGTGCGATCCAGATGCCGACCGCGCTCATCTCCCTGGAACATGCCAGCCAAATGCCCGATGGCGGGCAATCGCCTGCAAACCCGCGGACCTCACGTTCGAGGAAGTCGCGTCGCTTTCGTTCGGCGGTGTTACCGCGCTCACGTTTCTGCGCGACAAGGCAGGGGTCATGCGCGGTGTCCGGGTTCTGGTCGCAGGCGTCTCGGGGGCCGTTGGCACGGCTGCCGTCCAGATCGCCAGGCACTTCGGCACCGAGGTGACGGCAGTCACCAGCACCTCGAACGCGACGCTCGCTGCCTCCATCGGGGCTGAAAGGGTGTCCCCGCGTCACGGGGACCAGCCATTGCAGGAGGCACACGCGATCGGGTTGTTCGCGGCGTTCGGGTGGCGAAGCAGGCGGCGCAGATTGGTTTCCGTCAGCCCGGCTGTTCCGGGAGCCCACGCGCTTCGCTCCGCGAGAATCAGCCGCGGCGCCCTGCCCAGAAGGCGGCCCCCAAAGCGACACCGGCGAGACCCGCCGACAGCGCGAAGGTCGCGATGAGTCCGGCGCCGCCGCCCGCGCCGAACCCGATGGCCTGGGCCACCTTCGGTCCCATCGTGTAGGTCGCCGCCATCGCAGATGCCCCCCAGATCAGTCCCATGTTCCGCGCCAGCCCCAGCAGGGCGGATGTGACGCCCCTCTGGTCGCTTGTGGTGGTTTGCATGATCGCGGTCATGTTGGCGGCCTGGAACATCGCGTAGCCGAAGGTGATGACGACGAGACTTGCCGCATAGCCGCCAGCTCCGAACGAACACGGCAGAATGGTGAGCAGAAGCGAGCCGAGCATCACCGCAAGAAGCCCGCCGACGATCACGGGAAACGAGCCCGTCCGATCGACCAGGCGACCTGCCGGAACGCCCGTCACGGCGGCGACGGCCGGGCCGATGGACATCACCATCCCGACCTCGACCGGGTCGAGGCCCAGGACTCCGCTCAGGTAGAACGGGCCGACGACCAGCGTCGCCATCACGATGGCCGAGACCAGCATCAGCGATGCCAGACCCGTGCCGAGGGTACGGTCACGCAGAAGATCCAGACGAACAAGCGGTGCCTGTGCCCGGGCCTCGGTCCGGACAAAGGCGGCGAAGGCAAGGGCCGAGACGACGGAAAGTCCAAGCGACGCGAGGCCGGGCATCCGGCCGCCCAGTGTGAAGGCCGCCGAGAAGGTGCCAAGCGAGAGCGCCAGCAGGAACAGCCCCGGCAGATCGAACCGGGTCGACGGTCGTGCCGCCTTCACATCCCCCGGAAACAGAACGCCGCCGGCGAGAACGGTCACGACGCCCATCGCAGCGAGAGCCGCGAACACCGACGGCCAGCCCCAGGCCGCGATCAGCGCCCCTCCCATCGTGGGGCCAAGCGCCGTCCCGACGGCCGACACCGTCCCGAGCAATCCCATGGCGCTGCCGGTGCGATCCTTCGGCACGAGGTCGCCGACCATCGCGACCGTCAAGGTCATCATGACCGCACCGCCCGCGCCCTGCACGGCTCGGGCCGCGATGAGGACAGAAAGGCTGGGCGACAGGGCGCAGATCGCCGAGGCGGCAGAAAAGAGGGCCATGCCCGTCAGGAGCAGGCGGCGGCGTCCGACCAGATCGCCGAGACGACCTGCACCGACAATCAGGCTGGTGACGGCGAGGAGATAGGCGATCACGACCCACTGAACCTCGGACATTGGCGCGTGAAACCACCTCGACAGCGACGGCAGGGCGACGTTCGTGATGCTGGTCCCCAGAGAGGGAAGCAGCATCGCGAGCGACAGTGCAGCAAGCCGCGGCCAGTGCTGGACCTTGTCGGCAGATACGGTCTCCGACATCATCGCACCAGGGCCGCTGGTGTCTTGACGAGCCTTCCCACCAGGCGGCGCGCAAACGGCGCCACAACGAGGACGGTCGGGAAGGCGATGAACCACGACGGCAGCCATGCTGCGAACCAGAGAGAGGCAAACTCCTCGACAGGCCCGGCGTTGCGCAGGGTCGCGACCCCGGACACGATGAGGGACATGAGCCCAGAGAGGACGAACCCGAACAGGACGGGAGCGAAGCGGGGTGGCATCTTGGTCTCCTTGGTTGATGATCCCGGAGATCTAGCCTTCGGCGGACCATTGCGGAACGCGCAGCGTTAGCATCTAATAGTTGCGCCCGACGCCATGTATGGAAAGGCCCGAGATGCCCGACCTGAACCTTCTGCTGACGCTCGATGTCCTCCTGTCCGAAGGCAGCGTCGCGGGTGCGGCGCGGCGGTTGCATCTCAGCCCGTCGGCGATGAGCCGGGCCTTGGCGCGGTTGCGCGAGGTGACGGGCGATCCGCTTCTGGTGCGGGCGGGCCGCAGCCTCGTGCCGACGCCGCGTGCCATCGAGCTTCGCGGACAGGTCGGTCCGATCGTCGAGGGCGCGAAGGCCGTGCTGCGACCGGCCGTGGCGCTGGACCTGACCCGGCTATCGCGCCGCTTCGTCCTGCGCAGCAGCGAAGGCTTCACCGAGACCTTCGGCCCGAAGCTTCTGGCGCTGGTCGCCGCACAGGCGCCCGGCGTGACGCTCCGGTTCCTGACCAAGCCCGACAAGGAAAGCGCACCATTGCGCGAAGGTGAGGTCGACCTCGAAACCGGCGTCATCGATGCCGGAACGGCGCCCGAATTGCGTGCCACGCCGCTGTTCCGCGACCGATGGATCGGCGTGGTCCGGGGCGACCATCCGCTTGCGGCGGGGCCCGTGACCGCGGAAACCTTCCTGCAGGCCTCTCACATCCACATTCTCAGGCGCGGCCTGCACAGCAACGAGATCGACGAAGCCGCGCGCGCCGCGGGGCTTGAGCGCCGGATTGCCACGGTCGTCAGCGGCTTCTCGACCGCGCTGTCGCTGGTGCGCGACACCGACCTGATCGCCACGGTTCCGGAACGGCACACCGAGGGTCTGCGCAAGGGCCTGCACGGCTTTGACCTGCCGTTCGGGGTCGCGCCCTTCACCATCTCGATGCTTTGGCACCCCCGCATGGATGGCGACGAGGCGCATCGCTGGCTTCGTGGCCTTGTTCGCGCGGTCTGCGCCGCCGGTTCGAAACTGCTCGCCTGAACACGATGGTGTCCCGCGCGATCAGGCGCGGGATGCCATCAAGGGAATGTTGGCAGGGCAGCGCCAAGCGACGATGATGGTCGTGAACAATCTGCAGAACCTGCGGAAGCGATGCTGGTGGGCCAAGGCAATGAGGTCAGGATGAAAGTCGATGGACGCTGTCACTGCGGTTCGGTCCGTTTTGAGGCCGAGGTCGATCCCGCGAAAGTGGTGATCTGCCATTGCACCGACTGCCAGACGCTTTCGGGGTCGGCGTTCCGGACGGTCGTGCCTGCGGCAGAGGGGACATTTCGCCTGCTGGCGGGGCGGCTGAAGCGCTACGTCAAGACCGGCGAGAGCGGAAATGAGCGGGAACAGACGTTCTGTCCCGACTGCGGCACACCGGTCTATTCCGCCCCCGTCGGGCCGCAACCGAAAGTCGTCGCCCTGCCCGTCGGAGCAATCCGTCAGCGCGACGCTCTGGTCCCGTCAGACCAGTACTGGTCACGGTCCGCGCAGGCGTGGCTCCGCACCCTGGCCGACATCCCCGCGCGGGAGACCCAGCCCGCTTTCGGCGCACGCGGCGAGATCGGCCTCGGGCCTGCCGAATAGCGCATTCCGCCCCAGTCAGCGCGCGCAGTCAGGCGATGATCTTCCAGTAGGAATCCTTCCGGACAACCTTGCCGTCCTGAAAGGTATAGAAGTCGCAGCCGCGAACGCGCACCTTCTCGCCTGCGGGCGTGGTGCCGGTCAGAAGCCACTTGGACATGCCGGTGTTGCCGCTGACGAAGTTCTCGATCTCGCCGTAGTGGACGTCCGGGGTGCTCTCGAACCTCGTCAGGATGCCGCGTCGCACCTCGTCGCGGCCCACATAGCGGCTTCCGTGCGGTTCCGGTCCGCGCGGAAGATCCAGGCTGCAGCGCTCAGCGAAGAAGCTCATGATCGCGTCGATGTCGTGCGCGTTGAAGCCGGCTGCCAGACCTTCGAGAGCAGAGAGTACGGCGTTTTCGTCACTCATGGCGTTTCCTCCATCCTACTCGCGCACATCATACGCCTCCCCACCGAGTTCCATGCCTGATAATTTCCTCGACCACCGCCGGCGCTTCCGGCGGCGCGGAGACCATCGCCCGGCACCTTGATCAGGGGCCATGCGGATCGAGGCGCCGGCCGAAAGGAGGATGCGGCTCCACCACAAAACGCGATTGATCGCGGTCGGCTGGCGGATCACAATTCTTGCCGCTTCTGTTAATCTGTCGCAGCCGAGGCCGCCTTCCCGCTGGCCCCGGACAAGGGCACGGGGATACTTGCCGATGACAAGCAGATTGCCGGACGCGGCCACCCGCAGCGACCTGACGGTGAGATCCCTCAATGCCCGCATCGTCAAAGTGCCCTTGCGTTTCACATTGGGAACGAGTGCCGACGTCGTTCGCGCCGTGCCGATCGTTCTTGTCGATCTTCATACCGAAGAGGGCGTTGTCGGCCGGAGCTACACATTTGCCTACACCGATGCCGGTGCGCTGGCGATCGCATCGCTTCTGCGCGAGGCGGCAGAACTCGTTCGCGGGCAGACGGCGGCGCCGTTTGCGGTGGGCGAACTGCTCTCGCGGCGCTATCGCCTGCTGGGGGTTACCGGGGTGGTTCGGATGGCCCTGTCGACGCTCGACATGGCGCTCTGGGATGCGCAGGCGGTCGCCAGCGGCCAGAGAATGTGCGAACTGCTCGGCGTCGTCCCCCGCGCTGTGCCCGCCTATGACAGCAGGGGGCTTGGCCTGATGCCCGCCGCTCCACTTGCGGACGAGGCCCTGCGCCTGGTCGAGGACAGAAAGCTCCCTGCGGTGAAGCTGCGGCTGGGCCACCCGACGCTTGCCGATGACATCGCGTCGGTCGAGGCGGTGCTCCGCGTCCTTCCGGCTGGGGTCGGCCTCATGGTCGACTACAACCAGGCGCTGATGCCGGTCGAGGCGCTCCGGCGAGCCGAGGCGCTCGACGGTTACGGGCTTCTCTGGATCGAGGAACCGATGCGCCACGACGACTATCCGGCGCAGGCGCACCTTGTTGAACGGTTACGCACGCCGATCCAGATCGGCGAGAACTTCAATGGACCCGCCGCCATGGAGACGGCGCTCGAAGCCGGAGCCTGCGATTGCGCCATGCCCGATGTCGCCCGGATCGGCGGGGTAACCGGATGGCTCCAGGGGGCGGCGATCGCGGCCGCGCGCGACGTTCCCCTGTCATCGCACCTCTACCCCGAGGTCAGCCTGCAACTGCTCTGCGCCAGCCCGACCGCGCATTGGCTGGAATATGTGGACTGGGCCGACGCGTTTCTCGCGGAACCCTTGCAGATCGTCGATGGCAAGGCGATGCCCTCAAGAGGACCCGGATCGGGTATCGAATGGGACGAAGGCAGGATCGCGCACCTGCCAACCGTGGGCTGAAGGCGAACCTGCCGAGACAGGCGCCTCCTCGCCCGAGCATGGTCATCGGTGGAATCTCCTGGACGAAGATTGCCGGCGGCCTTGTCGGTCTCCGTCCTTGCTTGGCCGAAGGCCCAAAAAGATCCGCTCTCAGGGCAGGTCCACTTCGATTGTGCCCCGGATCGGGAACATTGTCGCGTCCATCAGCGGATGCCCCTGACCGTCGAAGTCCAGCGCAAGGGACCTTTCGCTGATCCTGCGAACGGTGATGGTTCCTTCGCTGAAGATGATGCGCCGCTGCAGCCTGCGCCCCTC
The DNA here is from genome assembly GCF_025380365.1 of Albidovulum sediminis. Taxonomy (GTDB): domain Bacteria; phylum Pseudomonadota; class Alphaproteobacteria; order Rhodobacterales; family Rhodobacteraceae; genus Albidovulum; species Albidovulum sediminis. The sequence goes on from NZ_JAOCQF010000001.1 coordinate 1,035,476, forward strand.
GCGCTCGGGATTGAAGAAACTCAGTTCGACGCGCGCCTTCGGGGCGTTGTCGGCGGGCAGCGTGAAGTCTACCGACCCCTGCGTCAGCACGCTGCGGTCGAACAGGTTGAAATTGATGCTTACCGGCTGGTCGGTGGCCGTCAGATAGAAGAGGACGCCGGTGTCGTCGCTCGTGACCGTGCTGCTGGCGCCGTCGACGGGATCGAGGTCGTGCGTCGCGCCTTCCATCGTGACGGTGGCCCGACCCGCTCCCGTCTCGGCAGCGAGGGCGCCGGCGGTGACCAAGGACGAGGTCAGCAGGATCAGGAAAAGAGGCCTCATGGCAGCTCCTTTTCGTGAAAGGATCTTGGCCGGAAGTCCCTCATCATTGCCGCCGCGTGGGGGCAAGTCAATGCAGGGTGGTCGGGACCAACTCGCCCGGATCCGACAAGCGGCTGGCTTCAATAGCGAAAACCTTGTACCCTTCCATGCTGTTGAACCCTCTTACCGATGCCTTATTGGTGGCCGTTGCGCGTCTGCCGGCACTGCGACCTGCCTTTGCCGCAAGTGGGACGGCTCCGAAAACGGAGTCCGCGATGGGTGTTTCCAGACAAGCCAGGCTGGCGTTGAGCGGCGTGCTGTCCTGCGCGCTGGCGCTTCACATGCCGTGGGCGCCACTACGCGCCGCTGCACAGGAGATGCCCCACGCTGCGCTGTTCGACACATACTATCAAACGCTCGAAGAGGTTCAGATAAGGCTCAGGTCGGCCAGCCGGGATCTCGGCAGTGTTTCCGATCATCTCCTCTTCAGCGACCCCGAAGAGGTGTTGGACTGGGTGCGCCAGAACATCGCCTTCCAGCAATACGCGGGTCTGCTGCGCGGGCCGGACGGCACGCTGCTGGCCGGCGCGGGCAACGCGTTGGACCAGGCAGTGCTTGTGGCGGCTCTGCTCGGGGATGCGGGATACCAGACACAGGTCGTCCGGGGCCGTCTTTCCGAAGGCGACGCGCGCGCGCTTGTCCTGCGGATGGAGAGGACACCGGCGGGTGCCCCGCTCGACGCTGAAATCCGCGCCTCGCTTTCCGCGCTGGAACAGTCCGGCGACGCGATTGTCGATGCCGTCGGCGGACTTGTCAGGGCGTGGGAGGCACCCGGGCCCGATTACGGCGACCTTGCCGAGCGGACGGCGGACGCAGCGGATGCCCTGCTTGCCCGGCTTGACGAAGCGGACTTCTACGCGGGCGGCAGCGTGCTGGAGGAGTTGGCCGAAGAGGCCGCGGACTACTACTGGACGGAGGCCCGCCTCGGTCCGGCGGATGACTGGACGGCGCTGCACCCGGTGTTCGATGACCGGCCGCCGGACCCCGTCGAGAGGGGCGAAGCCTTCGCGAATGCGGTTCCCGTCCATCTTCAGCACCGTGTCCGGGTCGACATCACGCTGGAGCAGAAACTCGGGAAGGCGCTGCGGACCCACTCCCTGCTGTCGGGTTGGGAACGCCCAGCAGCCAACCTGAACGGCGAACCCCTGACCATCACCACCCTCCCCTTCTCGCTCGACCCCTGGGACCGCCGGGACGATCCCCTGTCGCACGTGACGGAGAACCGGTTGTTCGTGACGCTCTTCCGCAACGAGGTGGCATCCGGGCTTGCATTCGACCTCGACGGCAATGTCGCTCCTCTGGCAGAGGCGATGGATGCGGCGGGGGCAATGTTCCAGACGCTGGGCAGCAAGGCCAGTGACGCCGCGGCCGGCATCGGCGCGCTGGGATCGGGCGCCGAGGTGCCGGCGGATGCGGCCGAACTTACGGCGTTGTGGATCGACTTCACGCTGATCGCGCCCGGCGGAAGGGAAACGACCATCCGGCGCACCGTGCTGGACCGGATCGGCGCCAAGGCCCGGGCCGAAGGCTCAGTCGAGGCGGCGGGCGGGCCGGAATCCTTCCTGCCGATGATCGGACAGCGCTCGGCCATGGTGTCGATCGGGGACATGCCCGAAGCCTTTTTCCTCGGGCGCTACCTGTCGGCGCAGGCCGGGCAGAGACCCGTGGTGGAACAACTCGCCCTTCAGTCCGTGGATTTTCAGCCGGACCGGGACCTGGCGGCAACCGAGGGATTCCCGCCGGAAGACTATCGGGCCGCCGAGGTGTTCCAGTATCTCGATCTTGCCCCGTCCGGCGGCGGGACGATCAGGTATCGGGCACAGCCGGCCCTGGTGATCGTCGGCGACAGGTTCGGTTTTGCTCCCGGTGGGGAGGCGATTGTCGAGACGTTTGTCGATGTGGTTGCCAATCCCGCCCGGACCCTCTTGCGGAAGGATGGCGATCTGACGGGTGCGGCCCGCGATGCGGTCACGGCCGGCGTCTGGGACACCGCGCTGGAAGGCTACGCGATCGGCCGCGGCCCGCGGCCCGCGCTTCGCGGAAACGCCCTTGACCACCTCGAAGCCGCGCTTCGGGAGGGACATGCGCTTGTTGTGCTGAAGCCCGGCGAAACGGACGAAGGGAGCCTTGACGCCTATGGCCCGGAGGCGGCGGCCGGAATGGCGCGCGAGCTTGCCGCCGGTTTCTGGATCGTCGCGAAAGCGCCGGAAGAAGACGGCGGAAACGATGGATGGTGGTGGCGCATCGCGCCACGGAGCGGTGAAACGCTGGGCATCCTTTCCGACGGCAGCGGCGGAGAGATCATCAAGTACTTAATAGTATTATCGATTGGCGCGGCAGTCGCCGGCACCATCAAGTCGGCAATCAATCGGCGGGACTGTATTGAGCGGATTTCTCGTCAATCGGGCGCGGATCTGCAATTGCGCGACCCAGACGAGTACGAGTTGCAGGTGTCCAATTGTGGCATAGGTTCAATGTTCTGGCCCGCGAACCGGGCGATCCACGAAGCGCTCCGCAGGCACGAGCAGGTGTGCGAGGACAATTTTGCCGTGGCGGCCTTTTCCGGCGCCTGTTCCGAGTGACCGGAGGGCACGCCGCGCCTGAAACCGAAACTCCAAAGCCGGCACATGTCCGGTATGGGACACCGAGGGACATGGTTCCGGGACAGGACGCAAAAGGGGTCTTTCCGAGCCGGCTGCTGGCCGTCCTGCTTGGTGCCATCGCCTGGGCTTCACAGGCATCGGCCCAGGAACCGGTTTCGCGCGTTGCAGAGCAGGCGGAGATCATCGCCGAGGCGCCGGGCGCAGGGTTGGGAAGCCTCGCGTTCCCGCAAGCCGTCATGCGAGAAGGTGCCTACGCCTGGCTGAGGGTTCCCAAGGACGGTCTCTACATCCTGCGCCTGTCCAGCCCCGGATCGCTCGCCCTGATGAGCTTTGCCAGCGAGAGCGGCGATTACGATAGCAACACACGTCCGACGCAGCACGCACTTCAGACAGGCTTCGGCGAAGCGCCACAGATCGGGCCGGTGCTTCTGAATGCGCAGCGCAAGTTTTTGGTCGGAGCGCGTGGAGAGACGTCGTCAGAGCTCATCGTCGAGGCGGTCGAGCAGTTCGACCGGCGTGAGCACATGCCGACGGCGCAGGCGGAGATCGGCGCCGGCAGTTGGCTCATCGCCCGGGACGGCGACCTACGCCTGACCCTACCGCCGATTGGAACGCCGCTTAGCGTCGAGGTCTTCGCGGAGGCGATGGCGCCGTCGAACGCAACGCTGGACAGACAGCCGGTTCCGGAGGGCGGGCTGTATCCCTGGCTCTCGTCAAGGCCGTCGGAACTTCTTGTCCGGAGCGCAGGCAAGGGCCCCCTCCCGTCCCTGGTTCTGGTCCGCATTTCCGCTTCGGATGCCGGCCTGGACGAGCGCGAGCCGAACGCGCTGTCTGCCAACCCCGTCGATCCGTCCAAACGCTTCCGGGGGACGCTGCTTGCGCAGGGAGACGTGGACCTTCTTAGGTTCAGGGTTGGTACGACGGCCGCCTATCACGTCAGCGTCGAGGGCGGTGCTGCGCGGGCAAGTCTTGCAGCGGACCTGACAGCCATCGACGGGAAAGGAACGGTCGACATCCTGCACAGGACCGGCCGGGCCGGCGCCGTCGACATCGGGACGGTCGCACTTCATCCCGGCACTTACGAACTGGCCCTGCGCCGTCATGATCCGCATCCCGAAGCCTCGCCCTACGTGGTGACCTTCGCGCCCGCAAACGCGCCGCCGCAAGGCCACGAAGTCGAACCGAACGACAGCTTCGAGGCGGCGAACACGCTGGCTGGCCCTCTTGCGGTCATTGGCATGGGCGGAAACGGAGATGCGGACGTCTTCTCTTTTTCGGTCCCGGACGAGGCCGCGGGCCATCTCTGGCGCATCACGTCCAGAGGGGCCAGCCGGCTGCGCCTCTTCGACCGGGACCGGGCCATGATCTCCGAGCACGCGGACAAAGATGGCGGCGTCTCACTGGAATCGCTGTCGCTCGTTCCCGGGGAATACTTCGTGGAAGTGCTGGCGGAGAATGAGTACCGGCTTCGGGCAAGGGATCTCGGCGAGAGGCCCGAGGGCTTCGAAGGCGAGCCGAACGACACCCGGCTGACGGCACAGCCGCTGCAGTTCGGTGTCGAGGCGGCCGGAGGTTTCCATCGCACCAGGGACACGGACCTGTTCATGTTCGGACTGAACGCCAGGACCGATGTCGAAATCGAGATCCATCCGCCCGGTGAAGGCGAGATCATGGCCCGGCTGTTTCTTGGCAACAGGCAGCATGGTGGCGACGTCGTGTTCGACGGGGAGGCCCCGGCATACCTGTATCAGGCGCGGCTTCCGGCCGGAGAGTGGACCCTGCAGATGCGCGCGCTCGAAGGCACGATCTGGTCTTCCTACCGGATCGTGGTGCGCAAGCTGGCCGCAATTGCAAACGGCGAGCCCGACGATAGCTTGATCGAGGCCGCCATCCTGCCAATGACCGGTGACATTTCGGGTCGGGTGGGTGGTCTTGACCAGCTTGACCATGTCCGGATTCCCCTGCCCGAGGGTGAAGGGAGCATTGCCATCGCTTGCGACGGCACCGACGCAAGGCTTCGCTGGTCTGTCTGGGACTGGAGGCTGAGGCAGGGAGAGTTGACCGGAGGCAGGCTTGCAGCAGCCGATAGCGAATGGCTCGTCCTTCCTTACGCCCCGGATCTTGGTGGGTCGCTGCGTTTGCAGGTCGAAGGCGGAACCATGAGCGCGGACTATGCCTGCGGCGTGCGCTTTCTGCCTGACAAAGCGCTTGAAAACAGCGTCGCGGAAGCGGTGCTGGCGGGCGATCTGTCACTTGCACCGGGAAGCGCTCGCAGGTTCGAGCTTGCCTCGAAGGAAGAGCCGGCCGTTGCGCTTGAGCTTGCGCCGGGCAGCCTCGCGATCCTCTCCTGCCGGGACGCCTCGGGCGGGACCGTCGAGTTCGGAAAATCGGGTTGGCGGTTGCGCAACGCCGTCACCCTGCGGAGTACGCTCGCCACGGGATTGGCCGTGCTGCGGGCAGCGACGGCCCCCGAGATCCTGGCTGGAAAGGACAGCAACGGCCATGCGGCAGGCGTCATCACCTGTGCGCTTTTCGGCGTCGACGACATGCGGCGCCCCTCGGAGACCGGCCCGCCGGCCGCGTTCCGGCCGATTGAGGACGAAACCGGCAAGCCAATCCAAAGTGCGCCGCCGTCACCGGGCCTCGGTGATCTCATCGCGCGCCCAGCGCCACTGAGACAACCCCGCGGTTCCCTGCCCGTCGCGATCGCCTTCTCCGAGTTGCCCAAGCTGGCCGCCTACGTCGGGACCGGCCAAAGCTTCCGGACGAGCGCGGCACTTCGGAATACGGGATCGATCGAGATGACACTCGACGTGACCGTTTCCGGCACGGAACCGGGCTGGAAGGTATCGTCGGCACCAGAGCGGGTGACGCTTGCTCCAGGTCAGACCGCAGCCGTCGGGATCGATGTCGTGGCCGCACCGTGGCAAAGCCCGGTCACGAATTCAGGCCTGGTGCTGCGTGCCAGTGACGGCGTGGATTTTGCTGCAGAGATGACCGGCGTGCCGCTCGACCCGTCTGTCGTTCCGGTCGGGCCGATGGTGTACTGGGATGCCCCGGACGCCCTGAGGGGTGGCCTCAACGTCTTGCATTACGGGCTGGGCGCGCGGCTGGAATTCGCCGGCGGCAGAAAGCTGGACCCAAGGGCACAGGACGCGCTTGAACAGGTTCACGATGGCATTGCGCGACACCAGACCGGGATGCTCGTCGAGCGGGAACTGGAGTTCCGCCTGGCGGCGCCCGCCATCCTAGCCGGCGTCATGATCCAGCTGCGGTCCAATTCGGATTCGGATGGTTGGCCCGCCGAGGTCATCCTGGAGGCCTCGGAGGACGGGCAATCCTGGCGGCCTGCGGCGCAATCGGGGCTCGCGACCGTGCATGTCCCGCAATACGTCGTCTTCGACGTGCCCATGCTCGCCAGCCGCCTGAGGGTCGCCTTTCCGCGCTGCAACCTTCCCTGCCAAAAGGCGGAGTTGCAGGAAATCCAGGCCATTGCGGTTCCCGGCACGCATCCTGAAGGTCTGGCCGCCATCGACGCCGCAGGTCCAGCGGTCGGGGGTCACGTCATTTACGCCGAACCACCTCTGCGGGGGGACTGGAACCGGCTTGCCCTCGCACCGCACGAGGGCGACGCAAACGCAATCTGGAACACTCCGGACAAACGCCACACGCTCGTCATCGGCTTCCATCAAAACAGGGCGGCATTGCTGGATGCCGTGGCCTGGATCGGCCACCCTACAGACAGGTCGCGGATTGAGCAGGCCGCCGTCGCCGTCAGCGTCGAGGGGCCCGGCGGTCCATGGCGCGCGATCGGCACCCTTCCTTCCCCTCCGACCGGGATGGAACGGGCTGAACTGAGGTTCGAAAAACCCGTTTGGGCCCGCTACCTGAAACTGACCCTCGACAGGCCGGAAGGTTCCCGTGACGTCGGCCCTGACAGGATCGAGGCCATCGAGAACCCCGGCACATCGGTGCTCGGGCTGTGGGAGGACGATCAGCCGAGGGCGGCATACGAAGCGGCGACCGGCGAGGTCGACAAGCCAGCACACCCCCCCGCAGGGGGAGCTGACCGGCAGACAGCGCGGGACCTGCCGCTCGACATTCCGGTTTATTCCTCGGTTGTCATGGAGCGTAACGAAGACTGGTGGCGCATCGTCGTGCCGGACGGTCCGCCGAGTGTGTTGAGCTTGTCTTTCGGCGCTCATCTGCCCGACGTCGTCGCGGAGTTGAGCAACCGGAATGGCGATCCGATCAGACTCGAAGCAACCCTGTCGGACGGCGCAAGGACGGCCGTCTTGGCTCCTGGCGAGCATTTTCTCCGGATCCACGAGCCGCCGCGCTCTGTCATGCTGAGTTGGGACACTTCCGGAAGCGTCAGCCCCTACATTCCGCGGACGCTGGCCGCCGTTCGGACCTGGGCGCAATCGCTGCAACCCGGCCGGGATGCGCTGAACCTTCTGCCGTTCGGAGAGGATGAGCCGCTACTCCAGGGTTTTGCCGAAAGCGCCAAGGAGGTGTGGCCGGCCCTGCGCATGCTGAAGCCCAGGAATTCCAGCGATGCAGAACACGCGCTGGCCATCGCGGCACGCGCCCTTTCCCAACGTGAAGGGGCACGCGGCGTGGTCATTCTCACGGATGCAGAGGCGGTGTATCGCCCCTATCTCTGGCCCGAGTTGTTGCGCACGATGCCACGCGTCGTATCCCTGTCGATGGACAGCGACACCCGCAACAACGCCGAGATCATGATGGACTGGGCCGCGCTGAACCGGGGGCGGTTTCTGCGGGTGACCGGCCCGCTTGGCCTGGCAGACGGGCTGGAGATGGCCGCGGCCCTGTTTCGCGCGCCGAAAGCCTATGAATTGACGGCGTCGCTGCAGGAATACAACGAGCCTGAAGGCACGGCGACGCTGCTGATCGACGCGCGCCCGGAGTTTGCGGTTCAGCCTCCGTCAGGCGCGATCGAACTGATCCTCGATGCCTCCGGCTCGATGTTGCAGAGGATCGAGGGAAAACGCCGGATCGAAGTTGCGCATGCGGCCCTTGTGCATCTTGTCGAGGGCGTTCTGCCGCCGGGCGTCCCCTTCGCGTTCCGCGCATTCGGCCTTGAAAAGGATGCCTGCCGGACCGAACTGCGGCTGCCCCTTTCTCCCCTGGACCGGAAGGCGGCGGCGCGCAGCATCCGGGACGTTCCGGCGATCAACCTGGCCAGAACCGCCATTGCCGACAGCCTGTTGGCCGCCGCGCAAGACCTGCGTGATGCGGACGAGCCGCGCGTCATCGTGCTGGTGACGGATGGAGAAGAAACCTGCGGCGGAGATCCCGCCGACGCCATCGCGCGCCTTCGCGCGGGCGGGCTGGACATCCGCGTCAACATCGTCGGCTTTGCCATCGACGACGCCGACCTTGCGCAGACATTCGAAGCCTGGGCACGGATCGGCGGCGGGTCGTACTTCAGGGCGGACGGCCAGGCTGCCCTCGAAGCGGCCGTTGCAGCCGCGCTGAGCCCGCAGTTCGAGATCACCCGGAACCACGCCGATGGATCAACCGAAGTCGTTGCGAACGGCGCTCTCGGCGCGCAAGTCTCGGTCCCTGCCGGATCACTCACTGTGGCACCCGGGTCCGGAGCGATCGGCGAAGCCATCACACTGCGCCTCGCGCCAGGCGGGGAGGCCAGGTTGTCCTATGACCCGATGGCGGGCCTGAGCAAGGTTGAGGGGCCATAAGGGCAGCCCGGTCCGGCGCCAGCGCAGGGAGACGGTGCGAAGCACTTCGCCGAATTCGGCCTTGGCAGCATCCGCATGTCATCATCGCGATGCACATCAGCCTTGGCGGGTGACAGGTGAGCTCAAGGCTACCCCCCGACGCCTCGACCTCGGCACAGATCGCGCCGATGTGGCGGAATGCAGCGGGGCAGCACGTCACCTCCGGATCGATTGATACTCGACCCGACCCGTCTGATGCTGGACCTGAACGACTAGGGCTGCGGGATCGTCACCGAAAAGCTGCCGGAAATTCCGACCTCCGGCTCGGACGTGTCAAGCTGCCCGGTCGATTGATCGTATCGGATGAGACTGCCTTCGAAGGACCCCGACATCGTCGTGCCGTCAAAGGACACGCGGAAGGCGCTGATCGCGCCTCCGTTCTCACCGGCTGCCAGGGGGCGCATGAAATTGTCGTCGATGAGCCAGAGGTCGACGGGCCGCGTCTCGTCATCGTACCTGATGAAGGAGAGCTGGATCATCGGGTTCGCGGGCTTGCCCTCGGGCCCCACGCTTGCGGCGAGAACGTGGTAGAACATCCCCGATCCGATGTCGTCGACCTTGTTCGAAGATCGTCCGCGTTCCTTGTCCAGCCAGGACTGAAGGGCGAGGTCCTCGCCGTTGACGGTGGCGGAAACGGTTCCCGTGGTCTCGTAGCGGGCGGAGAAGTCCGAGGCGTGGCCCTGCGCGGTCAACCCGATCAGCGCCAAAGCGCCCGTCGCAACCAGTGCCGTCCTCATCCAGTGCCTCCTCGCTTTTCGAGTCGAGGGCGGGAAACGCGTTTTCCGAGTGCTATGACGTTACCACAATTCGAACGGTCGGCGCCACCTGCTCTACTCCATGGGATAGAATCCCGCTGAAGCGGGGAGGATTCCCTGATCGCCGTGGCGCCGGGATGATACTCCCGCACCATACAAAGCCGGAGCCGTGCGTGTGTCGGGACGGCTCAACTCCGGTCCCACCCTTTCCAATATCTTCGTCCTGGCCCGAGAACCCCTCATCATGGATATCCGCCATCGCCTGGGACAGTCGTTCATTGACATACTTCATTCGAACGAACTATTATCCACTCAAGGTGCCTCGGCTATAGACGCAAGGAGCCGGAGGTCCAGGAACGCGGAGCGGAGCAGCTATGACTGTACAGATCAGGCCAAAGCCGGACGCCAAGACCCTGCTTCTGGAAGCGGCGAAACGGGTTCTGCTCGAACAGGGTTACAGCGGCCTGTCAACCCGCGCCGTCGCCCAGGAAGCCGGCACCCAGATGAGCCAGATCCGCTACCATTTCGGCTCGAAGGAAGGGATGGTCCTGGCACTCTTCGGCTACATGAACGACAGCCTCGTCGACCGTCAGGCGAAGACTTTCCAGCGCGCGGATCTTTCCGTTTCGCAGAAATGGGCACTGGCCTGCGACTATCTGGAAGAGGACTTTGCCTCCGGCTATGTCCGCGTGCTTCACGAACTGACGGCGGTGGGATGGTCAAACCCGAATGTCGGTGATGCGGTGCGCCGCGCGATTGCGCAGTGGCAGGAACTGATCGCCACGCTGGCGCGTGAACTTGAACAGAAGATCAGCCTGCTGGGAGGTTTTCGCGCTGAAGAGACCGCGGCTCTGGTCGGCGCGGCATTCATCGGCGCCGAGGCGTTGATCCTGCTCGGCTTCGAAGAAAAGAAACTCCCGATCCGTGCGGCCTTGCGCCGCGTCGGTGACCTGATCGCCCTTGCGGAGTCGAGGCAGGAGGCTTGAGAGATGCGCGCGGCCCTTCCCCAAGCCACCGGCACCGTCGACCGCGACGGGGTGAAGCTCCATTACGAGATCTACGGCGAAGGAACCCGCACAATCCTTTTCGTGCCGACATGGTCGTTGATTCATTCGCGCAGTTGGAAGGCGCAGGTGCCCTATTTCAGCGAGCATTTTCGCGTCGTCACCTATGACCCGCGCGGAAATGGCAAATCGGACAGGCCCGATCACCCCGACAGCTATGCTGTTGACCTCGTCATCGAGGATGTGATCGCAGTGATGGATGCGACTGCCACAGGCAGTGCCACGCTCGTCGGCCATTCGTTCAGCAGCGCAATCGCCTTTGCCGTTGCAGCGGATTGGCCCGAGCGGGTCGATGCCGTCGTCTCGACCTGCGGCTGGAGCCCGATCGTGCCGCCCTATCCCCATCGCGCGGCCGCCTATGCCGCCGATCCGCCAGAGCATCCCGAAGGCTGGCAGAAGTACAACGCCGCCTATTGGGTCCGGGATTACCCCGATTTCGCACGGTTCTTCCTTGGAAAGGTCCATAACGAGCCCCATTCCACAAAGCAGCACGAGGACGCAGTCGCCTGGGCAATGGACGGCGACGGCGAGATGTTGAAGATGACGATGGAAGCGCGCGACGGAGCCGTCGAGATCAACGAGGCAATGTATCGTCGCGTGCGTTGTCCCAGCTTGGTCATCTATGGGGACCGGGACGAGATCACGCCGCCCGCGACGTCGGTCCGGATCGCGGAACTGACGCGCGGCGAACTCTGTGTCCGCCATGGTGGCGGCCATGGCCTCCATGCCCGCTTTCCGGCCTGGTTCAACTTGACGATGCGTGATTTCCTTGCGCGGCACCTCGGGACGTGGCGGCCGAATCCGCCCAAGGGCGCCAAGGTGGTCTCGCGCCCGAAGCGGGTACTCTATCTGTCCTCTCCCATCGGGCTCGGTCATGCCCGCCGCGACCTTGCCGTGACTCGCGAATTGCGCAGGCTCCATCCGGATCTGCAGGTAGACTGGCTGGCGCAGGATCCGGTGACGCGCTTTCTGGCAGCCAACGACGAAACGCTGCACCCGGCAAGCGGGCGCTTGGCCAACGAATCCGCCCACATCGAGGCGGAGGCCGGCGAGCATGACCTGAACGCCTTTCAGGCGATCCGCGACATGGACGAGATCCTGATCAAGAATTTCATGGTCTTTCAAGATGTTCTGGAACAGGATTGCTACGACCTCGTGATCGCCGACGAGGCGTGGGACGTCGATCACTACTGGCACGAACATCCGGAGTTGAAGAAGGCGCAGGTCGCCTGGTTCACCGATTTCGTGGGCTGGGTGCCATTCATGGATAACGGCCCGCGCGAGGCCTTCCTGACCACCGATTACAACGCCGAGATGATCGGCCATGTGGAGACCCACCCCGAGGTGCGTGACCGCGCGATCTTTGTCGGGGGGCCGGAAGATATCGCCGACCTGTCCTTTGGCGATGGCCTGCCCCTGATGCGCGACTGGGTGCCCAAGCACTACGAGTTCTCCGACTACATCATCGGCACACATCCCGCCGATTTCGGCCCACGCTCGGACCTTCGCGCCGAGTTCGGCTATGATGACGGGCGCAAGACCTGCATCGTGGCTGTGGGCGGCTCGGGCGTCGGGGCACAGCTGATCCGCCGCATCCTTTCAGCCTATCCCCATGCCCAAGCTCGCATCCCCGATCTGCGCATGATCGTCGTGACCGGCCCTCGGCTTGACCCCGCTGCGTTCGAGTGGCCGAAAGGAGTGGAGGCCCGCGCTTTCGTGCCCGATCTCGATCGTCATCTCGCGGCCTGCGATCTGGCGCTTGTGCAGGGCGGCCTGACCACCTGCATGGAACTGGCCGCTGCCGGCACGCCGTTCCTCTATTTCCCGTTGCGCAACCACTTTGAGCAGAATTTCCACGTTGCTGCCCGGCTCGACCGCTATAACGCCGGCCGCCGGATGGCCTATGCGGAGGCCACCCCTGAGAGGATTGCCGAGGCAATGCTTCAAGAACTGCGTGCGCCACGCATCCCCAGCCCTGTCGCGCGCAACGGCGCGCAGCGTGCGGCGGCGATGCTGGCCGATCTCTTGTGATCTTTCAGCCCTGGTTCTGCGCACTGAGGCGGCAAGCCATCATTCGACGCTTTTGGTCGCAGCGATGGCAACCCGGCGCGGGGCTGTTGGTACGTGTCAATCGTCAGAAACGTGCAGTGAAACCACTCTGCTTCGGCTTTCCAAGATTCATCCCAGACCGCTGAGGACGTTGTCGATCTGGTCAAGCATCGATCGCCCAAACGATCGATTCCGTTATCTTCGAAGTGTCACATGCGGGCGGCTCAGGGGTCGGGACGCTACATCTTGGGTGTCGAGGGCGGGTCAGCCTTCGCCCTCACCCATCAGCAAAGCTGTTGTTATCGGAAACCAGTGCTGGATCAGCGAGCAGTCATCGGTGGGCCTGCAGGGGTATGTCCCGGGAACAGCGCGCGAAGAAGCCGAGCGGGCCTTTGCCCATGCGTCCGAATTGCCGAGGCCGCCGCGATCGGGGCAGACGGCATCATCTATGTCGATATCGCCTTCGCCGACCTGGCCGATGTGCTGGAAATCAACGGGCTCTGTGCGGAGCTTTTCACTGAGGGTCGGCGTCCTGCAAGGGCGATCTGTCAGGCCGCCAAGCTGCCCTTCGGTGGCCGGATGAAGGTTCAGGCGATCGCGGCGAAGCTGAAATCGCGCTCGCGCGTTACATCTCCGCAGGGCAAACCCGGCGAGGTGGTCCCGCTGCGCCCCAAGACATGACCGTAGGGCAGGCCTTGTCGATCCACGGCGAGAACCACGCCCCGAATGTGGCTGATCCGGCCCGCATCGGCTCCGCGACCGCCGCATCCGAACGGTCAGCTGCTTCTGCGAGGCGTGAGCGAGGCGGGCGACAGACCATCCCGGCCGGATCACCCTTCCGAGGGGTTCGTGCCTGCCTCGACCGAGCGCAGCAGCCCGGCCCGATCCGCCTCGTAGGCAAGCGCGAACGATTTCGGCGCCGCGGTCCGCGGATCGTGCCTGGCACCCCAATAGGCCATTTCGACGAGGACGGGGAGGAGCGCGCGACCCGCTTCGGTGGGCTCGTAACGGATCTGCCGCCGGTCGCCGGCAACGCGTTCGGCGGTGACAAGGCCGTAATGCGTGAGCCGGTCCAGCCGCTCCGCCAGGATGTTCGACGATATCCCTTCCTCGGATGCCTGGAAGTCCCCGAAGCGGCGCTTGCCCTGCAGGAGAAGGTCGCGCAGTACCAGGAGCGTCCACCGGTCTCCGAAGATCTCGATGCCGAAATTGATCGGACAGTGCGAGCGCAGCTCTCCCCGAACCTTCCCCATGGCTGCAACCCTCTTAACTTGCATTTTGCAAGTGAATATCATATCACTTGCAGAAGGAAAGTGAACCACGGGAGAGGCACATGGCACAAGGTCAACAGCCGATATCGTTCAGGGGTGGATGCCTTTGCGGCGCGGTCCGCTTCGAGAGCCGGGCGGCCGCGCAGCTGGTTGGCCATTGCTACTGCACGGACTGCCGCAGATCGAGCGGCACCGCCCACAGCACGCATGTGGCGGTACCGGAGGCGGCGCTCACGATCACCGGCGAGCCGACCTTCTACGACCGCGCCGCCGACAGCGGCAATCTCGTGAGCCGTGGATTTTGCGGAACCTGCGGTTCCCCTCTGCTTTCACGGAATGCGGCGATGCCGGGAATGGTGTTCGTGCGGGCCTCCGCCCTCGACGATCCTGAAATCGCCCGACCGCAGATGATCGTCTATGCCAGCCGCGCCCCGTCCTGGGACAGGCCGGATCCGACGTTGCCGGCCTTCGCGACGATGCCCGAGGGCGGTGCGGGCGAAGCGGTCAGGAGGAGTGGCGGGCCTCGGTGACAACCGCTCGGGCTGCCATGCCGTTCATCGGTGCGCCCCGTCTCGGACCTGTCAGACGGCTCCCGAAGGGGTAAGGGCCAGCAGCCCACACCCAACGTTGCGCGCCGACCTTTGCCAGGATGAACGCAACCGGGTCCGGCGGGCCGAGCGGTCCGTCTGCATTCCAGCACGGGAAGATTGGCGCACCCGACAGGATTCGAACCTGTGACCTCTGCCTTCGGAGGGCAGCACTCTATCCAGCTGAGCTACGGGTGCGCTGGTAGCGGGTCTATAGCCGGGGATCGCGGCAGTTTCAACGGAAGAGCGCGCGGTTTCGTTCTTTTTCGAACCCGTCCCGCCCGGTCGCCCGACGGGCATTGTGTCCGTTCGGGAACGCCGGCGCGCGGACCCCCGGCCCGGTGACGAAAAATTTCCGCATCGGGGTGAAAATACGCAGACTGCAAGTCGACCTGATGTCCACGTTTCCGATGGGGTTTGAACGCCGTGAGCCTGTTTTTCCGTGCCCGTCCTTGTGATTGCGCACCCGTCCCGAACCCGGGTCCCGCCCGTCGGGGATCCCTGTTCCGCTCCCCCGCGGCGGGGACGCTGCGCGCCCTTCTCCTCGGCAGCACGCTCCTGCCCCTGGCCGCCTGCGGCGGAGCGGGAGAGGAGGACGGCAGCGGGGGTGGCGACTATTCGGTCAACGTGCCGGCCGCGCCGGATTCGGGCGGCAGCGGTATCCTCGGCTCCTACTTCGTCTCCTCCTTCGCGCCCTACGAGGCGCTGGCGGCCGACCTGCGCGCCTCCGCGCTCTATGCGATCCAGCAGGTCAGCTGGAGCTTCAACAGCGACCCCGCCACGCTGCGCGACAGCTTCGCCCCCGCCTCGGCAAGGGTCGAATATGCCCATGCCGCGGGGTTGACCGGCAAGGGACAGGTCGTGTCGATCGTCGATGCGGGCTTTCGCACCAGCCATGAGGCCTTTGCCGACAATGTCGTCAACCGGCAGAACGGCCTGCCGGTGGACAGCCACGGAACCGCCGTCGCCTCGGTCGTCGCGGGCTTTTCACCGACCATGGTCGGGATCGCGCCCAACGCCTCGCTGGCGCTCGGCTCCTATGACACCACCGCCACGCTCGCCGCAGCGACCAACGCCGCGCGCACCCTGGGCGCGGTCGCCCAGAACAACTCCTGGGGGTTTGTCGACACATCGGGCGCCACGCTCACCGTCAGCGACACGAATTTCGCCACGATCTTCGGCGCGGGCAACGCCTATTCGGCGGCGCTGACGAATTATGCCGCCGAAGGGGTCGTCGTGTTCGCGCTGTCGAACGTCGCCGGCGACACCAGCGCGGGGCTCATGGACGCGCTGCCCGTCCTCCTGCCGGAGCTGGAATCCGGCTGGCTGGCCGTCGGCAACGCCATTCCCGAATTCGACGCGGACGGGATCAACTCGGTCGACCTCGTGTCCTCGGCCTGTCAAGAGGCGGCGGCCTGGTGCCTGCTGGCCGACGGCACCTGGACGGCGGCCTCTGCCGTGTCGGACAGTTCCTACGCCTTCGGCGTCGGCTCCTCCTTCGCCGCGCCGCAGGTTTCGGGCGCGCTCGCCCTTCTGGCCGAGGCATTCCCCGCGCTCACCCCGCATGACCTGAGGCTGCGACTCCTGGCCTCGGCCGACAACGGCTTTTTCACGCCCACCGCCTGGCTCGAGATCGAGAACGGGCTGAAGCATGGCTACGATACCACCTACGGCCACGGTTTCCTCGACATCCGCGCGGCACTCTTGCCCATCGGCACGCCCAAGGTGACGCTGGCCGATGGGACCGTCACCGTGCTGAACGCCCCGCCCATCGTCTCGGGCTCGGCTTTCGGCGATGCGCTCACCCGCGGCCTGTCGGCGGTAGAGGTCGCGGTCACCGACAGTCTGAACGCCGGGTTCCGGGCACCGGGCGAGGCGCTGGCCGCCACCGCGGGCCTGCCCGACCTCGGCACCGGGCGGCTGGCGCGGGCCTTTTCGGCCGGACTTGCCGAGCGGCGGGTCGCAAGCGCGGCGCCGCTTTCCGACAGGTTCGACGGGTTTGCCGGCCGCACCGCCGGCGCGCGCCTGCCCGATGGAAGCCTCTCCGCAGCGGTGCTGCTGCCGCAGGGGGGCGACGGCTTCGGGGTCAGCCTGTCAACGGCCGTGGCCGATGGCGCGACGCGGCTCGACCTAGGTCTCAAGCTGGCGCGGGACCGGGGCGCATTGCTTGGCCTTGGCGATGACAGGGGCGCGAACGATCTGATTTCCGTCGAACTGGCCCTGTCGCAGGACCTTGCCGGAAACGGCTTCCTGGCCCTGACCGGCGAGGCCGGCATCGCCGACCTCTCGGGCGCGGACATCCTGGAGGGCGTCTCTGCCGCGGGGTTCAACAGCTTCGGGGTCGAGATCGGCCGCCACGACCTTGCCACGCGCGGCGACCGGCTGGCCTTCGGCGCGGCGCTGCCGATGGCGGTGACATCGGGCCGGGCCGAGGCGCTGCTGCCGGTGGCGCGCGGCTTCGGCACCGCCAGCTACGAGCCGGTCGCCATCGACCTCGCACCCGAGGCGCGGCAGGTGGACCTGTCGGTCAGCTACCAGCGCCCGCTGGGCGAACGCGCCGAACTGATGCTGGAACTGGTCCATGCCGAAAACCTCGGCAACCGCGCGGGGGCACGGGATACCGCCGCGGTCCTTGCCTTCGGATGGTCGTTCTGAGCCGCCGTCGCCCCCGGCCTCAGCCGAAAAGCTCGTGGCAAAGCTCCAGCCCCTCGATCAGGCGATCGACCTCGTCGGTGGTGTTGTAAAGCCCGAACGAGGCGCGGCAGGTCGCCGTCACGCCCAGATGATCGAGCAGCGGCATGGCGCAATGTGTGCCCGCGCGCACCGCGATCCCCTTCTTGTCGAGCACGGTCGAAATGTCATGCGCATGCGCCGGCCCTTCGAGCGTCAGGGAAAAGATCGCCCCCTTGCCGGGCGCATTGCCCTGCACGTTGAGCCAGTTCAGCCCCTTGAAGCGCGCCTGCGCATAGTCGCGAAGCGCGGCCTCGTGCGCGGCGATGTTCTCCATCCCGAGCGCCATGAGGTATTCAAGCGCCACGCCCATGCCGATCTGCTGGACGATGCCCGGCGTTCCCGCCTCGAACTTCATCGGCGGGTCGTTGTAGGTGACGGCCTCGCGCGTCACCTCGCGGATCATGTCGCCGCCGCCGAGGAAGGGGCGCATCTCGGCCATCCGCTCCCTCGCGATCCAGATCGCGCCCGACCCCGAAGGGCCGTAGAGCTTGTGGCCGGTGATGGCGTAGAAGTCGCAGCCGAGGTCCGGGATCGAGACCGGGCGATGCACCGCGCCTTGCGAGCCGTCGACCAGCACCGGAACGCCCCTGGCCTTCGCCCCGCGCGAGATCGCCGCCACGTCGACGAGCGTGCCGGTGACGTTCGACATCTGGGTGACGGCGACCAGTTTCGTGCGCGGGCCGATCGCGTCGATCACCTTCTGCGGGTCGAGCGGCCCGTCCGCCTCGGGCTCCACCCATTTCAGCACGACCCCCTGCCGTTCGCGCAGGAAATGCCAGGGCACGATGTTGGCGTGATGCTCCAGCACGGAGAGCACGATCTCGTCGCCCGGCCCCAACCGGGGCGCGGCCCAGGCGTAGGAGACGAGGTTGATCCCCTCGGTGGTGCCGGTGGTGAACACGATTTCCTCGGGGTCGGGCGCGCCGAGAAAGCGCGCGACGATGCCGCGCACGGCCTCGTACTTCTCGGTGGCGAGATTCGAGAGGTAATGCAGGCCCCGGTGGACGTTGGCGTATTCGTGTTCGTAGGCGCGCGTCATCGCCTCGATCACGACGCGCGGCTTCTGCGCCGAAGCGCCGTTGTCGAGGTAGACGAGCGGCTTGCCGTTCACCTCTCGCGACAGGATGGGGAAATCCGCCCGCACGCGGGACACGTCATACATGATCTAACCCTCCGGTCCGGCTGGCAGGATTCCCAGCATGGCGAAGACGACGGCGAAGACGATGACCAGAACCACAAGGCTTGCCAGCACGCCGAAAAAGGCGGTCAGCGCGTTCTGGAACCCGTGCAGCGCGCAGATGAACTGCGACAAGAGCCAGAAGAACAGCACGACCGAGCCGATGGCGATGAGGCTGGCCAGGAACGGCGCGACCGGGAACAGCAGGATCTGGATCCCCTGCGGCACCAGCAGCACGCCCTGGATCCAGGTCACCGCCAGAAGCGCGTCGGCAAAGCCGCCGGTGCCGCCGAACAGCGCGCCGATGCGGGCGATGGCGAAGGCGAAGACCGTCATGCTCATCACCTGGATCGGCAGGCCGGTCCAGGCGTCGGCCCAGACCTGCTCCCACGGCTGCACCTCGGCGGCGGGAACGGTCGAGAGCATGATGTTGGCCGCGATCAGCGTCAGGACCGAGACAAGCAGGAGCGCCAGCCAGCGCACCTGCATCGGCAGGTCGAGCGCGAAAAGCCGCCGCGCGGCGGTTCTCGGCTCGCGCAGCGACTCGAAGAAAAGGTCGCGGAAGAAGGCCCCCGGCGTCATCGTCGTCATCTGCGTCCCCCGAACTCGGCGGCGGCAAGCCCCGCGCCCCAGAACAGCAGAAACGCCACGAAGACGAGGACCCCGACCGCCAGATGCGCCGGACCCGGCCCCGCGAAAGCCGCGACAAGACCCTGCACCAGCGTCAGCGGCGCCACCGCCAGAAGTGCCCAGAAGAGCGCCACGCGCGCCCCGAACCAGTCGCCCCTGCCCCCCGCCGCGCGTGCGGCCAGATGGCCGATCGCGGCCAGGCCGTAGAAGGCCGGGATCAGCGCGCAAAGCGCCAGCGCCGTCGCCAGCATCTGCGGCGCGAAGGGGGTGGCGGGGTCCAGATGTGCCGCCCGCGACATCCCCGGCGCCCGCGCCACCAGGAACAGGCCCAGGGCCGCCAGCAGCCAGGCCAGCGGGCGCGCCTCGTGCCGCTCACCGGCCAGCAGCCGCGCGGCGACCCGGCGCGGGCCGCGGTAGGTCGCGAGGATATCGTCCGTGACCGCCATCACTTGCGCCTGCGCTGAAGCCAGTCTTCCAGCCGCTCGACCACGTCCGCGGCAATCTCCGCATCCTCGATCTCGGCGATCGCATCGGCGAGGAACGACAGGATCAGGAGCGCCTTGGCATCCTCCTCCGCCACCCCGCGCGAGCGCAGGTAGAACAGCGCCGTCTCGTCGATGGCGCCGGTGGTGGAGCCGTGGGAGCACTTCACGTCATCGGCGTAGATCTCAAGCTCGGGCTTGGCGAGGAACTGGCTGTCGTCGTCGAGCAGGAGCGACTGGCTGATCTGGTAGCCGTCGGTCTTCTGCGCGCCCGGCCTGACCAGGATCTTGCCCTGGAAGACGCCGGTCGCCCCGTGCTTCAACACCTTCTTGAAGACCTGCCGGCTTTCGCAGCCGACCGCGTCATGGGTGACAAAGACGGTGTCGTCGTGATGGAACGGCCCGTCCTCCCCATCCCCCAGCGCCGCGCCCGCGATATGGGCCGTCGCGCCGTCGCCGGCGATATGGATCACCGCCTCGTTGCGGGTGAACCGGCCGTTGGTGGTCAGCGTGAAGGACTTGAAGGTCGCGCCTTCGGCCACGCGGGCGAAAAGATGCGTGACCATGACCCGGTCGATCGCCCTGCCCTGCGGCCGGATGTGGTGGAACTGCCCGTCCTTCGCGACATCGACCTCGGTCACCACGTTCGCACGCGCGCCGGGCGTCCCGGTTTCGAGAAGCGTCAGCGCGGCCCCCTCCTCGACCCGCACGACATGGTGCAGGATCACGTCCGAGGTCTTTTCGCTCTGCCGGTAGGAGATATGGAGCGGGCGCGGCGCCTTGCCGGTGACGCGGATCAGAAGGCCTTCGGTCGCGGCGGCGGTGTTCAGCGCCGCGAAGGGGCGCAGGACCGGGCTCTGGCCCGCGGCCTCAAGGGCGCCGTAGTGCGCCTTGGCCCAGTGGATGTCGGCGCGGTCGGCCTCCGACAGGCGCGCGATCTCGACCCCGGCGAGCGCAGGGTCGTCCGAGGCCGCGGCATCGAAGACGCCGTCCTCGAACACCAGGCGCACCTTGTCGCGCCCCTCGAAGATCGGCCTGTCGACACGGAAGGCCGCGCCCTCGTCGGGCCGGTCCGCGTTCAGCCTCGCCGGGTCGGTCCAGCGCCAGTATTCGTCGCGCCGGACCGGCAGGCCCGTGGCCCTGAGCCGGGCCAGCGCATCGGCCCGCGCCGGCGCGGTGAAGCCGCCCTTCGGCAGCGCGAGCGCGGCAAGCCGCGCCTCCGTCGCATCGGCCCGGCGTGCGTCTTTCGTCATCGCCGCCGCCATCAGGCAATCTCCGCCAGGATATCGGCATAGCCGTTCCGCTCGACCTCGAGCGCAAGTTCCGGCCCGCCGGTCTTGACGATGCGGCCATCGGCCATGATGTGGACGACGTCGGGCCTGATGTGATCGAGAAGCCGCTGGTAGTGGGTGATGACCAGGAACGCCCGGCCCGGATCGCGCAGCGCGTTGACGCCGTCGGCCACCAGTTTCATCGCATCGACGTCGAGGCCCGAGTCGGTCTCGTCGAGGATGCACATCCGCGGCTCCAGCATGGCCATCTGCAGGATCTCGTTGCGCTTCTTCTCGCCGCCCGAAAAGCCCACGTTGACCGGACGCTTCAGCATCTCGGCGTCGATCTTCAGCGTCTTGGCCTTCTCGCGCACGATCTTGAGGAACTCGCCCGCCGACAACTCCGCCTCGCCGCGCGCCTTGCGCTGGGCGTTCACGGCGGTGCGCAGGAAGGTCATGTTGCCGACGCCGGGGATCTCGACCGGATACTGGAAGGCGAGGAAGAGGCCCGCCGCCGCCCGCTCCTCAGGCTCCATCTCCAGCAGCTCCTCGCCGTCGAGCGTGGCCGAGCCGTCGGTCACGACATAGCCGTCGCGCCCCGAGAGGACATAGGACAGGGTGGATTTTCCCGACCCGTTCGGCCCCATGATGGCATGGACCTTGCCGGCCTCAATGGTCAGGTTCACACCCTTCAGGATGGGTTTGCCACCCTCTTCAAGTTCGACGTGCAGGTTCTTGATCTCAAGCATGTTTTCCTCGTCTCAAACGGCAACGACGGCCTGCGGGGCAGCGCCCCGGGCCGTCCGGATTTCGATGGTGTCTTGTGTCAGCCGGCCGGCGTCAGGACGTAGTCCGCACCCTGCGCCGCCAGGGCCTGCGCATATTCGGGCGAGAACAGCCGCGCCCAGACCTCGGTCGCATTGGCCGCGACCGCAGCCTCTCCGAAATACATGAGCGCGCAGCCCACCAGAAGCGCGGGCACGCGGCCCTTTCCGTAAAGGCCGAAGAAGGCCATGAAGAAGGCTAGGATGATCGCCACGATGACCGCGACACCGCGCCCCTGAAGATCGTAGAAGCCTTCCGGCAGCCCCTCGAACTGCGACAGGTGGAAGTAGCCGAGCCGACCGCCCAGCATCGCCGCCGCCCCCGCCACCAGCGCGATCAGCATCACCACCGCATTGCGCGACGATTCCCGGCTGCGCCGCGCCTTGGCGCCGAACTTGTGTTCGTACTTCTTGTGGAACTTCCGCCCGACGACACCCTCGGGTTCGATCTGCTTGCCCTTGTCGATGCGCTTCAGGCGCTCGGCGAAAACCGCCTTCTGGTCCATGGTCCCCGTCTCCCCACGCCATGGGCGTGTACTCCATGCACCCAGTCCCTAGAGGGGGTTTGTGGCCGAATTCGGAACGCGGAGGCAGGAAAATCACGGGGGTGGCGCCACGAAATTGCCGCAAAGCCCGCAGGTCGCGCGTCGGCGCGGCCAGCCGTGGCGCGGGGCCATGGCCACGCCGGGGGGCGACTGCGGGAAGTGTCGGGAAATGCGCCAAAGTCCTAGTCCTTCCCGCCCCAGCGCCAGCGCCATTGGCCGTCGGTATTCCTGCGCACCCACCAGAGGAAACCCAGCGTCAGGACGACGCTGATCCCCATCCAGACGACGAAGCGGGCGATCGACGGCTCCCCCCCGCGCGCAATCGGCCAGAGCAGCCCGAGCCCGACGACCAGCGCCTGCGCCAGCCCGAAGGCCAGGATCGCCGCCCATCCGCGCCAGTCCGCGGGAGCCGCGCCGTAGCCGTGAGTCTTGGGCTTGAAAAGGCTCATCCCTCGGCCCTCGCCAGACTGACCGCCGTGCCCGAGGCCGAGACCATCAGCATGTTGTTGATCACCTCGTAGTCGAGATCGACACCGACGATGGCACCGGCGCCAAGCTGCGCCGCCCGCTCCTCCATCTCGCGGAGCGCGGTTTCCCGCGCGCGGGCCAGTTCCTGCTCATAGGCCGCCGAGCGGCCGCCGACGATGTCGCGCACCTGCGCGAAGAGATCGCGGAAGATGTTGGCGCCCAGGATCGCCTCGCCGGTCACGATGCCGTGGTAGCGGGTGATGCGGTGGCCTTCGACGGAGGGGGTGGTTGTGACGATCATGGACCCGCCCTCAGCTCAGGAGCATCGCGGTGGCGACGCGGCGCACGAAGTCGGCCATGCCCTCCGGCCCCGAGGAGCGGTCCTTGAGGTGGATCGACACGTCGGGCCGCACCGCCGCGATCACGCCGACGAGATCGCCGCGGATGGCATCGTCCAGCCCCGCCCCCATCACGACAAGCGCGATCCCCGGCTCCTTCTGGAGCTGGTCCACCACCTCGCCGTGATCATGCGCACCAAGCCAGCGGATCGGCAGATCCTCCAGCTCATCGGCCAGGTGGCCGACGATTCCGGGCAGCTTTCCCACCAGCAGGACAACCGGTTTCATCACCCGACACTCCCCTCCAGCGAAATTGCGACAAGGCTTTGCGCCTCCATGGCGAATTCCATCGGCAGCGCCTGCAACACCTCGCGGCAGAAGCCGTTGACGACCAGCGCCACCGCCTCTTCCTCGTCCATGCCGCGTGAACGGCAGTAGAAAAGCTGGTCGTCATCGACCTTGGAGGTGGTCGCCTCGTGCTCCACGCGGGAGGAATTGTTCTTCACCTCGATGTAGGGCACCGTATGCGCCCCGCACCGGTCGCCGATCAGAAGGCTGTCGCACTGGGTGTAGTTGCGCGAGTTCTTGGCCTTCGGGTGCATCGACACCAGCCCGCGGTAGGTGTTCTGCGCCCGGCCCGCCGAAATGCCCTTGGAGACGATGCGGGACCGGGTGTTCTTGCCAAGATGGATCATCTTGGTGCCGGTGTCGGCCTGCTGCATGTTGTTGGCGATGGCGATCGAGTAGAACTCGCCCTGCGCACCGTCTCCCCTGAGGATGCAGGAGGGGTACTTCCAGGTGATCGCGGATCCGGTCTCCACCTGCGTCCACATCACCTTGGCCCGCGCCTCGCGGCAGTCGGCGCGCTTGGTGACGAAATTGTAGATGCCGCCCTTGCCCTCCTCGTCGCCGGGGAACCAGTTCTGCACGGTCGAATACTTCACCTCGGCATCCTCGAGGATCACGATCTCCACCACCGCCGCGTGCAGCTGTGCGGTATCGCGCTTGGGCGCCGTGCAGCCCTCCAGATAGCTGACGTAGGACCCTTTGTCGGCGATGATCAGCGTGCGCTCGAACTGGCCGGTGTTCTCGGCGTTGATGCGGAAATAGGTCGAAAGCTCCATCGGGCAGCGGGTGTTCGGCGGGATGTAGACGAAGGAGCCGTCCGAGAAGACCGCCGAATTCAGCGTCGCGAAGAAGTTGTCCGATTGCGGCACGACACTGCCCAGATACTTCCGCACGAGCTCTGGATGCTCCCGGATCGCCTCGGAGATCGAACAGAAGATGACGCCCGCCTTCTTCAGCTCCTCCTTGAAGGTGGTGCCGAGGCTGACGCTGTCGAAGACGGCATCGACCGCGACCTTGCGGCCTTCGGCCGGCGCGGCCGATCCCTCGACGCCGGCGAGGATCATCTGCTCCTTGAGCGGGATGCCCAGCTTTTCGTAGGTCGCCAGAAGCTTCGGGTCGACCTCGTCGAGCGATTTCGGCTTCTCGGCCATGCTCTTCGGCTTGGCGTAGTAGTACTGCGACTGGTAGTCGATCTCGGGATAGTGGAGCATCGCCCAGCGGGGCTCCTCCATCTCCTTCCAGCGGCGGAAGGCGGCAAGGCGCCAGTCGGTCATCCACTCCGGCTCGCCGTTCTTGGCGGAGATGAGCCGCACGATCTCCTCGTTCACGCCCATCGGCGCGAACTCCATCTCGATCTCGGTCTCCCAGCCGTACTTGTAGGCGCCCATGCTCTGGACGGTTTCGACCGTCTCGCGATCGACGCCTTCGCGAACCTCGAGTGCCGTTGCCGCGTCCTGACCCTGAGCCATGTTGATTTCCCGTTCTTTTTCCATGTGTTTCGCGCCTTTCTTCATGCCGCCCGAACGCGCTGCCGCGCCCGCGCCGCGATCCAGGCCTCCGCGAAACGGTCGACCTCTTCCGTCGTCGTCGTCACCCCGAGCGAGACGCGGATGGCTGATGCCGCCTCGCTCTCGTCGAACCCCATCGCCTGCAATACCCGGCTCGCCCGGACTTTGCCAGACGAACAGGCCGACCCGGCCGAAATGGCAAAGCCCGCGAGGTCCATCTGCATGACCTGCGTCTCCCCCTTCCAGCCCGGCGTCATCAGGCAGGTGGTGTTGGGCAGGCGCGGCCCCTCGCCGCCCACCACCCGCGTCTCCGGCGAGGCGTCGCGGATGCGCGCCTCCAGCCGGTCGCGCAGGGCGGCAACCTCCTGCCAGCGCCCGGCCTCCAGATCGGCGCCCGCCGCCCGCGCCGCCGCGCCGAAGCCCGCGATGGCGGCCACGTTCTCGGTTCCCGACCGGCGGCCCTTTTCCTGCCCGCCGCCCCGCAACAGCGGCTCGATGTCGACGCCGTCGCGCACGATCAGCGCCCCCGCCCCCTTCGGCCCGCCGATCTTGTGCGCCGAGAGGATGGCGAAATCCGCCCCCGACCAGGAAAACGCAAAGGGGATGCGCCCCACCGCCTGCACCACGTCGAGCAGCAGCCAGTCGGCCCGGCGCGCGCCGAAGGCCCAGCCCGCCCCCGGCTTCTCGCCCGGATCGGTGATGACGCCGGTCTCGCCGTTGGCCAGCCCCATCGCCAGCGTGTGCCCGTCTGGCCGCCCGCCACCGCTTTGCCAGTGCGCCACGAGGCAGTCATGCGCGGTCGGGTCCACCAGAACGTCATGCCCTTCCGGCAGCCGCGACAGGACCGAGGCCGCCTCGGTCGCGCCCGAGGTGAAGACGACCTCCTGCGGGCGGCAGCCGGCCAGTTCCGCCACCTCCTCGCGCGCGGCCTCGACCAGCGCCTTCGCCGCCCGCCCCTCGGCATGGACCGAGGACGGGTTGCCCACGACATCGAGCGCGCCGACAACCGCCGCCCGCGCCTCAGGCCTGAGCGGCGCGGTCGCGTTCCAGTCGAGATAGACGCGCCCGCTCACCCCCGCCCCCTCTTCTTCTTTTCCCAAGTATCCCCGCCGGAGGCCCGCCGAGCCGGAGCCGCAAGGCGCAGGCGAGAGGAAAGGAATGGCGCGGAACGCGCCGCGATATGGCCCCGGCCGGTCATTCGTCCACCACGTGGAAAAGGGCCGGCACCGCCGGACATGGCTTCAGCTCGTTGCCGATCACATCGGACAGCCGGGTCTGGTGCAGGAAGACATAGACATGCGCAGACAGGCTTTCCCAGAGCCGGTTGGTCATCGACTGCGCGCGGCTGCCCGACACCCCGCCCGAGGCCCCGGCCCCGGTGTGCATGGCGCTCACCGTCTCGTCGACCGCCTGCAGCACCTCGCTCACCCGGATATCCTCGGGCGCGCGCGCCAGCCGGTAGCCGCCGCCGGGCCCGCGCACCGAGTCCACAAGGCCGGCGCGGCGCAGCTTGACGAACAACTGCTCGAGATAGGGCAGCGAGATGTCCTGGCGCTTCGAGATCTCGGCCAGGGAGGTCATCTGGTCGGCCCGCGCGGTGGCGAGATCGGCCAGCGCCACCATCGCGTAGCGTCCCTTGGTCGAGAGTTTCATGCGCGATACCCCAAGAAGATTCCGCAAAGACGTTGACGCGGGGCAAACGGAGCCTTAACTCCCTTTCACCCGGAACCCGGCTCCTTGCCGGTCTTTAGAACAATTCTAGGGTGCCTGAGAGAAACAGTCAAGAAAGGTCTTCCTTCCTGACGCTCCGGCCCCGGTAGGAAAGCAGGCGAAGAACGCGATGCCCGAAGTCATTTTCCCCGGCCCCGAGGGCCGTCTGGAAGGACGCTATCACCCGCAGAAATCGCCCGATGCGCCAATCGCGATCATCCTGCACCCGCATCCCCAGTTTGGCGGCACGATGAACAACCGTGTCGTGCACCGGCTGCACTATGCCTTCCACGAGATCGGATTCACCGTGCTCCGGTTCAACTTCCGGGGTGTGGGCCGCAGCCAGGGCGAATACGACCAGGGCATCGGCGAACTCAGCGATGCGGCCTCGGCACTCGACTACCTGCAGGCGATGAACCCCAATTCCAAGCATTGCTGGGTCGCGGGCTTTTCTTTCGGCGCCTGGATCGGCATGCAGCTTCTGATGCGCCGGCCCGAGATCACCGGCTTCATCTCGGTCGCACCGCCCGCGAACATGTACGACTTTTCGTTCCTGGCCCCCTGCCCGTCTTCGGGGCTGATCATCAACGGCACCGCCGACCGCGTGGCACCGCCAAAGGATACCGCCTCGCTCGTCTCCAAGCTGCGCGAGCAGAAGGGCATCACCATCAGCCACGAGGAGATCGCCGGGGCCGGCCACTTCTTCGAAAACGAGGAAGAGCACATGGCGCCGATGATCGGGCAGGTGCAGGACTACGTCCGCCGCCGGCTGGGCGAAGGCACGCGCTGACATGGGCGTGGTCGAGGACCTGGGCGACGATCTGGCGCAGCGCACGCTGGCCGCGATGGAGGAGATCGGCGACGACCGGTTCTATTTCCAGGTCGCCAAGGTCATCGGCGCGTCTTCCCCCACCCTCGAAGAAGCGTTCCTGACCGCGATGCGCGTCCGCCTGGCCGCGGCGCGCGGGCGCAAGTTCCTCGACGATGCGCTGAAGGCGCGGCGCGGCGGCGGCCCGATCCCGCTCCCCCCGCCGGATGGCGCGGGCGCGGCCGCGGTCTAGCCGCTCCGCGCGAGGCGCGCCGGCGCGCGGAAATCGCGCCCTGCGCAGGCCGCATCGGCGCTGTCGGCCGCGTCCCCGGCAAAGCAGCTTCGCACCATCCACCGCGTCAGGCCCTGCGCCAGGGCCGCATCGCCGATCAGCTTGATCCGGCCGGCGTCGATCTCGGCCTCGAACCGGCTGTGGCCCATCCAGGCCGCCGTGAAATCGCGCAAGGATGCGACGATGTAGAGGTCGACGTCAAATTTCGGATCGACCGAGCAGAGGTCGGTTTCCTCGCCCGGCCGCATGATCAGCCAGTATTTCGCCTCGCTCCCGTCCTCCCGCCGCAGCATGAACTCGA
This sequence comes from Albidovulum sediminis, assembly GCF_025380365.1. Lineage (GTDB taxonomy): Bacteria > Pseudomonadota > Alphaproteobacteria > Rhodobacterales > Rhodobacteraceae > Albidovulum > Albidovulum sediminis. The sequence goes on from NZ_JAOCQF010000001.1 coordinate 1,063,362, forward strand.
CCACGGTGCGGCGGGCAGGCAGGGTGGCGCGGATGATCTTCCGGCGCACGTTCCACATCAGCATCTTGTCGTCGAGCCGGTCGAGCGCGACCCGCGAATCGAGGTTCCGGTGCGCCCATGTCCCCAGGTCGTTGATGATCGGCAGCAGCTCCTGCGCGGCAGGCGTCAACCGGTAGCGGGATTTCCGCGTGCCGGGGATCTCCTCCCGCGCGAGAAGGCCCGAGGCCTCCATCTCGCGCAGCCGTCGCGCCAGAAGCGACGGCGACATGCCCGGCACGCCGCGCTGGATGTCCGCGAACTGGGTCGAGCCCGATCCCATCTCGCACAGGATCAGCATCGTCCAGCGCGGCTCAAGCAGTTCCGCCGCCATCGCCGTCGGGCAGAACAGGTTGTAACTGTGGCTTGCCATGGATCCCCCGCCGATCCTGCGATGGTGCGCCATATGCGTCCGCGCGTCCACTTCTGAAACTGTAGCGATTGCTACAGCCCCTGCACTGGTGCGAAACCTCGCCCTTCTGGCACTCCCCTCCACGGCAACCATAAAGGAGAAGGATATGCCTCTTGTTGATATCGAAGTGATCGAAGGCGTCTTCAGCGCCGAGAAGAAGAAGGAGCTTATCGCGAGGGTTACCGACGCGATGGTCTCGGTGGAAGGCGAGGCGATGCGCGGCGTGACCTGGGTCCGCTTGAAGGAAGTGGGAAGCGGCGACTGGGCCATCGGCGGCCACTGTCTGACCGCCGCGGATGTGAGGGCAATGGCGGCGGAGTAGCGCCGCACCCGGGGCGAGCCCCACCCGAGGCTCGCCCCGCTCGTCCCGCTGGTCTAAACCGGACCGGCGGGGCGAGTCGCCGCGGATCAAGGGGAGGCGGCGAATGGAGACGGGAACACCGGCCGGCGAGGCGGCGGACGACCGCTCTGGCCGTCTGGACGCGCAGTTCGCCTTCCTGATGGAGGCCGACCGGCTGAAGCAGGTGCTGCGCGCGACAACGCTCGCCGACGGGTCGCGGCGGGAAAACTCGGGCGAACATTCCTGGCACCTCGCGCTCTATGCGCTTGTCCTGTCCGATCAGGCCGCGCCGGGCGTCAGCATCGACCGGGTGGTGAAGATGCTGATCCTGCATGACCTGGTGGAGATCGACGTGGGCGACGTGCCGATCCATTCGGCAAACGGCGAAGCCCATGGTTCGGCCGAGGTCGCCGAGGCAGAGGCGCGCGCGGCCGACCGCATCTTCGGCCTCCTGCCCGCCGACATCGGTGCCCCGCTCCGCGCGCTGTGGGAGGAGTTCGAGGCCGCCGAAACCCCCGACGCGGTCTTCGCCAAGGCGCTCGACCGGGTGCAGCCGGTCCTGCACAACATCGCGTCGGGCGGCGGGACCTGGACCGAATACGACGTGACGCTGGAGCAACTCGAAACCCGTGTCGGACGCAAGGTCGCCCTCGGCGCGCCGGGGGTCTGGCGCCACCTTCAGGCGCGCATCGGCACCTTCTTCGGGGGCCGGTAACCTTCGCGCGAGCGGCGCGGTATGCAATGGCATACTGTCTTTCCCGTCCCTGCCTTTTCCGCTAGAAGGCGGTGGACCCCAAAGGCAGCGGAGCGACCCATGTCGAAGATCAAGGTTGAGAACCCCGTCGTCGAGCTTGATGGCGACGAAATGACCCGGATCATCTGGGACTTCATCAAGAAGAAGCTGATCCTGCCCTATCTCGACATCGACCTGAAATACTACGACCTCGGGATCGAGGAACGCGACCGCACCGAGGACCAGGTCACCGTCGATGCGGCGAACGCGATCAAGCGCTACGGCGTTGGCGTGAAATGCGCCACTATCACGCCCGACGAGGCGCGCGTCGAGGAGTTCGGGCTGAAGCAGATGTGGCGCTCGCCCAACGGGACGATCCGCAACATCCTTGGCGGCGTGATCTTCCGCCAGCCGATCCTCTGCCGCAACGTGCCGCGACTGGTGCCGGGCTGGACCAAGCCCGTCGTCGTCGGCCGCCACGCCTTCGGCGACCAGTACCGCGCCACCGATTTCCGCTTTCCCGGCAAGGGCAAGCTGACCATGAAGTTCGTGGGCGAGGACGGCACCGTGATCGAGCGCGAGGTCTTCGACGCGCCCTCGGCCGGGGTGGCGATGGGGATGTACAACCTCGACGACTCGATCCGCGACTTCGCCCGCGCCTCGCTCAACTACGGGCTGAACCTTGGCTGGCCGGTCTACCTGTCCACCAAGAACACCATCCTGAAGGCCTATGACGGCCGCTTCAAGGACCTGTTCCAGGAAATCTACGAGCAGGAGTTCGAGGCCGATTTCAGGGCGAAGGGCATCCATTACGAGCACCGGCTGATCGACGACATGGTGGCCTCGGCGCTGAAATGGTCGGGCGGCTATGTCTGGGCCTGCAAGAACTACGACGGCGACGTGCAGTCCGACACGGTGGCGCAGGGCTTCGGCTCGCTCGGCCTCATGACCAGCGTGCTGATGACGCCGGACGGCAAGGTGGTGGAGGCCGAGGCCGCGCATGGCACCGTCACCCGCCACTTCCGCCAGCACCAGCAGGGCAAGGCGACATCGACCAACTCGATCGCCTCGATCCATGCCTGGACCGGGGGCCTCAGGCACCGCGCCAAGCTCGACGGCAACGCGGAACTGGCACATTTTGCCGAGACGCTGGAGCGGGTGACGGTCCAGTGCGTCGAGGACGGGTTCATGACCAAGGACCTCGCGCTTCTGGTCGGGCCCGACCAGGCCTGGCTGACGACGATGGGATATCTCGAGAAGGTGGACGAATACCTGAACCGAGCGCTGGCCTGAGAGGTTTCGCCGCCTGACGGCGGCGATCCGCCGGGGGGCGCTGCCCCCCGGACCCCCCGGGATACTTGGAAAAAGAAGAATGGGGCTGGGATCAGAGCCGGCGATCGCCGGGGCCCCGGCGCATGCGCTCGAAGCTCATGGATATGTGGGCGCGCTGGATCAGCGCGGCGGAGTGGAGATCGCCCACCTCGAGCGCCATGACGATGTCTTCGACCTCGCGGCGAAAGATCGCGATCTCGGCGGCGAGGTCGAGGCGGTCGGCGAAGACCGACTTCAGCCAGATGCGTGTGGTGCGGAAGTAGAGCCGTTCGCAGATCTCGCGCAGGGGTTCGTTCGCGGTGAGCTTCAGCAGCGCCAGGAAGACATCCATGATCAGCTCGGCGAAGGCGCGCGGGTCGGGATCGGGGCCGAAGCCGCGGGTGCGGGAAAGCAGGGCGGCGAATTCCGCGCGGAGGGCGGCGTCGGGCGGGACCGGGTCGAGCCTTCCGGTCAGTTCGGCCAGTTCGAGCCGGAGACGGTAGGTCTGGGCCAGTTCCTCGACCTCGACATCGGTCACGAAGGTGCCGACACCGTGGACGGACTGGACAAGCCCCTCGCCCTCGAGCCGGGCGAGGACGCGGCGCAGGGGGGTGCGGCTGATCCCGAACTCGGCCGCGAGCGCCTCTTCGGAGAGCCGGGTGCCGGGGGCGTAGTCGAGCAGGCAGATGCGGCTGCGCAGGACCCCGTGCATTCGCTCGAAACGGTCGCGCGCGCTGGCGGGGGCAGATTCGGGGGTGGCTTCGGTCATCGCGGCCGCGCCCCGGCGGTCTGGCGGTTGACGATGTGGACGCCCGCGGCCGAGAGCAGGAAGCCCACGAAGGCCGGCGCCGTGACGGTTTCACCGAGCACCGCCCAGGCCACCGCCATGGCGAGCGGCGGCACGAGGTAGAGCAGCGCCGAGATGCGCGTGGCGTCGCCGCGCTGGAGAAGCGCGATGAAGAGCCCGATCGAGATGATCGAGTTGCCGATCACCAGATAGGCGATGGAGATGATCAGCTCTCCCGTCCAGTCGACCGCCATCGTCTCGGTCAGCATCGCCGCCGGCAGGAGGACGGCGAAGCCGACGACATACTGGACGATGCCGCCCACCACCGGGTCGGTCTTCAGCCCGTGCCATTTCTCGAAAAGCGTGGCCAGCGTGATGCCGCCGAGGGCGGCGAGGGCGAGGGCGACGGCGATCCAGGGGCTGGCGCCCAGCGAGCGGCCCGAGAGGATGACGATGAGGACGCCCGCGAAGCCGAGGACGAGGCCGAACCAGAGGAGCCGCCCGCCGCGGCCGCCGCCGCTGACGAAGGGGGTGAGCGCCGCCACGAGGATCGGCTGCAGCGCCATGATGATCGCGGTGGTGCCGGCGTTCATGCCCCGCTTCATCGCGAGGTAGGCCAGCCCGAAGTAGACACACTGGATCAGGAAGCCGGTCAGTGCGATCGCCCCCCAGTGACGCGCCGAGCCGGGCCAGCGGGTGGCGCGAAGGGCGAGAAACGGCAGCAGCGCCATGACGGCGAGCCCATAGCGGAGCGCGAGCATGGTCAGCGGCTCGATATGGTCGAGGCCCATCTTGGCGAAGGTGTACCCGCCCGACCAGAGCAGCAGGAAGATGTAGGGGGCGGCGCGCCAGAAGGCGGCGACGGCGGGGCTTTCGGGCGCTGAGGCCGACCCGGCGGTCATGCGGAGAGCCTGTCGCCAAGCCCCTCGAGCATCGTCAGGCACTGGCGAAGCTGGTCGAGGGCGAGGAACTCGTCGGGCTTGTGCGCCTGTTCGATCGAGCCCGGCCCGCAGACGACGACCGACATGCCGAGCGCCTGGAAGAGGCCCGCCTCGGTGCCGAAGGGCACGGTGCCGGCACCGTTGGCGCCGGTCAGCGCCATGACGATCGCCTTCGCCTCGTTCTCCGGGACGGGGATCAGGCCCGCGACCTCTCCGATCACCTCGGTGACGATGTCGGCCGCGGGGCTGACGGCGCGCATCCGCGGCAGCAGATCCTCCTCGCAGAAACGTTTGAGGTCGGTCTTGACGAAGTCGGCGTCGCCGGGCTGGACGGGGCGCATTTCCCAATCGATGCGCGCCTTGCCGGGGATGACGTTGTGGGCCACCCCGCCGATGAGCGCGCCGGTGTTGATCGTTGTCCAGGGCGGGTCGAAGGGGCTGGCTGCGGGGGCGCGGGCCTTCAGCCGTTCGCCGAGGTCGACCAGACGGGCGACGTAGCGGACCGCATATTCCACCGCGTTGACGCCGCGGTCGGGGGCGGAGCCGTGGCCTTCGAGGCCGGTGAAGTGCACGCTGTATTCGCAGCAGCCCTTGTGGCCCTCGATCACGCGCATCAAGGTCGGCTCGCCGATGATGGCGACCGAGGGGCGGATCGCACGGGCGGCCAGTACCCCGGCCAGCGCCTGCGCGCCGAGGCAGCCCACCTCCTCGTCATGGGTGAAGGCGAAGTGGACCGGCCGGCCGGTCGCGCGTTCGGCGAAACGGGGTGCCATGGCGACGGCGGCGGCGATGAATCCCTTCATGTCGCAGGTGCCGCGCCCGTAAAGGCGGCCGTCGCGTTCGACCATGGCGAAGGGGTCGGTCGTCCAGTCCTGGTCGGCAACCGGGACCACGTCGGAATGACCCGAGAGGAGGATGCCCCCTGCCCGTTCCGGCCCGATGGTGGCAAAGAGGTTCGCCTTGGTCCCGCCCGGGTCGCGGTGGATCTCGACCCGCGCGCCGGCCGCCATCAGCCGTTCGGCCAGGAACTCGATCATCGCAAGGTTGCTGTCCGACGAAACGGTCGGAAAGGCGACAAGGTCACGCAGAAGGGCGGTCGTCTCGGCGAGCGGGTCCACGTTGCGTCAGTCCTTCACGAAAAGCCGGCGTTCGACCGTGCAGAAGGGTTGGGCGGGGCCGCTCTCGCCGATCAGGATGGTTTCGGTCGTCTCAAGCCCCCAGCTTTCCATCCAGAGCGCGGGCATGAAGTGGAAGACCATGCCGGGTTCCAGCACGGTTTCATCCTCGGCCCGGATCGAGGCGGTGCGCTCGCCCCAGTCGGGCGGATAGCTGAGGCCGATCGGATAGCCCATGCGGCCTTCGCGGTGGATGCCGTGCTTCTTCAGGACCGCCATGAAGGCATTGGCGATGTCGCAGGTGCGGTTGCCCGCGCGCGCGGCGTCGAGGCCCGCGGCGATCCCCTCGATCTGGGCCTTCTCGGCCATGAGCATCTCCGGCGGCGGGGTGCCGAGGAAGACGGTGCGGCAAAGCGGCGCGTGGTAGCGGCGGTAGCAGCCCGAAAGCTCGAAGAACGTGGCCTCGCCCTTGCGCATCGGCGCGCCGTTCCAGGTCAGGTGCGCGGCGGTGGCGTCGATGCCCGAGGGGGTCAGCGGCACGATCGCCGGGTAGTCGCCCCAGAGATCGCCCACCCCGGTGATGCCGGCGTGGAAGATGTCGGCCACGAGGTCGTTCTTCCTGAGGCCCGGTTCGGCCCGCTCGATCGCGGTCGTCACCACCTTGTCGGAGATCCGCGCGGCGTTGCGGATGAAGGCGATCTCCTCCCCCGACTTCACCAGCCGCTGCCAGTTCACCAGCGCGGTCGCGTCGATCAGCGTGGCGCCGGGCAGTTCGGCGGCAAGGACGGCGTGGGCCTTGGCGGAGTAATAGTAGTTCTCCATCTCGACCCCGATCCGGGCCTTGTCGAGCCCGAGCGCGCGGATGTGGCGGGCCAGGTCCTGCATCGGGTGGCGCACGGTCGACTGGACATAGTTGTCGGCGTAGCCGTGGATCGAGTCCGGCGCCATCCAGCAGGTCCGGAGCGCGCCGATGCTGTCCATGTGGCGCCCCCACCAGATCGGGTCGCGGTCATGGGTCAGAAGGACGCCCTGGTGGACGTAGAAGGACCAGCCGTCATAGCCGGTCAGCCAGGCCTGGTTCGACGGGTCGGTGACGAACAGGAGATCAACCCCCGCCCGCACCATCGCCGCGCGGGTCTTCGACAGGCGCCGGGCATATTCGGCGGCGCTGAAGGGGACATGGGTGTCGGGCATGGGATGTCGCCTCAAGATGCTGATTTGTGCACAACAGTATTTGCACTCTAGATTGCCAGCAAGTTTATTCGTGTCGATTTCCGGGTTTCAGCCGCATGCTCAGCAAGATGTGCACAACACTCGCCGGAGAGCCAAGGAAAACACCTGCGGAGCCGAGGCGGGGCACCGACGAGAACGGCCCGATCGGCCGTGGCCGGACCTGTTCCGCCCGTCCAATCGGCGCGGCGGCGAGAGGTGGCGAAGCTGAACGCGGGCGGTGACGGCGCCCATCCGCGCCCGCCCGGGGCCGAGGCAGACACCATCGTTGCCGCAACGGCACGCGCGGTTGCATCGGTATCGGGCGCAGGCTGCGAACGCCCGCCCGACCCTTGCGCCCGTCCGGTCCTTTCCGCTTTTCTTCGAGGGCGAATCCCCTATGCTGGCGGGAAAGAGCAGGAAGGCCCGACATGACGCGATCCATCGACTACGGCAACCTCATGCACCGGGCCATGCGCGGCCTGATCGTCGAGGTGTTGCGTCAGGTGGAACGCGAGGGACTTCCGGGCGAGCACCACTTCTTCATCACCTTCGACACCCGCCACCCCGACGCGGCGCTGGCCGACTGGCTGCGGCAACGCTACCCGGAGGAGATGACGGTGGTCATGCAGCACTGGTTCGACAACCTGCAGGTCGATGACGACGGCTTCTCGGTGACGCTGAATTTCGGCGACCAGCCGGAGCCGCTCTACATCCCCTTCGACGCCATCCGCACCTTCGTCGATCCCTCGGTCGAGTTCGGGCTGCGGTTCGAGGCGCCGAGCGACGATGACGACGACGAGGATGACGACGACGGCGATGGCGGCGACGACGATCCCGCACCGGGCAGCGAGCGTCACGATGCCGAGGTGGTGCGCCTCGACCGCTGGCGAAAGTAACGCGCGCGGTATCCGCCGCACTGTTGCGAAGGTGAGCGACCATGCCCGGTGACCTGCCGTTGTTCCTGGCCCAGCTTCTGCGCAATCCGCGCGAGATATCGGCTGTCGTCCCCTCCTCTCGCATGCTGGCGGCGGCGATGGCCGAAAGCCTCGGGCCGCTCGACGGGCCGGTGGCGGAGTTTGGCCCCGGCACCGGGCGCATCACCCGCGGCCTTCTTGACCGCGGCGTCGTGCCCGCCGACCTGACGCTTTACGAGATGAACGCGGTCTTCAGCGAGCGGTTGCAGCGGGAGTTTCCCGGCGTGCGCGTCCTCAACCGTCCCGCGCAGCAGGCGGCGGAGGATCACCGGGGCACGCTGGCCGCGGTGGTCAGCGGCCTGCCGCTCCTCTCCATCCCCGAACCCGTCCATCGCGAGATCCTGGCCGCCGCCTTCGCGGCGCTGCGTCCGGGCGGGCGGTTCGTGCAGTTCACCTACGGCCCGAAGCCGCCGGTGCGCGAGGATGTGCGCGACACGCTGGGCCTTGTCGCGACGCCGGGGCTGCGCGTCTGGGGCAACCTTCCGCCCGCGCGCGTCTACATCTATCGCCGCGCCGCAGAATTTTGCGCGGCCCCGCAGGGCGATCACGCATTTCGCATTTGAGGCAGGGGCGGAAATCTTCTACTCAGGGGCCGGATTTTGCAGAACGGACCCGAGACATGACCGCGACCCGCACCGAGACCGACAGCTTCGGACCGCTTGAGGTTCCCGCCGACAAGTACTGGGGGGCGCAGACGCAGCGTTCCATCATGAACTTTCCCATCGGCTGGGAAAGGCAGCCGGTCGCGATCGTCCGCGCGCTGGGCGTGATCAAGAAGGCCTGCGCACTGGTCAACATCGCGCAGGGCGACATCGACCCGAAGCTGGGCGAGACCATCGCGGCGGCCGCGCAGGAGGTGATCGAGGGCAGGTTCGACGACAACTTCCCGCTGGTGGTCTGGCAGACCGGATCGGGCACGCAGTCGAACATGAACGCGAACGAGGTGATCTCCAACCGCGCGATCGAGATGCTGGGCGGGGTCAAGGGCTCGAAGAAGCCGGTGCACCCGAACGACCATGTGAACATGGGCCAGTCCTCGAACGACACCTTCCCGACCGCGATGCATGTGGCCATCGGCATGATGGCGCGCGACGTCCTTCTGCCGGGGCTGGAGAAGCTGTCGGCGGCGCTTTGGGCGAAGTCGGAGGAATTCCGCGACATCATCAAGATCGGGCGCACGCATACACAGGACGCCACGCCGCTGACGCTGGGTCAGGAATTCTCCGGATATGCGACGCAGGTGGACAAGGGGATCGCCCGGGTCAAGGCCTGCCTGCCCGACATCTATGAACTGGCGCAGGGCGGCACGGCCGTGGGCACCGGGCTGAACACCCGCGTGGGCTGGGACACGCGCGTGGCGGCGGAGATCGCGAAGATCACCGGCCTGCCCTTCGTCACCGCGCCGAACAAGTTCGAGGCGCTGGCCGCGCATGACGCGATGGTCATGTTCTCGGGCGCCTTGAAGACCGTCGCGGCGAGCCTTTTCAAGATCGCCAACGACCTGCGGCTTCTGGGCTCTGGCCCGCGTTCGGGCCTGGGCGAGCTGATCCTGCCGGAGAACGAGCCGGGATCGTCGATCATGCCGGGCAAGGTCAACCCGACCCAGGCCGAGGCGCTGACCATGGTCTGCGCCCATGTCATGGGCAACGACGCGGCGGTGGGCTTCGCCGGCAGCCAGGGCCATTTCGAGCTGAACGTCTACAACCCGATGATGTCCTACAACGTGCTGCAGTCCATGCAGCTTCTGGGCGACGCGGCCGGCAGCTTCACCGACAACATGGTGGCGGGCACGCAGGCCAACACCGCGCGCATCGACAAGCTGATGAAGGAAAGCCTGATGCTGGTCACGGCGCTGGCGCCGACCATCGGCTATGACGCCGCGACCAAGGTCGCCAAGACCGCCCACAAGAACGGCACCACCCTGCGCGAGGAAGCCATCGCGCTGGGCTATGTCGACGGCGAGACCTTCGACCGCATCGTGCGGCCCGAGGACATGGTCGGCCCCAAGGGCTGAGCCGGATGGCCGAGGTCGTCAACCTGCGCCAGGCGAAGAAGCAGGCGGCCCGCAAGGCCGCCCGCGCCGCGGGGGACGCGAACTCCGCGAAGTTCGGCCGCACGAAGGCCGAGCGAGACCTTCAGGCCGCGCGCACGGAGCAGGAGCGCGCGCGGCTCGACCAGCATCGGCGCGACCAGAACCGGCGCGAGGGGGACGGGGGGGGCGGCGACTGACGGACTTGCCTGCCCGGCCGTCCCGCCCTAGCCTTCGCCCATGTCCCGCCCGGTCAAACGATCCCTCACGCTGCACGGTCACCGCACTTCCGTCTCGCTCGAGGAGGAGTTCTGGCGCGCCTTCCGGCAGATCGCGGCGGACCGGGGCACGGGGCTGAACGCGCTGGCGGCCGAGATCGACGACGGGCGGAGCGGCGACACCGGGCTGGCGACGGCGATCCGGCTTTATGTTCTCGGCGATCTTCAGGCCCGGCTTGCCGCGCGAAAGGGCTGAGACACGGCCAGCACCCTAGCCTGCCCGGTCCGGCGCAAGGGCGCGGCGCGGCAGGAGCACGGCAGCGGGCGCGCGCAAGTCGGCCGCGAAAAGATCGATCAGTTCGGCCCGCGACAGGCGCGCGGGTTCAGTCGAAAACCGGGTTGGCCGCGATGGCCGCAGCGCCGGCACGGCAAGGCGGATGACGGTTTCGGAAAATTCGGCCCAGAGGGCGTGACGGCTTTGCATGACGCTTCCCTCCCCACGAGAGATTGCAGGGCCGGTTGTAGCCTGCGGCAGACGGCGGCGGCAACGCCCTTCGCCCGCCATGGTCAATGACGCGTTGACACCGCCAGCCGGATGCCGTCGCGGGCGCGCACCGTCAGATGCGCCACCGGCACCGGCGGCGGACCGTCGGCGGCAAAGCGGAAGCGGCGCAGCAGGCTTGCCAGGATCAGCGGCCCCTCGACCATGGCAAATCCCGCGCCAGTGCAGACGCGGGGGCCGGCCGAAAACGGGAAGAAGGCCACGCGGGCAGAGGCGCGGCCGGCCTCGTCCTGCCAGCGGCCCGGGTCGAAGTCGTCGGGCCGGTCCCAGAGCCGTTCATGGCGGTGGACATGCCAGGGCGACAGCACGATCTGCGCCCCCTGCCCCACCTCGCGGTCGCGGAACGTGTGCGGGCACGCCGCCTCGCGCACCATCATCGGCACCGGCGGATAGAGGCGGAGCGCCTCGCGGAAGCAGTCGCGGACAAAGCCCAGGCGGGCGATGTCGGAAAAGCCGGGAACCTCGGGCAGCGCGCGGGCCTCTGCCGCCGCGCGGTCTTGCAACTCGGGGTGAGTGGCCAGCAGGTAAAGCGTCCAGGCAAGTGCGGAGGCCGAGGTCTCGTGCCCGGCCAGGAAGAAGATCGCCACCTGGTCGACCATCTCGGCGGCGCTGAAGGTCTCGCCCGTGGCCGGGTCCTTCGTCGTCATGATCTTGGTGGCAAGGTCGTCGGGCGCCGTCCCCGCGCGGACCGCCGCCATCCGATCTTCGGTCAGGCGGGTGATGAGGCGGCGGATGTCGCGGGCGGCGGCGCGGGTGCGGGCGCGGTGCAGGCGCGGCATCCAGCGGGGCAGCGGGATGAAGGCGGCAAGGTTCAGGAGCGGTTGGCTGCGCTGGTAGTCGCGGAACCGGTCGAAGACGGCGCGCGCCACCTCATGCCCGATCGGGATGGAGAAGAGCGTGCGGAAGATCACGTCGGCGGCGGCGTGGCTCATCGCCTCCTCTACCTCGACGACCTGCCCCGCCTGCCCGGCCATCCGCGCCGCCGACGCCTCGGCCGCGGCCAGCATCGCCGGGAAGGTGTCGCGCAGGCGACCGCCCTCGAACGCGGGGTCGATGATCCGGCGCTGGCGCCGCCACTCCTCGCCGTTGGTCAGGAACACCGAGCGGCCGAGCAGCGGGCGCAACCCCTCGGCCACGCGCAGCGATTTGGGGAAGTCGGCCGGGCACTCCTTCAGCACCCGGTCGATCAGCGCCGGGTCATTGCAGAGGTAGGAGCGGAAGAAGGGCGTGCGGAACTCCGCCATCCAGGCGCGGTAGAGCTTGGCGGGCTGCGCAGAGAGGATGTCGGCCCGGAACAGGCGCAGGTAGCGCCAGAGCGACACGCGGTCGGGGCGCGCGGCCGGCTTCGGCGGGGTCATGCCGCTTCCCCGTAGGCGACGATGGCGCGCTCGATCCGGCTTTGCGACGGCGCGCGGCCGGCAAAGCGCGCGGCAAGTGTCAAGGGCCCCGCGGTGATGCGGAAGTAGTCGTAGTCGCCCGGCCGGTCGAAGGCGCAGAGATACTGGAAATGCAGCCGGAAGAAGCGCCAGCGGAGCCGCCGCCAGCGTTCGGGGCTCAGCGTCCGGGTGAAGGCCGCGGACAGGACGAGCGGCCAGCGCTTCTCCGCCCCCGCGGCGCCGACGACCGCCACCGGATCGCAAAGCGCGAAGGTGCAGCCGTCGCCCGGTGCGGTCACGTCGACCCAGGTCAGCTCGTCCCGGCCGGAGAGGTAGCGCAGGTCGCGCCGGAGCCGCGCGGCGCCCGGCAGGACCGCCACCATCGGCACCACCTGCCCGAGCGTCAGGAGCGAGAGCGCCGGCCCGCCCCCCGCAGGCACCCTGCCCCCGCGGATCAGGTCGGCGAGCACCGAGACCGCCAGATGCGCGCCCGAGGAATGGCCGACGACCAGCACCTCGTCCGTCCCCTCCTCGGTAAGGGCAGCGGCGATGCGGGCCTGGAACTCCGCCAGCCGCCCCTCGAGCGCGGGCGGATAGGCGCCCCGGCCGAGCGCCGAAAAGGCGTAGTCGTGCATGAGGTAGTAGGCGAAGAGGCGCCGGTCCCAGCGCCGGAACAGCGCGAGGATCGCCCAGGCGATGGCGCCGGCCGACACGAGCGCCCCAAGGCCCGCGATCCAAGAACCCAAGGGGGCGGCAAGCGCCTGCAGGACGAGGAAACCGCCAAGGGCCGCCGCGCCGGCCACGACCGCCTGAAGCAGCAAAAGCGCGATCGGGTAAAGCGCCGCGATCATCGGCCCCTTCCTGAGCCGCAGAAGCCGGAAGAAGGCCCCGCCCGACAGGTAGACCCAGGCGGTGCGCGCCGCCTGCACATAGGTCGCCGCGATCGAGCCGCCCATCGAGCGGCGCACGATGTCGTCCCAGACCAGAATCTCGACCTCGGCGCGGCTCTCGGCCCCGCCCTCGCGCAGCGTCGCCTGCCAGCGCGCGGCCTGTCCGGGCAGGCCGGCCACCGCAAGATCATAGCCCGAGATGGCGGCCTGTGCCGCGCCTTCGCTGCGGTAAAGCTCGCGGTAGCGGCGGGGCGGAAACGGATCGTAGCCGGGGATGTAGAACACCCGCCGGACCCGGACCCTATCCCTGCCGCCTGCCTGCATCGCACCCTGCTGTTCGTGCCGCCGCGATGCTAGCGGCAAATGCCGGCCAAATTAAGGGCGGCGTGCGCCGCCGTCACAGATCCTGCCCGCCCAGTTGCCGGGCCGCCGCAACCCCCAGTTCGCGGGACACACCGGTGAAGACGCGGTCGAAGGCCGCGAACAGCGCCCGGTTCAGATCCTGCCCCGCCTTGGTGTCGTAGAAGGCGATGTAGCGGTCAAGCTCCGCATCGTCGAGCGGCGCGTAGGAGGTGGCGAGGTAAGAATAAAGCCAGGTCTCGGTCTCAGCGCGGATGTCAGATTCCTGCGCCCAGACCTGGCCCAGGATCTCCTCCTCGGTCAGAGATTCGGGCATCGCGCCCCCCTCGGCAAGGCCGTGGTAGAAGGCCAGGCTGCCGTTCAGCGCGTTGGCGACGTTCGACTCCAGCAGGTCAGCCGAGGTGATGAACGCCTCGATCCGGGCGAGCCTTGGCGCGTCCTCCGCCCGCAGGCCCTCGACCTCGGCCTCGGCCGCCTCGCGCACGCTGTCGTCGAGGAAGGCCCGGCGCGCGGCAATCTCGAGGCCGACGACGCGCGCGCCCTCGGCGCTGGTCAGGTAGTCCACCATGGCGCCGGTGTCGGCGCCCTCAAGCTCCGAGCCGAGCGTGTCGAGAAAGGCCGGATACATGCGCCCGACATCGTAGATCGCCGAAACCTCGGCCCGCCAGCGCGCATTGCCCGCGCCCCCGAACAGGTCTTCGGCGAGCGCGTCGCCATAGGCGATCCCCTCCTCCCGCATGATCGAGAAAAGCTCCGGCAGCGCCAGCGCCTCGGCCAGGGCAGCGTCGGCAGCCTGGGCACCGGCCGACCTGGCGCCGAACGGGGCTGCGCAGAGCGCAAGCAGCAGTGCAAGCGGAAGCAGTACGCGTTGATACATGTCGCAGGTTTCCCGATGGTGCCCTTCACCTAGTCCCTGCCCGCGCCACCCTCAAGGTCAAAGGCGGCGCGGGCCGAAAAAAACGCCCCCGCGCCGGCCCGGCAGGCAACAGCGGCGCCGGTGACGCGCAGGCCGCCAAAATCATGCGCCGGCCGCGATTTACGTATTGCGCTGCCCGAACGGGCCGGATAAACCCCGCCCTCACAACGACCCCCAAGCGCGGAGAGGTGCCGGAGTGGTCGATCGGGGCGGTCTCGAAAACCGTTGTGGGTGCAAGCCCACCGTGGGTTCGAATCCCACCCTCTCCGCCACCCACCCTAAGCGATTGATTTTTCAGGGTTTTTAGCGCGATGTCCACCGGCTCGTTGTCCAGATTGGACCACAAAGAGACCGACAAGGACGACATGCGCTACCTCGTGCAGCCTCGCGGACCCGGGAAGAGCTGGGTGTTTCGTATGCTCACCCCGCCCGATCTCATCGGCCTCCCCAACCCGTGGGACGGCAAGCCGCTGGGGAAGGAAATCAAGAAGGGACTAGCTACCCGCCACCTGCCGGAAGCTCGCAAGCGCCGTGACATCGCGCTGGGAGACATTCGCAGGCTCCAGCGGCAACTCAGCAACGACGATGCTTGGTCGCTTCAATCAGCTATGGCTTGGCGTGAGATGACCGAGGAAGCCCAGCGTAGGCAGGACGGGGAAGACATCGTCGAGGGCTACGATCTGGTGTTGAACGACAGGGTCGAGCAGGCAGCAAGCCAAGGTGTCCCGTCAGCCACGGTGAAACGCTTCATCCGCATTGCTTCGGGCAAGGGCTACCTTCTTACTCTAGCCCATGAGCAATACGTAGACGCCCGCCGCCCCGGCAATCCCTACGGCTACAGCCCGCTCAAGCGGACAACTGTCATGAACCTCGACACGGCGATGAAGCATCTTCGCGCCTTCCTATCGGATGACGCCAATACCGCCTGCATGGAAGACGTCACCCCTGACCTAGCCCGCAGCTTTCGCGACACATACCTCCCCTCCCTGCAAAAACACCGCAGCCCCGAGGGCCTTTCTGCTAAGACCGTGGCCAAGAATGTGACCCTGCTCAAAATGATGTGGGTCTGGGCTGCCGAGAGTGGCCGTCTTCCGAAGAAGCATCGCAACCCGTGGGACTTCCCGAAAGGGATCAGCCGCACGACCAACAGCCAGACAAAGGCCCGCGAGGACTACAGGCCGGAAGAGACCGTCAAACTCCTCAAGGCAACGGAACGCGGTTCAAGGCAGGGTGATGTAGTGCGCCTTGCTATCGCTACAGGCTGCCGCGCAGACGAAATAGCTACCATCAGCATCAAAGACATCAAGGGAGACGGCGTCGGCTTCTACCTTGCGCACGGCAAGAGCAAGAACGCCCTCCGGTTCATTCCCGTCGTAGGGGCCGCCAGAACGCTCCTACAGGCCCGCGTAGCGGCTCATGGTTCATCCGGCAGGGTCTTCCCCGAATGGCCCATCAGACCCGCCTCTGGGAAGGCTGCAGCGGTCTCCCAGTGGTTCACCCGCTTCCGCCGCGAGGTTCTCGGGGTAGAGACCGACAAGCGCCTCGCTCTTCACTCAACCCGCCACACATGGCGCACTGTCGCCCGCCGTGCTGGCGTCAGAGAAGCCGACATCAACGACCTTGGCGGCTGGGCAGGACAACGCACGTCCAGCTCCGTGTATGACCACGGTCTACTTGAGGACCAGTTGGAAGCAGCACAACAGAAGGTATGGGATGAGCTGCAGCGGGCAGGATACCTGGAAGGGTTCTGAGGGATGGATGGAAGTTGACACCCCGCTCACCCCACCTGATCATCTGCGCATGAAAGAACGCATCCTCAGCGAGATCAGACGCCTAGCGGCGGAGAACGGAGGCAAGGCACCGGGACAACGCTTCTTTGAGCAGGAGACCGGCATCAAGAGAGGCCAGTGGCGAGGTAAACTCTGGATCGCTTGGAGTGATGCCATCGCGGAGGCAGGGCTTGCGCCCAACGAAGTGACTGCAGAACTCGACGCAGGGCGTGTCTTGGATTGCTTCGAGGAGGCCTGCCGTCACTTTCAACGCCCGCCCACTTGGGCTGAGTGGCAGTTCTTCGCCCGCCAACAGACTGATTTCGTAGGGGTCCACTCATTCCGACGCGTCTTCGGCGACGCCTTCGGTGCAGTTGTGGCTCTGCGCGAAAGAGCAGTGGAGCGTGGAGACACTGAGCTTCTTTCCATCTTGCCGGAAGCCGCAGCCTCTCCGACTACAAACGATCTTGCGGCATCATTCGTCGGGGCGGAAGGCTGGGTCTACCTCCTCCAATCCGGGGTTCACTTCAAGGTAGGCCGAAGTGACGAGCTAGAGAAGCGTGTGAAGCAAATCAGCATCGCTCTGCCTGAGAGGGTCGTGATGGTCCACGCCATCAGGACCGACGACCCGCCCGGTATTGAGGCCTACTGGCACCGCCGCTTTGCCAGCCGACGCGCCAACGGTGAATGGTTCAAGCTCTCCCCCGATGACTTGAAGGCCTTCAAGCGCCGCAAGTTTCAGTGACCAGCACAACTTGGATGTTGAACCAGGCTCACGAGTTCTCAAGCACTCGGTAGACGGATGTCCTCGCGATCCCAAGCTTGCGGGCGATCTCAGTGGCTCCCAGACCCTCCACCTCATGCATCCGCCGAACTTCTGCAGGGTCGATGGTAGGCTTCCTGCCTTTGTAGACCCCCTCAGCTTTGGCCTTGGCTATCCCCTCCATCTGCCGCTCCCTGCGGAGGTTGGTCTCGAACTCAGCGAAGACCCCCAGCATCTGGAAGAACGCCTTCCCCGCCGCGTTGCTTGTGTCTACAGGCTGCTCCGTCGCCATCAGTGATACCCCCTTGGCTTGGAGCTGACGGGCGATCGACGACAAATCCTCAAGGGAACGGGCCAAGCGATCAAGCCGCGTGACTACCAGCACGTCGCCTCCCCGCATGAACTCCAGCAATGTCTTCAGTTCATCCCTACCGGCAAGCTTGGTGCCGCTACGCTTCTCCTCCCTCACCACGTCGCAGCCAGCAGCCAGCAGCTTCTCACGCTGGAGGGTCAGGTCTTGGTCATCGGTCGAGACGCGGGCGTATCCATACTTCATAGCAGTGTCCTTTTTGGGTCTAGACCCTTGATTGATACTGTTCCGAAATGCCGAAGTCAACCCTAATAGAACACCGAAAGTGTCTCATGCCGGTGACGCTCTGGGGTATACCCAAAGGGAACAGGCTGGCGAGACAAAAGGATCGGGTGGACAGAGGAAGATGGATGCGGTATAGGCTAAGGCACTGGAACCTATGCCACTTTGCATCGGTAGCTGGTGCGCCCCGATCATGAATGGACGCTCACCATGCGCTGCTACGACCTCCCTCTTCCTCTCCTCTGCAACCTCTCGCTGGTGGTTACCCCCTCCGCTCCCCTTGTCAGCCCCCGCTGTGCTGTTGAAGGTGGTGAGCTGGTGGTTCGGTTTGGTCGCCTCACCCTTTTCCTCACCCCGTGGAAGCTTCACTGCAACCAGCCGAGGGGATGACGACCGAGGCGCTGGGTTGGTGATGCTTCCCGCCCAGCCCTACCCAAAGACAAGAAGACCCCGCCGCCACCCAACCCCCGGTAATGGGGGAAGGATCGCTACAGCCTACTATCGGTGAGGCGTTCAGAAATGCGACCCGAAAACATCGCGGCTACGACTTCAGCTTGCCCACGTGATAGCCGAGGATCAGGCCAGACACCCCGGTCACAATCGCGCCGGGCCAGCCTCCAACATCAGCCATGTGCAGACCGTAGAGGCCAGCCAACGCAGCCAGGAACAGAAACAGACCCGTCCAATCATCCTTGGTCATCTACAGCCCGCCTTGCCGAAACACAGGCGCATGAAAGCATCTAACCCACTCAAAAGAAAGCGTCTTCTTCATCGTCTGCACGGGTGTAGCCCAAGTGATCAATGACGCTGGGTAGAAGTCTTCCGCCGCACCTGTCCAGAAGCTCAGCCGCCGCTTCTGGTGATCGCCGAATGAGGTCAGTGAGTGCCGCCCCGTATTGGCGATGCGCTTTGTTCACCAGCCCCTGCCGCCATTCGTCCCGCTGCTCTTCCGTCCACTCCTGCCGGTCATCGCCCTTGTGCATCGTTTGCGCCTCCCACCACGTTCTAGGGGCATCCTCTCCCCGCTCCGCCAGTTCCCGCCGAACCCGCCGCATCTGGGCAACCGTCCCATCAGAGAGGCCACAGGCAGCCACCACTGCGGCCTTCGATTGCTCTCCTTCGACCGTCAACCGCCATGCCCAGTTGGCGCGGTCGTCATAGGTCAGCGGAAGTCTTGCCTTGGCGTTGTCCTGTATGGGGATGAGAAGCGCGGTTCTCGCATCGCAGCGATAGACGAGAGCGTGTATGTGCCTGGCCTTGCCGTGGCGTCGGTGTGCCTCCAGCCGGTGGTGACCATCCGCTACCGTGAGCTTCCCTGTGTCGGGGTCTTCCCAGAGCGCCAGCGGGTCGAACTCGCTTCCATGCTTCAGCACGTCCAACAGGGTGGAAACGTGGGCTTCATTCAGCCCTCCGCCCCTTGGTTGGAAGGTGTCTTCGTCCGTCAGAACACGCTCAATCGGCACCTTGCGCGGCGCTGGGCGGGGCAGACCGCCTTTCTTCTTCGTTGTCATGGGCTTACCGTCGTTTCAGGAGACCGAGCGGGTATGCATTTGCACCCACCAAGGCTTGCATAGCCAAGCCGCCGCTCCTGCTACTGGCTTTGGCTATCGGCCTGCTCTTCTAATGGTGGGCCACAACCCCCCACCCCCTCACAGTGTCCCTGCCCCACCTTCACCACACGGACTACCTGATGCTGATCGCGCGGCTTGCGGCCTTCACGCCCCTCGCGTAAGCTGTTGTCCAAGTGAGACAACAGGCAGAATGGACAACAGGCCGTCGCTTTTATCCTGCAAGATCATAGCCTTATCGGTGTGCGCTCAGGGTTGGCGTAGTCTCCCACCCTCTCCGCCACATTCAGTTGCCGAATCCGTCCAGGGGCCCCGATTGGGGCCTTTTTTCTTTTTGTTTCAAAGGGCGTTGGCCAAGCTATCCGCCCTTCGGAGACTGGACGCTTGACGCAGAACGGGTCTCCGAATGGCCTGCGTCTCTCTTCGAGCGCCCCTCGACGGTCACGGGGCGGCGTTAAACATCCGCGTCTTTCCAATGGGTTGCCGCGTTCATGGGTTCGCCCCGTTCGCGAGATAATCCGGTGACGGAGACTGACACGAAGGCGCAGGGCGGTCAGAAAGACGCCTCCGTGGTGGCCGATCCCCAAGTCCGGCGGAAGCGTCCGAAGCGAGACAGGACCCTGCCGGAAGTCTCTGATGACAAACAGACTTCGCGCCCATAGCCTGGCGCAATGTCGAACGGTCCCTGGACGGATGAAGAGAACGACCTGATCGTCGCGGATTACTTCGCGATGCTGGCCATCGACATCTCCGCGCGCCGCTACAGCAAGGCCGAGCATCGCCGCGCGCTCCTTCCGCTGCTGAACGACCGGTCCGAGGGGGCCGTCGAGTTCAAGCACCAGAACATCAGCGCGGTGCTGAAGGGCCTCGGCGAGGACTGGATCCCCGGCTACAAACCCGCGTTCAATTTTCAGATGACGCTGGTTGATGCCGTGGCGCGGTGGCTGGCGCTGAACCCGGCCTGGCTTGGGCGTCAGCCGGGTTTGCGTCCTGCGGGTGGCATGCGCGAGGCGGCGCAGATCTGGATCGGGCCGCCGCCGACGCTGTCGAACCAGCCGCCTCCGCAGGAGCTGGACCAGATGCTGCACATCGCCCGCAAGTTCGACGTGGCCGGCCGGGACGAGCGCAACCGGGCACTCGGCCGCGCGGGCGAGGAGCGCGTGCTGGCGCATGAACGGGCGGCCTTGCGGACAGCAGGACGGGACGATCTGGCGCGCAAGGTGCGCTGGGTGTCGGAGGAGGATGGCGACGGCGCGGGCTACGACATTGCGAGTTTCGCCCCGGACGGGCTCCCGCGGCTAATCGAAGTCAAGACGACGAACGGATGGGAGCGCACGCCCTTCCACATCACCCGCAACGAACTGGCCGTGGCCGACGAACGCCGGTCGGAATGGCGCATGTTTCGGCTCTGGAATTTCTCACGCGAGCCAAAGGCGTTCGAACTGCATCCGCCACTGGACGCGCATGTCTCGCTGACCGCGACGACGTTTCAGGCGAGCTTTCACTGAGGCTCAGTCGAACACCCGCTCCGGCTGTTCGTGCCACGGCAAGGCCGCGACATCGGTCAGTTTCAACAGGGTCACGGCGGGCACCTCCCGCTTGTAGACCAAGCGCTTGAGGACCCCCGGCGCGAGATAGGCGAGCCGCAGCTGTCGGCTGACATGGCGTTCGGCCAGCCCTACGGCTTTCGCCAGATCGGTCACCGTGTTGAATTCACCAGTCTCCATGCGCCGCCGCCAGCCCCACGCCCTGCCGATGGCGCGCAGGATATGCGGATCCTGTGTCCGGTCTTCGCTGGGCAGATAGGTGGAGGGCGGCATGATCTTCGGCCGACCGTTCTGCTTGCGGACCTTGAGCGGCACGAAGATCTGGATGGACTCGTCGGGTTTCATCATTCCGCCGCCACCTTCTTTCGTGGGGCCATCATGTCGCGCATGACGCCGGAGACGCCGTCGGTCCGGACATCGATGACCAGCCCCTCGGACGTGACGGTGACCCGGCCCACCAGCAACTGCACGATCCGGGTCTGCTCTGCAGGGAACAGCTGGCTCCAGACGTCCTCGAACGTCTGCAGCGCAGAGATCACGTCGGCCTCGGCGAAGGAGTGACCGCGACAAGGGCGGCCGACAGTCCATCAGGGTTACCGATGGTCACCCGCAGCTCGCCCGCCGGCGCATCCAAGCGGCGGACAGTGCCCACCTGATCGTGCAACTCGCGCAACGCATCCCGCACCTGCGGCCAGAGCAGTTCCATCCTTGCGGCATGGACATCCTTAACATGCACTGCGGCCAGAAGATGTGCGCCACCGCGCAGATCAAGGCCAAGGGCGACTAGGCTGGACGGGAGCCACGACGGCCATCGCTCGAGATCGGCCTCGGCCACTCCCGACAAAGCTCCGGTTTCGGCAAGGATGGCAGCGGCATCGTTGTGCCGTTCAACGGTCGGATAAAAGGCATTGGGAAGGGCAAAGAGGATGCCCCATAGACATACGCCCCAGATTAGGAGGCGTTTCCAGAGAAGGGTTCGTGACATGAACTGTCCTCGAACCGGCCGCGCACGCAGCACAGACCGCGTCGGATACCGGAAAATGATGTGACCTTGATTTCCCCGCAGGTCGCCTCGCGACCTGTGAGCACTAGGTTTGGGCGAGCCGTTGGGGGCATTGAGGAGCCGCGCGCCGTGGCGCGGTCCTTGTGCATCAGCAGTCAGGAAATTGGGGGCGCGCGGGGTTCAGGGCGGCTTTTCTCGCCAACGACACAGTGCACACCGGGTGTACAAGGCACCGCCGCAAGCAATACTGCCAGCGCCAAATGCTGGCAGTCGCAGACAACGGTCGTATCCTCCGGATCGCCCGATTGCCGGAAGTCCGGCACGTGCAGCATCTTACCGGCAGAGGTGAGGATGGCTAGAGACTCTACCCCTTGCAGTGCTGCAAGGTTGGCAAGTGCAGGTTGCAGAGACAGATCTCTCGGTCTGGACTGTGCACTTACCCAGACCAGCAGAAGCGACAAAAGCATGATCAAGGCAAATGATGCCCGACCCTGCTGTGCTCCATGTTCTGCCTGCGCTTTCATGTCGCCCTTGTCGCACTGCCAGCGCAGGTCGGCAATGCCAAATGCCTTGTTCACCATGCGACCTGTATTAACTAATTGCCGATCACAGAAAACTGGAGGGACACATCGGCCCTGAGGTCGAGACTCGTTCGCCCGCATGTGCGCCACTAGGCTGCCCGAAACAGCATGTCGCCGCGTCGCGCCGCCACCCGGCACCATCTCCAGAGATGGTCAAATACTTGCTCCGCTAGCTATTTCTTTTTGTGCTCGCCAAGATTGGTCAAGGCTTTGCCCTTCGTGAAGTCGGCTGTTGCAACGACCTTTTCCTTTGCCTTCTTGGGCTTCTTCGCTTCACGGTTGCCGCGTTGCTTGTCACCTTTGGCCATTTCAATTTCTCCTGGTTGCTTCTTCTGACGAAGTGATGCGTGTTTGTGTCCATCAAGAATGAAGTTTTGCATCCCGAGGCCCCTGCACAAGCGATGCTGTCGTTCACATCCTTCCGCCCATTCCACCCATGTCGGACATTTCGCTGCCGGCAGCAGCCTTTTCAGGCTTCTGCGCAATCATGGCTTCGGTCGTGATCAATAGCCCGGCAATGGATGCGGCGTTTTCGAGCGCGATCCGGACGACTTTCGTCGGATCGATGACACCGGCCTTCAGCATGTCGCCGTATTCCTCGGCCTGCGCGTCGAAACCGAAACTCGGGCTGTCATTCTCAATCACCTTGCCAACAACGACCGATCCGTCGACCCCGGCATTTCCGGCAATCTGGCGCAGCGGTGCTTGGATCGCGCGGCGCATGATCTTGATGCCGGCATCCTGATCACCGTTCTCACCCTTCAGCGTCGCCAGCACCTTGCCAGCATGGATCAGTGCCACGCCGCCACCGGGCACGACACCTTCCTGAACCGCAGCGCGAGTGGCATTCAGCGCATCGTCCACGCGGTCCTTGCGCTCTTTCACCTCGATCTCGGTTGCCCCGCCGACCCGGATCACGGCAATGCCGCCGGCAAGCTTGGCCAGCCGTTCCTGCAGCTTCTCCTTGTCGTAGTCCGAAGTGGTCTCCTCGATCTGCGCCCGGATCTGCCTGACGCGCGCCGCGATTGCGTCCTTATCGCCGGCACCGTCGATGATCGTCGTGTCATCTTTGGTGATCGCGACCTTCTTGGCGGACCCGAGCATGTCCATGGTGACACTCTCCAGCTTGGTACCCATTTCTGCGGAAATCACATGACCGCCCGTCAGCACGGCAACGTCTTCCATCATCGCCTTACGGCGGTCTCCGAAGCCGGGCGCCTTGACGGCCGCGACTTTCAGCCCGCCGCGCAGCTTGTTGACGACCAGCGTCGCCAGCGCCTCGCCCTCGATATCCTCGGCTACGATCAGCAGTTGCTTCTCAGCCTGAATCACAGCCTCCAGCAACGGCACCATGGATGCGAGGGATGTCATTTTCATTTCGTGAAGCAGGATGACACAGTCATCCAGCTCGACGATCATCTTCTGAGCATTCGTGATGAAATAGGGGCTCAGATAGCCGCGGTCGAACTGCATGCCTTCGACCACTTTGGTTTCGGTCTCCAACCCCTTGTTTTCCTCAACGGTAATCACACCTTCCATCCCGACCTTGGCCATCGCGTCGGCAATCTGCCGACCGATCTCGACTTCTCCGTTGGCCGAGATGGACCCGACCTTGGCGATCTCGTCGCTGTCGCCGACCGATCTGGACATGGTCTTGATCTCGGCCACCACTGCGGCCACGGCCCTGTCGATTCCGCGTTTCAGATCCATCGGGTTCATGCCGGCGGCGACGGCTTTCATGCCCTCCTTGACGATGGCCTGTGCCAGAACGGTTGCGGTCGTAGTGCCGTCGCCAGCCTCGTCATTTGTGCGGGAAGCCACCTCCTTCACCATCTGCGCGCCCATGTTCTCGAAGTGATCTGAAAGCTCGATTTCCTTGGCGACTGTTACACCGTCCTTGGTGATGCGCGGCGCACCCCAGGATTTGTCGAGGATGACGTTCCGGCCCTTGGGGCCGAGGGTGATCTTGACGGCATTCGCCAGCGTGTTGATGCCTTTCAGCATTCGGTCGCGGGCGTCGGTGCTGAACCGGACTTCCTTGGCGGACATGGTCGGGTGCTCCTGAGAATGAGATTTCGGCGTAGTTGTCGGGGTCAGGCCATGACGCCGAGAATTACGCTCTCCTTCATGATGATGAGATCTTCGCCGTCGAGTTTGATTTCGGTCCCCGACCATTTTCTGGACAGGATCCGGTCGCCAGCCTTAACCTCCATGGCAATGCGCTCGCCATCCTCGTCCCTAGCGCCAGCGCCGACCGCGACGACGTCACTCTCCTGCGGCTTCTCTTTCGCGGCGTCAGGGATGATGAGTCCGCCTGAGGTCTTCGCGTCGCCTTCGATGCGGCGGACGAGAACCCGGTCGTGGAGTGGAGTGAACGACACGTAAGTGCTCCTTCTTCGGATGTCCAAGGGAGCATGGCGATGTTCGGATGAGCTTTGGCACTCGCCATACCGGAGTGCCAATGTTATCGAAATGATGGCTCAGCAGGGCTTCTACAATAGCGCCTCAAGAATATCTCCCTGCTGTAGACCAGTTAGCACCCATTCATTCTCCGGCTCCTCTTCGAAGTTCGACCTCACATGCGGCTAAAAGATTTACCGCCAGTGATAATCGCGTTGATCAAGTCCGCGACGGCTCGGTGACCTTCCGTTTCGAGTTCGGTGCCGACGGCATTCTCATGGGTCGCTGCGGCGTCGCGAAGAATCCCCACGATCTCGTGCTCTGGAAGCAGCCCTCGATCGCTCATGGCAAGCAGCAGCGCCTCGCAAATCGACAAGGCAGCCTGGCCTGCATGCTCGCCTGCGGTGGACATCTGGGTTTCCCTTCTTGGCATCGCGAACCAGGATGGTGAGGCTCGAATGCATCCGCACTTCTCGCAGGAAGTGCTCTATGCTGGACTGATCCAGAGCAGTGTTCGGACCGATTTCCGCTTCTGGGTCATCACGACACGCCAGGAGTCCCATGACATCAGTTGAACAAAGCCCCCTGACCCGAAAGCTCTCAGCCTTCGTCGCCCTGTCTGATGTCGAATTGGCCGTGCTTGAACGCCTGCACCAGCGCCGCCGTACATTCATCGCAGGGCGCGACATGGTGCATCAGGGCCAGTCGGCTCAGGCCGCGTATATTCTGTCCGCGGGCTGGGTCTGTTCCTATAAGCTACAGGCCGACGGAACGCGGCAGATCGTGGATTTCCAGGTGCCTGGGGATTTCCTGGGGTTGCGGAGCGTTCTCTTGCGCACCTCGGATCACAGTTTCGAACCCATCGTGGACATCGAGGCCGCCGAAGTGCTGACGAGCGATCTTCTCGAGGCATTCGCGCGGACCCCTCGCCTGGCGACCTCCATACTCTGGGCGGCCTCGCGGGACGAGGCGATGGTCGTGGAACATCTCGTCGGGATCGGTCGGCGTGATGCGGACGCCCGCATGGCGCATCTATTGTTGGAGTTGAGCTCGAGGCTAATGCTGGTGGGATTGGGGGGCAAGGAGGGGTACGACTGCCCGCTCACGCAGTATCACCTGGCGGATGCACTGGGGCTGAGTGCCGTCCACGTGAACCGCGTCTTGCGAAAGCTTCGCGAGAGCGGACTGGTGACCTTTCGGGACGGCCACGTGACGTTTCACGACTATGGCGGCCTGGTGAAACTTGCCGAGTTCGATGCAGCCTATCTGGACCAGACCGGGCCACTCCTGAAGTGAGAGGGCCGCCCTCCGTTGTTCGGACGGCGACCCCGGTAATCACGTCAGACGATCGGGGTCACGCGAAGGCGTAGGTCGCCGCATCGCGTTCTTTGTTGGTCTCGGCGTCGTTCTTTGCCATATGCGCCTTCTCGGCAGCCCGGTAGTGCTTCAACGCCGCATCCTTCTTCAGGCCGGAGAACGCCTTGTCTCACCCGTCCTTCACGTCATTCATCTTCTCGGCGGTCTCGTTGTGTTCAGGAGCCATTGGGATTGTCCTTTCCTTGACGTTCAGAGAATAAGAAGCGCGCCGACATGCCGACCCTTTAAGGATCGGCATGCCCACACACTACTCGGCTACTCGGAAAAAGATGCACCACCAACTGTTCGGCGGGCACGTCTCACCCAACCGGTTTCGGCGCCTCGACGCACTGACGGAGGTTAGTCCCGGCGCGTGCGGCAGGTCGATTGCCTCTTCGGCTCTCAAGTCACGGCAGTATGCTGGTGGGAAATCCTCAGCCTTTTGTTGTCATCGTTGAGGTAGCTCAAGGCGCAGAGTGCTTTGTAGATGGGCACGTCGGGTTTCTCTGCCGAGAACGGGTAGGTGAGAATGGCGATGCTGCGCCTCTGCGTGACCAGCTCAGCGGTTTCGTTCCATGAATCGAGACCGAGCCGAGCGAATGTGGAGAGGACCGTTACGACAAAGCCGTTCCGGTCTTCGCCGACCGACACATAGAGAAATCGCTCGAACTCGGGCGGATGCGGGTGAGGACATTGGGGTCGACCATAGCCAATCCTTTCCCTGGTTACAGAAGCGCAGATCGCCCCTGTTTCCCGCAGGTTACGTGCGGGTCCGTTTCCGCGCCCTTACACAGTTCAGTGCTGACGGCAGGCCCCAAGCATTTTCAACTGGTGCGGCTCTCGATACTAACATGTGTCAGTGCGCCACGAATTCGCCTTGGGTACAAGAACAGAGATCGTTCGACTGGTCAGCGCCCGAAACCGCGGGCCGAAAACAGTGATGGACGACAGATCTTCCACCATCGCGGAGGCCTGAAATGACCATGCGGTCGACTCAATCTACGGTGACGTTTTCGAACGCGTTCACCTTGCCGGGATACCCGGGCGAATTGCCTGCGGGCGACTACGAGGTTCTTGTCGAAGAAGAGCTTCTCCAGGGGCTCAGCTTCGAGGCTTACCGGCGGACGGCAACCTACCTGACAGTGCGCGGCAGCGGCAGTCATACGGGACGCACCGAGTTCCGCGCGATTTCTGACAATGATCTGAAAAAGGCGCTGGGTCGGGACGCGGCCCTGAGCCAGACCAACAATCACAGCGAAGCGGCGCTTTCCCCGCAGGAGGTTAGAACATGAACACTCCCGAATGGCTCAAGCCCGGTATCTACGGCGCCGCGATCGGCGCGGTTTTCGTTGGCGTGGTCGGCTTCACCTGGGGCGGCTGGGTGACCGGCGGCACCGCGAATGACAGGGCGATGGCGATGTCTCGTGACAACGTTGTCGCCTCCATGGTGCCGGTCTGCCTCGACATGGCGAGCTCCGACCCGGCACGCGCAGTCAAGATGGAGACGATCCGGGACGCCTCGACCTACCAGCGGCGCGACGCGCTCATGGCCGCGGGCTGGGCGACCATGCCCGGAACTGATGCCCCGGATCGGGACATCGCGCAGGCGTGTCTCGCCGCACTCGAACTCTGAACGAGACAGGGCAATTCAACATCAATACGCGGGGTGCGGAACAGATCATGACACATGCGCAAACCCCTGCGCCTCCTGCTTCGGAGGCGACCGATCTCGAGCGGCGCGTACTGGCCCATGAAAGGGTGCTCCAAGCGCTTATCGCCTACATGGCCCGCACCGAGCCACGTTTCATCGACCACCTGCGAGAACGGTTCGTCGAACCGATGCGGATGGCCCGGCACGAACACGATCACCGCGAAACCGACGACTACGCAGAAGAATTCATTCGCGCCGTGATGCTCCTCGGCGACGTGCGCGCGCCAAAGGCTAAGGAGCTGGACGTGACCGAAAATCAACCAGTGCCGCCGGGAAGCAGAGGAGAACAGGTGTCTTCCATGGACCAGCCAGCGCAACGAGGAGGGGTTCAGGTACGCGAAAGAAACGGCATCTGGCAGGTGCAGGTAGATGGCAAGTTTCGCGGCGACTACCACCAGAAGGAACATGCCTTGGCGGCGGCGGCCTTACACAAGTTGTCCCTGCAATGACCGGTATCACCCCACCAAAATTCCCTCAGGAATTCCCGATCCAGGTGGCCGAAAACGAAGGCATGCCGTCGAGATCGAACTTCAAGGGCTCGCCGCCACCTGCCGCGCGCACCCGACGGTTGACCGGAACACTCACGCTTGGGCTATCGAAGACCCGCGCGGCAGCCGACGGACTCCGGTCCGCAAAGGAAGAGCCGATGAGGCACCACAAGGAATCGACGAGACACCCGCTTGCAAGGCTGATCGCGAGGAAGGCAGTCGTGGCCGGAGTGATCGCATCCATGGCCCTCCCCGTCTTCGCGCAAGACGGCACCGGGCCACTGCCGGGCAATGCAGAAGCCCGAAGCTATGGCGGCGGTTGGAACTGCGCGCTTGGTTTCCGGGTGACCGGTGGGGAGTGTGTCGCCATCGACATCCCGGAGAATGCCTATGCAACCGGTCGGTCCTACGGTTCGGGCTGGGTGTGTCGGCGCGGGTACGAAGAAGTGGGAGGGACCGCCTGCGAGGCGATCCCAGTGCCCGAGAATGCCTTCCTGCGATCCTCCGGCCATGACTGGCAGTGCGACCGCGGATACCGACAGGAGCGCGAGACCTGCGTTCCAATCGTCCTACCAGACAATGCCTACCTCACCGACGAAACATCAGGCTCCGGATGGACCTGCGAGCGTGGTTTCACCGCCAGTTCCGACACCTGCGTTCCGATCGCGGTTCCGGAGAACGGGTATCTCACCAACGCGGACTACGGTGACGCATGGGCCTGCGAGAGAGGTTTCTTCGAAATCGATGGCCGCTGCGATCCCGTGGCGCTTCCTGCGAATGCGTATCTCGACCAGGAGTCCTACGGGCCGGGATGGAGGTGCGAACGGGGCTTTGAGGCGGTGGACGATGCCTGCGTCGCGATAGATCTTCCTGCGAACGCCCATCTCGATCGATTGGGAAACCGCTGGAGCTGCGATCGCGGTTTCCAACTCGCGGATGGGGAGTGCGTTATTGGACGATAGATTGCCACGATTCGATCATGTCGGTGGACCGGGCATCCGGATGCGCATCGGTTGTCGCTTGCGCTACAGGCTGACACAACCGACGCCGCTCATTGCCATGCTGAACGTGCACTATTCGCGCTTCGGCGATCTGGAGCGCGCCGACTATCTGGTTACCTCGCCCAGTGTGCCGCTGGAAAGCTATCGCGATGGGTTCGGCAACTGGTGCACGCGAATGGTGGCCCCGGCGGGGGACTTCACCCTGTCCAACGACGGGATCTTCCGCGACACCGGACTGCCTGATCCGACAGCGCCCGAGGCCGAGCAACACGCAGTTCAGGACCTGCCCTTCGAAACCTTGGTCTATCTTCTCGGCAGTCGTTACTGCGACACCGATCTTTTGTCGGAGGAGGCCTGGCGCCTATTCGAGAACACCCCGCCTGGCTGGGCACGCGTCCAGGCGATCTGCGATTTCGTGTACTCCTCGGTCTCGTTCGACTACATGCAGGCGAACGCGACACGCACGGCGTCCCAGACGCTGGCGGGGGGACAGGGGGTCTGTCGGGATTTCGCCCATCTAGCAATTGCGTTCTGCCGGTGCATGAATATCCCGGCCCGTTACTGTACCGGCTATCTGAGCGATATCGGCGAGCCCGTGCCGCATCCGCCCGGCGATTTTGCAGCCTGGATGGAGGTCTATCTCGACGGCCGCTGGTGGGTTTTCGATCCACGCAACAACGTGCGGCGGAAGGGACGGATCCTGATCGCCCGTGGCCGAGATGCTGCGGATGTGCCGCTGACGCAGACTTTTGGGCCGAACACCCTGACGCAGTTCGACGTCTGGACTTGGGACGCAAGACACGACCCAGCCGAGGCGTCGCCTGTTTCTGGCAAATGATGAGTGGCTTCCCGCAGCAGGACAGATGTGTTCGTTCGTCACCGGCTCGCGAGGCCGGCCGTTCTGGCGGCATTCTCGTCATGGTACCCCATGTCACCAATCGTCCTGGAGATTCGATATGACCACTTCGATCAAGACGAATGCCGTATTCCTGCGACCGTTCCAGCTTCCGAGTTTCAACGAAACCCTGCCGCCCGGCGAATACGAGATCGAGACTCAGTTGCTCGAGCCAGCGGACTGGATCGAGCCGGGCGCCTGGGCGTCGTCCGTTCTCGTGCACCTCCATCCGCGCGCCTCGCATCCCGGGCTCGGTCGAACACTCACCGTGCCGCTCGCCGAACTGGAGAGTGCAGTGGCCAAGGACAAGCTCACCGGCAAGGCTCTGACGGACTACTTCCTCGAGGAGATGCTGGCCGACCCGATGATCCGTCTCGTCATGCAGGCGGACGGGGTGGACGAGGCCGAGATCCGAGTCCTCTATTCGGCCCAGCCCCGTACCAGCCAGGAAAGCGCAGGCGGAACGCGCAGCGCCGCCCCACCACGCAAAGGGGCCGAGACGGACGATACCGGACCGCGCGCTGGAAGCGGGCGCCCAGGCATCGGAGAATGACTTGCGGGTCCGCAAAACGACACCACGTCCGACCGCAAGCGGGCCGTGGTGGGGCTTTGGGAGCATTGGCGTGACGGATGACCCGATCGATCTTGACGGTCGCAGGACAGAAGCCGGCCGACATGAGATGGAAATGCGGCGGCGACCTGCGAACGACGCCCCGTCTTCGCCACCTTCGGAGCAACCGCACCTCCGTAGTCTCGAAGACCAGATGTTGGCTGAGCCGGCGCGAACATGGGTCGAGGTGATGGAGAAGTGGCGGTTCCTTCTCGAACGATATTCGGCAACACCGGCGGCCCGCGATGAACGCATTCAGAAACTGATCAGGCGGGCCATCGGAGACATGGAGCGGCTGCGGAAGCGTGAGGAGCGCAAGTGACAATGAAATCAGCAGACGCGGAAATCCAGGTTGTGAGGGCGACAGCCGACATTGCTGCCGAGCGTGTCTGCCTCAGGTGCAGGTCATCCTTCTGGAGCGAGGGGTTCGGTGAGCGGGTATGTTCGAGATGCAAGGGATCTGCCGTCTGGCGCACGGCGATCTACGAGGGTGGCGGACATGGGCGCCGGCGTTCCGGCGGTCGAATGTCGTAGACATCACCGATGCCATCCGTCACCATCACACGCGCGACCAGCTATCGGTATCGCACCGCGGTTTCATTCGGGCCGCAGAGGCTGATGCTGCGTCCGAGGGAGACCCGGGATCTCAGGCTGACATCCTTCGAGTTGGAGATCACTCCCGAAGCCCGCATCGACTGGTTTCACGATGTTGCCGGCAATGCCGTCACGACGGCACAGTTAGACACCAACACGACGATGCTTTCGGTCCGATCGCGCGTGCACGTCGAGACGGCTCGGCAATGGCGACGTCGGCACAGTCACCATCCTGCACGAGCGGGTGCACCAGATCGACCGGCTCAAGGACGAACTTGGATAAGCTATTGTAAAAAAACGGAAATACAGATCCGAAGCCGAACTGCCGGAAGGCCGAGCGAGGTGGAGAAGGTTGGACCGCAGGCCCATCCCCTCCGCCACTCGCCCCCGCGAAAGCGTTCTCCTGATCCCATTGATGCCGGATTTTTCCGTTGTTTTCGAGGGTTATGCGGGAGGGGCTGAGCACTGACCCCGACACTAGGAGGGCTGGAAGCGGTCTCTCAGGGCCGATATTCTCTGGACCTCATGACTGTGCCCGTTTGGTGAACTTCTTATAAGGTGTTGTTGAATAACAAAAAAACCAGCCCCTGAAATTGCTTGGATTTGGGTCGCGTTTAGGACTGCTGCGACCGGGTTCGGAAGTTCTCAAGCCATGGCCCGCTCCAACTTCTGCTTCCGACGCCCCCAGTCGGGCATCACCTTGTCGAGGAGTTCGAAGAAGGCGGCCCCGTGATGAGGCTCTGCCACGTGGCAGAACTCGTGGGTGATCACGTGGTCGATGGCGTCGACCGGCGCCTTCGCGAGGCGGCGGTTCAGAAGCAGGTGCCCTGCCGGAACATGGACCCCCATCGCTGCCGGGTCTGTCGCACGATGAGGCCATTAGGCCCGAATTCCTCGGGATCCGGGAAGAGACCGAGGCAGAGTTCGATCCGCTCCGGAGACTTGATGTGGGCCCGGTCTCGATACCATGCCTCGACCAGTTTGCTCGTTACCTTCGGTCTAGTTGGCCGGTGCGTCTGCACCACGATGAAGCCGCGGACAAGCTACACACCTTGCCGGATCTGGCGCCGGTTGCTACCCGCGTTGCCCCCGGCCTCCAGATGCCGTGATCACGCCTGTTCAGTGATCCATCTTCGTGGGAAGGAAATGCACCTGAAAATTTCGATGTAAGTCTTGTTGAGTGTGAAGGAACTGGCACGGAACAGCCCGCAGCACACGTGTTTGACGGGAAGGTCAGTCTGTTTGTCACAAGACCCATTCTATCGGCAGCAGGCTCATGAGCCATACGATACTCCGTTCCACCGCAGAAGTGTTGGGCTCGTGGTCATACACTTGGGTCGTCCCGTCGGCATGGGTCTCTGTCCAGACCATGGCGCCGTCTGGCGCTGCGTCTACCGCATAGAAGGTCTCCGGACGGTCGAGGGCGCGCGCCATTGCTGTCGCGATGGCGGGACTCTCGACAAGGAAGCCCATCTCGGTGTTGAGGTTGGCCGAGCGCGGGTCAAAGTTGAACGACCCGATAAAGAGGTGTTTGCGATCGACGGAGAAGGTCTTCGCGTGCAGGCTGGACTGAGACCCCGTCAGAATTTGGGTCAGTGAGGCACCTCCTGAGTTTTCGGGGCGCGAGCGCAGTTCCAGAACCTCGGCTCCCGCACGCGCAAGCCGGTCACGATATCCCATCCAGGCGCTGTGAACGACCGGCACGTCAGTTGCCTCAAGCGAGTTCGTCATCAGCCGGACGCGGATTCCCTTCCGAATATACTGTTCGAGCATCTCCGTGCTCGCCTCGCCCGGGATGAGATAGGCCGAGACGAGATCAACGCTCTCCTCGGGTGCCGCGACAAGCTTCGGAAGCAGCCCTACCAGCAGGGCTTCGTCCTCGGCATCGCCCAAACCTTTCGCAGGGTCGTCGCTGACCAGTGTGACTTTCGTCCATTCCATCACGTCTTTGCCCGCTATGATTTGCGACAATACAGGTGCATCAGTGATCGCCTTGGCATAATCAGTGCCGCGTGCGCTCTTCTCAGCCTCGGCCACCGCCGATGCCAGCTCCGCCAGCCCGCCCCGGGACGGCGGGAGGACATCGGCGGCGGCGTAAGACGAACCGCTGCTCCAGTAGGCGTCGAAATCTGCGGAGACGTCCTTCGCCGCTTGGCCGACGGCCAGCACGTCGAAGTCGAAATAGGCGACGCCTTCGCCGTAGGCGAAGTAGATGTCGCCGATATTGCGCCCGCCGATCACCGTTGCGACGCCATCGACCGTCATCGACTTATTGTGCATACGCCGGTTCAGCCGGAAGAAGTCGAAGGCATAAGACAAGAGCTTGGGGCTTCGCATCGTGAAAGGATTGAAGATTCGGATCTCGACATTCTCCATCGCGTTGAGATCAGCCAGGACATTGTCGAGGCTTGGGATGCCGTTGTCGTCGAGCAGCAAGCGCACCCGCACGCCGCGCGCGGCGGCTGCGCGCAACTCTTCGAGGAGAAGCCAGCCTGTCGTGTCGTGATGCCAGATATAATATTGTGCATCGATGGTCTCGTCGGCGGCTCGCGCGAACAGGATCCGCGCCGCGAGCGCATCGCGGCCGTCGGCCAGCGGAACCACCCCACTCATCCCCTCATTCTCCACCATCAGCGGCAGGATGGCGGCTCCGAGGCGTGTGTCCTCACTGGCGGGAAGTGCAGTCGACGAATCGCCCGCCGGGAGTGGCGGGAGCGGATGGGTAAGTCGCAAGGCGGCGATGGCCAGCACCAAGACGATAATGATCGTCGCGAGAAACTTGATAAGCCGCATGACGCATCATCCCTTTCAAGCCGGCGCTTCGCGGTCTTCTGGCACGCGCCGGAAACTTGAAGCAACCTTGGGTGCGCGCATAGCGCATAGCCTTTGTGTTGGCATACAGGATGGCAGCGCCCGCGACTATCGCGATTAGCTGATCCGGCGTGGACCACCTAATTGACAGGATCAATGCACCGCCAAAGAGCCCCGACAAGTTAGCAATATACCCGAAATGGGTAGATGCGTGCGAGAAGAAACAACAGCCTCCTGCTAGAACAGCCACCGATACCGCAGGGGACAGATGAAACTCAACCCAAAAGAGGAACCACTGGCGCATGTCATCGCAATAGCGGTCTTTTCGTTGTTCCTCGCGATATCGGCCAGCATTGGCTTCGCGCAAGGCGATGCGGTCGCGGAAGCGGCGACGGAGGCAAGTCCGGGCTCTATTGCCCAAGTTGGGAGCACACCGCCATATCCCGCGGGTCTCGAAGCCCGGTCCATCAAACTCGAAGATCTTGAATTGCTTCTGATTCCGCTGACGCTGGATCAACTGGGGCCTTTTGCGGCGTCATGGCAGGGCAGAGCAAGAGCAGCCACGCAGGCTGTCGTTGACAAGACGGTCGAGCTTCTTGCGGCGGAAGTTTATGTCACCGCGAAATTGCGTGAGGAGCGTCTTGTGTTGCTCGCCGAGCGTCAGGAGGTCTTCGACAAGCTGATGGCCGAGGTATCGAACCTGGAGGCCAAGGGTGGAGACCCGGCAGAGGTGTCGGTATTGCGCGACTCCGTCAGCGCAATCAGCATTAAGGAGACTTCGCGCCTAACGTTTCAGGAACTGTTCGACAGCGCGTGGAACTGGGTGATCTCGCCCGACGGAGGCGTACAGCTCGGCTTCAGCGTCACGATAATCATTGCATCGTTATTCGATCTCTTCATCGCGGCGAGAATGGTCCGCATCTGGCTCCGGCGCGCCATCCGCCAGGTGCCAAACCTTTCGAAGTTGCTCCGCGATTTCCTTGTCATGGTTGTGTACTGGCTGACTGTATCGGTCGGATTGATGATCGTCCTCGCGGTTCTCGGCGTGAACGTAACGCCGCTGTTCGCGGTTGTCGGGGGCGCTTCCTTCATCATCGCATTCGCGATTCAGGACAACTTGGGCAACCTTGCTGCCGAGCTGATAATCATGATCAACCGTCCTTTCGACGAGGGCGACTATGTGGATGTTGGCGCCACCTCCGGGACCGTGGATTCTGTTTCGATCGCCGCGACCAAGATGATCACGCCGGACAACCGGGTCATCGTGATCCCAAACAGCAAAGTCTGGGGAGATGTTATCACCAACACCAGCGCCAGCGACACCCATCGAGTCTGTCTGATCCCCGCCTTGCGGCAGATCTCCGCGACCGGCGTGCCCTCCTTACCCTGCCTCAGCACGAACGCCTTCTGCCCGTCCGAAAACTTCGATGCCTTCATCGTCCTCAGCTCCTTTCCCAGCCAGGAAAGCGTAGCCGAAAACTCCAGCTTCAAACGGTCCAGTTTCCGGGGTTTAGAGCACCGCCGCCCCTGGGTTCGCGCGGAAGACTACCTGACAGTCTATTGGAACCTGAGGCGTGCTGTTAAGGAAGCTTTCGACGAACGCGGAATCTCGATACCGTTTCCTCAAACTGACATGCATCTACACGTCGCCGACATCGACAGTGTCGGCAAGCATTCTCCTATTGTGGCAGCACTAACGGTCAGACCTGGTGAGCTTCTCTCCGGACTGGGTGGTGAGGTCGGCGAAGACGCGGAGAACAATACACAGAAGCAACCAAGGACCCGGCGGGGACAGCATTCCCGCTATGTCTTCTCGAGTGCCTCTCCGCTCTAGGCGCAAAAAACTTCCCACCAGTCCCTCAAGGCCTGGCATTTCCACTTAAGGTTTCGCTTTCCACCCCTCCTTCACAGGCAATCGAATATGCGACTCGTCGTTCTTACTCTCGCGCTGATAATGGCCCAGGCCGCAACGTCCTCCTCGGCGGAGGCGGATTCGAAATCCATCGAAATCACGGTTTCATATCGGGAGCGCATTGCCCTCCCACCGGACGCGCAACTTGATGTTCAGCTTCTCGATGTATCTCGGGCGGAAATGGCTGCAAAGCTCCTGGCGTCCAAGCGCTTCGCGATTGCAGGCGTTCCGATGGCCGTGAGCTTGAGCTATGATCCAAAAATCATCGACAAACGATCGCGCTATGCTCTTGTCGCCGTCATATGGTCTGGTGAAGATCTGATTTTCAGGTCCACACAGCTGTACCGCGTCTTTGACGGCGCCGATATGCGACAGGTGGATATCCTGCTCACCATGTGGACAAAAGATGATCGAATCGCCACCGCCATTCCCCGATCCATATCGGGCATCTTGTGGGGCGTCACTGAAGTCGCAGGCAAGCCATGGTCTAATGACGACCCTGCAACACTGGCAATTGACGATGAAATGAATTTCTCGATCTTCGGCGGATGCAATCGGTTCACCGGGCAGCTAATCCTTTCGAAAGGCCAGATCTCTTTTCCGGGGAGTTTCGCGGGGACGCTGATGGCCTGTCCCGATCAAGCAGAGGGTCTCGAACGGAGCTTTCTTGAGGCCCTGCGCCGGGTATCCGGTTACGTGCGATACGGCGCCGGTCTCGTGATGACTGATGTTAACGGAAACGCCTTGGTTCACTTTGAGGAACGACTCGAATAGCGACTTTTACCCGATCCACCTCCCGAGCTGGGCCCGACGGCTGAGTGCGTCTTACACTTCCGTCGTACCCCCGGCACCGAGCGTGAAAGGCGCGCCCGGAAGATCCAGTATGATCGGACTTGCAATCACCCGGCAGCCTAACCGTCAATCACTTGGTGAAGATGCTTCGCTCGGGTAGTCTGGCTTTGCGAGACTGCGAAGAAGGCCGGGAGGTCCAGACGCATGTTGCCACGTTCGATGACACGCGCTTGGATCGAAGAACGCCTCGACGTGATCCATCCTGCTCACGTCGCCGGTTTCGTGACGCTCATGACGGAACTGCGCAGGCATTTTGACGGCGATCTCGAAGCATTACTCGTCCTCGCCTGCATTTCAGCCAGAGTCAAAGGTGAAGGCTGGCAAGCGTCATTGCTGCATGGTGAACAGCAGCAGACAAGAAATACCCCGACAAACGCACTGTCGATTTCTCACTGCACCGGAATCCCGCGTGAAAGCGTTCGGCGGCGGATCCGCGCACTTGAAGAAAAGGGCTGGATCGAGCGCGACAGCGACGGGAACTGGGGTCCGACATTGGTAGCAGCAAAGGATCTCAGGCCCGCTACCGAGGCGACGATCATCTACCTCAAGACAATCCTTGGCGCCGCTGTCGAGGCGCAAAGAAATCGGCCCGACTAGATTTCGCAGCAATTGCAGGGCGACCATGGCGCACGCCACCCGCCAATCGTGACCTTGTCGGCGATCGAGAGACCTAGTGGCCCGGGGCTCGACGAAGTGTTCCGACTCCGACCGATCCAATCGGCTCATTCACGACAGTGAGCCGGGGAGAAGGTCAGATGACACGCAGCCCAGAGACTTATCCGGGTTGAGTCCCGGATACCCAAATCGGGCAACAAGGCTCTTGTTACCTGTTGCCCTTCACGACCTAACATGAGGCCTTTGATATGCGCGTTCCGGGGAGGACGACATGCGGCAAGGGCGGATGGCGCTATGTTTGGCGTTAACGGTTCTTCTGGGAATTCCTAGGCTTGTGGCCTTTCCGGATCCTGCGGCAGCGCAGGGCGTGGGTGGAGTGGATTCATATACCAACCAGCTTGTCGAGCGAGTTACGGTACGGATCGCGAACCCGAGCTCCGACGGCGCGTTAAATTCTCGCGTCGAGGACCAAGTAAGGACGCTTCTGAGCCTGTTTCCTGGGGACCGCTTTTCGGAAGAGCGTCTTGCCTTCCAGCTTTCCCAAGCTCGTCGAATCAAGGATGTCGCCTCCACGGACTATGAGGTGCAGTTCGGAGCGCGTAACGGCCTGGAGGTCGTTGTCGAGGTCACCTTGGGGGACGTTTCCGCTGAGGGGCGCGGACTGGCGTTCGGCGGAGACTTTCCGACTATCTACGACAGGAATGGCACATACGTCCGTTTCAAGCTCGACCTCCTCGGTCTCTACTATGCGAACAATAACGCCTGGTATGGCCGGCCTGATGCCATGCTTGCCGACAATCCGCTCGTGCAGGGAACGCCCGCGGGCGAGGGCTGGGACCAGTGGCTCGAGACCTATGCGCACTATGGGATATACGGCATTACTCCTATCGCCCCGCAGACGTACTTGTACGGCGGACTCAGCGCTATCACGGCGGGTTCAGCTGGACAGGAGCTCTTCACCGACAAGAGCCGAAGCTACACCGGGATTGAGGATGCCTACTTAGGCGTGGTTGGCGGGAGCACGGACGCTCGGGGCAACCGGCTTGCCTACAACCTGACTTTCGGTCGCCAGCGCTTCACGCTTGCGGACGGCTTCCTCATGGCAAACACAGCGGCTAACGGCCAAGAGCGCGCGGCACTTCAGGCAAACGCGCGGTGGGCTTCGGATTTTCTGGCGCTCGCGCAGCTCCGCTACAACGACACCAAGTTCGAGCTGTTCTACATCGATCCGGACGAGCTTCCCGCGATTGACAGCAATACGACCTACCTCGGCGCAAATGTCGAGATGAAGCCAATGGATGGGCTGACACTTGGGGCCGCCTACGTCACCTCTCCCAGCTCAAATTTCAGCTATTTCTCGCCTGTCGGTGGCATCGCTGGGACACGGGAGGGCTTAAAGGTCTATGACGCACGGTTGAGCTACAGTCCGAACCCATCTGGCCAGGCGGGCCCGTTCTTCGGCGCAGAATATGCAGTTCAGCGGAATAAGAACTTCGATATGGACGCAAGGGCGGGTTGGGCCGAGGCAGGCTATTCCTGGCCGCAGGCGAAGTGGTCGCCTACCGTGAGTTATCGCCTGTCGATGTTCAGTGGCGACGATCCGGCGACGGCGACCTACGAGCGCTGGGACCCGATTCTGTCGGGTGGAAACGGCCAGCAGTGGGTGCAGGGCGCGAACCATTTCAAGGTCGTCCAGAACAGCAACGTGCTCGCGCACCGAGTCCAGGCCAGCTTCCGACCGAGCCCCAAGGTGGAAATCGTTCCACAACTCTGGGCGTTCTACGCAGACCAGGAGAACAACATCGGGGGCAACCCTGCGCTGAGCTTTCTTGACGGCGAGGAATACGGCTTCGAGGCGAACGTCACGGCCAAGTGGTTCATAAACCGCAACACGTACGTTCACGGGCATCTTGCCTACACGATACCGGGCGACGCAGCGAAGTCGGCGCTCGGAGGAGACGCGAAGAACTGGCTGAGCGCCATGGTCTTCTTCCGCTACGCATTTTGATAATCCAGGAGAAAGCAATCATGTACAGACGAGACCTGCTGAAGGGAATCGGCGGCACCGCTGCCCTAGGCGGCATTGCGGCGACGCGAGCTTCGGCTCAGCAAGAAGCAACGTTGGCGGACGTCGGCCCTTATGCGCAGCCGTGGGATCCAGCGGACCCGAACATTCCCGAGCGGCGCGACATCGCACCGATGCCGGACGACTATCACACGCCCGGCCGTTTCGCTGGCAAGACGGTGATCGTCACGGGCTCGGCTCGTGGCATGGGGCTTGGGGCAGTCTGGCGGCTGGCACGGGAGGGCGCAAATGTCGTCGGCGTGGATTGGCTCGAAGAGCAGGGCAAGGCCGCGATGGACGAGGTCGCCGCCGCGGGGTTCAACGTCCGCTTCGTTCCCGGGGACGTCAGCGATGATGCTGTGTGCGCACGCATGGTTGAGGTCGCCATTCAGGAGTTCGGTGGATTGGACGCCGCGCTGAACAATGCGGGGGTCATGGACGGCGTGTATTCCGGGGCCCCCATCGACTACGAGTCGCAGAAGGAACTGGTCTTCGCGTCAGTCCACGAGGCCACCGACGAGTACTGGGACAACGTGTTCCGCACGAACGTGAAGGGCGTGTTTCTTTCGATGCGCCATGAGCTCCGGCAGATGATCGCCCAGGGGCGTGGCGGATCGATTGTCAACGTGGGTTCCATTGCCGGTATGACCGGCCTTGCCGGTAACCCGGCCTATGTCGCGTCGAAGCACGCGGTCAACGGGCTGACCCGCAACGCGGCACTCGATTACGCGCCATATGGAATCCGCGTGAATTCGGTCAACATGGCGGCGACCGACACGCCTATGGTCGCGCGGGCGGGCGCGCTTGTCGCTGCGCAAAGCGCGGCCATCGGATCCAAGAACCCTGGTATGGGACGGATCAAGATCAAATCGATCCAGGCCTATGCCAACCAGAACGCCCGTTCGGCGACTGTTGCCGAACAGGTTAGCATGATGTGCTACCTCCTCTCACCCGAGGCAGGCAACATGACGGGCGCCACCTATGCGACCGATGGTGGGTGGACGGCCTACTAAAGCCAGAGCATCCAGTGTCCCGGCCACGTTGCAGGGACCCAAGAGAGCAGGGGCGGGCGCTTCGGAAGCGCGCCGCCCCGTCATCGGCAATCTCATCCTATGCAAAGGTGATAGAACATGCGCTTGCCTATCTTGGACCTCGCTCTGATTCTCGCGGTTATCTCGATACTGTCCGCGACATCGGCGCAGGCCCAATCGCCGGAGCCACGCGTTGTTGTTCCGGACGTGCCCGGTGGTGCCGTCGTGTCGGGTTGCTACCGGGCTGATAGGCACTTGTACGGCCCCTACATTCTGAACTTTTGCCTCAGGGCAGGCGGGCGCGGCACCTACTCCGTTCGAGCGCCGGAGCTTGCCTGCGATGGCCGGCTCGTATGGCAAGCCACGGGAGACACAGTCAACATCACCCTGAGGCGGCAATCCTGCAACCGGGGACGTGCCTGGGCCGCGGCAGAGGTTACGTGTCGTCCGCGGAGCCTGCTGAGCGCGATCCTCGACGAACTGATCCGTGACTTGGTCGGACGTGATGGTCAGCGCCCCCGCGTCGTTTTGCCCGACAGACCGACTGTTGGCCGTCTGAATTGCACCTACTACCCTACTGTGAACGCGGCCGCGCCGCGCCAGTTCTTCGCAAATCGGAGCCTTGTCGAGCCAAGGTGAGGCCCGGTCCCTCCCTCTGTCTCTCTTTTAGTCCGCCCGCACCTCGATCAATCCCCGAGCGGAACACGATACCATCGTTCGGGGCTCGAGCGAGCGGCGGAGATACAGCGGTGTTGCTAACAGGTACCGGCAGCCTGCGATCCCTCATTCTCCGAGAGGGATGCGATAGGGGCCAATCACCGAGTTGAAGAGCATTTCGCGATTCTCGAGGAATTGTAGTATCGCGTACTGTTCGGATACGCCGCGATGCTCGGCAATGGTGAACGGCAGGGTTCCGGTGCGGCCGCGAGGCCTTTGCCGATGGATTGCGCAGGCGACCTTTGGATGAAGAGCAGCAAAATGACAGGCCCGGTACCAAAATTTGTATGGTGCGTTGGGGTGACCCTTTTGTTTCTCGCCGGGCCACTCTCGTTTGGAGCACCGCCGGCAATCGCCGAGGGAAATCAGGCCGAACGTGGTGTTCCATACTTGACCCTGCGCAACGTGACCGGGGACACTGATCCTGCGAGATTTTACGGCGAGGAACGCAGTGGTCTCACAGCGGGCAGGTGCCATATCGGACAGCGTCGGCTCGACATCCTGTCGCCGGTGGCCAAGGCTGCTCCTTTCTACATCCCTGAGGAAATCCTGCGCGTTGCGGCAGTACGACCGTTGCCGCTGGATCAGGTTCTGGATTCACTAGAGCAGGGTGCGGACCTCGCCAGGCCTGTGCTCTACACCCACGGCTTCTACATCGACTTCGAGAAGGGCTGCCGCAGAGCCACCGTCCTGCAGGAAAACGCCAAGCTACAAGGCAGGTTCCTTTGGTTCAGCTGGCCCTCAGACGGCGGTCTGCTGAACTATATCCACGACGAGGCCGATCTGTACTGGAGCGTTCCCGACCTTGCGTCTATGGTAGCCGGGCTCGAGAAACGCTTCGGGCCGGCAAACGTTGACCTTGTTGGCCACAGCCTCGGAGCGCGCGGGATCGTCCTCGCGATTCATGACGTTGCCGCTCAGTATCCCGAGGTCCGTTTGGGCAATGTCGTATTGCTCGCGCCTGATATGGACTTCGAAATATTCTCGCGGCTCCTGCCACGGATTCGGCCGATCGTGAGCAGCATCACCGTCTATGTATCCGATGCTGACCGACCGCTTGCCCTTTCCGAGCAGGTTCACGGATACCCGCGCCTAGGGCAGGCCGGAAATGCCGTGGAAAGACTGGAAGGCGTGGAGGTCATTGATCTGAGCGATCTGCAGGTCCAAAGCGTAACCGGGCATCTCTACCACATCTACAATGAAGAAGTAGGGGCCGATATTGACCAATTGCTAAACGAAGGGAAGCACGCTGCAAAGCGACGAAACTTGTCCCAATTGGGGGGCAATCTTTGGCGGATGCAGCGGTCAGAATGAATTTTAGCCACCG
Organism: Albidovulum sediminis; assembly: GCF_025380365.1. GTDB lineage: Bacteria > Pseudomonadota > Alphaproteobacteria > Rhodobacterales > Rhodobacteraceae > Albidovulum > Albidovulum sediminis. Next base: position 1,105,782 of record NZ_JAOCQF010000001.1, read on the forward strand.
TGTCTAGTTCTCCGAAACTTCGACGAGATCATCTCCGTGCCAGAGGTTCGCAACGCGCAGAGTGGCCAGGTTGGAGTGTCTCCGGTGAGACATGAGAGACCCAATCCGATCTTCGCGATGCAGAGCCTTGGCGCAATATGGATGGCCGTGTGTTTTCAGCGCAGGGCCGTAATGCGGTGCGGCTCTGATCACAGAGCATCGATCGATCTGCTTCATTGTTGTTCCCACTCGACCGGAAACGGCTCCAGCACCCGTGCCAGCGTCACCTCCGGCCTCTGCCTGCCGTCCAGGATCTCCTGAATGATGCCGGGCGCGAGCAGTGTCAGGCGCAGAACGCGGGTCATGTAGGACGGCGCGATGCCCTCGCGCTCGGCCAGTTCGGCGATGGTGGCGAACTCGCCCGACTCCAGCATCCGCTTCCAGCGGAAGGCGCGCGCCAGAGCCTTGAGGAGCGTGTTGTCAGCCCGCCGCGGTTGCGTGGCGTCCTCGGGCAACAGCATCTCCTTCCGTCCGCCACGTTTCACGACGCGGAACGGCACGTGGAGCGTCACCGTCTCGGGGATTGCGGTCGTTCGGGTCACGCCGCTTCTCCGATCCCGCCGGCCAGCATCTCGCGCGCGAGGCCGCCGAGGCCATCCACGCGCAGCCGGACGTTCAGGCCGTCAACGCCGATATCCACGCGCTCGACCAGCAGCGCCACGATGCGCGCCTGTTCAGCAGGGAAGAGTTCGTCCCAAAGCGGATCCAGCTGCTGCAGGGCCTCGCGGGCGTCTGCCTCGGTGAAGTCGTCATCATGGCCGCGTGCCGCCTTCCACGTCCCTGCGACGATCTCCGGCTGGCGGAACACGACGCGCAACTGGTCGATGACGGCCGCCTCGATCTCGCCCGCGGGCACGCGGCCAACCGGACAAGAACCCGCGCCATGCTTCAGCACCGTCTGGCTGACATGGTAGCGGTAGAGCTTGTCGCCCTTGCGGGTGTGGGTCGGAGAGAAGGCCGCACCATCGGGACCGAAGAGAATCCCCTTCAGCAGCGCAGGCGTCTCGGCGCGGGTCGGTGGCCAGTAGGTAGGACATTACAAGCTTGTCGATGACCGCCATGTCGATCCGCTTGAGCATGAGCTTGCGCAGATTGGTGAGGTCGTCCGGCGCGGGAACTGCCCGGATCCAGCCGGTTCCGGCCTTTTCGTCGAACTCGTCCGTATTGGCATAGCCAAGGACCGTGCCAACCTTGAGCTTCTGCTCGCCGATGTCGTCGATGCTCTTCCACTCCACCGGCGCATCGACATTCTCGGCAAACCCCAATGGCCCCGTTCCGATCGGGTCAGAGGGCACGAAGCCCTCCACATGGCGGCAGTGGTATCCCGGATAGTAGGCGACGATCGCGTCGTCGTCCTTCGCATCCGAGATCGCGCGCTTCCACGGCAGGACACGGACCTCGGTCTCAAGTCCGGCTGCAGCAAACGCCTGCTTCACCACCTCGGTAGTCGCGCCGCCCTTCGGCAGATCGGCCGAGGTATAGGGCGGCCACTCCAGCGTGGTGACCGTGACGGCCTCTGCCATCGCGGAACCACTGACAAGCGGCTGGAGAAACGTCGCTGCGATCAGCAGTGCAAGCACCCGAAGCGGGCCCGCCCCCGATCGCTCGCCTGTGGATGGGGTCACTGGAAATCCCTCCGAGCGTCGCCACATCTTGCTGTCCGGAAGAACCGAGCTTCTTTCGGGCGCGTACTGCCCGGTTCGAGTGGTTCGGTTCGGGCCCAAATTCGTGGACGACATGCCACTTTCCCCTTCTGAAACCCGTGCCCGAAATGTGCGGAGAAAATGTTGCAGGAGTGTTTGATTTTCCCAGTTCGCGGGTCACTGTTTCAGAATTCGCCACAGGCCTGACATCCCCTTTCACAGGACCGACGCACCCGTCTAGAGCGACGGGTTTCCAGCTTTTGGGCAGATCGGACAAACGAAGCGAGAACCGCTTGGAGGTTTGTCAGCTTGGCCGAGAAGGCGCTGACCGCGGTCATCCAGGAGGCTTACGTCCAGGGCATCCCGACGCGGTCCGTGGACGATCTGGTCAAGGCGATGGGCATGTCGGGGATCAGTAAGAGCCAGGTCTCGCGGCTCTCCGGTGTGAAGTTCATCGCCTGCAACATGCCTGAGGCCAATGACCTGACCGTGGGCATCATGGCGCTCGTCGCCCAGCAGGAACGCAAAGCCATCAGTCGCCAGACGGAGGAGATGCCGGCGGTGGCCAAGGCGCGCGGGGTGAAGCCGGCAAGCCCAATGGCGCCGCGGTGCTCAGGCGGGCTGGGAAAGGTGGGACCGCGCTGCGAGCCACGGCTCCGCCAATGCTGCAGCTTCGCCCGGAACCTTGGACCTGTCCTCGACGACATCCGATTGTCCGGGCATACCTCGCCGCGGGCCATTGCCAAAGAGTTGACCGCGCGCGGGATCAGGACAAGGCGCGGAGGCCGGTGGAATGTGGGGGATGTCAAAGGGCTGCTGGCAAGGGCAAGCGCATGGAACCCGTCGGGTTCCGAAGTCCGCCGTCAGGCTGTCCCGATCCGTTGCTCTCGCTGAATGGCACGGCATTCACACCATGTGTTGCCGGGCGCAGGGTTCAGGGAAAAGGCCGCCGGTTCTCACCGGGAACAGGTCCCTGAGATCTGACGATCAGGGCACAGGCCCGCCAAACAGCGCTTCATCGGAAATCTCGAGCCGTGCAACCAGCAGGCTGCAGTTCAGGGTGTCGCTGAGAGATGCCGTGACTGACCCTTTCAACCACCTGGCCATCGCCCCCTGCTTGTGATGCCCGACGACAACCAGGTCAGCGGCGCTTTCCTGCGCTGCCTTGCAGATCTGCTCTGTAGGGTCGCCCCTTTCCAGTCGCGCCTCGGGGACAAGGCCCATTCGGATCAGACGTGCCTTGCCCTCATCAAGGATCTTCTGGAATTCCTCCGTCCGGTCCGGCGGAATGTAGACCGCACTGCCATCGCCGGCGACAAATTCGGGCGTGGGTTCCACGACGGCCATCAGCACGACGCGCGCTCCACAGACCTGGGCCAGCCGCGCGCCTTCGCGCAAGGCGAGGCGTCCCTCGATGGATCCGTCATACGCCAAGAGGATCGTGCGATACATGGCTGCCTCCGACATGCTGCCGCATCTCAGGACTGAATGTACCATAAGCCCGCGGTTCTCGCGGAACAATTGCCGCACTCCGCGGCTGGGCGACGGTCATCACGCTGCCTGGTGCTTTTCAAAAGGTGAAATGCAGGTCTGCCTCGGTTCCGGCCTATCGGCAACATCCCTGCGCAAGAGCTCATGAACCGGCTGGCGGCTCATGAGACGAGCCCGACGTTTCAGCAATTGCCGAAACGGAGATTGACAACCCACAGTCGCTGGAACGGCGCGAGGAGAGGGGATGGTCCTCGACGCGCAGGGCCGTCAGCTTGGCCGCATGGTGGGGGGCTTGGGTCCCGCCCGAGGGCAATTATCTCGTCGCGGGCAGGTAGGCTGCCATTGTTTGCCGGCGTAAGTCAGGTAAAGAAGGGGCCTTTCAGACCCACGTCGGACACGATGAATGGGAGACAGTGCTGCCGGAGTTCGTGTTTCGAAACAAGAATCTGATCCCGTGGCGGCGCAATTAATGTTGATCGGCCTCCGGCAAGTCCGGGATGTCTTGCTCAGAAGCCGTGGCGGTTCAGCACGGCTTCGATCATGCGCCGTTTCTCGATATCTCGGATCGGGAATGCCAGCGAGTAATCTCGCGCCGAAACATCCGGACGCCGCGACCGGGCGGCCTCGGCCCAGTGTCGGGCCAGCACAGGTACTTCAGCCAAATCGAACGCCGCAGCGGCGATCATGGCGATCAGATGATGCGCCCCCGGAGCAGATGCAGCTTTTGCTGCCCATTCGGCCGCAGCGGCATAGTGCCCCTGTTGGATAAGCATTTGCGCGCGCACGCCGTACATGCCGTAAAGCAGAGGATCGAGCGGGCTAAGCTCCAGCGCGGAGTCCACCGCCCGATTGCTGGCCGTCGCGTCACCCAGCAGCATGGCGGTGAAGCCGGATGCGTAAAAGCCATGAGCATAATTCGGGTTGATCTCGGTCGCGCGCGATAGCCAGCGCTGTGCCATCTCCACCTCACCGGTTAGCCAATGGGCGCGACCCATGGTGAAGTTCACGAACGGGTCGAGCGGGTCCAGTTCCAGCCCGCGCTCGGCATGATGCAGCGCAGCCCGGCTCGCCGCCCGAACGTCGGGGACGATCCGCAGGAAAGCCTCAATGAAGCTGGTAAAGGATAGCCCCGCCTGCGCCCGCGCGAAACCGGGGTCCAATGCAACGGAGCGCTGGAAATGGCCCTTGGCGGCGGCATTGTCGCTGTCGGTGAAGCGATACAGATGGCGTAGGCCGAGGTGAAAGCTGGCCCAGGCATCAAAGGCAGCGGACCCGCTCAGTTCGGCGTGGCGCGCCTCGTTCTCGGGCACGCGCAATTCCAGTGCCGCGATGATCCGCATGGCGATCAGGGCGCGCAGTTCGGCCAAGGCATCCAGCCGCCGCGTGATGCAGTCCGCCCAGATCACCTCGGAATTCTTGCAGTCGGTCAGTTCCAGAGTCACCGCGACGGTGCCGACGCCCGCCTCCATCACCCCCGACAGCACGTATCGGGCCCCGAGCGAGCTGGCGACCAGATCGAAATCCGCCCCGTGCCGAAAGCGAAACGAAGAGCCGCGGGCGATCACCGCGATCCAGCGCAGACGCGAGAGGGCAAGAATAACCTCGTGCGGAATGGCCTCGGCCAAGATATCCAACCCCGTTTCAGCTCCAAGGACACGCAGAGGCAGAACTGCGACCGAAGGACGGCCAAGGCCAAACGGGGCAGTAGGTGGCCGGGCACGGTCTTCGGTCACCGGCGCCACGAACCTAAAGCCAACGCCATGGATGGTGCGGATCACCTCCTGACGCTCACCATCATCGCCAAGCGCCACACGGGCCAACTTGATGCGACCGGCGATGCTGGCATCCGAAACAGCCGCGCCTGGCCAGATCGTTTCGGCCAGCTCACCCTTGCTGACCATGCGGTCGCACTGCCGCACAAGATGCAGAATGACGGCAAAGACCTGCGGCTCCACTGGCACGGGCAGGCCGGCGCGGGTCAGTTCATGCCGCTCCGGGTCAAGCCGAAAGGTGCCGAACGTCCAAACCATGCCAAATAATACACCGAATCCGGCAGTTCTTCATGAAATCTTCAGGGGTCGATCAAGCAGCGCCGGATTGGCCAGACTAGAGTCGTGCAAGGCTGGCAACCGGGAGGAACCGCCATGGATGCGCAAAAGATCAGGACAACCGCCGGGCGCGGACGGCTTTACGAGAGCGTTCTGGACACCATAGGCGACACGCCCGTGATCCGGGTCAACAACCTCGCGCCCGAAGGTATCCGGCTTTACGTCAAGGCCGAGTTCTTCAACCCCGCCGCCTCGGTCAAGGACCGGCTGGCCGTCAACATCATCGAGGCGGCCGAACGGTCGGGCAAGCTGAGGCCGGGCCAAACCGTGGTCGAGGCAACAAGCGGCAACACCGGCATCGGGCTGGCCATGGTCTGCGCCCAGAAGGGCTATCCGCTGGTCGTGACCATGGCCGACAGCTTCTCGGTCGAGCGGCGCAAGCTGATGCGGTTGCTGGGCGCGAAGGTCATCCTGACCCCACGCGCGATGAAGGGTACGGGGATGTACGCCAAGGCGGCCGAGCTGGCCGAAAAGCACGGATGGTTCCTTGCCCGCCAGTTCGAAACCGAGGCCAATGCCGACATCCACGAAGCCACCACTGCGCGCGAAATCATGGCGGATTTTGCTGGCGACCGGCTGGACTATGTGGTGACGGGCTATGGCACGGGCGGCACGCTGACGGGCCTATCGCGCGTGCTGCGCCGTGAAAGGCCGGCTACACAGATTGTCTTGGCCGAGCCGGCCAATGCCGCGCTCCTCTCCAGCGGCGTGGCGCAGGAACGCACCCCGGATGGCGGCCCCGCCAAGACCCATCCCGCCTTTGAACCGCATCCGATTCAGGGCTGGACTCCGGATTTCATTCCGAAGGTGCTGCAGGAAGCTGTCGATCAGCGCTGCTATGACCAGCTGGTGAAGGTGGCCGGTTCCGTCGGGGTGGACTGGGCGCGCAAGCTGGCCCGCCACGAGGGGATCATGACCGGCATTTCGGGCGGCGCCACTCTCGCGGTGGCGATGGGAATTGCCGAAACCGCGGCGCGCGGCACCGTCATTCTGGCGATGCTGCCCGACACCTCCGAGCGCTATCTGACCACGCCGCTGTTCGAGGCGATCCCCGAGGCGATGGACGACGCCGAAGTCGAGATTTCGCAATCCACGCCTGGATACCAAATGGGCTGAGGAAGCGACGATGACAGACCCGGAACGATTGGAAGAGGATGGATCGCTGAACCCGACCGATTGGCAGCAGCGTCAACGGAGCCGCAAGCAGCTTACGCACGGCGGCGGCACAATCCGATACACGGCGGGGACATATGCGCCCTCTGCGGCCTTTCGGCTGAAATCCTCGCACGGGTTAAAGGAACATAGGGGTGTTTCATGAGCATGCTTTCTGCACGCGCGGTGGCGACTTCTGGCGCCATCGATACTGTCTTCAATTTCTTCATGGGCTACCGCGCGGGCGTCGACGACATGAAGGTGCGCGCCGACCTCACCTTCGGCAATCCACATGAAATGCCGTTGCCGGCTTTGGTTTCGGCGATCAAGGCGCGGATGGAACCGCAATCCCCGGACTGGTTTGCCTACAAGACCAGCGAGTTGCAGCCCCGCTCGGTGATCGCAGCAACGCTTTCTGCCGAGCTTGGCCTGCCGTTCCGCTCTGAGGATGTCGCCATGACCCAAGGCGCCTTCGGGGCCATCGCTTTGGCATTCTCATTGCTGCTGGATATTGGTGACGAATGTATCATCCCACTGCCGGGCTGGTTCTGCTACGCCAGCATGCTGCGCGCCCGAAATTCAGTGCCTGTGCCGGTGCCGCTCTCCGAGGGCAGCTTCGATCTGGATGTTGCCGCCATCGAGGCTGCTATCACGCCGCGCACGCGCATCGTCGTGGTCAACACACCCCACAACCCCACCGGGGTGATCTACAGCCGCGCCCGATTGACCGAACTGGCGGATATGCTCACACGAAAATCTGCCGAACTCGCGCGCCCGATCTTCATCCTGTCCGACGAACCCTACCGCCGCATTCGCTTTGACAACGCGGCGTTTACCAGTCCTGCTGCCGTCTATCCTCACACATTGATCGACTATAGCTACGGCAAGGTCCTTCTCGCTCCGGGCCTGCGGATCGGTTATCTCGCGTTCAGCTCCGAAATGCCCGAAGCAGACCGGAAAGCCCTGCGCGCGGCGGCGTTGACATCGCAGATCGGGGGCGGCTGGAGCTTTCCCGATGCGCCATTGCAGTATGCCGTCGGCGATCTGGAGACGATTGGCATCGACATCCGCGCGTTGCAACACAAGCGCGACCGGCTCCACGCGGCGCTGACGCAATGGGGCTATGCCATGACGCATCCTCAAGGCACCTTCTACCTCTGGGGCCGCGCGCCGGGTGGGGATTCTCTCACTTTCACCCGGCGGCTGGCCCAACAGGGTGTGTTCATCATGCCAGGAACGCTTTTCGATCGGCCCGCGTATTTCCGCATCAGCCTTACCGCCACCGCCGAAATGATCGAGGCGAGCCTTCCAGCCTTCGAGGCCGCAGCAAATAGTTGATGGGTCTCCACAGGCCAGATGGCGTGGTTCCCGGCTGCGCGGATCACCGTCATCACCGAAACCTGCGCGCCTCAGATTTGCCGCGCAGGATTTCCCGCCACGCGCGCGCCGGATGCCACGTCGCGCGTAACAACCGATCCCGCCCCGATGAGCGCGCCGTCCCCCACGGTTACGCCCGGCAGAAGGATGGCACCGCCGCCGATCCAGACGTCCTCGCCGATGTTCACCGGCAGTGCGCGCTCAAAGCCGCGGCGTCGCTCTTCTGGCCCGTGTGCATGGTCAGCGCAATAGATATGCACGGCCGGGCCAAGCATCGTGCGCCGCCCGATCCGAACGGGCGCGGTGTCAAGAACGACGCAACCCGCGTTCATGTAGACCCCGTCGCCAAGCACAAGGTTTCGGCCGTAAGCAACGTGGAACGGCGCCTCGATGAAAACGCCCTTACCGAAAGAGGCGAAGATCGCAACAAGCTCTGGGGCGCAACCGCCCCGCAGCGCAGGGTCCATGCTGTTGTGCCGCCAGCAGGCTTGTCGTGCGCTGTTCCGCAGCGCCTCCAGTTCGGGCGTCATGCAGTGATACCATCTGCCATCAGCCAACTCGGCCAGTTCAGCAGGTGGAGGATGAGTGGCTGTCATAAGCGTCACGGCCTGACGTTGAATGTTCACCGATGGGGCTGCCCAATAAGAAAACTGTAACAGACCAGACGCTGCCTTGCGCGGATTCGTTCCGTCAGCTGGACCCGCCGCTGTCCTGCGGCCACCGCGCCTTAACCCAAAGAAAATCCAGCCATTCCAGCGCTTGCCGGTGATCGTACGGGCGATGCCCGACAGCGACTTTTGAAGCCGCCCTTGCCTATCAAAGCCGTCGGCAGCGACGGTGACGATCCGTTCGACGCCATGCCACTCGCGCCGCAACCGCGTTCCGGTGATCGGCCGGTCACGTGACACCCGCGACGGCCTGGACCAACACCGACTTCCCCTTGGCACCGTGGCCATGGAGGAAGACATAGTCCTGCTCGCTGGTCGAGCCCGTCAGGCAATAGTCCACAAGCCGGGCGAGGTAGGCCCGAAGATCCCTGTCACCGCCCGTGATCTCATCCAGGAAACTGCCTGTCACCTTTCAAAGGGTGAAACGCAGGTCTGCCTCGGTTCCGGCCTAGCGGCAATATCCCCGCACAAGAACTCACGAACCGGCTGGCGGCGCATGACCCGCGCACGCCGAATGATGGCCGGGAATGGCCGTCAGGCTGGTCCGGCCCTGGGTAGCAGGTCGGACAGCCGGATCAGTACCAGAGCAGTGCGGCAAAGGTGCCGGCCCAGGCGGCCAGCGCAACAAGGACCAGACCGGGCACAACGCGAAGGGCGAATGCCCATCCGCCAGCGGTCACGGCCATGATGATCTTGCTCAGCGTGTTGGAGGTCAGGCCCGCGATTATCGGAAGGACAGCGTCCTGGGGCAGGACTTTCCCCGACGCCACCAGCGACGCCACCGAGATGGCTGCCGCATGAGTGTCGACCAGTCCGGCAACCACGGCCGCGAGCAGAACACCGTCGTTGCCGAACCGATCTTGCAGGCCTGCCGAGATGACCAGGATGACCGCAAGGATCGAGCCAAAGGCCAGCGCTGTCTTCAGGCTGAAAACTCCGCCGGTCGGCAAGGTATCATTGCCTGGGATGCGCGCGGCCAGGAGCGTGAAGGCGGCCCCGTAGGCAAGGGCGGTGCCCCCGGCAAGCAGGAGGGGTCCCGACAAGTTGGAGAGGGTTGCAATGCTGGTGGCGCCAACGACCACTGCCATCTGGGCAATCGTGGCCACGGTCGACAAGACGGCACCGGCGACACATGCCGCCATGAGATCGCTGGACCTGCTCGCCCGCGAGCCCATCGCCCCGATCGTTGAAGTGCTGGAGATGAAGCCGGATATGGCCCCTGCGAGCGGCAATCCGAACCGCGCACCGAACAGTCGCACTGCCACATAGCCTGCGGCACTGATGGCCATGACCAGCACGATCACGATCCAGAGCGAGCGAGGGTTGAGCGCCAGATAAGGTCCCATCGGGCTGTTCGGCACCAGAGGCAGAACAACAAGTGTCGCGGCGGCAAAGATCAGCGCGTCATCCAGTTCGTCTTTTGAGATCGCGGCGATGACAAGGTTGTGCAACCAGGCCTTCGCGTAAAGCAGCACCGTCACCGCTACGGCAACAGCGGCAGCCGTCTGAGGCGCTTGCATGCACATGCCGCCCAGCAGTGCCGTCAGGACGAGAACGATCTCCGTAGTCAGGCCCGGATCCTGATCTTGGCTGCGCCAGTAGGACACAGCCACCAACACGGCAACGCAAGCCGTCAGGACTGCAAGCAGGACAGCCCCACCGACACTGAACGCAATGGCACCAGCAATCGAAGTGATCGTGAACGTCCGTATGCCTGCGGGGGATCGCGTTGGCCCCTCGCCCTTTCGCCGCTCTCGTTCCGCGCCGATCAGAGCGCCAACTGCAAATGCGATGACGAGATTCAGTACTGGAGGGCCAAGGCTCAGCGCATTTTCCATCAGGCACCACGTGGCCCTTGTCCAAGGTCAATGTCTATACCCGAGATATTCCCTTTGTTCATTCGGATCATCTACAATTATCAAATCGATCGGGACGATCTGACGAGTCGGCTCGCGCATGAAATTGGCAAGGGCACCAGTTCAAACCATCTTCGTGAACTTGTGCCGAGCCCAGGATCGGATCTGACATGTCACGCCTTCACACTCATCCGGAGTCCCACCTCGTCTCCCGCATCGGCTGGCTGCGGGCGGCCGTGCTGGGTGCCAATGATGGCATCGTCTCGACCGCCAGCCTGATCGTCGGCGTCGCGGCAGCTTCGGCCGCGACCTCCGAGGTGCTGGTGGCTGGCGTGGCCGGGCTCGTGGCGGGCGCGATGTCGATGGCGGCCGGCGAGTATGTCTCGGTCAGTTCGCAGTCCGACACCGAACAGGCAGACCTGGCGCGGGAGCGGGCGGAGTTGGCTGGCCAGCCCGCGTTCGAGCGCGAGGAACTTGCCAAGATCTATATCGATCGCGGCGTCGCGCCCGAGCTTGCGCATCAGGTGGCCGATCAGCTGATGGCGAAGGACGCACTCGGCGCCCATGCCCGCGATGAGCTGGGCATCTCCGAGGTGACGACAGCGCGCCCGATTCAGGCCGCGCTGACCTCGGCCGCGACCTTTGCGGTGGGCGCCGCGCTTCCGCTGGCGATGGTGCTGATGATGCCGAGCGAAGCGCTTGTCGCGGGTGTCTCGATCGCTTCGCTGCTGTTTCTTGCGCTGCTTGGCGCGGTCGGTGCCCGGGCGGGCGGCGCGAACGTGACGAAGGCGACGCTGCGCGTGACCTTCTGGGGGGCGCTGGCGATGGCGCTGACCGCCGGGATCGGGGCGGTTTTCGGAACTGTGGCATGATGAGGTCGGCGCATTGCAGCGCCCCGTCCTTGATGCCGGGGAGCGTGCATGGCCAACGTTCCCCCTGATGTGCGCTACTGGAGCGAGGATGCTGCCGCGCTGGCGGCATCTCTGGGTGCGGGACCGGAGGGACTCGGCTCGGAAGAAGCGGCCTCGCAGCTTGCAACCGTGGGCCCCAACAGTGTCGAGGATGCGCCGCGCCTGAGCGCACTGCGCCTTCTGCTGCGGCAGTTCGAAAGCCCGCTCGTCCTGATCCTGGCCTTCGCGGCAACCGTATCCCTTGTCCTTCAGCAATGGGTCGATGCCGGGATCATCCTGACCATCGTGCTGGGCAGTTCGCTTCTCAGTTTCTATCAGGAATACCGCGCCTCTACGGCGGTCGAGGAACTAAAGAAGCGCCTCGCGCTGAAGGCGCGCGTGCTGCGCGACGGGGTGGAGCAGGTGCTGCCGGTGACGCAGATCGTTCCTGGCGACGTCCTCCTTCTGTCTGCCGGAAATCTGATCCCGGCCGACGGAATCATCCTCGAGGCGCAGGATTTCCTCGTCACCGAGGCCAGCATTACGGGCGAATCCTTTCCGGTCGAGAAGCGCCCCGGCATCGTCGCCCCGGATGCCCCGCTTGCCGCACGGACCAACACCGTCCTCCTGGGCGCGTCGGTGCGTAGCGGCACGGCGAAGGTCATGGTGGTCCGGACCGGGCGGCGAACGGAATTCGGCGCCATTGCAGCGAAGCTTCGCGCGCGCCAGCCCGAAACCGACTTTGCGCGCGGCGTGCGGCAGTTCGGCTATCTGCTGATCCGCGTGATGGTCGTCATCGTCCTGTTCGTGCTGACGGTGAACCTGTTGCTGGATCGCCCGGTGATCGAGTCGCTGCTCTTTGCCGCGGCCCTCGCGGTGGGCCTGTCGCCCGAGCTCCTACCGGCGATCATCAGCGTCACGCTGTCTGCGGGCGCGCGCGCCATGAGCAAGCGCGGCGTGATCGTACAGCGGCTGGATGCCATCGAGAACCTCGGCAGCATGAACATCCTGTGCACCGACAAGACCGGCACGCTGACCGAAGGCACCATCGTGCTGAGCGAAGTTCTGGATGCGAGCGCCCGGCCATCAGACGAGGTGCGGCGGCTAGCGTTTGTGAACGCCGAACTGGAAACCGGGATCGAGAATCCGCTCGATGCCGCCATCGTCGCGGCTGGTGCAGCTGCCGGGCTGACCACTGTGGGTCTGACCAAGATCGACGAGATCCCCTACGACTTCGTGCGCCGGCGCCTGACCATCGTGGTGGCCGACAGCGCCGACCCCGGACATCACCTGATCGTCACCAAGGGGGCGTTCGCCGAGGTGCTGGCCAGTTGCACCGCATTCGAGCGTGATGGCGCCGAGGCGCCGCTGGATGAGGCCGCGCGCGCAGACCTCGAGGCCGTGTTCAACGCCAGGGGCGCGGAGGGTTTCCGCGTCCTTGCGCTGGCGGCACGCCGGGTCATCGCCCAGTCCGACTACGACCGCGAGGACGAACGCGACATGGTGTTTCGCGGCTTCCTCGTGTTCCTCGATCCGCCGAAGCCCGAAGCGCGGGAAACGATAGGGAACCTCGCCCGGCTCGGCATCGCCATCAAGGTGATCAGCGGTGACAACCGCCTTGTGACCGCCCACATGGCCGAGGCTGTCGGGCTGGACGCGAAGTCCATGCTGACAGGCAAGGAATTGGCCGGGATGAAGGACGAGGCGCTGTGGCATCTCGCGCCGCGCACCGACCTGTTCGTCGAGATCGACCCGCAGCAGAAGGAGCGCATCGTCCGCGCGCTGCAACGCACCGGCCATTCGGTTGGATATCTGGGCGACGGAATCAACGATGCACCGGCGCTTCACGCTGCCGATGTCGGCATATCGGTCGCCGGCGCCGTGGACGTGGCGCGAGAGAGCGCCGATATCCTCCTGCTCAGCCGCGATCTGGACGTGCTGCGCCAAGGGGTCGAGGACGGCAGGCGCACATTCGCCAATACGCTGAAATACATCTCGATTACCACCAGCGCGAATTTCGGCAACATGATCAGCATGGCGCTGGCCACACCGCTCCTTCCATTCCTTCCGCTGGCGGCCAAGCAGATCCTGCTCAACAACTTCCTGTCCGATCTCCCGTCGCTGGCCATCTCCAGCGACAAGGTGGACCCCGAGCGAGTGTCCGGGCCGCAGCGGTGGGGCGTCAACGACATCCAGCGGTTCATGATCGTCTTCGGGCTGATCAGCTCGGTCTTCGACCTGCTGACCTTCGGCCTGCTGCTCTATGTCTTCCACGCCGGAGAGGCGGTCTTCCAGACCTCGTGGTTCATGATCTCGCTGCTGACGGAACTGGCGGTGGTTCTGGTCCTGCGCACCCGCAAGCCGGCTTTCCGCAGCCGGCCCAGCGGCTTGCTGCTGTGGTCCACCCTTGCTGTCGCGGCGGCCACCCTTGCGATCCCGTTCCTGGGTTGGGCAAGTGCGATTTTCGGTTTCGTGCCGCTGTCGGCCATGGAACTGGCGGTCGTGCTGGCGATCCTCGCCGGGTACATCGTGGCCACGGAGATCGCCAAGGCCTCGTTCTTCCGGCATGAGAATGGCGGCTCACACGCAGCGGCGGCCGATCCGGGCGGACAAAGCTGATGCGGGTGCCGGAAAGCGAGATCCGCCGCGTTTTTCAGATCAGTCTCTGGCTGAAGGGCGCGCATAGTCTGCTGGAAGTCCTGGGGGGTCTTGCGCTTACCTTTGTCAGCCACGACCTCATCCTGCGGATCGTCTCCGCGCTGACCGCAGCCGAACTGTTGGAGGATCCCCGCGACCTTGTCGCGAACGCCCTGCGACAGTTGGCCGAGGGGTTCACCACCGATGCCCAGTCCTTCGCGGCCTGGTATCTGTTCAGCCATGGACTGATCAAGCTGGTGCTGATCGCTGCGGTGCTGGCGAAGCGCATCTGGGCCTATCCCGCCTTCATCGTCGCGATGATCGGTTTCATCCTGTATCAGGGCTACCGGATGAGCCTCGACCTCACGTTCATCCTGGTCGCGATCACCCTCCTCGATCTGGTTGTCCTGGTCCTCGCCTGGCACGAATACGGTCTTGTGCGCCGGGAGCAGCGGCAGAACCCGGATGCACATCGATGACCACGTGGAGCGAACACCTTAGGCAGCGCGCTTCGGAATTCTCCCGCAAACGCGGGATCGACGGGCTTCTGGCCGTACTGATCGCTGTCGGCGCCGTTCTGCTGTTCGTGTTCATAAAGCTCGCGGAAGAAGTCATGGAGGGCGAGACCCGCGCATTCGATGAAGCCATCCTGCTTGCCCTGCGCACGCCCGGCGACCTGTCGCAGCCGATCGGCCCCCTGTGGGTGCAGGAGTTGGTCCGGGATTTCACGGCGCTGGGAAGCACCGGCGTGCTGGCCATACTCACCCTTGGAGTGGTCGCCTGGCTTTTGTTTTCGGGGAAGCGGCGGACAGCGGGGCTGGTCCTTGTCGCGGTGCTGGGTGGGGTCGTCTTTTCGAGCCTGCTCAAGATCGGCTTCGCCCGGCCGCGGCCGGATCTTGTGCCTCACTCGGTCGCGGTCTTCACCAACAGCTTTCCCAGCGGCCATGCAATGATGTCAGCCGTGGTCTATCTGACCCTCGGGTTTCTGGTGGCCCGGACGCAACGCACGGTCGCACTCAAGGTCTACATGCTGGTCTCGGCGCTATTTCTGACATTGCTCGTCGGTGTCAGCCGCGTCTATCTCGGCGTGCATTGGCCGAGCGACGTTCTGGCCGGGTGGGCACTGGGTGCCTGCTGGGCCCTCATGTGCTCATTGGTCATGTCGCGCCTTCAGGGAGCCGGAAGGGCCGAGCCGGAATCCCCTTCTGCTTGATGCCCCCAGCCGGCTTTACTGCGCAACTCTGACCAGGTACGATTCACGTCGTGAATCCAAGCGGTTAGACTGGGCGCATGAGCAAGCCGATACCCGCCCGCTACCACACGACGAACTGGTCCAGCCATACCGCCTCGCTTCGCAAGCGCGGTCGCTGTTGGTCTGGTTGGACAAAGGCATGACCAGGCTCGCGCCGCCTGACAGCAGATCTGGTCGTCCTGCGGTGTTCTCGGATACACGCGACCGAACGCGGTCAGCCCGCCGCTCAGAAAGGCCGCGGTGCGCCCTATCGCGGACCGTAGTCGGGGTGGCGTACCGTTGCCGGGTTGCCGGCGACCAGCGCGCGGGGCGCGACCTTGCGGGTGACGACGGCGCCCGCGGCGATGACGGCCCCCTCGCCGACCTCGATCCCGTCGATGATCACCGCGCCGGTGCCGATGGTAACCTCGGCGCCGATGCGGCAGTTGCCCGAGATGAGGCTGCCGGGGTGGATCGTGCAGCACCGCCCGATCGTGGTGTGATGCCCGATCGCGGTGCGCCGGCCGATCCGCACATGCGCCCCGATCTCGGAGAACCCGGCAATCACGGTGCCCGCATCGACCGCCACGCCGGGGCCAAGGTCGGTGCGCCGCGACACGGTGGCCGAGGGGTGCACCAGCGTCGCGAAGGAGAATCCGCGCGCCTCCATCCCGGCAACCCACTCCTGCCGGCGTGTCGTGGCAAGCGCGCAGATCAGGTCGTGCGTCGGGCGGAGGTGGTCGATCTCCTCGAACCAGTGGACTGGAAGACCGAGGATGCGCTCCGCGCAGCGGCCACGGTCCAGGTTCTCGACGCATCCGGCGAAGCTGAGGCCGGGGATCGCCTCGAAACTGTCGATGAAGACGCCCGCATAGGCGGTCGTCCCGAGGACGAGCACCGGCCTCATCGCCCGCCCCCCGGTGCCGCAAGCGCCGTCAGCCGCGCCGCCAGGCGGTCGAGCGCGCTTTCCTGCGCCATCGTCGCGGCGATGCGCGCGCGGCAGGAGTCCAGCATCGCCAGGCGGCGCGGCTCGTCGGCGACCAGGCGCGCGATCTCCTCGACCAGCGTTTCGGTCGGGGCCTCGAGGTAGTCGACGCCGGGGCGCATCGGCTCAGGCACGCTTAGCGGTTCGCCCGCCACCACGGCGCCGTTCGCAACCGCCAGCATCCAGCGCATCCAGGGCGTGTCCCAGTCGAACTGGTGCAGGTGCAGCAGGACGCGCGCCCGGTTGACGAGCCGCGTCCGATCCTCGCCCCAGATCGGGGCCTCCGGCACATGGACCGACAGCCCGCGCGTCCGGGCCGCCGCAAGGATCGCGTCCAGCGTCCTGCGCCGTCGCGCGTCCTTCCGCGAGCCGATGAAGAGCAAGTCGATGTCGCGCGCAAGGCCGAGGTCGCGACCGAAGGCGGGTTGTTGCCCGACCGGCAGGAACTCCGACGCGATGCCCCAGCCGGCAAGCTGGCGCTGCTTCTGGAGGGTGCTGACGAAGGTGGCGTCGAGCCAGCCGCGGTCGGTGCCGCGGAAGGCAAAGCTCGCCGTGTCGAGGAAAAAGCGCAGCCGGCCGGCGGTCAGGTCGCGGCCGAGCCGGCGGGCCAGCGCGCTGTCATGGGGGCGGGAAAGCAGCCGCATGATCGGCCGCATCCAGCGCCGCCCGGTCCGGATCGCGCTGTAGCGGACGGCACGGCGCACCTCGGGCAGCGTGATCTCGGGCGGCGGCAGCGGCTCGAAAAGCCAGGCCGCGACGCGGGGCCGCGCGGGCCCCGCCCGCTCGATCGCGCCGATGGTGCGGCGCAGCGACGACGGCCCGCCGACGAGAAGGACCACATCTGCCGCCAGCGCCCCTTCCGCCCCGTCGGGCAGGACCCGCGCATCAAGTCCGCGCTGCGAAAGCCCGTCGGCGATCGACCGGCCGATCTCCGGTCGGTTGTGGCAAATGACGGCGACAGTGGCCGCGACCATTCAGACGCGCCCTCCGCCCGCCGGCGGGACACCGTGGCGCGCCGCGCGAGCCCTCATGCGGCTTCCCTTCGTCCGGCGCACCAGTCCAGCACGCCGTCGATGACCCGGTTCTGATCGCCCCCCAGCCCCACCCAGAGCGGCAGACGGAGCAGGCAATCCGCGGCATGGTCCGTGACAGTCATCGGCCCCGAGGGCCGTCCGAAGCGGCGCCCGGCGGGAGAGGAGTGAAGCGGCACATATTGCGGGGCGGCGACGATCCCCCGACGTGCCAGATGCTCGCCCAGGCTCAGGCGCGACCGGGCATCGGGCAGCATCAGGAAAAAGATATGCCCGTTGTGTTCGGTCTCGGGGGGCGGTGCGGGAATGCGGAAATGCCCCTGGCGCGCGGGCTCAGTCAGGGCGGCGGCGTAGCCCTGCCAGATCGACAGGCGGTCCGCGCGGATCGCGTCGGCGTGGTCAAGCTGTGCGCGCAGAAACGCTGCCGTGATCTCGCTCACGATCTGGGATGACCCCAGGTCCTGCCAGGAATAGGCGTTCACCTGCCCGCGCAGGAACCGCTCGCGGTCGGTGCCGCGGTCGCGCAGGATGCCGGCGCGCTCGACCAGGGCCGGGTCGTTCACGACCAGCGCCCCGCCCTCGCCCGAGGTGACGTTCTTGGTCCCGTGGAAGCTGAAGCAGGCGGTCGTCCCGAAGCTGCCCGCGGGCCGGCCGCCGCGCGTCGACCCGTAGGCCTGCGCTGCATCCTCGACCAGGGCAAGGCCCCGTGCACGTGCCAGGCGCGCAAGCGCGTCCATGTCGGCGACGACGCCCGCGTAATGCACCGCGAAGATCGCCCTCGTGCGTGCCGTCACCGCAGCGGCGGCCGCCTCGGGACAGATGTTGAGGGTCACCGGATCGACGTCGACGAAGATCGGCACCGCCCCCCGCAGCACCACCGCGGCGGCGGTGGAAACGAAGGTGAAGGACGGCATCACCACCTCGTCGCCAGGGGCGAGATCGAGAAGGACTGCCGACATCTCCAATGCGGCGGTGCACGAGGGCACGATCGCCGCCCACGGGGCGCCCACCGCCCGGCGGATCACCGCCTCGCAATAGGCGCTCTGGGCTCCGGGGCCGGAGAGCGCGCCCGAGGCGATCGCCTCGCCGATGTGGCGTAATTCATCGCCGGTGAGGTGGACACGGTTGAGCGGAACGGAGCCGGAGTTCATGACGCACGATTTCTGCCTGCCCGCGGCCTTGACGCTACGTCAGCGGGACGATTGGCCGAGTCATAATCTTGCGCAGAGATGGCGGGCAATGGTCTTTCGGCAGGTTTCCGCCGACACTGCGGCCGCGATGCACCTGCGCAACAGGCACTCAGGCGAAAGTGGTTCGGGCGCCACGGCCTTCAACCCTTCCGGGAAATCGGCGCCCCCGCGCCGGAAGCGGTGGTGGGTCGTGAGAGACTCGAACTCCCGACATCCTCGGTGTAAACGAGGCGCTCTACCAACTGAGCTAACGACCCGGCGCACCGGAAATAGCGCGCCAGCGCCGGCGGGGCAAGGGCAACTCGGCGGAACGCCCATTCCTTGCCGGCCCTGGAAAACGGAAACGCGCCCCGACGGACGCGCTTGGGGAAGGATGGTGGGTGATAACGGATTTGAACCGCTGACATCTTCGATGTGAACGAAGCGCTCTACCGCTGAGCTAATCACCCGTCGGGCGGCTAGGTAACGCTATTCGTCCGTCGCCGCAAGAGGCTCCTTGCCGGATTTTTCCGCGCCGCCCCCCGCCCCGGCCCCCGCCCCGGCCCCGGCTCCGCCCCGGCGCAGTTTCAAGGTCAGCACTTCACCCTTGCCTGTCTCCTTGCGCTTGGCGACCGTCAGCTTGCCGAGCGGCGGCAGCGTCAGGTCCTCGTCCCGGCCGAGATGTTCGGCCAGAAGGGCGAGCGTCGCCTCGACCACCTTCTTCACGTCTCCGGGCTTGGCCCCCGACGACGCGGCAACGCGGTCGATCAGGTCCTTCTTGCGCAAGGCCTCGCCCGGTTTGGGTTCGGGCCGGGGCTTGGCAGCGCCCGGCTTCCTTTGCGGCGTCTTTTCAGCTTTGGGCTTGGGCATGGCGGATTTCCGGATGGCATCGCACCCGTGATAGCGGAGTGATACCGCCCCCGCTACAGCTATCTGGCGAGGCGGCCGGGGAATCGCCCCCGGCCGCCTGCTTCGTTCAGTGTGCGACGGCGCCGGCCGCGTCGGACTTGTCCGCAAGCGCCGCCTTGGCCGCGGCCTCCTCGGCCGCCTCATCCCATTCCACCGGCTCGGGCTGACGCACGAGCGCGAGGCGCAGCACCTCGCGGACATGCGACACCGGGATGATCTCGAGCCCCGCCTTCACGTTGTCGGGGATCTCAGGCAGGTCCTTGGCGTTCTCTTCTGGGATCAGCACCGTCTTGATGCCGCCGCGAAGGGCCGCGAGCAGCTTTTCCTTCAGCCCGCCGATCGCCAGCACGTTGCCGCGCAGCGTGACCTCGCCGGTCATCGCGATGTCCTTCCGGACCGGAATCTGCGTCAGCACCGAGACGATGGAGGTCACCATCGCCACGCCGGCCGAAGGCCCGTCCTTGGGCGTCGCCCCTTCGGGAACGTGGACGTGGATGTCCACCTTCTCGAACCGCGGCGGCTTGATGCCCAGTTCGGGGCTGATCGAGCGGACGAAGCTCGACGCGGCGTCGATCGATTCCTTCATCACCTCGCCGAGCTTGCCCGTGGTCTTCATCCGTCCCTTGCCGGGCAGCTGCAGCGCCTCGATCGAGAGGAGATCGCCGCCGACCGAGGTCCAGGCGAGGCCGGTCACGACGCCCACCTGATCCTCCTTCTCGGCCAGGCCATAGCGGAACCGCTTGACACCCAGGAAGTCCTCAAGGTTCGCAGGCACCACCTCGACCCGTTCGACGTCCTTGCGGACGATCTTGGTCAGCGCCTTGCGCGCGATCTTGGCGATCTCGCGCTCGAGGTTGCGCACGCCGGCCTCGCGCGTGTAGGTGCGGATCATCTCCTGCACCGCCGCGTCGGTCAGCGCGAACTCCTTCTTCTTCAGGCCGTGGTTCTGGATCTGCTTCGGGATCAGGTGCTGACGCGCGATCTGCAGCTTCTCATCCTCGGTGTAGCCCGCAAGCGGGATGATCTCCATCCGGTCGAGCAGCGGCCCCGGCATGTTGTAGCTGTTGGCCGTGGTCAGGAACATGACGTTCGAAAGGTCGTACTCGACCTCCAGATAGTGATCCATGAACGTGTTGTTCTGTTCCGGGTCCAGCACCTCCAGCATGGCACTCGCCGGGTCGCCGCGGAAGTCCTGCCCCATCTTGTCGATCTCATCGAGCAGGATCAGCGGGTTGGTGGTCTTGGCCTTTTTCAGCGCCTGGATGATCTTGCCGGGCATGGAGCCGATGTAGGTCCGCCGGTGGCCGCGGATCTCGCTCTCGTCCCGGACCCCGCCCAGCGAGATGCGGATGAACTCCCGCCCCGTCGCCCGCGCGACCGACTTGCCAAGCGAGGTCTTGCCCACGCCCGGAGGGCCGACGAGGCAGAGGATCGGGCCCTTCATCTTGGCCGACCGCTGCTGCACGGCGAGGTATTCAACGATGCGTTCCTTGACCTTCTCAAGCCCGTAGTGATCGGCGTCGAGGATCTCCTGCGCCTTGCGCAGATCCTTCTTGACGCGCGACTTCACGCCCCACGGCAGGCTCAGGAGCCAGTCGAGGTAGTTGCGCACCACTGTGGCCTCGGCCGACATCGGCGACATCGACTTCAGCTTCTTCAGCTCGCCCTCGGCCTTGTCGCGGGCTTCCTTGGAAAACTTCGTGGCGCGGATCTTCTCGGCCAGTTCGTTGATCTCGTTCTGGCCATCCTCGCCGTCGCCCAGCTCCTTCTGAATGGCCTTCATCTGCTCATTCAGATAGTACTCGCGCTGGGTGCGCTCCATCTGGCTTTTCACGCGGCTCTTGATCTTCTTCTCGACCTGCAGGACCGACATTTCGCCCTGCATCAGGCCGTAGACCTTCTCAAGCCGTTCGGCGACGTCGAGCGTTTCCAGAAGCTCCTGCTTCTGGCTCACCTCGATCCCCAGATGCCCCGACACGAGGTCGGCGAGCTTGGCCGGATCGCGGGTTTCCGCGACGGTGGCCAGCGCCTCTTCGGGGATGTTCTTCTTGATCTTGGCGTATTTCTCGAACTCCTCGGCAACCGAGCGCAACAGCGCCTCGACCGCGGCCCGCTCGCCCGGCGTCTCCTCCAGCCGCTCGGCCTCGGCCTCGAAGAAGGAATCGTTCTTCACGAAACCGGTGATGCGCACCCGCGCCTTGCCCTCGACCAGCACCTTCACGGTGCCGTCGGGCAGCTTCAGCAATTGCAGCACATTCGCCAGCACGCCGGCGCGGTAGATGCCTTCGGTCGTCGGTTCATCCACCGAGGGGTCGATCTGGGACGACAGCAGGATCTGCTTGTCGTCGGCCATGACCTCTTCCAGCGCGCGGACGGATTTCTCGCGTCCGACGAACAACGGCACGATCATGTGCGGGAAGACCACGATGTCGCGCAGCGGCAGCACCGGATAGGTCTGTTTGTCTTGCTCGCTCATTTGTTTTCCTTTCCTGCAGGATGGCGCCGGTCCCGCTCTCGGCAACCCCGGCCATCCCCTGTTCCGGCTCTCTAGATGGGGCCGGACCGGCCCTGCTTCAACTCCGCCCGGACTGTCCCGTTTTCGCGCGGCAATGGCAAGGGCGAAGCGACGGCCGACGGGTGCATCCGGCAGCCCCAACGGGCAATCGTCGCGGTTTCGGCACCTCGGGGCCACAATTCCGTCCGATTGCCCTGTGCCAATGCGGAAAACGGGGCATGGGGCGATGCACGCGACACTCGAACAGGTGCTGAGACGGCTTTACCGCGAACGCCGAAGGCTTGCCGTGGTCTCGGTCCTCGTCTTCGTCGCGGGCTACCTGCTTTACGCCCGCTTCGGCCAAATCCAGGTCTGGGGATTGCCCGCGCCGGTTTTCGCGGCGCTTCTCTACACCGGCGTCATCGGCGTGGCGACGCTCCTGACCGCGCTCCTGCTGCCGCGCCTGCGCTTCACCATCGAGGCGATGGCGCTCGCGCGCGTCCTCTTCGCCGCGGCCTCTGCGCTGTCCGCTCCGGGCATCCTGCCCGACGCGCGCGCCCCGGCGCTTCAGGCGACCTTCGTGGTCGCGCTGGCCGTCGTGCTGATGCGGGTCTTCTTCAGCCCCTGGGCCGCGCGCCGCCTGGTGCGCCACGGCTACGTCGCCCGCGTCACACGGGTCAGCACGCACAGCCGCGACGCGCTGCTGCGCGCGCTTGGCGCCGGCGACGCCGGCCGCGCGGGCCATGGCTGGGCCGCGGCGCTGCGCGGTCTTGCCAGCCCCGACGCCACGCTCGACCGCCTGATCGAGGGGGCGGCCGACCCCGCCACCGTGGCCGCGGCCGAGGATCTGCCCGGCGACGCCGGGCGGCGCATCCTGCACCGCACCGACCGCGGGCCTGCCCCGCTCTGGCGCGAGGTCGCGATCGAGGATCTGGGCAACCGGCGGCGGGTCACGCTGACGGTGGGGCATGGCGCCCTGCCCCTCTCTGCCATCGTCACCGCCTGGCTCGACGACAGCTACGGACGTCTCTGCGACCGGCTGATTGGCAGCGCCGAAGCGGTCGTGGCGATCCCTGCCGAAGCCGGGGTGCGCGTCGAGGCCGCCGCCGTCACCGCCTGACGCAAACTCAGATCAGCCCTGTCGCCGCGGCGACAGAGACCGCGTGACTGCCCGTCTTGGCGCGCAGCTTCAGCCGCGCGCCCTTGAGCCGCTGCTTGATCGCCCCCTCGGTGACGCCGAGGATCACCGCGATCTCCTTGATCAGCAGGCCGTCGCGCACCATCGACAGCGCCTCGGCCTCGGCCTGGGTCAGCGCGGCGGGCGGGCGGGCGGCGGCCGCCAGCGCGGCGAAGCGCGCGCGCACCTCGGCCAACTCCGCATCGGTGTATTCGCGATCCGCGCGGGCAAAGGTGCCAAGGCTGCGGCGCGGATCGGCGCCATCCTCGACCAGCGCCACGGCAAGGCCAAAGCGCAACCCGTGACGCGCGGCATCGACAAGCACCCCGCGCGGATCGTCAAGCCCGGTCGCACTCCACCGCACCACGCCCTCGCCGGCGTGCAGCCAGCGGATCAGCGGATCCTGCGGCATGTAGCCCTGGCGGTTGTAGCGTTCGACCCAACTTGCCGGAAGGGCGTTGACTTCCACCTGCGGAAACAGGAAGCCGATGCGCAAGGCGACGAAATACCCGGCCGGGGCCAGATCGGCGAAGGCGCGGCGGATGTCGGCTGCAAAGGGAGGTCGGGCGCTCACATAGTCGTGAACGGGCGTTAATGCGAGTTTCTGCAAATCCGGCCGAAAATGTGCCATGCGAGTCCTATGCCACGGTTGTCGACACAAATAAAGCTGCATTCACCGGGGACGGACGCCACGTCAGAGGCGCGAATCCTGCGTGTGCTGGGCGCCATCGCCGCCGCGGGTCCGGCCGGACATGCTGTCGGGCTTCACGTCGGCTTCAACTGGCCGCGCTACATGCTGCAAGGCTATTCCCGCGCCTGGCAGGACATCTATGCGCGCGAGGCGCTGGTCGCGCGGGATCCGACGGTGGTCTGGGGTTTTGCCAACACCGGCTGGACGCGCTGGAGCGACATCGCGGACTTGGACACCTCGGGCATGTTCGCGCGGGCGGCGGAACACGGGCTTCGCCATGGCTGCACCGTCGCCATCGCGGGGCACTCGACCCGCACCATCGCCAGCTTTGCCCACGACCGGCGGGAATTCACCGATGGCGAGATCATCGAGGTCGCGGCGGTGGTCGCCGAACTGCACGCCCTGACCGAGGATGACGCGGCACTTCCGCCCGCGATCCGGTCGCGGCTGGCGCAGATGTCGGTCCGGCGCGCGCCGGGCTGAGGGTCAGATCGGCTCGATATCGCCCGCGGCGCGCTGCGCATCGAAGGCGCGCGCGAAGGCGTCGAGGCGCCCGGCCGCGATCGCCTCCCTGAGGCCCTGCATCAACTCCTGGTAGTAATGCAGGTTGTGCCAGGTCAGCAGCATCGAGGCGATGATCTCGCCCGCGCGGAAGACGTGGTGCAGGTAGGCGCGGCTGTAGCTGCGGCAGGCCGGGCAGGTACAATCCTCGTCCAGCGGGCGGGGGTCGTCCATGTGGCGCGCGTTCTTGATGTTGACCTGCCCCCGCCGCGTCCAGGCCTGCCCGGTGCGCCCCGACCGCGAGGGGAGCACGCAGTCCATCATGTCGATGCCGCGCATGACCGCGCCGACGATGTCGTCGGGCTTGCCCACCCCCATCAGGTAGCGCGGCCTGTCCGCCGGCAGCAGGCCCGGCGCATAATCGAGGACGGAGAACATCGCCGCCTGCCCCTCGCCCACCGCCAGGCCGCCGACGGCATAGCCGTCAAAGCCGATTTCCTTGAGTTTCTGTGCACTTTCGGCGCGAAGTTCGGGTGTCACCCCGCCCTGCATGATGCCGAAAAGCGCGTGCCCCGGCCTGTCGCCGAACGCGGCCTTCGACCGCTCGGCCCAGCGCATCGACAGCCGCATGCTCTCGGCCACACGCTTCTCGTCGGCCGGCAGCGCCGGGCATTCGTCGAAGCACATGACGATGTCGGAGCCGAGCAGGCGCTGGATTTCCATGCTTCGCTCGGGCGAGAGGTGGTGGCGCGACCCGTCGACATGGCTGCGGAAGGTCACGCCCTCCTCGGTCAGCTTCCTGAGGTCGGCCAGGCTCATCACCTGGAAGCCGCCCGAGTCGGTCAGGATCGGCCGGTCCCAGTTCATGAAGCGGTGCAGGCCCCCCAGACGCGCGATGCGCTCGGCGCTCGGGCGCAGCATCAGGTGGTAGGTGTTGCCCAGGAGGATGTCCGCCCCGGTCGCGCGAACGCTTTCGGGCAGCATCGCCTTGACCGTGCCGGCGGTGCCGACGGGCATGAAGGCGGGCGTGCGGATATCCCCGCGCGGGGTCGAGATGAGGCCCGTGCGGGCCTTGCCGTCGGTGGCGTCGACGCGGAAGGAGAAGGCTGCGGTCATGGCACCGGGCGATATACCAGTTGCGGGCCCGCTGCCAAGGGCCGACCCGGCCCGAAAGCGGAACGGGCGGGAAGACCCCGCCCGCCCGGTTGCGTCACTGCATCAGTTCGGCAGGCGACTTGTCCTTGATCTCGGCCCATTTCGCATCGGCCTGAACGATCATGTTCGGCGCGTCGGCCTGCCACTTCTCGGCGATCGCCGGGGCGACGTTGAGATAGAGCTTGCCGTCGACGATCTTCCAGAGCTCCGGGTCGCCGTCGAGCTTCATGCCCATGGCCGCGCCCATCGCGCAGTAGCCGCCGTATTGCGGCAGGTACTTCGCCGGCTCGGCCTCGAACTTCGCCTTGTTCTCTTCCGAGACGAAGCGATAGACCGCGCCATCGTGAACCGAGGTGATCTGGAAGTCGCCGTCCTTCGGCGTGCCGTCGACAAAGTAGCTGACCGGGTCGACGCCTTCGAGGGCGAGGCCGGTGGAGGACATGTTGGTATCGAAGCCCCCGGCCAGCGCCGAGGTCGCGAGGGTGAGGGCCAGGGCGGTGCCGATGGCCAGTTTGCGAATGAGTGTGGTGGTCATGTGTATATCCTTGGCTGGACCCGGTGATCGGGATAGCCGAGGTAGTGTCTCACCGGCGGCAGAGGCAAAGCACGACTGCGAGAGACCAGCGTGAGGCGCGCGTGATGTTTCAGCCGGACTGGGCGGCCCGCCCGCCGCCATCCCCTTGCACGGACGCGAAAACGCCAGCCGGGCTGCCGGTCACGCAGGCGCCTGCCCCTCACGCCGGTTTGACCGGGCGCGCGCGCCCGGCCGGTCAGGCGACGCGGCCGTAGAAGCCCATCTGCTCCTCGCTGGTGAATCGCGCACCGGGGCGTTCGTAATAGGTCAGCACCGCGACGATGCGGTTCCGCCCGCCCTCGACCGGCGTCACCCGGTGCGCGGTGTTCTTGCCGCGGAACACGTTCAGCGTTCCCGCCTCGAGGTCGAGCCGGCGCAGTTCCGGGTCCGCCCCGTTCAGCAGCCGCGCGACGCCGTCGTAGTTCGGGTCGTCCTCGCTGCGCAGGTCGCTGCGATACTCGAACGATCCGCCCGCATCGGGCGCCTGCAGGAGAAGCGTGACGGTGAATTCGGAGCGGTCGAAATGCCAGTTCAGCCCCTCGCCCGCGCCGTAGCTCATGACGTTGTGGGAGGCGAGAGGATCGGCCATCGGGTAAAGCGCGGGCTTGTCCATCGTGGCGGCGAGGAAGGCCGCGAAGGCCGGCCACTGGTAAAGCTCGGCAAGCGCACCGCCCACCTGATCGGCGCAAAGCGTGTGGTTGACCGTCTCGACCTCGCGCAGCGCCGGGTGATCGGCCGGCAACCCCTCCACGGTCTTGCGGAAATAGATGTTGTGGCGGCGCTTGTGGGTGAAGGCCTCGGTCGCGAACTTCGGCGCAAGCTCCGCCACCGTCGCGGCCCGCGCCACCTCGGCAAGGAAGCCGGGCAGGTTGAACATGCCGTCCCGCGCAAGGTCGGCCTTCGCCCGGTCGACGAGGGCCTGCCACTCCGGCGTTCCGGGCCGGTCGAGCGGATAGCGGTCGAGATCGATGATGGATTGCATGGCGTCCTCCCTTTGGGCGCAGGTTTCCCCGGGCGGCGGCCCGCTTGCAACCAACTTCGTTTTCGATATCCATAAGAAAACCTTTCGGAGAGGACCCTTGACCGCCCTTCCCCCGCTGAACGCCCTGCGCGCCTTCGAGGTCGCCGCTCGCCACCTCAGCTTCGTCGAGGCCGGGCGGGAGCTGGGCGTGACCTCGGCCGCCGTCAGCCAGCAGGTGCGCAACCTTGAGGATCATGTCGACAAGCGGCTGTTCCTCAGGCAGGGCAACCAGTTGCTCCTCACTGACGCGGGCCGCGAAATCCAGCCGCGGCTGGAGCAGGCGCTGACCGAGATCGCGGCCCTGGCACGGCAACTGCGGGAAGGGACTGCGCGGCCGCGCCTTGTCCTCTCCGTCCTGCCCTCGGTGGCCGAGCACTGGCTTGCCCCTGCGCTCGAAGGTTTCGTGCACCGCGCCGGCCTCGACATCCGGGTGGAGGACGACCCGGTGACCTTCGCGCGCGACGGCGCGGACATCCGCATCACCTACGGCGCCACCTACTACGGCGGCCTGCAGATCGAGGAACTGTTCACCGACGTGATCGTGGCGGTAGCTGCGCCGCAGGTCACTGCGGGCCGCACGCTCGGCGATCTCGACGCGGCGGAGTTCATCCACACCCACTGGGGCCCGACCTACCTGACGCAGCCCACCTGGGCGAACTTCTGCGCCCATGCGGAGATCGCCCGGACGCTCGACCCCGCCCGCGGCACCCGCGTCGGGCAGTCGGGCCTGGCGCTTGCGGTGGCGCGCGCGGGCCTGGGCGTCGCGCTGGTGCAGCGCCGGATGGCCGCGCCCTTCCTCGCCTCGGGCGCGCTCGCCCTTCTGCATCCGGCCGAGATGCCGATGCCCGTGCCCTATGTCGCCGTCACCCCCGCCGCGCGGGGTCGGCGGCCCGACGTGCAGGCCCTTGTCGCGCACCTGATGGCAAAGGCGGCGCAGGCGGGCTAGGCTTTCGCCTCTGGACCTCGCCCGCGCCATTCCTTATATATTCTCTCAGGAACCGAACGAGGCGCCATGACAGCCGAACCGAAAGAGCCGATCGAAGGCACCCCGCTGATCCGGCCGTCGACCACGGACCACCCGCTCTACGACAGCGTGGTGGAGGCGTGCCGCACGGTCTACGACCCCGAGATTCCGGTCAACATCTTCGACCTGGGGCTGATCTACACGATTGAAATCTCGCCCGAAAACGAAGTCAGGATCGTCATGACCCTGACCGCGCCGGGCTGCCCCGTGGCGGGCGAGATGCCCGGCTGGGTCGCCGACGCGGTCGAGCCCATCGACGGGGTCAAGCAGGTCGACGTCGAGATGACCTTCGAGCCGCAGTGGGGGATGGACATGATGTCCGACGAGGCGCGGCTGGAACTCGGGTTCATGTAGGGCGGGTCCGGGTCGCGTCCTGGGGTGCCGAAACCGCAAGTAGCGCAGTCATTTCGGGGTGCACTCCGCAAATAGCAACACAAACGGGTTGCATTTATAATTCGCAACCTATATTGGTTGCGCATGAACGCGTTACGCAAAATTGCCGTCCTGACCGGCGACCTTGTAGGATCGGGCCAGATCGGACCCGACAGGGTTGACCGGGCCTTTCGCGCGCTCGAAGCCTGCGCGGCGGCGCAGGAACGCTGGATGCGGGCGCCGCTCAGTTTCACCCGGCATCGGGGCGACGGATGGCAGGTGGTTCTGGCCCGACCAGAGTTGGCGCTGCGTTCGGCACTGGCATTCCGCGCGGCCCTGCGCGCCGAAGGAGATGAGTTCGACAGCTACATGTCGATTGCCGAAGGACCTGCGCCCGACACGATCAACCCGGATCTGAACCGCCACACCGAAGAGGTCTTCGTCAGGTCGGGACAGGGGCTCGATGACCTGAAGGCGTTCAGACTCCCAGGCCGGATTCGGCACGACAGCCTCGGAGCCATCGGCGCGGCCACCATTCTCGCCGATCGCCTGTCGCAGGGCTGGACGCAGACGCAGGCCGTCGCGATCCTGCCCACGCTCGCTCCCGATCATGATGGGACCTATACCGACATTGCGAAACGGCTGGGCAAATCGCGGCAGGCGGTGACAAAATCACTTGCCGCTGCGGCGCACGAAACGCTGGACGCCGCTCTGGCAACGCTTGAAGGAAATGCGCGCACATGACCGAAACCTTCGCCGCACTCCTCTGCGCGCATGTGCTTGCCGATTTCGTCTTCCAGACCCGCTGGATCGCCGGCAACAAGCGCCGTGCCCCCGTCCTTCTCCTGCATGGCGCGGTGGTGCTGGCGACGGCGCAGGCGGCCCTGGGGCGGGTCGATGCGTGGGAACTCCTCGCGCTGGCCGCCCTTCACATCGCCATCGACGGGATGAAGGCGCGGTTCGGGGGCGACAGGCTTGCGGCCTTCCTTGCCGATCAGGGGGCGCATCTGGCGGCGATCGCGGGGCTGGCGGCGCTGCGCCCCGACCTCTGGGCGGGCGGGGGCTGGGCGGCGACGCCCGCGCTTTCCGGCCTCATGGCGCTACTCGCCGGGGCGATCCTGGCCACCCGCGCGGGCGGCTTCGCGGTCGGCCTCCTGATGCGGCCTTGGGCGGATGACGACCTGCCCAAGGGCCTGACGAACGGCGGCGCGCTGATCGGGCTTCTGGAACGCGGGCTCATCTTCCTGCTGGTCATGGTGGGCCAGCCCGCCGGCGTCGGTTTCCTCGTCGCCGCGAAATCGGTCCTCAGGTTCGAGACGACCTCGCAGGACCAGCGCGCCGGCGAATACGTCATCATCGGCACGCTCGCCTCCTTCGGCTGGGCGCTTGTCGTCGCCTATGCCACGCTCGGGCTGATGGCAGCACTTCCCCCGCTTGTGATCGCGCCGCCCGCGCCCTAGATTACATGCACAGGACAAGGAAGACGCGACATGTTCGGCATTCCCGGCAAGGCCCCGGTGACGCTTACCCCGCGCGCGGTCACGCAGATCGCGCGGCTGATGGCGCGCGACGGCGCCCATGGTCTGAAGATCGGCGTCAAGAAGGGCGGCTGTGCGGGCATGGAATACACCATGGAATTCGCCGCCGAGCCCGGCCCGATGGACGAGGTTGTGGAACAGGACGGCGCCCGCGTGATGATCGCGCCGATGGCGCAGATGTTCCTGTTCGGAACCGAGATCGACTACGAGACCTCGCTGCTCGAAAGCGGGTTCCGCTTCAACAACCCCAATGTCGCAGAGGCCTGTGGCTGCGGCGAATCGATCAAGTTCAAGGACCTGCCCGCGGGCGGGGCATGAGCGTCTCGGCCGCGAACATCGCCTTCGCGCTTGAACTGTTCGAGGGGCTGGGTGCCCTGACGCACCGCCGGATGATGGGCGGGCTCTGCCTTTACCGCGACGGCGTGATCTTTGCCCTTCTCCATTCCGACGGCTCGCTCTGGCTCAAGGGCGCGGGCGCCTTCGCCGGGCGCATCACCGCGGAAGGCTGGGATCGCTGGACCTATGCCCGCCCCGGCGGGAAGCCGGTCGCGATGCCCTACTGGCGGCTGCCCCACGCCGCCCTTGACGATCCCGCGCTGGCCTGCGATCTGGCCCGGGAGGCCTTGCGCGAACTCGGCTGAGGGAGGATCGGATGCGGCGGAAACTTGCGGCCGGCAACTGGAAGATGAACGGCACCCCGGCCAGCCTCGACGAGGTGGCGGCACTCGCCGCGGCCCAGCCCGCCCCCGCCTGCGAGGTGCTGATCTGCCCGCCCGCCACGCTGATTGCCGCGATGGCGCGGCTTGCGGGTCGCGGCCCGGTGATGGTCGGCGGCCAGGACTGCCACGCCGCCGCCCAGGGCGCCCATACCGGCGACATCGCCGCCACGATGCTGCGGGACGCGGGCGCAAGCCACGTCATCCTCGGCCATTCCGAACGCCGCGCCGATCATGGAGAGGATGACGCGACGGTGCGCGCCAAGACGCGCGCGGCCCATGCCGCGGGGCTGGTCGCCATCGTCTGCGTGGGGGAGACCGAGGCCGACCGCGACGCGGGCCGAACGCTCGCGGTCGTGGGCGCGCAGCTTCTGGGCTCGCTTCCCGAGGACGCCACCGCCGCCGATACCGTCATCGCCTATGAGCCCGTCTGGGCCATCGGCGCCGGGCGCACGCCGACGCTGGCCCAGATCGGCGAGGTGCACGACTTCCTGCGCGCCGAACTGACGGCGCGCTTCGCCGATGGCGCGGGGTTCCGCCTGCTCTACGGCGGATCGGTCAAGCCCGCGAACGCGGCCGAGATCTTCGCCGTCGCCAATGTCGACGGCGCCCTTGTCGGCGGGGCGAGCCTGAAGGCGCAGGACTTCGGCCCGATCGTCGCGGCACTCTCGGCCGCTCCCTCCTGACCGCCCCCTCCCGGCCGCCACCTTCCCGGCCGCCACCTTCCCGTCTGCGTCATGCAATGGTCGCGAACGGGCGCGCCCGCGTCCCGCGGCGGCGCGACCATCGCCCTGCCCAGAGACGGGCCCAGAGACCGCAGGGATCCCATCGGGGAACGCCATGACCGCCACCACGCCCAGCCCGGCCGACCGCGCCCTGTCGGGAAACCTCTTCACCGCGGGCGCCATGATCATCTGGGCCGCGGGGTTTCCGGCAGGCGACCTGCTCCTGCGCCAGATCGAGCCCCTGCACGTTGCCACCATCCGCGTGATGCTTGCCGCCGCCCTCCTCCTGCCGCTCTGGGCGCTGACCGAGGGGCGGGCGGACGCCGACCGCATCGCCTGGGGGCGTGTCGCCGCCATCGGCGCGATCGGCTTCGGCATCAGTTCGTGGTTCCTGACCTTCGCCCAGTCCCGGACCGATGGCGTCACCGTCGCCATCATCGCCGCGGCAACTCCGGTCGTCGCAATCGCGATCGAACTCATCCTCGACGGCCGGCGCCTGTCCGGCCGGCTTGTCGCGGGGCTCGCCCTCGCGCTCACGGGCGGGATCGCCGCCTATGCCGCCGGCCTCGGCAGCCTCAACCTCGGGCTCGGCGCGCTCGCCATGCTCGGCTCCGTCGTCCTCTACTGCTGGGGCTCGCGCGCGGCCGTGGTCGACCTCGCGCATATCTCGCCCATCGGCCGCGCCGCCCTGCCCTTCGTCGCCGCGGGCCTGACCATGACCGCGATCAGCCTGGCCGGCGGCGGACTCGGCGCCGCTGTTTCGACGGCGGCGCAAAGCCCCGGCTTCGTGGCCGTCGCACTCCTCTACGGCATGGGTTCGATCGGCCTGTCGCAGATCCTCTGGCTCCAGGGCGTGGAGCGGCTCGGCATCGGCATCGCCTCGATGCATTTCAACGCGGCACCCTTCTACGTCATGCTCATCGCCTACGCTCTCGGCGGCGGCTTCAACGGGGTGCAGACCCTCGGTGCGTTCGTCGTCCTTGCCGGCGTGCTTCTGGCGCAGGGGGGAAAAGCGGCGCGAGGGTGAGGGGGCCGAACCCCCGCCTTGCCATCCCCCCCGCTCCTGCGCTTTCCTGACCTTTCCCGCCCCTCCCGGAGCCCCCGATGCAGCGCCTCAGCCAGTCGCCGACCGACCCCGCCTTCGTCCAGAACCCCTATCCGTTCTACGAGCGCGCCCGAAAGGCCGGCCCGCTCTTCTTCTGGGAAGACTACGGCATGGTCTGCGCCACCTCGGCCACCGCCGTCGGCGCGATCCTGCGCGACCGCCGCTTCGGGCGCGAGGTGCCGGAGGACCGCCGACCGCCGGTGCCCGACCACCTGCGCCCCTTCTACGCGGTCGAGGCGCATTCGATGCTGGAGCTTGAGCCGCCCCGCCACACCCGGCTCCGGTCGCTCGTCCTGCGCGCCTTCACCTCGCGCCGCATCGCCGCACTGGGGCCGGAGATCGCGACCCTTGCGCACCAGCTGATCGACGCCTTCCCGACGGGGGGCGCCTTCGACCTGCTGCCCGCCTTCGCCCGCCCGCTGCCCGTCACCGTCATCTGCCGCCTCCTCGGCGTGCCCGAGGCGGACGGCGAGCGGCTTCTCGTCTGGTCGAACGCCATGGTCGGCATGTACCAGGCGCGCCGCACCCGCGCGACCGAGGATGCCGCCGTTGCCGCCACCGAGGCCTTCGTGGGTTACATGCGCGCCCATGTGGACACCCGTCGCGGCAGCCCCGCCGACGACCTCATCACCCATCTCATCGCCGCCGAGGCCGAGGGGGAGCGGCTCTCGACCGACGAGCTGATCACCACCTGCATCCTGCTTCTGAACGCGGGCCACGAGGCGACCGTCCACACGATCGGCAACGGAGTGAAGGCGCTGCTCAAGGGCGGCTTCGGCGGCGAGGTGCTGGTGCCCTCCCGCATCGAGGGCACGGTCGAGGAGATCCTGCGCCAGGACCCGCCGCTGCATCTCTTCACCCGCTGTGCCTACGAGGACATCGAGATGGCCGGCCACCGCTTCCGCCGCGGCGACGAGGTCGGCTGCCTGCTCGCTGCCGCGAACCGCGACCCCCAGGGCTGGGATACCCCCGCGCGCTTCAACCCGGCCCGGCCGGTTCGCGCCAACCTCAGCTTCGGCGCCGGGCTCCACTTCTGCGTCGGCGCCCCGCTCGCCCGGCTCGAACTACAGGTCGCGCTGCCGATCCTCTTCTCCCGCTGCCCCGGCCTCGCGCTCGCAGCACCCCCCCGCTACGCCGACCTCTACCACTTCCACGGGCTCGAAACCCTCATGGTCCGCGCCGGCTGACCCCTTCTTCTTTTCGGAAATATCCTCGGGGGGTCGCCATCGGTCCGCCATCGGTCCGAGGACCAATGGCGACGGGGGCAGACAGCCCCCCGGCCCTGCCTCCCTCACAACGGCAGAAGCGTCGTCGACTTGATCTCCTCCATCGACAGGAGCGCGGTGACGTTGTGGATCTTCACCTCCGAGATCAGCGCCTGATAGAAGGTGTCGTAGGCCCGCGCGTTCTTCACCCGGACCTTCACGATATAGTCGATGTCGCCCGCCAGCCGGTGCGCCTCCAGCACCTCGGGCCGCTCCCGCAGCGCCTTGAGGAACTTCTTCTGCCAGGCCGCCTCGTGCTCCGAGGTGCGGATGAGGACGAAGAAGCAGGCCTCGAGACCCAGCGCCTCGGGGTCAAGGATCGCCGTCTGCCGGCCGATCACGCCCGCCTCCTTCAGCTTGCGGATGCGGTTCCAGACCGGGGTCTTCGACGACCCCACCTTGCGGGCGATCTCGTCCAGCGACTGGCTCGCATCCTCCTGCAGTTCGGCCAGAATTTTCCGGTCCATGTCATCAAGGCGGACAGACATTCGCGTTTTTCCCCGGTTTCAGGACAGGCGTTCCACACCGCCCGGACAGAAGAACAATCGTCCTTATTCGCGCGGGGCAATGGCGGAGATACGGGAAAATTTCCTATATTGGAAGGGCAATTTCACCACCACGAGTCCGCCATGGCCCGCAGCTACACGCCGAAGATCGTCACCGCGAACGCGCTTATCGAGGGCGACGTGGTCTACCTGACCGCCGACGACCGCTGGTCGCGCCGGCACGAGGAGGCCGAGTTGATCGAGGACGAGGCGCATGCCCAGCTGCGCCTGCTGCATGCGCAGGCGCAGAAGAACCTGATCGTGGGCGCCTATCTCGCCGATGCGAAGGCCGGGCCCAACGGCCCCGAACCCGTCCACTTCCGCGAGGCGTTCCGCACCCGCGGCCCCTCGAACTACGCGCACGGCAAGCAGGAGGCCGGTCATGTATAAGTATTCCGACTTCGATGCCGCCTTCGTGGCCGAACGCAACGCGCAGTTCCGCGGCCAGGTCGAACGCCGCCTCTCGGGCGCGCTGACCGAGGACGAGTTCCGCCCCCTCCGCCTGATGAACGGGCTCTACCTCCAGCTTCACGCCTACATGCTGCGCGTGGCCATCCCCTATGGCACGCTGTCCTCGGCGCAGATGCGGCAACTGGCCTACATCGCCGAACGCTGGGACAAGGGCTACGGCCATTTCACCACGCGCCAGAACATCCAGTACAACTGGCCGAAACTGACCGACGTGCCCGACATCCTCGATGCGCTGGCCGAGGTGCAGCTGCACGCGATCCAGACCTCCGGCAACACCATCCGCAACGTCACCGCCGACCATTTCGCCGGTGCCGCCGCCGATGAGGTCGAGGATCCGCGCCCGACGGCCGAACTGATCCGGCAATGGTCCACCGACCACCCGGAGTTCCAGTTCCTGCCGCGCAAGTTCAAGATCGGCATCACCGGCGCGCCCAACGACCGCGCGGTGATCAAGTCGCACGACATCGGCCTGCGCCTGGTGCGCGGCGGGTCGGGCCGTGTCGGCTACGAGGTGATCGTGGGCGGCGGGCTTGGCCGCACGCCGATGATCGGCCAGGTGATCCGGCCCTTCCTGAGGAAGGAAGACCTGCTGCCCTATCTCGAGGCCATCGTCTCTGTCTACAACCTGATGGGCCGGCGCGACAACAAGTACAAGGCGCGCATCAAGATCACCGTGTTCGAGAACGGGATGGAAGCCTTCCGCGACGCCGTCGAGGAACGCTTCAAGGCCACCCGCGCCGAATTCTCCGGCGTCGACCAGGAGATCCTGCGGGAAATCGAGGCGCAGTTCGCCGCCCCCGCCTTCCGCAACGCGCCCGAGGAAGGTTACGAGGCCGTCCGCGCCGCCGACCCGGTGTTCCGGGCCTGGACCGACACCAACCTCGCCGCCCACCGCGCGCCCGGCTACGCGATCGTCACCGTCTCACTCAAAGCCCATGGCGAGACGCCGGGCGACGCGACGGCGGCGCAGATGCGGACGCTGGCCGACCTCGCCGACCGCTACGGCCACGGCGAACTTCGGATCAGCCACGAACAGAACGTGATCCTGCCGCATGTCCACAAGTCCGACCTACCCGCGCTCCACGCGGTGCTGAAGGACGCGGGGCTGGCCACCGCCAACGTTGGCCTCATCTCCGACATCATCGCCTGCCCCGGCATGGATTACTGCGCGCTTGCCACCGCCCGCTCGATCCCAGTGGCGCAGGAAATTGCGACCCACTTCAAGGCCATCGGCCTTGAGGAGGAGATCGGCGCGCTGAAGATCAAGATCTCGGGCTGCATCAACGCCTGCGGACACCATCACGTCGGCCACATCGGCATCCTCGGCCTCGACCGCGCGGGGGTGGAGAACTACCAGATCACGCTGGGCGGCGACGCGACCGAAAACGCCCGCATCGGCGAGCGTGCCGGCCCCGGTTTCGCCTACGATCAGGTCGTGCCGGCGATCGAACGGCTTCTGCGCGCCTATCTCGCCCTGCGGCTTGGCCGGACGGAAACCTTCGCCGACGCCTATCAGCGTCTGGGGGCGGAACCGTTCAAGGCCGCCCTCTACCCCGCCGAGGCCGCCCGAGATGCCGCTTGACGAACGTGCCGGCGCGCTTGCCCGCAAGGTCGCGGACCTCAACGACCGTTATCGCCACCATTCGGCGACGGCGGTCCTCGAACGCGCGCTGAAGGACCCGGAGGTCGGCGATCTTGCGCTTGTCTCGTCCTTCGGGGCGGAATCGGTCGTGCTCCTGCACCTCGTCTCGGTGATCGCGCCGGGCACGCCGGTCCTGTTCATCGACACGCGGATGCTGTTTGCCGAGACGCTGGCCTACCAGCAGGAGCTTGCGGCCACGCTGAACCTGACCGACATCCGCACCATCCGCGCCGACCTGACGCTTCTGGGCCGCGACGACCCGGACGGAACGCTGCACCAGTTCTCGACCGATGCCTGCTGCGGGCTTCGCAAGGTGGCCCCGCTCGAACAGGCGCTGAAGGGGTTCGACGGCTGGATCACCGGCCGCAAGCGGTTCCAGAACGCCGACCGCGCCGCGATCGACTTCTTCGAGGTCGAGGACGGCCGCAGGCTCAAGGTCAACCCGCTGGCCCACTGGGGCCGCGCGGACCTTGAGGACTACATGGTCAACAACCGCCTGCCGCGCCACCCGCTGGTGGCGAAGGGCTACCCCTCGATCGGCTGCGCGCCCTGCACCACCGCGGTCAAGCCAGGCGAGGACCCCCGCGCGGGCCGCTGGCGCGGCACCGCCAAGGACGAATGCGGCATCCACTTCATCAACGGCCGCGTCGTGCGCGGCCCGCTGCCCGCCGAAGAGGCGCTGGCAGCCAGCGAGGACAAGGAGAACGCGGCATGAGCGTGATCGTGCGCGACGACGGCTTTCACGTCGACGACTTCCAGGGCGGGGCCGCCATCGACATCGCCGCCGATACCCAGCCCGCCGACCTGCCCGCCCGCTTCGACGGGGTGGAGATGATCCGCGTGTCCTTCCCCGTCTTCAGCGACGGGCGCGGCTTTTCGCTCGCGCGGCATCTGCGCGCGCGCGGCTTTACCGGGCGGCTGAGGGCGCAAGGCCACGTCATCGCCGACCAGTACGCGATGGCCCGCCGCGCCGGCTTCGACGAGGTCGAGATCGCCGAGGACCTGGCCGCGCGCCAGCCCGCCGACCAGTGGATCTTCCGCGCCGACTGGCGCGCGCATGACTATCGGTCGCGGCTCAAGGGCTGAAAAACGCTTTTCCCAACGCCCGAATGCCTGTAAAAGCGGGGCCGACGGCCCCGAATTTGTTTCTATACTAACAATCGACCCGAGGCTCCCCCGTGAACGACATCGCCGCCACCCCCGCCGTGAAGACCCTGCCGGATGCGCAGACCGTGACGCAGGTCCGACACTGGACCGACCGGCTGTTCTCGTTCCGCGTGACGCGGCCGCTCACGCTGCGCTTCCGCTCGGGAGAGTTCGTGATGATCGGCCTTCTGGACGACCGCGGCAAGCCGCTCCTGCGCGCCTATTCCATCGCCTCGCCGTCCTGGGACGAGGAGCTGGAGTTCTACTCGATCAAGGTGCCGGACGGGCCGCTCACCTCGAAGCTCCAGCATATCCAGCCGGGCGACGAGATCATCCTGCGCCCGAAGCCGGTCGGCACGCTCGTCCACGACGCGCTCCTGCCCGGCAAGCGGATCTGGTTCCTTGCGACCGGCACCGGCATCGCCCCCTTCGCGAGCCTCATGCGCGACCCCGAGACCTATGAGAAATACGACCAGGTGGTGATGATGCACACCTGCCGCGAACAGGCGGAACTGGCCTACGGGCGCGAGCTTGTCGAAAGCCTCGCGGACGATCCCTTGATCGGCGAGATGGTGGCGGGCAAGCTGCTCTACTACCCGACGACCACGCGCGAGACCTCCGACCGGATGGGCCGCATCACCGACAACCTGACCTCTGGCAAGGTCTTCGCCGATCTCGGCATCCCGCCGATGGACCCCGCGACCGACCGCGCCATGGTCTGCGGCTCGCTCGCCTTCAACATCGACGTGAAGGCAGTGCTCGAAGGCTTCGGCCTCCGCGAGGGCGCGAATTCCGAACCGCAGGAATACGTGGTCGAAAAGGCCTTCGTCGGCGACGGCATCTGAGGCCTGCCGACGGCACCATGCATAAGGCCGCGGACATCGCCCGCGGCCTTTGTCGTTCTGCGGCAGGGATCAGAGGCCGAGCGCGGCCTTGACCTGGTCGATCACCGACTGAACCAGCGCCGGGTTCGCCGCGGCGCCGTCGACGGCGGTCTTGAGCGTGGTCTTGGTCGCGTCATCCAGAGCCGAGCCGTCGATCGCGGCCTTCACCTTCGCGGCGTCGAAGCTGGCCGGGTCGAGGGCCGCGCCCAGATCGGCAGCGGCCTCGGCAGCCTTCGCGGCTTCGTCGGCAGCGGCGGCAGCAGCAGCCTCGGCAGCCTTCGCGGCCTCTTCGGCGGCCTTCGCGGCAGCGTCCTCGGCCGCCTTCGCAGCTTCTTCGGCGGCCTTGGCGGCGGCTTCCTCGGCGGCTTTCTGGGCCGCGGCGGCTTCCTCGGCCGCCTTGGCCGCGGCTTCCTCTTCGGCCTTCTTGGCAGCTTCGGCCGCGGCGGCCTCAGCCTCCTGGGCAGCCTTCTGGGCTGCGGCGGCTTCCTCGGCGGCCTTCTGCGCCGAATAGTAGTAGTAACCGCCACCCGCGAGCACGACGATCAAGAGGGCAATCAGAACGTTCCGGTTCATGGCACAATCCTTTCGATTGCAGCAGGATGTTTCATGCGCGCTGCTATGACACATCCAGCCGCCCGCGCAACCCCCTGCGCCCGAAGGGGCATGGAATCCGGGTTGAATCGGCCCTCGCCCGCGTCTATTTTGCGCGCCGAACCAACCGGCCGCCATAGAAGGAACGCCACCATAGCCCGCAGACCGCACAACGCCCCGCCGCAACGCGATACGGGACCCCGCGTCAACGAGCGCATCCGCTCCCCGGAAATCCGCCTGATCGGTGCGGACGGGGAAAACGTGGGCGTCGTCACACCGGCACGCGCCATGGCCATGGCCGAGGAGGCCGGGCTCGACCTGGTCGAGATCTCGCCCAACGCGGAGCCGCCGGTCTGCAAGATCATGGACTTCGGCAAGTTCAAGTACGAACAGCAGAAGAAGGAAGCCGAGGCGCGCAAGAAGCAGAAGATCATCGAGATCAAGGAAATCAAGTTCCGCCCCGGCACCGATACGCATGACTACGACGTCAAGATGCGCTCGGTGCGGAAATTCCTCGAGGAAGGCGACAAGGTGAAGATCACGCTCCGCTTCCGCGGCCGCGAGATGGCGCACCAGGAACTGGGCCTCGAACTTCTCAAGCGGGTGGCGGCCGATGTCGAGAGCGTCGCCAAGATCGAGAACATGCCGAAGCTCGAGGGCCGGCAGATGGTGATGATGATCGCACCTAGGTAAACCTCCGGGGTTTCCGGGGCGCGGACGCAGACCGCCGCGCCCTGATTCCTTTTCCCCGGCCAGACCGGCGCGAGCCGAACGATTTCGGGGGCGTGGTGCTTTCCTACCAGCACGGCTATCACGCGGGGAACCTGGCCGACGTGCACAAGCACGCGCTTCTGGCCACGATGCTCGATTACCTCACCCGCAAGGACAAGCCGCTCAGCTACATCGAGACGCATTCCGGCCGGGGTCTTTACCGCCTGGACGCGGAAGAGGCGCTGAAGACCGGCGAGGCAGAGGCAGGCATCGGGCGCCTTGGGGCCGCCTTCCCGCCCGGCCACCCCTATGCGCGTGTGCTGGCGCGGGTGCGGCAGGATCACGGATCCGCGGCCTATCCCGGTTCGCCGCTTGTCGCGGCCCTGCTCCTGCGCCCCGGCGACCGCATGCACCTGGCAGAGCTTCACCCCCGCGAACATGCCGCCCTGGTCGAAACGATGGCCCCCCATGGCGCCGATGTCCGCAAGGAAGACGGCGTCGCGATGGCGCTGGCGATCACCCCGCCGACACCCCGGCGCGGCCTTCTGCTGATCGACCCGAGCTACGAGGTGAAGGCCGAGTATGCGGCGGTCGCGCGGCTGGTCGGCGATGTGGCGCGCAAGTGGAACGTGGGGGTGATCGCGCTCTGGTATCCGATCCTGGCCTCGGGCGCGCACGGGCCGATGCTGCGGTCGCTGGAAGAACGGAACCTGCCCGGCGTGCTGCGCCACGAGGTCCGCTTTCCCCCCGCGCGCGCAGGCCACGGCATGACCGGCAGCGGCATGTTCATCGTCAACGCGCCCTTCGGGCTGGCCGACGAATGCGCCCGTCTCGACGCAATCTTCGCCAGGCTCGGGCGCTGATCCGCGGCGACCGCACTGGACAGCCGGCCCCGCCGCGTGTTCTTGAGCGAAGCAGAGTTTCACGTTCATTCATTTCGGATCATGTCCATGGCGAGCAGCAGACGGAAATCCGGTTCGGGCCTTCTTTATCGCGCCATTCCCGACGACGGGATCGTCCGCATCCGCATCGGCACCGACGGCCGGCCGGAGCCGCTCTATCCCAACCGCATGATCCTCGGCCGCGCGGTCGAACGCGACCTGTCCCGCGACGCGGCGACGTTCTGGTTCCCACCGCAGGGGGCGACCGAGGTGCAGGGCATTTCCTGGATCGTGAACTACTGCGCCGACGATGACGACTATGGCGCAGCACTGCGCGCGCTCCTGTCGGGGTTCGGCGACCGCGTGCCGATCTTCAACCATCCCGCCGCCGTCGCTGACAGCCGCCGCGACCGCGTGGCGCGGCTTCTGGACGGCATCCCCGGCCTTGTCGTGCCGCGCTGCATCCGCGTCGTTCCCGAAAGCGCCGACGCCTTCCAGAAGGCCTTTGCCGCAAGCGGGATGCGCTATCCCGTGCTGGTCCGCCCGGCCTCGTCGCAATCGGCAGAGGGGCTGATCCGGGTCGACCACCCCTTCGGCTGGGAGGCGCTGTTCGCGACCCCCTGGCTGCGCCGACCGCATTACATCACCGAATTCGTCGACACCCGCCGCACCAGCGGCGACTACCTGAAACTGCGGCTCTGCTTCATCGGCGACGAGATCACGCTGCGCTCCTACCGGGCGACGCCGGGCTGGCTGAACAAGGGCATGATCGAGGCGATACCGGCCGACTTCGACATCATGTTTGCCGCGCGCGACCGCTTTGCGCAGTGGGGGGCGCTCCAGCGTGTCGCGCGCGACATTCACGCCCGGCTCCGGCTCGACTTCTTCGGCGCCGACATCGGCGTGATGGAAGACGGCCGCTTCGTCCTTTACGAGGCGAACGCGGCCATGACGATGGCCGAACCCGTGGTGCTGACCCCGGACCTGATCCGCCGGATGCAACCCGTCATCGACGAGGTGGAAGGCGGCCTCAGGCGGCACCTGGCCGATCCGTCGCGCTGGCGCATGGCGCCCGGGCGCGCGGGATGAAAAAAACGCTGCGGGGGGAGGCCCGCAGCGTTTTCAGGACCGACAGCCGGAAGGGGGGGCTGTCTTTAGGTTCACGCGGCGTCAAACGCCAGCCAGGGAGAGACGCGAACCCGTGCTCTCAACATAGCGATTCCCGCCGGCCCTGCCTTGACTTGTGTCAAACCGCCGGACGCATCCGCGTCAGAAAACAGTTGTTTCGCGCCGACCGGACGTCGACGAAGGCCACTTCCGGCTGCGACAAAAGCGCCCGCGCCCGCGCCTCGACCGCTTCGGCGGGAACGACGCCGCCGGTGCCGTAGACGATCCGGTGATCCGCGCCATAGCCCTTGAGGAGGTAGTCGGGGCTCGCGCGAAGGACGGGCGGAACGCCTTCGCCGGTCCAGGGCGCGCAGTCCCCGGCGCACAGGAAGATCGGCCCGGTTTCCGCATAGGGCTGTGGCTCTGGGAAGGGCCGGTGCGCGCAGACCAGCATCTCCGCCCCCTCGGGGATCAGGTCGAGGCAGTGGCGGCAGGGGTTGCCGGTGCCTTCCGCTTTCAGGCGTTCGGCGGGCTGGCCGTTGGCATCGGGCCCGCCCGCGCGCAGCGCGCGGACGGTTTGCGTGGCGATCGGTTCGAAGATCAGGTGCATCGGGGTCTCCCTTTCGGTTGCCCCGACACCCTCGCCGACGCCGCGCGCGACGGCGACCCGATCCTTGCGCAAAGGCCGCCCCGGCCTCCGCCTTCGCTCAGCCCTCGGTCAGAAGCGGCGTGATCCGGCGCACCGCCGCGCGGCGGTTGGCGCGTTCGTCGCCCTCGGTCGGGATCTTCAGGAACGCCTCGCCATAGCCCTGCACCACCAGGTTCTCGGGCGGCACGTCGAAATACTCGGTCAGCGCCAGCGCGACCGATTCCGCCCGCCGGTCCGACAGCGCGAGGTTCGAGGCGGCGGAGCCCACGGCGTCGGTATGCCCCTCGATCAGGAAGACCTCGGACGGGTCCTCGTCGACATAGCTGCGGATCAGCCGGCCAAGGCGCGACAGCGCCCGCGCCTGATCGGGCCTGATTGCGGCCGAGCCGGTCTCGAAGGTGATCGCGTCGAGGTCGATCACCGGCACCAGTTCGCGCACTTCGCGGATCTCGCGCACCTGGGCCAGGCTGAAGGCACGGCCAAAGCCTTCCTCGCGCGCAAGGGCCGCGCGCAGTTCCGCCTCGGTCAGGTCGGCCGACAGGTAGGTGTCGCGCGGCGGTGCGGGCAGGCGCGCGACATCGACCGGCTCGAAGTCGCGGGTGTCGTCGATGAGGAGCGTCTGCCGCCCGTCCGGGTCAATGTGGACGCGCCGGAGCACGCGATACTCGGCATCGCGGATGGTGACGATGCGCGACCCGTCCTCCCGGGTGACGGTGGTGCGGGTCGAACCGTCGTCGAAGGTTTCCGTCCGCACCCGCGATCCCGGCTGACGCAGCAGCGCGTTGTCGTCCTTGATGATCTGGTAGCTGCCATCGGGCCGCGTCACCACCACGCGGTCGCCCGAGTTCAACTCGACCTTGCGGTTGTTGGAGATGATCGCACCGATGGCGATCGCGCCAAGGCCGATCAGCAGCGCCTTTTCCCCCTTCGACAGGCCGTCATCGTCGTCGGCCGCGGCAGCGGGGGCGGCGGCGGTCTGGTTGACGCGGTTGGCGAAGTCCTCGTCCGAGGATCGTGCCGTTTCCTCGGTGACAACCTCCTCGGTCACCTCGGCACCGGCCACGGGTTCATCCTCCGGCACCTCCGCCGCGGCCGCGACCGGCGCCTCGCCCGTCGCCGCGTCGGGCTGCACCGGGAGTTCCGGGACGGCAGTCTCCTCGACCGCCTCGCCCGCCTGTTCGGCCAGCGCCTTGGCCAGGTCGTCCTCGCTGGTGACACCCGCGGCGGGTTCCCCGGCGGCAGGCTCGGCGGCGGAGTCTTCCGGCGCGGGCTCCTCGGCGGCAGGTTCTTCGACGATCACCTCCTCCGCGGCCGGTTCCTCGGCGGCGGGCTGCTCGGCGGCCGGTTCCTCAGCCACGGGCTCCTCGGCCGCAGGCTCTTCTGCCACCGGCTCCTCCGCGGCCGGTTCCTCGGCAGCGGGCTGCTCGGCGGCCGGTTCCTCAGCCACGGGCTCCTCGGCCACAGGCTCCTCTGCGGCGGGCGCCGCCTCGGCCTGAGCAGGGGCAGGCTCGGCGGCCGGTTCCTCCGCGGGCGCTTCTTCCGCGGGCGCCTCTTCCACAGGCGCGGCTTCGACCGGAGCCGCCTCCG
This sequence comes from Albidovulum sediminis, assembly GCF_025380365.1. Classification (GTDB taxonomy): domain Bacteria; phylum Pseudomonadota; class Alphaproteobacteria; order Rhodobacterales; family Rhodobacteraceae; genus Albidovulum; species Albidovulum sediminis. The sequence goes on from NZ_JAOCQF010000001.1 coordinate 1,149,540, forward strand.
CAGCCGGTTCCTCCGCGGGTGCTTCCTCCGCAGGGGCCGCCTCGGCCGGGGCTTCGGCGGCGGGGGCTTCGGCGGCGGGGGCTTCCTCCGGCGCCGGGATCGGCTCGACCCCTTCCGGGCAGGGCAAGGCGGAGCCGTCCGGGCAGATCAGGGGCGTTTCCTGCGCGACACCGGGCGCGGGCGCGATCAGGGACAGGCTGGCGATCAGGGCCGTCGTGGTTCTCATGGCGCGGGGCATCGTGGTCTCCTCGGTCTGTCCGGCGTTTCGGGCGATTCTTATCATCCCTCGGGGGCGATTGTCCCGCGCCGCGGGCCGCGGACCGCCGGGCGGCGCCTATCCGCCGAGGCGGCTGCGGCGCCACGCCCGGGGCTTCGCGCGGCGCCACGAGCCTTCGCCCACCAGCGAGTCAACCTCCGCACCGTCGCATGTCACCGGCGTCAACAGATATCCCGAATGGACGTCTTTGAATCTCCGGGCGAAACGATTTGCCCCAGAAATGCCCTGATTTCGCCCCGCTTGCGTCAGACTCCTTGCGCCCGCCGCGCAAGCGCAGGAAGAATGATCGCGGGTAAATGCCTCCATGGCGGGGACAGGATGCAGGACGACAGGCTGCGGGACAGCGACGTGCGGTCGCTGACGGATGCTGAATGGTTTCAAAGACTTGAAGCCATCGGGGAGGAGTCGGGGTACTTCGCCCCGCTCGGCTCCATGCATTCCGCCATGTTCCTCGACGACGCCTCCACCCTTCTCGTCACCTTCGACACCGTCAAGGGTATCCGCCAGTCGCAGGGCGCGCAACTTCCGCTCGGCCACCTGATCGCGAAAAGCCGCCGCTGGTCGCATCTCGGCCTGATCGCGCACCACGACACCTGGTTCCGCGACCGCTCCGTCTACGGCTTCTTCGACCGCCTGATCGAGGATGCCTTCTTCGAGGATTTCGACCAGGTCGTCTTTTACGGCGCCGGCATGTGCGGCTATGCCGCCGCCGCCTTTTCGGTCGCCGCCCCCGGCGCGACGGTGATCCTGATCCAGCCGCAGGCCACGCTCGACCCGCGCATCGCCGGATGGGATCCCCGCTTCACCGAGATGCGGCGGACGGACTTCACCGACCGCTACGGCTTTGCCCCCGACATGACCGAAGGCGCGGGGCCGGTCTACGTGATCTTCGATCCCGAACAATCGCTCGACGCGATGCACGCGGCCCTTTTCGCGCGGTCCTACACCACGCTCCTGCCCTGCCCGCATCTGGGCCGCGACATCGCCGGCGCGCTTGACGGCATGCGCATCCTGCCCTCGATCCTGACTGCCGCCGGCACCGGCGCCTTCGACGCGCGCCTGTTCCGCACCTTCTACCGCTCGCGCCGGAACTACCTGCCCTATCTGAAATCGCTGATGGCACGGCTCGACCGCGACGGGCGGCCGTATCTGAACGCCTTCCTGTGCAACAACGTCGCGCAGCGCCTGAACGCGCCCGACTTCGCGCGCCGCCTGGCCGAGATCGAGGCCGAACTGATCCGCGCCGGCCTTCCCTTCCCCCCGATCGCGACTGTCGGGGCCTAGCAGCGGTAGGCCTTGGCGTGCAGCTTGTAGACGTCTGCCCCTGGCGTCGCCTGCTCGAACACCACCGTGTTGGCCCCCGAATCGAGTGCCTCGGCCAGGATCGTGTTGCGCGCGTATTTCAGCGCCTCCTGCCCCAGCACCGGCCCGTAGAGCGAGGGCCGCATCGAGATGTCGCTGACATAGCTGCAAGCCAGCACCTCGCTCGCCTGCGCCTCGCGCACACCCGAGACACCGGTGAAGCCGGGGTCGTTGGTACACCCCGCCAGCACCGCCAGCCCCGCAAGCATGGACATTTTCCGCACGTTCCGCCCTCTCCTCGTCCCGACGGTCGCTGCCGCCTTGCGCACAGCATGCCAAAAACCCGTGCCCCGGCGCAAGCGACACCGGGGCACGGGCACGGATATCGGCGAAAAGCGTCCTAGTCGGCGGGCACGGCCAGCCGGTAGAGATGCCAGGTCGCGTGGCCGAGGACCGGCAGCGCCACCGCCAGCCCGAGCAGAAGCGGCAGCGACCCCGCCGCAAGGCAGGCCGCGACGATCGCCCCCCAGGCCGCGACCGGCCCCGGCGCTGCCCGCGCCACCCTGAGCGAGGTCAGGATCGCCACCGGCAAACCCACGTCCCGATCCAGCAGCAGCGGGAACGACACCACCGTGCCGGCCAGCACCACCGCCGCAAAGACCGCCCCCGCCGGAATGCCGATCGCGATCATCGCCCAACCCGCAGGCGTGGTGAGGATCTCCCTCAGGAAGGCGACGGCACTGGAAGGAACCTCGGGGCCCATCGTCGCCTGGAAGATCGCATAGGCCACCAGCAGCCAGGTCACGAAGACCGCCGCCAGCATCATCGCCCCGGCGAAGATCACGCCGAAGGCCGGCGAGGCCAGCACGCGGATCCCGTCAAGCCAGCCCGCGGGTTGCCCCGCCTCGCGCCGCCGGCTCATCTCGTAGAAACCGACCGCGGCGGCGGGCCCGACCAGCGCGAATCCCGCCGCGATCGGGAAGATCAGCGGCAGCAACGCCCCGTGCCAGGCCGCCCAGACCAGACAGGCGCCCGCGACCGGATAGAGCATCGCCGCGGCGATGACATCGGTGCGCAGTGCCCCGAAATCCTGAAGCCCTCGGCGCAGCGCCACGCCAAGGTCAGCATAGCTCAGCACCCTGACGGCGGGAACGGCGCCCGCCCCGCCCAGCCGGCGCGTGACATCGCCGATGTCGCGCCCGGCCCCCTGCAACTGCCTCAGGCCCCAGCTCAGGGGATTGCCGATTGTCTGGACCATGGTCGCCTCCGTTGATCCGGTTGGCAGACGCGCCTCTGCGGCGAGGGGATCGCCGCGCCCGGCCCGTCCCGATGCGGCCATCCTATCATGAATCCCCCCGATCCCGCCGCACGATTGCGCGACGCCGCGTGAACGGCTAAGGGGCAGGCATGACCCAGACCCTCACGCTCCGCCGCCCCGACGACATGCACCTGCACCTGCGCGACGGCGCGATGCTGGCTGCGGTCCTGCCCGAAAGCGCGCGCCACTTCGCCCGCGCCATCGTCATGCCGAACCTCGTGCCGCCGGTCGTCACCGGGGCCGAGGCCGCCGCCTACCGCGACCGGATCCTTGCCGCGCTGCCCGAGGGCATGGCGTTCGAACCGCTGATGACGCTCTACCTGACCGAGGCGACCGACCCCGCCGATGTCGCCGCCGCCCATGCCTCGGGCCTCGTCAAGGCGGTCAAGCTCTACCCGGCCGGCGCCACCACCAACTCCGCCTCGGGGGTGCGCGACTTCCAGAAGGTCCGCGCCGTCCTCGAGACGATGGCCGAGATCGGCCTGCCGCTTTGCGTCCACGGCGAGGTGACCGACCCCGCCGTCGACATCTTCGACCGCGAGGCGGTGTTCATCGACCGCGTGCTGGACCCGATCCGCCGCGCCACGCCGGGCCTGCGCGTGGTCATGGAGCACATCACAACCGAGGAGGGCGTGGACTACGCCCGCGCGGGCGGCGACGACCTTGGCGCGACGATCACCACCCACCACCTGATCATCAACCGCAACCACATCCTCGCCGGCGGCATCCGGCCGCACTACTACTGCCTGCCGGTCGCCAAGCGCGAGCGCCACCGCCTGGCGCTGCGCGCGGCCGCGACCAGCGGCCAGGCGCGCTTCTTCCTCGGCACCGACAGCGCGCCGCACCCCGACCACCTCAAGGAACACGCCTGCGGCTGCGCGGGCTGCTTCACCGCGACGAACACGATGCCCCTTCTCGCCCATGTGTTCGAGGAGGAAGGCGCGCTCGACCGGCTCGAAGCCTTCGCGGCGCTCAATGGCGCCGCCTTCTACCGGCTGCCCCCGAACCCCGGCACGCTGACGCTGATGAAGGGCGACGCCGCCCCCTTCCCGGCGAAGATCGAAACCGGCGCAGGCCCGGTGACCGTCTTCGACCCCGGCTTCCCGGTCCACTGGAAAGTGCTGGACTGACCTTTCATTCTGGTCCAAATACTCCCGCCGGAGGCTCCCGGCACCGGCCCCTGAAGCCTCCGGCGGGAGTATTTTCGCCAGACTGAAAGCCCGAAGCGAGGAGCGCCCGATGATCCCCACATCCTTCCCTCCGAAAGAAGAGATCGCCCGGCTGACGGCGCGGATGCTTTTGGAGATCCGGGCCGTGCATTTCAACGCGGCGGAGCCCTTCACGCTCGCCTCGGGGCTCCCCTCGCCCACCTATATCGACTGCCGCAAGCTGATCTCCTACCCCCGCATCCGTTCGACGCTGATGGATTTCCTCGCCGTCACGGTGATGCGCGAGGCGGGCTTCGAGGCATTCGACAACATCGCCGGTGGCGAGACGGCGGGCATCCCCTTCGCCGCGATGGTGGCCGAACGGCTGGCGCTGCCGATGACCTATGTCAGGAAGAAGCCCAAGGGTTACGGCCGCAATGCCCGCATCGAGGGCGTGATGACCGAAGGGGATCGCGTGCTTCTGGTCGAGGATCTGACCACCGACGGCGGATCGAAGCTGTCGTTCGTGGACGCGATCCGCGAGACCGGGGCCACCTGCGCCCATACGGCGGTGATCTTCTACTACGGCATCTTCCCCGAGACGATGCGGACGCTCGCCGGCCACGGCGTCGCGCTCCATCACCTCTGCACCTGGTGGGACGTTCTGGCGGAGGCGCGCGATTCGGGCGCCTTCGACGCCGAAACGCTGGCCGAGGTCGAAGCCTTCCTGCGCGACCCGCGCCCCTGGCAGGAAGCGCGAAAGAAGGGCTGATCCCGCTTTCGCGCCCGACAAGGGCTTGGCGGCGCCGGCATCGCAGATGTTGACAGGCCGGGGCCGGCACCCGCAATATGTGGGATCGACCGCTTATCCACAGTGCCGTCCACAGGCTTATACAAGTTGCGCCGCCCGTCGGGATGGCGCATATCCCTTGGCCGACAACGGGGGACGAGATGAACGACGTGGCGAAGATCCGGGCGGTGGAGCAGTCGCCCGAGCCCGAGGCGCTTCCGCACAACATCGAGGCCGAGCAGCAGCTTCTCGGCGCGATCCTGACCAATAACGACATCTACGACCGCATCGCCGCGCTGGTGAAGGCGGAGCATTTCTTCGAACCCGTCCACCGCCGCATCTACGAGATCGCGGTGGCGCGGATCCAGAAGAACGCGCTCGCCTCGCCGGTCACGCTCAAGGGTTTCCTCGAGGAGGACGAGGGGCTGAAGACGCTGGGCGGGCCGGCCTATCTGGCGCGCCTCGCCGGGGCGGCGATTTCCGCCTTCGCCGCGCGCGACTACGCGCAGATGATCTACGAACTTGCCGTCCGGCGCGAGCTGATCCGGCTCGGCCAGGACATTTCCGACCGCGCCCGCACCATCGAGGTGGAAAACGACCCCAAGGACCAGATCACCGAGGCCGAGCAGCGCCTTTATACGCTCGCCGAACAGGGCACCGCCGAACGCGGCTTCGTCTCGTTTCTCAAGGCCACGACCGAGGCGGTGCAATCCGCGCTTGCCGCCTATCAGCGCGAGGGCTCGCTCTCGGGCATCTCGACCGGGCTTGTCGATCTCGACAAGAAGCTGGGCGGGCTGCATCCCTCCGACCTCCTGATCCTCGCCGGGCGCCCGTCGATGGGCAAGACGTCGCTCGCCACCAACATCGCCTTCAACATCGCCCGCGCCTACCGCAAGGGCCAGCGCCCGGACGGCTCCGAAGGCGCGGTCGACGGCGGCGTCGTCGGCTTCTTCTCGCTCGAGATGTCGGCCGAGCAGCTGGCCGCGCGGATCCTGTCCGAGGCCTCCGAAGTGCCGTCGGAACAGATCCGCCGCGGCGACATGACCGAGGCCGAGTTCCGCCGCTTCGTCGAGGCGGCGAAGGCGCTGGAAGCCTGCCCGCTCTACATCGACGACACGCCGGCGCTGCCGATCAGCCAGGTCACCGCGCGCTGCCGGCGGCTGAAGCGCACCCACGGGCTCGACGTCGTCTTCGTCGACTACCTCCAGCTTCTGCGCGGCACCGGTCGGGGCGACAACCGGGTGCAGGAGATCGCGGAGATTTCCATGGGTCTCAAGGCCTTGGCCAAGGAACTGTCGATCCCGGTCGTCGCGCTGTCGCAGCTGTCCCGCCAGGTCGAAAGCCGCGACGACAAGCGCCCGCAGCTCTCCGACCTGCGCGAAAGCGGCTCGATCGAGCAGGACGCCGACGTCGTGATGTTCGTCTTCCGCGAGGAATACTACAAGGAACGCGAAAAGCCGGGCGACCACGACCTCGAGGCGATGGCGAAATGGCAGGAGGTCATGGAACAGGTCCACGGGCGCGCCGAGGTGATCATCGGCAAGCAGCGCCACGGCCCCATCGGCACGGTGGAACTGAGCTTCGAGGGCCGCTTCACCCGCTTCGGCAACCTCGCCAAGGCCTGGCAGGGCGACGGCGGGTTCTGATCGGGCGATTGTGACTGGACAGGGCCGGACCGCCTGCGCGACGCTTGGCCCATGCGCCTTGCCGCCCTGCTTTTCCTGATCCTGACCGCAGCCCCCCTGCGCGCGGAGGAGGTCGACCTTGAGCTTCTGCTGCTTGTCGACGTATCGCGCTCCATGTCCCCCGAGGAACTGGAGATCCAGCGCCAGGGCTATGCCCGCGCGCTGACCAGCGATGCGGTCGCCGCGGCACTCGGCCGCTCGCTTTCGGGCCACATCGCGCTGGCCTATGTCGAATGGGCGGGAGAACATCGCCAGACCGTCCTGCAGGACTGGACCCTGATCGCGGGGCGCGACGACCTTGCCGCCTTTGCCGCGGCGCTCCTGCGGGCGCCCTCCGTCACGCAAAGCCGCACCTCCATTGCCTCGGCGCTCCGCTTCGGCGCCTTCCTGATGGATGCGAACGCCCATGAGGGGCTGCGCCGCGTCATCGACATTTCCGGCGACGGGCCGAACAACCAGGGCGGCCTTGTCACCGAGGCGCGCGACGAGGTTCTGGCCGAGGGCATCACCATCAACGGCCTGCCGCTGATGACGCGCGACCCGCAAGGGGCACGCTGGCGGCTTGAGGATCTCGACGTCTACTACAGCCGCTGCGTGATCGGTGGGCCCGGCGCCTTTGTCGTTCCGGTGACGGAGTGGCGCGACTTCACCGATGCCGTCACCCGCAAGCTCGTCCTCGAGATCGCGGGCGTCTGGCCCGAACGGCTTTTCCCCGCGCAGACCGCGGCCCCCTACGACTGCCGGATCGGCGAAAAGATCTGGCAGGACAACCGCGACCTCTTCGACCTGCCCTGAGGGCACCGGGCGGGCCGGGTTGGGGCAAAGCGCTTGCCACCGGCGGGCGCGCCTGCGAAAAGACGCGCCATGAGCCAGGCCAAACTCACCATCGACCTCGACGCCGTCGCCGCCAACTGGGCCGCCCTCGCGCGCCTGTCGGGCGGGGCCGAGGCTGGCGCCGTGGTCAAGGCCGATGCCTACGGGCTCGGCATGGAGCGCGTCGCGGCCCGCCTCGCCTCGGAAGGCGCGCACAGCTTCTTCGTCGCCGAGGCGGCAGAGGGGGCCGCGCTGCGTGCTGTGGTGGGTCCGGCGGCCGACATCTATGTCTTTTCCGGCCACATGGCCGGCGATGCCCCGGCGATCGAGGGGGCCGGCCTGATCCCGCTCCTGAATTCCCCCGAACAGGCCGCGCGCCATCGCGCCGCCCTGCCCGACCATCCCTTCGGGGTCCAGCTCGACACCGGCATGAACCGTCTGGGGATGGAAGAGGACGACTGGCGCGCATCTTCCGGCGACCTGCTGCCGCTGCAGCCGCGGCTCCTGATTTCGCACCTTGCCTGCGCGGACGAGCCGGACCATCCGATGAACGCGCTCCAGCTGGCAGCGTTCCGGCGGATGACCGACGGCACCGGCACGCGCCGGTCGCTGGCCGCAACGGGGGGCATCCTGCTTGGCCCCGACTACCACTTCGACCTGACGCGGCCCGGCATCGGCAGCTACGGCGGCCTGCCCTTTGCCGAGGCGCAGCCGGTCGTCCGCCTGTCGATTCCGGTGATCCAGGTCCGGACCGTCGAGGCCGGCGAGACGGTGGGCTACGGCAACGCCTGGACGGCCCCGCGCACTGCCCGCATCGCAACGCTGGGCGCGGGCTATGCCGACGGGCTCCTGCGCGCGCTTTCGGGGCGCGGGCAGGTATACGCGGGCGATACCGCTTGCCCGCTGGTCGGGCGGGTGTCGATGGACCTGATGGCGGCCGATGTCACCGATCTCGCCCATCCGCCCGAACGGCTCGACATCCTCTGCCCCGCGCAGGGGGTGGACGCGCTGGCCGGGGCCGCCGGCACCATCAGCTACGAGATCCTGACCGCGCTCGGGCGCCGCTATACCCGCCACTACACCGGAGACGGCGCATGACGACCCTCCTCCTCGCGCCGCTCCGCGGGATCGGCCGTACCACCCTTGGCGCGCTGGCCGCCATCGGCCGCATCGCGCTTTTCGGCGGCTCCGCGATCAGCCATATCCTGCGCCCACCCTTCTACCCGAAGGAATTCCTGCAGGCGCTTGTTCATATAGGTTATTTCAGCCTTCCCGTGGTGGGGATGACCGCCCTGTTCACCGGCGGCGCCCTGGCGCTCCAGATCTATTCCGGCGGCGCGCGTTTCTCGGCCGAAACCGTCGTCCCCTCCATCGTCGCGATCGGCATGGTGCGCGAGCTTGGTCCCGTGCTCGGCGGCCTCATGGTCGCGGCGCGCGTCGCTTCCTCCATCGCGGCCGAGATCGGCACGATGAAGGTGACCGAACAGATCGACGCGCTGGTGACACTCTCGACCCACCCGATGAAGTATCTCACGGCGCCCCGCGTGCTGGCCGCGACCCTCGCGGTGCCTGCACTGGTGGCGGTGGGCGACAGTATCGGTATCTTCGGCGGCTACCTCGTCGGCGTGAACCGGCTCGGCTTCAACCCCGCCACCTACCTGAAGAACACGCGCGACTTCCTCGAGACCTGGGACATCGTCTCGGGCCTGTGGAAGGGCGCGGCCTTCGGCTTCATCGTCGCGGTGACGGGTTGCTACTACGGCATGAACTCCGGCCGCGGCGCGCAGGGCGTGGGCCGGGCCACAAAGGCCGCCGTGGTCGCGGCCTCGGTCCTCATCCTCGCCACCAACTACATCCTGACCGAGCTTTTCTTCTCCGCATGATCACGCTTTCTGGCATCCACAAGTCCTTCGGGCCGAACCAGGTCCTCCGCGGCGTCGACCTCGTCGTGCCGACCGGGCAAAGCATGGTCATCATCGGCGGCTCCGGCACCGGAAAATCAGTTCTTCTCAAATGCATCCTCGGCCTTGTTCAACCGGACGCCGGGAGCATCTCCATCGACGGAGAGGATGCCACCACCGCCGCCCGCGACGTCTTCCTCGCGCGCTTCGGCATGCTCTTCCAGGGTGGCGCGCTCTTCGACTCTCTGCCCGTCTGGCAGAACGTGGCCTTCCGCCTCCTGCGCGGGTCGCTGAAGCGCCCGCGGGCCGAGGCGCGCGAGATCGCGATCGAGAAACTACGCCGCGTCGGCCTCAAGCCCGAGACGGCAGACCTCTACCCGGCCGAGCTTTCGGGCGGCATGCAAAAACGCGTGGGCCTCGCCCGCGCCATCGCCGCCGAGCCCGAGATCATCTTCTTCGACGAACCGACGACCGGGCTCGACCCGATCATGGCGGGTGTCATCAACGAGCTGATCCGCGAGATCGTGACCGAGATGGGGGCGACCGCCATGGCCATCACCCACGACATGTCCTCGGTCCGCGCCATCGCCGACCGCGTGGCCATGCTACACGGCGGGGTCATCCAGTGGACGGGACCGATCTCGGAAATGGACGCGACGCCAGACCCTTACGTCCAGCAGTTCATCCACGGCCGCGCCGAGGGCCCGATCGAGGCCGTCCGCTGACCGTCCCCGGAACCCCCGCCATGCTCCGCTTCGCCAACCTCGCGCTTCTGGTCCTCTTTCCGGTCGCCTGGTTCGCGCCGATGCTACGCGCGGGCCTGCTGCCGTTCTTTGCGCTCGACGAAATCTCGGTCCTCACCGGCCTCCAGGCGATCTGGGAAAAAGACATCGCGCTCGCGCTCGTGGTCACTTTCCTTGCCCTCTTCGCGCCCTATGCCAAGGTTCTGGGCCTCGCGCTGGTACAGTTCGGCCTGGCCTCGCCCCGCCTCCTGCCCGCGCTGCACGCGCTCGGGAGGCTGGCCATGGCCGACGTCTTCCTGATCGCCATCTACATCGTCGCCGCCAAGGGCGTCGGTGTCGGCCGGCTGGAGACCGCCTGGGGGCTTTACCTCTTCACCGCCTGCGTGATTGCAAGCTTCCTGATCGCGCGGAAAAGCAACGCGCACTAGGCCCCGCCCCCTTCATTCTGGCGAAAATACTCCGGGGGTGAATGCGGCGAAGCCGCAGAGGGGGCAGCGCCCCCTTCCCCCTCTATTCGGCGGCTTCCGCGCGGGCGGCCTCGATCTCGGCCGCGCGACGCTCCACCAGGTCGACGATGTGATCGACCATCTCGGCGTTCGACATGCGGTGGCTCTGCTTGCCCGCCAGATAGACCATGCCGGTCCCGGCGCCGCCGCCGGTGAAGCCGATGTCGGTCATCAGCGCCTCGCCCGGTCCGTTCACGACGCAGCCGATGATCGACAGGCTCATCGAGGTGGTGACATGCGCCAGCCGTTCTTCCAGCGCCGAGACCGTCTTGATGACGTCGAACCCCTGCCGCGCGCAGGACGGGCAGGAGATGATGGTGACGCCGCGGTGGCGCAGGCCCAGCGACTTCAGGATCTCGAAGCCGACCTTCACCTCCTCGACCGGATCGGCCGAGAGCGAGACGCGGATGGTGTCGCCGATCCCCATCCACAGAAGGTTGCCAAGCCCGATCGCCGATTTCACCGTCCCCGACATCAGCCCCCCGGCCTCGGTGATACCCAGGTGGATGGGCGCATCCGTCGCCTCGGCCAGTTGCTGATAGGCGGCGGCGGCCAGGAACACGTCGGAGGCCTTCACGCTGATCTTGAACTCGTGAAAGTCGTTGTCCTGCAACAGCTTGATGTGGTCGAGGCCGCTTTCCACCATCGCCTCGGGGCAGGGTTCGCCGTATTTTTCCAGGAGGTGGCGCTCCAGCGAGCCGGCGTTCACGCCGATGCGGATCGAACAGCCGTGGTCGCGGGCGGCCTTCACCACCTCGCGCACACGGCTCGCCGAGCCGATGTTGCCGGGGTTGATGCGCAGGCAGGCGGCACCCGCCTCGGCCGCCTCGATGGCGCGGCGGTAGTGGAAATGGATGTCGGCGACGATGGGCACCGGGCTTTCAGCCACGATCTCGCGCAGGGCCCGGGTCGATGCCTCGTCGGGGGTGGAGACGCGGACGATGTCGGCCCCGGCGATGGCCGCGCGCTGCACCTGCTCCAGCGTCGCCTTCACGTCGGTGGTCAGCGTGTTCGTCATCGTCTGCACCGAGATCGGCGCGTCGCCGCCCACGGCGACCTTGCCCACCATGATCTGGCGCGACTTGCGGCGGTAGATGTTGCGCCAGGGGCGGACGTGGTTCAGATGGTCGGAAGACATGGGCGGCCTCGCTTCCCGTCGCGGTCAGCGCCTAGATAGTGCCTTGGCCGGTGAAGGGCAATCGGCGGCGACGGGCTTACTGGTCCGCGGGCGCCGCTTCGACGGCCGTCGCCTCGGCCACGGCGACGAACTGCGCCAGGTCGGCGTCCTGCGACACATCGGCCACCGCGAAGGCCGCGGTCAGGGCTTCGGGCGCCAGCGCGAGGTTCTTGACGACCTGCGCCCCCTCGGCGGCCGGGCCGTAGGTCTGGCCGGCGACGGCGAAATAGACCGAGCCGGAGTTGCCGGCGCGCAGGACCGGGGGCGCATCCATCGCCGGAACGGCATAGCGTTCGCCCGCGTCGAGGATCTTCTCGAAAAGCACGGTTCCGTCCGCGGCCGACACCCGCACCCAGGAGGGGCGCACGGCCAGGATCTCGACCCCCGGTGCTGCCTCGGCCACCACCTGCACCGGCGTTTCGCCAAGCGCGGGAACCTCGGCCACGGGGGCGGTGTCGCCCGCGGTCGCGGCCTCGGCCAGCGCGCCGACGGTGCGCGGGTCGATGGCGGCAATGGGCCCGTCGCGCGCGACAAGAACCGGCACGTCCAGCGCCTCGGGGCGGTAGAGACGGTCGTAGATCTCGGGCGAGGTCGGCGCATCGGTGCCCGGCAGCGCCGCCAGATCGCCGGGTGCCGCCACCGACTGGCCCGACAGGACCGCGCCGGCGGTGGCGAGCGGATCAAGCTCGGCCACGATGCCCGGCGCCTGGTCGACCGGGGCCAGCTGCACGCGCTGCACCTCCTGCAGGAGCGACCAGCCGCCGTAACCGATCCCCGAAATGAGGACGAGCAGCACCGCGATCGACCCCAGCGCGCCGGGCTGGATGTTCGACAGCATCGCCTCACCGCGCGGGACGAAGGGAACGGAGGGCTGGGCGAGCGCGTCGGCACCTTCGCGCGGGGTCCGCTGCGGCCGCGTCTTCGGGCCGGAGGCGGCGGGCGACATGCCGTGATGGACGGCAAAGTTCGCCTCGGTGCAAAACTTGGCATAGGCCCATTCGGGGTCGAGCCCGAGGTAGCGCGCGTAGGAGCGCACGTAGCCCGCAACGAAACCGGGCGTCTCGAAGGCCGAAGCATCGGCGTTTTCGATCGCGGCGATGTAGCTGGCCTTGATCTTGAGTTCGCGCTGCACGTCGAGAAGTGACTTCGACAGCGTCGCGCGTTCGCCGCGCATGACGTCGCCGAGCCGCAGGTCGTAGTCATCAAACCCCTTGGGTTTGTCGACCCCCTGCGTCGAAGGATGGACCCTCCGCCCGATCATGCCACTGCCCCTGGACCGTTATCCCCAATATGCCCGACGATTCGGGTCATCGCGCTCAGCCGTATTCAGGATTCCATAACACAGGGCAAGGCGGAATGCGACCGCCGAACCCTCACGCGGACAGTTGTTGGCGGTTCAGCGCGCAATGCGACCAGAGCGCGTCCATCGCCTTGACCAGACGGTCGATATCCTCGGCCGTGTGGACCGGTGAGGGGGTGAAGCGCAACCGCTCCGTCCCCCGCGGGACGGTCGGGAAGTTGATCGGCTGGACGTAGATCCCGTAGTGTTCCAGCAGCATGTCCGAGATCTTCTTGCAGTGCACCGGGTCGCCCACGTGCACCGGCACGATATGGGTGCCGTGGTCGATGATGGGCAGGCCAAGCGCCTTCAGCCGCGCCTTGAGAATGCGCGCATTCTCCTGCTGCTTGTCGCGCAGGTGCTGCGCCGTCTTCAGGTGGCGGACCGAGGCTGCCGCCCCCGCCGCCACCGCCGGCGGCAGCGAAGTGGTGAAGATGAAGCCCGGCGCGTAGGAGCGGATGGCGTCGCACATCTTCGCCGAGGCTGCGATATAGCCGCCCATCACCCCGAATGCCTTGGCAAGCGTGGCGTTGATGATGTCGATGCGCCCCATCAGGCCCAGTTTCTCGGCAACGCCGGCGCCGCGGGGGCCGTACATGCCGACCGCGTGCACCTCGTCGAGATAGGTCAGCGCGCCGAATTCCTGCGCGATGTCGCAGATCGCCTCCATCGGGCTGATGTCGCCGTCCATCGAATAGACGCTCTCGAAGGCGATCAGCTTCGGCGTCGCCGGGTCGTCGGCCGCCATGAGTTCGCGCAGATGCGCGAGGTCGTTGTGCCGCCAGATGCGCTTGGCGCCGCCGTTGCGCTTGATCCCCTCGATCATCGAGGCGTGGTTGAGTTCGTCCGAATAGATGATGAGACCGGGGAACAGCTTCGGCAGGGTCGACAGCGTGGCGTCGTTGGCGATGTAGGCCGAGGTGAAGAGAAGCGCTGCTTCCTTCTGGTGCAGGTCGGCGATCTCCGCCTCGAGCCGCTTGTGATAGACCGTCGTGCCCGAGATGTTGCGCGTGCCGCCCGAGCCTGCGCCGGTGGCGTCGATCGCCTCATGCATGGCGGAGAGCACGACCGGATGCTGGCCCATGCCGAGGTAATCATTGCCGCACCAGACGGTGATTTCCTTCCGGCTGCCGTCGGGGCGGTTCCACATCGCCTTGGGGAAATGCCCGCGCTGACGCTCGATGTCGATGAACGTGCGGTAACGACCCTCGTCGTGCAGGCGCTTGAGCGCCGCGTCGAGCTGTGCGTTGAAGTCCATGTCCGTCTCCTCGGCGCCGTTTATTTGTGTCGCTTCTACGGCTTTCGTTCGCGTGCGACCTTGATAAAGGTCAAAGCGCCCGATGGCGAGGGTACAATTTGCCGCGTCCCCCCGCAGTCGCCGCCGCCGCGGGCCCCGGCGCCCCGGCGCTGGACATGGCCGGTCCGCCTGCTAACGTGCCCCCGCCGCATAGCCTGAGGAGCCCGCCATGAGCCTTGATGCCGTCCTGTCCCGCATCGACGAAACCCTGCCCGAAGCCCTTGATCGGCTGTTCGGGCTGCTGCGCATCCCCTCGATCTCGACCGATCCGGCCTATCGGGGCGACTGCGCGAGGGCGGCAGACTGGCTGGTTCAGGACCTGCAATCGCTGGGCTTCGAGGCCGCGGCGCGGCCCACGCCGGGCCATCCGATGGTGGTGGCCCATGGCGGCGCGGGCGGCCCGCACCTGCTGTTCTACGGCCATTACGACGTGCAGCCGGTCGATCCGCTGAGCCTCTGGCACCGCGACCCGTTCGACCCGGCGATCGAGGAGACGGCGAAGGGCAAGGTGATCCGCGCGCGCGGCTCGTCCGACGACAAGGGCCAGTTGATGACCTTCCTCGAGGCCTGCCGGGCGTGGAAGGCGGTGCACGGCGCCCTGCCCTGCAGGCTGACGATCCTGCTGGAGGGGGAGGAGGAATCGGGTTCGCCCTCGCTGGTGCCGTTCCTGAAGGACAACGCGGAGGAGCTTTCGGCCGATCTGTCGCTGATCTGCGATACCGGGCTGTTCGATTCCGCCCGCCCCGCGATCACCACCATGCTGCGCGGTCTTGCCAAGGTGGAGTTCACCATAAGCGCCGCCGACCGCGACCTGCATTCGGGCATGTACGGCGGCCTTGCGCGCAACCCGATCCATGTGCTGACCCGCATCCTTGGCCGCCTGCACGACGATCACGGGCGGGTGCAGGTGCCGGGCTTCTACGACGATGTCGACGAACTGCCCGAGGCGATCCGCGCGCAGTGGCAGTCGCTTGCCTTCGACCACCGCACGTTCCTGGGCGATGTCGGCCTGTCCATCCCTGCGGGCGAGGACGGGCGCACGCCGCTCGAGATGATCTGGTCGCGCCCGACGGCCGAGGTGAACGGCATCTGGGGCGGCTATACCGGGGCGGGCTTCAAGACCGTGCTGCCGGCCGAAGCGCATGCCAAGGTGTCGTTCCGGCTCGTCTCGCGGCAGGATCCCCAGAAGGTGCTGGAGGCCTTCCGCGGCTGGATCGCGGCGCAACTGCCCGCCGACTGCGAGCTGGCCTGGGCCGAACCCGGCGGCAGCCAGGCCTCGGTGATGGAGATCGCCAACCCCGCCTTCGAGGCCGCGCGGGCGGCCTTGGGCGAGGAATGGGGCCGGCAGGCCGCCTTCGTCGGCTCGGGCGGGTCGATCCCGATCGCGGGCTATTTCAAGTCGATCCTCGGCATGGACGCGATGCTGGTGGGATTCGGCAAGGACGACGACCAGATCCATTCCCCGAACGAGAAATACGACCTCGAAAGCTTCCACCACGGGATCCGCAGCTGGGCGCGCATCCTCGACCGGATCGCCAGATGACGGGCGAGGCGGCTGACGGCCTGAAGATCCGCGACGCGACCGCAGGCGACGAGGGCGCGTGGCGCGGCCTCTGGGCGGGGTTCCTGGCCTTCTACGACAAGACCCTGCCCGAGGCGGTGACGGCGCGGACCTGGGCGCTGATCCTCGACCCCGGCCATCCGATGTCGCTCCGGATCGCGGAGATGGACGGGGCGGCGGTGGGCTTCACCCTCTGGCAGACGCATGATTCCAGCTGGGTTCCCGCGCCCGACCTTTATCTCGAGGATATCTTCGTCAGTCCCGCGATGCGCGGGCGCGGGGTCGGGCGCGCACTGATCGCCGATCTGGTGGCGATCGGCCGCGCGCGGGGCTGCGCGCGCATCTACTGGATGACCGAGGAAACCAACACCACCGCGCGCCGGCTTTATGACCGCTTCGCCACCTCCGACGGGCATATCCGCTACCGCGCGGACCTGGGCGGCTAGCCGCGCGCCAGCGCCATCCGCGCAAGCTTCGCGATCAGCAGCAGCCACGGCGCCGCGTGCAGCGCCAGATCGAAGATGTCGAGCGGCCGGGTCAGCGTGCCAGCCGCCAGCATCTTCAGCTTTTCCCAGATGTGCGGCTCGGGGAAGAAGGGCGCAAGGCCCAGCGTGAGCGCGGCGAGCACAGCGATGGAAATCGGGATCCGGTCGATCAGTTCCATGCCTGCCTCCGCTGCACTGCGCCCTTCCAGCCGGCCGCGGCGCGGCGACGGACGGCGCGCGCAAAGGCAGAAGGAAAGGGAAAT
>NZ_JAOCQF010000001.1:1166244-2355488 GCF_025380365.1 Albidovulum sediminis
GGCGCGGTTGACGGGGCTCGAACCCGCGACCCCCGGCGTGACAGGCCGGTACTCTAACCGACTGAGCTACAACCGCGCTGGTCAGCTCTCGGGCGATCCGGATGGTGGCGCGGTTGACGGGGCTCGAACCCGCGACCCCCGGCGTGACAGGCCGGTACTCTAACCGACTGAGCTACAACCGCGTGTCCACCCGCCCGGATCGCCGCCCGAGCGTGGGATGCGTAATATGCATCCCGTGCCCCCCCGTCAAGCGGCCCCGGCACGATTCCGGAAAGGAATTTCCCGGCCTTGGGCGGTGCCGTCGCTTGACCTTCCGCGCCCCCCGCCCTGTTATCGGCCCGCGCCGCCCGGCCGAGTCGGGCCATCGGAGTCGACCCGTCATGCAAAGCCCGCTGCTGCCCCACATGGACGCGATCCGCGCCCGCTTCGCCCATGTCGACAGCTGCCCCTTCGAGGGGCCGCGGGTGTTCTTCGAGAACGCGGGCGGCGCGCTCAGGCTGAAGTCGGTGATCGAGACCTCGGCGGCCTACGCGGGCTATCCCGACAACCAGGGCCGCGACAATCCCGCCTCGCGCGCGCTGATGGCAGCGATCGCGAAGGGCAAGGCGGATGCGCGGGTCTTCCTCAACGCGCCCGACGGCGAGGTGTTCGTGGGCGAAAGCGGGACAGAGGTGCTGTTCCGCCTTGTCCGCACCGCCGCCCTTGGCGCGGCGCCGGGCGGGGTGATGCTGGGCTCGACGCTGGAACATCCCGCTTCTCGCAGCGCGATGGCACGGTGGGCCGCGGTGACGGGGCGCCCGCATGTGCTGGTCGCGCACGACGACGCGACGGGAACGGTTTCGCCCGAGGCCTACGCGGAACAGATCACGCCCGACCTGCGCCTGGCCACCATCGTCCAGACCTCGCCCGTCACCGGGATGGCCGTCGACGTGGCGCGCATTGCCGCGATGATCCGCGACGCGGCCCCAAGCTGCCTGATCGTCGTCGACGGCATCCAGCACGCGAGCCACGGGCAGATCGACATCGCGGGCCTTGGCATCGACGGTTACGCGGTCTCTCCCTACAAGGTCTTTTCACGCCACGGCTACGGCCTGGGCTGGGCGTCCGAGCGGTTGACCGCCTTCGCCAAGGAGGCGGTCATCGGCGGGTCGCCCCGCGCCTGGGAACTGGGCACCCGCGACGCGGGCGCCTATGCGACCTTCTCCGACGTGGTGGCCTATTTCGACTGGCTGGGCGGCGTGACGGGCGGCGGCGCCAGCCCCCGCGCGCGCATCGAGGCGGCGGCGGCGGCGATCCACGCGCATGAGGCCGCCCTGATGGGCGCGATCCTGCACGGGCTTGGCAACCGGCGCGGGCTGGCGGACATGCCCGGCGTCACCCTGATCGGCGGCACCGGCGCGGGACGCGAGGGCGTGGTCAGCTTCACGCTGGCGACGATGCCCGCCGCCGATCTCGTCGCCCACCTGAACGCGCGCGGCATCCGCACCCATATCCGGCTGAACGACCACTACTGCGGCAACATCCTTGGCCCGCTGGGCCTTGACGCCTGCGTGCGCGCCTCGATCTGCCACTACAACACGCCAGAGGAGGCGGGCCGCTTCCTCGACGCGATGGAGGAGGCGCTGGCATAGGGCGCCGCCCCCCGTTCCCGGGGCCGCGCGCTGTTGACAGCGCCCCTGCCCTGTCCGAGGAAGGGGCAGGGTTCATGTGCGCCGGCGCGTGCCCCCTGTCCATGAAACGAAGGGCCCGATGACCAACATCCTTCCCGCCAGCGGCGGACGGCTGGAATGCTACCTGATCAACCTTGACCGCGCCGCAGGGCGGCTTGCGGACATGGACGCCCGCCTGCGCGCCGCGGGGATCGGCTATCGGCGCGTCTCTGCCGTCGACGGCGCGACCCTGCCCGACGCGCTGCCGGAGTTTTCGGCGCGCGGCTATGCGCTTCTGCACGGGCGCAGGCGCACCCCGCCGGAGATCGGCTGCTACCTCAGCCATGTCGCCTGCGCGCGGGCCTTCCTGGAGACGGACGCCGACTATGCGCTGATCCTCGAGGATGATGTGGTGCCGGAGGCGGATCTGCTCGCGACCATCGACAAGGCCTGCCTTTCCGCCGGGACCTGGGACATCCTGCGCCTGTCCTCGGTGAACTCGGGCAGGAAATATCCCTACAAGCGCCTCGATGCGACCCGCAGCCTCGCCATCGCGCTGACGCGCGAAAAAGGGGCCGGGGCCTATGTGGTCAACCGCAAGGCCGCGCAGTGGATCATCACCCGCCTGCTGCCCATGCGGCTTGCCTATGACATCGCCTTCGACCTCGAATTTCTGTCGGGCCTGAAGGCCGCCTTCGTCTGGCCGCTGCCGGCCGACCAGAACACCGGCTACGAAACGCAGATCCAGAAGCGCATCCAGACCTTCAAGCTGCCGTTCTACCGGTATCTCACGGTGTTCCCCTACCGGCTTTACCTGGAGACGACACGCCTGATCCTGCGGTCCGCCCGCCTTCTGCTCAACCGGGTCCGGGCCTGACCCTGGCCGGCATCGGCGCTACGCCCGCACGGGGCACGGGTGGGAGACGCGGAAAACTCCGGCGTCAAGCGATCCGCCCTGTCGGCCTCACATTACTCCAATGCCGCAACGATTTCGGCAATGATATTCTCCATGCCCTCACGGACAAGATGATTGTCGTCACTGTAAAGCGCGTATCCGTCCTCTGTGAATGGCAGGCAAGTTTGCTCCGCACAGATCAAGGGCCAGACGTCGACAAACGTGAAGTCATTCGCTTGCAACGATAAGGCTTGGAATACCTCTGCATTGCGCCGGTCATAGTCGCTGCGGGATTGGGAAAATGCCCCTAGATCCCGCGCGCCGAACATCGACAGCTGCAAAGCAGCTTTTGGCACGTCAAAGCCGTATTCAGGTACCGGGCCGACAACCAGCACACGCTTTCCAGCGGCGGCAAGTTCAGCCAGGGTCCTCTCAAGCGCCAGTTCAAATTGAATCGCATTGTCGCGCGCCGTCGCGTTTACCTTTCCGTCACCCGTAAAGTCATACGCAATTGCAGAGGCACCATTGCGATAACCAGTTGTATAATTTGCCCATTCCGCAGCCAATACGACCGTGTGGATGTCGTCATCGCTCAAGATGCCCCTGAACGCTTCATGAAAGACATCCGCCTCTGCGCCGCCGCATCTGTCAACTGCTGGCGAGCGCCAGGAAATCAAGGGCGCGCACCACCCCTTGGTCACAAGTCGCGCAGTCTCGCCCCGCTCCCGCAAGACCTCGTTCAGCAGGTAGGCATAACGCCCGGCGTGGCTATCGCCGACAAATGCCACTCCGCTGAAATTCCCGCCGCTCTTGCCCAGAAAGCACGCACCTAGATCATCGCATTCAAAGTCGATCGGCTGCGCCCGAGCGATAATTTCAAGCTGCTTTTCACTCAACCTCCATTCGAAGCCTTTTCCCATGTAACCAGCCAGGCCAACGGCAACAAACGCGGCGCCGCATGCCCCGCTCATCATGAACACGCCGCGCCTTGTCAAAAGCGGCGGGTCCGCTCGCCTTCTGAACGGCTGCTCCACAAAGCGCCAGGTCGCCCATGCCAACACCAGCGCGGCCACGGAAAGCGCGCCCATCGTTCCATGACCAGGCTCGGTCAGGTTGCGCAGACGGGCGAATGCGAAAAGCGGCTGATGCCACAAATACGCACTGTACGAGATCAACCCGATGCCGAAAACGCCGCGCAAGCTCAGCAATCGCGCAACCCAGGTGCCTTCCGCGGCATACAGTACGACCAGCGCAGTGCCCACGACAGGAACGAGTGTGTAAGCGCTCGGGAAAGGGATGTTGTCACTGTACGCAAACACCGCGAACACGATCAGCGCCAGACCTGCCATGCTCAGCAGATTGCTGGACCGCTGCGCCCTGCCTATCGTCAGGAACGCACAAATCGAACCGACGCCGATTTCCCAGAATCTGGACAGTGTAAAGAAAAAGCTGCGTTCAGCGTTCAGTCGCCACGCCCATTCGGCAAAGATGAAACTGATCAGAACCAGCAACAGGATTACGAATGCAACAGTTCGAATCCTGAAGCTGCGCATCGCGAGTAGCATGAGCGGGAACAGAAAATAATACTGCTCCTCGATCGCCAGGCTCCAAGTATGCAACAGCGGCTGAAGCTCTGCACTGGGTGCAAAATAATCCAACTGACTCAGGAAGTAGATATTTGAAAGCGACAGGGCGACGGTAACGATGCTTTCAGAAAACGTCTCAAGCTGCAGCGGCAACATCCACATGTAGGCAAACGGCAGACAGGCCAACATGACAAAAAACAGCGCAGGCAAAATCCGTCGCGCCCTGCGCTCGTAGAAGCGTGCTATCGAAAAGGTTCGCTGCCCCAGCTCAGCCATCAGAAGGCTGGTGATCAAGTAGCCGCTGATGACAAAAAAGACATCCACGCCGACGAAGCCGCCGCCAAACAGATCAAAACCGGCGTGAAAAAGAATGACCGGCAAAACGGCCACGGCGCGCAGCCCATCAATCTCTCGTCTGTAACGCATGCCACCTCTGCGGCTCAATCATGTACCGGCATGCATAAGATGCCGGTTTGAAATATCTGTCGGCACATCAAAAAAGAAAAAGCGCAGTAGAAACTGCGCTTTTCCAGGTATCCGGATGTTCTCGCGTCAGCGTTCTCGTTAACGCTTCGAGAACTGGAAGGACCGGCGGGCCTTCGCCTTGCCGTATTTCTTCCGCTCGACCACGCGCGAGTCGCGGGTCAGGAAGCCCGCGGCCTTGAGCGCGCCACGCAGGCTCGGCTCATAAAGCTGGAGCGCCTTCGAGATGCCGTGCTTGACCGCACCGGCCTGGCCCGAGAGGCCGCCGCCGACGACGGTGGCCATGACGTCGAACTGGCCCTCGACATTGGCGATCTGGAACGGCTGGCGCAGGATCATCTGCAGCACCGGGCGGGCGAAGTAGGCGTTGATGTCCTTGCCGTTCACGGTGACCTTGCCGGAGCCCGGCTTGATCCAGACGCGGGCGACCGCGTCCTTGCGCTTGCCGGTGGCGTAGGAACGGCCCAGCGCGTCGCGGACCGGGGTGCGCGGGGCTTCCTCGGCGGCGGCCGCAGCGGCGGGTTTGCCGGCGACGGCGGACTTCAGATCGTCCAGGGATTTGATTTCGTCGACCATCTTACGCGCTCCGGGTGTTCTTCGGGCTCATCGACTTGACGTCGAGAACTTCAGGCTGCTGGGCGTCATGCGGGTGCGCGGCACCGGCGTAGACACGCAGGTTCGACATCTGCTGGCGGCCAAGGCGGTTGCGCGTGATCATGCGCTCGACGGCCTTGATCACCACGCGCTCCGGGTGGGCGCCATCAAGCACCTGCTCGGCGGTGCGGAACTTGATCCCGCCGGGGTGGCCGGTGTGCCAGTAGTAGCGCTTGTCGGCGCGCTTGTTGCCGGTCATCTGCACCTTGTCGGCGTTGACGACGATCACGTTGTCGCCCATGTCCATGTGCGGCGTGAAGGTGGGCTTGTGCTTGCCACGCAGGCGGTTGGCGACGATCACGGCAAGACGGCCCAGAACGACGCCCTCGGCGTCGATCAGGATCCACTTCTTCTCGATCTCCGCCGGTTTCGCGGTATAGGTTTTCATGGTCGGCCCTTTGGTTCGGGATCATTCGGAACGCCCAGACGGCCTTCCGGAATTCGATGCGGGCTTTTGCGTCAAAGTCCGCGCGACGTCAAGGGGCACACTTCCCGAAAATGATAGCTATTTCAAAGACTTAAAAAATAGGTATCAAAATACCCCAAATTTTCACCCTCCTGCCGCCCCCTACCGCTTCGGCGGGATCGAATAGGTCATGTTGGCGCGCGCCACCGGCTCCTCCCGCCCCTCGGACCGGATCAGTACGTCGCCCACCGCAAGAACGCGGCCCAGCTTGAGGATCCGCGCCTCGCCGATCAGGTCGCGCCCCGCCTCGGGCTTGCGCAGGAAGTCGATGCCGCCGCCGGTCGTCACCGCCAGCGCCACCGGTCCGATCCGGGCGAGGATCGCAAGGTAGACCGCCACATCGGCCAGCGCGAAGATGTTCGGACCCGAGACGGTGCCGCCCGGCCGCAGGTGCCGGTCGCCGACCTTCAGGCGCATCACGATCCCGTCGGCGGTCAGCCGCTCGATCGCGAAATCACCGCTGACCTGGGGAAACTCCCGGTCGAGAAAGGCGGACAGTTCCGCCGCGTCCATCGCCCCGTGCATCTTCCCTCCTGCCGCATCGCGGCCTAAGGTTGCGCGAACACGGGGGAATGACAAGATGACGGACACGATCCTTCTGCGCGAAGACCGGGGCGGCATCGCCACGCTGACGATGAACGCGCCGGGCAGCCTGAACGCGCTGTCGGACGCCATGCTGGCCGCGCTGAAGGGCGCCTTTGTCGACCTCTCGCAGGACCGCGACACCCGCGTGGTGATCCTCAAGGGCGCGGGCAAGGCGTTCTGCGCCGGCCACGACCTGAAGGAGATGCAGGCAGGGCGGCAGGCCGAGGACCGGGGCCGCGCCTATTTCGCCGACCTCTTCGCCCGCTGCGCCGAGGTGATGCAGATGATCCCCGCCCTGCCCCAGCCGGTGATCGCCGAGGCGCATGGCATCGCCACCGCCGCGGGCTGCCAGCTGGTCGCCTCCTGCGACCTTGCCGTGGCGGCCGAGGGTACGCGCTTTGGCGTCAACGGGGTGAACATCGGGCTCTTCTGCTCCACCCCCATGGTGGCGCTGTCGCGCAATGTGCCGCGCAAGGTCGCGTTCGAGATGCTGACCACCGGCCAGTTCATCGACGCCACCCGCGCGGCCGAGGTCGGGCTGGTCAACCGGGTTGTCCCGCAGGACGCGCTGGCCGCCGAGACGCGGGCGCTGGCCGAAACGCTGGCGGGCAAGCTGATGGCGGCGGTCAAGATCGGCAAGCGCGCCTTCTACGACCAGATCGAGATGACGCGGGCCGATGCCTATGACCACGCCGCCGCGGTGATGGTGGAAAACATGATGTGGCGCGACACCGATGAGGGGATCAGCGCCTTCATCGAGAAGCGCAAGCCCGACTGGAGCTGACGATCGGTGCAGGGCCTCAGATCCCCCGCGCCCGAAGCCAGAGCGCGATCGCGAAGGCCATAAGCGCGAAGGCAAGCGTGACCGCCAGCAAGAGCGTGACACCCCCCGCACCGATCAGGAGCGCGCCGAGGAAGGGCGCCAGCGCCCCCGCCCCCAGCGGCGCCATGGCAAGCGCGCCGCTGATCGCGCCGAAGTTGTCCTGCCCCAGCGCCTCGGCGGTGATGAGCGGGCGCAGGATCGACTGCACCCCGATCGAGGCGCCCTGCCCGACCGCATAGATCGCGAAAAGCCACGGCTCGCCCGACGCGGCCAGAAGCGCAAGGCTCGAACCCGTCATGCCGAGCGATATGACGCGCGCCAGCGTCCCGGTCCGCACCCGAAGCCCCGGCAGCGTCAGGATCAGCCGCCCCGCGACCTGCATCGGCCCCACGGTCGAGGCGACGAGGACGGCCACCGCATGGGCCGCGCCGCGGTCGGTCAGGATCGGCAGGGCATAGGTCGTCAGCATCATGTGGTTGCCCATCATCAGCCCGAAATAGAGCGCGAGCGCCCAGAACTCCGGCCGGCGCAGCACGCCGCGCACCGCACCCGCGCGAACCTGCGCAAGGTCCGCACCCCGCCGCGCGCCCCGGCGCAGCAGGCGCACGCCGATCAGGTTCGCGGGCAACGTGACCGCCGCCTGCACGCCCGCGAAGACGAGGATCGCGCCGCGCCAGCCCAGCACCTCTCCGGCCCAGGCGCCGAGCGGGAAGGCGAAGGTGGAGGCGAAACCTGCCACCAGCGTCACCCGGATGATGGCGCACCGCGCCTCGGGGCCGAGGCGGCGGAGCAGGAAGGAAAAGCAGGTCTCGTACAGGCTGGCCGCCTGCGCGGCGCCGACGACGACCCAGAGCGCGTACCAGAGCGCGAGGTGACCGACCTGCGACAGGAGCGCAAGGCAGAGCGCGCCGAGAAGGGCCGCGCCGCCCAGAAGCGCGCCGCCATGGCCGCCGTCCACCAGTCGGCCCGAGAACGGCGCGAGCCCCGCCTGCGTCAAGAGCGCAAGCGTCGGGCCAAGCGCCAGTTCCGCCCGGCTCCAGCCGCTTCCGGCCTCAAGCGACAGGAGGATCGCGCCGAAGATGTAGACAAGCGCCGCGAAGCCCGCCGTCTGGCCGATGGCAAGCAGCCAGACGCCACGGCTTTCGTCGCGCGACATCGGCCTCAGAGCCTGTAGATGGCGCGGAACTTCGTCTCCAGATAGTCGAGGAGCGGGCCTTCGTCGGGGGCGAAGCCGCAGGCGCGTTCGACCACCTCGGCCGGGGCGTAAAGCCCGCCGTGGCGTTGCAGGCAGTCGTTGAGCCAGCCGGTCGCGGGCGCCGCGTCGCCCCGCGCCAGCGCCGCGTCGAGGTCGGGCACCGCCGCGCGGAGCGCCTTGTGCAGGCAACCCGCGTAGACGTTGCCCAGCGCATAGGTCGGGAAATAGCCGAAAAGCCCGACCGACCAGTGCACGTCCTGCAGCATCCCGTGCGCGGGCCGGTCGACCGCCACGCCGAAATCGGCAGCAAAGCGGCTGTTCCACGCCTCTTCCAGATCGGCGACGGCGAGCGCGCCCGACATCAGCTGCCGCTCAAGGTCGAAGCGCATCATGATGTGGAGGTTGTAGTGGACCTCGTCCGCCTCGGTGCGGATGTAGCCGGGCTGGACCCGGTTGACGGTGCCGTAGAACGCCTCGGCATCGGCCACGCCGAAGTCGCCGAAGGTTTCCCGCATCCGCCCGAAGAGCCAGCCGGTGAAGGCGCGCGAGCGGCCAAGCTGGTTCTCGTAGATCCGGCTCTGGCTTTCGTGGACGCCCATCGACACGCCCGCGCCAAGGGGGGTCAGCAGGTAGGCCTGGTCGATCCCCTGCTCATAGGTGGCGTGTCCGACCTCGTGCACGGTCGAGTAGAAGC
Source organism: Albidovulum sediminis (assembly GCF_025380365.1). Classification (GTDB taxonomy): domain Bacteria; phylum Pseudomonadota; class Alphaproteobacteria; order Rhodobacterales; family Rhodobacteraceae; genus Albidovulum; species Albidovulum sediminis. The sequence continues at coordinate 1,175,275 of NZ_JAOCQF010000001.1, forward strand.
AGTTGAACGGATCGCTCTCGGACACGCGGGTGGTGATGCGCACGTCGTTGCCCGACCCGGAGGAGAAGGGGTGCACCGCAAGGTCGAGCCGCCCGCGCGACCAGTCGTAGCCGAAGGCGCCGGCGAGGTCGCGGGCCAGCGCCATCTGCCCGTCCTTGCCGAAGCGGTGGGCCAGCGGCACCGGCGCGTGGCGCGCGCCCAGCAGTGCTGCGCGCAGCGCGACAAGGCGCGGGCGCATGCGGCCGAAGACGGCGGCGATGCCGGCGCCGGTGGCGCCCGGTTCGTAATCGTCGAGCAGCGCGTCGTAGACATCGCCACCGCCGAAGCCGCCCGCGGCGAGCGCCTGCCCGGCCTCGCGCCGCAGGGCGACGACGTGTTCGAGCGTGGGCAGGAAATGCGCGACATCGTCCTTGCCCCGCGCCTCGGCCCAGATGCCCTGCGCGACGCTCGTCACCCGCGCGGTTTCGGCGGCGAGCCGCGCCGGGATGCAGGCGTTGCGCCGGTAAGCGCGCGCGATCAGGTCCAGCGCGCGCTGCCCGGCGGCGTCCGGCGCCTCGGCCGTCCCGAGCCAGTCGCCCACGCGCGGATCGGTGCGGCGCGCGTGCAGCACGCCCTCGATCGCGCCCATCTCCTCGCCACGCTGATGGGCGGCGCCGGCAGGCATCACGGTTTCCTGGTCCCATCCCAGCCGGCCGGCGATCTGGGCCAGGGCCTCGGTCTCGCGCTGGAAGGCCATGAGGTCGGCGAATGCGGTCATCGTGTCCCCCGGACGGATTGAGCGATGGGATATTGCGCGCGGTGGCGGGCCCGGATCACCGCGACCCAGAGCGCGACGGCACCCAGCTGATGGGCAAGGCCGAGGCCAAGCGGCGCGGAATGCAGGACTGTGACGATGCCGAGGACAACCTGCGCGGCCAGCACCACGGCCAGAAGGGTGAAGGCCCCCCGCGTCAGCGGATGGGCCGAGGCGCGGCCGCGCCACCAGACCACCGCGCCGAAGGCAAGCGCCAGGTAGGCCACCATCCGGTGCACGAACTGGACCAGGCCGGGGTTTTCGAAGAAGGCCCGCCAGGTGCCGCCGCCGTCGGGCACATAGAAGGCGTCGGCGGGAAAGAAGCCCTCGCCCATCAGGGGCCAGGTCGGGAAGGCGCGGCCGGCGTCGATCCCGGCAACCAGTGCGCCCAGCAGGATCTGCACAAAGACGAGGTGCATGAGCCCGGTCGAGAGCGAGAAGAGCCTGCCCTCGCGCGCGCGGCGGGCCTGCATCAGCTGCGCCTCGGGGCGCGCCAGGGACAGGACGTGCCAGGCGATCAGGCCGAGGATGGCGAAGGCAAGGCCGAGGTGCAGCGCCAGCCGGTAGGAGGCGACATCGACCATCCGCCCGGTCAGGCCGGAGGCGACCATCCACCAGCCGATCGCGCCCTGAAGCCCGCCCAGCGCGCCAAGCGCCAGCAGACGCCCGGTCCAGCCCGCGGGGATGCGCCGCGTCGCCCAGAAGACGGCAAAGCCCGCCGCCCAGACCAGCCCGATCACCCGGCCAAGCTGGCGGTGCCCCCATTCCCACCAGTAGATCGACTTGAAGGAGGCAAGGTCCATCTGGTGGTTCTGAAGCTGGAACTCGGGGCTGGCCTGATACTTCGCGAATTCCGCCTGCCAGTCGGCCGCGTTCATCGGCGGCAGCGCGCCGGTCACCGGGCGCCATTCGGTGATCGAGAGCCCGCTGTCGGTCAGCCGCGTCAGGCCGCCGACCGCGATCATCGCGACGACCAGTGCGAACAGCACCAGAAGCCATGCCCGGACCGCGCCGCGTGCGCCGCGCTTGCCCGCGTCGATCATGCCGCCCTGCGGCTCCGGGGTCTTGCCCGCGGCTCCCACGTCCTCGAACAGTTTTCTTGGCCCGGCCATGCGCCTCTCCTTCGTCGGCGGGACACTAGGCGCGCGGGCGGCGGGCTTCAAGGGCCCGCGCCATCGCCGCTACCCGTCGCGCCTGCGCAGGATCTGCCGGAGCGCGCCGTGCAGCGTCTGCACGTCGGCGCGCGTCAGCGGCATCCGGCTCCAGAGGTTCCTCAGGTTCAGCTTCATCCCCTCGGCCTTGGTGGGCGGGAAGAAGAACCCCGCCTCCTCCAGCCGTTCCTCGAAATGGTCGCCCAGACGCTCCACCTCGATCGCGGGGGCCAGTGCGGTCCCGGCCAGTTCCAGCACCTCGGGCGCGCGGTCGCTGTCCTGCCGCAGCCATTCGTAGGCGCACAGGAGCACCGCCTGCGCGAGGTTGAGCGAGGGGAAATCCGGGTTGACCGGGATCGAGATCAGCGCGTTCGCCCGCACGATGTCGGGGTTTTCAAGGCCGGTGCGTTCGGGGCCGAACAGCACCGCCACCCGCTGCCCCGAGGCGATCAGCGCGCGGGCATGTTCCATCGCGCGTTCGGGCGTCATTACCGGCTTGGTCAGGTCGCGCCCGCGCGCGGTGGTCGCAAAGACATAGGCGCAGTCCGCGACCGCCTCGGGCACGGTCGGGAAGACGCCCGCGTAGTCGAGCACGCGCCCCGCCGCGCCCGATGCCATGGCCACCGCCTTCGGGTTGGGCCAGCCGTCGCGCGGATCGACCAGACGCATCCGCGACAGGCCGAAGTTCAGCATCGCCCGCGCCGCCGCACCGATGTTTTCCCCCATCTGGGGCCGGACGAGAACGAAGGCGGGCTGGTCTGCGGTCATGCGGGCTTCCTGCGGGTTTCGCGCCTGATACGGGTTTGCGAGGGGCGTGACAAGAACGCGCCGCCCCCGCGGCGCAGAGGAGTGCGGCCGAACTCGCCCCTTGGAAAGCATCCGCATTCCGGGGTAAGCCCCGGAACGCAACATCCGCCTCGGAGCCCCGCATGCCGGACACGGACCGCCCGCAACTCTGCCTGATCACCCCCGCCGAGATCGACCTGGAGACGTTTTCCGACGCGCTCGGCGCTGTCGTCGACGCGGTGGAGACGGCCTGCCTCAGGATCGCGCTGGCCACGCGGGACGAGGACCGGATCGCGCGCGCGGCCGACCTTGTCCGCCTTGTCGCGCATGACCGGGACATCCCGGTGGTGATCGAGACGCATGTGCAGGTCGCCGAACGCCACGGGCTGGACGGGGTGCACCTGACCGATGGCGCGCGTTCGGTCCGCACCGCGCGCAAGGCGCTGGGGGCGGATGCGATCGTCGGCTGCTACTGCGGCCACACCCGCCACGAAGGCATCAACGCCGGCGAGGCGGGGGCCGACTATGTCGCCTTCGGCCCGGTCGGCGCGGTGGCGCTGGGGTCCGGCACGCTGGCCGACCGCGCGCTTTTCGACTGGTGGTCGGCGATGATCGAGGTGCCGGTGATCGCCGAGGGCGGCCTGACCGCCGCGCTGGTCGAGGATTTCGCCCCGGTCACCGATTTTTTCGCGGTCGGCGACGAGATCTGGCGCGCCGAGGATCCGGCGGCCGCCCTCAAGGCGCTTCTGGCCCCGATTCTCTGATCCCGGCCGCGCGCCTGCCCAGCCGCGCTTCGAGCGCGGCGCGGATCGTCTCTTCGCAGTGGCGCGCCAGTTCCTTGCGCGAGGGGAAGGCATCGACCGCGACGGGGTCGTGAAAGATCACCTCGACCCGCCCCTGCCGAAACGCGGCGAGCGCCTTGAGGAAATGCGGGCCGAAGTCCATGTCCCCCCACCAGCCGTAGAAACGCGCCTCCTCGCCCGCGGGCGCGTGGTAGACGACCGAGACCGGCTGGATGTGCATCGCGTGGTCGAGCCCGTGGGTATAGAACGCCTGGAAGAGCGTCGGCTTGAAGGGCAGCACGCGCAGCCCGTCGCTCGACGTGCCTTCGGGGAAGAAGACGAGCCTGTGGCCCGCGCGCAGACGCCCCTCGAACACCTCCTGCTGGCGCTTGGCCTGGCGCGGATCGCGGGCGATGAAGACGGTGCCGGTCGCCCGCGCCAGCCAGCCGATGCCGGGCCAGCGCGCGACCTCGTCCTTGGAGACGAAATAGACGCGCTGGCAGGCGTTCAGCGTGAAGATGTCGAGCCAGGAGGCGTGGTTGGCCACGATCGCCCCCTTCTCGCGCATCGGCCGGCCCTGGACGCGGTAGCGGATGCCGAGGATGACGAAGGCCGAGCGGCAGACGAACTGGGTGAGAAAGGGCGTGAGCGGGCGGCGATCGCGGAAGACCGGCGCCTCGACCAGGCGCAGCGCCAGAAGGATGGCCAGCGTGCCGTAGGTCACCGAGCCGAGCGCCGCCCCGCGCAGGCCCGCGACGACCCAGCCCGCGGGGCCGATCCCGGCCGCCTCCGGCGCCGCCTCGCCGCGCCAGGTGGTCACACCTTCGCCTCGAACTTGCGCACGTAGAAGCCCTTGTGCTTGGCGCTCATCGCCGCGGTGTCCATCAGCAGCATCACGTCGGTGGTGTTGAACGCGTGGTCGACAAAGGCGCCCTCGCCCACGAAGCCGCCAAGCCGGAGATAGGCCTTGATCAGCGCCGGCATCGCCGCGAGCGCCGCCTGCCGATCCAGCGCCTCGTGCGGCAGGAGGTCCATCGGCTGGAACTCTGCCGCGTGCACGCGCACCCGCAACGGTTCGGGCGCGAGGTGGTGGTGATGCAGCCAGGAGAGCGGCATCCGCAACGGCCCGATGTCGGTGCCATGGAAACTCGCGACACCGAACATCACCTCGATCCCGCGCTCCAGCACGTATTCGGAAAGCCCGTTCCAGAGCAGGAACATCGCTGATCCGGTGCGATAGTCGGCGTGCACGCAGGACCGCCCCAGTTCCAGGAGCCGCCGCCGGCTTTGGCGCAGCTTGGCCAGGTCGTATTCTGCATCGCAGTAGAAGCGGCCGAAGGCCTCGGCCCGCTCGCCCGGGAAAAGCCGGTAGACGGCGACGACATGATCGAGCGCGCCCGCGTCGCGGCGGCTGTCGACCAGGATCAGATGATCGTTCACCGGATCGAACTCGTCACGCTCGAAGCGCCCGGCGTGATCGACAAGCGGCCCGTCGCCGCCCAGTTCCTCGACGAAGACCGCATAGCGCAGGCGCTGCGCGGCCAGAAGGTCCGCTTCCGTTTCGGCCAGTCGGATACGGAAGGGGGAGCTTTCGGGGATCATCGGCCGGTCCAGCACAGTTCCTCCTGCAGGTCATGGGCGATTTAGGCACCGTGAGCGGTGATTGCAACGAATTCATGTCGCCCGGCAGGTCCGCCCGCACGCACCGCCCGCACGCACCGGTTGCGCCGCCTTGCGACATTAACCGTTCCTCAACTATCTTCGCCGTAGACCGGTTCCAGTTCCACCTCAAAGCCGTTGACCACGACCTTGCCCGCGTTCTCGAAATTCACCGTGATGCGGTGGCCGATCCGCGACTGCACCTGCCCGAGGCCCCAGTCCGGCGCGGCGCGGTTCCTCACCGTCATCCCCGGCTCCAGCATTGCGTTCAGTCCCTTCATCCATCCCCCGAGGTTTGTCCATGCCGCCTGACCCGGCCGAGCTTGCAGCACTTATCGGCTCGCGCATCTGCCACGATCTTATCAGCCCGATCGGCGCCATCGGCAACGGGGTGGAGCTTCTGGAGATGGCGGGAACCGCGGGGCCCGAGGTCTCGCTCATCGCCGACAGCGTGGCCGCGGCCAATGCCCGCATCCGCTTCTTCCGCATCGCCTTCGGCACCGCCTCCGCCGACCAGACCCTGGCCCGGACGGAGATCCGCTCCGTGCTCGACGACCTGTCGCGCGGCGACCGGCTGACGATCGACTGGCAGGTGGCGGGCGACCAGCCGCGCGGGCCTGTCAAGCTGGCCTTCCTCCTCCTGCAGTGCTGCGAAACCGCCCTGCCCTTCGGCGGGCGCCTCACGGTATCGGATGCAGAGGGCGTCTGGCAGATCCGGGCCGAGGCCGAAAAGATGAGGATCGACGAGGCGCTCTGGTCCCGGCTCGAAGGCGGGCGCGCGCCGCTCACGCCGGCGCAGGTGCAGTTCGCGCTCGCCCCGGCCGAGGCGGCCCGGATCGGCCGGCCGCTCCGCATCGTGCGCGGCGAGGGGTGGATCACGCTGCGGTTCTGAGAGGCGCGGGGCGGGCCTCAGGGGCGGGCCTCGGGGGCGGGCCTCAGGGGCGGATGGTGCCCTGCCCCTCGACCAGATACTTGAAGCTTGTCAACTGCTCCGCGCCGACCGGGCCGCGCGCGTGCATCTTGCCGGTGGCGATGCCAATCTCCGCCCCCATGCCGAACTCGCCGCCGTCGGCGAACTGGGTCGAGGCGTTGCGCATGAGGATCGCGCTGTCGAGACGGGCAAAGAACCGCTCCGCCGCCGCATCGTCCTCGGTCAGGATCGCCTCGGTGTGCGAGGAACCGTAACGCCGGATATGCGCGATGGCCGCGTCGATGTCGTCCACCACGCGGGCGGCGATGATCATGTCGAGGAACTCGTGCCCGAAATCCTCCGGCTCCGCCGGTCGCGTCCCGGCCAGCCCCTCGGCCCTGACCTCGACCCCGGCCGCCATCAGGTCGTCGACGATCTGCTGGCCAAGGGTCGCGGCCACGTCGCGGTGCACCAGCAGGCATTCGGCCGCGCCGCAGATGCCGGTGCGGCGGGTCTTGGCGTTCATGACCACGCGGCGCGCCTTTTCCGGATCGGCGGCCTTGTCGACATAGACGTGGCAGATCCCCTCCAGATGCGCGAAGACCGGCACCCGCGCCTCGGCCTGCACCAGCCCGACAAGGCCCTTGCCGCCGCGCGGCACGATCACGTCGATCGTCCCCGTCGCCCTGAGCATCTCCGCCACCGCCGCCCGGTCGCGCGTGGGAACAAGCTGGATCGCCTCCTCCGGCAGACCCGCCGCCCTCAGCCCCGCCACCAGGCAGGCATGGATCGCGCGGCTGGAGTGGAAGCTCTCCGACCCCCCACGCAGGATCACCGCATTGCCCGATTTCAGGCAGAGCGCGCCGGCATCCGCGGTCACGTTCGGGCGGCTCTCGTAGATCACGCCGACGACGCCCAAGGGCGTGCGCACGCGCCTTATATGCAGGCCCGAGGGCATGTCCCATTCGGCGATGACCTCGCCCACCGGGTCATTCTGGGCCGCCACCGCGCGCAGCCCCGCGACGATCGCCGCGACGCGCCCGGCATCAAGCCTCAGGCGGTCCATCATCGCCGGGCTGAGGCCCTTGTCGCGACCATAGGCCAGGTCCTCGGCATTGGCGGCGATGATCGTGGCCTCCGCCGCCGCCACCGCGTCCGCCGCCGCCTCCAGCGCCGCGCGCCGCGCCGCGGCCGGGGCAAAGGCCAGCTCTGCCGCTGCCGCCTTCGCCCGCGCGCCGATCCCTGCCATCAGCCCGGCAATGTCGCCCGTGTCCTTCACGCGAAGCCCTTCCCTGCGCCCGTTCATTCTGGCCCAAATACTCCCGCCGGAGGCACCGGCCGGCAGGCCGGCCCGCTCACAGCGCCATGTCGTCGCGATGCACCATCGGTCCGCGCCCGGCATAGCCCAGAATGGCGCCGATGTCACCCGACCGGCGCCCGGCGATGGCCTTCGCCTCGGCGGCGGAGTAGCGCACCAGCCCCTTGGCAAGTGCCGCGCCCGTAGGGTCGAGGATGGCGACCGGATCGCCGCGCCCGAAGGTGCCCGCGACCGCGGTCACCCCCGCCGCCAGAAGCGACTTGCCAGCGCCAAGGGCCGCGACCGCCCCGGCGTCGAGGCGCAGCTCGCCCCGCGGCTTCATCGCCGCGATCCAGCGCTTGCGCGCGACCTGCGGATCGCCGTCGGGCAGGAACCAGGTCCGGTTGGCGCCTTCTGCCAGCGCCGACAGCGGACGCAGGATCGAGCCCTCCATGATCGCCATCGCGCAGCCGCCCTGCACGGCGGTCTTGGCCGCCATCAGCTTCGTCTTCATCCCCCCCTTGGAGAGGCCCGAGACCGGGTCGCCCGCCATCGCCTCGATCGCCGGGGTGATCCGGTCCACGATGTCGAACCGCGTCGCCGTCGGGTCTTCCTTAGGATTGGCGGAATAGAACCCGTCGACGTCCGACAGGAGCACAAGCTGGTCCGCCCCGATCGTCACCGCGATCTGTGCGGCCAGCCGGTCGTTGTCGCCAAAGCGGATCTCGTCGGTCGCGACCGTATCGTTCTCGTTGACAATCGGCACGACGCGCAGCGACAGGAGCGTTTCCATCGTCGCGCGGGAATTGAGGTAGCGCCGGCGATCCTCGGTATCCTCCAGCGTGACCAATACCTGTCCGGTAGTGATGCCGTGGGGCGCCAGCACCTCCTCGTAGGCGCGGGCAAGGCGGATCTGGCCCACCGCCGCGGCGGCCTGGCTTTGGTCGAGCGTCAGCGCCCCGGCGGGCAGGCCCAGCACGCCACGCCCAAGCGCGATCGAGCCGGAGGAGACGAGGATCACCTGCGTGCCCCGAGCCCGCGCCGCCGCCACGTCCTCGGCCAGCCCCCGCAGCCAGTCGAGTTTCAGCCCGCGCGCCCGGTCGACCAGCAGCGCCGAGCCGATCTTGACGACAAGCCGCCGCGCCCGCGCGATATCGGGGCTCAGGGGTGCCATGTCTCTACCTCGGGCGTGATCGCGCGGGCCGCCGCGATCTCGGCCCAGAGCGCGCGCAGCACCTCGGTCAGGCCCATCTTCGCCGCCCCGGAGATAAGGAACACCGGCCCGCCCACGGCCTTTTCGAGCGACCGCCGGCGCGCGCCCAGGGTCTTCGCATCCAGCGCGTCGATCTTGTTCAGCGCGGTGATCCGGGGCTTGGCGGCAAGATCGGGGGAATAGGCCTCAAGCTCCTTCAGGATCGTCCGGTAATCCTTTGTGATCGTTGAGGATGTTCCGTCCACAAGGTGAAGGAGGACCGAACAGCGTTCGACATGGCCCAGGAACAGGTCGCCGAGCCCCCGTCCCTCGGACGCGCCCTCGATCAGGCCGGGGATGTCGGCCATGACGAATTCCTTGCCGTCAACGCCGGCGACGCCGAGGTTCGGGTGCAGCGTGGTGAAGGGGTAGTCCGCGATCTTCGGGCGCGCGTTCGACACCGCCGACAGGAAGGTGGACTTGCCCGCATTGGGCAGGCCGAGAAGCCCCGCGTCGGCAATCAGTTTCAGGCGCAGCCAGATCGTGCGCTCGATCCCCTCCTGCCCGGGATTGGCACGGGCCGGCGCGCGGTTGGTCGAGGATTTGAAATGCAGGTTGCCGAAGCCGCCGTTGCCGCCCTTGGCCAGGCAGACGCGCTGCCCGACCTCGGTCAGGTCGGCAATCAGCGTCTCTTCGTCCTCGTCGATGATCTCGGTCCCGACCGGCACTTTCAGCACGATGTCGTCGCCGTCCTTGCCGGTGCGCTGGCGCCCCATGCCGGGCTGGCCGCTCTTGGCGAAGAAATGCTGCTGGTAGCGGAAGTCGATCAGCGTGTTGAGCCCGTCCACCGCCTCGGCCCAGACAGAGCCGCCCTTGCCGCCGTCGCCGCCGTCCGGGCCGCCGAATTCCACGAACTTCTCGCGCCGGAACGACACGCAGCCCGCGCCGCCGCCGCCCGAGCGGATGTAGACCTTGGCGAGATCGAGGAATTTCATGATGCGTGCCCCTTTCGCGGATCGTTGAGGCGATAGTCGCTTGGGCCGGGAATCGCAAGCGCGCCCTGCGTCGGGGCCCGTGGTCAGGCGGTTGCGGGGGTGGCGACGAGAAGCGGCAGGTCGGGGGCGAAGGGATAGGTGCCCGACGGCGCGATCCGGGCGTCAAGGCCAGCCGCGCGCGCGAGGTCCAGCACCTCGTCCCGCGAGGGCACCCACCACGAGAGCGGCGATGCGGCGTAGTGGTCGATCAGGATCATGCGGTCGGGCGGCAGGCCGGTGCGGCGCAGGAAATCGTCGCGGTCGGGAAAGAGGCGGCAGAAGCTGTCGTGGATCGCGCGGACCGGCACCTCGGCCCCCGAAGCCTGCGCGAGGTGGAGCGCGATCAGCAGCCTGAGGCCGTGGAAGTTGAAGCCCGGCGCATCGGCATGGGCGCGGATCGCATCCTCCGTCACCGGCGCCGCCGGGCGGCAGACGGTGCGGATGACCACGCGCCCGCCCGGCCGCAGCGCCGCCGCCACCGCGTCAAGGACGCGGCGCGCGGCGAGGCCCGCCAACTGGCTGAGCGAGAGGTCCCCCACGCAGAGGTCGAATGGCCCGAGGGCCGGAATGTCCTGCGTCCAGTCGCCCTGGACCGCGCGGTGCGTGGGCGTGTCGCCCGGCCAGACGGTGGCGATCATGCCGGCGCTCGCGTCAAGCGCGGTCACGTCCCGGAAGGCCGCGTGAAACTCCGGCGTGACGCCGAGAACCAGAACCCGGCCCGCCGCCGCGGGGCCCGCCGCCGCGACCATCTGCGCCACCGCCTCGGCCGGCGGGCGCAGCGGTTCACCCTGAAACGACCAGATCCGGTGCATCCCGGCCCAGTGCGAGGGGACGGCCCCTGTCGCGCCACCGGTCATGGTGCGCTCGCGAAAGTGTCGGCCACCGGCGGCAGGGCGGCGGCAGGGCAACCCTCGCCCTTGGCGGCGCGGGCGAGGAAGCGGTCGACCGCGCCCTCGAACGCCGCACGCAGGGGGGCGTGCAGGCGCTTCAGCCGGTCCTTCGCGACCGGCGTCGCGTAGTAGGCCGGCGGATGCACCATCGTCATCGCGGCGTTCGCCTCGAACAGCACCAGCCGCCCGTCCGGCATCAGGCCAAGGTCGGCCCCGATCGCGTCCATCGCCGCCCGCTCCCCGAGCGCGGCCATCACGGCAGCCAGCCTCCCCTCGGCCAGAAGCCGGTCGCACAGCTCCGCCTCGCGCTGGGCGAAGTCGTCGGGCGCGGTTTCGCCGGTGTCGTGATTGATCCGCCAGTGCCGCGACTGCTTGATCGAATGGATGCGCATCTCGCCTCCGAACCAGCCCGCGCGCAGCTTCAGGAAGCCTTCGGGCCCCAGCGTGTCGTGGAACTGGGTCATGAAATGCGGCTTGCCGAACCAGTGGGTGCGATAGACTGCGGGCCAGTCGAAGGGGCCGTCGATGCGGACCAGGTCGCGCCCTGTCTGCGAGGCGGCGGGCCGCACCAGCACCGGATAGCGGAAGCCGCCGTCGCGGAACGCCTTCTGAAAACTGTCCGTCTCCTCGGCCAGAAAGCGGTGGCAGCGCGGCACGATCAGCCCCTCGATCCCGCTCAGGCGGGCGGCCGACAGGTCGCGCCGCGTCAGGGCGACGGCGCGCGGGTGGTTGAAGATCGGAAGCGTTCCGCCGAAGGCCGCGTCAAGGCCGAGAAGCCCGCCCCGGTATTCGTCGGCGTCGGCGCAGAGGTTGACGATCCACGACAGGCCCCGCCGTTCAGCCGGACGCGGCGGGGGAAAGAAGAAGTGCCCCGCGCGCTTGTGGAGCTTGTCGAGCGCCGCATCGGGCAGGAGCGTGCGGTTGGGCCAGAGATACTTTGGCCGGCCCCCCTCGTCGATGCGGACCCGCACCTGCCCGCTTTCGGGCACGGCCTCGAAGACGAGGCCCCTGCCCTTGCCGCCCTCAAACGCCACGACACCCCTCCGCGCAGGCGCCGGCCCGGCCAGCCGCCTTTTGACGCCATTGAATCCCCGGCCCCGTCCGAGGTCAATGGGGCTTCGGCGCGGAACCGGCGCAGGTCAGGACATCTTGCGGATGTAGGTCCAGGTCGGGACCATGCGGCCGCGGGCGACCGAATGCGCCTCGGCGTCGCCCAGATACTCGAACCCGCAGTTGGTCAGCACGCGCGCCGAACCGGGATTGTCCTGAAACACCTCGGCAAACAGCGTCCGCGCCTCGTGCGGGTTGGCCTCGACCATGGCCGCCACCGCCTCGGAGGCAAGTCCGGTGTTCCAGAAGGCCGGCGCCACCCAGTAGACGATCTCGCTCTGCGCGCGGTCCATGCGGGTCAGGCTGACAAGGCCCAGCACCTCATCGAGGCCATGTTCGGAACCGTCCATGACCCAGATATCCTCGCCGCAGCCCTGCGTCAGGCAGCGGTCGACATAGGCCTCTGTCGCGCCGGGGGGCAGCGGATGGGGGATCACACGGGTGCCCTCGGCCACGCGCCGGTCGGCGGTGTAGAAGGCGATCAGCCCCGCGTCCGAGCGCCGGAGCGGGCGCAGAGCGAATCGTCCGGCCCGGATCACCGGCAGAAGCCCCAGTTGTTCCTGGATCATTCCTTCCCTCCTCCAGTGCCAGGGACAGACGCCGCGCGCTTCGCCGCGCCGGTTTCCTGCCCGCAATCCGGGCGCGACCGGCCCCTCCGCCGGTCGTCCTGCCCTGCCCTTACTTTCGAAATGGGGCGTATGCATGGCGCGAACAATCCCATCCTGTGGCCGGACCCGGTCACGATGCCGGGAACCGAAGTTGATACGATGTCCAAGTCGGACACTCCCTGGGAAACGAGAGGGGGACCGGCCTTCCGGCCGATCCCCCATTTACAAACCGATTGTAAAGGTTCGGCTTACTCGGCTGCCTCCGCCACGGGGAGAACCGAAATATAGGTGCGGCCCTTGAGACCCTGCTTGAAGGTCACGCGGCCATCGACGGTGGCAAAGATCGTGTGATCGCGACCCATGCCGACGCCCTCGCCCGGCCACCAGGTGGTGCCGCGCTGGCGGACGATGATCGAGCCCGGCTGGGCGGACTGGCCGCCGAAGAGCTTGACGCCGAGACGACGGCCGGCGGAGTCGCGGCCGTTGCGGGAGGAACCGCCTGCTTTCTTGTGTGCCATGGGGTGCTACTCCTTACGCTTCGGCTTTTTTCGAGGCGCGCTTGGCCTTCGGCGCTTCGGCCGGCTTGGCCGCGCCATTGTGCGCCGCGACGCGGGCCGCATGGGTGCCGGTCGCCGCCGCCACGCCCGACTTGTCCGCGCCGGTGGCGAGGATGTCGGTCACGCGCACGAGCGTCAGCTTCTGGCGGTGGCCACGGGTGCGCTGCGACGAATGCTTGCGCCGGCGCTTCCAGAAGGTGATGACCTTGTCGGCCTTGATCTGGTCGATGACCTCGGCCTGCACGGCCGCGCCGGCAACCAGCGGGCTGCCCAGAACGGGCGCGTCGCCGCCGATCATCAGCACTTCGTTGAACTGGATCTTGTCACCGGCACTGGCCGCCAGAAGTTCCACGCGCAGGACGTCGCCCGCCTGGACCTTGTACTGTTTGCCACCGGTCTTGAGGACCGCGAACATGGGTCTTTCCTTCATCGTTTCCGCGCCCTGTGGCCCCCGCTCGGGTGTTTCCGGCCCTCGGGCCGCCTCGGACAGCGCGCCCCCGTCAGGGAGCGTCATTGCAAATGGATACCCCGGACACGAGTCGGATGACCCGCCGGGATGCGGGCTTATCGGGAATTGTCCGCGGAAAGTCAAGCGCCCCCGGCAGGCGGTCCGGCAGGTGGTGCCGCAGACGGAGCGGGCCCCTATCCCACCAGCGCGAGCGCGGGGAAGGTTTCCAGAAGCCAGTAGGAAAAGGCGGTGAAGCTGCCCGTCACCATCAGCAGACCGATGGTCCACAGAAGCAGGCCCATGATCCGCTCGATCCGTTCCATGTGCCGCTTGAGGAAGGCCATGGTGCCCTTCAGCCGCGGGAAGAAGGCCGCGACGAGCAGGAACGGGATGCCGAGGCCGAGCGCGTAGATGGCCAGCAGCGCCGCGCCGCGCGGCAGGCTGGCGTCGCCCGCGGCCAGCGTCAGGATCATGCCCAGCTGCGGGCCGATGCAGGGCGTCCAGCCGAAGGCGAAGGCGAGGCCCAGCACATAGGCGCCAAAGGCGCTGCCGCCGCGGTCGCCCGCGTCCAGCCGCGCCTCGCGGTCGAGGAAGGGGATGCGGAAGACGCCGATGAAATGCGCCCCGAAGATCATCACCACGATCCCCGCCGCGGTCGAGAACCAGTCCTGGTTCTGCAGCAGGAACCGCCCCATCGCCGAGGCGGCGATACCCAGAAGCAGGAAGACGGTCGAGAGGCCGAGGACGAAGAAAACCGCGGCCAGAAGCGCTGCCCGGCGCGCCCGCCGTTCCTCCGCCATGTCGCTCATGCCGATGCCGGCCATGTAGGCCAGGTAGGACGGCACGATCGGCAGGACGCAGGGGCTGACGAACGAAAAGACGCCCGCGATCAGCGCGACGAGGGCGGCAAGCGGAAATCCGGCGGTAAGGGCGCTTGGGTCGAACATGGGCCCTCCTTAGCGCAGGCGGCGGGGAAGGTCACGGGGGCGCGCGATCATGACGCATCACATGCGCGTGCCGGCCTGAAAGGAAAACGCCGGGCGGCGGGGCCCGGCGTTTCCACGATGTCTCAGCGGCCGAGCGACCACCAGCCCTTGCGCCGCGGCCGGTCGGGATCGGATTTCAGCGCCTCGGCCTCCTCCGGATCGGGCAGAAGGCCCGAAGCGGGGGACGATGGCTCCATCGGCGGCTGTTCCAGCAGCGGGGCCGCCTCTGCCACGGGTTCGGCAGCCTTCGGCGCGGCAACGGGTTCCGGCGCGGCCAGCGCCTCGACCTCGGCCGCGGGTTCCGCCGCCGCTTCGGCCGGCGCGGCGGCCTTGGCGCGGGACTTGCGGGCCCGCGCCGGCGCGGCCGCGGGAGCTTCTGCGGGCGTTTCCGCGGGCGTCTCATCCGTTGCGGCGGCGACCTTTGCCGCCGGTTTCGCCTTGCGCGTGCGCTTCGGCTTCGCGGGGCTTTCGCCGGCCTCGGCGCCAGCGTCCGCATCGGCCGTCACCCCGGCCTCTGCTTCGGCCGCCACTTCGACCGCGGGTGCCGCCTTCTTCGCCCGGCTGCGCCGCGACCGCGGTTTTTCCGGCGCCGGGGCAGCTTCCGCCCCGGCCTCGGCCGCCTCGGTCACGGTATCGTCGGACCCTGCCGCGTCGCCCTCGGCCTCCTCGGCACCTCCCTCATCGGCGCCACCGGCCTCGGCCGCGCGCGGCTCGCCGTTGCCGCCCTTCCGCCGCCGCCGCCGGCGACGCTTCTTCTTGCGGCCCGGCTCGCCCTCGGCGGCCTGCGGCGCGGGGGTGGTGGCCCCGGTCTCTTCCTCGTCCTCGACCTCGATCTCCTCGGCCTCGATCTCGGCCTCCTCGTCCTCGATCTCCGGCATCAGCGTCGCGTCGACCGAGACGACCTGCGTCTGCACCTCGGGCACGAAGCGGGTCGCGGTCTTGAACTTCTCGATCACGTAGTCGGGGCTGACCAGCGACGGCTCCGCCTCGATCCTGACCGACAGCCCGTAGCGTGCCTCGATCTGGGCGACATGCTCGCGCTTCTGGTTCATCAGGAAGTTGACCACCGCGACCGGCGCCTTCAGCAGCACCTCGCGGGAGCGTTTGCGGGTGCCCTCCTCCTCGAGCTGGCGCAGGATCTGCAAGGCCAGGCTGTCGTCGGAGCGGATGATGCCGGTGCCGTGGCAATGCGCGCAGGGCTGCGTCGTCGATTCGAGCATGCCGGGGCGCAGGCGCTGGCGGCTCATCTCCAGAAGCCCGAAGCCCGAGATGCGGCCGACCTGGATGCGCGCACGATCGGTCTTGAGCCGTTCCTTCAGGCGCTTCTCGACGGCGGCGTTGTTCTTGCGCTCCTCCATGTCGATGAAGTCGATGACGATCAGGCCGGCCAGGTCGCGCAGGCGCAACTGCCGCGCCACCTCGTCCGCGGCTTCGAGGTTGGTCTTGAGTGCGGTCTCCTCGATCGAGCCTTCCTTGGTCGCCCGGCCGGAGTTCACGTCGATCGCCACCAGCGCCTCGGTAACACCGATGACGATGTAGCCCCCGGATTTCAGTTGCACGACCGGGTTGAACATGCCGGCAAGGTAGCTTTCCACCTGGTAACGCGCAAAGAGCGGCAGCGCCTCGGTGTAGTGCTTCACGTTCTTGGCGTGGGACGGCATGATCATCTTCATGAAGTCCTTGGCCACGCGATAGCCCTTGTCGCCCTCGACCAGGACCTCGTCGATGTCCTTGTTGTAGAGGTCGCGGATCGACCGCTTGATCAGGTCGCCTTCCTCGTAGATCGGCGCCGGCGCAATCGACTTCAGCGTCAGGTCGCGGATCTGTTCCCAGAGCCGCATGAGGTATTCGTAGTCGCGCTTGATCTCGGTCTTGGTGCGCTGGCTCCCCGCGGTGCGGATGATCAGCCCCATGCCCTCGGGCACCTCGATCTCGGTCGCGATCTCCTTCAGCTTCTTGCGGTCGGCGGCGTTGGTGATCTTGCGGGAGATGCCGCCGCCGCGCGCGGTGTTGGGCATCAGCACGCAGTAGCGCCCGGCGAGGCTCAGATAGGTTGTCAGCGCCGCGCCCTTGTTGCCGCGTTCCTCCTTGACCACCTGCACCAGCATGATCTGGCGGACCTTCACGACCTCCTGGATCTTGTACTTGCGCGGGCGCGGCTTCCTCGGCTGGCGGATCTCCTCGGCGACGTCCTCCTCGGCGACCGATTCGATCTCCGGATCGGACTCGGCCGCATGGTCGGCGGCGACATAGGGCTCCTCGCGCGGTTCGCCGCGCCCCCCTTCGGCCGCCCCGTCCTCGGCCACCGGCATCTCCTCGGCCACCGGCATATCCTCGGCCGCAGGCTCCTCACCGGCCTCTCCCGCCTCGGAGAGGTCGACCACCCCCATGCCGGGAATGTCGTCGCTGCGCACGACCGCATCGCGCGCGCCCGCCGTCTCGGCCGCCTCGGCCTGACGGTGCGGCCGCGGCCGGCGCCGGCCACGGCCCGATTCCTCGGCCTCCATCGCCTCGGCAAAGGCGCGCTCCTCGGCCAGGAGCGCCTGCCGGTCGGCGACCGGGATCTGGTAATAGTCCGGATGAATCTCCGAGAAGGCGAGGAAGCCGTGGCGGTTGCCGCCGTAATCGACGAAGGCCGCCTGCAGCGAGGGCTCGACCCGCGTGACCTTCGCTAGATAGATGTTGCCGGCAAGCTGGCGCTTGTTGACGGTCTCGAAATCGAATTCCTCGACCTTGTTTCCGTCCACCACCACGACGCGGGTTTCCTCCGCGTGGGTGGCATCGATGAGCATTTTCTTGGCCATGAATGGGTTCCGCATGCATCCGGCAGCGCCTGTCCTGGCGGGCGGGAACGGTCGGGGGCATGTTGTGCTGTGGCGATGCGGGGCGACACGGCAACGGCGCGGGCAAGCGATCTTGCGCCGGCCCCCTCGTTCCCTCTTGCGTCGCGTGACATCGCGGTTCTGTCCTGAATGCCCCTGCGGGCACCCTTTGGTTTGGCCCCGCGCCGAACGGCAAGCGGGGTGTTTGATCGGCCTCGCGGCCAATGGCACCTGCCGGCGCCTCCTGCGAGGCGGGGCAGAGAATTCGACGTGTCGGCGGGCGCGCTGCGCACCCCGGACCGACCGCTTCCGACCATAACGGACAGCGGCGCGCAAATACAATGGCGAAAATGCCCCCGACGGACTGCGGCAAGTGCGGCGGGCGCCGCGACGACCGTCACCCGCTTCTTCTTTTCAAAAATATCCTCGGGGGGTCCGGGGGGCAGACGGCCCCCCGGCCTTCGCGCCCTGTCACCCGCTCAGATGTAGTCCTGCCGCTGCAACCCGTACTTGGCCATCTTCTCGTTCAGCGTCCGGCGCGGCAGGCACAGTTCCTCCATCACCGCGGTGATGGAGCCGCGGTGGCGGCGCATGGTGTTGTCGATCAGCATCTTCTCGAAGCTCTCGACATATTCCTTCAGGGGCTTGCCCTCGGTCGTCATGGTCTGGCCCGCGTCCTCGTTCTCCGACATCAGGAGCGAGGCGATCGAGCCGGTGCCGCGGCGGTTCTGCAGCACCGCGCGTTCGGCCACGTTGATCAGCTGGCGGACGTTGCCGGGCCAGGGCGCCTGCAGAAGCTGTGCCGCCTCCTGCGCCGTCACCTGCGGCGCCTCGCAGCCGTATTCCTCGGCGAACTGTTCCGACAGGCGGGTGAAGAGCACGAGGATGTCCTCGCCCCGCGAGCGCAGCGGCGGCAGCATGATCTTGAGCGCGGCGAGGCGGTAATAAAGGTCGGGGCGCAGCGCGTCCTCGACCGTGCGGCCCTGCTCGTGATCGTTGCAGATGGCAATGATGCGGGTCTCGGCCGGCGTGCCCTGGTCGTTGATGAAGGTCAGGAGCCGCGATTGCAGCGCGTGGCTCAGCGCCTCCACGTCCTCGAGGACAAGCGTGCCGCCGCGCGCCTCCTCGACCAGCGGGATCTGCCCGCCCTCCTCCATCGGGCCGAAAAGCCGCTTGCCCAGCATGTCCTCGGCGAAGGCGGCACAGCTGACGACGACGAACTTCTTGCCGGCGCGCGGGCCGACCGCGTGCAGCGCATGCGCCACCAGCGTCTTGCCGGTCCCGGTCTCGCCGTCGATCAGCACGTGGCCGTCGGCCTGGCCGAGGTCGAGGATATCCTCGCGCAGCCGCTCCATCGCCGGGGAGGAGCCGATCAGCTTCTTCATCAGCGTCGAGCCGTCGGCCAGTTCGCGCCGGAGCGCGCGGTTGTCGAGCGTCATCCGCCGCGCCTGGCTCGCGCGTTTGGCCAGTTCGGTCATGCGGTCGGGGTTGAAGGGCTTCTCGAGGAAGTCGTAGGCGCCGACCCGCATCGCCTCGACCGCCATCGGCACGTCGCCGTGGCCGGTGATCATGATGACGGGAAGCCCGCTGTCGAGGCTCATCAGCCGCTTCAGGAACGCCATCCCGTCCATCCCCGGCATCTTGATGTCGGAGACGACGACACCGGGCCAGTCGGGCCCGATCGCCTTCAGAGCCTCCTCGGCCGAAGGGTAAGTTTCGGTGTCGAACCCCGAAAGTGCCAGCCACTGGCTGATCGACTGGCGCATGTCCTGTTCGTCGTCGACGATCGCGATCTTCATCATGCGAGCCATGGTCACCTCATTCCGCCGCGCGGGTCTTGTCCTGCAATATGGGAAGCTGCACCTCGAATACAGCCCCCCCGCCGGGCGCGTTGCGCGCCGTCAGCCGTCCGCCAAGGTCGTTCACGATGCCCGAGGAAATGGCAAGCCCGAGGCCGACGCCGTCGCCGGGCTTCTTGGTGGTGAAGAAGGGCTCGAACAGGTTGTCGAGGTCGCTGATCCCCTGGCCGTTGTCGCGCACCGTCAGCGTCGCCGTCTCGCCCGCCGACAGCAGGATCTCGACCTGGGGTTCGCGCACCTCCTTGGTGGCGTCGACGGCATTGCGCAGGAGGTTGATCAGCACCTGTTCCAGGCGGATGCGGTCGGCCATCACCATCACCGGCGCCCGCGGCAGCGCATGCGTGATGCGCACCTTACCCGACCGCAGCGTCGGCTCCATCATCGACAGCGCCGAGGACACGCAAATGCGAACGTCTATTGGCTCGAACGCCTCACCGCCCTTGCGCGCATAGCTTTTCAGCTGGCGCGTGATCGCGCCCATCCGCTCGATCAGGTCGTCGATCCTCTGGAAGGATGACAGCGCCTCCTCCGCCCGGCGGCGCTGGAGCAGGAGCCGCGCCCCGGCAAGGTAGGTCTTCATCGCCGCGAGCGGCTGGTTCAGCTCGTGGCTGACGGCGGCCGACATCTCGCCCAAGGCGGCCAGTTTCGAGGATTGCGCCAGCGTCTGTTCGGCCACGGCGAGGTCCTTCTGGACCTTCTCGCGCTCGGCGATTTCCCGCTGCAGCCGCGCGTTCAACTGGCGCAGTTCCGCCGATTCGCGCCGGACGACCGCGGTCTCGTTGCGGGCCCGGCGCGACAGGAACCAGAAGGCCGCGGCAAGAAGAAGGGCGAATCCCATGATCTCGAGCGAGAGGACGGCGTTCACCCGCTCGCGGATCGAATCGTAGGTGGTGAACGAGACGATGCGCCAGCCGCGGAAGGGCACCCGCGCCTCGTTGCGCATCACCGCCTCGCCGCGGACATAGGCGTCGGGGCGGGCGTTGGCCCAGTCGAAGGTCGCCCGGACCGCGCGCCCGATGGCGGTTTCGGCCGGGCTGATCGCCAGCGCCGCGTCGAGCGGCTTGCCGCGCCAGCGCGGCTCGGTCGCGAGGATGACGGTGCCGGAACTGTCGATCACCGCCACCGCGTCGGCAAAGCCCGCCCAGCCCCGCTCGAACTTGGCCAGTTCCGCCGCCACCAGGATCACGCCGACGGCCTTGCCCTCGGTATGGATGGCGCGCGCGAAGGTGAAGTCGAAGCCGCCGGTGTCCCGCTCCGTCACGGTGAACACGGTTTCGCGCGAGCGCAGCGCCTCGACGAACTGGGGCGCGGTACTCAGCGTCGTGCCGATCTTGTTGCGGTCGGTCGCCGCCACCGTGCGACCGTTCATGTCGAGCAGCAGGATCGAGGCGGCGCCGATTTCGGCCTGGGCCGAGATCAGCTTCTGCGAGGTCATCGAGTATTCGCCGGCGGTCAGCGCCCCGGCCAGCGAGGGGTCGCGCGCCAGCAGGAGCGGAACCACCGAGGTCCGCTGCAGCTCGCTCAGGATGTTGCCGGTGTAAAGCGCCAGCCGCACCTCGGCCCGGCCGCGGGTCGACTCGGTGAAGCTCTGCGTCAGGAAAGCGTTGGTGTACCAGATGACCGCCGCCGCGATGGCAATGACCGCCAGCGCGACCCCACGCAGCAGCCAGCGGCCGCGCGCGGCGGCCCTGCCCTGCAAGGGGCGCTGTGCTTGGGTCGGTTCGGCGGGCGGATCGGCGGCGGGCATGAAGTGATCCTAGCCGCAGGCCGGATGCGCCTCAAGCCGGACGGGGTCAGGCAAGCGCCATCGCGCTCATCAGCGCGCGGAACAGCACCGCGCCGTCCGTCCCGCCCTGCACCCCTTCGACGGCGCGTTCGGGGTGGGGCATCATGCCGAGGACGCGGCGGTTTTCCGACAGGACACCCGCGATGTCGGCCATGGCGCCGTTCGGGTTGTCGACATAGGTGAAGGCGATCCTGTCCTCGCCCTTGAGCCGCGCCAGCCCCTCGGCGTCGATCGTGTAGTTGCCGTCGTGATGCGCGATGGGAAAGCGCACGACATCGCCCGCCGTCCAGCCCGCGGTAAAGACGCTTGCCGCGGTCGCCACACGCAGGTCGACGGGCTTGCAGACGAACTTCAGCCCGGCGTTGCGCATCAGCGCGCCGGGCAGGAGGCCGGTTTCGGTCAGCACCTGGAAGCCGTTGCAGATGCCGATGGCATGGCCGCCGCCGTGGACGAAGTCCGCGACCGAGCGCATCACCGGCGACTGCGCGGCGATGGCGCCGCAGCGCAGGTAGTCGCCGAAGGAAAAGCCACCCGGGATGCCGACGATGTCGATGCCCTTCGGCAGGTCCGCGTCCTTGTGCCAGACGCGGGCGACCGAGGCGCCGGCCTTGGCGAAGGCTTCGGCAAGGTCGCGGTCGCAGTTCGATCCGGGGAAGGTAATGACGGCGGCTTTCATGGTCGATCCTCGGGCTTCTGGCGTGGTTCAGGCTGTTATCGCAAAGCGGGCGCGGGTTCCAGCGGCGGATTGGGGCGCTGCCCCGCCCCCGGCCGGAGGGTTCCCGCCGGGCGCATCAGGCGGTGAAATCGGTGATGACGGCGACGCCCGGCGGCGTCGGCCCGTCGAAGGCGGCGAGTTCTGCCGAGGCGTCCGACAGCGCCACCCGGCGCGCGATCAGCGGTGAAAGGTCGACCGCCCCCGCCTCTATCAGGCTCAGAAGGCTCGGGTAGCGCCAGGCCGGCATGCCGCGGGTGCCGAAGATGGCCAGCTGGCCGGAATAGACCGCGTCCATCGGCAGGGTCATGTTGACATGGGGTCCGGCCGGCATGCCGATCTGTACCATCCGGCCGAGTTTCCTGAGCGATCGCAACGCACTGGCCGTGGTTGCCTGGATGCCCAGCGCCTCGATCGCGACATCGGCGCCGCCCCCGGTGATCGCGTGGATGGCCGCGGGCGCGTCGACCTCGGCCGCGTTCACCACGGCGTCGGCGCCGTGCGCGCGGGCGTGGGACAACTTCTCGGCCACCACGTCGACCATGACGACGCGCGCGCCCATCGCCTTGGCGAGCAGCAGCGCCGAGAGGCCGACGCCGCCCGATCCGAAGACCGCGAGCCATTCGCCGGGGCGCAGGGCCGCGCGGCCGGTCAGCCCGTGCCACGCGGTGGTCACGCGGCAGCCGAGGGCAGCGGCCAGCGCCGGGTCCATCGCCTCGGGCAGTGCGGTCAGGTTCACGTCGGCGCGCGCCACCGCGATGCGCTCCGCAAAGGCGCCGGGATGGGTGAAGCCGGGGATGATCTGGGTCGGGCAGGTGGTCTGGTTCCCGGCCGCGCAAGCCGGGCACTGGCCGCAGGCGAGGATGAAGGGCGCGATCACGCGGTCGCCGCGGCGCCAGCGGGTGACGCGGGGGCCCGCCTCCTCGACCACGCCGCAGTATTCGTGGCCGGGCACATGCGGCAGGTGCACGTCGGGGTCCGATCCGGTCCAGCTGTGCCAGTCCGACCGGCAGACGCCGCAGGCGAGGACGGAGAGGACAACGCCATCCTCGGGGCAGTCCGGCTCCGGCAGTCGGGCGATTTCGAGGGGCGCGCGGAACCTGGTCAGAACCGCGGCGCGCATCAGGCGGTCTCGCCCATCAGTTCGACCGTGTATTTCTCGATCACGGTGTTGGCGAGAAGCTTTTCGCACATCGCCTTCACCTCGGCCTCGGCGGCGGCGCGGTCGGTCGCGGCAAGGTCAAGCTCGATCACCTTGCCCTGGCGCACGCCCTGCACGCCCGCAAAGCCCAGCGTGCCCAGCGCGTGTTTCACCGCCTCGCCCTGCGGGTCGAGGACGCCATCCTTCAGCATGACATGGACGCGGACTTTCATCGCTATTCTCCTTTCCGGACGAGCACTGTTTCCCATCCGTCGTATTCCCAACCATTCTTGACGAAAAAAACCCGTCAGATCGGCGGTAAGCGCGTCGAACTCCGCTCCGGATACTGACGTTACGTGGCTGAACACAAGACTGCCGCCCATGGGCGCGTTCTTGACGTCAAAGCCCATCTTTCGCAGCGCCTTCTTGACTTGCGATCTGGAGATGGGTTTAGCCGCAAAAGGATAGGCCCAATGGTTAACCGGACGCGGTACAAGTCCATTGTCTCCGTGCTTTGCCAACTCTTTGCGCACAGAATTGTTCGCCTGAGTCTGATCGACCCCAGACTGCGCCGGCGCCTCCGCCGCAAGAGCGAAAGACGTAACAACTGCTGCGCAAAGGGCCACGAGTGGCTTCATTAGTTGATCAGTGTCGGTTTGCCGAGGTGGGTGGCCTGCGTCGGCAGGACGCCAAGGCGGCGGGCCACTTCGGAATAGGCGTCGGTCAGGCTGCCGAGGTCGCGGCGGAACACGTCCTTGTCGAGCTTTTGGCCGGTCTTGATGTCCCAGAGCCGGCACGAATCCGGGCTGATCTCGTCGGCGACGATGAGGCGCATGAAGTCGCCGTCCCAGATCCGCCCGATCTCGATCTTGAAGTCCACAAGCTTGATGCCGACGCCGTAGAACACGCCCGAAAGGAAGTCGTTGACGCGCAGCGCCAGCGCCACGATGTCGTCAAGGTCCTGCTGGTTGGCCCAGCCGAAGGCGACGATGTATTCCTCGCTCACCATCGGGTCGCCGAGGGCGTCGTTCTTGTAGCTGTATTCGACGATCGGGCGCGGCAGCGGCGTGCCCTCCTCCATCCCCAGGCGCTTGGACAGCGACCCGGCGGCGAAGTTGCGCACGATGACCTCGAGCGGGATGATCTCCACCTGCCGGATCAGCTGCTCGCGCATGTTGATGCGGCGGATGAAGTGGTTGGGGATGCCGATGTTGGTCAGCCCGGTCATGAAGAATTCCGACAGCCGGTTGTTCAGCACGCCCTTGCCTTCGATCGTCGCCTTCTTCTGCGCGTTGAAGGCGGTCGCGTCGTCCTTGAAGTACTGGACGAAGGTTCCCGGCTCGGGGCCTTCGTAGAGGATCTTCGCCTTGCCTTCGTAGATTTTCTTGCGACGTGCCATGGCAGCTCCGTTCGTCGGGCGGGACGCCCGCTGTTGCGGCCCCTATAGGGCAAGGCGCCCTCTGCCGCAAGGCAAAGGCTCCGCCCGTCGCCGGGGCTTGCAGCGCGCCCGCCGGGCAGGCATATGGAAGGGGAGAGGACCACACAAGGGACGGCGCCCATGACCACCTTCGACGACCGCGAGAACGCATTCGAGAACAAGTTCGCCCATGACGAACAGATGAAGTTCAAGGCCGAGGCGCGGCGCAACAAGCTTCTGGGCCTCTGGGCGGCGGGCCTGATGGGCAAGTCGGGCGACGAGGCGGCGGCCTATGCCAAGGAAGTCGTCATGTCGGACTTCGAGGAAGCCGGGGACGAGGACGTGTTCCGCAAGGTGGCGGGCGATCTGGGCGACCGCGCCGAGGCTGCCACGATCCGCGCCAAGATGGTCGAGTTGATGGTCGAGGCGAAGCGCCAGATCATGGAAGAGAACTGAGGCTTCGCGCCCAGGTCGACACGGCAGGAGCCGCGGCCCGGTCCGCGGCTTTTGCTTGTCTCGCATTTTACCAAGCCGCCGGGGCTGCGTTAAGCCGCGGTGAACCCTGCGCGGTCCATGGTCCTGCCCGCAAACAGGGTGGGGCCGCATGCGCAGGATCGGAACGTTCGGAACGGGGCCGCGGGATCGCGGCGGGGTTGCGGGGCTGGTGCGTGGCGTGCTGCCGCGTCAAGCGCTGATCGCGGTTCTGGCGACGGGTGGCATCTGGCTGCTGGCCGAACGGCTGGGCGAGGTCGATGTCACGGCGATCTCCACCTCGCTTGGCCAGACGCGCTGGAGCCAGTGGGCGGGCGCGCTTTTCCTCACGCTTGCAAGCTTTCGCGCCGTCGGGCGCTATGACGCGCTGGTGCAGGCGGAGATGGGCCTGCCGGTGCAGGCCCGCGCCGCCCGTCGGGCCGGCGCCGCGGCCATCGCGGCGGCACAGGTGCTGGGCTTCGGCCTGGTCAGCGGCGCGCTGGTGCGCTGGCGGCTCCTGCCCGGGACCGGGCTCGCGTCGGCGTCGCGGATCACCCTGGCGGTCGCGCTGTCGTTTCTCGCCGCCTGGGCGGTTCTGCTTGTCCTTGCGCTGGCTCTGGTGCCGGCGGCCGGCCTTCCTGCGGGGTTGGCGACGACGGCGCGCGCCGCGCTCGTGGGTCTGGCGCTGGCCTTCTGGGTCCTGCGCCGCCGGCTGATGCCCGCCCTGCCCTTCGCGGCACGGCTTCTTGTGCTGGCGGCGGCCGACACGCTGGCCGCCGCCGCGGCGCTCTGGCTCCTGCTGCCCGATACGGTCGCGGTCAGCCTCGCGGCCTTCTACCCGGTCTACCTGCTGGCGCTCGGGGCCGCGCTCCTGACCGGGTTGCCGGGCGGCGTCGGCGCGTTCGAGGCGGTGATTCTCGCGGCACTGCCTGCCGTCGGGGACGCGGCGACGGGAACGCAAACCGGGGCGCTTCTCGGCGCCATCCTCGCCTTCCGTCTCGTCTATTACGCGCTTCCGGCGATCTGGGCGGGGGTCGTGATGTGGCGCGGCCCGCGCGGGGCGCGGCAGGCCGGCCCGGCCGCGGGGCGGCACGCCCGCCGGCTGCTGGCGCGCAGCCACCGGGCCGAGGCCGGGCTTGCACGACAGGACGGGTACGAGGTTCTCGGCGGGCGCGACGGCCGGTCGGGCTGGGTGGTGGCGCGGGCGGGCGCGACGCTGGCCGCCCTCGGCGACCCGCTGGGCGATGCCCGCGAGGCGCGGATGCGGCCGGCACTCCTGTCGACGCTGTCGCGCCGGGCGCGCAGCGCGGGGCTTGCCCCCTGCCTTTACAAGGTCGGCCCGCGCACCGCCCTGATCGCGCGGCGCGCGGGCTGGGCCGTGCTGCCAGTGGCCGAGGATCTCTGGCTCGACCCGGGCCGGTGGCACGAGGGCGGGCACGGGCAGGCGCGGCTCAGGCGCAAGCTGCGCCGGGCCGAGGCGGCCGGACTTGCGATCATGAGGCACGGTCCCGGTGCGCCGCTGCCGCTGGACGGGATGGCCACTGTCGCGGCGGATTGGGCCGGCCGCCACGGTGGCGAGCGCGGGCTGAGCATGGGCCGCTTCGACCCCGGCCTTCTGGCGCGACAGCAGGTCTTCACCGCCAGTGCCGGGGGCCGGATCGTCGCCTTTGCCACCTTCCACGCCAGCCATGGGGAATGGACGCTCGACCTGATGCGGCAGGCCGCGGACTGCCCCGACGGCGCCATGCAGGCGCTGGTCGCCTCGGCCATCGGCGCGGCGCGGGCGGCCGGCCTGCCGCGCCTGTCGCTGGCCGCGGTGCCGGTCGCGCCGGCCGGGCGCGGGGCCGTCCCGGCACTGCTGCGGCGCCTCGCCCGCGGATCAGCCGGGCTTCGCCAGTTCAAGACCGCCTTCGGTCCGCGGCACCGGACGCTGTATCTCGCCGCGCCGGGGCGCCTCGCGCTCCTCAGGGCGGCGGTCGAGCTTGCCTGGGCGATCCACCATCCCCGCCCGCTGCATTTCGGTCCGCCGCAGTTCCGCCCGCCGCATTTCCGCCCGCCGCATTTCCGCCCGCCGCATTTCCGCCCGCTGTCCGGCGCGCGCGCAATTCGTCGCGATGGCGGTCAGGATGAAATTGAATCCCGCCCGCCTTCGTGGCACATCGGACGGCAAGACGCCCCCCACCCCGCCCCCGCGGCGGCGGCCGTTGCAGAAAGGCATTCCGATGAGCGACCCCCTTTCCCGCCTGCTTGAAACCCGCGACTGGCTTCTGGCCGACGGCGCGACGGGCACCAACCTGTTCAACATGGGCCTGTCCTCGGGCGAGGCACCGGAACTGTGGAACACCGACCAGCCGGAAAACATCCTCGCGCTTTACCGCAGCGCCGTGGCGGCGGGATCGGACATCTTCCTGACCAACTCCTTCGGCGCCAATGCCGCGCGGCTGAAGCTGCACGGGGCCGAGGGGCGGGTGCGCGAATTGAACCGCATCGCCGCCGAACTGGGGCGCGAGGTTGCCGATGCCGCCGGCCACGCCGTTGTTGTCGCCGGCTCCATGGGCCCGACCGGGGAGATCATGGCGCCGATGGGCGCGCTGACCCACGAGATCGCGGTGGAGATCTTCCACGAGCAGGCAGAAGGGCTGAAGGAGGGCGGCGCCGACGTCCTCTGGGTCGAGACGATCAGCGCGGCCGAGGAATTCCGTGCCGCCGCCGAGGCCTGCCAGCGCGCGGGCATGCCCTGGTGCGGCACGATGAGCTTTGACACCGCCGGCCGCACCATGATGGGCGTCACCTCGGCGCAGATGGCCGCCCTCGTCGACCGTCTCGCCCATCCGCCGATCGCCTTCGGCGCCAACTGCGGCGTCGGCGCGGCCGACCTTCTGCGCACGATCCTGGGCTTCGTCGCCGCGGGGCCGGAACGCCCGGTCATCGCCAAGGGGAACGCCGGCATCCCGAAATATCACGACGGCCACATCCACTATGACGGCACGCCCGACCTTATGGCGGAATATGCGGTGCTGGCCCGCGATGCCGGCGCCACCATCATCGGCGGCTGCTGCGGCACCATGCCCGAGCACCTGCGCGCGATGCGCAACGCGCTGGAAACACGGCCCCGCGGGCCCCGGCCGACGCTCGACGAGATTGCGGCCAAGATCGGCGGCTTCTCCTCGGCCTCGGACGGAACGGGGGAGGAGGCGGCGGGGCGCGAGCGGCGCGGACGCCGGCGCGGCTGAGGGGAGCGCCGCAGGGAGCGGCAGGCGGCGGGGGCGCTGCCCCCGCACCCCCGGGATATTTGGGAAAAGAAGAAGATCAGAAGAGCGTCAGCTGGTCGCCTGCCCGGGGTGGCGGGGCGAAGAGGTCGGTCCTGAGCGGCGGGACCGGCGCGTGGAGGCCGAGCCTGCGGCAGGCGAGCGCGAAGCGGCGCGCGATCAGGTCGGCATGGGGCCCCTCGCCCCGCATCCGCCGGCCCCAGTCGGCGTCGTAGTCGGCCCCGCCGCGCATCTCGCGCAGGCGGTTCATGACATGGGCCGCGCGTCCCGGTTCGTGGCGGGAGAGCCAGTCGCGGAAGAGCGGCGCGACCTCGAGCGGCAGGCGCAGGAGGATCCACGCGGCCGCGGTCGCCCCGTGGTCACGCGCGGCAGCGAGGATACGCTCCATCTCCGGCTCGGTGATGGCCGGGATGACCGGGGCGACCATGACGCGCACCGGGATGCCAGCGCGCGCCAGCCGTTCGATCGTTGCGAGGCGGCGCGCGGGTGGGGGCGCGCGCGGTTCGAGCCGGCGCGAGAGGCCGGCGTCAAGCGTGGTGATCGACACGCCCGTCTGCGCCAGCCCCCGCGCGGCCATCGGCGCGAGGATGTCGATGTCGCGTTCGATCAGCGTGCCCTTGGTGACGATGGCAACCGGGTGGTTCCAGTCCGAGAGGGTCTGCAGCACCGCGCGCATGATCCGGTAGCGCGCCTCGACCGGCTGGTAGGGGTCGGTGTTGGTGCCGATGGCGAGGGTCGCGGGGCGGTAGGCGCGTCGTGCCAATTCGCGTTCGAGCATCCGCGCCGCGTCCGGGCGCGCGACCAGCCGGGTTTCGAAATCGAGCCCCGCCGAAAGGCCGAGGAAGGCGTGGGTCGGCCGCGCGAAGCAGTAGGCGCAGCCGTGTTCGCAGCCCCGGTAGGGGTTGAGCGTGCGGTCGAACGGCAGGTCGGGAGAGCCGACGCGGTTGATGACGGAACGCGGGTGTTCCAGGCTGACTTGCGTCCTGAGCAGCCGTTCCTCCTCGGGCAGGTCCCAGCCGTCGTTTTCGGCCTGGCGTTCATAGGGCTCGAACCGGCCGGCGGCGTTGGTGGCGGCACCGCGCGCCTTCAGGCGCAGGAAGGGATCGGGGGGCGGAAGCGGCATGGGAAAATGAGAACATAAAGCGAACAAATACGCAAGGACCCGACGGATCGCGTGCTCACGAAACCTGTGCAGGTCGGTCCACGTCCTGCCGATGTCGCAAACCGCCAAGTTGCCGCGGGGGTTTGGACGCATTAACGGGCCAAGGGTGCCAAGGAGACACACATGGCCGACGACGACATCATCCTTTCCGAGCTCGACGACGAAGAGCTTGTGCTGCAGATGCATGACGACCTCTACGACGGTCTCAAGGAAGAGATCGAGGAGGGCGTGCGCATCCTTCTGGACCGCGGCTGGGCCCCCTACGACGTTCTGACCAAGGCGCTGGTCGCGGGCATGACCATCGTGGGCGCCGACTTCCGCGACGGCATCCTCTTTGTCCCGGAAGTGCTTCTGGCCGCCAACGCGATGAAGGCCGGCATGGCGATCCTCAAGCCGCTTCTGGCCGAGACCGGCGCGCCCAAGGTCGGCAAGATGGTGATCGGCACCGTCAAGGGCGACATCCACGACATCGGCAAGAACCTTGTCGGCATGATGATGGAGGGCGCGGGCTTCGAGGTCGTGGACCTGGGCATCAACAACCCGGTCGAGAAATACATCGAGGCGCTGGAGCGCGAAGAGGCCGACATCCTCGGCATGTCGGCGCTCTTGACGACGACGATGCCCTACATGAAGGTCGTCATCGACACGATGAAGGAAAAGGGCATGCGCGACGATTTCATCGTGCTGGTCGGCGGCGCGCCCCTGAACGAGGAATTCGGCCGTGCCATCGGTGCCGACGCCTATTGCCGCGACGCCGCGGTGGCGGTGCAGACGGCGAAGGACTTCATGGCGCGCAAGCACAACTCGCTGGCCTGACAGGGCGCTCTGCCACGTCTTCCGGGGCCCCGCGGCGAACGCTTGCGGGGCCTTTCGATTTGCGGGGGTTTCGCCGCCCTGCCCCGCGCCCTACATGGGAGAAGGAGGTTCCGATGCACTGGCGCTACCTGACCCTGATCCTGTCTGTCCTGCTCGCCGCGGCGCTGACCGTTGGGGTGGCGGCTGCGGTCTTCGGGGGGGATGGTGCGGGCCTGCCCGCATGGGCGCTGGCGGCGGTGCTGGCGATCGCTCTCCTTCTCCGCCGGGTGGCGCGATGATCCCGGCGGATGGCGAGCTGACAGAGGCAGGGCTGGCGGCGGAGGGGCGCGGGCGCATCCTCCTGATCGCCTGCGGGGCGCTGGCGCGCGAGATCCTCGACCTCAGGGCCGCGAACGGCTGGACCCATCTGGACCTGACCTGCCTGCCTGCGAAGCTGCACCTTTATCCCGACCGCATCACCGAGGCGGTGACCGAGGCGGTGGCGAAGCATCGCGCCGACTACGACGGTATCTTCGTCGTCTATGCCGATTGCGGCACCGGCGGGCTCTTGGAACAGCGCTGCCGCGAACTGGGCGTCGAGATGGTCGCCGGCCCGCACTGCTATTCCTTCTTCGAGGGCAACGACACCTTCGCCGGGCGCGAGGAGTTCACCGCCTTCTACCTGACCGATTTCCTCGTCCGGCAGTTCGACGCCTTCGTCTGGAAGCCCATGGGCCTCGACCGGCACCCGGAGCTTCGGGACATGTACTTCGGCAACTACGAAAAGCTTGTCTACCAGGCGCAGACCGACGACCCGGCGCTCGATACCAGGGCGCGGGACTGCGCCGCGCGGCTGGGGCTCGCCTATGAGCGGCGGCTGACCGGCTATGGCGACCTGGCCACGACGCTGGCCCGCCTTTGATCCGGCTCAGCGGTCGGGCAGCGGGAATAGCACGTCCCAGGCCCAGTTGAAGGCATAGGCGTAGACCAGGTAGAATCCGACAAAGCCGAGGTCCATCGCCAGGGCCTGCCAGAGCGGTATGCCAAGCTGCCAGGCGATGTAGGGGACAAGGACCAGCACCAGACCCGCCTCGAACAGGACCGCGTGCAGCATCCGGTCCGCCTGGGTCTTGGCGACCCGGCCCGCCAGACGCAGGAGCGCGTGGTCGAAGACGAGGTTGTAGGCATAGTTCCAGCCCGTCGCGATCAGCGAGCTGACAAGCGCGACGAGGCCGATGGAATGGACCGGCAGGCCCATGACAAGGGCCCCGAGCGGGGTGACCAGCAACAGCCCGATCACCTCGAACGCGACGGCGTGGCGGATGCGCTCGGCGCGGCTGCGCATGGCGGACCTCAGCCCGCCGACTCGGCGGCCAGCTTGCGGATACGCTCGACCATCGCCCGCAACCCGTTCGAGCGCTGGGAGGACAGATGCTCGTTCAGACCCAGCCGGCCGAGTTCGGCGGGGGCCTCGACCGCCAGCACCTCGCGCAGGGTGAGGCCGGAATAGAGCGCGTGCAGGATCGCGATCAGCCCGCGCACGATCATCGCGTCGCTGTCGCCCTGGAAATCGAACCGCGCCGACGGCCCCTGCCCCTCGATGCGCGGCAGGAGCCAGACCTGGCTCGCGCAGCCTTCGACCTTGGTGGCGGGCACGCGGAAGGCCTCGTCCAGCGCGGGCATCGCACGGCCAAGCTCGATCACATGGCGATAGCGATCCTCCCAGTCGTCCAGGAATTCGAAGGTATCGGCAATCTCCTCGAAGGCGGCGCTGGCCATGGTCGTCTCTCCTCGCTGGCCCATCAGGTAGTCGCTCCGCCGCCGAAGGTCCAGCCGTCCGGCCCCTTTTCACGCCCCTTCAGATCGGCTACCCAAGGACAACGAACGAGGGAGCCCCCGATGCGAAAGCCCGCCGTCCTCATCATGACCCTCGCGGTCGCGCTGTCCCTGGCAGGCTGCGCGCGGGTGCGCGACAGCAAGCTCAACCCCTTCAACTGGTTCGGCGGATCGGAGGAAGGCCCGGCGCAGGTGGTCGAAACCGCGAGCGGCCGCCCCAACGACCCCCGCGTCCTCGTCGCCGAAGTGGTCACGCTGGAGGTGGCGCAAACCCCGGAAGGTGCGATCGTGCGCGCCAACGGCCTGCCGCCCACCCAGGGCTGGTGGGAGGCCGAACTGGTGGCCGAGAACGACGGAAAGCCGGTCGACGGCGTGCTGACCTACCGCTTCGTGGTGGCCCATCCCGTCGGGGCAAAACCCGCCTCGACCCCGCAATCGCGCGAGGTGACCGCCGCAACCTCACTCTCGAACATCGCGCTGGCCGGCGTGCGCCGCATCGTCGTCGTGGGCGCCAGCAACAGCCGCAGTTCGACGCGCTGAGGCGTCAGACAGAGGCCGCGGGCGGCCCCCGTCCTCACACCTGCACGACCCGGACCGCGCCGCCCTTGGCCGACAGCGCGATTTCGCCGCGGCAGAGGCGCAGCGCGTCTTCGCCGAAGACCTCGCGCCGCCAGCCCTTCATCGCCGGCACCTCGCGGCCGCCGGCGGCGATCACGTCGAGGTCGGAGGAGGTGGCGATCAGCTTCTGCGCCACGCCCGCCTCTTCCGACTTCGCCTTGAGAAGCACGCGCAGAAGATCGGCAAGCGCCGAGTCGACCTGAAGCTGCTCGCGCCCGTTGTCCGCCTTCGGGAAATCCTCCGGCCGCGCCTCCATGCCCGCCTTGACCGCGGAAAGGATCCCTTCGGCGACGTCGGCCCGGCGGCCTTCGCGCAGCAGGAGCCGCGAGCGGCCCAGTTCCTCCACGTTGGCGGGGCGGGTCGAGGCCAGTTCCAGCAGCGCGTCGTCCTTGAAGACGCGCGCGCGCGGCACGTTGCGGGTCTGGGCGTAGTCCTCGCGGAAGCGGGCAAGCTCGCGCACCACGGCCAGGAAGCGGCCCGAATGGGTGCGCGTCTTCACTCGCGTCCAGGCATCCTCGGGCCGGGTGATGTAGGTTTCGGGATCGGTGAGGATGGCAAGTTCCTCTTCCACCCACTTGTGCCGCCCGGTCCGCGTCAGTTCCCTGTCGAGAAATTCGTAGATCACCCGCAGATGGGTGACGTCGGCCAGCGCGTAGGTCTTCTGCGCCTCGCTCAGCGGCCGGTGCGACCAGTCGGTGAAGCGCGATGTCTTGTCGAGGTTTTCGCGCGCGATCTTGCGCACCAGCGTCTCGTAGCCCACCTGTTCGCCGAAGCCGCAGACCATCGCGGCCACCTGCGTGTCGAAGAGCGGCCTGGGAAACACCTTGCCCTCGACGAAGAAGATCTCGAGATCCTGGCGCGCGGCATGAAAGACCTTGACGGTCGCCTCGTGCCGGAAGAGGTCGTAAAGCGGCTCCAGCGACAGCGACCCGGCCAGCGGATCGACCAGGACCGCCTCGCCCGTCTTGCCGGGAAGTGCAAGCTGGATCAGGCACAGCTTGGAATAGTAGGTCCGTTCCCGCAGAAACTCGGTGTCGACGGTGACGTAGGGTTGGGCCTTGGCGACCTCGCAGAAGCGGGCAAGGTCCTCGGTCGTCGTGATGGTCTTCATTCGCGTCCCGTCTGGCGCGGGCTCATCCCGCAGGTCCGCCAGTGATAGAAACTTGCGGGCGGGTTGAAAAGCCAAACTGCATCGGTGTCACGGAACTGTGGCCGATGGGGCGCAATGCGGGGGATGCCGCCCGATTGCGCACCGCCGCGAAACGGCGCATCAGTCCAGAAGGACCGGGTTCCGGTCGCCTTCCGCGAAGCGGCGCAGGACCGCCGGATAAAGCCGGTGTTCGGCCGCCAGAACCCGCGCGGCCAGCGTGTCTGCGCTGTCGCCCGGCAGCACCGGCACCCGCGCCTGACCAAGGATCGGGCCTGCGTCCAGGTCCGCCGTCACCTCGTGCACGGTGCAGCCCGCCTCGGCGTCCCCGGCATCGAGCGCACGCTGATGGGTGTGAAGGCCGGGATACTTCGGCAGGAGCGAGGGGTGGATGTTCAGCATCCGCCCGGCGAACCGCTGCACCAAGCCGGGCGTCAGCACGCGCATGAAGCCCGCAAGGCACAGGATGTCGGGCCGCGCCGCAAGGATCGGCTCCAAGAGTGCGGCCTCGAAGGCGGCGCGGTCGCGGCCGAAGGGGCGGTGATCCACCGCCGCCGTGGCGATGCCCATGGCGCGCGCCTTCGCCAGCCCGCCCGCGCCGGGATCGTTCGAGGCGACCAGAACCGCCCGCGCCGGGTGGTCGCCGGTCATGCTTTCGACCAGCGCCACCATGTTGGAGCCACCCCCGGAGATCAGGATGGCGACGCGCTTCACAGAAGGCGCCCGGCGTAGCGGACGCCCTGCCCCGGCTCGACCCGGCCGATCACGGTCACCGTCTCGCCCGCTTCCTCCAGCGCGGCGGTCAGCGCCCCGGCCCGGTCGGCGGCGGCCACGACGATCAGGCCGATGCCGCAGTTGAAGGTCTTGAGCAGTTCCGCCTCCGCCATGCCGGCGGTCCCGGCCAGCCAGCGGAAGACCGGCGGCAGCGCCCAGGCGCCGAGGTCGATGCGGGCGCCCAGCCCCTCGGGCAGGACGCGCGGCAGGTTCTCGGTCAACCCGCCGCCGGTGATATGGGCCAGCGCGTGAACGCCGCCGGCGCGGATCGCGGCAAGCGCGGGTTTCACGTAAAGCCGCGTCGGCGCCAGCAGTGCCTGCCCCAGCGTACCCTCGCCGAAGGGTGATGCCGCATCCCAGGACAGGCCCGAAATCTCCACCACCTTCCGGACAAAGCTGTAGCCGTTCGAATGCACCCCGCTGGAGGAGAGGCCCAGAAGGACGTCGCCCTCCGCCACCCCCGAGGGCAGGTCCTGGCCACGTTCCATCGCACCGACGGCAAAGCCTGCAAGGTCGAAGTCGCCGCCGTGATACATGCCCGGCATCTCTGCCGTCTCGCCGCCCACCAGCGCGCAGCCCGAGGCGGCACAGCCCACCGCGATCCCCTCGATGATCCGCGTCGCCTGATCGACGTCGAGCTTGCCGGTCGCGAAGTAGTCGAGGAAGAACAACGGCTCCGCCCCCTGGCAGACAAGGTCGTTCACGCACATCGCCACAAGGTCGATGCCGATCGTGTCGACGTTGCCGGTGTCGATGGCGATGCGCAGTTTCGTGCCCACCCCGTCGGTCGCGGCGACGAGGATCGGGTCGCTGTAGCCGGCCGCCTTGAGGTCGAAGAGCGCGCCGAACCCGCCCAGCCCCGACACCGTGCCGGGCCGCCCGGTGCGCTTCGCCGCCGGCTTGATCCGTTCGACCAGTTGGTTGCCCGCGTCGATGTCGACGCCGGCATCGGCATAGGTGAGCCCGTTCTTCTCGGCGGCCATCGCGCCCTCCCCTGGGATTGTCGCGCCCCCGATAGACGAATGCCACGCCGCTGTCCACGGGTCCGCCCCGTCCGCCCTGTCCGCCGCCGCGATCCAGCGCACTTGACCCCCGCTCGCGCCCCGCCTAATCAGGTCGCGGCCGGGCCTGTAGCTCAATGGTCAGAGCAGGGCGCTCATAACGCCTTGGTTGGGGGTTCGAGTCCCTCCGGGCCTACCAGACTATCCTATTGATATTAAAGAAGACCCCTGCAGTTGCGGGCTTTCTTTCGTGCTGCGGCCACAGTTCCGGCAACAAGCCGCAGGCGGGCATGGCTGGCGAGATCAGGCATCTGGTGACTCGTTCCGGGCGCCACCGCGCGCGCGCGGTGGCGCCCGAAAGACCTTGGAAAGATCGTCCGAAAGACCGAGTTGCGAATGTCGCCCGGTGGCGACTGCCGTCAGGCGGTCAGGCTGTTGCCCGGTGCTGTAGCGCACCTTCTGCGCCAGATCACGCTCGCCGAACATCAGCGGACGGGACGCAAAGTTGCCGCCGGCGCCGCCCGATCCAGCGCGCTGGTCCAGGCGAAACTGCGGCCGACCCGCGATGAGATGGCGGCCGCCACCAGTTCCTGCAGCCGCCAGAGGTGCGGATCGCAGATGTCGTGCGAAAGAAGCGCTGTCACGGTGTTGAACAGGTATTCCGCCCCCGAGCCCGCCGATCCGCAGGCCCGGGACAGTATCTCGGCGACTTCATGCTCGCACCGTTCGGGCGTGCCGGTGACATCGTCGGGCTCCGCATAGAAGCAGAGCGCGCGGATCGGGCCGCGATCTGAAGACAACGTGAGCTGTCGCAGCGCGGACAGACCCACCGGCCCGCCGATCTCGCGCTTGAGGAGATCGGTCATCAGGCGCTGACGATCTTCACCGTCAAACCGCTGCGCAATCCCGGAGCAGCGCCCACCCCTGCGCAGAGCCATCATGAGCCCCGGCTGTTCCGGCGTTCCGCGCCAGCTTCGCATCTCGATGCAAAAGGATCGGTGCCACCCCTCTGCGGTGCATTGGCGCTGCTCTACCGGTTCGGCCACCGGCTTCCAGAGCAGAGACCCGTAGGCGAAGACCCAGATCGGATCGCCACCGAGGCTGGCAAGAACATCCAGAGCGGCCCTGTCGTAATCGTCGTCGCGAAAGGCCGGTTGGTTGGGATCGTCAGGGGGCCGAGGAACCTCGCGGTGGCAAAGTGCAACCAGTTCGGGGGTGAGCGCCATCCGGTCCAGCGCAGCAAGGGGATCGTGACAGGACATCAACGGCCCCTGCAGACATAATCGAGATACTGGCGCGCGCTGTCGCTGTGGAGGCTGGCGAGAAGTGCCTGCTCCAGCCTGCTGTCGATGCCGCGACAGGGATCGACATCGCCCCCGTCGAAAAACGCGCCTTCGGGGGCGCCGGACATGGAAAGGGAGAACAGTCTTGCGAGACTTCTGATGAGCGTCTTCATCGGGCACCTCCGCCGGGAAAGCTCTATCGCTTCCGTTTCAGCCTGAAGGATCGCCGTGAATCGAGCCGGGTGACTTTCGTGAAAGCTCCCTGAAAAAGTTGGTTACGAGCGCGCCGGAACGTGAAAAGACTGTGAAATCGCACCGCCCCGAGCACCACCTCAGGAACGCAAGATGCGACGCTTTCGGCTTGATCTTCTCGGAGGGTTCTCTCTGGCCACGTCCGAGGGCGCTGCGTTGTCCCTGGCGACGCGAAAGGATCGACAGCTGCTCGCCTTCCTCGCGCTTCAGGGCGGGCGGGCGCAGTCGCGTGAAAGGCTCGCATCTCTTCTGTGGGCGGACCGCGCGGAGGCGCAGGCGCGCGACAGCCTGCGCCAGTCGCTTGCCGCGCTGCGCAAGATTTTCCGTGCAGCAGGAACGAACCCTCTTGCCGGCGACAAGACGACCGTTGCACTCGACCTTTCCGAAGTGGCCGTGGACGCGATCGAGTTCGCGGAGGGCTGCGCGGCCACGCTCTTGGGCCGCGACATCGCCGAGCTTTATCGTGGGCCGTTTCTGGACGGGATGGACGCCTCGACGCCGGAGTTTGACCGCTGGGCAGTGCAGGAACGCGCGCGGCTCGACGGGTTGGCGGAACGGCTCGTGACGGCGGCGTCCATCTCGGTTCTGCCGGAGGCGGACAGGGACGGCGCCATACGACTGGGACAGAAACTCCTGAGCCAGGACCCGTCGCTCGAATCCGTCTATCGGGCGCTGATGAGGATGAGCCAGGCGCGCGGCGATCGCGCGGCGGCCCTGAAGCTCTACGCGACGTGCCGCAGCGTGCTGCGCGACGAACTGGGTGTGGAGCCGGACCGCGATACCGAAGACCTGTATCGCGACATCCTCACCGGGCAAGGCGGCGCCACTCACCCCGGCGGCGTCTCTCCGGCAGCTTCCGCGACAACGGCAATCGCGATCCAGGTCCACGACGACCGACCGTCCATCGCCATTCTCCCCTTCCGGAACCTGACGGGAAACGACCGGCTGAACTTTCTGTGCGAGGGGCTGGCGGAGGAGATCGCGACCGGCCTGGGCCGGTTTCGGTCCGTCTTCGTCATCGATCAGTACAGCTCGGCCGCGGTTGCAGCCGTGACCAGCGACACGGCCGAAATCGCCCGGCGCCTTGGTGTGATGCTGCTCGTTCATGGAAGCATCCAGGCCAGCATGTCACGATTGCGGATTACAGTTCGCCTCGTCGATGGCGCCAGCCGCGCGCAGATTTGGAGCGACGGATTCGAATGCGAGACCGGCGAGGCGATGGCCATTCCGCAGCAGATCGCGGCGGCAATCATCATGACCATCCAGAACCGGATGGAAGATACCATTGCCGAGCAAAGCCGCCGGAACCCGTCACCGGCGGCCTATGAATGCGTGCTGCGCGGCATAAAGCATCTGCGCGGCTACGCACCGGATGACAACGAGAAGGCCACGGAGCTGTTTCGCGAAGCGTTGCGGCTCGATCCCGACCTGGCGCTGGCCCAAGCCTACCTCGTCTTCGCGGAGGTTGTGAGCAACGACTACGACGCGGCGCCGAGGTCGATCCTGCTCGACTGCAGGGCGCGGATGGAGCGCGCCCTTTCCCTCGACCCGGAAGACGGCAGGATCAGATGGCTGTTGGCCAGCGTCCACGGACTCCTCCGTGAGTTTGACGACGAGAGGCGACACATCGAACGCGCGCTGCAGATCAATCCGAATGATGCCAATGCCAGAGCGACCTACGGCGCCATTCTGGCAGATGCGGGTCAGTCCGACGAGGGTATCGCCATGATCCGCGAGGCGATGCGGCTGAGTCCCTTCCACCCCGAATGGTATTGGGTGTTGTTGGGCGACGCCTTCTTTTCAGCACGACGCTACGAAGACGCGATCGAGGCCTACAAGCGCAGGACCGGCCTCAAGATCCGGTGGTTGACGCGTCTTGTCGCCTGCTATGCGCATCTCGGACGCGATGCGGAAGCGCGTGAAGTCAAGCGGCGCATACTGGAGCAGGATCCGGACTTCAGGATCTCCTCCCTTCGGCGCGGCGCCTGGTCGGAGACGGCCATCGAAAACTGGAAGGATGGGATGCGAAAGGCCGGACTGCCGGAATAGGCTCGTTACGGCGCGACACCGGATCTCGCGGCAAGGCCGTTCTGCGACACGGTCTTCAGGCCGACATCCGGCCGCGAGATGGGGCAGTCCGGGCCACGAGCCTCAAGTCGACGCGCCCCGACGGCGTCACTTTGGTGGCGAGAACACCGGAATCGCCTTGCCGGGATTCATTAGGCAGTTCGGGTCGATCGCGCGCTTGATGCCGATAGCAAGGTCGCGCCCGGTCCTCGGCGTCAGGCGGCACCATTCGTCAAGCCGATACTGCCCCAATCCATGTTCGGCTGATATCGAGCCGCCTGCCTCTGCGATGAGGTCGTGAACCATGGCGGTAATACCCGATGCACCCGCAGGGGGTGTTTCACCGAGGATGACATTCACATGCAGGTTCCCGTCGCCGAGATGCCCGAAGATGTTCAGCCGCGCCGCCGGGGCCAGTTCGGCAAGCCTTGCGCGGACGCTGTCCAGAAAGGCCTCCATCCGACGGAGCGGCAGCGACACGTCGTGCTTGAGGCTCTTGCCGCAGCGGGATTCGGCTTCGGTGACATGTTCACGCAGAGCCCAGAGCGATTGGGCCTGCTGCTCGCTTGCGGCCAGCGTGCCGTCCTGCACCAGCCCGGCCCCGAAGGCGGCTTCCAGAGTGGCCTCCATTGCACCGGCAAGCCCGTCCAGTGACGACGCCACTTCAACCAGGAGGAACCAGGCGCCGTCCGCTACCGGACAGGCAAGCCCGCAGCGGGTTTCCACCAGCCGCATCGCCTCGGCGGAGATCAGTTCGAAGGCCGAAAGCGTTTCGCCGATGCGGTCCTGAAACAGCCCGAGTAGACGGATCGCAGCCGGCAGGTCCTGCACTGAGAGGAGCGCGACGGAGCGGTGGCGGGTCGCGGGGGTCAGGCGCAGGACGGCGGCCGTGACGATGCCGAAGGCGCCTTCGGAGCCGATGAAGAGGTGCTTCCAGTCGAAGCCCGCATTGTCCTTGCGCAGCGGTTTCAACCCGTTCGCCACCGTGCCGTCGGGCAGCACGACCTCCAGCCCCAGCGCGAAATCCCGCGCCATGCCGTAACGAAGCACGTTGAGCCCCCCGGCATTGGTTGAAATGACGCCGCCGATGGTCGCGCTGCCCTCGGCCGCCAGACTGATCGGCAACTGGCGACCGCAGCCGGCCGCCACCTCCTTCACCCGTTGCAGGATGGCGCCCGCCTGCACCTCGACCACCATGCCGATGGGATCGGGCGTGCCTATGGCCGTCATGCGCGCGAGCGACAGCACGACCTGCGGCCCTGTGCCCATCGGCGTTGCCCCGCCCGCAAGGCCGGTGTTACCCCCCTGCGGCACGATGGCGACGCCATGTTGCGCGCAAAGGCGAACGGCGGCAGAGACCTGATCGGTGCTGCCCGGACGCAGGACGGCCAGCGCCGGGCCGGAGAACATCCGGCGCCAGTCCGTCAGATGGGGCGCCATCTCGGCGGGGTCGGTGACAAGGCCGGCCGGGCCAAGGCACTGGCTGAGGCCGTCAAGGAACGGCTTCATCAGTAGCCCCGTTCGGCGTCCGCCACAGCCTCGCAGGTGCCGGTCGCCTCGAAGGCGCGAATGTTGGCGGCGATGACCGAGGCCCCGGTTTCCGCGTCGATCATCGAGGCGATGTGGGGTGTGACGCGGATCTTCGGATGCCGCCAGAACGGGTGATCCGCCGGCAGGGGTTCGGTGCGGAAGACATCGAGCGTCGCGCCGCCAAGTTGCCCGCTGTCCAGCGCCGCCAGGAAGTCGGCCTCGACCAGATGCCCGCCGCGTGCCGCGTTGATCAGCCGCGCCCCGCGCGGCAGGCGGGCGAAGAGATCGGCATTCAGGATGTCGCGCGTCTGCGGCGTCAGCGGCAGAAGGCAGACGAGGATGTCGCAGCGGTCGAGAAAGGCGGGCAGCCCCTCGGCGCCGGCGAATACGGTGACCCCCTCGACATCGCCGCCGCTGCGCGACCATCCGGCAGTGTCGAAGCCCAGCATCGCCAGTGTCTGCGCACAGGCGCGGGCGATGTTGCCCAGCCCCATGATGCCGACCCGCCGCCGGGGCGCGATGGGCGTCACGATCTGCTGCCAATGGGCGCGTTGCTGGTTGGCGTCGGTCACCGAAAGGTCGCGGTGATGCGTCAGGACGTGCAGCGCCACGTATTCGCGCAGGCGCTGCACCATGTCGGGGCCGGTGGTGCGCAGGATCGGCAGGTGGCGGGGCAACTCGGGGTCGCGCAGGACGTGGTCGACCCCGGCGCCGATCGAGACGACGGCCTTCAGGTTGGGGAAGGCCTTGATCCGGCCGGCGGGCGGGGCCCAGACGACGGCATAGTCCACCGCCGCCGGATCGCCCGGATCGTCGAGGTCGCGGATTTCGAACTCGGGCAACAGGCCGGAGAGAAGCTCTACCCACTCCTGCGTTTCCTGGGCATCCCCCAGATAGACGACGATCGACATGGTCCCCCCTCAGGCCCGAAGCCCGGATTCGATGCCCGTCCAGAGCGCGCCGTATTCGTCGACCGTCACCTGCCAGGCCGAACCGAGCGCGCGGGACAGATCCCGTTCCGCCTGCGACCATGCCGGCATGATCCAGGGCTTGCCGGCGGCCTTCGCGGCCGCGGCGATGCGGCGCAGGTCGTCGAAATCGGCTTCGGTCTTGGCATAGGCCCCGCGTCCGCGCGAGAGCGACAGGTCGGAGGGGCCGACGAAGAGGCCATCCACCGTCGGAAGCGCCAGGATCGCCTCGACATCGGCCAGCGCCTCGGCGCTTTCGATCATCGGCAGGCACAGCGTTTCGGCGTCTTCGCGCGTGTAGTAGTCCTGCCCCACGGCATCATACCGGGCCGGGCGCGTGCCCGAGAAACTGCGCAGCCCGTTCGGCGGGTATTTCGCGGCGGCGGTGACACGGCGGGCATGTTCGACATCGCCGATATGGGGAATGATGACGCCATGGCAGCCCATGTCCAAGGCCTGCTGGATCGGGATGGTCTCGGGCCCCAGCACCTTGGCATAGACTTTCGCCCCGAGCGCGCGGATCAGCGCGATCAGCTTGTCGGTGCCGTCGAGGTCGAAATAGCCATGCTCGATATCCAGCACGAAGCGTCGGCAGCCGAGCGTGGTGGCGATTTCCACCAGTTGGTGATGCGGTGTCGACAGCCAGACCGCGTTCTCGGAAAGCATCTCAGACACCGGATCCCTCCATTCCGTTCTTTGCCAGCATCGACCGGATGTCGATCAGGTCCTGCAGCATCTCGCCCTTCCGCAACCTTGCGATCCAGTCGCCTTCCTCGGCCTGGTCGGCCAGGGCAACCTCGATCAGCCTGCCCAGCCGCCGGGGTTCGATCACCACGACGCCGCAGTCGTCGGCCAGGACGGCATCGCCGGGGTTGACAGCCACGCCGCCGATCGAGACCGGCACGTTGAAGCCGCCGCCCAGGTTCAGAAGCTTGGTCGTCACCGCCGAGGTGTCGCGCGCCCAGGTGGGCACACCGGCCTCGCGGATCGCGGCGGGGTCGGTGACGGCGCCGTCGATGACCACGCCGGCAAGGCCCCGGATCTTCGCCACCGTCGCCATGAAGCCGCCCCAGCAGGCCTGCTTGTGATCGCCCACCCGGTCAATCACCAGCAGGTCGCCGGGCCGGACGCGGTCCATGGCGTGGTAAAGCAGGGTCGAATCCGGGCCGGATATCTGCACCGTGACCGCGGCACCCGCGACCCTTGGCCCCACGATCAGCGGACGGATCGCGGTATCGACAAAGCCCGTGTGCAGGTAATGGCCAAGTGTCGCGGCCTCGACCCGGACCAGTTTCGCGGTCGTCTCGGCATCAAGCTGCGGGGGCAGCGTTTCCAGGCGGTAAATGTCGGTCATCGCTTGTCCTTGTCCTGTCAGCGGCTGAAAAGCCGCAGGTGTCCTGTCAGCGGCCGAAAAGCCGCAGGTGTCCTGTCAGCGGCCAAAAAGCCGCAGGTCCTGTTGCCGGAAGCCGAGCCGCCGGGTCTCGCCCAACTGGGGAACGGCGCGCCCGCTGTTCTGTTGCCGCATCACGACGCGGCTGCCGTCGGTCATCCGATAGACCATGCGCAGATCGGTCCCGATGAATTCCACGTCGGCAAGCACGCCCTCGGCGCTGTTCTCCGTCTCGCGCATGTCGTCGCTTACCCGTTCGGGCCGGATCGCCATCTGCACCTCGGCCCCCGCGACGTGGCCGTGGTTGCCCGACACGCGCAGCCGGGTTCCCATCGCCTCGACCAGGGTGACATCGCCCTCCTGCGAGATCACGCGCGCCGGGATCATGTTGGTTTCGCCGATGAAGTCGGCGACATAGGCATTCGCCGGCCGGTCATAGAGGCCCGTCGGCGTGTCAAGCTGAACGATCTCGCCGCTCTTCATCAGGGCGATCCGGTCCGACATCGACAGCGCTTCTTCCTGATCGTGGGTCACGAAGACGAAAGTGATGCCCAGCCGCCTCTGCATGGCCTTCAGTTCGGCCTGCATTTCCTTGCGCAGCTTCAGGTCGAGGGCGCCGAGCGGCTCGTCCAGCAGAAGCACCCGCGGTTCGTTGACCAGCGCGCGGGCCAACGCCACGCGCTGCTGTTGCCCGCCTGAAAGCTGCGACGGCTTGCGCGCGGCGAAAGAACCCATCTGCACGAGGTCCAGCGCCGCCCGCGCGCGTTCAAGCCGCTCGGCCCTGCCGATGCGCCGCACGGTGAGGGGAAAGGCCACGTTGTCCAGAACCGTCATGTGCGGAAACAGCGCGTAGTTCTGGAAGACGGTATGCACGGGCCGCAGATGGGCCGGGATGTTCGACACATCCTGCCCGGCGATCAGGATCTGCCCTTCGCTGGGCAGGTCGAACCCGGCGATCAGGCGCAGCGTGGTGGTCTTGCCGCAGCCCGAGGGGCCAAGCAGGGTGAAGAATTCGCCCTCGCGGATGGTCAGGTCCATGCGCCGCAATGCCGTGAAGGCCGCGAAACGCTTTTCGACCCCCTTCAGCTCGACAACAGCCTTGGGCCGTGAGGGTTCTTCAAGGGAAGGGGACATGTCTTCTGGCCTGATTTCAGGGCGGAAGACGCGCGGGGACGATCCCCGCGCGCCAGGGCTTTGATGGATCACGGGGCGGCTTTGACCTTGGTCCAGCCGTCCTGGTAGAACTTCATCGCGTCGCCGAGATCGAGGATGAAGTCCGCGTTCGCGATGGTCGCCTCATCCGGGAAGACGGCGGGGTTTTCGCCGATTTCCGCGGGAAGCAGGGGCATGGAGTCCGGCACCACGGTCGCGGTCTTGGT
This sequence comes from Albidovulum sediminis, assembly GCF_025380365.1. GTDB lineage: Bacteria > Pseudomonadota > Alphaproteobacteria > Rhodobacterales > Rhodobacteraceae > Albidovulum > Albidovulum sediminis. Next base: position 1,219,157 of record NZ_JAOCQF010000001.1, read on the forward strand.
CAGTTCGGTTGTCTTGGCCGCGACCTCGGGGCGCAGGATGTAGGACAGGAACTTGTAGGCCGCGTCGGGGTTCGGTGCATCCGTCAGGATGCTGTAGCCGTCGATCCACATGGTGCCGCCCTCTTCGGGCAGGACATAGACGACATCGGGGTTGTCGACGATCGCCTGCAGCACCGAGGAGGACCAGCTTTGCACGATGCAGGCCTCGCCCGAGGACACGAGATCAGCAAAGTTTGTGCTGTTGTAGCCCGCCAGCAGCGGCTTCTGCGCGATCAGCGTTTCGGTCGCCTTCTCGATCTCGGCGGGGTCCGATGTGTTGGCGCTGAAGCCGTTGACCTGCAGGCCGGCGATATAGGCGGCGAGCATGTTGTCGAGCATGTAGATGCGGCCCTTGTACTTTTCGTCGAAGAGCGACTTCCAGCTGGTGATCGGCGCATCCACGCAGGTCTTGTTGTAGGCCAGCCCGGTCGTGCCCCAGACATAGGGGATCGAATACTTGTTGCCGGGGTCATAGGACACGTTCTGGAAGGTCGGGCCGATCTTGTCGTATGTCTCGATCTTGGAATGATCGAGTTCGACCAGCTTGCCGCGGTTGATCAGGATCTGGACCGCGTATTGCGACGGGTTCACGAGGTCATAGCCCGACCCGCCCGCATCCAGCTTGGCGATCATCGATTCATTGCTGTCGAAGGTGTCGAAGGTGACGTCGATGCCGGTCTCCGCCTCGAAGTCGGCAAGCACCTCGTCCGGCATCTCGCCGGCCCAGCCGTAGATGCGCAGGTCTTCTGCAAGGGCGGGCACAGCCGAGAGGAGCGCCAGGGTGGAGGCGGCGAGGCCGAGGGAAAGTCTGTGTGTCATGGTGGTCTCCTGGTTGGAAGTGGGCGGATCCGGCCGTTCAGCGCCGGTTGGTCTTGAGCATGAGGGGTAGGTATCGGCCCATGACCAACAGCAGGATGGTGACGTTGGCGAGGACCATCAGCGCGCCCAAGGCGTTGATTTCGGGGGTGATTCCAAGCTTCAGCATCGAATAGATGCGCAGCGGCAGGGTGGTGGTGCCGACGCCCGAGGTGAAGGTGGACATCACCAGATTGTCGAACGACAGCGTGGCCGACAGGATGAAGGCGGTAAAGATCGCGGGCATGAGTTGCGGCAACGTCACCATGCGGAAGGTCTGCCATTCGTTCGCGCCGAGGTCGGCCGCGGCATTCTCAAGCCGCGGGTCCAGCGAGGACGCCGCCGCCCGCACGATCAGCGTGGCAAAGGGGATCGAGACGAGGACATGCCCGATGATCAGGGTCGTGTAGCCCAGGATCATGCCGGCGAAGGACATGAACACCAGAAGCGCCACGCCCAGAACGATCTCGGGCAGGACCAGGGGGGCCGCAAGGGCAGCCCCCAGGACATCGCGGCCGGGGAACGACCGGCGGGTGATCGCCACGGCCGCGACCGAACCGATGGCGGTCGATACCGCGGCGCTGGCCAGGGCGACGATCAGGCTGACCTGAAGCGCGTCAAGGATGTTGCGGTTGCTGACCACCTTCTCGAACCACTTGAACGAGAAGCCGGTCCAGACCACCGTCGACTTGCCCGCGTTGAAGGCAAAGGCGATCAGCACCACGATGGGCAGCAGCATGAAGAGGTAGGTCAGAAGCGTGACCCAGCCCGAGATGCCATGGACGACGCGACGGACAAACCAGCCCTGTCTCCCGGAGTGCGGGGTCATTTCATCGCCTCCACCCGCCGAAGGGCGCGCATGTAAAGCAGGATCCCAAGACCCGAGAAGCCGAGCAGCAGGATCGAGACGGCCGCACCGACCGGGATGTTGCGGAACTCGAGGAACAGCTGGACGATGAGGTTGCCGAGGATGATGTCCTTGCCGCCGCCCAGAAGCACCGGGATGGCGAAGACCCCCATGGACGGCACGAAGACGAAGAGCGCCGCCGCAAGGACGCCCGGCAGGGAAAGCGGCAGGGTGACGCGGGCGAAGGTTTCCGCCGGCCCCGCGCCCAGATCGGCGCCGGCCTCCATCAGCCTGCGGTCGATCGGCGTCAGCGCGGCGTAGATCGGGAAGACCGCCATCGGCAGGAAGGCATAGACCATGCCGACCAGCGTCGCGCCGACCGTGCCCAGCATCCCGATCGGCTCGTCGATCACCCCCGAGAAGACCAGGGCCTTGTTGATCAGGCCGCCGCGCCCCAGAAGGACCACCCAGGCCGAAATGCGGATCAGGAAGTTTATCCAGAACGGGATCAGCAGCAGCAGGAGCAGCGCCGGCGCCGCGCGCCCGGCCTTGAAGGCGATGAAATAGGCGACCGGATAGCCGATCAGCAGGCAAAGCCCCGTCGTCCAGGCGGCCAGCGAGAAGGAATTCATCAGCACCCTTAGGTAGACGCCCTGCACGAGCTCCCTGTAGTTGTCCAGCGTGAAGCCCGGCAGAACCGCTCCGTAGGGGTCGCGCAGGGCAAAGCTGTAGGCGAACACGACACAAAGCGGCAGCAGGATGAACAGCGCCAGCAGAAGCACCGAAGGGGCCAGCATCAGGCCCGTCTGAAGCTGCTCGCGCCGCTCTCTGCGCATCACGACACCCTGGCCTTGTCGCGAAGCCCCTTCTGCGCAATCGCCTTGATCGGGCTGACGGTCAGGTGCGCCGTCATCGCCGCGCGCGCGGCCGCGGAATCGCGCCTGCGGACGGCATCGATCAGCAGGCGGTAGGTATCGAATTCCTCGCGCACGAAGGTGATCGGCACCTGCGAGACGTAAAGGCTGCGCACCGACAGGCCGTAGAGGGAATCGAGATAGCGCTGGGCAAACTGGTTGCCCGAGGCGCGCGCGATCAGGCTGTGAAATTCCTCGTCGATGGCGAGTTCCCAGGCGACGTTGCCCTCGCACGATTCCATCTCGGCCTCGATCTTGGCCAGGAAGGCGTCGAGGCGATCCATGTCTTGCGGGGTGCGGCGTTCGGCGGCAAGGCCCGCGATGAAGCATTCCAGTTCGCGGCGCAGTTCGTAGCCGCGCTGAAGATCTTCGGGCGTCGCGCCGGCGACGGCATAGCCCCGCCGCCCCATGGACGTCACCAGGCCCTCCTGCGCCAGCCGCAGGATCGCCTCGCGCAGGGGCGTGCGGCCGCAATCGAGCGACTGTTGCAGCGTCTTTTCGTCGAGAAGGCTGTTGGGCGGCAGTTCGGCCAGCATGATCCGCCGGCGCAGTTCGCCATAGGCCTCGTCGCTCTTGCGCTTGCTCATCCGGGAGGATCCCTTTGCCGGCTTCAATATATTGTGAAATATACTGAGTAGGCACTGTCAGGCAACCGATTCGTGAAAGGGCAAGGAAATGGCGACAGCGGCAGATCAATGGTCGACAGCGAAACGGCCGGTCCGGGGCAGTGGCGGCGTGGTCGCGGCCCAGCACATCCGGGCCGCCGAGGCCGGGGCCGAGTTGCTGGCGCAGGGGGGCAATGCCGTCGATGCCGCCGTCGCCGCCGCCCTTGCCCTTGGCGCCGTCGAGCCCTGGATGTGCGGCATCGGCGGCAGCGGCTTCATGGTCGTCTGGCTTGCCGCGGAGAAGCGCGCGGTTGCGCTGGACTTTCAGGGCGTCCTGCCCCAGGCCCTGACGCCCGACGACTATCCGATCGATCCTGGCCTGCCCGCGACCTCGATGGGGTTCCCGGCGGTCGTGAACTTCGCCAACACGCAAGGCGCGCGCGCCGTCACCATTCCCGGCGCCGTGGCGGGATTTGACCACGCCCTGCGCCGCTTTGGCCGCAAGAGCCTGGCCGAGACGCTGCAACCCGCGATCCGTCTGGCCGAGACCGGCATCCCCGCAAGCTGGTTCTGCACGCTGATGATCGCCTCCGAAATGGCGATCCTCGCCAAGGACGCGACCGCCGCCGCGATCTATCTGCCCGGCGGCGCGCCGCTGCAGCCGGGCGCGCCTCTGAAGATCCCCGGCCTCGCCCGCACCCTGCGCCGCCTGGCCGAGACCGGCGCCGAAGGCTTCTATCGCGGCGATCTGGGCCGCGACCTCGTGCGCGAACTGCAGGCGCAGGGTAACCGCATGACCCTGGACGACCTCGCCGCCTATCAGGTGCAGGAATATGCCCCGATGGAGGCGCGGCATCGCGGCGCCACCCTCTACACGCCGGGCGAGCAGAGCGGCGGCCTGCGGCAGCGCGACTTCCTGGCCCAGGTTGCCGCCAGCCTGCCGGTCCCGCCGAAGGCGCCGGATGCCGCAAGCTGGTGCGTCTATGCCGAGGCGCTGGAAGTGGCCTGGCGCGCGCATCGCGCCCGCAACGGCACCCTGGCCGAGGTCGGCAGTTCGACCTCGTCGCTGTCTGCAGCCGATGCCGAGGGCAACATGGTCGCCCTGACCTACACGCTGCTGGATCATTTCGGCGCCGGGATCACGCTGCCGGAAACCGGCCTCGCGCTGAACAACGGCGTCAGCTACTTCGACCCGCGCCCCGGCCTGCGCACCTCGATGGCGGGCGGCAAGCGGATCAATTCGTCCAACATGGTGCCCACCGTCGCGGTCTGCGACGGGCAGGCCCGGTTCGCCATCGGGGCCTCGGGCGGGGATCTCATCATGCCTTGCGTGTCGCAGATCGCGGCGCTGATGCTGGACTTCGGCCTGTCGCTGGAGGCGGCGTTCCATTCGCCAAGGCTGGACGCGTCACACCGCGGCAGCCTGCGCGCCGACCCCCGGCTGGGGGCTGCCATCCTGGACGAACTGGCGCGCCACTACACTCTGGAAGTCTCCGGCAATGTCGTGATGCCCAAGCTCTATGCCTGCCCATCCGGGGTTGCCCGCGACGGCGAGGGGCTGATCGGCATCAACGATCCTGCCCTGCCCGATGGGGGCGCCGCCGGCACGGATCGCGATTGACCGAAGATGCGCGTCAGGAGCTTGCGAATGTGAGCACCCGGCAGGCGCGCAGGGCGGATGGCGCGAACACCCAGTGGCCATCGCCAGGCAGCTTCAGGCGGAAGCCAATCGAACCGCTCGACGGAGCGCGCCGCATTGCTGCGCGCCTCCCTGCATCCTCGCGCCCGATCCGCGTCCATCCGCATCGCATCTTGCCGCTCCATCCACTCTCGACGAGCGTCAGCCATACCCCGCGACTTCAAGCCGATCCCGGAATTCCTGCATCCTGGCCGCGTCCCGGATCGGTATCCGCTCGACATCCGCAAGAGAGAGGTCCGGCAAGACCTCCCGGCTGGCATCGGCCGCGGCACGGGCCCGATCGCCGCGTCCAAGGGCGACATGGCTTGCCGCGAGCAGGAAATGCGCCAGATACCAGCGCGGCATCCGGTGGATCGCGCGTTCGGCCCAACTGATCGCCATCTCGAAATCGCCGGCCATGTAATGGGCCAGCGCAAGGCCGGAGAAGCGGAAGAAGATGCTCGGGTCGCGCGGATTCATGCGGATGGCGATTTCCTGGTTCCTGATCGCTTCATCGGTCCGCCCGGCAATGGCCAGCGCGGTACCGAGGCTGCCGTAGGCGAGCGAGCAGTTCGGGTTCAGTTCGACCGCGCGCTCCAGCGCGGCGATCCCCTCGTCCAGCCGTTGCAGGCCCCAGCAACTGATGCCGAGCGCCCAGTGCGCATATTCGTTGCGGTCGTCCAGCTGGGTGGCGCGGCGGCCCAGGGCATAGGCGGCCTCCATCGCCGGCCGCGGATCCGGCGCGAAGCCCAGGATGGCGATGTGGTGATTGATGAGCGAGAGGACCATGTTCGCCTCGGCGCTTTCCGGGTCGATCGCCAGCGCCCGCTCCAGCAGCGTCTTGGCCGAGGCATAGGCCTCGGGGGCGAAATCGTAGAGCAGGTGCCAGGACCGCATCGTCAGTTCCCAGACGGTCAGGTCGGGGCGGCTCTGCCGTTCGACCGGCTGATCGATGGTGCTGCGGTGCACGATGGTCTGGATCGAGGCGACAACCTGCCGCGTGATCGCGTCCTGCAGGTCGAAGACGTCCCGCGTCTCGCCGTCGTAGCGGTCGGACCAGACATGCCCGCCGGTCAACCCGTCGATCAGTTCTGCGGTAACCCGGACCCGGTCGCCGGCCCGCCGCACGCTTCCCTCCAGGACGAAGCGCACGCCAAGCTCGGCGGCGACTCGGCGGACGTCGACGTTCTGTCCCTTGTAGGTGAAGGTCGTGTTGCGGGCGATGATGAACAGCCAGGGCGACCGCGACAGGGCCGTGATGATTTCGGTGGTGATCGCGTCCGAAAAGAACTCCTGCCCCGGATCGTCCGACATGTTCTCGAAGGCGAGAACGGCGATCGAGGGCTTGTCGGGCCGGGGCGGCAGGTCTGTCGCGGCCTCGGCGGAGGCGTCCGCACCGATCCGCCGGCGCAGGTCCAGCTTCGTGGATACCTCGAGCTTGCGGTAGATCGTCGCCAGATGCGTGCGCACCGTCGAGGGCGCGATGCCAAGCCGCGTGGCAATGCCCTGGTAGGTGTCGCCCTGCGCGTAGGCGCGGGCGATCTCGATCTCGCGCGGGCTGAGGATTTCGTCGGGCGACACCGGGGCAAGGTTTCCGTGGCTGGGTTGCCCGATGATCGTGTTGCACCGGAGTAGATCAGGCAATCCCCCAAATGCTGTAGCGGAATACTGCAGGCGCCGGGTGTGAATTACCGCAGTTGCCGGATACCCCGATGTTCGGCCGGCGCGCATCCTCGGGTCATCTGAAAACGGAGGATGGCAGATGAACATCGAACAGACGGCACGCGACTTTTTCGAGGCTTGCGAGACCGGCGGCGGCTGGGAGGCCTGCAAGGGCTATTGCCATGACGGCGCGAGCTTCGCCTGCCAGGCGGATGCGCTGGCCGGCGTCACGACTCTGGCCGGTTACGCCGAGTGGATGAAGGGCCTTCTGGGTCCGATCCCGGACGGTCGCTACGACCTGACAGCGTTCGCCACGGATGCAGGCCGGGGCACGGTGGTCGCCTCGGCGGTATTTCACGGCACCCAGACCGGCACGGGCGGGCCGGGCGCGCCGACAGGCAAGTCCGTTGCCTCGGACTATGTATATGTGATGCGGTTCGACGGCGGCCGCATCGCGCACATGACCAAGATCTGGAACGATTCTCAGGCACTTCGACAGCTCGGTTGGGCATGATGCGCTGGCGGATGCTGGCACTTCTCTTCGCCGCCCGCGTCAGTCTGGGATTCCAGTTCCAGACCATGGGCGCGGTCGGCGAAGACCTGTCGCGGGTCTTCGGCCTCGACAATGCCCGGATCGGCCTGATGATCGGCCTGTTCATGGCGCCGGGGCTGTTCCTGGCGCTGCCTGCGGGCGTCGCGGGGCGGTTCGCACCGGACCGGGTGCTGGCCGGGCTGGGGCTCATGGTGATGGCGCTTGGCGGCGCCCTCTCCGCGATTGCGGCAGAGCCGGGCGGCATCGGCATCGGCCGGCTGCTGGCCGGCGCGGGCTTCCTGTTCGCCACGCTCTATTTCACCAAGATGGTCGCGGACTGGTTCGAGGGCCGCGAGATCGCCACGGCGATGAGCGTTCTGGTGATGAGCTGGCCGTTTGGCATCGCCATGGGACAGGTCGGCCACACCTGGGCCGCCGGGGCGTTCGGCTGGCGGGTGCCCTTCGCCGTGGCGGCAGCCTGTTGCGCCCTGTCGGCGCTTGCGGTCCTGACGCTTTACCGGGCGCCGCACGACCTGCCGCCGGCATCGGCCGAGCCGATCCGGGGTCTGCTGCCGCGGGAATGGGCGCTGATCGGCTGTGCCGGGATCGCCTGGGGCGTATTCAACGCCGGCTATGTCGTCTACCTGAGCTTCGGCCCCGGCGTGCTGGTGGCTCAGGGGGTTGGCACGCTGGCCGCGGCTTCGGTCGTCAGCGCGGGCAGCTGGCTGATGATCCTGTCGGGTGCGGCCTGCGGACTGATCGCCGACCGCTTCGGGCGCCGCGAGGCGATCCTCGTCGTGTGCATGGCGGGCGCGGTCCTGGCAATGCTGCTCCTGGGCCGGCCCGGCGCGGGCCTTGCGGCCAGCCTGATCTTCGGCCTGGTCGGGATGGCACCGGCCGGGGTCATCGTCGCGCTCGCCGGCCAGGCGGTCGCCCCCGAGCGGCGGGCCTTCGGCATGGGCGTGTTCCTGACCATCTATTACGCGGTGGCGACGGCAAGCCCGCCGGCAGCCGGCTGGATCCTCGACCGCAGTGGGACGCCGGAAAGCGCCCTCCTCTTCGGCGCGGCGCTCTTCGCCCTCGTCGCGCCGGTAGCGATCCTGTTCCGGATGCTCAAGACCAGGGCCGCCGTTAGCCCGCTGCGGGAGGCGGCGTGAGCGAGGGCGCGGCGCCCTGCCGTCACGCGCCCTATCCGTCCCGCGATCTTCCCGGTATACGGGCGCGCATGACCGAGTCCCTGCCGCCGTGCCCCGAATGTCGCTCTGCCTACACCTACGAGGCGGATTCCCTGCTCGCCTGCCCGGAATGCGGGCACGAATGGTCACCCGATGCCGTGCTGGAGGCTGGTGCCGAGGTGCGCGACAGCCTGGGCAGTCTGATCGCAGACGGTGACACCGTCACCGTGATCAAGGATCTGAAGGTCAAGGGCTCGTCCAGCGTGATCAAAGTGGGGACAAAGGTGCGCGGGATCCGCCTTGTCGCCGGCGACCACGACATCGACTGCAAGATCCCCGGTTTCGGGCAGATCAGCCTCAAGTCGCAGTTCGTGAAGAAGGTCACGGACTGACGGACGGGCTGCACCGGGCGGACTTCCGTCATTCGCTTCGGCCGCCGGGTTCCAGCCTTATTGACCGTCAATGCCGGATCATGAGGGTGGCCGCGCGGGCGACGGCGGAGAGGAACGTCCTGGCGCACCTGTCATGGCGGTTGCGCCCCTGCGCCGGTCTTTCAGCCGGCCCTACATGACTGCAGCGCCGACCAAGGCGCGATGCACCCCGGCGCGGCCGGGGGCCGCACCGGGGTCGGGGGTCGGGGGCGCTCAGCCCAGATGCCAGGTCTCGGGCACGCCGTAGACGGGCGTGTCGATCCCTTCCATCCGCGCCTTGAGTTGCAGCGACAGGAACTGGCTGTAGTGGCGCGACTGGTGCAGGTTGCCGCCGTGGAACCAGAGCGCCGCCTGCCGCGTGGGCTTCCACATGTTGCGCTGTTCGCCGACCCAGGGGCCGGGGTCCTTGGGCGTGTCGGAGCCAAGCCCCCAGCATTTGCCCACCTTGTCGGCCACGTCGCGGCCGATCAGGTCCGCCGCCCAGCCGTTCATCGAGCCGTAGCCGGTCGCATAGACGATGAGGTCGGCCGCAAGCTTCGTGCCGTCCTCCAGCACCACGCCGTCGGGCACGATTTCCTTCACGTTGCCATGGGCCAGCTTGATCTGGCCGTCGATGATCAGCTGGCTGGCGCCGACGTCGATATAGTAGCCCGATCCGCGGCGCAGGTACTTCATGAACAGGCCCGACCCGTCGGCGCCCCAGTCGAGCCAGAACCCCGCCTTTTCCAGCCCGGCGTAGAAGTCGGCGTCGATCTCCTTCATCTTCTCGTAAAGCGGGATCTGGAAGGTGTGGAGGATCCTGTAGGGCAGGCTCGCGAAGATCAGGTCGGCCTTCTCGGTCGTCATCCCCGACCGCACCGCCTGTTCGGAGTAAAGCCCGCCCAGCCCCACGTCCATCAGCGTGTCGGAGCGCACGATATGGGTCGAGGACCGCTGCACCATGGTCACGTCGACGTCGTTTTCCCACAGCGCCGCGCAGATGTCGTGGGCCGAGTTGTTGGAGCCGATCACCACCGCCTTCCTGTCCTTGTAGGCATCCGGGCCGGTGTGTTGCGAGGAATGGTGCTGGTCGCCCCGGAACGTCTCCATCCCCGGATAGGACGGCATGTTCGCCTTGCCCGACATGCCGGTGGCGAGCACAAGCTGCTTCGGCCGCAGCACCACCTCCTCCCCGTCGCGGTCGACGACGACGGTCCATTCAGCGGTCTTCTCGTCGTATTTCGCAGACTTGCAGGTGGTCTTCGCCCAGTAGTTCAGCTCCATCACCTTCGTGTACATCTCAAGCCAGTCGCCGATCTTGTCCTTGGGCGCGAACACCGGCCAGTTCTCGGGGAACTTGATGTAGGGCAGATGGTCGTACCAGACCGGGTCATGCAGGCAGAGCGACTTGTAGCGCCGGCGCCAGCTGTCGCCGGGGCGATCGTTCTTCTCGACGATGATCGTCGGCACGCCCAGTTGCCTCAACCGCGCGCCCAGCGCGATGCCGCCCTGGCCGCCGCCGATGATGAGGACATAGGGCTGCCTTGTATAGCCAAGCTCGCGCGCCTCGGCCTCGCGTTCCTCCTTCCAGGTCGGGCGATGCTTGCCCGCGCCGTGCCGGGCGCCGAGGGGGCGGGTGAAGCCCTTGTGCTCCTCGTGGCCCTTGAGTTCGGCCATGGTGGTCAGCAGCGTCCAGATCCGGCCTCCGATCAGGCGGAGAAGGCCGTAGCCGCGCGCCACCCCCGTCTCGAACTCGATCCAGGCGGTGGTCACGCCGCCATCCGCCGCCGCCGTCTCTCCCGCGGCGATCTTCCAGCCCGCGGGCCGTGTGGCGGCAAGCTGCGCCGTCAGCATGTCGGCGATCTGGCCCTTTCCTTCCGCCGTGTGGATGTTCCAGGTAAAGGTGACGAGGTCGCGCCAGTAGCAGTCGTCCTGAAAGCAGTCGGTCGCAGCGGCGATGTCGCCGGCCTCCAGCGCCGCCCCGAACCTGTCGAGCAGCGCCTGCACTTCGGCATTCGCGGTTGTGTCGAGCATTGATGGTCCTCCCTGATCTGCTCCTCCTTCCGCAAGGGTGCCGACCGGGCGGCGCCTGTCACCGCAATCCCGCGCCGGGAAGGCGCGGCGGGCCACTTTCCCGCCCCCGTCGTTGCAGGCGCAACGCAAGGCGCAACGGATCAGGCCGGCCAAAGCCCTTCGCGCCGGGCGCGGCGCAGGATGGTGGAGCGGTTGACGCCAAGGCGGCGTGCGGCCAGCGCCATGTTCCCGCCGCAGGCCGCCAGGATGTCGGCAAGCGAGTCTTCCGCCGCGGCCCCGGCCCCGGCCTCGGCCAGCGGCGCGGGCGGCAGGTCCGGCAGGTCGATGACCGACCCCTCGGCCAGCGCGATCGCCACTTCGAGCGTGTTGGCCAGTTCGCGCAGGTTGCCCGGCCAGTCCCGCGCCTTCAGGTCTGCCCGCGCGGCGGGCGAAAGGCGCAGCGACTGCGGGCGCAGATGGCCGAACTGGCGCATCATCCGGTCGAGAAGCCAGTCGAAATCCTGCCTCAGGCGCAGCGGCGGCAGGGCCAGCCGCGCCGCCGCCAGGCGGAAGAAGAGATCGGCCCGGAACGTGCCCGCCCGGACCATCTGGGCCAGATCGGCGCTGCTGGCCGTGATCAGCCGTGGCCGGCGCCGCGCCGGCAGCGCGTCGAGCCCCGCGAGAACCTGCAAGAGCCGCGCCTGACCCTCGGGCCCGAGATCGCCGGGCGCGTCCACAAGCAGCGTCCCGCCTTCCGCCGTCTCGGCCAGCGCCGCCCAGTCGGACGCGGGCGCGGCCGCCGAGAGCACGACAAGGGGCCGGTTGCCCGGCTGGCTGGTGTGGATGGCGCGCGCCAGCCGTTCCTTCCCGGTCCCGGTCTCGCCCGACAGCAGCAGGGCAATCGCGGTGGGCGCCAGCCGCGCTGCCTCGGCCACCAGGCGCCGGATCGCCGGATCGGCGCCGCCGATGCTCTGGAACGCCGCCCCGGCCCCATCGCGCACCGCGGCCGGAAGCTTTTCCGACTGTGGCGCGATCGCGTGGCCGAACATCGCCTGCCCGTCGCGCAGCGTGATCAGCCGGTCCTCGGTCGGGCGCCCGCGCATCAGGTCGGGCAGGCTGTCGACGCCAAGGTGGAAGAAGCGGTCGATCCGTTGCCCCAGCACCGGCCCGTCCGCCTGCCGCGCCAGCACGGTTTCGGCGCCATGGGTCATGCCGATGATCCGCCCCGATCCGTCCAGCGCCACCGCCGCCTCGGGGTCCACGTCCAGGAACTCGGGGCTGGTGGAGAACCGCAGCACCCAGTCGCCCCGGTTCATCGCCATCAGGTTCGCCATTTCCACCCGCCGCACGCTGGCCCTGACGAGGTTGAGCGCGAGGCTCTGGCTGATCTTGGGCTGGGGCGAGCGCAGGAGCGAGATGTCGAGCACCGCCGACAGCGTGCCGCCGGTGTCGAAGATCGGCGCCGCGGTGCAGGACAACGGCGTGTGGGTCAGGTCGAAATGGTCGGACTGGTGGATCGTGACCGCCTCCTGCGTCACGATGCAGGAGCCGACGCCACAGGTGCCGGCGAGGTCCTCGGACCAGTCGGACCCGAGGTAGAGACCCGCCCGGCGCAGTTCATCCTCGAACTTCGGGTCGCCGAAGTAATCCACCGTCACGCCCTTGGCGTCGGCCAGCAGGAGGACGTAATTCTGCCCGGCGATCTGGCGAAACAGCGCCTCAAGCCCGCTGCGGGCGATGGCGATCAGCCGCTCCGACTGCTCTCGATGTTCGCGCAGGCGTGCGTCGGTGACGATGTGGGCAGGGCTCGGCTTGGCCGGGTCCATGCCGTACTGCTCGACGCAGCGCCGCCAGGACTGGGCCACGAGGGCATCGCGCCCGACCGCGCGGCCGGACAGGACCTGGTCGATTTCGCGCAGGTGCGACAGATCTGACACGGCGGCCTCCCTCGCCTCGCCCTTCCCCCCTCGTCGGAACGTCAGCGTGAAGCAGATCGTGGCGCGGGGCAATCCTCCCAAGGTCGCAGACCGGCATCCGGTTCCCGGCCGGGATGGCGGGCGCGGCGTGGCTGCCGGATCAGGCAAGCCCCGCGACGATCTGCGCGAGTTCGGCCACATTGCGCGCGCCCATCTTCTGCAGGACGCGCGCGCGGTGCACCTCGACCGTGCGGGTGGCGATGCCCAGCCGGTCGGCGATCTGCTTGTTCAGCTGCCCCTCGAGCATCAGTTGCATGACCTGGTGTTCACGTGCCGACAGGCTTTCGACCCGGTCCGCCCGCGCCGCCCGATCCTGGCGGATCGAGATCGCCTTCATCGCCAGATCGACGATCTGGTTGTCGTTGAAGGGTTTTTCGAGAAAGTCGAAGGCCCCGGCCTTGAGGCTCTGCACCGCCAGCGGCACGTCGGCATGGCCGGTCAGGAAGATCACCGGCGGCAACCCGGCCGGGCGCGGGTCCAGCGCGTTCAGCGCGTCGAGCACCTGCGGCCCCGACATCCCCTCCATCCGCACGTCAAGGATGATGCAGCCGCAATCGCCCTGCGGCCAGGCAGCCAGGAACGCCTCGCCTGAGGGCCAGGTCCGCGCCGCGATCCCGCGCGAGGCGAACAGGAACGCCAGCGCGTCGCGCAGCGCCTCCTCGTCGTCGACGATATGCACGGCAAGGCCGGCGGGCGCGCTCATCTGTCCTCTCCGGCTTCTGCGGCCAGTTCGGCGGAGTGCCGGGCATCCGCGGCGGCGCCAGCCACCGGCAGGAGGATGCGGAAGACCGTGCCCCCGCCGGGGTTCGGCGCATGGGCGAGCGTGCCGTGATGCAGTTCCACGATCGACCGGCAGATGTTCAGCCCCATACCCATGCCCTGGCTCTTGGTGCTGGTGAAGGGGTCGAACAGCCGCTCCGCCAGCGCCTCGGGGATGCCCGCGCCGCGGTCCGCGACCTCGACGCGCACCGCTTCGCCCTCGCACGCGAGCCGCACGACAAGCGCCCCGCCCTCCCGGCGCGGCTCCTCGGCCATGGCCTCCATGCCGTTGCGGACCAGGTTGACCAGCACCTGCTCGATCAGGATGCGGTCGGCCAGGACCGGGGGTAGCGGCGCCTCGGGCGGGTCGAGCACCAGCCGCACCCGCATCTCGCGCGCGTCGGCGGCCAGAAGGCCGATGGCATCCGCCGCGACCTCGGCAAGGTCGAGCGGGAAGAAATGCGGCGCGCGCTTCTTCACGAAGTCCTGGATGCGGCGGATGATCAGGCCGGCGCGGCGGGACTGCGCCGCCATCTTCTCGAACGCGGTGCGCAGAAGCGCGGGGTCGGCGCGGCCGGCGTCCATCAGGTTCAGCCCCCCCGCCGCGTAGGAGGCGATCGCGCCGAGCGGCTGGTTCAGCTCATGCGCCAGCGTCGAGGCCATTTCGCCCAAGGTGACCAGCCGGCCGGTCCGCGCCAGGCTTTCGTCCTGCGCGCGGGCAAGCCGTGCCGCGCGCTTGGCCTCGGTGATGTCGATCACCGATCCCATCCAGCCCTGGTGGCGGCCCTGCGCGTCGATCAGCGGCGCCTCGTAGACCTGCACGTCGATGAGGGTGCCGTCGGCGCGGCGGAACCGGCTTTCGAAGCTTTGCGGCACCGCCGGCCCCTCGGCCAGGCGGCGCTGGCGGGCCAGCGTGTCCTCCATCCCCTCGGGCGACCAGTAGGGCATCGGCGGTGTGCGCCCGACCAGGTCCGCGGCGGGCAGATCGACGAGCTTGCAGAAGGCCGCGTTGACGTAAAGGATACGCCCGGCGTGGTCCTTGGCGCGCAGCCCCACGGTCAGGCTTTCCTCCATCGATCGGCGAAAGGCCATCTCGGCGCGCAGCCTCTCCTCGGCCCGGCGCCGGCTCAGCGCGTTGCGCTGCACGACAAGAAGCGCGAGGATCGCGAAGGCCGCCAGCGCCACGATCGCCCCCATCAGCGCAGTATTGCCGACGATGGGAGAGCCGTCGTAGGCGGTGATTTCCAGCACGCTGCCCGCCAGCGGCGGGTCGAAGCTGATGCGGTGCTGCGGCGCGCCCTCGGCCACCGGGCGGCGCGCGCGTTCGGCCAGGGTCTGGCGCGTGTCCGCCAGCCGGACGCCGTATTGCTCGGCGATCCACCAGGGAATGTGGCGGTCCAGCATGATCGGCAGCGAGACCGAGGCGACGACCACCCCGCCCTCGACCGTGGCCAGCCGCTGCGCCATCGCGACCACGCCCGCTTCCACCTGTCCGTAGATCGGGCGCGCGGTCGCGGTCCCGGTCCGCAGGACCTGCGCGACCAGCGCCATCTCGGCCTCGCCCGCGCGCTGTTCGGCCACGGCCGAGACGAGCCGGCCCTCGGCGTCGAACCAGTGCACCGCCAGCATCTCGGGATTGGCCGCGATGTGAAGCCGCGCCCGCGCCTTCAGCACCTCGTGCGCGACCCCGCTCGCGGCATCAAGGGCCAGGCGCACCAGCATGTCCTCGTCCACCGACATCTGGAAGCGCAGCGTCTGCTCGACCCAAAGGGCGTCGGTCGCGATCTTGGCCTTGGCGCGTTCGCCGTCCGAACGGTCGACGACCCAGACAAGGGCGCCGACCAGCGCGACCAGGGCCACGATGGCGGCCAGCGGGACCAGCGACAGCACGTCCCATCGCCGCGAGGGCAACAGGCTCCCGGCCGCCCAGGGCTCGGGTCCGCCATGCCCCTGAAGGCTCGGGGCGGCATCGGTGCTTCGGTCCTTCGGCGTGCCGCATCCTCCCCATCGACACGGGCCCATCGAAACAGGGACAGGTTGTGCCGCCCCCACCCGGACCTGTCTATTGCGGAAAGCCACAATAGCGCGGCGCGCCTTCTTGCGGCAATGCAGTTGTCATGCCGCCGAGGAGGGCGGAGTTGAGGAGGAGAATCACATGCTGACCCGTCGCACGCTTGCAGCACTTGCCGGCGCCACCGCCCTTGCCCTGTCGCTGGCCGCTCCGGCCTTCGCCCAGGACAAGATCGTCATCAAGTTCAGCCACGTCGTCGCCCCGGACACGCCCAAGGGCAAGGGTGCAGCCAAGTTCGAGGAACTGGCCGAGGCCTATACCAACGGCGCTGTGGACGTCGAGGTCTATCCCAACAGCCAGCTCTACAAGGACAAGGAAGAGCTTGAGGCGCTGCAGCTGGGCGCGGTGCAGATGCTCGCCCCCTCGCTGGCCAAGTTCGGCCCGCTCGGCGTGCAGGACTTCGAGGTTTTCGACCTGCCCTTCATCTTCCCCAGCTACGACGCGCTGCGCAAGGTCACCCAGGGCGAGGTCGGCAAGTCGCTGCTGGCCAAGCTGGAGGACAAGGGGATCACGGGCCTTGCCTACTGGGACAACGGCTTCAAGATCATGTCGGCCAACAGCCCGCTGAAGACGCCCGACGACTTCCTCGGCCTGAAGATGCGCATCCAGTCGTCGAAGGTGCTTGAGGCGGAGATGAACGCGCTTGGCGCGGTGCCGCAGGTCATGGCCTTCTCCGAGGTCTACCAGGCGCTGCAGACCGGCGTCGTCGACGGCACCGAAAACCCGCCCTCGAACATGTTCACCCAGAAGATGAACGAGGTGCAGACCAACGCCACGCTGTCGAACCACGGCTATCTCGGCTATGCGGTCATCGTGAACAAGCAGTTCTGGGACGGCCTGCCCGAGGACGTGCGCGCGGGTCTTGAAAAGGCCATGGCCGAGGCGACCGACTACGCCAACTCCATCGCCAAGGAAGAAAACGACAAGGCGCTTGCGGCGATGCAGGCGGCCGGCACGACCGAGTTCCACGAACTGACCGAGGAAGAGCGCGCGGCCTGGGTCGCAGCACTTGAGCCGGTGCACGAGGAAATGGCCGAGCGCATCGGCGCCGAGACCATCGCGGCCGTGAAGGCCGCGGTCGGCGAATAGCGCCAGACCCCCGGGGGCGGCCGCAAGGGCCGCCCTTTCTTCGTTTCAGCCCCTGCCCCGCGAGGTGTGCCATGCTGCGCCTTCTCGACCGGCTGGAAGAAGTGCTGATCGCCACGCTGATCGCGGTGGCGACGATCCTCATCTTCCTGTCCGTTTCCCACCGCTTCGCCATCGGCTTCGCCGCCGACCTGGTGGGCTATGCCCGCTCCAACGACCTCGAGACGCTGGGCAACATGGCCCGGTCGACCTTCAAGGCCATCAACGCGCTCAAGATGACCTGGGCGCAGGAGGCGACGATCTACCTGTTCGTCTGGATGGCCAAGTTCGGCGCCGCCTACGGGGTGCGTACCGGCATCCATGTCGGCGTCGACATCCTGGCCGAACGCCTGCACGGGACCGCGCGGCGCACGATCACCATCGTCGCCATGTCGGGCGGCATCCTCTTTACCGCCATCATCGTCTGGATCGGCGCCGACTTCGTCTGGCATGTTCGGGCGGGCGGGCAGACCACGCCCGACCTCGAGATCCCGTCCTGGATCGTCTACCTCGCCGTGCCGCTCGGCTCGGCGCTGATGTGCTTCCGCTTCGTGCAGGCGCTGCACCTCTACCTGACCACGGGTGATGTCGCGCATCACGACCATGGTGCCGTCGACGGGATCGACGACGAGGCCGACGACCTGGCCAAGGGGGGCCACGCATGACCGCGCTCATCATCTTCCTGATCCTCGCGCTGCTGCTCGTCACCGGGATGCCGGTCTCGATCGCGCTCGGGCTCACGGTCTTCACCTTCCTCTTCGGCTTCTCCGACGTGCCGATGGACGCGATCGCGCTGAAGCTTTTCACCGGGATCGAGAAGTTCGAGATCATGGCGATCCCGTTCTTCATCCTCGCCGGCAACTTCCTGACCCACGGCGGCGTGGCGCGGCGGATGATCCGCTTCGCCTCCTCGATGGTCGGGCACTGGTACGGCGGCATGGGCCTTGCCGCGGTGATGGCCTGCGCCCTTTTCGCCGCGATCTCGGGCTCCAGCCCCGCGACGGTCATGGCGGTGGGCTCGATCCTGATCCCGGCGATGGTCAAGCAGGGCTATCCGCCGCAGTTCGGCGTCGGCACCGTGGCGACGGCGGGCGGCCTCGGCATCCTGATCCCGCCCTCGATCGTCATGGTCATGTACGCGGTCGCGACCTCGGGCATGGTCGTGACCGGGCCGGACGGCCAGCCGGTGATGTCGGCCTCGATCGGCGACCTGTTCATCGCCGGGGTCGTGCCTGGGCTGATGCTGGCCACCATGCTGGGCGGCACCACGATGTACCGGGCCTGGAAGAACGGCTATCCGCGGATGGACCGCTCCCCCCTGCCCGAACGCTGGACCGCGTTCCGCGAAAGCGTCTGGGGGCTTCTGCTGATCGTCATCATCATGGGCGGCATCTACGGCGGCATCTTCACGCCGACCGAGGCGGCGGCGGTCAGCGCGGTCTACGCCTTCGTCATCGCGGTCTGGGTCTACAAGGACATCAAGCTGCGCGATGTGCCGCGGGTGCTGCTGAACTCGGCCGCGATGTCGGCGATGCTGCTTTACATCATCACCAACGCGGTCATGTTCGCCTTCATCCTGACCTCCGAGCAGATCCCGCAGGCGCTGTCCGAATGGATCGTCTCGCTCGGCCTCGGCAAGATCGGCTTCCTGATGGTCGTCAACGTGCTTCTCCTGATGATCGGCATGGTGATGGAGCCTTCCGCCATCGTCCTGATCATGGCGCCAATCCTCTACCCCGTCGCGGTGGCGCTGGGGGTCGATCCGGTGCACTTCGGGATCATGCTGGTGGTGAACATGGAGATCGGGCTTTGCACCCCGCCGGTCGGGCTGAACCTCTACGTCGCCTCGTCGATCTCCAGGCTGGGGCTGACCGAGGTGACGCGGGCAAGCTGGCCCTGGCTCCTGACCGCGCTCGCCTTCCTGATGGTGGTCACCTACATCCCGATGGTGACGCTGTTCCTGCCCGGCCTGCTGGGCATGTAAACCACGGCGCGCCCGGTGAACCCCGGGCGCGCCCTTCAGATCAGGTGCGCCAGCACCAGCGCGGCATAGGCCCCCGTCGCCGTCAGCATCAGCCCCACGGCGAGCGAGCCGAGGTCCTTCGCGTCCCGCGCCATCTCGGACCATTCCGGCGAGATGCGGTCGGTCAGCACCTCGATGGCGGTGTTCAGCGTCTCGACCACAAGGACGAGGACCATCAGCAACACCAGCCCCGCCCAGTGCCAGGGTGCCGCGCCGCGCCACAGGAAGGCCGCGATCAGGGCCACAGCACCCAGAAGTTCCAGCCGCGCCGCGGTTTCCCGCATCAGGCGCCGGAACCCGGCCAGCGAATAGCCGGCGGCATCGACCACATGCATAAGGCCGCCGCGCGGGGGAACCACGACCCGGTCGTTCTGCCCGGATTGATCCTTCATCAGCTTGCGATCCTGATCCGGCAGGCGGCGGTCAGGTCCAGCGCGCCGTCGCGCGCCTCGGTCGCCACGTCGACAAGGCCGAGCACGGTGTGAAAGAGGTTGTCGTGGCTGGCCGGGGCGCGGGCAGCATCGCGCAGACAGCCCTCGTCGAACTTCATCGCGTCCCGGAACCCTTCGCCCATCCACATCACCATCGGCACCTTCGTCTGCACCTCGGGCGCCATGAACATCGGCGCGGCATGCAGGAAAAGCCCGTTTTCCCCCAGCGATTCCCCGTGGTCGGACAGGAACAGCATGGCCGGCAGCACGCGGTCCGCGGCGGCCAGCATGTCGATGGTCGCGGACAGGACGCGGTCGGTTTCCAGCATTGCGTTGTCATAGGCGTTCACGATGCTTTCCACCTCGCATTCGGCGAACTCCGCCGTGCGGCAGTCGGGGGTGAAGACCGCGCGCTCCTCGGGATAGCGCAGGTAATAGGCAGGCCCGTGGTTGCCGATCATGTGCAGGACAAGCACGGTGTTGCGCGTCATCGTCGCCGCCGTCCGCTCGATCAGCGGCAGGAAGGCCTCGTCGGTGCACTCGCCCACGCAAACCGCGGGCGTCTGCTCCGGATCGACGCGTTCCCAGCCGATACGGTCGGCGATGCGCTGGTCGCCGGTGTTGTTGTCGACCCATTTCACGTCGAAACCCGCGCGCGCCAGCACGTCGAGCAGGTTTTCCCGCGACAGGAACTCGGTGCGCGAGTAATCCGCCTGCGCCAGCGGCGAGAACATGCAGGGCAGCGACACGGCGGTGGAGGTTCCGCAGGACGACACGTCGGGGAAGTTGATGACCTCGCGCTGGGCAAGGCCCGGCGTGGTGTCGCGTCCGTAGCCGTTCAGGCCGAAGTTCTGCGCCCGCGCGGTTTCCCCCGCGAAGAGGACCAGAAGCACCGGCTTTGCGGCCGCCGCCAGATGCGGCCCCGGCGCGGCGTCCGGCGCGATCGGCCGTGCCACCGGATCGCCGCCGGCGAACTGTTCCTTGCCGAACTTCACCAGCGCGGCGATCGTCGCGCCGGGCTGGTAGGAGGCCATCACCTCCTTGCGTTCGCGCAGGACCGCCGAGAATGCCTTGTAATCGGTGAAAAGCCCGCCGACGATCACCGCCAGCGACAGGCCGACGCCGACCGGCCAGCGCCAGACATGGTGCCAGCGCCGCACCCGGCGCACCCGCGGCCAGAAGACAAGCGCAGCGGGCAGCACACCGGTCAGCCCGATCCGAAAGACCGCCGACAGCGTGACCAGGTGGCGCGATTCCGTCACCGTCGTCTCGAACACGTTGCGGATCATCTCGCGGTCGATCAGCACGCCGAAGGTGCGCTCATAGTAGCTCGCCCCCGACGCCATCAGGATCAGGAGCGCCGCGACCGGCCGCTGCAGCCGCCCGGGGCCGAGAAGTTCGAGCGTGAAGAGCGTCAGGCCGAAGATGGCCAGGCCGAAGATCCCGATCTGGACGGGCTTGCCATGGAAGGCCGCGACCATCCGGCCCCAGAAGCCGAGGTTCAGCGCCGCGACGATGTAAGCCGCGACGATCAGGTTGAGCGTCAGGTGGGAGAGGAGAGGCCGGGCCAGCCTGGCCCGTTGCGTCCTGGGGGTATCGGTCATGGGGTGCCTGTGGCGCAGGGGCGCGCCTGTCCTTTGTGATGTCGTTGACGCGGCCTATGCCCGCCCCACCTTTCGCCAACCTTACAGTCGCCGTTTCCCCCCTCGCCCTCTGGTCGCGGGCGGGCTAGAAGGGGCCATGCGCCTTCTTCTGGTCGAAGACACCCCCGAGCTTGCCCATTCGGTCCTGCAGTTCCTCAGGGCCGAGGGGCATGCCGTGGACCACGCGCCGGACGCCGCCACCGCGGCCACGGCGATGGCGGTCGCGGACTATGCCTGCGTCATCCTCGACCTCGGCCTGCCGGACGGGTCGGGGCTCGACGTGCTCAGGGCGCGGCGCCGGGCGGGCGATCGCACGCCGGTCCTGATCGCCACCGCGCGCGACCAGATCAGCGACCGGATCGCCGGTCTCGACGCCGGGGCCGACGACTATGTGGTCAAGCCCTTCGACCTGCACGAACTGTCGGCCCGCATCCGCGCCCATGCCCGCCGCGCGCAGGGCGTGCCGGAAACGCGCCTCGCGGTCGGCGCGCTGGAAGTGGACCGCGCCGCCGCCCGGGTCTGGCGCCAAGGGGCAGAGGTGCGCCTGACCGCGCGGGAATGGGCGCTCTTCGACGCGCTTCTGGGCGCGCGCGGGCGCGTCCTGCCGAAGACGGCGCTTGAAGACGCGCTTTACGCCTTCGACGACGCGGTCGAGGGCAACGCGGTCGAGGTCTACGTCTCGCGCCTGCGTCAGAAACTCGGCGCCGGGGTGATCGAGACGCGGCGCGGGCTGGGATACGTGCTGCCATGAGCGCGCCGACGAAGCCCTGGTCGCTACGCCGGCGCCTGACCTCGCGCGTGCTCCTCCTCGTGGTCGGCGGCTGGCTTGCCACCATCGTGGTCTCGGCCCGTGTCCTCGAGCACGAGATGAACGAGATGTTCGACGAGGAACTGCGCGCCCTTGTCGAAACCACCGTCCTCTACCTCGACGCCTCCGGCACGGCCGCGATCCCGCGCAACATCGGCGTGGCCACGGGCGACGGCGAACGGGTGCTGCGGATCGTGCCCGAGTCCTTGCCGGGCGGTGCGCAGATACCGCCCGCGCCCTGGAGCGCGCTTGACGGCGACGGGTTCCACGATGCCGAAGGCTGGCGCATCCTGCGGTCCACGGCCGAGGGCGCGGTGATCGAGGCCGCGCATGCCGTGGTCTGGCGGCGCGAGGAAATGATCGAGGCGGCGTCGGCCTTCCTCATGCTGGTGCTGCCGCTTGTCGCGCTCCTGCTCTGGGGCCTGCGCCGCATCACCGCCGAGGCGGCCGCCCCGGTCAGCGCGCTCGCCTCGGCCGTCGCCGCGCGCCGGCCCGATGACCTCTCGCCAGTCTCCGCCGATGGCCTTCCGAGGGAACTCCTGCCGCTTGCACAGGCCTTCGGCGGTTACCTGACGCGGATCGAGGCGCTGAGGCGGGCCGAACGCGACTTCGTCGCCAACGCCGCGCACGAGCTGCGCACCCCCCTGGCCGCGATCCGCGGGCGGCTGCAGCTGTCCGCCGACCCGGACACCGCCGCGGCGGTGCCGATGATCGACGCGCTGACGCGGCGGGTCGAGCGGTTGTTGCAGCTTGCCCGGCTCGAGGCCGGGGTAGGGCTGGGAAGCGGCCCGGCCGACGCCCTTCGCGTGCTCAGGCTCCTGATCGACGACCTCCGCCCGACCGCGCGCCACCCCATCCGCTTCGACGACAGCGACCTCGAAACCCTGATGGTCGCGACCGATCCCGATGCACTCGCCATCCTCCTGCGCAACATCCTGGAAAACGCGGTGGAGCACGGAAGCGGCCCGGTGCTGGTGCGGCTGACGCCCGCCGGTGTGCTCAGCGTCGAGAACCCGACACAGGCGACCGCCCTGCCCGCCGGCCGTTTCGACAAGAGCCGGGATTCGGCAGGCCAGGGCCTTGGCCTCGCCATCGTTGCCGACCTCGCCCGCGCCATGGGCGCCCCGCTCGAACAGGGCATCGCGGAGGGGCGGGCGCGGGTGACGCTGCGCCTGCCGCTCGCGGGCTGACGCCTCAGCCCTCGGTGGTGCCGCCCCGGCGTGCCGGGACCGTGATTTCGGCCATCAAGCCGCCCAGCGCCTCGCTCTGGCCCAGACGCAGGGTGCCGCCGTGGCTTTGGGCGATATCGGCGGCAATCGCCAGGCCCAGACCCGCGCCCGACCCGCGATCCTGGTTGCGCGCGGCATCAAGCCGGGTAAAGGGCCGCAGCGCCTCCGCCCGCCGCTCGGGCGGGATGCCGGGGCCGTCATCCTCGACCCGGAAGACGACCGAAGTCCCGTCGAGCGCGACCGAAACCTCGGCCCGGCGGCCATAGCGCACGGCGTTGCCGATCAGGTTGTCGAGCGCGCGGCGCATCGCGTGCCGCCTGAGCGGCGCGCTGAGGCCCGCGGGCGCCCCGACAAGCGCGACCTGAGCCCCGGTGCGGCGGAAATCCTCGACCGCGGCCGCGGCGATCTCGACCGGATCCGCGGTCTCGGCCGCCTCGTCGGCGTGGCCGCCGCGGGCATAGGCGAGGAAGGCGTCAGTCAGGATCTGCATATCGTTCACGTCGCGCAGCATGGCGGCGGTGTCGGCGTCCTCGGGCAACAACGACAGGCCCAGCTTCAGCCGCGTCAGGGGCGTGCGCAGGTCGTGGCTCACCCCGCTCAGCATCAGCGTGCGCTGCTCGCGCTGGCGCTCGATCCGGTCGCGCATGTGCAGGAAGGCATGGCCTGCCGCGCGCACCTCGGTCGCGCCCGAGGGACGGTAAGTCAGCACCCTGCCCTGCCCGAAGGCCTCGGCCGCGATCGCAAGCCGGCGGATCGGCCGCAACTGGTTGCGCAGGAAGACGAAGGCGATCACCGTCATCAGCAGCCCCGTCGCCACCATCAGCACCAGAAGCTGGTGCGGGTTCGACGCCGAGACCCGCCGCCGGTCGAAGCCGACCGTCACCGGGCCGGCCGGGCTTTCCAGGCCCACCCGTACCCGGCCAAGGTCTGACAGGTCCACCGGCCCGACCTCGGCGATGTTCTCGCGCAGCGTGGCGATGACGACGCGGCCGGAGAGGTCGTAGAAGACCCGGAGATCGGCGTCGGGCACCCGGTCCCACTCCAGATCGAGCGCGAGCGGCCCCGCGACGGCCTCGGCCGCCGCCCGGCGCGTCTCCGGCGAACCCGGATCGGCCATCGCGTCCATCAGCAGGCGGATCTCCAGCACGATGTTGCGCGTCATCTGCAAGGTCACGCCCTCGAAATGGCGCTGCAGGAAGGCGACCGACACCACCAGCTGCACGACCAGCACCGGCAGGACCAGGATCAGCAGCGCGCGCCCGTAAAGCCCGCGCGGCAGGACGCGTTTCACACTTGCGGAGATCGGCGCATTCGGCATGGTCGGACCCTAGCGGCAGGGCAAGGCGGAAGGAAGCGGAAGATGAGCACGCAGAACTCCGGGGCGGAGTGGCAGGAACCCGGCCTGCGCGTGCTCAGGGCGCCGAACCCGGGGCCGATGACCCACAGCGGCACCAATACCTACATCCTCGGCGAGGGCCGCGTGGCGGTGATCGACCCCGGCCCTGCGCTCGCCCCCCATCTCGCCGCGATCCTCGCCGCCCTTGCCCCCGGCGAGAAGGTCAGCCACATCCTCGTCACCCACAGCCACGCCGACCACTCGCCGCTGGCCCGGCCGCTGGCCGAGGCGACAGGCGCGCCGGTCCTTGCCTTCGGCGACGCGGCGGCCGGACGCAGCCCCCGCATGGCGGACCTGGCACTCGAGGGGGCGCTCGGCGGCGGCGAGGGGGTCGACGCGGCCTTCCGCCCCGACGTGGCGATCGGCGACGGTGCGGTCATAGACGGCGACGGCTGGACGCTCCGCGCGATCCACACGCCCGGCCACATCGGCAACCACCTGTGCCTGGCCTGGGGCGACCGGGTCTTTTCCGGCGACCACGTCATGGGCTGGGCGACCTCGCTCGTCTCGCCGCCGGACGGCGACATGGGCGCCTACATGCAAAGCCTCGACCGCCTCGCCGCCGAGGGTGCGGCGCGGCTTTTCCCCGGCCACGGCGATCCCGTCGACGACCCCGCCGCCCGCATCGCCGCCCTTGCCGCCCACCGCCGAGAGCGCGAGGCGCAGATCCTCGCCGCGCTGGCCGGAGGGGCGGCCGATGTCCCTGCCCTCGCCGCCCGCATCTACACCGACACGCCCGCCGCCCTCCTGCCTGCGGCAACGCGCAACGTGCTCGCCCATCTCGTTGATCTGATGGACAGAAATCTGGTGGAATGCGACGGCACACCGGGCACGGCCAGCCGCTTTCACGCGCGCTGAAAGTTTGCGCCCTTTCTCGCGAAACCCTCTGGACGCCCCCCCGATGGCTTGCTATATGCCCCCCCGTGTTCCGGCGTAGCTCAGCGGTAGAGCAGTTGACTGTTAATCAATTGGTCGTAGGTTCGATCCCTACCGCCGGAGCCATAAATCCCTGAAAACCGCGCGACGAGCGACCCTGTGTCGGCGGCGTTCGCGTTGCGCCGCGCCTTGCCTCGGTCGCGCGATGGCGGGTGGCGTCTATCCGGAGCCGCGGCGCCGGGCAATCCCGGCCGATGCCCGCCCCCTCCCTCGCCTTGGTGCAGCGCTCCGCCGGGGGCGTCGCCCGGGCACCGGGGCCGTGGTTGGGGCGGATCGGGGATCATCTGGAAACACTGCCTGCCTTGGCCGCGGCGCGTCCTTGCCGCGCGCGCAGGGGACGGAAGTGGGGGACTGCCGCCCTGGCATCCCCCCTTTCACAGCGCCGAAAAGGGCCGATTTGTCGACAAACGCGCGCCGCGGGGCACTTTCCACCGGCTGAAACCCTTCCTGGCAAGGGTTTTCCGGCCAGGTTCCAGGCCTTTCGAGGCCCCGGAAACGCTCCGAAACGCGTTCTTGACGATAAAATTTGTTTCCCGGGCATCAAGTTCTCTGAGTCGCCACATTTCCGCCCGGATCAGCCCGGCGAATCGTCAGACTCGCTACCCAGGGTTGAAAAGCCACGCTTTGACGCGAATTCTAGGGAGTTCGGGGCCATTGTTTCGCGCCCGGTCCTCCCGAAAAGTGCTGAATCGGGAAGACTTTAGCTTTTTTCTCCCCCCGGGGATTGGAAGCCTTCCCGCAACAATCGGCGCGAAGCCGGACGGCAAAACTAACCAAAGGACAACAACCCTGCGACCTTTGTTTCAGGGAACCTCCCTCGCCTTCGGGCCGGGGCCAGGGGATGCGGCGCGGATCGGGCGAACGTCGTAAAAAACGCCTTAACGTGGCCTGATTTTTCGTGTTTTTTCTAAGCATGGCCAAACCGGAACGCTCCACCTACGGCAAGGCCACGTAACCAGTAACGAAGTACCAGTGCTGTTTTGTTAACGAGTATCGCCGACCGGGGTCGGCACGTTGATACCACGGTGAGGTGTGCCGGGGCCGAAATCTGCTCCGCCCCGGCATGCCTCGTGGGTAACGGCACTGCAACAGATCGGATGATCGCGATGCAGAGCCACGCCGAATACCTGACCACCGACCTGACCCGCGACTTTCCCCGCACCCGATGGGCGCGCGAGCGCACGACGCAATGGACGCTGCCGGGGCTGTGCTGGAACATGCGCGTCTCCACCTCGTTCGGAGAGATGCCGGTCCAGGGCCTGCGCGCCAACGATCCGCTGCGCTCCGCGACGGGCAGCTATGTCCGCGTCGCCGCCACCGACAAGCTGCACCTGGACGAGGATTTTCTGACCTCCTGCCCCGATGCCGCACCGATCGTCATCCCGGCGGGCTGCTTCGGGCCCGGCCGGCCGCGCAACGATCTCGTCGTCTCGCCGCACCAGATGGTCTCGACCTCGCCCAACCCGGCAGCACCCGAATTCCGCCGCGCGCGCGATCTGCTGGGGCGTCCGGGCGTCCTGCGCCGGCCGACCTATGAGCTGACCTACTACCTATTCCACTGCGGCGCGCCGGCCGCGATCAGCGTCGAGGGGCTGTTGATCCCGACCGCGCCCTGAGCGTCAGTCGTCCCCGTCGCCGTCCCTGTCGCGGTCCCCGCCTTGCCCGTCGCGCCCCTTGAACCCGGTCGCGACGACGAACTTTTCCGAACTGTCCGCCCGGCTTGCGGGCGGTTTCACGTTCGCGACCTTGGCGAAACTCCGCTTCAGCATCGCCTGAAGCTCCGCCTCCGCGCCCCCTGCCAGCACCTTGGCGACGAAGGTCCCGCCCGGTTCCAGTACGTCGAAGGCCAGTTCCGCCGCCGCCTCGCAAAGCGCCACGATGCGCAGGTGGTCGGTGCCCTTGTGCCCCGAGGCCGAGGCGGCCATGTCGCTCATCACCACATCGGCGCGCCCGCCGAGCCAGGCCTTGACCTTGTCGTCCGCACCTTCCGACAGGAAGTCGAGCTGGTGGATCTCCGCCCCGGCGATCGGCTCCACCTCCTGCAGGTCGACGCCAAGGACGCGCCCAACCTTCTTGCCCGACTTCTCGCCCAGCGCATTGGCGCGCTCGACCGCGACCTGGCACCAGCCGCCCGGCGCGCAGCCAAGGTCGACGACACGGGCGCCGGGGACGAGGAAGCGGTACTTGTCGTCAAGCTCCAGGATCTTGTAGGCGGCGCGGCCGCGATAGCCTTCCTTCCTGGCGCGCTGCACGTAGGGGTCGTTCAGCTGCCGCTCAAGCCAGAGGGTCGAGGACAGCTTGCGCCCCTTGGCGGTCTTGACCCGCACGCGCAGTTCGCGCTGCCCGCGGCCCGATGATTTGCCGGAAGGAGTGTTGGCCATGTGATCTCGCCCGCCTTTCGTTGCGCCCCCGATACAGGCCCCGATACAGGGATGCCGTCGCGCCCGCAACCGCAGGGGCTAGCAGGCCTCCTCCTCCAGCACGCCGTCGGCCGACATCTGCGCGTAAAGCAGCCCCTCGCGCAGGCCGCGGTCGGCGACGGACAGCCGGTCGGTTGGCCAGATCCGCATCAGCGCCTGCAGGATCGCCGCCCCCGACATGATCAGCGTGTGCCGGTCGCGGCCGATGCGCGGGTCGTTGCGCCGCCCCTCGGGGCCAAGCGACAGGTATTCGCGGATCACCCCGTCGATCTGGTCCGAGGTCATGCGCAGGCCGTCGACCTTGGTCCGGTCGTAGCGCTTGAGCCCGAGATAGCTCGCCGCGACCGTGGTCACGGTGCCCGAGGTGCCGATGATCTGGAACCCCTCGCGCGGCTGGCTGGCGTTGTAGGGCGAGAAATCGGCCAGCTTCTCCTCGAAGAACCAGCTCATCAGCGCGAAACGCGCCGCGTCGTCCTCGACGTCCTGGAACTGGTCGTTCAGCGTGGCCACGCCCAGCGGCACCGAGATCCAGTCCACCACCTTCGCGGGTTCTTCCGCGCCCCCGGTCGGATGGAACCCCGCGTGCAGGCGCATGATCGCGCGGGCGCGGTCGGAACAGGGGACGCCCGACAGGTCGATCCAGACCAGTTCGGTCGATCCGCCGCCGATGTCGACGACCAGAAGCTGTTCGGTACGCGCCGTCACCAGCGGCGCGCAGGACACGACCGCCAGCCGCGCCTCCTCCTCCGGTTCGATGATCTCGAGCGCAAGGCCGGTCTCGCGCCGGATCAGGCGCAGGAAGTCGCGCGCATTGCGGGCGCGCCGGCAGGCTTCGGTCGCGACAAGCCGCATGCGGCGGACGTCAAGCTGATCGAGCTTCCTGCGGCAAATCTGGAGCGCCTGCACGGTACGCGCCATCGAGGCGCGGCTGAGCCGCCCCGACGCCTCCAGGCCATGGCCCAGCTGCACCGACTTGGAGAAGCTGTCCACGACATGAAACTGGCTGCCCCTGGGCTGGGCAACCAGCATCCGACAACTGTTTGTCCCGAGATCCAGCGCCGCGTAAAGCTGCGCCGGCTCGGGGGATGCGGCCATGGGCGGCTCGACCGGGACCGGGAACGCGCCCTGGCCGCCAGGACGCCTGGGCGCCATCTTTCGCGCCCTCCGAACTTGAGTTGAACCCAACTTAGACCCGCCACCGGGATCAATCAAGCGGGCCGGGCACGCCAGCACGCGTCCGCGCCTTCAAATCGCGGGGACGTTACTCTGTGTCGACCCGGCAACGCGCCGAAAGACATTCCGAATCAGGCATGGTTTACCGTGCGTAAACCTGCGCGAATTGCTACAATTACAATGTCTGACGGGGGTCGGGCATCGGGTGGGTTGGCAGCGCGCGGCAACGGACCGGCGCGCCGCCGAGAACGAAAAAGGGGAACGGTTATGAAAAGTGCAGTGGTAGGGCTGGTCGCGCTTTGCGCCGCATCGGGGGCCTGGGCAGGAGGCTTGGGCGGAACCACCGAATCGGCGCCTGTCGCCGCTTCAGCGCCGGTGCTCCATGACTGGAGCGGGCCCTATGCGGGACTGAGCCTGGGTGTCGCGACCGGCGACAACAACTGGGCCGAACGCGGCGTCGGCGCCGAAAGCGACTCCGATTCATGGAGTGGCGCGCTGGTCGGCCTGAACGCCGGCATGAACTGGCAGTCCGGCACGCTGGTCTACGGCGCCTCGCTCAATCTCTCGGCGGGCTCGATCGACGCCTCCTCCGCGACCAGCGCTTCCTTTGGCTGCGGCGGTGCGACCTGCGACACCGAGGTCAGCAATGTCTATTCGCTGCGCGGCCGCATCGGCAAAGCGTCGGGCGCCAACCTCTTCTACGCGACCGCGGGCTTTGCCAGCGGCGAAGCGGAAGGCTCCACGACGGTGGCGTTGCACGGGTCCGACCGCCTGAGCGGCTGGGTTGCCGGCGTCGGCATGGAACATGTCCTGAACGACCGCATGTCGATCGGGATCGAATATACCTACACCGATCTCGGCCGGCTCGAACTGCCGGTCTCCTGCGGCACCCAGTGCTACACCGACGTGACCTTCGGCCTTCTGACCATCGGCGCGAACTACCACTGGTAACACCGCCTCCGCGCTTGCAAGGGCCGCCCTTCCGGGGCGGTCCTTCGCTTTGGCGCAGGATCATCCTGAAAAACTTTCATCCCGCCGCGACTGGCCAGCCGTGCCGGTGGCGGGTATCACCGGAAGCGAGGTCGCTCCGGTCGCGCGCCATGTCGAAAAACGTCATCGGCTGTCGCGAAATGCGGCGTATTCAGGGGCCGGACAAACGAGGATTCGGCATGGCAGAGGTCACCATCGTCTACTGGCGCGACATCCCGGCCCAGATCATCGTGGGCAAGGGGCGGCGCGGCGTGAAGAAACCGTTGCCGGAACGGTTCGAACAGGCGATCGACCGTTGCGCGATGAAGATCGGCGCGCGCGACACCGACGCCTACCTGGCCGAATGGCGCAAGGCCGCGCCGGTGGAAGTCGAGGGCGAGGACGAGGCGGTGGCCGCCGCGGAACTGGCCCGGATCGTGACCGAATACGACAACGAGCGCATCAAGGCGCTGATCGCGAATGACGGCTGGGCCTGAAAAACCCCGCCAGAACCTGTGGAGAGCCGCCATGGCACTTTTGAATTTCCGCCGCAAGGAAGCCCCCGCGCCCGCCGGTTCGCCCGAAGCGGTCGAAGCCTTCCTCAAGGGCTACTCGATCGAGGTGATGCCGCGCACCGCCGAGAAGGTCGAGGATTTCCGCGCCCTCCTGCCCGCCGGCACCCGCGTCTACATCGCCCATATCGACGGCACGCCCATCGAGGAGATGGTGGCGACCGCGAAGCGGCTTCACGCCGAGGGCTTCCCGGTGATGCCGCACTTCCCCGCCCGCATCATCAAGGACAAGGCCACGCTGGCCGACTGGATCGCCCGCTACAAGGGCGAGGCGGACGTTAAGCAGGCGCTGCTGCTCGGCGGCGGCATCTCGACCCCGCACGGCGATTTCGACAACTCGATGCAACTGATCGAGACCGGGCTTTTCGACGGGTTCGAGCGGCTTCATGTCGCCGGCCACCCCGAGGGCAACAAGGACATCGACCCGGACGGGTCCGACCGCAACGTGATGGCCGCGCTGCGCTGGAAGCAGGCCTTCCGCGAGCGCACCGACGCGAAGATGGCGATGGCCACGCAGTTCTGCTTCGAGGCCAAGCCCGTGATCGAATGGGTGAACCGCCTCAACGCCGAGGGGATCGACATTCCGGTCCATATCGGCGTCGCCGGGCCGGCGAAGCTCCAGACGCTCATCAAATTCGCCATCGCCTGCGGTGTCGGCCCCTCGCTCAAGGTATTGCAGAAGCGCGCGATGGATGTGACCAAGCTGCTCCTGCCCTACGAGCCCAACGAGTTCGTCGCCGAACTGGCCGCCCACAAGGCCGCCAACCCCGCCTTTGGCATCGACTCCGTTCATTTCTTCCCGCTGGGCGGGATCAAGACCAACGCCACCTGGGCCATCGAGCATGGCGGCAAATCCGCCGTCCCGGTCGCGCAAAGCTGAGAGATTAGGTGAGACATGACCCGTACCGTCCTTGAATCCAAAACGAAAACCGTCGTCATCGGCTTTGACGAACCCTTCTGCGTGATCGGTGAGCGCATCAACCCGACCGGGCGCAAGAAACTGGCGGCCGAGCTTGAGGCGGGCGATTTCTCCACCGTCGAGAAGGACGCGCTGGAACAGGTCGCCTGCGGGGCGATGGTGCTCGATGTCAACGCGGGCGTGGTCTACAACTCCAACCCCAACCCGAACGAAACCGAACCGCCGCTGATGACGAAGATGATCAACATCGTCCAGGGGCTGGTCGATGTGCCGCTGTGCATCGACAGCTCGGTTCCCGGCGCACTCGAGGCCGGCCTTGCCGCCGCCGAGGGCCGCCCGCTCCTCAACTCCGTCACCGGCGAGGAGGAGCGGCTGGAGCTCGTCCTGCCGCTGGTGAAGAAATACAACGTCCCGGTCGTCGCGATCTCGAACGACGACACCGGCATCTCCGAAGACCCCGACGTGCGTTTCGAAGTCGCCAAGAAGATCGTCCAGCGTGCCGCCGATTTCGGCATCCCGGCCCATGACATCGTGGTCGATCCGCTGGTCATGCCGGTCGGTGCGATGGCGACGGCCGGGCGCCAGGTCTTCACGCTGGTCCAGCGCCTGCGCGAGGAACTGGGCTGCAACACCACCTGCGGCGCCTCCAACATCTCCTTCGGGCTGCCGAACCGGCACGGGATCAACGCGGCCTTCCTGCCGATGGCAATCGGCGCGGGCATGACCTCGGCGATCATGAACCCGGTCCGCCAGGTCGAGATGGAAGCGATCCGCGCCGCCAACTTTCTGATGAACCACGACTCGAACGGCGGCGAATGGATCCGTTTCGCCAAGGTTCTGGAAGCGGTCTCGGGTGGCATGAGCTTCTCGGAAGCCTCGGCCGCGCAAAGCCAGGCCGCGTCGGGTCGCCGTGGCGGCCGCCGCGCCCGCGGCTGATCTTCCGGCATATCGGGCCAACGCTCCGGCCCACCCCGTCCTCATGCCCCGGCACCGTCCGGGGCATGTGCGTTTCCGCCTACCCCGCGAGCGCGCGGAGCGCCGCCAGCCGGGCCGGCGGGATCGCCGCCACTTCGAGCAGCGTGAAGACGTGGATCGTGTCGAGGTCGCGGTCGATCACCGCCTCGGCCCCCACGCGCGCGCCCATCGCCAGATAGCTCCTCAGCAGCGGCGGCAGACCGGCGCGGGCCGCGTCCTCATCCCCGGGCAGCAGGGTGCCCAGCGGCACGGACATTCCGGTGGCAGCCTCGACGCGCCAGCGTTCCGGCAGCGTGTGGCGCGCGCCCAGAAGGGCCAGCGCCGGCCGGTGGCGCGCCACATCCGCCCCCGCAAAGGAGGCGCAGCCGAAAAGCCACGCCACCCCCGCCCCGTCCTGTCCGGACCCGCCAAGCCGCAGCGTCAGCGCCGCCCAGAGAAGCCGGATCACGTCGGGGTCCTCGACCCCCGGCGCCACGCAGAACCGGCCGATCTCGGCCATCGGGCGGGTGACGCCCGCTATCCCCGCAACCCGGTAGAAGCGCGCGGCATAGCTGCGGCCGAAGTCCGCGCCGGAGCCGAGGATCAGTATCCTGCAGGCCGCGACCGGCGCGCCGCCCGCGCGCGGGGCAACCATCAGGTGCAGGCAGTCCGCGTCCTGCGCGTCGGCATCATTCTCTCCCGCACGGAACGCCCGCGCCCTGAGCGCAAGGACGGCGGCGGTCTCTTCCGGCGTCTCGGCCACGCGCGCGGCGTAGCGTCCGCGTTCAAGGAGTGTCATCCTGTGCGTCTCCGCGC
Organism: Albidovulum sediminis; assembly: GCF_025380365.1. GTDB lineage: Bacteria > Pseudomonadota > Alphaproteobacteria > Rhodobacterales > Rhodobacteraceae > Albidovulum > Albidovulum sediminis. The sequence goes on from NZ_JAOCQF010000001.1 coordinate 1,252,107, forward strand.
TTGGCCGGGCGGTCCCTACGCCCTACATTCTTCAGAGGGAAGACATTCCGCAAGACCGAGTTCCACCCGACAGGACCCCATGACCGCGAAGATCGAGAAGACCGACGACGAATGGCGCGCGCAGCTGTCCGACCTGGCCTACAGGGTCACGCGCAAGCACGCGACCGAACGCGCCTTCACCCATGACGACTTTCCCAAGGGCCCCGGCACCTTCCACTGCGTCTGCTGCGGGGCGCCGCTGTTCGACGCGGCGACCAAGTTCGACTCCGGCACCGGCTGGCCCAGCTTCTGGCAACCGATGACGCCCGAGGCGGTGGGCGAGACCGAGGACCGCAGCTGGTTCATGCGCCGGACCGAGGTGCACTGCGCCGCCTGCGACGCGCATCTGGGCCATGTCTTTCCCGACGGGCCGGCGCCCACCGGCCTGCGCTACTGCATCAACGGCGTCGCGCTGACCAAGACGGCGGGTTGAGGCGGGGCACGTCCCCGCCCCGGCGGCGATCAGGCGATCAGACGATCAGTTGTCGAGGATCTGCGCCGCGCTGATGTTGCCGACGTTGCCCAGAAGCTGGCGCAGGAAGCTCAGCCCCTTGATGTTGCTGTCGGTCACGCGGCGCGACAGCACGACGACCTGGCCGCCTTCGAGGCCGAATCGCTCGACGTTCTCGACCACGCCGTCGCCGTCGAAGCTGATCGCGACGACCTGGCGGTCGATCTCCTCGGGTGCCTTCCAGGCGAAATGGCGGAACCGGCTGCCCACGTAGTACCAGCCGGAATCGGCCAGAACGCCGATCGAGGACGGTCGGCCGACCGCGCGGGCGACATCCTGGCGCGTCGATTCGCCCACCACGATCGCCTCGAGGTCGGTGTCGGCGGGGGTGTAGCCATGGTTGCGATAGATCGCGGTGCAGGCCGTCAGCGCCAGGAGCGTCAGACCGATCGCGCCCAGACGCACTGCTTTCGCCAACCTCACCATCACGCCCTCTTGCCTCGCCGCCCCTTGCCTTCTATCGGCTTATAGCACGCAAGGAAGCCCCTTCAAGGCGGCAATCCCTTCCGCGCCCCATCCACGCCCGCGTCGCGCGCCCCCCGCGTCGCACCCTTTGTGTCACAGGTGGTCCAGATGTCCGATACGCTGCCCTTCACGCATCCCCTCCGCCTCGCCGACCTCGCCGGGCGCAAGCCGACGCGATTCCGACTTGAGCCCGACGCCGCGGCGCGGGGCCGGATCGCCGCCGCCGTCGGCGCGACCGCGATCGCGGCGCTGCGCTTCGAGGGAGAGCTGAGCCCGCAGGGGCGGCGCGACTGGCAGCTTCGGGCGCGGCTGTCCGCGCGGGTGGAACAGCCCTGCATCGTCACCCTTGCCCCGGTCACGACCGAGATCGCCGAAACGGTGGCGCGCAGTTACCTTGCCGACATGCCCGAACCCGAGGCCGAGGAGATCGAGATGCCCGAGGATGACAGCGTCGAGCCCCTGCCCGCCGTCCTTGACCTTGGCGCGGTGCTGATCGAGGCGCTGACGCTTGCCCTGCCGCTTTACCCGCGCGCGGAAGGCGCGGAACTGGGCACCGCGCGCTTTGCCGAGCCAGGCACGGAGCCTCTCGACGAGGAGGCCACGCGCCCCTTCGCGGGCCTTGCCGACATGCTGAAGAAGCCCGGCAAGGACGGCTAGGAACCGCCGTGCGGGCATCGCCCCGCAAGGCCAAGAAAACACTTGCGCCCGGCAGCAAACACAGTATGTTCCCGGCCTCGCTTGAAGATGGGTTCGCACCCGGTCGCAGTCCGGCAACCAGTGATGAAAACCCAAGGAAATCCGGGGCTTGCCCCCAATAACCCGAGGTTGAGACATGGCTGTCCCTCAGAACCGAGTCACGCGGTCCCGCCGCAACATGCGCCGTGCGCACGACGCGCTGGTCGCCGCGAACCCCAATGAATGCCCCAACTGCGGCGAGCTGAAGCGCCCGCACCACGTTTGCGGCGCCTGCGGCCATTATGATGGCCGCGAGGTCGTGGCGCAGACGGCCGAGGTCGATCTGGACGAAGACGCGGCGTAAGCCGCGCCAACCGGCGCGCGTCATGGCGTCAGAGCTAGATCCGGCTTTCGAGACCCTGACGCAGGCGCCTGCGGGGCGCACCGTCATTTCCGTCGATGCCATGGGTGGCGATCGTGGACCGGCAGCTGTTGTTGCCGGTCTTGCGCTGTCCGTGGCCGACCTGCCCGACATCGACTTCATCCTGCACGGCAAGGAAGAGGAACTGACCCCGCTTCTGGCGCGGCGCCCGACGCTGCGCGGGCGGGTGACGGTCGTTCCCACCGAAGGCGTGGTGCGGATGGAGGACAAGCCGAGCCAGGTGCTGCGCACCGGTTCCAACACCTCGATGTGGTCGACGATCGAGGCGGTGCGCGAGGGCAAGGCCAAGGCGGCGGTCAGCTGCGGCAACACCGGCGCGCTGATGGCCGTGTCGATGATCCGGCTCAGGAAGCTGCCCGGCGTGAACCGGCCCGCGATCGCCTGCCTCTGGCCGTCGCGTGGGCCGAAACCGTTCAATGTCATGCTCGACGTCGGCGCCGACATCAAGGCGGACGCGCCCGACCTTCTGCAATACGCGCTTATGGGCGCGTCCTATGCGCGCAACGGCCTGGGCTACGCCCGCCCGCGCGTGGGCCTGCTGAACGTGGGCACCGAGGATCACAAGGGCCGCGCCGAACTCAAGCAGGCGCTGGACCTGATCGCCGGGGCGACCGAGGCCGGCAATTTCGATTTCGTCGGCTTTGTCGAGGGCGGCGATCTGCCCTCGGCCAAGGTGGACGTGATCGTCACCGACGGCTTCACCGGCAACATCGCGCTGAAGACCGGCGAGGGCACCGCCAAGCTGGTGGGGGAACTGCTGCGCGAGGCGCTGGGCGGGTCTTTCCTGTCGAAGATCGGCGCCCTTTTCGCGATCGGCCCGCTGCGCCGCCTGCAACAGCGCATCGACCCCCGCCGCGTCAACGGCGGCGTCTTTCTGGGGCTGAACGGAACGGTGGTGAAATCGCACGGGTCGGCCGACGCGACCGGCGTCGCCGCCGCGATCATGCTGGCCTACAAACTTGCCCGGTCGGGCTTTCAGGAACGTCTTGCGCAGCGGGTTGCCTCTCTGGCCGAGGCGGCGCAGGATGCGGACCGGGGTGAGACGATCAACAACAACGGGAACGCCGAATGACGATCCGTGCCGTGGTCAGGGGTGTGGGGCATTATCTGCCCGAACGCGTGGTCCCGAACAGCGAATTCGAGTCGAAGGTCGATACCTCGGACGAATGGATCCGCACCCGCACCGGGATCGAGCGGCGCCACTTCGCCGCCGCTGGCGAAACCACATCCGACATGGGCGCGAAGGCGGCCCTGGCCGCGCTGGCCGATGCGGGCATGACGCCCGACCGGATCGACGCGCTGATCGTCGCCACCTCCACCCCCGACCTGACCTTTCCCTCCGCCGCATCGATGGTGCAGGACAAGATCGGCATGCGGCGGGGCTTTGCCTTCGACGTGCAGGCGGTCTGCGCGGGCTTCGTCTTCGCGCTGGCCAATGCGAACGCGCTGATCCTGTCGGGACAGGCGGAGCGCGTGCTGGTGATCGGCGCGGAGACCTTCAGCCGCATCCTCGACTGGGAGGACCGGTCAACCTGCGTGCTGTTCGGCGACGGCGCCGGCGCGCTGGTGCTGGAGGCCGCGGAAGGCACCGGCACCACCGCGGATCGCGGCATCCTCGCCACCGACCTGAACAGCGACGGCTCCTACCGCGATCTGCTCTATGTCGACGGCGGGGTGTCGACCACCGGCACCGCGGGGCATCTCCGGATGCAGGGCAACCAGGTTTTCCGCCATGCGGTCGAGAAACTGGCCGCCACCGCGCATGCCGCGCTCGACAAGGTCGGACTCAGCGGGGCGGATGTGGACTGGATCGTTCCGCACCAGGCCAACCTGCGCATCATCACCGCCACCGCCCAGCGGATGCAGGTACCGATGGAGCGGGTCGTCGTCACCGTGCAGGACCACGGCAACACCTCGGCCGCCTCGATTCCCCTCGCGCTGTCGGTGGGCAAGGCGCGCGGACAGCTCAAAACCGGCGATCTGGTCGTGACCGAGGCCATCGGCGGGGGTCTCGCCTGGGGTTCAGTCGTCCTCAGGTGGTGAATCTTCGCCTGAATTGACCGCTTCAAGTCATTGATATTGACTTGGGTTTGCCAAGCCCGCATCCTTCGCTGCACGCAACCTTGGGGGGGACGTGATGAGCGAGAAGACCCTGACACGCATGGACCTGACCGAGGCCGTCTTCCGCGAGGTCGGCCTGTCCCGCAATGAATCGGCGCAACTGGTGGAAAGCGTGCTTCAGCACATGTCCGACGCGCTGGTTTCGGGCGAAACCGTCAAGATCTCGTCCTTCGGCACCTTCTCGGTCCGCGACAAGGCCGCCCGCATGGGGCGCAACCCCAAGACCGGCGACGAGGTGCCGATCCATCCCCGCCGCGTGCTGACGTTCCGGCCATCCCACCTGATGAAGGACCGAGTCGCGGCCGGGAACCGGGGCTGAGGCGCATCCCGATGGCGAAGTCCGCCGAGGCGTTCCGGACGATCAGCGAAGTCGCCGAGATTCTCGACACGCCCGCGCATGTGCTCCGGTTCTGGGAAAGCCAGTTTCCGCAGATCCGCCCGATGAAGCGGGCGGGCGGGCGCCGCTACTACCGCCCGCAGGACGTGGCGCTGATTGCGGGCATCCGCAAGCTTCTGCATGAGGACGGGATCACCATCCGCGGGGTCAGGAAGATCCTGCGCGAACAGGGTGTGCGCCACGTCTCGGGTCTTGCCGAGGATCTGCCCGCCGACCTGCCCGCCGACCTGCCTGCCGAGACCACGGCACAGGCAGGAACGGGCGCGGCGGCGCAGGAGGCGGTGGCCAGCACGGCAAAGGCCGATGCCCCGGCCGCGGACATCGCCGCTGCGGCCCCGACGGCCGAGCCGGAAGCCCCTGCCCCCGCGCCTGCCCCTTCCGGGGCGCGCGCCACGACTGCCCCTTCCGGGGCGGAGCGCGAGCCGCGCCTGCCCTTCGACACAAGCCCGCGCGCGATGCCCGTGCAGGAAGCGCCGATGCAGGTCGACGTTCCGACCGAACCACGGACGGAGACCGCGCGCGTCCACGCCTTCCCCGCGCCTTCGGCGCCCGACGCCACGCTCGCCGCGCGGCTCCGTGCCGCCGATCCGGTCGCGGCATCGCGCAACCGCGAGGCGCTGGCCGCCCTTTACCGCCGCCTTGCCGCGCTGCGCGACCGCCGGCGCGCGGCCGGGCAGCCCCCGCAGGGATAATCCGGCAAGGACCTGTCCGGGATGCGTTTTGTCGCTTGCCCCTGCCCCGCCAATCGTCCTATACACCGCCGCGTCGGGCCGTGGCGCAGCCTGGTTAGCGCGTCCGTCTGGGGGGCGGAAGGTCGTGAGTTCGAATCTCACCGGCCCGACCATCACCGAAACGCCCACCTCGGTGTCGAGGTGGGCGTTCGTCTGTGCGGGGGAAGGCGATGAGCGTCAGCGGCGTCCTGGCAGACAGCGGCATCCGGGCGCTGGTCGCCTCCGGCGCGATTACCGCCGCCGCGCCCGTGGCCGAGGGCCAGATACAGCCCGCGAGCCTTGATCTCCGCCTCGGCACCGTCGCCTACCGGGTGCGCGCCTCGTTCCTTCCGGGCGCGGGCCGCACCGTGGCCGAGCGCATCGCCGAGTTCGAGATGCACCGCATCGACCTGACGCAGGGCGCGGTGCTGGAAAAGGGCTGCGTCTATGTCGTGCCGCTGCTCGAATCGGTGCGCCTGCCGCGCGGCACGTCCGGTGCGGCCTCGGCGAAATCCTCGATCGGCCGGCTTGACCTGCTGACCCGCGTCATCACCGACAACGGGACCGAGTTCGACCGCGTGCCCGACGGCCACCAGGGGCCGCTTTACGTCGAGATCTGCCCGCGCTCCTTCTCCGTCCTCGCCCGGACCGGGCAGATGCTGAGCCAGGTCATCTTCCGCCAGGGACAGACCCGGATCGACGACGCGGAACTTGCCGCGATCCACGCCCGCACCCCCATCGTCTCGGGCGCGGCGGTGATTTCCGACGGGCTTGCCTTTTCGGTGGGGCTCAGGCCCGAACGCGGCGACCTTGTCGGCTACCGCGCCAAGCCGCACGCGGGCGTCATCGACCTCGACAAGGTGGGTCACTACGCCCCCGCCGACTTCTGGGAGGAGGTGCGCACGCGCGAAGGCCGCATCATCCTCGACCCCGGCGCCTTCTACATCCTCGTCAGCCGCGAGGCGATCGCGATCCCGCCCGACTGCGCTGCGGAAATGGCCCCCTATCTTGCCATGGTGGGCGAGTTCCGGGTGCATTACGCGGGCTTCTTCGACCCCGGTTTCGGCTATGACGCGGCCGGCGGCGCGGGGTCGCGCGGCGTGCTTGAGGTGCGCTGCCACGAGGCGCCCTTTGTCCTCGAACACGGTCAGGTCGTCGGGCGGCTGATCTATGAGCGCATGGTCTCGGTGCCTGAACGGCTTTACGGCGCGGGCATCCAGTCGAACTACCAGGGCCAGGGGCTGAAGCTGTCGAAGCACTTCCGGGCCGGTTGAAGGCGCGCTCGCGCCCCGGCCCCGTGCCTCAGTCCTCGAACAACTCGCTCTGCCCGGTCTGATCCTCGCCCTCGTCCTCGCCCTGCCCGAAGCCCGGCATTGGCCGGTTGTCGAGAAGGCCCGCCGCGCGCAGTTCCTTCAACCCCGGCAGGTCGCGCGCGCTTTCCAGCCCGAAGTGGTCAAGGAAGCCCTGCGTGACGACGAAGGTCACCGGCCGCCCCGGCGTCATCCGGCGGCGGCCGAAGCGGATCCAGTCCAGTTCCAGAAGCTGGTCGACGGTGCCGCGGCTGACCGCGACGCCGCGGATCTCCTCGATCTCGGCGCGCGTGACGGGCTGGTGATAGGCGATGATCGCCAGCGTCTCGATGGCCGCGCGGCTGAGCTTGCGCGTCTCCACCACTTCCTTCTGCATCAGGAACCCGAGGTCGGGTGCGGTGCGGATCGCCCAGGCATCGCCGACCTTCACCACGCGCACCCCGCGCCCCTCGTAGCGGCGGCGCAGGTAGACCAGCGCCTCCGCCGGGTCGGCGCCGTGCGGCATCCGCGCCGCCATCTCCGCCACCGTCACCGGATCGGCCGAGGCGAACAGGATCGCCTCGACCATCCGCTCCTGCTCGGCCAGGGGCGGGGCGTCGAACAGGCTTTTCTCGGCCTCGCGCGGATCGGGGGCGGCTGTGTCGGTCAAGGCGTCTTCCGTCTGATCGCGATGGGGGCGAAGGTCTCACTCTGTCTTAACTCGATCTGCCCCTGCTTGGCGAGTTCGAGGGATGCGGCGAAGGTCGCCGCCGTCGCCGACCGCCGCCGGACGGGATCGGCACCCCAGCCCTCGGGCAGGTAGCTGGCGAGGTCCGTCCAGTCGCCGGCATAGCCGATCAGGCCCCGCATCCGCTCCAGCGCCTGTTCCATGGTGAAGACGTGGTTGCGGTCGAAGGCGTAGGGGCGGAATTCGTCATGCGTGCGGATGCGCGCATAGGCCTGCATCAGGTCGAGAAGCGTGGCGGTGAACTGGATCTTGCGGCTGCGCTGCACGTCCTCGGGGATGCCGCGCACGAAGAAGTCGCGCCCCTTCTGGTCGCGCGCCATCAGCCGGGCCGCCACCTCGCGCATGGCCTGGAGGCGTTCCAGCTGAAAGGCAAGGTGCGCGGCCAGGTCCTCACCCGTCGGCCCCTCCTCGCTCGGGTCGGGCGGCAGGAGGAGGCGCGATTTCAGGAACGCAAGCCAGGCCGCCATCACCAGGTAGTCGGCCGCAAGCTCGATCCTGAGCTTCTTCGCCTTCTCGACGAAACCGAGGTACTGTTCGGCCAGCTGCAGCACCGAGATGCGCCGCAAGTCCACCTTCTGGGTGCGCGACAGCGTCAGCAGCAGGTCGAGCGGCCCCTCGAACCCGTCGACATCGACGATCAGCGCCTCGGCCTGAAGCCGGTCGCCGACGGACTGGACGTCTTCCTCGAACAGGCTCGGGTCGGCCATGCGCTATCCCTTCAGAAGCGCCTCAAGTTCGGCCTCCAGAAGGGCGGTGTCAATGGGCTCGGCCATTTCCCGCAGGGCGAGCGCCGCAGCGGCCCGCCGCAGGGCCGCATCCGTCATCGGCCCGGCGGCGGCAATGGTGCCGGCCATTTCTTCCATCGTGCCGTTGCAGTGCAGGACGATGTCGCAGCCCGCCGCGATGGCGGCGCGGGCGCGTTCGGGGATGGTGCCCGACAGCGCCTGCATCGAGATGTCGTCGGTCAGCAGCAGACCCTGAAAGCCGATCCGCCGGCGGATCAGGTCGATCACCACGGGCGAGGCGGTCGCCGGACGGTCGGGGTCGATGGCGGTGAAACGGATATGCGCGGTCATGCCGGCAGGCAGGTCGTTGAGCGCGGAAAAGGGGGCGAAGTCGGTGGCGATCAGGTCCGCCTCGGTCGCGGTGACGGCGGGCAGTTCCAGGTGGCTGTCCGCGACCGCGCGGCCGTGGCCGGGCATGTGCTTCATCACCGGGATCACGCCCCCGGCCAGCAGCCCCTCGGCGGCCGCGCGCGCCGCCCGCGTCACCGTCGCCGCGTCGCTTCCGAAGCAGCGGTTGCGCAGGAACGGATGGGTGTCCGCGCCCGCGATGTCGGCCGAGGGCGCGCAGTCGGCGTCGATGCCGACGCGGCGCAGTTCCTCTGCGATCAGCCGGTAGCGCAGCCAGATGCCGCGCGCCATCGCCTCGGGCGGGGTGGCCGCGACCTGGTCGAGCGGCGGCAGCCATTCGCGCCAGTGCGGCGCGCGCAGGCGCTGCACCCGCCCGCCTTCCTGGTCCACCAGCACCGGCGCGTCGCGCCCCACCGCCTCGCGCAACTCTCCGGTCAGGCGGCGCAACTGCTCGGGGTTTTCGACGTTGCGGGCGAACAGGATGAAGCCAAGCGGGTTGGCGTCGCGGAAGAACGCGGCCTCCTCCGGTGTCAGGACGGTCCCCGCGTTGCCCAGGATGGCGGCCGCGGGCCGGGCGCCGGCCGTCACTTCGTCTGGGTCGGAACGCATTGGGTGTTTTCCGCCAGCAGGACCGAGCAGAAGCGCCGCGCGTCGTCCATCCCCTCAAAGCCCGCGGCCCTGAGGCGGACAAAGCTGTTGCCACCCGATTCCGCGGGTTCGATCACGCGCTGGCGCCCTTCCATCAGCGCGCCGTAGCGGGCGGCGATGCGGTCCCATTCCAGCCGCGCCTCGGCCTCGGTGTCGAAGGAGCCCAGCTGCGCAAGGCTGGTCCCGGCAGGCAGGAGCGCGGGATTGGCCTCGACCGCGGGCGGGGCCATGGCGGCGGCCACGGCGGCGGCGATGGCGTCCGCCTCGGGGTCGTAGCCGCCGGTGGCCTCGGCGCCCGCGCCGGAAGATGCCGCGGCAAGGCGCGCAGGCCGCGCCACCGGGCGCGGCGCGGCGGCATCGCCCTCAAGCGCCCCCTCGGCTTCCAGAAGCGGTTCCGGCGCCTCGTCGGGCAGCGGATCGGCCAGCACGGTTTCGGTGACGGGCGCGGCGGCCACGACCTCGCCCGCGGTGGCGGGCGGCGTCGCGGAAGGGTCCGCGGCCGGGGCATCGGCCAGCGGAACCTCCGGCAGCGCCCCTTCGGGTACCGCGGGCAGGCTGGCAAGTTCGCCGCCCGCCACATCCTCGGGCGCAAGACCGGTGGCCCCCGGTGCGAGCGTCAGCGTCTCGGCCGGGGCCTCGGCGATGCCGTCCGCGGCGATGGCGTTGACCGCAAGGCCGGTGTGTTCGGCCAGTTCGCCGCCAGGGTTGTCGGGCGCCACGCGCGCGGGCCCTTCCAGCGCGCGGATGACCGGAATTCCCGTCACGTCGCGCACCGCAAGCTTGTAGCCCCAGACCAGGAGCCCGGCGACCAGCGCGGCCGAGGTGATCGCCCCGGCAGCGCCGAAAAGCTTCTGCACCCGTTCCGAGCGCGGGGCCGCATAGCCCCCCTCGACCGGGAAATCGTCGAAGTCGATATCCGCCATGCTCCGCCTCGCTCCGGACGGCGTGCCGCCCGCTTGCCTGTCAGAACCCCGGCGTGGCGCCTGTTGTCAGCGCATTTCTTCCGCCGGGGTCACGCCAAGGATACCAAGACCTGCGGAAATGACAACGGCCGTGGCCCGGGCGAGCGCGATTTTCGCCTGCGAAGCCGGGATATTACCGTCCTGGACGAAGCGCAGGCCGGTTTCCTCGTTGCCGCGGTTCCAGAGCCCGTGCAGTTCGGAGGCCAGTTCGTAGAGGTAGAAGGCGATGCGGTGCGGCTCCTGCCCGCGCGCGGCGATCTCGACCAGACGCGGCCATTCGGCGATCTTGCGGGCCAGCGCCAGTTCCGCCTCGTGCGAAAGGCGCGCGAAATCGGCCCGCGCCAGCGTCGTGTCATCGGCGGCAATCCCCGCCTCGGCGGCCTTGCGGATGACCGAGCAGACGCGCGCATGGGCGTATTGCACATAGAAGACCGGGTTGTCCTTCGACTGTTCCAGCACCTTGTCGAAGTCAAAGTCGAGCGCCGCGTCGTTCTTCCGCGTCAGCATGACAAAGCGCGTCACGTCGGCGCCCGCCTGTTCGACCACGTCGCGCAGCGTCACGAAGGTGCCCGCGCGCTTCGACATCTTGAACGGCTCGCCGTTCTTGTAGAGCTTGACCATCTGGATCAGCTTGACCTCGAGCGGTACGCGACCCGCCGACAGCGCCGAGACGACCGCCTTCAGCCGCTTGACATAGCCGCCATGGTCGGCGCCGAGGATGTCGATCAGCTGGTCGTAGCCGCGTTTCACCTTGTCCCAGTGATAGGCGATGTCGGGGGCAAAATAGGTCCAAGACCCGTCCGATTTCTTCACCGGCCGGTCCACGTCGTCGCCATGCGCGGTCGAGCGGAACAGCGTCTGCTCGCGTTCCTCCCAGTCGTCGGGCAGCTTGCCCTTCGGCGCCTCCAGCATCCCCTCGTAGATCAGGTCCATGCCGCGCAGTGTCGCGATCGCCTCCTCGACCCGGCCCGAGGCGGTGATCGCGCGTTCGGAGGAGAAGACATCCATCTTCACGCCGAGAAGCGCGAGGTCGGCGCGGATCATCGCCATCATCTCGGCGGTGGCAAACTCGCGCACTTCGGCCAGCCAGTCCCCCTCGTGCCGGTCGAGAAGGCTGGTGCCGTATTTCGCCTTCAAGGCCTCGCCGACCGGGATCAGGTAGTCGCCGGGATAGAGCCCTTCGCGGATCTCGGGGGAAAGGCCGTTGGCCTCGCGGTAGCGTTCATAGGCCGAGCGCGCCAGCACGTCGACCTGCGCGCCGGCGTCGTTGATGTAGTATTCGCGCGTGACCTCGTGGCCGGCGAAATCCAAGAGCGCGGCCAGCGCGTCGCCGAAGACCGCGCCGCGGGTATGGCCGACGTGCATCGGCCCGGTGGGGTTGGCGGAGACGAACTCGACGTTGACCTTCACGCCGCGCCCCATGGCGGAGCGGCCGAAGTCGCGGCCCGCGGCCAGCGCGGCGGCGACCACGCCCTGCCAGGCGGCCGGGGTCAGGCGCAGGTTCAGGAAGCCGGGCCCCGCGACCTCGGCGGTGACGATGCGCGGGTCGGCGGCAAGTTTCGCCGCCAGCGCCTCGGCGATGGCGCGGGGGTTCTGGCCGGCGGGCTTGGCCAGCACCATCGCGGCGTTCGTCGCCATGTCGCCATGAGCCGCGTCGCGCGGCGGCTCGACCGCGACGTTGGTCATGTCGAGCCCGGCGGGCAGCGCGCCCTCGGCCTGCATCGCGGCGAGGCTGTCGATGACCAGTGCGCGGATGTCGGAAAACAGGTTCATGATCGGTCCCTTTGTTCCGGCCGGGCATGCCAGAGCCACGCCCGCGCGTCAATGGCGCGCGGGGGGGGGCGCGCGGCGGGCCGAAGGGGCGGGCCAGAGCAGCCGGGCCGGGGCTCTGCCCCGGACCCCGGAGTATTTGGGCCAGAATGAAAAGCGCGCGGTCAGGCCCCGCCGTTGCCCCCGCCCCCGCCGCAGAGCCGTTCGTGTTCCTGGATCGCGAAGCGGTCGGTCATGCCCGCGACATAGTCGAGCACGACGCGCGCCAGTTCCGTCTCGTCCCCTGCCGCGGCGACATCGGCGCGCCATTCGCCGGGCAGGAGCGCCGGGTCGCCGAGGAAGAGCGGGAAGAGGTCGCGGATCATCGCCGTCACCCGCTGGCGTTCGACCACGACCGAGGGGGCGCGGTACATGCGGGTGAAGAGGAACGACTTGATCGCCTTGAGGTTCTGGTAGAGCGGCTTCGAGAAGCGGATGATCGGCCCGTCCATCGCCCGGATCTCGGCGGCCGATTGCGGTTGGCTTGCCTCAAGCCGGTTCTGCGCGACGGCGATCACGTCCTCGACCATGGTGCCGAAGACGCGGCGCAGCGCCTCGTGCCGGCGCCGGGTGGGGTCGAGGCCGGGGTGCAGGCGGTCCACCTCCTCGAAGGCGGGGCGGGTTACCGGCAGGTCCATCAGGTCGGCCTCGGTGAAAAGCCCCGCGCGCAGCCCGTCGTGCAGGTCGTGGTGGTTGTAGGCGACATCGTCCGCGACGGCGGCCACCTGCGCCTCGGCCGAGGCGAAGGTGTCAAGCTCCAGATCCCAGGCCGCGTTGCACTCTGCCAGCGCGTAGGGCAACGTGCCGCCCTCGGGGACGGAATGGGAGCCCGAAGCGCGCGGCCCGATCACCGGCCCGTTGTGCTTGGCGATGCCCTCGAGCGTCTCCCAGGTCAGGTTGAGCCCGTCGAAGCCCGCGTAATGGCGTTCGAGCCGGGTCACGATCCGGAGCGCCTGGGCGTTGTGGTCGAAGCCGCCGTAGGGCGCCATCAGGTCGGCCAGCGCATCCTCGCCAGTGTGCCCGAAGGGCGGATGGCCGAGGTCGTGGGCCAGCGCCACCGCCTCGGCGAGGTCGGTGTTGAGGCCGAGGTGCGCGGCGATGGTGCGCGCGACCTGCGCCACCTCGATCGTATGGGTGAGCCGGGTGCGGTAATAGTCGCCCTCGTGCTCCACGAAGACCTGCGTCTTGTGCTTGAGCCGGCGGAAGGCCGAGGAGTGGATGATCCGGTCGCGGTCGCGCTGGAAGGGCGAGCGGAAGGTGGACATGCTTTCGGGATGGAGCCGGCCGCGGCTGTCTTCGGGGCGGCAGGCATAGGGGGCGAGCGTCATTCGGGCGTTCCCGGGGGCCGGTTCTTGTCGTTGCTGTGCCCCTTCATATATGGTGGGGAAGCGAAATTGACACGGGTTTTCCGATGAACCTCACCCTGCCGCCGAAAGTCACCCCCCGCGCCTTCGCCCGGCTGGCCGAGATCAACGCCTCCGCGGGCGAGGAGAAGGCGCTGCGCGTGGCCGTGTCGGGCGGGGGCTGTTCCGGGTTCCAGTACGAGATAACGCTCGACGATCCCGCGCCCGACGATCTGGTGCTGGAAGGCGCCGGCCAGAAGGTGCTGGTCGATGCGGTGTCGCTGCCCTTCCTGACCGATGCGACGATCGATTTTTCCGAGGAACTGATCGGCGCGCGCTTCGTCATCGAGAACCCCAACGCGACCTCCTCCTGCGGCTGCGGGACCAGTTTTTCGATCTGAATCTGGCGGTGCGCGCCGTGCCGGCGCGCAAGACGTCTGTCGCCGCCCCTGCCCCGGCAGGGCCGGCTCCGGCGCCTCGGGCGGGAGTATTTGGCGCCAGAATGAAGGGGGGTGGCTTGCCCTCCGCCCCGATCCCGGCGAGAACGGTGCGACCCGGGGGGTGACCCCGGGTGGGCGACCGGAGGGGGGCCGCGCATGAAGATCGCGACGTTCAACATCAACGGCATCAAGGCCCGGATCGAGGCGCTACTGGCCTGGCTCGACGCGGCGCGGCCCGACGTTGTGCTTCTGCAGGAGATCAAGTCGGTCGACGAGGGGTTCCCGCGCGAGGTTTTCGAGGAACGCGGCTATTTCGTCGAAACCCACGGGCAGAAGGGCTTCAACGGGGTCGCGATCCTGTCGCGGCTGCCGCTTGAGGATGTGGAGCGCGGGCTTCCGGGCGACGACGCGGACGCGCAGGCGCGCTGGATCGAGGCGACCGTGGTGGGCAAGGTGGCGGTGCGGCTGGTCGCGCTTTACCTGCCGAACGGCAACCCCGCGCCGGGGCCGAAGTTCGACTACAAGCTGGCGTGGATGGCGCGGATGAAGGCGCGGGTGGCCGATCTTCTGGCGGAGGAGGTGCCGCTGGTGCTGGGCGGCGACTACAACGTGATCCCCGCGCCGATCGACGCGGCGCGGCCCGAGGCCTGGGTCGAGGATGCGCTCTTTCGCCCAGAAAGCCGCGCGGCGTTCCGGGCGATCGTGAACCTTGGCCTGACCGAGGCGATCCGCACCCGCGATCCGCGTCCTGGGCTTTACACCTTCTGGGATTACCAGGGGGCCGCCTGGCAGAAGAACGACGGCATCCGCATCGATCACCTGCTGCTGGGTCCGCAGGCGGCCGACCTTCTGAGCGACGCGGGCATCGACAAGGCCGTGCGCGACGGCGACAAGCCCTCGGACCATGTGCCGGTCTGGATCGAGTTGGAGGCCTGAGGCGATGGCGTACCCGGATACCTATTACGTGCGCACCGCCGCCGACCGGCGGGAGCGGCCCGGCCTTGCCGGCCGGGAGGAGGCCGACGTGGCCATCGTCGGCGGCGGTCTTGCCGGGCTGACGACGGCGCTGGAACTCGCGCGCGGGGGGCAGCGAGTGGCGCTTCTGGAGGCGGAGCGGGTGGGCTTCGGCGCCTCGGGGCGCAATGGCGGGCTGGTCAGCCCGGCCTTTGCAGGGGGAGATGCGGCGATCCGGGCGCGGGTCGGGCCTGAGGATGCGCGGGCGCTGCACCGGCTGTCGATCGAGGGGGTGGAGCGGCTGCGCGCCACGATCCGCGATCTGGGTATCGAGAGCGCGGGGCTGATGCCGGGCCTCCTGAGCCTGCGCCGTTTCGACCGGGCCGACGACCTCAGGGCCCATGTCGCGGAACTGGCCGAGGTCTACGGCTACGAGATGACCTATCTCGACCGGGCGGCATTGGCCGAGCACGTCACCAGCCCGCGCTATTTCCACGCCATCCACGACCCGAACGCCTTCCACATCCACCCGCTCAACACGCTGCGTGCCATTGCCGCGGAGATCGAGCGGCTGGGCGGGCGCATCTACGAGGGCGCGCCCGCGACCGCGGCCAGCCTCTCCGGCGCGGTGAAGCGGGTGGAGACCGCGGGCGGACGGATCGAGGCGCCGCGCGTGGTCTTCGCCACCGGCGGCTACACCGGCGGGCTGGTGCTGCGGCTGAGGCGCGCGGTCCTGCCGATCGCCACCTACATGATGGCGACGGAAGCGGCGCCCGACCTGATCGCCAGCGCGATCCGTACCCGCGCCTGCATGTACGACGACCGCCGTGCGGGGGACTATTACCGGCTGGTGGAGGGCGGGCGGCGGCTTCTCTGGGGCGGGCGGATCACCACGCGGGCGGCCGACCCGGCGGGCATCGCGCGCGAACTGCGGCACGAGATGCTGACGGCCTATCCCCAGCTTGCGGATCTGCGCACCGAACTGTCGTGGTCGGGCCTGATGGGCTATGCCCGCCACCTGATGCCGCAAGTGGGGGAGATGGCGCCGGGTGTCTGGCACATCACCGCCTTCGGCGGCCACGGGCTGAACACCACCGCCATCGCCGGCAAGGTTCTGGCCGAGGCGATACTGGGAGAGAGCGACCGGATCAGGCTTTTCGCGCCGTTCGGGCTGGACTGGGCGGGCGGGCCGGCGGGGCTTGTCGCAGCGCAACTGACCTACTGGAAGCTTCAGGCACAGGACTGGTGGCGCGAGCGCGGGTCAGCCGCGGCGACGTAGCGGGGGGTGGCGGCGGCTCAGCCGTTGCGGGTCACGTCGGCGCCGTAGAGCCAGTCGAAGCGGTTGAGCATGGTCGCGGGGGCAAAGCGGTCCAGCACACGGAGCAGCCCGTGGGCAAGGTCGCGGCGCAGGCCCGACATGTGATAGTTCTTCGCGTTGGCATTCGCGGCCTCCACGATCCGGCGCACGCGCGCCGCGCGCCGGGCGTGATAGTCGGCGAAGCCATCCTCGGGCGCCTTGAAGGACATCAGGCAATCGGCCAGCACCCATGCATCCTCGAGCGCCATGTTGGCGCCCTGCGCCAGGAATGGCAGCGTCGGATGGGCGGCATCGCCAAGAATCACAGCGCCCCCACCGTGCCAGCGCACGGCCACCGGGTGTCGGAAAAGGCCCCAGAGGTTTGGCCGCTCGATCCGGTCCAGCCAGCCGCGCACCTCGGGCACGAAATCCTCGAACGCGATGCGCAGGGCGAGGGGATCGTCGGTCAAGGACCAGCTTTCCTCGGCCCAGTGGCGCCGCTCCTCCACGGCCACGACATTGCGCAGGTGCCCGCCGCGGAGCGGATAGCTGACCACGTGCCGCCCCGCCCCCATGAAGACCTGCGCCACCGGGCGGATGCCGGGGTCGGCGGGCAGTGTCGCGCGCCAGGCGACCTGATGGGTGAAGAAGGGCGCAACCCTGCCGTTCAGCGCCTCGCGCACCTTCGAATGCAGGCCGTCGGCGCCGATCAGGATGTCCGTCTCGACCTCGTCGCCCAGCGCGGTCCGGATCCGCGGGGGGCCATCGCCCAGGGTGACGCTGTCGATCTTCTGCAAAAGCCGGATCTCGACGCCGGCGGCGCGCGCGCCGTTCGCAAGCATGCCGATCAGGTCGGCGCGGTGGAAAAAGCGGAACGGCGATCCCGGTCGCTGCTGCAACAGATCGAGGCGCAGCACCCTGCCCCCGCTTTCGCCATCGACCAGTTCGACCGCCTCGGCGCGCTGCCCCTCCTGCGCGGCCTCGCCGCCAAGGCCCAGCGCCTCGATCACGCGGTGTCCGTTCGGCGTGATCTGAAGGCCCGCGCCGACCTCGCGAATCTCGGGCGCCTGCTCAAGGACGGTCACCTCCGCCCCGCGCAGCGCCAGCGCCCGCGCGACGGCAAGCCCCGCGATGCCCGCCCCGACGATCGTGATCCTGCGCGCGCTCACGCCACCCTCCGGAAACAGGGACGCCGGAGCCACCAGGGCCCCGGCGCCGAATTCTGCCAGCCCCGGCCGCCGGGGTCAGTCGTCGCGATGCACGCGCTCGCGCCGTTCGTGCCGTTCCTGCGCCTCGAGCGTCATCGTCGCGATCGGGCGGGCATCCAGCCGCTTGAGAGAGATCGGTTCCCCGGTCATCTCGCAGTAGCCGTATTCGCCGTTCTCGATCCGCCTGAGCGCCGCGTCGATCTTGGCCACCAGCTTGCGCTGGCGGTCGCGGGTCCGCAGTTCCAGCGCGCGGTCGGTCTCCTCGCTCGCGCGGTCGGCCAGGTCGGGCACGTTGCGCGCGCTGTCCTGAAGACCTTCGAGCGTCTCGG
Organism: Albidovulum sediminis; assembly: GCF_025380365.1. Lineage (GTDB taxonomy): Bacteria > Pseudomonadota > Alphaproteobacteria > Rhodobacterales > Rhodobacteraceae > Albidovulum > Albidovulum sediminis. Next base: position 1,269,627 of record NZ_JAOCQF010000001.1, read on the forward strand.
CCGACTGCTCCAGAAGCTCACCCTTCCAGGCGGTCAGCTTGCGGCGGAAGTATTCGAGTTGCCGCTCGTTCATGAAGGGCTCGTCCTCGGCGGGACGATAGTCTTCGGGAAGAAAGATTTCTGCCTTCATCTCTGCTCCCATCCTGCCTGCGGAGCCGTTTGTCATTGCTGCAATCGTCATCCGGCTCTCCTCGGGCGCTCCATTAGCCTAACCGCGGGGGGTTGTCACTAGCTCTCACCCCGCCTTGCGGCATTTTGATGACGCGCGTATCTCTGCATCTGGGCATCTGCCCGCTGCGGAGACACAAGCTGATGAAATTTCACGGAACGGCGAATTACGTTGCGACCGAGGATCTGACCGTCGCGGTCAACGCCGCCGTCACGCTCGAACGTCCGTTGCTGGTCAAGGGCGAGCCCGGCACCGGCAAGACCGAACTCGCGCGCCAGGTCGCCGGCGCGCTTGGCCTGCCGCTGATCGAATGGCACGTCAAGTCGACGACCAAGGCGCAGCAGGGGCTTTACGAATACGACGCCGTCAGCCGGCTCCGCGACAGCCAGCTGGGAGACGAACGGGTGCACGACGTCCGCAACTACATCCGCAAGGGCAAGCTCTGGCAGGCGTTCGAGGCCGGGGGCAAGGTCGTCCTCCTCATCGACGAGATCGACAAGGCCGACATCGAGTTTCCGAACGACCTTCTGCAGGAACTCGACCGGATGGAGTTCCACGTCTACGAGACGGGCGAGACGATCCGCGCGCGCCACCGCCCGGTCGTCATCATCACCTCGAACAACGAAAAGGAACTGCCGGACGCCTTCCTCAGGCGCTGCTTCTTCCACTACATCCGCTTCCCCGAGGCCGAGACGCTGAGGCGCATCGTCGCGGTGCATTTCCCGCAGATCAAGGAACGGCTTCTGGCCGAGGCGCTGACCCGCTTCTACGAGATCCGCGAGACGCCGGGGCTGAAGAAGAAGCCCTCGACCTCGGAGGTGCTCGACTGGCTCAAGCTGATCCTGGCCGAGGATCTGGCGCCCGAGGACCTGACGCGCGACCCGCGGCATCTGTTGCCGAAGCTGCACGGGGCACTTCTGAAGAACGAGCAGGACGTGGCGCTTTTCGAACGGCTCGCCTTCATGGCGCGGGCGCGCTAGAGGGTGCGCCTTCCCGCCGAAACCCGCCGCACACCCCCCGCGAAGGTTTGCGCCCGCCGCGCCGGCGCGCTAGCGTGGCCCCGCCGGAGGACCCCATGACCGAGCCGCTCATCATTCGCGCCATCGCACCGACGGACGAGCCCGACTGGCGTCGGCTGTGGCGCGACTATCTGGCCTTCTACGAAACCGATCTGCCCGAAGAGGTCTTCGCCACCACCTTCGCGCGCCTCACATCGGGCCTGCCGGGCGAATACCGCGGCCTGCTGGCGCTCCGGAGCGGCCGGGCGGTGGGGCTCGCGCATTACCTCTTCCACCGCAGTTGCTGGTCGGTCGCCGACACCTGCTACCTGCAGGATCTCTACGCCGACCCGGACGTGCGCGGCCTGGGCATCGGGCGCGCCCTGATCGAGGCGGTCTATGCCGCCGCTGACGCGCAGGGCGCCGCCTCGGTCTACTGGCTGACGCAAGACTTCAACCACACCGCCCGCCGGCTTTACGACCGCATCGGCGTGAAGACCCCCTTCATCGAGTACAACCGCCCCTGATGCGCGCCCTTCTCGCCCCCCTTGCCGCCCTGGCGCTCCTGGCCGCCTGCGTGCCGCCGCCGCCCGCGCCCCCCGCGCCCTCGGCGTCCCGCGCGCCGGCCTTCGACCTGCCGCCGATGCGGTTTTTCGGCGAAAGCGTGCCGCAGCGCCCGCTGCGCCCGAACGCCGAGATGGCGCGCAACTTCCTCGACCTCGCCTTCCGGCTCGAGACCGGAGAGGATCTGCCAGTGCTGACCCGGTTCGACGGGCCGATCCCGGTCGCACTGACCGGGGCGGTGCCGCCCACGGCGGGGCCGGACCTCGCGCGGCTCCTCGACCGGCTGCGGTCCGAGGCGGGGATCGACATCTTCCAGACCGCCGGTCCGGCGGCGATCACCGTCGAGTTCCTGCCCCGACGCACCATGCAGGCACAGGTGCCGCAGGCCGCCTGCTTCGTCGAGCCGGGGGTGTCGTCCTGGGCCGAGTACCGCGCGCTCGGGCGCTCGGGCGCGACCGACTGGACGCGCCTGCAGCGCCGCGAACGGGTGGCGGTGTTCATCCCCGCCGACACCGCCCCGCAGGAGATTCGCGACTGCCTGCACGAAGAGATCGCCCAGGCGCTCGGCCCGCTCAACGACCTCTATGAACTGCCCGATTCCGTCTTCAACGACGACAACTTCCACACCGTCCTGACCGGCTTCGACATGCTGATGCTGCGCGCCCACTATGCGCCGGAACTGGCGAATGGCATGACCCGCGGCGCCGTGGCCGCGCGTCTGCCGGCGATCCTCGCGCGGCTGAACCCGGCCGGTGAAAAGTCAGGCCCGGCGGCCCCCCCGCCGACGCCGCGCGCCTTCGTGCGCGCCATGGAATCCGCGCTCGGCCCGCGCGGGTCGCTGGCCGCCCGGCGCAGTGCGGCGGCGCGCGCCGTCGCCATCGTCCAGGCCCGCGGCTGGCGCGACGAGCGCACGGGATTCGCGCTTTACGCCTTCGGCCGGCTGATCCAGTCGCGCGACGCCGCCGCCGCGCAGGCCGCCTTCCTCGGCGCGCGCGCCGCCTTCCAGGCGATCCCGGGGGCCGACATCCAGCGCGCCCAGACCGACCTGCCGCTGGCCACCTTCGCGCTCAGCCGCGGCGATGCCCGTGCGGCGATCGAGATCGCCCGCGCCGCCATGCCCGCGGCGCGGCGGTCGGAGAACGCCGCCCTTCTGGCCGAACTGCTGCGCACCGAAGCCGCCGCGCTCCGCCTTCTCGGCCGTACCGGCGAGGCCGAGGCGCTGCGTCTCGACAGCCTGGGCTGGGCGCGCTATGGCTTCGGCTCCGGGCAGGACATCGCCAACTTCGAGGCGAGTTTCAGCGCCCTGGAAAGACTGGCAAGGGGACCTCAGTCATGATCGTGATCGCGGGCTTTCTCCTCGGCGCCGCCCTCGGCTGGGTCCGGGCCGGCCGCCGCGGCGGAAACAGCTTTGACAAATGGCAGTATGCCATTGTTCACGCTATCATTTTCGCGCTGATCGGCCTGTTCGTCACACTGATCATCGGCCGCATGGGCTAAGCCATGTTCCTGCCCTTCTTCGAAGCCCTGCGCAGGACCGGAATTCCGGTGTCGCTGCGCGAATACCTGGGGTTTCTCGAAGGGATGGCGGCGGGGCTGGCGACCTACGAGGTCGAAACCTTCTACTACCTCGCCCGCACCGCCATGGTGAAGGACGAACGCCACCTCGACCGCTTCGACCGCGCCTTCGCCGAGGCCTTCCGCGGGCTTGAGGCGATCACGCCCGAAGAGGTGCTGGAGGCGGTGGACCTGCCGCGCGACTGGCTGGAAAAACTCCTCGAACGGACCCTGACAGAGGCCGAAAAGGCCGAGGTCGAAGCTTTAGGCGGATTCGACAAGCTAATGGAAACGCTGAAGAAACGCCTTGAGGAACAGAAGGGCCGGCACCAGGGCGGGTCGAAGTGGATCGGCACCGCCGGTACCTCGCCCTTCGGCGCCCAGGGCTACAACCCCGAGGGGGTGCGCATCGGCCAGGAGGAAAGCCGCCACCAGCGCGCCGTCAAGGTCTGGGACAAGCGCGAGTTCCGCAACCTCGACGACACGGTGGAACTGGGCACGCGCAACATCAAGGTGGCGCTGAAGCGCCTGCGCCGCTGGGCGCGCGAGGGCGCGGCGGAGGAGCTGGACCTGCCCGGCACCATCCGCGCCACCGCCGAACACGGCTATCTGGACGTCCAGACCCGGCCCGAGCGGCACAATGCGGTCAAGGTCCTGCTGTTTCTCGACATCGGCGGCTCCATGGACCCTCATGTGCGCCTGGTGGAGGAACTGTTCAGCGCCGCGCGGTCCGAGTTCAAGCACCTCGAACATTTCTACTTCCACAACTGCCTTTACGAAGGCGTCTGGCGCGACAACCGCCGCCGCTGGAACGACCAGACGCCAACGCCCGAGGTGCTGCGCACCTATGGCGCGGACTACAAGGCGATCTTTGTCGGCGATGCCTCGATGTCGCCCTACGAGATCGCCCACCCCGGCGGCGCGAACGAACACTGGAACGCCGAGGCCGGGCAGGTCTGGCTCGGGCGCGCGCGGGCGCAATGGCCGGCGAATGCCTGGCTGAACCCGCTCCCCGAACGCTACTGGGCACATACGCAGTCGGTGGGGATGATCCGCACGATCTTCGAGGGCGCGATGTTCCCCCTCACGCTCGACGGGATCGGCCGGGCGGTGAAGGCGTTGTCCTGATTGCGCGCGCCGGCAGGGCGCGGGCGTGATCGCGGCTTTTCTTCCCGCATGCGCTGCCCCATATCTGGGGCATGTTGCGGCTTGCCCCGATCCTTCTGGCTGTCCTGTACGGCCTTGTGCTCTACCACTTCTCCGCCTGGCGCACGCGGCGGATGCTGGACGCGCAGTCACGCCCGCTGGACGATCCCGCGCTGTTGCGGGTTATCGACCGGCTGGCCGCCCCCCTCGGCCTCAGGCAGGTGCCGGTCCGCGTCTACGAGATCGCGCCGGTGAACGGGCTGGCCGCGCCGGACGGGCGCATCTTCCTGACCCGCGGCTTCGTCGAGAAGTTCCGCGCGGGCGAGGTCACGGGCGAGGAGATGGCCAGCGTCGTCGCGCACGAGATGGGCCACGTGGCGCTTGGCCATGCCCGGCGCCGGATGATCGACTTTTCCGGCCAGAACGCGGTGCGCGTGGTGCTGGCGACGGTTCTCGGCCGGCTTCTGCCGGGGGTCGGGTTCTACGTCGCCAACTTCCTGACCACCCTTCTGGCCGCCCGGTTGAGCCGGCAGGACGAGTTCGAGGCCGACGAATGGGCCTCGGCACTGCTGGTCAAGGCGGGGATCGGGACCGCGCCGCAGAAGTCGCTGTTCGTCAAGCTGGGCCGGCTGACCGGGACCGAGGGGCGCCGCCCCGCCGTCTGGCTGGCCAGCCACCCCGACACCGAGGCGCGCATCGCCGCGATCGAGGCGAACGAGCGGCGCTGGGGGCTTGCCCCCCCCGACCCGCGCGCCTGAGGCCGGCGGCGGGAGCCTCCGGCGGGAGTATTTGGGCCAGAATGAAAGGGCGGTCGGGGTCGCGTCAGCCGGTGGGGGCGAGTGCCTTGCCGAGGCGCGGAAGCTTTGCGCGTTTGAGCAGGGCGCGCAGCGGCTGCGGTTCGCCCGAGAGTTCCTCGGCGCGGGCGCGGACCGTCTCGACAGCGGTGGCGACCGGGTCGGGCGCGGCCTGCCAGAGGTCAAGGAGGAAGCGGTCGGGGTCGAGCCGCGCGATCCCCTCCTCCGCCAGCGTCTGGCGGGGGAAGTCGGCGGCGTTGAAGGTGACGATGGCATCCGCGCCCCCGGCGATGGCGGCGGCGAGCACATGGATGTCGTTGACGTCGGGCAGGTGGAGCCGCGCGGCAAGGCCGGGGCGTTCGGCGACGGTGGCGCGCGGAAAGGCCGCGCGGAGGGCCGCGATCTCGCCCCGCGCGATCTCTTCGGCGCCGGGGCCGAGCTTGCGGGTGGCACGCGCCCATTCCTCGAGGATGCGGTCGGACCAGAGCGGGGTGTAGAGCCCGCGGGCCGCGACGCTGAGGAGAATTTCGCGCAGGACGGTCGGGTAAAGGACGCAGGCGTCCAGCAGCGCCTTCATCCGTCGAGCCGGAAGAACAGCGCCTTGAGGTAGCCGCTTTCGGCCAGTTGCGGGAGCATCGGGTGGTCGGGGCCGGCATAGCCGGTGTGGAGAAGCTGCCCGCGCCGGCCGCCGCGCCCGATACCGCGGGCGGAGGCGTTGCGGAACTGCGTCAGGTCGGCGGCGTGAGAGCAGGAGCAGAGCGCCAGGAACCCGCCCGGCGCCACCAGCGGCGCGGCGAGCCGCGCGACGCGCTCATAGGCGCGCAGGCCCGCCTCCAGCGCCTGTTTCGAGGGCGCAAAGGCGGGCGGATCGCAGACCACGAGGTCAAAGCGCGCACCCTCGGCCGCCAGCGCCTCCATCGCCGCGAAGGCATCGCCCTGGCGGGTGGTGAAGCGACCGGCGGTGCCGCCGGCCAGGGCGCCAGCCTCGGCGAGCGCCAGGGCGGCGGCGGAGGAATCGACGGCGAGCGCGCTTTCGGCCCCGCCCGCCAGCGCCGCGAGCGAGAAGCCGCCGACATGGGCGAAGACGTCAAGGACGCGCGCGCCGCGGGCCAGGCGCTGCGCGAAGGCGTGGTTGGGGCGCTGGTCGTAGAAAAGCCCGGTCTTCTGCCCGCCGAGAATGTCGGCCATGTAGGTGGCGCCGTTCATCGGCACCGCGACCGGCGCCTCGATCCGCCCCGAGAGAAGTGCGGTTTCCTCGGCCAGACCCTCGAGCCCGCGCGACCGGCCGGTGCCGTTCTTGACGATCGCGGTGACGCCGGTGACATCGGCCAATGCGGCGGCAAGGTCGTCGATCATCGTCTCGGCCCAGGCGGCGTTGGGCTGGATCACCGCCGCATCGCCGAAGCGGTCGATGACGACGCCGGGCAGGCCGTCTGCCTCGGCATGGACAAGGCGGTAGAAGGGCGCGTCATGGAGACGGTCGCGCAGGGCAGCCGCGCGGGCGATGCGGGCGGAAAGCCAGGCGCGGTCGATGGTGGCGCCCGGATCGCGGTCCATCACGCGGGCGATGATCTTCGACTGCACGTTGACGGTGACGAGGGCCAGGGGCCGCCGCTCGCTGTCCTCAAGCACGGCGAAGGCACCGGGGGCGAGGTTCGAGGTGCGCCGGTCGGTCACCAGTTCGTCGGCATAGACCCAGGGAAAGCCGTGGCGAATGGCGCGGGCCTCGGCCTTGGGGCGCAGGCGGACGACGGGAAGGGGGCTGTCGCTCATGGGAAGGATCCGATCTGGTTTGCCTTCCCTTAATCGGTTCGCGGCCGGGGCGAAAGGGCGCGCCGCGCAGGGCGCACCCGGCAATCAGCCTCAGTGGGCCGCCTCAGTGCACCGCGCTGCGGATCACGCGGCGGGCCGCGCTGGCCCCGCGGCGGGCGAAGACCCGGCCGAAGGCGTTGGCAAGCGCGTGGAACGCGGTGGCCAGCGCGTGGAACGCGGTGCCGAAGGCCCCCGACAGCGCCTCGGCGCGCATCTGGTGGGCGCGGGCGACAATCTCGGCCATGGAGGGATTCTCGTTGCGGTCGGCGGGCGCGGGCATGGTATGCTCCTGTCACGGGTGGCGGGTTGCCCCAGACTTAGGCCCGGCGCCGGCCCCCCGCCACCGCCATTCGCGAATGTCCGCCATGCACCGGCGGCATGTGTTGATTCCAGCGTTGTTAGCGCTAACTTGATGTGCTAGACACGCCGCGACTGACCAGAGAGGGCCCGATGCCGCTCCATCCCACGATTGCCGCCGTCACAGACCGTATCCGCGCCCGTTCCGCCGAGAGCCGCGGCGCCTATCTCGACCGGATCCGCCATGCGGCCGAGGCGGGTCCGGCGCGCGCGCATCTGAGCTGCGGCAACCAGGCCCATGCCTATGCCGCGATGGGCGCGGACAAGACGGCGTTGGCCGAGGCGCGTCAGCCCAACATCGGCATCGTCACCGCCTACAACGACATGCTCTCGGCGCATCAGCCCTACGAGCATTATCCCGAGCGCATCCGCGCCGCCGCCCGCCGCGCGGGCGCCACCGCGCAGGTCGCGGGCGGGGTGCCGGCGATGTGCGATGGCGTCACGCAAGGCCAGCCGGGGATGGAGCTGTCGCTTTTCTCCCGCGACGTGATCGCGCTCGCCGCCGGGGTGGCGATGAGCCACAACTGCTACGACGCCGCCCTCTACCTCGGCATCTGCGACAAGATCGTGCCGGGACTGATCATGGCGGCGGCGACCTTCGGCCATGTGCCCGCGGTCTTCGTGCCCGCGGGCCCGATGACAAGCGGACTGCCCAACGACGAGAAGTCGAAGGTGCGCCAGAAATTCGCCACCGGCGAGGTCGGGCGGGCCGAACTGATGGCGGCGGAGATGGCCTCCTACCACGGGCCGGGCACCTGCACCTTCTACGGCACGGCAAACACCAACCAGATGCTGATGGAGTTCATGGGCCTGCACCTGCCCGGCGCCTCCTTCGTCAACCCCGGCACACCGCTGCGCGAGGCGCTGACCGAGGCGGCGGTGGCCCGCGCGGCCGCGATCACCGCGCTTGGCAACGACTACACGCCCGCGGGCGAGATCCTCGACGAACGCGCCTTCGTCAACGGGATCGTCGGGCTGATGGCCACGGGCGGGTCGACGAACCTGGTGCTGCACCTGCCGGCGATGGCGCGGGCGGCGGGGATCCTGCTCGACCTCGACGACTTCGCGGCCCTCTCGGACGCGGTGCCGCTGATGGCGCGGGTCTATCCGAACGGGCTGGCCGACGTGAACCATTTCCACGCCGCGGGCGGGCTGGCCTTCATGATCGGCGAACTGCTCTCGGCGGGGCTTTTGCACGAGGATGTGCGCACCGTCGCGGGCGGCGGTCTTTCCCGCTATGCGCAGGAACCGACGCTGCAGAGCGGCACGCTCGCCTGGGCCGAGGGGCCGCGCGAAAGCCTGAACGACAAGGTCCTGCGCCCCGCGGCCGACCCGTTCCAGCCCTCGGGCGGGCTGAAGCAGCTGGCTGGCAACCTCGGGCGCGGGGTGATGAAGGTCTCCGCCGTCGCCCCCGAACGCCATGTGATCGAGGCGCCGGCCCGCATCTTCGCCAGCCAGGACGAGGTCAAGGCGGCCTTCAAGCGCGGCGAGTTCACCGCCGATTGCGTGGTCGTCGTCCGCTTCCAGGGCCCGCGCGCCAACGGCATGCCGGAGTTGCACTCGCTCACCCCCACGCTCTCCGTCCTGCAGGACCGCGGGCTGAAGGTGGCGCTTGTCACCGACGGGCGGATGTCGGGCGCCTCCGGCAAGGTCCCGGCCGCGATCCACGTCAGCCCCGAGGCCGCGGTCGGCGGCCCGCTCGCGCGGCTCTGCGATGGCGACATCCTGCGCGTCGACGCGGTCGCCGGCACGATCGAGGCGCTGGTCCCCGACTTCGCGGCGCGCGCCCCGGTTCAGGCCGATCTGTCGGCCAACCGCCACGGCATCGGGCGCGAACTGTTCGAGGTCTTCCGCACCCACGCAGGCCCCGCCGAGACCGGCGGCGCACTGGTCGTCTGAGGTCGCGGAAACCCTTGCCCCCGCGCTTTCATTCTGGCCCAAATACTCCCGCCGGAGGCTCCTCCGCCTGCCACCGGCGCACCGCCGAAAGGACAACGCCATGACGCCCGCCGAACAAAGCCGCCACGCCGCCGAGATCTGCGCGCTGGCCCCGGTCGTGCCCGTTCTCGTGCTCAAGGACGCGACGACGGCGGCCGACCTCGCCCGCGCGCTGGTCGCGGGCGGGTTGCCCGCGCTCGAGGTCACGCTGCGAACGCCCGCCGCACTCGACGCGATCCGCGCCATGGCCGAGGTGCCGGGCGGGGTGGTGGGGGCCGGCACGCTGCTTACGCCCGCCGACGTGAAGGCCGCCAAGGCCGCGGGCGCGCGCTTCGGCGTCTCGCCGGGGGCCACCGACCGGCTCCTCGACGCCTGCGCCGAGGCTGATCTGCCGCTCCTGCCCGGTGCCGCCACGGCCTCCGAGGTGATGTCGCTCCTGGAGCGCGGCTACACGGTGCAGAAGTTCTTCCCGGCCGAGGCGATCGGCGGCGCGAAGGCGCTTGGCGCGCTCGCCTCGCCGCTGCCCCAAGTGCGCTTCTGCCCCACGGGGGGCATCGGCCTGAAAACCGCGCCCGACTACCTGGCCCTCGCCAACGTCCTTTGCGTCGGCGGAAGCTGGGTCGCCCCCGGCGACCGTGTCGCCGCCGGCGACTGGGCCGCGATCGAGTCCCTGGCGCGCGAGGCGGCGGCCCTGCCGTGCTGAGGCGCCTCGGGCTGCGCCGCACCCCGCCGTGCCAGCGCCTCGTGCACGGCGCGGTCGCTCGCCGCCAGGCTGACCGCCAGCCAGGCGAGCATCAACATGACCGTATAGGCTATTGAAATCACGCCAAGACCTGGCAATCCACTGTCACCCTGAAACAGGGCTGCGACACAGATCACCAGCCCCGCCGAGGCGGCAAGGACGGAATAGCGCCCGCGATGGCGGCGCAGGGAGAGAAGCCGTTGGACCTCGCGGTCGGGCTCATCCGGTTCCGGCACCGGATCATAGATATGGCGGCAGGCGGCGTTCACCGAAAACCCGAACAGCGCGATGTAGATCGCCCAGGCCAGGACGGAGGCCGGCGGCTCGTCGAAACTCGCGTGCGACATGAGCGCGGGAAAGCCCAGGACCGTGAGGGGAAAGAAAAGCGCCACCGCGATCGCCGCGGGGCGGCGCCAGATCCTGTGCCGGTTCATTCTGCCACTCGTCAACCGCGCCCCCGACCTGCATTTCCATCACGAAATTGTGGCGAAAAGGTGGCCAAAAGGTTAACGTGACCGGAATCGACCACAGAGGTTGCGCAATGGCCAGTGTCTGCACCTGCCTTTGGTACCCGTCCGGCGCCGAAGAAGCTGCACGTTTCTACGTCGATCTGCTCCCGGAAAGCCGGATCCTCAAGATCCATCCCCTGCACGGCGCGGGAAAACAGGCCGATCCGTTCCTGGTCGAGTTCCAGTTGAAGGGCCAGCGCTACATCGCGATGAACGGTGGGCCGCATTACCACCTGTCGCCGGCCGTCTCGATCCAGATCCTCGCCGAGGGTCAGGGCGAGATCGACCGGCTCTGGTCGGCGCTCTCGGACGGCGGCACGCCCCTGCGCTGCGGCTGGCTGACTGACCGCTGGGGCCTGAGCTGGCAGATCGTGCCGACCGCCCTGCCCCGCCTTCTGGCCGAAGGCGATGCCGTCGCGGCGCGGGTGCTGCTGACCATGCAGGACATGGTCAAGCTCGACGTCGCCGCGCTTGAGGCAGCGGCGCGCGAACCTGCCCTGCCCTGAGCATCGCCCGCGCCAGACCTGCGCCCGCGGCTAGCCGCGCGCGCCCAGCCGTCCGGCGCGCCCGCCCCGGCGGGCGGCGCTCGGCGCCTCGCTCAGGCCCGCCTCCAGCACGCCGGTCATCGGGTGATCGGCCCGGCCCGGCCCGTAGGTCGCGATCAGCACCCTGAGCGCCTCTCGCGGGTCGGTGCCGGGAGCAATGCTCAGCGCCCAGTCGACGAAGATCGACCGGCACTCGCCCAGCGTGATCCCCTCGATCGCGTAGCTTTCGCGCACCAGCCCCTTCGGATCGGCCTTCGACATCTCCATGACTTTCCTCGCCATTTCCGCTCCGTCCGATCAGCCGCCGGGCAGCGGCAAGTGGCGCCCGACGATCGCTGCGACGGTTGCGACAGTATCGGCCAGACGGGTGCGGAGTCCATCCAGATCCGGCGTGCCCGTCTCGCGCAGCAGGAAGGCTCGCCCGCCCTCGCCCAGTGCGGCCATGTCGAGGGGCCGGTCGCTGAGGAGCCGCCCGCCCGCCTGAAGCCGCCAGAGGAAGCGGTATCCCGATTGCAGCGCCGCCTCCTCCTCCTTCGTCAGCAGCCCCGCGCGCAGGCCGGCGCGCAACTGCGCCTCGACCCGGCGGGCGGGATCGGCGGCCAGAAGCGTCACCGTCTGCGCCAGCAGTTCCAGGTCCTGCAGGCGGCCGGGGCCGATCTTGGCCTCCCAGTCACCATCGGGGGCCTTGGCGGCGAAGATGCGCTCGCGCATTCCGGCCACGTCGGCGCGCACCGCCGCGCCGCCCGCCTTGGACGCCAGAACCTCGCGCCGGATCGCCTCCACGTCGGCGGCCAGCTCGGGCGAGCCCGCCACTGGCCGCGCCCGCGTCAGCGCCAGATGCTCCCAGGTCCAGGCCTCGTTCATCTGGTAGTCGCGGAACCCCGTCAGCGCGGTCGCGACCGGCCCCTGCCGGCCCGAGGGGCGCAGGCGCATGTCGACCTCGTAGAGGTGCCCTTCCGACATCTGCGCGGTCAGCGCGGTGACCAGCGCCTGCGTGAGGCGCGCGTAGTACTGCCGCGCAGCCAGCGGGCGCGGCCCGTCCGAGGCGTCGACCCCGTCCGCGTCGTATATCACGATCAGGTCGAGGTCGGAGGCCGCGTTCAGACGTTCGGCGCCGAGCGAACCCATGCCCATCACCACCGCGCCCCGTCCCGGGGGCGCCCCGTGCTTGCGCGCGAATTCGGCCACGCAGGGCGGCCAGAGCGCCGCAAGGCAGGCCTCGGCCAGTTCGGCGTATTCGCGCCCCGCCGCCTGCGCGTCGATCAGCCCGCGCAGGTGGTGCACGCCCACCCGGAAATGCCATTCCTTGGCCCAGCGCCGCGCGGCGTCGAGCTTGCGCTCATAATCCGGGATCTCGCCCAGGCGCGCGTCAAGCTCGGCCCGAAGCGCCGGAAGGCCCGGCCAGGGGGCGAAAAAATCGCCGCCGATCACCGCGTCGAGCACGCCCGCATTGCGCGAGAGATAGGCGGCGAGCGCCGGTGCCGTTGCGCAAACGTCGACGATGAGGTCGATCAACTGGTGATTGGCCTCGAACAGTGAAAAAAGCTGCACCCCGGCGGGCAGTCCGCGCAGGAAGCCGTCGAACTGGCCCAGCGCCTCGTCGGGATTGGCCGCGCGGTCGAGGCGGGAGAGGATTTCCGGCTCCACCCGCTTGAAGATGCGCACCGCGCGTTCGGAGCGCAGCGCGGGATAGGCGCGCCAGCCGTCAACGACCGCCTGCATCTCGGGTCGGACCTGCGGGGCAGCGCGCGCCTCGCCCGGCGCGAAGAAGCTTTCGGTCAGTTCCGCCACCCGGTCGAGCCGGTCGCGCAGCACCCGGCGGAAGGCGTCGGTGTCGCCCTCACCCATCATCCGGGCGATCACGTCGAGCCCTTCGGGCGTGACCGGCAGCGCGTGGGTCTGCGCGTCGCCGACCATCTGCAGGCGGTGTTCGACCTCGCGGTGGTCGCGGTAGTGGCGCGTCAGTTCCACCGCCGCGGCTTCGGTGATCCAGCCCTTCCAGGCCAGCGCCGCCAGCGCGCCCACGGTATCGCGCTGGCGCAGGTCGGGGTCGCGCCCACCCGCGATCAACTGCCGGGTCTGGGTGAAGAACTCGATCTCGCGGATGCCGCCGGGGCCGAGCTTCAGGTCGCGCCCCTCGAGCGAGGAGCGCCCGTGCAGGCCCTTGTGGTCGCGGATCCTGAGCCGCATGTCGTGTGCGTCCTGGATCGCCGCGAAGTCGAGGTGCCGGCGCCAGACAAAGGGGGTCAGCGCGGCCAGGAACCGCTCCCCCGCCGCGATGTCGCCCGAGGCGGCGCGCGCCTTGATGTAGGCCGCGCGTTCCCAGGTGCGGCCCTGCGCCTCGTAATACTGTTCGGCGGCCCCCATCGAGATGCAGACCGGCGTGACCGAGGCATCGGGGCGCAGGCGCAGGTCGGTGCGGAAGACGTAGCCCTCGGGCGTCAAGTCCGACAGAATCGCGGTCATGCGCCGGACGATGCGGATGAAGGCCGCGCGCGCGTCCTGCACGTCGCCCGCGTCGAAGCGGGTGTCGTCGAACAGGCAAATCAGGTCGATGTCGGAGGAATAGTTCAGCTCCCCCGCCCCGGTCTTGCCCATGGCGATGGAGACGAGGCCCGCGGCGGTGGCGGCATCGTCGGGGCCCGCGCCGGGGATGCGTCCGCGGCGGATGTCGTCGGCCACCAGCGCCGTCATCGCGCGCGCCACGGCAGTGTCGGCCAGCCGGGTCAGCGCGCCCGTCACCTCCTCCAGCCGCCAGACGCCGCCGAGGTCTGCCAGCCCGGCGAGCAGCGCCACCCGAGCCTTGGCCTGCCGCAGCGCGCTGCCGAGCGCCTCGCTCCCCTGACCTTCGCCAAGGGAAAGCGCGTCATCGAGCGCGTCCTCGGGGCTCCCTGCCAGCGCCGCCTCGATCCAGTCGGCCTCGCGCGTCATCAGGCCGGCAAGATAGGGGCTGCACCCGGCCGTCCCCTCCAGAAGCGCGCGCAACTCGGGCGCAAGGCCCGCAAAGCGCGCGCGCGGCGCCTCGGTGCGGGCGGGGTCGTGCGGGATGGGGCAGCGGGTCAGGCGCGAGGCGAAGGTCATGGGGCGCACAGTAGCGGCCGCCGCGGCGGGGTCAACGGGCGCGCCCCGCGGCGGGCGGGCATTGCACTTCCCGCGCGCGCATGGGATGGCGGCCATGGGATGCCGGGGTGTCAGAGGGAAGAGCGCGATGAGCAAGAGCCTGAAACGGGTGGAGAACGCACTGGCCGAAGCCGGGGTCGATGTCCGTGTCGTCGAGATGCCGGGATCGACCCGCACCGCGGAAGAGGCCGCGGCGGCTGCGGGCTGCGCGCTCGACCAGATCGCGAAGTCGATCATCTTCCGTGGCGAGGCCTCGGGCCATGTCGTCCTTTTCATCACCGCCGGCGGCAACCGGGTCGATCCCGGCCGGGCAAGCGCGCTGGCCGGTCAGGCGCTGGGGCGGGCGGATGCCGACCTTGTCCGCGCCGAGACCGGCTTTGCCATCGGCGGCGTCGCGCCCGTCGGCCTGATCGCGCCCTTGCAGGCCTTCTTCGACCCGCGGCTCCTCGACTTCGCCGAGGTCTGGGCCGCCGCCGGAACCCCGCGCCACATCTTCGCCATCGCCCCGCAGAAGCTTCTGGAGATCACCGGCGCGACACCGGCGGATTTCGTTCAGCAGTAGCGGCGCAGCGGTGATGTTAAATTAATTTACTTCATGTCTTGACAGAGGCCCCCGGCGCTCCGATCTTCGGTCATGTGAAAGACATTCACATTCAACGCGGAGGACGCAAGATGACGACGATCGCGGCTTGGCCCGCCCGGGCCGAGACCTGGCTGGACGAACGGGGCAAGGGCGCATGGATCGCCGCCACGGTCCTGGCCTTCATCGTATTCTGGCCGCTGGGGATCGCCCTTCTGGCCTACATGATCTGGAGCAAGCGCATGTTCGGACACTCCTGCAGCCGCAGCCGCCACCACGACAGCCGCTGGGCGGGAGCCCGCCGGCACGGGTTCCGGTCTTCCGGCAACACCGCCTTCGACGCCTACAAGGCCGACACGCTCGACCGGCTGGAGCGCGAGCAGGAGGAGTTCGAGGCCTTCCTCAAACGTCTGCGCGAGAGCAAGGACAAGTCCGAGTTCGACCAGTACCTTGACGAGCGCGCCCGCGCCGCGCGGGAACGCGACGGCGGCGACGAAGAGAAAGACGGCAGCCGCGGCAGCTATTGATCGGCGCGCGCGACGCGACGGACGGATATGGGGCGGCCTTCGGGCCGCCCCTTGCCGCTTGCCGGACGGGAGTTGCCGTGACGAGGGGCTTGGCGGAAGCGAACTCCCTTGCTAACGTTCCGCCTGATGCACAACGGCCAGGACCATGCGCCACACGCTTCCCATCGCGCCCCAGTTCTATGTGACGGCGCCCCAGCCCTGCCCCTATCTCGACGGGCGGTCGGAGCGGAAGCTGTTCACCGCGCTGCAGGGCGAGAATGCCCGGCGGCTGAATGACGCGCTGTCGAAGCAGGGATTCCGCCGGTCGCAGAACGTGCTTTACCGCCCGTCCTGCGCGGAATGCACGGCGTGCCTTTCGGCCCGCATCCGCGTGGCCGACTTCACACCGAACAAGAGCCAGCGGCGCACGCTGCGGCGCAATGCCGATCTGAGGCGCGATGCCACCAGCCCCTGGGCGACGGAAGACCAGTTCGCGCTCTTCCGCCGCTACCTCGACAGCCGGCACGCCGACGGCGGCATGGCCGACATGGACATCTTCGAATTCGCCGCGATGATCGAGGAGACGCCGGTGAAAAGCCGCGTCATCGAGTATTCGGCCCGCCCCGGCGGCACCAAGGGTCCGCGCGTCCTGACCGCGGTCTGCCTGACCGACGTGCTCGATGACGGGCTCTCGATGGTCTACAGCTTCTACGAGCCCGACCGCGTGGCCGACAGCCTGGGCACCTACATCATCCTCGACCATATCGAGATCGCCCGCTCGATGGGGCTTCCCTACGTCTACCTCGGCTACTGGGTGCCGGGCAGCCGCAAGATGGGTTACAAGGCCAACTTCGGCGCGCTCGAGATCTACAAGAACGGCACCTGGCAGGACATCGGCCGGCCCGAGGATCACAGCGGCGAGACCCATCCCCTGTCCGTCGATCCCATCGCCGAACAGGTGGCCCGCATCGCGCTGCCCGAGGCGCATCCGCTTGGCGGATGAGGCATCCCCGATCCAAGGCCTTTCGGCGGGTCGAACCGTCCTGCCCTGCCCCAAGGTCAGCCAGATTCGCCATTGGCGATCCGGTGCTGCCTGTGCACAATTCGCCGCAGCCGGCAGAGAGCCGTTGACCGGAGGCACAGTTATCCGTTAATTGGTAAAAATTTCTAACCAGTTCCCGGAACGGGCAAGAACGCGCAGCAAGCGCCAGGGGAGGATACAAGCGATGCAACCACTTCTATCCCTTTCGCGAGGGATCGACCGGCTGAACGAGCGGATCGGAAAGGCGGTGATCTGGCTGATCCTGCTGGCGATCCTGGTCAGCGCGGCCAATGCCATCGTCCGCAAGGTATTCTCCACCTCGTCCAACGCCTGGCTGGAGTTGCAGTGGTACCTCTACGGCGCCGCCTTCATGCTGGCCGCGGCCTACACGCTGAAGGAAAACGAGCACATCCGCATCGACATCTTCTATGGCACGCGGTCGCGGCGCACGCAGCACTGGATCGACCTTGTCGGCCATGTCTTCTTCCTGCTGCCCTTCGTCGTGCTGATGACATGGATGCTGGTGCCCTATGCCTGGCAGGCCTGGAAGATCGGCCAGATCTCGACCAACGCGGGCGGGCTGATCATCTGGCCGGCGCGGGCCATCCTTGCGGGGGGCTTCGTCCTTCTCGTGCTGCAGGCGATCTCCGAGATCGTCAAGAAGATCGCGGTGATGCGGGGGCTGATCGATGACCCGCATCCCTTCGTGTCGCATCACCACGCTGCCGAGATCGAAGGCGCCGCGATGGTCGAGGACGCCGGCAAGCGCACGGGGGAAAAATCCGAATGATCGAGTTCATCGCCCTCAACATGGCGCCCATCATGTTCGCCTCGCTGGTGGTCTTCCTCCTGCTTGGCTATCCGGTCGCCTTCTCGCTGGCCGCCAACGGCCTCGTCTTCTTCGCCATCGGGGTCTGGCTGGCGCCGTGGTCGTCCAACACCATCACGCTCGACTGGCCGCTTCTCTTCACCATGCCGCAGCGATTGTGGGGGGTGCTGTCGAACGAGACGCTGCTGGCCATTCCCTTCTTCACCTTCATGGGGATCGTGCTGGAGAAATCCGGCATGGCGGAGGATCTGCTCGACACGGTGGGCCAGCTTTTCGGCCCGGTGCGCGGCGGTCTGGCCTATGCGGTGATCATCGTCGGCGCGCTGCTGGCCGCGACCACGGGTGTCGTTGCTGCCTCGGTCATCGCGATGGGCCTCATCTCGCTGCCGATCATGCTGCGCTACGGCTATGACCGGCGGCTGGCGACGGGCGTCATTGCCGCCTCCGGCACGCTCGCCCAGATCATCCCGCCCTCGCTCGTCCTCATCGTGCTGGCCGACCAGCTGGGCCGGTCGGTGGGCGACATGTACAAGGGCGCGCTGATCCCGGGGCTGGTGCTGACCGGCTTCTACCTCGGCTATGTCTTCCTTGTCTCGCTCGCCCGGCCGCAGTGGGTGCCCGCCCTGCCGAAGGAGGCACGCACGCTCGGCCAGGGCGTGACCTCGCTGATCGTGGCGCTTCTGGCCTGCATGGCGATCGGCTATGGCGCGCATGTCTGGCTGGCCCCCACCCATGGCGCGAATGCCGACATCCTGGGCGCCGCGGCGGGCGTGGCGGTGATCTATGCCTTCGCCGTCCTCGACCGTGCGCTGGGCCTTGGCGTGCTGAGCCGCCTCGCCGGTCAGGTGATCATGGTGCTGATCCCGCCGCTCGCGCTCATCTTCCTTGTGCTCGGCACCATCTTCCTCGGCGTCGCGACGCCGACCGAGGGCGGCGCGATGGGGGCGGTCGGCGCGCTGGTCCTGGCCGCGTCCAAGCGGCGGCTGACGATGCCGGTCGTGCAGCAGGCGCTGGTCGCGACCACCCGGCTCGCCTCCTTCGTCATGTTCATCCTGATCGGTGCGCGGGTCTTCTCGCTCACCTTCTACGGGGTGAACGGGCATGTCTGGGTGGAACACCTTCTGGTCGGGCTTCCGGGCGGGCAGATGGGCTTCCTCATCATCGTCTCGATCCTGGTCTTCCTGCTGGCCTTCTTCCTCGACTTCTTCGAACTGGCCTTCATCATCGTGCCGCTTCTGGCCCCCGCAGCCGAGGCGCTGGGGATCGACCTGATCTGGTTCGGCGTCATCCTGGGCGTCAACATGCAGACCTCGTTCATGCACCCGCCCTTCGGCTTCGCGCTGTTCTACCTGCGCTCGGTCGCGCCGCGGGGGTCCTATCTGGACAAGGTCACGGGCCAGCAGGTCGCCGGCGTCTCGACCGGCCAGATCTATTGGGGGGCGGTGCCCTTCGTGGTGATCCAGGTGGTCATGATCGCCGTCGTCATCGCCTTCCCCGGCATGGTCATGCACTACAAGGGCCCGGTGATCGACCCCTCGACGATCGAGATCAAGGTGCCGACGCTGCAACCGCTGGGCGGCGGCACCGGCGGCGGGTCGCTCGGCGGCCTGCCGACGCTGGGCGCGCCCCAGATCGGCGCGCCGGTGGTCAACCCCTGACCAGGGCGTCATTCGCGCAATGAAAAAGGCCCCGGAGTTCCGGGGCCTTTCCTTTCGGGCTTTCCCTGTCCGCGGCGCGGATCAGAGCTTGCCGGCCTGCTGCTGGCCCATCATGAAGACGTCGAAGTTGTATTCTGCGATCTGGGCCCAGAGATAGGCATCGCGCTTGAACGCGTTCTGGCTTTCCAGGATCTTCTTGAACGTCTCGTTGGTGGCCGACACCTCGGCATAGACTTCCTGAGAGGCGTCGTAGGCGGCCGAGAGCACGTCCTGCGGCATCGGGCGCAGCTGCGCGCCGTTCGCGACCAGCGACCGCAGCGCGGCGGGGTTCTTCCAGTCGTAGGAGGCCATCATGTTGGAGTTCGCCGCCTCGCAAGCGGTGGCGATGACCTGCTGGTAGTTGGCCGGCAGTTCGTTCCACTTGTCGAGGTTGACCAGCGTCGACAGCACCGGCGCGCCTTCCCACCAGCCCGGATAGTAGTAGTAGGGCGCGACCTTGTAGAAGCCGAGCTTCTCGTCGTCATAGGGTCCGACCCATTCCGCCGCGTCGATGGTGCCCTTTTCCAGCGAGGGGTAGATGTCGCCGCCCGCGATCTGCTGCGGCACCACGCCCAGCTTCTCGATGATCTTGCCGGCAAAGCCGCCGATCCGCATCTTCAGGCCCTGAAGATCGGCGGCGGAGTTGATCTCCTTGCGGTACCAGCCGCCCATCTGCACCCCGGTGTTGCCGCAGGGCAGGTAGTGCAGGTTCTGGGTGTGGAAGAACTCGTTCAGAAGGTCGATGCCGCCGCCGTAGTAGAGCCAGGCATTCATCTGGCGGTAGTTCAGACCGAAGGGCACGCAGGTGCCGAGCGCATAGGTCGGATCCTTGCCCCAGAAGTAGTAGGAGGCGGTGTGGCAGCTTTCCACCGTTCCGGCAGAAACGGCATCGGCCGCTTCCAGCCCCGGAACCAGTTCGCCGGCCGGGAACACCTGGAGCGTCAGGTTGCCTTCGGTCATCTCGGCGACGTACTTGGCCATGGTCTCGGCCGCACCGTAGATCGTGTCGAGCGCCTTGGGGAACGACGAGGTCACGCGCCAGTTGATCTTGGGGTTGGACTGCGCGACGGCGGGGGCCGCCAGGGCAACGGTGCCGGCTGCGCCGCCCAGCGCGGCCTTGGTCATGAACGAACGTCTATCCATCAGTAGGACTCTCCCGGTTGTTGTTGGCTGTCCGAAGCAGGTTGTTTCGGGACACCGAGAGAATAGACACATCCCCCCCTCGATCAAGCGCGCGATGGCCGCAAGCGTCGCAATGACGCCGGGTCATCATTCACTTCATCGGGACCCGGCCGCGATCCGCCCGCATGACGCGGCGATAGTCCTCGACCGGCAGGCCGCCTATGCCCCAGTCCTCCAGCGCGACCTCGTCGATGACGACGAAGGTGGTGGCGGGCGACTTGTCGAGCACGCGCACCAGAAGGTCGGTGACCCCCTCGATCAGCTTCGCCTTCTGCGCGGGGGTCGCCCCCTCGCGGGTGATCTTGATGTTCACGTAGGGCATGGTGTCCTCATCCGTTCAGGGGGTCGTGGTGGAAAACCTTGGAGATGATCTGCCAGCGCCCCTCGTCGAGGATCAGCGTCAGGCAGTCGGTGAAAAAGCGGTCGCCGAGGGCGCAGTTGACCTGCGCCACGGCCGTCGCCGGGCCGGCAAAGCTTACCGACAGGATGCGGTCGCGCCGCACCTCTGCGCGCGCGGCCGGGGCCGGCCGGGCCGCGACGACGGGGAAGTATTCCGCCATCGTCCGGTAAAGCAGCGCGCCCTCGCTGACCGAGGCATAGATCGCGCGCGGGTGGAAGACACGGGCCAGGCGGCCCGTGTCGGAGTGGTAAAGCCCGTCGAAATAGGTGTTCAGCACCTCGACGACGGCATCGAAGGGGGGCCGCGCCGACGACATCTCAGATCAGCCCCTCGGCCCGCATCGCCGCCTGCGCGGCCGGACGCGCGGCCACGCGGGCGACGAAGGCGCCAAGCCGGGGCCACGCGGCGAGCGAAATGCCGGTGAAATTCGCCCAGTTCGCGACGACGAAGGCATAGGCATCCGCCACGGTGAACTGCGCCCCCGTCAGATAGGCGCGGCCGTCGGCCAGCCGGGCCTCGAGCCAGTCGAACTTCTTCGCCACGTTCGCCCGCGCCGCGTCCTTCTCCGCCTCGTCGCTCGCCGGGTTGAAGAGCGGGCCGAAGGCGGTGTGCAACTCGGTCCCGGTGTAGTTCAGCACCTCGTTCACCCGCGCGCGCGCCAGGGTGCCGGGTTCGGGCGCCAGCACCCGCTCGCCCGCCGCATCGGCGACGAACTGCAGGATCGCGGGGCCCTCGGTCAGCACCTCGTCCCCGACCTCGAGCGCGGGCACCTTGCCCTTGGGGTTGATCGCCCAGTAGTCGGCGCCGCTTTCGGTTCTTTTCGCAGCACCGTCGACCCGTTCGACGGCAAAGGGCCGGCCGATCTCGTGCAGGACGATGTGGGAGGCCATCGAACAGGCGCCGGGGGAATAGTAGAGCTTCATGGTCCGTCTCTCGCTGGTGTTGTCGATGAAGGTTACATAGGACGCCTTGATTACCTTTGGAAACCATGCATCTTGCAGTAACCCACACTTTGCGGTATCCCCGCGGTAACCAGGTGAGGACCGGATGCCGCTGAAACGCCGCAAGAACCACGCGCCCAACCCGCTCTGCCCGCTGTCGGCCTGCATGGCGCTGATCGGCGGGGCCTGGACGCCCAACGTGATCTGGTACCTTTCCGGCGGCCCGCGGCGGTTCTCGGAACTCAAGTCCGACCTTGAGGACATCTCGGCCAAGGTGCTGTCCGCGCGGCTGAAGGAGATGGAGGAAAACGGCATCGTCCTGCGCCGCGTCATGCCGACCTCACCGCCCTCGGTCGAATATGAACTGACCCCGCTCGGGGCGGAGCTTCTGCCGGTGATCCGCACGATCGCCGAGGTCGGGCTGAAGCTGAAGACGGGGGCGGAACGCAGCCCCGCGGCCTGAGGCAGCCCGGCGTCGCGGGCCGATTTTTGCCGCCCGCCCCCTTGCAAAGCCTCGCCCCGCGCCAATCTCCTAGGCACGAGCGAGGGAGAAGACTTTGACCTATATCCTGTTCCTGGCGGGCCTTGCGGGCCTTCTGGTCGGTGGAGAGTTCCTGATCCGTGGTGCCGTCGGGCTTGCCCAAAGGTTCCATGTGCCGCCCCTGATCATCGGCCTGACCATCGTCGGCTTCGGCACCTCGACGCCGGAGCTTCTGGTCTCGCTCCAGGCGGCGCTCGACGGCGCGCCGGCGCTCGCCATCGGCAACGTCGTGGGCTCCAACATCGCCAACATCCTGCTCATCCTCGGCCTGTCGGCGATGATCGTACCCATGATGCTCGACTTCGCACGCCTGCGCCGCGACTTCGCCTTCATGATCGGGGCGACGATCGTGCTCTGGGTCATGCTCGGCGGCGGCGTGGTGTCCCGCCCGGAAGGGATGCTGCTGCTGGCCGGGCTTGGCGTCTACCTCTGGATTTCGCTCAAGGGCGCGCGGGAAATCCCCGAAGGCCCGGTCGTGGCCCGTCCTGTCTGGCAGACCGCGCTGATGGCGGTGGGCGGATTGCTCGTCCTGATGGCCGGAGCAAAGGCGATGGTCGTCAGCTCGACCGAGATTGCCCGTGCCTTCGGCGTGTCCGAGGCGGTGATCGGGCTGACCATCGTCGCGGTCGGAACCTCGCTGCCGGAAATGGCGACCTCGATCATGGCGGCCTTCCGCAAGCATCCCGAACTGGCCATCGGCAACATCCTCGGCTCCAACATCTTCAACATCCTCGGCATCCTCGGCGTCACCGCGACGGTCACGCCGGTCCCGGTGGACCCGCACTTTTCCGGCCTTGACATCGGCCTGGCGCTGGGCGCGGCGCTGGCCTTCCTGGCACTCGCGGCCCTTCCCGGCCGCGTGGGGCGTCTGGCGGGAACCGGCCTTCTGGCCAGCTACGCCGGATATCTGGCGCTGCTCGGGCTGGGATAGGCCCCGGCAGATTCGGTTTCTTGCGCGAAAACCGCAGGTGAACGCAACAAAAGTGCGACCGCCGGCGCCCCTGCGACACTTTATTCCCGATTTTGGCGGTTGACGCTGCAATCAAGCCTGCATAATGTCCGCCGCACAGCAGCAAAGGGCCGTTGGAAGCGATGGACGCGATCCTGGTACTTGTGGGGACGATGCGCATGGGCCGGTGACGGTTGACCAGAACGGTTCCCATGCGCCCCGGTCGGAAAAGCCCGGGGCTTTTTGTTGCAAGGCATGATGCGAGGATGGAGCGACAGATGTCAGGGCAGATGACCGGCGCGCGGATGGTGGTTCAGGCGCTGAGGGATCAGGGGGTCGACACGGTCTTCGGGTATCCCGGCGGCGCGGTGCTTCCGATCTATGACGAAATCTTCCAGCAAAACGACATCCGCCACATCCTTGTCCGCCATGAACAGGGCGCCGTCCACATGGCCGAGGGCTACGCCCGCTCGACCGGCAAGCCGGGCGTCGTCCTCGTCACCTCGGGCCCCGGCGCCACCAATGCCGT
The DNA here is from genome assembly GCF_025380365.1 of Albidovulum sediminis. GTDB lineage: Bacteria > Pseudomonadota > Alphaproteobacteria > Rhodobacterales > Rhodobacteraceae > Albidovulum > Albidovulum sediminis. Next base: position 1,293,071 of record NZ_JAOCQF010000001.1, read on the forward strand.
CACCGGCCTGACCGACGCGCTGATGGATTCGATCCCGCTTGTCGTGCTGACGGGACAGGTGCCCACCTTCATGATCGGCACCGACGGCTTCCAGGAGGCCGACACGGTCGGCATCACACGCCCCTGCACCAAGCACAACTGGCTGGTGAAGGACACCGACCGGCTGGCCGACACCATTCACCAGGCCTTCCACGTCGCCACCTCGGGCCGCCCCGGCCCGGTTCTGGTCGACATTCCGAAGGACGTGCAGTTCGCCACCGGCAGCTACACCGCGCCGAAGGCCGCCCGGACATCGCATTACCAGCCGAAGGTGAAGGGCGACATCGGCCTGATCACCGAACTGGTCGAGATGATGGAAAAGGCGGAACGCCCGATCCTCTATACCGGCGGCGGCGTCATCAACTCCGGCCCCGGCGCCAGCCAACTGCTGCGCGAACTGGCCGATGCGGCGGGCTTTCCGGTCACCTCGACGCTGATGGGCCTTGGCGCCTACCCGGCCAGCGGAAAGAACTGGATCGGCATGCTCGGCATGCACGGCCTTTACGAGGCGAACCTCGCGATGCACGGCTGCGACCTGATGATCAACCTCGGCGCGCGCTTCGACGACCGCATCACCGGCCGCATCGCCGACTTCTCCCCCCGTTCGAAGAAGGCGCATGTCGACATCGACCCTTCGTCGATCAACAAGGTCATCCATGTCGACATCGGCATCGTCGGCGACGTCGGCCACGTCCTTGAAGACCTGCTGAAGGTCTGGAAGTCGCGCGGCCGCAAGGTCAACAAGGAGGGGCTGGCGAAGTGGTGGGGCCAGATCGACCAGTGGCGACTGAAGAACTGCCTTGCCTACAAGGGCTCCGAAAAGACGATCAAGCCGCAGCACGCGCTGGAACGGCTTGAGGCGCTGACCAAGGGCCGCGACCGCTATGTCACCACAGAGGTCGGCCAGCACCAGATGTGGGCGGCGCAATACCTCGGCTTTGACGCGCCGAACCGCTGGATGACCTCCGGGGGCCTCGGCACCATGGGCTATGGACTGCCGGCCTCGATCGGGGTGCAGGTCGCCCATCCCGACGCGCTCGTCATCAACGTCGCAGGCGAGGCGTCGTGGCTGATGAACATGCAGGAGATGGGGACGGCGGTGCAGTTCCGCGCGCCGGTCAAGCAGTTCATCCTGAACAACGAGCGCCTCGGCATGGTGCGCCAGTGGCAGCAATTGCTGCACGGAGAGCGCTATTCGCATTCCTGGTCCGAAAGCCTGCCCGACTTCGTGAAGCTGGCCGAGGCCTTCGGCTGCGGCGGCGCCAAGGTGGACAGCCCGAAGGACCTCGACGACGCGATCATGGCGATGATCGAGTATGACGGGCCCTTCATCCTCGACGTGCTGGTGGAGAAGCATGAGAACTGCTTCCCGATGATCCCTTCGGGCAAGCCGCACAACGAGATGCTTCTGGGCGACGCCTCGACCGAGGGCGCGATCCAGGCGGGCGGCGCGGTTCTGGTCTGAGGCCCGCCGTCACCGGCCGGCGCGCGCACCCCGTCAGGCGCGCCCCGGCGTGCCCTTCTGCCGAAGGGAGGCGGGTCCGAGCCCGACGCCGTGCGTCCGTCGCGTCTCGATCATCAGCAGCGCAAAGCAGAGCGCGGACAGCAGTTCGCGCATCTCGGCCACGCGCAGCCCCCCCGCAGGCGTCATGAAGGCATTCACGACCGGCTCCTGCATCAGGCTGGCCAGGAACATGCCGACCGCCAGCCCCGCCGAGGGCAGCGGGAGACCCGTCGCCACGACGACGCGCCGGACATCGGCCAGGGCCCGGTAGAGGATCGGCAGGATCACGCCCCAGCAGAAGAAGCCAAGGATGAAGAGGTGATCGAAAAGATAGCCCATCATATTGTGCAGGTTGAACTCGCGCTGCACGTTGATCGTCTCCATCGCCTTGGGGGTTTCAAAGCCGAAGATGCGCTGGCCCCAGCTGATCTCCTCGCCCGCCATGGCGAAGAACAGAAGCCCGAGGCCAAGCCACATGAAGCGCCGCGCCCCGTTCGGCCGCCCGCGCGCGAACAAGGCGAAACCCGTCACGCTCGCCAGCAAGAGGAAGATGAACTGGCCATCCTCGATCACGCCATCCTCAAGGTTGATCCAGGCCATCTGATCGACGGTGAACACCCGCTCTCCGGCGGCGGCGTAGACGATAAGCGCGACTGCGACGGGGACGAGGGCAAACAGGGAAAGGTTCCATATCTTCCCCAGTTCCGCTTCCGCCGTGGCACCCAGCCGGTCCGGCAGGCGGCGCAGCGCCCGCACGGGTGCTGCCTGTCCGATCCGCTCGCCCCAAAGGCCGGCCAAAATGAACCCCGCCGCCATCACGACCAGCGAACCGCGCGCAACCATGATCTCGATCACCGTGGTGTGCCGCGTCAGCGGATTGTCCGAGGTCAGCGAATCGTCCAGCAGGCCAAGGCTCAGGAACAGGTCGGCCCGGCAGTAGAAGGCCAGCACGGACACAACGATCGCCGCCAGAAGCATTCGAAACCGGTACCGCGCCGCTTGGGCCAAGATGTCCACCGTCATCGGGCGCAGGGGTCGCCCCTGACGCAGCCTTTCCTTGCGGACGGCAGCGGCAGGCGACTCGAAGAGCCAAAGTTCACTCACGTGACGCTTTTATGACAACAGCGCGCGGAAAAAGTCCAATGCGACACCTTTGGCCGCATGACATTTTTCTTGCCTTGCGCACATTTCCCGTGTTGCAAGCCTATCGTCCCCTGTGCACAAACGACCCGTCCGAATTGGCCCAACACGCGATCCCGCCCGAAGGCAAGGAAACGGAAATGTCTGCCCTGAAGATCAAGAAAGGCTCGTCGAGCCACTCCGCCTACGACCTGCGCGACCCCAACGCCGAGGTGATCGAGACCCACACGCTCGCCGTGCTCGTCGACAACGAGGCGGGCGTGCTGGCGCGCGTGATCGGGCTTTTCTCGGGCCGGGGCTACAACATCGACAGCCTGACGGTGGCCGAGGTCGACCACAAGGGGCACCGGTCGCGGATCACCGTCGTCACCCGCGGCACGCCGGCCGTGATCGAACAGATCAAGGCGCAGCTTGGCCGCCTCGTGCCCGTCCACGAGGTCCACGACCTGACGGTCGAGGGTCCGTCGGTCGAGCGGGAGCTTTCGCTTTTCAAGGTCGTGGGCACCGGCGAGAAGCGGATCGAGGCGCTGCGGCTCGCCGAGATCTTCCGCGCCAACGTGGTCGACAGCACCCTGGAAAGCTTCGTCTTCGAGATCACCGGCACGCCCGAGAAGATCGACGCCTTCGCCGACCTGATGCGCCCGCTCGGGCTTGTCGACGTCGCGCGCACCGGCGTGGCGGCCCTCTCGCGCGGCGCCTGAGGCGGCGCGCAGGGAGGATATGATCGCGCGGCGCCCGAGACGCCGCGCGAGGGGCGTCCGCCCTATTCGGCCGCCACAAGCTGACCCGCATCCACCGCCGCGGTGAACTCCGCCTCGTCGAGCGATCCGTCGGCGTTGGTGTCGAGCGGCTGCAGCGTTTCCGGCGTCAGTGCCGGAAAGGCCACCTGAAGCTCCTCCAGCGTCAGCGTGCCGCTGGCGTCCGCATCAAGCTCGGCCAGCGTCGCGGCCAGGGCAAGCGCGGGGGCAAGCGCCGGCGCGGCGATGCAGAGGGCAATGGCGAGACTGCGTTTCATGTCGATTCTCCTGTCTGTCTGTCGTTGCGAAGGCTTGTGCGGCCTTCCCTGACAGGACGCGTGCGGCGGCATCCTCATCCCGCCTCGGGACGTCGCCCGGCGCCGGCCGCTGCGTTCCGCCGATCCCCCCGTGCCGTCTGGGCGTCATCCCGCCGGAAAAGGCCGATACCGCCGCGGGGCAATCCGCCGGGCGGATTCCGGCGCATTGCCGGGCGGGTTGGCAGGTGCAGATGCTGTGGGGTCAACGGATGGACCCCATGCCCCAGGATCACGACATCACCGCCGCCCTGCCAGCCCTCGGGCGCCTGGCCCGAAGCCTGACGCGCGACCCCGCGCGGGCCGAGGACCTGGTGCAGGAAACCGCCCTGCGTGTGCTGGCGCGACTGGCCGCAGGGGCCGAAGTCGCGGACCTTGCCCCCTATCTGAAGGAGACACTGCGCAACCTCGCCCGCCGGCCGGAGCGCCCCACCCTTCCCCTGGCCGAGGCGCCCGAACCTTCCGTCCTTCCCGATGCGATGCTGCGGCTGACGCTGGCCGAGGTTTCGGCGGCGCTCGACGGCCTGCCCGACGACGACTCGCGCCTGCTTCGTCGCCTTGCCGCCGGTGAGCCGATCGAGGCGATCGCGCGCGCAGAGAGCATTCCGGCAGGCACCGTGATGTCGCGCGCTGCGCGCACCCGCGCGCTCCTGCGGCGGCGGTGCGGCCTTGACCGGGGCGACATCGCGGCGCTGGCCCGGTCATGAGAAAGGCCCCGGAGCGTCGCTCCGGGGCCCTGATCCCGCCGGGGAAATCCCGTGCGGAAGATCGCTGGCCGATCAGGCCGCGATCTTGCCGGCTTCCTGTGCGGCCGTCAGTTCGTCGGCGTCAACCGCACCGTCGGCGTTCGCGTCGATTTCCGCGAACAGCTCGGGGGTCATGTCCGGATAGGCCGCGGTCATCTCCTCGATCGAGTAGGTGCCGTTGCCGTCCGCATCGGTGACGACCGTCTGGGCGTGCGCGACGGAGCCGAATGCGGCAAGGGCGCCAAAGGCCAGAACGAACTTCTTCATCTTTCTTGTCTCCAGATAGGGGCTTGTGCCCTGGAATCAGTGGCTTGCTTGCCACCGCAGACTGTGTGCGCCTGTCCGGAAATGTTCGCAAGGGTCGGCCTTACGCGGCGGCAATCGGGCGCCGAAGGCTCGGCGCAACCCTGCCGATCGGCGCCTCGGCGCCCCCCGGACGCGCGCCGTTTCTAGCCGATCAGGCCGTTCTCGCGGGCGGCCTGAAGCTCATCGGCGTCGATCTCGCCCGAACCGTCCACATCGATCTGGGAAAAGAGCGGCGCGGACATGTCCGGATAGGCCGCCGTCATCTCCTCGATCGAGAAGGTGCCGTTGCCGTCGGTGTCGCTGACGGCAACCTGCGCCTGGGCGGCGGCGGCGCCAAGCGCCAGGGCGAACGACAGGGCAAGGGTGCGGAACTTCATCGACAATCTCCTTCAGAACGCCGGCGCGACGGCGCCAGCCTTGGGGCAAAGATGGTCCGGGGGGCGCTGTAAGGCAATAACAGAGCGGCGGAAACCCGATAACGGGTCGGACCTGCGGGCAAAAAAAGGGGGCGGGTCGCCCCGCCCCTCTCCAGGTTTCGCCGCTCAGGCTCGTCCTTCATACCGCTCGGTGTTCTCGCCTGCGGCCTGAACGTCGTCGGGGGCGAGCGCACCCGCCCCGGAACCGCACCCCCCGCCGGCGTGACACGGCCGGGGGCTTGGATGGCTCAACTACACCCGCTCGTCCCGCCGCAGGTGTTGCATTTCATGCAGGTGCCGTTCCTCACCAGCGTGTAGTTCCCGCACTCGCCGCAGGGGTCGCCCTCGTAGCCCTGCATGCGGGCCTTGGTGCGGGCGTCCATGGTGACGGTGCCGGTGACGATGGCGGTGGCACCCGCCGTCGCGGCGACGGCGGTCGCGGGGACCAGCGTTGCCAGCGCGGCGATCGGGTCGCCCGCCAGCGCGGTGCCCCCCGCCCCGCCCTGCAGGACGACGAGTTCCTGCGGCAGGCGCTTTCTCAGGTAGCCGGTCGAGGAAATCGACTTGAGGAACTCCATCGACTTCGAGGCCGCCGTCTCGCTCACCTCGGCGACGTTCACCCGGCCCTCGTCCGCCCCGCCGCCGAGGTCGTCGAAGGTCGCGCCCTGCGGCTTCACATGGGCAAGGTCGGTGCGGTCGAGGTAGCTGACCGCCAGTTCGCGGAAGATGTAGTCGAGGATCGAGGTCGCGTTCTTGATCGAGTCGTTGCCCTGCACCATCCCCGCGGGTTCGAACTTGGTAAAGGTGAAGGCGTCGACGAACTCCTCCAGCGGCACGCCGTATTGCAGGCCCACGGACACCGCGATGGCGAAGTTGTTCATCATCGCGCGGAAGCCCGCGCCTTCCTTGTGCATGTCGATGAAGATCTCGCCCAAGGAGCCGTCTTTGTATTCGCCGGTGCGCAGGTAAACCTTGTGGCCGCCGACGATGGCCTTCTGGGTGTAGCCCTTGCGCCGTTCGGGCAGCTTTTCGCGGTGGCGGCGGACGATTTCCTTCACCACGATCTTCTCGACGATCTTCTCGGCCAGGACGGCGGCCTTTTCCTGCGCCGAGCCGGTGGCGAGGATCTCCTCCGCCTCCTCGTCGTCCTCGACCAGCGCCGAGGCGAGCGGCTGCGACAGCTTGGACCCGTCGCGGTAGAGCGCGTTGGCCTTGATGCCGAGGCTCCACGACAGTTCATAGGCCGCCAGCACATCCTCGATCGTGGCCGAGTTCGGCATGTTGATCGTCTTGGAGATGGCGCCCGAGATGAACGATTGCGCCGCCGCCATCATGGTGATGTGGCTTTCGACCGAGAGGAACCGCTTGCCGGTCTTGCCGCAGGGGTTGGCGCAGTCGAACACGTGATAGTGCTCCGGCTTCAGGTGCGGCGCCCCTTCCAGCGTCATCGTCCCGCAGACATGGTCGTTCGCCGCGTCGATCTGGGCCCGGGTAAAGCCCAGGTGCCGGAGCAGGTCGAAGGTCGGATCGGCCAGCTTTTCGGCCGGGATGCCAAGGGTTTCGCGGCAGAAGCTTTCCCCCAGCGTCCACTGGTTGAAGACAAAGCGGATATCGAAAGCCGAGGGCAGCGCCGCCTCGATCTTGGCCAGTTCCGCCGGGCCGAAGCCGTGGCCGACCAGCGCGGTGTGGTTGACGCCGGGGCAGTTGCCGAGGGAGGCATGGCCGACGGCATGGGCGACGATCTCCTCGATCTGCGCGCTGCCGTAGCCCAGCGTCTCCAGCGCCGCCGGGACGGAGCGGTTGATGATCTTGAAGTAGCCGCCGCCGGCCAGCTTCTTGAACTTCACCAGCGCGAAGTCCGGCTCGATCCCGGTGGTGTCGCAGTCCATCACCAGGCCGATGGTGCCGGTCGGCGCGATCACCGTGGCCTGCGCGTTGCGGTAGCCGTGCGTCTCGCCCAGCGCCAGCGCCTCGTCCCAGGCGGATTTCGCAAGGCCGACAAGGGTTTGATCGGGGACATTCGCGTGATCGAGCGGCACCGGCCGAACCGCCAGCGCCTCATAGCCCTCGGTCCTGCCGTAGGCAGCGGCGCGGTGGTTGCGGATCACCCGCAGCATGTGGTCGCGGTTCTGCGGGTAGGACGGGAAGGCGCCCAGCTCGCCCGCCATCTCCGCCGAGGTGGCATAGCTCACCCCGGTCATGATCGCGGTCAGCGCGCCGCAAAGCGCCCGGCCCTCGGGGCTGTCGTAGCCAAGGCCCATGTTCATCAGGAGGCCGCCGATATTGGCGTAGCCCAGGCCGAGCGTGCGGAAGTCATAGGACCGCTGGGCGATCTCCTTCGATGGGAACTGCGCCATCAGGACCGAGATTTCCAGCGTCACGGTCCAGAGCCGGGTCGCATGGACATAGCCTTCCGCGTCGAACTTGCCGCCGTGGTAGAAGGTCAGCAGGTTCATGGACGCCAGGTTGCAGGCGGTGTCGTCGAGGAACATGTATTCCGAGCAGGGGTTCGAGCCGCGGATCTGCCCGTCCGCCGGGCAGGTGTGCCAGGCGTTCACCGTGTCGTGGAACTGGATGCCGGGGTCGGCACAGGCCCAGGCGGCGTGGCCGACCTGCGCCCAGAGGTCGCGCGCCTTCACGGTCTTGGCCACCTTGCCGTCGGTGCGGCGGATCAGTTCCCAGTCGGCATCGTCCTTCACCGCCTTGAGGAAGGCGTCGGTCACCCGAACGGAGTTGTTGGAGTTCTGGCCGGAGACCGACGCGTAGGCTTCACTGTCCCAATCGGTGTCATAGGTCGGGAATTCGATGCTCCCGTACCCCTGCTTTGCGTAGTCGAGCACGCGCTTGACGTAGGTTTCCGGGATCATCGCGCGCTTGGCGCCGCGGATCGCGGACTTCAGACTCTCGTTCTTCGCCGGATCGACCGCGTCCTCGGTCGAGCCGTCCCACTGGCGGATCGCCGCGAAGATGTCGTTCAGCCGCGCCTCATGCGCCTTGGAGCCGGCGACGAGCGAGGCGACCTTCTGCTCCTCGATCACCTTCCAGTTCACGAAGGCCTCGATATCAGGGTGATCCATGTCGCAGATCACCATCTTGGCCGCGCGCCGCGTGGTGCCGCCCGACTTGATCGCGCCCGCCGCGCGGTCGCCGATCTTCAGGAACCCCATCAGGCCCGAGGACTTGCCGCCGCCCGAAAGCCGCTCGCCCTCGCCCCTGAGCGAGGAGAAGTTGGTGCCGGTGCCGGAGCCGTACTTGAACAGCCGCGCCTCGCGGACCCAGAGGTCCATGATGCCGCCCTCGTTCACGAGGTCGTCGGCGACGGACTGGATGAAGCAGGCATGCGGCTGGGGATGTTCATAGGCCGAGTCGGACTTCACCAGCTTGCCGGTCCTGTAGTCGACGTAGAAATGGCCCTGCCCCGGACCGTCGATCCCGTAGGCCCAGTGCAGGCCGGTGTTGAACCACTGGGGCGAGTTCGGCGCGGCCATCTGTTCGGCCAGCATGAAGCGCATTTCGTCGAAATAGGCCTCGGCGTCGGCTTCGGAGGAGAAATAGCCGCCCTTCCAGCCCCAGTAGGCCCAGGCGCCGGCTAGACGGTCGAACACCTGCTTGGCCGAAGTCTCGCCGCCGAAGCGGGTCTCTTTCGGCAAACGGGCCAGCGCGTCCTCGTCCGGGACGGAACGCCAGAGAAACTCGGGCACGCCCTTTTCGCGCACCTTCTTCAGGCAGGCCGCGACGCCGGCCTTGCGGAAATACTTCTGCGCCAGCACGTCCGAGGCGACCTGGCTCCAGCCCGCGGGAACCTCGACCGCGTCGTTGCGGAACACCACCTTGCCGTCCGGATTGCGGATCTCGGACACGGTCGTGGTGAAGGCGATCTCGGAATAGGCGCCCGCCCCCGGTTTGGTGAATCGTCTTTCGATTTTCATCTCTGCCCCGTTCCTTGCGCGGCGTTCCGCCGCTTGTTTCCGTCCCATCCGGGCGACGCGTTGCAGCGTTCTTGCCCGTGCCGGACTCTCGCAAAAACCCTTCACGGCCCGCGGGAAGGCCCGCAGATCACGCGCCACAGCATCTGTGGCTCCGTTTTCGATTTTTTTCAGAGGCGCCACTACATCTAGTGGCATTCGTTCCAGCCTGCACAAACTGGCGTGTATTCGCCCCTCTGGTCAACAGCATTTTTCGTTCACGGAGGCGTTATTTTCGGTTGACGCCCGACCCTGCCGCAGGCCCCGCGGCGGGCAGGTGATTCATGCACAGCCGGTTGCCCGCGCCAGGCATCGCGAAAAGCCAAGGGAATGGCGCGCCTTGCCCCGGAATGCTCACACGTCGCGTGAATTTATCCACAGGCCGGGCGGCGTCGGGCGGTGGCGGCGCGGCGGCCGGGAGTATTGCAAAAAGATGACAGGGGCAGTCTTGCCCGCCCGAGGGGGCGCCACGCGCAATGGTTGCCAAGACTGCCGGTTGGTCGGGGCGAGAGGATTCGAACCTCCGGCCTACGGTACCCAAAACCGTCGCGCTACCAGGCTGCGCTACGCCCCGACGCACCGTCTCTAGCCGCTTGCACCGGCGATGGAAAGGACGTTATTCGCCGGCGCAGGGCCACAGCGCGGCGGCCTGGTCGATCGCCGGGTGGCGCAGTTCCGCGCCTTCCACGATGCCCAGGCGACGCGCAAGCCCGCCGTTGATCTCGAGCACGTACTGGATGCCGCTGCCGCCGGGAATCAGCGTCTCGTCCTGCGGCACGGCGTTTTCGTGCACCCGGGCGACGCGGCCGTCGGGCGCGACGAAGATCATGTCGAGCGGGATCAGGGTGTTCTTCATCCAGAACCCCACCTCGCGCGGGGTCTCGAAGACGAAAAGCATCCCCGCCCCCGAGGACATGCTGTCACGGAACATCAGCCCCCTGGCGCGTTCCTCGGTCGTGTCGGCAATCTCGACGCGGAAGCGGGCCTTGCCGCCGTCCCAGCGCAGCTCCGCAACATCGGGGGCGCATCCCGCGAAGGCGGGCAATGCCGCGATCGTGCCGGCAAGACCGAAAAGGAAACGTCGGATCACCGGACTTCCCTGACGCCCGCTTCCCACGAGGTGACCTGCGCGGCCATGCGCCCGCGCTTGCCCTCGATCACGCGCAGGCAGACGGCCTCGCCCGGGGCAAGGTCGGCGAACCCGGACCGGCGCAGCACCTCGATATGGATGAACACGTCCTCGGGGCGCGAAAAGATGTTGGCAAAGCCGAAGCCCTTGGCCTTGTCGAACCACTTCACCCGCGCGGGTTCCAGCGGCAGCGCAAGGATCATGGCCATGTCGCTGTCGCCCAGATCCTCGATCGGCGGGGCGGCATCGCCTTCGGGCGGCAGGATCTCCAGGACCTCGACCGCCTGAGAGCCGCGCCCGGTGACCTGCACCATCACGGTGATGCGGGCATTGTCCGCGACAGACCCCTGCCCGAAGTTGCGAAGCACATTCGCATGCAACAGGATGTCGCCGGCGCCTTCGCTGCCGACGATGAAGCCGAACCCCTTTGCAGGATCGAACCATTTGACCCGACCCGTGACCCGTCTTGATGCGGGCTCTTGCTGCGTCATTAGCGTGCCCCGTCTTGTATTTTTGGGCTTCTTTCACCGAACACCCGAAACTCGCATGGCAGCCGGTCCATTTTCAAGTCCCTTTCCAAGCGCTAACGGCAATCCTGGAATTTGCATTGCGCAAAGCGTTTCCCTCAGGGGTTTAGTCGATCGATGTGCCAGTCCTGCAACAAATCTGCGCGAGTCCACCTGAACCTGTCGTGAAGACGGAAGGCGCCGTCGGCCCAGAATTCGATCTCGAGCGGGCGGATTCGATACCCGCCCCAGAAGGGCGGGCGCTTCGGGTTCGGGCCCTGTTCGGCGGTGACGCGCGCCACCTCGGCCATGAGCGCCAGGCGCGAGGACAGCGGGCGCGACTGCTGCGAGGCCCAGGCGCCAAGCCTGCTCTTGAGCGAGCGCGAGGCGTAGTAGGCGTCTGCCTGCGGCCCCTCCTCGCGGGAGACGAGGCCGCGGACGCGAATCTGCCGGCGCAGCGATTTCCAGTGCAGGACGAACGCGGCCTTTCCGGTCGCGTCGATCTCGCGCGCCTTGGCAGATCCGTAATTCGTGTAGAAGACGAAGGCATCGGCCTCGATCTCCTTCAGAAGGACCATCCGGACGTTCGGAAGGCCATCGGTATCCACCGTCGCAAGCGCGATCGCGTCGGGATCGTTCGGCTCCCGCCCTTCGGCTTCCTTCAACCACGTTCGCGCGATTGCAAAGGGATCGTTACCTGAAAACATACCGCTTCTGTCCGACATCGGCCACCTTTCTTTCGTGCCGTCGCCCGGGTCCGACCCGTTTTTCGCCGATACTCTGCACATCGCCGGGGGCGAAGCGCAAGCCCCGCCGCTACCCTTGCGGCAGTCCCGGACATGGCCTAATGGAAGGGAACGCGGAACAGGTCGCCCGGGGGACGGAGATGACAACGAAGCTGATGGCAGGCAAGCGCGGCCTGATCATGGGCCTTGCGAACGACAAGTCCATCGCATGGGGAATTGCCAAGGCCGTTGCCGAGCAGGGCGCCGAACTGGCCTTTTCCTATCAGGGAGAGGCGCTGAAGAAGCGGGTCGAGCCGCTTGCCGCGGAAGTGGGATCGACCGAAATCGTCGAGTGCGACGTTGCCGACGAAGCCTCGCTCGACGCGCTCTTCGCTCATCTCGAAAAGGTCTGGGGCAAGCTCGACTTCGTGGTGCACGCGATCGGATTTTCCGACAAGAACGAGCTGCGCGGCCGCTATGTCGACACGAGTTCGGCGAACTTCCGCATGACCATGGACATCTCGGTCTATTCCTTCACCGCCGTCTGCCGGCGCGCGGCGGCGCTGATGCCCGATGGCGGCTCGCTCCTCACGCTGACCTACTACGGCGCCGAACGGGTGATGCCGCACTACAACGTCATGGGCGTGGCCAAGGCCGCGCTTGAAGCCTCGGTGCGCTACATCGCCGAGGATCTGGGCAAGGTCGGCATCCGCTGCAACGCGATTTCGGCCGGGCCGATCAAGACGTTGGCGGCCAGCGGCATCGGCGATTTCCGCTACATCCTGAAGTGGAACGAGCTGAACTCGCCGCTCCGCCGCAACGTCAGCCAGGACGAGGTCGGCAAGTCCGCGCTCTACCTGCTCTCGGACCTCGGCTCCGGCGTGACCGGCGAGGTGCACCATGTCGACGCGGGCTATCACCTGGTCGGCATGAAGGCTGTTGACGCGCCCGACATCGACGTCGTGACCGGGCGCAAGGATGGCGGGCAATGACGCTCGCGGCCTTCATGGTTTTTGTCGGGCTTGTCGTGTTTGCGGCGATTTCGCCAGGTCCGGCCGTGCTCATGTCTGCCCGAACCGGACTGACCGAGGGTCTGCGGACAGGTGTCATGCTGGCCATGGGGATCGGGGCTGGCGCCGTGGTCTGGGCCTCGACCGCCATGTTCGGTCTGAACCTGCTTTTCGTGGCAGCCCCCGCGCTTCTCTGGGCGCTGAAGATCGGTGGCGCCGCCTATCTCGTCTGGATGGGCTGGAAGCTCTGGCGCCTTGCGCCCGAGCCGTTCGTGACGGCCGACAGCCGGCCCGTGCCGCGTTCCGCCCTGTCGGCGTTCCGGCTTGGCCTGTTCACCCAGCTTGCGAATCCCAAGCCGGCCGTGATGTTCTCGGCCATCTTCCTCGGCACCGTGCCCCCGGAAACCCCGCTTTGGACCTATGCCGCGCTTCTTGCGGTGATCTTCGCCTCCGAGACGCTGTGGAACACGCTGGTCGCGCGAATCTTCTCGCTCGAACGGACGCGGGCGGGCTATGTCGGCCTCAAGACCGTGATCGACCGCGGTTTCGGCGGCCTGCTGGCAATCCTGGGACTGAAGATCGCCGCCACCTGAAGGAGTTTCTCATGTCCGCCGACCGCCTGCCGCATGAAAAGGGGTTCCACGTTTCCTGGGACCAGATCCACCGCGACGCCCGCGCGCTGGCTTGGCGGCTGGACGGCAAGGGCCCCGACGGCGGCGCCTGGCGCGCGGTCGTCGCGATCACCCGTGGCGGCATGGCGCCGGCGATGATCGTCAGCCGCGAGCTTGACATCCGCGTGGTCGACACGATCTCGGTCAAGTCCTACAACCACCAGGCCCAGACGGCGCCGCGCGTGATCAAGGCCCCGCAGGCCGACATCATGGGCGATCAGGGCGAAGGCGTGCTGGTCGTCGACGACCTCGTCGACACCGGCAAGACGCTGGAACTGGTGCGCAATCTATACCCCAAGGCGCATTTCGCCACCGTCTACGCCAAGCCCGAGGGGCGCGGCATGGTCGACACCTACATCACCGAGGTCAGCCAGGACACCTGGATCTTCTTCCCCTGGGACATGGCGCTGCAATACGTCGAGCCCTACCGCGGCAAGGACTGAAGGCCTCAGGGATCGAGGTTCCAGGTGTAGCGGCCCGGCTGGTCCGCGTGCATGGCCACGAATTCCGCAACGTCCTGGTGGCTTTCGCAGGCCTCGCCGTCCCTGGTCCAGAACCCGAACGGGCCGGGGTGTTCGACGCACTCCGAATGGTCCCCGCCCCAATAGCGTGAACTGTCGCCGTCCACCTCGGCGTACATGTAGAAATAGGCGTTGTCGGTCTCGGCGATGATCTGGCACTCGCCCGCCCGCACGCTGTACCAGCCCTCGTTGCGCCAGTCGCTGTCGCTGCTGCCGACCGGCTGGTAGGAGACGGCCACGAAGGCATCGTCGCTGCTGCGGTTGCAGACCTCGAGGTCGAGAAGCGCTTCGGCGGCCGCAGGCATTGCCAGCCCGAGGCTTGCTGCGCTGAGTGCGATGGTTCTGAGTGACATTGCGGACCCCGCGTTGGTGATCGTTGGCACACGCAAAGGATGTGCCGGAAGCCGACCTTGCGTCAACGGGCTTGCGCTGCGCCTCCGCTGCCGTCAAGGCTGTCAGCGCAACGCGACAGGACGGAGCCCCGCGATGACCCTGCCCCTCAACCCCGCGATGGCCGCGACCTTCGCCCCGCCGGTGATGGAGGCGCGGCGCTGGCTTGACGGCGTGACCTTTCCGCCCGACCGCCCGCTTCTGAACGTGAGCCAGGCTGCGCCCGTCGATCCCCCGCCCGAAGGGCTGCGCCGCGCCATCGCCGAGGCGGCCATGAACGATCCCGCCGCGCATCTTTACGGCCCCGTCCTTGGCCTGCCGGAACTGCGCGCCGAGGTGGCCGCGCAGTGGTCGGCGGCCTATGGCGGCGCCATTGCCCCGGCCGAGGTCGCGATCACCCAGGGCTGCAACCAGGCCTTCTGCGCGATCCTGTCCACGCTCGCCGGCGCGGGGGATGAAGTCATCCTGCCAACCCCTTGGTATTTCAATCACAAGATGTGGCTCGACATGCAGGGGATCGCCACCGTTCCCTTGGCCACCGGCGCGTCCCTCATCCCCGACGCCGCGGCCGCGGCGCGGCTGATCACGCCGCGCACGCGCGCCATCGTGCTGGTCTCGCCAAACAATCCCGGCGGCGTGGAATACCCGGCCGAAACGCTGCGGGCGTTCTTCGACCTTGCCCGCGCGCACGGCATCGCGCTGATCGTGGACGAGACCTACCGCGACTTCGACGCCCGCAGCGGCGCGCCGCACGACCTCTTTGCCGACCCCGACTGGCAGGGCACGCTGGTGCATCTCTATTCCTTCTCCAAGGCCTATCGCCTGACCGGGCACCGGGTGGGCGCCATCGTCGCCGACGCCCGGCAACTGGCCGAGGTGGAGAAGTTCCTCGACTGCGTGGCGATCTGCCCAAGCCAGCTTGGCCAGATCGGCGCGCTCTGGGGGATGCGGAACCTGTCGCAATGGGTCGCGGGCGAACGTGACGAGATCCTCGCCCGTCGGGCGGCGATGCAAGGCGCCTTCGCCGACCTGCCCGGCTGGCGGCTGATGGGCTGCGGCGCCTATTTCGCTTATGTCGCGCAGGACACCGGCCTGCCCTCGCCCGACCTTGCCCGCCGGCTGGTGCGCGAGGCGGGCGTACTGATGCTGCCCGGCACCATGTTCATGCCCGCGGGCGACCCGGCGGGGGCTGCCCAGATGCGCATCGCCTTTGCCAATGTCGACCGCGCCGGCATCGCCGAACTGGCCCGGCGGCTGGCCGGCTGGCACCCCTGACGCGGCCCCTGAGGCACCCCTGAGGCGCCCCCGGGCCATCCCGCAAGCGGGCACGTCTTGCCCCGCCCGGGGCTCTGCCCTAAACACCTGCAAGATTTCCTGACCGGAGCCCCGCAAGATGTCGACCAAGCTGCGCAACAAGAAGGGCAAGAACTCCGTCATCTGGGTGCTGATGGGCCTCATGGTGGCCGGTCTGGGCGGCTATGGCGTGACCAACTTCGGCGCCTCGATCGGCTCCATCGGCTCGGTCGGCGAGCGTGAGGTGGACCTGCGCGACTATGCGCGCGCGCTCAACCAGGAGATCAGCGCGATGTCGGCGCAGATCGGCCTGCCGCTGACCTTCGCGCAGGCGCAGGAACTGGGCCTGACCGACCGCGTGCGCGCCCAGCTTTTCGCCACCGCCGCGCTCGAGGACGAGGCCGACCAGCGCGGTCTTTCGGTCGGCGACGGCGAGGTGCGCCGCGTGGTCACCTCGATCTCGTCGTTCCGGGGGCTGGATGGCAGCTTCGACCGCGAGGCCTACAAGCTCACGCTGCGCCAGCAGGGCATGACCGAGGCCGAGTTCGAGGAACGCATGCGCGCCGAATCCGCCCGCGGGCTGCTGCAACGCGCGGTGATGGGGGCCAGTGCCGCGCCGGAGACCTTCGTGACCGCGGTCGCCGCCTGGACGAACGAGACGCGCGACTTCACGCTGGCCGAACTGATCGCCTCCGACCTCGACGCGCCGGTGGAAGCGCCCTCGGAAGAGGCGCTGAAGGCCTATTACGAGGCCAATCCCGACGCCTACACGCGGCCCGAGACGCGGCACATCACCTATGTGTGGCTGTCGCCCGAGATGGTGCAGCCCACGATCGAGATCGACGAGGCGACGCTGCGCGCCGCCTATGACGAACGGATCGACGAATTCGTGGTGCCGGAAAAGCGGCTGGTCGAACGGCTGGTCTTCGCCAACGACGACGAGGCCGCGGCGGCCAAGGCGCGCCTCGACGCGGGCGAGGTGACGTTCGAGGAGCTGACCGCCGAACGCGGCCTGACGCTGGCCGACATCGACCTCGGCGAGATGAGCCGGGAAGACCTGGGCGAGGCCGGCGAGGCGATCTTTGCCATGGCCGAACCGGGGGTGGCCGGCCCCCTGCCCTCAAGCCTCGGGCCTGCGCTTTATGCGATGAACGGCATCCTGGAGGCTCAGGAAACCACCTTCGAGCAGGCGCGCGACATGCTTCTGCCCGAACTGACCATCGACCGCGCCCGCCGCGCCATCCTCGAACAGAGCGAGGGCATCGCCGATGTGCTGGCAGGCGGCGAGACGCTGGAGCAGGTGGCCGAAAGCATGAAGATGGAGCTGGGCCAGATCGACTTCAGCAGCGAGACGCAAGACGGCATCGCGGCCTATGCAGAGTTCCGCGATGCGGCCGGGGCGGCGACGGCGGAGGATTTCCCGCAGCTGGTCGAGCTTGACGATGGCGGCGTCTTCGCGCTGCGCCTCGACGGGATCGACCCGCCCGCCGTGCGCCCGCTGGACGAGGTGCGCGAGGCTGTCGCCGCCGACTGGACGCGGGCGGAAACGCAAAAACGCCTGTTGGAGAAGGGCGCCGAGATTCAGGCCGCGCTCGACAACGGCGCAACGCTTTCCGCGCTCGGGCTGGTGACGACGCATTACGCGGGCTTCGCTCGGTCGGGCCACCTTGCCGACCTGCCGGCCGAGATCGCGACGCGGGCCTTCCGCCTTGACGCGGGGAAATCGGCCGTGATCGACGCCTCCGCACGCGTCTTCGTGGTCCAGGTCGACGCGGTCCACGCGGCCGCGCCCGAAGAGGCCGCAGCCGTTGCCGAGGCGATGCGGCCGCGCGTCGCGCAGTCGGTGGCGGGCGATGTCATCGACCTCTTCATCACGGCGATCGAGACGGAAAAGGGCATCACCGTCGATCAGGCCGCGATCAACGCCGTTCACGCGCAGATGCAGTAGGACCAGACCCTTGGCACTCGTCCCCTCCTTCGCCGAGTTCGAGGCCGGCTGGACCGCCGGGCGCAACCAGCTTGTCTTCACGCGCCTCGCGGCCGACCTCGACACGCCGGTGTCGCTGATGCTGAAACTGGCCGATGCCGGCCGGATGAGCTTCATGCTGGAAAGCGTGACCGGCGGCGAGGTGCGCGGCCGCTATTCGGTGGTGGGGCTGAAGCCCGACGTGATCTGGGACTGCCGCGGCACGCAAAGCCGGATCAACCGCCAGGCCCGCTTCGACGCCGAGGCGTTCGAGCCGCTGGAGGGGCATCCGCTGGCCACGCTGCGCGCGCTGATCGCCGAAAGCCGCATCGACATGCCCGAGGGCATCCCCGCGATCGCGGCGGGGCTATTCGGCTATCTCGGCTACGACATGATCCGGCTGGTCGAGCATCTGCCCAACGTCAAGCCCGACCCGATCGGGGTGGCGGACGCGATGCTGATGCGGCCCACGATCGTTGCCGTCCTTGACGGCGTGAAGGGCGAGGTGACGGTCTGCTCGCCCGCCTGGGTCACCTCGGGCCTTTCGGCGCGGGCGGCCTATGCGCAGGCGGCCGAGCGGGTGATGGACGCCGTCCGCGACCTTGAACGCGCGCCCTCGGGTGAAAGCCGCAGCCTAGGCGACAGCGCGCACCTGGGCGAGATGCGGTCCAACTTCACGCCTGAGGGCTACCGCGCCGCGGTCGAGAAGGCGAAGGAATACATCCGCGCCGGCGACATCTTCCAGGTCGTGCCCTCGCAGCGCTGGACGGCAGACTTCAAGCTGCCGCCCTTCGCGCTCTACCGCTCGCTCCGGCGCACCAACCCCTCGCCGTTCCTGACCTTCTTCAACTTCGGCGCGTTCCAGATCGTCGGCGCCAGCCCCGAGATCCTGGTCCGGCTGCGGGCCGGAGAGGTGACGATCCGCCCCATCGCCGGCACCCGCCCCCGCGGCGCGACGGTGGAACAGGACCGGGCGCTCGAGGCCGACCTTCTGGCCGACACCAAGGAACTGGCCGAACACCTGATGCTGCTGGACCTTGGCCGCAACGACGTCGGCCGGGTGGCGAAGATCGGCACCGTGCGCCCGACCGAGAAATTCATCATCGAGCGCTACAGCCACGTCATGCACATCGTCTCAAACGTGGTGGGCGAGATCCGCGAGGATGAGGACGCGCTGTCGGCGCTGCTAGCGGGGCTTCCTGCCGGCACCGTCTCCGGGGCGCCCAAGGTCCGCGCGATGGAGATCATCGACGAGCTGGAGCCGGAAAAGCGCGGCATCTACGGCGGCGGCGTCGGCTATTTCGCGGCGAACGGCGAGATGGACATGTGCATCGCGCTGAGGACGGCGGTGGTGAAGGACGAGAAGCTCTATATCCAGGCCGGCGGCGGCGTCGTCTACGACAGCGACCCGGAGGCCGAGTTCCAGGAAACCGTCAACAAGTCCAAGGCGCTGAAGAAGGCCGCCGAAGACGCGGGCCTGTTCGTCGGCCGCGGGAATGGGTGAGTTGGGGGCGAAGACCGGCGGTCCCCGACGCGCCGCGGCAACGCGATCCGAGCCACCCGCCGATGTCTGAGGATCGCGGCACTTCCCGCGGCCGGGATCTGCCGTCCGCGTTCGGCGGAGGGGCGGTCATCGGAACCCTCGGCGGGCTGGTCGGCCTTGGCGGAGCGGAGTTCCGACTGCCGCTCCTCATAGGCCGGTTCCGTTTCGCCGCACTGGAGGCGGTGATCCTCAACAAGGCCATGAGCATCGTCGTCGTCGCGACCGCCCTGCCGTTCCGGGCGGGAACGGTCGGCTTCGACGAGATCGCGGGGCACTGGCCCGTCGTCCTCAATCTGCTTGCCGGAAGCCTCGCCGGTGCCTGGTCGGGTGCTGGCTGGGCGACCCGGCTGAGGTCCGAGGCACTCCACCGGGTGATTGCCGTGCTGCTGGTCGGAATCGCCGCAGTTCTCGTCTTCGGCCACGCAGACGCCGGGGCCGGCCCGCCGCTTGCAGGCGCGGCGCAGATGGCCGCCGGGGTCGCCGCCGGGTTCGGCATCGGAGTCGTGGCGTCCCTGATGGGGGTGGCGGGGGGCGAGCTGCTGATCCCGACCATCGTTCTGCTGTTCGGGGTGGACGTGAAGCTGGCCGGCTCTCTGTCGCTTGCGGTCAGTCTGCCGACCATCCTGATGGGCTTCGCGCGGTATAGCCGGGACCGGAGCTTTGCGGTCCTCGCACGGAACCGGCGGTTCGTGCTGGTCATGGCGGCGGGTTCGATCGTCGGAACCTTCATCGGGGGCATGCTGCTCGGCGTCGTGCCGGGTGGCGTCCTGCTCCCCGCGCTGGCGGCGATCCTGCTGATCTCGGCCGTCAAGGTGTGGCGGCACGCCTAGGCGTCCGGGCCATGCCGCAGACCGTGGGCGGGGGGGCTACTCCCCCGCCCGCTCCGCGATCATGCCGGCCGAAACGGGGGCGAGCGTCACGCCCTTCGGGCCGGTGGCCACCCAGTCGTAAAGCGCCTTCAGCGTCTCGGGGTAGGCGTGGGCGACAATGACAGAGCGGCCCTTCTGGCCCGCGTCGAAGGCGGCGCGGTCAAGGAAGCGGCGCACGGCCGCGGCGTCTTCCTTGTACTCGTCCACCACGCGGTCCACGCTCGCATGCGGGACGTCGGCCTGTTCGGCCGCCTGCCCCGCGACATTGAGCCCGCGCGCGTAGGTGATGAGCCCGCGCCCGTCGTCCTTGATCGCGACGGCCAGGTGCTTGACCACCTCGCGGTCGATCTGGAACAGCGCGTCGGGCGCCGGGATCATCGCCACCGTTTCCGGCAACCCGGTCGAAAGCGCCTCGACCGCGACCTCGACATCCTTGGCGGTCATGCCGCGCTGAAGCCCGTTGGTGGCAAGGATGGCCAGTTCGAATCCGGCGGCGCGGTAGGTTCCCGCGCGTTCGCGGGCGTTCGAGCTTGCGGGGTCGAGCGCGATGGTGACCGGGAAGGAGATCGCCCGGATCGTGGCCTCGTCCACGCCGCCGCGCCCCTCGCCCACGTCAAGCAGGACGATGGAGACGATCGGCCCGGCGCCGGAGGCATCGAACGGCGCCGCATAGCGCAGGAGCGCGGGCAGGTCGGCCGCTTCCTCGGCGGCATCGGGCGCGGCTTCGGCGACGGGTTCGGTGGCGGGTTCGGCGGTCTGGCCGCCAATGGTGGGCAACTGGCCCACCTTCTGGCCGGGCAGGACGGGTTCGCCGGTGCCCGCGGCCTCAAGCTGATCGGCGAGGCCCGCAGGGGCGGCCTCGGCGGTCACAGGAGCGGTCGCCTCGGCGGCGGGCTCCCCGGCGGGCTCCCCGGCGGGCGCATCGGCCGGGGCCTCAGCCTCTGCGGTGGCGCCCTGGCCCTCGGGCAGTTGCGGCAGGGCGTTGCCCGCGTCATCCGCCGTGGGCTGCGGCGCCGGATCGGCGACGGTTCCCGCCGCGGGTGCTGCACCTTCCGCGGCCGGCGCCCCGGCCTCGGCGGTCACCGCCGGCGCCTCCGGCGCGACGGGTGCCTCGGTCTGGCTTTCCGGCTGGGACGCGGTGCTGACCTCGGGCAGGTCGGGGGCGGCCTCGGCCGCGGGTTCAGAGACGGCGGGCGCGGCCGGTGCCGCCGCTGCGGGTTCGGTCGCGGGGGTGGCGGGATCCTCCTCGGGGCGGGCCCTGGCGAACTCCGATCCGGCCGGAACCTCGACGATGGGCGTCTCGGGCGCGGGCGCTGCCGTCCCGGAGGCCGAAGCGTCGGGCGCGGGCTCGACCTCGGGGCGGGCCTCGGCGGCGGCATCGGGCTCGGGCATCGCGGCCGGGGCGGCGTCGCCTTCTGTCCCCCCTGCCGCCGCGCGGGCCTTCTCGGCCGCCGCATGCAGGGCCTCGAGCTGCGCGCCCGGAGGCGCCGCCTGCAAGGACAGCACCGCCGCGATCGCGCCGCCAAGCGCCGTCCCCATCAACAAACCCGCCAACGTGTTCTTGCCCACTGTCGCCTCCGGCCCTTTTTCGCCCTGTCCGCTTCCGCCCTTGACCCCGGCGCGCGGCTCTGACCATGTATAGCCCGACCTGCCCCGGGGTTCATCCCCCGATTGCAGTTGCACCGACCGGGACCTGCGACATGTTGCTGCTGATCGACAACTACGACAGTTTCACCTACAACCTCGTCCACTATTTCGGCGAACTGGGTGCCGATGTGGTCGTGCGCCGCAACGACGCGCTCGACGTGCAGGAGGCGATGGCGCTGAACCCGCAGGCGATCGTGCTTTCGCCCGGGCCCTGCGACCCCGACCAGGCCGGGATCTGCCTGCCGCTGACCCATGCCGCCGCCGAGACGCGGACGCCGCTTCTGGGCGTCTGCCTTGGCCACCAGACCATCGGCCAGGCCTTCGGCGGCAACGTCGTGCGCTGCCACGAGATCGTGCACGGCAAGATGGGCGCCATGCACCACGCGGGAAAGGGCGTTTTCGCCGGCCTGCCCTCGCCCTTCCAGGCGACGCGCTATCATTCGCTGGTCGTGGAGCGCGAGAGCCTTCCTGCCTGCCTTGAGGTCACCGCCTGGCTCGAGGATGGGACGATCATGGGGCTTCGCCACCGCGACCTGCCGATCGAGGGGGTGCAGTTCCACCCCGAATCCATCGCCTCGGAACACGGGCACCGGATGCTGCGGACGTTCCTGGAAGGCGCGGGCGTCGACCTGAAGGTGCCGGCATGACCGACATCCGCCCGCTGATCGGGCTGGCCGCCGAACGCGCGCTGACGCGGGAAGAGGCAGAGGCCGCCTTCGAGGCGCTGTTCGAGGGGGCCGCGACGCCCAGCCAGATGGGCGGGCTTCTGATGGCGCTGCGTACCCGCGGCGAGACGGTCGAAGAGATCGCCGCCGCCGCCCGCGTCATGCGAGCGAAATGCCACAAGGTGCGCGCGCCCGAAGGGGCGATGGACATTGTCGGCACGGGCGGCGACGGCAAGGGCACGCTGAACATCTCGACCGCGACCGCCTTCGTCGTCGCCGGCGCCGGTGTGCCGGTCGCCAAGCACGGCAACCGCAACCTCAGCTCGAAATCGGGGGCGGCGGACGCGCTGACGCAGATGGGCGTCAACGTGATGGTCGGGCCGGATGTCGTTGAAAAGGCGCTGAAAGAGGTGGGTATCGCCTTCATGATGGCGCCGATGCACCACCCGGCGATCCGCCATGTGATGCCGACGCGGTCCGAACTTGGCACCCGCACCGTCTTCAACCTTCTCGGGCCGCTGACCAACCCCGCGGGGGTGAAGCGGCAACTGACCGGCGCCTTCTCGCGCCAGTGGATCCGGCCGATGGCCGAGACGCTCGCGGCGCTTGGGTCGGAGCGCGCCTGGCTGGTCCATGGCGGCGACGGCACCGACGAACTGTCGATCGCGGGGCCAAGCTGGGTCGCGGCGCTGGAAGACGGCCGCGTGCTGGAGTTCGAGGTGCACCCCGAGGAGGCCGGCCTGCCCGTCCACCCGTTCGACGCGATCATGGGCGGCACGCCCGAGGACAACGCGATGGCGCTGCGCGCGCTTCTGGCGGGCGCGACGGGCGCCTATCGCGATGCGGTCCTGCTGAATGCCGCGGCAGCCCTTTTGGTCGCGGGCGCGGCGGGCGACCTGAAGGAGGGCGTGGCGCAGGCCGCCGAAAGCATCGCCTCCGGTGCGGCGCGGGGCAAGATCGAGGCGCTGGCGCGCGTCACCGCGGCCGCATGATCCCCGCTGCCTGGGCGCACCTGCCCTTTTTCGCGCGCGACTGGCCGCGCATCGCGGCCGCGCTGGCCGCCGAAACGCGCCTGGTCCTGCCGCCTGCGCCCGCGCGGTTCGCGGCCCTTGACCTGACCCCGCCCGCGGCGGTGCGGGTGGTGATCCTCGGGCAGGACCCCTATCCGACGCCGGGGCACGCCCATGGCCTTGCCTTTTCGGTGGAGCCCGACGTCCGGCCCCTGCCCCGGTCGCTGCGCAACATCTTTGCCGAGATGACCGACGACCTAGGTGCCTGTCCCGCGACCGGCGACCTCAGGCCCTGGGCGCGGCAGGGGGTGTTGCTGCTCAACACCTGCCTGACGGTGCCGGCGGGCG
This sequence comes from Albidovulum sediminis, assembly GCF_025380365.1. Classification (GTDB taxonomy): domain Bacteria; phylum Pseudomonadota; class Alphaproteobacteria; order Rhodobacterales; family Rhodobacteraceae; genus Albidovulum; species Albidovulum sediminis. The sequence continues at coordinate 1,316,531 of NZ_JAOCQF010000001.1, forward strand.
AGGCGGGCGGGCACGCGCGGCTGGGCTGGCAGCGTCTGGCCGAAGAGGTTCTGGCCGAGGTCTCCCAGCGTCCTTGCGCCTTTCTTCTCTGGGGCGGACAGGCGCAGACGCTGAGGGGGCATATCCGGGCGGGGGAGCACCTGGTGATCGAGACCGCCCACCCCTCGCCGCTGTCGGCCCGGCGCGGATTTCTCGGCTCGCGCCCCTTCGGCAGGGTGAACGCCTGGCTGGGCGCGCGGGGCGAGGCGCCGATCCGCTGGGCGGGTTGAAACGGCTGGAAGCGGGGGTTTCACACCCCCGCACCCCCGTGGAGTATTTTCGCCAGAATGAAGGGGCGGGCTTTTCTGGGCTGCGCGTCAGGGCTAAGGAAGGGGCATGGATATTCTCGACAGGATCAGGGCCTACAAGCTTGAGGAGATCGCGGCGGCGAAGGCGGCGCGGCCCTTGAGCGGGGTGGAGGCAGCGGCGCGCGCGGCAGGGCCGGTGCGCGGGTTTCATGGCGCGCTCACGCGGGCGTGCGGGGCGGGATACGGGCTGATCGCCGAGATCAAGAAGGCCTCGCCCTCCAAGGGGTTGATCCGGGCCGACTTCAATCCGCCGGCGCTGGCGCGGGCCTATGCTGCGGGGGGCGCGACCTGTCTTTCGGTGCTGACCGATGCGCCCTCGTTCCAGGGCGCGCCGGAGTTCCTGACCGCGGCGCGCGCGGCCTGCGACCTGCCCGTGCTGCGCAAGGATTTCCTTTACGACCCCTATCAGGTGGCCGAGGCGCGCGCCTGGGGGGCGGACTGCATCCTCATCATCATGGCCTCGGTGTCCGACATGCTTGCGGCCGAACTGGAGGATGCGGCGCGCCAATGGGGCATGGACGCGCTGATCGAGGTGCATGACGAGGCGGAAATGGAGCGGGCGCTCAGGCTGTCCTCGCCGATGATCGGGGTCAACAACCGCAACCTCAAGACCTTCGAGGTCTCGCTCGACACCACGCGGCGGCTGGCGCCGATGCTGCCCGCGGGGCGGATGCTGGTGTGCGAGAGCGGGCTTTTCACGCCTGCCGACCTGGCCGCGATGGCGGCGGTCGGCGCGCGCGCCTTCCTGATCGGGGAAAGCCTGATGCGGCAGGCCGATGTCGCGGCGGCGACGCGCGCGATCCTCGCCGATCCGGTGAGGGCGTGACATGGCGCTGACCCATTTCGACGGCGAGGGCAGCGCCCACATGGTCGATGTCTCGGACAAGGCGGTGACGGACCGCGTCGCGGTCGCGGAGGCGCGGGTCGAGATGCGGGCGGAGACGCTGGCGCTGGTGACCTCGGGCACCGCGAAGAAGGGCGACGTCCTGGGCGTGGCGCGGCTTGCCGGGATCATGGCGGCGAAGCGGACCGCGGACCTGATCCCGCTTTGCCACCCGCTGCCGATCACGAAGGTCGCGGTGGACCTCGTGCCGGATGCGGACCTGCCGGGCGTGCGGATCACGGCGACGGTGCGGACCACGGGGCAGACCGGGGTCGAGATGGAGGCGCTGACGGCGGCCTCGGTCGCGGCGCTGACGGTCTACGACATGCTGAAGGCGGCGGAGAAGTCCATGCGCATCGAGGGGGTGCGGGTCGTCCTCAAGGACGGGGGCAAGTCCGGCCGCTACGAGGCCGGCGCATGATCCCGGTCGCGGAGGCGTTGGCGCGGGTGCTGGCGCTGGTGGCGCCGGTCGGCGTGGAACGCGTGCCCCTGCGCGCGGCCCGGGGGCGCGTTCTGGCCGAACCGGTGGCGGCGCGGCTGACGCAGCCGCCCTTCGCCGCCTCGGCGATGGACGGATACGCGATCCGCGAGGCGGACCATGAGACCGGCCGGGTTCTGGCGGTGATCGGCGAGGCCGCCGCGGGCCGCGGCTTTGCGGGCAGCATCGGCACGGGAGAGGCCGTGCGCATCTTTACCGGCGCGCCGGTTCCGCCGGGGGGCGAACGCGTCGTGCTGCAGGAGGATGTGGAGCGCGCGGGCGATCGCATCACGCTTGGCCCCCGGCTTGAGGAGGGGCGCAACATCCGGGCGGCTGGCCAGGATTTCGCCGTGGGTGACGTGGTGACGGCGCCGCGCCGGATCGGGCCGCGCGACATCGCGCTGATGGCGGCGATGAACCTGCCCGAACTGGACGTGCGGCGGCGCCCGGTGGTCGCGTTCCTGTCGACGGGCGACGAACTGGTGATGCCAGGCGAGACACCGGGGCCGGACCAGATCGTCGCCTCGAACGGGCTGGCACTGGCCGCCATGGCCGAAGCCGAGGGGGCAGAGGCCCGCGTCCTGCCAATCGCGCGCGACAGCGAGGCCTCGCTCCGGTTCTGCCTGTCGCTGGCCGACGACGCGGACCTGATCGTGACCATCGGTGGCGCCTCGGTCGGCGATCACGACCTTGTCGGGCGGGTGCTGGTCGACATGGGCATGGCGCAGGCGTTCTGGAAGATCGCGATGCGGCCGGGCAAGCCGCTGATGGCCGGGCGACTGGCCGGGCAGGCGGTTCTAGGACTGCCTGGAAACCCCGTTTCCTCAATCGTTTGCGCCCAATTGTTCATGTTACCCATGATCCGCGCGATGCTGGGCCTGCCCGATCCCGGCCCGTCGCCGCGGCGCGCGGTCCTGGCCGAGGCCGTGGCGGCGAACGGGCCGCGCACCCATTATATGCGCGCCTGCCTGCAACCTGGCGAGGGGATGCCCGCGATCCGGCCGATGGCACGGCAGGACAGCGCGCTCTTGTCCATCCTTGCGGAGGCCGACGCGCTGCTGATCCGGCCGTCGGGCGACGGGCCGCGCGCGGCGGGCGAGGTGGTCGAGTATCTGCCGTTCTGAGGCGAACCGCGCGGCGGCAGCGTTGACACAAACCGGGAACGCGCGTAGAACATTTGCGAACATCTCGTTCCGGCGGAAAGGACGACGGCCGCAATGCTGACACGCAAGCAACTGGAACTGCTCGACTTCATCCAGAAACGCATGGCGCGCGACGGCGTGCCCCCGTCTTTCGACGAGATGAAGGACGCGCTCGACCTGCGGTCGAAGTCCGGCATCCACCGCCTGATCACGGCGCTGGAGGAGCGCGGCTTCATCCGGCGCCTCGCCCATCGCGCCCGCGCGATCGAGGTCGTGAAACTGCCCGAGGCGATGGAGAGGCCGGGGTTCCGGCCGCAGGTGATCGCGGGCGACCGCCCTGCCGCGCCCCGGGGCGCCCTGCCCGTCGAGTCGGTCCACGCGATGGAGCTGCCGGTGATGGGCCGCATCGCCGCAGGCGTGCCGATCGAGGCGATTTCTGAAGTCTCGCACCACGTCGCGGTGCCAGGGTCGATGCTGTCGGGCCGCGGCGCGCATTACGCGCTGGAGGTCAAGGGCGATTCGATGATCGAGGCCGGGATCAACGACGGCGACATCGTGGTGATCCGCGAACAGTCCACGGCCGAGAACGGCGACATCGTGGTGGCGCTGGTCGAAGGGCTTGAGGCCACGCTGAAGCGGTTTCGCCGCCAGGGCGGCATGATCCGGCTGGAGGCCGCGAACCCCGCCTATGAGACGCGCATCCTGCCCGAGGCAATGGTGCGCGTCCAGGGGCGGCTGGTGGGCCTGATCCGCAGCTACTGAGGCCCTAGTTGCCCAGCCGGCGCGCCCGTGTGCCGCGGTCGTTCCAGAGCCGCCGCCCGGCGAGGTCGCGCGCCGAGACGACGGTGACAATTCCCTGCCCGCTGTCCTGCACCGCGACCGCGCCGCTTTGGTCGAGGAACTGGGCGTCGAAAAGCCGGCAGGCGGGGCTGCCGCCCTGCCAGTAGCCGTCGAGGACGACGATCGCGCCGGGGGTGCAGACCGCCTCGGCCCGCCGCGCCGAGGTCTTGCCGGTCAGGTGCCAGAGCGCGACCGGGCCAAGGTCGGCGCGAACCTGTCCGCGCGTGCCGGTGAAGGCGCCGCGGGCGAAGGCGGTTTCCTGATCGACAAGGTCGCCGTCATCCTCAAGCCAGCTTGCGGCGACGAATCCCGCCCCCTTCGCCTTGGAAAGCGCGCGCCCCTCGGGCGTCCGGAGGCCGACCAGCGCCCCCTCGCCCGCGATCAGGAGGAGCGGGCGTTCCGCAAGGTTCCAGCCTGCCAGGCTTGCAGCAACGGCCGCAGCGCCGCAGACCCGCAGCCACGGTGGCCGGGTGAGAACGAAGGTGAGCGCGCCGAGGCTCATCACCGGCAGGACCCAGGCCACGGGGGTGACCACCGGGATCACCGCCCCGTCGAGCCCCGAGACGAAGGCGGCGACCAGAAGGATCGCCCGGCAGCCCTGTTCCATCACCCAGAGGGCGGGCGCGGCAAGCCCGAAGGGCGCCAGCAGGGCCGCGACGACGCCCGCGGGCATTACCGCCATCCCCATCAGCGGCACGGCGGCGAGGTTGGCCACGAAACCGTATTCCGCGATCCGGTTGAAATGCACCGCCGCGATCGGCAGCGTCGCGGTTCCGGCGGCAAGCGAGGAAAGGCAGAGCGCCGCGACGGGCCGCAGCAGTGCGGGCAGGCGGGCGGAGACCCGCGCCCAGTGCTGGAAGGCCGCGATCAGGGCCACCGTCGCGCCGAAGGACATCTGGAAGCCGGGCTCCACCAGGCTTTCGGGTTCGAGGAGCAGCACGATCAGCGCGGCGATCGCGACCGAGCGCAGAGAGATCGCGCGCCGGTCGAGGAGGACCGCGACCAGCATCACCGCGGCCATCACATAGGCGCGGCGGGTGGCGACATTGGGACCTGCAAGGAAAAGATAGAAGGTCGCGGCGAAGAGGGCCAAGACGGCGGCGATCTTCTTCGTGTTCAGCCGCAGCGCGAGCGGCGGCACGAGGGCCAGGCCATAGCGGCAGAAGGCGAATACGAAGCCGCTGAGCAACCCCATGTGCAGCCCCGAGATCGAGATCAGGTGCGACAGGTTGGAGTTGCGCAGCGCGTCGTTTGTCGCGCGCGTGACGCCCGAGCGGTCGCCGGTCATCAGCGCCGCGGCGAAGGCGCCCGCCTGCCCCTCCATCCCCGCCTGCATCGCCCGCGACAGCCACATCCGCACCCGGAACGCCCAGAGCCCTGGGCCGCCGTCCGAAGGGGCCGTGACCGTGACCGGGTCGCGGGTGTAGCCCACCGCCCCCAGACGCTCGAACCAGGCGATGCGCTGGAAGTCGAAACCGCCGGGTTCGACCGGGCCGTCGGGCGGCGAGAGATGCGCGATCAGGCGCACCCGCTGGCCGGGCTCGGGCACGAAGGCGTCTTCGCCGTGGAGCGCGACGCGCACCTTCGCGGGCGTGCGCGACGGGGCGACGATGTCGAGGGAAACCTGGTCCAGCGTCAGCCGCGGCTGGTCCGAGAACGACCGGTCGATGCCGACGATCCGCCCCACGACCGGGCCGTAGTAGCGATCAGCCAGGACCGGGCCGGCGACAAGGTCCGCCCGCGCCCCGGCGATGAGGAAACCGGCCAGCGCGAGCGCGGCGCCGACCGCCGGCAGGTGCCACCGCTCCCCCCCGAAAAGCCGCAGGAGGAGTGCGAGGAGAAACCCCGCGCCGGCCAGCGCATAGGCGCCCTGCCCCGGCTCCTCGCGCGCCAGGAAATAGGCGCCGATGCCGAAGGACAGCATGACCGGCGCCCAGGGCAGGACGGCACCGCGCGCCGCGGAAAGCGCGTCCAGGAGTGTCGCGAGAGGCCGTGCGAGCGCCACCATGCACCCCCCATTGCTCCCTTGTGTCCCCGCCGGGCATTGCCTAATGAACGCTGGTCACCCTGAATGCACATGGTTTCCGAAAGGTTAACGCGCCCATGACCCAGCCCGACGCGCAGATCGTGACCCGGTTCGCCCCCTCGCCCACGGGCTATCTGCACATCGGCGGCGCGCGCACCGCGCTGTTCAACTGGCTGTTCGCGCGCGGGCGCGGCGGGCGCTTCCTGCTCCGGATCGAGGATACCGACCGCGAACGCTCCACCCCCGAGGCGACCGAGGCGATCCTGCGCGGGCTGACCTGGCTTGGCCTCGACTGGGACGGCGAGGTGGTCAGCCAGTTCGACCGCCGCGACCGCCACGCCGAGGTCGCGCGAGAGATGCTGGCGCGCGGGCACGCCTACAAGTGCTTTGCCACGCAGGAGGAGATCGAGGCGTTCCGCGAAGCCGCGCGGGCCGAGGGACGCTCGACCCTGTTCCAGAGCCCCTGGCGCGACGCCGACCCCGCGACCCACCCCGACGGCCCCCATGTGATCCGCCTGAAGGCCCCGCGCGAGGGCGCGACCGTGGTCGAGGATGCGGTGCAGGGCACCGTCACCTTCCGCAACGACCAGCTCGACGACATGGTTTGTTTACGCTCGGATGGTACGCCGACCTACATGCTCGCCGTGGTGGTCGACGACCACGACATGGGCGTCACGCATGTGATCCGGGGGGACGACCACCTGAACAACGCCGCACGCCAGACGCAGGTCTATCACGCCATGGGCTGGACCGTGCCGGTCTGGGCGCATATCCCGCTGATCCACGGGCCGGACGGCAAGAAGCTGTCCAAACGGCACGGCGCCGTCGGGCTGGAGGAATACCAGGCGATGGGCTACCCCGCCGCCGGCATGCGCAACTACCTGGCGCGGCTGGGCTGGGCGCATGGCGACGCGGAGTTCTTCACCGACGCCGAGGCGAAGGCCTGGTTCGACCTTGAGGGAATCGGCCGGGCGCCCGCGCGGCTCGACTTCAAGAAGCTGGAAAACCTCTGCGGTCAGCACATCGCGGCGACGCCGGACGCGCAGCTTTTGCCTGAAATTGAGGCATTTCTGGTCGCCGCAGGCAAGCCGCCGCTTTCGCAGGCGCAGAAAGACGGGCTATCACGCGCACTTTACTGCCTGAGAGAGCGGTCGAAGACCTTCCCGGAACTGGTTGAAAAGGCGCATTTTGTCCTGTCTTCCCGGCCGCTTGACCTGGACGAGAGGGCGCAGGCGGCGCTGGATACGGTATCCCGTGGTATACTGCACGAATTGACGCCGCACCTGCAAAATGCTAGCTGGACGAGAGAGGAACTGGAGGCCGTGGTCGCCGCCGCCGCGGGTGCGCACGGGCTGGGTCTGGGCAAGATCGCAGCCCCCTTGCGCGCCGCGCTGGCCGGGCGCACGGTCACGCCCAGCGTCTTCGACATGATGCTCGTCATCGGACGGGACGAGACGATCGCCCGCCTGACAGACGCCGCCGGCTGAGATCCCGCGCGGATCCGGCAACGGGGTTCAGGTTCGCAGGGCCCGGCGCCTTGCGGACAAGCCGAATAGAGGAGAGGGACGGACATGGCCGAGACGAAGAAGACCGCAACGCTCAGCATCGACGGCAAGAGCTTCGACCTGCCGGTGATGACGCCCACCGCCGGCCCCGACGTGATCGACATCCGAAAGCTTTACGGCCAGGCGAACGTCTTCACCTACGACCCCGGCTTCACCTCGACCGCGGCCTGCGACAGCTCGATCACCTATATCGACGGCGATGTCGGCGAGCTTCTCTATCGCGGCTACCCGATCGAGCAGCTGGCAGAGAAGTCGCACCATCTGGAAGTCTGCTACCTGCTTCTTTACGGCGAACTGCCGAATGCCGCGCAGATGAAGGACTTCGAGGGCCGCGTGACGCGGCACACGATGCTGCACGAGCAGATCCAGTATTTCTTCCGCGGCTTCCGTCGCGACGCCCATCCGATGGCGACCATGGTCGGCGTGGTCGGCGCGCTGTCGTCGTTCTACCACGACAGCCTCGACATCAACGACCCCTGGCAGCGCGAGGTGGCCGCGATCCGCATGATCGCCAAGCTGCCGACCATTGCCGCCTGGGCCTACAAGTACTCGATCGGGCAGCCGTTCGTGTATCCGAAGAACGCGCTCTCCTACGCCGGCAACTTCCTGCACATGTGCTTTGCCGTCCCGTGCGAGGACTATGTGGTGCAGCCCGCGCTGGAACGCGCGATGGACCGCATCATGATGCTGCACGCGGACCATGAGCAGAACGCCTCCACCTCGACCGTGCGGCTGGCGGGCTCCTCGGGCGCGAACCCCTTCGCCTGCATCGCCGCGGGCATCGCCTGCCTTTGGGGCCCCGCGCACGGCGGCGCCAACCAGGCCTGCCTCGAGATGCTGAAGGAAATCGGCTCGGTCGACCGCATCCCCGAATACATCGCCAAGGCGAAGGACAAGACCTCCGGCTTCCGCCTGATGGGCTTCGGGCACCGGGTCTACAAGAACTTCGACCCGCGCGCGAAGGTGATGAAGGAATCGGCCGACGAGGTGCTGGACCTTCTCGGCGTCCACGACAACCCGCTTCTGCAGGTCGCCAAGGAGCTGGAGCGCATCGCGCTCGAGGATGACTATTTCGTCCAGAAGAAGCTCTATCCGAACGTCGACTTCTATTCGGGCATCATCCTCGAGGCGATGGGCTTCCCCACCTCGATGTTCACGCCGATCTTCGCGCTGAGCCGCACTGTCGGCTGGATTTCGCAGTGGAAGGAAATGATCGGCGACCCGCAGCAGAAGATCGGCCGCCCGCGCCAGCTTTACGTCGGCCCCACCCGGCGCGACTACACCGACGTGCGCCACCGCTGAGGCGGCGCCGGACCGGACCGCAGCCCAAAGCGACAAGGCCGCCCCGAGGGCGGCCTTTTTCTTTCAAGCCGTTTCGTCCAGGTCGATGTCGTAAAGGATCGGCCGCGCGCGCGGACCGGCAGCGGCAGCGACAACGGCGGCGCAGCTCGTGACCGCGAAACCGCACCGGGGCCTCCGCCCCATCTGGCCTTACGCCGCCGCGTGTTCCTTGCTGATCTTCTCGGCCTCCTTGCCGTAGATCTCCTCGTAATGGTCGAAGGCGGCCTCGTGCCAGGCGGTGCCTTGCGTCGAGGAGCCGAGCGCCATCACCAGATCCTCCGTCGCCGAGGCGGGCACCAGCGCGCGGAAGATGTCCCAGCCGCGGAAGACGGGGTCGGCGTCGAAGCCCAGCACCTGCCCCTTGAGCGAGGAGACGAGCGAGACCATCGCCCCCGAATAGACGGAAGGAACGTGGATATCGAGCCGCTCGATCGGTTGCAGCAGGACCGGACCCGCCTTCTGCAGCGCCTCGCGCACGCCCATGCGGCCGGCGGTGCGGAAGGCGAAGTCAGAACTGTCGACCGAATGCGACTTGCCGTCGGTGAGCGTCACCGCGACGTCGATCACCGGAAAGCCCAGGGGACCCTTGTCCATCGCCTCGCGCGCGCCCTCCTCGACCGAGGGGATGTAGTTGCGCGGCACGGCGCCGCCCTTGACCACCTCGTCGAAGCGGAAGCCCTCACCGCGCGGCAGCGGGCCCACGGTCAGTGCCACGTCGGCGAACTGGCCCGCCCCGCCTGATTGCTTGCGGTGGCGGTAGTGTTCCTCGATCCGGGCGGAGATGGTTTCGCAATAGCGGGGCGCGGGTGCCTCGATCGCCACCTCGATGCCGAAATCGTCGGCGAGCGCGCCGAGCGTCTGGCGCTGGTGCATCGGGCCCTGCAGGCGGATGGCGGCGTGGCCGGTCGCCTCGTCCTGCCCGACCGAGAGCATTGGGTCGGCCTCGGACAGTCGCGCGAGCGCGGTCGACAGGCGCACCTCGTCACGCTCGCTCGCGGGTTTGACGATGCGGGTGAAGGCCGGCGGGCAGCCGCGGGCCCAGGCCGGGGCGGGCAGGACGGCGGAGAGGGAAAAGACCTTGCCCGCGTCCAGCTGGTCGGACTTGACGCTGAGCGCCACCTCGCCGGGGGAGAGCCGGTCGGCATGGCCCTTGCCACCCAGTTCGCTGAGCCCGCCGAGGTTGTCGCCGCCCAGTTGGCTGCCGACAGCCACCCCGTCGCCGAGCGCGCGCAGGAAGACGCACTTGCCCAGGTGCTTGCGGTTCTGCGCGTGGAAGCCCACCGCCAGCGCGTCGGCGGCACCCAGCCGCGCCTTGAGCGCCTCGGGCGCCGGCGCCTCGTGCCGGAGCGCCTTCATCAGGCGCATCACGCCGTTCATGTGGCTGGCCGCGCCGAGGAAGGCGGGGATCAGCACGGCGTCCTGCGTTTCCCGCCGCGCCACGGCGAACAGCGCGCCGACTGCGGGTTCGTGATCCTCGATCAGTTCCTCCAGCAGCGCGTCGTCGAAGTCGGACATGTGTTCCAGCAGTTCGGCCCGCGCCTCATGCTCCCGGTCTGCCTCGGACTTCGGGATTTCGACCAGCGTCGAGGGCTGGCCTTCCCGGTAGCGCCAGGCGCGTTCGGAGATCAGGTCGATCGCGCCGACGACCTGCCCGCCCTCGCGAATCGGGATCTGGCGCAGGACGATGGCGTGGTTGGTGTAGGCCTGGAGCGCGGAGACGATGTCGCGCACGCGGCCCTTCGGCGCGTCCATGCGGTTGATGAAGATCATGCAGGGCGTGCCCGCCTCCTCGACCGCGCGCAGCCAGGGGGCGGCAAGGACGGCCTCGTCCGGGTCCGAGGCGACGCAAAGGACGGCGGCGTCCGAGGCCAGGAGCGGCGCCCCGGCCATGCGGGCAAACTCGGGGCCGCCCGACATGTCGATGGCGCACCAGTCCTCCTCCATGAAGTGGAAGCGGGTGAGGTTCAGGTGGCCGGCCGCCTCGGTGCGGGCGGGCTTGCCGTCGAGCGCCGCGAGTTGTCGGACAAGCTCGGTCTTGCCCGACTGCGACGGGCCGAGAACTGTGATGCAACGCATGAAAACCTCCCCGTTCGGCACGTTGAAGAGGGTGCGGCGAAACGCCGGCCCCTCGTGCCAAGGGGCCGTGCGCCCTCTGGTTCAACCTTCGGGCGGGAAAGGACTTCGGTCAAGCCGGGACATGGCGGCGGCGGCGAAAAGCGGCGCGGCGGATCAGCGCCCCTCGAACCGGGCGGGGCGCTTTTCGAGGAAGGCCAGCACGCCTTCCTTGAAGTCGCGCGTCATGCCGCATTCCCCCTGAAGCCGCGCCTCGAGCGCAAGCTGACCGTCGAGGTCGTGCCCCCAGGCGGAGCGGATCGCCGTCTTGATGTTGCGGAAGGCGACCGTCGGGCCCTGCGCCAGATGTTCGGCGCGCCGGCGCCAGTGGGCGTCGAAATCCGCGTCGGGCACGCATTCCCAGATCATGCCCCAGTTGGCGGCCTGCCGGGCGGGGATTCGATCGGCGAAGAGCGCGGCCCCCATCGCCTTGGCAAACCCCATCTGGCGCGGCAGCCACCAGGTGCCGCCCGCGTCCGGCATCAGGCCGATGCGGGTGAAGGCCTGGCTGAAGAAGGCGCTTTCGGCGGCGATCACCACGTCGGCGGCCAGCGCGAGGTTGGCCCCTGCCCCCGCAGCCGCACCGTTCACCGCCGCGATGACCGGAACCGGGCAGTCGTAGATCGCCCGCAGCATGGGTTCGTATTCGTCGCGCAGCGTGCGTTCGAGGTCGATGTCGGCAACCTGCGCGCGGTCGCCCAGGTCCTGCCCGGAGCAGAAGGCGCGGCCCGCGCCGGTCAGAACCACGCAGCGCGCCTCTGCCCCCGCGCGGCGCATGGCGTCGGTGATCTCCGCCCGCATCTGGGTGTTGAGCGCGTTCATCACCTCGGGGCGGGCCAGCGTGATGACCGCAAGGCCCGCGTCGGTTTCGGTGGTGATCGTCTGGTAGGCCATCGGCTTCTCCCCCTGTCGGTCGGGGAGGAGATTAGCGGCCCCGGCGGCAAGCGGAAGGGGAACGGTGCGTCACTCTTCCAGGATTTCGCGCAGGCGGCGGGCCTCGTCCTCGGAGAGCGGCCGGGGGGCGGTGTCCGGCGCAGTGCCGCGCCGGCGCAGGTAGAGTGCGGCGACGCAAAGGCCCAGGAGCAGCATCGCGGGTCCCGCGATCCAGAGGATGAGGTTGGCCCCCTTCGCGCGCGGATCGAACAGGACGAACTCGCCAAAGCGCTCCACGACGAAGTCGATGACCTCGTCGTTGGTGTCACCCGCCATCACCCGTTCGCGCACCACAAGGCGCAGGTCGCGGGCGACGGGCGCGTTCGAATCGTCGATCGTCTCGCCCTGGCAGACCGGGCAGCGCAGGACCGAGGAGATTTCGCGCGCCCGCGCCTCGAGCGCGGGATCGGCAAGCATCTCGCCGGGTTGAACGCCGAGGACCGGCGCGGCCGAAAGGAGGAGGAGAAGGGCAAGGGCCGTCCGTCTCATCGCCCTACTCCGCCGGGGTCGGGGCTGCGGCGAGGCTGCGCCGCGCGCCCGCGGCGACGCGGTAGCGGCGGTCCGAAAGGCTGAGAAGCCCGCCCAGCGCCATCAGGATCGACCCCGCCCAGATCCAGTTGGCGAAGGGCTTGACGTAGGTGCGCACCGCCCAGCCGCCGTTTTCCTGCGGATCGCCGATGACAAGGTAGATGTCGCGGAAGACGCCGTTGTCGATTGCCGCCTCGGTCGTGGGCATGGCCGCGACCGGGTAGATGCGTTTTTCCGGGTGGAGGGTGGAGATCACCTTGCCGTCGCGGGCGACGATCATCGTCGCCATGGTCGAGGTGTAGTTCGGCCCCTCGACCTCCTCGACGGCGGCGAGGGTGATCTGGTAGCCGCCCGCCTCATAGGTCTCGCCCACCTGCGCCACGCGGATGTCCTCCACGTCCCAGGCCATCAGCGTGGAGATGCCGATGAAGACGATGCCGAGGCCCGAATGTGCTGCGGCCTTGCCCCAGTCGGCGCGCGGCAGGCGGGCGAGGCGCGGCGCGCGGCGGCCGGCGCGGTGCCAAAGCTCTGCCGCGGCCCCGGCGATCAGCCAGGTGCCGAGCGCCACGCCCACGGGGGCGAGCGCCGAACGGCCGGTCTGGAGTGCGAAGGCCAGCGCCGCAAGCGCCAGCGCAAGCACCAGCGCGCCGGCCAGCGGGCGCATCGCCGACCGCACCGAGCCGCGCTTCCAGGGCAGGATCGCGCCGAGCGGCAGCAGGATCGCCAGCAGCACCATGAAGGGGGTGAAGGCCTTGTCGAAGAAGGGCGCGCCGACCGACAGCTTGCGCTCGAAGAACATCTCGGCAAAGAGCGGCCAGACGGTGCCGATGAAGACGACGAAGGCCGCGACCGCCAGAAGCAGGTTGTTCAGCACCAGCGCCGATTCGCGGCTGACAAGTCCGAAGACCCCCCGCGCCTCGAGCGCGCCGGCCCGCGCAGCGTAAAGCGTCAGGGCGCCGCCGATGAAGACGGCAAGGATCGCAAGGATGAAGACGCCGCGTTCGGGGTCGTTGGCGAAGGCATGAACGCTGGTCAGGACACCCGAACGCACGATGAAGGTGCCGATCAGCGAGAAGCCGAAGGCGAGGATCGCGAGAAGCACGGTCCAGCTTTTCAGCGCCTCGCGCTTTTCCACGACGATGGCGGAATGGAGGAGTGCGGCGGCCAGAAGCCAGGGCATGAAGCTGGCGTTCTCGACCGGGTCCCAGAACCAGAAGCCGCCCCAGCCCAGCTCGTAGTAGGCCCACCAGGAGCCCAGCGCGATGCCGATGGTCAGGAACATCCAGGCGGCCAGCGTCCAGGGCCGGACCCAGCGCGCCCAGGCGGCGTCCACCCTGCCCTCGATCAGGGCGGCGACGGCGAAGGAGAAGGCCATCGAAAGGCCGACATAGCCGAGGTAGAGGAAGGGCGGATGGAAGGCGAGGCCGGGATCCTGCAGGAGCGGGTTGAGGTCGTGCCCGTCGAAGGGCGGAAAGGCGACGCGGTCGAACGGATTCGAGGTGAGCAGGATGAAGGCAAGGAACGCCACGCCGATCATCGCCTGCACCGAGAGGACGCGGGCGAGCAGCCGGGGCGGCAGGTTGCCGCCGAAGACCGCCGCCGCCGCGCCGAAGAGCGCGAGGATCATCACCCACAGAAGCATCGAGCCCTCGTGGTTCCCCCAGACGCCCGCGACCTTGTAGAGCATGGGCTTCAGCGTGTGGGAATTCTCGACCACCACGCGCAGCGAGAAGTCCGAGGTGACGAAGCCGTAGGTCAGCGCCGCGAAGGCCGCCGCGATCAGCAGGAACTGCATCTTCGCCGCAGGCACCGCGACCGCGATCCAGCCGTGCCAGCCCCGGGCGGCGCCGATCATGGGAATGAGGGACTGCACCAGGGCAACGCCCAGCGCAAGGGTGAGGGTGAAGTGGCCAAGCTCTGCGATCATGGGGCGGAGCATAAGCCCTTGCCGTGACCGCGCCAATGGGCTGCGCGCCGATGTCGCGGGATGTTTTGATACTTCGGGACGGTTCGCGCCTATTATCCGATTTTTTCACTCAGATATTGACGGGTGACGCAAAATCCCGCATCAGGGGCACAGATAACCCGACCAAAGGACTCAGGATATGAAGACCCGGATCATGCTCTCGCTGCCGCTTCTGGCGATCGCACTGCCCGCCGCCGCGCAGGAGGTGAACGTCTATTCGCACCGCCAGCCCGAACTGGTGCAGCCGCTGTTCGACGCCTTCACGAAGGAAACCGGCATCCCGGTCAACGTCGCCTTCGTCGACAAGGGCATGGTGGAGCGGCTGGTCAGCGAGGGCGACCGCAGCCCCGCCGACCTGGTGATGACGGTCGATATCGCGCGGCTGTCGCAGGTGGTCGAGGCCGGCGTGACCCAGCCGGTCACATCGGAGGTGCTGGCCGCGAACATCCCGGCAGAGTTCCGCGACCCCGGCAACCAGTGGTTCGGCCTGACCTCGCGCGCCCGCATCGTCTACGCCTCGAAGGAGCGGGTGGCAGACGGCGAGGTGACGACCTACGAGGATCTGGCCGATCCGAAGTGGCAGGGCCGCATCTGCACCCGCCCCGGCACCCATGACTACAACCTCGGCCTGATGGCGGGCATGATCGCCCACCATGACGAGGCGGCGGCGAAGGCCTGGGCCGAAGGCGTCCGCGCCAACCTGGCCAAGAAGCCCGAAGGCGGCGACCGCGATCAGGTCAAGTCGATCTGGGCGGGCGAATGCGACATCTCGCTCGGCAACACCTATTACATGGGCGCGATGCTGGCCGACCCGGAGCAGAAGGACTGGGCCGAGAGCGTCCGCATCATCTACCCGACCTTCGAGAACGGCGGCACGCATGTGAACGTCTCGGGCGTGGCGATGACCAAGGCCGCGCCGCACCGCGACGATGCGCTGAAGCTGATGGAATTCCTCGCCTCGGACGAGGCGCAGGCGATCTATGCCGAGATCAACCACGAGTTTCCGGTCAAGCCGGGTGTGGCGCGGTCCGAACTGGTGCAGAGCTGGGGCGATTTCACCGCCGACAGCGTGAACCTGGGCGAACTGGCGCGTCTGCGCCCGACGGCGCTGAAGCTGATGGAAGAAGTGAACTTCGACGGCTGACCTCCCTTCCCTGCCGTCTGAGGAAGGCCCCGGCTTTTCCCGGCCGGGGCCGTTTCGTTGCCGCTGGACAAGCCGGCCCGCCCGCGCCAATCTCCGCGCCCTCAGGGAGGGCTGAATGGCACGCAAGATCATCATCGACACCGATCCGGGGCAGGATGACGCCGTGGCGATCCTTCTGGCGCTGGCCTCGCCGGAACTGGATGTCCTTGGCATCACTGCGGTCGCGGGCAACGTGCCGCTGGCGCTGACGGAGCGCAACGCCCGCATCGTCTGCGAGATCGCCGGCCGCCCCGATGTGCGCGTCTTCGCCGGCTGCGACCGCCCGATCGCGCGGCGGCTGGTGACGGCGGAACATGTGCACGGCAAGTCGGGGCTGGACGGGATCGAGCTGTTCGAGCCGACGATGCCGCTTCAGCCGGAGCACGCCGTCGACTTCCTGATCGAGACGCTCCGGCGCGAGGCGCCGGGGACGGTCACGCTCTGCCCGCTCGGGCCGCTGACCAACATCGCCACCGCCTTCACCCGCGCGCCCGACATCGTCGGCCGCGTCGCCGAGATCGTGCTGATGGGCGGGGCCTATTTCGAGGTCGGCAACATCACCCCGGCGGCGGAGTTCAACATCTACGTCGACCCGGAGGCCGCCGACATCGTCTTTCGCGCCGGCGTGCCGCTGGTCGTTGTGCCGCTGGACGTCACCCACAAGGCGCTGACCTCGCGCGGCTGGATCGAGCGGCTGCGCTCGATGGGCACGCGCGTGGGCCACGCCGTCGCCGGACTGACGGATTTCTTCGAGCGATTCGACATGGCGAAATACGGCAGCCAGGGCGCGCCGCTGCATGACGCCTGCGTGATCGGCTATCTCCTGAAGCCCGACCTGTTCACCGGGCGCCACATCAACGTGATGATCGAGACGAAGGGGGAGTTCACCACCGGCATGACCGTCGCCGACTGGTGGCGCGTGACCGGGCGCGAGGCGAACGCGATGTTCCTGGGCGGGATCGACCGCGACGGGTTTTACGCGATCCTGACCGAGCGGCTGGCCCGGCTGTGACCGCCGCGCTGACCCTTGCGGAGCCGGAGGATCTGGACCGGCTTCTGCCGCTGGTCGCGGCCTACCACGCCTTCGAGGGGATCGAGACGACCGACGCCTTCCGCCGTGCCGCGCTGGCGCCCCTGCTTGCGGGGACCGACCTGGGCGCGGTCTGGCTGATCGGACCGCGCGCGGCGCCCCTGGGCTACATCGCCACCGGGCTGGGCTGGTCGATCGAACTGGGCGGGCCGGATGCCTTCGTGGACGAGCTGTTCGTGGTGCCCGAGGCGCGCGGGCGCGGCCTTGGCGCGGCGGCGCTGGAGCACCTCGCGGCGGCGCTTGCGGCGCGCGGGGTGGTGGCGCTGCACCTGGAAGTGGCCCGCGAAAACGGCGGGGCGCAGCGTTTTTATGCCCGCAAGGGCTTTGAATCGCGCGAGCGCTATTTTCTCATGACCCGCAAGCTCTAGATTGGGGGCATGACATTCGCCCTGCCCTTCGACAATTCATATGCCCGGCTGCCGGATCGCTTCTTCGTGCGGCAGGCCCCCGTGCCGGTTGCCGCGCCCGGCCTGATCGCGGTGAACGACGCGCTGGCGCGCGATCTCGGCCTTGACCCCGACGCCTTGCGCACGCCCGAGGCGGTGGCGGCCCTCGCCGGCAACGCGGTGCCGGGCGGGGCGGAGCCGCTGGCGCAGGCCTATGCGGGCCACCAGTTCGGCGGCTGGGTGCCGCAGCTGGGCGACGGCCGCGCGATCCTTCTGGGCGAGGTGGTGGCCCCGGACGGACGGCGCTTCGACCTCCAGCTGAAGGGCGCGGGGCAGACGCCGTTCTCGCGCCGGGGCGACGGGCGGGCCTGGATCGGGCCGGTCATGCGCGAATACATCGTGTCCGAGGCGATGGCGGCCCTTGGCGTGCCGACGACGCGGGCGCTGGCCGCCGTCACCACGGGCGAGGCGGTCTGGCGCGAAAGCGCCCTTCCCGGCGCGGTGCTGACGCGCGTCGCGGCCAGCCACATCCGCGTCGGCACCTTCCAGTATTTCGCCGCGCGCGAGGATGCCGAGGCGCTCGACCTGCTGATGCGCCATGTGATCGACCGCCACTATCCGGGCGTCGAGGGGCCGCTTGCGCTGCTCGATGCCGTGACCGCGCGGCAGGCGCGGCTGATCGCGCGGTGGATGAGCCTCGGCTTCATCCACGGCGTGATGAACACCGACAACATGGCGGTGTCGGGCGAAACCATCGACTACGGGCCTTGCGCCTTCATGGACGCCTACCATCCGGGCAAGGTCTTTTCCTCGATCGACCAGTTCGGTCGCTACGCCTATGGCAACCAGCCGCGGATCGCGGTCTGGAACCTGGCGCAGTTCGCCTCCTGCCTCTTGCCGCTGATGGGGGCCGAGGGCCCGGCGGTGGCGGCGGCGACCGAGAGCATCAACCGCTTCCCCGCGATCTACGAGGAGGAATGGCTGCGGCTCTTCCGCGCCAAGCTGGGGATCACCAGCGCGGAGGATGGCGACCGCGAACTGATCGCGGGGCTTCTGGAGATCATGGACGCGGCGGGCGCCGATTTCACCCGCGTCTTCCGGGGGCTGGCGACGGGCTTGGCGGCGGCGGAGTTCGCCGACCCCGCCCCCTTCGCCGCCTGGGAGACGCGCTGGCGGGCGCGGATTGCCGCGGAGCCGGAGCCGGAGGCGGTGATGCGCGCCGCAAACCCCGCCCTGATCCCCCGCAACCACCGGGTCGAGGAGGCGATCCGCGCCGCAGTCGCTGGCGATCTTGCCCCCTTCCGGCGGTTGAACGCCGCGTTGGCTCAGCCCTTCGAAGTGCGGGCGGAGGATGCCGACCTCGCTTTGGCGCCTCTGCCCGACGAGGAGGTGCGGCGCACCTTCTGCGGCACCTGAGCGGCACCTGAACAGGGCGGCTCAGCGGCGGTGCTTGCGGAAGAAGCGGCGGTTGGCGGCGACGAATTCGCGCAGCGCCGCCGTCAGCCCGCCCAGTTCGCGCCCTTTCAGGTAGAAAAGCCCGGCGATGGCGCCGATGCTGGCGCCCAGCGTGTCGACGATCAGATCCCACATCGTGTCGATCAGGCCCGATTTTTGCATGTTCAGCCCGAAGATCTGGTCCATCGCGAACTCGAAGATCTCCCACAGCGTGCCGATCGAGAGCGCGAAACAGAAACTGACGAAGGCCACCGCCCAGGCGGGCGCGGCATAACGGTCGCCCTCGAACAGCATGAAGACGAAGAGAAAGCCGACAAGGCCGAAGCCCACCGCCGACCCGCCGTGCAGGATCACGTCCCACCACCAGTAGCGGTTGTAGAAGTCGAACGCCTCGCCCAGGAAGATGGTGCCGAAGACGAAAAGGACGATCCAGCCGAAGAAGCGGACCGGGATGCGGATGCCGAAGCGGCGCGAGGCGACGACGGGCAGGATCGACAGTCCGAACGTGGCCGCACAGACGAAGGCGAGCGACCAGCGGCTTTCGATCAGCGCGACGACAAAGGCCACGACCAGAACGGCCCAGATGGCCTGGACGATCAGCGGCTGGCGCAGGAAGCGGCGATACATCATCCAAGAAGACTGGGTGCGACCTCATGCGGCTTCAAGTCCCGCGCGGAGGCGGGTACATCCCGAGGGATGAGACTTCGACTTGCCTCCTACAATGTCCACAAGTGCGTGGGCCTCGACCGCCGCCGCAAGCCGGGGCGGATCGTCGACGTGATCAACGAGGTCGGCGCCGACATCGTGGCGTTGCAGGAGGTGGACCTGAGGCTCGGGAACCGGCCCGCCGCCCTGCCGCTTCACCTGATCGAGCACGAGACGGATTTCCACGTCCCCGACTTCGCCCCCGAAAGCCCGAGCCTGGGCTGGCACGGGCAGGCGATCCTCATCAGGCGGGGGATCGCGATCCGCGACATCCGCCGCATTCTGCTGCCGGGGCTGGAGCCGCGCGGCGCGCTTCTGGCCGAGGGCGAGGCGGGTGGGCAGCCCTTCCGCATCGTCGCCGTTCACCTCGGGCTGCTCAGGCGCTACCGGCTGATGCAGATGGCGGCGATCCGGGCAGCGATGTCGACGCGCGAGGCGATGGCGACCGCGATCCTGGGCGATTTCAACGAATGGTCGTCGCGCGATGGCATGGCGCCCCTGGCGGATGCGTTCCGCGTCCATGCGCCGGGCCGGTCGTTCCCCGCCGCGCGGCCGATCGCGCGGCTGGACCGGATCGCGCTGTCCGAGGGCTGGCACCTGGGCGATGCGGGTGTGCATGTCTCGCCGCTGGCGCGGCTGGCCTCGGATCACCTGCCGGTCTGGGCGGATGTCAGGCTTTCGCCGGACGGTTGATCAGGACGATCCCCACCGCGACCAGGACAAGGGCCGCGAAAAGCCGTGGGCCCACCGGCTCATCCAGCAGAAGCCAGCCGAGCGCCACCCCGAAGACCGGGGTGAGGAAGGCAAAGCTGGCCACGCCCGAGGCCGGGTAGATCGACAGGAGCCAGAGCCAGAAGGCGAAACCGGCGGCCACGACGACGACGCCCTGATAGGCGAGCCCCGCGAGGTGGACGGGCTGAAGGTCGCGGATGAAGGGGCCGAAGAAGACCGAGGCGCCCAGCAGAAGCGGCACCGAGACGATCACCTGCCAGTAAAGCTGCATGTCGGGCCTGAGCGTGGACAGCCGCGAGGCCCGCGCGATCAGCGCGATGCCGGCCCAGCACATGGCCGCGACCACGGCGCAGAGATCGCCTGCAAGGCTGGCCTCGCCCCCGGCCGCGCGGTCGGTCAGGGCAAGCGCCACGCCGAGGAAGGCAAGCGCCAGCCCCGCCACGCGCATCGGCCTGAGCCGTTCGCCGGGAAGCAGGAAATGCGCCGCCAGCGCCATCCACACCGGCATCGAATAAAGCAGCACCGCCGTTCGCGTCACCGTGGTCAGGTCGAGTGCGAGGAACATGAACAGGAACTCGAACCCGAAGACGAGGCCGACCGCGATCCCCGGCCCGGCCATGTCGCGCGTGAGCCGCATGGGCCGGCCGCGCCAGCGCATCCATGCCCAGAGCGCGACCGCCGCGATGAGCGACCGCATGCCGGCGAAGAACACCGGCTGAAGGCCCGCGTTCACCATCTTGATGATGATCTGGTTGACCGCGAGAAAGAGCGCGAAGGCGACAAGCGCCCCGGCCCCGAAGGCGTCGATACCGTTCTTACGTTCCATCCTGCGCCCCCGTCCGGTCGGCCCGAACGGACGCGCCCGACCGGGCAAAGTCAAGGGGGTGCGATTGCGGCTTGCCCATGGCGGGGCACATCGGGAGACTGTGCCCGACGTTCCCGACCGCGCTGGGGGAGAGCCGCATGCCGTTCGACTGGTCCAGAACCCGCATCCATTGCCCCGTCGACCTTGAAAGCCCGGGCAGGCGGTGCGGCCATCTGCTGCTGCCCTGGTCGGACAATTCCAACCCGCTGGGCGGCCACCCGGTTCCGATCCTGATCGCGGCGGGGGCGCCGGGGCCGACGCTGCTGCTGACCGCGGGGGTTCATGGCGACGAGTTCGAGGGGCCGGTCGCGCTTCTGGACCTGTGGCGCGGGGTCGATCCCGCCGGCCTATGCGGCCGGATCGTGGTTCTGCCAGCGTTGAACGCGCCCGCCGTCCGGGCCGCCTCGCGCACCTCGCCGCTGGACGGCGCGAACCTGAACCGCGCCTTTCCCGGCGACCCGGACGGCGGCCCGACGGCGCAGATCGCCCACATGGTGGAGGCGGTGCTGATGCCCGGCAGCGACGCGGCGGTGGATCTTCATTCGGGCGGCAAGGCCTCGTGGTTCCATCCCTGCGCCCTGCCCGCCCGCGCCGCCGACGGAACCATCGATGCCGCGAACATGGCGCTGGCGCGGGCCTTCGGCGCCCCGGCGATCTGGCTGCTGGGGTCGGGCAACGATGCCAGATCGCTGAACGGGGCGGCGACGCGGGCGGGCGTGCCGATGATCGCGGCGGAACTGGGCGGGGGTGGCGCCATCGACCCGGCGCTGGTTGCGCTGGCCGGGCGCGGGCTGCGCAGGATCATGGCGCACCTCGGCATGATCGACGGCGGGCCGGAGGCGGAGAATGCCGATGCGGGCGTCTGGGAAACCGCCGATCCCGCTCTCAGGATCACCGCGCCGCTTGACGGGCTGGTCGAGCCGCTGGCCGCGGCGGGCGAACGGGTGGCGGCGGGCCAGCCGGTGGCGCGCTGGCTGTCGCTGGCGGAGCCGGACCGCGCGCCCCTGATCCTGACCGCGCCGCGCGACGCGCTGGTGCTGGCGACGGGGCGGCGCGGGCTGGTCGCGCAGGGCGAGATCGCCTGCCAGCTTGCCTCTGCCGTGGACGGGGCGCAGGGCCGCTGACGCCCGCGGCCGGAAATTCCCGCTTTCCCCACGCGCCCGAAGGGCTTAAACCCCCCGCCACGAGCACGGGAACCGGACGCATGGCGGAAAGCATCATCGCGCGCTGCGAGGCCAAGGGCCTCAGGCTGACGGAACAGCGCCGGATCATCGCGCGCGTGCTGCAGGAATCCGAGGATCACCCGGATGTCGAGGAGCTTTACACCCGCGCCTGCGCGGTCGATCCGAAGATCTCGCTTGCCACGGTCTACCGGACCGTCCGGCTCTTCGAGGAGGCGGGGATTCTCGACCGGCTCGAATTCGGGGACGGGCGCGCGCGCTACGAGGATGCCGAGCGGGATCACCACGACCACCTGATCGACCTGTCCACAGGCGCGGTGATCGAGTTCTGCGACCCCGAGATAGAGGCGCTGCAGGAAAAGATCGCCGAAAGGCTGGGGTTCCGCCTGAAGGGACACCGGATGGAATTGTTCGGCGTGCCGCTCGGCGCCCGCAAGAAGGGCTGAGCGGTCATGTCGAACCTGCGCGGGATCGGGCTGGTCCTTTTTGCCATGCTCGCCTTTTCGGTCGAGGACGCGCTGATCAAGTCGCTGACGCGGACGCTGCCCATCGGCGAGATCCTGATGATCGTCGGCGTGTCGGGAACGCTGGTGTTCCTGATCGCCGCGGGGGACGGCGGGCGGGCGGCGACGGTGCGGGCGACTTTCGTGCCGAGCCTGTTCCTGCGGACGCTTTCGGAGGGCGTCGGCGCGCTGAGCTTCGTCACTGCCCTGTCGATCCTGCCGCTGTCGACGGTGGCGGCGGTCTTTCAGGCCACGCCGCTGGCGGTCACGGCGGGGGCGGCCGTCTTCATGGGCGAACGCGTGGGCTGGCGGCGCTGGCTGGCGGTGATCGTGGGCTTCGCCGGCGTCCTGATGATCATCCGCCCGGGGTCCGAAAGCTTTCGCATCGAGGCGCTGCTGGTGATCCTCACCGTCGTGGTTATCGCCGCGCGCGACCTGCTGACCCGGCGCATCCCCACCTACATCCCCTCGGTCGCGGTATCCTGCCACGGCTTCTTCGCCGTTGCGGTCGCGGGTGCGGCGCTGATCGCGCTGGGCGATGTGCCGGTGATGCCCGATGGCCCGGCGCTGTGGAAGATCGCGCTGGTTATCCTGTGCTCGACCACCGGCTATTATGCCATCGTCGCGGCGATGCGGCTGGCGGAGGCCTCGGCGCTGATGCCGTTCCGCTATGCGCGGCTGGTTCTGTCGCTGGCCATCGGCGTCGTCGTCTTTGCCGAACGCCCCGACGCGATGACCCTTGCTGGGGCCGGCGTGATCCTGTGCGCGGCCTTCTACACCTACCTGAGGGAGCGGAAGATAGCGCTAACGGCGCGCGCCGCCTGATTCCTCTTCCCCTTGCGCGGGCAAGCGCGTAAGACCGCCGCGACAGTCCTTTCCGGCGCCAGGGAGAGCCTCATGAGCACGATCATCGACATCCACGCCCGCGAAATCCTCGACAGCCGCGGCAATCCGACCGTCGAGGTCGACGTGACGCTTGAGGACGGCACGCTGGGCCGCGCCGCAGTGCCCTCGGGCGCCTCGACCGGCGCGCATGAGGCGGTGGAGAAGCGCGACGGCGACAAGGGCCGCTATCTCGGCAAGGGCGTGCTGGAAGCCGTCGCGGCGGTGAACGGCGAAATAGCGGAAAGCCTGCTGGGCGCGGATGCGACCGAACAGGTCGAGATCGACCGGCTGATGATCGAGCTTGACGGCACCCCGAACAAGGGGCGGCTGGGCGCGAACGCGATCCTCGGCGTGTCGCTGGCGGTTGCCAAGGCGGCGGCCGACTTCACCACGCAGCCGCTTTACCGCTATGTCGGCGGCACCTCTGCCCGCGTCCTGCCGGTGCCGATGATGAACATCATCAACGGCGGCGCCCATGCCGACAACCCGATCGACATCCAGGAATTCATGATCATGCCGGTCGGCGCCGCGAACATCCGCGAGGCGGTGCGGATGGGCTCGGAGGTGTTCCAGACGCTGAAGAAGGAACTTTCGGCGGCGGGCCTGTCCACCGGCATCGGCGACGAGGGCGGCTTTGCCCCCAACCTGTCGTCCACCCGTGCCGCGCTCGACTTCATCCTGAAGGCGATCGGGAAGGCGGGCTACCGACCGGGCGAGGATGTCTTCCTCGCGCTCGACTGCGCGTCGACGGAATACTTCAAGAACGGCAAGTATGAGTTTGCCGGAGAAGGGAAAAGCCTTTCGGCCGAGGAAAACGTCGCCTACCTGGCCGCGCTGGTCGCCGACTATCCGATCATCTCGATCGAGGATGGCTGCGCCGAGGACGACTGGGAGGGCTGGAAGCACCTGACCGACGTTCTGGGCGCGAAATGCCAGCTTGTCGGCGACGACCTGTTCGTGACCAACCCGGCGCGGCTGGCCGAAGGCATCCGCCGCGGAGTCGCCAACTCCATGCTGGTCAAGGTCAACCAGATCGGGACGCTGACCGAGACGCTGCAGGCGGTCGACATGGCGCACCGCGCGCGCATGACCAACGTGATGTCGCACCGGTCGGGCGAGACCGAGGACGCGACCATTGCCGATCTGGCGGTCGCCACCAACTGCGGGCAGATCAAGACCGGATCGCTGGCGCGGTCGGACCGGCTGGCGAAATACAACCAGCTGATCCGCATAGAGGAGATGCTGGGCGAGACGGCCGAATACGCCGGCCGCTCGATCCTGCGGGGGTAAGGCGCACGGCGCGCACATGGCCCTGGCGTTGAACCACGCGCTGGCCCTGGCGGTGGAGGCGTGGATGGTCTGGGCCGTCGCCCGATGGGGTTACGGGCTTGGGCCTTCGCCTGCGACCCGCCGGGGGCTGGCGCTGGCTGTCGTGGTCGTGGCGCTGGCGCTTTGGGGGCGTGTCGCAGCCCCGAAGGCTCCACGGCGCCTGAGCGGCGCAAAGCTCCTGTCCTTCAAGGTCGCGGCGGTCGCTACGGGTGCCGCGGCCACCCTGCCCGTGTACGGCATGACACCTGCGGCGGCATTTTTCGTCATCGCGCTCGCGCAGCTGTCGCTGGCGCTCTGGCTGGACGCGCTTTAGCCCCTGCGCGTCAGAGCGCGACCTTGTATTCCTGGATGGTGTTGCCGCCGTCCACGACGATCAGTTGCCCGGTCATGTAGCTGGCCTCTTCCGCCGCGAGGAAGAGGACGGCATGGGCCACCTCCTCGGGGCGGCCGGGGCGGCCTAAAGGCGTGTAGCGTCCCGCCGTAATCTCCGCCTCGCTGGACGAGCCGGTGCGAATCCAGCCGGGGCCGACGCAGTTGACCGTCACCCCCTGCCCGCCCACGTCGATGGCAAGCGCCCGCGTCATGCCGAGGATGCCTGCCTTGGCCGAGGCATAGATGGCCGAGGTCGGGATGCCGACGACCGGCCCGGTGACCGAGGACATCTGGACGATGCGGCCATAGCGCCGTGCCGTCATGCCGGGCAGGACCGCACGGGTCATACGGAAGACCGAGGTCAGGTTGATGTCGATGCCGAAGGCCCAGTCGGCGTCGGGCGTGTCGGCAAGCCGGCGCGATTCGGTGTCATGGCCGGTCTGGACCATGCCCGCGTTGTTCACGAGGATGTCGATCGGCCCCAGTGCTGCCTCCGTCTCGGCGATCAGGCGGTCGACATCCTCCTGCCGGGTGAGGTCGGCGGAGGCGGCAAAGGTGCCTTCCCCCCCGAGTTCGCCCCGGCGGTCATGGATGCGGGCGGTCGTCGATGTGATCGCGACGCGCGCGCCCGCCGCTTTCAGCACCCGCGCGCAGGCGAAGCCGATCCCGTCCGCACTGCCCGCCCCGGTGACAAGCGCCACACGCCCCGCTACACCTGCCATCCTCACCCTCCCCTTGCCATCTCCGCAAAGCTAGGACGTCCCGGCACGCATGGGAAGCCCCGTACCTCCCGCCCCTGCCGGCCGTCCCCCGCTATGCCGGAGTTTTCGAAGCTGCAAGAGCGACGGCGGGTTCTCCGCCGGGGCAAGAGAGACGGCCGATGTGACCCCGCAACCGGGGATCGGCCGGGAGATATCTCGGCCTGTTGCCGGGCGCCAGCCCGGACCCGCCCCCCGCTTCGCCTGGCGCGGTCAATCGAGCCCCGATCGGGCCTCGATGGACTTCTGCCCGGGCCATGCGAACAACAGGGTGCGTATCTTCTGACTGAGCCAGGCATCGACCGGATCGTAAAGGCGCCAGACCACGACCCCGCCCACGATCGCGAGTCCCCATGACACGGCGGGGTTGTCGCCAAGGAGCGGCCGGGCAATCGCCGCGAACTGGAAATGCGAAAGGTAGATGATCAGCGATGCACCTGCGACCATGCGCAGCCCCGTCGCAAAGATCCTTGGAAGCTGGATCACAGGTAGCCAGACGAGCGTCAAGACCGCGAGCGCGAAGAAGGCGGGCCCGATGCTCTGGTACCCGTTCATCTGCCAGGCTCCGACCAGCAGGATTGCGGTGACGACGGCCTTTTCAATCGCCGACCTTGCCACCCCGGCGGCAACTCCGATCATGAATATCCAGGCCATCAGATGCGGCAGCCGACGAAACAGATGGTGCGTATCCACCATCGAATCCGAAACCGCGGCAACCGCGACCAGCGCCGCGGCAGCGCACGCGGTCGCCCGACAGGTCTGCCGCTCCGTCGTGCGGCGTGCAGCGGAAATGGAAAGGACCAGCATCAGGACGCAAAGTAGCTGCAGATAGACTTCGATGAACCAGGCCGATCCTTCGACCTTGGGGGAAATCCAGTTGCCGATGAAAAGGAACGCGGGCCATTCGCCATAGCCGGTGGCCACGAAGTTGAGTAGGGTGAAGCCGAAGGTGATGAGCGCAATCCGTACCGCCAGGACAGCGATCGGCGCAACACTCGCGAACTGGAAGACCTGCGGCAGGGTAAAGGCTGCGAATGACATGCCCGCCACGACGAGAAGCGTTTGCGCGCCACCGCCGCCATATCCCAGAAATTCGAAATGCCCCGCGACGACCAGCATGATGGCAAGCGCGCGCAGCAGCGTCGGCGTATCCAGGGGTGTCGTCCAGCCGCGCTTGCCGGCCTGGGCTTCGAGGTCGGCGACGCGCATCGCAGGCCAGTTCCCGGGGAGCCGCCCGAGAACGGATTCGAGTTCCAGCGAAACGGCGACGTAACTCAGGCTGTCGCCGCCGAGATCTTCGAACGAGGTGGCAGAGGTGACCGTGGCGCGCGGGAAATGGGCCTTGAAGACCCCGGCGACATCGCGCCGCCGCCTGAACAGGATCCGGTCAGCGAAGGCGCGAAGGCCGGTTCGCGCGAGGTCCTGGCGGGTGGCGGCGTTGTCCGTCGCCGGCATGTCCTCGAGCATGGCGCCGAGCGCCTGGAGATCGACCTTGCCCGATGGCTGGCGCGGCAGCGACTGAATCTGCACGATCCTGAAGCTTCCCGCCGGAACGCCAAGCCAGTCCGCCAGGTGGTGATCGAGGCCTTCGGCCGGCATCGCAGGTCCATCCACCGCCATGACGAACAAGCCTTCGCCGCGCGCCACGCAGGCGGCCTCAAGACCCAAGCCCTGCAGATGCCGATCGATTTCGTCGAGGCCGATTCGGAGTCCGAACAGCTTCACGAAACGGCTCTTGCGCCCGACAATCTCAAAGAGCCCGTTCGGCAGGCGTTGCGCGATGTCGCCGGTCTTCAGCAAATTGCTGCCCTGCCCCTCAAGCAGGTCGGCGTCCGACTGGGCATAGCCCATCATCGTGTTGGGCCCGCGATAGCACAATTCGCCGGGCATTCCGTCCGCCAAGGGTCTGCCGAATTCGTCTGCGACCCACATCTCGCCTCCGGGGATGGCAATGCCGATGGCCGAAGGCGTATCAAGCGCCATTGCCGGAGGAAGATACGAAATGCGCGGCGCGGCCTCTGTCTGGCCGTACATGACGAAGAAGTCCCAGCCCTCGGCGCGGCCCCGCTCGGCCCATTGCCGGACACGGGCTGCGTCCAGGCGACCACCGGCCTGCGTCATGTAGCGCAAACTGCCGAGGTGGTCGGTGCGGATACGCGCCTTTTCCATCAGTTCGAAACTATGCGGAACGCCGGCAAGGCTCGTGCATCCGCAGCGTTCGAAGATTTCCCAGAACCCTGCATCAACGACGGAACCCTCGGTCAGCACGATCGCCGCGCAGACGGCGAGATGCGAATTCACGACCGACATTCCGTAGGAGTACTGGAACGGAAGTGCCATAGGCGCGCGATCCTGCGGTCCGAGAGCGAGGTACTCCGCGATCGAGGCGGCATTCGACGCGAGGTTCCGGTATGAAAGGCGCACCCATTTCGCCGACCCCGTCGAACCCGACGTGGACAGGAGCACGGCCAGGTCCGGATGCCAGTCGGTGGCGGCGGCACCGAGCCTGACCAGTTCATCGGTCGCCGGCGAATAGAGATGGGCAAGCGACAGCCCGGTTGTCTCGGCGTCCTGATCTTGCCCCATCAGAAGCACGGGGCAGCTCGCATTCAGCGCGGCGAGATAGGCGACGTACTGGCGGTAATGACCGCTGCACCGGATACCGATCGGCCCTGGTTCCCCGGCGATCCTGCTGGCGAACGCCTCGACATCCTCTCCCAGTTCTCGATAGCTCAGCATTTTGCCGTCGGGGAAGAAGAAGGCCGGCGATTCCGATTTGACGATTCTCCAGAATTCTTCGTTCTTGTCAGGGATCGACGACATTGCCACTCCAAACCAGGCAATCCGAGCGCACCGTTGGGGTGGATTCTAGCATGACCGTGTCCCAATTCACCATCTTCGCAGCGGGCCTGAAGTCACCCGATCCCCGGAAGACCTTGCCCGCGGGCGGTGCAAGGCAGGGGTTCGGATCAGCCACGACACCTGACCGGAAGGCGCGGCGGTTGTGAATGTATCGGGCACAAAAGCGTTGTGGCGGTCTTGTCGGTCATGGGCTACCCAGCGGGCCAAACGAGGGAGCCCGCGATGAGCGCCATCGACACAACCGTCAACAAGACCGGCGACACCCTGCCGGGCTTCCTGTTCGCCCTGGCGGCCTATGTCCTCTGGGGCTTCCTGCCGATCTACATGAAGGCGCTGGCCCATATCCCGCCGGTCGAGGTCATCCCGCACCGGGTGATCTGGTCGGTGCCGATCGCGGGGGCGGTGCTGATCGCGACCGGGCGGACGGCCGACCTGATGCGGGCGCTGGCCACGCCGCGGATGATCGGGATGGCGGCGCTGGCGGCAGCGCTCGTCTCGCTCAACTGGGGGATCTATGTCTGGGCGATCGGGTCGGGGCACGCGCTGGACGCGGCCCTTGGCTACTACATCAACCCGCTTTTCTCGATCTTCCTCGGCGCGGTCCTCTTGGGCGAGCGGCTGTCGCGGGCGCAGTGGGCGGCAATCGCGCTGGCGGCCCTTGCGGTCCTCATCCTGACGCTGGAGGCGGGGCGCCTGCCGGTCGTGGCGCTGGCGCTGACGCTGACCTGGGGCTGCTATGCGTTCCTGAAGCGGCGCCTGCCGATCGGGCCGAACCAGGGGTTCATGCTGGAGGTGCTTCTGCTGACGCCGCCTGCGCTGGCCTACATGGTCTGGCTTGGCCTGACCGGGCAAGGTCATTTCCTGATGGGATCGACCTTCGATACCGCGATGCTGCTGGGCTGTGGGCTGGTGACGGCGGTGCCGCTGATCCTTTACGCCAACGGGGCCAAGGGGCTGACGCTGTCGACCATAGCGATCATGCAGTATATCGCGCCGACCATGATCTTCCTGACCGCGGTCTTCATCTTCGGAGAGCCGTTCGACACGATCCGCGCCGTCACCTTCGCGCTGATCTGGGCGGCGCTGGTGATCTACAGCGCGGCGATGCTGCCGCGCCGCCGGCCCGTGGATTGACGGCAAGTCACCTCAGGGCGTGCTGATCTGGCCGCCGCCAACCGCCGCCGCCACACCCGTGGTCGTCGGGCAGGAGGTCGGCAGGCCGCGCGCCACACGCACGGCGAGAAAGGCGAAGGCCTGCGCCTCGAGCATGTCGCCGTCCAGGCCCGCGTCCTCGACCGGGGCCACCGGCGCGTCGAGGACATCGTCGAGCATCGCCATCAGCGTCAGGTTGTGCCGCCCGCCGCCGGTGACGAGCACACGTTCGGGCGGCGCGGGGAAATGTTCGGCAGCGCGGCCCACGGCGGCGGCGGCGGCAAAGGTCAGTGTCGCGGCGGCGTCCGCGTCCGAGAGGCCCGACACGCGCTCAAGCAGGCCGTGGAAGTCGTTCCGGTCGAGCGATTTCGGCGGAACCCTGAGGAAATAGGGATGATCGAGGAAGCGGGCGATGACGGCCTCGTCCACCTCGCCCGCGCCGGCGAGGCGGCCGGCCTCGTCGTGGGAGAGGCCGAGGCGCGCGGTCATCAGGTCGTTCACCGGGGCGTTGGCGGGGCCGGTGTCGAAAGCCAGACAGGCGCCGGGCACTTCGGGCGCGGGCTGGGCCGGATCGACCCAGGTCAGGTTGCCGACGCCGCCGAGGTTCAGGAACACGACCGGCGCGCGCGCGCCGATGTGGCGGGCGCAGGCGAAGTGGAAGAACGGAGCCAGCGGTGCCCCCTGTCCGCCAAGGCGCACGTCGGCGGTGCGGAAATCCCAGACCACCGGGCAGCCGAGCGCACGGGCAAGCGCCGCACCGTCGCCCGCCTGATGGGTGCCGCGCCCGCCCGGATCGTGGGCGAGCGTCTGGCCGTGAAAGCCGCAAAGCTCCGCCTTCGGGGCGAGCGGGGCCATCACCGCGGCGTGCGCCGCCTCGACGATGCGCGCGGCCCGTGCCACGTCCGGCCCGCCAGGCCACTGGCCAAGCGCTGCGCGCAGGCCCGCGCGTTCGTCATCGCCATAGGGCCGGTAGGCGGAGGCGCCGAACGCCTCGATCCGGTGGCCGTCGGTCAGCACAAGCGCCGCGTCCACCCCGTCGAGCGAGGTGCCCGACATCGCGCCGAGTGCCCAGACCGCGCCGGATTTCATCATGCCCTTCCCCTCGCCTGCCCCCGAAGATATACGCAGGGCGCAATCATTGGGACAAGCGGCGATGACCTACCATCCGAAATCCGATTTCATGCGCGTGATGATCGAGCGCGGCTTTCTGGCCGACTGCACCGATTATCAGGGGCTGGACGAGGCTTTGGCGAAGGGGATCGTGCCGGCCTATATCGGCTTCGACGCGACGGCGAAATCGCTCCATGTCGGCAGCCTGATCCAGATCATTATGCTGCGCTGGCTGCAGAAGACCGGGCACAAGCCGCTGGTCCTTATGGGGGGCGGCACCACCAAGGTGGGCGATCCGTCCTTCCGCGCCGAGGAGCGGCCGCTGCTGACGCCCGCGCAGATCGACGACAACATCGCCGGCATCCGGCGCGTCTTTTCGGCCTATGTCACCTTCGGCGAGGGGCCGGGCGACGCCTTGATGCTGAACAATGCCGAGTGGCTGGACAGCCTCAACTACCTCGACTTCCTGCGCGACATCGGGCGGCATTTCAGCGTCAACCGGATGCTCAGCTTCGAGAGCGTGAAATCGCGGCTGGACCGGGAACAATCGCTGTCGTTCCTGGAATTCAACTACATGATCCTGCAGGCCTACGACTTCCTGGAACTGAACCGCCGCTACGGCTGCCTGCTGCAGATGGGCGGGTCGGACCAGTGGGGCAACATCGTCAACGGCATCGACCTGACGCGGCGGGTGCTGGACCGGGAGATCTACGGGCTGACCTCGCCCTTGCTGACGACGAGCGACGGCAAGAAGATGGGCAAGTCGGCGACCGGCGCGGTCTGGCTGAACCCGGAGATGCTGAGCCCCTACGAGTTCTGGCAGTTCTGGCGCAACACCACGGATGCCGACGTGGGCCGGTTCCTGAAGCTCTACACCGAACTGCCGGTCGAGGAGTGCGAGCGCCTGGGCGCGCTGGAAGGCGCCGAGATCAACGGCGCCAAGGTGATCCTGGCCAACGAGGTGACGCGGCTTGCCCATGGCGCGGAGGCGGCCGCGGCCGCGGAGGCGACGGCGCGCGAGGTCTTCGAGCGGGGCGGCGTGGGCGACGACCTGCCGACGCTGAAGCTGAGCCCGGAGGAACTGGGCGAGGGCATCAGCCTGGCGCAGCTGATCGTGCGCTCGGGACTGGCGAAATCGGGCAAGGACGCCAAGCGGCTGATCGCGGAGGGTGGCGCGCGGGTGAACGACGACCTGGCCACCGACGCGGGCCAGATGTTCGGCGCAAGCCATTTCGCGGCGCCGCTGAAGCTGACCGCGGGCAAGAAGCGGCATGCGCTGGTGGTGCTGGACTGACGCCGGGCGCCAGTGCCTGAAGGAAGCGGGGGGCTGTCTGCCCCCCGCACCCCCCGAGAGTATTTCCGCCAGAATGAAGGCAGGGCCCGGAAGGCTTGGTCGCGAAGGCCGGGCCCGGAAAGCCCGGTCGGACCTCAGTTCTCGACCGTGACCTTTTCCATCCGGTCGGGGTCGGTGACGGAGCCGTTCTGGGCCTGATCGCCGCGCTTGATCGCATCGACGACCTCCATCCCCTCGACCACGTGGCCCACGACCGTGTACTGGCCGTTGAGGAATTCGCCCGGCGCGAACATGATGAAGAACTGGGAATTCGCGCTGTCGGGGTCCTGCGCGCGCGCCATGCCGACGATGCCGCGCAGATAGGGCGTGTCGGAGAATTCGGCCGGCAGGTCCGGCAGGTCCGAGCCGCCCATGCCGGCCATCGAGGTATCGGCGCCCGCCTTGCCGTACTGCACGTCGCCGGTCTGGGCCATGAAGCCGTCGATGACGCGGTGGAAGACGACGCCGTCATAGGCGCCCGACCCGGCGAGCGCGGTGATCTGCGCGACGTGCTTCGGCGCGAGTTCGGGGAAGAGGTCGATGACGACGCGGCCCTGGGCCTTGCCCGCGACCTCGATCACGAGGTTCGGGCCGGGGCCGTCGGTGGCGTCGGCCTCGGTGCCCGACTGGGCCAGCGCCATCATCGCGCCGAGGACGAGGAAGCCCGCGCCGAAAAGGCCGCCGGCGAGAAGGCGCGCGTCAGACATCGGCGGCCACCCGGACCGTGATCATGCGGTCGGGGCTTGCGGGCGGTTCGCCGCGCTGGATCCGGTCCACATGTTCCATGCCGGAAATGACGCGGCCGTAGACCGTGTACTCGCGGTTGAGGAAGTGATTGTCCTTGAAGTTGATGAAGAACTGGCTGTTGGCGGAGTTCGGGTTCGACGAACGGGCGGCGCCCAGCGTGCCGCGGTCGTGCGGGACGCCGGAGAACTCGGCCGGGAGGTCGGGCAGGTCGGAGCCGCCGGTGCCGGCGCGGCGCGGGTTCCAGCCGGCCTCCATGTTGGCGTTCTCCACATCGCCGGTCTGGGCCATGAAGCCGTCGATCACGCGGTGGAAGGCGACGTTGTCGTATTTGCCGGCGCGGGCGAGGTCCTTCATCCGCTGGCTGTGCAGGGGGGCCACGTCGGGCAGGAGCGCGATCACGACGGGCCCGTCCTTCAGTTCGATGATGATGGTGTTTTCGGGATCCTGGATCTCGGCCATGGGGGACTCCTTGGGGAAAAGTTCGGGGGGAACCTAGTGCGGCGGGGCGCGCATTGGAAGGGCAAAGCGCCACGCTCGGTTGACCTTTGCCGATTGTTGGGCTGAATGGACGGGACGGCGGGCCCCGCGCCCGGAAGGAAAGGATGACGCGATGCGCTGGAAGACACTCGACGACATGGAACTGAAGGACAGGACGGTGCTGGTCCGGGTCGACATCAACGTGCCGGTCGAGGCGGGCCATGTCACGGATGCGACGCGGATCGAGAAGATCGCGCCGACGGTCAACGACATCCTGAAGGCGGGCGGGCGGCCGGTGCTGCTGGCCCATTTCGGGCGGCCGAAGGGTGCGGTGGTGCCGGAGATGAGCCTGCGGGTGACGCTGCCCGCGTTGGAAAAGGCGCTGGGGCGGCGGGTGATCTTCGCCGAGGACTGCATCGGCGGCCCGGCCAAGCAGGCGGTCGCAGCGATGCAGCCGGGCGACGTGGTGCTGCTGGAGAACACCCGCTTCCACAAGGGCGAGGAGCAGAATGATCCGGTGCTTGCGGCCGGGATGGCGGCACTGGGGCAAGTCTACGTGAACGATGCCTTTTCGGCCGCGCACCGGGCGCATGCCTCGACCGAGGGGATCGCGCGGCTGATGCCGTCCTGCGCCGGGCGGCTGATGGAGGCGGAGTTGCGGGCGCTGAACGCGGCGCTTGGCGATCCGGCGCGGCCGGTGGCGGCGGTCGTCGGCGGGGCCAAGGTGTCGACCAAGCTCGACCTTCTGGGCAATCTGGTCACCAAGGTCGATCACCTCGTGATCGGCGGCGGCATGGCCAACACCTTCCTGGTGGCCAAGGGCGTCGCCGTGGGCAAGTCGCTGGCCGAGCATGACATGGCCGAGACGGCGCGAACGATCCTTGCCAAGGCGGCGAAGGCGGGCTGCACGATCCACCTGCCGGAGGATGTCGTCATCGCGCGGGAGTTTGCCGCCGGGGCGGCGAGCGAGGTGGTGGCGGCGGACGCCTGCCCGGCCGATGCGATGATCCTGGACGCGGGGCCGGAGACGGTCGCCGCCATCGCTGCGGTCTTCGAGGCGTGCCGGACGCTGATCTGGAACGGCCCGCTGGGCGCCTTCGAGATCGCGCCCTTCGATGCGGCCACCAACGCGGCGGCGCGCAAGGCGGCGGAGCTGACCAAGGCCGGGCGGCTGGTGTCGGTCGCGGGCGGCGGCGACACGGTCGCGGCGCTGAACAAGGCCGGGGCGGCGGCGGATTTCACCTATATCTCCACCGCGGGCGGGGCGTTCCTCGAATGGATGGAGGGCAAGGATCTGCCGGGAGTCGCGGCCCTGATGCAATAGGATCCTTGCGGCGGCGATCGACATGACCTTGCGTCAGGGTGGCTTGCGTCCCGGCCACGCCGCCCTACCCTTGTCCCGAGGCGGGAGGATCGCATGGACTGGGTTCTGATCACGGGCGCGTCGGAGGGTTTGGGGCGCGAGTTCGCCGACATTGCCGCGGGGGCGGGCCTGCCCGTCATCCTGTCGGCGCGGCAGGAGGCGAAGCTGGACACGCTGGCCGCGGACCTGCGGTCCCGTCACGGGGTCGAGTCGGTCGTGATCCCCGCCGATCTGGCGGCGGCGGGCGAGGCCGAACGGCTCTGGGACCGCGCCTGCGAGGGGCGGCGGATCGGCATTCTGGTCAACAACGCGGGGCTCGGATCGAACGGCGCCTTCGAGGCGGCCGACTTCGGGCGCGAGGCGGCGTCGGTCGCGGTCAATGTCACCGCGGCCACCGTGCTGATGAAGCGCGCGGTGCAGGCGATGCGGGCCACGGGCGGCGGGCGCATCCTGAACGTGGGATCGACCGCGGGCTTCATGCCGGGGCCGGAGATGGCCGTCTACCACGCGACCAAGGCCTATCTGCTGTCGCTGTCGGAGGCGGTGGCCGAGGAGTTGCGGGGCACCGATGTGAGCGTGACGGTGCTTTGCCCCGGCGCGACGGCCACGAACTTTGCCCGCGACGCTGGGATGGAGGCGATACCGCTGTTCACGCTGACCCGGCCCGCCTCGGCGCGCGGCGTGGCCGAGGCCGGGTGGCGGGCGATGCAGCGCGGGCAGCGTGTGCGTGTCACCGGCCTTCTGAACCGGGGCTTTGCGCTGGGCCCCCGTTTCGCGCCAAGGTGGCTTGTGACCCGGATCGCGCGGATTGTTCTCGCCCGGCCGCGCCGTTAACGCCACCATGTTTGCAACACCCCTGCCCCTCGCCTAATACGGAAAAGACGGGTCGCGGCACCCGAGGATTCCCGGTGGAGAGAGACGGATGGCACGGCAGGATCAGGCGAGACAGATGCGTTCGGGCAAGGGCTTCATCGCGGCGCTCGACCAGAGCGGCGGGTCGACGCCGAAGGCGCTGAGGCTTTACGGGATCGCCGAAGGGTCCTGGGCCAGCGACGAGGAGATGTATGCCCTCATCCACCAGATGCGGAGCCGTATCGCGACCTCTCCCGCCTTTACCGGCGACCGGGTGATCGGCGCGATCCTGTTCGAGCGAACGATGGACGCCATGATCGGCGACAAGCCCGCCGCGCAGTTCCTGTGGGAAAACCGCGGCGTGGTCCCATTCCTGAAGATCGACAAGGGGCTTGAGGGCGATACCGACGGGGTGAAGCTGATGAAGCCGATCGGCGGGCTTGATGCGCTGCTGGAACGGGCGGTCAAGGCAGGGATCTTCGGCACCAAGGAGCGGTCGGTCATCGACGCGGCCAATCCGAAGGGGATCGCGGCCTGTGTGGCGCAGCAGTTCGACCTCGCGCGGCAGGTGATGGCGCACGGGCTGATGCCGATCATCGAGCCGGAGGTGACGATCTCCATCCCCGACAAGGCCGAGGCGGAGGATATCCTGCTGGCCGAGATCCTGAAGCAGCTTGACGCGCTGCCCGAGGGGGCCGAGGTGATGCTGAAGCTGACGCTGCCGACGAAGCCCGGACTTTATGCGCCGCTGGTCGCGCATCCGAAGGTGATGCGGGTGGTGGCGCTGTCGGGCGGCTACAGCCGCGATGAGGCGAACGCGCATCTGGCGAAGAACCCCGGCGTCATCGCCAGCTTCTCGCGCGCGCTGACCGAGGGGCTTTCGGCGCAGCAGAGCGACGCGGAGTTCAACGCGACGCTCGACCGTGCGATCCAGTCGATCTACGACGCCTCGATCACCTGAGCCGGCGAAGTTTATGAAAACAGGGGATTCCCTTTGCGAATCACCTGTGCGATGATGGTCCGGAGCCGCCCGTCAGAGGCGGCGACGAGGCTGAGATGAGCGCAATTCGCAAATCCCCGACCATCGGCGCGGTGCTGATCTACGGACTGGCGCTGGCGATGTCGTTCTACTTCACCTTCGCCGCCGTTCAAGGGGATTACGGTGTCTTCCGCCGCGTGCAGATCGGCGCCGAGAAGGAAGCCCTGATCGAGGAGCGCGACCGGCTGAAGGCCGAGGTCGGGCGCATGGCGAACCTGACGCGGCGGCTGTCGGACGGCTATCTCGACCTCGACCTGCTCGACCAGCAGGCGCGCGACGTGCTGGGCCTGATCCGCGCCGACGAGCTGGTCATCCGCTGACCCCCTGCCGAACCTGTTGCGGAGCGCTGCAAGGCGCGCCGGATCCCAATTTTTGCTCGCCCTGAGGCACAGAATGCGCTATTAGATAGTTCAACATTGAACTACTTTTCTGCCATTGGGAGGTCGCCGCTATGGCTGCAAGAAAAGGCGCAGCGAAATCAAATACATCCAGGGAAGAATTGCTGTCCTATTACCGCGAGATGCTGTTGATCCGGCGATTCGAGGAAAAGGCCGGCCAGCTTTACGGGATGGGCCTGATCGGCGGCTTCTGCCACCTCTACATCGGGCAAGAGGCGGTCGTCGTCGGGCTTGAGGCCGCGGCGGAAGAGGGTGACAAGCGCATCACCTCCTACCGCGACCATGGCCACATGCTGGCCTGCGGGATGGACCCCAAGGGCGTGATGGCGGAACTGACCGGGCGTGAGGGCGGCCTTTCCAAGGGCAAGGGCGGCTCCATGCACATGTTCTCCAAGGAAAAGCATTTCTACGGCGGGCATGGCATCGTCGGCGCCCAGGTGCCGCTGGGCGCGGGGCTCGCCTTCGCCGACAAGTACAAGGGCAACGGCCGCGTCACCTTCGCCTATTTCGGCGACGGGGCGGCGAACCAGGGCCAGGTCTACGAGACCTTCAACATGGCGGCGCTGTGGAAGCTGCCGGTGATCTTCGTGATCGAGAACAACCAGTACGCCATGGGCACCGCGCAGAAGCGGTCGACCTCGACGCCGGAGCTGCACACCCGCGGCCTCGCTTTCGGCATCGCCGGCGAGACGGTGGACGGCATGGACGTGCTGGCGGTGAAGGCTGCCGGCGAAAAGGCGGTCGCCGCCTGCCGCGCAGGCAACGGCCCCTACATCCTTGAGGTGATGACCTATCGCTACCGCGGGCATTCGATGTCGGACCCGGCGAAGTACCGCACCCGCGAGGAAGTGCAGAAGATGCGCGACGAGCGCGATGCCATCGAGCATGTGCGCGAACTGCTGATCCAGGGCAAGCACGCGACCGAGGACGACCTGAAGGCCATCGACAAGGACATCAAGGCGATCGTCAACGAGGCGGCCGAATTTTCCAAGGAAAGCCCGGAGCCCGCGCTCTCGGAGCTTTGGACCGACATCTACGCGTAAGGGGGGACTGACGCATGGCTACCGAAATTCTGATGCCCGCCCTGTCGCCGACGATGGAGGAGGGCAAGCTGGCGAAATGGCTGGTGAAGGAGGGCGACAAGGTCACCTCCGGCCAGATCATCGCCGAGATCGAGACCGACAAGGCCACGATGGAATTCGAGGCGGTCGACGAGGGGACGGTGGGCCGTATCCTGGTGGCCGAGGGGGCCGAGGGCGTGAAGGTGAACACGCCGATCGCGGTGCTGGTCGAGGAGGGGGAAAGCGTTTCTGCGGCCCCCGCCCCGGTTGCGACCCCGGTTGCGGCTGCGGCCCCTGCCCCGACCCCTGCTGCCGCGCCTGTGGCCGCTGCCCCTGTCGCAGCGCCCGCGGCCCCGGTCGCGGACGGTTCGCCCGACTGGCCCGCGGGCACGCCGATGAAGACCATGACCGTGCGCGAGGCGCTCCGCGAGGCGATGGCCGAGGAGATGACGCGCGACGAGGACGTCTATCTGATGGGCGAGGAAGTGGGCGAATACCAGGGCGCCTACAAGATCTCCCAAGGGTTGCTGGACCAGTTCGGGGACAAGCGCGTGATCGACACGCCGATCACCGAACACGGCTTCGCGGGCATCGCGGTCGGCTCGGCGATGGCGGGGCTTCGGCCGATCGTGGAATTCATGACCTTCAACTTCGCCATGCAGGCGATCGACCAGATCATCAACTCCGCCGCCAAGACGCTTTACATGTCGGGCGGGCAGATGGGTTGCCCGATCGTCTTCCGCGGCCCGAACGGCGCGGCGGCGCGGGTGGCGGCGCAGCACAGCCAGGACTATGCCGCCTGGTATGCGCAGATCCCGGGCCTCAAGGTCGTGATGCCCTATTCGGCCGCCGACGCGAAGGGCCTGCTCAAGACAGCGATCCGCGATGCGAACCCGGTGATCTTCCTTGAAAACGAGATCCTCTATGGCCGCTCGTTCGAGGTGCCGGACCTGCCCGACTTTACCATCCCCTTCGGCAAGGCGCGGGTCTGGCGCGAGGGGACGGACGTGACACTGGTGTCGTTCGGGATCGGGATGAGCCACACGCTCGACGCGGCCGACAAGCTGGCGGCCGAAGGGATCAGCGCCGAGGTCATCGATCTGCGCACGCTGCGCCCGATCGACTACGACACGGTGATCGCCTCGGTGATGAAGACCAACCGCTGCGTCACGGTGGAGGAAGGCTGGCCGGTCGCCTCGATCGGCAACCACCTGTCGGCCACGATCATGGAGCGCGCCTTCGACTGGCTCGACGCGCCGGTGATCAACTGCACCGGCAAGGACGTGCCGATGCCCTACGCGGCCAACCTCGAGAAGCTGGCGCTGGTGACCTCGGACGAGGTCGTGGCGGCGGCGAAGAAAGTCACCTACCGCTGAGGAGATGGAACCATGGCAACCGAAATCCTGATGCCGGCGCTGTCCCCGACGATGGAGGAGGGGACGCTGGCGAAATGGCTGGTGAAGGAAGGCGATACGGTGTCGTCGGGCGACATCATCGCCGAGATCGAGACCGACAAGGCGACGATGGAGTTCGAGGCGGTCGATGAGGGCATCGTCGGCCGGATCCTGATCGCCGAGGGCACGGCGGGCGTGAAGGTGAACACGCCGATCGCGATCATGGTGGAAGAGGGCGAAAGCGCCGGCGCGGCCCCGGCGGCCAAGCCGGCCGCTGCGGCCCCTGCCCCGGTTGCGGCGGCGGCAGCGCCTGCCGCGCCGGCGGTGGCAGCACCGGCGGCCGCTGCGGCGGCACCCTCCGCGGGGGGCGCGCGGGTTCTGGCCTCGCCGCTGGCACGGCGGCTGGCGAAGGAAAAGGGCGTCGACATCGCCGCGCTGACCGGCAGCGGACCGCATGGCCGGATCGTCAAGGCGGATGTGGAAGCGGCATCAAGCGCGCCGAAGGCGGCGGCACCCGTGGCCGCAGCACCTGCTGCTGCGGCGGCACCCGCCCCCGCAGCGGCCCCTGCCGGCATGTCCGCAAGCACGGTGGCGAAGCTTTACGAGGGCCGCGACTACACCGAGGTGACGCTGGACGGGATGCGCAAGACGATCGCCGCGCGGCTGACCGAAGCCAAGCAGACGATCCCGCATTTCTACCTGCGCCGCGAGGTGCAGCTTGATGCGCTGATGGCGTTCCGGGGGCAGCTGAACAAGCAGCTGGAAGCGCGCGGCGTGAAGCTGTCGGTGAACGACTTCATCATCAAGGCCTGCGCGAACGCGCTTCAGGCGGTGCCAGACGCGAACGCGGTCTGGGCGGGCGACCGGATCCTGAAGCTGAAACCCTCGGATGTGGCCGTCGCCGTGGCGGTCGAAGGGGGGCTTTTCACCCCCGTGCTGAAGGACGCCGACAAGAAGACGCTTTCGGCGCTTTCGGCGGAGATGAAGGACCTCGCCACGCGCGCCAAGACGAAGAAGCTTGCGCCCCACGAGTATCAGGGCGGCAGCTTCGCGATCTCCAACCTCGGGATGTTCGGGATCGAGAACTTCGACGCCGTCATCAACCCGCCGCATGGCGCGATCCTTGCGGTCGGCGCGGGGCTGAAGAAGCCGGTGGTGAAGGCCGACGGGGACATCGGGGTGGCGACGGTGATGTCGATGACGCTGTCGGTCGATCACCGCGTCATCGATGGCGCGCTGGGGGCGGCCCTGCTGCAGGCGATCGTCGACAACCTGGAGAACCCGCTCTCGATGCTGGCCTGAGAATGGGCGCGGGGGGACACCCCCCGCGCCTTGTCTAACGGCTGCGGAGTGCGGCCACCAGGCGTGCCGAGCGCCGCAGCAGGGTGGCGGCGGTTCCGGCCAGAATGATCCAGAGCGTCACGGTCAGCACCGGGCCCGGCGCCGCCACGGCGGCAACCAGAGCGCCCGCCGTCAGGGCGGCCATGCGGTGCGGCTTGGCCATCGGACCCGAAAAATCGGGGGCGAACCCCTCGGCCCGCCCGAGTTCGCGCAGATAGGCCGTCGTCACCGCCAAGGCCGCGGCGGCAAGACCGAGTGCCGGCTGCCCCGCCGCGATGCCCGCACCGGCAAGGAACAGGATATCAGCCGCCCGGTCTGGCGCCTCGTTCCAGAAAGGCCCGGTCGGCGAGGTTTTGCCCCCCTCGATCGCGACCATCCCGTCGAGAAGATTGCACAAGAGCCTGAGTTGCATCGCGAGCGCGGCGAGGACAAGGCAGGCGGCGCGCGGCCAGCCCTCGGCCCCCGCGCTGGCCCAGAACGCCAGGAAGCCCGCCGCAGCGAAGCCGACCGAGGCTTGCGAAATCCGGTTGGGCGTCACGCGGCTGGCGGCCAGACGCGCCGCGAGCGCCTGCGCCCAGCGGCTGTTGCGGGAACCGATCGGGCGGCGGTTCCCGTCCGTCATGTCAGCGACCAGAAGTAGCGCGTGATGTGGAAGAAGATGGGGGCGGCGAAGATGACGCT
Source organism: Albidovulum sediminis (assembly GCF_025380365.1). Classification (GTDB taxonomy): domain Bacteria; phylum Pseudomonadota; class Alphaproteobacteria; order Rhodobacterales; family Rhodobacteraceae; genus Albidovulum; species Albidovulum sediminis. The sequence continues at coordinate 1,357,946 of NZ_JAOCQF010000001.1, forward strand.
GTCCAGCCGGTCGATGAACCCGCCATGCCCCGCGATCAGGTGGCCCCAGTCCTTCACCCCCTTGTCACGCTTGATCGCCGACATGACGAGGCCGCCGAAGAACCCCATGATCGTCACCACCAGCGCGATCAGCGCCGCCTGCCCCTGGGTGAACGGGGTCAGCCACCAGAAGGCGCTGCCGGTCGCCACGGCGGTCAGGATACCGCCGGCAAAACCCTCCCAGGTCTTCGACGGCGACAGCGTGGGCGCGATCCGCCGCCGCCCGAACAGTTTGCCCCAGACGTATTGCATGACATCGGAAAACTGGACGACGAAGATCAGCCAGGCGATCAGCAGGACGTTGCGCCCCTCGAACCCCGGTATCTGCAGCGACAGGAGCGCGGGGACATGGCTCACGCAGTAGACGGAGACCATCAGCGCCCACTGGGTTTCGGCAATCCGGTAGAGGAATCGCTCCGGATTGCCGTTGAGCGCCGAAAGGACCGGGAGGAACAGGAAGGCGTAGACGGGGATGAACACCGCGAACAGCCCGTACCAGTCGATCCCGACCAGCCAGTACTGGACCGGAAGCACGACGAAGAAGCTGGCCGCCAGGGCGCGGTGATCGGCCGCGGTCTTGGTGGTCAGGGTCAGGAACTCCCTCAGTGCGGCGAAGGAGAGGACCGCGAAGAGGATCACGACGCCGGGGCGTCCGGCAATGAAGGCAAGCGCCATCAGGATCACCATCCCCCACCAGGCCGCGATCCGGGCGTTGAGGTTCTCGATGACCGCATTCGACCCGTCCGGGGCGATCCTTGCGCGCAGGATGCGGCCGATGACCGTGGCGACAAGGAGGATCGCCGCGACGCCTGAAAGCAGAAGGGCAAGGTCCGTCGTCATCGCGCGCCTCCCGAGAGTTCGAGAAGCGCCCCGGACATGCGCGCCAGAAAGGCGTCCTTCGCCTCCCCCTCGCGGATGCGCAGGCTCGCGCCGAAGGTGACGGTGCAGAGGAGCGGCACGGGGATCACCGCTCCCTTGGGCATGACGCGGTTGAGGTTGGCGATCCAGACGGGAACAAGGTCGACTTCGGGCCGCTGCCGCGCCAGATGGTACAGCCCGGACTTGAACGGCAGGAGCGGCGCCTCGGAGGCGTTGCGCTGGCCTTCCGGGAACAGGATCAGCGCGTCGCCCTCGTCGATCGCGGCGACCATCTGGGAGACCGGGTCCTCCACCCTGGCCTCGGGGCGCCGGTCGATCAGAACCGCCCGGAAGACATTCCGTCCGATGAAGGCGCGAAGTGGCGAGGACAGCCAGTAGTCGAGCGCCGCGACCGGGCGCGTCCGCGACCGGAGCACCGCCGGCAACACCGTCCAGACCAGCACGAAATCGCCGTTGGAGGTGTGGTTGGCGAAGTAGACGCGCGGGCCCGGACGGGGTTCCCCGCCGGTCCAGATGGCCCGCGGGGCGGTGATGATGCGCGCGAAAAGCGAGATCGCCTTGCCAAGCAGGGCCGCAAGGGCAGCGGACAGGGACGACAGGACGACCCCGCGAAGCCTCATCCCCAAGCCGTCACTCGGCCTCGATCCGTTGGTCCATCGTCAAGGCGGGCTGCGCGCAGCCGGCCTCGCCGATCACCTTTGCGGGAACGCCGGCAACGGTCGTGCAGTCGGGCACGTCATGCAGAACTACCGACCCGGCCGCGATGCGGGAGCAGTCGCCGACGCGGATGTTGCCCAGAACCTTCGCCCCCGCGCCGATCATCACACCGTTGCCGATCTTCGGGTGCCGGTCGCCATCCTCCTTGCCGGTCCCGCCCAGCGTCACCGAATGCAGCATGGAGACGTTGTCGCCCACCACAGCCGTTTCACCGATCACGATGGAATGGGCATGGTCGATCATGATGCCCTTGCCGATCCGCGCGCCGGGGTGGATGTCGACGCCAAAGACCTCGCTCACCCGCATCTGGACGAAATAGGCCAGGTCGCGCCGCCCCGTGTTCCAGAGCCAGTGGCCGATGCGGAAGGCCTGCACCGCTTGATAGCCCTTGAAGAACAGGATCGGCTGCAGGAACCGGTGGCAGGCGGGGTCGCGGTCGTAAACGGCGACGCAGTCCGCCCGCGCCGCCTGCCCGATACTCGGGTCCGAGGCAAAGGCCTCATCCGCGATCTCGCGCAGGATCTGCTCGCTCATCTCGCCCGAGGCGAGCTTGAGGGAGAATCGGTAGGCAAGCGCGCGCTCCAGCGTCGGGTGGTGCAGGACGCCCGAATGGATGAAGCCGCCCAGAAGCGGCTCGTCCCGCACGGCAGCCCGTGCCTCCTCGCAGATGTGGGTCCACACCGGATCGACGGATGCGACTTTGGGTTTTCTTTCGGCCATGGCGACACCTCCGCAACACGATCTTTCTATCAGATAGGCGCGTGCGGTGAAACCGGAAGTGGAGCGGCGGGGCATTCTTTGCCGATGCGGCGGATCAGATGATCGAGGACGAGCGCAAGCGCTTCCAGATAGTCGCGGTCCGAAAGGTCCGGCTCCCGTCCGGAGGCGGAAGACAGGTGCATCACCGCGGACATCAGCGTGCCGTTGCCCCAAAGCGGATGCGAGCGCCCGGTCCGCTTGCGGTAGCGGTCTGCCCAGTCCGCCCGGGTCATCCAGGCGCGCAAACGCTCGGCCCGGGTCGCGGCAGGCAGCCGGTGCAGCGCACGGGCCGCCGCCACCACATCGCCGGGCGTCGCTGCGCGCATGGCTCACAGATCCGGCAGCGCGATCGTCAGGTAGTGAACCGCGATCCGGACGGTGCCGGCGGCAAAGTCCCCCCCCGTGGCGTCAAGCTGCATCGGCTCGGGGGTATAGAATGTCGTCGGCTGCCCCAGCACGCCCCGCGCGAAGGACCCCGACGCAAGGCCAAGTCCCGTGCCGTAACGTCCCGGCGCGCCGGGATTGCCCAGCTGCCAACTCGTCAGCGTGCCGGTGATGTCGCTGACCACGCGCGCCGTCGCCCCGACAACCACCGCGTTCGAGGGGATGATGGCAACCGTGGTCGATACCGGCCCCGGCGTCAGCACATGGTCGATCTCCGACGTCTGGATCGCGAGGCCGGCGTTGTGCGGTGTCATGCTGACCTGACCTGCGCGCCATGTGTTTCCATCGTGGATCGCGGCCACGCCAAGATCGGCGATGAACGCCCGCCAGCCCCGCGCAGGCGCCGCGAAAACCCAGCCGCCGTTCGTGCCGATGGCCAGGCTCCCATCCCGGCCGGCCCAGGCGTTGACCGCGCCAAGGGGCACGCCGAAGCACAGGCCGTCCACCACCGCAACCGGCGGGGTCGCCAGGCTGACGGATTGCAGCACCATCGGCACCAGGCCATCCAGCCGCAACAGCGCCTCGTTGACGGTAACGTGCTTCTGCGCCTGCGCGGCCTGCACCAGCGGCAGGCCCAGTTGCGTCGTCTCATCCATCGATCGTGATCCTTGTGAATGCGCCCGCCCCGAAGGTGTCGGACAGTTGCGCCACGTGAAGCTCGAACGGGGCCGTCACCGCATCGGCCGCCGCCATCGCCGCGGAATAGGTCCAGAAGGGCTGCGCGAGCGTCGCTTCCCGGCGAATCGCGCCGTCCTTGACCACGCGCAGCAGGTAGGTTTCCCGCGCCTCGCCAAGCGGCACCTCGATCCCGCTCCAGCTGTCGCCGCCGATCCGCGTCCTGCGCACCCAGGCAACCGACAGGTCGCCGCCCAGCCACTCTGCCCGCAGATGCGCGGGCGAATAGGGCCGCAGCCCGATCCCCGGAAACGCCTCGACAAGGTGAAGGTAGGACGGATCGTCATAGCCCCGCGTTGCCGGCCCGATCCGGTAGTGCCGCGCCAGATCCCGCACCTCGAGCGATATCCCGATCTGCCTTGGCGCGCCGTCCAGAAGCACGACGCTGCTGCCCTCGGGCCAGGTTCCGGGCATCACTGCATCCGTCCCCGCCTGCCCGCGCAGCCTGAGGCGCAGGTCGTAGGTGTCGGGCGAGACCAGTTCGGCCTCGGCATACTGGAACACCTCCCAGTTGGTCGCGGAACCGTCGCCGATGGCCATAAGGTTCGCCCCGTTCAGGATCTGCTCCGCGCTTGCCGAACTCAGCGCGCCGCCCACGACCTCGACCCGCAGCGAGGGCCCGCGATCCCAGACACCGCCCTTCGCGGCGGCCAGCGGTGTCAGTGTCCGGCCGATGACGGCACGCGTCGCAAGAACCTGGTCGAGGACATAGCCCGCATCCGTGTCCGACGAATAGACCGCCACGCTGCCGGGCCAGGGATCGGCCGACGCCGCGATACGGGGCGCATGCGCCACCTCGGTGCCCGACAGAAGCGGCAGGTCGAGGAAGAGCGCATGCACCGGCAAGGCCGGCACGAACGGGCGCGGGGCGACGGCCTGCTCGGTCTCGTCCGACGGGGCGTAGATCGCGGCCTCCACCCGTACCGCATCGACCGTCAGCGCGCCCGCCCGCTCCACCCTGTCGATACGATAGCGATGCGGGCCGAGGGCCACGACATCGCCCGCCCCGATAGCTCCCATCGACGGCGGCAGTGCGAACCGCGCCCCGTCGCGCGCGACGCGCGCCTCCGCCAGCCAGCGCTCCACGATCCGCTGCCCCTCCGACCGCGTCAGCGCGAGGTTCAGTTCGGACTGCGCCACGCCACGCGTCTCCTCATCGGGAAAGACCGTCTCGACCGACCGGGCTTCGTAATCCCCTTCGGCCTCGACGAAATTCAGCCGGACCCTGCCTGCCACTTCCGCCTCTGGCGCGCGTTCCGTCTCGATCCAACCCTCCAGACCGTCCGTCACCGCAAGCTCCCCGGGCGACAGGTCGGACGTCACCCGCCTGTCCCGCATGGCGAACGCCAGCACTCCGTCGCGTTCCGCCGCCTCGAACCCGTAGCCCAGCATCAAAGGTTGCAACGCCGCGCGCCCGGTGCCGACATCGGCGACCGCATAGCCCCGGACAATCCCGTTCAGCCGCGCCACATCGATGGTGAAAAGGCCGGACCGGCCGCAGATTTCCGCCACCACGCGCGCCAGCGGCTGCGCGGACGCCCGCCCGTTCAGCCAGTGGCCCCGCGCATAGTTGTCGCCGTCCGACCACAACTCCGTATTGCCGGGAAACTGCGGAAACGGCCGCGCATCCCACGCCCAGACATGCGCCCGGCTCATGTCGATCATCGGACCGTCGTAGATGTCCGAAACCGGATTGCGGGCGGGGTCACCCCAGTAGGCGTTCATCGCACGCAGGTACTGCATCTGGATCAGGTCGTCCCGGCGCCCGTCCGATCCGAACGGAAGCGCGCTTTCCGACGATTTGGGGTCGAGGAACTTGTTCGGCTCGTTTGTGCCCCGGTCGACCGCCGCGCATCCGTATTCGGTGAACCAGATCGGCTTCGAGCGCGGAACCCATGACGTCGGCTCGGTCTGCCGGGTGCCGCCCAGCCTTTCGTGGTGCGCATTCTCCCACCAGGACCTGAAGTCTTTCACCCGCCAGACCCAGGGCTCGCCATAGGCGCCGTCCTCGATCGGGGTGCGGATCTGTGCCTCACGATGGGCGGCGTTGGCATAGAACCAGTCGTAATGCTCCCCGCCCTCGACGTTGGCCTGAAGATAGTCGAGGTTGTAGATCGACCCCCAGGCGGCATCCGCCTGTGCTTCGCCCTCGCGCCAGTCCGACAGCGGCAGGTAGTTGTCCACACCGACGAAGTCCACGTTCGGGTCCGACCAGAGCGCATCGAGCGGGTAGAGAAGGTCGCCCGACCCGTCCTGGAGGGCGTTGTATTCCGACCAGTCCGCCGCGTAGCTGATCTTCGTGCCCGGCCCCAGGATCGACCGGACATCCGCCACCAGCCGGCGCAAGGCCTCGACGGCCACGAAGGCGTCCCCTGCCCCCCTGATCCGCGTCAGCCCGCGCAGTTCCGACCCGATCAGGAACGCCTCGACCCCACCCGCCGCGGCGCACAGATGCGCATAGTGCAGGACGAAGCGGCGATAGGACCATTCGTCAGGGCCCGAATAGGTGACATTGGTCCCGACGACCGCAAAGTCCGAAACCTGCGCCGCGCCGAAGAAGGCCGCGACCTCGGCATCCGCCGCCGCCGTCCGGTCGGGCGTGCCCGGCTCCCCCGGCGCCACCGACAGGGTGATGCGCCCGCGCCAGGGAAGGACCGGCTGATCCGCCGCCCCGCTCCATGGATCGGTCAGGTTGTTGCCCTCAAGCTGGTCCATCAGGATGAAGGGGCAAAACATCACCGCCTCGCCGCCCGCGCGAATGGCCGCGATCGCCTCGACCACCGCGGCATCGGCCGGGGTGCCCCCATAGACCGGGCGATCGTCCTTGCGGACGACCTCGGCGGCGGCGCTCCGCGCGATGCCCCCCGCGCGCCAGGGCATCTCCTGCCCGTCGCGCGCGCCATCCTCGACCTTCGGCTGCACCTCACAGCGGTCGCACCGCAGATCGCTGCCGAACCACGACACCACCAGCGAAACCGACCGGGCGTCGGGCAGTTCCTCGCGCAGCGCGCGCAGCGACACCGCAAGGTCCGTCCCCCCCGAGGGCGAATGGACATTGGCCGAAACGCTGCGGCCAAGGCCCGCGTTGTAACGAACCGGCGTCGTCGCCAGCGCATATTCCCCCGTCCCCGGGATCAGCACCACGCCCCGCACGCGCTGCCGAAGATCCTCGACGCCCTCGGTTCCGGGGCCCTGCGCCGGCCGGAACACCTCGAAGGAAAACTGCGGCACGCGGTTGCCGAAGCGGGTGATGTCCAGGTCCTCGAACACCACATAGGCTATGCCGCGATAGGCCGGGACGGTCCCCGCGCCCTCCACCGCCTCGATCTTCGGGTCCGGCAACTGGTCGCGCTCGCCGGAATAGACGCGCATCGTCACGTCTTCGGGCGAGATCTCGACACCGTCCGCCCAGATGCGCCCGACCCGCGCGATCGTTCCCTCGCACAATGCCACCGCCAGGCTGACGGTATAGGAAAACTCGGTGACCTTCGGCTTGGGCTGCGCGCCCTTCCCCCCGCCCGAGGTGGTGACATGCTCAAGAAACCGCGTGGCCCAGATCACCTGACCCGAAACCCGCATCCGCCCCCAGACAAGGCCGACGGGGGCACCCTCGCTCGCCCCGGTCAGGCGGAAGCGGTCGATGCGACCGGTCTCCACCGCGCGCGACCCCGACCCCATCAGACGCTGGTCGATCGCGCGCCCGACCGTTGCCCCGATAGCGCGCCCGATCACCGCCCCCGACAGGCCGAGTACGGTCCCGCCGAAACCCGCGCCGACGAAGGCGCCGGCGGCCGACAGCAGTATTGTGGCCATTGCAGCCCTCCTCAGGGAAAATCGAACCGCGCCACCACACGGCGGCGCCAGGGAACGGTCAGCGCACTTTCCACGACGCCATGCCCAGAATAGGCATGGATGAAACCTTCCGGGCCCGAAGCGATGCCGAGATGCTTGGCCACCGCGCCCTCGCGCATCCGGAACAGGAGGACCTGCCCGGCGGTCACCGGCCCCCCCGCCGGGATCAGGTGGCGCGACGCCGCGCGCCACAGCCTCTCCTCGCCGCCCGGTTCGGACCAGTCCCGCGTGTAGGCGGGCACCACCTCCGGCTCGTGGCCATAAAGCGCGCGCCAGACCCCGCGCAGAAGGCCGAGGCAATCGCATCCCCCGCCCCGGCAGGACGCCTGGTGACGGTAGGGCGTACCGATCCAGTCCCGCGCGACAGCGACCGCGCGCTCCCCCACATCGCTCATCGCCGCAGGCTCCCGCCGTCGTGGACCGCGCCGGATGCGGGATAGTTGATCAGCCAGTCCTCCCCCGGAATATCCGGAAAACCCTGAAAGTTCAGCAGGTTCGCGAACTTGAGCCGGCAGGTCTCCACGCGCTTGTCGCATCCTGCCTCGACCCGGATCAGGTCGCCTGGTCCCGGCTCCACGCCAAGCGCCTGCCAAAGCTCGATCTCGCGCTCTGCGCCCCGGATGCGGTCGTTCTTGACGACCCCGGTCAACCCCGCGGCAGGTCCGTCCAGCACCGACAGCCGCCCCTTCTCGAACCAGCGGTCGTCAAATCCCGCCAGCGCGGAAAAGCGGAAGACCCGCCCCTCCTCCACCGTCTCGACCGGCAGTTCGGCCCGGAACCCCGGCTGCGCGGTGTCGAAGCCGCAGGCCGCATCGCCCAGAATCGCCGAACAGCGGGCATGGTAGATACGCCCCTGCGGCTGGCCCAGAAGCTCCGCCAACCCCCTCAACTCCGCGCTGAACGCCCCGCCCTTGCGCGTGACCTCTCCCAGAACGCCCCGGAAGATCAGCGCGCGCTGGGATACGTCGCCCCAGTTGACCAGCCAGGTCCGAACCTCGGCACCGTCGTAGCGCCCGGCCAGGATGTCCTCATCGCTGATCGCCTCCGAACTCAGCGCGCCGAAGGCTTCCGAGTTGTCGACGGCAAGCCCCGTGCCGCTTTCGAGCGCCCGAGCCGTCAGCCCGGTATCGGGGCGGAAGAGAAGCCCGTCGAACGCCAGCGCCCGGTCATGGTCGGTGAAGCCAAGCGTCACCCCATCCCTGCGCGTGATCGCGAAGGCACGGGAAACCGTCGTCGCCCCGCTTGCCAGATGCGCCAGCAGGTCCGTCGAAAAACCGCTCACAGCCGCACCTCCACGACCGGAACGTTCGGCACCTCGCCTGCCTGGAAGGACGCGACCGAAACCTGGATCGCCTCGGTGTCGAAGCGCACCGGAACGTCGAACTCGAACCCCGCGGTCACCGTTTCCCCGACCGCCGGCGGCGAGGCGAAGGTGATCAGCCCGCTTGCCCCGTCGACCGCGTAGTGCACCGCCTCCGCCAGTTCGTCGCCCTGAAGACCCACGCGCACCGTCCCCGCGACCGGCTTCACGATGCGCCGTACCTGCACGTATCCGCCCGAGGCATAGGCCTTGGTCAGCTGGAACCCGGTGCGGACCCCGTCACCCGTGCCGATCACCTGATCCGTATAGACCGGCGTGGCGGAGGGGGCGCAGGACTTGTAGTCGGTCCAGTCCTTCCAGCGGAAGGCGTGCAACTGCCCCTGCCGCGCCTCGAAGAACGCGATCAGTTCGCCGATGTCGTCCAGGCTGCGCAGGCTGACGCCTGCGTCATAGCGACGGCGCGCCTCGGCCCAGGGGGTGTTGCGCTCCTCGAACCCGTTGGCCAGCGCGACGACCTCCGTCCGCCGCTCCGGTCCGCCGACCGAGCCGAAACTCAGCTTGACCGGAAATCGTACCTCGTGAAAGGCCATGGCTTCTCCTCACCTGTTGCGTTCGCCGCGCGCCAGCGCGCGGGCCATCTGCGCGGCGATCTGGCTCTGGCTGCGGGCAAAGCCCTGCACGTCCGGCGTGGTCACGTTGACGACGACGTTGACCGCCCGCCCCCCGCCCGCGCCCTGCACGCCAAGCCGCCCGTCCGCCCCCCGCATCAGCGGCATGATCGCCTCCGGACCCGCCTCGCCCATCAGCCCCGTCGCCCCGCGCATCGGAAAGACGGTGGGAGAACTGACGATGCCGCCGCGGGCAAAGGGCATGACCCGCCCCTGCGCGAAGCCCGCCCCCTTCTCGAAGGCAAAGACCCCGCTCAGCGCGCTGTTCAGCCCGTTTGCCAGTGCACCGCCCAGCGCGTTCTGCACCGGGGCCAGCGCGATGTTGGTGACCGTGTCCACGATCGACTGCGCCACGCCCTTCAGCGCATCCGACAGCCGCACCCCGTCCAGAACCAACCCGTCGAAGGCGCGCCTCAGCCCGCTGCCGATGCCGCGCGACAGCGTGTTCACCTCGCGCCCGGTGAACACCATGCTGTCCCGCATCCGCAAAAGCTCGGCATCGAAGGCCGCCGCCATCGTCCGCGCACCCCCCAGCGACTGCTCCAGCGCCGCCGCCTGCGCCTCAAGCCCGTCCAACCCGTCCGTCACCGCCATTTCCGCTTCCTTCCGTCATGTCGGGCCAGGCCGCGATCAGCTCGTCCAGCCGCGCCCGGTTCAGCGGCCGCACAGCCTGCGGCTCGCCCAGCATCAAAACCAGCTCCGCCGGCGTCAGCCGCCAGAACTCCTCCGGCCTGAGGCGCAGGCGGCAAAGCCCCGCCTTCAGCAGGGCCGGCCAGTCGAACCGCCGCATCACCCCTCCGGTGCCGCAAACGCCCGCGCCAGAAGCTCCGCCGCGGCGCGCGCCGCACCGACCGGGCCGCCAGCGATCTCGGCCGTCATCAGGTCATCGGCCGTCCCGCGCCATCCGCCGCCACGCAGCCCCGCGACGACCAGCAGAAGGACATCGCGGCTCGCATAGCGCCCGCTCTCGAACCGTTCCGCCAGTTCGACCAAGGACCCCGCGCCCAGCGCGGCCTCAAGCTCGGCCAGCGCGCCAAGCGTCAGCTTCGCCACGTGGCGCTCGCCATTCACGGCAATCTCCACCTCGCCCGCCCAGGGGTTGGCCATCAGACCGACACCAGCGGCGTGAAGCCCAGCGCCCCCGCCGAGGCCAGCGACAGCTCATAGGTCGCCTCGCCGTTGTAGCTGCCGCCATATTCGATCGCCGTGATCTGGAACGGGCCCTCGATCACCCCGAAGTCGGGAATGACCACCTGAAACCCCGCAACGACCCCGTCGAAGAAGATCTGGCGCGCGCGTTCGTCGGTGGCGCCGTCCACGAAGACGCCGGACCCGGACACCGCCGCGGACCGCACGCCGGCGCCGCCCAGCAGTTCGCGCCAGCCGCCCTGGCTGTCGAGGCTTGTCACATCCACCGTCTCGGCGTTGAAGCTGATCCGCGTGGCCCTGAGCCCCGCGATCGTCGAAAACTGCCCGTCCCCCGTCAGGTCGAGCTTGATGAGTAGGTCCTTGCCGTTCTGGGCCGCCATGTCCGGTCTCCGATTGATGTTGATGGGGCATCGCCCCGAAATCCTGGGTCCGCGTACTCAGTCCTCGACGCGCGCGCGGAATGTCAGGTCGATCCGGCGCACGTCCGCCTCCTCGACCCGGCGCGCGCGGGCGCGCAGGAACCACAGGCCCACGAGCCTTCCGCGCGTCAGGACAAGCGGTGCCCCGACCAGCGCGTCCGACACCGCCGCCGCGACCGCCTTGGCGGTCTGGAACCCCGCCGCATCGGTCACGACCGAGACGACGAATTCATGAAACGCCCCGCGCCCCACCTGGTCGGAGGCATCGCGCGCGTCTTCCGGGCCAAGCGACACATAGGTTCCGCCCGCCGCCCCCGGAGGGGCCGCATCGTAGATCGCGCCAGAGACCAGAGCACCCAACGCGCCATCCGCGGAAAGCCTCTGGTAGACCGCGGCCTGAAGGGCTGCCGCCACGCCGTAGCTCATGCCAGAACCTCCTCCTGCGCAAAGCAGGTCAGATAACGCCCGTCGGGGTCGTTCTCGGCGACCGCCGCGATGCGAAACACCCGCGCCCCCTCGCGCAACCGCTGATCGGGCTTGGGGCGGCGCGGCGCGCCGAAGGGGGCCGCCCGCACAACGATGCGATAGGTCACCGCCGACACCGTCACGAACTCGCCCGCGCGTTCCCGCCCCGCGCCCGCGGCGATGGCGGCCCAAAGCACGCCCTTTGCCTGCCAGAGCGTGGAAAACCCGCCCGCCCCGTCCGGCACGCGCTCCGCCTCCTCAAGCACCAGGCGCCGGTTCAGCCGTATCCCGCTCATGCGCCACCTCCGCCCAGGACGCGGACATTGCGCCAGCGTTCGATCAAGGCCGCGATCCCATAGGGCATCGCCCGCCCGCCGCCCGCCTCGTGGCGATGCTCGTGGTACTCGGCCGCCAGCAGGAACACCGCCTGTGCCAGATCGGGCGGCACGTCGGCCCAGGCGGGCCCGAACCCCGCCGTGAAGACCACCTCGACCGTGCCGCCCGCCGGAACTCCGGGCAAGTAACCGCCCGCCCCCTTCAGCCGGGGACGATGCAGGTCGCGCTCCAGCGCATAGCGCGCGGGCGCGACCGTTTCCGTCCCCCCCGCCGCATCCCTCAGCGTCACCGACGCCACCGCCGACACCGGCGCGACCGGAAGCGCCTGCGCCCAGTCGTCGCGCCAGTCCGTCAGCTCCAGCCGGAAATCGCGTGCTAGGATCGCCTTGCCGGTCCGCGCCTCGATCGCGGCCAGGGCCGCGCGCAGGTAGGCTTCGGCCAGCGCATCCTCCGTCCCGTCATCGGCAAACCCGGTGCCAAGCCGAAGGTGGTCCTTGAAGGCCGCAACCGGCAACGCGGCCAGTGCGACCGGGTTCAACTCGCTCAGCATCATGGAAAATCTCCGAAAGTCCCGCCCTCCCGCCGAGAGTCGGGCGCGGGGCAAGCCGGTGCCGCTCGGACGGAGGGAGCAGCTAGACGACACCGGCCGGGCATCCCCGCGCCCGTCCGGGCCGGGGCATGCCGCCCCGACCCATCCGCCGCCGCCTTAGGCGACCGCGAATTTCATCAGCTTGATCGCGGCAAAGTCGCTCACGTCGCCGCCGACACGCTTGGAGGCGTAGAAGAGGACGTGCGGCTTGGCCGAGAAGGGATCGCGCAGCACCCGCAGATCAGGGCGCTCGGCGATGGTATAGCCGATGTGGAAGTCGCCGAAGGCCATCGCATAGGCGTCCGGCGCGATGTCGGGCATGTCCTCCGCGATCAAGACCGGATAGCCCATCAGCCGCGCCGGCTCGCCCGACTGCAGCCCGTCCGACCACAGGAAGCGGCCGTCCGCATCCTTCATCTTGCGCACGGCCCCCGCGGTCTTCGAATTCATCACGAAGGTCGCGTTCGCCCGGTACTCGGCGTTCAGCGCATAGACCAGGTCGACGATCGCATCCGAGGCGTTGGTGGCCGAAAAGTCGCCCGCCGCGCCGGTCGGCACATAGCCAAGCGACCCCCAGGCCCAGACCCCGTCATCCACCGCCGAATGGCTCAGGAACCCCTTCGGCTTGTCGATGCCGTCGCCGGCGACAAAGGCCTGCGCCTCGGCCCGGGCGAACCTGTCGGCGATCCGGCCCGCCAGCCAGCCCTCGATGTCGAAGGCGCCGTCGTCCAGAAGCCGCTGGCTCGCCTTCGGCATCGCCGACAGCTCGTGCAGCGGGATCGAGATGCGGTCGATCTGCGGCGTGCCGGTTTCCGACAGCGTTCCGGTTTCCGTCGCCCAGCCCGACCCAAGGTCGGTGTGATCGACAAGCACGTCAAAGCTCGACGCCTCCACGTTGACCACGTTCGCGATCGATCGGATCGAGGCCATCGACTTCAGCACGCCCCTGATCCGGTCCGAGGTCTCGGGGTCGATCAGGAACCCGCCCTCGGCGTTCACCTGCGTGTTCAGCGCCTTGCCCTCCAGCGCAAGGCCGCGCAGCGCGTCGTCATCGCCCGACCGCAGATAGGCCGCAAAGGCCTTCTTGTGCGGCGCCTCGTGATCGACGGCGGTCGAAAGCGCCGGGCGCGCAATGGGGTATCCGGCGGCGTGAGATTTGCGATCCAGCATGGTCAGTCGCTCTTCCTGTTGTTGCAGCTTCGATGTCATCTCGTCCTGAAAGCCCTTGAATTCGCCGAGGAATCCCTGCAGCGCGGCCTTCACCTCCTCGGCCGGCGCGGCGGTCAAGCCTTCCCCGGCCCGAGCCTTCGTCTCGGTCTTTCTCATCCCATCACCTCAAGTCAGGGTTGGTTTCGCGGGTCAGCCGCCCGCCAGCATCCGGCGCGCGTCCCGAAACGCCGCCGCCAGTTCACGCAAGGCAGCCTCGGCTGGGTCCCCGCCCTTCGCCGCCACCCGCGCCTCGGGAAGCATCGGGAAGGTGACAAGCGACACCTCCCAAAGCTCCACCTCGCGAAGCAGCCTCTGCCCCTTCGAATCTCGCTCCGCCGTGACCGTGCGGTAGCCGATCGACAACCCGTCGATCGCCCCCGCCGCCAGCAGCGCCGCCGCCTCGCGCCCCTTCTCGACCTCGGTCAGGATGCGCCCCCTGACCCGCAGGCCGCGCGCATCCTCGGCGATCTCCTCCCAGACCCCGATCGGCTGGGCCGGGTCGTGCTGCCACAGCATCCTGACCGCGCGCCCCGCCTCCCTCAGCCCCGAGAGCGACCGCCGGTAGGCGCCCGCCAGAACGACATCGCCGCCCTGATCGGCCACCCCAAAGACCGAGGCATAGCCCTCGATCCGGCACCCGTCGGTCAGCACGATATCCTCGCCCAGCCGGCAGAACTTGGTCTCCAGCCCGCACTCCTTCACTTCCATCTGGCTCTCCTATCTCGCCCCGAACTCCAGGACCGACTGCGCCGCCTGGCTCAGGATGACGCCCACGACCCCGAAGACGGTCATCCACAGCCGCTTCTCGACACCAAGGATCATCGCCTCGATCCGCTCCAGCCGCCGGTCGACGGTCTCGAACTGCAAGGCCATGATTTTCTCGGTCGCCTCGAAGCGGTGCTCATGGGCGCATTCGAACGGCTCCTTCAGATAGCGCGACCCTGCCGCCACCTCAGGCCCCCTCGACAAGCGGCGGCAGCCCCAGGATCGCGCGCTTTTCGGCCTGCGACAGGAACTCCGCCTCGCCCACGCGCTTCCACTGCTGGTCGCGCTCGGCCGCAAGCGCGGGCACCTGGTCCAGATCGGGCCGCAACTCCACCTGCTCGCCCAGATGCGTCGACAGCCAGTGGCCGACCGCCGCCGCCACCCGCGTCGCCAGCGGCAGCACCGTCAGCCGGTAGAAGGCCCGGTTCGCCTCCTGGTAGTTCGCATAGGTCGCGTCCCCCGGAATCCCCAGCAGCATCGGCGGCACTCCGAATGCGACGGCGATCTCCCGCGCCGCGGCCTCCTTCGTCTTCTGGAACTCCATGTCCGAGGGGCTGAACCCCATCGGCTTCCAGTCAAGCCCGCCCTCCAGCAGCATCGGCCGCCCGGCATTGCGCGCGCCCTGATGATGCGCCTCCATCTCGCTCACCAGCCGGTCGTACTGGTCGGCCGTCAGGCTCCCCTGCCCGTCGGTGCCCTTGTAGACGATCGCCCCCGAAGGCCGCGCGGCATTGTCCAGAAGCGCCTTCGACCAGGCCGAGGCAGAGTTGTGCACATCGATCGCCACCGCCGCCGCCTGCAGCGGCGACAAGCCGTAATGATCGTCCTGCGGATGGAAGCTGCGGATGTGGCAGATCGGGTCCATCGGCCCGGTCATGTCGAACCGGTGCCGGCGCCCGCCCACCGCATAATCATAGGCCACCGGCCAGCCGTCCGCCCCCGGCACCACCGCCATCCGGTCGGAGCGGAGCACATGCAGCTCCTGCGGCAACCCGCCCGGCCCCACCGCCTCGACATAGCCGTTCCCGCTCAAAAGCAGCTGGCCGTACAGCGCCTCGAACAGTTCCGCCCGCCCCTGCCCCGGGTTCGGGCGCCGCATCAGGTCGACGACCGGATGCACCTCGTACCGGCGTTCGCGGTCCTGGCAGACGATCGGCAACGCCGCCGCCGCCTCGGCGATCAGCTTCACCGCCCGGAAACCCACCGGATTCCCGGCAAACCCCGTCTTCGTCAGGCTCACCGTGTCGCGCGGGCTCCAGGCCACGCGCCCCGCCGTGCCCCAGGCAACGACACGCCCCGTCGCCGAGGCCTTGCGCTCCGGCACAGCCTCGGCCGCGCGCCGGAAGAAATTCCACGCCATCCGCATCTCCCGTCTGATGAAACGGCCAAGGGTCCCGGCCCGATCGGCCCCCCTTCATTCTGGCCCAAATACTCCACGGGGGTCCGGGGGTGTGAAACCCCCGGCTTCCCCGCCGTTCACAAGCCGCGCACCTGCGGTCGCCGCCAGTGCCGCGCCGGCTCCAGGATCAACTCGCTCAGCGCCCAAACCAGCGCATCGACCCGGTCCGGGCTGCCCCGTCCCTGGTATCCCGCGACCGTCATCCGGCACATCTGGTCCTCAAGTCGTTCCAGCCCGCGCAGGTGATGCACCCGCCCCTGCTCGTAAAGCGCCGCCACCGGTTCCGCCCGTGCCGCCTTGCCGGCCTGCGCCGAGACGCCGCGGTAGGGGATCAGCGGATCGACCTGGCGCACCAGGCTCTCGACCAGCTTTCCGCCCTGGTTCACTTCCGCCACCAGCCGGTCGGCGCCATGCCGGCGGAACGCCGCCACCGCGGCCTCCGCCCACTGCAGCGGCGATCCCGACAGGCTCGCATCCTCCAGCACCCAGGCCCGCCAGGTTTCCGGCGGCCCCTCCGTCAGCGCCCCCGCGACCACGATCCCGCATTCGTCCGCCCCGGTCCTGCCCGACACCGCCGGATCGACCGCCACGACGATGCGCGACAGCCGCTCGGGCCGCTCCGCGCGCCCCACCTCGATCGTCGCCGTGGTCCAGAGCGCGCCTTCGACATCCTCGAGAAGCTCGCCGTCCAGTTCCTGCCGGCCCAGCCGTGTCCCGGCATAGCGGGCTTGCACCTCGGCCAGGAACGAGGCCGCCAGATGCGCCTTGTTCGCCCCGGTCGGCGCGTGCGTGATCACCGTCGAGGGGTTCTTCAGGATCGCCTTCAGCACGCCCACGTTCTTCGGCGTCGTCGTCACCACCTGCCGCGGATGCTCGCCCAGCCGCAGCGCGAACTGAAGCATGTCCCAGGCGTCCTCCGCCCGCTTCCACTTGGCCAGTTCGTCCACCCAGGCGGCATCGAACTGCGGCCCCCGCAGCGCCTCCGGCTCATGCGCCGAAAAGACCTGCGCGACCGCCCCGTTCGGCCAGACCAGCCGCTTGCGCGTTGCCTCCCACTCGGGCTTCCGGTCTGGGGGCGAGCACGCCAGGATGCCACTCTCGCCAAAGACCATCACCTCCCGCGCCTGCTCGACCGTCTCGCCGACCAGCGCCACGCGCCTTGCCCGGCCGGGGTCGAGCGGTCGCGCCCCCTCGACCTCGGCGCGGACCCATTCCGCCCCCGCGCGGGTCTTGCCCGCGCCGCGCCCGCCCATGATCACCCAGGTCTTCCAGGCGCCCTCGGGCGGCAACTGATGCGGCAGCGCCCAGAACTCGAACAGCCAGGGCAGCGACATCAGCGCGCCCTCGCTCAATCCGCCCAGGAAATCCTCAACCGTCTCCGGCGTCGCGCAGGCGAGCCAGGCGGCGGCCGATCTCAATGCGTGCGGCGTCGAAGTCGAGCGCGTAGTCGTGAACGACGCCCGCCTGCTCCTTGCTGAGTTTTGCAATCCGGTTCCTCTCCTCCAGAAACAGCGCAAGCGCCTTGCGCAGCTCCGACGCCACGCTTGCCCCCTTGCCGTCCCACTCGCCGCCTTGAATCCGCTGGATCAGCGCCTCGATCTCCGAAGCCGTCGCCGCAAGCAGCGTTTGCGTCTGCGCGATCATCGACTGCGCAGCCGGTTCTTCCGCCGTGAACCTCAATGTCATCAGGTCTTGGTCCGCCTCTCATGCCGGTCCGCACGAGCGAAATGAAAAAGCGGCCCTCGGGGGGGTGCCCCTCAGCCGCTCGCCCACTTCTTCTAGCATGTCAGAACGTATACCCTCGACCGTTCGCGAAGTCAAGGAAAAACCGTTTTGAACCAGACGGTTACCGGACTTTCCGTTTACCGTCTGTTAACCCGGCCGCAGCCGCCACCGACCCTCAGTTGCCGTCCGTCGCCTTCTGCTGCGCCTCGATCTCGCGCCACTTGGCGACATTGGCGTTGTGTTCCTCCAGCGTCTCGGCAAAGACATGGCCCCCGGTCCCGTCGGCGACGAAGAACAGATACTTCGTCTCAGCCGGGTTCAGCGCCGCGCGGATGCTCTCCTCGCCGGGGTTGGCGATGGGCGTCGGCGGCAACCCGTCGATCACATAGGTGTTGTAGGGCGTTTCCTTCTTCAGCTCGCTCTGCCGGATGCCGCGCCCCAGCACGCCCCTGCCCTCGGTCAGCCCGTAGATCACCGTCGGGTCGGTCTGAAGCCGCATCCCCTGCCGCAGCCGGTTGACGAAGACGCTCGCCACCACCGGCCGCTCCTCGGGTACGCCGGTCTCCTTCTCGACGATGGAGGCCATGACCAGCGCCTCCTCCGGCGTGTCATAGGGCAGGTCGGGCGACCGCTCGGCCCAAAGCGCGTCGATCGCCGCCCGCTGCCGCTGCCCCATCTCGGCCAGAAGCGCGCCGCGCTCCGACCCGCGCCGGACCTCGTAGCTGTCGGGCTTCAGGTATCCCTCCGCCGGCACGTCGCCCGCCTCGCCGGTCAGGAAATCTGCCCGCTTCAGCGCCTCGACCACCTGCCAGCTCGTCACCCCCTCGGCCAGCGTGATGCGGATGCGCGCATCGGAATCCTCGGCCAGGTCGACATAATCCTGCGGCACTGCATCCACGGCGGGATCGAATTTCACCCGCTCGACATAGCGGTTGGTGGCCGCGTCCAGCTCGCGCACGATGATGTCGACCGCCGCAACCCCGATCCGGTAGTTGATCTCGGTCCCGCAGGTCGACCGCCCGCTGCCCGCGACGATGCCCACGATCTCCTGCATCGAGGCGCCGGGCCCGATCAGGTAGGACCCGGCCTTCAGCCCGCCTGCCTTGCCCTCGTAATCCGCGCCGACCTTGAAGATGTAGGCCGAGGCGACGGCGCCCTTCTCCTCCAGCCCCTCCGCCACCTGCCACAGCTTCGCGCCCGAAGGCACCTTGTAGCAGATCGCATCGGCCAGCGGCCCCGGCCCGACATATTGCCGCTGCGCCCAGGCCACGACCCCTGCGACGACCACCAGCACGACGACCGCGATCGACAGGAAGTTGGAGGCGACGTGACGCCACATCAGTCCTTGACCCGCCCGAGGACAAGCGAGGCATTGGTGCCGCCGAAACCGAAGCTGTTGGACAGCGCCACGTCGATCCTGCGGCTGACCGCCTTGTTGGCGGCAAGGTCCAGCTTCGGCTCGACCGCCGGATTGTCGAGGTTGATCGTCGGCGGCGCCACCTGATCGCGCAGCGCGAGCACGCAGAAGATTGCCTCGACCGCGCCTGCCGCGCCCAGAAGATGCCCGGTCGCCGACTTGGTGGACGACATCGTGGCATTGGCCGCATGGTTGCCCAGAAGCCGCTCCACCGCGCCCAGTTCGATCGTGTCCGCCATGGTCGAGGTGCCATGCGCGTTGATGTAGTCGATGTCCGAGGGCTGCAGCCCCGCCCGCTTCAGCGCCGCCTGCATGCAGCGGAACGCGCCGTCCCCGTCCTCGGAGGGCGCGGTGATGTGATAGGCGTCGCCCGACATGCCGTAGCCCAGCACCTCGCAGTAGATCTTCGCGCCGCGCGCCTTCGCGTGCTCGTATTCCTCCAGCACCAGGACGCCCGCCCCCTCGCCCATGACAAAGCCGTCGCGGTCCGCGTCATAGGGCCGGCTCGCCTTCGTCGGATCGTCTGCCCGCTTGGTCGACAGCGCCTTGCAGGCATTGAACCCGGCAATCCCGATCTCGCTGATCGGGCTTTCGGTGCCGCCCGCGATCATCACGTCGGCATCACCCCACTGGATAAGCCGCGCCGCGTCGCCGATGGCGTGTGCGCCGGTGGAACAGGCCGTCACCACCGCATGGTTCGGCCCCTTGAAGCCGAACCGGATCGACACCTGCCCCGAGACAAGGTTGATCAGCGCGCCGGGGATGAAGAACGGCGAGACCCGCTTCGGCCCCTTCTCCTTGATCAGCACCGCCGTTTCCGCGATCGAGGTCAGCCCGCCGATCCCCGACCCGATCATCACGCCGGTGCGCAGCCGGCTTTCCTCGTCCTCGGGCTTCCAGCCCGAATCCTCGACCGCCATCTGCGCCGCGGCCATCCCGTAAAGGATGAAGTCGTCGACCTTGCGCCGGTCCTTCGGCTCCATCCACTGATCCGGGTTGAAGGTGCCGTCACCGCCATCGCCAAAGGGGACCTCGCAGGCGTAGGTCGTCACCACGTTCGACGTGTCGAACCGCGTGATGGGGCCTGCCCCCGACTGCCCGGCCAGAAGCCGCTTCCAGGTCTCCTCGACCCCGCACGCCAGCGGCGTGACCATCCCCAGACCCGTGACAACTACCCGCCGCATCGCCTGTCCTCGTTCCTGCCTTGCTTCAGCGGTTAGATACACGGCAATGGAAGCCACGGGCAAGGCCCGTCGCCTCCGCAAGCGATCCCGGCGGGCGATCCGGCGCCGGAGGTCACAGGAAGTCGGCGACCTTCTGCCGCGCCGGCCGCGCCTCGCGCAACGCCTCTGCCAGGTCGATCGTGCGGTTGAACAAGGCCCGTCCGACGATCGCGCCCGACACGTCCCCCAGCAGCCTCAGGCGCGATATGTCGTCGATCGTCCGGACGATGCCGCTCGCGATGACCGGCACCTTGGTCGACCTCGCTATCGCCTCGACCATCCCCAGCGACGCGTCCGCCCCCTCGATGTCGGCGGCGATGTCGGTGACGATGATGGCGGCAAAGGGCGTGCCCTTGAAGGCGTTGATGAACCCCTCGGCGGTATAGGCGCTTTGCGCCTTCCAGCCCTCGATCATCACATGGCCCTGCCACACATCGACCGCCAGCACGATCTGGTCGACATGCCGTTCCGCAAGTTCCTTCACCAGATGCGGGTTCTGCGCCGCCAGCGTGCCCACCACGATGCGCCCCGCCCCGAGGTCGATCCATTCCTCGATCCTGTCGCGAGAGCGGAAGCCGCCGCCCAGTTGCACCGGAATCCCCGCCTCGCGGATGATCCGCACCACCAGGTCTCGGTTGTCGAACTTGCCCGTGACCGCGTCGAAATCGGTGACATGCATCCATTCCGCCCCGGCATGGGCGAATTCCTTCGCCTTCTCGACCGGATCGACATGCCAGATCGCCGCCTCGGACATGTTGCCCCGCGGCAAGCTCACGCATCGTCCGTTCTGAATCTCGATCGTCGGGTAGATGATCATGCGGTCCTCCCTGCGCATAGTGCCGGACGCCCGGCCCCGCGCGCGGCCAAGGGGCACCCCGCATGCCTACCCTAGCAGGAATTTCGCCCGTTTCCCAATGCCATTCCCGGCACCGGACCGTCAGGCCCTGCGCGAGGTGGCCACCGCCACCAGCACCTGCACAGCGAGAATCGCCATCGCCGCCGTGCCGATCCAGCCGAAGAACCACATCCGCCCCGCCGCCGCGTCCTCGGCATAGGAGGCGGCAAAGCGCGCGCCGCCCACACGCGCCACTCCGTAGGCCACCGCCAAAAGGCCGCAGGCCACCGCAACGCGCGGGGCCGTCGTCAGGCGCAGCGCCGCAAGGGCGGAGACAGCGACCACGCCAGGCGCGATGGCGTAATAGGCCACCCGCTCCGCCCACCAGGGATGGGCACCCAGCCACTCGGTCAGACCCAGATGCGCGGCGACCAGCACGGCGGCAACCGCAACGGCAAGACTCAGGATCAGGTTTCGCATCGGCGCGGGGTCTCCTCGGCAAAGGCGCGCGGGCTGGCGTTGCGGGCGCACACTATGCGCGGACGCGGTCACCACCAAGTCACACCCCCGCGAGCGGAAAGCGGTCCCCGAAACGCAAGACGGCGCCCCACCGGGGCGCCGCCAATTCGGTCGCTGAGAAAGATCTCAGGCCGCTTCGGAGATGAACTTCACCGCATCGCCGAAGGTCTGGATGGTTTCGGCCGCATCATCGGGGATCTCGATGCCGAACTCTTCCTCGAACGCCATCACCAGCTCCACGGTGTCAAGGCTGTCGGCGCCCAGATCGTCGATGAACGACGCATTTTCGGTCACCTTGTCCTCGTCCACACCCAGGTGCTCGACGACGATCTTCTTCACGCGATCAGCAATGTCGCTCATGTCCAATCCTCATATTCGCGGGACCGCCCCGCCTTTGGTTCTTTGCTCGTTTTCAGAGCGGTTCTGGCCCTGCGTAAGGCAAGACCGCCGGCTGAAGCTCAGTCCCCCCCGGCAAATCAGCGCCGCCTATAGCACAGTCTTGGCATGAGGCAAACGCTTTCGCAACCGGCAGCGGGCCGACCGCTCAGATCATCGCCATGCCGCCGTTGACGTGCAGCGTCGTGCCGGTGACATAGCCTGCCTCGGGGCTGGCGAGATAGAGGACCGCCGCGCCGATCTCGTCGGCCTCGCCCATCCGTCCCGCCGGCACCTGCGTCAGGATGCGCGCCTTCTGCTCGTCGTTCAGCTTGTCGGTCATCGCCGTGGTGATGAAGCCCGGCGCCACGCAGTTCACCGTGATGCCGCGGCTCGCCACCTCATAGGCCAGGCTCTTCGACATGCCGACCATCCCCGCCTTGGCGGCGGCATAGTTGCCCTGCCCCGGATTGCCCGTCGCCCCCACGATCGAGGAAATGTTGACGATCCGCCCCCAGCGCGCCTTCATCATGCCCCGCAGGACACCCCGGCACAGCCGGAAGGTGGAGGTCAGGTTGACCTCGATCACCTCGCGCCATTCCTCGTCCGACATGCGCATGAACAGGTTGTCGCGGGTGATACCGGCGTTGTTCACAAGGACATCCACCGCGCCCATCGCCTCGACCGCCTGCTTCGGCAGCGCCTCGACCGCGGCGGCATCGGAAAGGTTGCACTGCAGCACATGCGCCCGCGCGCCCAGTTCCCCGGCCAGCGCCTCGAGCGGCTCCATCCGCGTGCCCGACAGCGCCACCGTCGCCCCCGCGCCATGAAGCGCCCGCGCGATCGCCCCGCCGATCCCCCCCGATGCGCCGGTGACCAGCGCAGATTTCCCCGTCAGATCGAACATCGCCATCCCCGCGTCAGACTGCCTGTCGCCCCCATAGCAGCCCGCCGCCCGCCGCGCCACCCGGCTTGCGGGAATCGCGGACAGGGCGCCGCTTTTGCGCTACCCTGCCCCATATCGCAGGGAGGCGCCGATGAAGGTCACTGTCACCTATCCCAAGCCCAAGGCGAAGTCCTTCAACGTCAAGGGCAAATCCATTCCCGAAGTCTTCAAGTCGCTGAACAAGAACGGCTACTGGGGTCGCTACAGGTCGGACGCGGACATCGACTGGGGCAAGGACGACCCGGTCAAGAAGGCAGACATCACCGCCGCGCCCTACATCATCCTTCCGACCTGGACCGACTACAGCAAGGCGACCAAGGACGAAAAGAAATCCTGGGACGACATGATGAAGGCGCTCGAAAAGCACGAGAACAACCACCACAAGATCTTCGAGGACGCGGTCGAGGAGTTCAAGAAGTCGATCGAGAAGCGCGACGACCTCTCTGCCAAGGACGCGAAATCGCTCTGGAAGGATTTCCTGAAGGACACCCAGGACGCCCAGGACAAGTACGACACCCGAACCAAGCACGGCGAGAAGGAAGGCGTCGAACTGGTCGAACCCTAGGCGCTATCCCTTCGCCGCGGCGATGTCCTCGGGCGCCGCGATGGCGCGGGTCTCCGCCTCCTTCGCGATGCGGCGGATCATGCCCGACAGCGCCTTGCCCGCGCCGATCTCCCAGAACGCGGCCACGCCCTGGCCCGCCATCCATTCGACCGATTCCCGCCAGCGCACCGCGCCCGTGACCTGTTCGACCAGCAGGCTGCGGATCACCTCCGGCTCGCTCACCGCCCGGGCGCGCACGTTAGCGACCACCGGGACCGCCGGCGTGCGGATCGCCACGTCGTCCAGCGCCTCGGCCATCACGCGGGCCGCAGGCGCCATCAGCGCGCAGTGGAAGGGGGCGCTCACCGGCAGCAGGACCGCGCGCTTGGCGCCACGCGCCTTCGCGATCTCGACCGCCCGTTCGACTGCCGCCTTGTGCCCCGACACAACCACCTGCGCCGGATCGTTGTCGTTCGCCGCCTGGCACACCTCGCCCATCGCGGCCTCCGCCGCCACCGCCGAGGCCGCCTCGAAATCAAGCCCGAGAAGGGCCGCCATCGCGCCCACGCCAACCGGCACCGCCTCCTGCATCGCCCGGCCGCGCTGGCGCAGAAGCCGCGCGGTGTCGGCCAGGCTCAGCGCCCCCGCGGCGCACAGCGCCGAGTATTCGCCCAGCGAATGGCCGGCCACAAAGGCCGCCGAGGTCACGCCGATCCCCTCCGCCTCCAGCGCCCGCATGACGGCGATCGAGGTCGCCATCAGCGCCGGCTGCGCATTTTCGGTCAGCGTCAGTTGCTCCTGCGCCCCCTCCCAGATCAGGGACGAGAGCTTTTCGCCCAGCGCGGCATCCACCTCGTCGAAAACCGCCCGCGCCGCCGGATAGGCATCGGCCAGGGCCTTGCCCATGCCGACGACCTGCGCCCCCTGTCCCGGAAAAACGAATGCCCGCGCCATCTCTTGCCCCCCGATCAAGCTTTCCTCCGGCATAGCGCGCACACGCGCCGCGCGCAATGCGTGCGGGTCTAGGCAAACCTCGCCTCTCGCGCCATCATGCCCCGGATCAGGGGGAACGGCATGGCGCGCCATCACGGACAGCACGGTTACGGCCCCGCGATGCGGTTTCTGCACTGGCTCGTGGCCGCGCTGATCGTTGCGGTGGCCTTGCGCGGGCTGACCATGGTCCGGTTGCCGGCCTCGACCGAAGCCGAGGCCGCGGGCGTATTCGCCGCCTACTCCGTTCACAAGACCGCGGGTCTGGCCGCCCTCGCGCTGATCCTCCTGCGCCTTGTAGCCCGGCTCCTGACCTCAGGCCCCGGCCCCCTGCATCCCGAACGCAAGGTGGAGCTTTTCCTGGCCCGGCTGACACACCTGACGCTCTGGGGCGCGATGATCCTTCTGCCGCTGTCGGGCTGGCTGCGCCACGCCTCCGCACCCGGAATCGCGCCGATCCTGTGGCCCTTCGGCCAGCACCTTCCCGGCATTCCCGCCGACGAATCGTTCTCGCGCCTCATGCAGACGTTCCACCGCCTTGCCGGCTGGGTCCTCGCGGCGGCGCTCGCCCTGCACCTCCTCGGCACCCTGAAGCACCTTATCGTCGACCGCGACACGACGATGGCGCGCATGACCACCGGGCGCGGCCCCTATGCGCCCCCCGCCGGCGGCGCCTGGATACCGGCGCTGGCCGCGCTCGGCCTCTGGATGCTCGTCGCCCTCGTTGCGCTCCGCACCGCCCCCACCCCGGAGCCCGACCCGTTCGAGGCGATCCCCGAAGGATTCGCCCCGCTGTCCGATCCCGCGCCGGAGACCGCCCCGCCCGCCGCGTCGATCCCTCCCCCCGACGCCGTGCCCGCGCCGGACGACGCGGCGGAGCCGTCCGAGCCGATCGACATGCCGCCGCCCCCCGCCGACTGACCGGGGCACCGACAGCACCGCGACCGGGCGCTTGCATCCCGCCCGCTTTCCTCTATAAGGCCGCATCCTTCCGCATTCACGAAACCGGCGTAGCCTCTCGTGGCGGGTCGCGGAAGGTTCGCCCGCCTATGAAGCCGCCCGAGACGTAAAAGGAGCATACATGCCGCTTTACGAGCATGTCCTGATCGCGCGCCAGGATCTTTCCAACGCGCAGGCCGAAGGGCTCATCGAACACTTCTCCACGGTCATTGCGGACAACGGCGGCAACGTCGTCGGGTCCGAATACTGGGGCGTCAAGACGATGGCCTACAAGATCAACAAGAACCGCAAGGGCCACTACGCCTTCCTGCGTACCGACGCGCCCTCGGCCGCCGTGCAGGAGATGGAGCGTCTCGCCCGCCTGCACGACGACGTCATGCGCGTCATGTCGGTCCGCGTCGATGCGCACGAGGATGGCCCCTCGGTGCAAATGCAGAAGCGCGATGATCGCGGGGATCGCGGGGATCGCGGCGACCGTGGCGACCGCGGTGATCGTGGCGACCGCGGTGATCGCGGCGAACGCCGTGAACGTCGTTGATCCGGACCTGAGGAAAGGAATATAACCCATGGCGAACAAACCGTTTTTCCGCCGCCGCAAGGTCTGCCCCTTCTCGGGTGAGAACGCGCCGAAGATCGACTACAAGGACGTCCGTCTGCTTCAGCGCTACATCTCCGAGCGCGGCAAGATCGTGCCGGCCCGCATCACCGCCGTCTCGGCCAAGAAGCAGCGTGAACTGGCGCAGGCGATCAAGCGCGCCCGCTTCCTCGCGCTTCTGCCCTATGCCGTGAAGTAAGGAGACACGACCATGCAAGTGATCCTTCTCGAACGCGTGGCCAAGCTTGGCCAGATGGGCGATGTCGTCAAGGTCAAGGACGGCTACGCGCGCAACTTCCTGCTGCCGCAGGGCAAGGCGCTGCGGGCCTCGGACGCGAACATCAAGAACTTCGAAACCCAGAAGGCCCAGCTCGAGGCGCGCAACCTCGAGACCCGGAAAGAGGCCGCGGCGCTCGCCGAGAAGCTCGACGGCCAGACCTATGTCGTG
This sequence comes from Albidovulum sediminis, assembly GCF_025380365.1. Classification (GTDB taxonomy): domain Bacteria; phylum Pseudomonadota; class Alphaproteobacteria; order Rhodobacterales; family Rhodobacteraceae; genus Albidovulum; species Albidovulum sediminis. The sequence goes on from NZ_JAOCQF010000001.1 coordinate 1,384,208, forward strand.
ATTCGCTCCGCCTCGGACGCGGGCGCGCTCTACGGCTCGGTCACGCCGCGCGACATCGCCGATGCCGCCACCGCGGCCGGCTTCTCCATCGACCGTCGGCAGATCTCGCTCACGGCGCCGATCAAGGACCTCGGCCTGCACACCGTCTCGGTCGTGCTGCACCCCGAGGTGTCCGTCTCGGTGACCGTGAACGTCGCTCGTTCGGCCGAGGAAGCGGCGCTCCAGGCGTCCGGCAAGTCGATCCAGGAACTCGCGGCCGAAGCGGAAGCTGCGGCGGAATTCGAGATCGCCGAGCTGTTCGACGAAGTCGGCGCCGCGGCCGCCGAAGAATAATCGCGCCTTCAGGCCGATTTCCGACCGCGCCGGCCCGTCCGGCGCGGTTCTTCGTTTCCCGGCAACGTCCCGTTTCCGTCATCTCCTGTCGCACGCGGCAAAGACCGCGGCGCCTGCCCCGCGCCACCCTTGCCCAAACAGGACAGGAACCCGAATGGCCCTTGCCGCCCCTTCCCTGCAACCGGGCCACGCGTCAGGCGCGGGCGTCGGCTACCTCGTGGCCGGCATCACCGTCTTTTCCGTCCAGGACCTGATCCTGAAGCTCCTCAGCGGCTCCTACCCGCTTTATGAGGTGATGGTGCTCCGCAGCATCACGGCCATGCCGCTCCTCCTCGTGCTGGTCGCCCTGAACGGCGGGTTGCGTACGCTGGCAGCACCTGGCTGGACGGCGATGGTCGGGCGCGGGTTCGTCATGTGCTGCGCCTATTTCGGCTATTACCTCGCGCTCGCGGCACTTCCGCTGGCGACGACTGCGGCGCTCTACTTCACCGCGCCGCTCTTCATCACGCTGATGTCGGTGTTCCTGTTGCGCGAACACGTGGGCCCGCGGCGCTGGGCCGCCGTCGCCATCGGCTTTCTCGGCGCGCTGATCATGTTGCGGCCGGGGTCGGAGCTTTTCGACTGGGCGGCGGTGCTCGCCATCGGCTCCGGCCTGACATACGCGATGTCGATGGTCCACGCCCGACACCTCGGCACCCGCCACAGCGCCGCCGCGCTCGCCTTCTGGGGCAACCTCGTGTTCCTCTGCTGCGCGCTCCTCCTCGCGCTCGCCTTCGGCGGCGGCGCCCACGACAGCCAGTCCCACGCCAGCCTCGGGTTCCTCACTCGCGGCTGGGTGACGCCGACGCTCCGCGACCTAGCGCTGATGATGGCGACCGGCATCATCGCGGCGGCGGGTCTCACGCTTCTGACGCAGGCCTACCGGATCGCGGAATCGAACGTCGTCGCCCCGTTCGAATACACCTCGATGGTGTGGAGCGTCCTGTTCGGCTGGCTCTTCTTCCGCGACCTGCCCGACGCGCAGGGCTGGCTCGGCATCGCCATGATCGTGGGCGCGGGCCTCTACGTTCTTTACCGCGAAGGTGTCCGCGCCCGGCGCTGAGGTCAGCCCAGCTGGCAGCCGGGGGTGGAGCGCATGATCGCGCGCTCCTCCTCGCTCATCTCTTCGGCGATGCCCTCGAACAGCGGCGTCGACAGATAGCGCTCTCCGGTGTCGGGCAGCATGACCAGGATCACCGACCCCGGTGCCGCACTTTCCGCCACCCGCATCGCCGCGGCGAAGGTGGCCCCTGCCGATATGCCGACAAAGATCCCCTCTTCCGCCGCCAGCCGCCGCGACCAACCGATGCCCTCGGGTCCGGTGACCGGGATCAGGTCGTCGTGGAACCCCTTGTCCAGCGTCTCCTGCAGCACCAGCGGGATGAAGTCCGGCGTCCAGCCCTGGATCGGGTGCGGTTGCCAGGCGGGATGTCCCTGGGCCGGGGCGCCGTCCGCCTCCCGCGGCTGGGGCGTGCCGCTTTGCACCAGCGCGGCGTTCGTGGGCTCGGTCAGGATGATCTTGGTCTCCGGCCGCGCCTTGCGGATCACGCGCCCGATGCCGGTCACCGTGCCGCCGGTGCCATAGCCGGTGACGATGTAGTCCAGCCGCTCGCCCGCGAAATCCGCCAGGATCTCTCGCGCGGTCGTGGCCTCGTGGATGTCGGCGTTGTCCTTGGTCTCGAACTGGCGGGCCAGGAACCAGCCGTGCTCCTGCGCCAGTTCCACCGCCTTGCGATACATGCCGACGGCCTTTTCGGCCTTGGGCGTCAGGACCACCTTCGCGCCCAGTAGCCGCATCAGCCGCCGCCGCTCGACCGAGAAGGTTTCCACCATCGTCACGACCAGCGGATAGCCCTTGGCCGCGCAGACGACCGCAAGGCCGATGCCGGTGTTGCCCGAGGTGGCCTCGACCACCGTCTGACCGGGCTTCAGCCGCCCCTCGCGCTCGGCCGCCTCGATGATGTTGACGGCCAGCCGGTCCTTGACCGAGGCGCCGGGGTTGAAGGCCTCGACCTTCACGTAGACGCTCACGTGTTCCGGCGCGATCCGGTTGATGCGGATCACCGGCGTGTCGCCGATGGTGTCAAGCACGCTGTCGTAACGCCGGCCGCGTCCGGCCGTGGTCCTGATGGTTCCGGGCATGGTGTTCCCCCTGTTCGCTTCGCCTGCGGAGGATAAGCCATCGGCGCACCCGAAGGAACCGCCCTGCGCGGACTATTCCGCCGCCCTGCCCAGAAGGGCGCGCGTGCCGGCCAGCACCCGCCGGAACTCCGCCCGCGCGGGTTCCGCCCCGGCCGGAAGCGCGCCGACGACCTCCTCCGCCCAGTCCAGATAGGCAATCTGCCGCGCCCGTGGCCAGCCGACGGGGGGCGTTTCCCCCACCGCGCGCACGTTCGACATCTTGTCGCAGATCTTCACCAGCGTCGCCCCGGTCGACTTGTGCGGCGCCTTCAGCACCTGCTGCCGCTTGCGCTCGGCCTTGGGCAGGTTCTTGTCGTCGGTCAGTTCCAGCACCAGCGCGGTGATCTCCTCCCCGAACAGGGTCCGCAGATCGCCGGCGGTGACGCTGCAATCCTCGATCGTGTCGTGCAGCCAGGCAGCGGCGATCACGGCCTCGGAGCCGCCGAAGCGGACGGCCAATGCCGCCACCTCCTCCAGATGCACGGTATAGGGCTCCCGCGCGGCGCCCTTGCGGACCTGCCCGTCATGGGCACGCATGGCGAATTCCTTCGCCCTTTCAATGATATCCATCAACACTCCATCCGGCCAGCCGCCGCACGCAGGTGATACCCTCCGCTGCGCGGAAAGCATGGCCGATTCCAGATTTGGGAAAAAGAAGGCATTGCCTTCCCTTCCAACATGGCACTTCCCGGCGAAGATGCAAGGGCAAAAGAAAAGGCCGCACCCAGAGGTGCGGCCCGGTTCCGGTCCGATGACCGAAGGCTCAGATCTCGTCGAGCGCGTCGACCGCCTTCTGCAGCGCGTCCTTCGACACTTCCTTTTCCTTCACCTTCGCACCGGCAAAGATCAGGTCCACGACCTTGTCCTCGAAGATCGGGGCGCGCAGTTGCTGCTGCATCTGCGGGTTCTTCTGCACGAACTCGAAGAAGGCGCGTTCCTGGCCCGGATACTGGCGCGCCTGCGCCAGGACCGCCTGCGTCATCTCCGCGTCCGTCACCTCGACCTTCTCCTTGCGGCCGACCTCGGCCAGGAGAAGCCCAAGCCGCACACGCCGCTCGGCGAGCTTGCGGTGCTCGTCCGTGGGCGTGATCGCGCCGTGGTCGTGGCCATGGTGGTCAGGGTTTTCCTCGTGCCAGAGCTGGTGCGCGATCTGGTTCGCCTCGGCATCGACCAGGCTCGGCGGCAGGTCGAAGCTCACCTGCTTGTCGAGTTCGTCCAGCAGCGCACGCTTCATCACCGCGCGGGCGGCGGAGACATATTCCGCCTCAAGCCGCTCCGTCACCTGGCCCGTCAGCGCCTCAAGGCTTTCCGCCCCGAACCGCTTGGCCAGTTCGTCATCGATCTCGGCGGGCTTCGGCGCCTTCACCGCCTTCACGGTGCAGTCGAACACCGCGGCCTTGCCGGCCAGATGCTTGGCCCCGTAGCTGTCCGGGAACGACACCTCGACCGCGACCGCGTCGCCGGCCTTGGCCCCGACAAGCTGCGCCTCGAAGCCGGGAATGAAGCTGCCCGACCCCAGCACCAGCGGATAGTCCTCGCCCGCGCCGCCGTCGAACGGCTCGCCGTCGATCTTGCCGACGAAGTCGATCACGACCTGGTCGCCGTCCTTGGCCTTCGACCCCTTCTTGCGGTCCTCGAAGCTCTGGGCGTTGCTCGCCAGGTTGTCGAGCGCCTCCTTCACCGCGGCCTCATCCGCCTTGACGACCAGCTTATCGAGCTTGATCTTCGAGACGTCGAGATCGGGGATCTCGGGCAGCGCCTCATAGCTCATCTCGACGATGACGTCGTCGCCCTGCTGCCAGGCTTCGCCGCCCTTCATCTCGACCTTCGGCTGCACCGCCGGACGGTCGCCGGTCGCATCGAAATGCGACTTCATCGCGCCGTCGATCGCATCCTGCATCGCATCGCCCAGCAGCCGCTGGCCGAACTGCTTGCGCAGCATGGCAAGCGGCACCTTGCCCTTGCGGAAACCCTTCATCTCGATCTCGGGCTGCGCCTCGACGAGCTTTTCGGTAACTTTCCGATCCAGATCCGCAGCCGGCACGGTGATCGTGTAGCTGCGCTTCAGACCGTCCTTCAGGGTCTCGATGACCTGCATTCCCTTGTCCTTTTCCCTCATGGTGCGGGTGAAGGGACTTGAACCCCCACGCCGTTAGGCGCCAGAACCTAAATCTGGTGCGTCTGCCAGTTCCGCCACACCCGCAATGCCCACGAAGGACAGCCCCTGAGGACCGCCCCCCGAAATCCGCGCCCTTCTAGCAAGTCCCGAACGGGGATGCGAGAGGAAAAAGGCGCGTTCCGGCGCGCGCAGGGCCGCGCCATCGCGCCGATTTTCCCCGAATTGTCCCGCCCTCATCGCATTCTTGCCAGAATTCACCGGCAGACTTGACTTACGGTTGGTTAACAGGTGCTGCCATGTCCATGATCTTTGCCGACAATCTTGCTCGCAAGTCCGATTGCCTTGACGAAGGAACATTCCACGGAATCGCCGATGGCACGCGCATCTTCACCTCGAAGGGCCTGCAACCGGTGGAAACGCTGTCCGCCGGCGACCGCATCGTGACGCTTGAGGGCATGCGCGTCCTGCGCCGCGTCTGGGTCGAGGATCACGCCGGCCCGATCGTGCGGGTCAGGGCCAGCACGCTCGGCAGCCAGCAGCCCAGCCGCGACATGACCTTCTCTGCCGGAATGCCGGTGGTGATGCGCCAGTGGCGCGGACGCGGGCCCCGGGCCACAGCCGTGGTGCCGCTTCTGCGGCTTGTCGACGGGGTCGAGATCTGCCGCGGCGACGAGGCGGTCCTGCGCACCTACACGCTCCAGTTCGACACCGACCAGGTGGTCTATGCCGCCGGGCTCGAGGTCTTCTGCGCCGGGATCGGGATCGAGACCGAAGCCTGGTACAAGCGCGGCAACATCTTCCTCTCCTGATCGCTAAAGCCCGAGGGTCCGGAAGACCGCAGGCAACTGCTCCGGCAGGTCCTCCGCGATCAGGCCGGGGCCGAATGTCCGCGCGCATTCGACATGCAGCCAGGCGGCGGTTTCTGCCGCCTGCATCGGTGCGAAGCCCCGCGCCAGAAGCCCCGCGATGAACCCCGCCAGCACATCACCCGACCCCGCCGTGGCAAGCCAGGGCGCCGCGCGGTCGTAATGGGCGGAGTTGATGCTGCACCGTCCCGAGGGGTCGGCGATCACGGTATCGGGGCCCTTGAAAAGCACCACGCAACCCGCCCGCGCCGCCGCCTCTCGCGTGGCGTCGACCTTGGAGTAGGCCGGGCCCTTCATGGCGGGGGCGGCCAGTTTCTCGGCAATGTCGGGGAAAAGCCGCGCGAACTCGCCGCCATGGGGGGTGAGGACACAGCGGTCATGAAGCGCCGCGAAAAGATCGGGCCGCCCCGCAAGGATCGTCAGCGCGTCGGCGTCAAGGACAATGGAGGGACGATGGCCGTTCTTCTTGAGGAAAGCCGCCACCTGCGCCTCGGTCGCATCGATCAGCGGCAGTCCCTCGGCCAAGTGCCAGGCCAAGGCCGTCGCCACCAACTCCACCTCCCGCTCGCCCGTGCCAAGACCTGGCCCTAGGCAGAGCGCGTTGATCCGCTTGTCCTCCAGCACCTGCGCCAGCTCATCGGCATCGGCGACAGGTTTCAGCATCACCGCATCCAGCCGCGCCGCATTTTCCGCCAGCGCCTCTGGCGGGCACCCCACCGTCACCACCCCCGCCCCGATCCGGATAGCGCCCCGTGCAGCGAGACGGGCGGCCCCGCCCCTGCCCGCGCCACCGGAGAGGATCAGGGCGTGCCCGTGGGAGTATTTGTGGGCATTTGGTCTTGTGGCTGCGATCCGAGCCGCTTTGACGGATGTAACGAAGACCGTCTCTTGCCGGGGTGCCAACCCCGGCTCGCGCCCGACCCGCCCCCCCGGGGCGGGCGCGAACGCCCCCCCCGCGGGCCGGGCGCGAGCCTCGTCTCTATTGCCAGCATCGTCGGAAAGGCCGATGTCCTTGACTACCAGACCCCCGCATGCTTCCGGGCCAAGCGCGAGCATCATCCCGATCTTTGTTCGGTGAAACGTCACCGTCAGATCGGCAGGAAACGCAGCCTTTCCCAGCAGACGACCGCTATCGGCGCAAATTCCGGACGGAACATCGACGGACACGCGGCGGATATTCCCCACCAGCCCGGGATCATCGAGTGTGCCGAAGAAGTCCAACATGTTCGGCCATGCCAGCGGGCGGCTGAGGCCGATCCCGAAAAGTGCGTCCACAACAAGATGGTGTCCGCACGGATGAATCGGTGGGGGCAGGAACTCGGTGTTGAGATCAGTCCCGACGACCTCCCCCATCCCCAACCACCGCTCATAATTCACCCGCGCATCCGGCGGCATCTTCTCCGGGTCGCCGTAGAGGAACACCTCCACCTCCCAGCCCCACTCCTTCAGCAGACGCGCCACGACGAAGCCGTCGCCGCCATTGTTGCCCGGCCCGCACAACACCACCGCCCGATGTGAGGTCTTCGCAAGCTCCGGCCATTCCTCGAAGATCGCCTCGACCACGCCCCGGCCCGCGCGCTCCATCAGCTCAAGGCCCGTGACCTCGCCGGAGGCAATCGCCGCCTGTTCGATGGCCCGCATCTGCGCGGCGGTCAGAAGCTCGGTCATGCGGAAAAGCCCCCAAAGTTCACAAACAGCCCCAAATGCGGGCGATATGCACAAAAATGAGGCACATGACCCGGAATCGCGGCCGGCGGCGCCCCTCTCGCAGCCTAGCCAATTGTGCGCCCGCAGCGAAAGTGGTGACAGGGGCCGACCGCGATGAAACCCCCAAGGGAGTCGGCCCATGAAGAAGATCGAAGCCATCATCAAGCCCTTCAAGCTCGACGAGGTGAAGGAAGCGCTTCAGGACGTCGGCGTGCAGGGGCTGTCGGTGATCGAGGTGAAGGGCTTCGGCCGCCAGAAGGGCCATACCGAACTTTACCGCGGCGCCGAATACGTCGTCGACTTCCTGCCCAAGGTGAAGATCGAGGTCGTGCTTTCGGACGACATGGTCGAGGCCGCGATCGAGGCCATCGTCTCGGCCGCGCGCACCGACAAGATCGGCGACGGCAAGATCTTCGTCTCCCCCGTTGAACAGGTCATCCGTATCCGCACCGGCGAAACCGGTGAGGACGCGATCTGAAACACCCCGGCGGCCCCCGGCCCGAACCACCAGGCCCCCGGCCCAAACCTCCACAAGAAAGGATCACAGGATGAGCAAGATCCAGGATGCTCTGAAACTGATGAAGGACGAGGAGGTCGAATATGTCGACATCCGCTTCACCGACCCCAAAGGCAAGCTTCAGCACGTGACGCTGGTTGCCGATCTCGTCGACGAGGACTTCTTCGAGGAAGGCTTCATGTTCGACGGCTCCTCCATCGCCGGCTGGAAGTCGATCGACCAGTCCGACATGAAGCTGATCCCCGATGCGGGCTCGGTCTACATCGACCCGTTCTATGCCGAAAAGACGATGTGCGTGCACTGCAACGTCGTCGAACCGGACACGGGCGAGCCCTACAGCCGCGACCCCCGCGGCACCGCGGCCAAGGCCGAGGCCTACCTGAAAGCTTCGGGCATCGGCGACACCGCCTATTTCGGCCCGGAAGCGGAATTTTTCGTCTTCGACGACGTGCGCTATTCGGTGACGCCGCAGAAGGTCTCCTACCAGATCGACGCCCATGACGCGGCCTGGAACACCGACGCGGAATACGAGATGGGCAACCTCGCCCACCGCTCGCTCCACAAGGGCGGCTACTTCCCGGTCAACCCGATGGACGCGGCCCAGGATCTGCGCGGCGAGATGCTCTCGACCATGAAGCGCATGGGGATGAAGGTCGACAAGCACCACCACGAGGTGGCGACCGCCCAGCACGAACTTGGCCTGATCTTCGGCGGCCTCGTCGAGCAGGCCGACAACATGCAGAAATACAAGTACGTGATCCACAACGTGGCCCACGCCTACGGCAAGTCGGTGACCTTCATGCCGAAGCCGATGAAGGGCGACAACGGCTCGGGCATGCATGTCAACATGTCGATCTGGAAAGGCGGCAAGCCGCTTTTCGCCGGCGACAAGTATGCCGACCTGAGCCAGGAGGCGCTGTGGTTCATCGGCGGCATCCTCAAGCACGCCAAGGCGCTCAACGCCTTCACGAACCCCTCGACCAACTCCTACAAGCGCCTGATCCCGGGCTTCGAGGCGCCGGTGCTGCGCGCCTATTCCGCCCGCAACCGGTCGGGCTGCGTGCGGATCCCGTGGACCGAATCGCCCAAGGCCAAGCGCGTCGAGGCCCGCTTCCCCGACCCGGCGGCGAACCCGTATCTGGCCTTCGCTGCGCTTCTCATGGCCGGCCTCGACGGCATCAAGAACCGGATCGACCCGGGCCCGGCCTCGGACAAGGATCTCTACGACCTGCCGCCGGAGGAACTGGCCGAAATCCCGACCGTCTGCGGCTCGCTCCGCGAGGCGCTTGAGGAGCTGGAAAAGGACAAGGACTTCCTGCTGGCGGGCGACGTCTTCACCCGCGACCAGATCGATGGCTATGTCGCGCTCAAGTGGGAAGAGGTCTACGCCTACGAACACACGCCGCACCCGATCGAGTACCAGATGTACTACAGCTGCTGAGATCGGCGGCGCGATGACGAAAGGGCCCCGCAAGGGGCCCTTTTGCTTTGGCGGCGGCGCGCAGGCTTCAGACGAGGATCGCGGCGATGCCGGCGGTCATCGCCCCCATCACCACCGCCATCGCGGGAAGGCCGCGATGCCGGCGCGGAAGCCAGAAGAAAAGGCCAGAGGCCAGCATCATCAACCCCAGCGGCGGGGCGACCTTCCAGGTGTCCCAGGTGGCGCCCTTGCCGGCAAGGCGCAGAACCGGCCCCATGTGGCCGATCATCCGGGCCATCGCCGACATCGTGCGGCTGACCGCGGGCCGCGACACCGGACGACGCGCCGCGATCTCGGCCAGTGCCCTGCCAATCGCGGCGGTCTCGTTTGCCCACTGGGCGCGGAACAGGATGCGGCAGTCGAAGTCGATCACATAGGCGCTGTTCGGGCGCCCGCCGAGGGCGCGGTGCAGCGTGCCGTCGATATCGTCCGCGGCCACCTCGAACGGAATGCGGTGGCGCGCCTTGAGGTCGCGCGCGTTGGCAAGCTTGGCGGCGGCGGCGCGGGGCTGGGGAACGCGTGCGCCGGGGTGCGCCTCGCGCACGTTGACAAGCACGAAGCGGATCGCGTGGCCATAGGTGGCATGCAGCCGCACCAGCCCTTCGGCGGCACTTTCGGTGACCGGGCAGGTCAGCGACCCGAAGACGATGAGGATCGGGCGGCGGTCGGAGGCTTCGGGCCAGCGCAGGGTGGAGCCGTCGACAAGCTGCAGATCGGGCAGCGAGACATGGTCGCCCGGCCCGAGGTCGGACTTGCGCACGAACATGTCGTTCAGGATGTCTGGATAGATGCGGGGGTGATCGTAGCGGTAGAAATCTGCCGCTTGCGGTTCGGTGGACCGGGACATGACGGGGCTCCGTGAAAGGGGGGGCGCGCGACGGGCGCGCCCCCGCAGGGGATCAGGCCTTGGCGCCGGCCTTGGCGAGCGCGCGCAGGTCGTCGGCGGTGACGGGCGTGCCGCCCACGCCCCAGGCGCCCGGCTGGACATCCTGGATGGTGACCCAGGTGACCTGGCGCAGGCCTTCGCCTTCCACCGACACCACGGCGTCGGTGACCTTGCGGATGATTTCCTGCTTCTGTTCGAGGCTCAGGTATTCACCGACCCCGGTGATCTGGACGAGAGGCATTGTCGTTCTCCTTTTCTGGTTTGGGATTTCAGGCGGCGGCAGACCATTCGACGGCCTTGAAGGCGGCGTCGAGCGGGGTTCCGGCGATGTGGGTGGTGTAGTTCGAGATGGTCTTGAGGCCGACGCCCAGGACCACTTCAAGGGCCTGCTGCGGGCCGTAGCCCGCGGCCTCGAAGGCGGCCAGATCCTCGGCCTCGGGCCAGCCGCGGGTGCGCGTCACGGCGGCGGCGAAAAGCCGGAGCGCCTGCAGCTTGCTGTCCGCGATGGCGGTGTCGTTGCGCAGCGCGTCGGTGACCGAAGTGGCGACCTTCTGCATCCCGGCCAGCGCGGTGTGCACCGACATGCAGTAGGCGCAGCCGTTTTCGCGGCTGGCGGCCAGAAGGACGATCTGCCGCTCGGTCGCGCTCAGCGACGATCCGTCGAAGATGCGCGCAAGCGTCATGTAGCCTTCCAGAAGTGCCGGCGCGGTGGACATGACGGCCAGCAGGTTCGGCACGAAGCCAAAGCCCTTCTGTGCGCCGGACAGGATCGGCCGGGCCGATTCCGGTGCGGATTCAATGGTATTGACGGGGAAGTTCACGTTGGTCTCCTTATGATGATCTGGAACAATCGTTCCAATTTGGACAGAATCGGGTAGAGGGTCTTCGCCCGGGCAGGAAACCCGGGATTCGGCGGCCCCGGGCGACGTCGCCCGGGGAGGTTTCAGTGCGCGTTCAGTCGGTGGCTCAGGTCATCGAAGCCGCCGATATGCTCGTCCCCGGCAAAGATCTGCGGGATGGTGCGGGCATTCGGCACCCGGCGGCGCATTTCGGCCAGGACCTCGGGCTTGCTGACGTCACGTTCGACGAAGGACAGGTTGCGCGCGACCAGCAGTTGCTTGGCGGCGACGCAGTAGCTGCACCCCGGGCCGGTGAATATCTCGATCCGTTCCATCCCCGCCCCTTCAGTGCGAGACGCTGAGCACGGGCGTCACGCCGTCGAACATGGATTCAAGCCCGACACCCAGCGCATCGCCGAACTTCGACACCGCGATATAGGTGGTGATGACAAAGGCGGCGTCGACGATCTGCGCATCGGACCAGTTCGCCTTCAACCGTTCCCACAGGTGCTTCGGCACGCGGTTCGCATCGACGCCGATCTGCACGGTGAAGTCCAGAAGCGCGCGTTCGGCTTCGGAGAAATGCGGGCTGGTGCGGTAGCGGTCGCCGTCCAGATCGGCGATCTTTTCCTCGCTGATGCCCAGCATGCTCGACACCCGCTCGTGCTGGACGACGCAGTACTGGCAGCTGTTGGCCTGCGTCGCCTTCAGGATCAGCAGTTCCTTCGTCGCCCAGTCAAGCACGCCATCCTTGAGGATCGCCATGATCGTGTCGGTAAAGACCGTGCCGTATTCGGGCTGGTGGCCGAACACCTTGAAGATGTTCAGAAGCGCCTGGAACCGCGCCTCGGACCGGTCGTAGAAGGCCAATGTCACGGCATCGGCCTGATCGCGTTCGACATAGCTGACAGTCATCGTCTTCTCCCATAAAAGTTCTGGAATGTTCGTTCCAGAACGGCCAAAAAAAATCACCCCAGCAGACGCATCGCCTGAACGACGATCTGCTCTTTCTGCGCTGCCGGGGCGTTCGCCCTGCTCATCACCCGAAGGCCGAGGAACAGCGCGTAGAGTGTCGTCGTCGTCGCCTCGGCGTCGAGGTCCGGCGCAATGTCGCCGGCCGCTTGCGCCTCCGCGATCCGCTGGCGGAAGAACGCACGCAGTTCGCCCAGGCTCGCGGTCACGGCGGCGGCGATCTCGGGATCATGGGGCGCAAGTTCCACCGCCGAATTCACGATCAGGCATCCGGCCGGGCTTTCCGGCGTCGTCACCTGTTCGGCGGCGGCGCGGAATGCGGCAAGGATCGCCTCCCTCGGGCCGCCCGCCGCGATCAGTCCGGCCAGGAAGCGCGCCCGATAGCGTTCGTCATAGCGGTCCAGCGCGGCAAGAAAGATGTCACGCTTGCCTTCGAAGCTTGCGTAGATGCTGCCGCGGTTCACGCCCGTGGCCTGCACCAGGTCGTTGATCGACGTGCCCTCATAGCCGCGCGACCAGAACACGCGCATGGCGCGGTCGATGAAGGCGTCGGTGTCGTGTTGCTTGGGGGCGGGCATGGCGTTCTCCTGATGCAGGAACGTTTATAGCATCTGGAACGGTCGTTCAAGAAGATTCCGAAATGTCCGGTTTCGTCCCCGGCGCGGCGGCACGATCGCCGCGCCGGGGAACACCTCAGAGCGCCGCGATCTGCGCCACGGCCTCTTCGGTGGTCCACAAGGCGTTGGCGATGTAGCGGAAGTTGATGATGGCGGCGAGGTAGCCGTCACCCTCGGGCAGCTTGGCCGCGGCGGTCGCGTCGCTGACGACCGCAACCTCGAAGCCCATCTCCAGCAGTTCGCGCAAGTGCGCCTCGACGCAGAGGTTCGCGGACATGCCGGCCAGGATCACCTGATCGACGCCGTTCTTGCGCAGTTGCAGCGCCAGGTCGTTCTGCTCGGGGCCGTAGACCTTGTGGGGCGAGGCGACGATGGTCTTGCCGTCGTTGATGAACTCCCGGTATTCGGGCATGAAGTCGGCGCCCGAATTCTCGAACCCGTCAAGGTTGGTCGGCCCCTTGCGGTCGAACATCCCGATGGCGTGCATCAGTTTTTCCAGCGGGCCTTCGAATTTCCAGCCATGGTCGGTCGGGTAGTAGTAGTGGGGCGAAACCGCCACGACCAGGTCTTTTTCCTTCGCGGCGCGGAACAGCTTGCCGATGTTCTCGACCACGCCGTGTTCGGTCACGCTTTCGCCGACGACCTTCCAGGTCACGCCGTCCGGGCTGAGGAAGTCGATCTGCGGGTCCGTCACCACCACGGCGACTCGGCCCTTCTGCAGGACCATGTCCGACGGCGGCAGCGCCGGTTCGGCCGGCGGGGCGTAGGGATCGGCTTCCTGCGCGGCGGCAGGGGCAGCGATGGCGGCGGCGCCGGCCAGGGTTGTCGCGCCGACGCCCATCAGCGCCTGACGCCGGCTTACGCCGCAGGCATGCCCGTGGGCATGGTCGTGATCGTGATCATGAGAGTCGCACATTTGAGTTGTCCTCCGTGGATTGATGATGCCTAGATAATCGGGGCGATGTTCGGAATCGTCTCGATTATGTCCGGAGGCGGAAAATGTTGCTGGATGAGGTCCTGTCGCGGATGACGGTCGAGGTCGAGCCCTTCTCGATCTGCGAGATGGCGCCGCGCGGATGGCTCGACATGCCGAAATCCCCCGCCGCCAGCCTGCATTACGTTCTCAGCGGTACCGGGGCGCTGCATCTGGGCCCCTCGCGGTCGCATCCCCTGAAGACCGGTGACCTGGTCCTGGTGCCGGCGGGGTCGAGCCATTCCATCGGGGCGGAAGATGGCCGATTCGTCTCGTTCGCCAGTTGCCAGCCGGCGCGGCTCGGCCTGTCGCACCACCGCGACGGCACGGCGGACGAAGGGCTGGGGCTGATGGTGCTCTGCGCCAGCATTTCGCTCGGGCTCAGCGGGGCGGGCACCGTCATCGACCTCCTGCGCGAACCGGTGATCGAGGCGGCGGGGGCCGAACACCTGATCCGCCTGATCCTCGATGAACTCGCGGCGCCCGGCCCGGGGTCGCGCGCGCAGATCAAGGCGCTGCTGCTCTACCTCATCATCGCGTCCCTGCGCCGCAGCGTCCTCAGGCAGGATCCGGGCACGGGCTGGCTGGTCGCGCTGTCCGACCGCAACCTGTGGCCGGCCCTGGCCGAGGTGATAGCGCGGCCGGGCGCCGACCACAGCGTTGAATCGCTGGCCGAGCGGGTGGGGATGAGCCGGGCGCGCTTCGCGGCCCGCTTCAAGGATACATTCGCCACCAGCCCGATGCATCTTGTGCGCGACCTGCGGCTTCAGCACGCGGCGCGCCTGCTGCTCGAGGGGCATCACGGCGTGGCGCGCGTGGCCGAGCTTGTCGGCTTTTCCAGCCGCAGCCATTTCACGCAGGCGTTCGAGGCGCGCTATGGCATCAGTCCCGGCCGCTACGGGCGCACGGGCGGGACCGAGGAGTCCCCGTCCGGCGACACCGCGGACGGGGAATAGGCAGGGCGCGAAGCCCCACCCTGCCCTACCTTGCCCTACCTTGCCCTGGCCTAGCCGATGATGCGGTTCAGCGTCTGCGACGGGCGCATGACCGCCGCGGTCCGGACCGGGTCGGTGTGGTAGTAACCACCCAGATCGGCCGGCTTGCCCTGCGCGGCGGCGAGTTCCGCGACGATCTTCGCCTCGTTCTCCCTGAGCGCCTGCGCGATCGGCGCGAAATGCGCGGCAAGGCCGGCATCCGCCGTCTGCGCCGCCAGCGCCTCGGCCCAGTAGAGCGCGAAGTAGAAGTGCGAGTCGCGGGTGTCGGGCTCTCCCACCTTGCGGCCGGGCGAGCGGTCGTGGTCGAGGATGCCCTGAGTGGCCACGTCGACCGCGTCGCCCAGCACCTGCGCCCGGGCGTTGCCGGTGCGGTCGGCGAGATACTTGAGGCTTTCGCCCAGCGCGCAGAACTCGCCCAGCGAATCCCAGCGCAGGTGGTTTTCCTCGATCAGTTGCTCGACGTGCTTGGGGGCGGAGCCGCCCGCGCCGGTTTCGAACATGCCACCGCCCTGCATCAGCTTGACGATCGACAGCATCTTGGCCGAGGTGCCCAGTTCGAGGATCGGGAACAGGTCGGTCAGGTAGTCGCGCAGCACGTTGCCGGTGATGGCGATGGAGTTCTCGCCCTTGCGGATGGTCTCCAGCGTCACCCGCACCGCCTTTTCCGGCGCGAGGATGAGGAAGCGGTCGGCCACGCCCTTCGCCGCAAGGATCGGCCTGACATAGCGGATCAGTTCCGCGTCATGCGCGCGCGTCTCGTCCAGCCAGAAGATCGCCTGACAGCCTTCCAGCCGCTGACGGTCGATGGCCAGTTGCACCCAGTCCTCGATCGGCGCCTTGCGGGTCGAGGCCGAGCGCCAGATGTCGCCCTTCTGCACCCGGTGTTCGTGCAGCACCGTCCCGTCGGCCAGCCGCATCCGCACGATCCCGTCGGCCGCGATCTCGAACGTGGTGGGGTGGGAGCCGTATTCCTCGGCCTTCTGCGCCATCAGGCCGACGTTCTGCATCGTGCCCGCCGTGCGCGGGTCAAGCGCGCCGGTTTCCTTGAAATAGGCGATGGCCTCGGAGAAGACGCCCGCATAGGAACTGTCGGGGATCACGCAGTTGGAGTCGGCGGCCTTGCCGTCGGGGCCCCAGCCCTTGCCGCCCGCCCGGATCAGCGCCGGCATCGAGGCATCGACGATCACGTCAGAGGGGACATGCAGGTTGGTGATCCCCTTGTCCGAATTCACCATGTAGAGCGGCGGGCGCGCGGCCAGCGTCGCCTCGATATCCGCCTCGATCGCGGCGTGTCCGGGCATCTCGGCCACCCGCTCAAGCAGCGCGCCGAGGCCCGAGTTCGGGTTGACCCCCGCCGCGGCCAGCGCCGCGCCGTGCTTGTCGAACACCGGCTGAAGGAAGGCCGTGACCGCGTGGCCGAAGATGATCGGGTCGGAGACCTTCATCATCGTCGCCTTGAGGTGGATCGAGAACAGCGTGCCCTCCCGCTTGGTCGCCTCGATCTCGCGCGCAAGGAAGGCGCGCAGCGCCCGCGCCGACAGGAAGGTGGCGTCGACAACCGTGCCCGCGGGCAGCTTGAGCCCGTCCTTGAGCAGGGTCACGGTGCCGTCCGCTGCCTCATGCTCGATCCGGATCACGCTGTCGGCGGCGAGCGTCACGGAGGTCTCGTTGGCGCGGAAGTCGTCCGCCCCCATGGTGGCGACCCGGGTCTTGCTGGCGGCAGACCAGGCCCCCATCGAATGCGGGTTGGCGCGGGCATAGGCCTTGACCGCCTTGGCGGCGCGGCGGTCGGAGTTGCCTTCGCGCAGGACCGGGTTCACCGCCGATCCCTTGATCGCGTCATAGCGGGCGCGCGCGTCGCGTTCCGCGTCGGTCGCAGGCGCCTCGGGATAGTCGGGCACGTCGTAGCCCTGCGCCTGCAACTCGCGGATCGCCTCGACCAGCTGGGGAACCGAGGCGGAGATGTTCGGCAGCTTGATGACGTTGGCCTCGGGCGTCTTGACCAGTTCGCCCAGAACCGCAAGATCGTCGGACTGGCGCTGCGCCGGCGCCAGCCGGTCGGAGAAGGCTGCAAGGATGCGCCCGGCCAGCGAGATGTCGCGCGTGCCGACCGTCAGGCCCGCCGCCGCGGCGAAGGTGCGCACGATCGGCAGAAGCGAGGCCGAGGCCAGTTCCGGCGCCTCGTCCACCTTGGTGTAGATGATGTCGGGAGTATCGGTCTGTGACATGTCAAGCCTGCCTATGCTGGATCGCTGCGGCCGTATACTACAGTATACAAATGCCGCCAAGCCTTCGTTTCGAAAGAATCGCGGCGCCTTGCGGGCGGGGCACCACAGGCGCGCCTGCCCGCATAGTAGGAAATTCGGCGCCGGAGGTAAGCCGGATTCGCGGGCACCCCGCGCGGGTGTCGCAGGATCGGCCTGCCGTCCGGGCAGGGGCCCTCATCCGCGGCTCAGGCCCACCGGCGACGAGAGCGGCTTGACTTCCACGGGGTTGGCCTGGATTGGTCGGCGCATCGACCGGGCCGAAGAGGTTACGGATTTTGCAGTCGGAGGACAGAATGGCCAGCCTGGTGATCGAACCACCCGCCGCGGTGACGCTTCCCGTTGCGGGAACGGAGGCGCGGTTTCCGGTGCGCCGCGTCTACTGCATCGGCCGCAACTATGCGGCCCATACCGTCGAGATGGGCGGCGACCCGAATCGCGAACCGCCGTTCTTCTTCCAGAAGAACCCCGACAATCTCGACCCGTCGGGCCGGTTCCCCTATCCGCCCGCGTCCTCCGACGTGCACCACGAGGCCGAGATCGCCGTGTTCCTGAAGTCGGGCGGCAGCGACATCCCGGTGGACAAGGCGCTTGAACATGTCTTCGGCTACGCGCTCTGCCTCGACATGACGCGCCGCGACCTGCAGGCAGAGGCCAAGAGGCTTCAGCGCCCGTGGGAGGTCAGCAAGGCCTTCGAACATTCGGCGCCGGTCGGCCCGATCCATCCGGTGGCCGAGGTGGGCCACCCGACTTCGGGACGCATCGCGCTGACGGTGAACGGCACCCCCAGGCAGGAGGGCGACCTCAACCAGATGATCTGGAAGGTGCCCGAGATGATTGCCTGCCTGTCGCGGTATTTCGAACTCGCGCCCGGCGATGTGATCCTGTCGGGCACGCCCGCGGGCGTCGGCGCGGTCGAACGGGGCGACGTGATGGACATCAGCGTCGAGGGGCTGGGGAGCATGACGGTCAAGGTGGTCTGACCCGGCGCGGACGTCCCGGGCGGGCCTTGCCTGCCCGCCCGCCCAAGCCGGCGTCAGGGCTGGTCCACGGGCGGAGTGCTGCGGCCAAGGCGTCCGTTCAGGCCCAGCCGCATCTGCTTCTCGATCTCGACCAGCGCGAAGAACGCCGCCCCGATGGCGACGATCAGGAACCCGTCACGCAAGGGCACCGCCTCGGTCCCGAGGATCGTCTGCAGCGGCGGCAGGTAGGTGACGGCGAGTTGCGCGGCGGTGATCGCGACGACCACCGCCCAGACCACCGGCGTGCCCCGCACCGCGGTCCAGGTCAGCGAGGTTCCGTGGATGTTGCGGATGAAGAAAAGGTGGAAGACCTCGAGCACCACCAGCATGTTCATCGCCATCGTCCGCGCCAGCGCCAGCGAATGGCCCCGGTCGATCGCGTAGGCGAAGATGCCGAAGACTGCGGCCAGAAACAGCGATGCCACCAGCACCACATGCCAGACGAGCGCGCCCGACAGGATCGGCGCATCGCGGCGGCGGGGCGCGCGCGCCATCGTGCCCGGCTCGGTCGGCTCGAAGGCGAGTGCGAGGCCAAGGGTGATACCGGTGATGAGGTTGACCCATAGGATCTGCACCGCCGTGATCGGCAGGGCAAGGCCCGCGAGAAGCGCCAGAACCACCGTAAGCGCCTCACCCGCATTCGTCGGCAGTTCAAAGCTGATCACCTTCCTGAGGTTATCGTAGACCGTCCGCCCCTCGCGCACCGCTGCGGCGATGGTGGCAAAGTTGTCGTCAGCCAGCACCAGATCCGCCGCCTCCTTCGCCGCCTCGGACCCTTTGCGGCCCATGGCGATGCCGGCGTCGGCGCGCTTGAGCGCGGGCGCGTCGTTCACCCCGTCGCCGGTCATGGCGACGGAAAGCCCGCGCGCCTGAAGAGCGGCGACAAGGCGCAGCTTGTCCTCGGGACTGGTGCGGGCGAAGACGTCGACCGAGGTGACGAGATTTGCAAGCTCCGCGTCGTCCAGCTTGTCAAGCTCCGCCCCCGTCAGCACGCGGTCGGGATGCTCCAGCCCGATCTGCCGGGCAATCGCGGCGGCGGTTCCGGCGTGGTCGCCGGTGATCATCTTGACGCGGATCCCCGCCGCGCGGCATTCCGAGACCGCCGCCACCGCCTCGGGCCGGGGCGGGTCGATGAGGCCGACAAGGCCCAGGAAGGTCAGGCTGCCCTCCAGCGTCGCCTCCTCGATCCGCGCGCCGGGCTCGCTCCGTTCGGCCAGCGCCAGCACCCGCAGCCCCTGCCGCGCCAGCGCCTCGGCCCGGTGGTGCCAATCATGGGCGTCGATCCCCGAACACATGCGCAGAACCCGCTCCGGCGCGCCCTTCACATGGGTGAGCCGGCCGTCCGGCCCCTCGCTCAGGACGGCCATGAATCGGTGCCGGCTGTCGAAGGGGACCACGTCCAGCCGCGCCCCCTCTACCCGGCCCGCGACCTTGCCCGCGAAGGCCAGAAGCGCGCCTTCCATCGGGTCGCCCTCGACCGTCCAGTGCCCGCCCTTGCGGCCGATGGCGGCGTCGTTGCAAAGTGCCGCCGCGCGCGCCAGCCGCGTCAGGTCGCCTTCGGGTGCAACCCTGCCCTCGGGCGCATAGCCTTCGCCCGCGACCTCGAACGACCCTTCGGGCGTCTCGACCGCGACGACCATCATCTCGTTGCGCGTCAGCGTGCCGGTCTTGTCGGTGCAGATGACCGAGACCGAGCCGATCGCCTCGATCGCCGGCAGGTGGCGCACGATCGCGTTGCGCCGCGCCATTGCCTGCACGCCGATCGCCAGCGTGATCGTCATCACCGCCGGCAGGCCCTCGGGGATCGCGGCCACGGCGACGCCCACGACCGCCATGAACATCTCGGAAAAGTCGTGGTGGCCGACGAAGTAGCCGAAGGCCAGCAATAGCGCCGAGGCGAGCAGGATCAGGAAGGACAGCCAGCGCGCGAAATGGTCCATCTGCGCGACAAGCGGGGTGGACAGCGTCTCCACCCCGGCGAGCAGGCCGCCGATGCGCCCGACCTCGGTCGCGTGTCCGGTCGCCACCACCACGCCGTGCGCGGTTCCCTGCGTGACCAGCGTGCCCGACCAGAGCATGCAGGACCGGTCGCCCAGAAGGGCGTCGGCGGCCACGGCGCGCGCCGACTTCTCCACCGGCACGGATTCGCCGGTCAGGATCGCCTCCTGCGCGAAAAGTCCCCTCGCCACGGTCACGCGCAGGTCCGCGGGAACCCGGTCCCCCGGCTCAAGCAGGACGATATCGCCGGGAACCAGATGCGCGCCCGCGACCGTGACCCGCCGCCCGTCGCGCAGGACCGCGGCGCGCGGCGCCAGCAGGCCCCGGATCGCCGCCATCGCGGCCTCGGCCTTGCCTTCCTGAACGAAGCCGATGACGGCGTTCGCCAGCACCACCGCAAGGATCACGCCGGTGTCGATCCAGTGCCCCATCGCGCCGGTGACGACGCTCGCACCGAGAAGGACGTAGACAAGGACGTTGTCGAACTGCACGAGAAAGCGCGCCGCCATGCCCCTGCCCCGAACCTCCGCCAGCCGGTTCGGCCCGTGCTCCCCCAACCGGCGCGCGGCCTCGGCAGCGGACAGGCCGTCCGGCCCGCTCCCGAGCGCGGCAAGGCAGCCGGCCACCGATTGCGCATGTGCATCGGGCAGGGCCATGTCAGCCCCGCGCCGCTGCGGCGGCCGCCGCCGACGGAGTGCGCCGGCCTTTCTCCGGGGTCACGGGATGCTGCATGACACTCCTTTCGCGACGCGGGGACCCTGCGGCACCCGCCCGACCGCACCATAGCGCCATCGTGCAACGCCCAAATGACCTGCATCAACCCCGTGTGGCGCCGCTTCAGGCGCGCTCGTCGGTCTGCATCCGGCGTTCAAGCCAGCGCACCCCCGCCGAAACGACAAGGATCAGCGCCAGGTATTCGAGCACCAGGATCGTATAGATCTCCAGCGGGCGGTATTCGGTAACCACAAGCTCATTGGCCTTGCGCGTCAGCTCCTGCATCCCGATGACCGAGACGAGCGAGGACATCTTCAGCATGTAGACCAGTTGGTTGCCAAGCGCGGGCAGGATGCGCCGGATCGCCTGCGGCAGGATCACGTAGCGCATGGTGTCGCCATAGCCGAGCGAGACGGAATAGGCGGCCTCGTACTGCCCCTTCGCGATCGACTGGATGCCGGCGCGGAAGATCTCCGCCTCGAACGCGCTGTCCGAAAGTGCCAGCGCGATGACGCCCGCCCAGAAGACGCCGATGGTCAGCCCGGTCAGCTGCGGCAGGCCGTAGTAGACCCACAGGATCATCACCAGGATCGGCACCGCCCGCACCAGTTCGACATAGCCCCGGCTCGCCCCCCTCAGCCAGCGGTTCGACGACAGGCCCGGCAGCGCCACCAGAAGGCCCAGCGTGACAGAGATCACGATAGCGGTCAGCGACAGGGCGACCGTGTATTTCAGGCCGCTGAGAAGGAAACTCAGGTTCGTCCAGCCCGCCTTGGTCGAGGGGTTGACGACATACCAGCCCCAGTTTGACGAACAGCCCGAGAGGAGAAGGGCCAGCACCGGAACAAGGAAGAAGCGTTTCATGGCGGCCCCTCAGTGGTTCAGGATCTTCTGCAGGAAATCCTGGCAGCGGCGGCTTTTGGGCGCGGTGAAGAACTCGGCCGGGGGCGCCACCTCGACGATCTCGCCGTGGTCCATGAACACCATGCGGTCGGCGACCTTGCGGGCAAAACCCATCTCGTGGGTGACGACGATCATGGTCATGCCGGTGCCCGCAAGTTCCACCATCACGTCGAGAACCTCGTTGATCATCTCGGGGTCCAGCGCCGATGTCGGCTCGTCAAACAGCATGATGCGCGGCTCCATGCAGAGCGAGCGGGCAATGGCCACGCGCTGCTGCTGGCCGCCGGAAAGCTGGCGAGGATATTTCTCCGCCTGCTCGGGGATGCGCACCCGGTTCAGGTAGCGCATCGCCAGGTCGCGCGCGGCCGGGCGGCTCATCCCGCGCGCGCGGACCGGGCCCAGCATCAGGTTCTCGATCACCGTCAGGTGCGGAAACAGGTTGAACTGCTGGAAGACCATGCCGACCTCGGAGCGGACCTTGCGCGTGCTGGCGGCGTCCGCGCCCAGGCGGATGCCGTCCACCGTGATCGTGCCCGACTGATGCGCCTCAAGCCCGTTGATGCAGCGGATCAGCGTCGACTTCCCCGACCCGGAGGGCCCGCAGATCACGATCCGCTCCCCCGCGCGGGCGGAAAAATCAATGTTCTTCAGCACCTGGAAGTCGCCGTAGAACTTCGACACCCCCGAAAACGTGATGATCGGAGCCTCGTGCGCCGTGTCCATCTCTGCTAGTCTCTCCCCGCAGGCTTTCGGGGACATCTGGCGCCCCGACATTAGTGAGTGTTGCACAACACCTAATTGTTTGTCACTCTGATATGACTGCACAAATCAGCCAACCGGGGGAGAGACGGAAATGAAGGCGATCAAGGCCGCGCTGGCGGCTCTGGCACTGATGGTGGCGGCGCCCGCGGCGCAGGCGCAATCCGCCCTGAACGATATCCTGAACAGCGGCGTGATGAAGGTCGGCACGACCGGCGACTGGAACCCGATGACGATGAAGGACCCGGCGACGAACAGCTACACCGGCTACGACATCGACGTGATGACGGCGATGGCGCAGGACCTGGGGGTCGAGGTCGAATTCGTGCCGACCGACTGGAAGACACTGGTCAACGGCGTCGTGGCGGGCACCTACCACCTGACCGGATCAGCCTCGATTTCCCCCGCGCGGGCGAAGGCCGCGGGCTACTCGGACAGCTACTTCACGCTGGCGACGGTGCCGCTCATCAACAAGAAGGACGCCGACAAGTACAAGGACTGGGCCGACCTCGACAACGCCGAGGTGATCGTGGCCGCGACCCTGGGCACGACGCAGGAAAAGCAGGTGAAGGAATTCTTCCCCAACGCCCAGCACAAGATCGTCGAGGCGCCCGCGCGCGACTTCCAGGAGGTGCTGGCAGGCCGGGCGACGGCGCACATCACCTCGAACGTGGAGGCGAACAAGCTGGTGCAGGAATATCCCGAACTGATGATCGTTCCGGTGTCGGCGCCGCGCGCGCGCACGCCGGTGGCGATGCTCCTGCCGCAGGGCGACCAGGTCTGGATCAACTATGTCAACACCTGGATCGAGTTGAAGAAGCAGGCAGGATTCTTCGACGATCTTGGCGCGAAGTGGAACCTCGGCAACTGATCCGCGTCGGGGGCGCCACGGCGCCCCTTTCCGCAGGTGGATGCGCATGCCCCGGCTGGACCTGATGACCTGGAACGAGGTGCAGGCGCATCTTGCCGCCGGTGGCGGCGCGATCCTGCCTGTCGGCTCGACCGAGCAGCACGGGCCGATGGGCCTGATCGGTACCGACGCGCTCTGCGCCGAGGTCATCGCGGAGGCGGCGGCCGAAATCTGCGGTGCGGTTGTTACGCCGACGGTCTGGTTCACGCCCGCGCCCTTCAACATGGGCTTTCCCGGCACGCTGTCGGCCAGCACGCCACTATTTTCCGCGCTGGTGGCGGAAATCCTGGACGGCCTGTCACATCACGGCTTCCGACCCGTCTACATCCTGAACGGCCACGGCGCCAACCTGGAACCCCTGCGCGCGGTCGCGGCGGCGCGCCCGGACCTGCCTGTCCACATTCGAAGCTGGTGGGACTTCGCGACCGTGAACACCCTGCGCCGGACGCTTTACGGCGACTGGGAGGGGATGCACGCGACGCCGTCCGAGATTGCGATCACGATGGCCACGCACCGGCAGGTTCCGGTGCCGGAGGCGGCGAAGCAGCCGCCGCGGGCGCTGTCGGCGGACTTCATCCGCGACCATGCCGGCGACCGCCACGGCCCGCCCGACGAACACCGGCGCGACTTCCCGGACGGGCGCGTGGGCTCCCACTCCGCGCTGGCGCGGCCCGGACACGGGCGGGCGCTTCTCGAGGCCGCCGCCGCTGCCGTCGCGCAGGACTACCTGGATCTGATCGCGGCAAGGCCGTCGTCGCCGGCCCGCAGCTAGATCACCGCCCCCTGTTCGGCGAGGAACATGAGATGCCGCCGGTTCCGGGCGCCAAGCTTGGCGCGGATACTGCGTGCGCAAAGCTTCACGGTGCCTTCCCGCAGGCCAAAGTCGGTCGCGATCTCCTTGTTGCTGCGTCCGGCGCAAAGATGCGCGAGCAGCGCCTGTTCGCGCCGCGTCAGCGTCGACGCCGACAGTGGACTCCGCTCCGTGTCGTCGGCGGGATAGGCCGGCACCCTGCCCGACTGGACAAGGGTGAGAGCGTCCAGAAGGAAGGCCCCGCCAAGGCTTTTTGGCAGCACCGCAGAGGCCCCGGCCGACAGCAGCGCCTCTGCCGCCGCGGACCTCAGGCTTGCCGTCAGCAGAAGGACCTTCGTCGCCGCGTTCGCGTCCCTCAACCGTTGAAGGACTTCGAAGCGGGGCAGCGCAAAGGCGTCGCTGTCGACGACGACGCAATCCACGCAAGCGCCGCCCTTGAGGCGCGCGACCAGCTCGCCGATGTCAACGCAGGTTTCGACACGGGAGGGGCTGTTGGCCTCGATGTAGCTCGCCAGCGCCTCGTTCACCAGTCTCAGGCCGGTCGCCAGAATTATTCGCATGGTCTGTTCTTTCCATTCGCCCCACCCCGCCAAAATCCTGCCGAAATGCGCTTCAATTGGGGCGAAGGGCGCTGCCAGCGCAATGCATTGGAATAGACGCGGGCATACTAAAGTTGATCCCCCGGCAATCGGAGCCAGCCCGCGCCCGAAAGGAAAAAGCCCCGCCGGGTCCATCCGGCGGGGCGCACCCGATCAGGGGAACGACAGGGCCGGGCGGCCCCGCCGGTGCGGGAGCGCTCAGTAGCTCATCGCGATGTGGTCAAGGATGCCGCCGCTGCCGGCGGGCGTGGCGAGGCCCTGCCAGACATTCGCGGCGCGCGCATAGCGGTCGATCGCGGCCCAGGTCCGGCCCCCCCAGACACCATCGGCGGCGCCGTCCAGATAGCCGTATCCTGCGAGCACGGACTGAATCTTCTTCCGCTCCACCACCGGGCGGTCATTGAAGGCCAGGCGCATCGGCGCGGGATCGAACGCGTCGGGAACGGCAACCGGCTCATAGGGGATGATCCCGGACTTGGCGCCGATGATGAACATCAGGTCATGCCAATAGGCGCTTTCGGCGGCGGATGCCGTGTTGGCGGAAAGGGAAAGGGATAAAATCGTTACGGAAAGCAGCTTGCGAATCATAGCGCACCTTCTCTGCCCCCAAGGATTTGAAATCACCTTTGCGATCGGATTTGGATCGGGAATAGGGATATCCGGGCGGGATTGCGCATAGCCGCCCTACCCTTTCGGATAGATTCCGCGCAGGAGGGGTGCGCGCTTATGACGCGATGATGCCGCGGTCGCGCGCGATCATCGCGGCATGGGTCCGGTTGCGGGCGTCAAGCTTGCGGCAGATGCTTTTCACATGCGCCTTGATGGTGACTTCCTGCACGCCGAGTTCGTAGGCGATGATCTTGTTCGGCTTGCCTTCGCAGATGCCGCGCAGCACGCTCAGTTCCCGCGCGGAAAACTGCCCGCCTGCCTCATCGCCGCCCTGGCGCATGAACTGGAAGGGGGCATAG
The DNA here is from genome assembly GCF_025380365.1 of Albidovulum sediminis. Classification (GTDB taxonomy): domain Bacteria; phylum Pseudomonadota; class Alphaproteobacteria; order Rhodobacterales; family Rhodobacteraceae; genus Albidovulum; species Albidovulum sediminis. The sequence goes on from NZ_JAOCQF010000001.1 coordinate 1,409,680, forward strand.
ATCTCGCCCGCCGCCATGAACCGGATCGCCTGCACAAGCGACTTCGCGCCCAGAGTCTTGGGAACAAAGCCCGACGCCCCGGCGGCGATCGCCCGTTCCACCGTCTCGCGCGTCGCATTGCCCGACATCAGCGCCACCGCGCCGCCGGTGTTCGCCCTGAGCACGCGCGACAGCCCGTCAAGGCCGTTCATCCCCGGCATGTGGTAATCGAGAAGGATGCAGTCGAACGGCCCTTCACGCACGATCCCGTTCAGCGTCGCATCGACATCGGCCGCCGACGACACGTCCATGTCATCGTGGCTGGCGATATAGGCGACAATCGTTTCAAGAACCAACGCATGATCGTCGGCGACGAGAATCTTCATTAGCTCAGTTGGTGTCCATGCTGCGCGTCTGTTCGGTTTCCGCTCGAAAGATGTGGCCCATGGCCACGCTGTGCAAGCGTTAACGTCCGCGGTTCGATTATTCTAAAGCAACGCGCCCCATACTTAAGAAGACTTGCCTTTCGGTGCACGTCATGTTCCGTGCATCTCAGGTGTGTATGGGGAACCCCAAGTTTTGTGTGGTCTGGGCGCGTTTCGGAATAGGCTTGCGGCCGTCCGGCTTGCCATCATGGTCTGCTTCCTCGCACCCGCGGCATTTGCCAGCCCCCTGCCCGATCTCGCGAAGCCCTCGGGGGACGTTGTCCTGACGGTGTGCGGGCACATCCTGGTCCGGAACTGGGGCAGTTGCGCCGCACTCGACCTCGCGTCGCTCAGGGCGCTGGGGAGGGTGCAGATCACGACCAGCACCATCTGGACCGAGGGCGTCCAGCAGTTCGAGGGCGTCCCGCTCAAGGTCCTGCTCGACCGGCTGGGCGCCTTGGGCAGCGTCGTCTGGGCGCGTGCGGCCAATGACTATGGCGCCGAGATTCCGGTGGCGGAGACCTCGGAAGATGGCCCGATCATCGCCTACAGCATGAACGGCAAGGAAATGTCGCTGCGCGACAAGGGTCCGCTCTGGATCGTCTACCCCTACGATGCCGACAGCCGGTATCGCAACGACGTTGCCTATTCCCGCAGCGTCTGGCAACTTGTTGGCCTCGATGTGCGGGACTGATCCCGCCCCCGTGGCATCCCCCTGACCAAGGAGCAACCGATGGGCACCACCGGGCGGGAGAGCGGCCCTGACCCCCGCAGCCCTTCGTCCGGGCGGTTCGTCAGGATCGGGCAGTCCATCGGCCGCTGCCTGACCAATTCCTCGTGCTGGGCGGTCTCGGTCCTGGTGCTGTGCCTGCTGAGCGCGGCATTCCTGGTGCAGAACATCGTCCTCGACCTCGAGCGTCACCGCTCCGCTGTCGAGGACCGGGTGCTGTGGAACATCGCGCAGGCGGAACTTGAGCTGAGCGCGCTCGAACTGGCCATCACCCACAGCCTGCTCGACGAAAACCCCGGCAGCCTTGCCCAGGTCCGGCGCGCCTACGACATCTTCTACAGCCGTGTCCGCACCTTCGAGGAGGGCGACACCTACGGCGACCTGCGCCGGGACCCGAGCTTTGTCGAGGGAATGGCGCTGGTACGCGACTATCTCGACCGCACGACCGCCGTGATCGATGCCCCCGACGCCACGCTGATCGCGGCGCTGGGCGAACTGCATGTCGAGACGGACGCCATTCGTGACCCGGTCCGGCAGATGGCGCTCGATACCGTGCGCAACCGCACCGTCTACGCCGACGCCATCCGCGATACGCTGGTCGCGACACTGCTGCGGCTTGGCGGCATCGCGACCCTTCTGATCCTGGCGCTTCTGTTCAGCACTATCATCGTTCTGCGCCTGTCCAGAAGCGCCGAAGAACGCGCGCGCCGCATCGGCGAGACGAAGACCCGGATCGAGGCGATCCTGACGCGCACCAACCGGGGGGTGATCACCGTCGACGGCAACGGCACGGTGACGGACTTCAACCGCGCCGCCGAGCAGATGTTCGGGATCGGGGCGGCGGACGTGCTGGAGCGGCACCTGGAGGACGTGCCCATCGACGAGGCGATGAAGGATGCGATCTACCGGCTGATGATCCCCGTGGGCGAGCCGGGCAGCGGCATGGTTGAACGCCTGGTCGGCCGCCTGACCCACGCCCGGCGCAGCAATGGCGACCTGTTCCCGGTCGAGGTGTCGATGTCGGCCATCGACGGCCCGACCGGACGCGGCGTGCTGGTCTGGATCGCCGATATCGGCGCCCGCCTGCAGCGCGAGCGCGAGTTGAACGAAGCACTGGAAAGCGCCGTGGCCGGAGAGACTGCGAAGGCGCGGATGCTCAACCTGATGAGCCACGAGATCCGCACGCCGCTGAACGGCCTTGTCGGCGCGCTGCAGGTCCTCGGCGACACCACTCTGACCCCTCGGCAGGAAAAAATCGTCGGCGCCATGCAGACTTCCTGCGACATCCTCATGAGCCACGTTAACTCGGTCCTCGACATTTCCCAGATCGATGCGGGCCGGCTCGAATGTGCGCAGGACCCCTTCGACCTCGAGGAGGTCGCGCGGCAGGTCCATGACAACCAGATCCATGCCGCACGCAAGGCGCGCAATCACCTGATCGTTGAAAACGCCATCGCGGGCAGCGCGACCTACCTCGGCGATGCCCAGAAGATCCGGCAGGTGCTGATCAACCTTGTCAGCAACGCCACGAAATTCACCCAGGACGGCGAGATTCGCCTGCGGCTGTCCGAGGCGCCCTCGGGTGAGGTGACGATCGAAGTCAGCGACAGCGGGATCGGCATCGCGCCGGAACACCACGAACGCATCTTCCAGGATTTCGTCACCATCGACGCAAGCTATGAGCGCAACGCAGGAGGAACCGGCCTTGGCCTGCCGCTCTGCCGCCGACTGGCCCGGATGATGGGCGGCAGCCTGACGGTGCAAAGCGCGATCGGCGCGGGCAGCACCTTTTGCCTGACGCTTCCGCTTGCCCCGGCCCCTTCCGCCGAAGTCGCTGCCGCCGACACGGCCGCCCCGCCCGTCACCGCCGGCGCCGGTGACGGGCAGGCCCCGTCCGGCAAGCCGCTGCGCATCCTTGTCGCCGAGGACAACCTCATCAATCTAGAGATCCTGACCGACATGCTGACCGGCGACGGCCACAGCGTGACCAGTGCGCGCGACGGCGAGGCGGCGGCGCGGCTGGCGGAGGCCGAAGCCTTCGACATCATCCTGATGGACATCAGCATGCCGCTGCTGACGGCGCGGATGCGACGCGCGCAATCCGTCAGGGCGATGGGCCATGCCGGGATGTGCCGATCGTCGCCGTGACCGCCTATGCCCAGCGATCCGAGATCAACAAGTTCCTTGGCGCGGGCATGACCGCGGCTATTGTCAAGCCGGTCTCCCGCACCCGCCTGCGCGAGCTTCTGGGAACGCTGGCGGGCACTGCCCCTGCGCAGGGGGACGACGGCGGGGCGGGCGTCGACATGGACACGCTCCACGACCTCGTCGCCGCGCTTGGCCACGGCCGGGTCGCGGCGATCCTCGGACAGGTGGACGCGGAGGTGCAGGCGCTTGCCGGCGCGCTGGACCGGATCGACGCGGGCGGGACAGTGCGCGACGCGGCCGCGCAGCAGGCCCACCGGCTTGCGGGCGCGGTCGCGCTGATCGGCGCGCGCGGCCTGCGCGATCGCCTGGCATCGCTCGAATCCGCCGTGATCGGAGGCGCGGGAGCCGAGCAGGTTGCGGCGCAATCCTGGGCGATCGCGGCGGACTGGGCGCGCATCCGGGCCAAGGCCGAGCGCGCCCTGGCCGGCGAAGGGGCCGCGGCACGCACCCCGGCCACGCCCGGAAGCTGACCGAAAGAGACCGCGACGGCGCAAAAGGGCAACCTCGAAGCAGCGGAGATATCCGGTATCGCCCGACCGACCGAAAGCAAGGCTTAAGAGCGGGCCTGCCCGGTGGTCATATGGCAGGAACGATCCCTGCATGGCGCGCCGAGATGACTTTGCCGTTCCCCCTTCCCCGCCCCGATGCCGGTCTTGCCTTTCGCGGCGCGACGGCCCGCGCCTTCCGCTGGCTTCTCCGCAGGGGCGCGGGGGATGTGCCGGCCGCGCCCGCCGAACCGCCGTTTCGCAGCGATCTTCTGCGGGGGGAGCAGGTGATCGCCGTCAATGCGCCCGCAGACCTCGGCAGTGAGCTGACGCTCTGGTCCGCGCAACTCGGGGCGGGAGGGGTCCGTCACGCGGATGCGCCCGGCGCCGCAAGCGCCCTTGCCACCCCGCTGAAAGACGCCGCGCTGGCCGTCGTCTGGCTGGATCGCGACGAGGATGCCGATGGCCCTTCCCGCGACGGCCTGGCCCGGGCGCTGCGCGAGGCCGCCCCCGACATGCCGCTGATCCTGGTCTCCGCGGGACCGGGCCAGGCGGCCTTCGGCAATCGCGATGGCGAAGGGTTCGACTGTGTGCTGCCCGCACCGCTGGGTCCGGCCGCCTTCAAGCTGGCGGCAGGCGCCGCGATCGCGAACCGCAAGAAACACCGCAATCGCATCGTCCCCGGCGCCCGCACGGGCGGCCCCCGCCCCACCTGAGGAAACCCGCGAATGCCGCGATTGCCCGGCCCGCGAATGTGGGCGAAAAGGAAGCCCACGGGCAGGCGGATGACGGGGGCCGGGGCGGGCATGGTGGAACTCTTCGGGAAGATGCCGGACGGAATGCCGGTCGAGCGGGTTACGATCAGGGGCGGTGGTCTGACCGCCTCGGTCCTGACCTGGGGCGCGGTCCTGCAGGACCTGCGGCTGGACGGCCATGCCCCGCCCCTTGTCCTCGGCTTCGACGGGTTCGAGGATTACCCGGCCCATTCGCGCTATTTCGGCGCGACGGCGGGGCGCTGCGCGAACCGCATCGCCGGGGCGGCCTTCACGCTGGAGGGCGTGGAACACCGGCTGGAGGCGAACTTCCTCGGCAGGCACCAGTTGCACGGCGGCAGCGCGGGTTTCGGCAAGCGGCTGTGGACGGTCGAGGAGGCGGGAGCGGATCACGCGACGCTTCGGATTGACAGCGCGGACGGCGACATGGGCTTTCCCGGCGCGCTGAGCGCGCGGGTGCGCTTCGCGCTTGAGGCGGGCGGCGTGCTCGACATCCGCATGACCGCCTCGGCGGACCGGCCGACGCTTTGCAACCTTGCCCACCACAGCTATTTCAACCTCTCGGGCGAGCCGGACATCCTGAACCACCGGCTGCGCGTGGCGGCCGATCACTACCTGCCCGTCGACGCGGACCTGATCCCGACCGGACAGGTGGCGCCGGTCGAAGGCACCCCCTTCGACCTGCGCGCCGGCGCCCGCCTGGGCGATGTCACTGCCCGCACGCGGCTTGACCACAACTTCTGCCTCGGCCCCGCACGCGTCCCGATCCGCGAGGTGGCGGAGCTTCGGGGTGGCGATGTCGCGATGCGCGTGCTGACCACCGAACCGGGGGTGCAGGTCTTCGACGGCGCGCCGCTCCAGGTGCCGGTGCCGGGCCTTGACGGGCGGCGCATGGGCGCGCATGCGGGTATCGCGCTTGAACCGCAGGTCTGGCCCGACGCGATCCACCACCCGGACTGGCCGCAGCCGATCCTCCGGCCCGGCGAGACCTATCGCCAGCACACGCAGTTCGTCTTCAGCAGGCGCGCGCTCTGACGCGCCCGCGGATCATCCCGACAGGCGCCCTGCGTCATGGACAGGGCGCACCCGGATCGGGGGGGCATAGCCGCCCAGCCGCGTCGTCCTGAGGCCCAGCCGCACCGCCGATTCCGCCAGCGCGACCGCGCAGACGACCCCGTCGATCACCGGAAGCCCGTGTTCGCGCGACAGCGCCGCGGCGAAATCGGCCATGCCGGCGCAGCCCAGCACGATCGCCTCGGCCCGATCCTCGGCGATGGCGCGCGCGACCTCGGCGCTGACGCGGCCACGCCCTTCGGACCCGGGCCGCTCCAGCTCCAGCACCGGCACGTCGGAGGCGCGGACACGGGCGCATCGCGCGGCCAGACCGTAGCGCACCAGGTTGTGTTCGAGCGCCGGCACCGAGCGGGCCAGCGTGGTCACGACCGAGAACTTGTTCGACAGCATCGAGGCGAAGTGATAGCCGGCCTCGCCGATCCCGATCACCGGCCGGTCGGTCGCGCAGCGCGCGGCGTCAAGCCCGGTATCGTCGAAGCAGGCGATCACCACCGCGTCGAAATCGGGCGTGGTGTGGATCAGGTCCAGAACGCCCGGCACGCACATCGCCTCGTCATGGTAGCCCTCGATCGCGGCCGGCCCGGCCGCGGGATTGACGGCGATGATCTCCGTCCCCGGGGCGGCGGCGCGGCGGGCGGCCGCGCCGATCTTCTCGGTCATGGAGGCCGTCGTATTGGGGTTGATCACCAGAAGTCGCATCGCGTCACCTAAAGCTCCCCGCCGAGATAGGCGGCCTTGATCCGTTCGTCCCCCATCAGCGCGCGGCTTTCGCCCGACAGCACCACCGCGCCGGTGGAAAGCGCATAGGCCCGGTCGGAGATCGACAGCGCCATGCGGCTGTTCTGCTCGACCAGGAGAACGCTCACCCCCTCGTCCCGGCTGATCGCGACGATGGCGCGGGCGATGTCCTGGACGAGCTTCGGCGCGATGCCGAGCGAGGGTTCGTCAAGCAGGAGGAGCCGGGGCTTGGCCATCAGCGCGCGCCCGATCACCATCATCTGCTGCTCGCCCCCCGACAGCGTCCCGGCCTGCTGGCCGAAGCGTTCCTTCAGGCGCGGAAAGCGTTCCAGAACGCTGTCGAGCGTTTGCTGGATCTCCACCTTGTCGGTGCGGGTGAAGGCCCCCATCAGGAGGTTGTCCTTGACCGACATGAAGGGGAAGACGCGCCGGCCCTCGGGCACCATGGCGATGCCCTTCCGCACGATCTCGGGCGCGGGCGTGCCGTCCAGGCGTTCGCCCATGTAGTGGATTTCGCCCGAGCGGATCTTCCTCAGCCCGGTGATCGCGCGCAGGATCGAGGACTTGCCCGCCCCGTTCGCGCCGATCAGCGCGACGGTCTCGCCCTCGTTCATCTCGATCGAGACGCCTTTGAGCGCGTAGACGTGGTCGTAGTAAAGCTCGACGTTCCGGAAGGATAGCAACTGTGTCATGGCCTACATCCCGATCGCGGCGTCTTCGCTGCCCAGATAGGCTTCGATGACCTTTTCGTTGGACTGGATCTCCGCCGGCGTCCCCTCGGCGATCTTCTGGCCGAAGTTGATGACGACGATGCGGTCGGAGATCTTCATCACCGCCGGCATGTCGTGTTCGACCAGAAGGACGGTGATCCCGCGTTCGTCGCGCAGCCGACGCACCAGCGCCACCATGCGCATCGTCTCGTCATGGTTCATGCCGGCGAAAGGTTCGTCGAGGAGCAGCACCTTGGGGTCGGTGGCGAGCCCGATCGCCATGCCGAGCGCCCTCAGATGCCCCTGCGGCAGGTTCGACGCCATCTCGTCCCGGATCGCGTCGAGGCCGAGAAAGCCGATGATCTCGTCCGCCGAGGCGCCGAACTCCGCCTCGTCCTTGCGCGCCTGAAGCGTGCCGAGGAAGAACCCCAGGAGCGAGGCGCGCGAGCGCAGGTGATGGGCGACCACGATGTTTTCCCGCACCGTCATCGACCGGAAGATCGTGGTTTCCTGGAACGTCCTCACCACCCCCATCCGCGCCACCCGGTGCGGCGCGAGGTTCGAGATGCGCGTGCCCTTGTAGAGGACCTCGCCCGAGGTGGTCTTGAGGAACGAGGCGATCAGCTTGAAGAGCGTCGATTTCCCCGCCCCGTTCGGGCCGATCACCGACAGGATCTCCCCCTCCGCCACGTCGAAGGAGATGTCGTTGTTCGCGGTCAGCCCGCCGAAGCGCTTGGTTACGCCCCGGACCTGAAGGATCGGTGTCATTTGCGGCCTCCCTTGCGGTCGAACAGGCTCAGCAGGCCATTGGGCAGCACCAGCATGAGCGCGATCATGAGCGAGGAGTAGATGAGGAGCTGGTAACGCCCGGTGGTGAAGAGGAGATCCCAGCCGAAGTAGAGAAGCAGCGTGCCGAGCATCGGGCCGAAGACGTAGCCGAGCCCGCCGAGGAAGCAGTTCAGCATGAAGTTCACGCTGTCGGCGACCTGGAAGGACGAGGGGTAGATCGACTGCGAGATGGCCACGAACATCGCCCCAGCGATCCCCCCGAAGAAGGAGGAGATCGAATAGGCCAGCACGCGCAGGTAGGCGGTGTTGACGCCGATCGAGGCGGCCAGTTCCTCGTTCTGCTGGAGCGACCGGCAGAGGTGGCCGAGGCGCGAGTTGACGATCCGCCACAGGCAGGCGTAGCAGATCACCATCAGCGTCACCGCCATGAAGTAGAAGGCAAGCTTGGGATTGCCGAGCGTGGCGAAGTCAGGGATCAGCGTCAGCCCGAGGATCGACACCTCGCCCGGCAGCGGGATCGAGGTGATGCCCTTGGCCCCGTTCGTGACCGGAAGGGCCAGCGCGGTCAGGCGCGCGACCTCGGTCAGGACCAGCGTGACCATCGCGAAGTAGACGCCGCGCAGGCGCAGGATCGGCAGCCCGATCAGGACCGAGAGTGCCGCGCAGAAGACCCCCGCCAGCGGCAGCGTGAGCCAGAAGCTGACCCCCGCGGTGGTCACGAGGATGGCCGAGACATAGCCCCCCGCCAGCGCATAGGCGCCCTGCCCGATGTTGATGCGGCCGATGTAGAAGGTCAGCCAGACACCGGCCGAGGCCACCGAGAGGAGCGCGACGGAGGTGAGCGTGTAGTAGAAGTCCCACCGCCCGCTCAGCGCGATGGCCAGGGGCACCGCGACATAGACGGCGATCACGAAGGCGCCGATGCCCAGAAGTTTTTGCGTGTTCATGGCCTTATCCCCACGGTTTGCCCATCAGCCCCTGCGGGCGGAAGGCGAGGAAGACCATCAGCGATGCGAAGATCACCAGATAGGTGATGTCGCCATAGGCCGCGAGAAGCGTCAGGCCGATCGATTCCATCATGCCAAGGATGAAGCCCCCCGCGATGGCCCCCGAAATGACGCCCGCGCCGCCGATCATGATCATCAGGAACGCCTTGATCGAGGTCGGCCCGCCCATGCCGAGGTTGACCCCGGTGATGGTGACAAGAAGCCCGCCGACAAGCCCCGCGAGCATCGCGCCCAGCGCGAAGCCCAGCATCGAATAGCGCTCGACATCGACGCCCATCAGTTGCGCGGCCATCCGGTCCTGCGCCAGCGCCCGCATCGCGCGCCCGGCCCTGGTGTATTGCATGAGCGCGATGAAACCCGCGATCATCGCGATCGCCAGCACCCCGATCAGGATGCGGTCGTAGGGCATCACCAGGCGGAAATCCCAGTTGAAGACGCCGTTCACGATCTTCGGCACGCCGCGCTGCTTTTCCCCGAACAGGAGCAGGATGACCGCGTCGAGGAAGAAGGCGATGCCCGCCGCCAGCAGCATGGTCGATTCCTCGCGCTTGGACCGCGCGACGACCGGGCGGAACAGGAACCGCTCCACCCCCGCGCCGACCACGGCCAGCACGACCGCCGAGGCCACCAGCCCGACGATGAAGGGCAGCCCGAACTGGGCCACGACCGTATAGGTGACGAACCCGCCCAGCACGTACATCTGCCCGTGGGCGAAGTTCAGCACGTTCATGAGCGAGAAGATGAGCGTGAGCCCGAGCGCAATGAGCGCGTATTGGGCACCGAGATAGAGCCCATTGGCAAGAATCTGTTCCATGTCGCGTCCTGAGGTTGGGCGGGGTCCGGCAAGGATAGGTGCGCCGGACCCCGGAAAGACACTCGTCAAGACACTCCGCGCGCGGCTCAGTCCACCTGAGCGACGAAGAGCGTCTGGAACGCGCCGTCCTTGAACTCGTTCACGACGAGCGGGACGGACACCTGGCGCTTCTGACCGAACGAGGTGGTGCCGACATAGGTGAGCTTCGCGTCGCCGACCATGAAGGGGTTCGGCGCCTCGAACGTGTCCATCGTCTTCTTGAATTCCTCGACGTCGTTCATCGCGGCGGGGTTCGCCTTGATGGTCTCGAGGATGTATTCGAGCGCGTAGACCTTGGTGTTGGACTCGTCGTTGTATTCGCCGAACATCTTGGTGTAGCGGTCGACGAATTCGCGCATCGCGTCCGAGGCCAGTTCGGGCGTGGAGGCGCCGCCGACCGAGATGAAGCCGTTGGCAAGCTCGCCCGCGCCTTCCTGGAGCACGGTCGCGTCCTGCGCGGTCTCGGTCGAGATCAGGCCGGTGTAGCCCAGTTCGCGGGCCGAGCGGATCAGTTGCGGCGCGTTGGCGGGCGACACGCCCGACAGCACCAGAAGGTCGGGCTGCGACTGCAGCACCGGCAGCAGGACCGGCGTGAAGTCGGTGGTGTCGACCTGGTAGGTCACGCTGTCCGATACCACCTCAAGCCCGAGCGCCTTGGCCGCCTCGACCCCGCCGTCACGCTGCGACAACGGGTCGGATTCGTTGGCGGCGACAAAGGCCACCTTCTTCACCCCGTTGTTTTCCATCAGGTATTTGTAGATCGCCGGGCCAGACTGGTAGTTGGCGACCATGCCGAGGATCGCGTTCGACGCGGGCGCGGTGTAAAGCTCCTTCGGGAAGGCGTAGGGGAAGTACATGATGCCGTTCTGCTCGGCGACCGGGCGCACGGCGGCGGCGCCGTCGTCCACGTTCGGGCCGACGACATAGTGGATGCCTTCCTGCGCCATCTTCTCCATGCCCGCGATCGCGCGCTTGGGGTCCTTCTGGTCGTCGAAGGCGACGATCTGGACATCGTATTTCTGGCCGTCGATCTCGACCCCGCCGAGTTCGTTCAGCCAGGCTGCGCGGGTTTCCATCGAGCGCTGGTTGGAAATGCCCCAGGCCGCGGCCGGACCCGAGGTCACGCCGACGAACCCGATCTTGAGGACCGGGTTCTGCGCGCTGGCGGCACCGAAGAAAACCAGACTGGCGGCTGCGGCGAGCGCCGTGGATTTCAAGAGGGTGCGTCTGTTCATCTCAATCCTCCCTGATTGCCATGTACGTCATTGCCTCGCGTTCCGGGATTCGGCGCGAGCTGGCAAGGTGATTGAGCCAGATTGTTAACAATCGTGTCAACAAAATAATTGCCGTATTGTCGATGATCTTGGAATCTTTCAAACTGGCCCTGCGCGCGCTAATCATCGGCGGGCGCATCTTGACGGGACGCATTGGACCATGACGCTTGCAGGACCCACGATCGACCGGTTTCCCGACGCCGAGGAGGTCGCCGAGGAGGATATCGTCGAGCAGATCTACGAGGCCGTGGTGGAACAGCGGCTTCCGCCCGGCACCAAGCTGTCGGAGGCGGCCCTTTGCAAGGCGTTCGGCGTGGGCCGGATGCGGGTGCGCCGCAGCCTGCTTCTGCTGGCCAGCCGCGAGGTGGTGGAGCTGCATTCGAACCGCGGCGCCTTTGTCGCCCGCCCTACCCCCGAACAGGCGCGCGAGGTTTTCGAGGCGCGGCTGGCGATCGAGCCCAACGTGACGCGCCTGGCCGTCGAACGCGCGACGGCGGCGGATATCGACGCGCTCGACCGCCATCTGCTCAGCGAGGCGCAGGCCCACACGGAGGGCAACCGCCGGGACGCGATCCGGCTTTCGGGCCAGTTCCACACCCTGCTCGCGCAGATCGCGGGCAACGGCGTGATGCTGCGGATGGTCAAGGAACTGATCACGCGGACATCGCTGATCATCGGCATCTTCGGCGCGCCGGGTGTGTCGAACTGCCGCGACGACGACCACGCCGACCTGGTGGCTGCCTTCCGCGAACGCGACGGCGAACGCGCCGCCCGCATCATGGACGCGCACCTGCGCCATATCCAGGCGCATGTGGACCTGAAGTCCGCGCATCGCTCCAAGGTCGACCTTCTCAGCGTCTTCGCGCCGCAGGCCCGCGCCGGCACGAACCAGGGCTGAGGCGCCGCCGCACCGTGCCCGCCTGCCCCGCCCTTGCGGACGATCGGGCGAAGCGGACATAACGGTGGCGCGGGAGGGGAAAAGCCATGACCACGCTGAAGCTGCGCATCCTGTTCGACGACGCGATGCTGGGCCCTGGCAAGGCGGACCTGCTGGAGCGGATCCGCGCCACCGGGTCGATCGCTGCGGCGGGCCGTCAGATGGGGATGAGCTACAAGCGCGCCTGGATGCTGGTCGAGGAAATGAACGCCGCCTTCCGCGCGCCGCTTGTCGTCAGCGCGCGCGGCGGTCCGGGGGGCGGCGGCGCGCAGCTTACCGAGGCGGGCGAAGAGGTGCTGGGGCTTTACCGTGACATCCTTGAGCGCGCCCGCGCCGCCACCACCGACCCGATCGCGGCGCTGGAGGCGATGCTGGTGACCGGGGGCAGGTCGGATATTTCCGGTGGAAAATAACGCTTGCGCGCCAGGGCAGCGCGGATAGATATGTTCCTGAGAACATATCGAACGGAGGACTCATGCGCCGACCTCTCACAGCCATCCTGACCGTTGCGGCGCTGCTCGTGCCTCCCCTGCCCGCGCTGGCGGAGGAGGTCGTGGTCTTTGCCGCCGCCTCGATGAAAACCGCCCTCGATGCGGTAGCTGCCGATTTCCAGTCGGCCACCGGCCATACGGTGACGATCAGCTATGCCGGATCGAACGCGCTGGCCAAGCAGATCATCGAAGGCGCGCCGACCGATATCTTCCTTTCGGCGGCGGTGAACTGGATGGACGAGGTGGAGAAGGCGGGGCTGGTGACTGAGGGCACCCGCGCCGACCTTTTCGGCAACACGCTGGTGCTGGTCGCCCATGGAACGGACGCGGCCCCGGTCGAGATCGGGCCGGGCCTCGATCTGGCGGGCCTCTTGGGCGACGGCAAGCTTGCCATGGCAATGGTCGATGCCGTGCCCGCCGGGCAATACGGCAAGGCGGCGCTTGAAAGCCTCGGCCTCTGGCCCTCGGTCGAGGCCTCGGTCGCGCAGTCGGAAAACGTGCGCGCGGCGCTGATGCTGGTCTCGACGGGCGAGGCACCCTATGGGATCGTCTATGCGACCGACGCGGTGGCCGATGATGCCGTCACCGTCGTCGGCACCTTCCCCGACGACAGCCACAAGCCCATCGTCTATCCGGGCGCCCTTCTGACCGGGGCTGCGGACGCGGCCGACCGCGCATTTTTCGAGGCATTGTCCTCCGATGCCGGGGATGCGAAGTTCGCCGCGCAGGGCTTCGCGATCCTGAACTGACCGGACCGAACCACCTTGAGCGAGGCGGAATGACCGATTGGCTGACACCCGATGAATGGCGCGCAGTGGCCCTGTCGCTGCGCGTTTCGTTCTGGGCCACGCTGGTCAGCCTGCCCTTCGGGCTCCTGGTCGCCTATGCGCTGGCGCGATGGAACTTCTGGGGCAAGCCGCTGCTCAACGGGGTGGTCCACCTGCCGCTGATCCTGCCGCCGGTGGTGACGGGCTATCTGCTGCTGATCATCTTCGGGCGACGGGGCGCGGTCGGGCAGGTCCTGGACGAGTGGTTCGGCGTCGTCCTTGCATTCCGCTGGACCGGGGCGGCGCTGGCGGCGGGGATCATGGCCTTTCCGCTGATGGTCCGCGCGATGCGGCTTGCGATCGAGGCGGTGGACCCGCGGCTCGAACAGGCAGCCGGCACGCTCGGGGCGTCGCGGCCTTGGGTCTTTGCCACCGTGACCCTGCCGCTGATCCTGCCCGGCGTCATCGCGGGCGCGATCCTTGCCTTCGCCAAGGCGATGGGAGAGTTCGGCGCGACCATCACCTTCGTCTCGAATATCCCCGGCCAGACCCAGACCCTGCCCTCGGCGATCTACGCCTTCCTGCAGGTGCCGGGCGGGGAGCCGCAGGCGGCGCGCCTTGTCGCCATCGCCATCGCGATTGCCATGGCGGCGCTTCTGCTGTCCGAATGGGTGGCACGCGCGGTGGCCCGGAGGATCTCGGGCCAATGACCCTTCGGATCGCCCTGAAGCACCGGTTCGAGGGGTTTTCGCTGGACCTGGCATTCGAGGCGCCGGCCGGGGTGACGGCCCTGTTCGGGCGGTCGGGATCGGGCAAGACGACGGTGATCAACGCCGTCGCCGGCCTGTTCCGCCCCGACGAGGGCAGGATCGCGGCCGACGGCGTGGTGCTTCTCGACACCGGCGCGGGCCGGTGCCTGCCGCCCCACCGCCGCCGCATCGGCTATGTCTTTCAGGATGCCCGCCTGTTCCCGCACCTGACGGTACGGCAGAACCTGCTCTTCGGCCGCTGGTTCGCGCCCGCCGGGCCCGATGTGGGGCCGGGTGTGGGGCTTGAGCGGATCGTCGCGCTTCTGGGGATCGCCCCGCTGCTTGACCGTCGCCCCGCCACGCTTTCGGGGGGCGAAAGGCAGCGCGTTGCCATCGGCCGCGCGATCCTGTCGAACCCGCGCCTTCTGCTGATGGACGAACCGCTCGCCGCGCTCGACGAGGCGCGCAAGGGAGAAATCCTGCCCTATCTCGAACGGCTGCGCGACGAACTGGGCCTGCCCATCCTCTACGTCAGCCATTCGGTCGCCGAGGTGGCACGCCTGGCCACGACCGTCGTGCTGATGGAGGCCGGCCGCGTCACCGCCATCGGCCCGGCGAGCACGATCCTGTCAGACCCCGCGATCGCCCCCGTCATGGGCCTGCGCGAGGCGGGCGCCATGATCTCCGCCCGCGTCGTGGCGCAGGAGGCGGACGGCCTGACCCGGCTCGACACCGGGGCCGGGCCGGTCTGGCTGCCGCGAATAGAGGCGGCCGAGGGTGCCACGGTACGCCTCAGGATCCTGGCTCAGGACGTGATGCTCGCGACGCGGCGCCCCGAGGGGATTTCGGCCCTGAACATCCTGTCGGTCACGGTCCGGGACATCCACCTCGGCGAAGGTCCGGGCGCGCTGGTGCGGCTGTCGGCGGGCGAGGCCACGATCCTGGCGCGGGTGACCCGCCGCTCGGTCGATGCGCTGGACCTGCGGGCGGGCCGGCCTGTCTTCGCGGTGCTCAAGGCCGTCTCTGTCGCGCGCGAGAACGTGGGCCGCGCAGGGCCGTGACGGCGTGCGCGCGCCGGGGCGGCCGGTCGCGGCGGCCCCGCTAGTGCAGAGTGGCGGGCAAGGGATTGGCGCCGGCCGCGAGGCGCCGCAGCGTCAGCCCGACCGCCCTGCCCGCCTCGGCCAGGATCGGCGCGGCGTCGGCCCGCACCATCAGGGTCGCCAGCAGCATCGCATCCTCGCGCTCCTCCTCGGCCGCGGGCATGAGGAAGTTGGCAAAGCAGGCCGCGCCCCCGCCAAGGCAGCGGCAGCCCGCCTTGTGGTGGAGGAGCGGGCGGGAAACCCCGCGCACGCAAAGGCCCCGGTCCTGCGACCGGGGCCTTCGTCTCTGGTGCGCGGCTGGCTTTCGGGTTTATTCGAAGGCGCTGGCGGGGTAGAACTTCACGTTCTCCCACTTGCCGTCCTTGGCCTGCTGGATCGAATAGGACCCGGCGGGCGTGCCGCTTGCGTCGAAGGCAAGCGGGCCCGAGGCGCCCTCGTAGTTCACGTCCTTGCCGGCGGCGATCGCCTCCTTGCCGGCGGCAAAGCTGCTGACGGCCTCGCCCCCGTCGGCGATGTCACGGATGACCGCGTTGATCCCCTCGCCGGTGCAGGCATCGGCCTTTTCCAGCGACAGCGCGATCAGGTTCGCCATGTCGAAGGAGTTCGCCGCGAACGGCCCCGGCTCCGCCCCGTTCTTTTCCTGATAGAGCGCGTCGAAGGCCTTGTATTCGGGCAACGAGCTGTCGGCGTCGGCAAATTCCACGAAGGCGCGGTCGTTCAGGTACTGCGCGCCCACGGCATCGAATATCTCGGGCACGGCGAGGTCGGCGGTGAAGAGCCACTCACCCTCGAACCCGCCCGCGGTCGCCTCCTTGATCACGGTCACGCCGGATTCCTGGCCACCGGCCAGGTAGATCGCATCCGGCGCATTGGCGAGGACGGAGACAAGCTCGGCCTGGTAGGACGGCTGGCCGGGGTTGTAGATGACGTAGTCGGTCAGTTCGATCCCCGAGGCGGCAAGCTTGTCCTTGGCGACCTGCGCGGGCGAGATCGTCGATTCCTCGTTCTGAACCAGCATCGCCACGCGCTTGTAGCCCTTTTCGCTGAGCCACAGACCCGAGGCCGCGCCGTCGCCGAGGTCGGAGGAAACCGTGCGATAGACATAGTCGCCGCCCAGTTCGTTCAGCGTGATCGTCCCCGCGTAGGGCGACATGATCACGGTCTTGGTGCGCTTGGCCAGATCGACAAGCGCCACCATCACGCCCGAGGTCGGGCCGACGACGGCGACGGCGCCTTCGCTCTCGATCATCTTGGTGGCCTCGCGGATGCCCACCTCGGGGTTGCCGCCGGTGTCGGCGACGACGGTGCGGATCATGCCGCACTTGGTGCCGCCCGCCGCGTTCACTTCGGCCACGCCCAGTTCGACGGCCCCGGCGACGATCTTGCCGAACTCCCCAAGCTCACCCGTCAGCGGCACGAGCACGCCGATGGTGACCTCCTGCGCGGACGCGGCAAGGGTCGAGGCGGCGAAGGTTCCGGCGAGCAGCGTGGATTTGAGCAGCATGCTCCTTATGGTCTGCGTCTTCATTGTCTTGTTCCTCCCTTATGTCGTTACACGTGAACCTGAAGCAGGACTTCTTCCAGGCGGCCAGGTGCCAGCAGCGACCTGGCTTCGAGGATTTCGGAGGTGCGGCCGGCGTCGATCACATAGGCCGTCTCGGAAATGGCGAGGATCTTTTCGGGGTTCTGTTCCACCACCCAGACCACCCCCATGCCCTCCTCGGCCAGTTCGCGAACCCAGGAGACGATGCGGTCGACGAAGATCGGGGCAAGACCCGCGGTCGGTTCGTCGAGGATCAGGATGTCGGGGCCGGCCACCAGCGCCATGGCGATGGCCAGCGTCTGGCGTTCGCCGCCAGACAGGGTCGAGGCCGCCTGATCCGCGCGTTCGGCCAGGATCGGGAACCGGCGCAGCACCTCGGCCACCCGCTCCCCCGCCCCCTCGAAGGCGAGCGAGGAGGCGCGCAGGTTGTCCCTGACCGAGAGGGCGGAAAAGACGTTGTGATCCTGCGGCACGAAGCCGATGCCTTCCTTGCAGATCGAAAGCGCGCTGTGGCCGACGAGAGAGTTGCCGCGATAGCGCATCTCCCCCTCCATCACCGGAAGGTGCCCGGCGATGGTCTTCATCAGCGTGGATTTTCCGGCGCCGTTCGGCCCCAGGACGGCGGTGATCTCGCGCGGCGGCGCGGTCAGGTCGATGCCGTGCAGGATCTGGACCTTGCCGTAGCCCGATTTCAGCCCCTTGACCTCAAGCTGCATGGTCCGCCCCCAGATAGGCAGTGATCACCTTTTCGTCGGCCTTGATCTCTGCCGGGGTGCCTTGCGACAGAAGCTGGCCGTTCTGCAGGACAACCACCCGGTCGGCGATGCGCAAGAGGAAGTGGAGGTTGTGCTCCACCACGATCAGCGTCCGCCCCTCGGCATGCAGATCGACGAGGATGTTCGACAGTTTTGACTGGAGGCTGGGGTCGACCCCGGCGGTGGGTTCGTCCAGAAGCAGGATCTTGGGGTCGCGCACCAGTTGCCGCGCCACCTCCAGCATCCGCAACTCGCCGCCCGAAAGGCTGCCCACATGGTCATTGATCCGTTCGGACAGGCCCACGCGCGCCAGCACCGCCGCGGCCTTGTCCCGCAGCGCGCCTTCGCTGTCCCGCCAGCGGCCGGAGAACGCCATGCCGACGCGTTCGCCTGCGCTGTCGGCGCCGACGATCACGTTGTCGAGCACGCTGAGCGAGGGGAAGGCGCGCGGGGTCTGGAAGGTGCGGCCCAGCCCCAGCGCGGCGATTTCGGACGCGCGCGCTTTCGCAAGGTCCACCCCGTCCAGAAGCACCTTGCCTTCGTCGGGCTTGAGGACGCCCGAGATCAGGTTGAAGGTCGTGGACTTGCCCGCCCCGTTCGGCCCGATCAGGCCGAGGAAAGTGCCTTCGGGGACCGTGAAGCTCAGCCCGTCGTCGCCGCCGACGGCCTTGAGCCCGCCGAAGCGCTTGATGACCCGGTCCACGACCAGCAGATCGCGTGTCATGCCGCGGCCCTCCGTTTCACCATCGCCTCGAACGGTTGCCAGCGCAGGATCAGGATGAAGAGGATGCCAGTGACGATGTCCTCGCCGGCCGCCGCGATCTCGGCGGCGCGCACGGATTCGAAGGGGAAGGCGCGCACGAGTTCCTGAAACCCGACCAGCGCCATGGTGCCGAGGACCGCGCCGAGGATCGTGCGCTCGCCGCCGAGGACCAGCGCGATCCAGACGAAGAAGGTGACTTCGGCGGTGAAGAGGTCGGGGCTGACGAGCGTCGTGATCATGGCGTAGAGCGCGCCCGCAAAGCCGATCGGAACGGCCGAGATCACGAAGACCTCGAACCTGAGTCGCGCGATGTCCTTGCCGATCGCCTCTGCCGCGGTCTCGTCGTCGCGCACGGCGTCGATGGCGCGGCCATAGGGCGAGGCGAGCAGGCGGCGGAAGACGAGCGCGGTCGCCAGCATCAAGAGGAAGGCCGCGCCCGCATAGGCCCAGGCGTCGGGCAGGCCGAGGCTGCCGGGGTCGGGCCGTTCCACGTTGGCAAGCCCGACGGTGCCGTTGCCGATCCGGCGTTCGTTGACCAGAAGCGAATGCAGCATCTCGGCAAAGGCGAAGGTGGTCAGCGCCAGATACTCGCCCCTCAGCCGCAGGGTCGGCCAACCGGTGAGGACGGCGAAGGCCATCGAGGCGACACCCGCCGCCAGGAAGCCTGCCCACCAGGGCCCGTGCAGGCCGACCAGGTACTGGTCCAGGCCGCTCGGCGGTTCCTGCGTGACGATCGCATAGGCATAGGCGCCCGCCGCGAAATAGGCGACGGTGCCGAAGTTGATCATCCCGCCACGCGCGTATTGCAGGTTCAAGGACAGCGTCAGGACCGAGAACAGGCTGCCGAACATGACGACGGCCAGGAAAAGCTGCACGAGGTTCATGACCGCGCCTTCCCCGACAGCCCCTGCGGGCGGACAAGCAGGGCCAGGATCACCACGAGGAAGGCGATCAGCGGCCGGTAGCCCGCCGGTATCCAGTAGACCGACATGTCCATCGCGATGCCGACGATCAGCCCCGCGGCGATCACGCTGTAGAGCGAGCCGAGCCCGGCCAGGATCGCCACGGCAAGGATCTGCAGGATCTGGTTGAAGGCGATGTCGGTCGAGAGCGTCGCGATCAGCGCCAGCATCACCCCCGCCAGCCCCGCCAGCCCCGAGGCGATCAGCCAGGTCGCGCGCGAGGTCTGGCGCACGTCGATCCCGCGTGAGGCTGCAAGCTCGGGGTTCGACGACATCGCCCGGATCGCAAGCCCGGTCTTCGTCCGGTTCAGGAACAGCGCAAGCGAGATGCCGGTTGCCGCCGCAAGTGCCACGACGACCATCTGGTAGTCGGTGATGCGCAGGCCGAAGGCCTTGTAGGAGGTCGCCAGCGGCATGTCGAGCGAGCGGATGCCGGTGCCGATGATGGCGTGCATGACGCCGGCCATGACATAGGCCACCCCGACAGAGGTGATCAGCAGGACCGCCGGCCCGAGCCGGCGCATCGGGTCATAGACCACCCGCCCGATCGCCAGTCCCAGGAATGCCGTCGCCACCACCGCGACCGCGGCCGAGGGCAGGAAGGGCCAGCCCGCCACCGCGTTCAGCCCCCAGGTGATGAAGGCAGAGACGCCCAGCATTTCGGCATGCGCGATGTTGAGGAACCCCTCGACCTGGCGCGTCAGAGAGAATCCGATGGTGGCGAGGATCAGGAAACAGCCTGTCACCACTCCTGTCAGGGCGTACTGCGCCAGCAAGGTCACGTCTCACCTCCCACCTCGCCCGCCCGCGGCTTCCCGCGGGGCGGCCGGTTCGTGTCTGTCCCGGTACTTCGAAGCGCCGGAGTTCAGGCCGGGGTGTACCGTGATCGGTTTCTATTTACGAAGTATGCTCCTCTTTACTGCAAACGCAACGATTTTCTTTGCCCGCCGACACGTCCCGCGAAGGCTGCGGGGACACCACGCTAGAGCGTGCCCATGGGCGCCCGGCTCGCCTCGTTGTTGGCATCGACCATCTTGTTGATCAGGCGGAAGAATTCGTCGCGCTCCTCGTCGGTCAGGGGGGCGATCAGGCGTTCTTGCGCGCGCGCCATCCGGGGACGCACGCCCTTGATGAAGGCGCGCCCCGCCTCGGTGATCTTGACCAGTTTCGCGCGCCGGTCGAACTTCGAGGACTGGCGGGTGAGAAAGCCGCGCCGCTCCAGCCGCCGGATCACGTCGGCCCCGCTGGTGCGGTCGATTCCGACCGAGGTGGAGAGGGTGAGCTGATCCATCTCCTCGCCGCTTTGCAACACGGTCAGGATGGCGGACTGCACCGGCGTCACATCCTCGCTGCCGCATTCCTCGGCGAAAAGGCCCACATGGATCTGGTGCAGGCGCCGGATCAGGTAACCGGGACGGGTCCACAACTCGTCATAGGTGCGACTGCGGACCTTGCCGGGCCGCGGTTCCTTGCCTGGCGTCTGTGACGTTTTGTCCATGTCCACCGCCATTTCCTTGCGATCCGGGACCGGCCTGCGAGTCCCGCATTTCCGGTCCTGTCTTATCACCGCTCGGCCCCCGTCAAACAAGCCTTCACGCGCGCCAAGGGTGTTGCATGGGTGTTATTGTGCAGTATACTTCCTTTGTGGTCCACCCTTT
Organism: Albidovulum sediminis; assembly: GCF_025380365.1. GTDB lineage: Bacteria > Pseudomonadota > Alphaproteobacteria > Rhodobacterales > Rhodobacteraceae > Albidovulum > Albidovulum sediminis. The sequence goes on from NZ_JAOCQF010000001.1 coordinate 1,430,450, forward strand.
TCGGACCCTCCGGTTTCTGCATGAATGCGCCGGTCGGGCCGGCAGGTTGCGGCGAAGGAAGGTGAACGTGTCTACGGGTATCGGCGAACGCGTCCAGCGCAAGGAAGACCGCAGGCTTCTGAACGGGCAGGCCCGCTTCGTCGGCGACATCCGCCTGCCCCGCCAGTGGGAGGCGGCCTTTGTCCGCAGCCCCGTCGCGCACGGGCGCATCCGCGCGGTCCGCAAGCCCGCAGGGGCCGAGGCGCGCGTCTTCACTGCCGCCGATCTGGCTGATGTCCGGCCGATCCGCGCGCAATCCTCGCTGCCGAGCTACAACGCTTCCGACCAGTATCCGCTGGCCAAGGACAAGGTCCGCTTCGTCGGCGAATGCGTGGCGATCTGCATCGCCCCCACCCGCGCCGAGGCCGAGGACCTGGCGGAACGGGTCGAACTGGAAATCGACGCCCTGCCCGCGGTCGTTGACGCGCTGAAGGCACGCCAGCCCGATTCGGCGCTCCTGCACGAGGAGTGGGGCAGCAACCTGTTCCTGACCACCTTCTTCGACGGCGACATCGACAGCCTGCGCAAGACCGCCCCCGTCGTCATCGAGCGCGAATATTCGACCGCGCGCCAGTGCATGAACCCGATGGAGGGCAAGGGAACGCTCGCCCACTGGGACGAGAAGGCAGGCCAGCTTGTCGTCTACACCTCGACCCAGGTGCCGCACCTGATCCGCACCGGCATTTCGGAATTCCTCGGCCTCGACCAGGGCCAGGTCCGGGTGATCGCGCCGGATGTGGGCGGCGGCTTCGGCTACAAATGCGTGCTCCAGCCCGAGGAGTTGTCGGTGTCCTGGGTCGCGCGCCGGGCCGGCCGCCCGATCCGCTGGACCGAGGACCGGCGCGAACATCTGGTCGCCGGCGCCAACACCCGCCAGCACCACTACCGGCTCACCGCCTTCGCCGACACCCGCGGGCGGCTTCTGGGGATCGACGCGGAGATCACCGTCGATGTCGGCGCCTATTCGGTCTGGCCCTTCACCGCCTGCCTGGAGGCCGCGCAGGCGGGCGGCAACCTGCCCGGCCCCTACGACTTCGGCATCTACCGCTGTCGCACATATTCGGTCGCGACCAACAAGCCCGCCTTCACCCCCTATCGCGGCGTGGCCCGGCCCGGTGTCTGCTTTGCGATGGAATTGACGATCGACGCCATCGCCCGCGCGGTGGGGCGCGAGCCGTCCGAGGTGCGCAAGGAAAACCTCGTCCCGGCAGCGAAGATGCCCTACACCAACGTGACGAAGAAGTTCTACGACAGCGGCGACTACCCCGAAAGCGTGGCGCAGGCCGAAAAGGCCATCGACCTCAAGGGGTTCCGCGCGCGACAGGCGGCCGCCCGCGCGGAAGGCCGGTATCTTGGCATCGGCTTTTCGACCTTCACCGAACAATCCGCCCACGGAACCAAGGTCTTTGCCGCCTGGGGCCTGCCTTTGGTGCCCGGCTACGATCAGGCGATGGTGAAGATCACGCCGTCCGGCTCGGTCGAGGTGCGGTCGGGCAACCACAGCTTCGGCCAGGGGCTGGAGACGACGCTGGCCCAGGTGGCGAGCGAATGGCTGAGCGTCGACGTCAGCCGCATCGGCGTGGTGATGGGCGACACCGGCGTAACGCCCTATTCGACCGGCGCCTATGCCTCGCGCGGGATGGTCATGTCGGGGGGCGCGGTGTCGAAGGCGGCCGAGGTGCTGGCGGGCCGGGTCAGGCGCCACGCCGCGCACCTGCTGCAATGCCGGGCCGAGGACGTGCGCCTTGCCGAGGGCAAGGCCTGGCACGGCGCCGCGCATGTGACGTTCGAGGATATCGCGCGGGCCTGGTACCTGCGCCCCGACCAGTTGCCCGACGACGTGGAGACGGCGGGGCTTGAGGTGACGGAGGGCTACAAGCCCGACATCGACACTGGCGTCTTCACCTATGCGACCCATGCCGCCGTGGTCGAGGTCGACCCCGACACCGGCCGTGTCGCGATCGAGGATTATTTCATCTTCGAGGATTGCGGGCGGCGGGTGAACCCGCTGATCCTCGAAGGGCAGGCCTATGGCGGCGCGGCGCAGGGCATCGGCACCGCGCTTTTCGAGGAGGTGCTTTACGATGCGAACGGCCAGCCGCTGACCTCCACCCTTGCCGACTACATCCTGCCGGGGCCGGCGGAACTGCCGGCGTTCCGCCTTGGCCATGCCGAAACGCTGTCACCCTACACGCGGCACGGGATCAAGGGCGTCGGCGAAGGCGCGGCCATCGCGCCGGGCGGGGCCATCGTCAACGCGGTTAACGATGCGCTTTCCCCCTTCGGCGTCGAGTTGAACAGCCTGCCCGCCACTCCCGAGCGGGTGCTGGGCGCGATCCTGAAGGCGCAGGCCGCGCGGGAGGCTGCGGAATGAAGCCTGCCGCCTTCGAGATGGTCCGCCCCGCCGATGCGCCCGAGGCCGGTCGCGCGCTGGCGGCGGGCGACGGCGCCGTGAAGGTCATGGCGGGGGGTCAGTCGCTGGGCCCGATGCTGAACCTGCGCCTTGCCCGGCCCGAACGCCTTCTGGACATCACCGCGCTGCCGGGCCTTTCCGACTGCCGCGAGACGGCGAGCCATGTGGAGATCGGCGCCGCCGTCACCCACGCAAGGATCGAGGACGGCGACTGCCCGGAACCCATCGCCGGCATGCTGCGCCATGTCGCGGGCGGCATCGCCTACCGCGCGGTGCGCAACCGCGGCACCATCGGCGGCAGCCTCTGCCACGCCGACCCGGCGGCAGACTGGGTGACGGCGCTGACCGCGCTCGGCGCCGGCGTCGTGGCGACGGACGGCACGGGGGCCACGCGCGAGATTCCGATGCCCGCCTTCATGCTCGGCGCCTATCGCACCGCGCTTCGGCCCGACGAGATCGTGACCGCGATCCGCATCCCGCGCCATTCGCCGGCCGCGCGCTGGGGCTACCACAAGATCTGCCGCAAGGTGGGCGAGTTCGCCGACGCCATCGGTGCCTTCGTCGCCGACCCCGAGACGCGCATCTGCCGCGCGGTCTTCGGATCGACCGGGGGGGCGCCGCTCCTCCTGCCCGACCTCGCTGCCCATGCGGCACGGACTGGCTCTCCGGCCGGCCTAACCACAGTGAAGACGGCGCTGGAACACAGCGGGCTATCGCTCTCAGCGGTGAAGATCCACCAGCTTGCCGTCGCCCATCGCCGCGCGGTCGAGGAGGCCCTGGCCGATGTCTGATACGATCCGCCTGACCGTCAACGGCGAAGACTGCACCGCGACCGTTCCGCCCCGCGCGCAACTGGCCGAGGTGCTGCGCGACCACCTCGACCTGACCGGCACGCATCTGGCCTGCGAACAGGGCGTCTGCGGCGCCTGCACGGTGATGATGAACGGCAAGCCTGTCAGGTCCTGCATCACCTATGCCCATGCCTGCGACGGCGCGGTGATCGAGACGATCGAGGGCCATCGCGGCGATCCGGTCATGGACCGCCTGCGCGACGCCTTTTCGCGCCACCACGCGCTGCAATGCGGCTTCTGCACGCCCGGCATGCTGGCGACCGCGCGCGACATCGTCGCCCGGTTCGACGACCCCGACGAGGCGACGATCCGCCATGAACTCAGCGGCAACCTCTGCCGCTGCACGGGCTATGTCGGCATCGTCGCCGCGATCCGCGACGTGGCGGGCCAGCGCCGGACCGAGGGCGGCCGGGCCGAACGGCCCGCCCCGGCCATCCCGGCGCGGTCGCGCAGCTTCACCCGCTTTGACCCGCTGCCGCCCGAAGCCACCCCAGCGCCCGCCGCCGCAGCGGCGCGCGTGTCGGACGAGGGCGGCGCGACGGTGGTGCGCCGCGACTTCACCCTGAACCACCCGCCCGAAACCGTCTGGGCGCTGTTCCGCGACCCGCGCAGCGTCGCCCCCTGCATCCCCGGCGCCACGCTCGAGAGCGTGGATGGCGACCGCTTCCAGGGCTCGGTCGAAATCCGCTTCGGCCCGATCCGGGCGCGGTTCGGCGGGCACGGTACGTTCCGCAACGACGACACCACGCGCGAAGGCGCGATCAGCGGCCAGGGCGATGACAAGCTGGGCAAGTCGCGGGTGCGCGGCGATCTCGGCTATGCGATCGCGCCCGGCACCGATGCCGCCACCAGCCAGGTCCGGGTGGAGTTGCGCTTCGGGATCGAGGGGATGCTGGCGCAGTTCAACCGGCCCGAGCTTGTCGCGGGCTTCGTCGACTACATCCTGGCCCAGTTCGCCGCCAACTGCGACGCGGTTCTGGCCGGCGGCGCGGCCGCGCCCGCCCGCCGGCTCAGCGTCTTCGCGATGCTCTGGGCGGTGCTGAAGGCGCGGCTGAAGGGCCGCTAAGCCCGCCCCTAGTCCACGAAGGCGCGTTCGACGACATATTCGCCGGGGCGGCTGTTCGCGCCCTCGGTGAAGCCACGCGCCTCCAGGAGGCGCTTCATGTCGAGGTTGAGGCCCATCGAGCCGCAGATCATCACGCGGTCCTGGCCGGGGTCGAGCGGCGGCAGGCCGAGATCTTCAAAGAGTTTCCCGCTTTCGATCAGGTCGGTGATCCGGCCCATGCGTTCGGACGGCTCGCGCGTCGTGGTCGCATAGCGGCGGAACTTCGCGGCCGCCTCCTCGCCCACCAGCGGGTCCTCCAAAAGCCGCCGGTGCAGGTCGGCGCCATAGGCAAGCTCGCTGACATTGCGGCAGGTCTGGGTCAGGATCACGGTCTGGAACTTCTCATAGGTCTCGGGCTCGCGCATCAGGCTGGCGAAGGGGGCGACGCCGGTGCCGGTCGAGATCATCCAGAGCGTCCGGCCCGGCAGCAGCGCGTCGAGGACCAGCGTGCCGGTGGCCTTCGTCCTGACGATCACCTGATCGCCCGGACGGATCTTCTGCAACCGCGAGGTCAGGGGGCCGTCCGGCACCTTGATCGAATAGAACTCCAGCTCCTCGTCCCAGAAGGGCGAGGCGATGGAATAGGCCCTAAGGACCGGCTTGCCACCCTCGCCCGGCAGGCCGATCATCACGAACTCGCCTGACCGGAAGCGGAAGCTTTGCGGCCGCGTCACGCGGAAGGAAAACAGCCGGTCGTCCCAGTGGCGGACGCTGAGGACGGTCTGGCCGTCGGGCAAGACGGCGGGGGTCGCGGCGTAGGGGTCTTGCACGGCGTTCATGGGTCACTCCGGTTATCTGGGGGGCGGTCGGGGGGGCTGCCCGGCGTCAGGGGGTCACGCGCAGGCCGTCCACCTCGAAGCCGTCGTCGTCGGGCGCGCGGGGGGGCAGTTCCACGACCGCGCTGCCGGCATCGGCCTCGGGGAAGGCCACCCGCGTGCCGTCAAGCTCGTAGCCCTCAAGCACGTCCCCGGGCGCCTCCGCGCCGGCCGGATAGACCGGCTTTTGCGCATGCGGGGCTTCCGGCGCTTCGCCCGTAATCAGCAGCGCCGCCTTGCCGGGGCGTCCGTTCCAGTCCTCGGCATCGGCGGGCACGGTGCCGATCTCGGTGATGACGGGCCAGCGCGCCGCGTATTTCGCGTTGATCGCCAGCCAAGTCTCAAGTCCCGGCTCGGTATCTGCCCGGATCGCATCGGCCGGGCATTCCGGTTCGCACACGCCGCAGTCGATGCATTCGTCGGGGTGGATGACCAGAAAGTTCTCCCCCTCGTAGAAGCAGTCCACCGGGCAGACGGTGACGCAGTCCTGAAACTTGCAGTTGATGCAGTTCTCGGTGACGACATAGGTCATGATTCACCTCCCGTTTTAGGAAGTATACTTCTTATTTGTCGCCCGCGCAAACCCTTTGCCGCGCCGTCCCGTCAGCCGACGACGGGAACCGGGACCACGTCATAGGCATGCGCGATGGTGCGGTTCAGGACCGGGTCCAACAGCTCGAAGCGAAAGCGCGGGCTCGGGCGCACGCCGCCGATGGCGCCGCAGGTGCCGCCGAACATCAGCACGCCCTCCTCCAGGGCGCCGCCCTCTTCGGCCAGCTTCGCCAGCAACTCACGCGGCGAGATCAGGCCAGCGACGCCGCCATCCTGATAGACGACCTCTGCCCCGTTCTCCTTGATGTGGGAGCGGATGCGCAGCTTGTCCCAATGCCCCTCGACCTCGTCGAGCGGCCAGAACTCGGTCGCCACGGGCTTGTCGCACAGCTGCTTGGCGACCGAGATTCCCATGTGTTCAACCACCCGGTCGGTGTGGTCCGATCCGGCGCCGACCCAGATCCGGCCCTTGTGGTTCAGAAGCACATATTCGACCTCGCCGCTCGACCCCTCGCCCAGCGCCTCGATGGTGTCGGCGGTCGACAGGCGCGACACGCCGACGCGGTAGAAAAGCGGCGTCTTCGAAGGCGGCTGCACGCCGATCTTGGCAAGTTCGTCGATGTGGTGCTGAAGCGCGGCCCGGTCGCGCCCGGTCCAGCCGCCGACGATCACCTTGCGGACGGTGACGCGGTCCCGCTCGGCCCCCTCGCGGGTGGTGAACAGCGCATCGAAAACGACTTGGGCGGGCATGGATGGTCCTTTCGGTCAGTGGCCGCGGATGGTGCCTTCAATCCCGCGCGCGATGGACAGGAGCCGCCGGTCCTCGCCCGTCCGGCCCATCAGCATCGCGCCAACGGGAAGGGTGCCATCGTCGTGGCAGGGGATGGAGATGGCGGGAAGGTCGAGGAAGTTGCCGACCGCCGTGTTGCGCAGGCAAAGCAGGTTGGTGGCGTTGGACACGGCGGTGTCCTTCAGGCTGTCCAGCGTCGGCGGCACGATCTGCACGGCGGGCAGGATCAGCGCGTCGAAGGGCAGCGTCCGCTCGGCCACCAGCGCCCGCATCCGCGCGCGCTCCTCGATCACGCGGATGTAGTCCTCGGCCGTCTGCGAGCGTCCGGCGCCGAAGCGGTCGCGCACCCAGGGGTCGTAGAATTCGGCCCGCGTGGCCAGGTGCGGGGCGTGCCAGGCGTGGGCCTCCGCCCCGACCAGCCCGCCCTTGGCGTTGATCCGCGGCAGGTCGGCGAGTTCGGCAATGGTCAGCGGCGTCAGCCGCACGCCGCGTCGCGAAAGCCGCGTCAGCATCGCCTCGAACGCGGCGCCCACCATGGCGTCCATGTGCTCTGTCACATAGCCGCCAAGGACGCCCAGCCGGAGCCCGCCTTCGGGGAACGACGGCTCATCCTCCCCCTCCCCGCCCGCAAGGACGGAATCGAGCACCGCGCAGCACGAAACGCTGGTCGCCAGCGGCCCGATGCAGTCAAGCGTCTTCGACAGGGGCACGGCGCCTTCGCGCGGGACGCGGGTCGAGGTCGGCTTGAAGCCGACGATGCCGCAGAAGGCGGCCGGGATCCGGCAGGAGCCGCCGGTGTCGGTGCCGATGGCGGCGGGCACCATCCCCGCCGCGACCGACACGCCGGCACCCGAGGACGATCCGCCCGGTATCCGCGCCTCGGCCGGGTCGCAGGGATTGAGCGGCGTGCCGAAATGGGCGTTCAGGCCAAGGCCGGAATAGGCGAACTCGGTCATGTTGTTCTTGCCGACGATGACGAAGCCGGCCCGGCGCAGGTTCCACACGATCGCGGCATCGGCCGCGGCAGGCGCCTGCGTGTCGAGCACCCGCGACCCCGCCCGCGTCACCTCGCCCTTCACGTCGAAGAGGTCCTTGATCGCGATCGGCACGCCGGCGTGGCGCGGCAGCGGCAGGCCCTTCGCCCGCGCGCCGTCGATCCACTCGGCCTGCGCCATCGCCGCACCGGCACAGGTGGACAGGAACGCAAGCCCGCCCTGCCCCGCGGGATCGGCGATGCGTTCCAGCGCCTCGGCCACGAGGGCGGCGCTTGTCACGGCGCCCTTGTCGAGCTTGCGGGCAAGGTCGGTGATGTTCTGGATCATCGGACGGGCACCGGGACAAGGGCAGGCCACCCCCGGGGGCAACCCGCCGCGATGGGGGGAGCTTACTGCGGGTCGTAGTAGTGCTGTTCCATCAGCAGGCAGCCTTCTTCGCTGCGGAAGGGGCCGTGGGGCACATGCGGCGGACGCACGCAGTAGGTGTATTGCCCGAACCGCTCGCCCCCCGTCGGGCCGTCGTTGCCGACCCAGAGATCGCCCTCGATCACGAAGACCTCTTCCCAGTAGTCATGCTCGAACGGGACGGTGGTATAGGTGCCCGGCTCGAACTTCAGAAGCCGCGTGTGCCCGCCCTGGCGGTTGGCCATGTCGAGCGTGCCCGACAGGATCTTCTGCTTGATCCCGGCAGGGTATCCCTTCGGTGTCTCCCAGCCGCTGTCGATGTCGACCTGGTAGAATTCGCGATGGATCTTGTTGACGGCCATGGATGCCTCCCTATTCGGCTGGTTCCTTGTTGAATTTCGGACTGTTGGCGCGGATCGTGTCCATGTTGTTGCGCTGCGTTCCGAACTTGTCGTGCTCGAACACGCCCTCGGGGATGTTGAAGAACCCCGAGGCAAGCTGGGCGGGCGTGGACTCCCGCATCTCGATGGAATCGAAGGGGCAGACGTCGAGGCAAAGCTCGCAGCCGATGCAGCTGTCTGTGTGCACGTCGATCTTGCCCGCCGGGTTCTGTGACAGTGCCTCGTAGAAGCAGACCTGGATGCAGATGTTGCAGGTCGGGTTCTTGCAGGTGTCCTCGTTGACGACCGCGTGCATCCGGTTCTTGGAGAACTGTTCGGAATAGTCCTTGACCGAGCGCTGCGAGGCGAGGCCGATCATCTCCTCCACCGTCTCGTAGCCCTTTTCGTCCATGAACTGCTCGACCCCCTCGATGATCTTGGGCAGCCACTTGATGCCCTTGACCATGAGGATCGAGCCGACCTGCACGATGGTCGCCCCCGCCATCAGGAACTCGATCACGTCCCGGTGGTCGAAGATGCCGTTCGAGCCCGAGATCGGCATGCCGAGGTCTTCGTGGATGCGGTGCACCCAGCGCAGCGACAGGGGCTTGACCCAGGTGCCGCCGATCCCGGCCGGGCCGCCGATGCGCGGCTGGCCCGTCTCTATGTCGACGACAAAGCCGGTGTGGCGGTTGATCGCGGTCACGCCCGCCGCCCCTGCCTCGCGCACCGCCTTGGCCACGGCGAGCGGCTTCGACTGGTCCGGCGTCAGCTTGACGATGACCGGGATGCCGACGGATTCGCAGACCTGGCGCGTGACCTCGTAGGCCACCTCCGGCTCCTGCCCGATCATCGAGCCACCGTGGACGCCGGGCATCATCGCCGGGTGCGGGCAGCCGAAGTTCAGTTCGACCATCGGCAGGCCGCAATCCTCGATCGTGCGGCAGATGTCCTTCCAGCCGTTGATGTCCTTGGCGCCGGCGCTGCCGATCAGATGGGCGCCACGGTCGGCTGCGTATTTCTGGGTTTCCTTCAGATCGGGGATCCAGTCCTTGTAGTAGGTGCTGGAATAGCCCGACCGGCTGTAGAAGACGAAATCGCGCGCGGGCTTGCCGCGGATGATCTCGCCCTTGGCGTTCATCACGCAGTACTTCGAGTTTTGCGTCAGCCGCGCCATGTCCTCGATATCGGTCAGCGTCTTGATGATCGCCCCCGACGCGCCCGCGTCGAAGCATTGGCGCATCAGGTCGGGGCTGTTCGTCGTTTCGAGCGACGCGATGATGACGGGGTTTTTGAACTTCACTCCGCAGAAGTCGACGCTCATGTCGGCCATTTGGTTCCTCGCGCGCTGATTCGTCCCTGCATCGCTCGTTCATGGGCGATTATTAGGTAGTATACTCCTTTTATTTGACCCGACAAGACTGTTGAACCGCCGCCGGAACCCAATGACAAGTCATTGCCATATAGAGGAAATTTCCGGGAATACCGGCGGACGCCCAGGTTCGGCGCGGCGGGATGGCGGGGAATGCGGCTCAGCCCTCCGGCAGGTCCGGGGGGATGTCCACGCCGGGCAGCCAGGGCTTGATGTCGAGAAGCGGCGTGCCGTCGAAGGCGTCGAGCGCATCGACCTCGACCACGCCGGCGGCGGCATCGACCGACAGCACGGTGACCGCGGCAAGCGCGATCGGGTTCGGCCGCGCGGGCGAGCGCAGGGCGAAGGTTCCGCGCGGGTCCGGGCGGTGGCTGGGCGCCTGCACCAGAAGGTCGCGCCGCGCCCCGGCCATCCAGTAAAGCAGAATCACCTTCGCGCCCGCCTCCAGCCCCGACAGTGCCGGCCGATACTCCGGCCGCACCCAAGCCGAGAAGCGCCCCGCCTGGGCGCGCGCCCTTACCCGCGCCTCGGTCAGGTTCTTCGGGCAGTCGCCCTTGCGCCAGGGGGTGGAAAGGTGGCCGATGAAGGCCACGCCGGCATCGCTGCGCAGGGCCGGGTCGAAGGGGGCGCGGATCTCGCCCGGCCGCGGCGGGTCGAAGCCCGCGTCACCCGCCGGTCCGTCGTCTGCCCCGGCCATGATCCCCCCCCGATGTCCCTGCCGATTGCCCCGTCCGAAGCAGTCTCGGCCAGAAGGGGCGCCTGCGCAAGACGGGCCGCGTCAGGGCTGCGCGGGGGCCGCCGTGCCGTGGTCCGCATGGCCGTGGCCCTCGGCGCCGGGCGGGTCGATCATGAACTCGACCTCGACCCGGCCCGCCGTCTCGAAGATCAGCGTGGCCGGCACCATCTCGCCCTCGCTCAGCCGCACCTTCAACCCCATCAGCATGATATGCAGGCCGCCGGGCTCCAGCACCACCGTGCCGCCCGCGGGGATTTCGACGCCGTCCTCGACATGGGCCATGGTGGCGACACCCTCGGTGCCGATGCGGGTTTCGTGCAACTGCGCCTTCGCGGCAACTTCGGTCTCGATACCGATCAGTCGGTCAGGGTGGCTGCCGCCGTTCGCGATGGCCATGTAGCCCGCCGCTGTGGCCGCGTTCGGCGCAGGCTGCGGGATGTTCGGATGGATGATCTCGATGTCGCCGGCGCTGACACCGTGGGCCACGGCGGTGCCGGCAAGGCCAAGAAGGAGGATCGCGGCAAGAACGGATTTCATGGTGTTTTCCTATGAAGAAGCGCCGGGCGGCCCGTCGGTGCGGTGGCGGCCATCGGCGCGAAGACGGGGAAGCGGCGGCCGGGACCGGCGCCGGGCAACGCGAAAGGGTCAGGCCGCCGGAGGGGCGCGCAACCGGTGCGCCGGGTCGATCGGGCCGGCGGAGGCGACGATCACGCACGGGGCGGTCGCCGGGCCGCCGATCCTCAGGTCCGCGTCCGCGGGGGAGCGAGCCGCATCCGGCAGCAGCGCCGCGCCCGCGACATGGCAGGCCGGGCAGCCGTCGTGATCGGCGCGGCCATCACCGTCGGCATCGCCGCAGATCGCCGCGATGTCGCCCCCCGCAAGCGCGAAGGACTGAAGCGCCGAAAGGGCCGCATCCGGAACCGGGCGCGCCAGCCCCGCCATCGCCAGGGCGAGGACAAGGACGGGCCGGAGGACGACCCCGGAAATGACGCTGCGCAGGAGGTGAGCCATGGGCCACGATTGCCCGCAGACGCCGGCAAATGCAACCGCCACGGGTGCCCGCCGCCCTGCCCGGCGCGCGGCCGCCCTTGCCCCTGCCCGCGAATCCGCCGATCCTTGGGGCACACCGCTTCAGACCCCGAACAGGGAGAACCGCCATGGCCGCCACCCCGCCCGTCTGCGATTTCGGCTGGAAGGCCCCGGCCTTCTCGCTTCCCGCCACCGACGGCAAGACCTATGCGCTGTCCAACGTGGCGGGGCCGAAGGGCACGCTTGTCATGTTCATCTGCAATCACTGCCCCTACGTGCTGGCCGTGCTTGACCGCATTCTGCGCGATGCGCGCGATCTTCAGGGGCTGGGAATCGGCGTCGCCGCGATCTGCGCGAACGATGCGGTGGCCTATCCCGACGACAGCTTCCCCGAGATGCGCCGGATGGCCGAGGCGAAGGGTTTCCCCTTCCCCTATCTGCATGACGAATCGCAGGCAGTGGCGCGGGCCTGGGGTGCGGCCTGCACGCCGGATTTTTTCGGTCTGAACGCGGCGGGGGAGTTGCAGTATCGCGGCCGGCTTGACGCCTCGGGCCGCATGCCGGGCCCGGCGGACGCCCGGCGCGACCTTTACGAGGCGATGAAGGCGATCGCCGAAACCGGGCGCGGACCGGCCGAACAGGTGCCCTCGATGGGCTGCTCGATCAAGTGGAAGGTAGCGTGAGCGGCGCCATCGTCTTCGACCTCGACGGCACGTTGGTCGACAGCGCCCCCGACATCAGGGCTGCGCTGAACCGGGTGCTTGCCGGAGAGAACGCGGAACCCGTCACCCTGGCCGAGACGGTGTCGTTCGTCGGCCACGGCATTCCGCAGCTTGTCCGCCAGGCGCGCGAGGCGCGCGGCCTTGGCCCGGACCGGCAGGATCCGATGACGGCGGCCATGCTGGCCGGCTATCTGGCAGAACCTGCGGCGCTGACACGCCCCTACCCCGGTGTGACGGCGTGTCTGGAACGGCTTTGCGCGCTGGGGCATCCGCTGGGGCTTTGCACCAACAAGGCGCTGGCGCCGACGCTTGCCATTCTCGACGCGCTCGACCTTGGCCGCTTCTTCGGAGTGGTCATCGGCGGCGACAGCCTGCCGCAGAAGAAACCCGACCCCGCCCCCCTGCACGCCGCCTTCGCCGCGCTCGGAACGCCGCTCCTCTATGTCGGCGACAGCGAGGTCGACGCCGCCACCGCCGAGGCGACGGGCGTCGCCTTCGCGCTGTTCACGAAAGGCTACCGCAAGGCACCCGTAACGGCGCTGCGCCACAGCTTCGCGTTCGACCGCTTCGACGATCTGGCACGCCATCTCGACGGGCGCGCGGCCCTGTCGCCGACCGCCGGCTGAGCGCCGCGGGGGCGGCGGGGGCTCCCCCCGAAGCCCGTATCGGGGTGACCTGGTTGCCGCTGCGTAAAGCAGTTGGGCCACCCACGCTTTCTCCTTGGCAAGCGACGGTTTGGGACGCTAACATTTCGCCGCGTGGGCGCTCATCACGCCGCACGAGACAAACCCGGCAGTCCGATGGCGGCCGGCACAACGTCCAAGGGAGATAAGATGAAAACCATAGGTGCCACCGCAGCGGCATCACTTGCTGCGCTGATGATGACGACCGGCCTCGTCTCGGCCCAAAGTTTGGCCGAACTGGAAGCGGCCGCGAAGGCGGAAGGCATGCTCACCACCATCGCCCTGCCCCATAGCTGGTGCGGCTACGGCGACGTGATCGCGGGCTTCAAGGCGAAGTACCCCGAAATCGAGGTCAACGAACTGAACCCCGACGCGGGTTCGGCCGATGAAGTCGAGGCGGTGAAGGCCAACAAGGACAACAAGGGGCCGCAGGCACCGGACGTCGTGGATGTGGGTCTTGCCTTCGGTCCCTCGATGAAGGACGAGGGGCTCCTGCAGCCCTACAAGGTCTCGACCTGGGACGAGATCCCGGATTCGATCAAGGACGCCGAAGGCTACTGGTACGGCGACTACTATGGCGTGATGTCCTTCATCGTGAACAAGGACCTTGTCGCCAACACGCCGGCCGACTGGGCCGATCTGCTCAAGCCGGAATATGCGGGCCAGGTTGCCCTCGCCGGTGATCCGCGCGCCTCGAACCAGGCCATTCTCGGCGTTCTGGCCGCGGGCCTGTCGACCGGCGCCGCCTCGGGCGAGGCCGCGGGCAAGGCCGGACTCGACTACTTCGCCGAACTCAACAAGGCCGGCAACTTCGTGCCGGTGATCGCCAAGGCCGGCACCATCGCCCAGGGCGCGACGCCGATCGCGATCGCCTGGGACTACAACGCGCTGGCCTGGGCGGACGAGCTTGCCGGCAACCCGCCGGTCGAGATCGTCGTGCCGTCGACCGGCGTTCTGGCCGGCGTCTACGTCCAGGGCATCTCGGCCTATGCGCCGCATCCGAACGCGGCCAAGCTGTGGATGGAATACCTCTATTCGGACGAAGGCCAGAACCTGTGGCTGAAGGGCTACTGCCACCCGGCGCGCTTCAACGCGATGGTGGCGGCCGGCAAGGTGCCGCAGGAGCTGATCGACGCGCTGCCGCCGGCAGCGTCGTACGAGGCCGCCTACTTCCCGACGCTTGACGAGGTCAACGCCAACAAGGCGGCCGTGACCGGGGGCTGGGACGCCGTCGTCGGCGCCAACGTGCAGTAACGGGCGACCGTTCATCGGCCCCGGCCCGGTTTTCCGGGCCGGGGTCCGCAACAAGAATAATTCGACAGGGGACACCATTCGCATGAGCTTCGTGCCGTCCACACGGCGCCTGCCGCTGACATGGGTGGGGCTGGCGCCCTTCCTGATCTTCATCACGCTGTTCCTGATCCTGCCGACGGCGCATATCGTGATCGGGGCCTTTCAGGACCGCGACGGCGGCTTCACGCTGCAGAACCTGCGCGACCTGAACACCGGCACCATCCCATCAAGCTACTGGATTTCGGTGAAAATCTCCGTCGCCTCGGCCTCGCTCGGCTGCCTGATCGGCTTCGCCATGGCCGCCGCCGTGACCTTCGGCGCCGTCCCCCGCTGGATCAAGGCGCCGCTGATGACGTTTTCGGGCGTGGCCTCGAACTTCGCCGGCGTGCCGCTGGCCTTCGCCTTCCTCGCCACCTTCGGCCCGGTGGGGCTGGTGACGCTGTTCCTGCGCAACAACTTCGGCATCGTCCTGAGCCGCGACCTCGGCTTCAACATCCTCAGCTTCTGGGGCCTGACGGTCACTTACCTTTTCTTCCAGATCCCGCTGATGATCCTGATCATCACCCCCGCGCTCGAAGGGCTCCGGCGAGAGTGGCGCGAGGCGGCGGAGGTGCTGGGCGCGACCGGCCTGCAATACTGGCGCATGATCGCGCTGCCGATCCTGTTCCCCTCGCTTCTGGGCACCTTCGCGCTTCTCTTCGCCAACGCCTTCGGCGCGGTGGCGACGGCCATCGCGCTGACGGGTTCCGCCCTCAACATCGTGCCGATCCAATTGTTCGCGCAGATCCGCGGCGACGTGCTTGGCAACCCCAACCTCGGCTACGCCATGGCCTTCGGCATGATCGTCGTCACCGCGGTGGCAAACGTCCTTTACATCTGGCTGCGCATCCGCGCCGAACGGTGGCTGAAATGAGCGTCTGGGCACGCATCGCCGGCTGGGCGGCCCTTCTTTTCGGCCTGCTCTACTTCATCGTCCCGCTCGGGGGGCTGTTCGAGTTTTCGCTGAAGGCGCGGCGGGGGGTCTATTCGCTGGACGCCTACGCCAAGGTGATCGGCGATGCCGAGTTCCAGGCGACCTTTACCTATTCGGTGGTCATGGCGCTGGTCACCATCGCAGTCGGCGTGCTGATCGTCGTGCCGACCGCGTTCTGGGTCCGCCTCAAGATGCCCTGGGCGCGGCCCTACGTGGAGTTCATCACCCTCCTGCCGCTGGTGATCCCGGCCATCGTCATCGTCTTCGGCTACATCCGGCTCTACAACACCTCAAGCTGGCTGCCGATGACCGGGTCGGTGACGGGCACCAACCTGCTCCTGGCCATGGGCTACACCGTCCTTGCCCTGCCCTACATGTACCGCGCGGTCGACACCGGCCTGCGCACCATCGACGTCGCCACCCTGACCGAGGCGGCGCAAAGCCTGGGCGCCGGCTGGATCGGCATCCTCGGCCGGGTGATCCTGCCGAACGTCATTCCGGCGGTGCTGTCGGGGGCGTTCCTCACCTTTGCCATCGTCATCGGAGAGTTCACGCTCGCAGCGCTGCTCGACCGTCCGGCCTTCGGGCCATATCTGCAACGCATCGGGGCGAACAAGCCCTATGAGCCCTTCGCACTTTCGGTGATCGCCTTCGCCATCACCTGGGCCTGCATGGGGCTCATCCAGCTTGTCACCCGTTTCTCCAAGCATTCCAAGGCCGCAAGATGAGCTTTCTCGACATCACCCATCTGGAAAAGAGCTTCGGCGCCGTCCGCGTCGTCAAGGACTTCAACCTGTCGGTCGAGAAGGGAGAGTTCATCTCGCTCCTCGGGCCGTCGGGCTGCGGCAAGACCACCGTGCTGCGCATGGTCGCGGGGTTCGAGGAGCCCTCGTCCGGCGCCATCCGCATCGGTGGCACCGACGTGGTCGGCAAGCGCCCGAACCAGCGCAACATCGGCATGGTGTTCCAGGCCTACGCGCTGTTTCCCAACCTGACGGTCGCGGGCAACGTGGGCTTCGGGCTGAAGATCAAGGGCACGCCCCGAGCCGAGATCGACGCGCGCGTGGCCGAGATGCTGGCGCTGATCGGCCTGCCGGACCTTGGCGGGCGCTACCCGTTCCAGCTGTCGGGTGGCCAGCAGCAGCGCGTGGCGCTGGCCCGCGCGCTGGCCCCCAAGCCGCAGGTCCTGCTTCTGGACGAGCCGCTGTCGGCCCTTGACGCCAAGGTGCGCGTCAGCTTGCGCAACGAGATCCGCGCGATCCAGCGCGACCTTGGCATCACCACGATCTTCGTGACCCACGACCAGGAAGAGGCGCTGTCGATCTCCGACCGTATCGTGGTGATGAACGGCGGTGTGGCCGATCAGGTGGGCACGCCGTTCGAGATCTACAACCGGCCGAACACCCGTTTCGTCGCCAATTTCGTGGGCCAGCTCAACGTCTTCCGCGCCGACGCAGGCGGCAGGATCGGCGGGGTGGAGGTCGGCCAGGGCGAATATGCCGCCCGGCCGGAATCGCTGCACCTTGGCCATGCGGAGGGTGCCGACATCCGCCTTGCCGCGACGGTGGCGGAGGTGCATTTCCTCGGCTCGGTGATCCGCCTTGGCGCCACGGTCGCGGGCGTCGACAAGGGCGTGGCGCTTGACATCTTCAACCGCCCCGACGCGCCGCCGCCGCAGGTCGGCCAGAAGATCGACCTCAGCCTGTCGTCGCGCGACCTGATCCGGCTGCAATAGCGCCCGATCAGCCGCCGATCACCACCCGCTCGCGCCGGATGATGTCCTCGCCGTCCGGCGCAAGGTAGGCGCGCGCGGCGCGATGGCCGTCATGGACCGCATGCGCGATCAGCCCCGGCGCCCGCGCGTCGCCAATCCGTTCGAGCGTCGCAAGCCCCGCGTCCTGCAACGCTGTCCAGAGCCCGTCGCGCGGCTCGCGCGAGGTGACGGGAACGAAGCCTTCGCAGGCGATCCGAGAGACCCGCCCGGTAAAGGCGCAGACCAGTTCCGCCGCACCCGGCACCAGTCCGCCGACCGTCGTGGAGGTGACGATCCGCACCCCCCGCTCCATCAGCCCAGCCTGGATCCCGGCCTGTTCGGTGGTCAGGATCGTCCATTCGGCGGCCACCTTGCCGGCGGTGACAAAGGTCACCTCCAGCCCCTCGGCGGCGAGCATCCCGGCGATGCCGGCGGCGATGTGATAGCCCTCGTCGTCGAACACCACGACCGGTCCCGCGGGGCGCGCGCCGCGCAGAATCCGGTCGGGCGTCAGCGTGCGCGGATCCTCATAGCCCGCGACCCCGGTCGGGTGGCTGCGCCCCCGCCCGTCGGCGCGCCAGAGGCTTCCGGTCGCGACAAGCACATGGCGCACGCCGGTTTCGAGGACCGCCGCGCGATCCATCTCGGAGGCGGGGAAAAGCTCCACGTTGTCCAGCTTGCCGATCTGGTGCACCCGCCAGTCGCGGACCCGCGCCCATTCGCCCAGCCCCGGCAGCGACGCCTCGAGCGTGACGCGCCCGCCGGGTTCGTTGGCCGCCTCGGCCAGAAGGACCGGTATGCCGCGCCGCCCCAGCGTCAGCGCCGCCTCGAGCCCCGCGGGGCCTGCGCCCACGACCAGCACCGGGTCGGCCCGGCCGGTCACGGCAGGGGCCTTTTCGGGGTGCCAGCCGCGCCGCCATTCCTCACCCATCGTCGGGTTCTGGGTGCAGCGGATCGGCGCCCCCAACCCGTCATGCGCGTAGCAGATGTTGCAGCCGATGCATTCGCGGATGTCGTCCATCCGTCCCTCGCGGATCTTCGCGGGCAGGAACGGGTCGGCGATCGAGGGGCGCGCGGCGCCGACAAGGTCCAGCACGCCGCGCCGGACCTGCGACAGCATCGTCTCGGGGCTGGTGAAGCGCCCGACGCTGACCACCGGCTTGCCGGTCAGGCCGCGGACATGGGCGACATGGTCTTCCAGCGTCGCCTCGCGCACGAAGCGGGAGGCGCCCATCTCGTGCCCGTAGTCGGGCACCGTCACGTCGAACAGATCGACGAACGCCGCCGCGCGGGCCAGAAGCGCGGACCGCTCCTCCCGTCCGGCGCCGGATTCGTCATAGACCTCGATCCGCGTGGCCAGCGCCGCCCGGTCGCCCAGCACCTCGCGCGTGTCCTCCAGGAGTTCGAGGTAAAGCCGCGCCCGCGCCGCCGCGTCGCCGCCGTATTCGTCCGTCCGCCGGTTGGTCGAGGCGTCGAGGAACTGGGTCACCAGGTAGGTATGCGCGGCATAGACATAGACGATGTCGAACCCCGCCGCGATCGCGCGCCGCGCCGCCGCGCGGTGCCAGTCGCGCAGGTTGGCGATGTCCTGCCGGTCCATGCGCCGGCTTTGCCAGGGGTTGAGTTCGACCATCATGCTGTCGGGGGCCAGCGGCGCCTCGCGCGTCAGCACGTTGGAGGACCGCTGCCCGCCGTGCCAAAGCTCCACCCCCGCCAGCGATCCGTGCGCGTGCACAGCCTCGGTCATCGCCGCAAGGTTTCGCACGTCGCCATCGTCCCAGAGCGAGGCATAGGGCGCGTGGGTGTCGTCGGAGCTTGGATGAATGGAGCAGTATTCGGTATTCACCACGCCCCAGCCGCCCTCGGCCTTCACGCCCCGCATGGCGGCCAGCGTGTGCGGGTGGATGTTGCCCATGCCGGTGCAGTGCGGCACCTGGTAGAAACGGTTCGGCGCGGTGACGGGACCGATCCGCACCGGCTCGAAGAGGATGTCGAAACGGGGATCGCGGGTCATCGGCTGGCCGTCCTATCCGGTTGCGTGGTCTTCGTGGATCGCGCGAAGCCGGGCCAGCAGGTCCGCCGGAAGCGGCGCCGGCCCCGGCATCGCAAGACGTTCCTTCAGGTCACGGTCGATGCGCTGATAGAGCGTCTCATCCGGCTTGTCCGTCGTCGAAAGCGGTTCGTTCCCGCCGAAGTAGCGGCTTGCCCAGAGGTTCGTGCGGCAGTGCCGGGCCGTGTGTTCATGGCCGAGCACGGTGCCCGTCAACCCGATCTCGGCCAGAAGGTCGAGCGCCAGCGTGTCGTCGTTCACCTCGGTCCCCGCCCAGAGTGTGCGCAGCATCCCGGCATATTCGTTGCACAGAAGCAGCGCGTGAAGGGAATAGGTGATCCCCTGGTCGAGCGAGCCGAGATAGTCGCAGGTCGCCGGGCGGGTGTGATAGATCTGGCCCATCATCGTGGCGATCTCGAACACCGCGTCCTGGCCGAAGCGGCGGGCGCGGGCATCGCCGCCCAGCCCGGTGAAGGACGGCAGGCCCAGATGCCGGCGCACCTGGCAGATGAGCTGTTCGCCCAGCATCGTCTGCGGCAGGTTGCCGATGCCGCCCGTGGCCGGCTCCATGAAATAAGGGTTGGTGGAGCCGATGCAGAAGGCGCCCGGCCGCACCGCCTGCGCCAGTACCATCCCGGCGAAGTCGGTGGCCAGGCACTGGACCACGGCCCCGGCGGTGGTGATCGGCGCCGAGGCGCCGCCGATGGCAAGCGTTCCGACGCTGACCGGCACGCCGGCGCGGACGGCCAGGAGCAGTTGCTCCACATGCGAGGCCGCGTAGAACAGCGGCAAGGGCGTGATGATGTGAAGGAAATAGGGCTTGTCGCGCAGCGCCCCTGCCCCGCCCCGAAGGGCCGAGGCCATGGCAATCGCCGCCTCAAGCGAGCGGGTCCATTCGCAAAGAAATTCCAGCGGCTTGGTGGTGTTTTCCATCATGCAGAGGAATTCGCCGATCTCGCCCTGAAGGGTTGAATTCGGCACATCCTTGCAGGCCACGCAGACCGCGTCGATGTTGTCGAGCCCCTCGGCCAGACGGGTGACGGTCGCAAGATCGGCCCGCGTGCTGTCGCGCGGCTCTCCGGTTTCCTCGTCATAGACCTTGATGCAGGTCATCCCCGGCATGAACCAGGTGTGATCCTTGTCGATGTCGATCGCCCGCGTACCGTCGCGGTTCCACAGTCGCGTCGACCGGGCACAGCCATCGAGCGCGGCGCGGACGACCGGCGCGGGCATCTTCACCACCCCGCCCCCGACCTCGCACCCCGCCCGACGAAGCAGATCATCTGCCTCGGTGCCCGTCTCCATCCGCATGCCGATGGTTTCGAGGAGCGTCAGGGCGGCGTCGAGGATGCGGCGGACATTTTCGGCGGGCATGGTGTCGTAGGGCCGGCTTGCCGTCGAGTGCGGGCCAGGGGGCGCCGGCGCCAGGCCCTCGGCCGCGGCGCGCTGTCGGTGAACGGAACGGCGCATGCTTTTCCCTGTCGGTCGCGCAATGGTTGCAATCTGATTAACAGGTCAGTCAATATTTTGCAATCGAGTCGTGAACCCGCCCCCCAGCCCGCACGCAGGCGAAGGCGGCGGCAGGCGGGCGTGCGTGCCGTCAGCGCATCTTCGGATAGGTCGGCGGAAAGACCCGCTCCAGTTGCGGATGGCCCCAGATCCGGTCGGGATAGCGCGCCAGAAGACGCTCGAACTGCGCCTGCGCGCGGACGCGGGCCGCGCCTTCGTCGAACCCCGCCACGACGCCCTCGCGCATCGACAGGCGGCCGTCGACGAACACCGCCTTCGTGACCCGGCCCGTCGCCCCGAAGACAAGCGACTGGATCGGATCGACGGTCGGGGCGAACCACGGGTCCATCAGGTCGAAGACGGCGATATCGGCCTTCGCGCCGGGGGCGAGGCGGCCAAGGTCGGGCCGGCCCAGTGCGTCGGCGCCGCCCAGCGTCGCGGCGTCGAAGACCTCGGCGGTGGTCAGGCCGGTGCCGCTGCCCTCGGCTGCACGCCCCATCATCAGCGCGACCGCCATGTTCAGCACCATGTCCGGCGGGGCGGTATCGGTGCCCATGCCGATGCGGATGCCCATCTCGCGGCAGCGCCGGAACGATCGAAGCATCTCGCCGTCGCGGGCGTAGACCAGCGGGCAATGCGCGACGACCACGCCGTGATCGGCATAAAGCCGCAGGTCCTCGGGCGTCGCCTCGACCGCGTGGGGGGCGATCAGGCGGTCGTGCAGCAGGCCGTGGTCAGCGAGCCAGCGCGGCGCGGTCATCCCGTGCAGGCGATGGACCGTCTCGCGCTCCATCCGGCCCTGCGCCATGTGCAGCCGCACCGGCAGGCCAAGGTCGCGCGCGGCGGCCATGGTGCGCTGCAAGAGGGCAAGAGTGCAGGTCTCCACCCGGTCGGGCGCCAGCATCGGCTGCACCAGCCCCTGCCCTGCCCCGGCGATCCGCCCGGCGAAATCCAGCGCCGCCTGCAGGCCCGCAAGCCCGCGCGCCTCGTCGAAGCGCGGCTCCAGCACGCCCGGCGCGGTGCAGACCATACCACCCGACCGGTAGGCCGGACCAAGGTAGACGCGCAGCCCCAGATCGGTCGCAGCCTCCGCCGCCGCCTCGAACTCCTCCACGGTCTCGCCCCAGGCGCGGTAGAAGAGCGAGGCGATGGGAAGCGCGGTGGTGATCCCGTTGCGCAGGAGATGGGCAAAGGCGAAGCGTTTCTGGAATGCCAGGTCCTCGGGCGCGTACATCTCGCGCGGGCCGCCTTGCAGGTAATCCTCGGGCCAGACGCGGCCGGTGGCCCAGCCCGGCCCGTAGTCAACGGTCAGAAGCGTGGTGTCGATGTCCGACAAAGCGTCAAGATCGATGAATCCCGGCGAGATCAGCGCGGCACCCAGATCGATGCGCCGCGCGACCTCGCCCTCGAACCGCGGCCCGACATGAAGGATGTCGCCCCCCTCGATCACCACCTCGCCATTTTCAACCAGCCGGTGCCCGCGGCCGTCGTGGCCGACGATCCAGCGCGCGGCCAGCGCGGTGCGCCCCGCAGCCCGCTGGCCGAGCGTCAGGTCGGCCAGCGTCCGCAGCGTCATCGGACCACCCCCAGCGCGGGGCCAGCCGACGGCGGCGCGGCCTCGTAGGCCAGCAGGTGGTCGGGCTTCTTCAACTCGAACTGACGGTCCGAGGTGATGTAGGCGTCGGCATGCAGCCGCGCGATGGGCTGGTAGGTTTCGGGGTTCACGTAGCGGCCCGCCGCGTCAAGGCACCGGTCCTGCACGTGCATGTGCACCACCTCGCCCACCACCAGCACGCGACGGGGATAGTCGATCAGCCGTTCCACCCGGCATTCGAAGGCGCAGGGGCTTTCGGCAATGCGCGACACGGCGATCTTGCGGCAGCCAAGCGCCGTGAAGCCCGCGAAGGCCAGCTCGTCCACCTCGGGGGCGAAGTTCACGCCGCAGACGATCATCCGTTCGGCGATGGACATGTCCACCATGTTCACGACGAATTCCCCGCTGCGCCGGATATTGGCGACGGTGTCCTTGTCGTCGCCGTTGGCGCGGGGCTGGATGCCCAGCACCAGGATCGGCGGTTCATGCGCGAAGACGTTGAAAAAGCTCATCGGCGCGGCGTTGTCGCGACCATCTGCCGAGCGTGTGGTGACCAGCGCGATCGGGCGCGGCCCGACGAAGTTGGTCAGCAGCCGGTAGCGGTCGGGGCCGGGCAGCGTGGTGAAATCGAATTCCATCCCGTTTCCTCCCGGTCAGCCGGCAACGACCGCGCCGCGGCGGACGACGGTGCGGGCGGCCGGGCGCCGCGCCAGCGCATCCCCCGGCGTGACCGCGTCCAGAAGGACGAAGTCGGCCCGGTTGCCCGGCTGAAGGCCGTAGCCCGCAAGGCCGATGGCGCGCGCGGCCTGATCGGTGGCGCAGGACAGCGCGCGGCGGAAATCCTCGTCGGTGTTCCAGTCGAAGCGGAACGCCGCGAGGAAGGCGCGTTCCAGCATGTCGCCGTTGCCCAGGGGCGACCAGGCGTCGCGGATGCCGTCCGACCCGACGCAGACCGTCACGCCCAGTTCGTGCAACCGCTCGATCGGGGGCACGGCGATGTCGGCGGGGACCGAGCTCATCAGCGAAATGCCAAGATCGGCCAGCCGTTTCCCGATACGGTCAAGCTCCGCCTCCGCGATCATGCCCAGGCAATAGGCGTGAGAGATCATCACCCGCCCGGAAAGGCCCGCGGCGGCGGTGTGATCGGCGATGCGCCGGACCTGCCACGCCCCAAGCTCGCCCTTGTCGTGCAGGTGGATGTCCACCCCCGCGCCGGTTTCGGCGGCCAGATCGAAGATGAAGCGCAGCTGCCCCTCCGGGTCGCCGTCGATGCCGGCGGGATCGAGCCCGCCCACCGTTTCCACCCCCATGGCGATGGCCTCGCGCATCAGGTCGGCGGTGCCGGGGCGGCAGAGCAGACCCTGCTGCGGGAAGGCCACGAACTGCAGGTCGATGCGGTCGGCCCAGGCCTCGCGCAGGCGGAACATGGCCTCGACATGGGCAAGGCCGATGTCGGGCGCCACGTCGATGTGGCTGCGCACGGCGGTGGTGCCCTGTGCCAGCATCCGGCCCAGAAGCCGCCCGGCGCGAACCTCGGGCGGGGTCGTGTTGGCGCCCAGCACCCGGCGTTCGTTGTCGATGTAGTCCCTCAGCCGCGCGGCGCGGCGGCCGGGCACCCAGTCCTCGCCCCAGAGCGTCTTGTCGAGGTGGACATGCGGCTCGACGAAGGCCGGAAGCACCAGCCGCCCGCCGCTGTCGATCGCATCCGGGGCGGCGACATCGGGGCCGATCGCCTCGATCAGCCCGTTCCGGCAGCGGATGGCGGTGGGCCTGCCGTCGAGATCGCGCAGGTTCGCGTAGGTGGTTCCGGTCATTGTCTTCCCCTCTGCGGACGGCGCGGCGGGTGTCGCCGCGCCGATGCTGGCTCAGCCTTTCAGGCGCGTCCAGATGCGGTCCTGCAATTCGCGCGCGGCCGGGCCGCAATCCTGCGTGGCGACCAGGCGGCCGGAAAAGGCGTCGGGCATGTTGATCGCCTCCATCCCGCGCCACTGATCGCTGAGGAACTCGTCCGACTTGATCGCGTTGGCGTAGGCGATGGCATTAGACACCGCGGCCGCGTTTTCCGGCGCCATCATCCAGTTGATGAAGATCTTCGCGTTCTCCGGATGCGGCGCCGTCACCGGCACGGCGAAGTTGTCGCGGAACATGGGCGTGCCTTCCACCGGGTAGATGTAGCGGATGGTGTCGCGCTGCGCGGTGGCGCGCGCCGTGGCGCCGTTCCACAGGTGGTGCATCGCCACCTCGCCCGAGGCCATGCGGTCCACCGTGCTGTCGGCGGAATAGAGCTTCAGCTTCGTCTTCTGCGCCTCAAGCAGTTCCAGGATGCGCTTGGCGTCGTCGTTGCTTTCGGTGCATTGCGGGATGCCGAGGTAAAGGCTGGCCGCCAGGATCAGCTCGCTCGAGATGTCGAGCGCGGCGATCTTGCCTTCCATCTCCGGCTGCGGCTCGAAGAAGACCTTCCAGCTCTGTTCCAGCTCCGCGCCCGCGACCTGCGCGCTGTCATAGGCGATGCCGGTCGTGCCCCAGAGATAGGGCGCGGTATACTGGCGGCCGGGGTCGAAATCGGGGTCGGCGAAGGCCTCCTTCACATGCACGAAGTTCGACAGGCCCGGGGCGTCGATCTTCATGAGGTGCCCGTCGGCGATCATGCCGGGCACGACGTAGTCGGAGGGCACGATCACGTCATAGGCCGCCCCGCCCGCCTGCAACTTGGCCAGCAGCGTCTCGTTGCTGTCATAGCCGTCCAGGATCACCTCGATGCCGGTCTCGTCGGTGAATTTCGCAAGCAGTTCAACCGGATAGTAGTCGGTCCAGTTGTAGAA
This sequence comes from Albidovulum sediminis, assembly GCF_025380365.1. GTDB lineage: Bacteria > Pseudomonadota > Alphaproteobacteria > Rhodobacterales > Rhodobacteraceae > Albidovulum > Albidovulum sediminis. The sequence goes on from NZ_JAOCQF010000001.1 coordinate 1,455,331, forward strand.
GTAGAGCACCTTCTCCGCCTCCTGTGCCGGCGCCGGAAGCGCCAGCGAAAGGCTGAGGAGAGAGGCCGCGATCAAGGGTCTGGAAGGCATGGAACACTCCTGTCGGGTTAGCGGCGCAACTGGCCAAGGAAGAACGAGAGGGAAACGAGCAGGATCGAGATGACGAGCATGACGGTCGAGATGGCGTTGATCTCGGGCGTGATCCCGGCGCGGATGGCCGAGAAGATGTAGACGGGCAACGTCGTGGTGCCCGGCCCGGACAGGAAGAACGAGGTCAGGAAATCGTCGAGGCTGGTCACGAAGGCCAGCGTGAAGCCCGCCATGACGCCCGGCCACAAAAGCGGCATCGTCACCCGGCGGAAGGTGCGGAAGCGGTCGGCGTAAAGGTCCTGCGCGGCCTCCTCGTAGCTGCCGCTCATGCCGTCGAGCCGCGCCCGGATCGGCAGGTAGGCGAAGGGGATGCAGAAGGCGGTATGGGCCGCGATCATGGCGCCAAGCCCGAGCGAGACGCCCAGCGACACGAAGAGCAGCAGCGTCGCCACCGCCACCACGATCTCGGGCAGGATCAGCGGCAGGCGCAGCAGCGTCTCGGTCGTGTCGCGCCCCGGAAAGGCGCGCCGCGTCGCCAGCGCCGCCAGAAGCGCGATCAGCGTCGCCGCGGTGGCAGAAGTCCCGGCAAGGACGATCGAATTCCACGTCGCAGCGCGGATCGAGGGATTGGCGAGGATGCGCAGGTACCAGTCGAACGAGGCATGGGTCCAGACCGTCGCGGTGCGGTTGGCGTTGAAGCTGTAGACGGTAAGGACGATCACCGGCACGTAGAGGAACACCAGCACGGCGATCGAGATCTCTCGCATGACGGGAAAGCGGCGCAGGTTCATCGCGGCGCCCTCCGGCTGCGCCAGAGCGCCATCGCGGTCATCACCGCCAGCATGATCGCCAGCAGCACGATCGACACCGCCGCCCCAAAGGGCCAGTTCCGGGCGGGCCCGAACTGGGCCTGAATGACGTTGCCCAGCATCGCCGTCTTGCCGCCGCCCAGAAGCGCGGGGGTGACGAACGCGCCGAGGCAGGGGATGAAGACCAGAAGCGACCCCGCGACGATGCCCGGAAGCGCCAGCGGCAGCACCACCCGCCTCAGCGCCCGCCTGCGCGTCGCGCCAAGGTCGAGCGCGGCCTCGATCAGGCGCCAGTCGAATTTCTCGAACACCGAGTAGAGCGGCAGGATCATGAAGGGCAGGAAGGAATAGGTCAGCCCGATCGCCACCGCCGCGTCGTTGTAAAGAAGCTGGACCGGGCCGAAGGGCCAGAGCCGGTTCAGCACCGCGGTCGTCCAGCCATCCTCGCGCAGGATGATGAGCCAGGCGTAGTTGCGCACCAGCAGGTTGGTCCAGAACGGGATGGTGACCAGAAGCAGCATCACCATCCGCCCCGTCCGCGTCAGCCCCGCCATCCACAGCGCGACCGGCAGGCCGAGCACCAGGCAGAGGAGCGTCGTCACCGCCGCCTGCAGGACCGAGCGCAGGAAGATCACCAGATAGGTGGGGTTGAGGATCATCCGGCCGTCGAAATCCTCCTCCCAGACCAGGCGCAGGTAGTTGCCTGCCCCCGGCGATGCCTGCCAGTCGACCCCGGCGCTTGCCGACTTTTCCAGCAGCGAGACCCAGCCCATCAGCCCGAGCGGCACGCCGATCAGGAGCACGATCACCCCAAGCGCGGGCAGGAGCAGGACAAGCTGCCGGACAGCGGCCGACTGCATCATGCCTGCATCACCTGCAGCGCCTCGGCCGGAAGGCAAAGGCCGACGCGGCCGCCGCGTTCGGGCATCGGCGCGGAAAGATCCGCCTCGCGGATCAGGAAACTGCCGCCGTCGGGCAGCTCCAGCTTGTGCAGCATGGCGGTGCCGAGAAAGGCGGAATGGACAAGCGTCGCATCGACCACGCCCGCGCCCGGCGCGACCATGCGCGCGCGCTCCGGGCGGATGGCGAGCGTGACGCGGCCCGGCGTGGCGCCGGGCACCGGGACCACCCCGCCGCCGGCCAGGCGGACGCCGCCGCCGGCCAGCGCCTCGGCCTCGATCAGGTTGATGTCGCCGATGAAGTCGGCCACGAAGCGGTGGGTCGGCGCCTCGTAGATGCTGCGCGGCGGCCCCATCTGCAGGATGCGCCCGCCCTGCATCACCGCGACCCGGTCCGACAGCGTCAGCGCCTCTTCCTGATCGTGGGTGACGAAAACGAAGGTGATCCCCGCTTCGGCCTGCAACTGCTTCAGTTCGATCTGCATTGCCTTGCGCAGCTTGAGGTCCAGCGCCGACAGCGGCTCGTCCAGAAGCAGCACCTTCGGCCGAGGGGCCAGCGCGCGGGCCAGCGCCACGCGCTGCTGCTGGCCACCCGACAGTTCCGAGGGCCGGCGCCGCGCGAAGGCCTGCATCCGCACCATCTCCAGCGCCTCGCCGGCGCGGCGGCGGACCTCTTCGCGCGGCAACCCCTGTTCCTCAAGCGCGAAGCCCACGTTCTGCTCGACCGTCAGGTGCGGGAACAGGGCGTAGCTCTGGAAGACCGTGTTGACCGGGCGGTGGAAGGGCGGCGCCTTGGTCAGGTCGGCGCCCTCGATGCGGATTGTCCCGCCGTCAGCGGTTTCGAACCCCGCGATCAGCCGCAGGAGCGTGGTCTTGCCGCAACCCGACGGCCCCAGCAGCGTGAAGAACTCCCGCCGCCCGATCGCGACCGACACGTTGTCGAGCACCCGCACGGCAGATTGGCCCCGGCCGAAGGACTTGCTGACAGTCTCGATTGTCACGGCGTGTGCGTCGGTCATGCGGCCTCCGGGAGCGATCCCCCGAAGCCTTGGCCATCGCATGCGATTCTGTCAAGATCGTATGCACTATTGCCGGGCTATTTGCATACGATCCTTGAATCCAGACCGCCGCCCGCTGCCGTCCCCGTCACTCCTTCGGCATCTGCGCCGCGAAATCGGCCAGAACCGCGCGCACGTCGCAGTCGACCCGCGCGCCGAGTTGCGCCCGCGCCGCCACCTCCTCGACGTGATGTTCCATCAGGTCGCCGGCGCGGGCAAAGTCGCCTGCCAGCATCGCCTCGACGATCTCGCGATGTTCGCGGGCACCGCAATCGGCTGAATGGGGGCGGCCATACATCGCCATCACCAGCGAGCAGCGCGACACCACCTCGGTCAGGTAGCGTTCCAGAAGCGGGTTCCCGGTCAGGCCGGCCAGATACAGGTGGAACTCACCGGCAAGCCGGATCGCCTCGGCGTCGCTTTTCGCCGCCAGTCGGCCCTCCTCCTCGATCATCTCGTGCAGTGTGCGGGCCACTTCCGCGTCGATCCGCCCCGCGAGTTGCCGAACCATCGCGCGTTCCAGCGCCGCGCGGACCGCGAAGATGCCCCGCCCCTCCTCGAGCGTGGGGTTGGCGACGAAGGCGCCGCGATTGGGCAGAAGCTCGACCAGACCCTCGGCCGCGAGCCGGCCCAGCGCCTCGCGCGCGATGGTCCGGGACGATCCGAAAGCCTCTCCGATCATGTCCTCGGGCAGGCGCGCGCCCGGCGTCAGGCGCTGTTCGAGGATGGCGAGGCGCAGCGCCCGGTGGACCTTCTCGGTGCGTGTCAGCGGGCGCTGTGCGGGTGTTGCCGACGTCGTCTTGGCTGCCAAGGCTCCTCCTCGGGGCGCTGCCCGGTTGGCCGGCGAGCCGGGTGCCCGCCGTCGCCGCCCGACTATGCCGACGGGGGGGATCGGCCGCAAGCGGCGCCATGCCCCTGCCCTTGCGCCTGCCCCGGCCCCGCGCCTAACCCGCCCTTCCCTCCGGGCGGCGCGCGGTCAAAGCAAATGCTGCCGCCCCTGTGCCGCCTCGGCGTCGGAGATGTCGTGGGTGACCTGCAGCACCGGCAGCCCCTGGTCCCGCGCGGTGTCGAAGACCAGTTCCCGGATCTGGCCGCGCAAGGTGGCGTCCAGCTTGGAAAAGGCCTCGTCCAGCAGCAGCGCGCAGGGTTCCGACAACAGCATCCGCATCAGCGCTACCCGCGCCCGCTGCCCGCCTGACAGCGTCGCCGGATCGCGGTCGAAGAACCCGGCAAGCCCGATCGCCTCCAGCGCCTCTTCGATCCGGGCCCGCCGTTCGGCCCTGCCGCGCACGTGCGGGCGCAGGCCGAAGGCAAGATTGCCCCCGACCGAGAGGTGGGGGAACAGCAGTTCGTCCTGAAACAGGATGCCGACGCGCCGCGCCTCGGTGGGCATGTGCGTGATGTCGACCCCGTCAAGCCGCACCCGGCCCGACAGCGTGAAGGCCGGCGCCAGCGTTCCGGTGATCGCGGCCAGAAGCGTGGACTTGCCCGACCCCGACGGCCCCATCACCGTCAGCGTCTCGCCGGGTCGGATCAGCGTGTCGAGCGCGACCAGCCGCTGGCCGCCCAGCGCGATCGCCACCCCTTCAAGCCGCAGGCCGCGTTCCGCTTCAACCATCGCGCAGCCCCGTCCGGTTGCGCCACAGAAGCCGCGGCAGAAAGATCGCCAGCAGATAGGGCGCCAGCGCCGCCAGCGCCTGCATCAGCGCGTAGACCCCGATCACCCGCCTGTCCCCGCCGGAGGCAAGCGCCACGGCCTCGGTCGTCAGGGTCCGGACCCGGCCGGCGCCCACCAGCAGCGTCGGCAGGTACTGCCCGACGGAAACCGCGAAACCGACCGCCGCCGCGGTCAGAAGCGGCCTCAGCAGCATCGGCAGCCGCACGGTCCAGAGCACCCGGTCCGGCCCGGCACCCAGCGCGCGGGCGACGGTATCCTGCCGCACGTCCCAGGCCCGCCACGGCTCCGACAGCGACAGGAAGACATAGGGCAGCACGAAGACCACATGCGCAAGCACCACCGGAACCCGCCCCCCGTCGAGCCCCGACAGGAGCGCGAAGGTCTGGAACCCGGCCAGAAAGGCGACCTGCGGCACGATGAGCGGCAGGTAGAGAAGCCAGAGCGAGCGGCTTCCCGGGCGCAGCCCGTGCCGGTGCTCCGCCTCGAGGCAGGAGATGGTCAGGAGGAGTGCGATCGCGGTGGACAGGCCCCCGATCAGCAGCGTTTCGGCGACCGGCGCGGCCAGGCGCGGCCCGTGGCGGTCCCAGTTGCGCAGGGAAAGGTCCTGCGGCAGCAGGTCGGGAAACTGCCAGAGCCCGGCGAAGGACCACACCAGAAGGCCGGCCAGCCCGGCGAAGACGGCCAGCGCCGACACCCCCGCCAGCGCGAGCGCGGCCAGCCGCAGCCCGGCCTCGGCCACGCGGTTTCCACGGCCGCCGCGCAGCGTCCAGCGGCAGCCGGCAAAGGCCGCGGCGACCTCGAGCGTGCGCCAGAGGCCAAGGCCCGCGGCGACAAGGCCAAGCTGCAGGAGCGCCCCGGCCGCGGCGCGGAAGCGCAAGGCAAGGTCGGGGTCGTTCATCCACTTCACCACCTGCACCGACAACGGCGGCGGCGTGTTCGGGCCAAGGATGATCGCCACGTCCACCACCGACATCGAATAGGCCAGCACCGCGTAGACCGGCAGGCGGATCTGGCGGTAGACGGCGGGAAAGACCGTCTTGAACCAGCCGTTGACACGGGCGTAGCCCAGGGCGCGGGCGGTGGTCAGGCTTTGCGCCGGGCGCGCCTGCGTCATCGCCGCCAGCGTCATCAGCATCAGGAACGGCACCTCCTTCGACACCAGCCCGAGGATCAGCGAAAGGCCGGCGGGATCCTGCACGATCAGGAGATCGGGCGGCTGTTCCCAGCCCGTCGCCCAGGGCGACAGCGCCCGCGCGATCCAGCCCGAGGGCGCGATCAGGAAAGCCAGGCCGAAGGCCGCGGCCGCGTGCGGGACCGAGAGGAGCGGCGACAGCGCCCGCTCGACCGCGGCGAAGGTCCGCGTGCCGGACCATCCCGCGACGATCAGCACCACGATCGCCAGCGACAGCGCGGTCGCGCCCAGGCCGACGACGGCGCTGAGCGTGGCTGCGCGGGCAAGGCCGGGCCAGGCCAGCAGGTCCGCGAAGACCGCGGTGCCGACCCCTGTCCCGCCCAGCGCCGGCATGTAGCCCAGGGCCGGGGCAAGGGTGCCCAGAAGCCCGGCCAGGACCGGCCCCAGCATCGCCGCCATCGTCAGCGCCGGCGCCCAGGGCAGCAGACGGATGCGCCAGGGGGCCAGCGGACCGGTCCGCTGCAGGCTGGCCTCGCGCATCCCGCCCAAGCCCATTACCGGTTTACTCTGACACGCCGAAACGGGCGATCCAGTCCTGCTCAAGCCGGACCATCCAGCTCGGATGCGGCTCCGGAAGGCTGGCGCCAAGTTCGGCCGGCGAGAGCGTCGCCACGCCGAGTTCGATCCCGTCGAACAGCGCGCGGTCCTCCGCCGACAGCCGGGCCATCGACAGGATCGTGCCGCTGCCCCAGACCGCGGGGTCCTGTTTGCGCGCCTGCGCCTCGGGCGACATCAGGAAATCGGCCACCACCATCGCGCCCGCCGCGGCGTTGGCGTTGTAGGGGATGGCGACGAAGCTCGCGTTGCCGATGGTGCCGCCATCCAGCACATAGGTGCGCACGCTGTCCTGAAGCTCACCGTTGGCGATGGCGTTCGACGCCTCGTTGGGGTCGAAGCTGAGCGCGATGTCGATCTCGCCGTCCGCCATCAGCTGGAGCAGCCTGGGGCCGTTCTGCGGATAGGCCTGGCCGCCGCGCCACAGGTTCGGCGTCAGCGCGTCGAGGAAGGTCCAGAGCGGCGCGGTCGCGGCGGCGTAGGCGGCCTCGTCGACCGGCCTGCCAAGGACCGCCGGGTCCGGTGCCAGTTCGAGAAGCGCCTGCTTGAGGAAGGTCGAGCCGACGAAATCGGGCGGCTGCGGGAAGGCGAAGCGGCCGGGGTTGGCACTGGCCCATTCCAGCAGCGCCGGCATCGAGCGCGGCGGCTCGGCCACCCGCGCGGTGTCGTGGTAGAACACGATCTGCGCCATGCCCCAGGGCGCCTCAAGCCCGTCGGTTGGAATGGTGAAATCCGCCGTCACCGCCGCATTCTCGGCCGGGTCGACGAATTGCCAGTTCGGCACCTGCTCCGCCCAAGGGCCGAAAAGCAGTCCTTGCTCCTTCATCGCGGCGAAGTTCTCGCCGTTGATCCAGATGAGGTCGACGGCCCCGCCCGCGTCCTTGCCGGCCGCGCGTTCCGCGACGACGCGGCTGACCGCCTCGGCGGTGTCCGACAGCTTCACATGCTCGACGGTCACGCCGTAACGGTCCTGCACCTCCTGCCCGACCCAGGCGATGTAGTCGTTGACCGTGTTCGACCCGCCCCAGGCGTTCCAGTAAACCGTCTGCCCCCGCGCCTCGTCCAGCACGGCCGACCAGTCGGCCGGATCGGCCGCCTGCGCGGCGGCGGATACGGCCAACGTCGCAAGGACGGCCACGCCGCCCGCCAAAGTCCTGATCATATGACGTTTCTCCTTGTCATCTCGTAAATCGCGAAGGCCCGTTCGGGGACACCGCAAGCATGGCATCGAGCGCGCGAAACTCGTCCGCGACCATCCGTGCCGTTTCGGGCGCAAGGTAGTGGTCGACGCGGTCGCGCACATGCGCCACCAGATCCGCACCACTTGCCTCGGCCGACCAGTCTTCCCCGTCGCCGCCGCCGCGGGCGGCCCGCGCGGACAGGACGCGCCATTTCGCGCACCACGTCATCGACCAGAGCCACATCGCGCGGCGCATCGGCACCAGCCAGCGCCCGGCGTCCTCTGCCCAGTCCGCATCGCCGATCCGGGCGATCCAGCGATCATGCGCGCGTGCCACCTCCTCGACACTAAGGACGGCATGGCTGGCCACGTCCCAGGTGGTGGAGGTGTAGAGCGTGGCATGGGCCAGGTCGAGCTGCGGCGCGCCGTAGCGGCACTTTTCCAGATCGACCAGAACGGCGCGGCCGCCCTTGTCGATCAGGAAGTTGCCGGGATGGGCGTCGAACGAGATCAGCCGCGTTGCCGGCCGTGCGGAGGCCGCGACCAGCACCGCAAGATCGGTGATGCCGTCGCGGATCAGTCCTGCGGTCCCGGGCGCGATGCCCGAGGGGCCGAGATATTCCGCCTGCGCCCCGATCTCCTCCAGCAGGTCCGCCAGGGGGTCGGCCGGCGACAGGAGCGGCACCCGCCCGGCGCGAGGGGGCACGGGCAGCGCGTGGATCGAGGCCAGCGCATCCACGATCGCGTCAAGATCGCCCGGCAGCCGTGCCGGCCGGCCTTCGATCTCCTCGACGACTAGCCCGCCGCGCGGCAGGCCGGCCGCTGGCGCCAGCACCTTCGCAAGACTGGGCGCATGGCCCCCCTGCGCGGCGCGCGTGAAGCAGGCGGCCTGATAGGCCAGGTTTCCCGCCGCGCCAAGGCGCATCTGGCTTTGCTTCGGCAGCCGCGCAATCAACCCGGTCCCGGCCAGCCGGTAATGCGCATGGGCTAGGCCGGTGTCGGCCATCGGCTCGGCCACCGCGCTGATCCCAACGGCCTGCAACGATGCCTGAAGGCCGACCTCCAGCGAACGGATGGGCGCGGATGCCGTCATGCCGCGGCCAGCCGTCCGGCATCACGGCGACGCGCCGCCGTGCGCGCGCGAACCAACGTCAGGCCGCACGAATGCAGGGCCGCGCCTGCCTCGCGGCAGTGCCTGCGCCCGCGACGGCAAGCCCAACTCGGCACGTAGTATTTGCTCTCCATTCACCCGCCCAGGTCAGCCCCGATGATCCGGGCGAGACCCTAGCTTAACTTCCACGGCCACTTCACCTAACTTTATCGTCAGAATCCGAAACACATGCGATCGCGACACCGCCTGCGCGGCCGCGGGCCGGGGCGGAAGGAAGGTATGCATGCAGGGCGCCATCGTTCACATCTTCGCCAAGGCCCCCCTGCCCGGCACCGTGAAGACACGGCTGGCCCGCACCATCGGCGACGTCGCCGCCTGCGATCTCTACCGCGACATGCTTGCGCAGACGGTGCGCCGGCTGGGGTCGGGGACGGGCTGGCACACGGTCCTGGCGGTGACCCCCGACGATGCGGCGGACCGGCCCGACCTTTGGCCGGTCGCGGCCGAGCGGCACCCGCAGGGCGCCGGCGACCTCGGTGCGCGGATGCTGCGCGTCCTGGCTACGGCCAGCGAGGGGCGCCCCGTCGTCATCGTCGGCAGCGACATTCCCGATCTGGATGCACCGCATGTCGCCGGAGCCTTCGCGGCGCTTGGCCGGGCTGACATCGTCATCGGCGCGGCGCTGGACGGGGGCTTCTGGCTGATCGGCGCCTCCGCCCCGCCGCCGGCCGGGCTTTTCGACGCCGTCCGCTGGTCCACGGCCTTCGCGCTGGCCGACACGCTTGCCAATGCGGCGGGGCTGCGCGTCGCCCTTCTGGACGACCGGCTCGAAGACCTGGACGATGCCGAGGGACTGCGCCGCCTTGCCGGGCGCATCGCCGCTCAGCCGTAAAGCCGGGCCAGCCGGACCGGCGGCACGCCGGCGAAGTACAGGGCCAGGATCGACAGGTTGCGCGCGATGCGCCGGCCGTACCCGGCGCCGCGGTAGCGTTCGGCGCTGGTCGTCATGGACTGGTCCAGCAGCAGGATCCTGCGCCGCCCGATGCGGCGGACCAGGTCGACATCCTCCATGAGCGGCATGTCGCCGTAGCCGCCGACGGCGTCGTAGAGGCGCCGCGACAGCAACAGCCCCTGATCGCCGTAGGGCAGGCCCAGCGCGCGGGTCCGCCAGGCCACCCCGCGCTCCATCATGCGGGCGGTGCGTGCGGTGTCGTCCAGCCTCAGCCGGAAGACCGCCGCCCGGTCGTCATGCCCGGACGCACAGAAATGCCGGACCGTCCCGATCCAGTCGGGGTCGGGGCGCGAATCCGCATGCAGGAAGAACAGCCAGGGCGCCTCGGCCGCCGCCGCGCCGAGCCGCAGTTGCCGCCCCCGCCCCGGCGCGCTGTCAATGACGCGCGCGCCCCGCGTGCGGGCGACCTCGCGGCTGTCATCGCGCGATCCGCCGTCGACGACGATGACCTCGCGCACCAGTCCTTCCACCCGCGCAGGCCTCAGCGCGTCGAGCGTGCGGGCAAGCTGCCGCGCGCCGTTGAGGACCGGAACGATCACCGACAGGGGCGCCTGCGAATCTTCTGCCGAGGGGGGCATGTCTCTTTCCCTGCGATTCGGTCGGTTCCGGCCCGACCGGACCGGACGGGGCGCAACCATCGCGCCGGTCGCGACCGGGGGCAAGGCCGGTTGTCCGGGGTACGCCAGGTTTCGGGGCGCATTCGACCGCACAAGTTTCATCCGAGCGGGCACATGGAACCGATGCCAGGGTTTCCCGGCAAGGACCGGTCGCCGGCCCCGCGTGGAACCGGCCGGGCGTGGCGTCTCGAAGCCGTGTCCGGGGCGCGCGTTCCATGCATGAGGCATCGCGCGCCGGCCAGGCGCCGGTTCAGGAAAACTTTGATTTCTCCCCCGCGCTGGTTCAAGAATTTGATCAAACTCAAACCCTGCGTGAGAGCCGATCATGACCCAGCCCACCCCGACCCATGCCCGGACCGTTATCGTCGGAGGCGGCTCGATCGGTTGCAGCACGGCCTATCACCTCACGAAGCTGGGGATGCGCGATGTCGTCGTGCTCGAACGCGACCGGCTGACCAGCGGCACAACCTGGCACGCCGCCGGGCTGATCGTCGCCGGTGTGCTCAAGTCCGAATCCGAATGCGAGATCTACACCCACGGGCGCGATCTCTATGCCAGACTCGAGCAGGAAACCGGCGTGCCCACCGGATTTCGCGATGTCGGCTATCTGCAGATCGCCTCGAACGAGGAACGCCTGCACGAAATGCGCCGGGTCGCGCCCTTCATGCGCCGCCACGGCATCAACGTGCTTGAGATTTCCCCGAAGGAGGCCGCCGACCTGTTCCCGATCGGCGATCTTTCCGACGTGCTCGCCGGGTTCTACATTCCCGAGGACGGGCGCGCGAACCCGGTCGACGTGACGATGTCGCTGGCCAAGGGGGCCAGAATGGGCGGGGCGCGGATATTCGAGAACACGGCCGTCACCGAGATCCTGGTCAGGAACGGCGCAGCGATCGGGGTACGCACCGCGACCGGGCAGTCGATCCTCGCCGAGAATGTCGTGATCTGCTGCGGGATGTGGTCGCGGCAATTGGGGGCGAAGGCCGGGATCAACCTGCCGCTGCAGGCCGCCGAGCACTATTACCTGATCACCGAGAAGATCGAGGGCCTCAGCCGCGACCTCCCCGTGCTCGAGGACCCCAAGACCTACACCTATTACCGGGAAGAGGTCGGCGGGCTGATGCTCGGCCTGTTCGAGCCCGGCGCGGCGCCCTGGAAGCTGGATGGCATTCCCGAGGACTTTGCCTTTGGCGAGATCGAACCTGACTGGAACCGCGTCGGCCCGCATCTGGAAAAGGCCTACGGGCGCGTGCCGTCTGCACTGAACGTCGGCGTTCGCAAGCTGTTCTGCGGGCCGGAGAGCTTCACGCCCGACCTTGCGCCGCTGGTGGGACCGACGCCCGAGCTGCGCAACTGCTACGTCGCCTGCGGCATGAACTCGCTCGGCATCCTCAATGGCGCGGGCATCGGCAAGGTGCTGGCACACTGGATCGTGGATGGCACGCCGCCCGTCGATGTCACGGCGATGAACGTCAACCGCTTCACCAGGAACGAAGCGACCCGCGCCTTCCGCCGCGATCGCGGGCCAGAACTGCTGGGAAAGATGTTCGGCCAGCATTTCCACAACGAAAGCTTCCAGACGGCCCGGAACGTCAAGCGTTCCGTTCTCTACGACCGGCTGAAGGCGGCGGGAGCCTTCTTCAGCGAAAGCCACGGCTGGGAGTTGCCGGACTGGTTCGCACCCACGCCCGAACAGGCGCAGGTCGAACGCTACAGCTGGTTCCGGCAGAACTGGTTCGACTGGCATGCCGAGGAGCACCGCGCGGCGCGCAGGGACGCGGTTCTCATGGACATGTCCTCGATGTCGAAATTCTCGGTCGAGGGGCGCGACGCCTGCGCGCTGCTCAGCCGTCTGAGCTGCAACGATGTCGACGTGGAGCCCGGGCGCGTGGTCTACACCGCCTGGGTCAACGAAAGGGGCGGCTTCGAGGCCGACCTGACCGTGACCCGGCTGACGAAGGAACGCTACGTCGTGGTCGTGGGCGAGAACAGCCATGGCCATACCGAGATGCGGATGCGGCGCAACATCGGCGAAGCCGAATGCGTGGTCGTCACTGACATCACCCCCGGCATCACCCAGATCAACATCCATGGTCCCAAGGCGCGACGGCTGATGCAGAAGGTCAGTTCGGCCGACCTGGACAACGAAGCCTTTCCCTTCATGACGGCGCGGGAAATCGACGTGGGCTACTTCAACATCCTGGCCCTTCGCGTGACCTATATCGGCGAACTGGGCTGGGAGCTCTATGTCCCGAGCATCCACGCCGTTCAGGTCTACGATCTGCTGATGGAGGCCGGACGGGAATTCGGATTGCGCCATGCCGGGATGCAGACCCTCGGCTCACTGCGGCTGGAGAAGGCCTATCGCGATTTCGGCGTAGACCTGGACAACACCGACAACCCGATCGAGGCCGGTCTCGGTTTCGCTGTCCGGCTGGACAAGCCGGGTGGCTTCATCGGCCGCGAGGCCTTGGCCAGGATCATGGCGCAGGGGGTGCCGCATACCCGGATGCTGCAATTCCTGCTGAAGGATCCGGAGCCGTTGCTCTATGGCAACGAGCTGATCTATCTCGACGGTCGGGAGGTCGGCCACCTGCAGGTCGGTGCCTATGGCCACACGCTGGGCGGTGCGGTGGCGATCGGCTTTGCCGAAACGGGGGCGCCGCTGACGGCGGAGATCGTCAAGGCCGGCGACTGGGAGATCGACGTTGCCGGAAAGCGGGTAAAGGCACGGGCATCGCTGAAACCGCTGTTCGACCCGGAGATGGAGCGGATCAAATGCTGATCGCGCCATAGAACCGGCTTGCAGGGGACGACATCGGCGCGGCTATCGCGCCCGGCGATCCCGAAACCGACGAAGGGGATCGGGCGACCTCATGTGGTTCGGTAAAGCCCCGCCATGCGCCCGCGCAGCGCGACAAGGGCAAGGACGGTGTCGATCGTCGGCGTGGGCGTTCCCGTGATGCGGCCCAGTTCCTGCACCGACCCGACAAGCGCGTCGATCTCCATCGGGCGCCCGGCCTCGAGATCCTGCAGCATCGAGGTGCGGTGCGCCCCGACCGCGGCGCCGCCGTCGATCCTGCGGTCCACATCGATCGGGAACGTGACGCCCAGCTTTTCGGCGATCTCCTGCGCCTCGATCATCATGCGCCGCGCCACGTCACGGGTGCCGGGATCGGTGCAGAGCACGTCCAGCGTGGCATGGGTCAGCGCGGAGATCGGGTTGAAGGACAGGTTGCCCCAAAGCTTCACCCAGATCTCGTCGCGCAGGCGCGGCCTCACGGGGGCCTTCAGCCCCGCCGCCTGCAGCGCCTGCGACAGGGCCACCGCCCGGTCCGATCTTGATCCGTCGGGTTCGCCCAGGGAAAACCGGTTGCCCTCGATATGCCGGACGGTTCCGGGCTGGCTGACTTCGGCCGCCGGATAGACGACGCAGCCAAGGACGCGGTCGGGGCCGAAGCCGTCCCATTGCAGGTTTCCGCGATCGACGCTGTGCAGGCGGGTGCCTTCGAGCGGCCCGCCGATCTTGTGGAAATACCACCAGGGCACACCATTGACGCCGCTGACAACGGTCGTCCCGGGTCCGATCAGCGGTTGCATCGCCGCGACCACCGGCGGCACCGAATGGGCCTTCAGCGTCACGATCAGATAATCCTGCGGACCGAGGTCCGCGGCATCGGCAGTGGCACGCACCCGGACGGTGACCGGCCCTGCGCCCTCTTCCAGAAGTGTGAGGCCCTGCGCCTGGATCGCCGCCAGGTGCGGGCCGCGCGCCACGATGCTCACGTCGCCCCCGGCCTGCGCCAGTTTCGCGGCCATGTATCCGCCGATGGCGCCCGCCCCGAAGATGCAGATCTTCATAGCAACCCCCTCATGCCGGCGGTTCAGGCCGGTTGGCCAAGCCCAAGCTTTTCGGCCAGGCCGATCCGCTGCAGCTTGCCCGTCGCGCCCTTGGGGATTTCGTCCAGGATGATGACCCGGCGGGGAACCTTGAAATCGGCCATGCGAGAGGCGCAGAAATCCCGGATCTCCCGTTCGGTCGCACTCTGGCCCTCGCGCAGGACCACCGCCGCCGCCACCTCCTCGCCCAGCTTCGGATGGGGCAAGGCGAAGGCCACGACCTGCTGGACCGCGGGGTGATCCAGCAGGACGCCGTCCACTTCCAGCGGGCTGATCTTTTCGCCGCCACGGTTGATGATTTCCTTCAGCCGTCCGGTCAGCCGCAGGTAGCCCTCGTCGTCCAGGGCCCCCTGATCCCCGGTGCGGAACCAGCGCCGGCCCTCGGCCTCGAAGAAGTTCTTCGCGTTGGCCTCGGGGTTGCCCTCATAGCCCGGGGTGACGTTGGGGCCGGAGATCACGACCTCGCCCGTGCCCTCGATCAGGCGGTTCTCGACCTCGTGCGCGATCCGCACCAAAGGGCCGGCGGCAAGGCCGACCGAGCCCGGCTTCTGCGCGCGAGGTGGCAGCGGGTTGCAGGTCATCTGGTGCGTGGCTTCCGTCATGCCATAGGCTTCGATGACCGGCGCGCGGAAGGTCTCTGCCAGCTCCAGCATCACCTGCGCCGGCAGCGATGCCGAGGAAGAGCGCAGGAAGCGCAGGGGATGCGCCGCGATCACATCGCGGTTGCGCGACGCGCGCGCCAGGATCGCCTGGTGCATCGTCGGAACCGCCGTGTACCAGGTCGGCTCCGCCTCCTTCATCCAGCCGAAGAACTTCAGTGCATCGAACCCCGACGCGCACCAGACCGAGCCGCCTGCGGCGAGCGAGGCGGTGACCGCCGCGATCAGGCCGTGGATGTGGAACAGCGGCATCACGTTCAGGCAGCGATCCGCTGGAGAAAGCGACAGCGATGCACCGATGTTGCCCGCCGAGGCGACCAGGTTCGATTGCGTCAGCGGCACGATCTTCGGCCGCGACGTGGTGCCGGAGGTGTGCAGGATCAGCGCGGTCGCATCGGGGCCCGGCCGGCCCGGCGGGGCGGGCGTGGCGGCGGGCGTGGCGGCGGGCGTCCCGGTCAGGCGGAACTGGCCGGCGGGCTGATCCGGATCGCCGTGCAGCCGCAGGATCGTCATGCCCAAGGGCGCCGCCGCCGCAAGGGCCGGCCCTTCGTAGCCCGCGGGGACCACGATGGCCTTTGCCCGCAGGTCCTCCAGATAGAATCGGAACTCCTGTTCCTGATAGGCCGGGTTCAGGGGCGCGGTCACCGCGGCCTGCGCGATGGTCACGAAGGCCGCCGCCATCTCCGGCCCGTTCGGCAGCACGATCGCCACGCGGTCGGCCGCCCCGATGCCGAACCCGCGCAGATCCGCCTCGACCTGGCCCGCCAGCGCCCGCAGCTCCCCGTAGCTGAGCCAGGCACGCCCCGGCGCGCCGATGGCCAGCGCACCGGCATCCTTGTGCGCAAGCAATGCAGAAACTGTGGCAGTCATGTCCGTCTTCTCTTTCGTTGGGGTCGCCCGTCCGCCCTGCGGACTTAGCGCGATGCAGCGTAGTAGGATACCTTGCGCTCCAGGTAGGCAAGGAATTCCGACAGCGCGAAGGCAAGGCCGAACAGCACGATCAGCACCGCCCAGAACTCCGCCATCAGGAACTGGCTCGAATAAAGCTCGAACAGCGCGCCGAAGCCGACGATCGAGATCAGGAGCTGGCCGATGATCACGCCCTTCACCGCCCGGATCACGCCGATCCTGACCCCGCCAAGGATCTCCGGCAGCGCGGCCCAGAAATAGACCTTCACGAAGGCGTCCATCGGCGAGGCGCCGAAGCTGCGTGCCATCTCCACCAGCGAGCGGTTGATCTGGCGAACACCTGCACGGGCGTTCAGGATGATGATCCAGATCGCGAACAGCGCGGTCGTGATGATCACGGTCTTGGTACCGAAGCCGAACAGCACCATGAGCACCGGAACCAGGGCCGTCAGCGGAGCGGACAGGAAGATGTTGACCCATGGAAGCAAAAGCTCGTCCACGATCCGGTTCTTGCCCATCAGGATGCCGATGGGAATGCCCAGGACGATGGCGAAGAAAACGCCGGCGAGAAAGGCGTAAGAGGTCACCCAGAGCGCGTTCAGGAACGCGGGCGTGGGGATCAGCCCGACCAGCGTGACCATGACTTCCGAAAAGGGCGGAATGAAGAAGGTCAGGCCCAGCCGACCGACGAATTCCCACAGCAGCGCCCAGAGGATCAGCGATGACAGCGCCGGCAGCTTGTATCCATAAAGGCTCATGCCGGCCTCACTCGACGTAGCTGCGCAGCGAGGCCCAGATACGGTCGACGATGTCGAGGTATTCGGGATCGCGGCGGATGTTGTCGACGCTCTTGTCGCGGAAGCTGGACGGACGGATGATTTCAGACACCCGGCTGGGACGCGGCAGCAGGATGGCGATCTGGTCCGAGACATAGACCGCTTCCTCGATCGAATGGGTGACGAAGATGAAGGTCTTCTTCTCGTTCTTCACCAGCTCCAGCAGGTCTTCCTGGAACTTGCGGCGGGTCTGTTCGTCCACCGCCGAGAAGGGTTCGTCCAGCAACAGCACCTGCGCGTTCACCGACAGCGCCCGGGCGAGGCCGACGCGCTGCCGCATACCCCCTGATAGCTGGTGCGGGAACTTCTTCTCGAACCCGGCCAGGCCAACCTCGCGGATGTACTTCTCGGCGATCGCCTCGCGCTCCGACTTTGCCACGCCGCGAAGCTCAAGCCCGAAGGCCACGTTGCGCAGCACGCTCGCCCAGGGCAGCAGCGCGAAGTCCTGAAACACGAAGGAACGGTCGGGACCGGGCCCGGTGACCCGTTCGCCGTTCACCTCGATCTCTCCGGAGGTCGGTTTCAGAAGGCCCGCGATGATCTTCAGAAGGGTGGTCTTGCCGCAGCCGGACGGGCCGAGCAGCGACGTCAGTTCCCCGCGGGGAAATTCCAGGGACAGATCCTTCAGCGCCTGAACGTCGCCGTAGACCTTCGAAACGTTCCGGACGGAAACGGCGCTATCGGTCACGGCCTGCCGTGTTTCTGGCTCAATCGGTTGCATATCCACGGTTGTTCCCTTCAAAGAGGACGTTTTCAAGCTTCTCGAGCAGGTTCAGGAAGATCACTGCCAGCAGGATGATCGAGAAGATGGCCGCGTACATGCTGGGGTAGTCGGCGATGGAGCGGCTGTAGGTGATGATGTCGCCGACCCCGGTCGGCGTGATCTTGAGTTCGGACAGGATGGCCCCGATGAAGCCGGCCGAAACGCCCAGGCGAAGGCCCGAGAATATGACCGGCGAGGCGGCGGGCAGGATGATCTTCAGAAGGACATCCCGATCACGGGCCAGGAACGAGGTCGCCATCTCCTTCAGGGAGGCCGGGGTATTGCGTACCGCGGAGGCGGTGTTCAGCACGATCACCGGCATCGCCATGATGCAGACCACGAAGACCTTCGACGTCAGGCCGATGCCGTAGACCATGACGAGAATGGGGATCAGCGCGGCCAGGGGCGCGGCCTGCATGACGATGAAGATCGGCGAGAACATCCACTCGAAGCCCCTGCTCAATCCGATCCAGAGGCCCAGCCCGATGCCGAACACGGCCGAGAACAGGACGCCCACCACCAGGGGCTGGAGCGTTTCGGCGTAGGCCACGAAGATCGACCCGTCGAGGGTCATCCGCGCCAGCGCCGCCATCGAGTCGATGAAGGTCGGGAAGGCATAGCTGACGGGGACGCGGCCCGCGATTTCCCAGGCTCCGAAAACGATCAGGGCCGACAACAGCTTGAGCATCAGGGGACGGTGTCTGGTCACGTCGCGGTCCGCCTTGGATCGAGGAGAAGAGACCGCCGGCAGTCATGCTGCCGACGGCCGGATGGTGCGGCGTTACTTCATCGCCGCGTCAAGCGGGGCGAAGTACCAGAAGTCCTCCAGGTTCAGCGTTGCCGGGTCGCCCTCCAACTGGCCGGCCTCGACATACCATTCCATGTCGGCCTTCGCCGCCTCGCGCCCGCCTCCGTTCGGGTCGTAGAGACCGCCGGCAACCGCTTCGGTGTAGAAGGCGTCCAGGCCGTCCAGAACCTCGGCCGGAAGCTGGCCGATCGGGCCATCCGGGTTGGTTTCGCGGCGGATGATCGTGGGATCCTTGGCCATGTCGGTCCAGACGCTGTGCAGCGCGTCGACAAAGATGTTCACCGCCTCCTCGTTCTCCTTGATCCAGTCGAGGTTGGCAAAGAGGGCCTCGTCGCTGGCCTTGACTTCGAACATCGGCAGCGAATTGAACCGGTCGCCCGCTTCGGCAATGATCTTGTTGCGGTTCGACAGGTCGAGGATCGTGGCATTGGCCTGACCGGCCAGCATGGCGGCGACACGGTTGCCCGAACCCGGCACGTAGGACCGTTCGCCGAACTTGATGCCTTCCTTCGTCTCGATCACGTTGGCGATGGAATCGGTGCCGCCGCCGCGCGAATGCAGCATGATCGGCTGGCCGTCCAGGTCCTTCAGGGTGTTGAACTCCTTGGTCGTCACGGGAAAGAACACGAGCCGCGACAGCTGGAAGATGATCCGGACGGGCGCCTTGGACCGCTGCATCGCCGCGTAGGGGGTGCCGAAGGCGATATCCATGTCGCCGCTGAGAACCGCCTGGATGGCAAGCTCTTCCTCGGCGAAGGCCGTCCACTCGTAGTCGAGCCCGTTGGCCTTCGCACGGTCCAGCGCGACGAAGAAGGCCGCCATCTCATCCGAGGGCGGCTCGGCCAGGGCGATGCGGATCGTATCGGCCTGGGCGGCCGACACGACCATGCTGGTTGCAAGGGCAACCCCTGCAAGTCTTGCGATGAAGGCGTTCATGATTCTCCTCCCTGAGAATTCAGTTCACTACCGGCTTTGCCCGGAACGGCCTGCTCTTGCTTCTGGCCCGGGCGTTCGTCCTGCTCTACCCCTCTCCGAACAGTCGCCGCGCGACCGAGCCCAGATGCCTGCGCATGGCTTCATAGGCGGCCCCGGGGTCCCGATTGGCGATCGCCTCCGCGATGGCATCGTGTTCGCCGAAACTGGTATGATCGGGCGAAGGACGTTCGGTTTCCCGCGTCACGCTGCCCCACGCCACGGCCCTGCGGACCTCATTGAGCTGGTCGAACAGCGCCAGAAGCAGGAGGTTGTCACTGGCTTCGGCGATCGACCGATGGAACCGGTCGTCCTGGCTTTCGTATTCCTTCCACGTCGTCGCGGCCTTGGCACGATCGATCGCGCGCCGCATCCTCAGCAACGCCTCTCCCGACGCGTTGACCGCGGCCTCGCGGGCGATGGCGGGCTCGATCGCGAGGCGTGCGCGCATCATGCGGAACGGCGTCAGTTGCCGGACGATGCCCTCCATCTGCCCCGGCTGCTCGGGCTCCGGAGGTGTCCCGTCGGCCACGAACGTGCCCTTGCCGACATGGCGCCAGATCACCCCGTCACGCTCCAGCGCATCCAGCGCCTTCCGCAAGGTCGCGCGCGAAAGGCCAAGCTGATCGGAAAGGTGGCGCTCGGGCGGCAACCTCCCGCCGCCGGCGTAACCGCCGTCCTTGATGAACCCTCGGAGCCGGGTCACGGGATCGAGCACTTCGGACGTCTGGTCGCGCATCATTCGCTCTCGATTGGTCAACCAATTATGCTTCAGATCGAAGGCTACGCCGCGTAAAGTTGAAAATCAATCTTAAATTGGTTAGCCTAAACGCAAGAAATCCAGAACCATCCCAATTGATTTCATGCCGGTACTGGGCTAGCGTCCCTGCAAGATCCGTCCCGCAAGAGGTAGAACATGGCCGACTATGTGATCCCTGCCCCGCAGGTCCCTTCGATCCCCGTCAGCGGCGGCGGGTCCTTTCCCGTCCGACGCGTCTATTGCATCGGCCGAAACTACGCCGCCCACGCGGTCGAAATGGGCCATGATCCCGACCGCGAGCCGCCGTTCTTCTTCCAGAAGAATCCCAACAACATGGATTCGACAGGCGAGTTCCCGTATCCGCCCCACAGCAACGACGTGCACCACGAGGTGGAGATGGTCATCGCGCTGAAATCAGGCGGAACGAACATCGCCATTGCCGACGCGCTGAGCCACGTCTGGGGCTATGCCGTGTCGCTCGACATGACGCGCCGGGACCTGCAGGGCGAGGCCAAGAAGCTCGGCCGCCCCTGGGAAATCGGCAAGGCCTTCGAACGCTCCGGCCCCGTGGGTCCGCTGCATCCGGTGTCCACGGTGGGCCACCCCGACCGGGGACGGATCGAGTTGAAGGTGAACGGCGAACTGCGCCAGGAGGGCGACCTGAACCAGATGATCTGGAAGGTGCCGGAGATGATCTCCTACCTCTCGGAGTATTTCGAACTCCAGGCCGGCGACGTGATCATGTCGGGCACGCCCTCGGGCGTGAACTCCGTCGTGCGCGGCGACACGATGGAGGCGCGCATCGAAGGCCTTGGCACGCTGGTCGTCAAGGTCGTCTGATGGGCCTCCGGGCGAAAGCGGCGGCGCTGAACCGCTGACTGCCGCTTTCGTCGCGCGGGCAGGTGACCCATTAGACGCTGCGCAGGCTCTACCGCGAGGAAAAGCTGCAGGTGAGGAAACGCGGTGGCCTCACGCCCTCCGAATACATCCGCAAAATCAGGACTTCAGAGCCGGATCGTTTCATCCTCGACCCGATCCGCCAGATGCCAGGGCCGAAAGCCTGGGCGAGGGGGCGGCCATCTCCCAGAAAACAAAGCAAAAATCCGGCCGCAGCCGGATCGGGAGAACGCTTTTGCGAGGGCAAGTGGCGGAGCTGTCAGACGGATTCGAACCAGTCTCCGAATGGACAGTGAGCTTGCCCCTTACGCCGCGCCGAGTTGACGCCACTCGGCGAGAGCGGCGGCGCGGTTCTTCTTGAAATTTGCCCTCGAGTAGAAGCTACGCTCCGCGTTAAAATGGTTGAAGACCGAGGCGTGGACGGCAGCGAACATCTGCTGACTTCGCATCCGGCGAAACCGCTGCATAGCCCGTTCTCGTCGTCGGAGGGGCAGGTGCGAATTTTCCGCCCGGTTGTTGAGCCAGCGGCCCGTTTCCTGCCGGTCCGCCGCGCCGACCTCCCGTAGCGCGGCACCATACGATCGAAGCGTATCCGTTACCAAGATGTGCGGCCGATCGTAGCGCTTCATTGTTTTCTTGAGGAATTTCAATGCAGCCTTCTTGTCCCGCTTTTTCGTCACGAAGCTTTCCAGCACCTCGCCTTCCTGGTCAATGGCCCGCCACAAGTAGTGTCGCTCACCGTTGATCTTCACGAACATCTCGTCGAGGTGCCATTGCCACTGCGGCTCGGAACGCAGCCGCTCCGCCCGTTTCTCGCGTATCTCGGCGGCGAACATCGGGCCAAAACGCTGCCACCAGAACCGCACCGACTCGTGGCTGATCTCGATCCCGCGCTCGTGAAACAGGTCCTCGACGTTCCGAAGCAACAGCGGGAACCGGACGTAGAGCATCACCGCCAGGCGGATGATCTCCGGCGAGGTCTTGAAATACTTGAAGGGGCCATGCTTGGTCATGCCGAAAGGCTAGGTCGACGCCGTGCCGCACGGCAAGCCAGGTCCCTCTGACAGTGCCTGCTTGATCTATGTCATTATCCGCAGTGGAGCACCGCTGTACCAGTAGCACATCTCGAAGTGCCGATTCCTTGAGAGTCTTGGTACCGAGCTAATGGAGGGTATTTTACATGAGCGAAGAAGACAAGATCGTGCGGACGCATCTTCCCCCGCGTAAGACGCGTCGACAAGGGCTTATCACTTATGATGCCAAGGATCCCGACACCAATTACCCACCAATCGAAATGCTGCGTCCGCCGAAAGGCGCACCTAACGTTATACTGATACTGGCGCTGGCAGACTAATTCGAACTCGTCTCAGCAAGGGCAGTGTCGCTGTCCTTTATGGCGCGCAGAGACCGCGCCACTCAGCAAGAGCGGCGGCGCGGTTGGCCTTGAAGAGGGGTCGGCTCGAGAGGCTGCGTTCCTGATTGAAGTGGTTCGAGACAGAGGCGTGGATGGCGGCGAACTTCTGCAAACTTCGCATCCGTCGGAAGCGGAGCATCGCCCGCTCCCGACGTCGGAATGGCAGGTGTGAGTTTTCCGCCCGGTTGTTCACCCAGCGGCCCGTCTCCTGCCGGGCGTCTGCACCTAGCTCTTTCAGAGCAGCGCCGTAAGAGCGGAGTTTGTCCGTCACAATGACCTCGGCCGGTCCGTGCTTCCGCATTGCTTTCTTGAGGCATTTCAAGGCAGCCTTCTTGTCCCGCGCCTTTGTCACGAAGCTCTCGAGTACCTCGCCCTCGTGGTCGACGGCGCGCCAGAGGTAATGCCGCTCGCCGTTAATCTTCACGAACATCTCGTCCAGGTGCCAACGCCAGTGGCTGGACTTCATGCCCTCGATCCGGCGTTTCCGGATCTCGGCGGCAAACATCGGGCCGAAGCGATGCCACCAATACCGGACTGTCTCGTGGCTGATGTCGATGCCGCGCTCATGCAGCAGGTCCTCAACGTTGCGCAGCGAGAGCGGGAACCGGACGTACAGCATCACCGCCAATCGGATGATCTCGGGACTAGTCTTGAAGTACTTGAATGGGTCGCGCTTTCTCATGAGGGAAGGTTACGAGACCGGTCGGCAACGGCTCAAGCCGGGTTCTTCTGACAACACCCGACGTGCTCGTGGCCAATGCCGTCGCCGATCACATCGCAGCGGCGACGACAGGCCATCGGCTGCTGGCCACGCCCGATCTCCGGGCGGACCCGGGCCATCTCGATGCGGCGCGTGACCTCGTGCGAGCGATCCGGACCCGCGAACCTGACCTGCTGCGCCGCATCCTTGTCCGCGGCACCATCGCACCGCGGGAGATCCAGCTCACGCTCGATCCCCACGCCCTGTCAGACGCGCTCCACCTCCCCGCCGCAGACCTGTCGCCCGATCTCATCAACCTCTCGGCACCGGTGCTTCTCCGGCGTCGCGGTATCGAGGCAAAGCTGGTTTCGGGAAAGGCCGCACCCGACCCCGATCCGGTGCTGCACCGCACGCTCTTCGAGGCGCATCGATGGATCGCTGATCTGCGCAAGGGAACCCCGCTCGCCACAATCGCAGGCAGGGCCGGACATCACGACGCCTTCATCCGGACCCGCGCGCCCCTCGCCTTTCTCTCCCCGAAGCTGCAGCGCGCCATCCGCGATGGCACCTTGCCGCCCGCGCTGACCCTGCACCGGATCCTCCGGCGCCCGATCCCCCTCGACTGGCAGGACCAGGAACGGCTTTACAGGCTCTGAGCCGCGGGTCGGGCCAGGGCTCTGTCCCGCCGCCGCGTCCCGGCTCATGCGACATCAGAATTCCCTGCAGGTTCCCTGCCTGGGGCGACAGGGAAATCCCGTCAAGTAGCTGATTCAGATGATTAAATTCGAGCCCCAAGCACCCGATCGAGGCAGAATCAGGAAATTTCCCTGCAAATTCCCTGCGTGCAGGGAAATCTCAGCCAAAACCGAACCGGCGGATGCGCCCCACTGAGACCCATCGCGGCAGCGCCGGCGGAAACCTCTCTCTGCCGCGTCTCCGCTCGGGCGGAGGAGGCGCAAGGCACGGAAAAATCGACCGTAAATCCGGTGTTTTTCCCATCAATATCAATATATTAGGTGGGTGGCGGAGAGGGTGGGCCTAACATCCAACCTTCTCCACCATAAGCCATTGATTTTCTATGAAACACCTCAGTCCGCTGCCGAGCTTCACTCAGCGG
Source organism: Albidovulum sediminis (assembly GCF_025380365.1). Classification (GTDB taxonomy): domain Bacteria; phylum Pseudomonadota; class Alphaproteobacteria; order Rhodobacterales; family Rhodobacteraceae; genus Albidovulum; species Albidovulum sediminis. The sequence goes on from NZ_JAOCQF010000001.1 coordinate 1,479,267, forward strand.
CTGGCATAATTTGCTACGCCCACAACGCTGAACGACAAGAGCCGCGATGCTCTCATAAGCTGTTGTCGATCGCCCAAGCTCGCGGCTAGTCTGTTCGTCATGGAGAGGGCGTTCTGGAACAGTCAACGCGGATGTTTCCATTTGATTATTTGAGGCGTGCATGGATGTTCGCAACCACGAAACCGAACTGAAGCAGCTCGCCGCGTTCGTTCACGACGAATGCCAGAAGCGCCTCAGGGCCTACGAGGCGCAGCCGCGAGACGCGGCCGAGCATTTCGAGACCGAGAACGAAGTTCTGTCTGGCGGGTACGCGTACCGTCAGTTGTACGAACTGGTGCAGAACGCAGCCGACGCGATCCTCGAGGCCGCGGAGCCGCAAGGACGAATTCATGTCTTTCTCTCCCCTCATCGGCTTGAGGCAGCCAACACCGGGGCTGCCCTGGACGAACCGGGGATTGTGGCGCTTCTTAATGCGCGCAGCTCACCCAAGCGCGGCAATCAGATCGGCAGATTTGGGATCGGGTTCAAGTCGCTGCTCAAGCTGGGCGGTCGCGTTGACCTGACATCCAGATCTGTAGGACTGCGCTTCGACCCCGAAGCCTGCCGTGATCGCATTCGTGGACATCTTGGTCTTGCCAAGAATGCACCCGCCCCTGGCATGCGACTTGCCGAGGTACTGGACCCTGCTGCCGAAAGCAGTCCACTCTTCAGTACAAGCAGGTGGAGCTGGGCGACCACGGTCGTCTCGGCGGAGATATCGGATGACGCCGCATTCGATCGACTGAGCCAGGAGATTGCCGATTTTCCGGCAGAGTTCCTGTTGTTCTTGCCCTCGGCTATCTCCCTCGAGCTTGAAGTTGAAGGGGCTGCACCCCGTCTCTTGACCAAGCGGTTTGAAGACGGATTCGCCGTTGTGGGTGACGGAACCAACGAGGCCCGATGGAAGGTCTTCGAGGCTTCGGTCAAGGTCGACAGCCAGGCCGCGCGCTCCGACGCAACTCACATCCAGGCAAGGGAACAGGTACCACTGTCTTGGGCAGTGCCGGTCGGTGGTCGTGAACAGGCTGGTCGCTTCTGGGCGTTTTTCCCGACCGAAACGCAGAGCCGCACTTCGGGCATTCTCAATGCTCCTTGGAAGCTCAACAGTGACAGGACCAACCTGATCAGGGGACCATGGAACGAAGCGATAATGCAGGCAGCAGCTGATCTGATCAGCGGCTCTCTCACTGCGCTGTCGACACCCGAGGACTGCGGGGCCGCAGTAAGTGCGTTTCCGCGCCAACCGGAACGGCAGGACGAAATCGCCGTGCCCCTTGTCCGGTCTCTCTGGGACAAGATCATTTCGTCGGAAGTCTTGCCTGACGTGAATGGTATTCCTCGCATTCCAAGCCAGCTTCTGCGGCATTTTGTCGAGAACACGGAAATCTGCAGATCATGGGCCGACCTCGCAGGCACGGATGCGCGCGAACGTTACCTGCATCCGGACTGCTACGTTTCCGAGGCACGGGTATCGCGGTTGAATGCTCTCGTCGCGGAAGCAAGACGCCGGGAGATGCAAGTCCTTGCTAAGTCGCCCGCCGACAAGTGGCTTGAATGCATTGCGAACACAGATATCGCATTGGCGAGACAGACCTTGGCTTTTGTCGGCAACCTCCTGCAGGAAAAGTTCAAACACGGACTGTACAGTGTCCCTGAAGCACGCCTGATACCCACGGCCGATGGAGGCCTGGCCACTCCTTCGGAAGCCGTGATTGTTGAGGGGGTGGCAGCGCCATCTGGTTTCCTGGCCGTTACGTCTGAAATCGTCTCCGACCCGAACTGCAGAGCGGTTCTGATCGAACAGATGAAGGTGAGGCAGTTCGGTTCCGACTCTTGGCACGAGCAACTCAAGGCTTCGCTGGAAAGGGCGAACACTGAGGATGACCCGTCGGATTGGGAGAATTTCTGGCAGAATTTCCTCTCAGCACCCGACGAAGCCAAGAACAGTTTCGTTGCGAAGCTCAGTGTTGGTAAGGTCAGGCTGTTTGCGGCTTCGGGCAAATGGCAGCGCCGGGGACTACTGGTCGTGCCGGATCAGCAGGTTGGGATTCCAGATGACAATATGCTGGATCTCGGTTTTCGGCGACGCATTGCACCTTACGTACCTTCGGACTGGCTTTCTGAGTTTCCCTCAGCGGTTGAACACGTGGATCGTCGCGAGCTGGAGATCGAAGGTTACCTGTCTCACCTGAAGCATGATGCTGCCGAGATACTCAGAGAACGAATGAATCGGAAGCCGCAGAGTTGGGCGCTGATCTTCGGTAGCGAAGAAGTTCGAATGCCTGGTGGCTGGCGTTTGCTAAAGCACCTTGCAGCAGCACCGGCGGCTCGACTCACAACGCAGATGCTCGGTTCAACATCTGGCGAGATCAAGGTTGTTGATCCTGTTGAAATTGTTCACAGTACGCAATCACATGTCTATCCCGCGCTTTCGGCTCCACATCCGATTTACTTTTGGCTGACGGAGCACGGATGGATACGCGTCGGCAACCTCGTAGCGCCGTTGAAGTGCATCCCTCTCGAACTTGCTGAGACCTTGGGCGACGCGGAAGTCGAGGGGTTCAAAGCTGTAGAAGGGTTTCTCCGTGCCAGGGACGTCAAGACGGACTTGGGGCCACGCTTGGCTTGGCCCAAGGCCAAACTTGCGCATGAGTGGATCACGCGCTTTTGGGAGGAGGTCTTCACGTCACTTTCGAAAAGAAGGAGTGATTTCAGGTCACTGCGGCCAGTGTGGGAGATGGCGCATGCTGAAGGCGCCATTCCGGCCACTTTGCCCAGCGCCGATGGCGCGATCCCACTGTCGGAAATCTATGTGACCTCCGATCCGAGCGTCGGGCACGATCTCGACGATGGAAGGATTGTCTTGCTGTCCCAGGAGATTGCATCGGCATGGGTGGCAGCCGGCGCAATCTGGCTTGGCACCGAGCCATCGATATCCTTCGAGAAGCGTCTGTCGGCTCCGTCCTACCTTCTCGACCTTTTCCCAGAGTTGGCGGCAGCACAGGAAGGCGCTGATGTCCTCAGTACGGTACTGGCCGTATGGGTCAGCGGCCTTGAAGAAAACGTCGGACCCTTCAGTCGATCAGTGACGGTCGGGATGGACGCCGACGGCGCATTTCTCATCGATCGTGAGCAGTTTGGTAGTCGCGGCCGGAGGGAATGTATCGAGCTGCTGCTTCGCTGCCTTGCGCGCCACGGTATCATCCACGACGGGGCAGACATTCAAGAAACCCTATCAAGGATAATGGATCGCCGGTCAGACGAGGCGCGCAAGGCAGTTCGCGACGAGAAATCGCTTGAGCTCAGATTGCTGAAGGCGATCGGAGGTGACCTCGAGACCCTGCTTGGGACCCTCACTCCTGCTACCCGTCAAGCAGTTGGGAACGATGTCGATCCGGAGAGTCTTGCCCGGCTGGCACTCGCGGTTCACGGACCGACGCTGCTCAGCAGGCTCAGGGACGCGCTCGAGCTTCAAGGGCTTGCGCCTCCCAATCGATGGGGTGGAGAACAGTCGCGCCTGTTTGTGCAAGAGCTTGGCTTTCCGATCGAGTTTGCTTCTTCGGTCGGCGGCCGGAGAGATGCAGAAATCTCCGTAAGCGGGCCGATCCACCTGCCAGCGCTTCACGATTACCAGGAAGATATCCTGACGAGCATTGGCTCGCTTCTCGACTCAGGCACTGGCCGCCGCCGAGCTGTGGTCAGCCTGCCTACAGGCGGCGGTAAGACGCGTGTCGCTGCCGAGGCCGTCGTGCGGCTCGTCTTGAAGGGAGATGGGCGCCGAACCGCACTCTGGATAGCCCAGACCGATGAACTGTGCGAGCAGGCGGTCCAGTGCTTTCGCCAGCTATGGGTCAATGTGGGAGAGCCCGGCGAAGATCTTCGTATCGTGCGGCTATGGGGTGGTCAGCGAAACCCGTCACCGCCGGAGGGTGACGAGCCAACCGTAGTGATCGCAAGCATCCAGACCCTGAACAGCCGCAGCGGTCGCCCGGAACTCGCATGGGTCGCTCAGACCGGGATCATCGTCATAGATGAGTGCCATCACGCGATAACCTCGAGCTACACCGACCTGTTGCGATGGCTCGATGTTCAGGTCGGCAGCGAGCGAGCACGGGAGCGTGAAGCGCCCGTTCTCGGCCTCAGCGCAACACCTTGGCGCGGATACGATGAGGACGAGTCCGAGCGGCTTGCGGCGCGTTTTGACCGTCGCTGGTTTCCGGCCGACCAGGCTGGCCTTCACGACAAGCTCTCCAGGATGGGCGTGCTTGCCGACCGGAGCTATCGCCCCCTTCGCTACGACAGGCCGATCACCCTGACAGAACGCGAACAGCAGCACGTCGATACGTTTGGGGAGCTGCCTGACAGCGTTGTGGATCGCATGGGCGAGGATTCCGACCGGAATGATCTGATCATCGATGCCATCGTGAACAGCAAGGCGGAGTCCATCCTCCTGTTCGCCAACTCTGTCGCACACGCGCAGTACCTTGCGGCGAGACTACACCTTGCAGATTGCCCTGCCGCCGCAGTCAGCGGTCAGACGGACCGGCTTGCGAGGCAGCATTTCACACGACGGTTCCGTGCCGGCGATCTACGGGTAATCTGCAATCACAGTGTCCTGACAACAGGCTTCGATGCTCCAAGGGCCGACATGGTCCTGATCTCAAGACCGGTCTTCAGCCCCGTACTCTACATGCAGATGGTTGGCCGCGGTCTTCGGGGTCCAGCCAACGGCGGTACCGCTCACTGTGAAATCATGACGGTGGAAGACAACATCATCAATTTCCGGGATCGCCTTGCATACCACTTCTGCCGACGCTTCTTCGATGCCTGACGCGTCAGGATGGAAATGTAGCTGTATTAAGCATTTGCATTGCCAGGTGATGATCTCCCGGCTAGCCTGATGGAGGCCCAGAAAATAGGCGCGCATAGTTTCCATGCGCATCAGGCGGGCTGGGAGGCCGCGGTGGACAACGAGAGGTCTGAACTTCGCTGGGGAGTCGAGCAACGCCTCGAGTTCATAGAGTTCCGCCTCTTCTGGGAGGGACATGTGAACCGAAGCGACCTGATGGAGCAGTTCGGGGTCTCGGTGAACCAGGCGTCCACCGACCTGAACCGCTACAACAGCTTCGCACCCGACAACATGGTCTACGACAAGAGCGCACGGACCTACGTCCGTGGCCCCGCGTTCAAGCCCCGGTTCCTCGAACCCGACGCAAGCCGCTACCTCGCCCAGCTTCGGTCGGTAGCGGACGGGATCCTCGACCGCGAGGACGCGTGGATCGCCGATCTCCCGCCCTACGCCTCGGCCCCGACCCCGGTGCGCGGCGTCAATCCGGTGACGCTCCGCTCCGTGGTCGGCGCCATCCGTCGCTCCGAGGCTATCGAGGTGAAGTACCAGCCCCTGTCCAGCCCGGACCCGCGCTGGAGGTGGATCGCGCCGCACGCCATCGCGTTCGACGGGTTTCGCTGGCACACGCGCGCGTTCTGCCTGACCGACAAAGCGTTCAAGGACTTCCTGCTTTCGCGAATACTGGAGATTCGCGGGTCGCGGATGAGCGAAGTGCCTTCAGGGCACGACGGCGACTGGAATACCGAAGTTACCCTGGAGATCGGGCCCCACCCCGCCCTGTCGGAAACTCAGGCAAAGGTCATCGCGCTTGACTACGGGATGCGCGGCGGCAAGGCGAAAATCAAGGTCCGACGTGCGCTGTTGTACTACGCGCTCAGGCGTCTCGGGCTCGATACTGATCCCGACGCAAGGAAGCCGCAGGATCAACAGATCGTGCTCTTGAACCGTGAGACACTTGGGGATTCAGCGCGATCGGCGTCGAACGCAGATCTGAATACGACAGCAACACAAGACATTGTTCGGTAGGGAATTCTGTAGCCATGAATATTGCTGGAAAAGCTCCGCTGGATACAGGCTGGGATGCAGATCAGCGCAAAGTGATCGAAGCAGATACGAACGCCCGACTTGCGGTTGAAGCGGGTCCCGGAACCGGAAAGACAGCCGTCGCCTGCGCGCGCCTCGCGCACCTGATTAACGAAGAGGATATCGAGGCCAGCAATACCTGGATGATCAGCTTCACGCGGACAGCGGTGGCGGAAATCCGTGCACGGCTGCATTCCTACGTTGGCGATGCATCCTTTGCCATCCGGATAGCGACCATCGACTCCCATGCGTGGTCCATCCACTCCGGGCACGACCCGAATGCGAGGCTGACCGGTTCCTACGAAGAGAACATTACCCGCGTCATCGAGCTGTTGAAGTCTGATGAGGATGTGGCAGACGAACTGGCGCAGATCGAGCACGTCGTCATTGACGAGGCACAGGACCTTGTTGGGCAGCGAGCGGATTTGATCGAGGCTCTGGTGAATCGGCTGCCTTCGGACTGCGGAGTCACGGTGTTCGCCGACGAGGCCCAGGCGATCTATGGCTTCTCCGACGACAGCATCGGACGTCGCAAGGGGGAAGCCTCAAAGCCTGGCATGCCGCTCCTCGACCGCTTGCGAGGCGTGAAGGCACTCGGCTTCACCACTTTTGTCCTTAAGGAGATTTATCGCACGTCCTCCCCCGGGCTTCGCAAGATCTTCTCCGAGTTACGGAGTGATGTGCTCGACAAGCAGAAACACCGCGACGGGTTGCACGGCCAGACAGCGGAGAGAATCCGGGCGCTGGCGGACCAGCAAGGGCTGAAGTGGACGCAAATGAAAGTTGCGGACTTCACGAGCGATGACCTCTTGCTCTTCCGAACTCGTGCTGAAGTCCTGATGGCATCGCAATTCTGTGCCCTTCCACATCGGCTGCGCCTGTCAGGATATGGGGTAACGCTGCCGGCATGGCTGGCGATCTGTTTCGCGGATTTTGTTGATCCGTTTATTGCCGAACGACGCTTTCTGGATCTCTGGGCGGCGCGCATCGAGAACAAGGCTGCGCCGCATTATGGTCCAGCTGAAGCCTGGCAACACCTCATGCGCGTTGCCGGCCGCAAGGACGGCTCTGTTGATATGCAGAGGCTGAGAAGGCGCCTGGGCCAGACCCGCCCCCCTGTCGAGTTGACGCTCCCCGAATACGGTCTCCACGGACCGATCGTCGGAACGATACATGCCAGCAAGGGTCGCGAGGCCAGCAACGTCGTTCTGCTGCTGCCGAACGGCGTGGAGTTCGAGAGCATCGAGGACGAAATAGAAGAAACGCGTGTGCTCTTTGTCGGAGCCACGCGTGCGCGCGCATCCCTGATTGTCGGGGAGAGCCACGCGTTCAGAGCATCAACATTGGCATCAGGACGGGTTCATCGTTCGGCCAGAAACGGCAAATCGACGATGGTTGAGATCGGCCGTGATGGCGACATCACTGCGCGCGGTCTCGTCGGTCGCAATGAATTCAGCGCAGCCGACGCCGCGGCAGGACAGGCATTTCTCACCAAGGTCGCCGATGTCGTCACGACCTACAAGCTGGAAGCGGATGCCGATCTCGATTGGCGCTACAGGATCCGAGCTGGCAACGAGGGCCCTCGCGTCGGTGCCCTGTCGCGCAACCTCACGTACGACCTGTGGGAGATACTGTCGAACAGGAACCAGAAGAAAAGCCACAGGCCGCCGGGCTACGTAAATCACGTCAGAGGTCAGGGCTGTGCAACAATTGTCCTGAGTCCGGACGACAATGACCTCGAGACATTGAATGAACCATGGGCTTCCTCCGGTTTCATCCTGACGCCGAGAATTGCTGCGTTCCCCCCCTTCTTCTTTTCAGGCCGGAGGTAGCCGCAATGCAGGACAAGTCACTCGATAGGGATACCGTCGCCTGTCGGCTTGCTGAGGATCTTATCGGGCCGCGTGCAGAGGACGAGGAACTGACGGCACGCCCGTCGGATGTCTACCTCACCGGCATCCTATGGCCCCAGCGTACGGCGATGTCGAGCGAGGATGATGAACGCCTCGGGACCGCGGGCGCTGGCTCGGGCGAGGAGAGCGACGGCGAGAACGATGCAGTCAGGACCGGCTCGATCCAGAAGCCCTCCGTGGCAGGCATATCATTCAGCGTTGTTGCGTCCATTGGTATCCCGCAAGTGCGGGTTACTTGCAGCTTCGCCACGTATCGGACCGAAAAGCGCGACGACGTCGACATCTGGGTCCGCCAACCGCACAGGGTTGAGATTCCAGTTCTTGATCTGCCGCCCGGCCCTACGCGTGAGCTTGCGCTTGCGGAACACGGTGACGGGCTGCCCAATGTCTCGCTCAGTGTCAGATGCATAAGTGCAGGTGGGCCCGTTCTCGTCACTCTCTCACTCGTGAATTCGATAGTCCCAGAACAGGGTCGAAACGAGATCGAGGCTGCGTCGCTGTTCCAGACGGCTCTTCGCGTCGAGCCCTGTGATGGCACTCTGCTGGTGCCGAAGCCCCCCCGGCGCGCGGCATCGCGGCATCAAGGGGGGGCCGACGTGCCCGCCGCCGTGAGTGACGAGGAAAGCGGAGCTCTGCTGTACAGGAACGTGGCCGAGTTTGCCGTCGGACATGTCTGCTCCGCCGAGTGGGAATCCTTGGACCACGCAGCCGGAACCCGCCCCACTGCACGATGGGTCGGGACGACCTGGCTCCCTTCAGCGATCGTCGAGGGCGTCGATCCGAATGGCCACACAGTCTTTTCCGAGCTTGGCAAGGACAGCGGGGGTTTCGATCCGCTTTCGGCTGAGGCACTGGCCTGCGCCGATGCAGCGAACCTCGAACAGGGGCTGCAACTTTTCTGCGATGCCTACGACCGTTGGATAAAATTGCAGCGGAAGCGCCTCGACGACACGTCGGACGTGGGATCAGAACTGAGAGCCGTGGCTGAGGCGCATCTAGCCCAATGTGATCTGGCGCTTGGGCGTATGCGGGCATCGGTCGACCAGCTTGGCACCGATCCGCGCCTGCGCCGCGCTTTCCAGCTGGCAAACCTTGCCATGCATCTGCAGCATTCATGGGACAACTCAAAGAGCCGCCACGGCCCCCTGCGCTGGCGCCCGTTCCAGCTGGGGTTCCTGCTCCTCAGTGCACCATCCTCGGTCATCCGTGATCACATGCACCGGGGCGTCATGGACCTCCTCTGGTTTCCCACCGGCGGTGGCAAGACCGAGGCATACCTCGCGCTGATCGCGTGCATCGCCGTGTATCGTCGGCTCTCGGATGATCCGAGTGACCACAGCGGTGTCTGTGCCCTCATGCGCTACACGCTGCGACTTCTCACGACCCAGCAGTTCGCACGCTCTGCCGCGATGATCGTGGCCTTGGAGGCGATACGCTCTGGTCGCGAGTCGGCACCCGACGGCTTGCCGCTTCAAGGTGACGAACCTTTCTCTATCGGCCTTTGGGTCGGAGGGGACGCTACTCCCAACAAGCGTGCCGACGCATTCGCTTCCCTCCGAGGGTCTTCGGAGGTGGCTTCGCCAAAACAGCTCGCCCGCTGTCCAGCCTGTGGCGAGAAACTGACCTGGTCGATGGCGAGCGCCACTTCACCCGTTGATGCCGAATGCACGAACAGCACGTGCAAGATGCACGGAAGACTACCTGTCTTCACTGTGGACGAGGATGTCTACGACAACCGGCCGACGTTGCTCATTGGAACTGCCGACAAGTTCGCTCAGATCGTCCGCGAGAAGAGAACCAACGGCCTGCTTGGAGTTTCGGATGGCTCTCCACCTGACCTCATCATCCAGGACGAGCTGCACCTAATCTCCGGGCCTCTGGGGACGATCGCGGGCGCATATGAGGCGGCATTCGACCTGATGTTCGCCGTGCGCGGACACCGGGCAAAGGTCATTGGCTCGACCGCTACGATCCGCAGAGCTTCGGAGCAGGTGCTGGCCCTTTTCGATCGCGAAGCATTCCAATTCCCACCGCCAGCGATAGATCACGACGATTCCGGTTTCGCGGTTCGTGATCGGCGGCCGAAGGCTGTGGGGAGACGCTATCTCGGTGTCACAACGGCCGGTCGATCGGCAAAGTTCACGTTGCAGGCAGTTGCGGGCTCCCTGCTGCAAACGGCGTTCGGGGCATTCAGCGATGATGTTCGCCGGGATGCCTACTGGACGCTCGTCGGGTACTTCAACTCGCTTCGCGAGCTTGGAGGTGCGCTCGTCCTCATGCAGGACGACGTAACCGACAGCATCGCGCTCTACGCTGATGCTCGCGCCGAGGAGAGAAGACCCCTCAGCAACGTCGAGGAACTGACATCCCGGCGAACGCAGGAAGAAATCCGCGGAATGCTCGACCTGCTCGACATCAAGGTCGGTTTCCCTGGCGCTGTTGATGCCGTTCTCGCGACCAACATGGTCAGCGTCGGCGTGGACATTTCGCGGCTGGGACTGATGCTGGTCAACGGACAACCCAAGACCATCGCCGAGTACATCCAGTCGACCAGCCGCGTCGGGCGGGGAGACGTCAGCGGCCTTGTCGTCTCGGTTCTCAACAACGCGAAGGCGCGCGACCGTTCTCATTTCGAGACGTTCTGCAGCTGGCACCGCACGCTCTACAGGGATGTTGAGGCGACCAGCGTTACTCCCTTCGCGTCACGGGCTCGCGACAGGGCGCTGCATGCGGCACTGGTTGCCGCAGTGCGCCACCTTGTTCCCGACATGCTCGACTCTCCCAGCATGGACGACGACGCGGAAGATCTGGCGATGGACCTCATCGACCTGCTCGTCGAGCGGGCGAAGCGGGTCGATCCGGAAGAGACTGCAGTCCGAAGAGAGCTTGAGCGCCGTCTCGACACATGGCGGGCAAGGTCCCCCACAGTTTACTGGAGTGACCACAAGGGAGGGAAATCCCTTCTCCAGAGTGCCGAGCGCGCTGCCGCTCGCCGGGCCGCCGGCCGCGACGCCGGTGCCGCCTGGCCCACCCTCAACTCCATGCGGACCGTCGAGGCTGGAACTCCCTTCAGGATGGCCCCTGTCCTCAGGGCAAAGGATGATACGCATGAAGAATGACCTTCAGGATTTGCGTCGCAGCGCAGTCGTTTCGACATTTGGCCCCGGCTCGGTGGTGGATTTCAGGGCGGGTGGAGGAGCTGTTTCGGGTATCGCAGCGGGCCTGGAGGAATGGGATCGCTCATTCCCCCCGGCTGGTCTTGCCCACCCGCAGGTCATCCGTGAGACACGCTTGCAGAAGAAGCTGGGCGTGAAGGGATTCAGGACACCCCCTGTGACGCTGGAGCGGGGAAAGGATGACGATCCGGATACCCGGCGTCTCGTCGCCGTGCGCTTCCCGAAATGGCTGCAGTGTCCCGGCTGCGATGTCGTCAGGCCGGAACGGCGATGGAAGAACGATCCGGGCAAAGCCTATCGCTACTGCGCTACGTGCACGGAAAAATCCCATGGTGACAGCAAGGTCTTCGTCATCCCCGTCCGCTTCGTAATGGCCTGCAAGCATGGCCACGTCGACGAGTTCCCCTGGGACTGGTGGGTGGGGCACAAGCCGGATTGCACGGTTTCGAAGCGTGACAATGCGGAGCGTCATCCCGGCCTGATCCTGCGGTCCGAGAAACCCGGCCTTGCCGGCCTCATCCTCAGTTGCCCCAAGTGCGGCGCGCGTCGGTCGATGGACGGCGTTTTCTCGAAGAAGACCTGGGAACGTGGGCCGAAATGCCGGGGGCACAGACCTTGGCTGGCCGATGGCGATGAAACTTGCGGCAAGGAGCAGTACGCGGTGCAGCGAGGTGCGTCCAACCTCTACTTTGCCGTGACGGAGTCAGCCCTCAGCATCCCGCCCTGGTCCGACCGTCTTCAGGAAGTTCTGGGCGACTGGTGGAGTTCCCTGACGAATCTCGATGACCTGTCCAAGCTTGAGGAATACATCGGATTCCTGGCTAAAGGTGACCTGGAGAGCATCCTGAAGGAGCTCGAGATGTCACCTGCCGAACTGGCAGAGGCGATCCGTGCGCGCCTCAAGTCATACGGACAGATGCGGACCGACGACCTGCGTCCGGCAGAATACCGACAATTCGTCACGGAGCCTGGTCGGAGTCGGACCCCCGACATCGACTTCGAAACCCGAAGAGAAACTGTATCTCCTGATATAGCTCGCTGGATCTTCAGAGTTGTACGGGCTGTCCGCCTTCGCGAGGTGCGTGCCATCAAGGGATTCACCCGGATCAATCCGCCTGGGGATCCCGACTCACCCGAAGTGGCACGGCTCTCCAAGGCTCCGCTTGAGTGGCTGCCGGCGATTGAAGTTCGAGGCGAAGGCATCTTCCTCGCACTGAACGAGGAACGGCTGGCGACGTGGGAAGCCCGACCTGACGTCATCGCGCGCGTATCCGAGTGCGAGACGCGACACCAGGCGGACTGGAAGGAGCGCTATGGCGACGATGCAAAGCCGCCGCAGGCGAGTACCCCGCGTTACATGCTCTGTCACACCCTCGCGCACGCGCTCATGCGTCAACTGACGCTTGAGTGCGGATACTCCTCCGCGTCCCTTCAGGAGAGGATCTATGCCGGGACGGGCGATGAGCAGATGGCTGGACTTCTGATCTATACCGCAACACCGGACTCCGATGGAACGCTCGGCGGGCTCGAACGGCAGGGAAAGGCGGGGCGCATCGAGGGCATCCTGCAACGTGCTATAGACGCGATCGAGTGGTGCTCATCCGATCCGCTCTGCATCACGGATATGATGGGAGCGATCAACAGCTACTCCCATTCGGTCTGCCACGCATGCTGCCTTGCTCCCGAGACATCATGTGAGGCCTTCAACAGCTTCCTTGACCGCGCGCTGCTGACCGGGGACGGGACGGGTTCGGGGCTCGGATACTTCGAAGACATGCTTCGGAGAAGCTGATGGCGGTGCTCTGGCCAAGGAAACTCCCCCGCTCGGTCCTCGATGACCCCAGACGCCGGGCTGAGGTTCGCGTTTACGATCGCCTCGCTGACGTCCTCGACGACAGTTTTCATGTCTTCTACTCGAGCCCCTGGCTGGGCACTGACAATCTGGGTAACGAGAGGGACGGTGAATGCGATTTCCTGATCGCGCACCCCATCCATGGCATTCTCGCCATCGAGGTAAAGGGCGGGAAGGAAATCTCGTTCGATCCGAGGGACGGTCAGTGGCGCAGCACGGATCACGGCGGTTTCGTCCACAAGATCAAGGATCCGGTGGCACAGGCGCGAAGCGCAAAGCATGAGATCCTGAAGCGGCTCAACGAGTCAGCAAGATGGCCCAAGCGCTTCATTCATTCTGCCCATGGAGTGATCTTCCCCGGTACAGGCTCGCCTCCCGGCAACCTCGGAGCTGATCGCCCGGCCTCGATCTTCTGTTGTTCGCGCCAGTTGCAGCATGGACTTCGCGGATGGTTGGATGACCGACTGAAGGCAGGGAAACGGCCAGACAATTGCGAGGCTCTGGGCCACGACGGCATCGCCGCGCTGGAAAGGCTGCTGGCGCATCCTTTCAAGCTCAGCTTCCGCATCGGCGCTGCTCTTGCAGAGGCCGACACGGAGTTCCGCGTTCTTGAACCGTCCCAGTACCATATCCTCGACGTCATCGCCGATATCCCCCGGGCGCTCATCCGGGGAGGCGCAGGGACTGGCAAAACGGTGGTGGCAATCGAGGAAGCGATCAGGTCTGCCGCGGCTGGACGGAAGACCCTTCTGACCTGTCACAGTCGGCCGCTCACAACGAACCTCGAGCGGAAGCTGAGGGGCGTCCAGAACCTTACGGTGGCCGGATTTCACGCTCTGTGTGGGCGCATCTCGCATCAGGCTGGTGTTCCGCCACCTTCCAATATCAGTGAGCAGGAACTTTATGAAACAGCGCTTCCCCACGCGCTCTACCGCGCGGTGGAGTTTCAGCCTGCACTCAGGTGGGACACGATCATTGTCGACGAAGGCCAGGACTTCAGCGCCGACTGGTGGATCGCAATAGATGCCTGCCTGACCCATGGTGGACACCTTCGTGTGTTCATGGACAGCAACCAGAGGGTCTACGAGAGCGCGGGGGTTAGCGTTCACGACCTGAGTGTCATTCCGGTTCGGCTTTCTCGGAACCTCCGAAACACAAAGAACATCCACAATGCCGCTTCAGTGCATTATTCCGGTCCCGAGATAGTCGCAGATGGACCCGATGGTCTCGCTGTCTCGTGGGTCACTGCCGAGAATGCTGATCAAAAGATCGAAGCCGCATACAGGGAGCTTAGACGGCTCGTATTCAATGAGGAAGTCGCTCCTGGCGACATAGCCGTGCTTGTCAACGGACCAGCCGCCCGAACCAGTTTCGTCGAAAGAAGCAGCGGGACCAGCATCCCACTCACAGATGCAGAAACGATGGCGCTCGAGGATGTGGTGGTGGATACGGTGCGGCGGTTCAAGGGTCTGGAGCGCCCGGCAATAATCCTGATTGCGAGCGGCGATGAAATGGACCACCGCGAGCTGGCCTATGTCGCGTTCTCTCGTGCGCGGGCCTACCTTTGCATCGTGTCATCCCGAGGGGAGGCCAAGTGGCTGTCGGAAGGGTTGCCGGATACCTGAGATCGCAGGTTGAATGATCACCAGGATCAGTGCACTGCTTTCAGGACCAGCATGGCAATCTGCCTCGCAAGGAAAGGCGGTACGGCATTGCCAACCTGGACATACTGCTGCGTGCGGTTGCCGAGGAAAAAGTAATCGTCGGGAAAGGTCTGCAGACGAGCAGCTTCGCGAACCGTCAGGCTCCGGCACTGGATCGGATCGGGGTGAATGAAGTAGTGACCATCCTTCGAGATGTGGCTCGTGACCGTGGTCGACGCCTCGTCCGCCAGCTGAACCCGGAAGCGGTCATTGAACACGCCGCTGTGCCAGTTTCGGTGATCCGGACTCAGCGCCAGAGGGAAATCGGCGGCCTTCGGGCTGTAGCCACGGACGGTTCCGAACACGGCAGTATAAAGGTATCGTCCCAGATCCGACGCCATGTGCCCGCGCGTTTCGTGCTGGGCCATCGCGCGAAGTCCCGGTCGCTCGATCCACTGGAGCAACTCATCGTTCGACGCGCCGTAGCCATCCGGCAACCGAAACGCCGCCCGAACAGTTGGCGAATTGTCCTTCAGTCGCTGCGAAACAGATAGGAACGCTTCGCGGAGCGCGCGGTTGTCCTTTCCCTTGGAGATGTCGGCCAGCAACTTCGCGGCGTAGAGGACTTCTCCTCGCCAGGAAGCGGCGTCGTCGCGCCCGCGGCTGATGCCGCTTCGCAAGTTGGGCATCGTTTCGATGACTTC
This sequence comes from Albidovulum sediminis, assembly GCF_025380365.1. GTDB lineage: Bacteria > Pseudomonadota > Alphaproteobacteria > Rhodobacterales > Rhodobacteraceae > Albidovulum > Albidovulum sediminis. The sequence continues at coordinate 1,494,526 of NZ_JAOCQF010000001.1, forward strand.
GCGGACGGTTCGTACCATCCCGGATACAGCGATCTCCGCATCGGCGGCTCGTCCTGCGAGGTCCGAGCGGATGCCGACGATGATCACCCTGTGGCGACGCTGCGGAACTCCGAACGCCTCGGCGCGCACAACGAAATCCGAAGGTTGTGCCGCCTCCTGCAGGCTGGCCTTGCCATCCTCGACCCGGACGGCACGAAGTTCGTAGTGATGGGCGTGACCCGTGCCGAGCGAGGACAGATCCTCCATCAGCATCTCGAAAACCAGCCGGCTCTCGACCGTGGACGAGAGCATGCCCTTGACATTTTCCATAACGAAGGCGGCCGGGCGAAGCTTGTCGAGGACCCGGATATACTCCCGAAAGAGGTAGTGCCGCGCATCCTCCTCCGGGACGTAGCCGACCTTGCCTCTGGAGCGGACGCGCCCCACCAGGGAATAAGCTTGACAGGGCGGGCCGCCGATCAGGATCGTGTCGTCGTACTTTCGTTTCAGCGTCGCGATGGCGCCATCTATGGCGGTCGCCGCAGCCCCGGTGCCGAGCTCAAGCGCGCGGGCTTCGTCGATGGCATGCTGCCACGCTTCGGCATCGACGACTGACCAGTCCGGTTCGGATGCCAGCCCGGCATGGAAATCGATGAACTCTTTCGGCAAGACGCCATGACGTGCACGGTACTCGCGCAGAAAGGCACGCAGCGTCAGGGTCCGATGGGCCGACGCCTCCTTCTCGACCGAAATGCCGATCCGGAACGGCGTATGGCCGTCCTCTACGAGGGAGGCGAACCCCTCGCCAAGTCCGCCCGGGCCGGCGAACAGATCGACAATGCCGAAAGTGGAAGGCAAATCAGGCTCCTGACGAATTTCATTCAGCCGGTGTATACCAAGTTCAGGGACGAAAACCAGGACGGATGTGACAGATATCGTGGACCAGCAGACCCGTTCCCGGATGATGTCGGGGATCAGGGGAAAGAACACCAAGCCCGAGCTGGCTCTCAGGCGGGCATTGCACGCGCGCGGTTTTCGCTTCCGGCTTCATTCCGGCAAGGTTCACGGTCGACCGGACCTTGTCCTTCCGAAGCACCGCGCCGTGGTCTTCGTGCACGGCTGCTTCTGGCACCGACACGAGGGGTGCCGCTACGCGACCGTACCGGCAACCCGGCCGGACTTCTGGAGGGCGAAGTTCGATGCGAACGTCGCCAGAGACAGCGCCGTTCGCACAGAACTCCTCGAAGACGGGTGGCGCGTGGCGACGGTATGGGAGTGCGCCCTGCGGAAGCCGGAACAGGTGGAAGCCTCGACGGAAAGCCTGTCGATGTGGCTGCGAACAGAAGAACTTCAGATCGAGATCGGCGACAACAACGCACGTCGATCCTGAGCGGACCTCGCTGCGCTATTCGCAGGCCCGCGGGTCACGTCCGTCAAGGTGGTGTAATTTCCCGGATGGCCTGAGGTCATGATCAGGCGGCCTTTGTGGTTATGCTGAGAATGGGGTCGATCTCCTCCTTGTCGATCTGGGCGAAGGCCTCGACCATCATGTGGCGGCTGGCCGTCTGCCATTCGTCGTTCTGCTCGAACAGGACCGCGCCGATCAGGCGCATGATGGAGGCCTCGTTGGGGAAGATCCCCGACATCGGCGCGGCGCTTGACCTCCTTGTTCAGACGCTCGATCGGGTTCGCGGAATGCAGCTTGGTCCGGTGCTGGCGGGGGAAGGACATATAGGCCAGAACGTCGTGCTCGCTGGCGTCCACCTGAGCCTCCCGCCTGGGACGCATCGAAGATAGCATGATCAACCGCCAGAAGATGGATATTTGGCCGGAGTGACCATGTCTGCTGCGGTCAGTGCCAAACCGGAAAATGCCTAATCAATGAATCTTCCCAGAAGATTCCTAACGTTGGACACCTGCCACCTGCCGTCTCTTCGGGTGCGCATGCCGCGCGCGGTGAGTTCGGCGGCGATGGCGCGGAGCGTGGTATGACCTTGGCTGCGGATATCGGCGATCACGGGGACAAGGTCACGGGCGAAGGCCTGCGCGTTGTCAGTAACCTGCGCTCGCAGCGCGGCTCCCCCTTTTCCCGCCCTCCTGAGCGCTGCCGCCCCGTTCGGGTTCCCCAGCTTCACGCCGCGCGCCTTGGCCACGGCCAGCGCCTCCTTCGTCCGGCGACTGATGGCTTCGCGTTCCTGCTGAGCGACGAGTGCCATGATGCCCACGGTCAGGTCATTAGCTTCCGGCATGTCGCAGGCGACGAACTTCACACCGGAGTCCCGAAGCGTCAGAAGGAAGGCTGCGTTGCGCGACAGCCGGTCGAGCTTGGCGATGACGAGCGTTGCGCCTGTGAGCCGGGCCAGCTGAATGGCCTTGCCGAGTTCGGGCCGATCGGGGTTGCGCCCGCTCTCGACCTCGGTGAAGCGGGCCAGGACGTCGGCCCCTCGCGACCCAGCGAAGGCGTCGATCGTGTTCCGCTGCGCCTCGAGCCCCAGACCCGACTGCCCTTGCCTGGCGGTGGAAACCCGCTCGTAGGCGATGAACCGGGGCGATGGGGCTGTCATGGGCGGGGTGTACACAACTGCCTAACGTTCGTTGCGCAGGTGTGTACCGTAGGTTTGAGACATCGCGTAGCAGTTTCTCCTGGTGGGGGAGCCTCTCAATTTCTCATTGTGCGCCAATGCCCTATGGGCTGTGATTTGGCCAAGTGGGGTGCTTACTGAAGCAGGCAGCCGATTAATGTATCTATTTGTCGAGCCCAAGCGTACACAGTGCCACAGGCGCGAATACTCGCTCCGAGGAAAGGCTCTCATCTGATGACGATGTTTTCCATGAAGCCGCAGTTCAACCTTGCGGAGTTTCTTGCCGCGAACGGCCCGCGAGAACGACCCACCGCCACGTCGAAGCCGAAGCGGCGAAGCCCAAAGGTTGCCGATCACAAGCCAACTGAAGGGCATGGTGCGGCAAAGCCTGAGAAAGACATGAAATAGGCACCGATGCCTCAAGACACCTCTACCTGTCGTCCGATCAGGATGCTTGATCTGCCCGAGTGCTCAGAGCCATTCGTCAGGTGTCGGCTATGCGGGACAGAGCGGTCGTTCATTTCCTCGGCCTCGAACGGCCGTTTCTGAGCCGGAACGAACATCAGTTATGTATCCGAGCTTCACCGAATCTGCCGCGAGCCTTGGCATTTCGGGTATCGCGAACAGCCGAAGAAGCTTTGGCCGGTTTTGCGATTTGCTCTCTCGACCATCTTAGCTCCGCATCGAGGGCAACCAAGCGGCTCAGTTTCTTTCTGGCTGACCTTCCCCCGGACGTGTTGGACGTGCGCTTGCCGAGTGTCCTTGCTTGCGTCCAAGGCGCTGCTTCGGAGTTTGTTGGCGAAATCGCGCACCTCAGTGTCGGTGAACCGAACGTTTTTCTGCGCAGAAATGTGATTGAGTAGATCGTTCCTGCTCCAAAACACTTTGCCGGGCATCTCGGTCCTCGGCTCGGCTGTGCCTACGAATGCGACCAGATTTTCGACTTGGTCAAGCTTTACTCCGAGTAACTGCTGGACGACCTTTACGTGAAGGTAGTTCTGGCGGAGGGGGTTTTGAAACCGTGCTTTGTGGCCTCGCATGACCTGCGTCCAACGCGCCTGACTCTCACCTCCGAAAATCCAACCCGACATGTTCTTGGTTTCAACGACGAATATGCCGAAGCGCGATAAGACGATGTGATCGATTTGTGTCGTTCCTTGCGTCGTAGGCAAGGTGAGGTCTTCGAGAAGGATGTAATCCTGAGCATCAAGGTTTCGGCTGAATGTCGCGTTAACCCGCCGTTCGCCCGCAGCTCCAATTACTGATGGGGAGCGAAGGTAAAGGTAGAGGGCCGCAACGCCGACTGTGAGTAAGACAACCAGGAGTTCCAAGTGCCCCTAATGCTCCGCCATGTCTCCAGCTTTCTTGACATTAGGCGATTTTGCTCGACCGGCAAATAAGGGCTCGAAGTGGACGTCTGGGGCATTGCAGCCGATGGCTGACTCCGGCGTCTTTCCGGGCGTGGTGAACGACAACCAGCAAGCCCTGCCATCCCCTAGATCCTGCTGTCGATGCAGGCATCGTGTTTCTCCTCCGGGACGAGATGGCCGTCCTGGTCGTGGACGGAACCGTCGGAAGACTGGAACAGGAGGCGGAACTCGAAGGGCTTGTTCTCCTGCGCGGCGGTGTAGGCCGCGACGCGCGAGCGGGAGGCGGGCGTGATGCCGAGCTCGGCCATGTAGCGGCCCATCAGTTCAAGCTGCTTGTTGGCGACCGAGAGCCAGGGCGACTGCTGCACATAGCCCGAGGGCGTCTTCAGCATCACCGGGGTTTCCTTCAGCTTCTCCTCCGCCTCGACCCAGCGTCCCCAGGCCTGGCAATAGGCGGCGAGCACCGCCCGGTCGACGGTCGTGACCACGCCCATCTGGTGGAGCGTTGCCGCGATGCGGTCCCACTCCGCGCGGGCAAGGTCGGTGAGGTGCGGCGGACAGTCCGGCAGTCCCTCCGGCGGCCGCGGCTCGGCGGCGTTGTAGCCGCGCTTGCCCGGGTTTCCGTCGAGGCGACGGATGGCTGTCGGCTTCGGCTTGCGACCCCTCATGCCACCGCCCCCCGTCTGACCCCCAGATGCCCCCGGCCCAGGCGGAAGGGCAGGTTAGCCAGCAGCAGCCAGCATCCCACCGGAGCGGAGAGCCCGGCGACGGGGCAGAGCAGACCCTGCAGCGCGAGGATCGCAAGACAGCGGGGGAGATCGCGGACATCGGTCATCGCACCTCTCCCGCCCGCACGGCGGCCACCTCGGCGAAGCAGCGCCCGTCGCCGCAAAGGACCGCGGCCTGTCCGGTGAAGGCCTGCCAGCGGGTGACCGCGACATCGACATAGGCCGGGTCGAGTTCGACCGCGTGGCAGGCCCGTCCGGTGGTCTCGGCGGCAATGAGCGTGGTCCCCGAGCCGCAGAAGGGCTCATAGACGGCCTGGCCGGGGGAGGAGTTGTTGAGGATCGGCCGGCGCATGCACTCGACCGGCTTCTGGGTGCCATGCACGGTCGCTGCATCCTGGTCCCGGCTCGGGATCTGCCAGAGCGTGGTCTGCTTGCGGTCCCCGGTCCAGTGCCCGGCGGCCCCTTTGCGGACCGCGTACCAGCAGGGCTCATGCTGCCAGTGATAGTGTCCGCGGGAGAGGACCAGCCGCTCCTTGGCCCAGATGATCTGCGACCGCACATCGAACCCCGTCGCAATGAGGCTCTCGGCCACCGTGGTGGCATGAAGCGCCCCGTGCCAGACATAGGCCACGTCGCCTGGAAAGAGCGCCCAGGCTTCGCGCCAGTCGGCCCGGTCGTCGTTCATCACCTTGCCCACGCGCTTCGTCTCCGCGGCGCCGGCACGATTGCGCCAGTCGGGATCGTAGTTCACCCCATAAGGCGGATCGCTGGCGAGGAGATGGGGCACCACCCCGTCGAGGACCCGTGACACCGTGTCCCGGTCCGTGGCATCCCCGCAGATCAGCCGGTGTCGGCCGAGCAGCCAGAGATCGCCGGGACGCGAGACGGGCTCCGCCGGAACCTCCGGTGTCTCCTCCTCGCGCGGATCGGCGACACCGGCATTCAGGAGCGCGTCGACTTCACCAGCCTCGAAGCCGAGGGAGGCCAGATCGATGCCGAGACCGGCGAGGTCTCCGGCTTCCAGCGCCAGCAGTTCCCGGTCCCAACCCGCCTGTTCGGCCAGCCGGTTGTCGGCGAGGATATAGGCCCGCTTCTGCGCCTCAGTGAGATGCGCCAGTTCGATCACCGGCACCCGCGTCAGTCCGAGCTTCCGTGCCGCCAGGACCCGCCCGTGCCCAGCGATGATGCCGTTCTCGCCATCAACCAGCACCGGGTTGGTGAACCCGTATTCCCGGATCGACCCCGCGATCAGCGCCACCTGCGCCTCCGAATGGGTGCGCGCGTTGCGGGCGTAGGGGATCAGATCTCCGACCGGGCGATATTCCACCGCCAGCCGCGCCCCTCGGATCTGCGCCTCTTCCGTCGTCTTCCGTTCTGCCCGCGCCGCCATCCTGCCCTCCGATCCCCCGCTTGCCAAATTCGCGGGGTGTGCCTGCCTCAGGCGCCAGTCTATCAGATCATCAAGCCATTGTATTCATGACAATAAATGACATTCTGTGACGGGAGGCGACAATCGACGCCGCCACCGTTCCGGCCGCGCCTCACCCGGTTGGCCCTCGTTTCCCGCTCCCCACGGTCAAAGGCGTAGACAGGCGCGGGGCCGAGGCAGATAGTCGTGCAATTCCTGGGGAGGGCAAAACATGGCACTCGAAGTGATCGGCTCGGGCTTCGGAAGGACTGGAACGAAATCCCTCAAGGCCGCGCTGGAGCGGTTGGGCTACGGGCAATGTCATCACATGCACGAGATCGTGGTGAACCCTGACCAGGTGGTCCATTGGCAAAGGCTGGCGGCCGGCGAGGCCGTCGACTGGGAAATCGTGTTCGCGGGATACAGGTCGCAAGTGGACTGGCCTGGGGCGCATGTCTGGCGCGAACTGGCCGATGCATTCCCGGACGCGAAGGTGGTTCACACGGTGCGTCCCGAGGACAAATGGTGGGCCAGCTTCGACAAGACCATCGGCAAGCTGATGGCCCGGTACGAAGACCTGCCGCTGCCACCCCACATCCATGCCATTCTCACGGCGTGGAACGATCTGGCCGGCAAGGCCACCTTCGGCGGCGTGCTCGACGACAGGGAGGTTGGACTGGCCGCCTATCGCCGCAGGACCGAGGAAGTGCGCGCGGCTCTGCCCGCCGATCGCGTGCTCGTCTTCGATGTCGCGGAGGGATGGGAGCCCCTCTGCGCCTTCCTCGGGGTCGAGGTGCCCGACGAACCCTTCCCGCACCACAACCTGAGGGCCGACTTCTGGGAAGTACTTGGCGGGGAACCGGCCTGACCTCAAGCGAAGCTGGCGCGCGCGTCACCGTGCGGGTTTCGAAGCGGGCCTGGCGATCTCTTCACGTCTTCCAGTTTTCTGCTTCACCCCCTCGTGTCGGTTGGTGAGTCCTGGAGCGAAGGCATAGGACGACCAGCCCCGGCATTCGCCGAAGCCGGTCCCCGCTGCCTTCAGCTGTCCGTGTCGGTCGGAGCCGCCCCGTCGCTTCGGGCCCTCGGGGTCACATCGATCCGTGCCCCAAGGTCGGCCGCTACTTGCGACACCGGATCTGGTGCCGGGGGACGCGCTTCGGCCTTTCGGACTGCGCTTGGGCCTTTGTCCCCGCCCCGTGGTGGGCCCTTCAGAGATCGATGCCACGGTCTTGCAACCCTCCGTCGATCCCGGGTCGCGCCGCTGGCAGAGAACAGTCTCCGCCGTCGACGCCACCGCCAGCGATCATAAAGTATCTTATAAGCTATTGATAGATTGACATTTTATGACAATCGCCGCCATCTGACGCCAGGGGATGACATGATGAGATCCCGGTCCGACCGCGAGGGGGGAACTGCACGCCGACCGGTCTGGTCAGCGCCGCCTGCAATCGGCAGAATGGTGGTGAACCTTTGGGCCTTTCGGAAGACGCGAGATGAGGTGCCGATGAGCGAAGCCCGCAAGCGGATGATGCGACGCAAGTTCGGCGATCTCTTCGGCTGGACCAGACCCGACATCGAGAAGACCGTGGGACCTTATGACCCTTTCGTCTTTGTGCGGTTCGACGAGCTAAGGTTGAAACTTCTGGATGACTGCGCCGCCAGGCTGAGTCACTTCGCCGAAGACGAAGTCGAGGACATGCTGGCCCAGAGACCTGAAGAAATGTCACAGGGGGCGAAGGCCTGGTGGGATCATCGTTCCGACGAAATCTCCAGGCTCGGGCGCATGATCCCTCCCTGGCACGCGGGCGGTTTCGGACACCCCGATTACGTTGCCGACTTCGATTACTGGTGCAAGAACTCGCGCCTGGAGATCGAGGAGGTGCTGTGCCTCTCCGTGGGAATTGAGCCCGAGAACTTCAGCAAAAGCGCCCTGGAGAACCTTGCCCGCGAGGAACCTTCGAAGCTCTCGAAGACGCAGCGTTTTCTCGTTCGGCGGTACAAACAGTTGAAACGCAAGTTTGACCCCGGAGAGAACAATTGGACCGTTCAACCGAAGCAATTCGTCGCCTGGGCTCAACAGGTCCAGTTCGAGACACACCCCGAGTTTCTGCGACTGCTGTCGCAATATCATCTGCCCCCGCAGCCGACCGAAACGCACGCAGGTGTGACCGCAGACGCCGACAAACGCGAAGTCGACAAGATCGCGCAACTCTTCACGGCCATGGCGATGGAATATCTAGGCTACGACCCGAGTCAGGCGAGAAGCCCGACTGCGAAGGAGATCGGCGACATCGCAGCGAAGATGGGGATGTCGATTTCTGAGGATACGATTCGAAAATACCTCAAACGCGGCGCCCAGTTCATCCCCAGGGACTGGAAACCCGATTAGCCACTATTCGTTAACCGAATATTGAGGATTTAAACAAGCATTTTCAATGGATTGACTCTGTTCCGGATGGGTCTGGACCTGTTCCGTTACAGGCACGCTGGATTGCGCAAAGGTTCCCTCAGATTGAGCAGATCGAGTGGAAAAATGGCCAGAAAGACCCAAAACGGAGAGCAGGACCTGCTGCCGCCCGCCTTCATGCTGATGCGCGAACGGGCGGTGGCCGAGCGGTGGAACAAGTCGATCAGGACGCTGCAGCGGTGGCGGGCGGAGGGCTACGGGCCCGCCCACATCTACATCGGAGGCACCATCCATTACCGGCTGGAAGACATTCTGGCCTTCGAGGAACGGATGCGTCGCGGCGGGGTGGTGGAGCAATGAACATGCATCCCCTGGGCTGGCCGACCCGAGTTCCGGACACGAACCATGGCACACACGGCGTTCAGAACCCGACCCAGCGCGATCGGGCCTGTTTCGTCTTCGCGCGGATCGACGATCTGCATGCGTGGCGAGGTGCGGCATGAATCCCTATCCCGCCGCCCTCATGTCGCCGCTGGAACGCCGTGCCGAACTGTGTCGGCTGCTGGCCCTTGGCCTGGTTCGGCTGCGAGCCCGGCAGTCAAGCGGTCTATCTTCCGAGGGCGGAGAAAGTTCGCTTCCCTTCGGCGGCCACCGGAGCGGTCATGCAACCCCGACGCAAGGGAGAGCCGCATGACGACGCACGATCCGATCCCCGCGCGCCTGGCCGCGCTGAAGTCCGCGCCGACGCCGGAGTTGAAGCGGCAGTGGCGCGACCTCTTCGACAGCGAGCCGCCGCCGTTCAACCGGCGCTACCTGGAAAGCCGCCTCGCGTACCGCATTCAGGAACTGGCCTATGGCGGGTTGAAGCCCGAGACGATCCGGCGGCTGGAACGGCTGGGCGAGGACCTGGACGGTGGGGACAAGAAGAAGCGCGGAATGCGCCTCGACCGCGACCGCCCGATCACTGGCACGCGGCTCCTGCGCGAATGGCAGGGGGTGGAGCATGTCGTCACCGTCACCACCGACGGCTTTGAATGGCAGGGGCGGCCCTACAAGTCGCTGTCGGCCATTGCCCGCGCCATCACCGGCACGCGTTGGAACGGCTGGGTCTTCTTTGGGTTAAGGCGCGATGGCCGCAGGCCAGCGGAGGCTCCAGTGGAGCGTCCGCAGAGCCGTACGCACGATGCGCAAGCATCGGGCCGGCAGAAGAACCATCGGGGGCGGACATGACCAAGCCCATCCTGCGCAAGCTGCGCTGCGCCGTCTATACCCGAAAATCCTCCGAGGAAGGGCTGGAGCAGGAGTTCAACAGCCTGCACGCCCAGCGGGAGGCCTGCGAGGCGTACATCGCCAGCCAGCGCTCCGAAGGCTGGGTGCTGGTCCGTGACCAGTACGACGACGGCGGCATATCGGGGGGCACTCTGGAACGTCCGGCGCTACGGCGGCTTCTTCAGGATATCGAGGACGGGCTCATCGACGTGGTGGTGGTCTACAAGATCGACCGGCTCTCGCGCTCGCTGATGGACTTCTCCAAGCTGGTCGAGGTCTTCGACCGGAACGGCGTCACCTTCGTCTCGGTCACACAGTCGTTCAACACGACCACCTCCATGGGTCGGCTGACGCTGAACATCCTGCTCAGCTTCGCCCAGTTCGAACGCGAGGTGACGGCGGAACGGATCCGCGACAAGTTCCGGGCCTCCCGACAGAAGGGCATGTGGATGGGGGGCGTGCCGCCGCTCGGCTATGTGGTGAAGGACCGCAAGCTGGTGGAAGATCCTGAAGCTGCCGCGCAGGTGCGCTGGGTCTTTGCCCGGTTCCTCGAGATCGGGTCCGGAACCGTGCTAGCGCGCGAACTGGCCGACCGCGGGGTCACCACCCGGCACGGGCACCGGATCGACAAGAAGTTCATCTATCGGATGCTGTCGAACCGCGCCTATATCGGCGAGGCGGTCTACAAGGGCGAGAGCTACCCCGGCGAGCACGACGCGATCATCGACCGCAAGACCTGGGACCGGGTCCACACCATCCTGACTGAAAGCCCCCGCAAGCGCGCCGCCCGGACCAGAGCTGACACGCCCGCGCTGCTGAAGGGGTTGCTGTTCGGACCGGACGGCGCAGCGTTCTCGCCAACCCACACCCGCAAGGGCGGGCGGCTCTACCGCTACTACGTGAGCCAGACGGTGCTGAAGCATGGCGCGGGTTCTTGTCCGGTGGGCCGCTTGCCCGCGGGCGATGTCGAAGCCGCCGTCATCGACAAGCTGCGCGCCGTCTTCCGACAGCCAGAGATCGTGGTGGGGACATGGAAGGCCGCCCGTGCCGAAGTCGCCGACATCACCGAGGCCGACGCCCGCGCGGCCCTGCAGCAACTCGACCCGCTTTGGGACGAACTGTTCCCCGCCGAGCAGGCGCGCATCGTGGCGCTGCTGGTCGAGCGCGTCGACATCGGCACTGACGGGCTCAACTTCCGGCTCCGGATGGACGGCCTCGGAGGGCTCGCGCGCGAGATGCTGTCTGGCAGCATCGGAGCAGCGGCATGACCCGCGCGACGGCGGTCCCTGAGACGGTCACAATCCACGTGCCATTCCGCATCGTGAAGCGCGGCGGGCGGAAGGAGATGCAGCTGCCAGAAGGCGGCACGCCCCCGGCGAGGGCCGACAGCACGCTGGTCAAGGCGCTAGCGCGTGCATTCCGCTGGAAGCGGATGCTGGAGTCGGGCGAGTTCACCACCATCGCCGAACTGGCCGAGCGTGAGGGGATCGCGCCGTCCTACATGACACGCGTCCTGCGCCTGACACTGCTCGCGCCCGACATCGTCGAGGCGATCCTGGACGGGAAGCACGGGCCAGCGGTGACGCTCGCGCAGGTGCTGGAGCCGTTTCCGTTGGAGTGGATGGAACAGCGATCAAGCCTTCGTTGACCGACGCGAACGGCCCTGAGCAGACGTTGGCACCGCCGCAGCAACCGTCCGCTTTGAGACTAATTGGTCGCATTTTTCCGTATTTCAGCCCAAAGTGCATCCATCTGCAATTCCAGTAAGCGTGAGGGAGCCTGTGCCTGCCAGAACGCGACAATCACAAGCACTGCTCCCAACAGTTGCAGATCATTTTCGGCTGCTAGAAGGACAGGGGCAGGGTCGCGACCCGCTACGACCGATCCGCCAGAATGTTCGTCTTCGCCGTTGACCTCTCCGCCAACATCATGTTCTGGCTACAATTCAAGAATGAGTCCGACCCTAGCGCAGGAATCTTCGCAACGCATGCTGCATTCCTCGGACCAAACTGGGGGGTGTCCTCGGCCAGAGATTGGCGATTGCATAGCGAAGCCGTTCTGGGTGAACACTCTCGAATGTTGATTCAGTCGCGGCCCTCTGCGGCTTGGAGACGCAATGGAACGGTTTCAGCGCAACCCGGGACTTCTGAGGAGCCTCCAACACCTCGACGCGTTCGCGCGTCGCGGAACGCTGGCCGAGGCAGCCGGCGAGCTCGGTGTTTCGGTCAGTGCTGTCAGTCATCAGTTGAACGAACTGGCGACGTTTATCGGTGAACCCCTGGTCGTGAAGACCGGGAGGCGGTTGACCCTGACCGACACCGGCAGACTTCTGGCGCAGGACGTGTCGCAGGTCCTGCGGTTGCTTGACGCAAGCCTCAATACCGCTGTGGGCAAGGGACGACATACACTCCGGATCTCGGTCTGTTCGGCCTTCGGTCCGTACTGGCTGGCGCCGCGCCTTCCCTTGTTCAGAACGGCCTACCCGGACGTCGACGTAGAATTGACGATGTACACGCTTGACCCGCAGACCATCGAAACGGGCTTTGACGTTGCCATCACGACAGCCACTTTGGGGGGCGGGGTCCAGGCCGTGCCGTTTCATGAAGAGACACTGGTTGCCGTCGCCTCTCCCGCAGCGCTCGCCGGTGGCGATCCCGAGGGGCTTGCCCTCATTACCACTGACACTCAGGCCACCGCGCCCGGCGCAGAATGGAACAGATTCGACGTGATGTCCGGCGGCATGATGGTTGCGAAGAAGCAGGGCGACTGGCTTTTCTGTTCGCACTACATCCTCGCCCGCGAAGCGGCGCGGGCTGGACTTGGCGCGGCACTTCTTCCGGACTTCATGGCCAAGGAGGGCCTTGCAGACGGAAGCCTGGTCACGATCCACCCGTTGTCCATGCCTGCTGGGCGGACATACCGGCTGTGCTTCAAGTCGGCCAGAGAGCAAGAGTACCCCATCAGGTTGTTTTCGCGGTGGATCCGTGCGCAGAAGTCCTGAATAGGCAGAGCAATCGAACGACTACGACAGTCAAAGTTTGATTTTGGCTCAACTATATACAAGATCGCTCAATTGACACCAGACCACCCATCCGGTTCCTTAGAGAAATCCGGAGGGTGGTACTAATGTCCCAAGAACTGCATGTTAATCAAAAGGTTCTGGCGCATTTTCGTGCAATGGGGCGCCGATTTCTTGTGCAGACTTTCCTGTATTCCAGCTCAACTCTTGTTCGGCAATCCAGTCGGAAAGTCGAGAAGGTTCTGATCTGTTTCAAGGCGCGGGGCCTTGTGTTCGTAGAGACTTACTCAGTTCTCTTCGCGCGTCGCCAATTCTTTGCAGCTGCGCGACGGGAAAGGGTGGCTTGATCCACCCAGCCGGTTGACGAGCAGACAGGTTAGTAGGTTCTGGCGCGCGTACCGCGCAATACCAAGGCGCCGAGCATTGCCAGCTCGGAACAGGAAACAGGTTCATGCAAGGGAGATGAAAATGGCGTTTCGTTCCTTCTTTCTGGTGACGGCAGTTATCCTTCCGTCTGCCGCTTTCGCCGAAATGCCGGTGTTTTCCGCCCAATGTCTTGAGAATTATGTCGACGCCGACAGCACTGGCACCGTCCGCATCAATGGTGCGGTGATGGACGTCGAGCGGTTCAACGAACACTATTATCAGGCCCGGATGGAGAGCCTGATCATCAGCATCAGCCATGAAGGCGGCGGTCGCGATCTGATTGTGAATTTTACCGGCCCCGGTGGGTCAAACGGGGTCTGCACGGTTCTGGGCGTCCAGAGTGCCGAGGCGCCGATGGAGCCGATGGCACCCGAGGGCGGCGCCGGCGGTCCGGACCATTTCACTGTCAGCGTCGATACAAGGCTTAAGGTGCACTCACAACCCTCCACGTTGTCGCCGACCGTCGGCATCCTTCCGAACGGGGCTGTGGTTGAGAACCGCGGGTGCCGGCAGTCGGACGGGCGCAGCTGGTGCCACATCTCGGATGGGGATGTTTCAGGTTGGGCGGCTTCGGAGTTTCTGGTCGAAGGCACCGGGCCGGTCCGTTCGGCGCGTGCAACGCCGGTCCATGCGGGCAAGGATGCCGGTCATACCGCCGAGCGCGTGCGCTTCCCGCGTGGCTCCTCGGGAACCGAGTTCACCGACAGTCTGGACGCGGGGAAATCGCACCGCTTCGTTGTGGGGGCTTCGAACGGGCAGGATCTCTATGTCCGCATCGACGCGGGCGGGCCAGGACTGTCCTACCGCATCCTCAACCCAAATCACACCGCACTGGTGGATGAGATCCGCGCCGACATGGAGTACCGCGGGCAGCTGTGGCAGTCCGGGGATCACGTCATCGAGGTGTTCAACCGCAGCGGAAGCACGATGACCTACGACGTCATCATCGGGGTGGAGTGAGGGCCATGCGATACGGAACCGGACTTCTCGCCGTATTGCTCGCGTCCCCAGCCTTCGCGCAGGTTTCTCCTGAGACGGTCGGTGCCGGAATCGGATTTGTCGCCGGAATGATCATGGCGATCCTGATCGGGGCGGTGATCGGCTGGCTGGCAAGCTTGATCGTCAAGGGCAGCGGTTCGGGCCTGTTAACCGACATCCTTGCGGGCGTGGGCGGCTCCATGCTGGCCAGCTACCTGCTGCCAAAACTCGGCATCACGCTCGGTGGCGGTTGGTTCGGTGCCTTCCTGGCCGCCCTTGCGGGAGCTGTCCTCATCCTGGTCGTCCTCAAGCTTGTCCGCCGGGCATGACGGCCCACTGAAAGGGAGACTTGCGACTATGTTCTATTCCAAGACATCCCAACCGCGCAGCCTACTCATTGGCGCTCTGGCCTGCCTCGCCCTGACTGCAACAGAAGCCCCGGCCCAGTCGGTCGATTTCATGCAGAACGAATGTTCAAGCGTGGCCCAGACCTTCTATCGCGACTTCACTGCGGCAACCGAAATGCAGTACAACGGGCGCCGGGTCGATGGAACGCATGCGATCAATGGCCGGATCTACCTGGAGACCCGGGCCGCCGACTTTGCCTGCTCCTACAACAGTTCCGGTCGCCGGATGGTCGAGTTCGTCGCTGAGGGCCGGAAGCAGAACGGCTTCCTTCCCGGCGGAAATGCAGGCGGGACCGGCGGGGCGACGGGGGTCGATGCCGCGATCGTCCGGGTTACAGGTCTATCTGCCGGAGACGTGCTGAACGTTCGCAGCGGCCCCGGGACCGGATTCCGGATCATCGGCGCGCTGGCGAATGGCGACAGGGTCAAGCGCCTGCGGTGTGAGAACCCAGGCGGCGCGACCTGGTGCCTGATCGAAATGCAGACGGACATGCGCGAGCAGGGCTGGGTCAGTGCCCGCTATCTGTCCAGGGGCGTGGCATCCGATGGCGGTACGGCCACCCAACTGCCCGAGCCGCCCGGTCCGGCAGCGACGACCACCGCCCGTATCCGCTTCCCGGCGGGGGAAACCGGCGTCCAGTTCAACGAGTCGCTCAAGGGGAACTCGGTCCGTCGCTATTTGCTGGGGGCAAGAAAGGGGCAGTTCCTTTTCTTCAATCTGGGATCGAGCAGTTCCTCGGTGACCTGGCGCATTCTCAATCCCGATGGCTCGCTCATGGACCGCGGTCCTGCCTCGAAGGGCTACCAGGGCCAACTCTGGCAGTCCGGCGACCATGTGATCGAGATCACCAACAGCGGCGACAGGACCCGGACATATCAGGTGATCCTGGGCGTCAAACGATAATCCTTTGAACGAAAGCAAGTCACTATGTCGCAAAGCACACAATCCATACGCCGTCGCCGTCTTCCAGAGGGCGTCATCGGCGCGTCATTGGCCTGTCTCATCCTCGCTGCGCCCGCATCTGCTCAGGACGACGTTGCCGGAGCCTGCGCGGATGCTGCCCGGCAGTTCTTCAACAACTTCGACGCCGTGGCCGACATGCGCGCCGACGATCCGCGCGTGGACGGCAGCCGCACGGCGGGTGGCACGTTGGATCTTGGAAACTATGTCGCGGAAGTCCGCTGTGGCTTCCCCGCCAAGGAGCTGCGGCTGACCGAGTTCTTCGTCGACGGGTCCGATCAGTTGGCGACGCTGCAGTCTGGTGGCGTCAGCGGCGGTGCCGACATGCCGAACTATGAGCGGCCAGTAGGCGGCGTCCTTCCCGAAGGCTCAAGCTTCACGGCAAGCTCCATCATCAATTGCGAACGGCCGGGAACCGGTGCCGGGCAATGTGATGCAGGCGTCGTGCGCGAAGGGAACGGCAACGGTGCCCTCTTCGTGTTCTGGCCCGATACCGGTAGCCGCGTCCTCTACTTCGAGAACGGCGAGATCATCCGGTACGACGAGTCCGAAGCCGATGGCGGCGCCAAGCTGAGCGTCACGCGCGACGGCGACATCCAGATCGTCACCGTGGGCGACGCACGTTTCGAGGTGGTCGACGCCCTACTGATCGGCGGTTGAGCCGCCAGCGACTGAGACACTGAGTTCAACAATGGGAACAAGGGGAAAGAAATGTTCCAATCCATCAAGGCCGTTCTTGCAGTCACCGCGCTGGCCGCCTTGGGGGCCTGCGTCGAAGATACGGGCATGCCGACCTCGCCTGCAGGGCCGTCGATGATCACGACCTTCGATCCCGCCGTGAGCAGCACGGCGGTAAATGTGTGCCAGAACACGCTGGCGCAGCAGGTCGACGGCAACGTCACTGTCGTCGGCACCGAGTACTCGGAAGCGAACGTGGGCGTCTACATGCGCGTGGGTGCGAACGGTGCGCCTTGGCGCTGCCTGGTCTCGAACGACGGGCGGGGCGCGTCGGTCATGTTCCTTGGCAGCGAAGGCGCGGCGTAGGGTTGGTAGCGAGTGAGGGCGGGCGGCGCGTGCCGCCCCCCGCGTTCCGAAAGGGACCGATGGGATGGCGCAAGGTGTCCTGATCTGCGGTTGGGTGCTGCGAGCTTTCGCAGTGCTGTACCTGCTTGCACTGGTGATCTTCCTTGTCGGGACGTTCGGGCTGTTCGGTCAGACCCGCGACCCGCTGTCCGGAGTGTTTCTGGTGCCACTGGGATGGCCGTGGAACCGGTTTGTGGACCTTGCGCCGCAATCGACCTGGCCTTGGCTCGCCGCGCTCGCGCCGCTTGTGAACATCGGCCTGCTGGCCCTCTTGTGCCGCTGGGCACGAAACTGAAGCCTCGCCCCCGGGAAAACTGGGGCGGAGAAAGTGATGCCTCCATTTGAGACGTCGCACGACCGGTACTTGTCAGAGAGAAAGGAATGAAATGAAGGTTGCACTAGCACTTGGCGCCCTGGCAATCGGATCATCGACGGCCTATGCCGGTGGCCCGGTCACGCCTGCGCCCGAGCCCGTAGTCATGGCTCCCGCCGCCCCCGCGCCAGCCGGCATCGACTGGACTGGATTCTATGCCGGTGGCCAATATGAAAACCTCACGGGTGGTGGTTCTCTTACACCGCCAGGGCTTGCTCTGGATCTCGATGGCAATGTGGCTGGCGTGTTTGCAGGATATCGGCGAGATTTCGGTCGGCTCGTTGTTGGCGGTGAGCTTGACTATGTGAAGGGCGACTTCACCTGGTCCGGCGGCGCGCTGCTGCCAACGGACCTCGACGTTGACAGCATGCTCAGGGTCGGTCCGGAAGTCGGCTTCGATCTCGGTCGCGTCCTGATCTACGGAACCGCTGGCTATGCAAAGATCGACATCACGAACCCGGCGGTGTCCCAGTCGGATTCCAGTAGTGGCTACTTCTACGGAATCGGTGCGGACGTGCTTGTCGGAAACCGTGTCACGGTCGGTGTAGAGGTCCTTCGGCACAAGTTCGACGATTTCGGCGGACCGCTTGCCATCTCGAACACCGTCGTGGAGCCGACGACGGCAGGATTGAACATCGCGATCCGGTTCTGATGACACACCACCGGGCTGAGCGGCCATCTTGACGATCTCCGCTCAGCCAGCGATGGCCTGCTCTTGGGTCATCGGCGACTGACCGCATGCAGGAATTGCATGGATGCATTCGCGCGTGCTTGCCGTGTGCCGCTGGGTCATCGGCGCATCTTTCTTGAATACTTCGCGCTTCGCAAATGCCCGGAGTTCCAGCAGTTGGGCAACCGTCAGCATTCCTAAGCCAAAGGACATCTCAGGATGAAACCGCTCGGGCCTCGTTCCATGACTTCACCCGTCTCGGCGGCAGATAGAGGCAAGGCGCTTTTGCCCCCATTCCTGACGAGTCTCATTCTGGGACTAGTTTCAATCCTCTTCAACTTGTCGATATTTCATCGCGCCGTGGCCGAGACTCAGGCGCCGATCGAAACCGTGCAGCCCTGTTTTGTGGCCCCGTTTCCAGAGATGAGGGAGCCTATCGGCCCATTCGAATGCGGCTACGTGGTCGTCCCGGAGAACCATGTCGCTCCCTCTGATCGTACAATCCGGCTGGGCTTCGTCCGCCTTCCCGCAAGGCGGCCTGCAGATGCTGCGCCGATCTTCATGTTGTCGGGCGGCCCGGGCAATTCCCTTTTGCAGCCCGTCACGTTCAGCTTGTTCTCAGACGAGATGCTTGGTCCTCTGCGCGAAGACCGCGACATCGTGATCCTGGAACAACGAGGATCGATGCACAGCGTCCCGCGACTTGATTGCCCGCTGGTGCACCGCCTGCCCTGGATGGTCAACCAGCTTGGGCTCGACCGGGAGGCTGGGCGCTCCCTTTCCCACTCGGTCCTCGCCGATTGTGTTGCGCAGGCACGAAGCCACGGAATCGATCTGTCGCAATACAACAGTCTTGCCATCGCCGCCGACATCGATCTTGCCCGCCAATCCCTCGGCTACGATCAGATCATCTATTACGGGGCGTCTTATGGTTCGCAGCTCGGCCAGCATATGATGCGGGATTATCCCGAGACGCTTGCAGCAGTAGTTCTCGACGGGGCCAGTGCGTTGTCGGTCCGAAGCTGGATGCAGGACCGGGTCATCAACGTCGACGAAGGGCTGGAGCACCTGGTTGCAACCTGCGAGGCCGATGGAAAGTGCGCAGAAGCCTACGACATCCGGGCACTGCTGGACCAGGCAATGGCGCTGTTTGCGGATGGCCCGATCCCGGCAAGCTTTACGGACCCGAGTAACCCAGAGACGACGGTCTCGCTGTCCCTGAACGAAGAGGACTTCGCCATGGCGGTCTACGAGATGCAGACCGGCCAGATCTTTATCCGGTCCCTGCCCGCAATGTTGCACATGGCAGTGGCGGACGGTCGGCAGTCCATGGCGACTGTTCTCGGCGAGGTTGTCGGCCCGAAAATCGTCGCTGCGCGCAACGCGCAAGGTGGTATTGTGACCCTGATGCACGCCGCTGTGGTCTGCTCCGACGACCCCGTCACCTCGGACAAGGACATGGTCATCCCCGAGGGGGCTTCCGCCTTCGCGCGTGTCTTCGGTGAGGCGGTTCTCGATGAATACCTGATGTATTGCGAGAGTGTCGATGTTCCGCCGCTTCCTGACGCAACCGATGTTGACCCCGTGGTTGATGTGCCTACGCTGATCCTCAGCGGCTGGCTGGACGTGCGCACGCCGACGGCGCGAAGCCTTGAGGTGGCCAAAGCGCTTCCCAAGGCTACCCTTGTGACGTTCTGGGAGGGAACGCATGTCCAACTGGCCGAGGTCAACACCTGTGCAGCCCAGATCGTTCGCGTGTTCGTTGCAGATCCTGAGGCGGAAGTCGATGCGAGCTGCGTAGGCGAGACTCCCAAACGCGGCTTCGTCTTGCCGGATTTCTCGATCAGCGTGGATCCCGATTGACTTTGTCTGCTCGCGCCGCGCAGCTGTCTAGGCCTGCCCCTTCAGCTTAACTTTCCCGTCGCAACTGGTAATTCACACCAAGCCAGAAGAGGCTGCGCATCGTTCAGCATGCGGCGCAGGTCTGAGCAGGACCTAAATCGCCCGAATGCGATGGTCCGCTGGCCATGACCGTTCACTTCGCGCTTGCCAACCTCGTGTCGGTCTACCTGATCGCCCATGCCGTTATGGCTACGATCCATCACTTTGCGAGGTCGGGACAGTTTGGCAAGATGTGTAAACTTTAGGAAGGAATGAAGACCGCAGGCTGAGTGCCCAATTCGCAGTGCAGACCTTGGAGATCAATGCAGCGAACTTCCGCTCTCCGCCCTTTTCGGCAAAGAGACTGGCCGCAGAAAAGGCACTTGTCTCCTTCACATTTGGCCGTCCGGATGACTGGCTTCACGCATGCTCATCGGCGAAGCGGCTCTTGGTTGGCACGCGGTATATGTTGGATTTCAGTTCCATTGCACCGGTCGCGATTTGTGTCGAAGTGTTCAGGTGGGGCGTCGGAAAAACCTATTAAGTTCTAATGGTTGAAAGCTATTCACCAAATCCGCGCAGTCATGAGGTTCTGAGAATATCGCCCCTGAGAGACCGCTTTCGGGCCTATTGGCACCTATGCCGGTGCTCAGCCCACCCTGCATAACCCTCGAAAAAAACGAAATAATCCGGCCGCAGCCGGATCGGGAGAACGCTTTCGCAAAGGCAAATGGCGGACAGAGAGGGATTCGAACCCTCGAGACGGTTCCCCGCCTACACACTTTCCAGGCGTGCGCCTTCGACCACTCGGCCATCTGTCCGTGGCGCGTTCTTTACAGGGGTAAAGTGGTGCCGCGCAAGGGGGGCGGCCGGAAATCCGCGACTTTTCAGGGGGCAAGCAGGATGTTCACGCGGCGGTTCTGGCGGCCCTTGTTCTCGATCTTGCCCAGCGTCACCCGTCCGATCTCGCCCGTGCGCGCGACATGGGTGCCGCCGCAGGGCTGCAGGTCCACCTGATCCGCCCCGGCCCCGATCCGAACGAGCCGGACCCGGCCCTGCCCCATCGGCGGCTGGACCGACATCGTCTTGACCAGCCCCGGGTTCGCCGCAAGTTCGGCGTCGGTGATCCAGTCGTCGGTCACCGGCAGGTCGCGGGCGATGAGCGCGTTCAGCGCCGCCTCGATCGCGGCGGGGTCGGCGGGCGGTTCCGGCATCAGGAAATCGAGCCGCCCCTTGTCGGCACCGATCTGCCCGCCGGTCACCGGCAGGGGGATCACCACCGACAGCAGGTGCAACGCGGTGTGCACGCGCATGTGGCGGTGACGGCGGTCCCAGTCGAGCGTCTGGGTCACCCCGGTGCCCGGCTCCGGCAGCGGGCCCGGCGCCTCGGGCACCAGAACGATGGCGCCGTCCTCGCCCTTGACGGCCGTCGCAATGGCGATCTGCGCATCCCCGAAGCCCAGCGTGCCGCTGTCGCCCGGCTGTCCGCCCGACGTCGGGTAGAAGATCGTCGCATCAAGCACGATCCCGCCCTCGGGCGTGTGGCCGACGACCCGTGCGGGCGCCTCACGCAGGTAGGCATCGGTTCGGAACACCGGGTCCGTCATCTGTCGCCTTCCTCGTCCTCGCTCGGGTCATTGTGGATCAGGCGCGGGTCGGGTGTCCTGCGCGCCTCGGGTGCGGCGGGCGTTGCGGGTGCGGGCGCGGCGACCCGCGCCTCGCCGCGCAGCGCCTCGGGGTTGCGGATCCAGATGTCGCGCTGGGCGAATGGAATCTCGATCCCCTCCTCGGCAAAGCGGCGGACGATCTCGTGGTTCATCTCCGACAGGACCACGTTCTTGAAGTTCACGTCCGACAGGATCGCGCGCACCTCGAAGTTCAGGGAATCGGCGCCGAGGTCGGTGAAGATCACCGCCGGCGCGGGATCGACAAGGACCAGAGGTTGGGCATTGGCGATCTCCTTCAGGATCGCCTCCACCCGCCGCGTGTCGCTGCCGTAGGCCACCCCGGCCTTGAGGATGAGGCGACCGGTCAGATTGCCCCGCGTCAGGTTGGTGACCACGCCCGACACGAGGTCGCCGTTCGGCACGATCACGTCGGTGCGGTCGAAGGTCTCGATCCAGGTCGAGCGGACCGAGATACCCTTGACGATGCCGAACTGGCCGTTGACCTCGATCATGTCGCCCTCGGAGATCGGCCGCTCGATCAGGAGGATGATGCCCGAGACGAAGTTCTGGACGATGTTCTGCAGGCCAAAGCCGATGCCCACCGACAGCGCGCCCGCGACGATGGCCAGCGAGGAAAGATCGAGCCCCGCGGCGGTGATCGAGACGAGCGCGGCCAGGAATATCCCGACATATCCCACGCCGGCGGCCAGCGCGTTCTGGACGCCCTTTTCCAGGTTGGTCCGCGGCAGGACCGAATACTTCAGCGCACCCTGCACTAGCCGGGTGGCGAGGTAGCCCATCACAAAGACCGCAACGAGCGTCAGGAACGAGGTCGGCGAGATCCGCGTCTCGCCCAGCACGATGCCGCCGCGGAAGCGATTCCAGGCCTCCCACAGGTCGGCGGTGCGCGCGCCCCAGATCAGCGCCAGCGCCGGCAGCGCCGACAGCGCCAGGACGAAGACGAGCAGGACCGGGACCAGCGCCTCGCGCCCCTCTTCGCCGGAGCGCGACACGACCAAGTAGATGTCGGTCAGGAAGCGGTGCAGGACGATGACGAGGCCAACGAGCGCCAGCGTGCCGAGCGCGGGCCAGATGAGCGCGTTCGACGCCGCCACATAGCCCACCGCGCCAAGCAGCGGCGAGACCACCGAGGCGGCGACAAGCGCGGTGCCGAACAGCTTCTGGATGCGCGCGCCAAAGGCGCGTTCGTCGGTGTCGAGCGCGCCTTCGCGGCGGCGGATGAGGTGGCCGAGACGGAACAGGAAGACGGCGACAAGGACGGCGACCGGGAAGGCCCAGACCGATTGCGCCGCCTGCGACAGCGGCGGGCGCACGTCGGTGGCGAAGGCCACCCGCATCACCTCGAGCGCGGCTGCGACGCCCAGCATGCTGGCGTGGAAGCGCGCCTCGGCCGGACGCTCCACCACGATGGGTGCCGTCGTGCCGCCGGTGAAGACCGAGGCACCGAGCCACCGCGCGAGGAAGAAGGCCGCCGCCGCCTCGGGCAGCGCCCCGATCAGTTCGCCCGACCTGAGCCCCGTCATGCCGGTCGCCCTGGTGGCCATGACCAGAAGGAGCACGCCGAGGACCGGCACGACGACTTGCCCCAGCGACAGGATCGTCGCGGCCAGCGCGCGGGTGCGCATCGAGTTCGAGCGATGAAGGCGCGCGGTCATGTTGCCGATGAAGCCCGGCGCGCGCAGGACGAGGATACCCGCGATTGCAAGGTAGAGGATGATGACGGGCAGGTTGTTGCGCAACTCCGTCCGCCGCGCGGGGTTTTCCCATGCCCCGACGGTTTCGCCCCAAAGGGTCTTCAGCCCCTGCGTCAGGACCGCCGCGCCGGCCGGCCAGTTGATCGGGTTCACCGGCGACGGCGACAGCTTCAGGAGCGCATCGGCCTGGCGGTCGCGGATCAGCGAGTCGATCTCGCGGATGATGCCTTCGGCGCGGCTGTGCGCCTCGACCGCGGCGATGCCCGGCGCCTCCAGCTTGGCAAGCTGATCGTTCAGCGCCGACCGGCGTTCCGCGATCTCGGGGGCTTCGGACTGGCCTTCGCTGGGCGCCGCGCCCAGCGCCGCGATCTGGCTGCGCAGGGTCTCGATCCGCTGCTGGTTGGCCGACTGGACCGCGGCGAACCGGGCGCGCCAGTCGACGATGCGCTGGCGCAGCTGTTCCATCGCCTGGTTCGAGGCGCGGTCTTCCTCCAGCACCTGTTCGGCCAGGGCCGCGTCCTTCTCCCACTGCGCATAGTCCGGCGCGGCCGGCGCCTCCTGCGCCATCGCCGCCCCGGCGAACGGACCGGTGAGCCCCGCCGGCGCCGCAAGTGCCGCGAGAAGAACGATCAGGAGAAGGCGCAGTCCCCGCATCAGCCTTCGAAGACCGAGGGCAGGTCCCGCGGCTCGCTGTCAAGCCAGGACGGAACCGGCAGGCCCTTGGCGCGCAGGAAATCGGGGTTGAACAGCTTGGACTGATAGCGGTTGCCGTAGTCGCAGAGCACGGTGACGATGGTGTGGCCTGGCCCCATCTCGCGCGCCATGCGGATGGCGCCCGCGACGTTGATGCCCGACGACCCGCCCAGGCACAGCCCCTCTTCCGCCAGAAGGTCGAAGACGATGGGTAGCGCCTCGCTGTCGGGGATGCGCCAGGCCATGTCGGGGGTGAACCCCTCGAGGTTGGCGGTGATGCGCCCCTGCCCGATCCCCTCGGTGATGGAGGAGCCTTCGGACTTGAGCACGCCCGTCGTGTAGAAACTGTAAAGCGCCGCCCCTTCGGGGTCGGCCAGACCGATCTTCACCCCCCTGGGCTGCAGCGCCATCGCCACGCCCGCCAGCGTACCCCCCGACCCCACGGCGCAGACGAAGCCGTCGACCTTGCCGCCGGTCTGCTCCCAGATCTCCGGCCCGGTCGTCTCGACATGGGCCTGGCGGTTGGCGACGTTGTCGAACTGGTTGGCCCAGATCGCGCCGTTCGGTTCGGTCTGCGCCAGCGCGGCGGCCAGTCGGCCGGAATAGCGGACGTAGTTGTTCGGGTTGGAATAGGGTGCTGCCGGCACCTGCACCAGTTCGGCGCCCGCGAGCCGCAGCATGTCCTTCTTTTCCTGGCTCTGCGTCTCGGGAATGACGATGACCGTGCGGAAGCCGAGCGAGGCGCCCACCAGCGCAAGCCCGATGCCGGTGTTGCCCGCCGTCCCCTCCACGATGGTGCCGCCGGGCTTCAGAAGCCCCTTCGCCACCGCGTCGCGGATGATGAAAAGCGCGGCGCGGTCCTTGACCGACTGGCCGGGGTTCATGAACTCGGCCTTGCCGAGAATCTCGCAACCCGTCTGCTCGCTCGCCCGGTGCAGGCGCACCAGCGGCGTGTTGCCGACCGCCTCGGCCAGATCCTTGTGAATGCGCATCCGCAACTCTCCCGTTGGTCGGTCCATACCTAGGACGGTGGGCGCTGGACCTCAAGCCCCGCGACCGTGGCGGGCCCGGATTGCCGCGCGCTCGCGCGCAAGCGTCATCCCGAGGATGAGGAGAGGCGCGTTGTTGACCTCGCCGCTCGCGATCAGGTCCATGAGATCGGGGAACCCCACCAGATGCGCGCGGATGTCCTCGGCCTCGCCCTCGACCCCGCCGAGCCCGGCCGCGCCGTCGGGCAGGTCGGCAAGACCGATGAAGGTATAAAGATACTCCGCCTTGGCGCCCGGCGTGGGATAGTAATGTGCGGCCGGGATCAGGTCCGACAGGACCAGTCCCGCCTCTTCCACGGCTTCGCGCCGGACGGCCTCCTCGGGCGTCTCGTCGGGATCGACCCGGCCCGCGATCGCCTCGATCAGCCAGGGTTCGCCGTCGCCCCGCGCGAAGGGGCCGGTGCGGAACTGCTCGATCAGGAGCACGCGGTCGCGGACCGGGTCGTAGGGCAGCACCACCGCCGCGTCGGAGGAGATGAAGGCCGCGCGGTTCACCGTCTCGCTCATCGTGCCGTCGAAGCGGCGGAAACCGAGGTCGTATTCCTCGACCGCGAAGAAGCGGGCATAGGGCTGGCGCCAGGCCGAGACCACGACATCGCCCTCAACGGCGCGGCGGCGCAGGCGCGCGGGCCCCCTCTCCCGCGCTCTCAGGCGCGAGGCCGCGTGCATCAGGATCATCCGGTAACGGCGCGCGATGTCGCGCGCGGAACGTGTCCCCATCAGCCTCATCACCTCGGCCGACGCCTCGACCGCGACCGCGCCCCAGTGCACCACCCAATCCTCAAGCCGCCAGGGCGCGCCCGGCTGCCACCGCCCGGCGTCGGGAAAATAGACGCGCGCCACCACCCGGCGCCCGCCCGCGTCCACCGCCAGGTCACGCGTGCGGTAGTCGAACCCGCCCTCGTAGTGATCCAGCCGCGCCAGGTCTTCGGGCCCCAGCCCTTCGGCCAGAACGCCCTCGGCGCCCGCGCCACCCTCCACGATCAGTGGAAAGTTCTGCCCCGCCGCCCAGAAGACCGAATGCCCGGCAAGCCGCGCAGGCGTGACCGGAACCTCGCGCCCCAGGACCGCCGCCAGCAGCGGAGGATGGCACAGGGTGCCGTAGAAGAAGAGATCGGCCAAGATGTCAGTCCCAGCGCTTGGCGGCCCATTCGGTCAGCATGCCGGCCAGCCCGCCGCCCACCAGCAGCACCGCCAGCACATCGGGGAACAGCACGAAGGCGCCGAACTTGATGAAGATCCGCGCAATGTCGACCACCGCCTCCATCGGGCCGTCGTACATGTTGCGCAGGGTCTGGCGCAGCATCTCCCCGATCGCGTAGACGAGCAGCGCCCAGGCCGTGGCGATCACCGCCGTCTTCATCCCCGATCCGACCGAGCGGACATAGCCCCGCCGGGTCATCGGCCCCATGATCATCCAGCCGCAGGCCATGCCGACCACGGCGGCGACCTGCCACATGTAATCATACTTGGTGCCTTCGGGCAGGTGCGGAACCACGATCTGCGCGGTGAAGAACGCGAGCAGGGCGAAGGCGAGCGCGCCGACAAGCTTGGCTGCCGTGGGCATCAGACGGCCGGCCTGGTGACGGTGATCTGCGTCACGTCGCAGTTGCCGCCGTGGAAGGCGCCCGCGCAGGACGTCAGGTAGAAGTTCCACATCCGCCTGAACCTTTCGTCGAATCCCATCTTGGAGACGTCCTCCCAGCGCGCGTTGAAGGTGTCATGCCAGCGGCGCAGGGTCTGGCTGTAGCTTTCCCCGAATTCGAACGATCCGACAAGACCCAGCCCCGCACGGGCGATTTCCCGGCGCAGCGCCGTGGGGCTGGGCAGCATGCCGCCGGGGAAGATGTACTTCTGGATGAAGTCCACGCCCTTGCGATAGGTGTCGAAGCGCCGGTCCTGGAGCGTGATGATCTGAAGCGTCGCGTTGCGCCCCGGCTTCAGCCGGTCGCGCACCGTATCGAAGTAGACGGGCCAGTATTTCTCGCCCACCGCCTCGAACATCTCGATCGAGGCGATGCCGTCATAGGTGCCGCGTTCGTCGCGATAGTCCTGCAGCTTGATCTCCACCCGGTCGGAAAGCCCGGCCCGCGCCATCCGCGCCAGCGCGTATTCGCGTTGCGCCTTCGAGATGGTCAGCGCGGTGACCTTCAACCCGCGTTCGCGCGCGGCGTATTCGCAGAACCCGCCCCAGCCGCAGCCGATTTCGAGGACGTGATCCCCCGGCTGCGCACCGATCCGGTCCACCATCGAGGCGTATTTGGCCTTCTGCGCCGCCTCCAGGCTTTCCTGCCCGCTGGTAAAGAGCGCGGAGGAATAGGTCATGCTCTCGTCGAGCCAGAGACGGTAGAAATCGTTTCCGAGGTCATAGTGATAGGCGATGTTCTTCTTCGCCTGCCGCTTGCTGTTCGATTTCAGGAAATGGCGCATCCGTTCGTAGAAGCGCACCAGCCCCATGCCCGGAAACCCGTCATACAGGCGTTCGTTGTGATCGTGGACAAGGTCCATGAAGGCCTGAAGGTCGGGCGTCGTCCAGCCGCCGTCGAGATAGGCATCGCAAAAGCCCAGATCCCCCTCGCGGATCAGGCGGGCGAAGACGTCGGGATCATGAACGCGGATCTCCGCGACATAGCCGGGCGCACGGCCCTCGGCGCGAAAGCACCGCCCGTCGTCGAGCACGAAATCGAGCCGCCCCCGCTCCAGCTCGCTGGCGATGCGGAAGGTCTGCGCGAAGTAACGTGGCAGGTTCTTCTGTCCCTCGGTCGAAGAAAGTGCGTCCATGGCTCCCCCCTCAGGCAGAATCAGTAACCGAAACCCCGGCCTCAGGGCAACAATTTCAGCGTCTTCCACTGCGCAAGCGCGTCAAGCGCGCGCTGGCGCCCCGCCGCGGGCTCGATCCGGCGCCGCGGATAGGGCGCATAGGGGTCAAGGCCCCAGGCCCTTGGCGCGGCCGCGAAGTAGGAAAGCGCCTCGGCCGGGGGGTGGGCCTGCCCCTCGGCGATCCAGCGGCGGCGGTAAAGCTGCAAGGGGTCGAACTTCTCGGCCTGCGTCTCGGGGTTGAAGACGCGGAAGTAGGGCGCGGCGTCGGGTCCGGAGCCTGCGACCCACTGCCAGCCCATCGCGTTGGAGGCAGGGTCCCAGTCGGTCAGGCAATCGGCGAACCAGGCAAGCCCGATGCGCCAGTCGGTCAGCAGGTGCTTGGTCAGGTAGGACGCCGCGACCATGCGCGCGCGGTTGTGCATCCGGCCCGTCACATACATCTCGCGCAGCGCGGCATCGACGAAGGGCTCCCCCGTCATGCCCCGCCGCCAGGCCTCCGCATCCGGGCTCTCGCCCCGCCAGGGAAAGCGGTCCCAGTCGCGGTTCCAGTTTTCCCGCGCCATGTCGGGGGAATGGTGGAGGAGGTGGTGGGCGAACTCGCGCCAGCCAAGCTCCGACAGGAACTTGCCGTTGCCGCCCGCCCGCGCGGTTTCGGCCCAGATGGTGCGGGGCGAAATCTCGCCCTGGGCCAGGTACTCCGACAGGCCCGACGTCGCCGCCTCGGCGGGGAAGTCCCGCCTTTCGGCATAGCGGGCGAGGGTGGTGCCCAGAAATTCCGCAAGGCGGTTCAGCGCCGCCGCCTCGCCGGGCGCGGAATGGCCGCGCACCACCGCCGCGCCCGACCTCAGCGCCGCGCCCGGCCGCCAATCGTCCAGCCGGTCCGATGCGGGCCAGGCAGAGGGCGCCGGCAGCGTGCCGGGCGCAGGCAGCGGCCGGCCGGGGTCGAGCCGCGAGGCCGCGCGCCAGTAGGCCGAAAACACCTTGAAGCCGGTCCCCTGCCCCGTCGCGACCGCCTCGGGCTCGAAAAGCAGGTGGCCCGGAAAGCTGCGCGCGGCCAGCCCTGCCGCCCTGAGCGCCGCCTTCACCGCCACGTCGCGCGCCCGCGCCTCGGGGTCGTAGGCGCGCGACCACCAGACGGCCTCCGCCCCGGTTTCCGCAGCCAGCCGCGCCAGCACCTCTGCCGCCCCGCCCCGCCTGAGGATCAGGCGGGACCCCTTCGCGGCCAGCGTCCCGGCGAAGACGCGCAGCCCCTCGCCCCAGCGCCACATCGCGGCCGCCCCCCAGCCTTCGGCCACCGGATCGAGGATCGCGACCGGGATCAGCGGCCGGCCCGCGCGCGCGGCCTCGTGCAGCATCGGATGGTCGGCCAGCCGCAGGTCGCGGCGGAACCACAGAAGGATCGGCCGCGTGCTCACCGCCCGCCGCTCACAGCACCTTGTCGAGTGCAGCGATCAGGCGCGCGACCTCGTCGGCGGTGGTGTAATGCGTGGCCGAGAGCCGAAGCACGCCCTTGTCGAGGTCGACGCCCATCGCCGTCAGCGGCCGCACCGCGTAGAAATCCCCCGCCCAGCAGTTGATGCCGTGCGCCGCAAGTGCTGCCGACACCGGCTCCGCACGCCGGTCGAGCGCCACCGCGACCGTCGGGGCGCGGCGGTCCGCATCGCGCGGGCCGATCAGGCGAAGATCGTTGCGCGCCGCCAGGTAGTCGAGCAGCGGCTGGATCAGCGCCACCTCATGCGCGCGGATCAGGTCGTGCACCTGCTGGCCACGCACCCGCGGGTCGGGTTCGGCGCGCAGGAAGTGGTGGGCGTGAAGCGCGTCGAAATAATCCGCCATGCCCGCGCTGGCCGCGATCTGCGCGTGGTCGGGACCGGCGGGCGTGAAGCGCTTGTAAAGCACCTCACCGTTGAACCAGTGGCCCTGGTTCGGCAACCGCATCCCGAGGTCGCGGCGAATGGCCATGATGCCCTGATGCGGCCCGTAGACCTTGTAGGCCGAGAAAAGATAGATGTCGGTGCCGAGCGCGCCGACATCGGGGATGCCGTGGGGCGCGTAGCTCACGCCATCGACGCAGGTCGCGGCCCCGGCCGCATGGGCGATCGCCACGATCTCGGCCACCGGGTTGATCTCGGCCACCACGTTCGAACAATGCGGGAAGGCGACCAGCCGCACCTTGCCGTCGGCCAGAAGGGGCGCCAGCCGCGCGGGGTCGAGATGCCCCGTCGCCGGGTCGATCTTCCATTCGCGGACCTCGACCCCCTCCTCCCCCAGCCGCCGCCAGGGGCCGGAGTTCGCCTCGTGGTCCTGATCGGTGACCACGATCGCCTCGCCCGGCTTCAGGTAGCGGCGGAAGGCCTGCGCCAGCACATAGGTGTTGGCGGTCGTCGAGGGGCCGAAGCTCAGCTCATCCTTGGCGATCCCCATCATCGCGGCCAGCCGCTGGCGCGCCTCGTCCATCTCCTCCCCGCCCAGGCGCCCGGCCTCGTAGGGCGCGTAGGGCTGCACCTTGCGTTCACGGTAGAACCTGGTCAGCCGGTCGATCACCGGGCCGCAGGCATAGGAACCGCCCGCATTCTCGAAGAACGCCTTGTCGGCAAGGGCAGGCTCGGAAAACGCCGGGAACTGGCTGCGGACATAGACGGAATCGAGCTGGAGCTGGGACATGTCGGACACCTCTTTCGTTGCGGGCGATCCTTGCCCGCGCCCTGTGCCTTCGCAAGGGGCAAAAGCTAGCGCTCGGCGCGTTCGAACCGGCGGAACAGGAGCGAGAGCAGAAAGCAGAGGCCGCCGTACAGCACCGCCGTGGTGATCCACGCCTCGAAGATCGCGCGGGTGGAGGACACAAGCTCGACCGTCTTGTAGGTCAGGTCGTGGACCGAGATCAGCGAGACGATGGCAGAGTTCTTCACCAGCGCGATGAACTCGTTCGCCAACGGCGGCACGACCTTGCGCATCGCCTGCGGCAGCACGACGAAACGCATCTCGTCCGCCCAGGTCATGCCGATCGCCTGCGCCGCCTCGCGCTGGCCGCGCGGGATCGACTGGATGCCGGCGCGCACGATTTCACCGACGAAGGCGCTTTCAAACAGCGCAAGCACGACGATCCCGGAGATGAGCGAGGGGAATCGCCGCATGTCGCCGAAGAACAGTTCCCAGATCCAGGCGTTTTCGCCCCGCGCGATGCCGCGCGCCCAGGCTTCGATCCTGAAGGCGGCGATCAGCTGTTCGGACAGGAAGAAGTAGAAGATGAAGATGACGACGACGGCGGGGATGTTGCGCAGAAACTCCAGGTAGGTCCGCGCCAGCATCCGGATCGTCAGGTTCTGCGCCACCCGCGCCAGCCCCAGCGCCGTGCCAAGGACCAGCGCCAGAAGACCGGCGAGGACCGAGATGCGGACAGTGTTGATCAGCCCCTGCATCAGGATGTTGGCGACCCAGCGGCCCTGTTCCTCGTCGTAGCGGAACAGGTATTGCGGGATGATTTCCCAGCGCCACTTGTACTTCAGCGTCCCGTCGATCTGGAACCAGACGTAGCCGAAGAACAGCCCCAGCAGGGCGAGGATCGCCCAGTCCGCCCAATGCAGTTTCCTCAGCCGTCGCACCGTGCCCGCGCCCCGTTTCACCGCCTGCCGGGTGCCCCGCCGGATGGTCCGGCGGGGCGCCTCGTATCATTCGACCTGATCGGCCCAGTCCTCGGTCGTGAACCAGTAGTCATGCCGCTCCTTCAGCCAGCCCGACCGCCAGTTCTGCGCGATCCAGTTGTTGAAGTAGTTCTCGGCGTCCGGGTCGCCCTTGCGGAAGACGAAGCCTTCGCCGCGCTGGTCGAAGAGATCGCTTTCCATCACGAAAAGCGTGTCGGGATGGTTGCGTGCCTCGCGCGACGGCGTGGGTTCGGACGCCATGGTGGCATGGGCGTTGCCGTTCAGCACCTCCTGCGTCGCCGCCCCGTCCTCGTCGAACTGCAGCAGCGTCGCGTTGGGGAACATGGCAGCGATGACGGTCGCGGGCGTCGCCCCGCGGCGCGCCGAGAAGGTGATCGCGGGATCGTTCAGATCCGCCACCGTCTTGCCTTCCAGCATGGCCTTGTTGCCAAGGATCTTCAGGCCGGAATAGGCGTAGGGGTCGGAGAAGTTGACCGTCAGGTTGCGCTGCGCCGTCCAGCTCATGCCAGAGATGATGACGTCGAACTTGCCCGACACCAGCGCCGGGATGATGCCGTCCCAGGCGGTCTCGACGAATTCGACCTCGACCCCCATGTCCTCGGCCAGCTTGCGCCCGACATCGAGCTCGAAGCCGATCAGGTCGCCGTTCTTGGCGCGCATCGACCAGGGCACGAACAGCGACAGACCGATCTTGATCACGCCGCGTTCCTTGATCCCCTCGATCACGCTTTCGCCCGCCAGCGCCTGCGCGGCCTGCTGGGCAACGGCGGGCAGCGCGACAAGGGCCGATGTCGCGATGGCGAAGGCCGCCGCCAGGAAGGTTCGTTTCGTTGTCATGGCAGTTCTCCTATGTTGGACTTGATCTTCAGGTCTTCACGGCATGGCGCTGCTCGAGACGGCTGACGAAGACCGACAGGCACAGCGTCACCACCAGGTAGACGAGCGCCACGGTGAACCAGATCTCGAAGCTCATGTAGGTGTCGGAGATGATGTTCCTGCCCGCCGTCGTCAATTCCGCGACCGCGATGACCGAGACGATGGCAGAGCTCTTTATCATGTTCACCGCCTCTCCGGTCAGCGGCGGCAGCATGAAGCGGATCGACTGCGGCAGGATGATGTAGCGGTAGGACTGGCCCCTTGTCATGCCGATCGACTTCGCCGCCTCCCACTGGCCGCGCCCGACCGAATTGATGCCGGCCCGGAAAATCTCCGACACGAGCGCGCCGTGAAAGACGCCAAGGCAGAGGACCGAGGCGGTATAGCGGTCGAAGCCGAAGATCGGCCCGCCGACGTAGTAGAAGACGTAGAGCAGCACCAGAAGCGGCATGTTGCGCACGATCTCCAGGAAGACGCGCGCCACCGCCTTGCCCACGACCAGGTCCGACAGGCGCAGCAGCGCAACTGCAAGCCCCACGATCAGCGCCAGCAGGAAGGCCACCGACGACAGCAGGAGCGAGGCGCCAAGCCCGGTGACAAGTTCCCCAAGCTCATACCCGCCCTCGGTCCGGCGCAGGAAATACTGCGGCACCCGGTACCATTGCCAGTTGTAGCCCATCGCCTCCGCCCCGGTGCGGGCGGTGCGGAAGATCAGCCAGATGATGATCGCGTAAAGCGCGATCGACACCACGCGGGAGGCGAACACCCGCCGCAGCGTCAGCCGCCGCCGGGGGCGGGCAGACGATGCGGGAAATGCAGCCTCGGCCATCGTCAATGCTCCAGGATCTGGTCGAGGAAGGCGCGGCAGCGCTCGCTTTTCGGCGCGGTGAAGAAGACGTCGGGTGGTGCGACCTCGACGATCTCGCCCCGCTCCATGAACACCATGCGGTCTGCGACCTTGCGGGCAAAGCCCATCTCGTGGGTGACGACGATCATGGTCATGCCGGTCCCGGCAAGCTCCACCATCACGTCGAGAACCTCGTTGATCATCTCCGGGTCGAGCGCCGATGTCGGTTCGTCGAACAGCATGATCCTTGGCTCCATGCAGAGCGAGCGGGCTATGGCCACGCGCTGCTGCTGGCCGCCGGAAAGTTGCGCGGGATACTTGTCGGCCTGTTCGGGGATGTGCACCCGTTCCAGGTACTTGCGCGCCCGCGCCTCCGCCTCGGCCTTCGCGATCTTGCGCACGCGCACCGGGCCGATGGTCAGGTTTTCCAGAACCGTCAGGTGCGGAAAGAGGTTGAACTGCTGGAACACCATGCCGACTTCCTGCCGGACGGCGCGGATGTCCTTGGTATCCTCGCCAAGCTCGATCCCGTCCACTACCAGTTCGCCCGAGGTATGCTCCTCCAGCCGGTTGATGCAGCGGATCAGCGTCGACTTGCCCGACCCCGACGGCCCGCAGATCACGATCCGCTCGCCCGAATGGACGTCGAGATTGATGTTCTTCAGCGCCTCGAATCCGTCATAGAACTTGCCGAGGCCGCGGATCTCGATGATCGGTCGCGCGGTCATTTCACCCCTTCTGCACAGGCCAGGCGGTCGTCCCGTTGATTTTGTCTACACTTATTCGATTCGCACAACCGGGATTCCCATGTCGCAAGCCTCGCGCAATACATGAGATATTCAACACATGATATTGTTATTCAAAGCAGAAGACAGCATCTGCGCAAATAACGATCATCCCCGATTTCACCTGTCGGCCTCCGTTGCGGTGTATGCAGCTACGTGCTTGGCAAGAAACAGACCGCCAATCATCCGGCCGGCGACGAACTCCGCGACCGCGATCGAGACGGCAAGGCCCGTTACCACCGCCGCCGCGATGCCCAGCCAGACCCCCCAGATGCCAAGCCCGAGGACGGTGGAGAAGAGCCAGGCGAACAGCGCCACCGCCACCGCCTGACGATAGATCCCGATCCAGAGCGTCCAGAGCGGTTGACGCAGGGCCTGCAGCAGCGAATTCACCGCGAACAGCATCATGTAGAGCGGCAGGATGACCACATCGACATGCAGGTATCCGGTGCCGATGGCGATCACTTCGGGGTCGTCCGTGAACAGGCCCAGCAACAGATGCGCCGAAAGCCACAGCGCCGGGCAGGCGATCGCCATGTAGGCCAGCCCGATCTTCCAGCAGTCGAACACCGCCCGCCGAACCCGGTGGTGGTGGCCTGCGCCAAAGTTCTGCGCCGCTATCGGCAGCAGCGCGCCGGTGACCCCGAAGGCCGGCAGCAGCACAAGCTGCTCGATCCGGAGACCAAGGCCGTAGGCCGCGACCGCCGCCGGGCCGAAGGACTTCATGTAGAACTGCACGACGAAGCCCGCGACCAGCATGACGGCCATGGCGAAGCTGACCGGGGCGAGTTGCACCGCGATTTGCCCCAGCGCGGCGGGTCGCGGCCGGAAATCGCCGCGCGAAAGTTCCCGCCCGAAGGGGCGGCGGAACAGCCGGAAGGCCAAAAAGGCCAGCACGCCGGTCTGGCTGGCCACGGTGGCCGCCGCGATGCCGTCGAAGCCGATCCCGCCAACGACGCCGGGCAGGCCGAACATGAACAGCGGATCAAGGACGAGGTTGGCGAAGAAGGCGGCAATCATCGCCCGGCTCATCGAGACGGTATCGCCCAGCGCCTGAAGGACGCCGTTCAGGCCGAAGCCCAGGACAAAGCCCGGCATGGCCAGCAGCATCACCCGGAAATAGGACAGCGCGAGGTCGCGGTAGGGGCCCGGCTCCGACACCAGCCCGATCAGCATCGGGCCGAGCCACAGCCCGGCGCCCATCAGGATCAGCGAGGCCGCCGCGCCGAAGACGATTCCCTGCCCCGCCAGGCGCCGCGCCTCGGCCCGGTCCTTGCGCCCGATGGCCTGACCGACCAGCGCGCCCATCGCGGAACTCAGCCCGAAACCGACGGTGGAGAGGATGAAGAAGGCGATGAAACCGATGGCAAGTGCTGCCTGCGCGTCGGTCCTGAGCAGCCCCGCGTACCAGACATCGACGACATTGTAGAGCGTGGAAAAGACCATGCCGATCGCCGCAGGCACGGCCAGCGCGCGGAAATGTCCGGGGATGGACCCCGTGGTCAGGTCGCGTTCACCCTCCATCGCCCTGCCCCCTGCCCTGTCCCGCGGGCCAGCCTACGGACGCGCCCTGCCGTCCGCAAGTCGGCTGGCGCACAGAGCGTCCGCGTCCCGCGCACGCTCAGAGACGCACCTGCACCATCCCGTCCTGCACGCGTGCCTCGACCATGCGCAGCGGCAAACGCGCCGGTGCCGCCAGAACCGCGCCCGTGCGCGCATCGAACAGCCCCTGATGCAGCGGGCATTCGATCCGCCGGCCGTCGAAGTAGCCGTCGCAGAGGTTTGCCGCGCCATGGGTGCAGCGGGCGTGAGAAACCGTGATTCCCTCGACGCCGTCGTAGACGGCCAGTTCGCGCGCGCCGAGGCTGACCGGCGTCACGTCCCCCTTCTCCAGATCCGCGACCGCGATCAGGTCTTGCCAGACCCTTTGGCGCGCGCCGGATGCGTCGTTCATTCCCCGGCCTCCGCCCGCAGGTCGGCGCGCGGGGTCCGCCCGGTCAGTTGCCGCAGAATTTCGCGGTGCGCGCCGATGTAGCCACCCGGCTCCACATGCACATATCCCTTCAGCTTGCGGTGCAGCCGGGGCAGCGCGTGGAACGGGACCGAGGCGGCATAGTGGTGTTCGGCGTGGTAGTTCATGTTCCAGCACAGGAAGCGGACGAAGGCGTTGGTCAGGTTCGTGCGGGTATTCTCGCGCATGTCGGCGATGTTGGGACGGCCCACATGCTCGGTCATGCGGATGGCGCGCATCACCGGCTGGCCCAGCAGCGATGGCACGATCCAGTACCAGAGTGCGGCGGTGCTGCCGGTCGCGACCGAACCGGCGAGGATGAGGGCATAGACCGCGACATAGGCGCGCGCCTCGGCGATGACGGTGGCGTGGGCCTCTTTCGGCAGGAACGTCTTGTCGGCGTCCGAGATCCGGCCAAGGGCGCGGGCGAACATGCCGCCGATGTTCGACCGCCAGTAGGGAATCGCGGTGATGTACCACATGTACTTCCAGACCGAGATCGGCAGTTCGATCAGTTCCGGGTCGCGGCCCTTCAGTTGCGTATGGGTGTGGTGGTCGCAGTGCTCATAGCGGAAATACTGGTGCGGGATGGCGATGATAAGGCCGCAAATAGTGCCGAAGACGTCGTTCAGCCAGCGCGTGCGGAACACGGTGTAGTGGCAGCATTCGTGCTGGAGCGCGAAGTGGTGGACGACGACGATCCCGTGCAGGAACATCGCCGGCCAGAGCCAGGGCGTGCCAAGCGTCGCATGCACCAGCGCGGTCGTCGCGGCCAGAAGTACGATCCATCCCGCGAGATGCCGGAAGGCCGGCAGGTCGGACCGCCGCATGAAGGATTTCAGGTCCTGCCGCGTCAGCACGCCGTCGTTCAGCGCCTGCGTTATCGGTGTCTTGACCTCCATCGCGCCGCTCCCCTGCCCTGTGCCGCCGATACCCTGTGAATATACCAGCGCGATAAAAATTTCTCAAAAGGAAATATCAGCCGTCTTCCGCCCGCGTCGAGACGACGGTGAGGAAGCGCACCATCGGCGCGGTCAGGCGGTCGGGCCCATGCGGAGCCTGCGCCTCGAAGGTGACGGTATCGCCGGGGCCAAGATCGAAGACCTCGGTCCCGATGCGGTAGGTCATGCCGCCGTCAAGCACATGGATCAGCTCGACGCCCGCGTTCTGGAACAGGGGCTGGCCCTCGGCCTTGCCCTCGATCGTGATTTCGTAGGCGGTCACCGCCTCGTCCTGCGACACCACCTTGCCGACCAGGCGGTAATCGTGGCCGTAGGTCGACCCCGACCGGCGCACCGCCATCCCCGCGCCCGCGCGGACAAAGGAGACCTCGCGCCGCTCGACCGATGCCGCAAAGAGGTTGGCGATGGGCACCGACAGCGCCCCCGCCAGCTGGTCGAGCGTGGAGAGAGAGGCCGACACCTGCCCCCGCTCGATCTTCGAGATCATGGCAGAGGACACCCGCGCCCGCTCCGCCAGATCGGCGAGCGTCAGGCCCGCGCGCGTGCGCAGCCGCCGCACCGCCTCTCCGACGTGATCCTCGACCCGGCGCCGAGTCATGCCGGCCGGTACGGGTTCTTCGCCGACCGGTCTGCCGACAGGCTTTGCTGGCGCCGTTCGACCAGCGCCTCGATCGCGCCCGCAAGGTGCACTTCCTGGATGTTGTAGTCCCCCCGCGCGACCCGCTGCCGGTGCGCCTCGATCATCACGTCGGCATGGGTGCAGCCCACCGGCGGCTCGAAGCGGTAGCAGGCAAGCTCGACCAGAAGGCCGAGCGGATCGCGGAAATAGATCGAGTCCATGAAGCCCCGGTCCTTCGGGCCGTAGACCTTCACGCCGCGCGCCTCGAGCCGTTCCTTCGCATGGGTAAACGTCGCGTGGCTGACGCTGAAGGCGATGTGGTGGACCGCGCCGGGATCGTTCGGCAGGCGGCGCGCCTCGGGCTTGCGGTCCTCGCTCGTGAAGACGGTGATAAGCCGCCCGTCGCCGGGGTCGAAGTAAAGGTGCCCCTCGCGCGGGTTGTCGAGGTTCGGCTGGTCGAAGACGAAGGGCATCCCCAGCACCCCTTCCCAGAAGTCGATCGAGGTCTGGCGGTCGGCCCCGTTCAGCGTGATGTGGTGAACGCCCTGGCTCTGGATCTTCTGCATCGTCCGGCCCTCCATCCCGGCAGTATGGGCGCCCGGCGCCGGCCGGACAAGCGCAGAGCGGCAAAGGCGCTGTGCGGGGATGCAGGGGTCGGCCGCGGCTCAGCCGGCCAGCAGGTCCTCTGCCGCGGCGCGGGCGGCCTCGGTGACGGTCTCGCCCGAGATCATTCGGGCCAGTTCGTCCACCCGCGCGGCCGGGCTCAGCGCGGTCACTGTCGAGGTGGTCGTGCCCCCCGTTACGCGCTTTTCCACGCGGAAATGGTGGCGGCCCCGCGCCGCGACCTGCGGGCTGTGGGTGACGACCAGGATCTGGGCGCCTTCGGACAGCCGTTCCAGCCTGCGGCCGACCGCGTCCGCGGTGGCCCCGCCCACGCCGCGGTCAATCTCGTCGAAGATCATCGTCAGCGCATCGCCGCCCCGCGCAAGGCAGACCTTGAGCGCAAGGAGAAAGCGCGACAGCTCGCCCCCCGAGGCGATGCGGTTCAAGGGCCCCGCCGGCGCGCCGGGGTTGGTGGCGACGGTGAAGGCCACCGTCTCGGTGCCCTCAGGCCCGGCTTCCGTATCCGTCACCTCGGTCCGGAACACCGCGCGCTCCATCTTCAGGGGGGCGAGTTCCGCGGCAATCGCGCGGTCCAGCGCCCCGGACGCCTTGCGGCGCGCGGCGGAAAGTGACGCTGCGGCCTGCGCATAGTCCCCGGCGGTGCGGTCCACCGCCGCACGCAGCCCCGCGATATCGCGCGCCCCGCCGTCAAGCGCGGCAAGACGGGCGCGCAGGTCGCCCGCGAAAGCGCCCAGATCGTCGGGCAGGACGCCGTGCTTGCGCGCCAGACCGCGGATCGCGAACAGGCGCTCCTCCACCCGCTCCATCTCGCGCGGGTCGTGCGCCAGCCGCTCCAGCGCGCCCTCGACCCCCTGCGCGGCCTCGCCAAGCTCGGTGATCGCCCGCGCAAGTGCCGCCAGCGGTTCGTCCAGCAGCCCCTCGGCCTTCGCTGCCGCGCCGTCGAGCCAGCGGGACGCATCGGCCAGAAGCCCCTCTGCCCCGTCGGGGCCCAGCGCCTGGAAGGCGCGCGCGATGTCCTCGCGGATGCGGACGCCGGCCTGCATCCGGCGGCGGCGGGTGTCAAGCTCCGCCTCCTCTCCCGGCTGGGGGTCGAGCCGGTCAAGCTCTGCCACCGCGTGGCGCAGGTAGTCCTCCTCGGCCCTGAGGGCCGCCAGCCCCGCCTCGGCCTCGGCCAGCGCCCGCCGCGCCTGCCCCAGCGCGGCCCAGGCCCGGCGCACGCCCTCCGTCGCGACCCCGGAGAAGGCATCCAGCATCGCCCGGTGGCCGCGCGGGTCCAGAAGCCCGCGGTCGTCCTGCTGGCCATGCAGCTCCACCAGCGTGTCGGAGAGCGCGCGCAGCACCTCTCCGGTCGTCCGGCGGTCGTTGACATAGGCGGTCTTGCGCCCGTCCGCGGCGTTGACCCGGCGCAGGATCAGTTCGTCCTCGGCGGCAAGCCCCGCCTCCTCCAGCACCCCGCGCGCGGGGTGGCCGGCCGGAAGGTCGAAGACGGCCGTCACCTCGCCCTGCGCGGCGCCCGCGCGCACGAGTTCGGCCCGCCCGCGCCAGCCCAGCACGAAACCCAGGCAGTCGAGCAGGATCGACTTGCCCGCGCCGGTCTCTCCGGTCAGCACGTTAAGTCCGGGCCCGAAGTCGAGCGCCAGCCGGTCGATGAGCAGCATGTCCCGAATCTCAAGCGACCGAAGCATCCTCGCCCCCCGAAGGCCGCGCTTCAGCGCACCGTCACAGCCATTCGCCCTTGACGACCCGGCGGTAGATCGTGGCCAGCCAGCCGTC
Organism: Albidovulum sediminis; assembly: GCF_025380365.1. Taxonomy (GTDB): domain Bacteria; phylum Pseudomonadota; class Alphaproteobacteria; order Rhodobacterales; family Rhodobacteraceae; genus Albidovulum; species Albidovulum sediminis. The sequence goes on from NZ_JAOCQF010000001.1 coordinate 1,534,170, forward strand.
GCCCTTCACCTCGGGCTGAAGGCCCTTCTGGGTCAGCAGGCGATAGCCGTCCTCGTACCAGACGGTGGACTGGTAGTTGTGGCCCAGGATCGCGCCCGCGGTCTGCGCCTCGTCGGTCAGGCCCAGCGAAAGATAGGCCTCGATCAGGCGGTAGAGCGCCTCGGCCGTGTGGGTGGTGGTCTGGTACTGTTCCACCACGACGCGGAAACGGTTGATGGCGGCAGTGAAATGGCCCCGGCGCAGGTAGTAGCGGCCGATCTCCATCTCCTTCGCCGCCAGGTGGTCGAAGGCAAGATCGAACTTCAGGATCGCCGACTTGGCATAATCGCTGTCGGGATATTCCTCGATCACCGCGCGCAGCGCCTGGAGCGCCTGGAAGGTCAGCCCCTGGTCCCGCCCGACCTCGTCGATCTGGTCATAATAGCTGAGCGCGAGGAGGTACTTGGCGTAGGCCGCATCCTCCTCGGCCGGATAGGTGTCGATGTAGCGTTGCGCGGCGGCGCGGCTATTCTCGTAGTCCTTGTCCTTGTGATAGCCGTAGGCCTGCATGATCAGCGCCCGCTTGGCCATTTCGGAATAGGGATAAAGCCGCTCCACCTCCGAGAAGTAGTGGACGGCGTTCTCGGCCTTGCGCTCAGTCTCGAGCGACTGCTCGCCAAGGCGGAAGATCGATTCGGCGTCCATCTGGTCGAGCGGTACGTCCTGGGTTTCGCCGCCACCGCAGCCGGCCAGTAACAGGACCAGCGCGAGGCCCGCGACACCCTTTGCCGTTCCAATGCCCCGCGCCATCTGCCGCCTACCCCGATTCCGCTTCAATTCTTGATCCGCCGCACCCTTGGGGCGCGCCGGTTCGCCACGTCCTAGCACAGAAAAATCCGGGGCGCAAAACGCCTTTGGCAGGCGCTGCTCAGGCAACGGCCGGGATATCGGCGCGGGTCACACCCACGCCGGGCAGGCGCGCGCGGCGGTCATCGGCGCAGTCGGTGACGCGGAACGCCGCGGGATCAGCGAAAAGCGCGCGCAGAAGACGGTTGGTCATCGCATGGCCGGCGCGGTTGCCGGTGTAGCGGCCAAGAATGGGCGCCCCCGCCAGCGACAGGTCGCCCAGGGCATCGAGCATCTTGTGGCGCACGGCCTCGTCGGCATGGCGCAGTCCGCCGGGGCTCAGCACGCGGTCGCCATCGACGACCACGGCGTTCTCGAACGTTCCCCCGAGCGCGAGGCCATTGGCGCGCATCGCCTCGACATCGCTCTTGCGGCAGAAGGTGCGGCTGTCGGAAAGTTCGCGCACGAAGGTGCCGTTGGCCAGCGTCAGGCGCTTTTCCTGGCGCCCGATGGCGGCATCCGCAAAGTCGATGCGGAAGTCGATCTCGAGCGTTTCGGCCGGCTCGAGCCGCGCGAAGGATGCACCGTTGCGCACCTCGACCGCGCGCAGAACCTCGAAGCAGCGGACACGTTCGCCCAACGACCGAAGCCCGCGCCCGAGGATGCCCGCGACGAAGGGCGCGGCAGAACCGTCGAGGATCGGCACCTCGGGCCCGTCGATCTCGATCAGGGCGTTGTGGATGCCGCAGCCGGCGAGCGCGGCCATGATGTGTTCGATCGTGGACACCGAGACGCCGGCGCCATTCTCGATCCGGGTGCAAAGCTGCGCCGGGATCACCGCGTCCCAGATCGCGGGCACCATCGCGTCGACGCCGACCACGTCGGTGCGGCGGAACCAGACGCCATAGTTGGCCGAGGCCGGGTGCACGCGCATCCGCGCGGGCCGGCCCGAATGCAGGCCGACGCCGGTGAAGGTCGCGGTGGATCTGATGGTCGCCTGCAAGACTGCCCCCGAGAAATTCTGCGCCGAGCGTCAGGCCACGCGGGGCCCGGTTTTCGGCAAGGATCAGGTAACCATCAGTCCTCAAACACACAATTCACTCTTTGCAACGACCTGAAACAAAACCGTCGCATTTTGGCAAAGCGCCGCCAACGACTCGCCCAAGAATCTCAAGGCATTGAATAAAAAAGAAAAAGGGCCGGATCGCTCCGGCCCAGGTAAATGAAATGTTACAGGTTCAGTTCGCTTGCCGGCGCAGGAATGCCGGGATTTCGATGCGCTCCTGATCCGGATCGACCTCCGCCTCCTCCTCGTAGGAGGTATTGACGCGCGGCTGCTGGCGCATGGCCGGCGCTGTCCGCTCGGTGTGTTCGGGCGAATGCCCGGTCATCCGGTTGATCAGCGTGTTGATGCCGAAGCGCGGCCGTTCGGCGGGCTGGGGCGCCCGCGTCGGGGCGACCGGCTGGGCCGCGCGCGGCGCGGGCTGGCGGTTGACCGCGGCCTGAAGCCGGGCCAGCGCCTCGGGGGTCGGCGTGCCGGGGGCACGCGGCCGCGGCGCCACGAAGGCAGAGGCGTCGTCGTCCACATGCACGCTGCGGGCCTGTGCCATCTGCGCCGCGGTCGGCTGCGGCTGATAGGCGGGCGCGGGCAGGTCGTCTTCGGCAGGGGCGTCGAACAGCGTGCGGTCCTGCGCCACGGCGGGCTGCGGCGCGGGTTCGGCACGGACGGATTCGGCTCGGGCGGGCACGGGTTCCGGCTGCGGCGCGGCGGCGGCGCGCGGCGCCTCGACAGGGGCGTGAACCGGGGTCTGCGCGCGCGGCGGCAGCGGTTCGGCCAGCGAGCGGCGCGGCGCCGGCGCTTCGGCCTCGGCCACGGCGGCGTCGATGCCGGTCGCCACGACCGACACCCGCATCACGCCTTCCATCCGGTCATCGAGCGTGGAGCCCACGATGATGTTGGCGTCGGGGTCCACCTCCTCGCGGATGCGGTTCGCGGCCTCGTCCAGTTCGAACAGCGTCAGGTCGGAGCCGCCGGTGATGTTGATCAGAACACCCTTGGCGCCGCGCAGGCTGATCTCGTCCAGCAGCGGGTTGGCAATCGCCTTCTCCGCGGCCTGGATCGCGCGGTCGTCGCCCGCGGCCTCGCCCGTGCCCATCATCGCCTTGCCCATCTCGTCCATTACCGAGCGGACGTCGGCGAAGTCGAGGTTGATCAGGCCCGGACGCACCATCAGGTCGGTCACGCCCTTGACGCCCTGGTAGAGCACGTCGTCGGCCATGGCGAAGGCCTCGGTGAACGTGGTTTTCTCGTTGGCCAGCCGGAACAGGTTCTGGTTGGGGATGATGATCAGCGTATCAACGACCCGCTGGAGCGCCTCGATCCCCTCGTTTGCCTGGCGCATCCGCTTGGCGCCTTCGAACTGGAAGGGTTTCGTCACGACGCCCACGGTCAGCACGCCAAGCTCGCGCGCGGCCTGGGCGATGATCGGGGCAGCGCCCGTGCCGGTGCCGCCGCCCATGCCTGCCGTGATGAAGCACATGTGCGCCCCGGCCAGGTGATCGACGATTTCCTCGATGGTCTCCTCGGCCGCCGCGGCGCCGACCGCCGGGCGCGCACCGGCGCCCAGGCCCTCGGTCACCTTGACACCCATCTGGATGCGCGCATGGGCCTTCGACTGCTGAAGCGCCTGCGCGTCGGTGTTCGCCACGACGAACTCGACCCCTTCGAGCGCCTTGGCGATCATGTTGTTGACCGCGTTGCCGCCCGCGCCGCCCACGCCGAAAACCGTGATCCGCGGCTTCAGTTCCTCGTGCTCGGTCATCGTCAGATTCAATGCCATCGGTTTCCGCCTGTCATGTCGGCCGTTATCGGCCATTTTCCCCCGCAATTGCGGTGATTTTACCGGCTTGCGCCGGCGAGGTCACGAAAAAAACGCCCGCAAGACACAAAATCTAGAGGTGTCGTGTTTGCTTTCGGCGGCATTTCGCCAAACCCTCACGATATTGCGCTTACCAGTTGTCCTTGAACCACCTGACGGCCCGCCGCAGCGACCGCGCTGGATAGCGTTCTGCCGGAATCTCGAAATCCCACCACTCGTCCTGCGGATGCGCGGCGAAAAGGCACAGGCCGACCGAGGAGGAAAACGCCGCCCCCGTGGCCGCCTGCGGCAGGCCCTGGACGCGCAGCGGGCGGCCGAGACGCACGTTCTGGCCGAGGATTCGCGCGGCCAGCCCATCGAGGCCGGGGATCTGGCTGGCGCCCCCGGTCAGCACGACCTGCTGGCTTGGCAACTGGTCGAATCCCGCCGCGTCGAGGATGGCGCGGACCTCCTCGAGGATCTCCTCCACCCGCGGGCGCATGATGCCGATCAGTTCGGTCCGGCTGACCCGGCGGCGGTCCTTTTCCCAGTCGCCGCTGTCGCCGCCGATCTCGATCATCTCGCGGTCGTCCATCCCGGTCGCATGCACCCCGCCGTGGACGGTCTTGATCCGCTCGGCGATGGCGAAGGGCACCTGGAGGCCCTTGGCGATGTCGGAGGTGACGTGATCGCCCCCCATTCGCACGCTTTCGGCAAAGATCATGTGCTTCTTGATGAAGATCGACAGGCCGGTGGCGCCGCCGCCCATGTCGATGCAGACCGCGCCCAGTTCCTGTTCGTCCTCGACAAGGCTCGAAAGACCCGAGGCATAGGCCGACGACGCGATCCCGGCAAGCTCCAGGTCGCAGCGCTTGATGCAGTAAAGCAGGTTCTGCACCGCGGCGGTGTCGATCGTCAGCAGGTGCATGTCGACGGCCAGCCGGTTGCCGACATGACCGCGCGGATCGCCGAAGCCGGTGCGGTGATCAACGGCGAAGTTGACCGGGTGGGCGTGCACCACCTCGCGCCCGCCGCCGTAGTCCGGCACGTCGCAGGCGGCGAGCACGCGCGCCACGTCATGCTCGCTGACCTGCCCTTCGGTCAGCTGGACCTCGCCGGCAAGCCCGTAGCTGCGCGGATGGGCGCCGGAGAAGCAGGCGATGACGTGGTCGACCCGGACCTGCGCCATCTTCTGCGCCGCCTGCACCGCGGTGCGGATCGCGCGTTCGGTTTCCGCCATCGCGTCGATCTCGCCGAATCGCACCCCGCGCGAGCGTGTGGTCGCCGCGCCGATGACGCGGAACTGCGACTGCCCGGCGAGCGGGCCAAGACCGTCCTCGCGGTCCGGTTCCGGCCCGTCGAACTTCAGCACGAGGCAGGCGATCTTCGACGTTCCCACGTCGAGGATCGCGATCACGCCCCGCTGCATGGCGGCGCGGCGCATGTTCCGCATGGCCCGTTGCGACTGATAGAGGTCCGTCATTGCCCGCTCACCTTCGTCTCGTCCAGAACCTCGCCCCGAAGCGTGGCCATCGCGGCCGCGCTCAACCGGATCGTGGGGCGGTAATCGTTGCGCAGATCAACCACGGCGACATCGCGCGCGAGCAGGTCCTCGGCGCGGTCCAGTTCGATCACCCGGTTCAGTGCCGCGATCGCACCCGTCTCGGGCAGCAGGATCCGCTGGTCGCGGTCCAGCACCAGGTCCCAGCGCCGCTCACCCATCAGCACCAGACCCCGCAGCCGTGGCGCAAGCGGCCGCGCCGCCGCCAGCAGCGTCAGCGCTTCGGGCACGCGGTCCTCCGCCCCCTCGCCCGCGATGACGGCCAGGTCGGGCCGCGCCTCGCGCGCGGTCAGCGTGGCCACGCGGTGCCCCCTCGCGTCCAGCATCTCGAGCCGGCCCGAGGCGGTGCGCCACAGGATCGCCGGCTGGCGTTCGGTAACGTCGACCTGCAGCACCCCGCCGGGGCGGATGCGCAGGTCGACCGCCGCGACGGCGTCGATCTGGGCGATGGCGGCGCGGAAGGTCTCGAGGTCGATGCGGAAGGACGAGGCCGGAAGCGCGACAGGCAGCATCGACCGGATGCCCTCCGCCACCGGCTCGGACGCACCGTCGATGCGCATCAGGGTGACCATGAATTCCGGCCGTTCCTGCAACTCCCGCTTGATGTCCGCGATGCCGGAGACCAGATCGCCGCGGCGCCCGTCGTCCTTCAGGTAGAGTCCGACGGAAAGCGCCAGCGCCAGCGCCGGCAGGCCGACCCGGGTGAAGCGACGGACGAGCGGCGTCAGCCAGAGACGGTTCAGCCGGTAGGCCAGACGCGACGGCGCCGGATCCTGCCAGCCTTCGCCCCGCTCTCCCTTCAGCGCCCGCATGACGCATCCTCCACGATCCAGCGGCAGAGGTCGGCAAAGCTCATCCCCTCGGCCGCCGCCTGTTCGGGGGCGAGCGAGGTGGGCGTCATGCCCGGCTGGGTGTTGGTCTCGAGGATGTAAAGCCCGCCGAGACCGCGGCTGTCGTCCCAGCGGAAGTCGGACCGGGAAAGCCCACTGCACCCCAGCGCGCGGTGGGCGCGCAGCGCGTAGTCGCGGCAGGCCGCCGTGATTTCGGCCGGAATCTCGGCCGGGCAGACGTGGCGCGACCCGCCGGGGGCATACTTGGCGTGGTAGTCGTACCAGCCCGCGGTGACGATCTCGGTCACGCAGAAGGCGCGGTCACCGAGGACCGCGCAGGTCAGCTCCCGCCCCGGAACATAGGTTTCCACCATCACCTCGTCCGGCATCTCGGGGCCAAGCTGCGGCGGCGTGTTGGCATTCGCCGGCACGATGTAGACGCCAACCGAAGACCCTTCGGCGTTCGGCTTGACGACATAGGGCGTCGCCATGACGTGGCGCGCCATCACCTCGGACCGGGGCGCGATCAGGCTTTCGACGACCGGCAGTCCGGCCGCGGCAAAGGCGGCCTTGGCGCGGGTCTTGTCCATGGCAAGCGCGGAGGCGAGAACGCCCGAGTGGGTATAGGCGAGCCCGAGCCATTCGAGCAGGCCCTGCACGCAGCCATCCTCTCCCCAGCGGCCATGCAGCGCGTTGAAGCAGACATCGGGGACGATCTCGGACAGGCGCGCGGCAAGGTCGCGGCCGGCATCGACCTCGACCACCTCGTAACCCGCCTCCCGCAGCGCGGCGGCGCATTCGCGCCCGCTGACAAGCGAAACCTCGCGCTCGGCCGAGCGCCCGCCCATCAGTACCGCAACCTTGGGGGCTGTCCTGCTCGACCTGCCCGCCAATTCCGCCTCTGCCCGGGGCTTTTGCGCCCCTGTTATCGGGCCTTTTCGGCCCTGATTTCGTTCACTTATCCGCCGCCGGTTCGCCGACGCGCATGATTTCCCACTCTAGCCTCAAACCGCTCTGTTGGAAAACCTTTTTTCTGACCTCCTCGCCCAATCCTTCCAGATCGGCGGCGGTGGCCCCGCCGGCGTTGATGAGGAAGTTCGAATGCTTCACGCTCATCTCCGCGCCGCCGCGCCGCGCGCCGCGCATTCCCGCGTCGTCGATCAGCTTCCACGCCTTGAGGTCGTGCGTGTCGTCCGCCCGCCCGGTCGAGGAAAACCCGGCCGGATTGCGGAAGGTGGAGCCTGCCGAGCGCTCCTTCGTCGGCTGGCTCGCGTCGCGCCGCGCGATCTGGTCCTCCATCTTCGCGGCCAGCGCGGCAGGGTCGCCCGAGGGCCCCTCGAAGGTGGCGCCGGTGATGACCCAGCCTTCGGGCAGGTCGGTCTGGCGATAGCGGAAGTTCAGGTCGCGCGCCGTCAGCGTGACGCGGCGGCCGTCCCGCGCGATAGCGGTGGCAGAGACGAAATGATCTGCGACATAGGACCCGTAGCAGCCCGCGTTCATGCGGACCGCGCCGCCGATGGCGCCGGGAATGGTGCGCAGGAAGGTCAGGTCCACCCCCGCCTCCGCCGCGCGGCGCGCGACATGGGCGTCGAGCGCCGCCGCCCCGGCCGTCACCCGCCGCCCCTGAACCTCGATCGCGTTGAAGCCGCGCCCCAGCCGGACGACCACTGCCCGGATGCCGCCATCGCGCACGATCAGGTTCGACCCGACCCCCATCGGAAACACCGCCACCCGCGGGTCGAGGGCGGCCAGGAAGGCGGCCAGGTCCGCCTCGTCCGCCGGCTGGAACAGCCAGTCCGCCGGCCCGCCCACGCGCAGCCAGGTCAGATCGGCCAGCGGCCGGTCGGGCGTCAGTTGCCCGCGCACGGGCGGCATTGCGGTCATCGGGCAGGTTCCGAACAGACAAAAGGGGCCGTCGCCGGCCCCTTGCCAGAAATCAGATCGGCAATCCGCACACAAGTGCGGGCATGCACGGAAATCAGAAGGCGGTATCCACGATGGTGCTGCCACCGCCACCGCCCGACGACGAAGCCGCCGCGGCAATCAGCAGCAAGAGCAGCAGGGGAATGACGATCCCCGCGTTCGAAGAGCTTGCGGCCTCGACGACCGGCTCTTCCTCCATGATCGGCTCGGCCATGCCGCCCGCGAAGGCCGCCCCCGAAACCAGGACCAGCGCCGCGGCGCCGGCCAGAACTTTCGACTTCATCTTTACCTCCAGCACAGGGTTGAGAACTGTCTTGCCTTAACGAACTTGCGCCGAACCGCCGCCCGAGGACGAAGCCGCCGCCGCGATCAGCAGCAGGAGCAGCAGGGGAATGACGATCCCCGCGTTCGACGAACTTGCGGCCTCGACGACCGGTTCCTCTTCCATGACCGGCTCGGCCATGCCGCCTGCATGACCCACACCCGACATCAGCATCAGGGCCGCAGCACCGGCCACCAGCTTCGACTTCATTCCGATCTCCCGATCCAGACGGTTGCCGTCACGCCAAGGCCACGGGGCCACGGCACCCTTCCTCTCAGCCCGGCGTCTGCACAGGTCCGCCACCACCCGACGAAGCCGCCGCCGCGATCAGCAGCAAGAGCAGCAGGGGAATGACGATCCCCGCGTTCGACGAACTTGCGGCCTCGACGACCGGTTCCTCTTCCATGACCGGCTCGGCCATGCCGCCTGCATGGCCCACACCCGACATCAGCATCAGGGCCGCAGCACTTCCTAGAAGTCTGGCTTTCATCAATCGCTCCTGTCCCAAAGCCCGGAAAGCGGATGCTATTCCGGGGAAATCCCGCTGCCGCCGCCCGAGGACGCCGCCGCAGCGACCAGAAGAAGCAGCAGCAGCGGAATGACGATCCCCGCGTTCGAGGCGCTTGCCGCCTCGACCACGGGCTCATCCTCCATGATCGGCTCGGCCATGCCGCCCGCCAGACCCGGCCCCGCCGTCAGCGCAAAGATCGCCAGCGCCGCAACAATCTTACCCCGCATCACGTTCTCCCCTGTCCCCGAATGGGCAAATACAACGTAAGGCTGCGTCCATCACGAGATTGTGTCAATCGTGATGATGCGGGGAGGCGCTTTTTGCAGGCAGATGATGCGCGTTTGTCCCCGGGACAAAGGGCGCGACCATGCGATCGGCGTTCGGGACGGCACGGCGGGCCGCCGGCCGCGCCAGTTTGCCGCCCTTGCGGCGGCGCGTCCCCGGCGAGGGGAACGCGACGGGAATCGGCGCCTCAGCCGTTCAGGCGGCCGGGCAAGGCATTTGCCCAGGCGCTGATCGTGCCCGCGCCCAGACAGACGACCATGTCGCCCGGGCGGGCCTGCTCGCGCACCAGGCGTTCGAGGTCCGCCTCGTCCATGATGGCGCGGGCGTGGCGGTGGCCGTGGGCGATCAGCCCGGCCACCAGGTCGTCGCGCGAGGCGCCGGGGATCGGGTCCTCTCCGGCGGCGTAGACTTCGGCGATGGCGACCACGTCGGCCTCGTTGAAGCAGGTGCAGAAATCCTCGAACAGGCTCGACAGCCGGGTGTAGCGGTGCGGCTGATGGACGGCGATGACGCGGCCCTTCGTCGCCTGCCGCGCGGCCCGGAGCACAGCAGCGATTTCCACCGGGTGATGGCCGTAGTCGTCGATGATGGTGACGCCGCCCACCTCGCCCACCTTGGTGAAGCGGCGGTTGACGCCGCCGAAGGCCGCCAGCGCCTCGCGTATCTCGTCCTTCTTCATGCCGAGGTGCCGTGCGACCGCGATCGCGGCCAGCGCGTTCGAGACGTTGTGGTCGCCCGGCATCGGCAGGGTGCAGCCTTCGATGTGCGAATCCGCGCCTTCGCCCTGAAGCAGCACATCGAAGAGCGACTTGCCGTCCTTGAAGGTCAGGTTCACGGCACGCACATCGGCCTGCGCGTTGAAGCCGAAGGTGACGATGCGGCGGTCGGTGACCCGGCCCACCAGCGCCTGCACCTCGGGGTGATCGGTGCAGCAGACCGCGAGCCCGTAGAAGGGAATGTTGGAGACGAAGTCGTAGAAGCCCTTTCGCAGCGCCTCGATCGTGCCCCAGTGTTCCATGTGCTCGGGGTCGATGTTGGTGACGATCGCGATGGTGGCGGGCAGGCGGTTGAAGCTGCCGTCGCTTTCGTCGGCCTCGACCACCATCCATTCGCCCGCCCCCGCCCGCGCGTTCGAGCCGTAGGCGTGGATGATGCCGCCGTTGATCACGGTCGGGTCGAAGCCGCCCTTGTCCAGCAGCGTGGCGACCATCGTCGTCGTCGTGGTCTTGCCGTGCGTCCCGGCGATGGCGACGTTCGACTTGAGCCGCATGAGTTCGGCCAGCATCTCGGCCCGGCGCACGACGGGCAGGCCGCGGCGGCGCGCCTCCTCAAGCTCGGGATTGCCCTTGCGGATCGCCGAGGAGATCACGACCACGGCCGCCTCGCCGACGTTCTCGGCCCGCTGGCCCTCGAAGACCACGGCGCCGAGCGAGGCGAGCCGCTCGGTGATCTTCGAGGCCTTCGCATCCGACCCCTGCACCCGGTAGCCCAGCGTCATCAGCACCTCGGCGATACCCGACATGCCAATGCCGCCGATGCCGACGAAATGGATGGGGCCAAGCTCTCCGGGAAGTTTCGTCGCTGCTGCGCTCATCTCGCTTCTTTCGCTGCCAGGGACTCGACCATCGCGGCAAGGCGCCCGGTCGCGTCCGGGATGCCGTAGGCGAGCGCCGCATGGGCCATCTTCACCGCGGCATCGGGGTGTTCGAGGATCGCGGCGACATGGCCGGAAAGCGTGGCCGCGTCAAGCCGGCTTTCGGGGATCAGCACCGCGGCGTCGGCGGCGGCAAGGCCATGCGCGTTGGCGCTCTGATGATCGCCCGCGGCGGCGGCGAAGGGAACGAGGATGGAAGGGCGGCCGATCACCGTGATGTCGGCGACCGAGGACGCCCCCGCGCGCGAGATGACCAGTTGCGCCTCGCACAGGCGGCGGGGCACGTCGGCGAAGAATGGCGCCACCTCGGCCTTGATCCCGGCCGCGGCATAGGCGGCCTCGACGCGGTCGCGGTCCTCGGGACGGGCCTGGTGGGCGACGCGCAGAAGCCCGCGCAGGCCCTCGGGCAGCGCGCCAAGGGCGACGGGCACGACATCGGACAGGATGCGCGCGCCCTGGCTGCCGCCGATCACCAGAAGGCTGAGCGGATAGTCCCCCGGCGGAATGTAGGGCGACCCCGCGCGGTCCAGCACCGCGGCGCGGACGGGGTTGCCGGTATGGCTGGCATCGACGCCCTCGGGAAGCTGGGTGGGCCAGGTGCCGCAGGCGATCCGGTGGACCCGGCGCGCGAAGATCCGGTTCACGCGGCCGAGGACGCCGTTCTGTTCATGGATCATCCGCGGCAGGCGCAGGATCGTCGCCGCGGCCAGCGCGGGAATGGTCGGATAGCCGCCGAAGCCGACGACGACGGCGGGCCGGTCACGGCGGAGCGCCCAGAGCGCCGAAAGCACGCCGCCCGCGATGCGGAACGGCGCGATGAGCTTGGCCGCCACGCCGCCCCTCGCGAAGGTGGCGGAGGCGACCGTCTCGATCTCCACGTCCTTCGGGAACCCGCCGACATAGCGCGCGCCGCGCTCGTCGGTGGAAAGCTTTACCCGCCAGCCCTGCGCCAGCATCGCCTCGGCCAGGGCCTGGGCCGGAAACATGTGCCCGCCGGTGCCCCCGGCAGCGATCAGCAGCAAGCGCGCCATCAGCGCCCCCGCCGGCCGATGATGTCGCCCATCCGGCCCTGCGGCCGCGCGCGGGTGAAGGCCAGGAGCATCCCCACCGCGATGCCGCTGGCGATGACCGAGGAGCCGCCGTAGCTGACGAAGGGCAGCGTCATGCCCTTGGCCGGCAGCAGCCGCACCGCGACGCCCATGTTGATCAGCGCCTGCACCCCGAAGGCGCAGGCCAGGCCGGTGCCGGCGATGCGGATGAAGGGATCGCGTTCCCTCATCAGCCGGAAGAGCGAGCGCACGGTGACGAAGGCATAAAGCGCGATGATCGCCAGAACCATGATCAGGCCGTATTCCTCGGCCGCGACGGCGATGATGAAGTCGGTATGCGCGTCGGGCAGCGACCACTTTACCGTCCCCTCGCCCACGCCGACGCCGAAGATGCCGCCTTCCTGGATCGCGTTCGTGGCATAGCCGATCTGCGTGCGCGGGTCTATTTCCGATGACAGGAACCCGTCGATCCGGCGGGCGAAATGCTCCGACCCGTTGTAGGCGGCGAGGCCGCCCGCGACGACCATGCCGGCCACCACCGTCAGCAGGAGGAAGGGCGCGCCGCCGACGAAATACATCACCCCCCAGGCGAAGAGGACAAGGCAGGCCTGCCCGAAGTCCGGCTGCAGCGCGAGGAAGAGGACGATGACGAGCGTCAGCACGAAGGAATAGAGCCGCCCCGGCGGGCCGTTGATTTCCTGCGCCGCCGCCATCAGCCAGGCGGTCAGGACGACATAGCCGGGCTTGAGGAACTCCGAGGGCTGGAACGAGGCGAAACCGAGCGAATACCAGCGCACCGCGCCCTTGCCGAAATCGGTGCCGAAGAGCGGCAGGAAGACGAGCGCGGCGAAGGCGACCAGAAAACCGAGGACACCCAGCCGCCGCACCATGTCGGGCGACAACATCGAGGTGACGGTCATCGCCACGATGGCCATGATCCCGAAGGCCGCCTGCCGGGTGACGTAGTAGAACGGGTTCAGGCCGTTCTTCTCCGCCAGCGGCACCGAGGCCGCCAGCCCGAGTAGAAGACCAAGGCCGAAAAGCGCGATCACCGCACCCAGCGCCCAACGGTCGATCGTGCGCCACCAGCGTGGAAGAATGGGCTCACCCGCGCGCGCGGGGATGGAGCCAAAGACCATCTCAGTCATGGGATACCGCCGTCACTGCCTCTGTCCGCCCGTTTTCCGGGTCTGTGGCAAAGTCTAGCGAAGTGTCGGTGGAAACGCCAGAAAAGTCTTTCCCCGGCAAAGCGGGAAACGCGGCGCCGGCGGGCATCCGCGCGCAGGCCGGCGCGGGGTGGCGGGGAAATGGAAAGGCCGCCGGCAGGGAACCGGCGGCCATGTATGGAAAGGGCGTGACTGGGGCGTTTACGGGGGGGGGCGGATCAGCCCGAGGTCAGCATGCCCCGTTCCTTCGCCAATTGCTTCATCCGCGCTTGCAGCTTCTCGAACGCCCTGACCTCGATCTGGCGGATGCGTTCACGGCTGACGTCGTAGCGCGCCGACAGGTCTTCAAGCGTGACCGGATCGTCGCGCAGGCGCCGTTCGATCAGGATGTCGCGCTCCCGCTCGTTCAGCGTGTCCATCGCGCGTTCCAGAAGCGCGCGGCGCGCATCCATTTCTTCCGCCTCGGCGAAGGCGCCGGCCTGGTCCGCGTCCTCGTCCTCGAGCCAGTCCTGCCACTGGCTGCCGCCATCCTCGGACCCGACCTGCGCGTTGAGCGAGGCGTCCGAGCCCGCGAGGCGCCGGTTCATGTCGATCACCTCGCCCTCGGTCACGTTGAGGTCCCGGGCGATCTGGGCGACGTTTTCAGGCCTCAGGTCGCCCTCTTCCAGCGCGCCGATCTTCGACTTGGCCTTGCGCAGGTTGAAGAACAGCTTCTTCTGCGCCGAGGTCGTGCCCAGCTTGACCAGGCTCCAGGACCTGAGGATGTATTCCTGGATCGAGGCGCGGATCCACCACATCGCATAGGTCGCCAGCCGGAACCCACGTTCGGGATCGAAGCGCTTGACCGCCTGCATCAGGCCCACGTTGGCCTCCGACACGACCTCGGCCTGCGGCAGGCCGTAGCCGCGGTAGCCCATGGCGATCTTGGCGGCGAGGCGAAGGTGAGAGGTCACCAGCCGGTGCGCGGCCTGCGGATCCTCGTGGTCCGCCCAGCGCTTTGCCAGCATGTATTCCTCTTCCGGCTCCAGCAGCGGAAACTTGCGGATCTCCTGGAGATACCGGTTCAGCCCCTGTTCGGGGCTGGGCGCGGGAAGGTTGGCATAACTCGTCATTCTGACCCCACTTGTCCCATCGGACCCGTGAAACTAGGTCCGCGTTCGTTGATCTGCAAGACGTATCGGGCACGCCTGGCACAGATAGTTTAACGTCAGATGACCATCGCTCCGTCGCGATGCGAGGATTGTGTCACCCCGCTCACAGGCTTGTCAGGCGTGTTACGCCGCGCCCAGCGCGGACAGCAGGCCCGCCATGTCCGCCGGCAGCGGGCTTTCGAAGTCGAGCCGCTCGCCGCTGACCGGGTGGTCAAAGCCCAGCGTGGCGGCGTGCAGCGCCTGACGGGGAAAGGCCGTCGCCGCTTCGGCCGCCGCATCGCCCACCGCGCGCGCCGACAGCTTGCGGCGCCCGCCGTAGGTCTGGTCGCCGATCAGCCCGTGGCCCACGTGGGCCATGTGCACGCGGATCTGGTGCGTCCGCCCGGTTTCCAGCCAGCATTCGACCAGCGCCGCGACGGGCGGCACGCCGAAGCTTTCGATCACCCGGACCCGCGTCACCGCATGGCGCCCGCCGTGGAACAGCACCGCCTGGCGCTGGCGGTCGGTCTTGTGGCGCGCAAGCTGGGTGGTGATCTTCAGGATGCCGCCCGGCTCGAAGCTGGTCCCCTTCACCCCGTGCAGGCGCGGATCGTTCGCATCGGGCACGCCGTGAACAACGGCCAGATAGCGCCGCGTCACCGTGTGCTTTTCGAACTGCTTGGCAAGCGCGTGGTGCGCCCGGTCCGACTTCGCCACCACCAGAAGGCCGGTCGTGTCCTTGTCGATCCGGTGGACGATACCCGGCCGGCGTTCCCCCCCGATCCCCGACAGCGTGTCGCCGCAGTGATGCAGAAGCGCGTTGACCAGCGTGCCCTCGTGCGAGCCCGGCGCGGGATGGACGACCATGCCGGCGGGCTTGTCGATCACGATCAGGTCGGCGTCTTCCCAGACGACGTTGAGCGGGATCGCCTCGGCCCGCGTCTCCACCGCCTCGGCCGGGCCGAGGGCGATCTCGTAGACCTCGCCCGCCGCGACGCGGGCCTTGGGGTTGTCGATCACCTGACCCGCGCGGGAAACCGCCCCCTCGGCCAGAAGCCTGGCCAGCCGCGACCGCGACAGCGCCGCTTCCTCTGGCACATCGCGGGCCAGCGCCTTATCAAGGCGGTCGGGCGGGTTTTCCCCGATCGTCACGCTCAGGATACGGTCCGAAAGGTCAGACATGAACGATGCTCCGGAGACCGGGACGGGTGTCAGCCCCGCCGATCTGAGATTTCTCAAAGGGCTCGTCACGGTTCTTGCCGGGACGATGGTTGTCGGCCTGATAGCGGTGATCGTGCTGCTTGTCATCCGCCTGCAGGCGATCCCGTCGCAGGCGCCGCTGCTGCCCGACACGGTCAGCCTGCCCGACGGCGTCACCGCCGGGGCGATCACCTTCGGGCGCGGCTGGTACGCGGTGGTGACCACGGACGACCGCATCCTGATCTTCGACGCGGAAAGCCACGCGCTTCTGTCCGAAACGCAGGTGACCCTGCCGGAGTAGCGCCCGCCCGGCGTGGGCCCCCAGCCGTTCGCCATCCCGCGCTTCCCCCGTCGTGGGGGAGGGAGAGGGCCATCCGGGCAGTGGGGGCCAAAGAGCCCCTGCGTTCACCGCGCTTCAGGGCCGGCGCGCTCGCTCCCCTCCCAGGCGGCGACGCCTGCGGGCGGAAGGACGCGTCCGCCGATCAGGAACCGCGCGCCCGCGGGGGCCGGGGCCGTGGCGGGGTCCGGCCCGTAGTTGAAGGCAAAGGTGACCTCGCCCCGGCGGGTCAGGCGGATGTCGCCCAGGTCGGGTTGCCAGGCCACCCCCGCCCAGTCGAGCGCGCCGGTGATGACCGGCAAAAGCCCCTCGGGCGGCATCAGCGCGGCCAGATAGCGCGCGCGGTCGTTGCCCAGAAGCGCCGGGCTCCCGCCGCGATGGTCGCCCGCGAAGGTGGCCAGCACCTCCTCCCGCGTCTCGACCGTCTCGCGCCAGCGGTGGGCGGGCAGCGCAAGGTTGCCCAGCATCACCGTCTCGGCGTGGTAGCCGGGCAGGCTTTCCACCCGGCTCACCCGCATGTCGAGCATCGCGCGCAAGGGGCCGGGGGCCAACCCCTCGGGCGTCTGCATCTCTGCGGTCTTCGACCCCGACCGCGGGCCGAACAGGATCTTCGCGCCCGCGGCCTTCACCCGGCCGAGGAAGCCCGCGTCCGCCATGATCAGGTCGGGCGCCAGGATCAGGTCATAACCCTCAGGGTCCGAATGCTGGCCGATGATGTCGACCTCTACCCCGTGCCGCCGCGCCGCCGCATACCAGTCGAGCGCGACGTGGGCGGGGTTGCAGCCCTGCCCCTGCGGCAGCGCCTGCCCCGCCCAGCGCGAGGGATAGTCGAGCACCAGCGCCACCCGCGCCTGCGCGCGGGGCGGCAGCGGCGGCAGCGCCTGCGCCTCGGCCACCACCGCCGCCACCTCGTGAAACGCCTGGTCGGGGGTGGAGTCGGGGTGAAGCAGGCCCGTGTGATACTGTTCCTGCGCGAAGGGCGCCTGGCGCCAGCGGAAGTAGCTGACCATCTCGCAGCCATGCGCGAAGGCAAGCCAGGTCCAGAGCCGCACCATCCCGTCCCGCGGCGCGGGGTTCGCCACCGCCCAGTTGACCGGCCCCGGCTGCTGTTCCATCACCCAGACCCGCCCCCTCCCGACGGCGCGGTAAAGGTCGTGGTTGAACGCGGTCTGGTCGGGGTCGCCGGTGCGCAGATAACGCGCCTTCATCGCCTCGGGCAGGCGTCCGTGGACAAGCCCGCCCAGCGGATACACATCCCAGGATGCCAGGTCGAGATCCTCGCCCACCGCGAAATGGTCGAAATCCGTGTTCTGGTTCATGTAGTTGTGCGTCACCGGCCGGCCGGGGCTCAAGCGCCGGATGATCCCGACCTGGGCGCGGTTGAAGCTGCGCACCTGGTCGGAGGAAAAGCGCAGGAAGTCGACGCGGTGGGTAGGCGAGGGTTCCTCCACCAGGTTGTTGGGCAGCTCGATCTGGCCGAAATCGCTGTAGGCCATCGACCAGAAGCTGGTGCCCCAGGCCCGGTTCAGCGCGCCGATGGTGCCGTAGCGGGCGCGAAGCCAGTCACGGAACGCGGCCAGGGCTGCGGGCGAGTAGGAATGGACGGTGTCGTGATCGCCGTACTCGTTGTCGGTCTGCCAGGCCTGGACATGCGGATTGCGGCCATAGCGTTCGGCGACCGCGCGGGTGATCCGCGCCGCCTCCTCGCGGTAGCGGGGGGAGGAAAAGCAGTAGTGCCGCCGCGCGCCGAACTTCCGGACCGTGCCGTCCGCCGCCACCGGCAGGATGTCGGGGTGAAGGTCCACCAGCCACTTGGGCGGTGCCGCCGTCGGCGTGCAGAGGATGACCTTCAGCCCGGCGCTCCCCAGCACCTCCACCGCCCGGTCGAGCCAGCCCCAGTCGAACCGGCCCGGCGCCGGTTCGATCCGCGCCCAGGCGAATTCCGCGATGCGGACCCAGGTCAGCCCCAGCGCCACCATGCGCGCCGCATCCTCGGCCCAGAGGCTCTCGTCCCACTGTTCGGGGTAGTAGCAGACGCCAAGCGCCGGCCCGCTCATGCCCCGCCCCCGGCGGCAAGGTCAGCGAAGGCCACCTCGAGCGCGTCGATCAGGATGTCGGCCTCGGCCCGGCCGAAGACCATCGGCGGCTTGAACTTCAGCACGTTGTCGAACGGCCCGTCGGTCGAGGCGAGCACTCCCTGCCGGCGGATGTGGTTGACGATCCACCCCGCTTCCGCCGTCGCCGGTTCCAGCGTCGCCCGGTCGCGCACCAGCTCGACCCCGGAAAAGAGCCCCCGCCCCCGCACGTCGCCGATAAGCGGATGGCGCGCCGCCATGTCGCCGAAGCGGGCGAGCATGTAATCGCCGGTCTCCAGCGCCCTGGCCTGCAGCCCCTCGCCCTCGATCACGTCGAGAACCGCCATGCCCACCGCCATCGACACCGGGTTGCCGCCGAAGGAGTTGAAGTATTCCATACCGTTGGCGAAGCGCGCCGCAAGATCGGGCGTGGTGACGACGGCGGCCAGCGGGTGGCCGTTGCCGATCGGCTTGCCCATCACGACGATGTCGGGCACGACGCCCTGCAACTCGAACCCCCAGAAGGCGGCGCCAACGCGCCCGAAGCCGCATTGCACCTCGTCGGCGATGCAGACCCCGCCCGCCGCGCGGACATGGGCATAGGCGGCCTTCAGGTAGCCGTCGGGATAGACGACTTGCCCGCCCACGCCCGAGATGCTTTCGGCGATGAAGGCCGCGGCCGGGGTGCCGGTCTTGGCCCGCACCGCCTCCAGGCAGCGCGCCACGTCCCCGGCATAGGCGCGGCCCGAGGCTTCGGACATGCCGCGGTGGGTGCCGCGGTAGGGGTCGGGAAAATCGGCGATCTCGACGAAGTCCGGCTGCGGATAGCCGCCCTTGCGCTTGAACTTGTAGGGGCTGACATCGACCATCCCGCCCGAGTTCCCGTGATAGGCCCAGTCGAGCACGACGGTTGATTTCTTGCCGATCGCGGTCCGCGCGATGCGCAGTGCCAGCTCGTTCGCCTCGGTCCCCGAGTTGACGAAATAGGCCACGCGCAGATCGCGCGGCAAGGTCGCCGTCAGCCGTTCGGAGAAGTCGAGAATCAGCTCGCTCAGATACCGCGTGTTGGTGTTGAGGCGTGCCGCCTGTCGGGCGATGGCCGCCACCACGTGGGGGTGGCAATGCCCGACATGGGTGATGTTGTTCACCGCATCCAGGTAGCGCCGACCGGTGTGGTCGATCAGCCACGGCCCCTGCCCCCGCACCATCTTCAGCTTCTCGGCGTAGGAGATCGAGAGCGAGGGGCCGATCGCCCGCGCGCGGCGCGCAAGAAGCTTCTCCGGGGGATGCGGATCGACGGCAAAGCTTTCGGGCGCGAGCCGCAGGATCAGGTTGGCGTCGGGGATGACGTCGGACCAGACGTCCCACAGGCTTTCGTGCCCGACGCCGAAGAAGTTGCCGGCCTGCGACAGCATGTCGGTCATGATCTGGAAATGCAGGTGCGGCGCCCAGCCGCCGTTTTCGTGCCAGTCGCCGAAATGCGCGACAAGCTGGCCCGCCGCGACCTGCTGGCCGGGACGGAGCAGTTCGGGCAGGGTTCCCGCGAGGTGGCCGTAGAGGGTAAAGAAGCGCACGCCGCCGGGCGCCTCGTGCTCCAGGATCAGCGTGTGGCCGTAGTCGAGCGGATCGGCGTTGTAGGTGACCGACAGCACCCTGCCCGAGAGCGGCGCGAAAACCTCGGTTCCCTTTGGGGCGAAGATGTCGATGCCGGTGTGGCGCGTGCGCCGTTCGGGGCTGGCGGCATCGGCGAACTGGTCAGTCGCATAGACCGACCGCCGCTCGCCATAGGGTCCGAAGCCGAGGAAGGCGACATTGGCGGGCAGGCTTGCCGGGCGCTGCGCCGCGAACCAGGCGTCGAAGGCGCGGTCGGAAAAGGCGGGCATCTCCGGGTGCGTGCCGTCGGTCAGAAGTGCCAGGCGGGCCGCACGGCCGGGGTCGGGCCGGACGACCGGGGCGACTGCGGCACCGGCCAGAAAGCCGCGCACCGCCGCCACCCCGCGCGTGGCGTCGAAACCCGCCGCCTTGCGGCAGAGCGCCACCATGAACTCCGCGTCGATCCGGCCCAGCCGCTCCAGCAGCGCGAAGGCGGGGCGCTGGCTGATCGTCAGGTAGTCGTTCCCCGGATGCTCCCGCGCGCGGCGGGAGGAGATACAGACGCTCATCGCCAGGCGCATCCGCATCAGGTCGTAAAGCACCTCCGCCTCGTCCTCGGTGATCGCGAACTCGGCCACGTGGCCCGCGATCATCGCCCGCATCGCGGCGTAAAGGTCGGGCGCGTCGAGCAGCGCATAGGCCATCGCGATCGCCAGTTCGTTGATGGTGCGGCCATGGGCCATGTCGCCGAAGTCGATCAGCCCCGCCACGCGGTCGGGGTTCGCGGCATCGACGATCACGTTGTTGTCGTTCGCGTCCTGATGCAGGACCGAGGCGCGCAGGCCGGCCAGGCGCGGCGCGATGCGGGTCCGGTAGCGCGCGAATAGCCCCGCCACCAGCGCCCGGCGTGCGGGATCGGCGATGTCGGCCACCCAGCCCTCCACGCCACCCGCATTGTCGAGCGACCAGAGGAAATCGGCGCGGAACGCCGCCGGGTGGCCGAAGCCCTGCATGGCGCGGGTAAAACGCCCCACGAACGCGCCGAGGCTTTCAAGCTGCGCCAGGCTGCGCGGCGCGGCGGACAGGAGTGGCCCCTCGACCCAGGTCACCAGCCGGACCGCGCCGGGACCGTGGCCCGTCTCCTCCTCCGCCGCGTCGGCGCCCGCAAGCGTCGGGATCAGCCGCGGGATCCCCTCCATCCCCTGCCCTTCGAGGTGCCGGAGCACCGCCGCCTGCAGCGCAAGCTGCCCCCGATCCTCGCCCGCGTTCGACAGCTTCAGCACGAAGCGGCGCCCCTCGGCATCGAGCCGCGCGTTCTGGTCGCGCTCGGAGATGAGCGGGCGGAGCGAGCCGGACAGGCCCCAGTGGCGGCGAACGAACGTGGCGAGCGTTTCGACGTCAAGGGCGGGCGGCGGGGTTTCGAAGGCGGACATGGGGATCTTTCGTCTTGGCAGGGTCAGGGATGAAGGCGGTCGTCGGACCGGACGATGAGGTCGGGCACCAGCAGTGTCTGGAGCGTCTCTGCCGGCTCACCGGCGATGGCACGCAGGATGTGGTCGCCGAGAAGCGCGGCGGGGCGGGCGATCGGCAGGTAGAAGGTGGTGATGGGCGGGGTGAAGTAGGCGGAGATGTTGAGGTCGTCGCTCGCGTGGATGACCGCGTCGCGGCCATGGACCAGCCCCGCCGCCGCAAACCCCGAAAGCGCGCCAAGCGCCACGGCCTCGTTCGCGCAGACGTAGGCCGTGGGCGGGTCGGCCAGCGCGGACAACGTCAGAACCTGCGCCCGGCCGAATCCCGGCGTCAGGCGGCCATGGGCGACCAGTGCGGGGTCGAAGGGCAGACCCGCCCCGGCCAACGTGGCGCGGTAGCTTTCCAGCCGCGTCACCGCGTAGGAGAGATGCGCGGGCGGGTTGAGCAGCGCCGCGCGGCGGTGCCCGGCCGCGATCAACCGCGCCATCGACCGGCCGATGACCGCCGTGTTGTCGGTATCGACGAACGGGTGCGGCGGACTCAGGTGCGTGGTGCCGTAGGTGACGAAGGGCAGGCCCCCATCCTGAAGGAGCCGCACCCGGGCGTCGTCCGGCTGCGTCCCGGCCAGCACGACCCCGTCGGCCAGCCGGTTCGTGGCGATGCGCGCCGTCGCCTCGAGCGCCTCGTCGTCATCGCGCACCGGGAACAGGGCGATCCGGTAACGGGTATGCTCCACCGCGCGCGACAGGCCCGACAGGAGCAGCGCGTATTCCACCCCTTCCCATTCGTCGCTGTCCGGCCCCGGCGCGGGCAGGATCGCCGCGATCTGATAGGTCTTGCCGGTGCGCAGCTGCACCCCGTGCAGGTTCGTGGCATAGCCGACGCGCCGCGCCGCATCCTCGACAAGGCGGCGTGTCTCGGGGCGGACATGCGGCGACTGGCGCAGCGCCTTGGACACGGTCGCCGTCGAAAGCCCGGTCAGGGCGCAGATCGTCCTGATGGTCGGCCGGCCTGCGGAACGCCCGGTCATCTGCCTGCCCTTCGGGTGCCGCCAGCACAAGGCGGGGTGAAGTTAAACGTTTACGGCGATCAGCATATAAACGATTACATCTTCCGCAACCGATTCCCGAAGCGCGCGCCCGGCCACGGAAATGAATCGTTGACAGCCCGGCGAAGCCCATGAAAAAACGATTTTATCGCGCCACCGGACAACAGAATTCCGGGCCGCCTGGGGGAGATGGCACCGCATGACGGTCCGGTTTTCAGCTACCGACAACGGCCCGCGCCGTCCGACGGTCAAGACGCTGGCCGAACTGACGGGCTATTCCATCGCGACCGTCTCCAAGGCGCTGCGCGACAGCCCCGCCGTCACCAGCGAGACCAAGGCGCGCATCCGCGCCGCGGCCGAGGAAATCGCCTATGCCGCCAACCCGCGGGCAGCCTCGCTGCGCACCGGCAAGACGATGCAGGCGGCGGTCCTGGTGCCGGTCTCGGTCGCCGCCGGCAGCGAGTGGAACGGCGTCGAATATGCCGAGATCCTGTCGGGCATCGCGCAATCGCTCGAAGGATCGCCCTACCAGCTTTCGGTCCACATCGTCCGCGATGCCGAGGACGGGCGCACCACCGCCGAACGCATCGTCACCCAGGGGCTGGCCGACGGCATGATCTTTTCGGGCATCCTCGTGCGCGATCCGCGCATCGACTTCCTGACCGGGCGCGACTTTCCCTTCGTGTCGCTCGGTCGCACCGCGCAGTCCCGCGGCTATGCCTATGTCGACATCGATTCCGGCTGGGTCGCGGCCGAGGCGACGCGGCGCCTGATCGCGGGCGGCCACCGGCGCATCGCGCTCATCAACCCCGAGGGGCGCTATGCCTATGCGCAGGAGCGGATCGAGGGTTTCCGCGCCGCCTTCGCCGAGGCGGGGCTTCCCGGCTGCGACGACCTCATTGCCGAGGGCGACCTGACCGCGCGCTTCGGCCGCGACAGCGCCCTTCGCCTGGCCGCGGGGGACGCCCCGGCCACCGGCTTCGTCTGCGTGAACGAGCCGACGACACTGGGCGTACTGGCCGGTCTGCGCGACCTGGGCCTGTCGGCGGAAACCGATGTCTCGGTCATCGCCTATGACGACCTCAACGTCTCGGGCTACTTCTCGCCACCCCTGACGACCCATTTCCAGCCGGTGGAGGAGTTGGGCCGCGCGCTTGGCGCGTTCCTGATCCGCCGCATGGCCGGAGAACCGCCGGAGGCCCTTGTCAAGGTCTTCCGGCCCCGACTGATCGCCCGGAGGCCCGACCGTCTGGCCGCCGCGTGACCTGAAAGCACCCAGCAAAGGAGACTGACATGAAATCCACCCTCATCGCCGCTGCAATGGCCGCGCTCAGCTTCACCGCAGCGCAGGCGGCGGACCTCGGCGGCGCCCACCTCAAGGTCGGGTCCGACACCACCTATCCGCCGATGGAAACCATCGACCCGGCCACCGGGCAGGTCGTCGGCTTCGACGTCGACGTGATCAACGCCATCTGCGAGCGCGTCAACTGCACCGCCGAATTCGTCACCACCGCCTGGGACGGCATCTTCGGCGCGCTCCAGCAGGGCGACTTCGACCTCGTCGCCTCGGGCGTCTCGATCACCGACGAGCGCAAGCAGACGATGGACTTCACCGACCCCTACATCATCGTCAGCCAGTCGATCATGCTGCGCGTCGAGGACGAGGGCCTGACCATCGAGGACTTCAAGACCAAGGGGCTGAAGCTGGCCTCGCAGACCGCGACCACCAACGCCACACTGGCCGAGGAACTGGTGGGCCGCGACAACATCGCGCTTTACGACAGCTTCGCGACCGCCGTTTCGGCGCTCCAGAACGGCGATGTCGCCGGTCTGGTGATCGACGGCACCTCGGCCGCCGCCTACGAGAAGGAATTCGCGGGCGAGCTGATCGTCGGCATCACCGGGCTTCAGGCCGACCCGCTGGGCTTCGTGTTCCAGAAGGGC
Organism: Albidovulum sediminis; assembly: GCF_025380365.1. Lineage (GTDB taxonomy): Bacteria > Pseudomonadota > Alphaproteobacteria > Rhodobacterales > Rhodobacteraceae > Albidovulum > Albidovulum sediminis. The sequence continues at coordinate 1,557,951 of NZ_JAOCQF010000001.1, forward strand.
GACGAGCGGGTGGCAGCCTTCAACGAGGGACTGGCCGCGATCCAGGCCGATGGCACGCTGGACGCGCTGGTGGCCAAGTACTGGGGCACCGAGTGACCTGACCCGTCGGGTGCGGGGGCCGGCCGGGTTCGGCCCCCGTCACCGCTTCCTTCTCCGGTTCCGCCGGAACCGGAGCCAACTCGCTGCCGCGCAACCAAGGCCCGTGCATGAAAAGCATTGCCCGCATCCGCCCGTCGAACCTCGTCATCCTGTCGGCGCTGCCCTTCGTCATCTACCTGTTCACCATGGTTCCGAACTACCGCCGGTCGATCGTGTCCATCGTCGGGATCGAACGCGGTGCGCCGCAGCTGTTCGTCGATTTCGTCACGGTGATGGCGATCCTGATCCTGGGGCTGGTGTTTCCCTTTCTGGCGCGCGGCAACGGGGTGCTTGAGGGGCGACGACGGATCGTTGCCCTGACGGCCGTTCTGGCCAACGTCCTTCTCGCCGCGGCCGTCGCGGCCTATGGCGACGTGTCGCAGCTGATGGGCTCGATCATCGCCAACGCGGTCGATGCCGAAACCTCGGACCTGGTGGCAAAGGGCGTATCGCCCCGCGACCTGACCCCCGAAGGCCATGCGATCGTGGCCGCGGCAACAGCCTACCACGTCTGGCAGTATCTTGCCGCCACGGCGGTCCTGGCGCTGCCGGTGATCGCGCATCTGACGGCGGGCGGCATGCAGACGCCGGCGCGCTGGGCGGCGCGGGGCATGGTGCTCCTGAACGGCGCGGCCTTCGCCTACCTGATCCTGGGCGCCCACCTGGGCTTTGCGGCGGGCCTGTTCACCACGCTGCGCGCCGGGATATTCGGCTACATCCTGGCCTGCTGCCTCGGGCTCCTCTGGGCGGGCCTTCTGCATGTCACGCCGACCGCCCGAACGATCCGCAACTGGTCGATCGCCTGTGTCCTCAGCTTCGCCGTCTCGGCCGTCTTCTGGGCCCAGCCGCATACCTCCTACGTGCTGGTGGGATCGCTCGACAAGCGTGTCGCGATCATCAAGGGCACCCCTAAGACGCTGGTGGACACCGTCCGGTTCGGCCAGTTCGACGAAACCCTGACCCAGGAAATCGGGGTCCGTTCGGCGGCGAGCCCGGAACAGGCGGTGGACCTGCTGGCCAAGGGCGATCAGGTTTCCGGCGCACTGCTTCCCGCCGAATTGGCGCCGGCCGACAAGCCGGTGCTGTGGGAAACCAGCTTCCTGCCCGCGCGCTTCCAGCTTCCGGCCGTGTTCCTTCTGGTCGGCGGCCTGCTCCTGTCTCTCCTGACCTTCTCGGCCTGGCAGCATGGGCGGCACCCGCTGTCGGTCTCGGCCGAGTTCTTCATCGACACCGTGCGCGGGATCCCGATGCTGGTCATCATCCTGTTCGTCGGCCTGCCCTTTGCCGGCTCGCTCAAGGATGTCTCGGGCGGGGCGATCGACATGCCGAACGTGCTCAGGGGCGTGATCGCGATCGCCATCGGCTATTCCGCCTATCTGGCCGAGATCTTCCGCGCCGGCATCGACGCCGTGCCGAAGGGCCAGATCGAGGCGGCGCGCTCGCTCGGGCTCAACAACTACAAGGTCGCGCGGCTCGTCGTGCTGCCGCAGGCGTTCCGCATCGTCCTGCCCGCGCTCGGCAACGAGTTCATCGCGATCCTCAAGGATACCTCGCTGCTCTCGATCCTGTCGGTGCGCGACGTGACGCAGCGGATGCGCGAATTCCAGTCGGCGAGCTTCCTGCCCTTCGCGCCCTTCAACTCCGCCGCGATCCTCTACGTCTTCCTGACGCTGGCCGCGGCAAGCCTCATCGCCTCGATCGAGCGGCGCTTCGATGTCAAGAGCCGCTGACCCCGGCGGCCCGGCGGAGGCGCCGGGCCGTTCGCCCGTCGTCCTGATCACCGGCGCGAACCGGGGCCTTGGCCGTGCCCTGGTTCAGGCCTTCGCCGCCGCGGGCGCGCAGGTGCTGGCCGCCTGCCGCACCCCGCAGGCAACCACCTTCGCCGATGACGGGGGCCGCGTCCGCGCCCTGCCGCTCGACATGGGCGACCCGGCCAGCATCGAGGGGCTGGCGGCGGCGCTGGCCGGACAGCCGCTCGACATCCTCGTGAACAATGCCGGCATCCGCGGGGCGATGGGCGGGATCGACACGCTGACGCCGGCCGATTTCGCCGAGGTGATGGCGGTCAACGCGCTGGGCCCGCTGATCCTGACGCGCGCGCTGCGCCCCAACCTCATGGCCGGCCGACACCGCACCGTGGCGATGATCTCGTCCAGTTCCGGGTCGATGACGGAGGGGCTGGACGACGACGGCGACTACGCCTACCGCGCCTCGAAGGCGGCGCTCAACATCCTGACGCTGAAACTCGGCTACGACTTCCCCGACCTGACCTGCCTGCTGTTCCATCCCGGCTGGGTCGCGACAGAAATGGGCGGGCCCGAGGCCACCATCGACGCCGACACCGCCGCGGCCGGTCTGGCCGGGCTGATCCTGTCCGCCACGCCAGAGGACAGCGGCAGCTTCCGCAGGTGGAACGGCGAGCCGATGGGCTGGTAGGTCGCCCCTCAGGCCAGCTTTTCCCGGAAGAAATCCAACGTCCGGCCCCAGGCCAGTTCCGCCGCCGCCGCGTCATAGCGCGGCGTGGTGTCGTTGTGGAACCCGTGGTTCACGCCCTCGTAGATGAAGGCCTGGTAATCGGTCCCCGCCGCCTTCAGCGCCGCCTCATAGTCCGGCCAGCCGGCGTTTACCCGATCGTCGAGCCCGGCGTAGTGGATGAGGAGCGAGGCCCGGATCTTCGGCACGTCCGCCGGGTCGGGCTGGCGACCGTAGAACGGCACCGCCGCCTTCAGCTCCGGATAGGCCACCGCCGCCGCGTTGCACACGCCCCCGCCATAGCAGAAGCCGACGATGCCGACGTTTCCGGTGGACCCGTCATGCGCCATCAGGAATTCCACCGCCGCGAAGAAATCGTTCATCAGCTTGACCGGATCGACCTGCTTTTGCAGTTCGCGCCCCGCGTCGTCGTTGCCGGGATAGCCGCCGACCGAGGTCAGCCCGTCGGGTGCCAGCGCCATGAACCCTGCCTTCGCCAGCCGCCGCGCCACGTCCTCGATATAGGGATTGAGGCCGCGGTTCTCGTGCACCACCACCACCGCGGGCAGCGCGCCCTCGGCCGCGGCCGGGCGCACCAGATAGCCGCGCACCTCGCCGTGGCCGTTGGGCGAGGGATAGGTGACATACTCGCCCCGGATATCGGGGTCGTCGGCCCGAACCTGTTCGGCCAGCGCATAATTCGGGCTCATCAACCCGAGAAGGGCCGAGGCTGTCAGGCCACCCGCGGCGTATTTCGCCGCGCGGTCCAGAAACTCGCGCTTGGTGATCATTCCGTGCGCGTAGAAATCGTAAAGCTCCAGAAGTTCGGGCGCGAAGTCGCGCGCGCTCAGGCGTGTCATCCGGTCTCTCCCTGTCTGTGCATGCCGCATGCTAGCACGGGAACGCCGCGCGCGGACCTCACGGCCGCGTGAACAGGCCGCCCCGCCGATGCGCCCACCCTGCTGAGTCCCGGAAGCCACACGTTAACCTTTCAACATCTGGGGGCCGGGCCTTCCCACTACCCAACGAATCGCAGCGGCCCTATAGTGCCTGTGGAAAACCCCAGTCTGACCCCGAGGGAGAGGCGATGCGTTGCCCGTTTTGCGGAAATGTCGATACGCAGGTGAAGGATAGCCGCCCGGCCGAAGACCATGTCGCGATCCGCAGGCGCCGCTTCTGCCCGGCCTGCGGCGGGCGCTTCACCACCTACGAGCGGGTGCAGCTGCGCGACCTCGTGGTCATCAAGTCCTCCGGCAAGCGCGAGGACTTCGACCGCGGCAAGCTCGAACGTTCGATCCGCATCGCCATGCAGAAACGCCCGATCGAGCCGGAGCGGATCGACCAGATGATCTCGGGCATCGTCCGGCGGCTGGAAAGCCTTGGCGACACCGACATCCCGTCGAAGACCATCGGCGAGATCGTGATGGAAACGCTGGCCCGCATCGACACCGTCGCCTACGTGCGCTTCGCCAGCGTCTACAAGAATTTCCAGGCAGCCGACGACTTCGACAAGTTCGTGTCGGAGTTGCGCCCGACGGCCCCGGCGGACGAGTGAACCCGGAGGAAGACCGCCGCTTCATGGCGCTGGCCATCGCGCTTGGCGCGCGCGGGCTTGGTCGGGTCTGGCCGAACCCGGCAGTGGGCTGCGTGATCGTGAAGGACGGGCGCATCGTCGGCCGCGGCTGGACCCAGGACGGCGGGCGTCCGCATGCCGAAACGGTGGCGCTGTCACAGGCCGGGTCGGCGGCGCGCGGTGCCACCGCCTATGTCAGCCTTGAGCCTTGCGCCCACCACGGGCAGACCCCGCCCTGCGCCGGGGCGCTGGTGGCGGCGGGACTGGCGCGTGTCGTCACCGCGGCGGGCGATCCCGACCCCCGCGTGGCGGGTCGCGGCCACGCGATCCTGCGCGATGCAGGAATTTCCGTGACGACCGGGCTTCTCGCGGATCAGGCGGAAGCGGTCCAGACAGGCTTTCTGACCCGCATCCGCGAAGGCCGGCCGATGGTGACGCTGAAGCTGGCCACCAGTGTCGACGGGCGCATTGCCACCGCCACGGGCGAAAGCCGCTGGATCACCGGGCCCGAGGCGCGGCGCATGGTCCACGCGCTGCGCGCCAGCCATGACGCGGTGATGGTGGGCGGCGGCACCGCGCGGGCGGACGACCCGGCGCTGACCGTACGCGACATCGGCGTGACCCGGCAGCCGGCCCGCGTGATCGCGGCGCGCACCCTCGACCTTCCTGAGGGCGGCACGCTGGCGCGGTCGGTGGCACAGGCGCCGCTCTGGCTGCTGCACGGCGCCTCCGCGCCCGACGCGGCGCGGGCCGCGTGGAATGCGCTGGGCGCGCGGCTGATCGAGGTCGCGGAAGATGGCGGCGCGCTGTCGGCGCCCGCGCTTCTGGCGGCGCTCGGCGCCGAGGGGCTGACGCGGGTCTTCTGCGAAGGCGGCGGGCAGTTCGCCGCGGCCCTTCTGCGCGCGGACCTCGTGGACGAGATCCGCCACTTCTCCGCCGGCCTTGGCCTTGGCGCCGACGGGCGGCCCGCGCTCGGCCCGCTGGCGCTTGCAGCGCTCGCCGATGCGCCACGCTTCCGCCTGCAAGACCTCCGCCCGGTCGGTCCCGACACGCTCGCCCACTGGGTCCGCGCCTGAAACCCAGGCGCTAACGCCAGAGCCAGCTCTGGCTTGCGAATACACCCTGAAGCTTTGACAGCAAGCGGTTGGCCGGCCCCGGCGCCGGGATCTCGCCGCCCGCCAGCCGGTCCACGATCACCTCGACCGGGCACGGCAGGCCCGTCAGCGGATCGACATAGCGCGGATAGGCGATGAGGGCTGCATGCACCAGCGCCAGAAGCGTCGCCCGGCCGCGCCGTTCGGGCTGCGGGAACAGGTCCTCGGTCAGGCCCCAGCCCGCGTAGAACGGCATCCCGAGCGTGACCACCGGCTTGCCCCGGATCAGCGCCTCGAACCCGAGGCCCGAGGTGATGGTCCAGACCTCGTCCGCCGCCTCGGTCAGCCGCACCGGATCGGCCTGCGCGACGAATGCATCGGCCAGGCGCAGCGCCTCGGCCTCGGGCAGATGGCCCGGGCGCAGCCCCGCCTCGACGTCCGGGTGCGGCTTGTAAAGGATCACCGCCTTCGGGTTCTCCTCCCGCACCCGCTCCAGCAGCGCAAGGTTCGTCCGTTCCCGGCCCGCGCCAAGGCGGACCGAGGCGTCATCCTCCACCTGGCCGGGGACAAGGATGCGGCGCCCCTTCGGAAGCTCCGGCAGGTCGGCGGCGGCAAGGTTGTACTTGGAGACCCCGGTTTCGGTCAGCCGCCGCAGCAGCCGTTCGGCCCGCGCCTCGCCGCCCGGCAGCGGCCCGGCAGCGATCAGCCGCTCCAGATCGCTGGGGCGCGAAGGGTCGTAGTAGATCCCGGCCCGGTCCGCGACCAGCGCGAGCGGCGGCACAAGGTCGGCGCCCAGCCCGCGCGAACGCAGGAACCCGTCCTCCACCCGGCGCACCGGCGTGGCGCCCGCGGCCTGGCGCAGCGTCTCGCCCTCCTGCCCCGCCCAGACGAGGATGTCGCGCCCGTCGCGATGCGCCCGCGCCGCGGCGCGACCGGGATCGTCGATGAAGACAAGCCGCCGCTCGCGTCCGAAGGCGCGCTGCAAGTGCGCCCGCTTCCACAGCCGCATGCCGACGGCCACATGGCCCCGGCGGTCGTCGCGGAAGGCGCGCACCTCGGCCTCTAGCTGGTCCACCGCGCCCTCGAACGTGGTCAGCCGGTCGCGCGCGCGGTCGTACCATGCCGGCGCGAGGATCATCGCGGCGGCGAAAAGCTGCGCCCGCGTCAGCCGCTTCTGGCGCCTGGCAACCGGGTTCTCGTCCTGCGTCAGGCCCCAGCCGGCGTAGAAGGGCTGGCCGAAGACGCGGGGGCGGTGGCCGGCCAGGATCGCCTCGAACCCCATCTGGGAAGAGACGGTGTAGACCGCGATCGCGCCATCGAGCAGCGCCCAGGGCGACACCGGGTCGCGCAGGACGGTGATGCGCCCGTGGGCATGGCCGTCGGTGTAATGGCCAAGACGGTGCCCGGCGACCGCCTCGGGGTGCGACTTGATCACGATCCGGGCGCCCGGATGTTCCTCCTGCGCGATGACGAGCATCTCGCGGAAGGTTGCGGCCGAGGCCCCGCCGTGCCGGATCGAGGCATCGTTGCGGGTCTGGTCGACGACCAGCACATAGCCTGGCGCGGGAACTTCAAGATCGGGGTCGAAGCCGTTGTATTTGGACAGATGCAGGTGCTTCAGCCGCGCGATCCCGTCGCGCGCCCGCGACAGCACGGCGGTGTCGTCAAGCGGGTTGGTCCGGATGATCTCCTCGATCAGCGAGGGCGCGGAGCCGTCGAAATGGATGCCGGTCGGATCGATCAGCAGGCCAAGCGGCGGATCGCCCGCCCGCCCCGGCCGGACCGACCGCAGGAAGGCATCCTCGACCCGCACGATCCGGGCCCCGGTCCGCGCCGCCATCGCCTCTCCCCTGGGCGCGGTCGGGCTCTTGCCCCATACGGCGATCAGGTCGTCCTTGCGCGGGATGCCGAGACGCAGGTCGTAGCCCGCGCAGGTCAGGATACGCCGGACCCGGTCGTTGGTGAGGAAACCGCCATTGTAGACGTAGAGATTGCGCGCCGGGGCGCCGCCGGCAGTGCCCGGGCCGGTGCCGGTCATCCGCCCCCGGCCACGCTGCTGATCGCATTGGCCGAGCTTGCAGTGCCGGTCAGCACCGAAAGCGTCTTCTGCCACTGCACATAGGGTGCCTCGGTCACGTAGATCGTATCGCCGTCGCGGATGACAAAGTCGCGGGCGTTGAAGATCCCGTCCGGCTGGGTAAGGTCGAGCACGTAGGCCATGCGCTGCGACCCCTGAAGCCCGGGCTTGCGCAGCACCGCCGCGGCGACAGGTGCCGGTTCGTCACGCAGGATGAACACGCCCTTGGGGTCGGCGAGATTGGTGTTGAGGCCGCCCACCCGCGCGATCGCCTCGAGCGCGGTGAGGTTCGGCGTGTCGAAGTCGATCCGCGTCTGCGCCCCGGTGGCGCCTAGCGCGGTGAAGGTGCGGGTGTCCTTCTCCACCAGGATCACGTCGCCGCCGCGCAGCGCGATGTCCATGCGCGGGTTGCTGTAAAGGTCCTTCAGCCACACGCTGCCGGTGCGCCCGTGCCTCGTGACCGTGATCTGCGCGGTTTCGGGATCGACCGCCACGCCGCCCGCGCGGGCCAGCATCGCCGACAGCGTGCGCGTCGGCCGCTCGATCGGGAAGACGCCCTGCGCGCCGGTGTTGCCCAGGACCGAGACGGTCGCCCCGTCCCCCGCCGCGCGCGCCACCAGCACCTGCGGATCTGGCGTCTGGTCCTTCAGCTTGTCGGTGATCGCCAGGCGCAACGCATCTGGCGTGTTGCCGGTGGCGCGGATACGCCCTGCGTAGGGCACGAAGATGAAGCCCTCGTCGTCGACCTGAAGTTCGCTCAGCCCGGTGGCGTTCAGGCCCTGGTTGGTCAGAAGGCCGTCATCGACGTTTTCCCAGATCGTCAGCGACAGCGTGTCGCCGGGGCGGATCACGTCGGCGCCCACTGGGCCCGCGGTCACGAAGTCGGCGGAAAACCCGAGCGTGGGCGACTTCGACGCCTCGCGCGCGACGCGGGCATCGACGGCGACGATGTGGGTCGAGCCGGAGTCCTCGACCGATCCGGCCAGAAGTTCCTTCATGTTCGGACCCGAACGCGGCAAAGCGCATCCGGCAAGCGCTGTCGTAAGGAGAATCGCAAAAATCGATTTCGCCCCAAGGCTGCAAGTTCTGATCAAAGAATCCCCCGTCTGCCCGGCGTAATGCACCTGTTTAGCGCGCAGCCTAAAGAAGTCCCGATGCAAAAACCAGAGCCTAGGCGGTGCTGCGCAGCGGCTGTCGCGGCGCAGCCATACCGGCGGCGAGCGCGTCGTAGGGGTCGAGGTCGGACAGCACCATGTCCACCACCTGGCGCAACAGGATTCGGCGCCCGCGGGCCGAATAGAAACCACCCGGAACCTGTGATGTTTCAAGAAGATACTGCCGGTAATCGGCATAGGCCGCCATATCGGGGCGGTCGCAGGTCGCGAAGAATGCCTCGATCGGCAGGTGCGAGACGAACTCGGGCTTCGAGTAGACCGCACGGCCGAAGGCCTTGAGCGGCAGCCCCCGCCAGAGCGCCTGCTGCGCGGCGGTCGAATTGACCGTCACCACCGTGCGGGCGGCCCCCAGAAGGTTGGCAAGCTTGCCCCCGCGCAGGAAATGCACGCGGTCCGCCACGCCGAGGCGCCGGGCGGCATCGCGAATCTTCGTCCGGACCGGCGCGCGCCCATCCTCGAGCGGGTGTGCCTTGAACACCAGGTGATGGTGGCGCGGGGCGCCGGCGGCGAACCCTTCGAGGCAAAGCTCGATGAACTCGGTCTGCGAGGCAAACGGCGAATGGGCGCGAAAGCTCGCGTCATGTTCGAGTTGCAGCAGCACCAGGTGATAGGGAAACCCGCCGTACCTGACCCGGCGCGTGCTGATCCAGCGTTCCAGCCGGTGCAGCGGCATCATGAGGAGCCGGCGCAGGTGCAGCCGGAATTCCTGCCGCACGGTGATGCCGCGATGGGAGACGAAGTTCTGGTAGCGGCGGTTCATCGCCATGACGAAAAAGTGATAGGCCGCGCCGTAAAACACATGCTGCCTGAGATCGCCCCAGTGGGCGGGCGCCTCGGGCGTCTCCACCCGGCTGCGGGCCAGTGCGGCGCGCATCGGGGCCACATCCATGTCCATCAGCCGGGAATGTCCGTTCGAGCCGCCGCGTTCGTAGGTGGCCCAGTAGGGCCGCAGGTACCCTTCCTCGAACACATGGACGCGGATGCCCCGGTCCCGCGCCAGCCGCACCGCCTGGGCATGGATCGGCCGGGTATCGCCGTAAAGGATGATGTCGCTGATGCGCATGGTGGCCAGCATGTCGGCGCAGACCGCGGGCCAATCCTCCACCCGGCCGAGGAAGGGGACGTATCCCTTGCGCCCGCGCCAGAAGACTTCGTCGCCGCGGTTGAAGCCGACGCGCCAGACGGTCGCGCCCGCGGATCGCAGCGCATCGGCCAGCAGGCCGAAGAAAGGCCCGTGCGGCCCTTGCAGCATCAGAATCCGCCGGTCTTCCACGCGCCCCCGTATCACCTGCCTGCCCGCCTATGCCTCAATAGACCGTCTGCCGCGTGTCTGTCACCAAGGCCGTTCGATCCCGATCCGCTTTCTCACCGCATTCGGGTTAATTCATGGCTAATTCGGGCCGGGACTTGCGACGCTGCCGCCCTCGGGCTAGGCATTTCCCGTCAGGAAGGGGGGGCTTGCCATGTTCACCGGTATCGTCACGGACCTCGGCGAGGTGATCGCGCTCAGGCAGGAAGGCGACCTGCGCGCGCGGATCGCGACCGCCTATCCGATCGAGACGGTCGACATCGGCGCCTCGATCGCCTGCGACGGCGTCTGCCTGACGGTGATCGAGACCGGCACCGAGCCGCGCAACTGGTTCGATGTCCAGATCTCTGCCGAAAGCCTGTCGAAGACGAACATCGGCGGCGGCGGCTGGCACCCGGGCAAGCGCGTCAACCTCGAACGCGCGCTCCGGGTCGGGGACGAATTGGGTGGTCACATCGTCTCGGGCCATGTCGACGGGGTGGCGGAGATCCTGAGCGCGGTTCCAGAGGGCGATTCCACCCGCTTCACCTTCCGCGTGCCGGATCATCTGGCGGGGTTCATCGCGCCCAAGGGATCGGTCGCGCTGAACGGCACCTCGCTGACCGTGAACGAGGTCGACGGCGCCACCTTCGGCGTCAACATCATCCCCCACACCAAGGCGGTGACCACCTGGGGCACCGCGCGGCCGGGCGATGCCGTCAACATCGAGATCGACACCCTCGCGCGCTATGTCGCGCGGCTCAGGGACTGGGCGGGGAAGTGAGCGGGGCGCGGGCCGGAGCGGGCCACAACGGCGGCCCCACGATGGAGCCCGGCGCGGGCTGGCGCCGGCACTGCTGGCGCACCGCGCGCGCGGCACTCCTTCCCACCCTGCCGATCGAGGTGGTGCGGGCCCGCGTGCGCCGCGCGGCCGAACTTGGGCTCGACTACAAGACCTATGCCGGCGTGCGCGCCACCACGGGGCGCGACCTCGTGGCCTTCCTCTTTTCCACCAATGCGCTGCGGCTCCTGCGCGAGGGCGAGCGGATCGCGCGGGACGAGGCGGCCCGCATCGCGGCCCTGCGCGGGGCGGAGCGCCTGCTGGCCGTGCAGCCGCCGCTGGCGTCCGAGGTGACGGTCGCGACCCTCGCCGGGCAGGGCGTGGCCTTCGACGCGGCGACGCGCGCGCCCGGACTGGGCGACAGCTGGTCGGAAACCGGGCGCAGCCTGCGCGCCTTCCTGGCGGCGCGGCGCCATCCGGCGGACGCCGTCCTGCTGATCGGGGACACGGCGCTGGAACGCGACTGGGTGGCGGCCGCGCGGCTGGCGGGCTACCTGTCCGCGGACGCCTATTTCGGGCGCCCCGTGGCGGCAGCGGCGCGATAGGGGTCGCGTCCGGGCTGGCCAAATCCCGCCGCTTCGGCTATCGCCTGACCAATCATTCCCCGAAGTGGCCTGGACGATGACCGACGACCTCAGATCAGCGATTGCCCCGACCGAAGACATCATCGCCGAGGCACGCGCGGGCCGCATGTTCATCCTTGTCGACCACGAGGATCGCGAGAACGAGGGCGACCTTGTCATCCCCGCGCAGATGGCCACGCCCGAGGCGATCAACTTCATGGCGATGCATGGGCGCGGGCTGATCTGCCTGACCCTGACCGAGGCGCGGATCGAGGCGCTTGGCCTGTCGCTGATGTCGACCAAGAACTCTTCCCGCCATGAAACCGCCTTCACCGTCTCGATCGAGGCCCGCGAAGGGGTAGAGACGGGGATTTCCGCGCACGACCGCGCGCGCACCGTCGCGGTGGCGATTGACCCCGACAAGGGCCCCGCGGACCTTGCCACGCCCGGCCATGTCTTCCCCCTGCGTGCGCGCGACGGCGGCGTTCTGGTCCGCGCCGGCCATACCGAGGCCGCGACCGACGTGGCGCGGCTTGCCGGGCTGACCCCGGCCGGCGTGATCTGCGAGATCATGAAGGACGACGGCACCATGGCCCGCCTGCCCGATCTGGTCGCCTTCGCGCAGAAACACGGGCTGAAGATCGGCACGATTTCCGACCTCATCGCCTACCGCCGCCGCCACGACAACCTGGTGCGGGAAACCGACCGGCGGAAGGTTCAGTCGGCCTATGGCGGCGAATGGACGATGCGGATCTACACCGACCAGACCGAGGGGACCGAACATGTCGTCCTGACCAAGGGCGACATTACCACCTCCGAACCCGTGCTGGTGCGGACCCATTCGCTGAACGTGCTGGAAGATGTCCTGGCCCTTGGCCCGGCGCCCGAGGGGGAACTGGCCCGCGCGATGCGCATCATCGCCGATGCCGGCCGCGGCGTGGTCTGCCTTTTCCGCGACCCGCGCGCCAAGCTGATCGTGCCCGAGGATGACGGGCCGCGCACGGTCAAGCAGACCGGCCTCGGCGCGCAGATCCTGTCGTCGATGGGCCTCAGGAAGCTGATCCTGCTGACCGATTCGCCGATGACGCGCTATCTGGGTCTCGATGCCTACGACCTGCACATCGTCGATACCCATCCGATCTCGGGGGCCTGAGCCATGGCTGGAAGCGAAAGCCACCACATCCTCGACCTGCCGCGGTTCGACAAGCCGGTCAGGCTGCTGATCGTCGTCGCGCCCTATTACAAGGACATCGCCGACAACCTCGTGGCCGGGGCAGTCGCGGTCGCCACGCAGGCGGGGGCAAGCACGGAAGTGGTCGAGGTGCCGGGCGCGCTGGAGGTTCCCACCGCCATCGGCATGGCCTTCCGCATGGCCGACTACGACGGTTTCGTCGCCCTTGGCTGCGTGATCCGGGGCGAGACCACGCATTACGACACCGTCTGCAACGACAGTTCGCGCGGGCTGACGATGCTCGGCCTCTCCGGCGCCTGCGTCGGCAACGGCATCCTGACGGTCGAGAACCGCGAACAGGCGGTCGTGCGCGCCGATCCCCACGGCCAGAACAAGGGCGGCGGGGCTGCCGCTGCGGCCTTGCATCTGGTCGCACTTTCCCGCAAGTGGGCGCGCCAGACCAAGGGGATCGGCTTCAAGCCCGCGGGCGAGGAGTTCCGCATCGCCGGAGACAGCGAAGGACCCGCCCGCGCATGAGCGAGACGCCGCGAAAACTTTCCATCGCCGAGAAACGCCAGCGGCGCTCGGCCGCCCGGCTTTATGCCGTGCAGGCGCTGTTCCAGATGGAGGCGGCGGGCCAGGCCGTGGACCGCGTCGCGCGCGAGTTCGAGACACATCGTTTCGGCGCCGTCTATGAGGACGACGAGATGGCCGAGGGCGACCCCGCCCTGTTTCGCGCCATCCTGGAAGAGGCGGTGAACCTGCAGGCCCGGATCGACCAGATGACCGACCGCGCGCTGGTGGCCAAGTGGCCGATCGACCGGATCGACCCGGTCCTGCGCGCACTGTTCCGCGCCGGCGGGGCGGAACTCTTGCTGCCCGACACGCCGCCGAAGGTCGTCATCACCGAATATGTCGACGTCGCCCGCGCCTTCTTCCCCGACGGCAAGGAACCGAAGTTCGTCAACGCCGTGCTTGACCACATGGCGCGCGAGGCGAAGCCCGAGGCATTCTGATCTGCGGCCCGACCTGCGGCGTCGCGCCGCTGGCGCGCGGTTTGATATGGACTAGAATGCCCCCCGACAGGAGGTAGCCATGCCCGCACTCGTCCGCCTTTACATCGTCAACGTGCTGATCGGGTTCGCCCTGTCGGCGGTCTTTACCGCGCTTCTGCTCTGGCTCGACGTCGCGGGGCTCCGCCATCTGGCAACCTCGGTGAAGGGTGGCTGGATCGGCGTCGCGATGCTCTTCGTCTCGAACGGCATCGTCTTTGCCGGGGTGCAGTTCGCGATCCGCATCATGGGCATGGCCGAGGATGGACCGGGCGGCGGCAGCCGCCGCCCGATCGGGCGCGTTCCGGCACTGGTGCGCGCCGCCGCACACCGCGCCAGCGGACGCAAGGAGCCGCTCAGCCGGCTCTGACCGCGGCGAGGTGGCGGGCAAACTCGGGCGAGGCCATGAGCGCCTTGCAGCGGGCGAAGCGCCCGTCGGCATAGGCGCGGAAGTCGTCCGCCGGATTGCCGTTCGCAAGCTGGATCAGCCCCCAGAGCGTCCACAGAAGGTCGCACATCGCCTTGTAGATCACCATGCGGCCGCGGTCGCGGTCCGATGGCGCGCCGCCAAAGTAGGCCGCCAGCATCTCCTCGTCCTGGCCCGCGTCGAATCCGCCCTCGACCGAGAGGTCGCCAAGATCCCACATCGGGTCGTTCATGCCGGAATATTCCCAGTCGACGATCCACATCCGGTCGCCGGTATCGAGGAAATTCTCGCACAACGGGTCGCAGTGGCAGGCGGTCAGCGGCAGGGGATGCGCGGCGAGCGCGGCGCGCACCGCCCCGGCCTCGCGCACCACGTCGTGATAGCCCTCGGGCAGGGCCACGTCCTTGGTGGACAGGATGCGCAGATAGTCGTCGATCATCGCGAACAGTTCGAACCGGAAGGGAAAGACCGCCCCGGCATCGTGCAGCTTGCGAAAGGCGGCCCCCGCCCGGCCGGGGGCGCCGGGGCGGGCGCGGAAGTTCTCCGGGCTCATCGTCACGGCGCCGTCGATGAAGCGGGTGACCATCACGCCGGTCGCCGCGTCGGCATGCATCACCTCGGGGCTGACACCCGCCCGCGCCGCCTCGCGCGCGGCCACCGCCTCGTTCGCGCGGTCGATGTATTCCTCGGTCCCCTTGCCGGGGATGCGAAGGCACCAGTCGCCGACCCGGAAGACAAGATTGGTCAGCCCGCCCAGCCGCTCCGGCTCCCCCGAGCCATGAAGGGCGGGAATGCCGCGGATCGCCGCGCGGGCAAGGTCGATGTCGCTCATGCCTTCAGCCTTTCCATCTTCGCATCGTAAAGGCACCGCGGGCCGCGCGTGGCGGCATGGGGGGTGCCGAAGGCCTCGATCACGAAACCCTGTTCCCCCGCAAGCTCCGCGGGCAGGTAGGCAAAGCCGATGGTCTTGCCGAGGTGGTGGCCGTAGCCCGCGCTGGTCAGCGAGGCGACCGGTTTGCCCTCGTGCAGGACGGTTTCCCCCGACAGGAAGGGTGCGAAACCCTCGACCGTCAGGGTCACCAGCCTGCGTTTCGGCGCCCCCATGGCGGCCAGCGCGGCGCGGCCGGTGAAATCGCCCTTGCCCATCGCGACGGCAAAGCCCAGGCCCGCCTCGGATGGCGTCGTCTCCGGGGTGATGTCGGAGGACCAGTAGAGATACCCCTTCTCCAGCCGGCAGCTTTCGATCGCGCGGTAGCCGGCGTCGCGGATGCTGTGGGCGGCCCCGGCCTCTTTCAGCACCTCGTAGACATGCGCCGCATATTCGACGGGGATGTAAAGCTCCCACCCCAGTTCGCCGACATAGCCCACGCGCACGGCCAGCGCGGGCGCGTGGCCCACCACGATCTCGCGCGCGGCGAGGAACGGGAAGGCCGCGTTCGACAGGTCCGCGTCGGTGACGGCGGCCAGAACCTCCCGCGCCTTCGGTCCGCAGATGTTGAGGACCGCGTGGGCGTTGGTGACGTCGCGCGGGCGCAGGCCATCTGGCAGTTGTCGGGTTATCCAGTTGCCGTCGCGCACCCCGAAGCCCGAACCGGTGACGATCAGGAAATCCTCCTCGCCCCGGTGCAGGATGGTCAGGTCGGCCTCGATCCCGCCCCTGTCGTTCAGAAGCTGGGTGTAGATCGCCCGGCCCGGCGCGCCCGAGATGTCGGCGGCGGCGATCCGGTTCAGCGCCACCTGCGCGCCGGGGCCGGACAGTTCGAACTTGGAAAACGAGGTCTGGTCGATCAGCGCCACGCCGGTGCGGATGGCCTTGACCTCGGCGGCGACGGCGGCATGCCAGCCGGGCTTGCCCTCGAAGCTGGGCGTATCGGTCGCGGCCGGATCCGACGTGGTGAACCAGTTCGCCCGTTCCCAGCCGAAGCGGGAACCGAAGACGGCGCCGGCGGCCTTCAGCGGCTCATGAAGCGGTGAACGGCGCAGCCCGCGGCCGGCGTGATGTTCCTCGCCCGGCCAGTGGACCTTGTAGTAGGCCGCATAGGCCTCGACCGCGCGCGCGGAAAGCCACGCGGCACGCGCATGCGGCGCGCCGAAGCGGCGGGCGTCGAAGGGCCAGAGGTCAAGCCCCGGATCGCCCTGCAGGATCCAGTTCGCCATCGCCTGCCCCGCCCCGCCAGAGGCGGCGATCCCGGCGGTGAAGCCGCAGGCGAGGTAGAAGTTGTCGAGTTCCGGCGCCAGCCCCATGATCGGCTCGCCATCGGCGGAAACCGGGATCGGGCCGTTGATCACCGTCCTGATGCCGATGTCGTTCAGGATCGGCAGCCGTTCGGCGGCGGGCAGCGCAAACAGTTCCAGCCGGTCCATGTTCGCGGGGAACAGTTCGCGCGCGAAGTCGAAGGGTGGCCACTGGTTCCAGGGCGCGCGGGTCCCCTCCTCCCACCCGCCGATGGCCCAGGCACCGCCGACATCCGGCTTGAGGTAGAAGTTGTGGTCGGGGTCGCGCAGCGTCGTCAGGGTGTCGGGCACGTCGAGGCCCTTTTCGGTGACGAAATACTGATGCTCCACCACCCCCGCGGCGACCGGGACGCCCGCCATCGCCCCCACGCGCCGCGCCCAGTAGCCCGCGGCGTTGACCACGATGTCGGCCGAGATCGTGCCATGGTCGGTCACCACTCCCAGCGCCCGGCGCCCCTTCACGGGAATGCCGGTGACGGTCACCCCCTCCTCGATCCGCACACCGCCCTTCCGCGCGCTCGCGGCGAAGGCCATCGTCACTGCGTAGGGGTCGATGTAGCCGTCGGAGGGGATCCAGGCCGCGCCGACGACGCCCTTCGGGTCGATGTGGGGAAACATCCGCTTTGCCTCGTCGGGCGAGACCAGATGCGCCTCGAAGCCGAAGCTTTTCGCAAGCTGGACCGAGCGGCGGATCTCGCTCCAGCGCGCGTCGGAGGCCGCGAGCCGCAGCGAGCCCACCTTCTTCCAGTCGGTCGCCATGCCGGCCTCCGCCGCCAGCCCGTCGAAGACCGCGACCGAGTTCTGCATCAGCCGCGTCAGCGCCCGCTTGCCGCGCAACTGCCCGACCAGCCCCGCCGCGTGCCAGGTGGAGCCATGCGTGACCTGCGCCTTTTCCAGCACCAGCACGTCACGCTCACCCGCGCGCGCCAGGTGGTGGGCGATGGCGCAACCGATGGCGCCCGCGCCGATGATGACGATCTTCGCGTGCCGGTCGGCCTTCATGCCTTCACCTTGAGGTTTTCGGGGTCGTAGAGGGGGGCGAGCGCGATCCGCGCCGGGAAGCGTTCGTTGGCGACAACCAGTTCATAGTCGCCCGAAGCGAGGAAGTCGTCGCTGACCCCTTCGGCGTTGCGGACATAGCCGTAGCCGATGGACCGGCCGAGCGTATAGCCGTAGCCGCCCGAGGTCAGATAGCCGACCGCCTGCCCGTTCCGCAGGATCGTCTCGCGCCCGACCAGGACCGCGGCAGGATCGTCGAGCGTGAAGCCGGCCAGGCGCTTGGTCAGCGGTTTGCCCGCCACCGCCTCAAGCGCCTTGCGCCCGATGAAATCGGCGTTGCGGCGCATCTTGACCGCCCAGCCCAGCCCCGCCTCGAAGGGCGTGTCGTTGGGCGTGATGTCCGACGACCAGGCGCGATAGCCCTTCTCCAGCCGGAGCGATTCGATCGCGCGGTAGCCGACGGGCCGGATCCCCTCGCCCGCCCCCACCGCCATCAGCGCGTCGAAGACGGCACCCGTGGCAGCCAGCGGCACGTGCAACTCCCACCCCAGTTCGCCCACATAAGTGACGCGCAGCGCCCGGACCGTCGCCCCGGCAATCGCGATCTCGCGCACATGGCCGAAGGGGAAGCCCGCGTTCGACACGTCCGCGTCCGTCAGACGCGCCAGCACGTCGCGCGCCTTCGGCCCCATCAGCGACAGCGTCCCCCATTCCTCGGTGATGTCGCGGATGGTCACGTCGCCCGCAGGCAGATGCTCGCCGATCCAGGCAAGGTCATGGGTGCGGAAGCCGGTGCCGGTGACGATGTAGAACCGGTCTTCCGCCAGCCGCGCCACCGTCAGGTCGGCCTCGATCCCGCCCCGCGTGTTCAGAAGCTGGGTATAGGTCAGACGCCCCGGCGCCTTGGTCACGTCATTGGCGCAGACGAAGTCGAGCGCGCGCACCGCGTCCCGCCCCGTCACCTCGTACTTGGCGAAGGATGACTGGTCGAAAAGCCCGACCGCCTCGCGCACGTGCCGGTGCTCCTCGCCCACGTGGGGGAACCAGTTCTGCCGGCCCATCGAATAGACGTCGCGCGGCTCCACGCCTTCGGGCGCGAACCAGTTCGGCCGCTCCCAGCCCAGCTTCGATCCGAAGACGGCGCGATGCCCCTTCAGCCGCTCATAAAGCGGCGAGACGATCCGCGGTCGGCCCGAGGTGTATTCCTCGTGCGGGAAGCCGATGGTGTAGTGCTTGCCGTAAGCCTCGCAGGTGCGGTCGCTGACCCATTGCCGGTCGCGGTGCATCTCCGAGAAGCGGCGGATGTCCACCACCCAGAGGTCGAGCGGTGCCTCGCCGTTCACCACCCAGTCGGCCAGCACCCATCCCGCGCCGCCCCCGCTCGCGATGCCGAAGGCGTTGAAGCCCGCGCCCACGAACATGTTCACGCATTCCGGCGCCGGCCCGAGGATGAAGTTGCCGTCCGGCGTGAAGCTTTCCGGCCCGTTGATCATCTGCTTGACGCCCACCTCCGACAACGCCGGAACCCGCTCGATCGCCTGCACCAGGTGCTGCTCGAAATGGTCGTAGTCGTCCTCGAACAGGTGGAACTGCCAGTCGTTCGGGATGTCGCCGGTGGGCAGCGGCTGCGGGTTGGGCTCATACCCGCCCATGACGAGGCCGCCCACCTCTTCCTTGAAATAAGTGCGCCGGTCCGGGTCGCGGATGGTCGCCGCGTCGGCCGAAAGGCCGGGGATCTTCTCGGTCACGATGTACTGGTGGCGGACCGCCTGCAACGGCACGTTGATTCCGGCCATCGCGCCCACCTGCCGCGCCCACTGCCCGGCGCAGTTGACGACCTTCTCGCAGGCGATCTCCCCTTGCGAGGTGCGGACCGAGGTGATGCGGTTGCCCGCCATCCCGAAGCCCAGGACCCGCACGCCCTCGAAGATCTTCGCTCCGTGCATCCGCGCGCCCTTGGCCAGCGACTGCGTGATGTCCGAGGGGCTGGCCTGCCCGTCCGTCGGCAGCCAGCTTGCGCCGACCAGATCCGATGTCTCCATCAGCGGCCACATCTGCCGGACCTCCTGCGGAGAGATCAGGTGCATCTCCATCCCGAAGCTGCGCGCCGTGGTCGCCAGCCGCTTGTATTCGGTCCAGCGGTCCTCGTTCGTGGCCAGGCGCAGGCAGCCGGTCATCTTCCAACCGGTCTCGAGGCCCGTCTCGGCGGCCAGCCCCTTGTAAAGCTCGACCGAATATTTCAGCACCCGCGTGATCGAGGCCGAGGACCGCAACTGCCCCACCAGCCCCGCCGCGTGCCAGGTCGAGCCCGAGGTCAGCCGGCCCTGCTCCAGCAGGACGACATCGGCCTTGTGGTCGCGCGCCAGGTGATAGGCCGTCGATGCGCCGATGATCCCGCCGCCGATGACGACGATCTGGGCGTGCGTGGGTAGGGTCATGATGAGGTCTTTCCGTAACGGGTGTGATAGCGGTCAAGCGCGGCGCCAAGCCGCCCCAGGTAGTCGCGCGCGTGCGCGTCGTAGTCGGCGCCGGGCGCGGCCAGGAATATCTCCGAGACCATCGCCCACATCGCCTCCCGCGCGAGAGAGGCGCATTGCATCGCGTCGAAGGCGCGCACCGTCGCCTCGTCGGGCGGATGGCCGAGATAGGCGAACAGCATCGCGCGGGCCTCCTCCGCGCTCATCCCCGCGTTCGAGGCGGCGCCGGCAAGATCGAACATCGCCGTCCCGAAGGCCGCATATTCGAAGTCGATCAGCCAGAGCTGCCCGCCCGGGCTTTCGAGGAAATTGCCCGGCAGAAGATCGTGATGGCCGAAGACGATCGGCAAGGGCACCTGTGCCGCCTCCATCTCGGCCGCCACCGCCGTCAGCCAGGGCAGGTCGGCGGCAAAGCGGCTGCCCCGCGCGGCCAGCGTGCGGGCATAGTCGCGGATGACGTGGAAAACCCAGAAGATCGCGCCGGGCCCCGACACCTCGGCCGGCATCTTCGTGTGAAAATCGCGCAGGAGCCGGCCGATGCGGCCGGGATTTGCGCGCATGTCCGCCTCGCCCCAGGTCCGCGCCGGCAGGAACTCCGACACCATGACGCCGCGCCTGGTGTATTCGACCGCGGGGGCGAACCCCGCCCGGTGCGCGGCCGCCGCGGCCATGACCTCGGCCGCCCGGCTGACGTGGTGAAAGGGAAAATCCTTGCCGAAGCGCACGACATGGACGCCCGCGGCATCGGTGACCTTCCAGCTTTCGTTCGACAGCCCGCCCTTCAGCCGCTCGGCCCGGATCTCTCCCTGCCAGCAAGGCAGCGCGCGGATGCGTCTCAGCGACATGATCCACCTTTCAGTCTGGCCCAAATACTCCCGCCGGAGGCTCCCGCAGCCGGCCACCGCGCCAACGCCCGTGACCTGGTCATGCCGCCTCCAGCCCCAGCCGCGCCCGCGCCGCACGGGCGGAGGCCGAGATCAGCCGGTCGGTGATGATGGCGATGAAGGCGACGGCCAGCCCCGCCACGATCCCGCGCCCCGGATCGGCCTTGGTCAGCGCGATGTAGACCTCCTGCCCGAGGTCGCGGGTGCCGACGAGCGCGGTGATGACCAGCATCGAAAGCGCGAACATCACCGTCTGGTTCAGCCCCAGCAGTATCTCGGGCAGCGCCAGGCGCAGCTTGATCCGCCGCAGGATCTGGCCGCGCGTGCAGCCCATCGCCTGCCCGGCCTCGATCAGGCGCGGGTCGACGCCCTTGAGGCCAAGGACGGTATAGCGCACCGCCGGCACCAGGGCATAGGCCACCACCGCGATCATCGCGGTGAAGTCGCCGACGCGGAACAGCATCACCGCCGGCATCAGGTAGACGAACGAGGGCAGCGTCTGCAGCGTGTCGATGATCACCCGGACCGGGGTCCAGACGCCCTCCCGCTCGGCCGAGAGGATGCCGAGGGGAATACCGATCAGCATGGCGAACAGGGTCGAGATGCCGCAGAGATAGACGGTGATCGCGGCCTTCTCCCACTGGTCGGTCGCGGCGATGAGGAAGGCGAGTGCCGCGACCAGCGCGGCCAGCCGCCAGCCGCCCAGCCGCCAGCCCGCCCAAGCCAGAAGGGCCGTCACCCCCGCCCAGGGCAGCCCGCCAAGGAAGCGCTTGAAGGGCACCAGAAGGTTCAGGAGCACCGCGTTCTTCACCGCCTCGATGGTGTCGAAGAAGTTGACGTTGATCCATTCGACGACACTGCTCCAGAAGGTGCCGGTCGACAGTTCCAGCGCCTCGGGCCAGGTCTGGAGCGCCGGCACCGCCGCGCCCGCGATCCCGGCCCCGAGGATCAGGGCGAGGCCAGAGATCAGGTAGGGGTGGCGCGCGGCCAGACCGGTCCCGGCGGCGGGTTCGGGGCGCAGATGCGCGAAGGCCTGGCTCAGCCGGTCCAGCGCCACGGCGAGGGCGACGATAGCGAACCCCGCCTCGAGCCCAGCGCCGAAGTCGAGCCGGCGCAGCGCCGCCAGCACGTCGAAGCCAAGCCCCCCCGCCCCGATCATCGAGGCGATGATGACCATGTTGAGGCTGAGCATGATCACCTGGTTGACCCCCACCATCAGCGCGTCCTTGGACGAGGGGATCATCACCCGCCACATCATCTGGCGGCGCGTGCAGCCGACCATGTGGCCAAGGTCGGTCAGTTCCGACGGCACCCGCCGGAGCGCGAGTTCGGTGATCCGCGTCATCGGCGGCATCGCATAGATCAGCGTCGCCACCACCGCCGCCGTCGGCCCGAAGCCGAACAGGATCAGGATCGGCACGAGGTAGGCAAAGACAGGGATCGTCTGCATCAGGTCGAGAACGGGCCGGATTGCCCGCTCGAACCAGGGGTGGCGGAAGGCGAGGACGCCCAGCAGAAGCCCGCCCGCCACGCCAAGCGGCACCGCGACGAGGATCGAGGCCAGGGTCACCATGGCGCTTTGCCACTGGCCGAAGACCAGCACGAAGGCAAGGCAGCCCGCAACCAGCGCCGCCAGCCGCCAGCCGCCGGCGTAGCGCCCCAGCAGCGCGCCCGACCCGATCAACGCGACCCAGGACAGCGGCGGCAGGATCTGCACCGCCTGCGACCCCTCCCCCCGCAGGAACCCGGTCGAGATCAGGCTGAGGACGAAGCGGTAGGGCACGTCGAGCATCGCCGCGATGAAGCGGGTGAACTCCGAAAAGGTGAAAAGGCCGAAGGTCGCCTCGTTCAGCAGCCACTTGGTAAAGGCGGTAATCCAGCGCGCGGCGGGGATGCGCAGCGCCTTGGGGTAATCGAAGGCCCAGGGGAAAGCCCCGGACCCGAAAAGCCACAGGAGCGCAAGAAGGCCCAGCGCGATCGCCCAGCCGAGCCAGGCCGGAAACCGTCGGGCGGCAGGGCGGGCAGATGGGCCTGCGGGGGTCATCGCTCAGCCCCCCAGCATCAGCGCGACGACATCGGCGCGGTGAAGGTGGCCAAGGGTTTCGCCCCCCGCCCCGGTCACGCGCAGCGCCTCGGCCCCGTCGAGGAACAGCGGCGCAGCCTCGGCGACGGTGGCGCGCGCGGCGATCCCGGCCACGGGATCGGGACCGGCGGCGGCGCGCATCGCCGAGGCGACCCGCACCACCTTGGCGCGCGGCACAGCGCGGGTGAACTCGCGCACGTAATCCGTCGCCGGGTTCAGCACGATATCCTCGGGCGTGCCCTGCTGGACGATCGCGCCGTCCTTCATGATGGCGATGCGGTCGGCCAGGCGGATCGCCTCGTCGAAGTCGTGGGTGATGAAAACGATGGTCTTCTTCAGGACCGATTGCAGGCGGATGAACTCGTCCTGCATCTCGCGCCGGATCAGCGGATCGAGGGCCGAGAACGGCTCGTCCAGGAACCACAGTTCCGGCTCGACGGCGAGCGAGCGGGCGATGCCCACGCGCTGCTGCTGGCCGCCCGACAACTGGCGCGGAAAGGCGTCTTCCCGCCCCGAGAGGCCCACCAGCGCGATCATCCGGCGCGCGCGATCCTCGCGCTCAGCCCGCCCATGCCCTGCACGTCGAGCGGGAAGGCCACGTTGTCGAGCACGCTGAGGTGCGGCAGGAGCGCGAAGTGCTGGAACACCATGCCCATCTTGTGGCGGCGGATCTCGATCATCTCCGCTTCTGAGGCCGCCAGCAGGTCACGCCCGTTGAACAGGATCTCGCCCGCCGTCGGCTCCACCAGCCGCGACATCAGCCGCACGAGCGTGGACTTGCCCGACCCCGACAGCCCCATGATGACGAAGATCTCGCCCTCGCGCACAGACAGGCTGACCGCGCGCACCGCGGGCACGAGGCCCGCCGCCTGAAGCCGCTCGGCCGTCGCCCCGGCGCCCAGCCCGGTCAGGGTTTCGCGCGCCCGGGGTCCGAACAGCTTCCAGACATTGCGGCAGGTCAGCTTCGCGTCCGCGCTCGCAGCATGCGTCGCGTCTGTGGCGGGCGTGGGGGTCATGGGCGGTCCTGAGGGTGCAGCGTCAAGGCCGCCCGCTTGCACGGGCGGTCCCATTCCTTTCGGATCAGCGTGTTACTGGCCGATCCAGCCTTTCCAGCGGCCCTCGTTCGCGGCCATCCAGTCGGCCGTCACCTGTTCGACGGTCTTGCCGTTCAGGTCGACCTCGGTGATCATCTGGCCCATCTCGTCGTTGTCGATGGTGAAGGCCTTGACCGCCGCGTAAGCGCCGGGCCACTTGTCCTTCACGCCGGCCCAGCCGACCTTCCAGATCTCTCCGAACGGCTTGCCGCAGTCATAGGCGCTGTCGGGGTTCGAACCCCAGGCCGGGTCGTTGTAGCATTCGGCGGTGTATTCCGGGAACTCGACCCATTCGCCCTCGTACTTCGCGGGCGCCCAGTGCGGCGCATAGATCCACAGCATGATCGGCGCCTGGCGCTGGTAGGCGCTTTCCAGTTCGGCAAAAAGGGCCGCGTCGGTGCCTGCGTGGATCACCTCGAACGGAAGGTCCAGCGCCTCCACCCGTTCGTCATCGAACCCGCCCCAGGTCACCGGGCCACCCAGATAGCGGCCTTTCGGCGCGGTTTCGGCGGTGGAGAACGCCTCGGCGCAGGCCTCGTCCTTCAGCGCCTCCCAGTTGGGCAGGCCGGGGCACTTTTCCTTCATGTAGGTCGGATACCACCACTCCTCCTTGGCCTTCATGCCGGTCGGGCCGAAGACCTCGGTCTTGCCGGTAGCGGTGGAGGCGTCCATGGCGTCGCGGCCTGTCGTCTCCCACATCTCCATGGCGACGTGCAGGTCGCCCGATTCCAGCCCGGCGAACTGCGCCAGGTAGTCGGCCTGCACGTATTCGACGTTGTAGCCCGCCTGCTTCAGCACCTCGCCCATGATCTGCGTCGTGATGAGCTGGCCGGTCCAGTCATGCAGCGTCAGCTTGATCGGGTCGGAGGATTCCTGCGCCCAGCCGGCACCGGCCATCAGCGCGAAGGCAGAGGCGGCAAGGCTGCGCTTCAGCAACGTTGTGGTCATCGCAATCTCCCTGTTCGGCCGGCCTGCGCCGGTCATGCTGGGACGCCATGACCGGGGCCTGCCGCCCCGCCCCCGTCCCTTGCCCCAAGTAGGGACTGCGCGGGCGATTCCGTCAATCCTGTTTGTGGTTTCTTGTGTTTTTTTCGCCCGAAACGCGCCCGATGATTGTGCATCCGCGTGAGATTTCCTATGATCTCCAAGAAATTCGGTCACGCCATGCTGTCGAAACGTCACGCCGACATCCTCCAGATCCTCGAGGCCGAAGGCTCGGTCTCGATCGCGGCCCTGGCCGAACGGCTCGGCGTGTCGCTGGAAACCGTGCGCCGCGACGTGAAACCGCTGAGCGAGGCGGGATCGGTCGTGCGCATCCATGGCGCGGTCGGGCTTGCCGGCCAGATCGGCGAGGCGCCGTTCCAGAAGCGGATGCGCGAGAATGCGGCCGCCAAGCAGGCGATCGCGCGGGCGGTGGCAGAGATGATCCGCGACGGCGATTCCGTGATGCTCGATACCGGGACGACGACAAGCTATGTCGCGCGCGAACTGACGCGGCGTCGGCGGCTGACGGTCGTCACTAATTCGTCCGACATCGCGCGGACGCTGGCCACGGTGAACGGCAACCGCGTCTACATGGCGGGCGGCGAGTTGCGCAGCGATTCAGGCGCGGCCTTCGGAAAGTCGGCGCTCGACTTCGCCGGCCGCTTCACCGTCGCCCATGCAATCATCTCGGCCAGCGCGGTCGACCCGTCCGGCGTGATGGACTTCGACCTTGAGGAAGCGGAGTTCGGGCGCCTTCTGCTGACGCGGGCCGAACGGCGGATGGTCGTCACCGACCACACGAAATTCGGCCGTCGCGGCTTGATCCATGTCTGCGGTTTCGCCGACCTCGACATGCTGGTGACGGACCGGGCGCCGCCTGCCGCCATCGCCTCGGCCCTTGACGCGGCGGACACGGCGCTGAAGGTCGCCGCGACCTGACCCCGCTCTGGTCAGCCCGGCAGCATGTGGGTCAGCGTTGCCCCCGCCTCGTAGTAAAGCGCGCGCAGGCCCGGCAGCGTCTCGGGCTTCGCGGCGCGGATCGCGGTTGGAAAGGCGTCGGCATCGCCCATCGCCCAGCGCGCGGCGGCGCGGCCGAAGACCGTGCCGGGCGAGATGCCGCGCCCGGAATAGCCCCAGATACTGACCGCGCCGGGGCCGATTTCGGCGACCTTGGGCATGTGGTCGCCCGTCATCGCGATCCGCCCCGACCACGCGGCCTCGATCCCGATGCCGCGCAGCGCCGGGAAGGCCCCCGCGATGCGCCGGCGCGCCCAGCACTGGTGGACGCGGGCGCCGAAATCCTCGAGGTTGCCGACCGAGCCCAGCAGCAGCCGCCCCGCCCGGTCGAGCCGGTAGGAGGTCATGACCGTCGCCGTGTCCCAGCACCCCTCGCCGCCAGGCAGGATGGTTTCGCGCTGCGCCGCACTCAGCGGGGCGGTCGCGATCTGGAAATAGTGCACGGGCGTGAAGGGGCCGGGCCGGGCGCCCGCCGCCGCATAGGCATTCGTCGCCTGGATCAGCCTTGGCGCCCGCAGGCAGCCCGCCGCGGTGCGGACCACCCAGTCGGCGCCTTCGCGCGCGACCGACAGCGCAGGGCTTCTCTCACGCACCGTTGCACCCGCCGCCATCGCCGCGCGCGCCATCCCCATGGCATAGGCCAGCGGCTGGATCGTGCCCGCGCGCCCGTCCCAGAGCGATCCGGCGAAGCGCCCGGTGCCCACGCGGCGCGCGGTCTCTGCCGAGTCCAGCAGCTTGACCGGCGCCCCGCGCCGGCTTTGCTGGGCATGGCGCGCGCGCAGGTCGCGCAGGCCGGCCGCACTGTGGGCCAGGTGCAGCGTGCCGTTGCGCACCGCCTCGCACTCGATGCCATGGCGCCCGATCAGGTCGAAGACGAGGTCCGGCCCCGCCGCCAGCGCGCGGTTGAGGGCCGCGCCCTCTTCGGCGCCCAGCGCCGCCTCGACCTCGTCGGGGGGCGTCCAGAGGCCCGCGTTCACCAGCCCGACGTTGCGGCCCGACCCGCCGTGGCCGATGGTTTCGGCCTCGACCACGACGACGCGCGCGCCGGCCTCGGCCAGGTGCAGCGCCGCCGAGAGGCCGGTAAACCCGCCGCCGATCACGGCGACATCGGCGGCCGCATCGCCCGCCAGCGGCGGCAGGTCCAGCGCCGGCCCGCAAGTCATCCGCCACAGGTTCTGGATCGACGTCATCGCCCCGCCTCCGTTCCGTTGCGCGCGTCACTAAGCATGGATCGCGCGGGGTTGGAATAGGCGCCATCGCATCTGCCCGGTTGTGCCCGGGGCGCCGCCCTGCGACACTTCGCCCGCGCCTTGCGCCAGATCAACGCGGGCAGACCTGTTCAGGCACAAGGCTTGGACCGGACCAGGGGACGAGCGGGCGGGATGGCACAACCGATCTTCCGGAGCGAGGGGCTGACAAAGGTCTACCGGACCGGGGATGTGAGCGTGCATGCGCTGCGCGGGGTGGACCTGTCGCTTTACCCCGGCGAGTTCACCGTGCTTCTCGGCCCCTCGGGCAGCGGCAAGTCGACGCTTCTGAACATCCTCGGCGGGCTTGACCGCGCCAGCGGCGGCCGGGCCTGGTTTGCCGATCACGAGCTGACCGCCATGTCCGACCGCGAGCTGACGCGCTACCGGCGCGATCACGTCGGTTTCGTCTTCCAGTTCTACAACCTTGTCGCCTCGCTCACCGCGCGGGAAAACGTGGCGCTGGTGACCGAGATCGCGCGCAACCCGATGCCCGCGGACGAGGCGCTGGCGCGGGTGGGGCTGGACCAGAGGATGGACCATTTCCCCGCCCAGCTTTCGGGCGGCGAACAGCAGCGCGTCGCGATTGCGCGCGCCATCGCCAAGCGGCCCGACGTGCTGCTCTGCGACGAGCCGACCGGCGCGCTCGACAGCAAGACCGGGGTGCAGGTGCTTGAGGCGCTGAACGCGATCAACAGTGATCTGGGCACCACCACCGTCGTCATCACCCACAACGCGGGCATTCAGGCGATGGCGCACCGGGTCGTCTTCTTTGCCGACGGGCGGATCGCCGAAGTGCGCGAGAATGCCAGCCGCGCCCGCCCCTCCGACATCACCTGGTGACGCCATGTCCGTGCTCGACCGCAAGCTCCTGCGCGACCTGAGGCGGATGTGGGCACAGGTGCTGGCGATCGCGCTGGTCCTGGCCTGCGGGGTCACCATCCTGGTGCTGGCGGTGGGCGCGCAACGCTCGCTCGAAGACACGCTCGACGCCTATTATGAGCGCAACCGCTTTGCCGAGGTCTTCGCCAACGTGCGGCGGGCGCCCGACAGCCTGCTGCCCGACATCCGCGCCCTGCCGGGCGTGCGCATGGCCGAGACGCGGATCGTGGGACAGGTGGTGCTGGACCTGCCCGGACTGGCGGAACCGGCGGCGGGGCGGGTCGTATCGCTGCCAGACTTCGGCGACCCCGCGCTGAACCTGCCGATGATCGTGGCCGGGCGCCCGCCCGACCCCGACCGTACCGACGAGGTGATGGTCAGCCGTGCCTTCGCCGAGGCGAACGGCTTTGTCCCCGGCGACCGCTTTGCCGCGAACCTGAACGGGCGCAAGCGCGTGCTGACCATCACCGGCACCGCGCTGTCGCCGGAGTTCGTCTATGTCCTCGGCCCCGGCGCGATGCTGCCCGACAACCGCCGCTACGGCATCCTGTGGATGCCGCGCCGCGCACTTGCTGCCGCCTTCGATCTTCAGGGCGCCTTCAACGATGTAGCCCTTGCCCTGACCCGCGAGGGCCAGGCCGAGGCGGTCATTCCCGCGCTCGACCGCCTGCTTGCCCCCTATGGCGGCGCGGGCGCCCACGGGCGGGCGGAACAGGCGTCCCACGTCTTCATCGAGGGCGAACTGACGCAGCTTCGCGCGATGGCGCGGATCCTGCCGCCGGTGTTCTTCCTGATCTCCGCCTTCCTCGTGAACATGGTCCTGCAAAGGATCGTCTCGCTGGAACGCGGGGTGGTCGGGCTGATGAAGGCGCTGGGCTATTCCGACGCCGCGGTGGCGGGTCACTTCCTCAAGCTCGCGATGCTTGTCGCGATCATCGGGATTGTCATCGGATGGGGGATGGGAAGCTGGCTTGGCCGTGGAATGGCAAGGCTTTATACCGAGTTCTTCGAGTTTCCGTATCTCGTCTTCCAGCCCCGCGTGGGCAGCTATGCCACCGCCGCCGCCGCGGGGCTTCTGGCGTCCGGTCTGGGCGCGCTTCAGTCGGCGCGACGGGCCGCGGCGCTTCCCCCGGCGATCGCCATGGCCCCGCCCGCGCCCCCGGTCTTCCGGCGCGGCCTCAGCGACCGGCTGGCGGCCTTCGCGGGCCTGTCGCAACCCTCGATGATGGTGCTGCGCGGGATCACCCGCTGGCCCGGCCGGGCTGCGTTTTCCGTGCTGGCGATGGCCGCCGCGGTCGCCATGCTGATGTCCGCCTCGTTCTTCCCCGACTCGCTCGACGAGATCATCGACACCGCCTTTTTCGAACAGAACCGGCAGCACGCGATGCTGATCCTGGCCGAGGATCGTGCCGACGACGTGGTGGAGGATGTGCGCCACCTGCCCGGCATTCTTGCCGCCGAACCGCTCCATGCTGTGCCCGCGATCCTGCGCAGCGGCACCCTGTCGCGCCGCCTGGCGGTCGAGGCGCGCGATCCCGACGCGCGGCTGTCGCGCGTGACGGACGCCGCGGGGCGGCCCGTCGAGCCTGCGGGAAGCGGCATCGTGCTGTCCGAACGGCTGGCCGAGCGGCTGGGCGTCGGCCCCGGCGACCGCATCGAGATGGAGATCCTGACCGGACGGCGCGAGACGCTGCTCCTGGAGGTCAGCGGCACCGCCTGCATCCATTTCGGCCTTGGCGCCTACATGGACCGCGCGGCGCTCGCCCGGCTCCTGCGCAAGCCGCCGCAGGTCAGCGTGGTCAACGTCGCGATGGACCCCGCGCAGGCCGATGCGCTTTACGCCGCCGCCAAGAACACGCCCGGACTGGCGGGCACGGTGCTTCTTTTCCAGACGCGTGCGTCCTTTCGCGCGACGATCGGGGAAAACGTGCTGATCACCACGATGGTCTATGTCGTCATCGCCGTCCTGATCACGGTGGGCGTGGCCTACAACAGCGCGCGCATCCAGCTTTCGGAGCGCGCGCGCGAACTGGCCAGCCTCAGGATCATCGGCTTCACCCGCGCCGAGGCCTCCTACATCCTGATCGGCGAACTGATGGCGCTTGCCATCCTCGCGCAGCCGGTGGGCTGGATCCTGGGCTGGATCTTCGCCTATGCGCAGGTCGTGTCCTTCTCCTCCGACCTCTATTCGTTACCCTTCGTGATGAACCCTGCCACCTATGCGCGATCAAGTCTGGTCGTGCTGTCTGCCTCCGCCTTCTCCGCACTCATCGTGCGGCGGCGGATCGACCGTCTGGACCTTGTCGCGGTCATGAAAACACGGGAGTGAACCATGTCTGCAAACGCTCGTTCCGTCGCGATGGGGGTGGCCGCGGTAGCGCTGGTCGCCGGGCTGGTCTGGGTCGCCTTGCGGCCCGAGGCGGTGCCGGTCGATCTGGCGACGGTGGCAACCGGGCCGATGCGGGTCACCATCGACGGCGACGGCGTCACCCGCATCCGCAACATCTACGAGGTCGCCGCCCCGGTCTCGGGCAAGGCTCTGCGCTCTCCGGTCGAGGTGGGCGATGAGGTCCGGCGCGGCCAGACCATCGTCGCCCGGGTCGAACCCGTCGATCCGGGCCTTCTGGACCTGCGCAGCCGCAACCAGGCCGAGGCCGCGGTGAAGGAGGCAGAGGCGGCGGTCAGCCTCGCGCTGACCCAGATCGCCAAGGCCGAGGCCGACGTGGCGCATGCGAAATCGCAATACGATCGCACCCAGGCCCTGTCGGATCGCGGGGTGTTTTCGCTGACCCAGCTTGAGGATGCGGCCCAGCTTCTGAAGGTGCAGGAGGCAGCGCTGGCCGCCGCACGCGCGCAGCACCAGCTGACGATCGGGGCGCTGGAACGCGCGCGCGCCGCGCTGATCGGGCCGGGCGGCGGCGCCGCGAACGGAACATGCTGCGTGGAAATCCCCGCGCCCGCCGATGGCGTCGTCCTCTCGGTCGCCAATGTCAGCGAACGCCCGGTCGCGGCGGGAAGCCCGCTGCTGTCGATCGGGCAGCCGCAGGACCTGGAGATCGTCGTCGACCTGCTGTCGGCCGATGCGGTGCGCGTGCGCCCCGGCGCGCGGGCCGAGATCCTGCGCTGGGGCGGCGGCGGCGCGCTCGAGGCTGCGGTGCGCGAGGTGGAACCCGCGGGCTTCACCAAGATCAGCGCGCTGGGGATCGAGGAACAGCGCGTCAACGTGATCCTCGACCTTGTCACGCCGGCAGAGGCGCGGGCGGGCCTCGGCGACGGCTTTGCGGTCTATGCCCGGATCGTGGAATGGGAAACCGACGCCGCCCTTCTGGTTCCGGTCGGCGCGCTGTTCCGCAACAACGGCGACTGGGCGGTCTTTGCCGCCAAGGACGGGCGCGCGAGCGTGGTGCCGGTGCGGATCGGACGGGTGAACGACACCGTCGCGGAGGTGCTGGACGGCCTGGCCGAGGGCGCCCGCGTCATCACCCATCCGAGCGACCGGATCGCGCAAGGTACCGAAATCGCCGACCGCCAGACGCTCGACTGAGGCGAAGGGGCCCTCAGCCGCCCCAGGTCCGCTGGAGAAGGGCGAGCCAGTTTTCGTGCGCGATCTTCCTGACCAGATCCTCGCCGTAGCCATGCGCGGCCAGCGCCGCAAGAAGGCGCGGCTGGCCGGTGACATCGCCGATTGCCTCGGGCATAGTCGCGCCGTCGAAATCGGAGCCGAGGCCCACGCGATCCTCGCCCAGGACGCCGAGCAGGTGGTCGAGGTGGCGCAGGATCGGGTCCCAGCCGGCGAAGGGCGACTTGCGCCCGTCCTCGCGCAGGAAGACGGTCGCGTAGTTCAAGCCCACCATCCCGTCGGAATCGCGGATCACGCGCAACTGCCGGTCCGTCAGGTTCCGGGTCGAGGGCGTGACGGCGTGGGCATTGGAATGGGTGGCGACAAGCGGCGCGTCCGAGATCGCCGCCACGTCGTCGAAACCCTTCTCGTTCAGGTGGCTGAGGTCGATCATGATGCGCAGCGCGTTGCATTCGCGCACCAGCCGCTTGCCGGCCTCGGTCAGCCCCTCGCCGGTGTCGGGATCGCCCGGAAAGCGGAACGGGACGCCATGGCCGAAGACGGTCGGGCGCGACCAGACCGGCCCGAGCGAGCGCAAGCCGGCGGCATGCCAGACGTGGAGCGCGTCAAGGTCCTCGCCGATCGCCTCGGCGCCCTCCATGTGCATGATCGCCGCAATCCGCCCCTCGGACATGGCGTCGCGGATGTCCGCGACCGACCGGCAGATGGTCAGGTCTCCGGTCCGTTCCAGCCACATCAGGTGGCCTGCCATCGCCATGGCTACCGGCTGCGCCGCCTCCGCGCCGATCAGGTCGTCCAGCGGCAGGTCATAGGGCGGCGCATCCATGATCGCCTCGAAATCGGGGCTGTCATGCGCCTCGGGCGAAGGGATGTAGATGGCGAAGAAGCCGCCCGCAAAGCCGCCCGCCCGCATCCGCGGCAGGTCGAGGTGTCCCTTGCCCTCGCCGGGGTTCCAGATCGTCTGCCGGCCGGCGGGGTTGCGCAGGAGCCGCAGCAGGAAATCGTTGTGGCCGTCGAACACCGGGATCATGGCTGTCCTCTTCCTCTGACGCGACTCGCCCGGCGTTCGGGCGGTGTCAGACTGCCCCGCGGACGGGTGGAGAGGCAAGGGCCCGCTCTCCGCCGGCGGGGGTCAGATCCGGCCTTCCGCCCGCCACTCCTCCAGCTTTTCGCGGCTGACCTCGAAATGCATGCTGTCCTCGCGGCCGAAGCCCGCGCCCCAGATCCAGCCCGCCTCGCGGAAGAAATCGGCAAGGATGGTCAGGCCAAGCTGCGTCTGGCCATCGCCCAGCGTGTCGAGATGCCCGTCGATGTTGAGGTCGATCGACAGGCCGAACGCATGGGACGACAGCGAGGTGTCGGACCCGCGCACGAAGCGCACGCAGAGCGAGCCTGCGGTGTTGATGCGGTCATAAAGGTCCTGGTCCACCTGGCGGATACGCTCGAACACCTCGCCCAGGGATTCGGCGGCGGGCCTGAGCATCTTGACCTGGACGGGTCCCACCTGCTCGGTCACCAGAAGCTCTGCCAGCGTGGGGTTCGTCATCGGCTGGCACTGTTCGTTGTAGTCCTCGCGCGGGTGGCCGAACATGTCGATCAGGAAATCGGTCGTCGGCGCGTGCAGCGTCGTGTTCAGTTCGCGCCGCCCCGCGACCAGCACGACCTGCGCATAGGAATCGATGATGCTGTTCGGGCCGGAATTGTCGACGAAGCCCTGGTCGTCGAGCGGAAGCGTGGCCATCGGGCCGGCGCCGATTCGCGCCACCTCGCCGCGCAGCCCCTCGACCGTGGTGCGCAGGGCTTCCACCTGTTCGCGCAGCATCTCGATCTCGATCCGCGCGCCGCTGTCGACGGCAGGCCCGCCGAATTCGTCCTCGGACCCGAGCACCAGGGGGGTGACGTACCAGAGAACGGGGGCAAGCAGGATCGCGACCGCGATCAGGATGGCCGGCAACAGACGCATGATGAACTCTCTTGCAATGCCGCTTGCGGGAAGCGGCCTGATGATTCTGAATAAGCCGTCGATACAAGTCAACAAAGGCGCGATCGCGTCATGGAGGGGACGCAAATTCGTTGTCGCCTTGGCGCCCGTGGTATAGAGTTTTGGGCGAGTACCCCTGACATATCGGGAAAGAACAAGTCGATGTTTAGAAACGCGCTCCTTGCCTCAGGCCTGACGCTGGCACTTTCCGGCACCTGCCTTCCCGCTTTTGCCCAGTCCACCGACGGCGAACTGACGGCCGAGCAGATCTCCGATCTTTTTGCCAAGCAGCAGAAGACCCGCGGCCTCGTGCTGGCACCCTCCACCGCAGCCACGACCGTGACCGACACCGCCGTGGCCGCGACGGCGACCGAGCCCGCCTATCAGCCCGTGGCCGCCGATGCCCAGGTCAACCTGAGCATCTCGTTCGACTACAATTCCTCGGCCCTGCGCGACGACCAGAAACCGCGGCTCGCCACCATGTGCGAGGCGATGAAATCCATCGACGTCAGCCGCTTCCAGGTGATCGGCCACACCGATTCCTCGGGCAGCGCGGACTACAACCAGTCACTGTCGGAAGCGCGCGCCGAGGCGGTGATGCAGTATCTGGTCAGCGACTGCGGCATCAGTTCGGACCGCCTGATGGCGATCGGCGCGGGCGAGACGGCCCCGCTCGATACGGCGAACCCGGCGGCCGACGTGAACCGGCGTGTCGAATTCCAGGCCCTGGGCTGAACGACGCGACCCGGAACCCGAGGACGGATAGCCGCCGATGAACGACTCACGCCCAGGCGACGCCTTCCGGCCCGGGGACCTGCTGAACAACACCTACCGGATCGAGGCCCTGCTGGGGCGCGGTGGCACCTCCGAGGTCTACCGCGCCCGCTCCGAGATCTCGGGCCGGGTCGTGGCGCTCAAGGCGCTCCGGTCGGAGTTTTCGCGCAACGAGGACTTCCTGCTGCTGATGACGCGGGAAGAAGAAATGCGCGACATCCGCCACGATGCGGTGGTGCGCTATTCCGACAACCAGCGCACACCCGAGGGCACGGTCTATCTGGTGATGGACTATGTCGACGGGCCGGGGCTTGACCACAAGCTGAAGGAAGGCGGCCTGTCGGCGGAGGATCTTCTGGTCATCGGCGCCCGCGTGGCCGAGGGGCTTCAGGCCGCCCATTCAAAGAACATCGTCCACCGTGACCTGTCGCCCGACAACATCATCCTGAGGAACGGCAACCCGGCCGAGGCCGTCATCATCGACTTCGGCATCGCCAAGGACACCAACCCCGGCGCGGCGACGATCGTGGGCAACGAGTTCGCCGGCAAGTATGCCTATGCCGCCCCCGAACAGCTCAGCGGCCGGACCGATGCCCGGTCGGACCTCTATTCGCTGGGCGCGCTGCTGCTTGCGGGCTTCCGCGGCCGCCCGCCGAACGCCGGGTCGAACCCGATGGAGGTCCTGCAGAAGAAGGGCGAGCCGCTGGATACTGAGGGCGTGCCCGAACCGCTCAAGTCGCTGATCGGGAAGCTGTCGCACCCCGATCCGGCGCAGCGGTTCCAGAGCGCGGCCGAGGTTCTGGCGGCGATCCGCGGCGGGCCGGCGGCGGCCCCTGCGGGGCTGCCCGCGGGACTGGAAGACCGGACGGTCATCATGCCCGGCAAGGCCGCGGCCGCAAAGCCGGGCGCCGAAGCAACGAAGGCCAAGGCGGCCGGCAAGGCCGAGGCCGCGGCGGGGAAAAGCCGCCTGCCGCTCGTCCTCACGCTGCTCGTGCTGCTGGCTGGCGGGGGCGGCGCCGGGGCCTACTTCTCCGGCATGTTCGGACCTTCGCTGCCGCTGGCCGAACCCTACACGTTCCGCGTGACCAAGGCCGAGGGCGGCGTCCCCGAGGCGGTGGGCTATGCCCCTTCGGAGGCGGTCCAGCGCACGCTGTCGGAAGATATCGCGCGGCTGAGCGGCACGGCGGAACTCTCGCTTGCCCGCGGAGAGATCGGCGAAGGCTGGGGGGGCGATGTCAGCCTGCTCATGTCGACGCTGGCCACGCTGGACGAATGGTCGCTGTCCGTCGACGGCATGACCTTCACCGCCACCGGATCGACCGCGGATGCGGCCCGCCAGGACAGCGTGACCGCGCTTCTCGGCACCACGCTTCCGGGCGGGATGAGCGGGACGGCAGACATCGCGCTGAAGTCGCAGCTTCTGGCCGCCACCGCCTTGCAGCCGATCCTGGACCAGATCGCCGACTGCGGGCCGCTGGTGCAGCAATCGGTCCCGTCCGAGGGCTACGCCGAGGCCGACCGGATCGTCGTCGCCGGGCGCCTGGCCGACAACGGATCGCGCATCCGCCTGTTCGACGCCCTGCGCGCGGTGGCGGGCCCGCGCGAGGTCGTGATCGACGCCGAGATCCTGAACCCCGCGCTCTGCCTGATAGAGACCCGCCTGCCCGCCGCGCCGGCCGGCGGCTTCGACATTTCCTTCGGCTTCGGTGACAGCGCCGACCCGAACCCGTCGGGGCGCTATTTCGTGGGCGAGAACCCGGTGATCGACGTGGATATCCCCGCCGAGGTGACGGACGGCTATCTTTATGTCTCCGTCCTCGACGTCTCGGGCAACGTTTTCCACCTGCTGCCGAACCAGACGCGGCCCGACAACTCCGTCGCGGCCTTGCGGAGTGGCCAGCCGGGCGCGGTTCCGGTGCGTGTCGCCTATGGCCTGACCGAGGCGCAGGGGACATCGAAACTGGCCTTCACCGTCGACGCAAGCTCGCTCGGCAAGAGCAAGGTGATCGCGCTTTACGCGAAGGCGCCGCTGTTCGCCACGATGCGCGAGATTTCCGAACCCGCCGCCGATTATGCGCAGGCGCTCGCCGATCTGGTGGCCTCCGGGACGACCACGGTCACCTCGATCGACAGCCGGATCCTGACCACCGCGCAGCCCTGACCCGCCGCGGGCGCCGCGCTCAGACGGTGTCGACCACGATGATCGAGATGTTGTCTGCCCCGCCCCCGTCGAGCGCGATCTGAAGAAGCGTTTCGGCGACCGTCTCGATCGGGTCGCGCGCAAGGACCCGGCGGATCATGTCGGAGGTGGCGTATTTGTTCAGCCCGTCCGAACAGAGCAGGAAACGGTCGCCGGGAAGCACCTCGCCCCGGATCTTGTCCAGCTCAAGCTCGTCGCCCACGCCTACCGCGCGGGTGATCGCGTTCGACTGCGGATGCGCGTCGGCCTCGTCCCAGGTCATCTGGCCGGACAGGACGAATTCGGCGACCAGCGAATGATCGGTCGTCAGCACCTCGAGCCGTTCGTCACGCAGGCGGTAAAGCCGGCTGTCCCCGGCCCAGAAGCTCAGGAAATGACCGTTGGCAAGCATCAGCGTCACCACAGTCGCGCCGATGGTGGTCACGCCGCGCCGGTCAGCCTCTTGCCGGATGATGGCGTGCGCCCGCTGGATCGCGCCGCGCAGTTCATGCATCTTCTCGCGCGGCTCAAGCCCCGGCGCCAGCATCGCGATGGCCTCGATCACGGCCTGGCTCGCGAAGTCGCCCCCCTCGTGCCCGCCCATGCCGTCCGCGACCACCCAGATGTCCTGCTCGGGCATGGCGAGGATGGAATCCTCGTTCATCTTGCGCACACGCCCGACATGGGTCGTGGCGCTGTAGCGGACGTGAAAGCCAGAACTCATGCGGCCTCCCTTTTCTGCCAGATGGCGGCGTTCGGATCGAACAGCCCGACCGTCGCCGCCTCGTCCGGCATCCCTTCCAGGATCATCAGTCGCGTGCCACCCTCGCCCTGCGCGCTCCACACGCTCGGCGCGCGGAAATCGCGGCCCAGACAGCGGGCGGCCAGATGCGGCAGACCGCCCTCGGGCCCGGCGTCGCTGACCAGCGCACGCCCCGGCGCCATGACCACCTGCCCCGGCGCCGGCGCGGACGGCGCGGCGATCGCGGCCAGCCGTTCGACCAGGCCCTCGCGCGGCAGGTCGTCCAGCGCCTCAAGCGCGAGCGTTTCGAGCGCGTGAAAGCAGCCCTCCGCCGCGAAATGGGTGGCGACGGGGTCCACCCCCTCTGTGAGCGTGGCGGCAAGCGTCAGCGGGAACTGCCGGCCCACGCGGTCGACCGAGGGCATCATCACGCCCAGTGCCGCCTCTGCCCCCGCCAGCCCCGGCGCCAGCGCGAAGCGCCAGATCGGTGCCGTCATGTAGCAGTCCTGCCAGCCCTCCCCCAGCCGGTCGCGCCCGGCCAGGATCCCGCGCTGCAGCCAGTCGTCCCAGGCCGCGACAAAGCCCGGCGCCATGCCGAAGCGGAAGAAATCCCCCAGCGCGGGGATCTTTCCGAAGGCACCGAAGGCACCGGACGCAGCCGCCATCAGAACGACTTCGGGCAGGAGAACTTGGACAGGGCCTTCAGCTTGAACGGGTTGAAGACCGAGCCTGACTGAAGCTGGAAGATGGAGATCCGCCCGCCGACGCTGAAGATCACCCGCAGCCGGTCCGCCGCCGGTGTGTCGCGCACGTTCGCCGCGTCCAGAAGCCGGAACCAGGCCCAAGGCCCGTCCATGCCCATCTGGTTTTCGGCATTCTTCACCTGCGGCTCCAGCGCGACCCGCGCCAGCCCCACCGATCCGGGCCATGTCACCGCCGTCGGCGTCGCGCCGCGGTGGTTGAAGACGATGTCGGTCCCGTCGATGGTCAGCGTCACCTGCTTGGACTTTTCGTCCAGCGCCTCGGGCGTGACCTGGAAGCTGATCGCAGGCACCGGTCCGGCGGCGAAGAAGGCGTCGCGAATCTCGGCCGCGTACTGGAACTGCTCCAGCACGCTGGCCGAAATGCCCAGATCGGTATCGCCCACCTTCTTCCACTGCCAGGGCCTGACCGACATGTCGACATGCGGCAGCAGGTTCTCGTTGAAGAAGGCGTCGATCTGTCCGCCCGGCCCGAAGAGCTTGGAGAAGTCCGCGATGGCGATGTCGGCCGCGGCGCCGCGCGCGAACGGATAGCGGTCGGTCGTGGCCTGTTCGCAGAACGGCAGGACCGCGGCCTGCCAGCGCGCGTTGATCGCCGCCCGCGTGCCGTCGACGGTGATGCCCGACGACCCCGTGGCGATCTGCGTGGCCCAACGCTGCATCGGCCCCGGCAGGCGCGCCGCGGCCTGCGTGAACTGCTGAAGCGCAGTCGGTTCCCCGGCGATGCCGGGTGTCGCGAGCCCGCCCGAGAACGACATCTTGTTCAGCTCCTGGTAGACGAGCGTCAGCGTCTGCATCAGGTCATCGAGTTGCGAGGGTTTGCCCTCGGCCCGCGCCACCAGGTCGTTCAGCCAGGCGAAGCGGTCGACCACATACTGCCCCGGCTCCTTCGGCGGTTCGGCATTGGTTCCGTTCACGAGGCTCGAACTGGCCAGCGCGTTGACGAAGACCTGCGCCTGCACGCTCAGGTTCGACTGGATCTCCATCGCCCCGACACTCGACACGCCCTCGCTCAGCCCCGTCGCATCCGCCAGGCCGCGCTTTTCCGTCAAGCGGGTTTCGGCCGCGATCGCGGTCAGCACGTTGGCAATGGGCGAGGTCGGGCCGGAAAGCACGTTCGTCACCTCGACCGCATGGCTCAGCGACTGCATCGGGATGATGTCGAGGTCCGACAGGATCCCGTCATAGCGTTCGATGAAGTCGTTGTAGTAGAGGTCCAGCACGTCGCGGCTGATCGACACCAATGCGGCCTCGCTTTGCGCCGCCTCGGCGGTCGGCCCGAGGACCCAGCTTTCGTTCTGGATCCGCTGCGCCACGCCCAGCGCCTCGGCGAGGAAGACGTTGTTGAAGCCGTTGTAGGTGAAGATGCCCTCGACCCCATCGGTCAGGGGCTTGCCGGAGTTGCGCTGCATCACCCGGCCGATGGCCGGCCCGCCGACGTCGGACAGGCGCCATGCGGGCAGCGCCTTCGCCGCCGGGCTGGAGATGATGCCGTTGTAGACACGCTGGGCAATCGACATTTCGGTCAGGATGCCCCGCACCTGGTCGATCAGCGGCCCGTTCAGCGGGATCTGCTGCATCGGCTGGGACAGCATCGCCTGAAGGTGCGATTCCAGATCGGCCCGCAGCCCGTCGCGTTCCGGGCCCTTGTAGTAGGCACCCCAGACCGCCCGCATCCACTCCTTGACCAGATCCGGGCTGAGGTGGTCCCCCTGGCCCAGCATCAGATAGATCTTCAGCGACTCGTAGAGGAAGTCGGGGTTGTTCATGTTGGCCTGCATCTGCTCCTCAAGGCTCAGAAGCAGGCGCGGCAGGAAGTGGGTGTTGAGCGCGGAGCGATAGGTCTGCTGCGCCTGCGTCCCGATCACCTCGCCCTGGTAAAGACCCCAGGTCAGCCGCCCCTCCGGCTCCGGATCGCCCAGCGCGGGATTGCCGGGCATGTCGCGCAGGACGTTCAGCGCGGGCACGACCGAGGGCAGGTCGGTGTCGCCGATGGGGCTTCCGGGGATGGTCTGGGACATCTGCTGGAACGTGTCCGCCAGCGTCGAGGCGTCGGCGATCATGTCGCGGTTGCCAAGGAAGCTGCGCGTCCAGAGCCCGAAGGCCGCTATGGTCAGAAGCGTCATCGCGGTGATGGCGATGCGCTTGGTCCAGCGATAGCGCCGTTCGACCTTGTCGTCGGCCGACACAAGCCCCGCCTCGCGGAAGATCACGTTGTCGAAAAGACGGGTCAGGAAGAAGGACCGCCCCGTACCGCGGCCCGAGCCGATGGCCTGGCGCCCGATCCCGAAGGTTCGCGCCATGTTCATCATCAGCCGGTCGATCGGCGTGCCTTCCTGCGTGCCCGAGGCGAAATAGACCCCGCGCAGCATGTGGCGCTGTTCGAACCGGTTGTCCTGGAAGACCTGCGCGAGGAAGTCGCGCGCCACCTGCCGGACCGAGGCCACCTGGCCAGGGAAGGCCGCGATCAGACTGCGGCGCTGGTGGTCCGTCTCGGCCTGGAGCTTTTCGAGCGACTGCGCGTTCAGCCGTTGCAGCAGCAGCGAGAACTCCTGGTCGAAGTTGGCGATGGGCGACACCTCGCCCTTCGACTTCTCAAGCGGGAAGGTGAAGCCCCAGACCTGTTCGCGATCCTCCTTGCCGAGCGTGTCGTAGAACTCGGTAAAGCCCGCGATCAGGTCGGCCTTGGTGAAGAGCACGTAGACGGGGAAGCGCACCCCCAGCTTCTCGCGCAGCTCGTGCAGGCGGCGGCGCACGGCGTTGGCGTGGCCCTTCTGGGTCGTCTCGTCCTGCATCGACAGGTCGGAAAGCGAGATGGCGATGATCGCGCCGTTGATCGGCTGGCGCTTGCGGTGCTTCTTGAGAAGCGACAGGAACCCCAGCCAGGCGCCGCTGTCGGCCTCCGCATCGCTTTCCTGCGTGGTGTAGCGGCCGGCGGTGTCGATCATCACCGCGTTGTCGGTGAACCACCAGTCGCAGTTGCGGGTGCCGCCGACGCCGCCGATGGCCGACTTGCCCATCGCCTCGGCCAGCGGGAACTGCAGGCCGGAATTGACGATCGCGGTGGTCTTGCCCGCGCCGGGCGGGCCGATCATGACGTACCAGGGCAATTCGTACAGGTGCCGGCGCCCCAGCTTGGACTTGCGCAGGGCGCCCAGCGCCTCTTTCATCTTGTCGCGCAGTTCGGTCAGTTCCTGCGCGGTCATGTCGGGCGCCGCCTCGACCGCGGTCAGGTCCTCTTCCATCTTGCGGTTGCGGCGGCGCCGGATGACCCAGCGCAGCAGCATGATCAGGAAAGCCAGCGCCACGACGATGGCGATGGCGACGACCCGCGCCGTGACCGTGTCGAGCGGGCGCCATTCCCCCCAGTGGAACAGCGGGCCGAAGTACCACAGACATGCCCCGATGATCAGCGCGAGCAGCAGGATCACGAAGTTCAGCGTGCCGAGGATGTGGCGTATTCTGCGAAAGATCATTATCCGTCAGCCTTCACCAGCAGGACCTCG
Organism: Albidovulum sediminis; assembly: GCF_025380365.1. Taxonomy (GTDB): domain Bacteria; phylum Pseudomonadota; class Alphaproteobacteria; order Rhodobacterales; family Rhodobacteraceae; genus Albidovulum; species Albidovulum sediminis. Next base: position 1,599,247 of record NZ_JAOCQF010000001.1, read on the forward strand.
ATGCGGCGGTTCTTGGCCCGCCCCTCTTTGGTGTCGTTGGATTCGATGGGTTCCTTGTCCGCCCGGCCCTCGGCCGTCATCCGCGCCGTGTCAGTCAGGCTTTGGGCCATGACTTTCATCACGCTTTCGGCGCGGGCCAGCGACAGGTGCATGTTCGACGGGAACCGGGAGGACTTGATCGGCACGTTGTCCGAATGGCCGACGACGATGATCGGCCCCTTGGAATCGTTCAGCGCCTCGGCCACGCGTTGCAGCTTGACCAGGAATTCTTCCTTCACCTGGTCGGAGCCCGAGCCGAACATGCCCGCGCCCGCGATGCGCACGGTCACCACGTTGCCCTTCTCGATCACCGTCACCAGCCCTTCCTCGATCTCGGGCTTGAGGAATTCCGCCACCTTGACGGATTCGCTCTCGGGCGCAGGCGGTGGGGGCGGCGGCGGCGGCGCGCGGCGCAGCAGTTCGGGCACGACTGAGGATTCGAGCGCCGACAACTGGCCAATCAGCCGCTCGGAACGCACGCCGAGCGCGTAGGACAGCCCGGCATAGCCAAGCCCCATGATTACCGTGGCGACGCCCGCCGCGATCCAGACCGCCTTCCAGGCGGACAGCGGCTTGTGCGGCATGTCGAGCCCCGCCCAGTGGGGCGAGAGGTCGCGTTCCACCGGGCCACGCTGGCCGCGGATGATCCGGGCCAGGCCGTTGCGGATCTGCAGGTGCTTGTCGGTGCCGCCCTGTTCGACGCGCAACCGCCCCTCGAAGCCCAGCGACAGGCACATGTAGAGGAATTCGAGCATGTCGATGTTCGGACCCGGCGCCTGTTCCAGCCGCGCCAGCAGGTCGTAGAAGCGGTCGCCGCCCACCGTTTCGCGGTGGAAGGTGGCGACCATCGACTGCACCGCCCAGGACGACTGCCCGCCCCAGGGCGTGTTCAGCACCACGTCGTCGAGTGTGGCGCAAAGCGCGTAGCGCGCGACCTTGACCGTCTGCGCCTCGATCCCGGCCTGAAGCGCGCGGTTCTCGAAGGCGCGCACCTCGGCGATCACGCTCTGGCGCAGCTTGTCGGCGTCCATGTGCTGGGCGCGGTTGCGGATGCGCCCGATCAGCGAAAACAACGTCGCGGCGCAGGCGTTGAGCGTGTTGAGCCCGGTCATCGACAGGGCCATCGCCGCCTCTCCGTCCGCGTCGGGACGCGGGCCGGGTGCAGCGGCGGGCTGTGCATGCTGGGGCACGCCGTAGGACATCGGATCGGCCATCGCGTCCTGCCCAGGTGCCGCGGCCTGCGGGGGCTGCGGCTGGCCCGGATAGGCGCCCTGCGGGGGATAGCCAGGTTGCGGCGGATAGCCCGGCGCAGGGGGGTAGCCGGCCTGTGGCGGGTAGCCGGGCGGGGGGGGATAGCCCGGCTGCGGCGGATAGCCCGGTTGCGGCGGATAGCCCGGCGGTGTCGGTGCGGCACCGCCCGCCGGCCGGCGGCCGCCGGGGTTCGGCCGGATCACCGTCCGTTCGTTGTCGTTGGGTTCGGCAAAGGGATCCTTGTTCGACATCTCGCGTCCTTCCCGTCCTCAGCCCTGACGGATCGCCCAAAGCTCCATCGAGAGCCCCGGATACTCGCCCGACACATGCACCGCGATCCCGCCCGAGGTGGTCATCTTGCCCCAGTATGCGCTTTCGCCGTCCAGTTCGAAATAGACCACGCCCGCGTGATAGGGGATCTGGCGCGGCGCCACCGGCAGCGGGCGCAGCGTGATCCCCGGCAGGGCGGAGTTCACCAGTTGCCGGATCTCCTCGACCGGGCCGATCTTCGCATGGCCGGAGAAATGCCGCCGGATCGTCTCGGCCGGGACATCCGCCTTGACCGCCAGCACGAAGCCCGCGCGGTTGATCAGCTTGCGGTCGGCGATGACGCCGACGCTGATGCCGTACTTGCGCGGATCGAGCGGGATCGCCACCGCCGTCTGCTCGATGACCGAGGAGAGGTACTGCCTCAGCGTGCGGATCACCGGGTTGAAGGTCGAGGTCAGCTCGCCATGCCGGTAGGCCGGAAACTCCGGCGGGTGCTTTTCGCCCGCCATGAACGACGCCAGCTCCCCGGCCAGCGCCACGCATTCGCGGTAGGCGCGTTCAGGGTGGATGTTCTCGATCGAGAGCATGTGGCGGAAGACCGGCAGCGCCCGGTTCACCACGGTCAGCAGGAGGAAGTCGGAGACATCCGCAACCCCCTTCGCCCCGCCTTCCGAGAGCCGCCCCGCAAGCGCCACCATCCGATGCGCCAGAAGCCCCTCGATCTCGCGCAGGAAATCGTTGAGCGGGGGCGCCGCGCGCACGTCGATGGCCGAGGCGATGAATCCCTTGTCCAGCACGATCTCGCGATCCGACCGCACCTCGATGATGCGCGCGACCGGGATCACCAGCCGGTCGGCGAGGTCATCGACCGCCAGCGCGAACGAGAGGCGCAGCTTGGCCACGCCGACGGTGGCGGCCTTGCGGTCGCGCCCCATCGAGTCCATCACCTCGACCTCCGCGGGCTTGTAGCGGCTGGCGGACTGGTCTGCGCCGGACAGGTCCACCTCGATCGCGCCGGCGCGGCGGGACGGGACGGTCAGGTAGACGACGCAGTCCTTCACCGACTCGGGCACCTCGAGCGCGACGGGATGATCCTCGACCTGCGGCACGCGGAAGATCGCGCCATCGGGCGTGATGCCCGAACAGGTTCGGATCGCGAACTTGCCGATCTTGAGAAGCTCGTCATCGATCTCAAGCGTCGAGCAGCCCCAGACATAGGGCAGGACGCGCCGCGCAAGACCGGACACCAAGGCCTCGGCATACCGGTCGGACTGCTGGAAATGATGCGGCTGAAGGAACAGGCCTTCGGTCCACAGAACCTTGCTTTCCCAGGACAAACGCGCTTCTCCCCGCTTTCCATTGCCGGACCGGCCGGCCTTTTTACGTCGATCCGGACCGGGCTATTTCAGCCGGTCCAGCTGTTCCTGATAGGCGCGCGCGAATTCGCGCGCGAAAAGATCGTGGAAGTCGTTTTCCGCCTGATCCGAGATTTCCGAATACATCTTTTCGTAGACTTCCCAGTAGCGCGCCTTCTTGCCCTTGAGGAAGTCGCCGATGCCGCCGCCGCCCTGGATCTTCTCCTCCAGCGCCTTGGGGTCGAGCCGCTTCAGCACGCCCTTCAGCGCGGCCTCCATCCCGGTGACCATGGCGACCTCGTGCGCCTTGATGTCCCTGAGCGCCTGTTCGGTCGCGGCGGGCGCGTCGAGATAGCCCCGCGCGGTCGGCTTCACCATCGCCTCGATCGCCTGCTCGGGCGAGATGGAGAACTTAAGCGGGTTGTTGCCGCCCGCGCCGATCATGGTCTGGTTGATGCGGAATTCGCCCTTGATCGAGGTGCGCGTCATCAGAATCTCGCGGATCCCCTCGATCATCAGCTTCAGGACCGTGCCCATCCGGGTCATGGTGGCGGGAAGATCCTCGTCCCGGATCGTTAGCTCCGTCATCCCCATCGCGGCCAGGAACGCCTGCGCGAGCGCGGCATCGCCGGCCGACGCCGCGGGCGGTGGGGCGGGCGACGCGACGGGTGGCGGGGTGACGGCCGGGGCAGCTGGCGCCGGGGCGGATTCGGCCGGCGCGGTCGCCTTCGCAGACGGGGGTGCGGCGGGTTCTTCCCCCTCCTCCAGGAAAGGGTCCGAAGGGGCGGGCGCGACGGGCGACGCGGTCGGCGTGGGCGCCACGGGCGGCGGCGACGGCGGGGTGACAGGAGCGGCCGGGGGCGTCTCTGCTTTCGGCGCGGGTGCGGCGGGGGTCAGGAAATCATCGTCGAAGTCGGGGATCTGCGCGGCCGGCGGGGTGGCTGGCGCGGCGGGCGGCGCAGGTGGGACGGGTGCGGGTGCGGGCGGGGCCGTGGGCTTCTTCGGCGCGGCGGGGGACAGGAAATCCTCGTCCCAGTCATCCGGAATGACGGCGGCGCGGCCCGACGGGGTAAAGGCATCCTCGACCGAGGGGTTGTGGTATTTCTGCGCGGGCCCGTCCCATTCCGGCACGGGCGCGGGCGCCAGAAGGTCGTTTTCTCCCAAGGGCGGCAGCAGCGGGTCCTCCGGCTCGTGCCGCTTCAGCCCGCGCGGGCCGGTCGGCTGGGAGGAGCCCAGAAGGTCGTCCAGAAAGTCGCCCTTGCCGCTGCCGTGCGTGTCTTCCAGCAGCGCCAGCGGATCGGGCGCGCGACCGGCGTGGCCGTGCGACACCGGGCCATCGGCCAAGGGATCGGGGATATGCGCCATCGCATCCCGCTGCGCCTGCCCGAAGCTGACCAGAAGCTCATAGCCGCCCATGCTCAGGATGTCGCCGTCGTTCAGCGGCGTCGGCACGTTGCCGAGCGGCACCTTGCCATAGTTCAGGAACGTCCCGTTGGTCGAAAGATCGACGACCACGACGTTGCCGTTGTGATCCTCGATCACGCAGTGACGCTTGGAGATCATGCGGTCGGGATCGGGCAGGACCAGGTCGTTCTCGGGACCGCGCCCGATGGTCAGGCTGTTGCCGCGCATAACCACCGGCTGCGCCTGGCCGGGGATCATGCCTGTGGACTGGAATCTGAGCGTGACTGCCATTCTTCTTCTTTATCCGCCCGTGAGCACCGTGAAACAACCCAGGATGATGGGTCCGCCGCAGCCGCAGGTGTCAGTGATGCGGGCGGCGGGAAGGTTGCAGATCAGCACCGTCCCCGACCCCTTGGCGATCGGATGGGGGGGGACTGCCAGGGTCATGTCGGTCGCGCGTGCCGCCGGCAGGCCGCCCACAAGCACCGTGGGCGCGCAGGGCGGCCCGATCGGGATCGGCACCGGCAGGACCGGCGGCGGCGGAATCGACGGCGCCATGCAGCCGTGCAGGTCGGTGACGCGCGCTTGCGGAAATCCCATCGTGCCCTCCTATGCGCCATCGCCGGCCGGCGCGGCCTGCCCGACCCGACCGTTGCCGCCCCGCGCGATGTCGAGCGCGCGGTCGATCAGTTCGTGGGCGTACTGCGGAAACCTATCAGACTGCTTCTTCAATGCCACGAGGTTCATGGCGAAGGCGCAGACTTCGGACGCGCCGACCGGCGCGGGATGCTGCGACAGCGCCCCTTCCCCCAATGTGCCGTCGCAGAACACGACCGCGTTGGCGCAGTGCACCGTGTCGTCGTCGACATCGGCATGGTCAAGCGTCGCGCGCGCCTTCTCGCGGTTCTCGGGCGAGGGCTTGAAGACCCAGGCCTCCGCCGCCGCGAGCGAGGGCGTGTTGTTCTTCGGTGCCTCGCCGACATAGTCGCGCGCCGCAAGGCAGGCCCACCAGACCCGTTCGCGCGCGGGAAGCGCCACGGACAGAAGGCGGATCATGTCGAAGACCGCCCCCTCGGCGTCCAGCGCCTCCAGCATCGCCTCGACCGGCGCGTTGACGGGCAGCGTGACCTTGGTCTGCAGCTTGGCGTTGGCCATCGCCAACATGCGCGCTGCGGGCTCTTTCGGGATCTTCTTCAGATCTGCAAATCGCTTGCTCATGGCATCCTCAGTTGATCATCGTGATGCCGCCCTTGAGGGTCAGCATGCCGTCACCCTTCACCGTGGTCATAGGCGACTTGGCCTCGAGCGTACCCTTGCCCTCGATGGTGACCATCGCGCCGGTGATGGTGATGCCGGTCTGGTCGATCTTGATCGAGTTCGAACCCACGGTCAGCGTGATCTCGGTCGCCGCCTCGATCGCGATGCTGCCGGTTGACGAAGTCTCGGTGATGTTGCCGGTGACGGTGAAGTCCGACTTGCCCTCGACCGTGACCGAATTGTCGCTCTTGACCGTCTCGGTGTGATTGCCGGTCACGGTTTCGGTCCGGTCCGCGCCCACCGTCCGCGTCACGTTCTGGCCGATGTCCTCGGTCTGGTCGGTCTTGATCGAGCGGATCTCGTTCCCGGTCTCGACGGTGAAGGTGCTGTCGCCCATCTTCACCGTCTCGGTCCGGCTGTTGTAGATGGTCTGGGTGAAGTCGCCGGGGTTCTTCTTCTCCATCCCGATGGTGATGATTGCGTTGTCCTTGATGATCTCGAAATAATCCTTCTCGGACTGAAGGCGCACGAATTCGGCGTCCTTCGTATCCTCGAAGATCAGTTCGCTGTAGGTGGTGTCGTTCCCGCTCTTGGTGCTGTGGGTCTTGATCCCGGTCTGGGTCATGCTGGCGGGCAGCGTGTGATCGGTCCGGGCCGACGCATGGGGCGGCGCGGTCTCGGAGGTCTTCGGCGGCATCGTTTCGGCGTGATAGAGCATGCCGGTGCAGATTGGCCGGTCGGGGTCGCCCTCCTCGAACATGATGGCGACTTCCTGTCCCACGCGCGGAATGGCGATGAAGCCCCAGCCGTTGCCGGTCCAGGGCATGACGCAGCGCACCCAGCAGGTGCAGGTATCGTCGGTGGCCTCGTTCCGGTCCCAGTGGAACTTGACCTTGATGCGCCCGTAGGTGTCGGTGTGGATCTCCTCGCCCGAGGGCCCCATGACCTTCGCGGTGTGCAGGCCGCCGATGACCGGCCAGGGGGTTACCTTGGGCGCGCGGAACTGGGTGGCCTTGGGAATCGTCTCGAACAGGCAGCGATAGGAATCGATCTGGTCGTCGGTCACCTGCGCGCCGTCGCGTTCAAGCACCCGCTGCCGGGTCTGGTCGTCGTCATAGTCGGTCTCGACCCGCAACTGGTGGGTGGCCTTCGTCACCAGGAACTCGGTCTGGTCCGAGGTGCGCGGGTGGTTCGTCATGGTGAAGGTCGCGCCGGCCGCGAAGGTGCGCACGTTGCATGCCCCGCGATAGGTCTGGTGGCCGACGGCCTTCGCCTCGAGCGCGACCTTCGTGCGCCCCTCAGCCTCGTCCACGGTCGTGTGATGGCCGGGGTAGTGATAGATCTCGTAGCTGTTGTGGTCGTGGCTGCCCTTGGTCACCGTCGTGACCTTCATCAGGCTCGCGCTTGGCGTCTCGAAGTTGTAGTCGGTCATCGCCACGCTGCCCGCCACCACCGCCTCGCTTGGCGCCCATTCGAAGATGTGGTCGTTCGCGCGCCGGTAGGCTTTCTCGCGGAAGTGGAACTCGATGCTGGCCGCGCCGGGAACCGCCGAATGGGCCCCCACGCCGTCGGCCAGAACGAGCGTGTCGACCGTTCCCGAATAGGTGAAGAAGAAGTAGATGCCTTCCTCCTCCATCAGGCGGCAGATGAAGTCGTAATCGCTTTCGCCGTACTGAACGCAGTAGACGCGTTCGGTGTAGGTGCCCGACAGCGAATCCGTGATGTCGGTGAACCCGGCATCCGACAGGACCTGCTTGACGATGTCGGGCGTCGTCATGTTCTGGAAGATGCGGTTGTTCTTGCCGAGCGTCAGGAACCACAGCCGCGGGCGCACCTTGGCCTCGAAATGGCCGAACCCCTGATAAAGCCCAAGGAAGCGCACCGAAACGCAGGTGCCGATGAACTTCCGTTCGCTGTCATCCTGCGCCTTGACGAAGAGCGTGAAGGTGCTGCCCGCCACGGTCGCAAGGTCGAGCGCGCGGTCCTTGGCCAGAAACTCCACCGTAGTGTCCATGATCCTGCTCAACCCTTCCTCGACCACCGCCGACTTCAGGAAGACGTTGGTGTCCGCGAAAGAACACTCCATCCGGACCATCCGGCCCTCGAACTTGGTATCGGGTTCAGTCATCCCAGATCCTCCTGCCGTGGCGTCCCGATCACTCGATCGGCGGTTCGCAGTCCAAAAGGTGGCCATCGCGGCGCAGGCGCGCGACGATGTCGGGGTTGATGCCCCAGAAATCGGTCATCGACTGATCGGCGCCCAGGTAGGCGCGCAGGGCGAAGTGGTTCGCGAACTGGTAGCAGATCACCGGCGTCGGGAAGAACCCGCCGCCCATCAGCATCGGGTTTAGGTATTCCTCACCCTGCGAAAGCCAGTAGGTCTCGCCGATCTGCAAAAGCACCATGCGCGGTTCCGGTCCGCTTGCGTCGGTCATCACAATCCCTCCAGCAATGCAGCGAGTTCCGGGTCCATCTCGCCCGGTTCCGCGCTCGAAGACCCCAGATCGTCGAACCCGGCAAGAAGCGCGTCGAGATCGGCATCGCCGGACCCTTCGCCATCCCCGCCGCCGATGTCCAGGCCGGATAGCAGCGCATCGAGGTCCGCATCGCCCGCCGCGCCCCCACCAGTGTCGAGCCCGGAAAGGAGCGCATCGAGATCGTCGCCCCCCGACCCGGCCGGCGCGGGAATGTCCATCTCGATGTCGGCCGGCCGCGCCGCCACGCCCGGCATCGTCGGCGGCGGTTCCTTCGGCGGCATCGGCACGCCGGTCCAGCGGCCCCGGATCTCCGACCCCGCAAGCGACTGGAACGATCCCAGCCGGATCTCGTCCCGACCCCGGATCGACAGGACCGGCTGATAGCCGCGCGTGACGACGTGCTGCACCTTAGAGGTGGTCAGGTTGCGCTCCGTATGCGGCAGCGCGACCTGATCGCCGTGGCGGTCGCGGACGTAGTGGAAGGGGATGTCGTTGATCGACATGACCGACCCCAGGCTCATCTGCTTGCCGTGTTTCGACCAGCCGATGCCCAGCAGCACCGCGACCAGCAGCACCGGGTTCGCCCAGAGCATGCCCGACAGCCCCTCGCTTTCGGTGAACTCCTCGAAATCGAAGGCATCGACCGGATCGGTCCGCTCGCCATAGGGGCGGCGCAGCAGGAACCGGGGCGAGGCGACGCCGAGGTAGGCCGCCTCGGGCAGCGCGCGCAGCGTGTCCCAGGCCTTGGCGACGAGCGGGTGGCGGTCCTCCTTCGCGACGTCGAGGAAGGCCGGCGAAATGGCAGTGAAGAACGGCGCGTCCACATGCGCGGCCACCTGCGCGATCCGCGCCAGCAGTTCCGCGTGCGGCGGCGTCTCCTCGAAGGTGTAAAGACCGAACAGCGCGGAATAACCCCCCGGCCCCTCCTCGCCCAGCGGCCGGTCGGTCAGAAGCCGCAGCAAGCCGCTGTCCGACAGGTCGTCCTGCGCCGCAAGATCGACGGCCAGTTCCTCGGCCGAGACGTCGAAGAGGTCGATCGTCAGCTTGACGTCCGTCTCGATCCGCCGCGCCAGGAAGTCGAGCGAGCGCCACAGCGCCTCGACCGACTGGAACTCGGGGTGGTGCAGGATCAGCCGCATCGCCGAGGACAGCGCGTCATCGACCGCCTTCAGCATCGCGCTCGCGTCGGGATTGGGCGCCTCGACCACATGCGGGCCGATGATGCGCGCCACCATGTCGTCGATGGGCGATGCCTGCGTCAGCCGCCCGCCGGTGTCGCCGATCAGTTGCTGGAAGGCGCCCAGCTTCAGATTCGCGGGCACCGCCGAGCCTGCCGACGTGCGCCGCGGCGGCGCCAGCCGCTGGCCGTGCGCCTCGCCCCATTTCTGAAGCTGCGCCAGCGCGGCAGGGGCGAGCGAGGCGCTTTTCAGCCGCTGGCGCAGGCCGGAAATGCCCGAAAAGACCTCTACATTGTCGAAGATCTCGTCCGGATGCAGCGAGTCGAGATCCTTGAGCGCAACCTTGATACCCGCGCCGTCCGCTCCGACCGGAAGCACAAGCTCGGTCGCGAAGCCCTCGATCACCTCCTCCACCGTATCGACGTCCAGCGGGATCGCGCGGCGATGGGCCAGCCCCTCGCCCGGCTCGATCAGGCCGCGCGCCGCACGGCCGGTGAAATCGCCGAAGATCGCCATGCGAAAACCGGTGCGCCGCAGGTCTTCGGGTGCCGGGCGCGGGGCCGAGACGAAGCCGAACGGGTGCTCCACCCTGCGTTCGGACGGGCCACCGTGCGCACCGGCCTCACCATCGTCAGAGGTTCCGGACATGTCATCCTCCGTATCCATGCGGGATGCGTCCGCCTCGCCGGGGTCCGCGCCGCCCGACAAGTCCGTATCCCCATCCCCCGCGAGCAACGCGTCGAGGTCGGAAGCGTCGTCCCCTCCCCCCAACAACGCGTCGAGATCGGACGCGGCGTCCGCACTGCCGCCCGAGAGCAGAGCGTCGAGGTCGGACCCTGCATCCCCGCCGTCACCGGCGAGAAGCGCGTCAAGGTCGGAAGCGTCGTCCCCTGTCCCCGACAACGCGTCGAGATCGGACACGACGTCCTCACTGCCGCCCGAGAGCAGAGCGTCAAGATCGGACGCGGCGTCTGCATCGGTGTCCGAGAAGAGAGCGTCGAGGTCGGAGGTATCCTCCGCTACCGGCTCCGGTGCCGTGTCGAGCAGAGCCACAAGCGCATCGTCTGCGGATGTATCTTCCACAGCCGCCTCGGGTGCCGCCGTCCGCAAAGCCGCAAGCGCGTCGTCGGCAGAGGTATCTTCCGCAGCGGCCTCCGGCGCCGAGTCCAGCAAAGCCGCAAGCGCGTCGGCGGCGGAAGTATCTTCCGCAGGCGTCTCTGGTGCCGAATCCAGCAGCGCCGCGAGCGCGTCGTCGGTGGACGTGTCCTCCTCAGCCGCCTCGGGTGTCGCGCCGAGCAAAGCCGCGAGCGCGTCATTGGCCGGTGTGTCCTCCGCTACCGCCTCCGGCGCCGCCGCACGCAAGGCCGCAAGGGCGTCATCGGCGGAGGTATCTTCCTCAGCCGCCTCCGGCGCCGCGTCCAGCAAGGCCGCAAGCGCATCGTCGGTGGAGGTATCTTCTGCCACCGCCTCCGGTGCCGCGTCCAGAAGGGCGGCGAGCGCGTCGTCGGTCGAAGTGTCCTCCACAACTGCCTCCGGCGCCGACGCTCGCAGGGCCGCTAGGGCGTCGTCGGTCGAGGCGTCATCCACAACCGCCTCCGGCGCCGAATCCAGCAGAGCCGCAAGCGCGTCGTCGGTAGAGGTGTCCTCCTCAGCCGCCTCGGGTGTCGCGCCGAGCAAAGCCGCAAGCGCGTCGTCGGTTGAGGTATCCTCCAAAGCCTCCTCGGGTGCCGCCGTCAGAAGCGCGGCAAGCGCGTCGTCCGTGAAGGTATCCTCCGCAACCGCCTCCGGCGCTGCCGCACGCAAGGCCGCAAGAGCGTCATCGGCAGAGGTATCTTCCGCAGCGGCCTCTGGCGCAGCCGCTCGCAAGGCCGCTAGGGCGTCGTCCGTGGAGTTTTCTTCCTCAGCCGCCTCCGGCGCCGAATCCAGCAAGGCTGCAAGCGCGTCGTCGGTTGAGGTGTCGTCCACAACCGCCTGCGGCGCCGCTGCCCGCAGCGCGGCGAGCGCATCGTCGGTCGAGGTGTCCTCTACAGCCTCCTCGGGTGCCGCCGTCCGCAGTGCAGCAAGCGCGTCGTCGGTTGAGGTGTCGTCCACAACCGCCTCCGGCGCCGCTGCCCGTAGCGCGGCGAGCGCATCGTCGGTTGAGGTGTCCTCCAAAGCCTCCTCGGGTGCCGCCGTCCGCAGCGCAGCAAGCGCATCGTCGGTCGAGGTGTCCTCTATAGCCGCCTCTGGCGCCGACGCTCGCAAGGCGGCCAGCGCGTCGTCGGCCGAGGTGTCCTCTGCCATCGTCTCCGGCGCCGCTGCCCGCAGCCCGGCGAGCGCATCGTCGGCGGAGACATCCTGCACGGCGGGCGCGGCGACGAGAGCGGCCAGAAGGTTGCGGTCGCCCAGAACGCGTTCGATCAGCGCCTCGGCGCCGGCCTTGCCGTCCATGTAGGTCAGGAGGTTCGAAAGCTGCGTGCGCGCTTCCAGCAGCGCGCGCAGCGGCTCCACCCGGGCGGCGATCGCGCCGGGCGAGAAATCCGCCATGCTCTCGAAGGTGAGGTCGACCGCCATGTTGCCCTCGCCGCTCAGCGTGTTCGGCACGGCAAAGCTGACGCGCGGGGCGATGGCGCGCATGCGGTCGTCGAAATTATCGACGTCGATCTCGACGAACTTGCGGTCCTCGATCGACGGCTGCGGCCGGGCGGACTTGCCGGCAAGATCGGACATCACCCCCATGACGAAGGGCAGTTGCACCTTCTTCTCGGCGCCATAAAGCTCCACATCGTATTCGATCTGGACGCGGGGCGCGCGGTTGCGGGCGATGAATTTCTGCGATCCGCTAGCCATCCGCCCTGCCCCGCAGACCCGCGATCTCGCGGCGCAGTGCCGCGATCTCGTCCTTCAGTTCCAGCACATGCGCATCGACCTGGTCGGTCTCGCTTCGCACGAGATCGCGCAGCACCTCGAATTCCTTCTGCTCCTCCGCCTCCACCGCGCCCTGCATGGTGTTGACCAGCAGACCGATGAAGAGGTTGAGGACCGAGAAGGCGGTGATGATGATGAAGGGCACGAAGAACGCCCAGGCATAGGGAAACTCCACCATGACCGGCCGGACGATGCCCATCGACCAGCTTTCCAGCGTCATGATCTGGAACAGCGAATAGAGCGATCGGCCGATGGTGCCGAACCATTCGTCGAAGACCGGGCCGAAGATGATCGTCGCCATCACCCCGAAGACGTAATACACGATGCCCAGCATGATGATGACCGCGCCCATGCCCGGAAGCGCGTCGAACAGCGCCTGCACGACCGCGCGCATCTGCGGCACGATCGAGAGAAGCCGCAGCGCCCGGATGACGCGCAGCGCACGCAGCGCCGAAAGGCTTTCGGTCGCGGGCAGAAGCCCGACGCTGACCACCACGAGGTCGAAGATGTTCCAGGCCGAGCGGAAGAACGAGAGCCGGTAGGCGAAGAACTTGAGCGCCAGTTCGCACACGAAGATGGTCAGGACCAGCCCGTCGATGAGCGAGAGCGCATCGCCGGCATGAGCCTTGGCCCAGCTCGACGTGGAAACCCCGAGCGTGACGGCATTGAAGATGATCACCGCCAGGATCGCGTTGCGCACGCTTTCGCGTTCGATGAACACGCGCACCGCCTCCCTCGCCGATCGGTCCTGCCCTGCGACTGCGTTGCCTTCCATCTTCACCCCCCGGGAAGCCGGGCCGGACCTGCCGGCGCCGGCATCTGTTCAGACTTTCAGTTTCTTCTCGATGCGCTTGAAATGCGCCGCAAGGTCGACGAATTCCTTCCGGGCCTTTTCGCCGGCGCTGTCGTGCTGCCCGGCGTCCTTCTCGAACTTTTCGCGCTTGCGGCCGATGTTGTCGCTGTCGTCCTTGCGGCTGGCGACATCGTTGTGGGCTTCCCCGAGTTCCACGTCGAATTCGTAAAGCTCGCTTTGCAGCTTGTTCAGCGACGAGATCTTCTTGTTCACGTCGTCGGCGAAATCCTGCAGTTCCTTCGCCTCGGCATCTTTCAGACTGTCGCGCAGGCCGACGACGGCATCGATGGCCGACTCGATCTGCTTTCTCGTGGCGCCATACTTCTTCTTGACCTGGTCGATCGAGCGTGCGGAGCGCGCGAAGGCGCTATCGCGCCGCTTGTCCGCCGCCTTGATGAGCGCCTTCTTCTTCTTGTCGTCGCCTTCGTCCTTGGCGAGCGCCTCGTCACGCTCAGCCTTCACAAGCTCCTTGTGGAGCGTGTCGAAGGCGGCGATGACCTCTTTTGCGGGATCGCTGAAGACGTCCTTCAACGAAACCGAGTTCACCTCGCGCACGACGTCGAGCCCTTCCTTCAGAACCTTCTTGTCCGCCCCCGCGCCGGAGGAGGAGGCCAGTTCCTCCAGCGCCGCCTTGCACTTCTTGCGGATCAGTTTCGCGGTGTCGGCCAGGGCCGCCGGCAGGTCCTTGTCGACCGTCTTCTTCATCTTCTCGGGCGACTTTTCCACCGACTTCATCGCCAGCGCGACCGCCGTGGCGATGTACTTGAGCTCGTAAAGCACAAGGCCCTCAAGGGCCTTGGCCAGCTTCTTCTCGCTCCACTTGCCATCATCAAGCTCGAGCGACTGGGAGTATTCAAAGTCCTTGGCAAACAGTTTCACAAGGTCCGAGTCGGACTTGACCCAGTCCTTCGACTTCTTGTCGAATTCCTTGCGCGGACTGACCTTCAGTTCCGCCAGCATCGTCTTCTTGCCTGCCATCGTCCTCTCCCTCCCGTCGTCTCAGTCGAAGGCGTAGGTGAATTCACCGTCCGCCACGCCGATGTCCACCTTGCGCACGTCCTCGCCCGCCATCATCCGCTTCAGGAACTCGCCCGAGATGTCGGGCAGCATCGTGTTGGTGACGATCGCGTCGATCATGCGGCCGCCGCTTTCCAGTTCCTGGCAACGTGAGACAATCGTATCCACCACCGCGTCCGAGTAGGTGAAGGGGACATTGTGGGTGGATTTCACCCGCTTCTTGATCCGGTCGAGCTGCAGCCGCGTGATCGCCGCGATCATCGAGGGCGACAGCGGATAGTAGGGGATCGTGACCAGACGCCCGAGCAGCGCCGCCGGGAAGATCTTCAGCAGCGGGTCGCGCAGCGCCTTCGCGATCTCCTCGGGGTCGGGCATCAGCTCGGGGTCCGCGCACATGTCCATGATCATGTCGGACCCGGCGTTCGAGGTCAGCAGGATCAGGGTGTTCTTGAAGTCGATCACCCGCCCCTCGCCGTCCTCCATCACGCCCTTGTCGAAGACCTGGAAGAAGATCTCGTGCACATCCGGGTGCGCCTTTTCGACCTCGTCCAGAAGGACGACCGAATAGGGCTTGCGCCGGACCGCCTCGGTCAGGACGCCGCCCTCTCCGTAGCCCACATAGCCCGGAGGCGCGCCCTTCAGCGACGATACCGTGTGCGCCTCCTGGTACTCGGACATGTTGATGGTGATGACGTTGTGCTCACCGCCGTAAAGCATTTCCGCCAGCGCCAGCGCGGTTTCGGTCTTGCCGACGCCCGAGGTGCCGGCCAGCATGAAGACGCCGATGGGCTTTGACGGGTTGTCGAGCCCGGCGCGGCTGGTGCGGATGCGCTTGGCGATCATCTTCATCGCGTGGTCCTGGCCGATCACCCGCTTGGCGAGGTGCTCCTCCAGATGCAGGACGGTGTCGATCTCGTCCTTCATCATGCGCCCGACGGGAATGCCCGTCCAGTCGCCGACGACGGTCGCCACCGCCTGCGCGTCGACGATGGGCAGGATCAGCGGGCTTTCACCCTGGATGGCGGTCAGCTCGGCGTTCTTCGCGCGCAGCTCCTCGACCAGCTTTGCGCGTTCCTCCGCGCTCAAGGGGCTGGCCTTCGCCGCTTCCTCGCCCGCCGCGTTGGGGGCGTCGACCGGCGCGCCGCCCTCGCGCAGCTTGGCGCGGATGGCGAGGATCTCCTCGACCACCGCCTTTTCCCGTTCCCAGCGTTCGGTCAGGGCGGCCAGCCGCGCCTCTTCCTCGGCCTTGGCATGGCTGACCGCGGCGCGCCGCTCGGTCACGTCGTAACCCGCGGTCTCGTCCCGGTCGATGATCTCGAGCTCGGTCTGGAGCCCCTCGATCCGCTTGCGGCTGTCGTCGACCTCGGCCGGCACCGCGTGCTGGCTGATCGAGACGCGGGCGCAGGCGGTGTCAAGGACGCTCACGCACTTGTCGGGCAGTTGGCGGGCGGGAATGTAGCGCGCCGACAGCGACACCGCGGCCTCGATCCCCTCGTCCAGAACCTGCACGCGGTGGTGCTTTTCCAGCATCGAGGCGATGCCGCGCATCATCCGGATCGCCTTCGGCACGTCCGGCTCCTCGACCTGCACGACCTGGAAGCGGCGGGTCAGCGCGGGGTCCTTTTCGATATGCTTCTTGTATTCGGCCCAGGTGGTGGCGCCGATCGTCCTGAGCGTGCCGCGCGCCAGCGCGGGCTTGAGCAGGTTGGCCGCGTCGCCCGTCCCGGCCGCGCCGCCCGCGCCGACAAGCGTGTGGGTCTCGTCCACGAACATGATGATCGGCACCGGGCTGGCCTGCACCTCCTCGATCACCTGGCGCAGGCGGTTCTCGAACTCGCCCTTCATCGAGGCGCCGGCCTGGAGAAGACCCACGTCGAGCGACAGGAGCCGCGCGTCCTTGAGCGAGGGCGGCACATCGCCCCGCGCGATGCGCAGGGCAAAGCCCTCGACCACCGCGGTCTTGCCCACGCCCGCCTCGCCGGTCAGGATCGGGTTGTTCTGGCGCCGCCGCATCAGCACGTCGACGACCTGGCGGATCTCCTCGTCGCGGCCCACGATCGGGTCGATCTTGCCGTCGAGCGCCTGCTGCGTCAGGTCGGTGCAGAACTGGTTCAGCGCCTCCTGCTTGCCCATCTGGGCAGGCGAACGCGCGCCCGACGCCTCGCCCGGCTCGACGCCGCCGCCCATGACGGACCCGTCCTGGGCGCGCAGCCCGTCCTCGGGCGAGCCTTCGACGGCGCGGGCGAAGTTCTCGGCAAGGTCGTCGGCCTTGATCTTGCCGAACTCGGGCGAGATCCCGGTCAGGATCGCGCGCAGGTGCTTCGTCCTCAGCATCCCGAGGATGAGAAAGCCGGTGCGGATCTGGCCCGAGTTGAACTGGAGCGAGCCGTAGACCCAGGCCCGTTCGGTGGCGTCGTCGAGGTGTTCGGACAGGTCCGAGATGGCGCTGGCACCGCGCGGCAGCGCATCGAGCGCGCGCGTCATGTCGGCGGCGATCCGGCCCGGATCGAGGTCGAAGTGGCGGATGATACGGTGGATGTCGCTGTCCTGCCCCTGCAGGATCTGGTGCAGCCAGTGGACAAGCTCCACGTAAGGATTGCCGCGCATCTTGCAGAAGACGGTGGCGCTTTCGATCGCCTGGTAGGCCAGGCGGTTCAACTTGCCGAACAGGGCGACCCTGCTGATCTCGCTCATCTCTCTCACTCCCTCCGCCTGGGCCGGATGCGCCGGTCCCGTTATCCCAATCGCGACCGCGGAACGACGCAAAGGTCATCCGCGTTGCCGGTCCTTGTCCGCTTGCCGATCCACGAGGTCTGGCCCAGCTGCGTGTCCGCACCAAGCCGCGCCACCGGAACCTCTTCCGCCTTCAGGATGAGGTTCACATCCCAGTCGAGCGTATCGCCGATGTAGTTCCGCACCACCGCCTCCACCCGCGCCAGCGAGGCGCTGCCGGGCAGGAGCCGCCGGTAGTCCGCAAGCGTCAGGGGGCCGATCAGGACGCGGAACTTGGCGCTGCGCGACCAGACCTTCTGGCCGACGCTCGTCGCCTGGCCCAGTCCCGCGCGCGCGCCAAGCTGCCAGCGGTCGTCGGGCTCGAGGTCGAGCCAGGCGCCGACGAACTGGCGCACATTGACGGGCACGCGGAAGAAGGCCGACAGGACCGAAACCAGCCCTTCGGCGTTCTTCGCGCCGACCGCCAGGTGGCCGGCGAAATAGCGCTTCGCCAGGTCGGGCATCGCGTCGCGTTCGGCCATGCCCTTGCCGACATGGCCCGAGATCGCCGCGACCTTGCGCTGGACGGGATCGTTCTCCGGCCGGTCGAACGAGGGCGCCGGCTGGCCCGCAGACCAGGCGCGGTAAAGCAGGCTCATCAGCCGGTGCGTCAGCATGTTCGCGAAGGCGACGAAGGTCGGATCGCGATGATTGCGCAGGCGGTCGCGGGCGTATTCCGTCATATGCAGCGGCAGCGGCCCGTGCGGGCCGAACAGCCCGAAGAAGCGGTTGGTGAGCCGGCCGGGGCTTTCGCCTGCCGGCGGATCGAATCCGGCGATGGTCGAGGGCGGGAACGCCAGTTCCGCCTCCTGCCCGAGCCTGACGCGGTCCTGCGCCGGGCGCCGGCTTTCGCCCAGCCGGGGCGCCTCGGGGAAGGCCGCCTCGATTACACGCAGCGCGTGGAAGATGTGGAAGGACTGGGGGTTGTCGGCCAGCTGCGCGAGATGCGTCAGATGATCCGGCCCAGTCCCTTTGCCGGACGCCATCGCGCGATCTCTCCTCTCTGGTGGGTGGTCAGCACGGTTTCGGTGAAACTGTTCATGGCCACGTATTTCTCGAAGAACTTCTGCAGGACCGCGCCCAGAAGATAGACGCTCGTGCCCTCGAAGAAGGATTCGTCGAAGTCGATCCTGATCTCGATCCCGCGGACCGCGGTCGACAGCACCTCGTCCTGGATGCGGCGCACGATCGGGCGGCTGGTGACCGACAGGATGCCCTCGAGCTGCTTTTCCATCACCCGGTCGCCCTGGGGCGCGTAGATGCCGATCAGTTCCTTCAGCGCGGCGATGCCACCACCCTGCGCGGTGTCGGCGACCGAGAGGTAATTGAGGCTGAGGTGGCTGATCAGTCGCCAGGCGGTGTCGCCCTGCGCAAGCGTCGGGCGGGGCCGCGTCGGCGGCACCGGCGTGCGCACCGCCTTGACCGGCCCGCCGTCGGGCAGGTGAAAGACGTTGTCCGTCCCTGTCGCCAGCAGAAGCGGCAGGTCGCGGTTGGTGCATTGTGCCGTCACCGCCAGCTGGGTCAGGTTTGCCGCGAAGGGCGCCTGCCGGCTGTCAACGAGGGAAACGTATAGCTCTGAACCGAGATAGGAGGTGCGCACCCCCCGCAGCCGCTCCTTCTCCGACCGCTGCCGCATCCGCCGGTGCTGGGTGTAATAGGCCGGCCAGGTGTCCCCCGCCGCGGTGAAGTCGTCGGAGGAATAGAACGGGCGGAACCGGACGTCGTCCTCGCCCTCGCCGCTGATCCCGGTCACGCTGTCGACGCGGTAGATCTCGTAGTCGAGCGGCGCGGTCCGGTCCGCGACGATGTGCTGTTCGACATCGGTCGCCTTGAGATGGATGCGGTCGCAGCGACGGGTGAAGAGGTTGACGGCGGGCGTCGCGAAAAGCGTGAACGCCGCGGGCGAGATCGCGGGCGCGAGGTTCGCGCGCCCCTCGCGCAACAGGATGTAGAGGTCAAGCTGGTCGTTCGAGGACTTGCGCACCGCCGGCGAAAGCCCGACGAGGTCCACGAAGTGGAACCGTTCGGGCATTGCGAAGTACTCCTGCAACAGCCGGTAGCCGTCGAAGGACCGGCGCGGCGTCGGCAAGAGCGCCTCAGCCCGGTCGAAGCCGCGCGGCTCGGCCCCGCCCTGGGGGAGTTGCAGCGTCCAGTCCGCCCGGCGGTCGGTGGACCGGCCGATCAGCCCGGTGACCTCGGTGCACAGCATCTCGTGCAGTTGCCAGTTCACGCCGGACTGGTTGTTGAGAAACAGCGTCAGCCGGTCGAGCGAGAGATTGGAAATGGGCTGCTGGCCAAGCGTGCGCAGCCTGAGCCGGATACCGGCCTTGGCCTCGACGTCCCTGGCGACGCCCGCCGCCACCAGCTCGCCCCGGCCGTCGATGTATTCCGCCTCGGCAATCTCGATCGGCCAGAGCTTGACATCGTGCGCGGTGCGGAACAGGCAGGCGGTCTGCGCCCCCTCGGCGATCTTGCTGCGCAGGTTGCTGCCGCGCGGAAGGGTGTAGCCGTCCACCATCGGCGCCTTGCCCGGATCGGGCTGGAACGCGGCGACAAGCATCGACGGGGTCGGCGCAAGATAGTGCGGGTAGACGATTTCCAGCAGATGCGAGGTCAGCGCCGGGAACTGAAGTTCCAGCTCCAGCTGGACGCGTGCCGACAGGAACGCCACCCCTTCGAGCAACCGCTCGACATAGGGATCGACGACCTCGATCCCCTCCATCCCCAGCCGGGCGGCGATCTTGGGGAAGGCCCTTGCGAACTCTCCGCCCATCTCGCGCAGGAAGGCAAGCTCCCCCTCGTAGTGACGCAGAAGCCGGGTATCCATCTCAGCCCCTCCGTTCCAGTTTCAGCTCGCCCGTGGTCACGTCCACCTCGGACCTGAGGTAAAGTTCCATCGGAACGGGTTGCGCCCACATGTCGGCGCGGATCTCGAAGGTGACGATCGACTGGCTGGCGTTTTCCTGGGGCAGAAGCTCCACGTCCAGCGATCCGGGCGCGATGCGCGGCTCGAACATCGAGATCGACCGGTTGATCGACGCGCGGATCATCTGGGCCCTTTCGACCGAGGAATATTCGCCCGTCACTTCCTTCAACCCGTAGTTCAGCACGGAGGACGCGGCATTGGGATAGCGCGTGGCGTCGATCAGCGTGTCGGCGTTCTGCGAATTCAGCAGCCAGGACAGGTCGCGCTGGATGATATCGCGCAGGCGACGGACATCGATCACCCGGCTGTCGCGGGTCTCGTTCGGGTTCGAGGGATCGGTGTCTGTCAGCCTGTCGAGCAGAGACGGCTGAAGCCGCTCGGTGATCGTCAGGTCAGCCATCGGCCCCCGCTTCCGCGCCCGCCCCACCGCCTTCGTGGCGGATGGACAGCGTCCTCAGCTCCATGATGGGCGTGTCGCCCGCATCCGTTGCCAGCAGCCGCTGCCCGACGCCGAGGAAGGTATCCGCCCCCGCGTCGCGCCAGTCGGTGGAGCGCGAAAGCCGTGCGGCGTCATCGCCCGCCGCGACCGTGCCCGCGTAGCGCGTGGGGATCAGCGCCACGACATCGCCGCCGTTGCGCAGCGTGAGCGTCGCCGGCATCCAGACGCAGTCGCGCAGATCCTTCGGCGGCTCCACGATCATCGAGCCGATGGCGGTGAAGGGCATCCAGAAGTAGCGCCCGTTGACGATGATCTCGAGCACGGGGCCAAGCCGCATGTCGGCGTCCGCGATCCAGTCGAAGGGCAGGCCGTTCAACTCGCCCGCTGCCGCAGGCGCGGCCTCGAAGGCGCGTTCGCGCAGCGATGCGGCCTCGGCCGGGCGCCCCTGCGCCAGAAGTTTCGTGGCCTCGACCAGAAGCGCCGCCCATTCCTGCGGCTCGCCGAAGATCAGCGGGGCCTTTTCGCCCGCAAAGACCTTTTCGCGGAAAACCTCGCAGATGATCGCCTCGCGGTAGGTCTGGGCCATCGGGACGGCGGACGGGTCAAGCTCGGCGGAAAGTTTCAGCTGCGCGACCGCGCGCGTCCAGTCGCCGCGCACGCACAGAAGCTGGAACAGGAAGATGCGCAGCTTCGGGTCCGAGGCGCGCTTGCGGATGTCGGCCTGAAGCTCCTGCAGGGCGCCGTCGAGGTCCCCCGATTTCAACAACTCTTCGGCGCGCATCCGGCGTCCTTCCCGCAAATTCACATGTCAATCGGCACCGGGCCATCGCAGGTCGCGACAGCCCGGCGCAGGTTTTCGTCAGTCCACAACCGAAGTGTTGTTGTTCTTGACGCGGTTCCACATGGCTTCCTTGGCGGTGCCCATCTTGCCCTTCGCGTCCTGCGGCTGGTACTGGATCTTGATCGCGCCGTACTGAAGGATCACCGTTTCCTCGCAGATGTCATCGCCGTCCGAACCGGACCAGGAAATGTCCTGCACCATCACCAGGCTCATCTCGAACTTCATGAAGACGCCGCCCGACTTGGTGTCCTCGGCGCCCGAGCGGCGCAGTTCGATCGTCAGGTTGGTGAAGTGCTTGCCGGTGCAGAGCGCATGGAACAGGCCGGTCGACGCCGTGTCGGTCTTCTTGGTGATGGTGAATTCCTTGAACGTCGCCTTTCCGGCGCCGCCGCCGCCCGAGATCGAGCCGATGTTGATGGTGTTCTCCGCGCCAAGCTCGAAGGACAGGACTTCGAAGGCACTCTTCGCCTTGTAGATTTCGTCCTGGGTCTCGCCCGGGATCTTGTCGCTGTCGGTGGTGGAGTAGCAGAAGGCGTCAAATGACATTGGGGATTCTCCTGAGGTTCATGGGGTAAGTATTTTCTTGTTGCAGGGCGACCCGGTGAAGGGTCGTCCCGGGTTCAGCCTTTCTCGGACGGCAGCTTCGAGACGAGACGAAGCGACACCGAGAGACCCTCGAGCTGATAGTGCGGTTTGAGGAAGAACTTCGACGTGTAGTAGCCGGGATTGCCCTCGACCTCCTCGACGACGACCTCCGCCGCAGCGAGCGGGCGACGCGCCTTTTCGGTTTCGTGCGAGGTTTCGGCCGAGAAGTCGACATACTGGTTGATCCAGTCCTGGAGCCAGCTCTGCATGTCGTTGCGGCTCTTGTAGGAGCCGATCTTGTCGCGGACGATGCACTTCAGGTAGTGCGCGAAGCGGCAGGTCGCGAAAAGGTAGGGCAGCCGCGCGGCCAGGTTGGCGTTCGCCGTCGCGTCCGCGTCGTCGTATTCGGCCGGCTTGTGCAGCGACTGCGCCCCGATGAAGGCCGCAACATCGGAGTTCTTGCGGTGGATGAGCGGCATCATGCCGTTCTTGGCCAGCTCCGCCTCGCGCCGGTCGGAGATCGCGATCTCGGTCGGGCACTTCTGGTCCACGCCGCCATCGTCGGTCGGGAAGGTGTGCGAGGGCAGGTTTTCGACCGCGCCGCCGGATTCGATGCCGCGGATGCGCGAGCACCAGCCGTACTGCTTGAACGAGCGGTTGATGTTCACCGCCATCCCGTAGGCCGCGTTTACCCAGCCGTACTTGTTGGAATCCGCGCCCTCGGTGTCTTCCTCGAAGGCGAATTCCTCGACCGGGTCGGTCTTGGAGCCGTAGGGCAGACGCCCCAGGAAGCGCGGCATCGCCAGTCCCACGTATTTCGAATCCTCGCTTTCGCGCAAGGACCGCCACGAGGCGTATTCAGGGGTCTGGAAGATCTTGGTCAGGTCGCGCGGGTTGGCGAGTTCCGACCAGCTGTCCATCTGGAAGAGCGTGGGCTTGGCGCCGGTGATCAGCGGCGCATGCGCGGCCGCGGCGATCTTGGCCATCTCGCCCAGAAGCTCGACATCGGGGGGCGAATGGTCGAAGTGGTAGTCGGCGACAAGGCAGCCGTAGGGTTCGCCGCCGAACTGGCCGAACTCCTCCTCGTAGACCTTCTTGAAGATCGGCGACTGGTCCCAGGCGGTTCCCTTGAACTTCCTGAGCGTCTTGTGCATGTCCTTCTTGGAGATGTTGAAGACGCGGATCTTCAGCATCTCATCGGTCTCGGTGTTGTTGACAAGGTAGTGGAGACCGCGCCAGGCGCTTTCGAGCTGCTGGAAATCCTCATGGTGCAGGATCTCGTTGACCTGTTCGGTCAGCTTCCTGTCGATCACCGCGATGATGCTTTCAATCGAGCGCAGCGCGTCATCGGAGATGAGCGCGGTATTCTCGAGCGCCTGCTGGGCAAGCGTCTTGACCGCCTGTTCGACGGCCGACTTGGCCTGGTCGGACTTGGGGCGGAACTCCTTCTGGAGGAGGTTCGCGAAGTCGGACGATCCGAAGGCGGTTTCCGCCGCGGCGCCGGACTGCTGGTGTTCTGCTTCGGCCATGTCTTACTCCGTCCCTTCCGCTTCATCCGCCTTGGGCGCCGGCGCGGCGGCCAGCGCCTTGAGAAGCGCCGGGTCCTGGATGATCTTGCCGATCAGGTTCTCGGCGCCGGTCTTGCCGTCCATGTAGGTCATCAGGTTCGACAGCTGCGTGCGTGCGTCCAGAAGCTTGCGCAGCGGCTCGACCTTGCGCGCGATCGCGGCGGGCGAGAAATCGTCCATGCTCTCGAAGGTGATGTCGACGGCAAGGTTGCCCTCGCCCGTCAGCGTGTTCGGTACGGTGAAGGCTGCCCGCGGCTTCATCGACTTCATGCGGTCGTCGAAGTTGTCGACGTCGATCTCGAGGAACTTGCGGTCCGCCACGCCGGGCTGCGGCGCCTCGGATTTGCCGGAAAGGTCGGACATCACGCCCATCACGAAGGGCAGCTGCACCTTCTTTTCCGCGCCGTAAAGCTCGACGTCATATTCGATCTGCACCCTCGGCGCGCGATTGCGCGCGATAAACTTCTGTGAACTTCCCGCCATCTAGAGCTCCCTCTCACCTTAAGCCGCGTCGGACCTTCCGGCCGGCGGTCAAAATTGCATCAATCGTCGTCCAGGCCACCGATCAGGTTGACGTTCTCGACGCCCCGCGGTGCCATATCCTTCATGATTGTCAGAAAATCGGCGCTGACGAGGCGCTTTGCACGCAACAGCAGCAGCGGCACCGGGCTCGAAGGCTCGCTGCGCTTGTAATAGGCAATGATCCGGTCAAGCGCGTTGGTGACGTCGTTGGGCGAGTTGATCGCCCCGCCCCCCGCAGCGGCCGGTGCGGCCGATCCGCCGCGCGCGGCCGCAACCGGCGCATCCTCCGCCCCGCCGGCGACCTCCTCGGCCGCAGCCTCGCCGCCGCCGCTCGCGCTTCTCAGCCGGGACACGATCTGGCCGACCAGCCGGATCAGCACGTCGAGGTCCGGCCCCTGGCCCGGCGTCTTGTCGTCGAACCGGTCCGAGATCGCCTTGATGTTGGCCGCCGCCGCCTCGGCCGCGGCGCGCAGCGCGCCAAGCTTCTCGGGGCCGGTGTCCTGGAAAGCCGCGCCGACAAGTGCCGTGTCGGGAACGCTCGCCTCGTCCGGTCCGGCGACGATCTCTCCCTCGGCGATCTGGATGTCGCGCAGCGTGATGCGCCCGAAGGCGCGGCTCTCGGTCAGCGGCGCGCGGCGCAGCCCCCGCAGGACGGTGTTCGCATCCGCAAGCGCCAGCACGGCGTTGACGCGCATGGTCGGGTCGTTGTCGTCGTCGGCATCGAGCTGCGGGTGGCAGGTATCCCAGTACTGTTCGAGGCAGCCGCGGATGTAGCCGGTGACATCGGCAAAGCCGGGCAGGCCGCGCAGCGCAAGCTCTGCCGTTGCCAGGTAGACCGCCGCCCGGATGTCGTGGCTCTGCTCCAGCACGGCCGTCGCCTTCTCGGCGACCTCGCGCCAGTCGGGCTCCTCTGCGGCAAGGACGCTGTCGCCCATCTGGCGTTCCTCGCCGGGAGCGGCGGCAAGCTCCATCTCGGTGAAAACCGGATCATACTCCAGGTTTTCGCCGCTGGGCGCCGCATCGCCGAAGCTTCGCAAAAGCGAAGTCACGTCCATGGTCCCTCCACTGGTCAATACATTCTGACGCGGCTGGCTTCCGCGCCACCGTTTCTTCTTACGTAACGTTAATGCCTACTATTGGCGAATTCATGACACGTTGGAAAGCCTTAAATGTGTTAAATTTAAGGCCGAGTCCTGCCTCGACAGCGTCCGTGCGATGGTCCTTGACCGAAGGCATGATCTCGCCGTTTCCTGTTTCGACAAGGGGTCCATCCCCATGAAACGACGCTACGTCACGACCAAGGAGCGAAACATGGGAAAAATCCGGGAAATTCTCACCGGTGCGACGTTGGCGCTGCTTGTGGCAGGTGCCGCTGCCGCCGAGGACGGGCGGCTGACGGTCGAGCTGAACAAGTTCGAACCGGCCGAGGGCGGCGGATGCCGGGCCTTCTTCCTGTTTCGCAACGACACCGACATGGCGCTAGAGGCGTTCGAGATGTCGCTGGCCGTGCTGGATGCGCAGGGCGTCATTGACCGCCTGCTGACGATCGACGCGGCGCCGCTGCCCGCCCGCCGCACCACGCTGAAGCTGTTCGAGATACCGGGCCTGGGCTGCGACCAGATCACCGAGATCCTGATGCACGACATTCCCGCCTGCAAGCCGCAGAACGCCGATCCGGTCGACTGCTATTCCTTCCTCTCGCTCGCCTCGAAGGCCAGCGCGCGCCTGGTGGAATGACCATGACCGGGCTTTCGTTCGAAGTCATCAGATCGGGCGGGCCGCTGATGGTCGTGCTCGCGATGCTGTCGCTGGCTTCGCTGGCGCTGATCGCGGTCAAGGTGCTTGACCTCTGGCACTGCCGGTCGGGCCAGAAGGGGCGCGATCAGGCGATCGCGAAATGGGCCGCGGGCGACACCGCCGGCGCACGCGCCGCGGTCACCGCGGGCCGGGCCCCGGCCGACCGGGTGACCACGGCGGCGATGGCGGCCCTTCAGGCGGGGATGCCGCGCGACCGGCTGATCACCGAGATGACGCGGCGCGGCAATGCGGAGCTTGACCGGATGACCCGCCACATCCGCCTGCTGGAGCTGATCGCCATGATCAGCCCGCTCCTGGGGCTGCTCGGCACCGTCACCGGCATGATCCAGTCCTTCCAGGAGCTTGCCGCGGCCGAGGGGGCGGCCAATGCCTCGGTGCTGGCGGGCGGCATCTGGCAGGCGCTCCTGACCACCGCGGCGGGGCTTCTGGTGGCCATTCCGGCAGCCGTGGCCGCCGCGCTTCTGTCCGGGCGGGCCGAGGGGGCGGCGGCGATGATCGAGCAGTCGGTGGGGGAACTTCTGGTCGCCGCCGACGGGCACCGGCTGGAAACCTGACCCGGCGGCGGGGAGGCGCGGATGGAACTCAGGCGCAGACCACGGGGGCAGCGGCTCATCTCGATGGTGCCGATGATCGACGTCATGCTGATCCTTCTGGTCTTCTTCATGGTGACGTCCAGCTATCTCGACCTCGACATGGTGCCGATGCTGGAACGTCAGGACGATACGGCCCCTGCCCCGGCGGCCACGGCGGCGACCGCAGGCCCCCTCTTCGTGCGCCTCGGCCCCGGGGGGGCGCTCCGGGTCGGCGGGCGCGACCTTGATGCGGCGGGCTTCGGTGGGCTTCTGGCCGGGCGGCTGGCGGCGGACCCCGGGCTGCAGGTACTGATCCTGCCCTCGGGCCATGCGCCGACGCAGGCGCTGGTGTCGGTGATGGACCTTGCGGCGCGCGCGGGCGTTCAACGCCTGCGCATCGTGCGACTGAAGGAGGCGCCATGAAGCTGCGCCGCGCCCGCGCCGGGACCGAGCACGAGACCATCGTCGCGCTGATCGACGTGGTTCTGTTCCTGCTCATCTTCTTCATGCTGATCGGGCGGATGGACGCAACCGCGCCCTTCATGGTCTTCCCCGCCACCTCGCTCTCCGGGCAGGACCTGCCCGCGGGGGGCGAGACGGTGGCGATCGCGCCCGACGGCCGGCTGGCGCTGAACGGGACCGAGATGGACGCGGGGGCACTCTCGGCGGCCTTGGCCGCGGCGGTGGCGCGCGACCCCGCGGTGGTCGTGCGCATCAACGCCCACCGCGACGCGGAACTGCGCCACACGCTGGCCCTGACCGGCGTGCTCGACGACCTCGGGGTGAAGGACATCGTCCTTGTCGTCACCCCGAAGGAGCCGTGATGCGCGGGCCGGCACTCTGGCTGTCCGGCGTGGCGATCTCGGCCGCGCTGCACGCGGGCGCGGTGCTCCTCCTGCCCGGTCTCTGGTCCCCTGAACCGGTCGAGGATCAGCCGATGCCCGAGGCGAAGCTGGAACTGACGAGCTACGAGGTCGCGCGCGGCCAGGCGATCCCGCAGGCGGCCGAGGGCGAGGCGGCGCCGGAGGCGGCGGCCTCCGGCACGCGGGCGCAGTCGGGCGCGGTGCCGCTGGAACGCGCCCGCCCGGCGGAGCCGCGGGCCGAGGTGGCGACGGCCGCGCCGCCGCCCTCAACCGCGCTTCCCCCCGTCGCCCCCCCTGCCCCGACCGCGCCCAGCGCGCCCGAGGCCCCCGTTGCGGCGGCCCTCGCCCCGTCGGGCGAGGCGCCGCCGGAGCTGGCGCCCGACAGCCAACCCCTCGCCGCCGCCGCGCCACCGGCCGAGGCGGCCGCCCAGCCCGAACTTCCCAGCGAACGCGCGACCGCCGCGCTGGCCTGGAGCGGCGGCGAGGGGGCCGCCGTCGATCCCGTCTCGCTCGCCGCGATCCAGTCGTTCATGCGGCCGGGTGATGCCGCCGCCTCGCAGTCGAACGCGGGCGACGTGCGCGACGCGATCGGGCAACTGCTCGCCTCGGTTCCCTGCGCGCGCCTGCAGGCCGCGTTCATCCCCGAGACGGGCGCACTGGAACTGCGCGGCCATGTCCCCGAGGACGGATTGCGCGGGCCTGTCCTCGACGCGCTCAGGGCGCAGGTCGGCGATGCCATTCCGGTCACCGACAACGTGCTGGTCCTGCCGCGCCCGCAATGCGGCGCGCTGGCAGGGATCGACGAAACCGGGCTGCCGCAGTCGACCGACCAGGACACCGACGAACGGCTGGTCGGCGCGAACGCGCATGCGCGGGAATACGGCTATGCCGAGGGCGAGCGGCTGACCTTCGACCTGGTGACGCCGGACTACCCGGCCTATGTCTATGTCGATTTCTTCGATGCCGACGGCAACGTGGTGCACCTTGTGCCCTCGCAATATGCCGCGCTGACGCTTCAGGAACCGGCGCAAAGACTGGTCGTCGGCGGCGACAGCGGGGCCGCCGCCTTCCGCATCACCGTGGCGCCGCCCTTCGGCCAGGAAATCGCGGCCGCCTTCGCCGCATCGGCACCGCTGGGCGAGGGCCTGCGCCCGCCGGTCGAACCCGCCGCGCCCTACCTCGAATGGCTCAAGGCCGCCGTCGCCGATGCGCGCGCGAAGGACCCGGACTTCAAGGGGGAATGGGTCTATTTCTTCATCGCGACCCGGCCCGCGACGAACTGAGGGCAAAACCGCAAGAAATTTCCCCTCTTGCAACGATTGACAGGTCCGGGGGCCGCCCCACAACATCCCGGGCAGAGCGGATGACGCCGCATGAAGCGACGGCGGTCCTGACCGTCGGGGGGGAACAATGGCCTATCTCAGCAAGAGCGACTGGAAGAAGCATCTCAACCTGAAAGAGCACAAGGCGGTCAAGAAGACCGGCATCTCCGACATCCTTGGCGATTACGAGTCGGCCGCGAAGAAGGGCGACAACGCCGCGCAGATTATCCAGCTGGAAAAGCTGCGCGACAAGATCCCCGAGGTGAAGCGCACCTGGTCCGCGCTCAAGACGCTGACGAGCTATCTCGACGGCATGGACCGCGACGCCAAGACCCAGCAGGACAAGATCCGCAACGCGCTCGACAAGGCGGCCGACGACGACGACCTCGAAGGCGTCGACTCGGCGCTGAGCGCCTCGCTCGAAAAGCTGCGCAAGGTGAGCGAGAACAACGCCCACAACTTCGTCCTTGCCCCCGGCCGCCCGTCAAGCGGGCTTGTCGTCAGCCGCAAGTCGGTCAAGCGCGAGCACATCAAGAAGGCGATGGAGATGCGCGGCAAGGCCGGCGTCTACTTCTCGGGCAGCTGCTTCTTCGACAGCGGCAAGTTCATCTTCGTCTTCCCCGAACAGCCCCCGCGCGGCATGGCCAAGGCGATCAAGTCGGCTGCGATGCTGCATGCGGAAATGGGCATCAAGGTGCGCGTGCGCGGCGGCGGGGTGGAGTTCGACGACGACGCGGACGAGGAACTGGGCGAAGCCGGCGAGACCGCGTCGGTCACCCAGGGCGCCTCCAGCTATCCCGATGCCGCGAAGTTCGATCCGCTGATCAACCAGGTGCGCCAGCTTCCGCGCGACAAGTGGGCGGGCGCGTTGTCGGGCATCGTCGGCAAGATCAACCAGCTCATCAAGCAGGCCGAGGGCGACGCGGCCCTGAACGGCACCCAGAAACAGGCGGTCATCGCCCAGCTCGGCATCGCGATGAGCCGGGTGCAGTCGGTGATCAAGGAAGCGGCGAACGGCCCGACCCAGCGAGGCCCCGCGGTCTATCCGACCCAGCAGGCGTGGATGGACCTGCTCGACAGATGCCTTCGCCAGCCCCCCGACAAGCGCCGCATCGCCATCGACACGTTGCAGAAGAAGGTCCTCGAGGTCATCAAGCAGGTTGCCGCCGACCCCGGCCTGACCGACCAGACCCGCCCGGTCGAGCAGAAGAAGCTCGACGATGTGCTGAAGGCGATCCAGGCGCAGGCGCGTGATGAGGCCGAGTCGGGCTCCACCCGCATCGGGCTGGAACTGGTGCGGCGCTTCCGGACGCTGCAGCTCGAATTCGACAAGGTGAAGGTCGACAAGGTCCTGCCCGGCGGCCTGCAGTCCGACATCGCCCGCGCGCTCGACGCCGCGCGCACCGCACTGACGCAGAGCGAGGTGGCGGCGGCCGGCGACGCGATGAACCGGGCCGAGGCGAAGCTGAAGGAGGCCAGGGCCTTCGACCCCCTCGCCAACGCCAGGGCCGACCGCGGCGCCAAGCAGACGCGCATCCACGACAGCGTCAAGCAGGGGGTGGAGGCCTTCCGCAAGGGCGCCTTCGCGGCCGGCACCGCCGACGCCCTGTTCCGCGACACCGGCCAGGTGACGATGGACAAGGGGTTGAAGAAGCTGGGCGAGGACTTCCGCGCCTGCGAGAAGGATCCCAGCCCGCAGAACCTGTCCGCCCTCAGCCGCGACGGCCAGACCTATCTCGCCGGGCTGGCCAAGGCCAAGGGCAAGCTCAAGCCCGAGAAGGACGGTGACAAGATCAAGGCGATCGAGGCGCAGGAGGCGCTTGCGCGCCAGGCGGTCCAGCGCGTGCGGCTGCTGGAACTGGCCAACGAGATGCACGCCATGGGCACCCCGCCCTGGGACGACGCCAAGGAAGAGCGCATGGCCGAATTGCAGGCCGCGTTCTTCTTCGAGGAGGGGGCGATCAAGAAGGGCGTGGCCGATTTCGGCGCGCCCACCTGGAAAGGCGGCGGCGAAGAGGGCGGCGTCAACGACGCCTGGGCGATCAAGCGCGTCGATCCGAAATGGGGCAACCTCACCACCGAGGAACTGAAGAAGATCGAGCGCGGCGAGGTCACGATCAACGGCCCTGACGATCTCGACCGGCTGGAGAAGATCCGCGACGAGACACGCACCTACATCTTCAAGGCCCAGCACCTCGAGGCGACGAACTTCGTCGGCATTCCCAAGAACGGCGGTGTCGCGCGCGAGGTCCTGGCCGCCAAGATCAGCGAGGAGATGAACGCCTTCGGCTTCGACGTCGGCGTCTGCCCCACCCATTTCGTCGAGATCGATTCCGCCAAGCTGGGCGGCATGCCGCAGGAGGAAGACCGCCCGCGCACGCTGGGCGCGATGCAGGAACTGGGGCGCAAGGACGCCGACCTGATCGACCTGCTGCGCGAGAAGGGCACGCAGGCCAAGGCCAACATCGACCACAAGAACATCTCGGACATCGTCGCCTTCGACCTGATGTTCCTCAGCCTCGACCGCCACGCCAAGAACGCGATCGTGAAGAAAGGGCAGAACGGCGAGAAGGACAAGCTGGTGCCGATCGACCACGGCATCGGCCTGCCCGACCCGGACGGCCTGGGCTTTGCGCGGTTCCGGCTTTTCGGCGCACAGAACTCCCTGAACCAGCCGGATCTGCGAAGCGACGAGCCGCTCGCGCCGGAAACGCGCGAGAACCTCAAGCGGATGGACGCGAAGGCGCTGATCGACGGCGTCAAGCGCCGTCAGGCCGATGCCGAGGCGCGCCATCCCGAAACCAAGGGCAAGGTCGACCCGGCCGAGTTCGACCGGATGGAAAAGCGCATCCTGTTCATGCAGGCCGCCGCCGACATCCTGACCGCGTCGGAGATGACCCAGGCCATCGCCTGCCACTTCCGCGAGATCAACGCCACCGCGCCCGACGGCATGGCCGCGCTCGCCACGGCGCTGAAGAAGCGCATCGACGCGACCCGCAAGGGTCTCGACGAATACCGCTCCTTCCAGAACAAGACGGATGCCGCGAACGCCCACGAGCGGCTGACCGACCTTGGCTGGTGCGCCGGCTTCGGTGTGGAAGGGATCAACACCTGGCTGACGGAGAACGCCGATTTCGCGATCAAGGTGCTGAAGGGGAACATCCAGAACCCGAAGGCCCGCGACGAGGTTCGCGAACTGGCCGAAAAGCTGAACGATCCCGCCATCAACCAGCAGCTTCCCGCCCTGACCCTGGGCGCGCGACTGGACCTGCTGCGCAAGGAAAGCGAACGCCGCCGGCGGCCGGCACCGATCCAGCCGGACAACGCGCTGAAGCAGGATGGCGACCGCGCGCAGAAGCTGTTCGAACAACTGGGCGGGCAGGATGAGCTGAACGCGCTTCTGGCCGTCTGCCCCGACACGCCCACGAATACCAACCCCGAGACGATCCTTGCGATGCAGCAATGGGCCGAGGTCAAGAAGCTGGGCGGCGCCGACGCGATCCGGGCGATGTCGGCGGTCTTCATGGAGGATCGGGCGACCGACATCCAGACGAACCTTGCCAACCTGCCGCTCTGGAAGGAATTCAACGACTTGGGCGGGGTGAAGGACTACGTCGCCTGCGGCGGCTGGATGGCGCCGCTGGCGACGGCGGTGCAGATCTTCCGCTCGCTCAAGCCGGTCTCCGGTCAGGGTGGGATCGTCGAGCGCATCCGCCAGATCGACGATGCGCAGATCGACCAGGAGCAGAAGAAGATCCTCGAACGCCTGAAGACCGAGGCCCAGCAGAAGTTCGCCATGTTGCAGGATCCCGACCATATCCAGGAAATCAAGGTGTTCCTGGATCAGGCGCGCGACTATGAGCAGAACGGCGACGCGACCCGGGCGCAGGGCCGGCTGATGGCGATGCTGGAACTGTGGAAGGTCAAGCACAAGACGGAGGCCGACCAGCGCCAGCTTCGCCAGCGCAAGGTCGATGCGGTGAAAAAGCAGATGGTCGACGCCGCCAAGGCGAAGCCCGACTTCGACCCCGGCCCCTACAACCAGCGCATGACCGGGATCGAGGACGAGCTTGTCCGCTACCAGCTGAAGGCGGTCGATGGCGGCCTTGCCAAGATGGAACTCGACATCGACCACGAACTGAACGGGCCCAATTCGCGGCAATCGAAGCTGAACGCCCGGGTTCAGGTCGTGGACAACGGAGTGAACCGGCTGAATGGCCAGCCGGGGGTGGACAAGGCCCAGACGCTGTGGCAGGCGGCCAAGCAGTCGCTGGCCACCTACGACATGGCGCGCTTCAACGCCGGTATCGACACGGTCGAGCTTTACCTCGGCGCGATTGGGCGCATGGCCCGGGTCGAGCAGATCGTGGGCGCGTTCCAGGGCGACCAGGCCGTCAAGAAGAAGCTCGATGATCTGGTGGTGTCGCTGCGGAAGGAACTGACCGACTTCACGCCCGCCGGGTTCAAGGGCAAGATCAACTCTGCCGTCGGCACCCACAAGCAGGTGCTGCCCGACGACTTGAAGATGTAGGATCCGCCCGGCCCCGAGGCGCCCCGGCCGTCGGGCCCGGGGCGCAGCGGGGCGGAAGGGCGGGCCGGCTCAGATGCCGCCGTGCACCGCCTGGCCTGCGAGATAGGTCGCCAGCACCTCGGTATCGCCGATGTCGCGCGGGTCGGTGGCCCAAAGGTCGCGGTCGATGACGATGAAATCGGCCCATTTCCCGGGCGCAAGCGATCCGGTGGTGGCCTCGCGCCAGCCCGCGCGGGCGGCGTTGATCGTGTAGCCCTCGACGCATTCGTCCAGCGTCAGGCGCTGTTCCGGCAGGAACACCGGAAAGTCGCCCTCTGCCTTCGGCGGCTGGCGGGTGATCGCGGTTTCCATGATCTGGAAGGGGTTCAGCGTCGACACCGTCCAGTCGCTCGACAGCACCGGCATCGCGCCGGCATCGACGAGCGAGCGGAAAGCATACATCCACCGGCCCCGCTCCTCCCCCACCAGCGGCAGGGCGACCTCTGCGACCGAGGGCTCCAGCCGCGCCCAGAGCGGCTGGATGTTGGCCACGACGCCCAGTTCGGCAAAACGCGGCACGTCGGCGGGGTCGATGCACTGGATATGCGCGATATGGTGCCAGCTGGGCCAGGGTGCGTTCGCGTGACGGGCGGCCTCCATCCCGTCAAGGGCCGCGCGCACCGCCAGATCGCCGATCGCATGGACGTGGATCTGGAAGCGCGCCGCGTCGAAGGCGGTGAACATGTCGATGATCTGGTTCGGAGAGAACATCAGCGCCGCATTGCCGCCCAGGGCGTCCGAGTAATCCTCGATCATCGCCGCCGTCCGGTTCTCGATCACGCCATCAAGGAAGAACTTGGCCGAATGAATGCGGAACATCTCGGACTGGTGGGCCGCACGCAGGGCCGTCAGCCGCGCCAGCGCGCCCTCGGTCGTCTCCGACGCCTCGACCCGCACGGTGGCCAGGATGCGCGCCGTCAGCGCGTCGCGTTCCACCAGCCGCTTGTAGACGCGCGCGTGCCGTTCGCCGATCGAGGCATCGAGAAGCCCGGTGAAGCCGTTGCGGTTCGCATGCGCCTGCGCGAACAGCACGCCGGCCTCGTAGGACGAGTCGGGCACCGGCGGCATCCGCGCCTCCGCCCACATCGTCGCCGTTTCATAAAGCAGCCCGGTCGGCACGCCGTTGGCATCGACGACGAATTGGCCGTTCTCGGGGTCGGGCGTGCCCTTGACCAGCCCCACCGCCTCGCATCCCCTGGTGTTGAGGCAGCCGTTGTGCCCGTCCGAGGCCATGATCAGGCAGGGACGGTCGGGCACCGCGGCATCAAGCGCCTGGCGGTTCAGGTTGTGCTCTCCCAGCACGCCCGAATAGTAGAAGCCGCCCAGAACCCACTTGCGGTCATGCGTCGCCGCGAAGTCGCGCAGGGTCTGCTGCAGCGCCTCGATTGTCATCGCCGCCGAAAGATCGGCGCTTTCGGCGTAGTGCTGGCCGCCGTCCTGGACGTGGATGTGGGTGTCGTGGAAGCCGGGCAGGACCTGCCGCCCCCCAGCGTCGATCACCTCGGCCCCCGGCCCCGCCAGCACGGTCATCGCCGCCTCGTCCCCCACCGCAAGCACCCGCCCGCCGGCGATGGCAAGCGCGCGGGCGCGCGGGCAGCGCGGGTCCATGGTGCGGATATCGGCGTTCAGAAGGATCAAATCGGCGCGGCGCATGCAGGCT
Source organism: Albidovulum sediminis (assembly GCF_025380365.1). GTDB lineage: Bacteria > Pseudomonadota > Alphaproteobacteria > Rhodobacterales > Rhodobacteraceae > Albidovulum > Albidovulum sediminis. The sequence continues at coordinate 1,633,713 of NZ_JAOCQF010000001.1, forward strand.
CTCCTGTCGGGGGTCGCCGCATCTTCCGGCGGGAACCCATTGGCAGGCAAGCAAATCATGCGCCTGCCGGAAAGATTTTGAAAATTCCGTCAGAATGACGCGGCGCGGCGCGCAATTTGCACTTCCCAGACCGGATTCCAGTGCTACGCTTTGCACAAAATCACAACGGGGAGACGACGACATGAAGCGGATCAAGTTCATCGACCGGATGTCCCAGGGCAAGGTCAGCCGGCGCGACATGATGAAGGCGGCGGGCGCTTTCGGGGTGGGCACCATGGTTCTGCCGCGCGTCGCGAATGCGGCCGAGGTGCTGACCTGCCTCGAATGGGGCGGCTACGACGCGCCGGAGTACTTTCAGGCCTATGTGGACAAGTACGGCGCGCAGCCCAACTTCTCGATCTTCGCGGGCGAGGAGGATGCGCTGGCCAAGGTGCTGGCGGGCTTTGCCGCCGATGTCATGCACCCCTGCAACTATTCGGTGGCGCGCTTCGTCAACGCCGGCGTGGCGAGCGAGATCGACACCGCGCGCCTCAGCCACTGGAACGACATCTTTCCCGCGCTCCAGTCCGCCGAGGGCGTGATCTGGGAAGGCAAGACGGTGATGGCGCCGGCCGACTTCGGCAACTCCGGGCTGGCCTATCGCCCCGATCTGATCGGCGAGGAATTCCTGGCGAACCCGAGCTGGGGCATCTTCTACGACGAGAAGTATACGGGCCGCGTCGCGATGACCGACAACGAAATGGCGATCATCATCGGCGCCATGGTCGGCGGCATGCCCTATGAGGAGGCCTACAAGCTGGAAGGCGACGCGCTGGTTGCGGCGGCCAAGGAATGGGGCACCAAGGCCGTCAACGTCAGCCGGTTCCTGTGGACGGATTCGTCGGAAGTTCAGCAAGCCATGGCTTCGGGCGAGATCATCGCCTGCTACGCCTGGAACGACCTGATCGCCAACCTCCGGGCCGAGGGCATCCCGGTCGAGTTCGCCAAGACCAAGGAAGGGTCGTTCACCTGGTTCTGCGGGCTCACGCTCCTGAACACCGGCAAGGCGGACGAACAGGCGGCCTACGACTTCATCGACGCCTGGCTCAGCCCTGAAACCGGCAAGACGCTGATCGAGGGATCGGGCTACGGCCATGCCAACGTGAAATCCTTCGAGATCGCCGATCCCGAGGCGATCGCGAACATGGGCATCACCGACCCGGTCGCGATGATGAAGGATACGCTTGTCTTCCGCACGCCGACCGACGCGGTTCAGGAAGGCTTCAACAAGGTCTGGTCGGACACGAAGGCACTCAAGGGCTGACCCGCACCGTGGCCTTCGCTTCCGTACCCGCACGGGCGGGGTCGCAGCGCGACCCCGCCATCCTGCGCAGGCGCATGGCGGGCTTCGGCCTGCTGTCGCCCGCGCTTCTCCTCATGGTGCTGATGCTGGCGCTGCCGGTGATGGCGCTGATCCTGATGAGCTTCTGGACCCAGGACGGGTTCGAGCTTGACCGCACCTTCACGCTTGAAAACTACCGCCAGCTTGTCGCCACGACGGACGAACCCACCATCTGGTTCGGCATCCCCTTTCCCTTCGCCTATCCGGTGCCCGCGATCCTGATGCTGAAGTCGCTGGCGATGTCGCTGGTCGCCACCGTCGCGGTGATCGCCGTCGCCTATCCGATGGCCTATTTCATGGCCTTCCGCATCACCCGCCACAAGGCGCTGTGGATCATCCTCATCACCATCCCGTTCTGGACCAGCTACCTGCTCCGGGTGTTTTCCTGGAAGATCGTCCTTGGCTTCAACGGCGCGATCAACTCGGGCCTGAAATCGCTGGGCCTGATCGAGGAGCCGCTGGAGTTCCTGCTCTACAACCCCACCGCCGTCGTCATTACCCTCGCGCATGCCTGGGTCGCCTTCGCGATCCTGCCGATCTACGTCTCGCTCGAGAAGATCGACCGGACGCTGCTCGAGGCCGCGTCGGACCTTGGAGATTCCCGACTGAAGCGGTTCTTCCGCATCACCCTGCCGCTGTCGGCCCCCGGCACCATCGCCGCCTCGCTCCTGGTCTTCATCCCGACCGTGGGCGACTATGTCACCCCGGCGCTTGTCGGCGGGCCCGGCGGCACGATGATCGGCAGCCTGGTGCAGGACCTGTTCCTGAAGCAGAACAACGCCCCCCTCGGCGCGGCGGTGTCGATCGTGATGATGCTGATCATCGCGACGCTGGTCAGCCTGTTCCTGTGGGCGATCGGCTATCGCAAGCTCAGGTCGCGGAGGGCGTGAGGATGTTGAGGCGCCCCGATTTCCTCTGGGTCTATGCGGTGGTCTTCATCGCGTTCCTCTACGGCCCGGTGCTTCTGATGCCGCTGTTCAGCGTGAACGACGGCAACTTCGCGACCTTCCCGCTGAAGGGTTTCACGCTGCGCCATTACAGCTCCATGGCCACGAATACCTCGATGCTGCTCGCGCTTCAGAACAGCCTGAAGATCGCGGTGATCGTCTCGCTCCTGTCGACCGCGCTGGCGATCCCGGCGGCGCTTGCCATCACCCGTTTCCGCCTGCCCGGCGCCGCACCCATCGTCAGCTTCATGATGCTGCCGCTCGTCATCCCCTCGATCGTGATGGGCGTGGCGCTTCTGGTCATCATCCTGAAGTTCCTCGGCATCCAGCTGTCGCTCTGGACGGTGGCGGCGGGGCACATCCTGATCTGCCTGCCCTATTGCATGTCGGTCCTGATGTCGCGGCTCGAAGGCTTCGACCCCTCGCTCGAGGAGGCTTCGCGCGATCTCGGCTGCAATGCCTGGCAGACCTTCGTCCGCGTGACGCTGCCGCTGGCCATGCCGGGCGTCATCTCCAGCCTGCTGATGGGCTTCATCATCTCGTTCGACGAATTCGTCATCGCCTTCTTCCTCACCGGCACCGAAAACACCCTGCCGGTCTACCTCTACAGCCAGTTGCGCTTTCCGAACCGGCTGCCGGGCACGCTGGCGCTCGGCTCGCTGATCCTGATCGTCTCGGCCGTCCTTGTCGTTCTGGCCGAAATCATCCGCAAGCGCGGCGTGCCCTCGGGCAATCCCGGAGACCTCTGAATGACCGATGCCCCGATCATCGCCATGTCCGGCCTCGTCAAGCGCTTCGGAACGCTGACGGTTCTGCACGACATCACCTTCGACATCGAACGGGGGGAGTTCTTTTCGCTCCTCGGCCCCTCGGGCTGCGGCAAGACCACGCTCTTGCGCATCCTGGCCGGGATCGAGCAGCCGAGCGAGGGCACGCTCCTGATCGACGGGCAGCCAATGGCGGGCGTGCCCGCGAACCGGCGCCCGACCAACATGGTGTTCCAGAGCTACGCGATCTTCCCCCACCTCAACGTCGAGGAAAACATCGGCTACGGGCTGCGCAACATGGCGCTGTCGAAGTCCGAGGCCGCCGCCCGCGTGGCCGAGGCGCTGACGCTCGTCAAGCTCGAGGGGCTGGGCAAGCGCAACGCCCACCAGTTGTCGGGCGGCCAGCGGCAGCGCGTGGCGCTGGCGCGCGCGCTTGTCTGCCGGCCAAAGGTGCTGCTTCTGGACGAACCGCTTTCCGCGCTCGACAAGAAGCTGCGCGAGGAGATGCAGCTTGAACTGCGCGCGCTCCAGCGCACGGTGGGCATCACCTTCGTCTTCGTCACCCACGACCAGGAAGAGGCGCTGACGCTGTCGGACCGGATCGCGGTGATGGACAAGGGCCATGTCCTCCAGATCGACAGCCCGCGCGGGCTGTATGAGCGCCCCGAAAGCCGCACGGTGGCGGAATTCATCGGCTCGATGAACCTGTTTTCCGGCCGCGTTACCCAGGTCGACCCCGGCGGGATGGCGGAGATTGACGGGCCGGCGGGGCGCTTCCGGGGCATCGCCCGCCCCGGCCTGGCGCCGGGCGACGCGGCGGTGGCGGCGATCCGGCCCGAACGCATCCGCATCCTGCGCGCCGCCCCCGCCGACGGGATCAACGCGGTTGCGGCCGCGCTTCAGGCCAGTTCCTATCTCGGCGACCGCAGCCTGCATGTGCTGGTGGGGACCGCGACCGGGCAGCAGATCACGGTGCAAAGCGGGCCGGCCGCCGACGACACGCCAGAGGGCGGCGCGGCGGGGCTCTGGCTGGGCTGGGGGGCCGAGGCGGGGCTGATCCTGCCGGGCTGAGGTCGCGAAACCGTGCAGCTTTCGCGTTCAGCGCCTCTGGCACCCCGTGCCGATGTGTGCAATCACTTGGGAAACAGCGCGCAACCGGAGCAATCCCAAGCATGACGCCCTTCGCCATAGCTGGCATCCAGATGCATGTCGCGGCGGTCCATTCGAACGTCGAGGCCATGCGCCACAGGATCGAGATCGCGATGGCGCGGTTTCCCTGGACGCAGATGATCCTGTTTTCGGAGCTTGCCCCCTTCGGCCCGCTCGACCAGTTCGCCCAGCCCTTCCCGAACCAGGTGATCGACCAGTTCTGCGTCGACGCGCGGCGCTTCGGCATCTGGCTCATCCCCGGCTCGATGTTCGAGAAGGCCCCCGACGGGCGCATCTTCAATACCTCGGTCGTTATCAACCCCGAAGGACAGATCGTCGCCAAGTACTCCAAGATGTTCCCCTTCCGGCCCTATGAGGCGGGAATTTCAGCGGGGACGGAGTTCTGCGTCTTCGACGTGCCCGAGGTGGGCCGCTTCGGCCTGTCGATCTGCTATGACATCTGGTTCCCCGAAACCACGCGGCAGCTGACCAGCCAGGGGGTGGAGGTGCTGCTGCACCCGGTCCTGACCGGCACCACCGACCGCGACGCCGAACTGGCCATCGCGCGGGCGACGGCGGCGCAGTTCCAGTGCTATGTCGTCGACGTGAACGGCCTTGGCGCGGGCGGAGTGGGGCGGTCGCTGGTCGTCGACCCTACCGCCACGGTGCTCCACCAGTCCGCGGGCCAGGAGGACATCTTCCCCATCGAGATCGACCTCGACTACGTCCGGCGCCAGCGCGAGACGGGGATCAAAGGGCTGGGACAGGTGCTGAAAAGCTTCCGCGACCGCGAGGCGGAGTTCTCCGTCTACGACCGCACAAGCGGCACCGACGCCTACCTGCACACGCTCGGCCCGCTGGCGATGCCGCAGAAGGGGTCGCGCCTGGGTGTCCACGCCGGCAATCCGCGCAGCGCGCTTTCGGCGCTGACCGAGCGACAGACCAGCAGCGCGCAGGTGACCTACCTGAAAGAGAGGTCGGCCACCGACTGACCACATCGCCAGCGACGCCACGAAGGGAGGACGGATGAACGCTCAAACCCACGGCCGCAAGATCCCGAGCATCGGCGACTACTACAGCGCCACGCAGCTTCGGGCGGACAGATGGAGCGCGTTGCGCGAAGCGGTCGAGGCGTTGAGCCGACACGGAACCGAGGGGCGGCAGGGCAAGAAGATCCTCGCCACGGTCGAGGAACTGTTCGAGGCGCTGGCCCCGATCGAGCGTTACTGGGCCTTCCCCGGCGCCCATGCCTTCGACCACCTGCGGCGGGTGTTCGAAAACCGCAACTTCGACGACCTGACCACCCTGATACGCCGCGTGGCGCGCGCGCTGACCTCGGGCGCCTACCGCCGGCGGACCGTGCCGCTGATCGCCGAAGAGGTCGACGCGGAGGATTACGAGGACGAAAGCGCCATCGCGCCCGAGGCGCGCGCGCTTGGCCGGCCGTATTTCGAGGTGATGATCGTCGATCACGTCAACGAGCATCAGGAACGCTTCCTGAAGTCGAGCCTTCTGAGGATGCGCCGGCCCGAGGACGCCTTCATCTACGAACCCGTCATCGTCCCCTCGCTCGAGGATGCGCTGATCGGGATTCTCTTCAACCACAACGTCCAGGCCGTCGTGGTGCGCCCCGGCCTCACGCTCAAGTCCCAGAACACGCTGGAGATCCTGAACAAGTATCTGCGCCGGGTGGGCGAGGATGAGGATGTGGACGCGCTCGAACCCGCCGAATACGGGCCGGAGGCCTGCCGGCTGATCGCCAAGGTGCGCCCCGAGCTTGACGCCTATCTCGTCACCGACCGGTCGGTGGAGGAGATCGCGGGGCTGGACCTCGGCCGCTGCCGGCGCGTCTTCTACAACCAGGAAGACTTCCTCGAACTGCACCTGAACATCCTGCGCGGCGTCAACCGGCGCTTCAAGACCCCGTTCTTCAACGCGCTCAAGGAATATTCCAAGCAGCCCACCGGCGTCTTCCACGCCCTGCCGATCAGCCGCGGCAAGTCGATCAGTCGCAGCCACTGGATCCAGGACATGGGCGCCTTCTACGGCCCCAACATCTTTCTGGCGGAAACCTCGGCGACCTCTGGCGGGCTCGACAGCCTGCTGGAGCCGCGCGGGCCGATCAAGGAGGCGCAGGAACTGGCCGCCCGCGCCTTCGGCGCCAAGCAGACCTTCTTTGCCACCAACGGCACCTCGACCTGCAACAAGATCGTCGTACAGGCCCTGGTGCATCCGGGCGACATCGTGCTCATCGACCGCGACTGCCACAAGTCGCACCATTACGGCATGGTGCTGGCGGGGGCGAATGTCGTCTACATGGAAAGCTACCCGCTGCATCCCTATTCGATGTACGGCGCGGTGCCGCTGAGCGAGATCAAGGGCAAGCTGCTGGCCCTGCGCGCGGCGGGCAAGCTCGATCAGGTGCGCATGGTGCTGCTGACCAACTGCACCTTCGACGGCATCGTCTATGACGTCGAGCGGGTGATGTCGGAATGCCTGGCAATCAAGAAGGATCTGATCTTCCTCTGGGACGAGGCCTGGTTCGCCTTCGCCCGCTTCGGCCCCACCTACCGGCAACGCACGGCGATGAACGCCGCCAACAACCTGCGCGAAAGCCTGCGCAAGCCGGAAACCGCGGCGGCGCACGAGGAACAGGCAAAGGCCTTGAAAGGCGCCCCGGACGATGTCTGGATCAAGACCCGGCTGGTGCCGCCGCCCGATGCCCGCGTGCGCGTCTATGCGACCCATTCGACGCACAAGACGCTGACCGCGCTGCGGCAGGGGTCGATGATCCACGTCAACGACCAGGACTTCAAGGGCGAGGTGGAACAGAGCTTCCACGAAGCCTACATGACGCATACATCGACCAGCCCGAACTACCAGATCATCGCCTCGCTCGACGTGGGGCGGCGGCAGGTGGAGCTTGAGGGGTTCGAGTTCGTCCAGCGCCAGATCGAAAGCGCCATGGCGATCCGCCGCGCGGTGGCGACCCATGCGCTGCTGAAGAAATACTTCCGCGTGCTGACCGCGGGCGACATGATCCCGGCCGAATACCGCGAAAGCGGGATGAGCAGCTACTACGACCCCGAACAGGGCTGGCAGGACATCTGGCACAGCTGGGCGCAGGACGAATTCGTGCTCGACCCGACGCGGATCACGCTGGCCGTCGGCGGCACCGGCTGGGACGGCGACACGTTCAAAACCCGCATCCTGATGGACAAGTACGGGATCCAGATCAACAAGACCTCGCGCAACACGGTCCTGTTCATGACCAACATCGGCACCACGCGTTCCTCGGTCGCCTATCTGATCGAGGTGCTGGTGGAGATTGCGCGGGAACTGGACGAATTGCTTGACGACGCCTCGCGGATGGAGCGGCTGGCCTTCGACCGGCGGGTGACGAGCCTGGTCGAGCATGTCCCGCCGCTGCCCGACTTCTCGCGCTTCCACGACGCGTTCCGCAGCGCCGAGGGCACGCCGGCGGGCGATATCCGGGCGGCCTTCTTCCTCGCCTACGATGAAGAGAATTGCGACTATGAGGAACTGAGCGAGGCCCTGGTCGAGCGTGCCGAAGGCGGGGAGGAACTGGTCTCGGCCTCGTTCGTCATCCCCTATCCGCCGGGCTTTCCGATCCTGGTGCCGGGGCAGGTCATCAGCGCCGAGATCCTGGCCTTCATGCGCGCGCTAGACGTGCGCGAGATCCATGGCTACCGGCACGATCTGGGCTTGAGGGTGTTCAACAAGACGGCGCTTGAGCGCGCCGCGAAACGATAAAGCGAGACAGGGAGAACAAGATGTCCAAGAAGGAACTCCGCAACATTTCGGAAATCCGCCGCTTCTTCCACACCAACAAGGACCCGATCTATTTCGTCTCCGCCACCAATTTCAACCTGCTGGGCCTGGACGAATGGGTAAAGAATTTCAAGTACATAACCTACATCGACTGTTTCGACGGGCGCCATCCCAACGTCTTTGTCCCCTCCGAGGCGCCGCATGAGGAATTCCAGTCGATCGAGGACATCAACAACTACCTCCTGTCGCACAAGGAGGTCATCGACCTGATCCGGCGCCGCGGCGGCAAGCCGAAATTCGTCTTCCTGATGTTCAACCAGAAGACCGAGGAACTGGTGAAGCAGCTTGGCGGCGAACTCTGGTTCCCCAAGGCGAAGCTGCGCGAGTTCTGCGACAACAAGATCAACACCGTCCGCATCGGCAACAAGGCGGATGTTCCCTCGGTCCCGAACACGCTCTCCGAGGTCAAGAGCTATGACCACCTCGCCAAGGTGTGCGAGAAGGCGGGGCTCGGCTCCGACCTCGTCCTGCAATCGGCTTTCGGCGACAGCGGCCACACCACCTTCTTCATCAAGACCGCCGCCGACTTCCGCCGGCACGAGCACGAGATCGTCGGACAGGGCGAGATCAAGATCATGAAGCGGATCGACTGCCGGGGATCGGCGATCGAGGCATGCGTGACGAAGGAAGGCACGATCGTCGGCCCGCTGATGACCGAACTGGTGGGGTTCCAGGAACTGACCCCCTATCGCGGCGGCTGGTGCGGGAACGAGATCTTTTCGACCGCGTTCCCGTCGAAGACCCGGCAGAAGGCGCGGGAACTGACCTTCCGCTTCGGCGAACAGCTGAGGAAAGAGGGTTATCGCGGCTATTTCGAGCTCGATTTCCTCGTCGACAAGAAGACCGGCGACATCTGGCTCGGTGAGCTGAACCCGCGCATCACCGGCGCCTCGTCGATGACCAACCACGCGGCCTTTGCGCACGCCGATGCGCCGCTCTTCCTGTTCCACCTGCTGGAGTTCACCGGCAAGAAGTTCACCCTCGACGTCGAGGAACTGAACGGCCGCTGGGCTGACCCCGACATGATCGATTCGTGGTCGCAGATGGTGATCAAGCACACCGAGGATACGGTCGACATCGTCACCCACGCGCCGCAGTCGGGCATCTACCGGATGCTGGAAGACGGGCGCGTGGTCTACGACCGCTTCGACTATCACCGCCGCGCGGTGGAAAGCGAGAACGAGGCGTTCTTCCTCCGGATCGCGCGGCCGGGCGATTTCCGCTACGAAGGCGCGGACCTTGGCATCCTGGTGACGCGCGGTCGCTCGATGACCTCGGGCTTCAAGCTGACCGACCGGGCGCAGCGCTGGATTCACGGCATCAAGCAGGCGTTCTCGGCCCGGCCGCTGCCCGCCGTCAACGCCTTCCAGGACCACGCCTTCAAGATCATGTGACGATGCATCTGGCGTTCCGGGCGATATCGGAACCCCGGCCCGGCCCGCGATGGGCCGGGCTTTTCGCCGAATACTGGCCCGCCTATCGCCGCTGGTGGGCCAAGGACGGGCTGTCAGTGCGTCCCTCCTTCGCCGAGTGCCAGCGCGCGCTCCGGCGCCACATGCCCGAGATCCTGCCGCTGTGGGAGGAGTTGACCGAGCTTGCCGGGGGCGGCGACGACGCCGCCCGGTTTCTCAGCTTCTACGGGCCGCCCGCCTACCTTTCCGCCTGTTCGCAGGCGATCTGGCCGGGGGAGGAGCCGCTGCTGGTCAGAAACTACGACTACAGCCCGCGTGCCTTCGACGCGCTGATCCTGCGCAGCGAATGGCAGGGGCGCGCGGTGCTGGGAATGACCGACGGCCTCTTTGGCCTTGTCGACGGGATGAGCGACGCGGGGCTTGCGGTGTCGCTGACCTTCGGCGGCCGGCGCGAGGTCGGCGAGGGCTTCGGCGTGCCCCTGATCCTGCGCTATATCCTCCAGACCTGCGCGACCACGGCCGAGGCGGGGGCGGTGCTGGCACGCGTCCCCTCGCACATGAGCTACAATGTCACCGTGCTCGACCGCGACCGGCGCTACCTGACCGCCTATCTGGCACCCGACCGCCCGACGATCCTGACCCGCGCGGCGGTCGCCACCAACCATCAGGAGCGGGTCGAATGGGTGGGCTACGCCAACTTCACCGCCACCGTGGAGCGGGAGCGGTTCCTGCTGCAGCGCCTCACGCTCCACGTCGACCCGGAGGACAAGTTCATCGGCGCGTTCCTGCGCCCGCCGCTCTACTCAACCGCGTTCAGCCGCGGCTTCGGCACCCTCTATACCGCTGCCTACCGCCCGGCACGGGGGCTGCTCGACGTGCACTGGCCGGGGTCGGTGTGGCCGCTGAGCCTGGATGCGTTCGCGCAGGGCGGTCGGTCGATCGTGGTTCCCTCGATCGGATGACGGGGGCGCTTGTGGCGCGCGCCGCCGCACGCCAGAGTGGCGCGGACAGCCCGAGGACCGCGATGACCGCTCCAGAATCCCCCGCCCCGCAGACCGGGCAACCCGCGCCCCTTCCCGGCGTGATCCTGGCCGGCGGGCGCGGAACGCGCATGGGCGGAGCCGACAAGGGGCTGCTGCCGCTGGCGGGCGGGCGGCTTCTGGACCATGTGATCGCGGGCCTGGCCCCGCAGTGCGCGCCGCTGGCGATCAACGCGAACGGCGATCTCGCCCGGTTCGCGGACTTCGCCCTGCCGGTCCTGCCCGATCCGCTTCCTGACCATCCCGGCCCGCTGGCCGGGGTTCTGGCCGCGCTGGACTGGGCGGCGGGGCTTGGCGCGGGCGCCGTTGTCACCGTCGCGGCCGATACCCCCTTCCTTCCGCCCGACCTCGCCGCCCGTCTTGGCGCGGCCGCGGGGCCCGAAGGTCTGGCCGTCGCCGCCTCGCCCGACGCCGACGGGGTGGTGCGCGCGCATCCGACCTTCGGGCTCTGGCCGACGGCGCTGCGCCATGACCTGCGGGCCGCGCTTGAGGGCGGGCTGCGCAAGGTCATGGCTTGGGTCGACGGCCACCGTGCTGGTCAGGCCATCTGGCCCTCGCGTCCCTTCGACCCCTTCTTCAACATCAACACGCCCGAGGATCTGGCCGAGGCAGGGCGCATCGCCGCCCTTCAGCCGCGCCGGATCAGGTAGACCTGCGCGCCCGCCTCCTCGCCGGTCGAGATCAGCCGGTGCCCGGCCTCGGCGCAGAAATGGGGCACGTCCACCACCGCGACCGGATCGGTGGCGATGAGCCTGAGCACCGCGCCGGCCGGCATCGCGGCCAGCACCTTGCGCGCCTTGAGCACCGGCAGCGGGCAGAGAAGCCCGGCCGCGTCGATTTCCCTGTCCCAGGTCATGGGCCGGGCATACGCAATGCCGCGCCGGCTGTCCATCCTCGGGATCGGCGGAGAACGGAGGCCCGAGTGCCAGCAACCGCGCACGCCAGAGTGCGGGGTGTCCGCCGCGTTTCGCAGGCGGTCATCAGTCAGAATGCCGGGCAGAACTGGCAGATCAACGAATTGACCTAGGGTGAAGACGTCAGAATGGCCTTGTCTCAAGCGGTGCGGGGACTAGGCTCGGCCCATGTAGCGCGCCGGACACGAAGCCCGGCCAATCCAACAGGAGGGACGACATGAAAACCAACCTGCTGCTTTCCACGATCCTGAGCATGAGCCTCGCCTTTCCGGCACTGGCTGCACAGGTGCAGCCCGGCGAAACGCTGGCCGAGAACCAGGAATACACCTACTGGCTGCTGGACGCGATCAAGTCGATGGACCCCCAGATCAACACCGACGTCGAAGGCTCGGGCATCATGCGCTCGCTCTTCGAGGGGCTCTACAACGAGGATCAGAACGGCGGCCTCGTGCCCGGCGTCGCCACCGACTACGAACTCTCCGAGGACAAGACCGTCTACACCTTCCACCTGCGCGACACCGCCAAATGGTCGAACGGCGACCCGGTGACGGCGGGCGACTTCGTCTATGCCTGGAAGCGTCTGGCCGATCCCGCGACCGCGTCCGAATACGCCTGGTACATGGAACTGATGCAGGTGAAGAACGCCGCCAAGATCATCGCCGGCGAAGCGCCGGTGGACGATCTGGGCGTCAGGGCCATCGACGACCACACCTTCGAGGTGACGATCGACGCGCCCCTGCCCTACTTCCCCAAGATGCTCACCCACTCCTCGGTCTTCCCGGTCCATCAGAAGACCATCGAGACGCTCGGTGACAAATGGACCGAAGCCGGCAGCCTTGTCGGCAACGGCGCCTACGTGCTCAATGAGCACATCCTCGGCGAGAAGGTGGTGATGGAGCGCAACCCGCTTTACTGGGACGATGCGAACACGGTCATCACCAAGGCGACCGCGCTGACCATCAACGACGAGAACGCCGCCCTGACACGCTACCTGTCCGGCGAGCTTGACCGCACCCAGGTTCCCGCCGGCCAGTATCCGCGCCTGAAGTCCGAGTATCCCGACGAAGCGATCTCGGTCCCGCAGTCGTGCTCCTACATCTACATGTTCAACGTCGACACGGCGAAGGGCCCTGCGGCGCTTCAGGACATCCGCGTGCGCAAGGCGCTGTCCTACGCGATCGACCGCGACATCATCGTCAACAACATCCTGCAAGGCGGGCAGGCGCCGTCCTACAACTGGACCCACGCGGCGACCGAGGGCTTCCAGATGCCCCAGATCGACTATGCCAGCTGGACGCAGGAGGAGCGGACGGCGAAGGCGAAGGAGCTTCTGGCCGAGGCCGGATACGGCCCGGACAATCCGCTGAAGCTCACGCTCAACTACAACACGTCGGAAGCGCACAAGAAGATCGCCATCGCGGTCCAGCAGTTCTGGAAGGGCGTCGGCGTCGACCTCACGCTCAACAACATGGAGTGGAAGGTCCACACCGACAAGATGCAGAACCAGGACTTCGAGGTCGCTCGCTACGCCTGGTGCGGCGACTACAACGAGGCCTCGACCTATCTCGACCTGTTCACGAGCTACTCGGGCCACAACAACGGCAAGTTCTTCTCGGAACGCTATGACGAGCTGATGAAGCAGTCCAAGACGGCGGCCGATCCGAACCCGATGTATACCGAGGCCGAGCAGATCCTGGCGGACGAGATGCCGATGGCGCCGATCTACCAGTACACCAAGGTCGAGATGATCAAGCCCGACATGCGCGGGCTCGGCCTGAACAACCTGATGCAGAACTGGTACCTGAAGGACATGTACCGCGTCGCCAACTGACGCCGTCCGGGGGCGTGGTCCTGATGGGCCGCGCCTCCATCCTTGCACGGGTACCCGCAGATGTTTTCCTATATCGCCAAGCGCCTCGCCGTCGCCGTTCCGACACTGCTGCTGCTGATCGTGCTGTCGTTCCTGCTGATGCACGCGGCCCCCGGCGGGCCCTTCACGCAGGAACGCGCACTGCCGCCGCAAATCCTTGCCAACCTCGAGGCGAAGTACGGCCTTGACCAGCCTCTGTGGCGCCAGCTTGCCAGCTATGTCTGGGGGATCGTCGCGCATTTCGACTTCGGCCCGTCGTTCATCTACAAGGACCGGACGGTGAACGAGATCATCGCCCAGGGCTTCCCCGTCACTCTGCACTACGGCACGCTGTCCTTCCTCGTCGCCGTCCTTGCCGGTGTGTCGCTCGGCATCTGCGCGGCGATCTATCACAACAGCTGGCTTGACTATCTGGCCGTCGGCGTGTCGATCGGCGCGCAGGTGCTGCCGAACTTCGTGATGGCGCCGATCCTGCTTTTGACCTTCACCTACTGGCTGCGCTGGCTGCCCGGCGGCGGGTGGGAGGACGGGCAATGGCCCTATCTGGTGATGCCGGTCATCGCGCTTTCCACCTCGTTCATGGCCTCGATCGCACGGATCACGCGCGCCTCTATGCTGGAGGTGCTGACCTCCAACCATATCCGCACCGCCCGCGCCAAGGGCCTGCCGGAACGCCAGGTGATCCTGCGCCACGCGCTCAAGCCCGCGCTTTTGCCGGTGCTGTCCTACCTCGGCCCCGCCTTCGTGACGATGATCACCGGATCGGTGGTGGTGGATTTCTACTTCTCGACCGGCGGCATCGGCAAAAGCTTTGTCGATTCGGCCCTGAACCGGGACTACGCGGTGATGCTGGGCATCACCATCCTCGTCGGCGCGCTGACGATCCTTTTCAACCTCGTGGTCGATATCCTCTACGCCTGGATCGACCCGAAGATCCGGTACTGAGCATGATCACCGACAAGGCACGCCTGCAACGCTTCGGCGATCCAATGGCGGGGGAGGAGGTCCGGGGCCGCTCGCTCTGGGCCGATGCCCGCCGCCGCTTCATGCGCAACCGCGCCTCTCTGGGGGGCGCCATCATCCTGGTGCTGATCACCTTCCTCGCGCTCTTCGGCGACGTGCTCGCCGTCTGGTCGAACGAGGAGCTGGACTTCGCCGTCATGGGCCAGGTCGCCGACCTCGGCGGGCCCTCGATCGCCAACGGCCACTATTTCGGCACCGACGACCTCGCACGCGACCTTTACGCCCGCACACTGCAGGGCACCCGCATCTCGCTCATGGTAGGGATCGTGGGGGCCGCCATCGCGGTCGTCGTCGGCACCCTGTACGGCGCGGTTTCGGGCTATGTCGGCGGCCGGACCGACCAGGTGATGATGCGCATCGTCGACATCCTGCTGGCGATCCCGTTCATGTTCGTGATCATCCTGCTACTGGTCATGTTCGGCCGCTCGATCCTGATGCTCTTCCTCGGCATCGGGCTGCTCAGCTGGCTCAACATGGCCCGCATCGTGCGGGGCCAGACGCTCAGCCTCAAGCACCGCGAATTCGTCGAGGCCGCGCGGGCCACCGGCGTGCCGTCCTTCACCATCATCCTGCGCCACATCGTGCCGAACCTGCTGGGCATCGTCGCGGTCTATGCCACGCTTCTGGTGCCCGAGATGATCCTGATCGAAAGCTTCATCTCCTTCCTCGGGCTTGGCGTGCAGGAACCGCTCACCTCGCTCGGCGCGCTGATCTCGGAAGGGGCGAAGACGATCTACTACGGCACGCTCTGGCAGCTTGGCTTCCCGCTCGTCTTCTTCGTCCTCACGCTTTTCGCCTTCTTCTTCGTCGGCGACGGCCTGCGCGACGCGCTTGACCCGAAGGATCGCTGAGACATGGCCCTGCTTGAGATCACCGACCTGCGCGTCGCCTTCGACACCCCGGACGGAACCGTCAACGCCGTCAACGGCGTGACGCTCTCGCTCGACCACGGCCAGACGCTGGGCATCGTCGGCGAAAGCGGGTCGGGCAAAAGCCAGCTGGCCTTCGCCGTCATGGGACTGCTGGCGAAGAACGGCCGCGCGACCGGATCGGTCCGGCTTGAGGGGCAGGAGATCCTGAACGCGCCCGCCGCCGTCATCAACCCGATCCGCGCCCGCAGGATCGCAATGATCTTTCAGGACCCGATGACCTCGCTCAACCCCTACATGCGCGTCGCCGACCAGATGGCAGAGGTGCTGACGCTCCACATGGGCATGGGCAAGCGCGAGGCGGTGGACGAATGCATCCGCATGCTCGACGCGGTGAAGATCCCCGATGCGAAGGGCCGCATCCGGCTTTACCCGCACGAGTTCTCCGGCGGCATGCGCCAGCGCGTGATGATCGCCATGGCCCTGCTCTGCCGGCCCGAGATCCTGATCGCCGACGAACCCACGACCGCGCTCGACGTGACGGTGCAGGCGCAGATCATGGCACTTCTGGCAGAGCTTCGCCGCGACCTCCGCATGGCCACGATCCTGATCACCCACGACCTTGGCGTGGTCGCGGGATTTTGCGAGGAAGTGATGGTGATGTACGGCGGCCAGGTGATGGAAAAGGCGCCGGTCGATCCGCTCTTCGCCGCCCCCGCGCATCCCTATACGCGCGGCCTTCTGCGCGCCATCCCACGGGTGGACCACCACGGCGCCGACCTCGACGCGATCCCCGGCACGCCACCCAACATGACCCGCGCGCCGAAGGGATGCCCCTTCGCGCCGCGCTGCGATTACGTCCGCGACGCCTGCCTTGATGCGCGGGTGCCGCTGGTCGAATACGAAGCCGGCCGCTTCCGGGCCTGCAACCGGCGGGTGGAGGAACTGGCATGACAGACGCACTTCTGAGGGTCGAGGATCTGCGCGTCACCTTCGCACTTCGCGGCGAGGGCGACATGCCCTGGACCAGCCCGCGCCTTCTGCACGCGGTCAGCGGCGTCAGCTTCGACCTCGCCCCCGGTGAAACCCTGGGCATCGTCGGGGAATCCGGCTGCGGCAAATCCACGCTCGCGCGTGCGCTGATCCAGATGGTTCCGGCCACGGGCCGGGCGATCTGGCAGGGTAGGACCGACCTCCTGTCGCTGTCCCCGCGCGAGATGCTGCGCCATCGCGCCGACATCCAGATGGTCTTCCAGGACCCGCTGGCCAGCCTCAACCCCCGCATGACGGTGGGCCAGATCATCGCCGAGCCGCTCCGGACCCACCAGCACGGCCTGGGCCGCGACGCGGTCAAGGCGCGCGTGCAGGAGATGATGGATCGCGTCGGCCTCTTGCCCAACCAGATCAACCGCTACCCGCACGAGTTTTCCGGCGGACAGTGCCAGCGAATCGGCATCGCCCGCGCGCTGATCGTGCGGCCGAAGCTCCTGATCTGCGACGAGCCTGTCTCGGCGCTCGACGTGTCGATTCAGGCGCAGGTCATCAACCTTCTGGCGGAACTTCAGCGCGACCTTGGCCTGGCGATGATCTTCATCGCGCACGACCTTTCGGTGGTGAAGCATATCTCGGACCGGGTGATGGTCCTTTACCTCGGCCGGACGATGGAGATCGCGCCGAGGCACGACCTTTACGCCAACCCGCAGCACCCCTACACGCAAGCGCTGCTCTCGGCGGTGCCGATCCCCGACCCTGCTGCAGAGCGCGCCAAGCACATCATCCCGCTGGAAGGCGACCTGCCGTCACCGCTGCGCCCGCCCTCGGGCTGCGTTTTCCGCACCCGCTGCGTCCGCGCGCGATCACGCTGCGCCGACGAAGTGCCGGTGCTTCAGGGCGTGGACCATCGCACGGCCTGCCACTTCCCCGGCCCGGCGCCGGCGCTCAGGGCCGAACCCGCCTGATCAGCGGCGCAGCTTGCGAAACTCGCAAAGCGATTGCGCATGCCCGGCGGTGATCCCGCCGCCCTTCGCGCCAAGGACGAAAAGCCCTGACTTTTCAGCCGATTGGGCGGGATCGAGGGTGAAGCGCACAGCCTCGCCCGCGCCCCGCTTGGGCGGCGAGGCGCGATAGATGACTTCGGCCGGGTTCAGGTGAAGCACGCGGATCGCATAGTCGCCCGCCGCGCACCAGAAATCGGACGCCCCGGACCGGCCGCGCCAGGGCACGGTAAAGCCGGAGCCGTCAGGCTGGACCAGCAGGCCGTTCTGGGCGGTGAAGGCCTGGGCCGGCAGGGCGAGTGTCAGGGCAAGCAGAAGGGCAACGGGGCGCATGGGGCGGCCTTTCGGTTGTTCGCCCTGAAGATAGGCGCCGGGGCGGGCATTGCCAAGCGCCAGCGCCCCGTTGCGCCGCTCACTGATCGAGGAAGCTCCTCAGCTTCCGGCTGCGGCTCGGGTGCTTCAGCTTCCGCAGCGCCTTGGCCTCGATCTGGCGTATACGCTCGCGGGTGACGGAGAACTGCTGGCCCACTTCCTCAAGCGTGTGGTCGGTGTTCATGCCGATGCCAAAGCGCATGCGCAGCACCCGCTCCTCCCGCGGGGTCAGGCTGGCCAGGACACGCGTCGTCGTCTCCTTCAGGTTTTCCTGAATCGCGCTGTCGAGCGGCAGGACCGCGTTCTTGTCCTCGATGAAATCGCCAAGCTGGCTGTCCTCCTCGTCGCCGATGGGCGTCTCGAGGCTGATCGGCTCCTTGGCGATCTTCATCACCTTGCGGACCTTCTCCAGCGGCATCTGCAGCTTTTCGGCCAGTTCCTCGGGCGTCGGCTCGCGCCCGATCTCGTGCAGCATCTGGCGCCCGGTCCGCACCAGCTTGTTGATCGTCTCGATCATGTGGACCGGGATGCGGATGGTGCGGGCCTGGTCGGCGATCGACCGGGTGATCGCCTGCCGGATCCACCATGTTGCATAAGTGGAAAACTTGTAGCCGCGGCGGTACTCGAACTTGTCCACGGCCTTCATCAGGCCGATGTTGCCTTCCTGAATGAGATCAAGGAATTGCAAGCCACGGTTCGTGTACTTCTTGGCGATCGAGATGACGAGACGAAGGTTCGCTTCGACCATTTCCTTCTTGGCCTGACGGGCTTCCTTCTCGCCCTTCTGGACCTGGGAGACGATGCGCCGGAACTCCTGGATGTCGACGCCGACGTACTGGCCGACCTGCGCCATGTCCGCGCGCAGATCCTCGACCTTGTCGCGGCTTCTTTCCATCAGCGTCTGCCAGCCGCGGCCCGACTTGTCGGCCATCCGGTCGATCCAGGTCGGGTCCAGCTCGTAGCCGCGGTATTCGTCGACGAACTCGCGCCGGTTGATGCGGGCCGCGTCGGCCAGCTTCACCATGTTCGAGTCGATCTGCATGATCTTGCGGTTGATGCCGTAAAGCTGGTCGATCAGCGCCTCGATGCGGTTGTTGTGGAGGTGCAGTTCGTTGACCAGCAGCACGATCTCGGAGCGCAGCTTCTGATAGGCGGCCTCATCGGCGATCGAGAAGGTGTTGTCCTCGTTCAGCGTGGCCGACATGCGCTGGTCCTGCATCGCGGCCAGCCGGGTGTAGTCGCGTGCGATCACCTCGAGCGTCTCGAGGACGCGCGGCTTCAGCGTCGCCTCCATCGCGGCGAGCGACATGTTGGAGCCATCCTCGTCGTCGTCCTCATCCTCGACGCGCGAGATCGGGTTGCCGTCGGCGTCAAGCTCGGGCTCGTCGGTGGCGGCGCGGCGCGGCTGGGACACCGACACATCGCCCAGCACCGGCTCCTCCATCTCGCCCTCGCCGTCGAGGTTGCGCCCGAAGGTCGCCTCGAGGTCGATGACATCGCGCAGCAGGATCTCTTCGTTCAGAAGTTCGTCGCGCCAGATGGTGATGGCCTGAAAGGTCAGCGGGCTTTCGCACAGGCCCGCGATCATCGTGTTGCGGCCGGCCTCGATCCGCTTGGCGATGGCAATCTCGCCCTCGCGCGACAGCAGCTCCACGCTGCCCATCTCGCGCAGGTACATCCGCACCGGGTCGTCGGTCCGGTCGAGCGTCTCGCCCGCCGAAGTCGCGATCGCCACCTCGCGCGAGGTGGAGACCTCGGCCACCGCGCCGCCGCGGTTGTCGTCCTCCTCGGCCTCTTCCTCCTCGATGATGTTGATGCCCATTTCGGACAGCATCGACATCACGTCCTCGATCTGCTCGGAAGAGACTTGGGCCGGGGGCAGCGCCTGGTTCAGCTGGTCGTAGGTGATGTAGCCACGCTCGCGCGCATCGGCGATCATCTTCTTGACGGCGGCCTGGCTCATGTCGAGCGTGTGCTCGTTGTCGTCGCCTTCCGGTTTCTGATCGTCGATGTCTTTGGCGGCCATGGGCGCTCCTTCGGTCTTCAACGGGCGAATCGCGGCAGGCGAATCGTTCCCGGGTTTCTATCGAATCGCGGTGGCGAATCACAGGGCGGGCGTCAGTGTCGCTTCTTCTCCCACACGGCGCGGTCGATCAGGCTTTGCAACTGGGCCGACAGCGCGGCGCGGTCCTCTCCCATGTCGCTGTCGTCGTCAATCCTCGACCGCTCCGCGCGATGGCGGGCGGCCGCCGCCTGGCTGAGCCGCCAGGTCAGGCCTTCGTCGGCAAGGCCGATCAGATCCTCCATCGCTTCCTCAACCTCTGCCGCAGCGCCCCGGCGGGCCTCGAGCTTGGCCAGTTCCTCGGCCAGGCACATCGTCGCAAGTTCGGTATCCTCGAAATTGCGGACCGGAGGGGCGATGCGGACGTGGGCAAGCGCCATCAGCTTTTCAAGGTCGGCGCCGGCCAAAGCTGCGATTTTGTTACGGAATGCGTCCGGGTCGGCGGCCACGGCGGGCTCATGCGCCGCCCGAAGCAGCGCCTGGCGCAGCCGGTCGTGCCCGGCCTCCCGCATGGCGACGGTCTCAAGCTGGCTTTCGAAGCGGGCGACGCAGGCGGGATGGGTGACGCAGATCGCCAGGATCATCGCCTCGCGCAGGTGTTCCTCGACCTCGGCACCGCCGGCGGCGCCAAGAAGCGAGGTGCGCGTGACCGGCAAGGGGGCCTGCGGTTCGGCCGCGCGACGCGGCATACCGCGCCGCGACGCCGGGCGTGCGGCGCCGAACAGTTCCCACCTCAGCCGCTTGATCTCCTCGCCGTAGTGGGCGCGGATCGAGGGGTCGGCGATGCGGGTCAGCGTCGCGCGCAAGGCCTTGTCGAGCGTCGCGCGGCGTTCAGGGCTGTCGAAGACCTTGCCTTCGGTTTCCCGCTGCCAGAGCAGGTTGACCATCGGCTGCGCGGTTCCCAGCAGGTCGCGCATCGACTGCGCACCGCGCGCGCGGATCAGGTCGTCGGGGTCCATGCCCTCAGGCAGGATCACGAAGCGCAGACCATAGCCCGCCTCGAGCAGCGGCAGCGCCAGGTCGATCAGGCGCATGGCCGCGCGGATGCCCGCCGCATCGCCGTCCAGCATGATCAGCGGTTCGGGGTGGATGCGCCAGATCAGCCGCAACTGGTCTTCCGTGATCGCCGTGCCCAGGGGGGCGACGGCGGCATGGAACCCCGCCGTCACCAGCGCGATCACGTCCATGTAGCCCTCGGCGACGATCAACGGCGCCCCCTTGCCCGCCGCCTCGCGCGCGGGGCCGTGGTTGTAAAGGCTGCGCCCCTTGTCGAAAAGCTCCGTCTCGGGCGAGTTCAGATACTTGGCCCCATCGTTCGGGTCCATCGCGCGCCCGCCGAAGGCGATGCAGCGCCCGCGCGCGTCGCGGATCGGGAACATGATCCGGTTGCGGAAGACGTCGTAGGGCGCCTTGCCCTTGGTCGAGGGCTTGGCAAGGCCGGCGGCCAGGATCAGGTCGTCGGCGATGCCCTTGGCCTTGAGGTGATCCCAGAGCCCCTGCCAGCCGTCGGGGGCAAAGCCGATCTCGAAGCGGTCGCGGTCGGCCTCGGTCAGCTTGCGCCGGGTCAGGTAGTCGCGCGCCGCCGCCCCTGCGGTGGTGCGCAACTGCATCCGGTAATGCTGGACCGCGGCCTCCATCACCTCGGCCAGCTGGCTGCGCCGATCGGCCTTCTGCGCGGCCTGCGGGTCGCGTTCGGGCATCGGCATCCCGGCATCGCGCGCCAGAACCTCGATCGCCTCCATGAAGCCCATGTTCTCGGCCTCGCGCAGGAAGCTGACGGCATCGCCCTTGGCGTGGCAGCCGAAGCAGTAGTAATAGCCCTTGCGGTCGTCGACGTGGAAGCTGGCCGTCTTTTCCTGGTGAAACGGGCACGGCGCCCAGAAGTCGCCCTTGGCCTGGTTGGACTTGCGGTTGTCCCACGTCACCTTGCGCCCCACGACGCGCGAGAGCGTGGTGCGGTTCCTGAGTTCGTCGAGGAATCCGGGGGGCAGACTCATCTGGCGAATATCGGGCCTCGCGGGCCGAACGGCAAGCCTCAGAGGGCGGCGCGCGCGCTGACCGCCTTCATCGCGTGGTGGATCTCGTGCACGGCCGTCTCCGCCATCGAGC
This sequence comes from Albidovulum sediminis, assembly GCF_025380365.1. Classification (GTDB taxonomy): domain Bacteria; phylum Pseudomonadota; class Alphaproteobacteria; order Rhodobacterales; family Rhodobacteraceae; genus Albidovulum; species Albidovulum sediminis. The sequence continues at coordinate 1,655,474 of NZ_JAOCQF010000001.1, forward strand.
GGAACACCATGATGTCGAAGCTGCCCTTCTCCGGCGCGGTGAGGATCGCCATCATGTGGCCAAGCTGCGATCGTGCGGCCTGTCCCGGCGCGAAGCCGCGCAGGTCAAGCGGCACGAGGCGGGCCAGCACATCGGCCGCCCCCGGCCCCTCAAGCCGCATCCGCGCCCAGCCGTCGGACTGGTCGGTCAGCGCGGCCAACCCGTCGAGCCCCTCCGGGTCGGCCCCGATCAGGAACGCCTGGTCGCGCCCGGTCCAGAGAATGGCGGCCGTCGCCGACGCGATCGCGGTGTTGGGCGCGGGCCAACCCAGGCCCAGTTTCTTGAGCGCTGTCGCCAGCTTCGCCCCCTGCCCCTTCAGCGGCGCGACCGAGGTCACGCGGTCGCCCACGATCTCGCGCAGCGTCAGCGCGCCGCAGGTCACCGGCAACAGCGCCTCGCACGGGGTCTTTTCGATCAGCCTAATCACGGGCGCGCCCTCCCTCGGGGTCGAAGAACACCGGGTTCACCACCTCGCACGGGATGTCGGTGCCGCGCAGATGATCGACCAGCCGCACGACCTCGCCATGGCGCGCGCGGCCGTTCTTCAGGAACGCAAGCCCCAGATGCGTCTTCAGCGTCGGCGACCAGCAGACCGAGGTGACATAGCCCTGATCGTTGGCCGAAACCGGCTTTGCGTCCTTTTCGAACAGGTGCGCCCCGGCGCCGAAGCCCTTGGCCGGCTGCACCGGGCGCAGGCCGACAAGCTGTTCGCGCTCCGGCCCCGACAGGCCCGGCCGTTCGCCGGCGGCCTTGCCGATACAGTCCTTCTTCTTCGATACCATACCCTGAAGCCCGATGTCGAAGGCGGTGGTGCGGCCGTGGATCTCGGCGTGGGTGATGAATCCCTTCTCGATCCGGAGGACGTTCAGCGCCTCCATCCCGTAGGCGGCACCGCCCATGCTTTCGGCCCGCGCGACCAGGTCGCGGAACAACCCCTCGCCAAAGCGCGCGGGCACGGCGATCTCGTACCCCGCCTCGCCCGAGAAGGAGATGCGGAAGAGCCGCGCCGAGACGCCGCGAATCTCGATCCCGCCGCAGCCCATGAAGGGAAACGCGCCCTCATCGAGCGGCGCAAGCAGCATGGAGTTCAGAAGGTCGCGCGCGCGCGGGCCGGCGATGGCGAACTGCGCCCATTGTTCGGTGACCGAGATCATCCGCACGTCCCAGTCCGGGCAATGCGCCTGGTGGACGAACTCCAGATGGCGCATGACGAGGCCGGCGGCGGCGGTCGTCGTCGTCATCAGGAAGTGGGTTTCGCCCAACCGCGCCGTGGTGCCGTCGTCCAGCACCATGCCGTCCTCACGCAGCATCAGCCCGTAGCGGACGCGGCCCACCGGAAGGCTGGAGAAGGTGTTGGTATAGACGAAATCGAGGAAGCGGGCGGCATCACGCCCCTGGATGTCGATCTTGCCGAGGGTGGAGACATCGCAGACCCCGACCGCCTGCCGCACCGCCATCACCTCGCGGTCGCAGGCCTCGCGCCAGGTCTTCTCGCCCGGTCGCGGGAAGTAGGAGGGGCGATACCACAGCCCCGCCTCGATCATCGGCGCGCCGCGCTCCACACTCGCCCTGTGCGAGGTGATGAAGCGTTGCGGCGCGAAACCGGCGCCCTGCCCACCGGCCCCCATCGCGGCGATGGAGACGGGGACATAGGGCGGGCGGAAGGTCGTCGTTCCGGTTTCAGGGATCGCGCGGCCCGTCGCGTCGGCCAGAACGGCAAGCGCCGCGATGTTGGAGTTCTTGCCCTGGTCCGGGGCCATGCCCTGCGTCGTATAGCGCTTCATGTGCTCGACCGAGCGGAAGTTTTCCTGCGCCGCCAGCCGCACGTCCTTCGTCGTCACGTCGTTGGCGAAGTCGAGCCAGGCGCGCCCCTTGCCGCCGGTCACTTCCCAGAAGGCGCGGATGCGCGCGCCGCCGTTTTCTGCCTGCGGCAGGTCGACGGCCGCCGCCTCCCGCCCGAGGTCGGACAGCGCGGCCTCGGCGGCGCGGCGGCCGTCCGCCAGCGCCCCGGCGGTCGTCATCACGCCCGCCGCCGCGCCGCAGGCGGTCAGGCCCGGCACCATGCCCGGCTTCGGCACGAAGGCGGCGATGCCCTCGTCCCAGGCCGGGCGGCCGTTCATGTGGCAGGCGAGATGCAGCGCCGGGTTCCACCCGCCCGAGACGGCCAGGCAGTCGACCTCGATCTTCTCCTCGCCCGAGGGGGTGGTGACGGTGATCTCGCGCAGGCCCAGCCGGCCGCGGGTTCCGGTCACCTGCCCGCCCGCGATCAGGCGATAGCCCGCGGGCTGGGGCGCGTCGTCGCGCACGTCGATCAGCGCCGCCACCTCGACCCCCGCGGCAACCAGATCGCGCGCAGTGCGGTGGGCGTCGTCGTTGTTGCCGAATACCGCGACACGGCGGCCCGCGGCCACGCCCCAGCGGTTGAGGTAGGCGCGCACCGCGCCCGCGGTCATGATCCCCGGCCGGTCGTTCAACGGGAAGGCGATCTGGCGCTCGTGCGCGCCCGAGGCGAGGATGGCGCGCCGGGCGACGATGCGCCAGAAACATTCGCGCGGCAGGTCGGCGGGCGCGTTCGCCAGGTGCAGGCCCACCCGTTCCAGCGCGCCGAAGGTGCCGCCGTCATAGGCGCCCGTGACCGTGGTGCGGACCATCAGGCGCACGTTCGGCAGCGCGCCAAGCTCGTCCAGCACCTCCGCCACCCAGGCGTGGCCGGGCTTGCCGCCCACCTCCTCGGTCTCGGCCAGAAGCCGGCCACCCATGCGCGCGTCCTCATCCGCGAGGATCACCTCGGCCCCTGCCCGCGCAGCCGTCAGCGCGGCCATCAGGCCCGCCGGCCCCGCGCCGATCACCAGAAGGTCGCAGAAGGCGAAGGCCTTTTCGTAGGGCTCGTCGTTGTGCCTGCCCGACAGCGCCCCCAGCCCCGCCGCCCGGCGGATCAGCGGCTCATAGAGCTTTTCCCAGAAGGCGCGCGGCCACATGAAGGTCTTGTAGTAGAAGCCCGCGCTGAAGAACGGCGCCAGAAGGTCGTTCACCTCCATCGCGTCGAAGCCGAGCGAGGGCCAGCGGTTCTGGCTCTGCGCCATCAGGCCCTGGAAGATCTCCTGCGTCGTCGCGCGCACGTTCGGGACGGCGCGCGCGCCCTGGCCCACGGTGACCAGCGCGTTCGGCTCTTCCGATCCCGCCGTCATCACGCCGCGCGGGCGGTGATACTTGAACGAACGCCCGAACAGCCGGTTCCCCCCCGCCAGCAGCGCAGAGGCAAGCGTGTCGCCCTGAAACCCGGTGTATTCGCGCCCGTCGAAGCGGAACCCGACGGTCGTGCCCCGGTCAACAAGACCCCTGCCCGCGATCCTCATTCCGGCTTTCCTTTCCTGCGCGGTTTCGGCTCGCCTTCGCCCGAAGGCCCGCCCTCGCCCGTTTGTCCGCGCTCGGCGAGAAGCCGCGTCGCGAGCACCGCGTGGGTGACGGTGTTGCGCGTCACCTCGATCCAGGCCGAACAGCCCATCTCGTGATACCAGAGGTCGCGGGTCTCGCCCGCGGGGTTGTCGCGCAGGTGCAGGTAGGCGTCCCAGGCCTCAGGCGCCGCACCCTCGGCCGGGCGGTCGGCATAGACGGCGTCGCCGTAGTAATAGAACTCGCGCCGGTCACGGTCGCCGCAGAGGGGGCAGGTGATACGCATATCCTTGGCCTTCAATGCAGATTGTGCTGCGACCCGGTGCCTTCCTCGTCAAGAAGATGGCCCGTGGCAAAGCGGTCGAGGCGGAAGCGGCGGGCGACCGCGTGCGGTTCGCCCGTCGCCATCAGGTGGGCCATGCACCAGCCCGAGGCGGGCACGGCCTTGAAGCCGCCGTAGTTCCAGCCGCAGTCGATGTAGAGCCCGTCGACGTGGGTCCGGTCGATGATGGGCGATCCGTCGGGCGTCATGTCCATGATGCCGCCCCAGGACCGCAGGACCTTCGCCTTGCCGATCATCGGCATCAGCGTCATGCCCGCCTCCATGACGTGTTCCACCATCGGCAGGTTCCCCCGCGCGGCGTAGGAGGCGTAGAAATCGAGGTCGCCGCCGAAGACAAGGCCGCCCTTGTCGCTTTGAGAGATGTAGAAATGCCCCATGCCGAAAGAGACGACATGGTCGATGACGGGCTTCAGCCCCTCGGTCACGAAGGCCTGCAGGATGTGGCTTTCGACCGGCAGGCGCATCCCCGCCATCGCCGCGACCTGGCCGGAGCGGCCCGCCACGACGATGCCCACCTTCTTCGCCCGGATCGCGCCGCGCGTCGTCTGCACGCCGGTGACGCGTCCGCCCTCGATGTCGATCCCCGTCACCTCGCAGTTCTGGATCAGATCGACGCCGCGCCGGTCGGCGCCGCGGGCATAGCCCCAGGCGACCGCATCGTGGCGCGCGGTGCCGCCCCTGCGGTGCAAAAGCCCGCCATAGATCGGAAAGCGCGTCTGCTCGAAGTCGAGGTAGGGCAGATGCCGCCGCACCCCTTCGCGGTCCAGCAGTTCGGCATCGTCGCCCTGGTTGATCATCGCGTTGCCGCGCCGGGCGAAGGCGTCGCGCTGACCGTCGGAGTGGAAGAGGTTTATGAGCCCGCGCTGCGAATGCATGACGTTGTAGTTGAGGTCGGCCTCAAGCCCCTCCCACAGCTTCAGCGAGTGGGAATAGAATTCCTGGTTGCCGGGCAGGAAGTAGTTGGCGCGCACGATGGTGGTGTTGCGTCCGACGTTGCCGCCGCCGAGGTAACCCTTTTCCAGCACCGCGATATTGGTCAGCCCGTGGTTCTTCGCAAGGTAATAGGCGGTCGACAGCCCGTGCCCGCCGCCGCCGATGATGACGATATCATATTCCGCCTTCGGCTCGGGGTCGCGCCAGGCGGGGCGCCAGCCCTTGTTGCCGCCCAGGCCCTCGGCCAGGACCCTGAACCCCGAATATCGCATCGCTGCCTCCGCTTCGGCCACTTCAAGAGCCTAGGGCGCAGTGTTCCGTTCTGACAGATGCTTTCAAAAAACTTTGCGACAAATCGTGTCGCTTCCGGCACTCGGCCGGGAAAAACGCCGCGCCAGGGGCCGGCGCGGCGGTTCCTGTCAGTTCACCATCCGGAAATAGGACGCGTCATAGTTGTTGCCCATCCCCGCGCCCGCGCAATAGCCGTAGGCCCCGTTCGAGGTCACGTCGATCTCTCCGCCCGCGACAAGTGAGATGCCTTCGACGCCGTTGGTGTTCGCCGTCAGTGCGATGTCCTGCGCGGAAATCAGCTGGCTGCCGTAGAATTCCACCCCGCTCGTCATCTTGATCGACCCCAGGCTCAGGATCTGCACGTCGCCGCCCGGGGCGCAGCCGTCGTCCTTGCCGATGATGATGTTCTGGGACGAACTGACGGCGTTGTTCTTGTCGGTGTTGGTGGACAGGATCACGGCATCCTCCAGCGTGGTGCCGTTCGCGAACTTGATCTGGCAGTTGGTGACCAGCGCCATCTGCCTGAACCAGTCGCCGTCGATGGTCAGCGTGCCGTTGCCGCCGTTGCAGGTCACCTGGTGCACGCGCCCGGTCTTGAAGCTGGTGGAGATCGACTTGTTGCCCTTGGGTGCTGCGACCGTCAGCAGGCTGGCATTGGTGATGTAGGACCGGTAGTAGGGCGAACCCGGCGTCATGATCCCGTATTTCGGATGGTCGGGGTCCAGAAGCCCCTCCTCTATATGGTTGACGCGGTCGAGGACTCGCAGCGCGTAGGAGGCGTCGCGCAGGGCCCGTTCCAGACCGATGTTCGAATTGAACCCCGACGCGGGCATGACAAGGTTGGCCTTGTCCGGCATCGACACGACCGAGCCGGTCTCGAACACGCTGTTTGAGTTCACCTCGACATGGGTCTGCGAATGGACGCAGAAGCCCGGCAGGTAGGTGTTGTTGCTTTGGGTGTCCACGCGGCCCTCGGCCATGAAGCCCTCGCGCGCGCAGCCCGGCAGATAGGTCTCGAACACAGAGCCGGCGGCGATGTCGAATTCGTCCTGACCGGCAAGGCGCAGGAACCAGGTGCCCAGGCTGTTGTTGCGCGAGGCATAGCGGCGGGTCGAGACGAAGACGGCCCCCTTCGAAGTGGCGCTGGGCGTGAAGGTATCGGTCGCCGCGTTCCAGGAGCCGAAGACGATATCCTCGGGCGTCAGCACGTTGCCGTAGCGCGAGGGCGGCATCATGTTCTCGGCCACCTCGATCGCCTTGGCCTTGGCGGTGTCGGCCGAATTCCATTCCCGTGACCAGAGGGCCGCATGGGCGGCGGAATCCGCCGTCGCCTGCAACTGCGTCCAGGTCTGGAAAGCGTTGCCCACGTCCACGGCGAAGCCGCCGACGATCAGGCTGCACAGAAGCATCTGGAGGCTCAGCACCGAAATGCCGCCCCTGTCCCGCCGTGCCAACCGGCGGGCGTGGCGTCCGGTCCTTGCGGTTACTCCCAGTTGCATAATGTAACCTCCCGCTGCATTACTGTTTCCAACTCGACCCTAGGTAGAGTGATATTCCAGACTGAAGCCCGCCGATCCCATGCACCTTGCAGGGACCGGCGGGCTTAACCTTCTTTTGTTTCGACCCGCCTGTTACCGCACCATGCGGAAGTACGGCGCCTCGTAGTTGTTCGCCATGCCGGCCCCGCCGCAGAAGCCGAAGGAGCCGTTGGACGTGATGCTGGCCTCGCCGCCGGCAACGAAGGACGCGCCCTCGATGCCGTCGTTGTTGGCCGTGGCGTAGATGTCGCCCGCGGCGATGAACTGGCTGCCGTAGACGTAGATGCCCGATGCCAGGTCGATACCGCCCTTGGTCAGGATCTGGACATCGCCGCCGTCAGTGCAGTCGTCGTTCTTGCCGAAGCGCACTCCGGAGCGTCCGTAAAACGACTTGTCGTCCAGGTTCGTGTTCAGGAACACCGCATCCTCGAGCGAGGCGCCCTCGCCCAAGTCCGTCCCGAACTGGATGCGGCAGTTGGTGACGATCACCATCTTGCGCAGCCAGTCGCCCTTGACCTGCTTGTGCTGGTTGTCGTTCCTGCAGTCCAGAACGTGGACGCGCCCCTCTTTGAAGTCGCCGGGGTCAAGCATAGTCTTGCCCTGGCCGTTGACCTTCACGGTGACCTTGCTGGTGATGTAGCTGCGATAGTAGGGCGAATCCGGGTTCATGATCCCGTATTTCGCGTCGCTGGGGTTGAGGATCCCCTGCTCGATCTTGCTCAGGCGGTCGAGGATGCGGATCGCATAGGACCCGTCGCGCAGGGCCTCGAACAGGCCCTGGTTCTGCTCGTATCCGGAATCCGGGATCACCACGTCCGACTTGTCGGGCATGGATACGATGACGCCGGTGTTGAAGACGTTGTTGGAGTTGATCTCGACATGGGTCTGCGAGTGGATGCAGTAGCCGGGCTCATAGGTGTTGTTGCTTTGCGTATCGACACGCTCCTGCGCCACGATGCCTTCGCGGAAGCAGGACGCGTAATAGGTCTCCCAGATCGAGCCGGAGCCGACGTCGAAGGACTCCTGCCCCGCAAGGCGCAGGAACCACGTCCCCAGTTCGTTGTTCTGGGATTCATACCGCCGGGTCGAAACGAAGACCGCATTCTTGGACAGCGAATTGGGCGTGAACTTGCCTGTCGATGCATCCCAGTCGCCGAAGACGATATCCTCGGGCTTCAGCACCGTGCCGTATTTCGAGGCCGGCATCATGTTGGTGGCGACCGTGATCGCCTTGGTCTTCGCCACGCTTGCCGTATTCCACTCGCGCGACCAGAGCGCGGCATGAGCGGCGGAGTCCGCGGTCGCCTGCAACTGGGTGTAGGCCTGGAAGCCGTTGCCCACGTCGACGGCGAAACCGCCGATCACGAGGCTCGCGATCAGCATCTGGAGGCTCAGAACGGTGATGCCGCCGCGCTCGGCGGCGGCGCGGCCGGTCACGGCCCGGGCAAGCGCGGCAAGGCGGGATTTCCTCATTCGCTGAATCCTTCATCCAGTTGATCCGCCGTGACCCGCCAGTCGTTGTTGAAGGCATAGGCGATGCCCAACAGGTCCAGATCGGCCAGCGGCACGGTTACGGTGGTCGTGATCAGCCCGGCAACGTTCGTGGTGACCGCACTCGCGTTGGTGCTGATCGGCGCGATGCGGTTTTCGACATAGGTTTCGGTTTCGGCGTTGGTGGTCAGGCGGCGGATCGAATAGTTGCGGTTGCCGTCCTGGATGATCCGCATGATCCGCGACTGGTTGTTGAAGATCATCGAGATGTCGACCATCAGCGAAAACAGCCCGAGGAAGAACGGCAGCCACAGGATGACCTCGATCGTCGCGGCCCCGTTCTCGCGGTGCCAGAACCTGGCGACCCGACGATCAAGACGAAATGGCAACATCGACGTCTCCTCAAAGCTGCCGTCCTGGCAGCCCCCCACACCCCGTCGATTTGGCGAAGAAAATCTGGCTAAAATTTGTCTAATCCCGGCCGGAGTGACGGCAAGCACCAGAAGAATCCACATATGCGCGGAGAAATCGGAGGATTTGGGTGGGATTGGGGCGAAGTAGGCAACAGTGGATGTAAAGGATTTACAACCTGCAGTTGATACTCAACAACTCAGAGTTGCGCACGGCAGTCCGCGGCCGGGGGCGCGAATCTGGCCCGCCCCCGGCGCCTCTCTCCCCACGATTGAAAAGCGCCCCGATTACAATCCCTTGGAGCGGTATGTTGCGGCGACCCGGCTGATCGCGACGATGTAGGCGGCAACGCGCAGGTCCTGCACGTCCTGCCGCCCATGCCAAACCTCGCGCATCGCCTGGTAGGCGGTGCGCATGGTGTCGTCGAGACCGGAGCGGACCAGTTCCAGCTCGTCCGAGCCGCGCATGAACCTGTCCTTGAAGTCGGGGGCGAGTTCCCAGCCCAGCCCCTTGTCGGCAGACAGCCGCTCCAGCTCCTCCACGATCAGTCGGGAGCGCGCCTCCTCCGCCCGGCGCTGCATCCGGCCGAAGCGGATGTGGCTGAGGTTCTTGACCCATTCGAAGTAGGACACCGTCACCCCGCCGGCGTTGGCGTACATGTCCGGGATGATGACGGCGCCCTTGCGGCGCAGGATCTCGTCGGCGCCGAAGGTGATCGGGCCGTTCGCCGCCTCGATGATGAGGGGCGCCGCGATGCGTTCGGCGTTGCCGAGGTGGATCACGCCTTCCATAGCCGCCGGGATCAGGATGTCGCAGGCCTTTTCCAAGACGCTCGCGCCGTCCTCGACCAGTTCGGCGTCGGGATAGCCGCGGACGGAGCCGTGGCGGGCGATCCACTGGCGGACCGCCTCGACATCAAGGCCGCCGTCGCGCACCAGCGCGCCGTCCCGCTCGATGATCGCGGTGATGATGGCGCCGTCCTCCTCCGAGAGGAACTTCGCGGCGTGGTAGCCCACGTTGCCAAGGCCCTGCACCACCACCCGCTTGCCGTCGAGGTCGCCCGACAGCCCCGCCTTCGCCCTGTCGTCGGGATGGCGGAAGAATTCGCGCAGCGCGTATTGCACGCCCCGCCCCGTCGCCTCCACCCGGCCCTGGATGCCGCCGGCATGGGGCGGCTTGCCGGTGACGCAGGCGCGCGCGTTGATGTCGGTGGTGTTCATCCGCGCATACTGGTCGGCGATCCAGGCCATCTCGCGCTCGCCCGTGCCCATGTCGGGGGCGGGCACGTTCTGGGCCGGGTTGATCAGGTCGCGCTTGATCAGCTCATAGGCGAAGCGGCGGGTGATCTGTTCCAGTTCGTGATCGTCCCAGGCGCGCGGGTCGATGCAGAGCCCGCCCTTCGAGCCGCCGAAGGGCGTCTCCACCAGCGCGCACTTGTAGGTCATCAGCGCGGCCAGCGCCTCGACCTCGTCCTGGCTGACCGACAGCGCATAGCGGATGCCGCCCTTGACCGGCTCCATGTGTTCGGAGTGGACCGAGCGGTAGCCGGTGAAGGTCTCGATCTTGCCGCGCAGGCGCACGCCAAAGCGCACGGTGTAGGTGGAGTTGCAGACGCGGATCTTTTCCTCGAGCCCGGGGCTCAGATCCATCAGCGCCACCGCGCGGTTGAACATCAGGTCGACGGACTGGCGAAAGCTGGGTTCGTTCAAGGGGGACATCGGGCTCTCCTGACCTCGGCACGGGGCGTCGCCTTGGCGCGACAGCCCATCTCTAGCACGCCATCGCCGGAACGGACACAGGCCAAAGAAAATGCGACCGGGGAAGAATCGAGATGTCGTCACTCGCGGTATCGGGAAGGGCGCGGGGTGAGTCGGGGGGCGAGTCGGGGCCGATTCCGGAAGCGGGCGGTGACATTAGGCGCCAATGCGGCGAACCGTTTCCATGCCGACACAAAGCTGCCCTCATGCCACATTTCGGCCTCAATTCGCCGCCCCACTGGCTGCGTGTAGTTTTCCTGTTCACGAGTAACGGCAGTTCGCCATGTCCGACGCATGCCCCCGTGGCCCCCTGCGGGCCCCGCATTTCCCCCGTCACGACCGCCAGTTTCCGCTCGCCGCGCGACTTGCCCGGCGCGCCGCTTCCGAACGCGGCAGCCTCGTGGTCTTCTCGCTTTTCTGCTTTCTCTGCATGCTCATCCTCGCCGGTGTCGCGCTCGACGTGATGTATTTCGAGGAAAAGCGGACGCGGCTTCAGAACACGCTCGACCGCGCGGTTCTGGCGGCGGCAGACCTGAACCAGACCCTGCCGCCCGAGGATGTGGTGAAGGATTACTTCACCAAGTCGGGCCTGCGCGCCCCGCTCGATAGCGAGATCGAGGCGACGACGGGCGCCTCGGACGAATGGCGCTCGGTCCGGGTGAACCTGCGCGAGGGCGTACCCACCATGTTCATGCGGCTGGTCGGCACGCCGACGCTGACCGCGCCCGCGCTTGGCGCGGCAGAGGAACGCATCGGCATGGTGGAAATCTCGCTGGTGCTCGACGTCTCCGGCTCGATGAACTCCAACAGCCGTCTGGTGAACCTCAAGCCCGCGGCCAAGGCCTTTGTAGATCAGGTCTTCGACACGGTCGAACCCGGCCACCTGTCGCTCTCGATCATCCCCTATTCGACGCAGGTCAGCCTGGGGACCGGCTTCTCGGGCTATTTCAACCTGACCGACGAACACACCCTGTCGCACTGCATCGAGTTCGACCGCACCGACTACCAGACCGCCGCCATGGCCCCGAAGACCACGCCCCTTGGCGATGCGGCGGGCGCGGCCGATCGCGTCTACCAGCGCAACGGGCATTTCGACCCGTTCAATTCGGTGGTGCCGCCGTCGCTGACGAACTGCGCCGCCATGGCCAACCGCCGCATCCTGCCCTTCTCGGGCGACCGCGACGCGCTCAAGACCTACATCGACGCGCTGACCGCCTCGGGGAACACCTCGATCGACATCGGCATGAAGTGGGGCGCGGCTCTGGTCGATCCGTCGATTCAGTACACCGTCCGGCAGATGATCGCGGGCGGAGAGGCGCCGGCGGCCTTCGACGGACGGCCCGCGGCCTATTCGGACACGACGACGCTGAAGGTCGTGGTGATCATGACCGACGGCGAGAACACGACCGAATACCGCCTACGCGACGCCTATGACCACGGCCCCAGCCGCCTGTGGCGCAGCAATGACGCGCGCTGGACGAACGACCCCGCCAACCTGAGCCAGTATTCGCTCTTCGATGCGGGCCGCAACCAGTACTACTCCTTCGCGCTGGCCCAATGGCGGAACCTTCCCTACGGCGACGATCCCGCGGACCCCGGCGATGCGGTGCAGATGACCTGGCCCGAGGTCTGGGCGACGATGTCGATCGACTGGTTCGCGAACCGGATCATCTCGCCCATCTATGGCACCACCGTGCGCAACACCTGGCGGTCCGACAGCGTGGCCTCGCCGGTCGCGAACGAATACATCCGCGACGACAAGGACGCCCGCACGATCGAGATCTGCTCGGCCGCGAAGGAACAGGGCATCAAGGTCTTCGCGATCGGGTTCGAGGCGCCGACGCGCGGGCTCAACCTGCTCAGGACCTGCGCGTCCTCGCCCGCCCATTTCTACTCGGTCACCGGTCTCCAGATCGCCGACGCCTTCGCCGGCATCGCAAGCTCCATCAGCAAGCTGAGGTTGACGGAATGAAACGCTTCGCCCTTCGCAGGTTCCGCGCCAGCGCCCGCCGTTTCGCCCGTGCAGAGCGGGGCGCCGTGACCATCCCCTTCGTTCTCTTCGTCCCGGTGTTCATGGTCTTCATCCTGTCGTCGATGGAGCTTGGCTTCGTGATGATGCGCCATGTGATGCTGGAACGCGCGCTTGACATGACGGTGCGCGACCTGCGCCTTGGCCGGGTCGCGAACCCCACGCACGACGCGATCCTGGCCCGGCTTTGCGGCTATTCCGCGTTCCTGGGCGACTGCGAGGATACCGTGCTGCTGGAACTGCGGCCGATCGCGAAGAACAGCTGGACGCCATTCGACACCGGGCCGACCTGCGTCGACCGCGACGCGCCGGTGCAGCCGGTCACCGAATTCGCCGCCGGCGGCAGCGACGAGCTGATGCTGGTGCGCGCCTGCGCCAAGGTCAAGCCGCTGATGCCGACCACGGGGCTTGGCCTGCACATCACCACCGATGGCAGCGGCGACTATGCCCTGATCGCCTCCACCGCCTTCGTCAACGAACCCAGACCGGGGACATGACATGAACATCCTCAGCCTTCTTCGCCAGACCGGGCAACGTTTCCGCAGCAGCGAGCGCGGCACCGCGCCGGTCGAGGCCGTGATCGTCACGCCGTTGCTGTTCTGGTGGTATCTCGCCGCCTACCAGTACTTCGATGCCTTCCGCGAGAAGAACGCCAACCAGAAGGCGGCCTATGCGATCTCCGACATGATCTCGCGCGAGACCGCCGAAATCGACACCGCCTACATCGAGCGGATGGGCGAGGTCTTCGACTATCTGACGATGTCGCGCCAGCCGGGCTGGATCCGGGTGACCTCGGTCTACTGGGACGATGTCGCGGGCGTCTATCGCACCGCCTGGTCGCACGCCACTGACGGGCATGCGCCGCATACCGATGCGACCATCGCGACCGAGACGGCGCGCATCCCGGTGCTACCGGTCGGCGACACGGTCGTCCTGGTGGAAACCTCGACGACCTATCAGCCGTTCTTCCGCATCGGGCTGGAGGCGACGCAGCTCAACAACTTCGTCACCACGCGCCCGCGCTTTGCCAGCCAGATCGTCTTCGAGGGACAGCTCGCCCCCGAGGTCGAGCCGGTGCCGGACGTGGGCGGCGCCTGAGCCGCCCGGTCCCGCATCCGCGGTTGTGCAGCCGCAAACCGACCCTGTGAGCAACGGCGCCGCGCCCGGGGCTCGCGTTGTCGTGATCGCGGCCTATATTCGAGGCAAGCGAACAGGAGGCTTGCCATGTCCATCCGACCCATCCTCGAATCCCGCCGCGCCCAGCCCACGATGGAGGGCGCCGGGGTGAAACTGCACCGCGCCTTCGGGTTCCGCGACCCGAGCGAGCTTGACCCCTTCCTGCTTTTCGACGATTTCCGCAACGAACGGCCCGAGGATTACCTGCGCGGCTTTCCCTGGCACCCGCACCGGGGGATCGAGACGATCACCTATGTTCTGGCCGGCACGGTCGAACACGGCGACAGCCTTGGCAACAAGGGGCGCCTCGGCGCCGGCGACGTGCAGTGGATGACGGCCGGGTCCGGCATCATGCATCAGGAAATGCCGCTCGGGAACGCGAAGGGGCAGATGCACGGCTTCCAGCTCTGGGCGAACCTGCCGTCGCGGCTGAAGATGACGGCGCCGCGCTATCAGGACGTGAAGGCGGCCGACATCCCCGAGGTCATCGATGACGACGGCACGGTGGTGCGCGTGGTGGTCGGCTCCTTCTGGGGCCGGACCGGCCCGGTCGACGGGATTGCCGCCGATCCGCAATACCTCGACATCACGGTGCCCGCCGGGGTCAGGAAGACCTTCAAGGTCGACACCTACCGCCGCGCCTTCGCCTATGTGTTCGAGGGGGCGGGCCGGTTTGCCGACGCCTCGCGCCCCGAGGGGGTGCTGCTCGAGAAGGAGGTGATGGGCGAGGAGGTGAACATCCGCGACCTGTCCGGCGACCGCACGCTGATCCGCTTTGGCAGCGGCGACGAGGTGACGGTGCAGGCGGGTGAGCGGGGGATGCGGTTCCTGCTGATCTCCGGCGCCCCGATCGAGGAGCCGGTGGCCTGGCACGGGCCGATCGTGATGAACACCAAGGCCGAGATCATGCAGGCCATGACCGACCTCCGGAACGGCACCTTCATCCAGCCGGCGCACTGAGGGGACGACGCCCCCCCGTGATCCGGGACGAAGGCGATGAAGATATCCGAAAGCCCCGGAATCGGGTAAGCTCCGCCGCAAAAGCATGGGGGCTTGGGGGTCATCGGATGGCCAACGTGGATGAAAGCGCCGTTGCGGTCCACTACGGCGGCAATGAGCTCAGGTCCCGGCTCTTCGCGGCGATTGCGCGTTCCGGTCTGGACCTGAGCCGCCTTCGGCCTGTCGACCTTGCGCCGGTGGACGAGTTTCACATGGGCGGGCGCGCGGCCACGGCAGAGATTGTCGCGCGTGCCGGCCTGACCCCCGGCGACCGGGTTCTGGACATCGGCAGCGGACTTGGCGGTCTGGTCCGGTATCTGGCCAGCGAAGTCGGCTGCCGTGCCACGGGCCTTGACCTGACGCCGGAATACGTGGCCATCGCGCGGGAGTTCACGGACCTCACCGGACTGTCGGACAAGGCGGACTTCGTCGTCGGAAGCGCGCTAGCCCTGCCGTTCGACGACGCCACATTCACCGCCGCGCTGACGTTTCATGTGGGGATGAACATCGCCGACCGGGAAACGAAGTATCGCGAGGCCTTCCGGGTACTGCGCCCCGGCGCGAAGTTCGTGATCTATGACGTGCTGAAGGGCCCCGAGCCGGGGATGCGCTTTCCGGTCCCGTGGGCACAAACGCAGGAGACGAGCCATCTGGTTTCCGCCGAGGAGATGGGCCGCCTGCTGACGTCCGCCGGATTCTTGATCCTGCATGAGGAAGATCGAACGCCCGTGGTCCTGAAACACCACCGGGCACGGGTGGCGGAGATGTCGGCCGGAACCCCTCCGCCGCCGCTCGGGCTGCATCTCTTGCAGGGGGACACCGCGAAGGTGAAATCCCAGAACATGATCGAGATGGCCGAGGCCGGACAGATCGCGCTTGGGGCGTTCCTTGCCCGGAAGGCCGATTGAAGGACGCGTGCCGTCGGCCACCCCGCCGCCACGATACCTGGTGTTGACGCCGTTTGGCATGGCGATGGCTGCAAGCGCCACCGGCTTGGTGTCGGGCATAGGGGAAGGACCCGCGTCCTGCCCGGCCCGAAAGGCGATCAGGGAAACCGGCGCTCCAGGAAGTTCCGGACGGCGCCCAGAAAGGCGGGTTCGTCCTCGATGAACGACAGGTGCGCGACCTCGGGTAGCTCGACGACGGCGGCATCCTGCATGCGGCCCGCGAATTCCCGCAGCGTCGCGGGTCGGGCCTCGTCGTGCTCGCCGCAGACGTAAAGGACCGGTGCCGACACTTCCGCGAGCCGGGGCGAGCCGTCGTAGTCGCGGATGGTGCCGCGCGCGGTGAACTCGCTCGGCCCCCAGATGTGGGTGTAGAGGGACTGGTTGAACAACTCGCCCGACCTGACGTGATGCGGGGGACGTCCCCCCTTCCGGCGGAGATGCCGTGCCATGAACAGTTCGTTGGCGTGCTGATAGCCGGGGTTGGCGAAGTCGTCGCTGGCCTCGCATTCCCGGATGAGCCGCTGCGCGTAGTCGGGCAGCCCCGCGATCAGGGCGCGCGCATCCTCGGACCAGCGGGCGGCGTCGAGGCACGGGCTGACAAGGATCAGCCCCGCCGTGCTGCCGGGGTGCCTGAGCGCGTATTCATAGGCCAGAAGCCCGCCCCAGGAGTGCCCGGCCAGGATCAGCGCCCCGTGGCCAAGCGCCAGGCGCACCCTCTCGATCTCCTCGACGAAATAGCCGATCGTCCAGTTCGCCGGGTCGCCGGGCCGGTCGGAGTTCCCGGTGTCGAGCTGGTCGTAGAGCACGACCGGGTGACGGTCGCAGAGCGCCGTCAGCGGCATCAGGTAATGATGCGACATTCCCGGCCCGCCGGTAATGCCCACAATCGCCGGCCTTGACTGAGCCAGGCCGTTCTGCCGGAACCATGTGCGCCCGCCGGGGCCATCGACGTATCCGGCAATTTCCGGATCGGTCCAGCTCATCAGACCTCCGCGGCGCTTGGGTGTTCCCTGACAGGTGACACCCGATCGTCCGATGGGTCAACGCAATTCGGCGCGGCGTCACGCCGCGACGGCCTTCCGGGCCATGTCCCAGTAGATATCGCCGATGGCGGCGCGGCCCAGCCGCCCGCCCTCGCGATACCAGGTGTTGACGCCGTTCAGCATGGCGATGATTGCCAGCGTCGCCAGCTTGGTGTCGGGCACGGCGAAGTGGCCCGCGTCCTGCCCCGCCCGCAGGATCGCTTCCAGCCGGTTCTCGTAGTCGCGCCTCAGCCCCTCGATCACCGCGAAATTCTCCGGCCCGAGGTTCCGCAGTTCCATGTAGGACAGGAACACCGCCTCGGCGTGGTCGAGGTTGAAGGCGATGTGGAAGCGCACGAAGGCCTCCAGCCGTTCGACCGGGTCAGCGGAGGGTTCGGCGGCGTCCCAGGCGGCGATCAGTTCGTCCATGTGGTCGCGCAGCAGATCGACCAGCATCGTCTCCTTGTCGGGAGTGTAGAGGTAAAGTGCGCCGGCCTGCACGCCCACCTCGGCCGCGATCTGGCGCATGGAAACGGCAGCGAAGCCGTGACGCGCGAACAGATGCCGCGCCGCCGCGCGGATGCGCGGGCCGGTGATGTCGGAACGGGAGCCGGGTTTGCGTGCCATGGCGGCAGAGTATCTGAACGCCCGTTCAATACAATCCCCCCCGCTTGCCCCCCCGCTTGCGATCCCTCCGCTTGCGAACCCCCGCGGCGCCCCCTATCCTTGCCGCGCAGTCCGGAGGCAGCATGCGCGTCTTCCCGTTTTTCCTTGCGCTCGCCACCCTTTCGGCCTGCGCGCCCGGCGGTGACAGGCCGGCGCCGGCCGAGCGCGCGCCCTACCCCGCTCTTCTGCCGCTGTCCTCCCTCCAGGCGCCTGCGCCGACGCTCGACCCGGAGGCGACCGCCGCGGGCCTTCAGGCCGAAGCCGCGGCCCTTCGGGCCACCGCCGCCAGCCTTGCGGCGGACGGCGGCTGATGCCCCCGCCGCATCGGAAGGGTCCGGCCGGTCGCGGGTGCGTTGCAAGCCCTGCCGCAAACGGCTAACACCCGGCAAAACGCCTCATTCGCAAGGAGCCCCTCATGTCCCAACCGCTGCGTCTTGGCATCGCGGGCCTTGGCACCGTGGGCATGGGGGTGGTCAAGATCGTGCAGGCGCACGGCGACCTTCTGGCGCTGAGGGCCGGGCGGCCGATCGCCATCACCGCCGTCTCGGCGCGCGACCGCACGAAGAACCGGGACGCGGACCTGTCGGGCTATGCCTGGGAAACCGACCCGGTGGCGCTGGCCCGGCGCCCGGACGTCGATATCCTGATCGAGGTGATGGGGGGCGAAAACGGCCCTGCCAAGGCCGCGACCGAGGCGGCGATCGCGGCGGGCAAGGACATCGTCACGGCGAACAAGGCGCTTCTTGCCCACCACGGGCAGGCGCTGGCCGAGGCGGCCGAGGCCGCGGGCCGCGTGATCCGCTTCGAGGCCGCCGTCGCGGGCGGCATCCCGGTGATCAAGGCGCTGACCGAAGGGCTTGCCGGCAACGCCATCCGCCGCGTCATGGGCGTCATGAACGGCACCTGCAACTACATCCTGACGCGGATGGAAAGCGCGGGCCTGCCCTACGACCATGTGTTCGAGGAGGCGCGCCAGCTTGGCTATCTGGAGGCCGACCCGAACCTCGACGTGGGCGGGATCGACGCGGGCCACAAGCTGAGCCTCCTGGCCGCGATCGGCTTTGGCACCAGGGTGTCGTTCGGCGCGGTGGAACTGGAAGGCATCGGCCGCATCTCGATCGACGACATCCGCCGCGCCGCCGACATGGGCTATCGCATCAAGCTTCTGGGCGTGGCGCAGATGACCGGACGCGGGCTGGAACAGCGCATGTCGCCCTGCCTTGTGCCTGCCGACAGCCCGCTGGGCCAGTTGCAGGGCGGCACCAACATGGTCGTGCTCGAGGGCGACAGCGTCGGCCAGATCGTGCTGCGCGGGCCGGGCGCGGGCCAGGGCCCGACGGCCAGCGCGGTCATGTCCGACGTCATCGACATCGCCCGCGGCATTCGCCTGCCGACCTTCGGCCAGCCCGCCACGACGCTGGCCGAGCCGATCCCGGCCAAGGCGGCAGCACCTGCGCCCTTCTACCTGCGCATGGCGCTGGCCGACAAGCCGGGCGCGCTGGCCAAGGTCGCCACCGTGCTGGGCGAGGCCGGGATCTCGATCGACCGGATGCGCCAGTACGGCCACCAGGATCCGACCGCGCCGGTCCTGATCGTGACCCACCGCACCACCCGCGACGCGGTCGATCACGCGCTCTCGCGCCTACCCGCGACCGGCGTCGTGGTGGGCGATCCGGTGGCGATCCGCATCGAAAGCGTCTGATCCCGCGCGGGCGATCGACAGGCATCGCCCTTGCGGCCCCGGCGGCTGAAAGGCTATGCCGGAGGAAGACAGCAGAACCCCGGGGACCGATCATGGCCGACGTCAAGGATTTCAAGGACCGCATGCTCTCGCTCGGGCTTGCGCGCGTGAGCGAGGCGGCGGCGCATGCCTCGGCCCGCCTGATCGGGCGGGGCGACGAGAAGGCCGCCGACCAGGCCGCCGTCAACGCCATGCGCGAGCAGCTCAACATGCTCGACATCGCCGGGACCGTGGTCATCGGCGAGGGCGAGCGCGACGAGGCGCCGATGCTTTACATCGGCGAGGAGGTGGGCACCGGCCACGGGCCGGAGGTCGACATCGCGCTCGATCCCCTCGAAGGCACGACGCTGACCGCCAAGGACATGCCGAACGCGCTGACCGTCATCGCCATGGCCCCGCGAGGCACGCTCCTGCATGCGCCCGACGTCTACATGGACAAGCTGGCCATCGGGCCGGGCCTGCCGAAGGACGCGATCGGCCTTGAGATGAGCCCGACGGAGCGGGTGGTGGAACTGGCGCGCGCGAAGAAGTGCAAGCCCACCGACATCACCGTCTGCATCCTCGAGCGGCCCCGGCATGAGGCGATGATCGCCGAGGTGCGCGCGACGGGCGCGGCGATCCGGCTGATCACCGATGGCGACGTCGCGGGCGTGATCCATTGCGCCGAGAGCGAGATCACCGGCATCGACATGTACATGGGTATCGGCGGTGCGCCCGAGGGGGTTCTGGCGGCCTCCGCGCTCAAGTGCATGGGCGGGCAGATGTGGGGCCGGCTTCTCTTCCGCAACGACGACGAGCGCGCCCGTGCCGCGCGCGCGAGCATCACCGATCTCAACCGGATCTATTCCCGCGACGACATGGTGACGGCCGACGTGATCTTCGCGGCGACCGGGGTGACGAACGGTTCGATCCTGCAGGGGGTCCGGCGCGAGCCGCACTACATCCAGACCGAAACCATCCTGATGCGGTCGAAGACCGGCTCCGTGCGCCGGATGATCTACCGCAACCCGGTGAAGTGAGCGCCGCCGGAAGCGGCGGGAGCGGGGGCGCCGCCCCCGCACCCCCGGAGTATTTGGGCCAGACTGAAAGAGGGGCCGGAACGGAAGGCGGGCGTGCTTTCCTGGGCGTCGAGCGGTCGGTGACGGGGCGGCGTTGGGCCGGCCCCTCTGCCGAGGCCGACCGGCAGGCGGAGCGGCTGGTGCAGGACACCGGCCTGCCGCTGGCGCTGGCGCGCATCCTGGCCGCGCGCGGGGTGACCGCGGCGGAGGCGGCGGGCTTTCTGGAGCCGCAGTTGCGCGACCTCCTGCCCGATCCGCGGTCGCTGAAGGACATGGAGGTGGCCGCCGCACGGTTCCTGGCGGCGGTAAAGGCGGGCCAGCGCATCGCCATCTTCGCTGACTACGACGTCGATGGCGGCGCCTCGGCGGCGCTGCTGATCACCTGGCTGAGGGCGCTGGGCCGGGCGGCGACGCTCTACATCCCCGACCGCATCGACGAGGGCTACGGGCCGAACGTGCCGGCGATGCAGGCGCTGGCCGCAGCGCACGACCTGATCGTCTGCGTCGACTGCGGCACGCTGAGCCATGAGCCGGTGGCGGCGGCACAGGGCGCCGATGTCGTCATCCTCGACCACCACCTGGGTGGCGAAACCCTGCCCCCGGCGGTGGCGGTGGTGAACCCGAACCGGCAGGACGAGACCGGCGCGCTGTCGCATCTGTGCGCGGCCTCGGTCGTGTTCCTGATGCTGGTCGAGGTGAACCGGCGGATGCGCGAGGAGGGCGCGCGCGGCCCCGACCTGATGGCGCTTCTGGACCTCGTGGCGCTGGCGACGGTCGCGGATGTGGCCCCGCTTGTCGGGGTCAACCGCGCCTTTGTGCGTCAGGGGCTGAAGGTGCTGGCCCGGCGCGAGCGCATCGGCCTGAGGATGCTGGCCGACATCGCGCGGATGGACCAGGCGCCGACGCCCTATCACCTCGGCTTCCTCCTTGGCCCGCGGATCAACGCCGGGGGCCGGATCGGCGCGGCGGACCTGGGCGCGCGGCTTCTGGCAACCGAGGACGCGGCCGAGGCGAAGGCGCTGGCCGCGCGTCTGGACGCGCTCAACACCGAGCGGCGCGAGATCGAGGCGCGGGTGCGCGACGCCGCGCTGGCGCAGGCCGAGGCGCGCGGGCTCGACGCGCCGCTGGTCTGGGCGGCCGGCGAAGGCTGGCACCCCGGTGTCGTCGGCATCGTCGCGGCGCGGCTGAAGGAGGCGACGAACCGGCCTGCCATCGTCATCGGCCTCGCCGGGGACGAGGGCAAGGGCTCGGGCCGGTCGGTCGCCGGCGTGGACCTGGGCGCGGCGGTGCACCGCGTGGCGGCGGAGGGGTTGCTGCTTCGGGGCGGCGGGCATCCGATGGCAGCGGGCCTGACGGTCGCGCGCGACCGGATCGAGGCGGCGATGGCGCGGCTTGGCGAGTTGCTCGCCCGCCAGGGCGCGGGGGCGCAGGGCCCCGGCACGCTCCGCATCGACGGGCTGATCATGCCGGGCGCGGTCGGTGTGGAACTGGCCGAGGCGCTCGAACAGGCCGGTCCTTTCGGGCAGGGCGCGCCGGCGCCGCGCTTTGCGCTGCCGTCCGTCGAGATCGGCCACGGCCGCCGCATGGGCGAGACGCACCTGCGGCTGTCGCTGTCGGACGGGCTTTCGGCGCGGCTCGAGGCGGTTGCCTTCGGCGCTTTCGACGGCCCGCTTGGCCCCTTCCTCGAGGGGATGCGGGGCCGGCGCGCCCACCTGGCGGGGCGGATCGAGATCAACCACTGGCAGGGCCGCAGGACGGTGCAACTGCGCATCGAGGACGCCGCCGAGACCTGAGCCAAGCCCCGCGAGAAAATCGCAAAAAACCCCTTGCGAGTCACCCGCGCCTGGCCTAAACACCGCCCCACGCCAAACGTGGCCCGTTCGTCTATCGGTTAGGACACCAGGTTTTCAACCTGGGAAGAGGGGTTCGACTCCCCTACGGGCTGCCAGTTTTCATCACAATGCGTTGATTTCGCTAGGAAATTTCGGAAGGTAATTCCTCTGCCTAAGAAATACCTAGAGTTTTGCGGGGCACATTTCGACCCACAGCACCCCCGGAACCGCTCACGAAAACGTGAAGCGCTTAGCGCATGAAGCCGTACGAAAACAGCATGTTCACGAAAAATCTAGCCTCGCACGTCTGACGTGCATTGACTGTTAATACGCATAGCGTATATATGGCCGCATTAAGACCCGTCGGAAACCTGCCCGCCTTGTCGGTCACAGGGGACCGAACCTAATGACCCCGGGGGCGCGAGAGCGTCCCCGTATTCGTTTGTGGAGTACCTATGACGGCAACCCCGGCGCAGCCTGCTAAACCGCTTAGAGTACGCATCTTCGTAGACTTCTGGAACTTTAGCTTGTCGCTACGTCGTGCGGACAACGGCTTCATGGTCGATTGGCGACCCGTAGGCCCGTTGTTCGCAGCCGAAGCAGGCAAGCTTGTAGACCCTACCGCGCAAGCGGTGTTTGAGGCCATGCACGTCTATGGGTCGTTTGACCCGAACAAGCCGCAGGACGCAAAGCTAAAGAACTGGTTCACCAACACCTTGGACCGGATGCCCGGAACCCATGTGGTGCTTGTTGAGCGTCAACAGAAGATGGGCTATCCGAAGTGCCCACAGTGCCAGAGCGAAGTCACCCATTGTGGATCCTGCAACGCAGACATGCGCGGCACCGAAGAAAAAGGTGTAGATACGCGAATTGTGGCCGACATGATTAGCCTTGCTTGGGCTAACGCGTACGACGTAGCCGTACTCGTATCTTCTGACCGCGACTTCGTACCCGTGGCCGACTTCCTACAGACCAAAGGAATCAAGGTCGTACATGGCGCGTTCCCGCCGAAGGGTAGCAATCTATCTCAAAAGTGCTGGGCCAATTTCAGCATCATCGGGCTAATGCCGCAAATTAAGCGACCGTAGCAATCGTTGCTGCGTTCGGCATGAAAAAGCCCCGACCCGGTTTGGCGACGGGCCGGGGCGAGTAGCCGCACGGAACCCCCGCAACGCACGGCAACGCAAGCAAGGCGAATGAGGGTGCAGAATCCGGGCGGCACCCGCGCCCGCGCTGCACGAACGTCATTGCGGCAGGCGCGGTTGCACCTTCCGGCAACTCCGCGCCACCGGGAACCGGCAGGCAACCCCAAGCTCGCCGCCTTACGCGGATATGTCCACCTCGACGTCGAGAAACGGCGCGTATTGCTGGGCGCCGAAGATGTCTCCGTCGCCGGCGCTGCCCGAGGGGCGGTTGCGCAGGATGGTGAACTTGATCGCGTAGGCCGGGTCGTATTCGACGAAATCGGTCAGCCGCGCCGGATCGACGTTCAGGATGCGGCAGACGCTGTCGCGCGTCAGCACGCCCGCGCGCTTGACCATCTCGTAGGTGTCACGCTCGCGGAAGATGATGTCGAAGGTGATCTTGTCGGTGCCGGCGTTCTTCGACCGGATGGTCTTGGCCAGATCGGAAAGTTTCTTGCGGGTGTTCATCGCGCGCCTCAGCCGACAACGGCGGTATGGGTGGGGAAAAGCTCCAGCGGGTCGCTGACCGCCATCGTGTGGTTCAGCGTCCAGCGGTAGGCGGGGCTGGCCTGCATCACCTCGTCGAGCACGAAGGAGACGCCGCCCGCGGTGCCCTTCACGTCGGGCAGGCGCGCGTAGAACATCTGCCGCGTGCCGGTCATGCAGACCTCCTCGGCCATCTCGCGGGTGGGCGCGACGCCCTGCACCACGACGCACAGTTCGTGCCCCGGCTTGTCCTTCAGGGGCTCCATCTCGCCCATCACGCCGTTGCGGCCGAAGACGCTGTAGTGCAGTTCCCAGCCGTCGGGGCCGAAGCGTTCCTCGGTCTGCCGGCGCGCCCAGTCGATCACCGCGTCGACATTGGCGATCGTGTAGGGGTCGCGGATGCCGGCCATGCCGACGAAACGTTCGCCCACCTTGCCGGAGCCTTCCAGCTTGACCCGGAAATCCTCGGCCGGGACGAAGGCCATGCCGGTCACGCGGGTGGTCTTGTCGCTGACCTGTTCGTAGCGGCAGTCGGTCATGTCCAGTAGGCCGCCCGCGACATATTCGTGGAACGGGTTGGAGCGTTCGTACATCGCGTGCCCCGCGACCGAGGCGACGGTGCAGCGCTGCCAGGGTGCCATGGCGGTGACCGACACCGCCTCGGGCGTGATCTCGCCCATGACGGTTTCCTTGGCGCCGTAGGGTTCGGCGCAGAAGGAGGCGCATTCGAGGACCTTGCCGAGGTAGTAGCTCTGCGCCTCGGGAAACCCCTTGTGGAGCGCGCAGGCCGCGAAGATCGCGCTGTCGGACGACCGGCCGCCGATGATGACGTCGCAGCCCTCTTCCAGGAGCTTGACGAAGGGATGGACCCCCGCCATCGCGACGACGCGCGAGGTGGCGTCCAGTTCCGCCTCGATCAGGTCCTCGCGCGCGTCGAGGCCGCGGATGGGAGAGCCGCCGCGGATCTTCGCGCGGACAAGTTCGCGGTCCACCTCGGAATAGAACCAGCCGAGCTTGAAGGGCGCCAGGCCATGCTTCGCGGCGATGTCGCGGATGATCTGCACATACATGTCGACGCGGCTGTTGCTGCCGGTATCGCCGGCAGACCCGATCAGCATCGGCACACCGATGCGACGCGCGGCCAGCAGCATCTCCTCAAGGTCGTGTTCCTGCCAGGCCCGCGGGCTTGCGCAGCTGTCGTTGCCCAGCGGAACCGGGCCGATGTCGTCGCTGCCGCTGTCGGCGGCGATGAAGTCGGGGCGGGTTTCCACCGCAAGTCGGAAACTTTCGGTCTTGAGGGGCGCAAAGCCCAGGTGCCCGTTCGGGCAGATGATCCTGATGGACGACATGTCTTCCTCTCGCGCAGGGCGTGGTACCCTTTCCTATGCGCAAACCGTGCCAGTACCGCGCCAGATTTGCGGCGCCTGCGCAGGACGGCCGGGGCGCGCGCGCGCGAGACTCGCGCAGAGGTGTGGGGATCACGCGGCGTGGTGCCTGCGGAGGGTGCAGATCAGCCCTTCATGAGACCGAGCTTGATCATCTGGTGGCGCAGCGCATGGCGGGACAGGCCAAGCAGCCGCGCGGCCTCCTGCGGGTTGCCCGACGCGGCGGAGAGCGCCCGTCCGATCAGGTCGCGCTGGAACGCCTCGGTGGCAGCGTGATAGTCGGCGGGGCCTTCGGCCGGCGGCGCGGCGGTCTGGCCCGCCCCGCCGGTCACGCTGCGCAGGATGCGGTCCGGCAGGTGGCGCGGCAGGATCTCGTTCTCGTCCTCGAGGATGAAGATGCGCTCCAGCAGGTTCTCCAGCTCGCGGACATTGCCGGGCCAGCGGTAGCGCTGGAGGATGTCCTCGGCTTCCGGGGTGAGCCCGCGCACCGACCGGCCGTAAGCCCGGTTGAAGCGCGCGATGAAGTGCCGCGCCAGCGTCAGCACGTCGTCGCCGCGGTCCCGCAGCGCGGGCAGGTTCACCGCGACCACCTGAAGCCGGTAATAAAGATCCTCGCGGAACCGCCCCGAGGTCACTTCGGACAGCAGCACCTTGTTGGTGGCGGCGATGAAGCGGACGTCGACCTTCACCGGCTTGACCGCGCCCACCCGGCGGAACTGCTGCGTGTCGAGGAGCGTCAGCAGCTTGGCCTGCAGCGTCAGGTCCATCTCGCGGATCTCGTCGAGGAAGACGGTGCCCTGGTTGGCGGCCTCCACCAGCCCCAGCTTGCGGTCCACGGCGCCGGTGAAGGCACCCTTCTCATGCCCGAAAAGCTCGGACTCGAGAAGGCTCGCCGGCAGGGCCGCGCAGTTGATGTCGACAAAGTCGCGCGCCGCGCGGCTGGACACCTGATGGATCATCCGTGCCACAAGGCCCTTGCCGGTGCCGGTCTCGCCGTAGATCAGGACGGTGCGCGTGGGGCTGCGGCCGATCCGGGCCACCAGCCTGCGCAGGGACTCGATGGCCGGAGAGGTGCCGACCAGTTCATTGCTGTAATCCGCCATTCCGCCTTCCGGGTGCCTGCCCTGCCAGCGCCCGGCCCGTCAGCGGCAGGGCGCCATCGCCTGCCACCGGCCAAGGCAGGGCGTGCCTTCGCTGATCTCCATTTCGCCCAGCCTACACGAATACACGACCGAGGAAATGGTCTCGGCGCCGTCGTCGCCCGCGCCGTGCTGGCAGATCGGCGCGCCGTCGGGGCCGGGGTGGGTGGACATCAGGCGCTTCGCATCGGCGCGGGTCCAGTCACGGCCGGGCAGGACGCGGGCGAGGTGATCGAACCGGCTGTGAGAGTTTCCAGCGATCCGGTCGCCGTCGGCACCCAGCGTCTCGTCCCGGCAGGCGGCGGCGGTGTAGTGGTTGGTGCGCCATTGCAGGCCGCCCTCGGCAATCATCGGACCGCGCGCCGAAAGCTCGACCGAGGCGGTCGCGCCGGAGCGGTCAGCCAGCACCAGCGTGCCGCCGCCCGCATGGGGCAGGCTGCGGATCATCGCCAGCGCCTCGCCGACCGTCCGCGCCCGCGCCAGAAGGCGCGGCAGCAGGAAGTAGCGCAGCCAGCCGACGCGGTGGCGGTTGACCGCGACCTGCGTGTCGGCGACCGCCAGCCCCGCGGCATTGATCCCCGAGGACCAGGCCGACAGGCTGCCCAGGCTGCCAAGGCTCAGCACCTGCCCCGTCGCGATGTCCGGCCCCGCGTGGCGCAGCACGCATTGGATGCCGAGGTGCAGGCCCGAGAAATCGCGGTTCTTGAACACCAGCGGGCCCTCGGGGCCCTGCCCCACGGCCACCGCGCTGCATCCCTCGATCAGCGCCGTGCCGCCCTTCATGTCGCGCAGCGTGCCGAGGTGCAGATGCGCGAAAAGATCGGCCTCGGGCAGGCCGAAGGCATCGGCCACGCCCCGCAACTCCTCAAGCCCCTCGGGGTCGTGCGCGGCGTGAAAGCTCCGCTGCTGCGCCAGGTAGGCCTCGGCCGCGGCGTCGATCAGGCCGTCGGCCCGGGCCCCATCAACACGCGCCACCGTCGCGCGGCGCACGGTGTCCACCGGGGCCGCGCCCTGCTGCGCGCGCCCGCGCTCATAGGCGGTTCCGATGGCGGTGACCTCAATCATCGCGCGGCGTCCAGCAGGCTCAGATTCTCGTCCAGCCGGTAGCAGGCCGCGACATGGCCCGGCCCGACCACCCGGTTTTCGGGGGCTCGCGTCTGGCAGAGCGGGATGGCCAGCGGGCAGCGGGTGTGGAACTTGCAGCCCTTCGGCGGGTTCAGGGGCGACGGCAGGTCGCCCTGCAGACGCACCCGCGCGCGGTCGCGCCGGGGGCCGACCTCGGGCACCGCCGACAGCAGGCTTTGCGTGTAGGGGTGGCGCGGGTTGTCCAGAACCTCGGCCACAGGGCCGGTCTCGACGATCTCGCCCAGATACATCACCGCGACCCGGTCGGCGAGATAGCCGATCACCGAGATGTCGTGGCTGATGAACAGGTAGGTCAGCCCCAGTTCGCGCTTCAACTCCAGCAGGAGCGCGATGATCTGCGCCTGGATCGAGACGTCGAGCGCCGAGACCGGTTCGTCGCAGACGATGAATTCGGGGTTGGAGACCAGCGCGCGGGCGATCCCGATCCGCTGGCGCTGCCCGCCGGAGAACTGGTGGGGGTAGCGGTCAAGCTGGTTCGCGCGCAGGCCCACCCGCTCCAGCACGCGGGCGGTGATCTCCCGCGCCTCCTCGCCCGTGGCGATGCCGTGAAGCGCCAGCGGAAGCCCGACGATCTCGGCCACGGTGCGGCGGGGGTTCAGGCTGGCGTAGGGGTCCTGAAAGATGATCTGCATCCGCCGCCGCATCGCCTTCAGGTCCGGCGGGGCAAGTGCGGTGACATCGGTTCCGTCAAAGACGACGCGGCCGGCGGTGGGTTCGTGCAGCCGCAGGATGGCGCGGCCGAGCGTGGTCTTGCCGCAGCCGGATTCCCCGATCAGGCCCAGCACCTCTCCCCGCTCGACCCGCAGCGACACGTCGTTGACCGCCCGCACGACGCTTTGCCGCGTGCCGGTCAGGCGCTGCGCGAGCGACCGGCGCCCCTCGTATTGCTTGGTCAGGCCATCCACCTGCAACAGGGTCATGCCATCTCCTCCAGCCGCAGGCAGCGGGCGCGACGACCCGGCCCGGCATCCAGCATCGGCACCTCGACCAGGCATTCCGGCCGCGCCAGCGGGCAGCGGGAATGGAACCGGCACTGCGGCGGCAGGCCGACAAGGTCGGGCACCTGCCCGCGGATCGGGGTCAGCGGCTGCCCCCGGAGCGCCGGGCGCGGGATCGAGGCCAGAAGGCCGCGCGTGTAGGGATGGCGGGGCTGGCCGATCACCTGGCCTGTCGGCCCCTCCTCGACCACCTGGCCCGCGTACATCACCATGACGCGGTCGCAATGTTCGGCCACCACGCCCAGGTCATGGGTGATGAGGACGACCGCCATGCCAAGCCGGGCGCGGATATCGGTGATCAGTTCCAGCACCTGCGCCTGGATCGTCACGTCGAGCGCGGTGGTCGGTTCGTCGGCGATCAGAAGCTTGGGCCGGCAGGCCAGCGCGATGGCGATCATGATGCGCTGCCGCATGCCGCCGGAAAACTCGTGCGGATACTGCCGGAGCCGCGTGTCGGGCGACGGGATGCCGACAAGACCCAGCATCTCGACCGACCGTTCCCGGATAGCGGCGCGCCGCGCAAGGCGCCCGGCGGGCAGGGTTTCGTCATGCGCCACAAGCACTTCGGCTAGTTGTTCGCCCACCGTCAGCGCCGGGTTCAGCGCGGTCAGCGCGTCCTGCATCGTCATCGCGATGTCGCGGCCGCGGATCGCGCGCATCTCCTCTGGCGAGAGGTCGCGCAGGTTGCGGCCGTCGAAGAAGATCGACCCCTGGGTGACACGTCCCGGCGCGCGCACAAGCCCCATGACGCTGGAAAACGTCACCGACTTGCCGGAACCGCTTTCGCCCACGACGCCCAGGCATTCGCCCCGCGACACCCGGAGGTTCACACCGTCCACGGCACGGACCAGACCCGCGCGGGCGGTGAACTCGGTTTGCAGGTTGGTGACTTCCAGCAGCACACTCATTCGCTGAACCTCGGGTCGAAGGCATCGCGCAGGCCCTGGCTGGCCACGTTGATGGCCAGCACCAGAAGCAGGATCGCAAGGCCGGGGAAGGTCGAGACCCACCACGCCTCGAGGATGAAGGCGCGCCCGTCCGACACCATGCTGCCCCAGCTTGCGGTGGGCGGCTGCACGCCGAGGCCAAGGAAGGACAGCGAGGCCTCGAGGATGATGACGTTGGCCATGCGGATGGTGGAAACCACGATGACCGGCGACAGGATGTTCGGCAGGATCTCGCGCCACATGATGTGGCGGGGGCCGGCGCCAAGGGCGCGCGCGGCCTCGACGTATTCCAGTTCGCGCACGGCCAGCGTCTCGCCTCGCACGACGCGGCAGGGGATCACCCATTCCTTGTAGGCGAGCGCCAGGACGATGTTCATCAACCCCGGCCCCATCATCGCCATCAGGCCGATCGCGAAGATGAGGTAGGGAAAGCCCAGCAGGATGTCGACCACGCGCCCGATCACCACGTCCACCCAGCCGCGGAAATAGCCCGCGGCGAGCCCCGCGAGGATGCCGACGCCGGTGGCCAGCAAGATCACGGCAACGCCGATGAAGATCGAGATGCGCGCGCCGTAGACGATGCGGGAAAGGATGTCGCGGCCCAGCCCGTCGCAGCCGAGGGGAAAGGCCCAGTCGCCGCCCTGCACCCAGGCGGGCGGTTGCAGGCGCCGGAACAGGTCGGTGGCATTGGGGTCCTGCGGTGCGATCAGGGGTGCGGCGACCGCCATCACCACGAAGGTCAGCACAACGAGGACCGAGGCCATCGCCAGCCGGTTGCGGCGGAAGTCGCGCAGGTTCCGGCGGAACAGGGAATCGGCGCGGGCGGGCATGGCAAGGGTCGCGTCGGTCACAGCTTCACCCTCGGATTGAGCACGGTGTAGAGGATGTCGGCGATGAAGTTCAGCAGGACATAGGTCACCGCGTAGAGCAGCACCGCCGCCTGAACGAGCGGGAAGTTGCGCAGGAAGATGCTTTCCACCACCAGCCGCCCCAGCCCGGGCCAGCCGAACACCGTCTCCACGATCATGTTGCCGCCGAGCAGGCTGCCGGTCTCGATCGCCGCGACCGAGACGGTCGGGATCAGCGCGTTCTTCAGCGCGTGGCGGTAAAGGACGCGGCGGCGCGGCAGGCCCTTGGCCTCGGCGAAGGTGATGTAGTCCTGCCGCATCACCTCAAGCATGGAGGTGCGGGTGACGCGCATCAGGATCGCCGTCATCGGCAGGCCAAGCGTGATCGCGGGCAGGACAAGATAGCGCAGCGCCTCGCCGAAGGCGCCTATGTCGCCGGCAAGGAGCGTGTCGATCAAGAGGAACCCGGTGATCGCGGGCACCTCGCTGGCATAGCCGATCCGGCCCGAGACCGGCAGGATCTGCAGGTGCACGGCAAACAGCATGATCAGCAGGATGCCGAACCAGAACCCCGGCAACGACACCCCCAGAAGCGAACCGACCGTCGCCATCCGGTCGAAGATGGAGTTCTTGCGGATCGCCGCCAGCACGCCCAGCGGGATCGCCGTGGCCAGCGCCACGATCAGCGCGACAAGGCTCAGCTCGATCGTCGCGGGCAGGCGTTCGGCGATCACCTCGGCCACCGGGCGGCCGTGATAGAAGCTCTGGCCGAAGTCGAAGCGCACCGCGTTGGCCACGAACAGGAAGAAACGCTCCACCATCGGACGGTCAAGGCCCAGGTTGTGGCGCAACTCGGCTTCCTGCTCGGGGGTGATCGCCTGTTCGCCGACCATGATCTGCACCGGGTCGCCCGGGGTCAGCGCCAGCATCACGAAGACGATGAGGCTGACCCCGAGAAGGACGGGGACAAGCTGGATCAGGCGCTCCAGCAGCTTTCCGAGGCTCATCCCCGCTCCTCCCGGTTCAGGTCAGTTCAGGCAGGCGTCGTGCAGGTTGATGCGGCTGTCGGCGCTGGGCTGCCAGCCGGTCACGCGCCTGGAAACACCGTAGATGTCCTTCGGAACCCAGAGGTAGACATAGGGCTGATCGGCGTTGATCATCATCTCGGCGTCACGATACATCGCGCGGCGCTTGTCCACGTCCAGTTCCACCGCCGCCGCATCGAGAAGCGCGTCAAGCGCGGGGTTGGCGTAGCCGGCCGAGTTGCCGCGGTCGTTGGTCCGGTGCGTGGGCGTGAAGATGTCGAACGGATCGAGCGAGCCGTTGCCCCAGCTGGTGAAGTACATGTCGCCCGACTTCGGCGCGCCCTTGGTGCGCCACTTGTCGGACAGCTGCGCCCCCTCGCCCACCGCGACGGTGGTGCGGATGCCGGCGTTCGTCAGCATCGAGGCGATCGCCTCGGCGGTGTCCTTGAACGCCCCTTCGGTGTCCATCGTCACGTCGATCCCGTCGGGAAAGCCCGCCTCGGCCAGAAGCGCCTTGGCTTGTTCCGGATTGTAGCCGACCGAGGGCAGTTCGCTGGCGCCGAAGGCGGCGGGCGACAGGATGCCGTCGATGGGGGCTGCATTACCGCCCAGGATCTTGTCGATGATCAGGTTCTTGTCGATCGCCATCGCGGCGGCCTGGCGCACCTTCACGTCGTCGAAGTATTCGCCTTCCATGTTCATCGCGATGAAGAAGCTGCGGGTGCCGTTTACGGTCATCACCTGCGTGCCCTCGTTCGCCTCGACCTGCGCGATCGAGAAGGCGGGCAGTTCGTTGATGATGTGCACCTCGCCCGCCAGCAGAGCGGCGACGCGGCTGGCGCTTTCGGGAATGATCTTGAACACCACGCGGTCGACGCAGGCAGGGCCCACCGGCGGGATGTCGGCGGCGCCGCCATAGTAGTCGTCGAACCGCTCCAGGATCACCGCGTCACCCTTGCGCCATTCCACCAGCTTGAAGGGGCCGGTGCCGTTTTCGGCCGTGGCCACGCCCTCGTTGCCCATCGCCTCGACCCAGGCCTTCGAAACGATCTGCTGGTTGGGCAGCATCGCCGGCAGGATCGGCCAGGGCTCCTTCAGCGTGATCCGCACCGTATCCGGCGCCGTCACCTCGACCGAGGCGATGGGGCCCATCAGGCCCTGGCGCGGGCTGGTCACGCCCTCGCCCATGCCGTTGTCGAGGACCACGCGGTCAAGGGTGAACTTGACGTCCTCAGCGGTCATCTCGCTGCCGTCGTGGAACTTGATCCCCGGCCGCAGCTTGAAATCGTATTCGGTGGCCGAAACCTGGGTCATCGATTCCGCGATCTCGGGCACCACCAGCATGTTCGCGTCCCGCGTCAGCAGGCCGTCGTACATGTTCCGGATGATCGTTTCCGTCTCGCGCTTGCGATGGTTCGCCGGGTCGAGCGTGTCGGCGTCAAGGGTGAAGCCGACGATCAGATCCTCGGCGGCGACGGCGGCGGGAAAGAGGGTGGGCGTGGCGGCCAGCGCAGTGGCCATCAAGAGACGCGGAAGTGCCTTCATCTGATTTCTCCCATGTGATCATGCCCCGCTTTCTGGGTGCGTTGGTCCGGTTGGGGCGGACACCCGATGGGGATGCACAATGCGTGCCACACCCGGGATGCCCCCTGACCCCCGTTCGGCCGATGTCCGCAGCCGGCTCGCGTGATATTCACGCCGGCGTGTTTGACCCTCACGCCCCGCGACGGCGCTTCGCGCGCGGCGGGATTCCGGCAAGCGTCCGGTACTTCGCGACCGTGCGCCGCGCCAGGGCCGCCCCCTCGGGCAGGAGCCGTGCGGCAATCGCGCTGTCCGACAAGGGGCGCGCGGGATCTTCGGCGGCCACCATGGCGCGCATGCGTTCCAGCACCGCCTGAAGCGACAGCGGGTCTTCCTGTTGTCGTGCCAGCGGGACCGGCGCGCACATCAGGTCGCGCAGGCACATCGTGTGCCGCGGGGTCCTGAGGAACAGCGCCGCCGTCACCCGGCTGACGGTGCTCCGGTGCAGCCCCGTCGCGGTGGCGAGGTCGTTGATCGTCAGCGCCGCCAGCGGGCCCTGCCCGCGCAGGTGCGCATCCTGCCGGGACACAATTTCGGCGGTGATCGCCAGCACCGTCGCGTGACGACGTTCCAGCGCTTGAACCAGCGCCTTCGCCTCGCGCAGGGCCCCGGGAGCGACCCCTGACTGGGCCGGCCCGGCCGCCAGCCTCAGCTGCGGGGTTGTCCCGGCGTTCAGCTCGACCAGCCAGCCTTCCCCGTCGCGGCGCAGGATCAGGTCCGGGGCGCGCGCCACGGCAGGGGCCTGGCTGAAGGCGGCGCCGGGCTTGGGGTTCATCCGCCTGAGCGACCGCGCCATGTCCTGAACCGTGTCGGCATCGCAGCCGCAGGCCAGGGCCAGTGCGTCGATGTCGCCCGTGGCAAGAAGGCGCAGATTGTCCAGCAGGCGGTCGAAGGCGGGGGTCAGCAGCCCCTGCTCCTCGGCCTGAAGCCGAAGGCATTCGGCCAGCGAGCGGGCAAAAAGCCCGGTCGGCTCAGCGCCCTGCAACTGCCGCAGCACCCTTTCGGCGCGATCCGGCGTCACCCGCGCCTCCGCGGCGATCTCCGACAGGTCGGCACCCAGCCAGCCGGACGGCTCCAGCGCGCGCAGGAACGCCTGGGCGATCTGCCGGTCCCCCGGATCGCGCACCAGAAGCGGCAGTTGTGCCGCGACATGGGCAATCAGGCCGGGGTCCCCGTCGGCCACGCGCTCCGCCTCCAGGCCGCTGATGCCGGCCTGCGGCACCAGGGGCGGGCGCGATCTGCGCTCCGGCGGGGGGGCGACCTGCCGCATCAGCCCAAGCCAGGCTTCAGGTTCGGCGCCAGTTGCCGGGGCCAGCAGGCCGACTTCGGCCTGAAGGTCCGCGAGACGGGCCGAAAGCTCTGTATTGGACAGGGACAGAAAGCCGATCGCTTGCCGCAGCACCGGTGTCATGGCCAGTTGGCCGCGTTGCTTCAGCCCCAGGCCCAGTTCAAGCACGGTACTCTCCCCTTGCCCCCGTCACGGGGGTGCGCGGCCGCCGCAATGGCGCGGGCCGCCCATGGCGCCCGCATCGGCGCCCGGATCATGGCGTCACCCGATCACGGCCCGTCTGCCACCAGCATGATCGTCATTCGGCCGGCGGGCAACCCTTGACCGCGCCCGCGCGGGATCAGTACCACATGTCCGGCATCGCGGCCTTGCGGCGTGCCATGAAGTCGAGAAGCGCCTCGTCCGTGGCCTCGTCGAGCGGCGGGGCCACATACTCGCGCAGGAGCTTCTTCCAGCGGGCATTGGCGCGCTGGGCATGGTCGATACCGCCCTGTTCGTCCCAGGTTTCCCACGGCTGGTTGTCGTCCAGCGCGCTGTCCCAATAGGCGGTTTCGTAGTGCCGCAGCGTGTGCTGGGTGCTGAACAGGTGCTGGCCGGGCCCAAGCTCTGCCAGCGCATCGAAGCCCAGCGTGTCCTCGTTCACCGCCATCCCGTCGAGATAGGCATGGAGCGCGCCGCACATGTCGGTGTCCATCACCAGCTTCTCGTAGGACATCGACAGGAGCCCGTCGAGGAATCCCGCCGAGTGGAGCACATAGTTCGCGCCGCCCTGCACCGCAGACATCATCGACATCATGCTTTGCTGCATCGCCTGCCCGTCGGGCAGCTTCGACGTGCTGAAGTTCCCCGCGCAACGCAGCGGCAGGTTCAGGCGGCGGGCAAGCTGGCCCATCGCCAGCGATCCGATCGCCGGTTCCGGCGTGCCGAAGGTGGGCGAGCCGGAGCGGAGCGACATCGAGGAGAAGAACGAGGCGAGGATCGCGGGCGCGCCGGGGCGGACAAGTTGGGTCAGCGCACAGGAGGCCATGCTTTCCGCCAGACCCTGCGCCACCATACCGGCGGTGGTCAGCGGCGCAACCGCCCCACCAAGGAGGAATGGGAGGTGGATCGAGCCCTGATTAGCCGCCGCATAGGCGCGGATGCCCGCAGTGGTGACGCCATCGAGGACCAGCGGCGAGGTGGTGTTGAAGTTGCCCATCACCACGCAGTTGCGGTCGGTGAACTCCGTCCCGAAGACGATCCGCGCCATCTCCACGCTGTCCTCCGCCCGTTCGGCGGCGGTGATCGAGCCGAGGAAGGCGCGGTCGGAATAGCGGATGTGGGAATAGACCATGTCCAGATGGCGCTTGTTCACCGGCACGTCGGTCGGCTCGCAAACCGTGCCGCCGGAATGGTGCAGCCAGGGCGATGACTGGGAAAGCTTCACGAAGTTGCGGAAGTCCTCGATCGTGCCGTAGCGGCGCCCGCGGTCGAGGTCCATGACGAAGGGCGACCCGTAGGAGGGGGCGAAGACCACGTTCCGGCCGCCGATCCGAACGTTGTTGGCGGGATTGCGGGCGTGCTGGGTGAACTCGGCCGGGGCGATCTTCAGGATCTCGCGCAGCATGCCGGGCTCGAACCGGATCCGCCAGACATCGGCGGATTGTGCGGTCACCTCGGCCCCGGCCTGCCGGTAAAGGCGCATCGCCTCGGCGTCGTCGCGCAGCTCGATGCCGATCTCGGCGAGGATGCGGTCCGCCGTCGCCTCGATGGCGGTCAGGCTTTCGTCCGACAGGATGTCGTAGGTCGGGATGTTCCGCACGATGTAGGGGCGGTGGATGCCCGGTTCGACGCCGGCACGGGCGTCGCGGCGCTGCTGGCGCCCTCCGCGCTGGCGCCGCGCCTCGTCCCGCATGGTGTCGCCGTCTGCCATGATCCCGCCTTTCGATAAGCCGAAATCAGGCTAGTTTCTCGTTTCTGCGCTGTAATGCTGGAAAATTCTCACAAACTTGATAAGCATGATTTATGGACAATCTGCGCCGCCTGCTGCCTTCGATCAACAGCCTTGTCGTTTTCGAGGCAGCCGGGCGCCTGTCGAGCTTCACCGCCGCCGCGCGCGAACTGCAGATGACGCAGGCCGCGGTTTCCTACGCGATCAACCGGCTTGAGGATCACCTCGGCGCCGCGCTGTTCCTGCGCGAACACCGCCGCGTGCGGCTGAGCGAGGCGGGTGAGCGGTTTCATGCCGACGTCTCGATCGGGCTGTCGCACATCCATCGGTCGGCGCAGGACCTGCGCGCGGTCGCGACGGGCGGGCATGTGACGCTGTCCTGTTCCACCGCCTTCGCGGCCTTCTGGATGGTGCCGCGCATGGCACAGTTCCGAGAGGCGTTGCCGCACATCGACCTCAGGATCCAGACGGCGGATCGCGACCTCGACCTTGTGGGCGAAGGCATCCTCCTTGCCGTCCGCGGCGGCGATCCGGACGACTGGCCGCAGTACAACGCCGAACCGCTGGCGGCCGAGGAAATCTTTCCGGTCTGCGGGGCGGGCTACCTGGCCAACCGCCAAGCCCCCGAAGATGCGGCCGACCTTCTGGCGCACCACCTGATCCACCTGGAGGAGCCGTTCCGGTCGGCCGCGACGTGGCGCGACTGGTTCGCCGCGGCGGGGATCGAGGGGCGGCGCGTGCCGAAGGGCCTGCAGATCAACGACTACGTGCTGGTCGTGCAGTCGGTGATCGCCGGTCAGGGGGTGGCGCTTGGCTGGCGCCACCTGGTCGAGGACCTGGTGAGCACGGGCGTCTTGGTGCGCCTGACCGGGCACATGCTCTCCACCGGCATGAACTTCCACGTCATCTGGCCGCGCGAGGCGGCACTGACGCGTGCGGCGCAGGAGGTGCGCGACTGGCTTCTGGAGCAGCGGGACGCGCCGTGATCGCGCCGCCGGGGACCGGCCCGGCGGCCTCAGGCGGTGTCGATGGCGACCAGACGCTCGAACAGCCGCGCGACCGCCTCGGCGCCGGGGTCGTTGTTGCCTTCGAGCTTCGCGGCGCTGATGTAGCTGGCCCGCCCCGCCTTCGCCTTGGTGATCGTGGCGGTGAAGTCCGCCCCCCTGCGCGCGGCGGCGGCGGCGGCCGCAAGGCCCTGCGGCAGGGCCTCGATCGCGGGCAGCAGCGCGTCGATCATGGTCCGGTCGCCCTGCCGCGCGCCGCCCACCTCCTGTATGCGGTCGAGACCGGACCGCAGCGCGCCGAACGCGTCCTCTCCGCCGGACGAGGCATCGCCGGCGGCGGCGAAGAAGATCGCGAGCAGCACGCCCGACGACCCGCCCATGGTCTGGCTCAGTTCCAGCCCCACCGCGCGATAAAGCTGGGTCAGGTCGGCCAGCGGCATCCGGTCGAGCGCGTCGATGAGCGCACGCGACGCCGTGGCCAGCGTCGTGCCGGTGTCGCCGTCGCCGGATTTCGCGTCGAGCGCGTTCAGGTCGGCCTCCGCCTCGATAAGGATGCGGCAGCAGCGCTCGATGAAGCGGCGTGTCGCGTCGTTCCGCGAGGGCATCGGCAGGATCGGCGTCAGCCCGTCCGGTAGCGGCAATACCTCCACGGGGCCGACCGGCAGGCATCCGGGCCAGGCCGAAGGCGCCACCGGCGCCGACAGCGCGGCCTCGTCGGCCTTGGTGACCGGGAGGAGCGAGACCGAGAACCCCTGCATGTCGAGCGAGGTCATCAGGGGCGCAGGCCCGACCAGCCAGCGGACCTGATCGCCGATGCGCGACTGCACCAGTTCCTCCGCCAGCACCGCCATCTCCAGGGGCGTCGCGCCCCCGAGGTTGTTCAGAAGCGCCACATGCGGCCCCGGCCCGACATGCGGGGCCAGCCGGTCCACCACCATCGCCATCGCGTTGCGCGCATTGACGAAATCGACCTGCTCGATCCCCGCCTCGCCGTGGATGCCAAGGCCAAGCTCGGCCTTGCCCGGCCCGATCCGGTCCACCTTGGGCGAGCCCGGCACCGTGCAGGTGTCTAGCGACATGCCGATCGAGACGACACCCGAGATCACGCGTTCCGCCGCCTCGGTGACCGCCTCGAGCGAGGCGCCCCGGTCCGCCAGCGCGCCGGCGATCTTGTGCACGAACAGCGTCCCCGCCACGCCGCGCGCCTGCGGCAGGTCGGGAAGGGCCACGTCGTCGTCCACGATCACCATGTTGACCCGGCGCCCGAAGGCCCGCGCCCGCTCGGCGGCCAGGCCGAAGTTCAGCCGGTCGCCGGTGTAGTTCTTGACGATCAGCAGGCAGCCCGCCTTGCCCGTCACCGCAAGGATGCCCGCCAGCACCGCGTCGACCGAGGGCGAGGCGAAGACGTCGCCGCAGACCGCCGCCGTCAGCATCCCCTGCCCGACGAAGCCCGCGTGCGACGGCTCATGCCCCGAGCCGCCACCAGAGACGAGCGCGACCCTGGACTTGTCCCAGTCGGTCCGGACCACGACCTTGATATGCGGATACCCGTCAAGCCGCGCCAGCCGCCCGCCGCCGGTCCTGAGAGTGCCGTCGATCGCCTCGGTGACAAGGTTTTCCTTGGTGTTGATGAACTGCTTCATGGCCTGTCCTCCTCAGGCGACGCGCCGGCCGGCGGCGTCGAAATAGAGCGGATCGCGCGGAGCGATCAGGATGCGGTCGCCGGATTCGAGACCGCTGTGGGCGTCGGTCAAGGTCACGATCTCATGCCCGGCAAGCCTGAGATGCAGGCGCGTCTGATCGCCGAGATGCTCCATCCGGATCACTTCGGACGGCTGGCCCGTGCCTTGCAGGATGTGTTCGGGGCGAAGCCCGATGAAGCGCGCGCCCGACGGCGCGCCGGGGAAGAGGTCCGCCGGCAGGGTATTGATGCGCGGCAGCCCGAGGCGGGTCGCGACGTAAAGGCTGACGGGGTCCTCGTATATCTCGCGGGGGGGCGCGAACTGGACCAGCCGGCCCTGGTCAAGTACGCCGACATGGGTCGCCATCGTCATCGCCTCGATCTGGTCGTGGGTCACGTAGAGAAGCGTGGCGCCAAGATCCTCCTGGATCCGCTTCAGCTCGATCCGGAGTTCCGCCCTGAGCCGCGCGTCGAGCGAGGACAGCGGTTCGTCCATCAGATGGATTGCCGGATCGCGCACCAGCGCCCGCCCGATCGAGACGCGCTGCATCTCGCCGCCCGAAAGCTGCGTCGCCTTGTTGTCGAGCTTGTGGGAAATGCGCAGCACCTCCGCCACCGCGCCGACCTTGCGGGCGATCGCGTCCTCCGGCGTGCGCAGGATCGGCGAGCGGAGCGGAAAGGCGAGGTTGTCGCGCACGCTGAGGTGCGGATAGAGTGAATATTGCTGGAAGACCATGGTGACATTGCGCTGCGCGGGCGTCTCTCGCAGGACCGAGCGGCCGTCGATCAGCACCTCGCCCCGGTCGGGCGCCTCAAGCCCCGAGATCAGACGGAGAGTCGTGGTCTTGCCCGCCCCGGTGGGGCCGAGAAGGACCACGAAGGCCCCGTTCGGGATCGCCAGGGACAGGTCCGAGACCGCCTGGGTCTTGCCGAAGGATTTCGACACGTCGCGCAGCGTGACATCAGCCATGGGCCAGCACCCCCTCGTTCAGCTCTGACCTGAGCGCGCGCCCCGACTGCGCATCGAAGAGCGTCACGGTCGCCCCCTCGAACGCCAGCCCGACCATGTCGCCCGGACGCGCCGGCTGGTCAGACGGGATGCGCGCCTTGGCCTCTCCGTTCGGGGTCTCGATGGTCACGATCTGCGTGGTGCCAAGGTATTCGGCCGCGCGCACCCTGCCCCTGTAGCCCGCGCTGTCGGACAGCCGGATGAACTCGGGGCGGACACCATAAACGATGTCGCCCTCGAACGCCTCCCGCGCGGCGGGGATGGGCAGCGCCTGGTGATGGACCGAAACCCGGTCGGCGCCGGGGCGGACCGCACCGTGGAAATGCAGGAAATTCATTGCCGGGGAGCCGATGAAATCCGCGACGAACATCGTGGCGGGCTTGTCGTAGATGTCGCGCGGCGTCCCGAACTGTTCCACCACACCGTGGTTCATGACCACGATCTTGTCGCCCATCTGCATCGCCTCGAGCTGGTCGTGGGTGACATAGACGGTGGTCGCCCCCATGCGGTCGTGCAGCGCGCGCAGTTCCTGGCTCATGTGTTCGCGGAACTCCGCGTCGAGCGCGCCGAGGGGCTCGTCCATCATGAAGGCCTTGGGGTTGCGGACGATGGCCCGGCCAAGTGCCACGCGCTGACGGTCGCCACCCGAGAGCCCGCCCACCGGCCGGTCGAGGATGCCCTCGATCCCGAGGATGCGGGCAATCTCCCCCACCCTCGCGCGGACCTGGCTGCGCGGCATCCCCTGGCTGACCAGCGGGTAGGAAATGTTCCGGCGCACGTTCATGTGCGGGTAAAGCGCGAACATCTGGAACACGAAGGCGATGTCGCGTTCCGATGCCGGTTTCTGGCCCACCTCCTCGCCGTCGATCCAGATCTCTCCGCTGGTCGGCAATTCCAGCCCGGCGATCATCCGGAGCGTCGTCGTCTTGCCGCACCCCGAGGGGCCGAGGAGCATGAAGAACTCCCCGTCCTCGATCTTGAACGAGGACGAGCGGACGGCGGTGAAGGCGCCGAACTGCTTGCAGAGGTTCCTGATGACGATCTCGGCCATGGCTATTCCGGGAAATGGCTGACGATGACGAACATCACCGTTCCGGCCAGCGTGACTAGGAAGGACCAGGTGTAGGCCCAGAGCGCGAAGGGCTGCATCAGCATCACCACGCCAAGCGCGATGAGGATCGAGGCGACCATCTCCCACGGGCCGCGGCGCAGGCGCAGGAGTGCGGCGACAAAGCTAGCCATGGCGGCATTCCTTTCGTTCGGCGCGCGCCATCCGTTCCGGCCGCCCGCTCATTTGCGCACCGCCCCGAAGGTGATCCCGCGCAGGAGATGCTTCCTGAGGAGGATGGTGAAGACCATCACCGGCAGCAGGAACAGCGTCGCCCCGGCGGCCACGGCGGGCCAGTCCTTGCCCACCCCGATGATGGTCGGGATGAAGGGCGGCGCGGTCTGCGCCTGTCCCGAGGTCAGGAGCACGGCGAAGGCGTATTCGTTCCAGGCGAAGATCAGGCAGAAGATCGCGGTCGAGGCGATGCCGGTCGCGGCCTGCGGCAGCACCACCTTGTAGAACGCCTGAAAGCGGGTGTAGCCGTCGATCAGCGCCGCTTCCTCGTATTCGCGCGGGATCTCGTCGATGAAGCCCTTGAGCAACCAGACGGCGAGCGAGATGTTCACCGCAGTGTAGAGCAGGATCATGCCCAGATGCGTGTCCGAAAGCCCGAGCGTGCGGAACATCAGGAAGATCGGGATCGCGACCGCGATCGGCGGCATCATCCGCGTGGACAGGATGAAGAACAGGAGGTCGTCCTTCAACGGCACCTTGAACCGCGAGAACGCATAGGCCGCGAGCGTGCCGAGGAACACCGACAGGAAGGTCGAGCCAAAGCCGATGACGACCGAGTTCAGGAACCGCTCGCCATAACGCGAGGGGCCGGAGATGACCATGCCATACTGCCGGACGATCCCGTCGTACCAGGTTTCGGGCGGCCCCATCGCCTCCAGCGCCTCGGGCGTGGCGCGCGAACGGGTGGTGAAGAGGTTCACATAGCCTTCGAGCGTCGGATCGAACACCACCTTCGGCGGATAGGCGATGGCGTCGGCGGGCGACTTGAACCCGGTCGCGATGATCCACAGAAGCGGCAGGATGGTGATCAGCGCGTAAAGGACGACCAGCGTTCCGGCGATCCATTTCTGCCGGGGCGTGGGTTCGGTGATGGAATAGCCGCTCATCTTTCCTTCACCTTGTTCAGCGCCTTGACGTAGATCGAGGCGAGGCCGAAGACGGTCACGAAAAGGATGATCGCATAGGCCGAGGCATAGCCCGTGCGCCACTTCTCGAACGCCTCGCGCTTGAGGTTGATCGAGGTCAGCTCGGTCGTGGACCCAGGCCCACCGCCGGTCAGCTGCACCACGAGGTCGAACATCTTGAAGTTCTCGATCCCGCGGAACAGCACCGCCAGCATCAGGAAGGGCAGCACCATCGGCAGCGTGATGGTCCAGAACTGCCGCCAGGGCGAGGCGCGGTCGATGGCGGCGGCTTCGTAGATGTAGTCGGGGATCGAACGCAGCCCGGCCAGGCAGATCAGCATCACGAAGGGCGTCCACATCCAGGTGTCGACGATGACGATGGCCCAGGGCGCCAGTTCGACCGAACCGATCATCGAGAAGGACGACGGGTCGATACCCGTCACGAACGAGACCGCGTAGTTGAAAAGCCCGATCTGCGGCTGGTAGAGGAAGGTCCAGAAATTGCCGACCACGGCGGGCGAAAGCATCATCGGCAGCACGATGATCGTGGTCCAGAGGTCGTTGCCGCGGAACTTGCGGTTGATGAGCCAGGCCAGCGTGAAGCCGATCAGCACCTGGAGCAGGATGGTCCAGATCAGGAAATGCGCG
Source organism: Albidovulum sediminis (assembly GCF_025380365.1). Lineage (GTDB taxonomy): Bacteria > Pseudomonadota > Alphaproteobacteria > Rhodobacterales > Rhodobacteraceae > Albidovulum > Albidovulum sediminis. The sequence goes on from NZ_JAOCQF010000001.1 coordinate 1,697,686, forward strand.
GTCGCCTGCATCGTCTGCCAGATGTCCGGGTCGGTCAGGATGCGGGTGTAGTTGCGCAGGCCCACCCATTCGAGTTCCGCCCCCGCGCGGTTGGCGCGGTAGTTGGTCAGGCTCAGCCGGATCGTCCAGACAAGCGGGAAGATGTTGACGGCGAGCAGCAGGAAGATGGTCGGCGCCACGAAGATCCAGGCCAGGGTCCGGTCCGACAACCCCCTGACGCGGGATGCGATGGCCGGCGGCGTGGAGGCGGCAACACGCTCGATCGGGGTGTGGGACATGATGATCTCTCTGGCCGGGGTCGTCGGGGCCACGCGGGCGGCCCCGACGGCGAGGATAGGCGCTTTACAGCTTGCCGTCGTCCTCGAAGGTTTCGGTCCAGTCCTGGACAAGACCGTCCAGCGCCTCCTGCGCGGTGCCCTGCCCCGCGACCACATAGTCGTGGAAGCGCTTCTGCGTGTCCTGGAGGAGCGTCGCATAGGACGGCTCGGCCCAGAAGTCCTTCACGATGGCCATGGAATCGAGGAAGGTCTGCGCATAGGGCTGGCTGGCCGGGAAGTCGGGGGCGAGCGTCACCGCCTTCAGGCAGGAGAAGCCGCCCATCTGCCACCATTTCGCCTGCACGTCCGGCTGGGCGAACCACTTGATGTATTCGAGCGCGGCATCCTGCTTGGTCGAGTAGGACACGACCGAGATCCCCTGCCCGCCCAGCTGGGCGAACTGTTCGCCGTCCGGGCCGGCCGGGTTGGCGAAGTAGCCGGTCTTGCCGCCGCCCACGTTGGCATCGCTTTCAAAGCCGGGCCAGGTGAACGCGAAGTTCATCTGCATCGCCACCTGCCCCGACTTGAAGGCGTCGATCCCCTCGCTCATGTAGCCGTTGGACGACCCCGGCGGCACGCAGCAATCGTAAAGCGCCTTGTAGTATTCGAGGCCGGCAACCGCGCCGGGCGAGTTCACGAAGCCTTCCATATCGTAGGGCTTGTCCGGGTTCTCGTACTTGAAGCCGAAGGAATAGAGCACGTCCATCGCGCCCATGGTGATGCCTTCGGACCCCCGCTCGGTGTAGATCGAGGCGCCGTAGACGGTCTTGCCGTCGATGTCGCGGTTCTGGAAGAATTCGGCGATGTCCTTGAGTTCCGCGAAGGTCTTCGGCGCGGCGAGGTCGTAGCCGTACTTGCCCTTGAACTCCTCCATCAGCTCCGGCCGCTCGAACCAGTCCTTGCGGTAGGTCCAGCCGACCACGTCGCCGAAGGCCGGCAGCGCCCAGTAGTTCGGGGTGTTCTTCGGCCATTCCGAGTAGCCGGTCACGGTGGCATCGATGAAATCGTCCATCTTGATGCCGTTGGCATCGAAGAAGTCGTTGAGCTTGATGTAATGGCCGTTCTCGGCCGAGCCGCCGATCCACTGGCTGTCCCCTATCATCAGGTCGCAGAGCTGCCCGCCGGAGTTCAGCTCGTTCAGCATCCGGTCGGCGAAGTTGGGCCAGGGCACGAATTCGAAGTGCATCGTGTGGCCGGACTGGGCCTCGAAATCCTTGCTGAGCTCGACGAGCGCGTTGGCCGGGTCCCACGCGGCCCAGCAAAGTGTCAGATCCTCGGCCTGAGCCCCCGTCGCCGCGAAGCCCGCCACGGCCGCCATGCCGGTGACCGCCAAGAGTCCCTTGGTCTTCATTCCCTGTTCCTCCCGTTGTGAGGCCGGTCGGCGCACGGACAGCGGCGACTTCCGGTCATGGCAAGACGGTAAATGAGGTGCGTGCCTTCCGTAAAGGGATTTTTGAGGTGCGTACCTCATTTTGAGAATCCCCCGTCGCGACGCACAGGACGTGAATTCATATGTCTGATATTGAAAGACAATTCAGGGCGCCCTGAACCAGGCCAGACCCGCCCCTCCCTCGGCAGGATGTTACAGCCGGCCCGCCCTCCGGTCGCGATCGGGCTTGCGCGGGACGGATCGCAGCCCGGCCACGATCACGCGACAAAGGGATGATTCGCGGCAAACCTCCCGCGTCGACCGGCCGGCGCCCTGCCCCGCCGCGCCGCTGACGCTCAGGGCAGGTTTTCCTTCAGGACGATGTCGATGCGGATGCGTTCCTGCGCCTCGAAGATGGGCACGCCGTCGCACTTGGCGCGCAGGACGCGCAGTGCGCTGCGGACAAGGTGGCCGACGTTCTGGGTGATGACCGCATCGACCTCGTCCTCCAGAAGTGCCCGGTGGGTGACCGGGGTCAGTTCATGCGCGATGACGACCAGTCCCTTCAGGCGACCCGAGGCGCGCAGCGCCTGAAGCAGCGGCCGGTTGCCGGGCCCCATGGAATAGACGCCGACCAGATCGGGATGCGCCGCCGCGGCGCGGGCCACCACCATCTCCATCCGCGCCGGGTCGTCGCGGCTTTCGATCGAGGGAAGGATGGTGAGTTGCGGAAAGCTTTCCGCCATGACGGCATCGAAACCCAGACGCCGTTCGATACTGTCGCGCGCCAGCATGGAATTGGTTACAATCAATATCTTGCCCGGTCTGGCGCCGACGAAACGCCCCATCAGGACGCCCGCCGTGCGGCCCGCCGAAAGGCTGTTGATGCCGACGAAGTGATCCCGCCCCGAGGTGGGCAGGTCGGCCACCAGCGCCACCACCGAAAGCCCCGCCTGCTTCAACCGCGCCACCGCGTCGCGGACCTGCGGCGTCTCCGGCGCCATGATCGCGACACCGTCGAAATGGTCCGCGGACAGCGAGTTCAGCGCGCGCACGACCGAGTGCGGGTCCTGCGCCTGCACCGGGACGATGCGGACGATGACCCGGTCTGCCAGCTGCGCGGCCATCGCCTCGTGCAGCGCGGCCTTCAGCGTGCCGACGAACTGGCTGTCGCCCTCGGGCAGGACGAAGGCGAAGCGGTACTGCGTCTTGCGGGCAAGATTGGCGGCATAGGTGTCGCGCACGTAGCCAAGGCTGCGAACGGCCTCGTTCACCCGCTCGATGGTCTTTTCCCGCACCCCGGGGCGGGCGTTCAGCACCCGGTCCACGGTCGCCAGGCTGACCCCCGCCTGCCTTGCGATATCGTGCACCGTGGGCTTCGACATCATGTCCTCCGTCCAGGCAGGCTAAGGCAGAAGGCTGATGTACGTCAATCATTGCAGCGGCAGGTCCGGACGCAGGCCGGGGCCCGCCGCGGCACGCGCCACCGCGCCGGACCCGCATGCAGACGGCACCCCGACCGGGCGGCGCGCGCCGGTTCTGCCGAAAAATTGTGCATTCCCGCGAAGCGGCGGGCGATATTGCAACGATTTCGGGCGCCCCTGCCCGTCTGCCGCATTGAGCCATGGCCCTTTTCGTCAGGGCGCCGCTAGGATGCAGCCATGGGAAACGGTAGTGTCTTCGACGAGATGTGGGGCAGCGACGGCCAGCTGCGGTCGTCTTACGCGGGCGTCCGGGACTGGCTGGACAGCGAAACCCCCGCCCGGCTGCGCGCCAAGAGCCGCGAGGCGGAGGACCTCTTCCGCCTGACCGGCATCACCTTCAACGTCTACGGCCGGGCCGAGGCGGAAGAACGGCTGATCCCCTTCGACATCGTGCCGCGCGTGATCTCCGCGCGCGAATGGCAGCGCCTCAGCCGCGGGATCGAGCAGCGGGTGCGCGCGATCAACGCCTTCCTGCACGACATCTACCACCGGCAGGAGATCATCCGCGCCGGGCGCATCCCGGTCGAGATGATCGCGCGGAACGAGGCGTTCCTGCCGCAGATGATCGGGGTCACGCCGCCGGGCGGGGTCTACACCCATATCGTCGGCATCGACCTCGTCAGGACCGGCGACGACCAGTTCCACGTGCTCGAGGACAACGCCCGCACCCCCTCGGGCGTCAGCTACATGCTCGAGAACCGGGAAACCATGCTGCAGATGTTCCCCGAGCTTTTCGCCCGCAACCGGGTGCAGCCCGTGCAGACCTATCCGGCGAACCTGCGCCGGTCGCTGGCGGCTTGCGCGCCGCAGGCCAACGGCACGCCCACAGTCGCCGTGCTGACGCCGGGGATCTACAATTCGGCCTATTTCGAACACGCCTTCCTCGCCGACGAGATGGGCGTGGAACTGGTCGAGGGGCACGACCTGCGCGTGGTCGACGGCCGCGTGGCGATGCGCACGACCGAGGGCTACAAGCCGATCGACGTCCTCTACCGGCGGGTGGACGACGCCTTTCTCGACCCGCTCAACTTCAACCCGGAAAGCACGCTCGGCGTTCCCGGCATCATGGACGTCTACCGCGCGGGCGGCATCACCATCGCCAACGCGCCGGGCACCGGGATCGCCGACGACAAGGCCATCTACAGCTACATGCCCGAGATCGTGGAGTTCTACACCGGCGAACGCCCGCTGCTTGAAAACGTGCCGACCTGGCGCTGCCAGGATCCGGAGGCACTGGCCTATGTGCTCGACAACCTCGCCGACCTGGTGGTGAAGGAGGTTCACGGGTCGGGCGGCTACGGCATGCTGATCGGTCCGACCGCCAGCCGGAAGGAAATCGCCGCCTTCCGCGAAAAGCTGAAGGCGCGGCCCGGCAACTACATCGCGCAGCCGACGCTGTCCTTGTCCACCGTGCCGATCTTCACCCGCGCGGGCCTGGCGCCGCGCCACGTCGACCTGCGCCCCTTCGTGCTGGTCAGCCCCGGCAACATTCACATCACGCCGGGCGGGCTGACGCGGGTGGCGCTGAAGAAGGGCTCGCTGGTGGTGAACTCGTCGCAGGGCGGCGGCACCAAGGACACCTGGGTGCTGGAGGACTGACCGCGGTGCTGGGCAAGACGGCGAACGGGCTCTTCTGGATGTACCGCTACCTCGAACGGGCGGAGAACACCGCGCGGCTGATCGAGACAGGCCAGCGCATCGCGCTGACCCGGACGGGGGCGGGCGACGGGGAATGGCGGTCGGTCCTGCAGACCGCGGGCGTCTCGTCAAGCTACGATGCCGGCCACGGCAGCCTGACCAAGGATCAGGCGATCGACTGGATGCTGCGGTCCAAGGACAACCCCTCCTCCGTCCTCTCGTCGCTGGAAGCGGCGCGGCAGAACGCGCGCATGGTGCGCACCGCGCTGACCCATGACGTCTGGGAGGCGACGAACGGCACCTGGATGTGGGCGCGCGACCTGCTGTCGCGCAAGGTGGCCGAGCGTGACCTGCCCAAGGTGCTGCACGGGGTGCGCGAACGCGCGGCCCTTGTCCGCGGCGCCACCGACGGCACGATGCTGCGCAACGACATCTACGATTTCCTCCGCCTCGGCACCTTCCTCGAACGCGCTGACAACACCGCCCGCATCCTCGACGTGAAGTATTACGTCCTTCTGCCCTCGGTCGCGGCGGTGGGCAGTTCGATCGACAACGTGCAGTGGGAAACGATCCTCCTGTCGGTCTCCGCGCGCGGCGGCTTCCGTATGGAATACGGATCGAACGCCACCCCGCGCGACATCGCGCAGTTCCTCATCCTCGACCGGCGGATGCCGCGCAGCCTGCGCTTCTGCATCGGCAAGATGTGTGACAACCTCGGCTACCTCGTCACCAGTTACGGCAGCCGGCCGCCGTCGCACGACAGGATCGACGACCTGCGGGCCTGCCTTGAGGTCGACATCGAGACGATCTTCGACTCCGGCCTGCACGAGTTCATCCAGAAGCTGCTGCGCCGTCTCGGCGACCTCGGCCGCCAGATCGAGATCGACTACAGGTTCACCGAATAGACCATGCGCCTCAGGATCAGCCACACCACCCGCTACCGCTTCGACGAACCCGTGGGCTTCGGCCTGCAGCAACTGCGCAAGACACCGAAATCCAGCCACAACCAGCAGGTCGAGGCTTGGGCGACCACGATTTCTGGCGGCCGGAAGGAGCTTTCCTTCACCGACCACCACAACAACGTGGTCGAACTGATCGGCCTCGACCGCGGCGCCACCACGCTCGAGGTGACGAGCGAGGGCATCGTCGAGGTCGCCCAGACGCATGGCGTGGTCGGCCCCCATGCCGGGCCCGCGCCGCTCTGGCTTTACCGCACGGTCACGCCCCGGACCGAGGCGAAGGCGGGTGTCCGGGCGCTGCTGCGCCGGGTCGAGGGCGGGAACGATCTGGCCCGTCTGCACGGCCTGATGCAGGTGGTCCACGATGCCGTCGTCTACGAGACCGGCGCATCGCAGCCGGACTGGAGCGCGGAGGACGCGCTTTCGGCGGGCCGCGGGGTCTGCCAGGACCACAGCCACGTCTTCCTCGCCGCCGCGCGCGAGATGGGGTTCCCCGCGCGCTATGTGTCGGGCTACCTGATGCTCGACGACCGGGTCGCGCAGGACGCGATGCACGCCTGGGCCGAGGCGCATGTCGACGGGCTGGGCTGGGTGTCCTTCGATGCAGCCAACTGCGTTTCGGCAGACACGCGCTATGTCCGCGTCGCGACCGGGCTCGACTATGCGCAGGCCGCGCCCGTCATCGGCATGCGCACCGGCGGCGCGGGCGAGGCGCTGTCGGTCCAGATCGAAGTGGCCCAGCAATAGGGGCGGCGGCGCGGCGTCCGACCCCTTCGGCGCGTCACCGCGCCCTCGGCTTGCGGCCGCGCAGGATATAGGCGATCGCCTCCAGCACGATGCCGTTGGTGTTCACATCGGCATAGCCCGGCATGCCCAGCCCGCTTGCGGCGAAGACACCGGGCGCAAAGCCCAACCCCTCCAGCCGGGCGCGGTCGCGAACGTGGCGCACCAGCCGCGTCGCATAGGCGCCGGGCCGCGCCGCCGACCAGAGATAGGCCGCCTTGGTATTGACCAGCAGCGTCTCGCGCCGGAACTCCGGCGTGGCAAACCGGGGATCGTCCGAGGTGGCATTGATCAGCCAGCGTTCCCCGTCCGGGGCAAAGCCGAGGCCCTGATAGGTGAACCAGGGCGCGCGATTCAGGGGCGCCTCCGACAGGCAGTAAAGCGTGCCCGTGCCGTCGTATTCCCGCCGCTGCGCGCCGTCGAGCACATCGGCCAGAAGATCGGTCGCGTCCGTGGGACCCATCTCCAGCGCCTCCAGCAGCAAGGGTTCCGCCCCCAGGGGATCAAGCCCGGACAGCGATTCCAGTAGCCGCATCGCGCGGTCGGTCCAGGGCCCCTCGCCCGTCCCCTCATAGGGGGACAGGGCCTGAACGCCCCGGTCGCGGAAGGCGCGCGCGGTGTAATGGGCGCAGTGCGATCCGAAGCGGTCCACCAGCCGGCCACCGGACACGGAATGCACGTGCCCCGCGACCACCACGCCGGCCAGATCCCAGGCCGCGACCTTTTCCGCGGCGATCCCGGCGGTCAGCGGATGGGCGTCCAGCATGCGAAGGACGCTGAGTAGCCGGCCGGTGTCGCAGGCGTTGAAATCGCGCGACAGGACCGCCCCCGTGTCCGAGGAGATGACCGCCCCCGGCAACATCATGCCCCCGATCCGCGTGACCGGAAGCGCATCCACGACCAGCGCCGCCCGCGCGGTGAAATCCGCATCCCCGATCAGGCCCAGTTCATGCGCCGCCATCACCCCGGCCAGGACGCTGCCGATATCCCACATCGTCATTTCCCGGTGCAGCCAGGTTTCGTTTTCCTGCACGTCGACGGTGTCGATGGTCAGCCCCGTCCGGGCGACCGTGAACCGCTCGAAGAAGGCCCAGGCCTGGCGGGCATCCGACATGAGGTCATCGGCCGACAGCGGCTCCGGGTCCGGCCCCTCGGGCCCCTCCCGTCGCGTCTCGCGCAGAAGGGCGAAGACCGGATCGGGCGCGACCGTCGCCGCGTGGAACCCGGCCACGTCGACAAGCCGTGTCCCGTCCTCCTCGCGCAGCCGCGCGAGCGTGGCCAGCAGCGCCTGCCGGTCCGTCTCGGTCGCCACGTCCTCGGGCCCGAGGACAAGGATCGCGTCGCGCATGAGCCCCGCGTCGGACAGCAGGCCCGGCGCCTCAGAAAGGCGGGTTTCGCCGCGCACAAGGACACCCCGCCCGTCGAAGGCCGGATCGGCACCGGGCCAGAGCATCAGGTCGACCCTGTCCGCCTCCTCTGCCTCCAGTCCCGCGCCCGGCGCGTCCGCCGCAAGGCAGGACAGGCCGCGCGGCGGGGCGGCGGCGGCGATCCCGCCTGCCCCCTCCCCCTGCGGCGCGAGGGTTGCGCAGGCCGCGTCCGGCCAGGTCTCCCCCGTTCCGCGCGGCAGCGGAACGGAGCGAGTGTAGGGCAGGCCCAGGCTCTCCAGGTCGGACGCCAGCCGTGCCATGACCGCCTCCGACCCGGCCGGGGCGGAGCGCAGGCGGATCGCCACCTGCCGCAACTGGTCCGCGCCGAACCAGCGCGCGTGGTCGCGCGGCAGCGCCGCAAAGCGGCGGCCCGATTCGAGTTCGCGCGAGATCGCATCGACGGCCCGCAGCGCCCAGAGCCGCGCCTCCTGCGGCGAAAGCGCCGCGATCCCTTCCATCGAGAAGGTCAGCCGCGCCCATCCCGGCTCGGCAAGGGCGCGCTCGATCCAGGGTGTCGGGTCGGGCGTGTCGGCGAACGCCACCCGGCGCCCCCCGCTCAGGCAAACCGTCATCAGCGCGCAGCCCCCCGAAGACAGCGCGGACGCCTCGGGCAGCGCCAGAAGGCTGCGGATGCCCAGCGCGCGCAAGCCGTCGAAGTTCACCGTCTCGGCCCCCTCGGTCGCGATGCTCAGGGCCGCGGCACCGCCGGTCCCGCCAAGGACGCCGCGCAGGCGCCCGATCGCGTCGCTGACCGCCCGGCGCTGGAAATAGGGCGAAAGCCCGGCCAGTCCGGGGGCCTGAACGACCGGCTCGATTCGGGCGGGATCGGCCGCGAAGAGGCTTCGCAACTCGCCCGCCAGCGCCGGGTCCATCGCCGGCGCCGGCGGCAGGCCCGCAATCACGCCCACCGGAATGCGCGCGGCGAGGAAGGGGGCCGCGAAGGCCCTGAGCCGGTCCGCGGGTGTTTCCGGCCCGATTCCGTCCCACAGGACGAACAGCGCCTCGCCCGCACCCTCTGTGCGGGCCGGGCGGATCGGGAACGGCGCGAGCAGGGCCGACACCATCAGCCGCAGAACGGTTCTCCGGTCGATCGTCACGCGCGCCCCCTGCCCCATTCACCCTGACCTGCCCGCGAAGGGCCCCCGCGTCTCGCGATCCGCGCCGGCGCGCTGCAATTCTTCGGGTTGCCTTCCGTCCCGAACTCTATAGCAGTCGGTGAAGGAGGCGGACAGGCGACAATCGCGCGCGCCGAAGGCGACTGAAACACCGATGCCGGAACGATCGAACCACGGGACGATGCGAAGACGGTCGCACCAGCGCCATCCCGTCTTCCAGGACGCGCGCCACCGCCGCGCGCGGGTGCTGAAGATCCTCGCGACGCTGTCGGCCTTCACGCTCCTGACCTGGGTCACGGCCTTCGCCACTGGCATCTATTACATTGATATTCTTCCGGAAAATGCCAAGCTCGACCACATCCGGCTGGGCACCGCGACGGTCGAGGCGCCCGCGGCCCCCGGGCCCGCGCCGGAGTGCGTGGGCGACCCGCTGGCGGCAACCGACCTTCTGGCGGCGGGCGCCCGGGCACCGGTTTCGGCCTATCTCCGGGTCGTTCCGCCCGGCGCGCTGACCGCGCTTGCGGGGCATTGCCAGGACATTGACGGCGTGCTGGCCGAATGGCTCAGGATCGACGCGGCGACGCAGACGGCCGAATGGCTGGGCGAGACGGAGCCCGCGGCCGCGCTGTCGGAGGTGCGACAAAACGCACCCGACATCGGCATCGAACTCGTGGCCGTGCTGGCGTTTCCCGCGGTCGACGATGGCGGAACCGCGGTGCTGGACCAGCCCGCGGCACGGGCCCGCATCGCCACCGAACTGGCCGCGCGTGTCGCGGGCGGCGCCTATGCGGGCGCCTGCCTTTACCCCGCGCCGGGGCAGTATCGCGACCTGACGGGCCTGCGCGCGCTTCTGGCCGAGGTGGGGAAGGCCCTGCCGGACGGGGTGACAAGCTGTCTGGTCACCGATGCAGACGGCACGCTATGGCGCGATGCGGGCCTTGTGGCCGCGGTGGACACGCTGGTCCTGCGCGGCTTCAGCCCGCCCGGACCCGACACTCCGCCCGGCCCGCTGGCGCCGCAAGCCTGGTTCGAGGCGCTTCTGGCCGACGCGCTTGCGGCGGTGGGCCCGGACAAGCTGCGCCTTGCCCTTGGCTCGCTTGCCTATCGCTGGACCGATGGCGTGCCCGACCCGGCCCCGCTGTCCTTCGCCGAGGCGATGCGCCTGGCCCACCAGCACCAGGCGGTTATCGAGACCGACCCCGCCACGCTCAACACCCGCATCGCCTTCACCGACGCGGATGGCCGCAGGTCCGAAATCTGGGCGCTGGACGCCGTTTCCATCCATAACCAATTGCAGGCGCTTGGCGGGCAGGCGTTGGCCGGCATCGCGCTCTGGGGCGTCGGGCAGGAGGATCCGGGCGTCTGGACGCTCCTGCGGCGGGCGCCCGCGCTTCCGCCCGTATCGGCGATCGAGACGGTCTCCTTCGCCGATCAGGTCGTCTATGCGGGCGATGGCCCCTTCCGCCGCATCGCCGAAACCGCGGCCCCCGGCCAGCGCCGCTTCTTCCACGATCCAGCGACCGGCCTGATCACCGGCCAGGCCTGGGACATCCTGCCCCGCCCGGTCACGGTCGAACGCTATGGCGCGCGGACGGACCGGACGGTGGCGCTGACCTTCGACGACGGGCCCGACCCTGTCTTTACCGCCGACATCCTCGACATCCTGCACCGTTCCGGCGTTCCGGCCACGTTCTTCGTGGTCGGCGGCAACATGGCCGGCAATCCCGACATCGTCCGGCGGATGGTGGCGGAGGGGCACGAGGTCGGCTCCCACACCTTCCTCCACCCGGAGGGGGAGGATCTGTGGCTGATCCGGGCCCAGATCGAACTCAACGCCTTCCAGCGCCTGCTTGCGGGCGTGACCGGGCGCACCACCTATCTGTTCCGCACGCCCTACGGCCGCAGCGAGGGCCCCGTCACCGAGGCCGAGGCCACCCAGCAGGCCATCTACGAGACCGAGGGCTACGTCGTCGCCGGTGCCGATGTCGTGCCGCGCGACTGGGAAGGGATGACGGCGGGGGAGATCGCAGGCTATGTCCTGGCCGAGGTCCGCGACGACCGGGGCCAGGTGATCATCCTGCACGACGCCGGCGGCGACCGCTCCTCGACGGTGGCGGCGCTGCCTCTGATCATCGACGGCCTGCGCGAGCGCGGCTTCCGCTTCGTTCCCCTCTCGGCCTTCCTGGGGCTGACGCGGGACGAGGTGATGCCCATCGCCGCCGACCCGCTCACGCCGCTCGACCGCGCGTCCTTCGCCACCGCGGCGGGGATCGGCCATGCGCTGGTCTGGGTGTTCTGGGTCGCGGTCGTCGTCGGCGCCGCGCGCTCCTCGCTCGTCCTGCTGCTGGCGCTTCTCCGGCGCAGGCACCCTGCCCGCCTCTCCGACCCGCCGCCGGGGGTCACCGTCGCCATCCCCGCCTACAACGAGGAACTGGTGATCGCCGAGGCGGTCGGCGCGGCGCTGGCCTCCGGCTACCCCGGCCTCAGGGTGATCGTCGTCGACGACGGATCGACCGACGACACCGCGGGGGCGGTCCTGCGCGGTTACGGGCAGGACCGGCGCGTGCGCCTGATCCGGCAGAAGAATGGCGGCAAGTGGAGCGCGCTGAACGCGGCCCTCGCCGTGGCCGAGACCGAGATCATCGTCGCGGTCGACGCCGATACGCTTCTCGATGCAGGCGCGGTGGCCGCACTCGCGGCCCATTTCGCCGACCCGCGCATCGGCGCGGTCGCGGGCAACGTCAAGGTCGCGAACCGGCGCGGGTTGCTGCCGCGCTTCCAGGCGCTCGAATACATCACCGCGCAGAACATTGACCGCCGCGCCGCCGAACGGCTGAACGCGATCATGGTCGTCCCCGGCGCGATCGGCGCCTGGCGCACCGCTGCCCTGCGCAAGGTCGGGGGCTATTCGCCCGACACCATCACCGAGGACGCGGACCTGACGGTGTCGGTCCTGCGCGCCGGCTACCGGGTGGCGTTCGAGGAACGCGCGCTGTCGCTGACCGACGCGCCCGAAACCCTGCCCGCCTTCATGAAGCAGCGCCTGCGCTGGAGCTTCGGGATGATGCAGACCGCCTGGAAGCACCGCCGCGCGGCGCGCACCGCGCGCGGCGTGGGTCTTTTCACCCTGCCCGACCTCTGGCTGACGGGAATCGGGATGGGGCTGCTGGCCCCGCTGGCGGACGCCGTCCTGATCGCCGCCATCGCGGGCGCGGCGCTGGACGCGCTGCAGGGGCAGCCGCCCGCGCCGGGCGACGGCAGGCTTGCCATGATCCTCGGCTGGGCGATCCTGCCGCTGCTTGACCTTGCCGTCGCGCTGACAGCCTTCCGGTTCGAACGCAGGGAGCGGCTGTCGCTTCTCTTGCTCTTGCCGGTGCAGCGGGTGCTTTACCGGCCGCTCCTCTACATCACCGTCTACCGCGCGGTCGGCCATGCGCTGGCGGGTCGCATCGCCGCCTGGGGCAAGCTTGCGCGCAGCGGCGGCGTGGGAACCACCGCGCGCTGAGCGGGATCAGAGAAATACCTTGCAGCCTTCCGTCGCGATCTCTCCCTCGTGGACAGGCAGATCGCGCGGCGGGTTGATGATCGCCGACTGCACCGCGGTGATCCGGCGCGCGCAGGCGTCTGAGGCCGCGGGCGACACGCCCTTGCCGCCGATCCAGATGTCGAGCCAGGGATGCCCGTTGTGCCCGGTGTGGCAGGGGCCGCCCTGCGGGGTCGGGCCGTCGCCACAGACATCCTCGACGATGGCGTACTTGCGCAGGCGCGGCAGGTAGAACCGGGTGCCGGCCGGGTAGTCGAGCGTCTGGCGCCCGCCCACGATGCTGTGGCCGACCGCGATGGTGATCGGGCTTTGCCACGTCCCGTCGCCGCCGGCCCGCTGGCGAAGCACCGGCCGCGCGATGGCGGATGACCCCGGCGGGGTGTTGTCCCAATAGGTGTAGCCGGTGAGATAGATCGGGAACTGGCGCGATACATCGGCCGATCCGGATGCGGCCGGGGCCGGCGCGGCGGGGTCGATGCCAAGGCCCTTGGCCCGGGTGACCGGTGCGTCGGCACAGGCCGTAAGCGACAGGCAAGCCGCCGCCGTGAGAAGAAGACTGCTCAGATTGGGTCGCATCGCTCGGTCCTTTTTGCCTGTATTGCAGAAAAATCTTTTCTGTACCTGAACTGCCACATGCCAAGCCGGCATATGACTTTGCAACCATGGAAATTCTGTGGCGAAAATCTGGCAAAGTCCGCGAACCCCGGCCTCCGCATCGGCTACGATGTGCATGGTATTGCAGAAAAAGGAGAACTTTGCCGCGCCGCGCCCCTCGACCGGCCCCAAGGGGGTCGGCGAGTTTCCGCCACCGGCCTTTGCAAACCCCTTTCTGCGGGTGTCGGTGGGTGCAGGGCGCTCTGGCGATCAGATCCGGAAGTAGCGCTGCACCAGCCGCGGCAGCCATGCGCGGAATCGCAGCGGCGCGTCTGTGGCGGCCAGGCAGATGCAGGGCATCCCCGCCCCCGCGACCGGCGTATGTTCAAGGCTGCCATCGGCAACCTCCAGATCGCCGACACCGAAGCGGCCGGTCTCGTCGTCGAAGCTGCCCTGCAGCACAAGCGTCAGCTCGGTCCCGCCGTGGCTGTGTTCCGGCACCGCCTGCTCAGGTGGTATCGAGAGGAGCCGCACGCTGCCTGCCGTCCCCTCGTGCAGGATGCACTGGCGCACACCGCCGCCCATCGTCTGCCAGCGCGGCCCCGCGGCCCCCAGCGCGGCGGCGACCGGGCCGGGATAGATCCCCGACCTGCGATGGACGGGCCGGGGCTCCGCCCGAACCGGCCGGTCAAGAGCCGCCAGCGTGCGCGCCTTCAGGTCGCCCGAAACGGGCGCGGCCGCCGCCACCTCGAGCACGACACCACCGGCCGCCTCGTGCGCGGCCAGAAGCGCGCGGCATTCGTCGCACATCGACACATGCGCGGCGACGACAAGCTCGAACGGATAGCCGAGCGTTCCTGCGGCATAGGCCGCGATCATCCCATCGGGAACATGATGCGAGATGGCAGTCATGTCTCACGCAGTCCTTTCAGTTCGTGGCGCAGGCGGTCCAGCCCCAGCCGGATGCGCGACTTGATCGTGCCGAGCGGCAGACCCGTCTCTGCCCTGATCTCGGAATGGCTTAACTCCCCCAGATATGCCCGCTCGATCATCCCGAACTGTTCGGGCTTGAGCCGGCCCAGCGCGTCGCGCAACTGCCGCACCTCCTGGTCCAGCGCCAGGATCTGCGCCGGGTCCTCGCCGTGGCCCTCCTCGGTCTCGATCTCCTCGGGCAGGGGCTGGGCGGGGCGGCGCGACAGGTCGATCTGGCGGTTGCGCGCGATGCGGTAGATCCAGCCCGACACCTGCGACCGCGTCGGATCGAACTGCCCGGCCTTCTGCCAGACCGTCAGCATCGTGTCCTGCACGATGTCCTCGGCCTGCTGGGACCCCGCACCGGAGCGCACCGCCATCGCCTTCAGCCTCGGCGCGTAGAAATCGAACAGCCGCGCAAAGGCCGCGCGGTCGCGACGGTCGCGCACCGCCAGCATCCACACCGTCTGCTCGCTCGGCAGGGCATCGGTCGGGTCGGTCAAAGCTCCTCCGCCGCTCGCACGCAGGCGCGCCGCAAGGGGCGGGCGCACCGGGGCGAGAGTTGCAGGTTTGTCGGCAAGCTTCAACATGACCCGAATACGCACGATCTGCATGATCGGATCAAAAAAAGTGATCCACGCGCGGCGCTGGCCCGTATCCCTTGCAAAACAGGGGGTGACAGCATGTCCTTCGACCACGGGCCCGCGCGTCCGCAACGTATCGCGGTGATCGGCGCCGGCATTTCGGGGCTTGCCTCCGCCTATCTCCTCAGCCCGCTGAACCGCGTCACGGTCTACGAGGCCGAACCCCGGCTGGGCGGCCACGCGCGCACCGTGCTGGCGGGGCTGAGGGGCGATCAGCCCGTCGATACCGGCTTCATCGTCTTCAACTACTGCAACTATCCGCACCTGACGCGAATGTTCCGCGACCTCGACGTGCCGGTAGTGAAAAGCGACATGAGCTTCGGCGTCACCGTCGACGGCGGCCGGGTGGAATACGGCTTTCGCGACCTCGCCGCGATGCTGGGGCAGAAACGCAACGCGCTGCGCCCGCATTTCTTCCGCATGCTGCGCGACATCGTCCGCTTCAACGGGCGCGCCGAGGCGGCGGCGCAGACCGACGCCATGACCATCGCCGACCTGGTCGAGGAACTGCGCCTGGGCCGCTGGTTTCGCGACTACTACCTGATGCCGATCTGCGGCGCGATCTGGTCCACCCCCCCGACCGAGATCGGCGCCTTCCCCGCCCGAACTCTGGTCCGCTTCTTCCGCAACCACGCGCTGCTGGGGATCGCGGGCCAGCACCAGTGGTGGACGGTCGACGGCGGCAGCATCGAATACGTCCGGCGGCTGGAACGGCACCTGCGGCTGATGGGCTGCGACCTCAGGCCGGGAACGCCGGTCCGCTCCGTCCGGCGCGGCACCTCGGGCGTCACCGTCCAGGCCGCCGGCGGCGAGGCGGAGACCTATGACGAGGTCATCTTCGCCTGCCATTCCGATCAGGCGCTGCGGCTTCTGGCCGACCCCACGCCCGGCGAGCGGTCGGCCCTGTCGCGCCTGCGCTACCAGGACAACCGCGTGGTCCTTCACCGCGATATCGCCCAGATGCCGCGCCGGCGCGCCTGCTGGTCAAGCTGGGTCTACCGCGCCGACACCTCCGCGCAGCAGACCCGGCTGGGCGTGACCTACTGGATGAACCGCCTCCAGAACATCCCCGAAAACGATCCGCTGTTCGTCACGCTGAACCCCGCCACCGACATTCCCGACCGGCTTGTCTATGACGACACGGTGTTCCGCCATCCCGTCTTCGACGGCCCCGCGCTTGAGGCGCAGGCGGCGCTGCGGGCGCTGCAGGGGCAGAACCGGACATGGTTCGCCGGCGCCTACACCCGCCACGGCTTTCACGAGGACGGCTTTGCCTCTGCCGCGCGGATCGCGCGCGAACTTGAACGGCAGGACGCATGACGTTCTGGCCCGACCACATCAGCGGAGCCACCACCCATTCGCGGACGGGCAGGGTCAGCCATGTCTTCCGCTACGGGGTCGACTATGTCCTGATCGACCCGGCGTCGGCGAAGGGGCCGCTCCTGTTCTCGCGCAACCGCTGGAACCTCCTCTCCGTGAACGACCGCGACCATGGCGGCCAGCGGCGGCTGGGCCGTGGCGTCGACTGGGCGCGCGACATCCTTTCGGCCCGCGGACTGGCCCTTGGCATGACCGACCGCATCCTGCTGCTGACGCAGCCGGGATTTCTGGGTTACGTCTTCAACCCCGTCAGCTTCTGGCTCGCCTTCAGGGGCGAGGAACTCGTGGCCGTCATCGCCGAGGTCAACAACACCTTCGGCGACCGCCACAGCTATCTCTGCGCCCTGCCCGGCTTCGCGCCGATCGGCCCCTCGGACCGGATCGAGGCGACCAAGGTCTTTCACGTCTCGCCGTTTCAGGACATCGCGGGCAAGTACCGCTTCGCCTTCGATATCCGGCCCGATCGGATCAACATCCTGATCGCCTACCGCAACGGCGACGAGGGGGTGTTCGCCACCCTGTCGGGCCAGCGGCGGCCGCTTTCCAACCGTTCCGCCCTCGGCGCGCTCCTGCGCCGTCCGGCGGGTGCGCTCAGGACGATCCTGCTCATCCACTGGCAGGCGCTCCGTCTGGTTCTCAAACGCGCCGTCTACCGCCCCCGGCCCCTGCCACCGACCGAGGAGGTCAGCTGATGTTCACCCCCACACATCGCCGCCAGGCGGCCTTCCTGGCCGGTTGCGACCGGATCGCCCTGGGCTCGCTCCGCCTGCGCACGCCGGAAGGGGCGTGGCACGACTTCGGCCACGGCGACCCGGCGGCAGAGCTTGTCCTGCACGACTGGGTCGCGGTCACCGCTACGCTTTCCCGCGGAGCCGCGGGGCTTGCCGAAACCTATGCGGCCGGGCTTTGGGACACGCCGTCGGTCGAAAGCCTGGCCGCCCTCGCCTGCCTCAACCGCGACCGGCTTCGCGGCGCGCATCCGGCGGGGTTCTGGCAGGCGCTGCGCAGCCGGACGATGGGCTGGTTCACGCGCCGCGATGCGCGCGGGGCGCGCTTCACGCCCTCGGATGCGGGCAACGAGTTCTTCCAGCTCTGGCTCGATCCGGGGATGAGCTATTCCGCCGCGCTCTTCGCCCCCGGCGACGGCGACCTTCTGCGCGCGCAGAACCGCAAGCACGACCGCATCCTCGACCGTCTTGCCGCAGGGGGCGAGCGTCTGCTGGATCTTGGCTGCGGCTGGGGCGCGCTCGCCGAGCGCGCCGCCGACCGCGGCCATCGGGTCACCGGCTTCACCGCCCTGCCCGGCCAGCGCGGCTTTGCCGATGCGCGTCTCGACGGGCGGGCCGACATCCGGCTGGGCGGCCCGCACCACGCCTCGGGAACCTGGGACGCCATCGTGGCCGTCGAGATCGACACCTCCCTGCCCGGTGCCGACCGGCCCGCCCTGCTTGCCACCCTCAAGGCGTGCCTGGCCGAGGGCGGGCGGGCCGTGCTCCAGACCACCACCACGCGCGCCACGCGCGCCGGGGCCGGGCCGGGCGCCGGGCTTGCCGGCCTGCCGTTCCCCGCCTGGGCGCCACCGGCCGCAGAGGACGACATCCTGCGCGCGGCGGCGGCGGCCGGGCTTGCCTGCCGCGACCGCTTCGCCTTCGGCGCCGACTATGCGCGGACGTGCCGCCTCTGGTCCGAACGGCTTGACACGCAGGCCGGGCGCGCGCTCCGGCACGGCTATGACCAGCCGTTCCTGCGCCGCTGGCGGCTCGCGCTGGGCGCTGCCGCCGCCGCCTTCGCGACCGGAGAGGCCGACGTCGTGCAACTGGAGTTCACCCATGCCTAGAGCCGCCGTCCTCCTCCTGTCGCTGCTCCCGGCGCTTCCGCTTGCCGCCGAAACCGCCCCGTCCGAGGTCCACGCGCACCTCGGCGCGCCGCAGCCGCTGGGCCGGGCGGAATATCGCTTTCTCGGTGCCCGGCTTTACGAGGCGACGCTCTTCACCGCCGGCACCCCGCGCTTCGACTGGAACGCGCCGCTTGCGCTGCAACTGGTCTACGCCCGCAGCCTGAGCGGTCAGACCCTTGTCGACGCGACCATGGCGGAACTGGACCGGATCGAGGGGGCGGCCCCCGACCACGCCGATATCCGCGAAAAGCTGATGGCCTGCTTTCGCGACGTTGGCGACGGCGACCGTTATGTCGCGGTGGCCGAGGATGCCGACACCGTCGATTTCTGGCTGAACGGGCGCAAGACCTGCGGCCTTGCCCATGCCGAGGCCAAGCGGCGGCTTCTGGGGATCTGGCTCTCTGCCGAAAGCCGGTCGGAGCGGCTGGCGCGACAGCTCAGGGGCGAATGATGCTGGCGGGAAAGACCGCGCTCTTCGCCGCCCTGATCGCGGCGGCGGGCTTGCCTCTTTACATCCACCTGCCGCGCTTCGCGACGGCGGAACTCGGCCTGTCGCTCAGCGCAGTCGGAACCATCCTGATCGCGCTGCGCATCGTCGACTTCGTCCAGGACCCGGCACTTGGCTGGCTGGTGGATCGCCTGCCCCGGTGGCGCGCCGCGCTGGCCGCGGCAGCCGCCTTCGGGCTCTCCACCGGCTTCCTGCTTCTCTTCGTGGTCGCGCCGCCCGTCCGCGCCGACCTCTGGATGGCGCTCGCCCTGCTCCTGCTCTTCACCGCCTACAGCCTGGCCACCATCCTGCTTTACGGACAGGGGATCGCGCTGGCCGAGGCCACGGGCGGCTCCGGCCATCTGCGGATCGCCGCCTACCGCGAGTCGGGCATCATCGCCGGGGTGGTCCTGGCCGCGGCAGCCCCGTCGCTGCTGGCCCTGACGGCAGTCGACCCTTACCGCAGCTTCGGCCTGCTTCTTGCCGGGGCGGCGGCTCTGGTCTGGGCGGCGACGCGGGACCTGTGGTCGCTGCCGCGCGCTGTTTCCCCCGGCACCGGCCTTGCCCGGCTGCACGCAGCCGGCGCGGCCCCGCTTCTGCTCCTTGCGCTCGTCAACGCCCTGCCGGTCGCGCTGACCTCGACGCTTTTCCTCTTCTTCGTCGAGGATCGCCTTGCGCTGGCCGGAAGTGCCGGGCTGTTCCTGATCCTGTTCTTCGCCAGCGCCGGGCTTTCGGCCCCGTTCTGGGCGCGGGCGGCCGGCCGTCACGGTGCGCGCACGATCCTGCTGGCGGGAATGTCGCTGTCGGTCGCCGCCTTCATCGGCGCGGCGGGCGTTCCCGCAGGCGCGGCGGCGGCCTTCGCGGCGATCTGCATCGCCTCGGGCGCGGCCCTGGGCGCCGAGATGGTGGTGCTGCCCGCGCTCTTCTCCGCCCGACTGTCTGCCGCCGCGCTTCCCGGAGGGCAGGCCTTCGGTCTCTGGGCCTTCGTCGCCAAGGCCGCGCTTGCGCTGGCGGCGGTCACCTCGCTGCCCTTTCTCGAGGTCAGTGGCTACCGTCCCGGCGGGCCGAACCCTGCCGAGGCGCTCGCGGCGCTGACCTTCGCCTACGCCATCCTTCCCTGCATTCTGAAACTCGCCGCCATCGCACTGGTCGTGCGGCTTCCCGAAAGGGCCATAAAGACATGAAAACGCTTCTCGTCCTCCTGCTGCTGGCTCTGGCGATCCTGGCCGGGCAGCGCCTTTTCTTCAGCTTCGCCGCCCAGCGCGCAAGCGACTACGCCCGCACCGGCCCCGCGTTCGACCTGCGCCGGCACCTCGCGGGGCCGATCCTGTCCGAAGGGGTCATCTTCGGCCCCGACGGCCGCGTCGCCTCGCGCTTCGTGGCCGAGATGCAGGGCGACTGGGACGGCGACACCGGCACGCTTTCGGAACGCTTCCGCTACGCCGACGGCGGCGTGCAGGACCGGAAATGGAACCTCACCATCGGCACGGACGGCCGCTTCACCGCCACCGCCGACGACATCATCGGCACCGGCACGGGCGAACAGTCCGGCGCCACCGCCCGCATCACCTACCGGCTGAGGCTGCCCGAGGCGGCGGGGGGCCACGTCCTTGACGTCACCGACTGGCTTTACCTGATGGAGAACGGCACGATCATGAACCGCTCCGAGATGCGCAAGTTCGGCGTAAAGGTGGCCGAACTGATCGCGACGATGCGGCCTGCGCCGTGACGCGGAAGTTCCGCGGCAAGACCTACTGGATCGTCGGCGCGAGCGAGGGGCTGGGCCGGGCGATTGCCGCGGCCCTTGCCGCCGAGGGCGCGGACCTGATCCTGTCCTCGCGCAACCGCGACAGGCTCGCGGCGCTGGCCCGCGACCTCGGGACCGGGCGCGCCCTGCCGATGGACGTGACCGACAGCGCCTCGGTCAGGCAGGCCGTGGCCGAGGCAGGCGAGGTGGACGGCGTCATCTTCAGCGCGGGGCTTTATGACCCGATGTCCGCCGCCACATGGGACACCGAGGCCGCCCTGCGCATGTGCGACGCGAATTTCCTCGGCGCGATGCGGCTTCTGGGCGGGGTCGTGCCTGCGATGATCGCACGCGGCCAGGGCCATGTGGTTCTGATCGGCTCGCTCGCCGGGTATCGCGGCCTGCCCGGCGCGATCGGCTACGGCGCCAGCAAGGCCGCGCTGATGCACTTGGCCGAGGGCCTGCGGGGCGAGACGCTGGGGACCGGCGTGACGGTGCAACTGGCCAATCCGGGCTTCATCCGCACGCGCCTGACCGCCAAGAACACGTTCCACATGCCCTCGCTGATGACGCCCGAGGGGGCAGCGGCCGAGGTCCTGCGGCTGATGCGCGGCGGCCGCTTCCGGCGCGACTTCCCGCGCCCCTTCGCCTGGCTCTTCACCCTCGGCCGCTTCCTGCCGGAGCGGCTGTTCTACCGGCTGTTCCGGGGGTAGGCCAGGCCTCAGGGCGTGCGGGGATCGTGCGGCAGCAACTCCGCGATCTCGCGCCGGAATGGCAGGTCGTCGCCACGGTCGGGCGCGTCCAGTTCCTCCGCCCAGGTCCGCCCGGCATAGGTCGCCCAGGCGATCGGCCCCGGCGCCGCCGCATCCCCGATCAGCTTCAGCGACCGGATGCCGGCGCCCTGCCAGTCAAGCGCGCGGGTGGCGTGGTATAGCCCGTCGTCCGGGGTGCGCGACGTCACCATGACCACCGCTTCGGCCGCCAGCGCCGACTGCCGCCCCGTCCAGGTGCATCCCAGGATAACCTCTTGCGCGCCAATGACTTCCGGCGCCTTGCTCAGGTGAATCTCTACCCCGATCTCCAGCAGCCGCCGCATGATCGTGCCCTGCTCGAGCGTGTTGTCGGTCCACTCGGCCACCTTGACCGCGGGGGTGACGAAATCAACCTTGCAGCCCTTCGCGACCAGCAGTTCCGCCAGCACAGATCCCATGTAGAAATGATCGTCGTCATAAAGGGTTACGCGGCGATCTTCGGGCGCGTTCCCGGCCATCAGGTCGTCGGGTGTGTAAAGGGCCATCGCCGGGTCGGTCGGGATCGGGTGCAGGTGCAGACGCGCCACCGCATCGCGCCGCCAGCGGCTTCCGGTCGCGATGGCGACGTGTTCGGCGCCCATCGACAGGATATCCTCGGCCGTCAGGCGGCTGTCGCGGTAGATCTCCACGTTCGGCATCGGCGCCATCTGGCCGGTGCGGTAGTCCGCCACCCGACCCCAGGCCGACAGGCCCGGCAGCGCGCGTTCCCGCGCCACCCGCCCGCCCAGCGTTGTCGAGGCCTCCGCCAGCGTGACCTGGTAGCCGCGCCGCGCGGCCTGCAACGCGGCCTCAAGCCCCGTCGGCCCCGCACCGACGATCAGGACGCTTTCCGACGCGCCTTTCGGCCGGGCGCGGTCCGGGTGCCAGCCCTTGCGCCATTCCTCCATGAAGGCGGTGTTCTGGGTACAGCGACTGAGGCCCTGAGTCAGGTCTCCGCTGACGCAGATGTTGCAGCCGATGCACTCGCGGATCTCCTCGTAGCGCCCTTCCTCCACCTTCACAGGCAGGAACGGGTCGGCGATCGAGGGACGGGCGGCACCAATGAAGTCGAGGATGCCCGACCTGATCTGGCGGACCATCGCATCGGGCGAGGTAAAGCGGCCGACGCCGACGACCGGCTTCGGGGTCAGCGCCTTGATCCCCTTGACCAGATCCTCCTGCGCGCCCTCGGGCTTGAAACGCGAGGTGCCGGAACAGTTTTCCCAGGTTCCGTGCGCCAGGTCCCAGATGTCGGGCAGGTCCCCGTGCATCTCGATGAAGTCGCGCAACTCGGCGTTGGAAAAACCGTAGGCGCCCGCCTCGTGCAGCGACATGCGCAGGGAAACGGCCACTTCCCCCCTGGTTTCTTCCCTTGCTTCCTCAACCACTTCGCGCAGGAACCTCGCGCGGTTCTCAAGGCTGCCGCCGTATTCGTCGGTGCGGTGGTTGGTGGCGCGGGAAAGGAAATGCTGAAGGATGCCGAAGCCATGGGCGCCGTACAGGCAGACCAGGTCGAACCCCGCCTGCTGACTGCGGCGGAAGGCGTTGCGGAACCAGCGGCGGAGATCGCGGATATCCTCCCGGTCCATGGTGCGGGCCTGCACCGGGTCGGAGGTGAAGGTCAGGATCGGCCCGCCGGAGACCGCCAGCGGCACCTCGCGCGAGTAGAGGTTCGGCCCGTTGATGCCTGAATAGGCAAGCTGAATCCCGGCGAGCGCGCCGTGGCTCTTCATCGCCTCGGCCATGCGGGCGAGTGCGGGAATGTCGCGGTCGTCCCAGAGGTGCTGTTCGATGAAGGGGGTGATCTCCGAGGTCGGGTGAATCTCGGTCTGTTCGGTGAAGATCACGCCCCAGCCGCCCTCGGCCTTGGTGCGGCGCATCTCGACCACGGCGGAGGGGTCGCGGTAACCGCCGCCGTTGCAGTGCGGCACCTGGTAGAAGCGGTTCTTCGCCGTCTTGGGGCCGATCTGCATCGGCGTGAAGAGGATGTCGTGGGCGGGCAGACGGGTCATGGCAGAAGCCTCAGGTCGGCGGACTGGGTGGAAAGCCGCGCGGGGTCGCGCGGGGGGATGTCGGCGATCAGGAGCGCGGGATGGTCCCCGGCCTGGGCCAGCACCTCGCCATGCGGCCCGGCGATGAGCGAGCCGCCGACGTAAGCCAGGTCGCCCTCCGCCCCGCAGTAGTTCGCGTAGACGATGGAAAGGCCATGGTTTGCGGCCATCGCGGGGACGGTGTGACGCACGACATGGGTGAACGGTGCCATGTTCGCGGTCGGGTTCAGGATCACCGTCACCCCGCGGTCGGCCAGCGCCTTGACATGGGGCGCGAACTCCACGTCGTAGCAGATGAGGAGAGCGGCGGTCTTCCCCGCCAGCGGAAAGGTGACGTAGGCGTCGCCAGGCGTGTAGATCGCGCGTTCGCGCGGACCGTAAAGCTGGATCTTGCGGTAGTTGGCAAGAACCGCCCCGTCCGGCCCGAAACAGACGGCGGAGTTGAAGACGCGGGTGCCATCGCGTTCGGCGTAGCCCACCACCAGCGCGCAGCCGGCGGCGGCAGCCGCCCGCGCCAGCCGGCGCATCGGCGCGCTGTCGGGCGCCAGCGCCTTGCCGGGGATGCCGTCCTGATTGTAGCCGGGCAGCCAGACCTCGGGCAGCACCAGCGCCGCCGCGCCCATCGCCGCGGCCGCGGCCAGCGCCGTCTCGGCCGCGGTCAGGCCGGCTTCCAGATCGGATGCGGGCGAGGTGCCCTGCCAGAGTGCCAGTCGCATGCGTCACACGTCCGGACCGTCGCCGGTCCGGCTTCCCTGAATGAACGGGTGGAGGGTCGGGGGCAGGCCTGTCCCGCCCCCGGGCCGGATCACTTCTTGAGGTTGGTCCAGATCGCGTCGTAAAGCTTTTGCGTTTCCTCGTCGCAGGCCTCGATGAAGAAGCCCTTCTGGTCCGCCGGCGGGTTGTTTTCCGGGCTGTTCTTGATCTCGTCGGCCAGGAAGGGATCGACGCCGGTGACGCCCGAGGTATAGGCGGCGTAGTTGGTGACGGCGGCCGAGTTTTCGGGGTCGAGCAGGAAGTTCATGAACTTCAGCGCGTTGTCGCGGTTCGGCGCGTCCTTCAGCAGGACGACGTTGTCCATCCAGACGACATAGCCTTCCTTCGGGAAGGCGTATTCGACATTCGCGCCCTCGGCCCGCGCCTTGGCGGAGAAGCCGTTGTAGATCATGCCCGCCGCCGCGTCGCCCGAGACAAGCACGTCCTTGGCGGTGTCCGACCCGAACGAGGCCCAGTGCGCCTTCGCCGCGACGAGCATGTCGCTGAGCGCCTTGAGCTGTTCGCGGTCCTGCGAGCACTGCGGGATGCCGAGGTAGATCGAGCCAAGGGCCAGAACCTCGCCCTGGCTGTCGAGGACGTTGATCTTGCCCTGAAGCTCCGCCGGCGGGTTGAAGAGGATGGCAAGGCTGTCGATGTCGCCCTGATAGACGTCGCGGTTCACGCTGAACGCGGTGGAGCCCCACTGGTAGGGGATGGAGGACTTGCGGCCCGGATCGAAGGGCACGTCGAGCCACTGCGGCGCGATGTTGCCGAAGTTCGGCAGGTCTTCGGGCGCGAACGTGTCCAGAAGCCCCTCGTCGCCCATGATCTTGACCATGTAGTCGCCGGGGACGGCCACGTCGTACTGGCCGATCTTGCCGGCCTTGAGCGCGGCCAGCATCGCCTCGTTGCTGTCGTAGGTGTCGATGGTCACGTCGATGCCGGTCTCGGTCTCGAATTTCTGGACCAGCTCCTCGGGGATGTATTCGAACCAGTGGTAGACCTTCAGTTCCCCTTCCGCGAAGGCCGGGGTGGCCAGAAGGCAGGTGCCGAGCAACAGTTTCTTCATCGTGGTCTCCTTGTCGGGATCAGGGGATCTTCTGCCCCTTGCGGTTGACGAGATAGGCGGCGGTGACGAAAAGGACGCTGACGCCCAGCATCAGCGTGGAAATGGCCATGATGTTGGGCTTGATGCCCTGCTTGACGCTGCCGAAGATCGCCGTGGGCAGAGTCTCCATCCCGGCGCCCTTGACGAAGTTCGTGATGATGAAGTCGTCGAGCGAGATGATGAAGGCCAGGAGCCAGCCCGAGACCACGCCCGGCATCATCAGGGGCAGCAGGATCAGCCGGAACGCCTGCGCGCGGGTGGCGTAGAGGTCGCGGGCGGCCTGTTCGTAGGTGCCCTCAATCCCTTCGAGCCGGGCGGCGATGGGCAGGTAGGCGAAGGGGATGCAGAAGGTGATATGGGCCAGAAGGATCGTCAGGTAGCCGGTGGTCAGGCCGACGGTCGAGAAGAAGATGAGCGTCGAGACGGCGATGACGATCTCGGGCACCATCAGCGGAAGGTTGATCAGGGCGAAACTGGCCTGGCGGCCATGGAAAGCGCCGCCTCGGATCATCGCCAGCGCGGCGGCGGTGGCGATGGCCGCCGCCGTGGTCGAGGCGATGAGCGCTATGGTGAGCGAGTTCCATGCCGCCTGACCGAAGCGCCCGGCCTCGGGCCCGGTGAAGACATCGCCGTACCAGCGCAGCGAGAAACCGCCCCATTGCGTGATCGAGGTCGAGCCGTTGAAGGAATAGACCGCGACGACCGCGAGCGGCGCGTAGAGCACCAGAAGACAGGCCAGCGTCATCGCCAGAAAGCCGGGATAGTGGCGCACGCCCTTCATCGCCCCGCCCTCCCCTGTGCGCGGGCATAGGCCAGCAGCACCACCATGACCATGCTCATCAGGATCATGCTGACCGCCGCGCCGAAGGGCCAGTTGCCCTGGCTGCCCTTGAACTGTTCGTCGATCAGGCTGCCGATCATGAAGGTCTTGGCCCCGCCCAGAAGGTCGGGCGCGAGGAAGGCGCCAAGCGAGGGCACGAAGACGAGGATCATGCCGGCGACGATCCCCGGCCTGACCACTGGCAGCACGATCTCGCGCAGCGTCGCCCAGCGGCTGGCGTAGAGGTCGGCGGCGGCCTCGGAGAGCGCGAAGTTGTAGCGCTCGACCGCGGCGTAGATCGGCAGCACCATGAACGGCAGGTAGCTGTAGAACAGCCCGAGTTGCACGGCGAGGTTGGTATTGACCAGCGGCAGCGGGCTGTCGATCAGGCCGATCGCCATCAGGCTTTCGTTCAAGGGCCCGGTCTCGCGGATCAGGAACTTGAGCGAGACGGTGCGGATCAGCAGGTTGACCCAGTAGGGGATGGTGATCAGGAACAGCCACACCCCGCGCGTCCGTGCCGGCCGGGTGGCGATGAACCAGGCGGTCGGGAAGCCGATCAGAAGGCAAAGCCCGGTCGCGAGCGCGGCCTGCCAGATGGACCGGGCGAAGATCGTGATGTAGGTCCATTCGATCTGCGCAGGCTCGTCCCCGAAGAGGCCGCGGGTGACGAAGAACTGGTCATAGGCGGCCAGCGTGAAGTCCCATTCGACGCCGCCGCGGAATTCCTTCGTCAGGAAGGAGTAGACCGCCATGAGCGCCACCGGCACCACCATCAGGATGCCGATCACGACCCAGGTGGGCAGCAGCAGCGGACGGACAAGGCCCGCATAGGCCGCATCGGCCGGTCCGCGCGAGGGGCCTGGGCCAGCCATCAGTCGGCCAGAAGGCGCGCGGCGCCTTCCTCCAGGTGAAGGCCGACGCGGGCGCCGGGTTCGGGGGCGGCGACGCGGGCCGCGTTCTGCAGGCGCAGGGTGAAGGGCGTGCCGCCGTCAAGCCGGGCGATGACCTGAAGATCGGTGCCGAGGTAGACCACGCGTTCGACCGTCGCGGTCAGGTCGGCGTCCTGCGACAGGGTCAGCCGCTCGGGCCGGATCGACAGGTGGTGGCGGCCGGTGGCCGAGGTGGCCGAGGGGCAGGTCAGGCGGTGGCCGCCGGGAAGGGCGACGGTGGCGACCCCGCCGGCCACGGCCTCCACCTCGACCTCCAGCAGGTTGGTCTCGCCGATGAAATCGGCCACGAAGCGGTTCACCGGCGCCTCGTAGATGTCGCGCGCCGTGCCCACCTGCTGCACCCGGCCCTCGGACATGACCGCGATGCGGTCCGACATGGTCAGCGCCTCTTCCTGGTCGTGGGTGACGAAGATGAAGGTGATGCCGGTGTCTTCCTGCAATTGCTTGAGTTCCACGCGCATCGCCTGCCGGAGCTTGAGGTCCAGCGCCGAGAGCGGTTCGTCGAGCAGGAGCACCTTGGGGTCAGGCGCCAGCGCCCGGGCCAGCGCGACGCGCTGCTGCTGGCCGCCCGACAGTTGCGCGGGGCTGCGATCGGCGAAGGCAGAGAGATGCACCATCTCCAGCATCCTGCCCGCGCGGTCGCGGCGGGTGGCGGCGTCCACCCCTTTCATCTTCAGCCCGAAGGCCACGTTGTCGATCACGCTCATGTGCGGAAAAAGCGCGTAGTGCTGGAAGACGGTGTTGACCGGGCGGTGGTTCGGTTCGAGCCGCGCGATGTCGTCGCCGAAAAGCCGGATCTCACCCTCGGTCACGTCCTCGAACCCGGCGATCATGCGCAGGAGCGTTGTCTTGCCGCATCCGGACGGGCCGAGGAGCGTGAAGAACTCGTTGTCCGCGATCGACAGGTCGACCCGGTGCAAGGCTGTCACGCTGCCATAGCGCTTGACGGCACGGCGGATTTCCACGGCTGCGGTCATTGTTGCGTTCATACCCCCCAACTGGCAGAGACAAGGCTAGAACCAAGCGTTCCGGGTGGTATATACCCCTAGAGAGGTATCATGGCCGGCCTGCCGAACATCGCCGAATCCCAGTTGGCCGAAACCATCCGCCGGATGGGCCGGCCGGGCTTCGAAAGCGCGCTTCTCGCGTTCTTCCGAAGGATCGTCGCGCCCGACAACCTGATCATCCTGGCCTACCGCGACGCCGGCCCGCCGCAGGTCCTGTTCCGCCAGACCGAACTGCCGCAGGTCTTCGCCCAGCTTGACGACACCTATCTGGGCGGGGCCTATCTGCTTGATCCCTATCACGATCTGCATGTGAGCCGGGTCGCGGCCGGGGTCTACCGGCTGACCGACATCGCGCCGGACGCGTTCCAGCGCAGCCGCTACTTCACCGAATACTACCGCCAGACGACGCTGATCGACGAGCTGACCTTCATCGCCTATCCGGTCGCGGGCGTGTCGCTGAACATCTGCATCGGCCGCGACGCCGCCTCGGGCCGGGTGTTCTCTGCGACCGAGGCCGCGACCTGCCAGCGCATCGCGCCCGTGGTCGTGGCGCTGGCCGAACAGCACTGGGCGGGGCTTGCCGCCGAAACCGGGCCCGCCGACGACGTGGCGGGCGACCTGATCGCCGCGCTGAGAGAGCACGGCATCGACATCACGCCGCGGCAGGCGGAGGTGGCGCTCCTGATCCTGCGGGGGCATTCCACCGCCTCGATCGGGCTGCGGATGGGTTTGTCGCCGCAGACGGTCAAGGTCTTCCGCCGCCAGCTTTACGCGCGCTGCGGCCTGAGCTCGCAGGCAGAGTTGTTTGCCCTGATGCTGCCCCTGCTGCGGGGGTCGTGAGGGCAGGCGACTGCGAGAGGCCCCCCGCGCGCAGGGGTCGCAGGGGGCCACAGTGGACAGGGGGCCGGAGCGTGTCTATCTTCGCTGCCATGGTCCGGCGTCTTGTCACCCTGATTGCGGTCATCGCCATTGCCATCGTCTCGGTGGCGACGGTGGCGCATGCCGCGCGCGTGCCGGCCGATCCCGGCATGGCGCAGGGTCACGTCACCGCCGCCGCAGCGGCGGACGCGCACGATTGCTGCCCCGACACTCCGACCCGGCAGCCGCCGCACGACGCGCTCTGCGCGCTGTCCTGCGCCGGCCTCGTCGGGAACCTTCCGGTGGAACCGGATCAGCCGGCGCGCGCGCCGGCGCTGGTGCAACCGCCGCTGCTGCCCGCGGCGCTGGCCCGCGGGCTGAGCCCCGGGTCGGACGAACGCCCGCCAAGGGCGCCTCTCCTCTGATGTCACCGGGGTGCGGGTTCGCCGTGCCCAGAACGATCCGATGACGCGGGGCGCGCGCACTGCCCCACTTGGAGAGACCCATGACCATCCTGTCCCGACGCGGCTTTCTGGCCGCAGGCGCCTCGGCGCTGACCCTTCCCTGCCTGCCCCGCCCGGCTTTGGCGCAGACGCCGCCGATTTCCCTTGCAGCCGCGCGCCGGACCCTTGACATTGACGGGCGCGCGGCGACCGTCTTCGGCCTTTCCGGTCCGGCGGGTCAGGGCCTGATCCTCGACCCCGGCCAGCGGTTCCGCGTGGACCTGACCAACACGCTGGACGTGGCGACCATCGTCCACTGGCACGGCCAGATCCCCCCGAACGCCCAGGACGGCGTGCCCGACGCGCCGATGCCCGCGCTCGCGCCTGGCGAGACGCGGTCCTACGACTTCGACCCGCGGCCCGGCACCCACTGGATGCATTCCCACATCCCGACGCAGGAGATGCAGCTTCTGGCCGCGCCGCTGATCGTGCGCGCGCCGGAAGACCTGGCCGAGGACCGGCAGGAGGTGGTCCTGTTCCTGCACGACTTTTCCTTCAAGGCGCCCAAGGAGGTGCTGGAGGAGATCACCGGCGGCCACGGCATGGCGCATGCCCACGGCAGCGCCGGGGGCGGCGGCGAACCCGGCGCCGCGGGCGGCGGGATGGAGGGCATGGCCATGGGCGACATGGCCATGGGCGGGATGGCGATGGACCTGAACGACTACGACTGGGACGCTTACCTGGCCAACGACCGCACCCTGACCGATCCCGAGGTGGTGCCGGTCGAGCGGGGTGGGCGCGTCAGGTTGCGCGTCATCAACGCGGCGGCGGCGACCGTCTTCTGGATCGACACCGGCGGACTGCCGGCGCGGCTTGTCGCGGTGGACGGGCACGGGGTGGAGCCGGTCGCGGGCACGCGATTCGGCCTGGCGATGGGGCAGCGAATGGACCTGCAGATCGACCTGCCCGCCGAGGGCGGCGCCTGGCCGGTCCTTGCGCTGCGCGAGGGCGCGCGGGAGCGCACCGGGATCGTCCTGGCCACGCCGGGTGCCGAGGTGCGCCGGATCGAGCCGCAGGCCGAGGCGGAGGCACCGGCCTTCGACACCGACCTGGCGCAGGAATCGCGGCTGGTGACGCGCGACCCGCTGCCCGTCCGCGCGGCCGACCGCAGCCGGGTGCTGATGCTCGGCGGCTCCATGCAGCCCTATGTCTGGACCATCGACGGCGCCACCTGGGGCCGGCATTCTCCGGTCGAGGCGGCCAGTGGCGAGCGGGTGGACCTGTCGTTCCACAACATGTCGATGATGGGTCATCCGATGCACCTGCACGGCCACGCCTTCCAGGTCATCGGCGTCAACGGCAAGGCCATCGCCGGCGCGCGGCGCGACACCGTCTATGTGCCGCCGATGTCGATGGTCACCGTCGCCATCGACGCGGGCGAGGCCGCGCGCTGGATGCTGCACTGCCACCACATGCCCCATCTCGCCACCGGCATGATGACCGAATTCGTCGTCACGGCCGCTGCCTGATCTCCGGGCACTGAGATACCCCGAAAGGAAACCCGATGAAACCGTTTGAACTTTCCCGCCGCGCCGCCCTTTTCGGCGCCTGTGCCGCGCTGGCGCTGCCCGGCATTGCCCGGGCGGCAGGCCCGGTGATCCACGTCCTCAAGGACCCCGACTGCGGCTGCTGCGGCGCCTGGGTCGCCATCCTGCAGCAGGCGGGCTTCGACGTGACGGTCGAGATGAGCGCGGGCACCGCCCTGATGCGATACAAGCAGGACAGCGGCATTCCGGAGACGATGATCTCCTGCCACACCGCCCGGGTGGACGGCTACATGATAGAGGGCCACGTGCCGGTCGCCGACATTCGCCGCCTGCTGGACGAGCGCCCCGACGCGGTGGGCCTTGCCGTGCCGGGCATGCCCTACGGATCGCCGGGCATGGGACCGGAGGAGGAGCGCGACGCCTATGACGTGTTCCTGATCCGGCGCGACGGCACGACCGAGGTCTTCAGCCACTACGACGCCGCCTGAGGCGGCGGCATGCGCGCCGGGCCGTCCTTGCTTGACAGGCAGGGGTCCGGCGCCATAGTTGATCCGATGGTTCCCGAAGCAAGGGATTAATAGGGAACACGGTGAGGATTACCCATCAGGGGCCGAATCCGTGGCTGCCCCCGCAACTGTGAGCGGCAAGAAGACGGTCGATATGCCACTGGCTGCCCCTGCTTCCACGGGGGGAACCGAGCCGGGAAGGCGACCGGACTTCCACGACCCGCGAGTCAGGAGACCTGCCATCCGGTTGTGCGCGTGAGCCAGTTCGGGCGGGGCGTCCGGATTTGCAGGATCACGCCACTTTTGACGTGGAAGGACCATTCACATGCATATCATGGAAGGCTATCTCCCCGCCTCCCACAGCCTGGCCTGGTATCTGGCCTCGGCCCCGTTCGTCGTCGCCGGCACAAAGCGCGTGCGCACCATCGTGCGCGAGCGTCCGGAGGCGCGGATGACGCTGGCCGCCTCCGGCGCCTTCGCCTTCGTCCTCTCGGCGCTGAAGATCCCCTCGGTGACCGGGTCGTGCTCGCACCCGACGGGCACCGGCCTTGGCGCGGTAATTTTCAGGCCGTCGGTCATGGCGGTACTCGGGGTCATCGTGCTCCTCTTTCAGGCGCTGCTCCTGGCCCACGGCGGGCTGACGACGCTGGGCGCCAATGCGTTTTCCATGGCGATCGTCGGGCCCTGGGTCGCCTGGGGCATCTGGCGGCTGGGCCGGTCGGCGGGGCTGTCGATGGCTTTGACGGTGTTCCTTGCGGCAGCACTCGGCGATCTTTCCACCTACCTCTTCACCTCGTTCCAGCTGGCGCTCGCCTATCCCGACGCGGTGTCGGGCGTCCTCGGGGCGATGGTGAAGTTCGGCGGCATCTTCGCCATTACGCAGATCCCGCTCGCGATCGCCGAAGGGCTGCTGACCGTCGTCGTGATCGACGCGCTGACGGGCAAGGTGCGCGACGCCGACAAGATCGGCGTGCTGGCGGGGGAGGTGCGCTGATGCGGTTCTCGCGGTCTTCCTGGATGCTTCTGGGCGTTGCGGCCCTGGTCATCGTCCCGCTGCTGATGGGCGGGGAGTTCGCCGGCGCGGACGGTCAGGCCGCCGCCGCGATCGAGGAAGCGAACCCCGGCTTCACCCCCTGGTTCACGCCGATCTGGACCCCACCCAGCGGCGAGGTCGAGGGGCTGTTCTTCGCGCTGCAGGCCGCCCTCGGGGCGCTGATCGTCGGCTATGCCATCGGGCGCCGTCACGGCCGCGCCCAGGCCGAGGCTGAGCGGGACGGCCCCACTCCGCCCGAAACGCAGAAAAGCTGAGCCATGTCGATTTCCCTGATCGACCGCGCAGCGGCGCTCAGTCGCTGGCGGCGCCGGCCGCTTGCCGAGAAGGTGACGACCGGCCTGGGCTTCCTGGCCCTCGCCATCGTGCTGCCGCCCTGGCCGGGCGCGGCGATGGTCGCGGCCGTCATGCTGGCCCTCACCTTCGGCGGGGCACGGGTGCCCTTCCGCCTCTGGCTTCCGGTGACGCTGTTGCCCTTGGGGTTCCTTGCCACGGGCGCGCTGGTGCTGCTGGTCGAGTGGGGGCCGGTTGGCCTTGCCCCCGCGGCGGGCGGCGTGGCGGCGGCGGTGCAACTGGTGCTGCGGTCCGGCGCGGCGGTGACCTGCCTGCTGTTTCTCGCCTTCACCACGCCGGCGGCGGACCTGCTGTCCGGCCTGCGCCGGGTCGGCGTTCCGGCCGAGATCGTGGAGATCGCGCTGCTGACCTACCGCTTCGTCTTCCTTCTGGGCGACGAGGCGGTGGCCATGACAACCGCGCAGCGCGCGCGGCTTGGCCATGCGACCCGGCAGCGCTGGCTGCGCTCGACCGCGATGGTGATCGCCAACCTGCTGCCCCGCGCGATGGACCGCGCGCGGCGGCTGGAAACCGGGCTGGCCGCGCGCGGCTGGCAGGGGGAGATGCGGGTACTGCACGACCGCCCGGCGGCCTCTCCCCGCATCCTGGGGCTGATCGTGGCGCTTCAGGGCGCGGTCGCGATCCTGGCACTGGCGGTGGCGCCATGACCCCGATCCTGACCGCCGAAGACCTGCGCTTCTCCTTCCCCGGAGAGGTCGCGGCGCTGCGCGGCCTGAGCCTTGCGGTGCCGGAGGGGCGGAGCCTTGCGATCCTCGGCCCCAACGGGGCGGGCAAGTCCACGCTGCTTCTGCACCTGAACGGCACGCTCCGCCCCGGATCGGGCCGGATCACGATGGCGGGCCAACCGGCGGACTATTCGCGCAAGGGGCTGGTCCGCTGGCGCGAGCGCGTCGCCCTGGTCCTTCAGGACGCCGACGATCAGCTTTTCGCCGCCACCGTGTTCGAGGACGTGTCCTTCGGCCCGCTCAACCTCGGCCTTGGCGAGCCCGAGGCGCGCGCCCGGGTCGAGGAGGCGCTGGCCGCCCTTGGCATCGCCGACCTGCGCGACCGGGCGACGCACATGCTGTCGGGCGGGCAGAAGAAGCGGGTCGCGATCGCGGGTGCGCTGGCGATGCGGCCCGAGGTGCTGCTGCTGGACGAGCCGACCGCGGGGCTGGACGCGGAAGGGGCGGCGCAACTGGTGACGACGCTGAAGACGCTGGCCGCGGACGGCGTGACGCTGGTCTTTTCGACGCATGACGTGGAACTGGCCTGGATACTGGCCGACGACGTGGTGCTGTTTCGCGACGGTCAGGCCATGGCGCAGGGGGAGGCCACGGCGATCCTGACGGACCGGGCGATGCTGGCGCGCGTCGGGCTGCATCCGCCGATCCTGGCCGACCTTGCGCTTCATGCGCGCGACAGCGGCCTGATCGCCCCCGCCGAGGCCCTGCCCCGCTCACGCGAGGGGCTGAAGCAGGCGATGGCGGGCTGGCAGCGCAAGCCCGGCACCCCCGGCGGGGCGTAGAAGCCCCCGGGGTCCGGGCCGGGTCAGTCCGGCGCGTCGGCGAAGGCCTCGAACACGTGGGGGCCGGACCGGCTGTTGTCGATCATCGGCAGGACGCGCGCGGGGATCTCGGCGCTGTCGGGGTCGAACAGCCCGCACCGGCGCAGCGCGCCGAACAGCGGCAGGCGTGGCGGCGTCCGTTCCATGTAGGTGCGGACGCAGCAGGGAACGTGATCGCGATTGGCGGAGACCCCGACCTTGACGCCATGAAGCCGGGTCCAGCGGTGCGAGTAATCCGGGTAGAGGACGGTCTGGGTGATCTCGATCCCGGCGGAATACTCGTAATCGTTCAGGAACACCCGGTCGCCGGTCATCAGCGCCGCGCCCTGATAGCGGTAGTGCCGCGCGCAGGGGCGGTCGGCCGGGCCCATCCGTTCCAGCCGCCGGTAGAAGATGTGATCCTCCTCGATCGAGAAGACGACAAGCGCGCGCACGATCTGCCCGCGCGAGGACATCGAGGCGTAGTATTCGAAGAACATCCCCGATAGGTTGAAGATCCGCGGATCGTTGCGGGCGAAGATGCGGTCGAAATGCTGGCGCAGGGTGCGCGTCACGCTGTCCGACGACAGGCCGCGCAGCTTGACGATGCGGGCGAATTCCTCTTCGGGCAGCAGAAGTTCGTAGGGTTCGACGCCGAAGTAGTCGCAGATGCGGCGCATCAGACCTTCGCGCGGGTAGGAAGTGCCGGCGAGGTAGCGGTTGAGCTGGCTGCGGTTCAGCTTGAGGTCCAGCGCCACCCGCGAGATCGAGGGCCGGTAGCCGCAAAGCAGTCTCAGGTTCTGGCTGAAGGGCTGCATGATGCATTCCGATGCTTTTTCGGCGTCTTGTTGCGCCAGTTCATGCATCTCTGCATACTTGTCCCAAGTCTCGCCGGTCAAGAGATTAGGGCATGCAGCGGCGTAGAGACGGGGAAGAGCGATGCGGATCGGAAAGGCGGAAAGGCGCGCAACCATCGGCATCGTCGCCGGGTCGGGGCCGGAGGCGGGGCTTGACCTCTGGGCCAAGGTTCTCAGGCACAATCAGGCCGCCTTCGGGGCGGCGTTTCGCGGCGATCTCGATGCGCCGCGCGTCGTCGTGGTGTCGGAGCCGGACCTGGGCCTGTCGATGGACCTTGCGGCCAACGACGCGGCCGTGTGGGCGGCCTTGCAGCGGGTGCTTTCGGCGCTGTCGCCGCAGGTCGATGCCTTCGCGATCGCCTGCAATACGCTGAACTGGTACGCCCCGCGCATCGCCGCGCTGGATCTCGGCGCCGAGTTCATATCGTTCCAGTCGGCGATCGCGGACTGGATCACGCGCACGGGCACTGCGCGCGTGGCGCTGCTGGGTGCCGCGCCGGTGACCGCGATGGGCGACTGGTCGGCCTATCGCGACCTGCGCGACCTGGTGGAGGTTGAGGTGCCCGCCGACAGCGCGGCGCTGCACCGCCTGATTGAGGATGTGAAACGGCTTGGCAGTGCGGAGGCGACGTTGCGGCCGCGCTTCCGGGCGCTGGTCGAGAACCTTTCGGCCGATGTCGTGCTTCTGGCCTGCACCGAACTGCCGCTGATCGCGGATATCGGCACCGACCGGACGCTGGTGGACGTGACCGATCTTGTCGCCGCGAAACTGGCGGAACGGTCGCTGGCACCCACGAAACTCCGGGTGGGGGACGCGGGCTTGCGGTGACGTCGGGGCGCGGTGCGCATGGCAAGGATTGCGCCGCCGGGGCGCGTGGTGAAAGCTGGCAAGGCGCGGAATGGAAGCGAGACAGGGGATGCGTTGGTGACGGAGATTCTGGTGATTCATACCGGCGGCACCATCGGCATGGCGCCGGGTCCCGAGGGCCTTACCCCGCAGGCGGGCGTGGTGGAGCGGGCGCTGGGAAGCCTTGCGCCCGAGGGCGCGCGGATCACGGTCAATGCCTTCGACCCGCTGGTGGACAGCGCCGAGATGGGCCCGGTGGAGTGGAACCGGATCATCGCGGCCGTACAGGGGTTCCGGGGTGCCGGGGTCATCGTCACCCATGGCACCGACACGATGGCCTACACGGGTGCTGCGCTGAGCGAGGCGCTGGCGGGGATCGCGGTGCCGGTCGTGCTGTGCGGAGCGATGCAACCCCTGAACACCGGGGGCGACGCCGAGGCCAACCTGGCCCTCGCCCTCGACATCGCGCTGAAGGGGGCGGCCGGGGGTGGGGCAGGCGTCTGGCTGGCCTTCGCCGGCCGGCTTCTGCCGGGGGCGGGGTTGGTCAAGCACGATTCCCACAAGGCCGATGCCTTCCGTGCCGTGCCGCAGGTGCCGACGCCCGGGCCGATGCGGCCGCGCCGCTTCGCCGACCGGCGGGTGGCGATCCTGACGCTGTCGCCGGGGATGCCGGTCCCCGCCCTTGCGGCGATGCTGGACAACCTGGACGGCGCCGTGCTGCGCGTCTTCGGCGCGGGCACGGCGATGTCCGACCCCGCGCTGCACGCCACCCTTTCCGCAGCCATCGCGCGGGGCTGCCGCCTCCGCGCGGTCAGCCAGTGCGAGAGCGGCGGGCTGGAGCCAGGCGCCTACGCCGCGGGCGCCGCGCTCTGGCGCGCGGGCGTCGAGAACGGCGGGGCGGAGACGCCCGAAACCGCGCTGGCGCGGCTTTGGCTTGCCCTGTCGGAGTGACCGGGCCGCGCGCCTTCGGTGCCGCCTTCCCTGCCCTTCCCCACGGCCCCGGCTCCAAAACGGGGCGTGCACCGGGCTGATCCCACCCCGCATTGATGCTATTTGGCGCATTTAATGACTGCAACCGCATCCATCTGACCCGCTTAGCGCAATAGGGAATGGCGGCCCCATGCGTTACCATGCGCGAAAGGGAGAACCGCGGCAGACGCCGCATCCAGAGGGAGGGACAGATGGAATTCCTGCAATCGCTGTTCGGCTATGTCGACAGCCTGACCTGGGGGTGGTCGCTCATCCCCATCCTGGTCGTCTTCGGCGTGTTCATCACCATCATGTCGGGCTTCGTCCAGATCGAGTTCTTCGGGCGCATGTTCCGCGTGCTGTCGGGGCGCAACCAGAACACCGACCCCAACGCGATCAGCGCGCGCGAGGCGCTGCTGGTTTCGGTCGGGGGGCGCGTCGGCGGCGGCAACATCGCGGGCGTCGCGGTGGCGATCACGCTGGGCGGGCCAGGCGCGGTCTTCTGGATGTGGTGCATCGCGCTCGTGGGCATGGCGACGAGCCTTGTCGAATGCACGCTCGCGCAGATCTACAAGCGCACCGACGGCGAGCATTCCTTCCGCGGCGGGCCGGCGGACTATATCCGCCACGGGCTTGGCGCGCGCTACCGGTGGCTGGCCATCGTCTATGCCATCTGCCTTCTGGCGGCCTTCGGGCTGGGCTTCAACGCCTTCCAGGGCAACACCGTGGCCGGCGCGGTCCATGACTCGCTCGGCATCAGCCGCCTGATCACCGGGGCGGCGCTGACCGCCGTGACCGGCATCGTCATCTTCGGCGGCATCAAGCGCATCGCCAAGGCGGCCGATGTCGTCGTGCCGGTCATGGCGATCGGCTACCTTGCCCTGGCGCTTGTCGTCATCCTGATGAACATCGGAGAGATTCCGGGCGTCATCGCGCGGATCGTCTCGGGCGCCTTCGGCTATGAGGAGGCCATCGCCGGCGGCATGGGTGCCGCGATCGCGCAGGGGCTGCGCCGCGGCCTTTTCTCGAACGAGGCGGGCCTTGGTTCGGCGCCGAACGTCGCCGCCACCGCGCTGGTGCGCCACCCGGTCAGCCAGGGCGTCACGCAGTCCTTCTCGGTCTTCATCGACACCATCGTGATCTGTTCGTGCACCGCCTTCATCATCCTGCTGGGCGATGTCTACGTGCCGGGCGCCGAGGGCGTGGACGGCGTGGCGCTGACGCAACAATCGCTGGCCAGCCACTTCGGCGAATGGTCGCGCTATGCGCTGACGCTGGCGATCCTGCTGTTTGCCTTCTCCTCGATCATCTACAACGTCTACCTGGGCGAGAACGCGCTGGCCGCGATCACGCCGGCGCCGCAGGCGATCCTCGTGCTGCGCGTCCTCATCCTCGGCCTGGTGTTCATGGGGGCGGCCGCGCCCTCGGCGACCTCGGTCTTCTTCTTCTCCGACCCGATGATGGGGGTGCTTGCGCTCGTCAACCTGGTCGCGATCCTGATGCTGTTCCCCGTCGCGATGCGCGTCGTGGACGACTTCCGCGCGCAGTTGCGTGCGGGCGTCGAGCGGCCGATCTTCGACCCGTCGAAGTTCCCCGACCTCGACCTTGACCGTGAGGCCTGGAACCCGGGCCGCTGGAAATGACAGAAAAGGGGCCGCCTTCGGGCGGCCCTTCCATCAGGCGGGAGCGATCGCCCGCCATACCGGAGACAGACATGACGACCGACCTGCGCACCGAAGAAGACAGCCTGGGCACGATGGATCTGCCGAAGGACTGCCTCTGGGGCATCCACACCCAGCGCGCCATTGACAATTTCCCGATCTCGGGCATCCCGCTGTCGCATTTCCCCGAATTCGTCCGCGCGCTCGCCTGGGTGAAGAAGGCCGCGGCCGGGGTGAACCGCGCGCTTGGCGCGCTCGATGCGGGCAAGGCCGAGACCATCGCGGCGGTCTGCGACGAGATCATCGGCGGGGCGCATCACGACCATTTCCGCGTCGACATGATCCAGGGCGGCGCCGGCACCTCGACCAACATGAACGCGAACGAGGTGATCGCGAACCTCGGCCTGATTCGGATGGGGCACTGCCCCGGCGACTACGCGCGGCTGCATCCCAACGACGACGTCAACCGATCCCAGTCGACCAACGACGTCTACCCGACGGCGATGCGGCTGGCCATCGTCAGCCAGTGTGCGCCTTTCCAGGCGGCGCAGCGGCGGCTTTCGGCGGCCTTCAGCGAACGCGCGGGCGCCTTCGCGCAGGTGCACAAGATCGGCCGCACGCAGCTGCAGGACGCGGTTCCGATGACGCTTGGCCAGGAATTCGCGGGCTTTGCGGCCACCATCGACGAGGATGTGGAGATCATCGGCCGCCTGTCGCAACTGCTGCTGGAGGTGAACCTCGGCGGCACCGCGATCGGCACCCGGGTCAACACGCCCGAGGGCTATCCCGAACGCGCGATCGCCGAACTGGCGCAGGTGTCGGGCTTCGAGGTGAAGCTGGCCGCGAACCTGATCGAGGCATCGTCGGACGCGGGCGCCTATGTCACCTTCTCGGGCGTCTTGAAGCGCATTTCGGTGAAGCTGTCCAAGATCTGCAACGACCTCAGGCTGCTGTCCTCGGGCCCGCGCTCGGGCTTCAACGAGATCCGCCTGCCCCCGGTGCAGGCCGGGTCATCGATCATGCCGGGCAAGATCAACCCGGTGATCCCCGAGGTGGTCAACCAGGTCGCCTTCCAGGTCATCGGCAACGACCTGACGGTGACCATGGCGGCCGAGGCGGGGCAGTTGCAGTTGAACGCGATGGAGCCGATCATCATCCTGAACGTGCTGCAGTCCATGCGCATCCTGATGCAGGCGATGGACACGCTGGCCGAACGCTGCGTGAAGGGGATCGAAGCGAACGTGGCGCAGTGCGAGGGGATGCTGGAAAACAGCCTCGTGCTGGCGACGATGCTGGTCCCGCACATCGGCTACGCCAAGGCCGCCAAGGTCGCCAAGACCGCGCTGGCCAAGGGGCAGAGCGTCACAGAGACCGCCGTCGAACTGGGCTTCGGCACGCGCGAGGAGATCGCGGCGATGATCGCGGCGCAGATGTAGCGATCCTGACGCGGGGGGCCGGGCGGGCCCCCTGCCCTACCCTTCGGCCTCGTCGATCAGGTGGCGGACCCAGCGCGCCGCGGCCCAGGTCGCGGGCAGGCCGAGCGGAATGGACAGGATGAGTGCGGCATGGGGCGACAGCGCGGGCAGGCCCAGCGCCTGCCCCATCAGGCCCAGCAGGAAGAGGTTGATCGCCACGGCCGCCGCCGTGAACGGATAGAGCACGACCCCGAGCTTCCAGAGCGGCCAGCGCCCCTCAGTGGGATGTGCCTTCCTCGAAACGGGTCTTGTTCCAGACATTGTATTTCCCCGAGGGCTTGCGCATCGGCAGGCGCCTGACTTCTTCCAGCGTGCGGGCGTCATAGACGATCACCGCGCCGTCATCCTCCCAGACCGAGACCAGCGCATGCGATCCGTCGCGGGTGAATTCCACATGCGCGACGGTCTTGCCCGGCGCGGGGTCGAGCGTCCTGACGATCTGGAGCGTTTCCTTGTCGATGACGTGCATCTTGTCCTTGTTCGGGCCGAAGAAGACATCGGCCCAGACATAGGGCGAATTTTCATGGCTGCGCAGGAAGAAGCCGGGGCCGGCGGTCGGGATCGTGGCGACGACCTTCCAGTCGGCCACGTCGATCACGCTCAGCATCCCCTCGCGAAGGTGGGGCGTGGCCATGACCCGGCGCCCGTCGCGCATCCAGCTGATGCCCGACCCCAGATGCGGCATGCCCGGCAGCGGTAGTTCAGCGATCTCTCGCCCGACGTCGAGGTTGACGACCACGCCCTTGTCGCCCTCGCGGTTGGTGCCGATCAGGTTGCGGTAGGCGGGGCCGAAGAAGAAATCGTCGATCGGCGCGCCGACCATGATCCGGCGGCGGGCGAACAGGCCCTGCTCGGCGGCCAGGCTTTCCTCCATCCCGGCCTCGTGGCTGTGCACGAAGCCGTCGTGATAGGGGCCGGCGTCGGGATCGGTCGCCACCTCCCATATCTCCGGCACGTCCTTCAGCGCGAGGACGAAGCTCTTGCGGTCGGGGGCCTGATAGACGGCGGAGACACGGCTGGGCGTGCCATCGCGCCCGGTGACGTCGATCACCCGCGCCACGCTCAGGTCGGCGGTGGACAGGATGGTGAGCGTCCGCGGCAGGTAGTTGGCGACCGCCAGCCACTGTCCGTCATGGCTCATCGCGATGTTGCGGCTGTTCAGGCCCGCGCGGACGCGACCGACCTCGTGCAACGACCAGATATCGTATTTCTGCACCCAGCCGTCGCGCGACATGATGAAGACGAAACGGCCGTCGGGGGTGAACTTCGGCCCGCCATGCACCGCGAAGGGGGTGGCGAAGCGGTCGAGCACGTCGAAGCTGTCGCCGTCGAGCACGCTCACATGATGGTCGCCGGTTTCCACGACAAGGGTGATGTTCAGCGGGTCGGCGGTGAAGACGGGGGCATCGGCGGCGACGTAATCCGCCCGGAACTCGCGCGTGGCGTCGATGTCGGCGGTGGTCCAGTCCGGCGTTTCGGCCAGGGGTTCGGAGATGTAGGCGGCAAGGGACGCGATCTCTTCCGGCGTCAGTTCGCCCGCGAAGGCCGGCATCTGCGTGGCCACCCGGCCCTCGGCGATGATCGCGGCCAGATCCTCGCCCTTGATCCGGCCCAGCGCCTCGGGGATCAGGGCCGGGCCGGTCCCGCCCAGGCGCGTTTCAGCGTGGCAGGCGGCGCAATGCTCCGAAAAGAGCGCGGCGGCATCGGGCGCGGCCTGCGCGGGCGCGGCGAGAAGTGCCACGGCGGTCGCCAGAACGCGCAGGGCGCCGGCACAAGGCGCTTCCCTCCCCACGGGGCGGGGCGGCGGCGCAGAATGGCGACGGCGCGGGTCAGAAGAAACGATGTGCCGGATCATGGCTCTTGCCCCGGAAGGGGGTGACGGCCAGGCGGCCTGCCTCCTCCACCCCGATTTCCTCGTTCGAGAGATAGCAGGCGGGATCTTCGGCCCAAGGGTCGCCCGTGACCTGCAGGGCGCGGATGCGGGTGTTGCCGCCGCAGACCGACTGGAAGGCGCAGGCGCCGCAGCGCCCCTTCAGCGGGCGCGGGCGCTGGCGCAGCGTTGCCAGCATCGGATCGGACCCGGTCCAAAGCTCGGAGAACGGGCGCTCCTTGACGCTGCCCACGGTGTAGTCCGACCAGTAGGTGTCGGGATGGACCTTCCCCTGCGGGTCGATATTGGCCACGCCCAGGCCCGAGGAATTGCCGCCCCAGGCCTCCAGATGTTCGCGCAGATGGGCCACGCGGCGGGCGTCGAACCTGTCTTCGGCCCAGCGCAGGAACCAGACCGCGTCGGCGTCGTTGTTGCCGGTCACGATGTCGAGCGGGCGGCCGCCTTCCACCGCGTCCCAGGCGCGTTCGATCAAAAGGTCCATCGCGGCCCTTGTCCGGGCGTGCGCCGTATCCTCGCCCCGGTGCTTGTCGCCGCGCCCGGCATAGACGAGGTGGGAGAGGTAGAACTTGTCCACCCCCTCGCCCTCGCAGAGGTCGAGCATGTCGGGAAGGGTGTGGGCGTTGTCCTCGGTGATGGTGAAGCGCAGGCCGACCTTCACGCCGCGCGCCTTGCAGGCCCGGACCCCGGCCAGCGCCGCGTCGAAGGCGCCGTCGACGCCGCGGAACCAGTCGTTGACCGCGCCGATCCCATCGAGCGAGATGCCGACATAGTCGAAGCCCAGCGCCTCGATCCGGTCGGCATGCTCGGCCACCCGCGTGCCGTTCGTGGACAGGCTGAGGTGGCGGAAGTTGAGCGCGCGGGCGCGTTCGGCCAGTTCGAAGAAGTCGAAGCGGCTGAGCGGTTCGCCGCCCGACAGGATCAGCGCGGGGATGCCGAAGGCCGCGAGGTCGTCGAGCACGCCCA
This sequence comes from Albidovulum sediminis, assembly GCF_025380365.1. Classification (GTDB taxonomy): domain Bacteria; phylum Pseudomonadota; class Alphaproteobacteria; order Rhodobacterales; family Rhodobacteraceae; genus Albidovulum; species Albidovulum sediminis. Next base: position 1,740,473 of record NZ_JAOCQF010000001.1, read on the forward strand.
TCGCCTGCGCGTGGTTGAGTTCGCCGGGAAACTGCACGTCGGCCGAGGTGGTGTAGCAGTGCCGGCAGCGCAGGTTGCAGCGCCGCGTCAGGTTCCAGATCACGACCGGCTTGACCGGCCCGGTGCGGCGGCGCACCGACGTCGGTTCCACCAGTTCGTGCATGTATTGCGTCAGCCGGAACATGTCCTAGCCCTCCCTCAGCCGCAGGCCGGTCTTCTTCAGGATCCGGGTTGAATAGAGGACATCGGAGGCCCGGCAGGCGTCGCCCAGAAGGGCCGCGATCTCTTGCCGCTTCGCCTCCACCGCGGCGCGGTCGTGGCCGTGGATCATGGCGAAGAGATTGTAGGGCCAGTCGGGCAAGGCGCGCGGGCGCAGGTAGCAGTGGCTGACGAAGTCGAGCGCGCCGACCCGTTCGCCCAAGGCCTCGGCCCGGTCGTCGTCGATGTCCCACACGCTCATCCCGTTCGCGGTCACGCCCAGCGCATAGTGGTTGGGCGCCAGCGCGATGCGGCGGATGACGCCGCTTGCCTGCATGGCGGAAAGCCGTGCGATCACCTCGGCCTCGTCCAGGCCAAGCCAGCGCGCGACCTCGGCATAAGGTGCGGGCGCCAGTGGCAGCCCGCCCTGCGTGGCGGCGATGATGCGGCGGTCGATGGCGTCCAAACTCATGCCTGCACCCGGAATCCGATGAAGAATTCCCTCAGTTTCGGAAAGCGCAGGACCTTGAGACCGGTTTCGCCCTCGATCGCCCGCGCGGTGGTTTCGATGCCCTTGAGACTGTCGGTGGCCAGAACGAACCACATGTTCAGCCGGTGGGCACGTTCATAATTGTGCGCGACCTCGGGATGCGCATTGACCAAAGTCACGACCTCGTCGAAGCGGTCGGCGGGCACGGCCATGGCGCAGAGGCAGAAGGCCCCGCCCATCGCCTCGGCGTCGAAAAAGGGGCCGAAACGGGTGATGGCGCCCTCTTCCCGCAGGTTCTGGATGCGCGCGATCAGGTCCGATTCGTCGATGCCAAGGGCGGCGGCTGCGTCGCGGAAGGGGCGCGGCGTCAGCGGGAACCCGTCCTGCAGCGCGTTCAGGATCGCGCGGTCGGTCGCGTCGAGTGCATCGGCGGGAAGCGGCGCGCGTCTCATGCCGCGTCCCCCTGCAGGAGCGCGCCCTGCTGCTTGAAGCAGCGGGTGGAGAAGAGGACGCGGTGGCTGGCCCCGGCCAGGTCCGGCAGGGCCACGGCGCCGGCGAGGGTGTCAAGCGCCTCGGCCCGGCTCTGGGCGTGGATCATGGAGTAGAGCGGAAAATCCCAGACGCCGGGCACCGTTTCCCGCCGGTAGCAGAGCGTCACGCCCCGGTGGCTAGCCAAGGCGCGGCCCGCCGCCTCGATCCGGCCCTCGGGCAGGGACCAGACCACCATCGCATTCGCCGTCCAGCCGATTGCGCGGTGGCGGACGATGATGCCGACGCGGGTCAGGAGGCCCGCATCGGCAAGGCGCGCGACGGTCGCGATCACGCCGGATTCGGTGCGGCCCAGCGCGTCGGCCACGGCCAGGAACGGGCGCGGCACCAGCGGCAGGCCCGCCGCCAGCGCCTGAAGGATCGGGCGATCGCCCGCATCCAGCGCGTCAAGCCGCACCGTCCGCGCCTCGGGCATCGGCGCGCGTCCGCCGGCGCCCAGCCGGAAGCCGAGGTCGATGTTGAACGGCCGCACGAGCCGCAGGTCGAGCACGCGAATGCCGGTCCGGCGCGCGATCCGCGCCAGCGCGGCGTCAAGTTCGGCTCGGTCGGGCGCGGTGGCGACGAACCAGAGGTTCCAGTCATCCTCGCGCAGGTAGGAATGGTTGACGCCGGGTTCCGCACCGACGATGGCCGCGACCTCATCGATCCGCGCCTCCGGAACGGCCATGGCGGCAAGCGTGGAGGCGCCCGCGGTGTTGGGCCGCACGGTGGCGCCCACGCGCGACACCTTGCCCTGCGCGTGTAGCGCCCGAAGCCGCGCGATCACCTCGCCCTCGGCCACCCCAAGCACGTCGGCGAGGACGGCGAAGGGGCGCGGGACCAGCGGCAGGTCGCGCTGGAACTCGTCCATCAGGCGGCGGTCGACGGGGTCGAGGCGGTCGAACATGGTCAGAGCCCCGTCCGGTGCGCGCGCGCGGTGAAGAAGATGCCCGACGGGCTTTCGGCCGCGATCTCGCCCACCCTCTCGAAGGTGCGGGTGTCGTAGATGGCAACGGTGTTGTCGTCGCGCGCGGAAATCCAGACCTCTGCCCCGCGCGGGGCGAATTCCATGTGCAGGACCGCCGCGCCGGGGGTCAGGGTCTGCACCACCTCGTGCGTGCGGCTGTCGACCACCTGCACGGTGTCGTTCAGGGGCGTGGCGAAGTTGACCCAGACGTAAGGCGAGGCCGGCTGTTCGACGATGAAGACCGGCTGGCCGTGGACGGGTGTGCGCGCGACCTCCTCAAGGCTCTCGCTGTCGACCCACAGAAGCTCATGCCGGCCCACAGCGGGCAGGACATACTGGCCTTCGGTGAAGGCCCAGCCCTGAAGGTGCGGCATCTTGTAGACCGGCAGGTCGTCCTCGGTCTTGCCGTAGTCCTGCAGGAAGCGGACGGGTTTCGGCACCTCGTCCCAGAGGTCGATCGCGGTCACGCCCTTTTCGCCGAAAAGCCCGATCAGATAGGTATGGGCATCCTCGGTCAGCACCGCGTCGAAGGGGTTCTTGCCGACGTCGCCCAGTTTGTTCACCACCATCTCGGGGCCGGAGAAGTCGGCCAGGAACGCCTCGCCGGTTTCCCAGGTGGTCCAGGCGAAGCGGCGGCCGGGCACGTCGACCAGTCCGATGGTCTTGGCACCCGCCGGGATGTCGGCGATCTGCTCCAGGGTCTCCGCGTCGAAGACCTTGACGCCGCCCGGCTCGTAGTTCGAAACCGCAACCAGCCTGCCATCGTCCGAGATTGCCCCGCCGATGGAATTTCCGCCCTGCACGATGCGCTTGACGATCTTCTGCGCCAGGATGTCGATCTTGGTCAGCCCGCCGTCGCGGCCGAAGACATAGGCGAAGCGTTCATCGGGGCTGTAGGTCAGCGCCGCGTGGGACAGGTCGCCCAGCCCGTCGATCCGGCCGATGGCGGCACGGTCGGAGCGGTCGACGATCAGCACCGACCCGGTCGCCCGTTCGATCACCACGCCAAGGTCGCCGGTGGCGCGAAGGCCGTCGAGCGCGAGGGCGGGACTTGCCGTGACGAGCGCGAGCGTGAGGATGAGCGCCTTCATTCCGCACCTTCCTTCAGATAGTTGGCGATCCAGAGCGCGTCCGCCTCGCTCAGCACCGGGCGCCAGGACGGCATCGCCGTGCCGGGAACGCCGTCGAGGATGATGAGCGCGAGGCCATCGGGTTCGGCATGGGCCAGCGCGTCGGGCGTGAGCGGAGAGCCGAGGCCGCCCCGCATCGTCAGCCCATGGCACGACCCGCAGTCCTGGATGAGCATGTGTTCAAGGGTTGCCGCCCGCTCCGGGCCGACCTCTGCCATCGCGGGCAGCGTCAGGAGGAGAAGGGCCGCAAGGCTACGCATAGGCCGCCATCCCCGCGCCCTCGCAGGCCAGCGCGTCGGCCAGCGCGACGCTGTCGTAAAGCGACACGACCCGGCCGATGACGAAGAGGACCGGCGCCTCGGGTTCAGTCGTGGCGATGTCGGCCGCGATGGAGCCGAGCGTGCTGGCGATGCGCTGTTCGGCCGGGGTCGTGGCCGAGGCCACGGCGAGGACCGGCAGGCTCGCCGGGAGCCCATGGCGCATCAGCTGGAAGGCGATTTCGGCGATGTTCGCAGCCCCCATGTAGACGACGAGCGTCGTGTCGAGGCTGGCCAGAGAGGCCCAGTCAAGGTCGAGCCGCGCGTCGCGCGCCCGGTGGCCGGTGACATAGCGCACGCCCGTCGCCAGGCCGCGATGGGTCAGCGGCACGCCGGTCGAGGAGGATGCGCCCTGCGCGGCGGTGATGCCGGGCACATAGCTGACGGCGATGCCTGCGGCGCGCAGCACCTCCGCCTCTTCCGAGCCGCGCCCGAAGATGAGCGGATCGCCGCCCTTGAGCCGCACCACCGTCAGCCCCTCGAGCGCGAGGTCGACGAGGATCCGGTTGATGGCGTCCTGCGAGACGCGGTGGCAGCCGGGCATCTTGCCGACGTCGATGCGGCGCACGCCCGCCGGGACAAGCGCCATGATCTCCTCGGACACCAGCCGGTCGAAGACCACGACATCGGCCGATTGCACGAGCTTGAGCGCCCTGAGCGTCAGAAGGTCCGGGTCGCCGGGTCCGGCGCCGACGAGGAAGACCTTGCCGGGAATGAGATCTTTCATGGCCGTCATCCTGTGAGAGGGAACGGGCGAGGGGTTCGAAGGGACATAAGAACCCCCCGCCCGCCAGTCGGCGTCAGTAGACGTCGTTCCGCGTGTTGTAGACGTTGAACTTGCCGGTCGGCGTGACCAGGCGCGGATCCTTGATCACGGTCTTCAGCTCAAGCGTCTTGTCGTCGACCACGACGATGGCCGATTCCTTCTCCTTGCCGTTCCAGACAGAGAACCAGATCTCCGATCCGTCCTTGTTGAACTCCGGCTGCACCACGCGCGGCTGGCCGTCCGCGATGCCCGCCCACTCGCCGATCGGCAGGGTGGTGAATTCGGGGTCCACGTTCGGATCGCCGCCCATCGCGGCGATGTCGAAGACCGCCACACTGGCCGAGATTTCCGCATCCGGGTTCAAGGGCGCGTCGACGTAGAGGTGCTGGCTGTTCGGGTGGGTCTTGATGAACAAGGACCCGCCGCCCAGCGCATAGAAGCTGTCGACGATCTTCCAGGCCTGGTCGGCATGCCCTTCCGGGTCGGTCCCGAGCAGCGCCACGCTTTCGTCGCCAAGGTGCGAGGTCGCCCAGACCGGCCCGTAGACCGGGTGGGTGAAGTTCGCGCCGCGGCCCGGGTGCGGGGTCGCCCCGCCGGTTTCCACCAGCGCGGTCAGCTTGCCTTCCTTGGTGTCGACGACGGCGATCTTGCCGCGCGCGTTGGCCGCCACCATGAAGTAGCGGTGCGTGCTGTCGAGCCCGCCGTCATGCAGGAAGCGTTCGGCCTCGATCTCGGTGGTCTTGAGGTTCTTCAGGTCGGAGTAGTCGACCATCAGGATCTTGCCGGTTTCCTTCACGTTGACGATGAATTCCGGCTTGAAGTGCGAGGCGAGGATGGAGGCCACCCGCGGTTCGGGGTGATAGATCTGCTCGTCATAGATGTTGCCGCGGGTCGAGACGATCTTGAGCGGCTCAAGCGTGTCGCCGTCCATGATCACGTACTGCGGCGGCCAGTAGGCGCCGGCGATGGCGTACTTGTCCTCGAAACCCTCGAACTTGGAGGTTTCGATCGAGCGCGCCTCGGAGCCGATGCGAATTTCCGCAACCGGGGCCGGGGTTTCCATCCACAGGTCGATCATCACCACCTTGGCGTCGCGGCCGATGACGAAGAGATAGCGGCCCGAGGCCGAGATGCGGCTGATGTGCACCGCATAGCCGGTGTCGATCACGGCCTTGATCTCGTAGGTGCCGCCGTCGATGAGGGCGATCTGCCCGGCATCGCGCAGCGTCACCGACATCAGGTTGTCGATGTCGATGTCGTTCATCTTCTCGGTCGGGCGCGCGCTCGGCTCGACAAGAACCTTCCACGAGGCGCGCATCTCGGGCATGCCGAATTCCGGCGGTGCCGGCGGCTCGAGCAGCAGATAGCGCGCCATCAGGTCGACGTCGGCTTCGGACAGTTCGCCCGAGGTGCCCCAGTTCGGCATCCCCGCGGGCGAGCCGTAGGTGATGAAACTTTGCAGGTAGTCGTAGCCGTTCTCGCGCGTGATGTCGGGCGTCAGCGGCTTGCCTGTCGCGCCCTTGCGCAGGACGCCGTGGCAGCCGGCGCAGCGCTCGAAGTAGATCTGCGTGCCGCGCTGGAATTCCTCCTGCGTCATCACCGGGTCGTCGGCCTTGCGACCCGGAATCTCGACCTGGATCTGGCCCAGGGTGGTCATCGACGGCTCGTAGGCCGCGGCCGGCCCGTCGGTATGGTCCTTCGGCTTGTCCTGGGCAAGCGCGGGGCCTGCGATCAGGGCAAGCGCCAGCGCGGCGCTGCTGAGCAGCACGCGTCTGGCACGGTTGGCTCGGAATGTCATGGGGTTTCTCCGTTCCGCTGGTGAGGCTGAGGGGACCATGCGGCGGCGGCGGGCGATCTTCCTTGACTTTCGTTAAGGCGGCGGAACGATTGCCGGGACAGGGTTCCGGGCAGGATCCGGACCCCTGACATGCGCGCGCTCATCCTCCTCCTCCCGTTTCTGGCCTGGCTTGGCTTGCCCGCCTTCGCGGGGGGCATCGGGCTGTCGCCCGCCGCGCTGGAGCCCGCCGCCCCCGACGCGGCCCTGGCCGGCGGGATGTTCGGGCGCGAGGGGGTGGTTGTGCAGCGCGTGGAGGCGGGCGTGCCGGGCTGGACCGTGCGCGCCGAGGGCCGCATCGTCGGCCATATCGGATCGACCTGGGAAATCGCCGGGTCGGTGGGTTATTCCGGCCGCCCGCTTGATGTCCTGGTCGCGATCACGCCGGAGGCGCGGATCGCGGGCGCGCGCCTCATGGTGCACAACGAGCCGGTGCTGACGCTCGGCATCTCGGACGCCGACATCGCCGCCTATGTGGACGGGTTCGCGGGCTACGACCTGACCCGGCCGCGCGACGCGGCGCTGGCGGGCACGCCCGGCCTGCCCGACGTGATCTCGCGCGCGACGGTCTCGACCGGGGTCATCCGCGACGGCATCCTGCGCACCGCCCGCACGCTGGCGATCGGGCGGGGCCTTCTTTCGGCGGGCGACCGCATCGACCGGCTGAGCTTTGCCCCCGCCGACTGGCCTGCCCTCGTGGCCTCCGGCGCGCTGTCCGAAGTCCGCGTCGGCATGGACGAGGCCGCCGGGCGCCTGGAAGGCGCGAAGGTGCCGGTGACGCCCGGCCCCGGCGATTTCCTGCACCTCTGGACCGGGCTGATCGACCCGCCGACGGTCGGACAGAACCTTCTGGGCCAGCAGGGCTACACCGCCGCCGTCGGCGCGCTTGGCGCGGACGAGACGGTTCTGGCCGTCATCTCCTCGGGGCTTCAGTCCCACCGCGGCACCGACTGGCGCAAGACCGGCGTCTTCGACCGGGTGTCGGTCGTGCAGGGCGAGGCGCGCATCAACCCCGCGTCCGAAAGCTACAGCATGGTGAAGAAACTCGCCATCGTCGGCGCACCCGAGGTGAAGGAGATCAGCCTGTTCCGCCTGCCCGCCGCGATCGACCCGATGCAGCCCTTCCGGGTCGAGGTCACGGCGACGCGCCCGACCGAGGGCGGCAGCGTTTCAATGGTGGTGGCCGCCGACTACCGCCTGCCCGACGCCTACCGCCTGGCCCCCCCGCCCGAACCCGCCCCGCTCTGGCGCGAGATATGGGAGGAGAAGCGGGTGCAGACCGGCATCGTCGCAACGATGCTCGCCGTCCTCACGCTCATCCTTTTCGCGCAGGAATGGATCACGCGGCGGCCGAAGCTCTGGCTGCTCAGCCGGGTCGGGTTCCTGTCCACCACGCTGGTGGTGCTGGGCTGGGGGCTGAACGGTCAGCTTTCGGTCGTGCAGGTCGTCGCCTTCGTGCATTCGCTGCTGACCGGCTTCCGTTGGGAGACGTTCCTGATCGAGCCGGTGATCTTCCTGCTCTGGTCCTTCACCGCGCTCGGGATGCTGTTCTGGGGGCGCGGGGTCTATTGCGGCTGGCTCTGCCCCTTCGGGGCGGCGCAGGAACTGGCCAACCTTGCCGCGCGGCGGCTGGGGGTGCGGCAGGTCGCGGTGCCGCAGGCGCTGCACGAGCGGCTCTGGGTCATCAAGTACACGCTCTTCATGGCGCTGATGGCGCTGTCGTTCTACTCGATGCACGACGCGCTGGTGCTGGCCGAGGCGGAGCCCTTCAAGACCGCGATCTCGCTGCGCATGGTGCGCGCCTGGCCCTTTGTCGCCTATGTCCTTGTCCTGATCGGGGCGGGGCTGTTCATCGAACGCTTCTACTGCCGCTATCTCTGCCCGCTGGGCGCGGGCATCGCAATCCCGGCCAAGCTGAAGATCTTCGACTGGCTGAAGCGCCGCCCGCAATGCGGCCGCGAATGCCGCCTGTGCGAGACGAAATGCACCGTGGGCGCCATCGACCCGCTGGGCCGGATCAACGCCAACGAATGCGTCCTCTGCCTGCGCTGCCAGGTGATCATGAACGATGCCGGCATCTGTCCGGTGCTGAAGCGCCGCGCCCGCGGTGGTGCGACCGAAGGAGCGATGCCATGAGCGCTTTCATCCGCCTTCTGGGCGAGGGGTTCCGGGTCTTCTTCCTGTCGGCGGGCCTCTACGCGGTGGCGGCCATCGGCCTCTGGCTGGTCTGGCTGACCACACCCCTGACGCTGCCGACCGCGGCGCCCCCGGCCGACTGGCACGCGCACGAGATGGTGTTTGGCTACGGCGCGGCGGCGCTGGGCGGGTTCTTCCTGACGGCGGTGCCGAACTGGACCGGCGCGAAGGCCGCGCGGCATGTCTTCATCGGCGCGGCTGCGGCGATCTGGCTGGCCGGGCGGATCGCGGTCGCGTGGTCGGGCCACCTGCCGCCCGCGCTGGTCGCGGCAGCGGACCTTGCGTTCCTGCCCGTCCTCGGCGCCAAGATCGCGACGCAGCTGATCCGCCGGCCTAAGCCGCAGAACGTGATGTTCCTGGCCCTGCTCGCGATCCTGTGGGCCGCGAACCTGTCGGTCCACCTCGAATGGACCGGCGTGACCGGGGACACGGCGCGGCGCGGCCTTTACGCGGGGCTTTACCTTCTGGCGGCGATGATCGCGGTTCTGGGCGGGCGGATCACCCCCGCCTTCACCCGCAACGCAATGACCCGGACGGGGCGTGAGGCCGGGCTTCCCCGCTCCTTCGCGCCGCTTGACGCGGTGGCCATCGCGACCGCGATCGCCCTGCCCGTGGCAACGCTTGCCGCGCTGCCCGAAGCCGTCACGGGTGCCATCGCCCTGGTGGGGGGTGCGGCGCAGATCGCGCGGCTTGCCTTCTGGCGGCCGGGTTTCACCTGGGGCCAGCCGATCCTGTGGTCGCTGCACCTGTCGTTCGCGCTGGTCGGCCTTGGCCTTGTCCTGACCGGCCTTGCCGCCTTCGGCCTTGGCAACCCGGTGGCGGCGGTTCACCTCCTGGCGATCGGCGGGGTCGGTGGCATGACCCTTGCGGTGATGTCGCGGGCAAGCCTTGGCCACAGCGGCCGCCCCCTGATCGCGCCGCGCCCGGTGGCGATCGCCTACCTTTGCCTGCCGCTCGCGGGCCTCTCCCGCTGGGCCGCCTCGACCTTCGCCGTCCTCTACCTGCCCGCGACGCTGACGGCCGGGGTGCTGTGGACGGCGGCCTTCGTGCTTTACGTGGCGGCGCTCTGGCCGGTCTTCTGGGGGCCGCGCCTGCCCGCGGAGCGGGGCGCGCCATGAACCGCCGCCGCTTCCTGACTATCGCCGCCGCCTTCGCCGCCTGCCCGGCGCGGGCCGGGGTGCCGCAGGTCTGGACCGGCCGCGCGCTCGGGACCGAGGCGCGGATCGTCCTTCACGGGGCCGACCGGCAGACCGCGGCAGGGATTTTCGCGCGGGTCGAGGCGGAGCTTGCCCAAATCGAATCGCATTTCTCGCTCCACACCGATTCGGCGCTGGTGCGGCTGAACCGCGACGGCCGCCTTGGCCATCCCGCGCCCGAGGTCACGGAGCTTTTCGCGCTGGCCGGGCGCATCCACGCGGCGACCGGGGGCGCCTTCGACCCGACGGTCCAGCCGCTGTGGCTGGCGACAGCGACCGGGGGCGACACCGAGGGCGCGCGGCGGCTGATCGGCTGGCACCGCGTCCGCGTGGCGCCCGAGGAGATCCGCCTGTCGCCCGGCATGGCGCTGACCTTCAACGGCATCGCCCAAGGTCACGCCGCCGACCGCATCGCCGCACTTCTGCGGGGCGCGGGCTTCGGGGACGTGCTGATCGACGTGGGCGAGGTCGCCGCACTGGGCCGCAATGGCGCGCGTGAATGGGAGGCGCTGATCGCGGCGCCTGACGGGGCGGAACTGGCGCGGATCGGACTTTGCGACCGCGCCCTTGCCACATCGTCGCCGATGGGCACGCGGATCGGCGGCGGTGCCGCACACATCCTGGACCCGAGGGGCGGCAGGCCGCACTGGTCAACCGTCTCGATCTCGGCCCCCGACGCGGCGACGGCGGACGGGCTGTCGACCGCGTTCTGCGTCATGGACCGCGCCGCCATCGACCGGGCGCTGGCGGGATTCCCCGGCGCACGGATCGAGGCCATCGCCTGACTTTCCCCGCCCGACCTTCCCCACCCGACCTTCCCCACCCGACTTTCCCGCGCTCGTTTGACTTTCGTTAAGGACCGCGGGCCCCGTCGCGGCGATGGTGCCGGCACGATCAACCGCTCCGCGAAGGAGAATGCGCAATGCGCGAAGTCATGACCAAGAGCATGGCCCGCAATATCTTTTATGGCGGCTCCCTGTTCTTCATCATCATCTTCGTCGGATTGACGGCGCAAAGCCACCGTTACATCCGCACGACATCGACCGACGCGGCCGGGCTGACCGACAGCGTCGCGGCAGGCAAGCACATCTGGGAAGAGAAGGCCTGCATCAACTGCCACACCATCCTTGGCGAAGGCGCCTACTTCGCGCCCGAGCTTGGCAACGTGATGACCCGCTGGGGCGTCGCGGACGACCCGCAGGCCGCCTTCGAAACCCTCAAGGGCTGGATGGACGCCATGCCCACGGGCATCGAGGGCCGCCGGCAGATGCCGCAGTTCAACCTGAGCGACGAGGAATACCGCCAACTGGCCGACTTCCTGCTGTGGACGAACAAGATCCGCGCCCAGGACTGGCCGCCGAACGACGCGGGCTGAGGAGACACGCCGATGAAATACCAGACACAGAAAATCGCGCTCGCCTACTTCGTCGTGGCGATGGCGCTCTTTGCCGTGCAGGTCTCGCTGGGGCTTGTCCTCGGCTGGATCTATGTCGACGGCAACTTCCTGTCGGAAATCCTGCCCTTCAACATCGGCCGCATGCTGCACACCAACAGCCTGATCGTCTGGCTGCTGCTGGGCTTCTTCGGCGCGGCCTACTATCTGCTGCCCGAGGAAAGCGAACGCGAGATCTATTCGCCGACGCTGGCCTGGATCCAGCTTGCGATCTTCGTCCTCGGCACCGCGGGCGTCGTCGTGACCTATTTCTTCAACCTGTTCGAGGGCAACTTCCTGCTCGGCAAGCAGGGGCGGGAGTTCCTTGAGCAACCGCTCTGGGTCAAGGTCGGGATCGTCGTCGCGGCGCTGATCTTCCTCTTCAACGTCTCCATGACGGTGCTGGCGGGGCGCAAGACCGCGATCACCAACATCCTGCTGCTCGGCCTCTGGGGGCTGGCGCTGCTGTTCCTCTTCGCCTTCTACAACCCCTCGAACCTCGCGCTCGACAAGATGTACTGGTGGTATGTCGTCCACCTCTGGGTGGAAGGCACCTGGGAACTGATCATGGCCTCGATCCTGGCCTTCCTGATGCTGAAGCTGACGGGGGTGGACCGCGAGGTGGTGGAGAAATGGCTTTACGTCATCGTCGCCGCCGCGCTCTTCTCGGGCATCCTCGGGACCGGGCACCATTACTACTGGATCGGCACGCCCGGTTACTGGCAGTGGATCGGCTCGATCTTCTCAAGCCTCGAAGTGGTGCCGTTCTTCGCGATGATGGCCTTCGCCTTCGTCATGGTCTGGAAAGGCCGGCGCGATCACCCGAACAAGGCGGCACTCCTCTGGAGCCTTGGCTGCGCCACGCTCGCCTTCTTCGGCGCCGGCGTCTGGGGCTTCCTGCACACGCTGCACGGGGTGAACTTCTACACCCACGGCACGCAGATCACCGCCGCCCACGGGCACCTCGCCTTCTTCGGCGCCTATGTGTCGCTGAACCTCGCGATCATCAGCTATGCCATGCCGATCCTGAAAGGGCGCGACCCCTACAATCAGGTGCTCAACATGGCGTCCTTCTGGCTGATGTCGGGCGGCATGGTCTTCATGACCTTCACGCTGACCTTCGCGGGCACCGTGCAGACGCACCTGCAGCGGGTGATGGGCGAGGCCTACATGGACGTGCAGGACCAGCTCTGGATCTTCTTCGCCATGCGCTTCGGCTCGGGCGTGGCGGTCGTGCTCGGCGCGGTGCTGTTCATCTACGCCGTGCTGGTCCCCCGGCGCGAGATCATCGAGCCTGGCCCGCTGGAACAGGACCGGATCGCGCATGATCCCGACCACATGGCCGCGGAGTGAGAACGATGGATGGAACCTTTGACCTGAAGGGGGCGGCGGACGCCCCCTTCTACCTGCCGCAGGGCGACGAGTGCGACATCTTCGCCGCCGCCTACCGCAACTGCCTTCCGGTTCTCCTGAAAGGGCCGACCGGCTGCGGCAAGACCCGCTTCGTCGCCCATATGGCCGCGCGACTGGGCCGACCGCTCTACACGGTGGCCTGCCACGACGACCTTTCCGCCGCCGACCTGATCGGGCGCTATCTGCTGAAGGGCGGCGAGACGGTGTGGGTCGACGGCCCCTTGACCCGCGCGGTGCGCGAGGGCGCGATCTGCTACCTCGACGAGGTGGTGGAGGCGAGGAAGGACGTCACCGTGGTCCTGCACCCGCTGACCGACGACCGGCGCATCCTGCCGATCGACCGGACCGGCGAGGAGCTGGAGGCCGCACCCGGCTTCATGCTCGTCGCCTCCTACAACCCCGGCTACCAGAACATCCTCAAGACGCTGAAACCCTCGACCCGCCAGCGTTTCGTCAGCCTCGACTTCACCTTCCCGAAGCCCGAGCACGAGATCCCCGTCGTCGTCCGCGAAAGCGGCCTTGCCGAGGACCGCGTGAAGCCCCTTGTCCGGCTCGCCAACAAGTTCCGCGCGCTCAAGGGCCAGGACCTGGAGGAAGGCACCTCGACCCGCCTCGTCGTTTATGCGGCCACGCTCATCGCGCAAGGCATGGCGCCCGACCGCGCCATCCGCGCGGCGATGATCGAGCCGCTGACGGATGACGAGGATACAAGGCGCGGGCTCCTCGATCTCGTCACCGCCGTTTTCGGGTGAGGCCGGCAGATGTCCGGGATCGACTTCGAGCCATGGGAACCCGAGGAAACCGTCGGGAAACTGTGGCACGCCTATGCCAGCCGTCTTGACGCGCCAAGCGTCCACGACGGAGCCCGTGTCGGCCTTTCCGAGGTCGGCGGACGGCTGGCAGTCCTTTTCCGCGGCCTCGGCGGCAGTCCGGCCGTCGAGATCAAGCCGGTGGCGCCGGAACGATCCGCGCACCGGCTGTCGCTGCGCCGCCGCCTCGGCACCGAGGCTGAGGAAACCCCGCGCGCGAGCTTCGACGGCGAGGCGTTGCGCCTGCCCGAAAGCCTGGCCGTGTTTCCGGCCGCAGAGGCGAACGCCGCGCTCTACATCTGGTTGACGGCTGCCGCCGCCCATGCCGGCGCTCCGCGGACCGAGGATGACCCCCTTCGCGCCGACCTTGCCGCGCTGATCGCCGCGCAGGAGATGACGCGCGCGACGCTTGCCGACACGCCGGGCTTCGCCGGCCTTCACGCCGACCTCTGCAAGGCCCATCTCGTCACCCGCCGCGTGCCGCATCTGCCCGAGGCCGAGCGGACGATGGAGGCGGTGATCCGCCACCTGCTTGGCGATCCGGCGGCCCTGTCGCCCAAGGCGGAGCGGATGCGCCGCGCGCTTGAAACCGGCGATCTCGCCCCCTGGCGGGCACCCCGCGGCTACCGCCCCTTCCGCCCCGTGGCCCTTTGGCCGGACCTGCGCCCCCTCGCCTTCTCGGCCGCCACCGCCGTCGAGACGCGCGACACCGAGGGCGCGCCGGAACAGGGCGAGGGCCGCGCCCACCGCGCCCGCCGGCGCAAGTCCGACCAGATCGAACGCAACGACAGCTTCATCCTGCACAAGTTCGAGGCGATCCTGTCCTGGGCCGAGTTCATCAACCTCAACCGCCGGGTCGAGGAGGACGACAATGACGATGCGAAGAAGGCCGCCGACGACATGGACGAGATCGGCCTTGGCCAGATTTCCAAGGCGCCTGCGACGCGGCTGAAGCTGCACCTCGACCTCGCGCCCGAGGACGTGGACCGCGAGGCGCTTTCGGGCACCGCCACCTATCCCGAATGGGACGCCCGCACCGGCGCCTACCTGCCCGCCCATGTCCGCGTCCTGACCTCGGCCGTGGAGGCGAGCGATGCGGAGCCGGCGTTCCGCTCCGATCCCAGGGCGGCAAGGCGCATCCGTGCCGTCCGCCGCCAGTTCGAGGCGTTGCGCCCCGCCCGCATCCTGACCGCCGGCCACCGCGACGGGGACGAGTTGGACACCGACCGCGCGATCCGCGCCCGCGTGGACCTGCTGGCCACAGGCGAGGGCGACGACCGTGTCTGGCTCCAGAACCGGAGCGAGAAGCGCGACCTTGCCGTGTCGATCCTTCTCGACGTCTCGCGCTCGACCGAGGCGGCGGTGCCGGGCCACGGCCACGAGGGCCGCGCCGTCATCGACATCGAGCGCGAGGCGCTGGCTGCACTCTCCTGGGGTCTCGACGCCTGCGGCGACGATTTTGCCATCCACGCCTTTTCCTCGCTCAAGCGCGACCGCGTCTATCTCCAGACCGCCAAGCGCTTCGGCGAGCCGATGTCGGCCACGGTGGAAGCCCGCATCGCGGGGCTGAAGCCGGGCTTCTACACCCGCCTCGGCGCCGCGATCCGCCATGCCTCGGCCGGGCTTTCGCGCGAGGCGCGCAGGCGCAGACTCCTCCTCGTCATTACCGACGGCAAGCCCAACGACCTTGACCACTACGAGGGGCGCCACGGGATCGAGGACAGCCGCAAGGCGATCGAGGAGGCGCGGCGGATGGGCCACGCCGTCTTCGGCATTACCGTGGACCGCGACGGCAAGTCCTGGTTCCCGCGGCTGTTCGGCCAGGGCGGCTATGCGCTGATCCCGCATCCCGAAAAGCTGACGCAGGCGCTGCCGCAGATCTACCGCCAGCTTGTCGGCGCCTGATGGACGAGGCGCGGACCCCGTTCGACGACCTTCCCGGTGACCTGATGATCTGGGTGCTGATCGTCTCGGAACTCCTTGTCTTCGGCGCGGGGCTTGCGGCCTTTCTCGCGGTGCGCCTGACCGACCCCGCCGGTTTCGCCGCAGCACAGGACCACCTCCACCGCGCCGGGGCGGGCTTCAACACGCTCGTCCTCGTCACCTCGGGCTGGCTCGCGGCCCTGGGCGCCCGCGCGGTCGAGGTCGGGCACATCGCCCGCGCCCGCTGGCAACTGGCCGCCGCCGCGGCACTCGGCCTTGTCTTCCTCGCCATCAAGGGCGTCGAATATGCCGACAAGGCGGCACAGGGGATCGGGGTGGAGACGCATCCCTTCTTCACGTTCTACTACCTCATCACCGGCTTTCACGCGGCCCATGTCGCGGCGGGCGTCCTCGTCCTTCTTCTTGTCGCGCTCCGTGGCCGACCTCGCGAGGTCGAGGCGGGGGCCGCCTTCTGGCACATGGTCGACCTCGTCTGGGTGCTGGTCTTCCCGGTCATCTACCTGCTGCGATGAGACATCCCTCCCCCACCCGCGCCTGGGCCACGCTCATCGCGCTTTCCGCCGGATCGACCGCACTTGCGGTCGCCGTCACCGGGGGCGGCCTGGCCGGCGCGCCGCTTGCCGCGGCGGGCGCGGCGATCCTGACGCTGGCCTGGGCCAAGGCGCGCACGATCCTGAACGCCTATCTCCGCCTTGAAGAGGCCCCGGCCTTCCGCCGCGGCTTTGGCCTGACGCTCGCGCTCTACGCGGCGCTTCTCCTCGGGCTCTACCTCGCGGGTTGAGCCGCCTTCGCCGGGGCGAAGGCTGCGAGGGGAAAGGCATGCATCGGGCCCGCGGCCCGATGCGCCGCAGGATCCCCAGGACAGGGTCAGGCAGGCCGGTTCCAGGCCAGCGCCGGGTCTTCCTCGGCATAGTCGCGCAGGCGCGAGACATCGGCGATCTTCGCATGGTTCTGGTGCACGCTGACGCCGAAGCTCCTGAGCTTGGCGAATGCGCGGCTCAGGCTTTCGGGCTTCATCCCGAGGCGTCCGGCGATCAGCACCTTGTCATAGGGCAGCGTCACCGTGCAGGCGCCCTCGCGGCAGTCCGACAGTTCCAGCAGGAATTCGGCCACCCGCTGCGCCCCGGTCTGCGCCTTGAGCTGTTCGATCTGTTCCACCAGCCCGTGCAGATGGGCGAAGGTCGCGGCCAGGATCGACACCGCGATGCCGGGATTGTCCTGGAGAAGGCGCAGGACGCTGTCGGCCTCGATCCGGATCACCTCGCAGTCGGTGACGGCCTCGGCCGCGACCGGATAGACGTCATGGCGGAAGGCCACCGCCTCGCCGATGCTGCGGCCCTTGGTGAAGACGCCCACCACCGCCTCGGTGCCATTCGGGGCGATGCGGTAGAGTTTCACCCAGCCGCTGACCACGATGTAGATGGCACTCGCCCGCTCGCCCTGAAGGAAGATGGTGGCGCCGCGGTCGAAGCTGCGCAACCGCGCCTGCGACAGGACCTGCGCCGCGATCTCCTCCGACATCCCCCGGAAAAGCGTTGCGCGGCGCGCGATTTCCATCAGTTCGGGCTTCATCTGCGCTCCTTGCCTGTGCGGCGCCTCCGGGCTGCCCGCGCGCCACGGTTGACCCGAAGGCGCAGGGCAGGCTCGCCCCGCTACCTACACGAAGTGCAGCAAAAGGACCACCGCATTCAGGAGCACATAGCCCACGCCGATGATGACGAGCGACCAGTTGTCGAGCGTGACGGAGGCCTCGTCGCGTTCGACATAGCGCAGCCGCAGCGACCAGATCGAGATGAAGACGGTCAGGAAGATCGCCCCGACCGCGATCAGGTTGATCTGTTCGGCCAGCGTGATGTGGGTCGTCTCGGGCAGGCTGTCGGAAATCACGAAGGCGTTGGCAGAGGCGGCGAAGATGGAGCCCACGCCCATGCCGAAGCGCGCGTCGAGGTCGTCCGATTTCACCTTGAACGCCAGAAGGCCGAGGACGACCGCGAGGAACGAGATCCAGAACAGCTTGAAAAGCGGCGCGAAGCTTGTCCGTTCCAGCGTGATCGGCACAGAGAAGCGGGAATAGGCTGACTCGGCCACGCCTGAGCCTTGCAGGCCGTAGTTGGTGGGATAGACGTGGTTCGCCGCGCTCGGGCGGCCAAGGCCGACCTGCCAGCCCGCCACCTCGACCGTGGGGTCGAGCGCGGTGCTCGCATCCGGCACGTAGACGAGGTTGGAGGCGTCGTACTGCGCGTCCTCGATGTCGATGGTCAGAACGTGGTTGTCGAGCGGAAATTCCCGCACGTCGAACTGCTGGTAGATCGTCCCCTGCACGCGGACGGTGGCGTAGTTGAAGCCGTTGTCGTTCAGCACCTCGGTATCCGACCGGTTGGAGATCACGCCATTCGCAAGCTCGAAGGTCTGGTCGGGGCGCACATCGGTCCCCTGCCAGCGGAACCAGATCCAGAAATCGACGTCGAAACTGCCGTCGCGCGGGGAGACATTGGTCAGTCGCAGGACATAGATGCCGGTCTGCACCTCGGTCAGGCTGTCGCCCAGCGTCACGGCATCGGCGACCAGCGCGCCTTCAGTGGTTCCGTTCGTCTGCGCCAGACCGGGCAGCGCCGTCGCAAGCACCAGCCCCACCAGCGACAGAAACGCCAAGAAGCGTCTGAAAATCATGATTTCCCCCCTCGTGCCGCTTTCCTGCGGCCTCCCCTCGCGATCGGACTATGCCCTGCGACCGTATTTTCTTTCAAGCGGCTTGATCGCGGGGCGCTGACGCCACTAGCTGGCGTAGGCACTGCCCTCGGCGTCCAGAATGGCCTTGATCTCGCGCAGGTGCGCCTCGGCCTGGCCGGGGTAGTCGTCAAGCTCCTGCGCGGTCTTTTCGGCGATCTCGTGGCTGAGCACGCGCAGCGGCCGCCCGGTCTGGAGCGCGCGGATATAGGTCTCGGCAGCGCGCTCGAAGTAATAGAGCCGGTTGAAGGCGTCGGCCGGGTCGCGCCCGATGACAAGGACGCCGTGGTTACCCATGATCATCACCCTGATCTTCGGGTCGCAGAGCATCTTCGCACAGCGTGTCCCCTCCTCCTCGAAGGCGAGGCCGCCGTAGGCGTCATCGATCACGTAGCGCCCGTAGAACGTAGCGGTGTTCTGGTCGATCGGCGGCAGGGTGCTGTCGGCGAGGCTCGCCAGCACGGTCGCGTGGATTGAATGGACATGCATGACGCAGCGGGCGTGCGGGCAGTGCCGGTGGATCGACCCGTGCAGACCCCAGGCGGTGGGGTCGGGCGCATCGGGACGGTCGAGCGTGGCGGGATCGTTGGCGTCGAGCAAAAGCAGGTTCGACGCGGTGATGCGCGAGAAATGCATCTGGTTGGCGTTCATCAGGAAGCGGCTGCCATCGTCATTGACCGCCAGGCTGAAATGGTTGGCCACGCCTTCGTGCATGTTCAGCCGCTCGGTCCAGCGGAAGGTGGCGGCCAGGTCCACCCGTTCCTGCCAGTGGTCGATGTTGGCCTTCGGTCGCGTCACGCTCATCGCTCGTCTCCCTTGCCGTTGCGGCAAGTGTGGAACGGATCGGCCGCACTGGCCACGCCGAAAGCGACCGGTGCTGTCGTCTCAGGGCAGGATTGTCAGCCAGAACCACACCGTCAGGATGGCCAACCCGGTCCCGATCAGGACCGAGGAGGCCGCGACCCGCCGGGCAGCGCCGTACATCGCCGAGAAGAGGAAGGCGTTTACGCCGGGTGCGGCCGAGGCCGTGACCACCGCCGAGCGCAACTGTTCGACCGTCAGGCCGAAGACATGGCGGCCCAACCCCCAGGTGATCGCCGGATGCACCAGCAGCGACAGCGCGCAGACCATCAGGATGGTCTTCATGTCGCCTTCCGGGCGGTAGCGGACAAGCACGCCGCCAAGGCCGAACAGCGCCGCCGGCAGCGCCGCGCGCGCCATCATGCCGACCGCGGCCATGAAGGGTTCCGGCATCGGCACCCGGGCAAGGTTCACCGCCAGCCCGAGGGTGATGCCGATGACCAGCGGGTTGCGCACCAGCGACCCGCCGATCTGGCGCGCAAGCCGGCGCGCCGGAAGGCCGGTGCCATGGCTGCGAGCCAGTTCCATCGCGGTGACTCCCACCGCGTAAAGCATGGGCGCGTGGATCGAGATGATCGCGAAGTTGCCCGCCAGCGACTCGGTCCCGTAGGCGCGCTCCATGATCGGCAGGCCCAGAAGCAGCGTGTTGGAGAAGAGGCAGCAGAACCCGATGGCCACCGCATCGACGGGCGAGCGCCCGAAGAGCCGCCGCGCGCCGACATATCCCAGCCCGAAGCAGGCCATCGCCCCGGCGTAGAAGGCCGAAAGCAGGCCAAGGTCGAACTCCGCCCCCAGGTCGAGCGCGGCCATCGACTGGAACAGCAGGCACGGCACCGCGAAGTTCTGTGCGAAACGCATCACCCCGTCGACCGCATCGTCCGCGATCCAGCGCCGCCAGTTGGCGAGATAGCCGAACCCCACCAGCAGGAACACGGGCACGATGACCTCGAAAAGCGCCTGCACCCGGTCAGACCTCGTAGTCGATGGTCATGCCGTCGAAGGCCACCTCGACATGGTCGGGCGTTTCGGCGGTGACCGCCGCGTGATCGAGGTCGATGTGCACGTTGGTCAGGACCGCCCGGCGCGGCCGCGCGCGGGCAATCCATTCGAGCGCCCGGTCAAGGTGGATATGCGTCGGATGCGGCTTGCGGCGGAGCGCGTCGAGCACCCAGCAGTCGAGCCCCTCGACCGCGGCCCAGGCCTCCGCGTCCATGTCCGACACATCGGGCAGATAGGCGAGATCGCCGATGCGGAAGCCGAGCGCGTCGATCGCGCCATGTTCGACCCGGAAGGGGGTCAGCGTGACCGCGCCACCCGCGCCGTCGATGGTGAAGGACCCCGCGATCGTGTGCATGTCGCAGATCGGCGGATAGGACGACCCCGCGGGCTGCACGAAGGCATAGCCAAAACGGGAAATCAGCGCGTCCTGCGTCGCCCCGTCGGCCCAGACCGGCATCCGGCGGCGGGTGTTGAAGACGACCTGCCGGATGTCGTCGATGCCGTGGACATGGTCGGCGTGGGCGTGGGTGTAGACGACCGCGTCGAGTTCCCCCACGCCCACGGCCAGAAGCTGTTCGCGCATGTCGGGCGAGGTGTCGATCAGCACCCGCGTGGTGCCCTCGCCCGCGGTCCGCTCGATCAGCATGGAGCAGCGGGTGCGGCGGTTCTTCGGGTTGGCTGGGTCGCACTCTCCCCAAAGTCCGCCCAGCCGCGGCACGCCCCCCGACGATCCGCAGCCGAGGATGGTGAAGCGAAGCCGCGCCATCTCAGGCCGCCCCGGCCAGCGAGGAGGCACGCGCGGCCCTGGAAAAGAGACGCTCGAAATTCCGCTCGGTCTGCGCCGCGAAATCGGCGAGCGTCATCCCGAAAACCTCGGCCCCCGCCTTGGCGGTGTGGGCGGTATAGGCGGGTTCGTTCCTTCGGCCGCGATGAGGGGGCGGCGCCAGGTAGGGTGCGTCGGTCTCCAGCAGGATGCGGTCGACGGGGGCGGCGGCGAAGATGGCGCGCAGGTCGCCGCTTTTCGGAAACGCGGCGATCCCGGACATCGACAGGTAGAAGCCGAGGTCGAGCGCCGCCCGCGCCAGCCCCGCGCCCGAGGAAAAGCAGTGCATGACGCAGGAATAGGCCCCTGCCCGGTGCTCCTCTGTCAGGATGCGGGCCATGTCCTCGTCCGCGTCGCGGGCGTGGATGATGAGCGGCAGGCCGGTTTCGCGCGCCGCCGCGATGTGGATGCGCAGCGAGGTCTGCTGCACCTCGGCGCTGTCGGCGGTGTAGTGGTAGTCGAGCCCGGTTTCGCCGATGCCGACGAACTTCGGATGCCGCGCCAGCGCCACAAGTTCGTCCACCGTCGCCATAGGCTCTTCGGCCGCGCTCATCGGGTGGGTGCCGGCGGCGTAGAAGACGCCGTCATGCGCCTCGGCGATCGCGCGCACCTGCGGTTCGTTCCTGAGCCGGGTGCAGATCGTCACCATCCGGTGCACGCCGGCCGCCCGCGCCCGCGCCACGATCTGCCCCGTCTCGCCCGCGAAATCGGGGAAATCGAGGTGGCAATGGCTGTCGGTGATGCGCGGGGCGTCATGGGGGGGCGTGGGTTCGGTCATGGCTGCCTCATCGCGCGGCAAGCCTGCCTGCCGTCTCGTCGATCTTCAGGATCATATCGAGGAGAAGCGCGGCGGGGTCAAGGTTGACCGCCCGGCCGTGACGGGCGCGCGCGCCCAGGCTCTGATGCAGGTCCGCCCAGGCCCGACCTGCCGCGGGATCGGGGGAAAGGCGCGCACAAAGCGCCCCCTCGCCCGGTGCTGCCTCGGGCGCGGGCGGACCGGCGACCCCGGCCCGCGCCAGCCGCGCGAGGAACAGGTCGATGAGCGTCAGGAGAAGGTCGAACCGCGTCTCCCCCCCGCGCCCCGCGGCGCTGTCGGACAGACGGATCGCCGCCATACGGTCAAGCCGGGGCAGGCCCTCGAACAGCGCGACGATGGCGCCATAAGCCTCGATCCCGTCTAGGTTGATCAGCCGGACCGCCGCCCCGGCCGAACCGCCCGAAAGGGCCGCAAGCGCGTCGACCGAGGGCGTTTCGGCCCCGGCCTGAGCCAGCGCGGCGGCCAGATCGGCGGGCAACAGGGGGGCCAGCCGCAGTTCCCGGCAGCGCGAGCGGATGGTGGGCAGCAGGCCCGAAGGCTGATGCGACACCAGCAGGAACGTCACCCCGGTCGGCGGCTCCTCGAGCATCTTCAGAAGTGCGTTGGCGGCGTTCGGGTTCATCTCGTCGGCGGTATCGACGATGACCACGCGCCGCCCGCCATCGGCGGATGACAAGGACAGGAAGGACCTCAGCTTGCGCACCTCGTCGACGGTGACGACGGTCTTGAGCTTCTTCTTGTCCTCGTCCCAGGCGCGGCGCAGAAGGAAGAGCCGCCCTTCGGACCCCGCCGCGAGGCGCCGCGCGACGGGATGGTCCGGCGCGATGTCAAGGGTCGTGGGGGCCGCGGGCGCATCGCCGAACAGGCCGCCGCCGCCGGGTTCGGGCGTGGCCAGCAGGAACCGCGCGATGCGCCAGGCGAGCGTTGCCTTGCCGACGCCATGCGGCCCGGTCAGAAGCCAGCCATGATGGAGCCGCCCGCTGCCGTAGACATCGAGAAAGGCACGCTCCGCCGCATCCTGCCCGAAGATACGTGCCGTCTCGCGCGGGTGCGGCGCGCCCTCCACCCGGTCGGGCTCGGGGATGGCATCCTCGCTCATCGCGCGGGTGTCCAGGCGAGCGACTTCTGCGCGATGGCGGCAATCTCCGCGGCCACCGCCGCGGGGGGGCGGTCGCCGTCGATCACCCGGCAGCGGCCGGGGAATTCCCGTGCGAGCGCCAGGAAGCCCGCGCGCATCCGCGCCTGCAGCCCCTCGCCGAAATCCTCGAACCGTTCCTCGCTCCCGCCCCGCCCCTTCGCGCGCGCCAGACCCTTGGCCGGGTCCATGTCGATGACGAAGGTCAGGTCGGGCTCGCGGCCGATCATCAGGGCGTGGAGTTGGTCCACGATGGCGCGCAGGTCGCCCCGCGACAGGCCCTGATACATCCGCGTCGAATCGGCGAAGCGGTCGGTGATGACGACCTTCCCCGCCGTCAGCGCCGGCAGGATCGTGCGTTCCATGTGGTCGCGCCGCGCCGCGGTGAAAAGGAGGATCTCGGTCTCCGCCGACCAGCGGTCGGGGTCGCCCTCGAGCACGAGCCGGCGAATCTCCTCAGCCCCCGGACTGCCGCCCGGCTCGCGCGTGAGCACGACCTCGCGCCCCCCGGCGCGCAGGGTCTCCGCCAGGAGCCGCGCCTGCGTGGACTTGCCCGAACCGTCGATCCCCTCGAAGCTGATGAACATCGGCCGGTCAGTTGGCGAATTCGGTCATGGCGCGGGCCGAGAGGATGCCGAAGGCCGTCTTCAGCCGCGTCGCGAAGCCGCCTTTCGCCACCGCCTCCTCGGCCACCAGGGGGACCACGACCGGATCATGTCCGGGAATCTCGATCGTCATCCGCGCCAGTTCCTGTCCGGCCTCGACCGGCGCCTCGACCGGCGCGGCATAACTGATCTCGGCCTTCAGGCTGTCCTGCGCCAGCGACGGCAGGAGAAGCGTGAGGTCCTCCTGCACGACAAGGCCCACCTGCGATTTCGAGCCCATCCAGATCGGCGCGTCGGCGATCCGGGTGCCGGCCGTGGCGACCGTCTTCTGGACGAACTCGCGAAAGGCCCAGGACACGATCCGCTCCGCCTCCTCCGCCCTCTGCTGCTCGCTCTCGAGGCCCGAGACGGCGAAGACGACGCGCCGCCCGTTCTGCACGGCCGAGCCGACAAGGCCGTAGCCCGCTTCCTGGGTATGGCCGGTCTTGAGGCCGTCCGCACCGATGCCGAGCTTAAGGAGCGGGTTGCGATTGAAGCGGTTGTCGGGCGCGCGGTTGTCGAACGGATATTCGGCCAGCGCGAAATAGCCGTAGTATTCCGGAAACTCGGTGATCAGGCGCACCGCCAGAACGCCGAGGTCGCGCATGCTCATCCGCTGGTTCGGATGCGGCCAGCCCGAGGCGTTGGCGAAGGTGGACTGTTCCAGACCCAGCGCCCGCGCGCGTTCGTTCATCTTCTTGGCAAAATCCTCTTCCGTCCCGGCCAAACCCTCGGCCACGACGACGCAGGCATCATTGCCCGACAGCACGACGATGCCCTTGATCAGTTCCTCGACCGTGGGGCGGTCGGTCTCGTTCAGGAACATGGTCGAGCCGCCCATGGCCTTGGCGCGCGAGGATACCGCGAACCGGTCCTGAAGCGAGACGCGGCCATCGCGCAGCGCCTCGAACAGCATGTTGACCGTCATCAGCTTGGACATCGAGGCCGGCGGCACCGCCTCCTCCCCGGCCTTGTCCAGAAGGACGGTGCCGGTCGTCACGTCATAGACCCAGGCATGGCGCGCGCGGGTCTCGAAGGCCTCGCCACGGCCGGCAAGCGCCACCGCGACAAGGGCAAGCGCGATCACGAGCAGGCTGCGCAGAGGTCTCATTCGTGGTCCTTTCCAGTATTCAGCCGCCGACAGCGAAGGCGTCGGGGTATCCTGCCGACTTGACCCGCTCCAGCAGCGCGTCGCGTTCCGCGGCGCTGAGCGCGGGGCCGACGATCACGCGCCAGACCGAACCCTCGCCGGACTTGCGCACCACCGCGGACATGCCCGCCTTGGACAGATCCAGCGCCGCACGCTTTGCATTCTCCTCGCTGCTGAAGGTGCCGATCTGCACATAGGGTTGCTTCAGCACCCCCGAAAGCGGCGCCCCCTCCGCGGCCGGGGCCGCGGGTTCCGCCGCCGTTTCGGGCACGGGCGTCGCCGCCGCGGGCTTGGCCGGGGCGGGTTCAGGCGCGGGTGCAGGCGCGGCAGCCGCCGCCGGTGCCGCCGCGGGCGCGGCTTTCGCCGGCGCGGGTGCGGCCGCCGCGGGTTTGCGCGGGCGTGCCACCGGGCGGGCGTCCGCCTCGGCCTTGGCGATGGCGGCGGCGGCCGTGGCCGCGACCGGGTCGATCGCCTTTGTCTCGATCGCGTCCCCATCCTCGGGGGCGGCCGGCGGCGGCGCGACTTCTTCCATCCGCAGGGCGATGACGCTCACCTTGACCGGCTGGCCCGCCAGCGCGCCGAGCGCGGCGGCGGCATCCGAGGACATCTGGATCGACGGCCCCGGAAACTCCCGCTCGCGCCGGAAGAGCGCGCCCTTCACCGACTTGCCGTTTTCGGTGTTGCGGATGATCACCCGCTCCGGCGTGGTGACCGAGCCATGCGCGACCCAGATCCCGCCCAGCGACGGCCGCCCGTCCCAGAGTGCGGTGTCGGTCAGGCTGAAGGCCTCCGGCGCCTCGCGTTCCTCGGTCTTGCCCGGCCGTGCCGGTGCCTGCACCGTGGTCGGCTCGTCCCCGCCGCCGCCGAAGGGAGAGGTTCCCCCCACGCAGCCTGACAGCAAGACCGCCATCCCCGTCAGGGCCACCGCAATCCTTGAACTCACCGGCATCCTTGCCCCCATGTCGCGCGTGCCAGTTGCCACGCCGCCTGCCTCTTTGCCAAGGGACCGGTACCCGGCTGTTCCCGCCCGGGTCCGTCCGCTTCGTTCTGCCTCGCGCGGCATACTAGCCGCACGACGCGGGCAAGGAAAGACTGCGGCCGGCCGAGAGGGCCGGCCACGGGCGGATTTCGGCCTTTCAGAATCGCCGCGCGCGCCGTAAGTGCCGCGGAGGGTGCGCAATCCCGCTGCGCGCCCGCTCGCACCCGCGTCGGCACCGGACCGGAAGCCAGGCCGCACGGGTGAAGTCACTGGTTTCGAAGGCCAGCGACGGAAGGGTGGCAGAGTGGTCGATTGCAGCGGTCTTGAAAACCGCCGATGTGCAAGCATCCGTGGGTTCGAATCCCACCCCTTCCGCCAATGATTTGAATGGCATGCCATCGACATCAGCCCATCGCGCGGCCCCCGGAGCCGTCGCTCTGCTGACGGCGACGATCGGCAGGGCCCGGTCGTGGCCCTGCCTGCCCTGACAGGCTCAGCCCGCGATTTCGTCCGCGATCACCGCAACGCAATCGCCGGGCTTGACCAGTCCGGGGAAGTGCCGCGCCGTGAAAAGCCCCGCCCGGCGGGCCTTCAACTCCACCGGGTCGAGGCCGGTGCGGCCGGTCGGATAGATCATGGCCACAACCTGACCCTTTTCCACCCGTTCGCCCAGATCGGCCAGAAACCGGATCATCCCGGCATCTTCCGAGAAGGTGAAGCAGTCGCCGTCGGGCATGTCGAGCCACTGCGTCGGCCGGGCGTCGAGCTTGCCTTGCAGGATCCCCGCCGCGATCAGCAGGTTGCGGCACCCCGTCAGGGCGATGCCGGCCGTGCGCGCGCTCGCCGTGCCGCCGCCGCCCAGCTCGGTGGTGACGAAGACCTTGCCCATTTCCTCGGCCGCGGTGTCATACATGCCGACCGCGTCGATCTCGAGCATCCTGACGCTGTAGGGGGCGCCGAACGCGCGGACCAGGTCGAAGGCGCGCGCCTCCTGCACCTTGTCGGGCAGGATGTGGGCGGCGCAGAACGGCAGGAAATCCAGCGTCTTGCCGCCCGAGTGGAAGTCGAGCACCACATCCGCCATGGGCAGCAGAACGCGCTGGAAATAGTCGGCGATCTTTTCCGTCACCGTACCGTCGGGGCGGCCCGGAAAGCTGCGGTTCATGTTGCCCCGGTCGATGGGCGAGGTGCGGGTGCCGGCGGCGAAGGCGGGCTGGTTCATCGCCGGAACGATGATCACCCGGCCCGTCACCCGAGCGGCCTGCAAGGATCGCGCCAGTTCGAACAGCGCGATCGGCCCTTCGTATTCGTCGCCGTGATTGGCCCCGGTCAGCAGGGCCGTGGGGCCCTTGCCGTTCTTCACCACCGTCACCGGGATCATGACCGATCCCCAGGCCGCATCGTCGCGCGAGTAGGGCAGGCGCAGGAAGCCGTGCTGCACCCCGTCTGCGTCGAAGTCCACCGTCGCCGAGATCGGCGACGGTTTCAGGGTCTGCGTCATGGTTCAGTCCTTCACGAACAGCTTGCGGGGCACGTTCGACAGGCATTCCACCCCGGTTTCGGTAATCAGGATGGATTCCGTCAGCTCGAACCCCATGTCCTCCAGCCAGAGGCCGGTCATGAAGTGGAAGGTCATGCCGGGTTCCAGCACGGTGCGGTCGCCGGGGCGCAAGGACATGGTGCGTTCGCCCCAGTCGGGCGGGTAGCTGACGCCGATCGGATAGCCGGTGCGGTTGTCCTTGAGGATGCCGTGTTTTGCCAGCACGTCGAAGAAGCCGCGCGCGATGTCCTCGCAGGTGTTGCCGGGCTTCGCGGCGGCAAGGCCGGCCTCCATCCCCTCGAGCGTCGCCTGTTCGGCATCGAGGAAGGCCTGCGTCGGCTTGCCCAGAAAGACGGTGCGCGACAGGGGCAGGTGATAGCGGTGATAGCATCCGGCGATCTCGAAGAAGGTGCCCATGCCGGATTGCATCGGCCGGTCGTCCCAGGTCAGGTGCGGGGCTGAGGCATCGCGGCCCGAGGGCAGAAGCGGCACGATCGCCGGATAATCGCCGCCGAAGCCGTCGGTGCCGCGGATGCCGGCATCGTAGATCTCGGCCACCAGGTCGCATTTGCGCATGCCGACCTCGATCTTGTCGAAGATGCGGGCGTGCATCGCCTCGACGATACGGCCGGCCTTGCGCATGTAGTCGATTTCCTGCGCCGACTTCACCGCGCGCTGCCAGTTCACCAGCGCGGTCGCATCGACGAAGCGGGCGTTGGGCAGGTGCCGCGTCAGGCTGGCGAAGGCCGCGGCCGAGAAATAGTAGTTGTCCATCTCGACGCCGATGCGCAGGCCGCCCCAGCCCCGGTCAGCGAGGATGCCCGAGAGGTAGTCCATCGGGTGCCGCTCGGTCGATTGCACGTAATGGTCGGGATAGCCGAGGATGTTCTCCTCGCGCAGCCAGGCGGTCAGCCGGGCGCCGTTGGCATCCTGGCCCCGGCCGAACCAGATCGGCTCTCCCGCGGGCGGCACGATCACGCATTGGTGGACATAGAAGGACCAGCCGTCATAGCCGGTCAGCCAGTTCATGTTGGAAGGATCGGTCACGATCAGAAGATCGACCCCCTTCTGATCCATCGCGCGACGCGTCTTTTCCAGACGGGCGGCGAATTCGGCGCGGGTGAAGCGCAGGTCCACATCGGGCATGGGTCGGTCCTCCTCTGGGCGCGGGCGCCCGGTCTTTCGGGTCTCAGACGGTGAAACTCTGGCCAGCCCCCGC
This sequence comes from Albidovulum sediminis, assembly GCF_025380365.1. Lineage (GTDB taxonomy): Bacteria > Pseudomonadota > Alphaproteobacteria > Rhodobacterales > Rhodobacteraceae > Albidovulum > Albidovulum sediminis. The sequence continues at coordinate 1,768,587 of NZ_JAOCQF010000001.1, forward strand.
CGCGCGGGCGCGGGCGAAGGCAAGGGCGGCGATGGCGGTATCCTGGATGCCGGTGCCGGTCAGGTCGGCAAGCGTGATCTGGTCGGGGCGGCTGCGGCCGGGGGCGAGGCCGGCGATGACCTGGCCCAGTTCAAGGAAAACGCGGTCGGCCGGCACGGCGCCTGTGGCGATGGCGTGGTGCAACTCGCCCAGGCGACGGGTCTGCGACAGGCGGTCGGCGACATAGGTCGCGCGGGCCAGCAGCGCGGGCGCGACCTCGTTCTTGTGTTCGGCGTCCGAGCCCATGGCGGTGATGTGCTGGCCCGGCGCCGCGTCGTGCAGGACGGGCGAGGGCGCGGGCGTCGTCGTCACGATCACGTCCGCGCCCGATGTCGCATCCTCGACCGTCGTGGCGGGGGCCGCGGCAAGCCCGCGTCCGCGCAGCCGGTCGCAAAGTGCCGTTGCCTTGCCCGGATCGCGCGCCCAGATGCGGAAGGCCTGCACCGGGCGCACCAGCGACAGCGCGACCGCCTGCATCTCCGCCTGCATCCCCGCGCCGAGGATCGCCGCCGTCCGGCAGTCGTCGCGCGCCAGGTGCCGCGCCGCGACCGCCCCGGCGGCGGCGGTGCGCACGTCGGTCAGGTAGCCGTTGTCCAGGAGCAGCGCCTGCACCAGGCCGGTGCGCGCCGACAGCACCACCATCATCCCGTTGGTCGAGGGCAGGCCGATCTCGGGGTTGCTGAAGAAGCCGGGGCTGATCTTGATGGCGAAGGTATCGAGACCCGGCACATAGGCCGTCTTCACGTCGACCTCGCCCCGGTGTTCGGGAATGTCGAGCCTGAGGATCGGCGGCATCGCCACAGGTTTCGTCGCCAGCGCGCGGAAGGCGTCCTCGACGCAGTCGACGGCGGCCAGGTCCAGCGGCACCAGCGTGCGCAGATCGGCTTCGGTCAGAAGGATGACGGGGTCTCTCATGCGGCTTGGCCTTCCAGGATGCGGGCAAAGGTGGCAGGCGCGACATTGGCGCCGGAGAGGAGGCAGACGGTGCCGGCCACGGGGGCGATCCGGCCGGACAGAAGCGCCGCATGGCCCACGGCAGCGGCGCCTTCGACGGCATCGCCCGTGACCGCGTGGATATGGCGCATCGCGGCGGCGATCTCGTCCTCGCTCACCAGCACCACGTCATCCAGAAGGGCGCGGCACATGTCGAAGGTCACGCTGTTGTGCAGGCCGATGCCGCCGCCCAGCGAGTCAGCCAGCGTGGCCTGTTCCTGCACCTCGACCGGGCGACCTGCCGCGAGGCTTGCCGCCATCGCCGCACCCCGTTCCATGCTCACGCCGATCACGCGGGTCGCGGGTGAAAGCGCCTTGACGGCGGTGGCCACGCCCGCGGCCAGCCCGCCCCCCGAAAGCGGCACCAGGACGGCGGCGGGGGCAGGAAGATCGTCAAGGATTTCAAGGCCAAGCGTGCCCTGCCCCGCCACCACGGCCGGGTGGTCGAAGGGCGGCACCTCGGTCAGCCCTTCCCCGGCGACGGCGCGGGCGACCTCGTCCATCGCCTCGTCCTGGCTCTGGCCGGTGATCCGCACTTCGGCGCCCAGATCGCGCACCGCCTGCACCTTGTTCGCGGGCACCAGATGCGACAGGCAGACCACCGCCCGCACCCCGGCGGCCCGCGCCGCATGGGCCAGCGCGCGGCCATGGTTGCCGGTCGAGGCGGTGACGACACCCCGGACGAGCCTCTCGGGTGGTAGCGAGAGGAGCGCATTTGTCGCTCCACGCAGCTTGAAGGCGCCGGTTTCCTGCCGATAGTCCTGCTTCAGCCAGACGCCGGGAAGGCGCGGATCGGCCAGCATCGGGGTGCGCCGCACCCGGCCTGCAATCCGCTCCGCCGCGGCGCGGATATCGGCCAGCGTGACGGGCAGGGGCGCGGTCATGTCGGCAGGCCCAGCCGCATCAGATGGCCCGGCGCCAAGGCGCCATCAAGCCCGCAGATCCGCGCCACGTTCCAGGCCGCAGCATAGTTCGACGACAGCGCCGGGCGGCCTGTCGCGGCCTCGATCCGGTCGATCACGCCCGCCGCGCGAACCGCGGTGCAGGAGATGAAGAGCGCGTCGGAGGCCGGATCGGCGGCGCCGGCGGCAAGGTCCACCAGATCGTCCAGCGCGATCCGCGCCATGTCGCGGTCGTCGGTCATGTTCAGGCAGGTCACCCGGTCCAGCGCGAAGCCCTCGGCCTCGAACATCGCGGCCATCGGCCGGGTGGTTTCGACCGTGTAGGGCGTCAGCACCGAGAGGCGACGCGCGCCCATCGCGGTGAGCCCGTTCAGCGCGCCAGAGATCGGCGTCACCACCGGGCAGCCGGGCTTGCCCTTGGCCACCTGCGCCCGCACCGCCGCGTCCCCGATGCAGACCGAGGCCGAGGTGCAGCCGTAGATCACCGCGTCCAGCGCCTCGCCCGGCAGGATCAGGGCGGCGCCCTCGGCCAGGTCGCCCTCCATCGCGCGGAGCGTCTCGGGCGTGACGGGATTGGCGAAGGGAATGCGGTTCACGTAGATACCCACCCCCGCCGGGGCCAGGATGCGGGCGTAGTCCACCTCCGACGTGTGGTCGGTGGAAAGTGCCACCAGCCCGACGCGATGCGCCACCGGGCGCGGATCAAGGCGCGGGGCACGCGGGGAAACGACGATCTCGGTCATTTGCCAAGCCTTCCGTAGCGGCGTTCCAGCCAGCGCAGCATGACCACGGAAACCAGGCTCATGGCGAGGAAGAAGACGCCGACCAGCGTCATCGGCTCGACATAGCGATAGCTGGAGTTGGCGACCGATTTGGCCTGGTTCATCAGTTCCAGCACGGTGATGGCGGAGAGAAGCGGCGTTTCCTTGAACATCGCGATCAGGTAGTTCGCCAGCGCCGGGATCATCGGCGGCACCGCCTGCGGGATGACGACATGCACCCAGGTCTGCCGCATCGTCAGGTTGGTGGCCCGCGCGGCCTCCCACTGGCCCTTCGGCACATTCTCGATGCCGGCGCGATAGACCTCGGCGGTGTAGGTCGCGTAGTGCAGGCCCATCCCGATCACGCCCGCCACCAGCGGCGGAAGCAGGATGCCCGCGTCGGGCAGGACGTAGAAGATGAAGTACAGTTGTACCAGCAGCGGCGTGCCCCGGATGAATTCCACGAAAGCGCCCGTCGGCCGTGCGACCAGCCGGTTCGGAGAGCGGCGGGCGATGGCGAAGGCAAGCCCCAGGGCCGCCGCAACCATGGCCGACAGCAGCGTGATCAGCAGCGTCAGTTTCAGCCCGCTCAAGAGGGTCGGCGTGATCTCTGCGACGAAGGCCCAGTCCCACTGCATCCTAGCGTACCCCGTCCAGGCCGCGCGTCAGGCGGCGTTCGAGGGCGCGCACGCCCGTGGTGATGATCATGGCCATCGCGAAGTAGAGGATCAGGATCGTCGCAAAGGGGATCAGCGTGCTGCCCGTCTGGGCGCGCACGACCTGGGCCTGGAAGGTCATGTCGGTCAGCGAGATCAGCGAGACGACGGCAGTGGCCTTCAGAAGCTCGATCGCGTTGTTGCCGAAGGTGGGCAGCATCAAGGGCAGCGCCTGTGGCAGGATAACATGACGCATCCGCTGGAGCTTCGTGAGGTTCAGCGCGATGGTCGCCTCGTACTGGTCCTTCGGCACCGACAGGATGGCGCCGCGCACCACCTCGGCCGCGTAGGCGCCGACGTTCAGGCCCAGCGCCAGCACGCCGGCCATCAGGGGCGACAGGCTGATGCCGGCGAAGGGCAGCACGAAGTAGACCCAGAACAATTGCACGAAGATCGAGGTGCCGCGGAAGAATTCGATGTAGACCGTGGCCAGCCAGCGGACCGGCGCGAGCGGCGCGATCCGGCCCAGGCCGGCCGCAAAGGCCGCGACCAGCGCCAGGGCAGAGCCCATGACCGTCAGCTGCGCCGTCACCAGCGCGCCCTGAAGGATCAGGGCCAGATATCCGGACCAGTCGCCCATCGTTTCAGTGTTCCTTGCAAGGGGCGGACGGCGCGGGGGGTGCCGCGCCGTCCCCGATCAGGCCGTCACTCGCCGCAAAGCTGGGCGCGGCTCGTCGACATCGCCGCCGCGGCGGAGAAGCCGTAGGGCTCGATGATGGCGGCGAATTCGCCCGATTCCTTCATCTTGGCCAGCTCCACGTCGAAGGCATCGCGCAGGGCCGCGTCCTCCTTGCGGAAGGCCGCGCCGTCGCAATAGACCGGCGCGCCGATGACGGGGGCGACCATTTCAAGGTTCGCGTCCCCCGACTTGGCCATCAGGTCCGAGATCGACAGGACCGGCAGCGAATAGACGTCGATGCGGCCGTCCTGCACCATCTTCAGCCCCGACTGCCCATCGGGCACCACGATCACGCGATCACGCGGCACGCCGGCTTCCAGCGCCAGCTTCTCTTCCGTGCCGCCGCCGGGCGCGCCGATGGTGGCGGTGGCGTCGGCCGCGATGTCGGCATAGGAGGTGAAGCCCTTCGGGTTGCCCTTCGGAACCAGGAAGGCCTCGGCGTCGCAGAGGACCGGTTCGGAATAGGCGACGGCCTGGCACCGCTCGGGCTTCATGAAGAGGCCGGCGGTGATGGCGTCGTGGCGGCGGGCCTGAAGGCCGGGGATCATCGCGCCATATTCGCTGATCGAGGCCACGACCTCGGGCACGCCCAGCCGCTTGAAGATCTCGCGCGCGACATCGGGGGCGGCGCCCGAAACGGTGCCGTCGGCGGCCACCGCGGTGAAGGGCGGCTCGTTGGCGATGGCGATGCGGGCAAAGCCCTGCGCCTTCAGGTCATCGAGCGTATCGGCCATGGCGGCGGCGGGCGCGGCCAGCAGGGCAAGGGTCAGCAGGGTCTTTTTCATCTTTGGTCCTCTCTGTCGGTTTCGGGTTCAGACACGGTGCCCCGCGGCGATGATCTTGCGCAGGAAGGTTTGGGTTCGCTCCTGTGTCGGGTTTCGGAAGATCTGGTCGGGCGGGCCCTGTTCGACGATGCGGCCCTTGTCGAAGAACAGGACCCGGTCGGCGAATTCATGGGCGAAACCCATTTCGTGGGTGACCAGAAGCATGGTCATGTCGGTCTCGGCGGCCAGTCGCTTCATCACCAGCAGCACCTCCTCGACCAGTTCGGGGTCGAGCGCGCTGGTGACCTCGTCGAAAAGCATGATGCGCGGCTGCAGGGCCAGCGCGCGGGCGATGGCGACGCGCTGCTTCTGGCCGCCCGAAAGCTGGCTGGGCATGGCCCCGGCCTTGTCGGACAGCCCCACCATCTCCAGCAGTTCCCTTGCCCGTGCCTCCGCCTTTGCCTTCGGCTCACCCTTGGTCAGGACGGGCGCGAGGGTGATGTTGTCCAGCACCGACTTGTGCGGAAACAGGTTGAAGTGCTGGAAGACCATGCCGATGTGGCTGCGCATGTGGTGCAGGTGCGCCTCGTCCGCCGGCAGTTCCCGGTCGCCCCGCCGCATGTGGTAGAGCTGTTCGCCGCAGACTTCGATATGGCCGCCGCTTATGGTTTCGAGCGTCATCAGGATGCGCAGGATGGTCGTCTTGCCCGACCCGGACGGGCCGATGAGCGCGAGCTTTTCGCCGGGCATGACGTCGAAGGACAGCCCGTCCAGGACTTTCAATGTCCCGAAGACCTTGTCCAGCCTGTCGATGCGGATGATCGGTGCCGTCACGTCCAACTCCCCGGTGTTTGGTGCGGGGACAATTGTATCGACTTAAAATCATGTCAATTAATATATAATATCATGACAATTTTTCCCGCCTGCGGTTCGCTTGCGGAAATCAAATGGTCGGCAACAGCACTTCGGGGACATCGGAAAGCATCCCCGCGATGGTGGAAAGACCGCGGCGCAACTCCTCGGTGCGGGTGGAGCCCAGCGAAATGCGAATCGCATCGCGGCGCCAGCGCTCCGAGGCGCGGAAGGCATTGCCCGCCGCAACGGCCACGCCGCGATGGCGAGCCTGGGTCACGAATGTCTCCTCCGGCCAGTCTTCGGGCAGCGGCAGCCAAAGGTGCAGGCTGTTGTCGTGGCACACAGGCATGGCCGACCCGAGGACCGCGGATGCCAGCGCGTGGCGTTCGGACATGGCGCGGGCCTGCCAGGCGGCCAGATCCGCCACGGTCCCGTCCTCGACCCAGTGCGACAGGAGGTCGGCCATCGGCGGGGTAGCCATCCAGTTCGCGGCCAGATGCCGGTTGGCCATGGCCGTGGCATAGCGCTGCGGCGCGTGAAGATAGGCCATGCGCAGTCCGGGAACGGTGATCTTGGTAAAGCCGGATATGTGGAGCGTGCGCTCCGGGGCAAGCGCGGCGAAGGCCGGGGGCCGCTCCGGGATCATCACGTTCAGGATGTCGTTCTCGATGATGGCAAGGTCGTGCTGGCGCGCGATCTCGACCAGTTCCGCGCGGCGATCGGACGGCATCACCATGGCCAGAGGATTGACAACGTTGGGTTGCAGGTAGACGGCCCGGATCGTGCCCTTGCGCGCCACCTCGTGAAGGCCGGCGGGCAGCATTCCGAACTCGTCCATCGCCACTCCTTCCAGGTGAAGGCCCAGGTAGGTGCAAAGCGGCATCAGCAAATGGTGGGTCAGGGCCTCTGCCGCCACCCCCGCCCCTGGCGGCGCGACGCTCATCACGGCGGCCGCTATGGCCGGCGTGGCCCCATTCGTCAGCACGATGCCCTTTGCCTCGACCGGAATGCCCTGCCGCAGCAACCAGTCGGCCGCCACCTCGCGGTGATGCGGCATCACCATGTTCGGCCGGAAGGACAAGGCCGAAGGCGCGGTCAGGTTCTCGGCCAGCCAGGCGAACCCCTCGCGCATCCTGTCGAGGTGCATCGCCTCGACCACAGGCTTCAGGATCGACATATCGATCAACTCGCCCGGCCGTTCCGGCAGGTAGGGTTGCCGCGCCTCCGCGCCCGGACCAAGCACGAACGAGCCGCGCCCGACCTCGCCCGAGACCAGGCTGCGGCGGATCAGTTCATCATAGGCGCGGCTGACAGTCTGGACCGAAAGCCCCAGCGCGTCGGCAAGCTTCCGGTGCGGCAGGAGACGACACCCGATGGGCAGGGATCCATCCTCGATGGCACGGACGAACTGCTCGGCCAGCGACAGATAGACCGGTCGAGAAAGGGCTGCGGGATCAGGCATCCAGATTGTCATGATTGCCAATCTGAACAAATTCATATCAATCTGCAAACAGAGAGTTGCGAGGCGCCGATGAAACTGGACGCGATCGACCTGCGTATCCTTGATGCCGTGCAGAGGGATGGACGCATCACCAAGCTGAAGCTGGCCGAAGTGGTCGGACTTTCGCCCACGCCCTGCTGGCTGCGACTTCGCAGGCTGGAGCGGGCGGGGATCATTGCGAGTTGGCACGCGCGGCTTGCGCCACGTCGCATCGCCCCCTTCGCCACCGTCCTGGTGGAGGTGACGCTCGCCAACCACCGCCAGGCCGACTTCGAAAGGTTCGAACGCGCAGTGGCGGAGATGGAGGAGATTGTCGCCTGCTGGTCGGTCGGCGGCGGGGTGGACTATTTCCTGAAGGTGGTTGCCAGGGACATCGACGCCTACCAGCGTCTGGTCGACCGGATGCTGGCGCAGGAAATCGGGATTGATCGCTACTTCACCTATATCGTGACCAAGGTGGTGAAGGAGGACGGGGCGCTGCCGATGGCCCTTTTCGGGGGGGAATAGAGAATCTCTCCATGACGCGCCCGCTTCGCAGGTGTTTCGGGCCAGGGCGGAGGGGCAGATTGGTCCCCTTCTCTGCGCCGGCTGCGGCAGTCTGTGGGCACGCCATTCAGGAGCCTGCCCGATGAACACCTGCGTCCCGCTCTCTACCCATGCAGCCTTGTCGCGCCTGTCGGACCGATCGCTGCTGCGCACGCTCGGCCATATCGGCGGGCGCTGGACCGCTTCCCCCGATGCGGCGGACTTCGTCGTGACCGACCCGGCGAGCGGCGCGCCCGTGGCGCGCGTGGCATCGTTGGGATTGACCGAGACCGATGCCGCCATCGGTGCCGCAACCGCCGCCTTTCCGGGCTGGCGGGATCGGCTGCCGCAGGAGCGCGCCCGCATTCTTCGCAGGTGGGGCGAACTGATGCTGGCTGCGACCGAGGATCTGGCGCTGATCATGACGCTGGAGCAGGGCAAGCCGCTTGCCGAGTCGAGGGGTGAGATTGCCTATGCCGCCGAGTTCCTGGACTGGTACGCCGGCGAGGCGCCGCGCGTGAACGCCGAGGGGGTCACGCCGCATCTGCCGCAGGTCGAGATGATCGTCCGGCGAGAGGCGCTGGGGCCGGTCGGCGTAGTGACGCCGTGGAACTTTCCCTCTGCGATGATCACCCGCAAGGTGGCCGCGGCGCTGGCCGCGGGATGCACCTGCGTCGTCCACCCCTCGGCCGAAACGCCGCTCTCGGCGCTGGCACTGGCCGAACTGGCCGAACGCGCGGGCCTGCCGGCGGGTGTCCTGAACGTGGTGCCCGGCGATGCGGCAACCATCGTCGGCGCCATGTGCGCGGACAGCCGGCTTCGGGCGATGTCCTTCACCGGCTCGTCGGGAATCGGCCGCCTGATCGCCGCGCAGTGCGCGCCCTCGATGAAGCGCCTGGTGATGGAGCTTGGCGGCCACGCCCCGCTGATCGTCTTTGCCGATGCCGACATCGACCGGGCCGTGGCGATTGCGATGGATGCCAAGTTTGCCACCTCCGGCCAGGACTGCCTCGCGGCGAATCGGATCTATGTCGAACGCCCTCTGCTGGCCGCCTTCACCGAACGGCTGGCCGCGCGGATCGCGGCGCTGAAGGTCGGCCCCGGCCTTGACCCGGCAACCGAGGTCGGCCCCCTGATGCACGACCGCGCGCTGGCCAAGGTCGCCGCACAGGTCGAGGATGCGCGCCGCCACGGCGGGAGGATCGTCGTCGGCGGCCATGTCCACGCCGAGATGCCGCTGGCCTACATGCCCACGCTGATCACCGGGGCGGGGGAAGGCGCGCTGATCCATCGCGAGGAAACCTTCGGCCCCGTCGCCTCGATCCTGCCCTTCGACAGCGAGGCCGAGGTGATCGCCCGCGCCAACGACACCGAATACGGTCTTGCCGCCTATGTCGTCACCCGTGACGGCGCCCGCGCGCTGCGCCTGTCGCGCGCGCTGGAATTCGGCATGGTTGCCGTCAACCGCGTGAAGATCACCGGCGGCCCGATCCCCTTTGGCGGCTGGAAACAGTCCGGACTTGGCCGCGAGGGATCGCGCCACGGGCTGGAGGCCTTCACCGAACTGAAATACCTTTGCATCGACACCGCCGCCTGAGCGCGGGAAAGGAACCACCATGCTTGACCGCGACAACGAACTGAACGCCTGGGACCGCGATCACTTCTTCCACCCGTCGACCCACATGGGCGCCCACGCCCGGGGCGAGACCCCGCGCCGGGTTATCGCCGGGGGCGAGGGCTGCCACATCACCGACATGAGCGGCAAGCGCAGCCTTGACGCTTTCGCCGGGCTTTACTGCGTGAACGTGGGCTATGGCCGGACCGAGATCGCCGAGGCCATCGCCGAGCAGGCGCGTGAACTCGCCTATTACCACGCCTATGTCGGTCACGGCACCGAAGCCTCGATCACGCTCGCCCGCATGATCATCGAACGCGCCCCCGAACACATGAGCCGGGTCTACTTCGGCCTGTCCGGGTCGGACGCGAATGAAACCAACATCAAGCTGATCTGGTATTACAACAACATCCTTGGCCGGCCCGAGAAGAAGAAGATCATCTCGCGCTGGCGCGGCTATCACGGGTCGGGCGTGATGACCGGCTCTCTGACCGGGCTCTCGCTCTTCCACAACGCCTTCGACCTGCCGCGCGCGCCGATCCTGCACACCGAGGCGCCCTATTACTTCCGCCGCGAAGACCGCAGCATGAGCGAGGAGCAGTTCAGCGCCGATTGCGCGGCCAAGCTGGAGGAGATGATCCTTGCCGAAGGCCCCGACACCATCGCGGCCTTCATCGGCGAGCCGATCCTGGGCACCGGCGGCATCGTGCCGCCGCCCGCGGGCTATTGGGCGGCGATTCAGGCGGTTCTGAAGAAATACGATATCCTTCTGGTCGCGGATGAGGTCGTCACCGGCTTCGGGCGGCTGGGCACCATGTTCGGATCGGTCCACTACGGGATGGAGCCGGACCTTATCACCATCGCCAAGGGCCTGACCTCGGCCTACGCTCCGCTGTCGGGGTCGATCGTGTCGAACCGGATGTGGGAGGTGCTGGTGCAGGGTTCGGATCAGCTTGGCCCCATCGGCCACGGCTGGACCTATTCGGCCCATCCTGTCTGCGCCGCGGCCGGGGTGGCGAACCTCAGGCTGATCGACTCGTTGGGACTGGTGAAGAACGCCGGGGAAACCGGGGCCTACTTCCGCAAGGCGCTGACCGATGCGCTTGCCGGTCACCGCAACGTCGGCGAGGTGCGTGGCGACGGGCTGATGGCGGCGGTGGAATTCGTCGAGGACAAGGACGACCGCCGCTTCTTCGATCCTGCGCGCAAGGTCGGCCCGGCGATCTCGGCGGCCCTGCTGGAGGAAGGCGTCATCGGCCGCGCCATGCCGCAGGGCGATATCCTGGGCTTCGCCCCGCCGCTCTGCCTGATGCGGGAGGAGGCCGATCAGGTGGTCGCCGCCGCAACCCGCGCGGTGCGCAGGGTGCTTGGCTGAAAGGTGGCGATCTGCCATCGCGCCGATTGAAAGGCCCCTTCGGGGTCGGCGTTCCGGGCGGTTACACCTGCGGCAGGGGGGGACGGCCCCCCTGCCCGAACCGCCGAGCGCCGATCTTTTCCGCCCCTGCCGGCCGGCGCCCGAAAGGCGCCACCTGAAGCGACCTGAGCGTGCCGGCCCTCGATGCCCACATCGTCAATGTGCCCTTGCGTTTCAGATTGGGCGCGAATGCCGGCGTCGCGCGCGCCGTGCCGATGGCCCTGGTCGATCTTCAGACCGAACAGGGTATCGCCGACCGAAGCTGCACGTTTGACTGCACCGACGCCGCCACGACCGCATCGCTTCCGCGGGAGGTGAACGTCGCTTGCGGCGGGGTCGCCTGCCGGAAATGGTCCCCGTAGTCCCGCAGCGGGCGGAATATTCGCACCCGCGCGGCGGACCCGATCAGCGCCGGAAGGCCCGCCGCCGTTGGCACCGTCTTCATCCAGTGCCTGCCCGCCAATTCGAGCCTAGGGTGGGTGGCGTGCTTTCCGGGTAACTCAACCTTCTCCGGGCGACACGGGCGGACGCCGCTTTCATCGCGCGGCAGCAAGGTTCACGATGCCACGCGCCGGGCTTCCTGCCGGTCGCGGAGGGGCGGGCCTGGCGCAACCCGCCGGGGTGCGGCCGGGCCTTGCGCCCGCCCCCCGGGGGGCCGGGCTGCGGGTTCGGGTCGCGCGATGACCTGCCGCCGCGATGATCCCTTCCGGCGGAAAGAGATGCTCTCCGCCGGAAGGGACAGTGCCGTTCTCAGTACCCGCCCTTGCCGGCGGGCTTGTTCACCAGAAGCGTGACCGCGGCGTAGACGACCCCTGCCACGACCGCCGTCGGCAGCGAGGCGGTGAGGATGTCATAGGGCGCGCGGCTGGCATAGGAGACGGGGTTGAGCAGGTAGAGGTAGGTGAAGAACCCCGCGACCATGGCCAGGATCGCCGCCGGGTTGAACCCGGCCCAGTAGTGATAGTCCGTGCCCGGCCCGCCGACGAAAACCGCCCGGATCGAGATGCGCTGGCGGCGCAGGATCAGGTAGTCGGTGATCTGGATCGCGCAGATCGGCGCGAAGAAGACGCCGATGAAGGCGAGGAACGTGCCGAAGTTCGAGAAGAAGAGGTCCGGCACGACGAGGCTGACGAAGGCGACGGGGACCAGCGCGAAGAGCATAAGCGTGCTCCACCGCGACTTGGCGAGCGCGGGCACCTGCCTCAGCCCCACGGCAGTGGCATAGACGCCCGCAAGCGTGGTCCCGAGGTTGGCCGCGATCACGAAGACAAGCGCGATCACCCCGTAGGTCGACCCGCCCAGTGTGATGAGCCAGGCAGAGGGGTCCGACACCTGCAGCGCCAGGATCGCGGCAAGGCCGACGATGCTGAGCACCGGAACCGGCAGGCCCATGCCCAGCATCGCGGGCAAGGTGGCGGAATGGGCGTTCGGGGCCTTGCGGACCATGGCGCCGATATAGGGCCACCAGCTCAGCAGGCTGACGATCCCGATCTCGATCCCGGTAACGTAGTCCCAGCGCAGGCTTCCCGAGGCATAGGCGGGCGTGGCCGCAGCGATGGTGTCGGACTGGTTGGCCAGAAGCACCCAGACCATCCAGACGCCGATCCCGACGATGACGAAGAACAGGATCTGCGACACCCGCTCAAGCCCGGTGCCGCCGCGCATGAGGACAAGGTAGACCAGCGCACAGGCCAGCACGGTGACGATGCGCAGCACCCAGTCGACGCTGGCCGGGTCGATCACGCCGATGGCTTGCAGAAGCTGGCCCACCGACTTGCCGAAGAAGATCATCAGGAGGCAGTTCCAGCCGATGATCGAGGCGTATTGCAGGAAGACGGTGATGATCCAGCCGCGGTCGCCGAACTGCGGGCGGGCGGCGGCGATGCTGTCGATGCCGTAGCGGGTGGCGGTGGGCACGACGGCGAGCGTGACCATCAGCATCCCGATCATGGAGCCCGCCGTCATCGCGGCGATGCCCATCTTGAGGTTCAGGTAATACCCCACATACTCCCCGATGATGTAGCACCAGGTTGCGGCGGCGGTGACGAGGAGCACGGCGAAAAGCTGCCACTGGTTCCAGTCGCGCTCTGTGTGGGTCAGCGGCCAGCCGCTTTCGTCAGAGGTGTCGGGCGTGCTCATGACCACCCCCAGAGCAGAAGGAGCGCGGGGCCAACGACGCCAAGAACCATCAGCCAGACCCAGTCGATGCCGCCGAAGCCTGCCCCCTGGTTTTCGGGTTTCTCCAGAACGGCAAGCCGCCGTTCAAGCTCCGGATGGAGCGTCTCTCGTGCCATGTCATTCCCTCCTGTCCTGGTTGCGTGTTGTTGCGCCCGGATCGCGTGCACCCCGGGCGCGGGTGCATCCTGTCATCCCTTGATCCGCACCCCCTCCGGGTCGTACCAGGGGCGAAACTGCACGGCGACGGGGTGGCGTTGCCAGGCGATCTCCACCTCCCACCGGCCCGAGGCGAGCCAGGCGCCGCTGACGCCCTCCGGGTGGGCGACGTAGCCCATCCCGAGCGAGGCGCCGACCCGGTGGCCATAGGCGCCCGAGGTGACGGAGCCGACGATCTGCCCGTCCCGCAGGATCGGTTCGTTGTGGTAGAGATGCGGCGGGATGCCTTCGCCGGTCAGGCGAAGCTGCACCAAGCGGCGCGTCAGCGGGCCTTCCGCCTTCTGCCGCAGCAGTGCCTCGCGCCCGATGAAGCCGCCGGGCTTGTCCATCGCCACCGCAAAGCCGACACCGGCCTGAAGGGGCGTGTCCTCCTCGCCCATGTCATGGCCCCAGTGGCGGTAGCCCTTTTCCATCCGCATCGCGTTGATCGCGAAGAAGCCGCCCATCCGCAGCCCGAACGGGCCACCTGCCTCCGCCAGCCGGTCAAAGACATGGGTCGCGAATTCGGCGGGCATGAACAGCTCATAGCCCTGTTCGCCGACGAAGGTCAGGCGGCTGGCGCGGACGCGGGCGAAGCCAAGGTCGATCTCCCGGCTGGTGGCAAAGGGGAAGGCTGCGTCGGACAGGTCCGCGGGCGTGAGCGTGGACAGGAGCGCCCGCGCCTTCGGCCCCATCAGGGCGAGCATCGGCAGGCCCGAGGTCACGTCATGGGCAAAGCAATGCGCCCCTTCGGGGATGTGGCGCATCAGCCAGGCGAGGTCGCGGCGCTGCGAGACGGCGATGGTGACGACAAGAAAGGCGGTCTCGGACAGGCGCGTCACGGTGACGTCGGCCTCGATCCCGCCAAGCTCGTTCAGCCACTGCGTGTAGACCACGCGGCCCACCGGAACGTCGATCTGGTTGGCCGAGACGCGGTTGAGGACCGCCAGCGCATCGCGCCCCTCGACGCGGTACTTCACGAAACAGCTCTGGTCGAACAGCGTGACGTTCTCCGCGGTGTTGCGGCATTCCTCGCCGCAGGCGTCGAACCAGCTTTGCCGGCCGTAGGAATAGCCGATCTCCGGCGTCGTGCCGGGGGCGCCGAAGAAGCCGGGGCGTTCCCAGCCCGCGGCCTCGGTCATGGAGGCACCCAGCGCCTTCAGCCGGTCGTGGAACGGGCTGAGGCGGATGTCGCGGGCGGTGGCGAACTGGCGATAGGGCCAGTGCATGTCGAAGAGAAGGCCGAGCGTTTCGGTCGTGCGCTCCTCCAGATAGGCGCGGTTGCCCTGAAAGGACTGCATCCGCCGCACGTCCACATCCATCAGCTCGACCGGCGGGCGGCGGTCGCGGATCCAGTCCGCCAGCGCCTTGCCCACCCCGCCCGAAGACAGGATGCCGATGGAGTTGAAGCCGGTGGCGCAGAAAAGCCCCGGCACCTCGGGCGTTTCGCCCAGAAGGTAGCGGTCGTCGGGGGTGAAGCTTTCCGGGCCGTTGAAGAAAAGCTGGATGCCGGTGCGCTCAAGCACCGGCACGCGGCGTGTCGCCGCCTCGAGCAGCGGGGCGATGTGGTCGACATCCTCGGGCAGTGTCCCGAAGGCGAAATCCTCGGGGATGCCCTGCTGGCCCCACGGCTTCGCGTTCGGCTCGAAGAAGCCGACCAGGAGCTTGCCCGCGTCTTCCTTGTAATAGGTCCATTCGTCGCCGAGAAACAGCACCGGCAGATCGCGGGGCAGGCCCTCGACAGGTTCGGTGACGATGTAGAAATGTTCGGCGGCATGGAGCGGCAGGGTCACGCCGATCGCTGCGGCCAGGTCGCGCGACCACATGCCGCCGCAGATGACGACCGTGCTGGCGCGGATCGGCCCCTTGTCCGTCATCACCCCGGCGGCCTTGCCGTTTTCCACCAGGATGCGCGTGACCGCCGTATGCTCCAGGATCCGCGCGCCGCGCATCCGCGCGCCCTTGGCGTAGGCCTGCGTCACGTCGGCGGGGTTGACCTGCCCGTCCTGCGGGAACCAGAAGCCGCCGACGATCCCCTCGGTGCTGATCGGCGCCCAGCGTTCCTTGATCTCGCCGGGCGTGACCGGCTCGACCGGGAGGCCGAAGGTCCGGCCCATCGAGGCGCCGCGCGCCAGTTCCTCGTAGCGCGCGGGCGTGTTGGCGACACGCAGCGAACCGCGCCGCTTGAACCCGGTTGCCTGCCCGGTCTCCTCCTCCAGCGTGCCGAAAAGTTCGCCCGTATACTGCGCAAGCTCGGTCATGCGGCGGGTGGCGCGCAACTGCGTCACGAGCCCTGCCGCGTGCCAGGTCGTGCCGGAGGTCAGTTGCTGGCGCTCGCAGAGCACCACGTCGGTGATGCCGATCTTCGTCAGGTGATAGGCGACCGAACAACCGGCGACGCCGCCGCCGATGATGACGACCTCGGCACGATCGGGGAAATCTGCGGCCATCGCTGCCCCCTGCCCTCAGCGCGTGCCCGGATAGCTTTCCGCGCGCGGATAGGGGAACCACCAGAAGTCCTGCGTGCTGGCGCCGGGGTCGATCATCACGAACTTGGTGTTCTGGAACTGGTTCAGCCCCTCGGGGCCAAGCTGGCGGCCGTTGCCCGAAAGCTTGCGCCCGCCGAAGGGCAGCGCGTCGTTGTCCAGGAGCGGCGCGTTGATCCAGAGGATGCCCGACTGGATCTCGCGCACGGCGCGGAAGGTCTCGTCGGTGTCGCGGGTGTAGAGGTTGGCGCCAAGGCCGTAGTCGGAGCGGTTGGCCAGTTCGATCGCCTCGTCGAAGCTTTGCACCCGGCAGATCGGGGCGACCGGGCCGAAGGATTCGTTGCGCAGGATGTCCATGTCCGGCGTGACCTCTGTCAGCACCGCCGGTTCGACGAACCAGCCGGAGTTCAGGTCTGCGGGGCGTCCGCCGCCGGTCGCGACCTTTGCGCCCTGGCGGCGGGCATCCGACATCATCGCCTCGAACCGCTCGCGCTGGCGCCGCGTGGCCATCGGCCCCATGTCGACCTCGTGCAGGCCGTTGCCGATACGCAGTTTCCGCGCCTCCTCCACCAGCAGGCGGACGAAATCGTCGTGGATCGCGTCGTGGACGTAGAAGCGTTCCGCCGAGGTGCAGACCTGCCCGCAGTTCAGATAGGCCGCAAAGGCCGCGCCGCGCGCCGCGATGTCGAGCGGGGCCGAGGGCATGACGATGAAGGGGTCGTTGCCCGAGGCCTCGATCAGGCAGGGCTTGAATGTTTCGGCACAGGTGCGCGCGACGGCCTGCCCCACCGCGACCGAGCCGGTGTAGGCCACGCCATGCGTCTTGCGGCTGGCGATCAGGCGCTGGGCCACGCGCGGGCCGCCGGTCAGGCATTGCATCAGCCCGTCGGGCAGACCCCGGAACACCTCCATGAACTTCAGCGTGGTGATGCTGGTCTGTTCATGCGGCTTGACGATGACCGCGTTGCCGGCGGCCAGCGCGGCGGCGGCTTCCCAGCACAAGAGGACGAGCGGGTAGTTGAACGGCAGGATGATGACGACGGTCCCGAGCGGTTCCTTGACGGCAAAGTGGAACTGCCCCGGAACGGTCGTGCCGGCGATGCGGCCGGCCTCGTGCCGGGCAATCTCGGCGTAGTAGTCCATCGCGGTGGCGCACCACGACACCTCGTCGAGCGCTTCCTTGAAGGGCTTGCCCTCCTCGCGCGTCAGATACTCGGCATAAAGCGCCTTGTCGCGGCGCATTACCGCCGCGATCTCGTGCATCACCACGGCGCGCGAGCGCATGTCGATGGCGTTCCAGGCCCTGCCCGCGCCCAGCGCCACGTCCATCGCCTCGTCCACCTCGGCGTCGGTGGCGTCGGCGATCTGGCCGATACGGTCCTCGGTCGCGGGTTCGACCACGTCGAGATGGTCGGAGGCTTCGCTGCGGCGGTAGGCGCCGCCCACGAAAAGCTTGCCTGACAGGGCGGCGAAGGTTTCAATGGCGTTCATCGGCGGCGTCCCGTCTGTTTGAAATTTTATGAACTCTGTCACTAAAAATTTTACATTACAACAGATTTGTTGTCTCTTGGGTGCAGGCTGCCGGGCGGTTGACGCGATCCGGGGTTGCATGCATATCGCAAGGCGGTCGGCGGAATGGCGGAGAGCGGCGGGCGATGAACGAGCAAGGGCAGGCTTCCAGGCGGACAAGGACCGTGTCGCGGTCCAGCAAGGAAGCGTCCGAGCTTGACATCGGCGCCCGGCTTCGCGCGGTGCGCGAGAGGGCGGGGCTGAGCCAGCGCGACCTGGCCAAGCGGGCCGGGGTGACCAATTCCACGATCTCTCTGATCGAGCAGGAGGCGCATGCCCCTTCGCTCGCCTCGCTGCACAGGATCCTGTCTGCGGTGCCGATTTCGATCGCGGATTTCTTCGCCCTGCCCTCGTCGCAGCAGAACGTGCTGTTCTATGACAGCGACGGCCTCGCTGTCCTGACGCGGGGCGAAGCGGACCTGCGGGTGCTGGCGGCGGAGCGCGGCGACAAGACGCTGCAGATGTTCATCGAACGCTACCAGCCCGGCGCGGGAACGGGGGACGATCCGATCTCGCACGACGGGGAGACGGCGGCGGTGATCCTGCGCGGCACGGTCGAGGTGACGGTGGGCGATGTCACCCGGGTGCTGCGGCGGGGCGGTGGTTTCCAGCTGATCGGGCGCCAACCCTACACGCTGCGCAATATCGGCAAGACCGTGGCCGTGGTCGCCTGCGCCTGCACGCCGCCGATGTTCTGAAACCCTGGGGCGGCCCTCGGCGCAGGGGTGGTGCGGGCGCCTCTGGCGCCGCGCCGGACGATCTCAGATCAGTTTCGCGTCCCGTGCGCGGCGCAGCGCCTCTTCGGGCGTCGCCGCGAAGAGAACCGTGCAGAGGTCCCGGATCCGCGCCCGCGCCGCCGCCTCGGAGATGCCGAGCTCACGCGCAAGCCGGTCCGCGCCGCCGCCCGCGGCCAGCACCCCGAGCGCGGCAGTCAGCGGCGCGTCCAGCGCCTTCGGCGGCTCGGTCAGGGCGTGCAGGCGCAGCACGATCTCGCGCGCCTGGGCAATTTCCTCCTGCGTGGGCTCACGGTCCTGCCGGCAGATCGAACAGAGCGTCAGCGCGGTCCGCGGCCCGTGCGCGATCGAGGCGCCGTAGGTCAGACCGTGGCGCGCGGCATCGCGCAGGACGCCGAAGGGGTCGGGCAGGAAGGGCGAACTCCAGCGGATGGTGCCACCGATGGTCAGCGCCCAGGTCGTCACCGGGTCACGCATCATGTAGCCGTTTTCCATGTAGGTATCGAGCCAGTCCTGCGGGAAGGTCTTGAACACCATGAGCGGCGAGGCGCCGCGCACCCGAAGTGCCAGGAAATAGCCCGCAGGTGCAAGTTCGCCCAGTTTGGCAACCTCGCTGTCGATGCTTTCGATCGTGTTCACCATCGCCTCCGCCCGCCAACCGCCCGCAAATCGCCCACCCCCGCGAGGGCGGCGCCGGGCAACCTGCCGCCACCGTGAAAGCTCTACCCCCGAAACCCGCGGCGGTCCATGTTTCCGATCCCGGATCTGCGCGGCCCTTGTCCGGGGTTGGCGGGCGCCGTCAGAGCCCGATGGCGGCCAGGCGGTCCGCGGCAAGGGTTTCCCAGCGGGCCAGCAGGTCCTCGTTCGGGCAATGGCGCAGGCCAAGCGCGCGCAGCGCCGCGAACCGGGTCGAGCCGGCCAGCCCGAAGGTGGCCGCGACCCGCGGCCGCCAGTAGGCAAGCGCCGCCTGCGCCGCGTCACGTCCCGCGCCGGTCGCCACGATGCGCTCCAGCCCCTCCAGCCCCAGTTCGGCATGGCGCGCCTCGCGCGGGGCGATGTCGCGGAACACATCGGCGAGGGGGCCATAGGAAACGCGGGTCAGTTCGGTCATCTGGACGCCTGTCGCGATGCCCTGCAGCACGTTCATCACCACCGCGTCCACCCAGCCGGCGATCGGGTAGTGGAAGACCGAAAGCCGCATGTCCCCCGCCAGCCGGCTGCTGCCGAGGTCGGTGTCGCGGGCGACCCGCGCCGCCCAGTCGTGCTGGGACTGGTAGCGGAGGGCATCGGTTCCGAAGGTTTCCATCACCGCAAGGACACGCCCGGCATGGTCGGCCTTTTCCAGCGTGATACGGCTGGCCGCGATGCGTTCCTTGATGCCCGGCGCGAGGTTGATGGCATCGGCAAAGCCCGCAGAGGCCGCAAGTTCGCTGTCGACGAAGGTCGCCATCATCTGCATCAGCATGGCGCGGTAGCGGGCCGGGGCGTTTTCGGGCGCGGTCAGGACGCCGCCGCGGGCAAGGTATTCCTCGACGTTCATGGCTGCGGTCACGGTGCCCTCATTCGTCATAGGTGACAACGACACGGTCGCCAAGCGGGACCGCCTGGCACGACAGGACATAGCCCGCGCGCACCTCGTAATCCTCGAGCGCGTGGTTGACACGCATCTCCGCCTCGCCCTGCAGTACCTTGCAGCGGCAGGTGGAACAGACCCCGGCCCTGCAGGAATAGGGTGCGTCCATCTCTGCCGCGAGCGCGGCCTCGAGGATGGTCTGACCCTTCCCCGACATCGCGACGCTGCGGGTGGTGCCGTCCAGCGTGACGGTCGCCAGGATGCCGGTTCCCGGCGCCACCGGCACGGACGCGGCGGGGCGCGGCCGCGTGTGGCCGGGCTGGCCGGTCGCGAACAGCTCGAACCTGATCTGGGCGTCGCTCAGCCCGTGCGCGCGCAGGCTTGCCGCGATGTCGAGCATCATCGGCTCCGGCCCGCAGATGAAGGCGGTGTCGACGGTCGAGGCGTCGATCCAGCCGGACAGCAGCGCCTCGACCTTCGCCGCGTCGATGCGCCCGGTGAACAGGTCGATCTCCTGCGCCTCGTGCTTGAGGATGTGGATCACGGACAGGCGGCCCAGGTGCTGGTTCTTCAGATCCTCCAACTCCTCGCGGAACATGATCGAGCTGATCTGGCGGTTGGCATAGACCAGCGTGAAGCGCGACTTCGGCTCCCGCACGAGGACGGTGCGGATGATCGACAGGACCGGCGTGATGCCCGACCCTGCCGCGAAGGCCAGGTAGTGCCGCGCCGCGCCGGGGTCGACCGGCGCGTGAAAGCGGCCCGTCGGCGGCATCGCCTCGAGCACGTCGCCCGGCGCCAGCGCCTCGTTCGCCCAGGTCGAGAAGGCCCCGCCCTCGACCCGCTTGATGCCGACCCTGAGCACGCCGTCGTCCCGGCCCGAGCAGATCGAGTAGGAGCGGCGCAGTTCCTCGCCCCCGAAGATGCGGCGGAAGGTCAGGTACTGACCTTGGGTGAAGTCGAAAAGCGCGCGGTCCTCGTCGCCGGGCGCAAGCGTCACCACCACGGCATCGCGCGTCTCGCGGCGGACATCGGTCACTTTCAGCGGATGGAAGCGGGCCATGCGGGTGTCGTTCCTCAGATGCATTTGAAGTAATCGAAGGGTTCCAGGCAGTCGGTGCAGCGCCAGCTGGCCTTGCAGGGGGTGGAGCCGAACTGGCTGATCCGCTCGGTGCGGGTCGAGCCGCAACGCGGGCAGGCGACGGCGAGGTTGCCGCCGCCTGCCAGGCGCGCGATGCGCCCGGCGATCCGTCCGTCGGCGGCGGTGCCGTCGACGGGGGGCGCGATGCCGTAGCGGCGCAGCTTCTCGCGCCCTTCCCGCGTCAGCCAGTCGGTCGTCCAGGGCGGCGCGAGGCGGCGTTCGAGGCGGAGCCGTTCGACCCCCTTCGCGCGCAGCGCAGCCTCGATGTCAAGCGCGATCACCGACGTCGCCGGGCAGCCCGAATAGGTGGGCGTCACCGTCACCACCAGCGTCTCCCCCTGCCATTCCACCTCGCGGACGATGCCAAGGTCGGTGACGCTGATCACCGGGATCTCCGGGTCCGGCACCTCGGCCAGCCAGCGCCAGACCTCGGCCAGGTCGGGATGCGATCCTGCCGGCAAGGCAGTCACCAGACCGCCCCGGGATAGGCGCGCTGCAGGAACTGCATCTCGGCGAGGATATAGCCGAGGTGTTCGGAGTGGACGCCGCGCCGGCCGCCGCCCGCGCCGGACACGCCGTGCTGCCAGACCTCGCCCGGATGGTCGAGCGTCGCCGCCGCCAGCACCTCGGCCACCGTCGCCGCCCAGGCGGGCTTCAGGCCGGACGGCAGCGGCGCGATACCGGCAGCTGCCATGGCGCGATCCACCGCATCGTCCGCGAACATCTCTCCGGTATAGGGCCAGAGCGCCCTGAGCGCGGCGGCCATGCGGTCGTGGCTTTCCGTGCTGCCGTCGCCCAGCGCGATCACGAGGTCGGCGGAGCGTTCGAGGTGATAGGCGACCTCCTTCCCGGCCTTCGCCGCGATCGCGGCCACGCGCGGATCGGCGGAGCCTTCCAGCGCGCGCAGCATCTCGAAGTGGAAGGCGTCGAACAGGAACTGCCGCATCAGGGTATGGCCGAAGTCGCCGTTCGGGCGTTCGACCAGCAGCAGGTTCCGGAACTGCGCCGCATCGCGCAGATAGGCAAGGTCGTCGGCGCTGCGCCCCCTGCCCTCGACCTCGCCGGCGAGGGAAAGCCAGAACTGGCACTGCCCGATCAGGTCCAGTGCCTGGTTGGCCAGCGCGATATCCTCTTCCAGCACCGGGGCATGGCCGCACCATTCCGAGACGCGGTGGCCCAGCACCAGGCAGCTGTCGCCCATCCGGCAGAGCCAGTCGAAGAACGCGGCCCGGTCGACCGCTGTCGCCGCCTCGGCCATCACATGTGCCCCACTTCGTCTGGGATGTCGAAGAAGGTCGGATGCCGGTAGACCTTGCTGTTCGAGGGCTCGAACAGCGGCCCCTTGTCGGAGGGGCTGGAGGCGGTGATGTCGTTCGACCGCACCACCCAGATCGAGACGCCTTCGTTGCGGCGGGTGTAGACGTCGCGGGCGTGGCGGATGGCCAGTTCGGCGTCGGGCGCGTGCAGGCTGCCGACGTGGCGATGGTTCAGGCCATGCTGGCCGCGGATGAAGACTTCCCAAAGGGGCCATTCGCTCGACATCGGTTCCTCCCGGTTGTGGGTGCGGGGAGGCGGGCCGCCGGCCCGCCGCCATCATCAGGCAGCCGTCATTCGGCCGCGGTTCGCTCGGCGCGGCGGGACTCGGCCTTCCTCGCGTGCGCCATCAGCCCCTCACGGAACCAGGCGCCATCCTCCCAGGCCTTGACCCGGGCGCCCAGCCGTTCCTCGTTGCAGGGGCCATTGCCGCTGATGACCTCGAAGAACTCCGACCAGTCGGGTTCGGAGAAGTCGTAGCCGCCCTTGTCCGCGTTCCATTTCAGGTCCGGATCGGGGATGGTCAGGCCCAGGTATTCCGCCTGCGGCACGGTCTGGTCGACGAACTTCTGGCGAAGCTCGTCGTTGGTGTTGATCTTGATCTTCCACTGCATCGACTGCGCGGAATGGACCGAGTCCTTGTCGGACGGGCCGAACATCATCAGCGAGGGGTACCAGAAGCGGTTCAGCGCGTCCTGCGCCATGTCCTTCTGCGCCTGCGTGCCCTGAAGGCACATCTTCATCAGGATGTCGTAGCCCTGCCGCTGGTGGAAGCTCTCCTCCTTGCAGATGCGGATCATGGCGCGGCTGTAGGGTCCGTAGGAGGTCTTTTGCAGCTGCACCTGGTTCATGATCGCGGCGCCGTCGACCAGCCAGCCGACCGCGCCAATGTCGGCCCAGTTGAGCGTCGGGTAGTTGAAGATCGAGGAATATTTCATCCGGCCCGAATGCAGCAGCGCCAGAAGCTCGTCGCGGCTGACGCCCAGCGTCTCGGCGGCGGAGTAGAGGTAAAGCCCGTGCCCGGCCTCGTCCTGCACCTTGGCGAGCAGGATCTGCTTGCGTTCCAGCGTGGGCGCGCGGGTGATCCAGTTGCCCTCGGGCAGTTGGCCGACGATCTCGGAATGGGCGTGCTGGCCGATCTGGCGGATCAGCGTCTTGCGGTAGCCTTCGGGCATCCATTCCTTCGGCTCGATCTTCTCGCCACGGTCGATGCGGTCCTGAAACGCGCGTTCCTCGGGTGTCATCTCCTCGCGCGGGCGGGCGCCTTCGGCCTTGACCATCTGGGCATACACGGCGTCGTTCCTCCCTGTTCGGACGCTGCGAAGATCGCCGGAGTCCGGATCCGGCCCGGCGATTCCCAAGTTCGCCGACCGATTGGTCGATATATACGACAGAAAGCGTCACAGAGATAGTCACTTTCTTCGCTTTGGCGTGATGCATCTCACCCCCGCCCCACCGGAGGCGTGGACGGCGTCAGGCCATCCCGGCCAGGCGCGCCGCGCTTTCGGCGGTCCGGGCGGGTAGCGGGCCGGCCTCGCCCAGCAGGCGGGCGGCGATGTGGCGCTCGGCGCCCGGTGTCAGCCGCAGATAAAGACGGCGGAACAGGGCGCGGGCCTCCTGCCCCTTCCAGCCGCGGGGCAGTGCTGCCGGCGGCAGGCGGGGGTCGCGCAGGAGGACATGCCGGTAGGCGTGCACCAGCAGAAGCCGCGCCACCAGCGCATCGGCATCGACGTCCGCGTTCGCATCGGCCAGGGGCCGGGCCGGCAGGGCCGTGTCCAGCGGCAGGAACCGCGACAGCATCGCCTCATACCCCTGCTGCAGGCTCGACAGGTCCCAGAACTGCGCCAGCGGCGCGGGGTCGTCCGGTGCCGCGGCGTGCAGCAGGATCGCCCCGGGCGGCGGCGGCTGGCCACGGTCCGGCCGCAGGAACACCGACCCGCCCATATGCCCCATGCGGAGCCTGCGGCCCTCGTCCGGGGTCAGGCCGGGGATGTGGAGCACCTGCCATCCGCGCACCGGCAGGTCCGACCCGTAAAGAAGCGCCGCCGCCTGGTCGAAGACCGCCCTGGCCGAGGCGTCAAGCCGGTAGTAGCTGCGCCGCCCGACCCGCTCTCCCTGCAACTGATGCGCCGCCACCAGCCGGGACACCGCCGTCCGCACGAGTGATTCATTGATGCCAACGCGGGCGCAAAGCTCGATCAGCGTGCCGGTCCACAGCACCCCGCCGCGCGGCACGACGATGTCGCCATAGACCGTGACGATGAAGGCCGCCGCGTTCAGCCGCATGTCGCGGGAAATGGCGGCGATCCAGTCCGGCTTCGACATCAGTTCGGTCCTTTGGCGCGTCGTGAGGGGATCAGGGCGAGCTGATCGCCAGGAATGCGGCCCCGCCGCGGTCGGCCCGGATACGCGGAAAAGGGCCCGCAAGGGCCCTTCCCGGTCTTCCCCGGACCGCGCGCCGGTGCAGCGGCGGGCTTACTGGCCGAGCTTCTTGATCCGGCCCTCGACCGCCGCCTTGGCGCCGCCCTGGGCCTCGATATAGGCCATCACGTCGTTGGCCACGAGCTTGCCCTCGCTCACGTTGGTCAGGATGCGCCCGCCGCCAAGGGCGGCATAGCCATCGCCGCCACCGAGCACATAATCGTTGGTCGCCAGCGTGTAGAGCTTGTCCATCTCGAGCGGCGCGCCCGCCACGGTGACCGACGACACGCGGCTGCCCGGTTCGGCCGAGGGGTCGTAGACCACCTCCATCCCCGAAACGTGCGGGAAGCGGCCGGCGCCCTTCTCCACCTGGCTGAAGCCGTTTTCCAGGGCGGCCAGGATCTGCGAGCCCGGCAATTCGGTCACCTGGGTGACGTTGCCGAACGGCAGTTCCGTCAGGATGTCGCGGCGCGTCAGCATCGTGCCCGCGTCATAGGTCCGGTCGGCCCGGATGCCGCCGCCGTTCATGATCGCAAGATCTGCCCCCACCGCGGCCCGCATCGCGTCGGCGATCAGGTTGCCCATGGCCGATTCCTCGCCCCGCACCACGTTGCGGCGGCTGTCGAGCGGCCCTTCGGTCGCGCCGATTTCCACGTTCAGTGCCGCGTCGAGATCGGCGGTCAGCTTGTCGACGATCGCCTGCGTCTCGGGGTCGGGCTCCACCGTCGCGGTATCGATGAAGCGGAAGTTCGGCGTCCACTTCACCGTCTTCTTGCCGTCCTTCTCGCCGATCTCCACCGTCAGGTCGAGCGGCGCGACGATGCGCGCGTCAACCGAGGTGTCGATATAGGCGGTGATGCCGTCATAGGAGGTCGCATAGAAGTGGTCGTCCCCCGACAGGATCACGTCGAAGGCCTTGGAGGTGACCAGCTTGCGGTCGTTGTTGAGGTCGGTCTGCACCACGCCGATCACCAGATCCGCGCCCCCCTCGCGCGCGGCGCGGGCCGCATCGACCGCGGTTTCCACCGTCGGCAGGAACTTCAGGTCGCCGGTCGAAGAGACCTCGGGCGAGGTGTCCTGCGCCACCGGGATGAGCGCGATGTTGAGCCCGGCGATCTCCTTCATCGTGACCCCGCCCAGCCCCTCGATGGGCGTGCCGTCGGCATTGGTCACGTTGATCGCAGCCCAGGGGTAGTTCGACGCCTTCATCTTCTCGATGAAGTTCTCCGGCCCGAAGTCGAACTCGTGGTTGCCCGGAACCGCAAGGTCGAAGGGGACGACGGCCGTCAGGTCGATCGTGTTCTGACCCTTGTCGAAGCCGGAAATCAGCGAGGGCGACAGCATGTCGCCATCGAAGAGGTAAAGCGTGTTCGGGTTGGCCGCCCGCTCGGCCTTGACGATGGCGTTGAGACGCGCGAAGCCGCCCCGGGTGCCGTCGCCGTCATAGTCGTAGATGTCGCCGATGCCGATGATGGTCAGCTTCACGGTTTCCGCCGCGGCGCTCCCCGCGGACATCGCTGCAAGGGCGGCCGCCCCGACGAGCGTTGCGATTCCCTGTCTCTTGATCTGCATGTGGCACACTCCCGGTCTGACGATACGGGCGGGACTCTGCGCCGACACCCCGCTGGTGTCAAAGCCCTTTCGGCCACCAAGACACAGCTCGCGCGACGCGGCAGGCATTGACCCTGCCCCCGCCACAAGGCATGTCTTTGCCATGCTGATCCTGAAGATCTTCCGCCGCCACGAATGGGATGCCTTCCGCAGGGCGGGGGAAACCGTCGGCGCGCCGGTCGATCTCGCCGACGGATTCATCCACTTCTCGACCTCGGCGCAGGTGGCCGAGACGGCCGCGAAGCACTTCGCCCGCGAAAGCGACCTTGTGCTCGTCGCGGTCGAGGCCGACCGTCTCGGGCCGATGCTGAAATGGGAGCCCTCGCGCGGGGGCGCGCTGTTTCCCCACCTCTACCGCCCGCTCCGGCTGGACGAGGTGGTGTGGGACAAGTCGCTGCCGCTCGGCAAGACCGGCCACATCTTCCCGGAGGGAGTGCCGTGAATCCGCTGGAATGCGCGGGGCTCGCCGCGCTCCACCGGCTCGACCCGGAACGGGCGCACGGGCTGGCGATCCGCGCGCTGTCGCTCGGCCTTGTCCCCCTCGCCGGCACCGTCACCTCGCCCCGCCTCGCCACCCGCCTCCCGGGCCTTTCGCTGCCCAACCCTGTGGGCCTCGCCGCCGGCTTCGACAAGAACGCGACGGCCGCCGGTCCGCTCACCCGCGCGGGCTTCGGATTTGTCGAGGTCGGCGCCGCGACCCCCCGCCCGCAGCCCGGCAACCCGAGGCCGCGGCTCTTCCGCCTGACCGCGGACCGTGCCGTCATCAACCGCTTCGGCTTCAACAACGACGGCGCGGCCGCCATCGCCGCCCGCCTCGCGCGGCTGGACCGGCGCGGCGTGCCCCTCGGCATCAACCTCGGCGCCAACAAGGACAGCGCCGACCGCGCGGCCGATTTCGCCACCGTGCTTGCCGCCATCGGCCCGCATGTCGATTTCGCCACCGTCAACGTCTCCTCCCCCAACACCGAACGGCTGCGCGACCTGCAGGGGAAGGATGCGCTCTCCGCGCTGCTCACCGGCGTGCTGGCCACCCGCGACGGCCTCGCGCGGCGGATCCCCCTCTTCCTCAAGATCGCGCCCGACCTCACCGAGGCCGAACTTGCCGACGTGGCCGAGGCGGCGATGGCCGCGGGCATCGACGGGATCATCGCCACCAACACCACGCTCTCGCGCAAGGGGCTGACAAGCCCCCAGGCGAACGAGGCCGGCGGCCTGTCCGGCGCGCCGCTCTTCGAAAGATCGACCCGCGTCCTCGCGCGCCTGTCGATCCTGACCGGGGGCCGGCTGCCGCTGATCGGCGTCGGCGGCATCGCCTCGGCCGAGGACGCGCGGCAGAAGATCCTCGCCGGCGCCTCGGCGGTGCAGCTTTACTCCGCCCTCGTCTACGGCGGGTTGTCGCTGGCCGCGCGCATCGCCCGAGACCTCGACGCGATGCTCGCCCGCGACGGCATCGCCAATATCGCCGACCTCATCGGCCAGGGACGGGACCGATGGCTGAAACCGTGATCTGGCACAACCCGCGCTGCTCCAAATCGCGCGAGACGCTGCGGCTGCTGACGGATCGCGGCCTTGCGCCCGTGGTGCGTCTCTACCTCCAGGACCCGCCCGACGCGGACACGCTCGCCGCGGCCCTCGCCGCCCTCGGCCGTCCGGCCGCCGACCTCGTCCGCTGGGGCGAGCCTGCGGCGCGCGACCTCGGCCTGACCCGGTCAACGCCGGCGGCGGCCCTTGTCGCCGCGATGGCCGCGCACCCCGCCCTCATCGAGCGTCCCCTCGTCCTGCACCGCGGCAAGGCCGCGATCGGCCGCCCGCCGACGGCCGTCCTTTCCCTCTTCTGACCTTTCATTCTGGCTTAAATACTCCGGGGTCCGGGGCAGCGCCCCGGCCCTCAGGCCGCCGCCCGCTCGACCCGCCCGTAGACCGCTCCCAGCGTCACCGCCCGCGTCACGTTCATGACCATGAGCGCGGCCCAGAGCCCGTGGTTGCCGAAGCCCCACAGCGCCACCACGGCCACGGCGTAGACCAGGACCGAGATCGCCGCCGAATTGCGCATCTCGCGCGACCGGGTGGCGCCGATGAAGATGCCGTCGAACATCCAGCTGGCAATACCGATGACCGGTGCTGCGGCCGCCCAGGCCAGGTAGGCCCGCGCCTCGGTCCGGACGCCGGGTTCGGTCGTCATCAGGTCGATGATGGCAGGCCCCGCGGACCAGAAGAACAGCCCCAGCGCCAGCGCCCCGGCCACGCCCCACTGGCTGGTCACGACCGAGGCGCGGCGCACGCCCGGCGCCGAGCGCGCGCCCACCGCCTGCCCCACCAGCGATTCGGCGGCGAAGGCAAACCCGTCGAGCCCGTAGGCGGTGATCTCGAGAAACTGGAGCAGCACCTGGTTGGCGGCCAGCGTCACGTCGCCCTGCCCCGCCGACAGGAAGATGAAGCCGGTGAAGGCGCCCTGCAGCAGGATCGAGCGCAGCATGATGTCGCCGTTCACCTGCATCATCCGCCGCACCCGCACCCGGTCGAAGACGCGCGCCCAGTCGCACCACTGCCCGCCCGCGAAGGCACCGCGGCAGAGCCAGAGGCCCAGTCCCAGCCCCGACCATTCCGCGATGAGCGAAGCGGCGGCCACCCCCTCGATCCCCCAGCCGAGGCCCAGCACGAACCAGAGGTCGAGCGCGACGTTCACCCCGTTGATCCAGAGTTGCAGGACCAGGACCGCCCGCGTCCGCTCGACCGCGATGAGCCAGCCGGTAACGGCGTAAAGCGCGATGGTCGCCGGCGCCCCCCAGACCCGGATCGACAGGTACAGGTCCGCCAGCCCCTCGACCTCGCCCGAGGCGGGGGCGAGCGCGAAGGCAGCCGCGAAGAGAAGCGGGTGGGTCAGGACGAAGACCACCCCCGCCGCCAGCCCGATCAGAAGCGCGCGCATCAGGATCGCGCCGGTCTCAGCCGGGTCCTTCGCGCCGTGGGACTGCGCCACAAGGCCCGATGTGCCCATCCGGAGAAAGCCGAAGATCCAGTAGATCGCCGCCAGGATCACCGCGCCGACCCCAACCGCGCCGATCGGTGCGGCCTGCCCCATCTGGCCGACCACGCCGGTATCGACCGCCCCGATCAGGGGCACGGTCGCGTTCGACAGGACGATCGGCAGCGCGATCTTCAGGACCCGGCGGTGGGTGATCTCATCCATCGCGGCCCGACATCAGGAAATGACCCGTCGCCTGCGCGAAAAGACGCGCGCGGTTGTCCTGCCAGGCCTCGACATGCACACTGGCGTAGCGCCGGCCGGAGCGGTTGACCCGCGCCCGTGCATAGGCGTCGCGCGGCAGGCCCGAGCGCAGGTAGTCCACGGTGAAGTCGATCGTCTTCGGCAGCCGCGGCAGACGCCCCTCGCCCAGCGCCGCGGCGTCGAGCCGCCCGCTTTCCATCTCTTCCCAGATCATCGACCAGGCAAGCTCGATGATCGCCGTCACCTCAAGGAACGCGGCCGTCACCCCGCCGTGCAACGCGGGCAGGAACGGGTTGCCGATCAGCCGGTCGTCGAAGGGCAGGATCGCGGTCAGCTCGTCGCCGCGGCGATCGAACTCGATCCCGAGGAACTGGATATAGGGCACGCCGTGTACCAGCGCCTTCAGCGCCGCGTCGCGCCGCTGCTTGACCACCTGCACGGGTTCGGGGCGCTGCCGGGTCATGCGGATTTTTCCCGCTCGACCGTGAAGGCGCCCGTCGCCGTGGCCACCGGGCGGTCCGGATCCTCGTCATGCGCGGTGGCGCGGACGAAGGCGACCGAACGGGTGACGTTGTAGCATTCCGCCCGCGCGGTGATCCGCTGGCCGGGCGTCGCCGGGCGCATGTAGTCGATCCTGAGATCGAGCGTCGCGGTCGAGGACACGCCCGGATGGCTCATCACCGCGGCCCCGCCGCAGGTGTCCATCAGGGCAGAAACCGCGCCGCCGTGGATCACGCCGGTTTCCGGGTCGCCGACGAAGCGCAGGTCGTAGTCCATCGCGATCACCGCTTGGCCCGCGCCGATCTCCTCCAGCTTCATGCCGAGCGCCCGCGCATGCGGGATCGCCTCGATGAACTGCCGCGCCATCTGCCGTTTCCGGTCGTTCACCCCAGCCGTCCCCCAGCCCGCGTGGAAGCCCGCGCCCTCGCCCCTGCACCATCCGTGCGCGGGCCTGTGGGCAGGCCTGTGCCGGGGGCGATAAAAGGCGCTTGCGAAACCGGCCGCAAGTGCTATCTTCCGCAAATGAGAATTATTCGCAAGTGAGGTCATGCACAGCACCGCCCCCTCCGCCGCCCCGGCCATCGCCATCCCCGCCACTCCCCTGGTGTTCCGGCCCCGGCGTCTTGTCTTCGCGGCCCTGCTTGTCGCGCTCGCCGCGGCGCCGGGGGAGCTTGGCAACCTGACCCGCGGCCTGATGCACGATGCCTTCGTGCAGGTCTCCGTGTTCGTCGCGGCGACGCTCCTGATCTTCTACGGGCTCGAGCGGCTGTTCCGCTTCGATCTCGGCCACGCGATGGGGCGGTCGCGTGCGTTCCAGGTTCCGATCGCCGCCTTTCTGGGCGCCACGCCCGGCTGCGGCGGCGCGGTCGTCGTGGTGGCGGCCTATGCCTCGGGCAAGGTCAGCTTCGGCGCGGTCGTGGCCACGCTGACCGCGACGATGGGCGATGCGGCCTTCCTGCTGATCGCGACAAGGCCGGATGCCGCAGCGGTGCTGCTGCCGATGCAGTTCGCGGTAGGCATCGCGACCGGCTGGCTGATCGACCGCTTCGTCACCACCGACTACCGACCCAAGGGCGGCAGTTGCGAGATCGTGCCTGCGATCGGGCGGCTGCGCCCGCGCGATCTGGCCTACCTGCTGCCGGTCATCCCCGGCCTCGTGGTCGGCGCGGCCCAGATCGGCGCGGTGCAGATCGAAACCATCCTTGGCGTGCCGGTGGCCTGGATCGGCCTTGCCGGTGCCATGGCTGGGCTTGCGATCTGGGCGGTCTCGCCGGTAACCGCGATGACCAACCCGGCCGATCACCCGGTCACGCGCATGGCCGAGGAGACCGCCTTCATCTCGGTCTGGGTGATCGTCGCCTACCTCGCCTACGACTATGCCGCCCTCTATCTCGGGCTCGACATCAGGGCGATGTTCGCGGCCATCGCGCCGGTCCTGCCGCTGATCGCTGCCGCCATCGGTTTCGTGCCTGGCTGCGGGCCGCAGGTCCTTGTGGCCACGCTTTACGTCAACGGCGCGATCCCGTTCTCGGCGCTCGCCGCGAACGCGATCTCCAACGACGGCGACGCGCTCTTCCCGGCCATCGCGCTGGCTCCGCGCGCGGCCATCATGGCGACCGCCTTCTCGACCGTGCCGGCCCTTGTCGTGGCCTACGCGCTCTACTTCTTCGCGCCGGGATTCCTGAACTGAGTTGTGCGTCCGCGGCCAAGGCATTAGGCTTCGCGCGGAGGTTGCCGATGTCTGAGCCGCGACTGTCCTTCAAGGAGATGTGCGCGCGTTTCGACGTGACGCCGCGGACCTTGCGTTACTACGAATACATCGAGCTTCTGGCCCCCGAGAAGGAGGGGCGCGCCCGCTTCTACGGCGCGCGGGAGATCGCCCGCATGACGCTTATCCTGCGGGGCCGCCGCTTCGGCTTCAGCCTTGAGGAAATCCGCCAGTGGCTGGAAATCTACCAGCAGAAGGGCACGCGCGAGCAGAACGAGATCTGGGTCGAGATGGCCGATCGGCAACTGGGCGTGCTGACGCGGCAGCAGGCCGATCTCGCCGCGACGATCGCCGACCTCAAGGCGCTCCGCGACCAGGTTGCCGAACAGCTCTGATCCCGCCACCCGACCCGGCCACCCGCCCCCGCCACACGGACGCCAACGGTAACGAAGTTGCGTCTTGCCCGTGAAGGGTTTCCTGACGTTTCGTCACGCAATGTCTGACGTGACGTCACGGATGACCTTTACGTAAACCTTGCTTGTATGGTCGTCGGAAGCCGCCCCATCTCCTCGGTCATGACGCCATGCACACCGCCTTGAGGATCCTGATGACCGACGACCTGATGACCATCCGCCAGATGTGCGACACCTTCGAGGTGACGCCGCGCACGCTGCGGTTCTACGAAGCCAAGGAACTGCTGTTTCCGATCCGCGACGGGCAGAAGCGGCTTTTCACCCGGCGCGACCGCGCCCGGCTCAAGCTGATCCTGCGCGGCAAGCGCTTCGGCTTCAGCCTTGAGGAAATCCGCCAGCTTCTCAACCTCTACCACGCCGGCGACGGGCAGCGCAGGCAGCTGACGCGGACGATCGAACTGGCCCGGCAGCACCTCGACGGCATGCATCGCCAGCGCGCGGAGATGGAGACGGCCATCGGCGAATTGCGCGACCAGATCGACTGGGCGGAGCGGATACTGAAGGGCAAGTCGGCACAGGACGCCGCCTGAGCAGGAAGGGAAGACCATGACGAGTTACCGGGCACCGACGCAGGACATGCAGTTCGTCCTGCACGAGGTTCTGAACGTTACCGAAAGCGACACGCCCGGTTACGCCGATCTCGACCGCGACTTCACCGCCGCCATCCTCGACGAGGCGGGCAAGATCGCGCGCGACGTCCTTGCCCCGCTGAACGCCTCGGGCGATGTCGAGGGGTGCCGCCTGGAAAACGGCGTGGTCTACACTCCGAAGGGCTTTCGCGAGGCGTTCGCGGCGCTGAAGGCCGGCGGCTGGCCCGCGATCGACTGCGACCCGGAATACGGCGGCCAGGGCTTGCCCTACATCATGAGTTGCGCGACGGGCGAGATGTTCGTTTCCGCCAACATGGCCTTCAACATGTATCAGGGCCTGACGCATGGCGCCTATTCGGCCATCCACGCCCACGGCACGGCGGAACAGAAGGCGACCTACCTGCCGAAGATGGTCAGCTGCGACTGGACCGGCACGATGAACCTGACCGAGCCGCATTGCGGCACCGACCTTGGCATGATGCGCACCAAGGCCGAACCGCAGGCGGACGGCAGCTACCGCCTCACCGGACAGAAGATCTTCATCTCGGCAGGCGATCACGACCTGGCCGAGAACGTCATCCACCTTGTGCTGGCGAAAGCCCCCGGCGGCGGCGAGGGGACGAAGGGGATCAGCCTGTTTATCGTGCCGAAGTTCCTGGTGAACGCCGACGGATCGCTCGGACCGCGCAACGCCGTCTCGGTCGGCAAGGTCGAGGAGAAGATGGGCATCCACGGCAACGCCACCTGCGTGATGAACTACGACGGGGCGACCGGCTGGCTCCTGGGCGATCTGCACAAGGGCATGCGCGCCATGTTCACGATGATGAACGAGGCGCGGCTGTCGGTCGGCCTGCAGGGCTACGCGGTCGCCGAGGCCGCCTACCAGAACGCGCTGGCCTACGCGAAGGACCGCCTTCAGGGCCGCGCCGTGACCGGGGCGGAGAACCCTGACGGCCCCGCCGACCCGCTGATCGTCCACCCCGACGTGCGCCGCAACCTGATGTCGCAAAGGGCCTTCGTCGAGGGTGCCAGGATGCTCACCTTCTGGGGCGCATCGCTGGTCGATCAGGCGAAGCTTGGCGGCGACAATGCCGCCGACGGCCTGATCTCGCTGCTCACGCCGGTGATCAAGGGGTTCCTGACCGACAAGGGGTTCGAGGCATCGGTGAACGCGCAGCAGGTCTTCGGCGGCCACGGCTATATCGAGGAACAGGGCATGTCGCAATTCGCCCGCGACGCCCGCATCACCATGATCTACGAGGGCGCGAACGGGGTGCAGGCGCTCGACCTCGTCGGCCGCAAGCTCGCGGCCGAGGGCGGTAAGCCGATCCTCGCCTTCTTCGAGATGGTGAAGGGGTTCATCCGCGACAGCGAGGGCGCGGGCGATGCGGACCTGAAGGCACAGTTCCTCGAACCGCTCAAGGCGGCCTCCAAGGACCTGCAGGCGGCGGGCATGTACTTCATGGCCGAAGGCGCGAAGAACCCCAACGCGGCGCTGGCCGGGTCCTACGACTTCATGCATCTCTTCGGTCATGTCTGCCTCGGCCTGATGTGGGCCCGGGCGGCCCGCGCGGCACAGGCGGCGCTTGCGGCCGGAACGGGGGATGCCGAGTTCTACCGGGCCAAGCTGGCGACGGGCCGCTACTACATGGCGCGCGAACTGCCCGCGACCGCGCTGCACCTGCAGCGCATCCGCACGGGTGCCGAACCGGTCATGTCGTCCGAGGTCGCATGGCTCTGACGATGCCCCTGGCGCGGAAAGCCACGCAGGGCGCTGCCATTCGGGGCCGAAGCAGGCTAGCAATTCCTTCTCCAGGTTTGCGAAGATACTCCACGATGGCGACGGGGAGCGAACCCCCCGCCGCCGCCCGGAAAGGACGGACAGCATGACCGCGAAACTCCACTGCTTCGGCGAAAGCGGCAACGCCTACAAGGCGGCGCTGACCCTTGCGCTGGCGGGCTACGACTGGGAACCGGGCTTCGTCGACTACTTCGGCGGCGAAACCCGGACCGAGGCGTTCCGCCGTCTCAACGTCATGGGCGAAGTGCCGGTGCTTGAGGACGCGGGCCTCGTCCTGTCGCAGTCGGGCGTGATAATGTACCATGTCGTCGAACGGACCGGCCGGCTCGGCGGCGCCCCGGGCGAGGCCGCCGAGGTCCTGCGCTGGGTGCTTTGGGACAATCACAAGATGTCCTCGCAGGCGGGGATGACGCGCTTCCTGATGAACTTCCTGCCAGAGGAGAAGCGCCCGCAGGAGGTCATCGCCTTCATGCAGGCGCGCCTGCGCAACGCCTACGCGGCGCTTGACGCCCATCTCGGCGGGCGCGACTGGATCGTGGGCGGCGGCCCCACTATCGCCGACCTGTCCTGCTGCGGCTATCTCTTCTACCCCGAGCCCTTCGGCTTCGAGCGCCGGGACTGGCCCGCCATCGACGCCTGGCTGACCCGCATCGCCGCCCTGCCCGGCTGGAAACACCCCTACGACCTGATGCCCGGCAACCCCGCCGACCGGGCCCCGAAATGATCCGGAGGACACGATGAGCGAAGCCTACATCTACGACGCCGCCCGCACCCCGCGCGGCAAGGGGCGGCCCGACGGCGCGCTCCACGAGGTCACGTCAGTCGCGCTTTCCGCCCGGCTTCTCGACGCCGTGAAGGACCGAAACGGTCTCTCCGGCCACGCGGTCGAGGACGTGATCTGGGGCAACGTCACGCCGGTCGGCGAACAGGGCGGCTGCCTTGCCCGTTCCGCCGTCCTTCTGTCGGGGCTCGACGAATCCATCCCCGGCCTGTCGATCAACCGCTTCTGCGCCAGCGGGATGGAGGCGGTGAACCTCGCCGCCAACCAGGTCAGGGGCGGCGCGGGCGCGGCCTATATCGCAGGGGGCGTCGAGATGATGGGCCGCGTTCCCATGGGATCGGACGGGGCGGCCATCGCCGCCGACCCCAGCCTTGCGATGAAGACCTATTTCGTGCCGCAGGGCATCTCGGCCGACATCATCGCGACCGAGTTCGGCTTTTCGCGCGACGATGTCGATGCGCTGGCAGTCGAAAGCCAGCGCCGCGCGGCCCTGGCCTGGGAAGAGGGGCGCTTTGCCCGCTCCATCGTCCCGGTCACCGACCAGAACGGCCTGACCATCCTCGATCGCGACGAATACATGCGCCCGGGCACCGACATGCAGGCGCTTGGCCGGCTCGACCCTGCCTTCAAGGCGATGGGCGAGGTCATGCCAGGCTTCGACAAGGTCGCGCTGATGAAGTATCCGCACCTGGAACGGATCAACCACGTCCACCACGCCGGCAACTCCTCGGGCATCGTCGACGGCGCGGCGGCGGTCCTGATCGGGAATGCCGAATTCGGCCGCGCCCACGGGCTGAAGCCGCGTGCCCGCATCCGGGCGACGGCCAAGATCGGCACCGACCCCACGATCATGCTCACCGGCCCGGTGCCGGTGACCGAGAAGATCCTGCGCGAGGCCGGGATGTCGATCGCCGACATCGAACTCTTCGAGGTGAACGAGGCCTTCGCCGCCGTCGTCCTGCGCTTCCTGCAGGCCTTCGACGCCGACCCCGCGAAGGTCAACGTCAACGGCGGCGCCATCGCCATGGGCCATCCGCTGGGTGCCACCGGCGCCATCATCATCGGCACGCTTCTGGACGAACTGGAACGCACCGGCAAGGGCACCGGCCTTGCCACGCTCTGCATCGCGAGCGGGATGGGTGCCGCCACCATCATCGAGAGGGTGTGATGACCATCCTCCGCAAGGGCAGCGTGCCCGAAACGAACGCCGCGTCATCCTATCCCGACCCCTACAACCTCGGGGCAGGGAACCTCTCCTACCGCCACCTGACCGAGGCCGGCGGCCTCACCCAGTTCGGGGCGGCGCTCGAAACGCTTCACCCCGGCGGACAGTCGAGCCAGATGCACTGGGAAGATCGCGAGGATGAGTTTCTCTACATGCTCTCGGGCGAAATCACCGTCATCGAGAACGGCGAGGGCACGGTGATCGGGCCGGGCGACGCCTGTACGTGGAAGGCGGGCACGCCGGTGGCGCATTGCCTGCGGAATCATACCGACCAGCCCGCCACCTACCTGATTGTCGGCACCCGCGACGCGGCCAACATCACGCATTATCCCGGCCTCGACATGCTGGCGACACCGGCGGGTTACACCCGGCTGGACGGCACCCCCTATCCTCGGCGCAAGGAGTAAGCGCGATGCCGAAACTCGACCTCAGCAAGGTTCCGGTCAAGACCGGCTCGATCTATCCCGAACCCTACGCCAGCATGATGAAGGGCCGCTCCTCGCTGCGCCTGGGCGAGGCGGGTGGCCTGACACAATACGGGGTGAACCTCGTCACGCTCGAACCCGGCGCGCTGTCGTCGCTGCGCCACTGGCACCTGAACGAGGATGAGTTCGTCATGGTGACGGCGGGCGAATGCGTGCTGATCGACGATCAGGGCGAACACCCGATGCTGCCCGGCGACTGCGCGGCCTTTCCGGCCGGCGACGGCAACGGGCATCACTTCGTCAACCGGTCCGACCGGATCGCGCAGTTCCTCGTCGTCGGCACCCGCGCCCCGCGCGAGGTCGCGACCTATTCCGACGTCGACATGAAGGTCGAGATGTCGGGCGGCAAGGCGGTCTTCACCTACAGGGACGGCACGCGCTGGGACGGCCCGCGATGATCATCCGCAAGGGCACCGCACGGCAGGACACCGCCACCCCCGAACAGATCGCCCATCTCGGCGCCTTCACCGCCGAGCTGCTGTCGGACACCGGCGGGCTGACCCAGTTCGGCGCCTTCGTCGAGACGCTGGCGCCGGGCAGCGCCTCCTCCGACCGCCACTGGCACGAATGCGAGGATGAATTCCTTTTCGTCCTCGCCGGCACCCCGACCGTGATTGAGGATGACGGCCCCCACGACCTTTCGCCCGGTGACGCCGCCTGCTGGCCTGCGGGTATCGCCAACGGGCACCATGTGCTGAACCGCTCCGGCGCGGATTGCACCTACCTCGTGGTCGGCACCCGCGCCGCCTCCGACCGGGTGCACTACAGCGATATAGACCGCCTCTACACCCGCCGCGACGGCCAGGTCACGCGCACCCGGCGCGACGGAAGCCCGCTGCCATGACCCGCGCGCCCCGCTTCATTCTGGCCCAAATACTCCGCAGGGGTCGCCATCGGTGCGCCATCGGTTCGAGCGCCGATGGCGACGGGGCGCGAAGCCCCCGGCCCACAACGCCTGCCAAGGGAGACCCGAGATGACCGACTTCACCTCCACCACCGACGCCGACGGCATCGCCACGATCACCTGGGACGTGCCGGGCAAGTCGATGAACGTGCTCAGCCTCGACGGCATGGCGGAACTTGACGCGCTGATCGACGCGGCCCTTGCCGACGCCGGGGTCAGGGGCGTGATCCTGACCTCGGGCAAGAAGGACTTCGCCGGGGGCATGGACCTCAACATCATCGCGAAGATGAAGGAAAGCGCGGGCGCAGACCCGGCGCGCGGGCTCTTCGACGGGATCATGCGGTTCCACGCGCTCGAAAGGAAGATCGAGCTTGCGGGGATGGACCCGAAGACGAAGAAGGGGGGCAAGCCCATCGTCGCGGCGCTTCCCGGCACCGCGCTCGGCATCGGGCTGGAAATCCCGCTCTCGTGCCACCGCATCTTCGCCGCCGACAATCCGAAGGCGAAGATCGGCCTGCCGGAGATCCTCGTCGGCATCTTCCCTGGCGCGGGCGGCACCACGCGGCTCGTCCGCAAGCTCGGCCCCATGGCCGCCTCGCCCTTCCTGCTCGAGGGCAAGCTGTCGGACCCGAAGAAGGCGCAGGCCGCCGGCATCATCGACGAGGTCGTGGCCCCCGACCGGCTGCTCGCGCGCGCGAAGGAATGGATCCTTGCGGCGAAGGATGCCGATCTGGTGAAACCCTGGGACGACAAGGGCTACAAGATGCCCGGCGGCGCGCCCTATCACCCCGCGGGCTTCATGACCTTCGTCGGCGCCTCGGCCATGGTCCTGGGCAAGACGATGGGCGTCTACCCGGCCGCCAAGGCACTCCTCTCGGCGGTCTACGAAGGCGCGCTCGTCCCCTTCGACGCGGCCCTCAGGGTCGAGGCGCGATGGTTCACGCATGTCCTCATGAACCCCTCGTCCGCGGCGATGATCCGCTCGCTCTTCATCAACAAGGAGGCGCTGGAGAAGGGTGCGAACCGGCCCGCCGTCGCCGACCAGACGGTCAAGCGGCTGGGCGTCCTCGGCGCCGGAATGATGGGGGCGGGGATCGCCCATGTCGCGGCCAGCGCCGGCATCGACGTGGTCCTGATCGACGCCACGCAAGAGGCCGCGGACCGCGGCAAGGCCCATTCCGAGGGTCTGCTCGACAAGGGGATGAAGCGCGGCAAGGTCACGGCAGAGAAAACGGCCGAGGTGCTGGCCCGGATCACCGCCACGGCCGACTACGCGGCCCTTGCCGGCGCCGACCTCGTGGTCGAGGCGGTGTTCGAGGACCCGAAGGTCAAGGCCGAGGTGACGGCCAGGGCCGAGGCGGTGATCGGCAAGGACGCGATCTTTGCCACCAACACCTCGACCCTGCCGATCAGCGACCTGGCGAAAGCCTCGAAGCGGCCGGCGCAGTTCATCGGCATCCACTTCTTCAGCCCCGTCGACAAGATGATGCTGGTCGAGATCATCAAGGGCCGCGAGACCGGCGATGTGGCGGTGGCCAAGGCGCTCGACTTCGTACGCCAGATCCGCAAGACCCCGATCGTGGTGAACGACGCGCGCTTCTTCTACGCCAACCGCTGTATCATCCCCTACATCAACGAGGGGATACGGATGGTGGCCGAGGGGGTAGAACCCGCGCTGATCGAGAACGCGGCAAGGCTCGTGGGCCTGCCGCTCGGGCCGCTGCAACTGGTGGACGAGACCTCGATCGACCTCGGCGTGAAGATCGCGCGGGCGACGAAGGCGGCGATGGGCGCGGCCTATCCCGACGGGGCGGTGGACGCGGTGATCTTTGCCATGGCCGACCGCGGCAGGCTCGGCCGCAAGGCCGCGGCGGGTTTCTACGCCTATGACGACAAGGGCCAGCGGACCGGGCTTTGGGACGGGCTGGCCGATCTCTGGCCGGTGGCCGCCGATCAGCCGGAACTGAGCGAGGTGCAGCACCGGATGCTGTTCGTGCAGGCGCTGGAGGCGGTCCGGGCGCTGGAGGAGGGCGTGCTGACCGACATCCGCGAAGGCGACGTGGGCGCGATCCTCGGTTGGGGGTTCTGCCCGTGGTCGGGTGGCCCCTTCTCCTGGCTCGACATGATCGGGGCGGCGAAGGCGGTCGAGATCTGCGACCGGCTGAGTGCCGCGCACGGCGCCCGCTTTGCCGCGCCGGCGCTTCTGCGCGAGATCGCCGCGCGGGGCGACAGCTTCTACGGGCGCTTCGCACCGGCCGCGCGGGCGGCCTGAGGCGGCATCGCCCGGCCCTGCGGTCGGCGGCGGGGGGGGGGTCGCACCCCCTCGCCAGCGGCTCTGGAACCGGAAGCGCGCCGATGGCGACCCCGCGGAGCATTTCCGCCAGAATGAAGGGGCCAGAGGCCCTGGGCCTATTTCCCTCTCAGCGCGATGATCAGCCCGGCGAGGAAGATCAGCGCCATGCCGGCGGTGGCGCGCAGCGACAGGAGATCGCCCCAGATCGCCCAGGTCCAGAAGGCCGAGGCCGGCAGGATGACGTATTCGAAGACCGCCACCCGGCTTGCCTCGGCCATCTGGTAGGCCTTCACCATCATGCCCACGCCCAGAAGCGAGCCCGCGGCCTGCACGAAGGTCCAGAACAGGAACGTGCCCGTGGGCCAGACCGCGCCCCTGAGGATGAAGCCTTCGACCCCCTCGGGAACAGCCGGCTGCCAGATCGCCAGGACTGCAAGACCCAGAAGGCCGTAGACGCCGAGGGCGGCAAAGAACCCGGCCAGCATCGTCTCGGCGGTTTCGCCTGCGCACCACTGGCGGGTGGCGAGGTTGCCGAGCGCGTAAAGGGCGCCTGCGGCGACCGGCAGGATCGTCGCCGGGCCGATGGCCATGTCGCCCTCCGGCCCGAGAACCATCATGACGCCGATGAATCCCACCGCCACGGCAAGGATCCGGAACGGGCCGATCTGCATGCCGAAGGCGAAGCGCGAGATCAGGAGGACGAAGATCGGCGCGGTGAACAGGCCCGCCGCGACCACAGCGACCGGAAGGAAGGCGAGGCAGCCGAAATAGACGACCATGGCCGAGCCGTGGACGAAGCTGCGGAAGGCCACCGCGCCCCAGCTTTTCGGCCGCAGCCTCAGGCCGAGCGGAACCGACGCGAGGCCGAGCAGGGCGAAGGCCATGGCGGTGCGGGTGGCGTGGAACTGCCACAGGCCCGCGTCCGCGGCGATTTCCTGCACGAAGTTGTCGGTGAAGCCGATCAGCATCGCATAGACGAAGATCGCGCCGGCCGCGGCAATCGTGCGGTTCGCTGGAACGGTATCGGTCAGGGTCGTCATGCTGTTGTCCGGTGTCGTTTTCCGCTTCCCTTCAACCTGCAGGCGGCTCCATATTCGCGTCTGATAGCGACATGATCGGTCGGGGAGGCATTTCGTGGGCTGGCTGGCAGATGAAACGGGTCTTGGCAAGACCCCGGCGAATTTCGTGGCGCTGACGCCATTGTCGTTTCTCGCCCGCGCGGGCGATGTGCACACCGATCAGACCGCGATCGTCTATCGGGGCACCCGGCGCAGCTATGCCGAGTATCGTGCGCGCGTCAGCCGGCTTGCCTCGGCGCTCAGCCGGGCGGGGGTGCGGCCCGGCGACGTGGTGGCGACGCTTCTGCCCAATATTCCCGCCCAGGCCGAGGCGCATTTCGGCGTGCCGGCGGCGGGCGCGATCCTGAACACGATCAACACCCGGCTCGACCCCGACACGGTGGGCTATATCCTTGACCATGGCGAAGCGAAGGTCCTGCTGGCCGACACCGCGCTGTTGCCGCTGGCGGCCGAGGCCATCGCGCGGATGGAGGGCCCCGCGCCGATGATCGTCGAGGTGGCCGACGGCGAGGCCGGGTTCCAGCCCACCGGTGCGCACGCGGAGTATGAGGATTTCCTGACCACCGGCGACCCCGAAGCGCCCTGGCACCTGCCGCAGGACGAATGGGAAAGCCTCGCGCTCAACTACACCT
This sequence comes from Albidovulum sediminis, assembly GCF_025380365.1. GTDB lineage: Bacteria > Pseudomonadota > Alphaproteobacteria > Rhodobacterales > Rhodobacteraceae > Albidovulum > Albidovulum sediminis. The sequence continues at coordinate 1,810,274 of NZ_JAOCQF010000001.1, forward strand.
CGGGGACGACGGGGCGGCCGAAGGGCGTGGTCTATCACCACCGCGGCGCCTATCTGCTGGCGATGGGCACTGCCGTCTGCTGGGCAACGGGGATCCGCCCGGTCTACCTGACCATCGTGCCGCTTTTCCATTGCAACGGCTGGTGCCACACCTGGATGATGCCCGCGGTGGGCGGCACGCTGGTCTGCTGCCGCGACATCACGGCGAAGAACATCTACGACGCCATCGCCGACGAGGGCGTGACCCACATGGGCGGCGCCCCCATCGTGCTGAACGCGATCATCAACGCGAAGCCCTCGGACCGCCGCCCCTTCGATCATGTGGTCGAGGTCTATACCGCCGGCGCACCACCCGCAGCGGCGACGCTGGCCGCGATCGAGCCGCTCGGCTTTCACGTCACCCAGGTCTACGGCCTGACGGAAACCTACGGCCATGTCACCGAATGCCTTTGGCACGCGCGCTGGGAAGGCCTGCCGCAGGACGAACGCGCCGCGATCAAGGCGCGGACCGGCGTGCTGATGCCGTTCATGGAGGATATCTCGGTCCATGACGAAAACGGCGCCCCGGTGCCGCGCGACGGGCAGACCCCGGGCGAGATCGCCATTCGCGGAAATTCGGTGATGAAGGGATATTACAAGAACCCCAAGGCCACCGAAGAGGCATTCCGGGGCGGCTTCTTCCGGTCGGGCGATGTCGCCTTCCAGCATCCGGACGGCTACATCAAGATCACCGACCGGGCCAAGGACATCATCATCTCGGGCGGAGAGAACGTCTCCTCGGTAGAGGTCGAGGGGGCGCTGATGCACCATCCGGCCGTCTCGCTCTGCGCCGTGGTGGCCAAGCCGGACGAAAAATGGGGCGAAGTGCCCTGCGCCTTCGTCGAACTGAAGGAAGGCGCCGGGGCGAGCGAGGAGGAACTGATCGCCTTCGCACGGTCCCGTCTTGCCGGCTTCAAGACGCCCAAGCGCGTGGTGTTCTGCGAACTGCCCAAGACCTCGACCGGGAAGGTGCAGAAGTTCGAATTGAGGGCGCGCGCGAAAGAGGTCTGAGGCCCTGGGCGGGGGCGGGCGGGCGCCCTACCCCGCAATCGCGCGGATGCCGTAGAAGAGAAGCGCCGACATCAGTGCCGCCGCGGGAACCGTGACGACCCAGGCCGCGATGATCGTCATGAAATGCGCGCGCCGGACGAGCTTGCGGCGGCCGCGTTCCTCGGGCGCAAGCACCGGCCGTTCCGGCATGTCGATCCGGTTGTTGCGGAGCCGCCGTTCGGCGTCCCATTCGCGGAAGAAGCCGACACCGAAGACGGCGCCCACCGCAATATGCGTCGAACTGACCGGCAGGCCCAGCCAGCTTGCGACGATGACGGTGACCGCGGCCGAAAGCGCCACGCAGTAGGCCCGCATCGGGTTGAGCTTGGTGATCTGGCTGCCCACCATGCGGATGAGCTTTGGCCCGAAGAGGAAGAGGCCGAACGAGATGCCGAAGGCGCCGATCACCATGACCCAGTGCGGGATGCTCACGTCGCCGCCGATCCCGCCCGACCCCGAGGCCTGGACGACGGCGGCCAGCGGACCGACCGCGTTGGCGACATCGTTCGCGCCATGGGCAAAGCTCAGCAGCGCGGCCGACACCACGAGCGGGATCCCGAACAGGACCTTGAGCGACTTGTTGCGGTTTTCGAGCCCGCGCGACTGGCGGCGGATCACCGGGATCATCGCCGCCCAGATCGCCACGCCGGCGATGAGCCCGATCAGCATCGCCTGCGACAGCGATATCTTGACCAGGTGCTTCAGCCCCTTGAGCGAGAGATAGGCCGCGAAGGCGCCCGCCATGATGCCGACCAGGACCGGAACCCAGACCCGCGCCGCCGCGATCTTGTCGTCCCGGTAGATCACGCGTGACTTGATGAACCAGAGGAAAGCCGCGGCGATCGCCCCGCCGAGCAGGGGTGAGATCACCCAGCTTGCCGCGATCGTGCCCATCGTGCTCCAGTTCACCGCCCCGAACCCGGCCGAGGCGATGCCGGCCCCCATGACGCCACCGACGACCGAATGCGTGGTCGAGACCGGCGCGCCGATCCAGGTGGCCAGGTTGACCCAGAGCGCCGAGGACAGGAGCGCGGCCAGCATCGCCCAGATGAAGGCGTCGCTCGTCTCGATGCTTTCGGGCGTGACGATGCCCTTCGAGATGGTGGTGACGACATCCCCGCCCGCGATCAGCGCGCCTGCGCTTTCAAAGACCGCCGCGATCGCGATCGCACCACCCATCGACAGCGCATTGGCCCCGACCGCAGGCCCCATGTTGTTGGCCACGTCATTGGCGCCGATGTTCAGCGCCATATAGGCGCCGAAGACGGCGGCGACCACGACAACCAGCGTGTTGCTGCTTTGGCCAAGGAATGCCAGCGCCGCAAAGCCGGCCAGCACGATGAAGACGAAGGCGATGCCCGGCCCTACCAGCGGGCGCGCGACATAGGCGGTCGCGGCCTCGAGGTTCTCGAACCGGCCAAGGTCGCGGTCGAGCGTCTCGAGGTGGCGCGCTTCGAAGTCGTTCCGGGCCATTGCGATCTCCTGCGGGGTCTCGCCCGGCTGGTTAGGCGGCTTTCGCGCGCAAATCAACAGCCCCGCGCGGCCGCGGCCGCCCGGCTTGCGATTGTTCGCGTTCCCGCAATGGTCTATCCTTCGCTCAGACGAGGCAAAGAGCAGGCCCGCACCGCCCATGACGGCGCTTACCGAATACCAGCGGCTGGAATCGACCGGCCTGTGGCGTGCCGCACCCGACGGGCAGCGGCGCGAGGTTGTCGTGGTCTTCGGCGATGCGACGCTGGTCATCTCCGATTCCCGCTCCATGGCCGCCCTTGCGCACTGGTCTCTGCCGGCGGTCGTGCGCCTCAACCCCGGCAAGCGGCCCGCACTCTACGCCCCCGGCCCCGAGGCGGGCGAGGAACTGGAGATCGAGGACGAGACCATGATCGCCGCGATCGGCAAGCTGCGCCGCCTGATCGAGGCGCGGCGCCCGCATCCGGGGCGGCTGAGGCAATGGCTTCTGGGCGCGGGCGTGGCGCTGCTTTTCGGGATCGTCGTCTTCTGGCTGCCGGGGGCGCTGATCGCGCACACCGCCGCGATCCTGCCCGATGCGCGGCGAGACGACATCGGCGCGCGCGTGCTGGCCGACCTGACGCGGCTGACCGGGGCGCCCTGCACCACGCCCGAGGGCGACGCGGCACTTGCCCGGCTGGCCGCGCGCGTTCTGGGCACGGGCCGGGGTAGTCTGCTGGTCCTGCCGACCGGGATGGATGCGCCGCGTGCGCTGCCCGGCGGTCGCATCGCCATTCCACGGGTGCAGGCGGAATCCGGGGCCCCGCCCGAGGTTCTGGCGGGCCATATCCTGACCGCGCGGCTGCGCGCGGAGCGGGCCGACCCCACGCGCCGTCTGCTGGACTGGGCGGGGCTCGGCGCCGCGCTCGGGCTTCTGACCACCGGCGACCTGCCCGAGGATGCCGTCCACGGCTATGCCGAAACCTTCCTGACCGAACCGCTCGACCCGGTCCCTTCCGATCCGCTGATCGCGGCCTTCGGCGCGGCCAAGGTGCCCTCGACCCCGTTCGCCTACGCGCTCGACCCCACCGGCGAGGCGACGCTCGACCTGATCGAGTCCGATCCGTTCCGCAGCGGCCCGCCGGCTGCGCCGGTCCTTGAGGACGGCGACTGGGTGGCGTTGCAGGGGATCTGCGCGGGCTGACCCTCAGCGATAGTAGGCGTCGGAATGGCCCGCCGTCCGGAAGGCCCGCCAGGCCGCGCGCAGGTCCTGCGCCTGCGCGAACGGCCCGATCAGAACGAGGGTAAGCGGCCCCGAGGCGCCCCGCCCCTCGCGCCGTTCGACCGGAAAGCCCAGGCGCACGGCAAGCGCCTCCATCCGGTCGGCATTCGCGGCCTGCGCGAATGCCCCGACCTGGAGATGGCGCGCGCCCTCGGGCGGCTCCGGAACGCGCCGGGGTGCCGTCAGGTATCCGTTCGCGACAAGGGCGGCCAGCGGGTCCTCGGCCGGTCCGGAGCAACGCACGGCGCGGCGCCCGTCGGAAAGCAGGTAGACCTCTGCTTCGGCCGCGCCGGTCGCGCAGTGCGTCGCGGCCAGCGGCACCCTCGCGATCTCCAGCAGCCGGACCGGGTCGCGCGGGGAGGACGCGGGCGCATCGGCCGGCCGCGCCGCGACGGGGTCGGGTTCCGGGGCAGCTTGCGGCGCCGCGGGCACGGGTGTCGGTTCGGGCGCCGCTGGTTCGGTCATGGGTTCGGTCGCGGATTGCTCCGGCTCGGCTGTGGGCTCAGGCGCCGGCGCGGATGGCACCGGCTCGGGCGCAGCCGCGGGGGCCGTTACGCTCATGTTGAGCGTGACAGAGGGCTTGTGGCCACACAGAAGCTCGCCCGCCGGCGTGGCGACCGGCGCCCAGGACAGCGACCCGTCAGCCGCGGTCACGCGCGCGAACATGCAGCCCTGGCTGTCGACGAACTGCCGTTCGGCGTAGCCATCGGGCGGCGGTTCGGCGGGGCCGTCGACCTCCGTCACCGGCACGGCGACGGCAGCGGTGGCCATCGCCCCCGCCATCATCGCCACCAGCCACTGCCGCAAACCGCTCCGCATCCGCATCCTTCACGCCCTGCGCACCAGAATGGCGCGCGCGGTCAAAGCCGTAAAGCCCGAGGGATCACCGCGTCCCGAACATCCGGTCGCCCGCGTCACCAAGACCCGGCACGATGTAGCCGTGCTCGTTCAGCCGCTCATCCACCGCCGCCGTCACGATGGGCACGTCCGGATGCGCCGCCTGCATCCGCGCGATCCCCTCGGGGGCCGCCAGCAGGCACATGAAGCGGATGTTCCTTGCGCCCGACTTCTTCAGAAGGTCGATCGCCGCGACCGAGGAGTTGCCCGTGGCCAGCATCGGGTCGAGCGTGATGACCAGCCGTTCCTCAAGCTCCGCGGGCACCTTGTAGTAGTACTGTACCGGCTGAAGCGTCTTTTCATCCCGGTAAAGCCCGACGAAGCCGACCCTGGCCGCCGGCATCAGTTCCAGCACCCCGTCCAGAAGCCCGTTTCCCGCCCTGAGGATCGAGATCAGCGCAGGCTTCTTCCCGGCCAGCGTCGGCGCCTCCATCGGGCCAAGCGGCGTCTCGATGTGCTTCGTCGTCATCTCCATCTCGCGCGTGATCTCGTAGGCGAGAAGCTGGCTGATCTCGCGCAGGAGCCTGCGGAAGGAATTGGTCGAGGTCTCCTTGTCGCGCATGATGGTCAGCTTGTGCTGCACCAGCGGATGGCGGACGACGTTCAGGTGCTCAAGCATGCGCGCTCTCCAGTTTCTTCAGAATCGTGTCTTTCGTGGCCGGGTCGCAGAATGCAGCCTCGGCCGAGGTTCTGGCAATGGTCGCGAACACGCCGGCGTCCCAGTCGAACGCATCGGCGAGGCGTTCGTATTCGCGCGCCATGGTGGTGTGGAAGAACGGCGGATCGTCGGTAGAGATGGTGACCTTCACGCCGCGGTCGAACAGGCGCCCGACCGGATGCTGCCGCCAGCCGGGGTAGAGGCCAAGCGCGATGTTCGACCCCGGACAGACTTCGAGTACGGTGCCGTGTTCTGCAAGTTCATCCACCAGCGCCAGATCCTCGATCGCGCGCACGCCGTGGCCGATGCGCTCGACGCCAAGGTCGCGGATCGCGTCGCGCACGCTGTCCGGGCCGCCCCACTCGCCGGCGTGGCAGGTCAGCCGCAGCCCCGCCTCGCGCGCGGCGTCGAAGGCCCAGGCGAAGTCCTTCGGCTTGCCGATCTTCTCATCCCCGGCAAGGCCGAAACCTACGATCCAGTCGCCCGCCGTCTCGGCCGCGCAGATCGCGGTTTCCTTCGCCTTCTCCGGGCCGAAGTGGCGGATCGGCGTGACGATCCCGCGCAGCACGATGCCGTCCTGCCGCTCGGCCTCCTCCGCCGCCTCGCGGATCGCGTGCAGGTATTCCTGCCAGGCGCCGACATCGCGCCCGCCGCAGAAATCGGGGCTGAGGAAGGTTTCGCAGTAGATTACGCCGCTTGCAGCACTTTCCTCAAGCACCGCGCGGGTCAGGCGGTGATAGTCACCGGGCGTCTTCAGCGTCTCGGTCGCCGCCTCATAGACCTTCAGGAAGTGCCAGAAGTCGATGTAGCTGTAGTTGCCCCGCGCGTCGAAGATGCCGGAGATGTCCATCTTCTTCTCCGCCGCCAGACCACGGATGAACGCGGGCGGCGCTGCCCCTTCGAGGTGCAGGTGCAGTTCGATCTTGGGCAGCGTGTCGGTCATCCGGTCCTTCCTCGTGCCGGGGCGGTCGCCCTGCGCTTCGCCTTCGGGGCGCCGGCGCCCGTCTTACGCGGGCGGCGCGCCCATGGCCAGACTTCAGAGAAAGCTCTTCCCCAGCCCTTGCGACTGCACGCCCAGATGTTCGGCGATCGAAGCGGCGACATCGACGAAGCCGACCTGCCCGATGGCGCGCGCGCCGGCGCCATGGCCAAGGACCGGCACCCTTTCGCGGGTGTGATCGGACCCGGCCCAGGTCGGATCGTTGCCGTGATCGGCGGTGAAGATCGCCAGATCGTCCGGCCTCAGCGCGGCCAGGAACTCCCCCGCGCGGCGGTCGAACCATTCGAGTGCGCGGGCATAGCCCGACACGTCGCGGCGGTGGCCATAAAGCGTGTCGAACTCCACGAAGTTCGTAAAGGTCAAGGAACCTTTCTCTGCTTCGGCGGAAAGCGCCATAAGATGTTCGAAAAGTGCAAGGTCATTGCCCTTGCGCACCTCGCTGATCCCGCGTCGGGAAAAGATGTCGCCGATCTTGCCGATGCCGTAGACCTTGCGCCCGGCCCCGGCAAGCCAGTCGCAGAGCGTGGGCGCGGGCGGGGCGATGGCGTAGTCGTGCCGGTTCGCCGTGCGGCGGAAGTTGCCGCAGGTGCCGGTGAAGGGCCGCGCGATCACCCGCCCCACCTTCATCGCATGGAGCGTGGGGGCGATATCCTCGCAAAGCTTCAGCAGGCGGGAAAGGCCGAAGGTCTCCTCGTGCGCGGCGATCTGGAAGACGCTGTCGGCCGAGGTGTAGCAGATCGGCCAGCCCGTCCGCATGTGCTCGGCGCAATGTTCCTCGATGATCGGCACGCCCGAGGCGTGGCAGTTGCCAAGCGTGCCCCCGGTTCCGGCCAGGCGGGCGACCTCGCCCATCAGGTCCTGCGGAAAGGCCGGGACGGTGTTGGGGAAATAGTGCCAGTCCCAGGGCACAGGCACCCCGGCCAGTTCCCAGTGACCCGAGGGCGTGTCCTTGCCCTTCGACACCTCGGTGGCCACCCCCCAGAGGCCCCGCGGTTCCGCCTCAAGCCCCGGCGCGGCGGCGCCGGAGGCAAGACGAATCGCGGCGCCAAGGCCCAGCGCGTCGAGATTGGGCATCGAAAGGGGGCCGCTCCTGCCCTCCTCCGCCCGGCCCGAGGCGCAGGCCTCGGCGATGTGGCCAAGGGTGTTGGCGCCGGTGTCGGGCAGGTCGCCGTTGAAGAAGGCATCCGCGTCGGGCGCGCCGCCGCAGCCGGCGCTGTCGAGGACGATCAGGAAGGCGCGCGCCATCAGCCCACCCGTTCGTGGATCAGGGGCGGTTCTTCCGGCGCCGCGTCGCAAAGGCGGAAGGCGGCCCGGACGGCGGCAACGGCGCGCTCGGCCTCCGCGGCAGTGGCGGCGTGCACCCGCGCCAGCGGCTCATGGCGGTCGACGGGTTCGCCCACCGGCAGAAGGTCCGAAAGCCCGACGGTCGGATTGATGCGGTCGCCGCCGCGCAGCCGGCCGCCGCCCAGATGGACGACGGCATGGCCCAGCGCCTCGGTGTCGATCTCGGCCACGAAACCGGCCATGTCGGCGGGAACGTCACGCACGATGGCGGCCGCGGGAAGGCGGTCCGGATAGCGTTCGACGAAATCCGCCGGTCCGCCAAGCGCCGCGACCATGCGCCCGAAAACCTCGGCCGCGCGGCCCGATTCCAGCGCCTCCTCGATCTGGTCCTCCCCCTCCTCGGCGGTGCCGGCAAGGTTGGCGAGAACGAGCGCTTCGCCCCCGAGCGCGACGGTCACATCCCAGAGCGCCTGATTGACGGAGGCGCCGGTCAGCGTCTCCATCACCTCCAGCACCTCGAGCGCGTTGCCCGCGGTCGAGGCGAGCGGCTGGCTCATGTCGGTGATCAGCGCCGCGGTCCGGCATCCGGCGCCGTTCGCCGTGGAGACCAGCGATTGCGCCAGCGCGCGGGCATCCTCCATCGTCTTCATGAAGGCGCCGGAGCCGACCTTGACGTCAAGCACCAGCGCCTCCAGCCCTGCGGCCAGCTTCTTCGACAGGATCGAGGCGGTGATGAGGTCGATGCTTTCCACCGTCCCGGTGACGTCGCGGATGGCGTAAAGCCGCCGGTCGGCCGGCGCGATGTCGGAAGAGGCCGCGACGATGGCGCAGCCGACCTCGGCCACGACCCGGTGCAGGTCATCCGCGCCAAGGTCGGTGCGGTAGCCGGGGATGGATTCGAGCTTGTCGACGGTGCCCCCGGTGTGGCCGAGGCCGCGGCCGGAGATCATCGGCACGTAGGCCCCGCAGGCCGCGAGCGCGGGCGCGAGCAGGAGCGAGGTTGAATCGCCGATGCCGCCGGTCGAATGCTTGTCGACGACCGGGCCCGGCAGGGACCAGGCCATCACCTGCCCCGAATCGCGCATGGCCAGCGTCAGGCCGACGCGATCCCCGGCCGAAAGACCCTTGAGGAGAACCGCCATCGCGAAGGCCCCCGCCTGCGCGTCGGTGACCTCGCCGGAGGCGAGCCCGGCCGCGAACCACCGCGCCGAATCGGCCGGAAGCCCGCGCCCGTCGCGCAGGGCCGCGATGATGCTGCGGGCATCCATCAGCTGCGGTCCATGTGGCTGGCGTCGAAGCGGCCGGGCAGAAGGTCGCCCACCGTCGTCAGGAGCGTGGTGCCGTCGGTCGTGGCCAGCATCACCGGCGTGTCGTGGCGCGCGAACTCCGCAAGCTTCTGGCGGCAGCCGCCGCAGGGGGGGACCGGCGCGGGACTGTCGGCGATGACGGCGACCGCCACGATCTCGGTATCGCCCGCGGCGATCATCGCGGCGATGGCGCCGGCCTCGGCGCAGGTGCCTTCGGGGTAGGCCACGTTCTCGACGTTGCAGCCGGAGTGGACGCGGCCCGAGGCGGAACGGACCGCCGCCCCCACCTTGAAACGCGAATAGGGCGCGTAGGCGTTTTCACGCACCGCGCGCGCGGCGGCGAGAAGGGCGAGAGTTTCGTCGTCTGCGGACATGGGCGGCCCCGTTCCTGACCATCCGGTCATGTATCGCCCCAATCCGCCGCCGGGGCAAGCGGCGAGGCCGGGGAGGCGCTGCCTCCCCGGACCCCTCCGGAGTATTTCCGCCAGAATGAAGGGGTCAGACGGGGGTGGTGGTGAAAGGACCGGGCAGCGAAACCTCGAGCAGTTCGAAGTCGGCGGTGGGATCGGCCCATGTCGTGGCCATGCCCGGCGGGATGACGAAGGCATCGCCCCGGGCGAGGCGGAAGGGCTCCTTGTCTTCGCCGTGAAGCGTCATTTCGCCGCCCATGACGAAGCCGAAGAGGATGTCTGCGTCGTGGCGCGCGGGCACCGGCGTGCCCTTGCCCCGGCGCACGACCTGCACGCCGGCAACGCCGCGGGTGTTGAGGGCGACGGTGGTGTCGCGGCAGATGTAGCCGGGCAGGCGGAAATCCTGCCAGGTCGCGTCCTTCGCGAGGTTGTGGACGAACTTCTGTCCGTCCCATTCGCGGTCCGGGCGGACGTCCGGGGTCGGCAGGTCCATCTCGTGGTCGATCTCGGTGATGTGTTCGGCCGGCACGCCGATCTCCACCACTTCTATGTCGTCGCCCGCCTCGACCACGCGGTGGCGGATGCGGGGAGGCTGGATGAAGCAGTCGCCGGCATGGATGCGCCGGAGCCCGCCCTGATCCTCGTAAAGCACGTCGACCCAGCCGTTGACGCAGAAGATGAGCTGGAAGCCGACCTTGTGGAAATGCACCATGTCCGGGACCTTGCCGTCCGGGACACGGATGTGGCTGGCGATGATCGCCCCGCCGAGGCGCGAGGGCACGAGGTCGCGGTAGGCCATGCCGGCGCGGCCGATGACCCAGGGGGCCTGGTCGGCGAGGCGACGGACGACGAAGGCATGTTCGGTCGGCGGCAACACGAGGGGCGGGTTCAACTCGTCGATCTCGACCGTGGTGCCGCCCGGTGCGGTCAGCCGGCGTTCGCCGCCCGCCACCGTGTCGGGGACGTCGGTCAGGATGCGCAGGTGGCCGGGCGCGGCCTTCGCCCCCTGATCGAGGCGCACGCGCAGGCCGTGGCCGGAGAAGACCGCGACAACGGGGTTGTCGGCGGGATAGATCATGTCCATCCTCATCCCGAGGGTCCGGGTGAAGAACGGCAGATCCTGCCGAAGGTCCGTCGTGGGCAACAGCACTTCGGCGCGGGTTTCGGTCATCTTTCGGCTCCTTCCCCGGCGGTCCGGTTGCGGGCCAGTGTTTCCGTGCGCGCGGCGAATTCAAGCAGATTCTTGTAGGCGCACGCGGGGGGACATGGTAAGGGCCGGAGAGGACAATGTTTTAGTTTAGCATTAAACTATAATGGGAGGGATCATGGAGGAAACGCGCCAGGACAACGCCCGCCAGGCGGCACTCGACTATCACGAGTTTCCCAAGCCGGGAAAGCTCGAGATCCGCGCGACCAAGCCGATGGCCAATGGCCGCGACCTGAGCCGGGCCTATTCGCCCGGCGTGGCCGAAGCCTGCCTGGAGATCCGGGCGGACCCCGCCACCGCCCGGCGCTATACAGCGCGCGGCAACCTGGTGGCGGTGGTGTCGAACGGAACCGCTGTTCTGGGCCTGGGAAACATCGGCGCGCTGGCCTCCAAGCCGGTGATGGAGGGCAAGGCCGTCCTGTTCAAGAAATTCGCCAACATCGACTGCTTCGACATCGAGGTGAACGAGGCGGACCCGGAAAAGCTGGCCGATATCGTCTGCGCGCTGGAGCCGACCTTCGGCGCGATCAACCTCGAGGACATCAAGGCGCCGGATTGTTTCATCGTTGAACGACTTTGCAGGGAACGCATGAACATCCCCGTCTTCCACGATGATCAGCACGGCACCGCGATCGTCGTCGGGGCGGCGGCGAGCAACGCGCTGCATGTGGCGGGCAAGCGGTTCGAGGAGATCAAGGTGGTCTCGACCGGCGGCGGGGCGGCGGGGATCGCCTGCCTCGACATGCTCCTCAAGCTCGGGGTGCGGCGCGAGAATGTCTGGCTTCTGGACCTGGACGGGCTGGTCTACCACGGCCGCAGGGAACAGATGAACCCGCAGAAGGCGGCCTACGCGCAGGGGGCGACACCGGCGACGCTGGACGAGGTGATCGAAGGTGCGGACCTGTTCCTGGGCCTGTCGGGTCCGGGCGTCCTCAAGCCCGCGATGGTGCAGAAGATGGCGCCCCGCCCCATCGTCTTCGCGCTGGCCAACCCGACGCCGGAGATTCTGCCCGATGAGGTGCGCGCGGTCGCGCCTGACGCGATCATCGCCACCGGGCGCAGCGATTTTCCCAACCAGGTCAACAACGTCCTCTGCTTCCCCTTCATCTTCCGCGGCGCGCTTGACGTCGGCGCGACCACGATCAACGACGAGATGGAGATTGCCTGCGTCGCCGGCATCGCGGCACTCGCCCGCGCCACCACCAGCGCCGAGGCGGCGGCCGCCTACCGCGGCGAGAAGCTGAGCTTCGGGCCGGATTACCTGATCCCGAAGCCCTTCGACCCGCGCCTGATCGGCGTTGTCGCCTCGGCGGTGGCGCGGGCGGCGATGGAGACCGGCGTGGCGACGCGCCCGATCGAGAATCTTGACGCCTACAAGCAGAAGCTGGACGGGTCGGTCTTCCGCTCCGCCCTCATCATGCGGCCGGTGTTCGAGGCGGCGCGGTCGGCCACGCGCAAGATCATCTTCGCCGAGGGCGAGGACGAGCGCGTGCTGCGCTGCGCCAACGCGATGCTGGAGGAGATGACGGACCGTCCGATCCTGATCGGCCGGCCCGAGGTGATCGAGCGGCGCTGCGAACGGGCGGGCCTGCCGATCCGGCCCGGCACCGATTTCGAGATCATCAACCCCGAGAACGACCCGCGCTACCGCGACTACTGGGGCACCTATCACCAGCTGATGGAGCGGCGCGGCGTGACGCCGGACATCGCCCGGGCGCTGGTCCGGACCAACACCACCGCCATCGCCGCCATCGCGGTGCACCGGGGGGACGCGGACAGCATGATCTGCGGCACCTTCGGCCAGTATCTCTGGCACCTGAACTATGTCACCCAGTTGCTGGCGCGCGACGGGCTGACCCCGCACGGGGCGCTGTCGCTGATGATCCAGGAGGATGGGCCGCTGTTCATCGCCGACACGCATGTGAATGCGGTACCCACGCCCGAACAGATCGCGACCACGATCTGCGGCGCGGCGCGCCATGCCCGCCGCTTCGGGGTGACACCCAGGGTGGCGCTCTGCTCGCATTCCAACTTCGGCAACCTCGACACCGACTCCGGGCGCCGGATGCGGGCGGCGATGGACCTGCTGGACGCGAGGGGGGCCGATTTCTGCTACGAAGGGGAGATGTCGGCCGATGCCGCGCTCGATCCTGACCTGCGGGCACGCATCTTCCCGAATTCACGGATGGAGGGGCCGGCCAACATCCTCGTCTTCGCCTATACGGATGCCGCGAACACCGCGCGCAACATGCTCAAGATGAAGGCGAACGGGCTGGAGGTCGGGCCGCTTCTGATGGGGATGGGGAACCGGGCGCATATCGTGACCCCGTCGATCACCGCGCGGGGGCTTCTGAACATGTCCGCCATCGCGGGCACGCCGGTATCGCTTTACAGCTGAGGGAGGGCCTGCGCCCTCCCCCCTTTTCGCGGGCTTCAGGCGAGCGCGATGTTGATCGCGCTTTCGCGGCCGTCCCGGCCGGCCTGGACATCGAAGGTGACCTTCTGTCCGTCCTTGAGTTCGCGGATCCCCGCACGCTCCAGCGCGGTGATGTGGACGAACACGTCCTTGTTTCCGCCTTCGGGGGCGATGAAGCCGAAACCCTTGGTGGCGTTGAACCATTTCACGGAGCCGCTGGCCATCGTGAATACTCCTGTCAAAACCCGCCCGCGGAATGCGGCGGTCCGGCGCAGTCAGTGCAAGATCGAGACTGGCCGAATACGGAGACAGTGGACGATAGAGGTAACGACGCGGCGCCCATATGCGATGATCCGGCCTTTCTGGCAAGGGGATTCGCGACCTGTGGCCCCCCGAAGGCGGCAGGGTCCGGGGCCGCGCACGCCTTGCTGGGGCACGCCGCAAGCCCCCGCGTGCCGGATCGCAGAGGCATGCCATGTTGGTACCCGCGGCCGGATTCGAACCGGCATGGCCTTCCGGCCTAGGGATTTTAAGTCCCCTGTGTCTACCGTTCCACCACGCGGGCCTGTTGTTTCAAAAGAACTTTTCTCTCTCGTCCAGTACCGTTTGTCTGCCATTCGGCCTGCCAGCTGCGACTGTTGCCTGCAGGGAACTTCGCGTGCCTGGCTACACCAAAGCACTACCGCCAGCATCGACGCCACTGCAAAAGACCACTTCTAGCGCGATTACAAGGTCATCGGGCTACGCAAGTCGCATCCAGCCGATGTCCGCCGCGATTTTTCCGGATCAGGATTTGAACCGATTGCGCAAGGTCTTGCCGGTTTCGACAACCGTGTCTGCCGATGTCTGAAGCAGTTGAGCCAGCGCATCGTTCTTGCTCGCGACACTCGCGGTTGCACTGGCAAGTGTCGAATAATCCTGGACGCAAAGGTTTGCGATCGACGGGATCGCCTTTGTGGCATAGGAAAGCCACCCGATGTTGGCGCGATTTGTCTTCAGGTCCGAGGCGAGTTGCTCAAATGCCGGCACCTTGGTGCCGAGAAGAGATCTGGCCTTCTTCTCATAGGCTTCGGCGCCGTCGACGACTTCATCCCGTCTGGCCTTCAATTCGGCGATCCTGGCTTTCATTGCCTTGATTTCACGCAGCAGGACACGCAGTTCCGCAGTCGAACTGCCATAGACATGCGCCTTGGCCATCGTGTCGTACTCTGCCTGCATCGCCTCCAGCAGGCGCTTCAATTCCTTGCTCTGCTTGTGATGCTCTGCGGCCTCGGCGGCCATCTTCGAGGCGGTCAGGATCATCACCTTTGCTACTTTCTTCAGGTTCTTCGTGTCCTGTTCCAGTTTCTTGATGCTGGGGATGTTTGTCGCGAAAAGATCCCGAATGACCTTGGCCGCCGCTTCCTGCGCCGTTACCGCGGCCTTCGAGGCGCCAACCTTGTTTTCGGTCCCGACCTTCACACCCTTGGCATCCAGCTTGTCCACTTCGCTGATCTCGAACGTATCTTTCAGCGTCGCCAGGGTTTTCTCTATCGAGGCGATGATGTCGTCGGCCTCTTTTGCCTGTCGCTTGAACTCGCGGACGCAATCCGTGATGGCCTTGGCTGCCCCGGCGATCGCCACTGCCGCCCCTGCGATGGCAACGCCCAGGGATAGAACCGCACCTGTGACCGCGACCGCGCTCGCCGCCGTCGCCCCGACGGCGGTGACCACGCACTTGTATTTCTTGACGCCTTGCTTGATCGCGATCTTCTTGCCTTCGTTCCGGTCAGCCATGTAATCCTTGATGACCGGAATGGCGGCATCGCCAATCTTGTCGTTGACCTTGACCATTTCGTTGTTGATGGTCTGCCACGCCCGGTCGATGCCGCTGTCCGTTTCGAACATTCCCTGGCTGCCGCAGGTGTCGATGAAACTTGCGATGTCATCCACAAGCTTCTCGTAGTGCTTGTCCGTGACGGCGCGCACCTTCCGCTTCAGAAGCATGTCGTCCTGAATGGCTTTCGGCGTGCTCACGTTGATGATGGATACGGTCTTGTGGAAGGGAAGCGCCCCGAACCCGATCTTGTATTTTGTCAGAATGGATTTGTAGTTCTTGTTGAGGTCCCGCCCGATGTCCTTGTCATAAACGACGTAGTCCATATCCGGCATTCGCTATGCTCCCCCATACACTGCCAGCAGAGAAGTGCCGATGGTCGACCTTGTCCGGCATTTCCCAAGCAACCTGCCGATAGGCGTCAAATTCTCCTGACGGGTTCGTGAGGGCAAGCATTTTCTGTTTCAGGCGTCCTCTGTTCTCGCAGGCTCGAAGGGCGACTTGGAACGAGAGCCCAACCGCCACGATCTTCTCCGTGGCTCACCCATGGTCCACCTCGTTCTGCCCCCCTCGGTTGGGCCGGGCCACCGTAGGACCCTCAGGCTTCTGCATCGGCAAATCGAGCCGGCCGCGTCAGCCACTCAGAGGCCGCGTTCCTTGACCGCCTCCATCACCACGAAGGTGGAGGTCGAGGCGACATGCGGGAGCGAGGAGATGCGTTCACCGAGGACGCGTCGGTATTCGCTGATGTCCCCGGTCCGGACCTTGAGGAGATAGTCGAAGCTTGACGCCATCATGTGGCATTCCTCGATCTCCGCCACGCCCTGCACCGCGCGGTTGAAGGCCTGGAGCGCGCTTTCGCGGGTGTCCGACAGGCGCACCTCGACAAAGGCGACATGGGCAAGGCCCATGCGGATCGGGTTCAGGACGGCGCGATAGCCGGCGATGACGCCCGCATCCTCCAGCCGCTTGACCCGCGCCTGGGTCGGCGTTTTCGACAGCCCGATCCGCCGCGCAAGCTCGGTGACGGGCAAGCGCCCCTCCAACGCCAGTTCGCGCAGAATCGCGGCATCGAAGCGGTCCATATCGGGAAGGTCACTTGGCATACGTTTTCCGCAAAAATCAGGCAGTCTGCCTATCCGTGGACATTCTTCGGGAAGAATGCCCTTCGGTCAAGCGATATCATGGGTCAAACGTCAGGAGGATTTCATGGACGCGCTCTGGCACAGGATCGAAACCGGCTCGCTTGCCCCCGAAGGCCCGCTGCTGGCGCGGCTGATCGCCGACGCCGGCCTTTCGGCCGAGGATCGCGGGCGCATCGTGACGAAGGGCGCCGACCTCGTGCGCCGCATCCGCGCGGACGTGCGGCCGGGGCTGATGGAGGTGTTCCTCGCCGAATACGGGCTGTCGACCGAGGAGGGCATCGCGCTGATGTGCCTGGCCGAGGCGCTGTTGCGCGTGCCCGACGCCGAGACGATGGACGCGCTGATCGAGGACAAGATCGCGCCGTCGGACTGGGGCAAGCACTTGGGCCGCTCCGCCTCGCCGCTGGTCAACGCCTCGACCTGGGCCCTGATGCTGACCGGCAAGGTGCTGGAGGAGAAGGAGCCGGGCGTCGTCGGGCACCTGCGCAACGCCGTCCGCCGGCTGGGCGAGCCGGTGATCCGCAAGGCGGTGTCGCGGGCGATGAAGGAGATGGGCAAGCAGTTCGTGCTGGGCGAGACCATCGCCGACGCGATGGACCGCGCCGCGACGATGGAGGCCGACGGCTACACCTATTCCTACGACATGCTGGGGGAGGCTGCGAAGACGGCGGGCGACGCACGCCGCTATGCCGACGCCTACGCCCGCGCAATCTCGGCAATCGCGTCGGCCTGCCGGTCCGACGACATCGGGGTGAACCCCGGCATCTCGGTCAAGCTGTCCGCGCTGCATCCCCGCTACGAGGTCGCACAGGAAGCCCGCGTCATGGCCGAGCTTGTGCCAGTGGTCCGCACCCTCGCGCGGCAGGCGGCCGAGGCGCGCATGGGCTTCAACATCGACGCGGAGGAGGCCGACCGCCTGACCCTGTCGCTGAAGGTGATCGAGGCGGTTCTGGCGGACGACGCGCTGAAGGGCTGGCACGGGTTCGGCGTGGTCGTGCAGGGCTACGGCCGCCGCGCCGGTGCCGTGATCGACTGGCTTCACGCACTGGCGGCAAGGCTCGACCGCAAGATCATGGTCCGCCTCGTCAAGGGCGCCTACTGGGACGCCGAGGTGAAGCGTGCGCAAGTCATGGGCCTGACCGATTTCCCCGTCTTCACCCGGAAAGAGGCGACCGATGTCTCCTACATCGCGAACGCGCGCCGGCTTCTTGGCCTGACCGACCGCATCTATCCGCAGTTCGCGACGCACAACGCCCACACCGTCGCCGCGATCCTCGACATGGCGGGCGACAAGGCGGCGTTCGAATTCCAGCGCCTGCACGGCATGGGCGAACGGCTCCATGACATCGTTCACCGGGACGAGGGCACGCGCTGCCGCATCTACGCCCCCGTCGGCGCGCATCGCGACCTCTTGGCTTACCTTGTCCGCCGTCTTCTGGAAAACGGCGCCAACTCCTCCTTCGTGCACCAGATCGTCGACATGGAGGTCGCGCCCGAGACGGTCGCCGCGGACCCGTTCGCGGCGGTCGAGGTGATGCTGCCCGAGGTGGCCAACCGCGTCATCCGCAAGGGGCCGGACCTGTTCACGCCCGAACGGCGCAACTCCGAAGGGTTCGATCTGACCGACGCGCCGACGCTGGCGCGGATCGACGCGGCGCGTGACGAACACTCTGCGACCGACTTCTCCGGCCAGCCGCTGATCTGCGGCAAGGTCAAGGGGCTGGCGCCGCGCGCCGCCTTGAACCCTGCCACCGGCGCGCGCGTGGGCCGCGTCACCGACGCCGCCCCCGAGGACGTGGAAACCGCACTGGCCGCCGCGCGCCCCTGGTCCGCCCCGGTCGAGGAGCGGGCGCGCATCCTGAACCGCGCCGCCGACCTTTATGAGGAAAACTTCGGCCCCTTCTTCGCGCTTCTGGCGCGCGAAGCGGGCAAGACCCTGCCCGACGCGGTGTCCGAACTGCGCGAGGCGGTGGACTTCCTGCGCTACTACGCGGCGCGCGCGAAGGCGATCACCGCGGCACCGGCGGGCGTTTTCGCCTGCATCAGCCCGTGGAACTTCCCGCTGGCGATCTTCTCGGGGCAGATCGCGGCGGCGCTGGCGACCGGCAACGCCGTGCTTGCCAAGCCCGCCGAACAGACGCCGCTGATCGCCACGCTTGCCGCGGGGCTTCTGCTGAAGGCCGGCGTTCCGGCCTCGGCCTTGCAGCTTCTGCCCGGCGACGGGGCGACGGTGGGGGCGCGGGTGACCTCGGACCCGCGCGTCAACGGCGTCTGCTTTACCGGATCGACCGAAACCGCGCTGATCATCCGCCGCGCGATGGCCGCGCATCTGGCGCCGGGCGCGCCGCTGATCGCGGAAACCGGCGGGTTGAACGCGATGATTGTCGATTCCACCGCGCTGCCCGAACAGGCCGTGCGCGATGTCATCGCCTCATCGTTCCAGTCGGCCGGGCAAAGGTGTTCGGCGCTGCGCTGCCTTTACGTGCAGGAAGACATCGCCCCCCATTTCACCGAGATGCTGTTCGGCGCGATGGAGGAACTGACGCTCGGCGATCCCTGGTCGCTTTCGACCGACGTCGGCCCCGTGATCGACGCCGAGGCCGAGGCCGGCATCCGCGCCCATGTCGAGACGGCGCGCCGGGAAGGCCGGCTCCTGCGGCAGTTGTCGGTGCCGCGCGGCGGTCATTTCATCGCCCCCTCGGTGATCCGGGTCCGCGGCATCGCCGACCTCGGGCGCGAGATTTTCGGCCCGGTCCTGCATCTGGCGACCTACCGGGCCGAGGACCTGCCCAAGGTCATCGCCGACATCAACGCCACCGGCTACGGGCTGACCTTCGGGCTGCACACCCGGATCGACAACCGCGTGCAGGAGGTGTGCGAGGCGCTGCACGTCGGCAACATCTACGTCAACCGCAACCAGATCGGCGCGGTTGTCGGCAGCCAGCCCTTCGGCGGCGAGGGGCTGTCGGGCACCGGGCCCAAGGCGGGCGGACCGGAATACCTGGCCCGCTTCACCCGGCCCGAGGCTGTCCCGCAGGCCGGGGCGGCGCAATCGGGGGCGGCGCAGGGAAGGGCCGAGCCGAAATCGGTGCAGGTCGCGCTCGACAAGGCGGGGGCGGCGGCAGAGATCGCGCGGATCGATCTGCCCGGCCCGACGGGTGAGTCGAACCGGCTGACGCTCAGCCCGCGGGCGCCTTTCCTTTGCCTTGGGCCCGGCGATGCGGCGCGGACGCAGGCCGAGGCGATCCGGGCGCTTGGCGGCCGGGCGATCACGGTGGACGGTCTGCTCGCGCCCGAGGCGCTGAAGACGCTGAAGGGATTTGCGGGCGCGCTCTGGTGGGGCGACGAGGGCACGGCCCGCGCGCTGGCGCAGGCGCTGGCCGCGCGTCCGGGGCCGATCCTGCCGCTGGTCACGGCGATGCCGGACCTTGGCCATGTGGTGATCGAGCGGCATGTCTGCGTCGACACCACCGCCTCGGGCGGGAACGCGGCGCTTCTGGCCGAGGCGGGGGCGGCCTGACAACCCGCCCGCCTACCCCTTGACGGCAGGGCGCGGATCGGAAAGCGTCGGGCGATGTTTCCGATCCGCGATCACAATCCGTCCGGCTCCACGCCCTGGGTGACCTGGGCGCTGATCCTTGCGAATGTCGCGGTGTTCCTGATCCAGATGCCCTACATGGGCAGCCCCGGCGCGCAGGCCGCGTTCTTCCGCGACTGGGCGCTTTATCCCGTCGCCGTGACGCTCGGGGGCGAATACGGCGGCATCCTGACCTCGATGTTCCTGCATGCAGGTTTCCTGCACCTGGCGGGGAACATGCTGTTTCTCTGGATCTTCGGCGACAACCTTGAGGATGCGCTGGGATCCTTCGGCTTCCTGGCCGTCTACCTGGCCGCAGGTGTCGCCGCCGCGCTGGCGCAGATCGCGGCCGACCCCTTGTCGGCGATCCCCACCGTCGGCGCCTCGGGCGCGATCGGCGGGGTGATGGGGGGCTATGTCCTTCTGTTCCCGCGCGCGCGGATCGACGTCCTGCTGATCTTCGTCGTCTTCTTCCGCGTGATCGCCGTTCCGGCCTGGCTCATGCTCGGCTTCTGGTTCGCGATTCAGGTCTTCGCTGGCCTCGGTACGCCCACCGATGGCGGGGGCGTGGCCTACTGGGCCCATGTGGGGGGATTCGCCGCAGGGCTGATCCTGACCCTGCCCGCCTGGCTCCGGCGCGGCGCGCGCGGCTACTGGCAAGTAACGCGGGGACAGCCACCGCACCCCGAGGCGGAATACACGGCGACACGGATCCCCCGCGTCAAGCGGCGGCGGTGGTAGGTGTCAGGCCGGTTCGCGCAGGAGCGTGGCGAGCGGTTCGTAAAGCTGGCCGTTCGCCGCGATCACCGAACCGCTGTCGAAGATCTCCTGCCCCTCGCGCAGGCCGGTGACGAAGCCACCCGCCTCGCGCACCAGCAGCAGGCCCGCCGCGATGTCCCAGGAATTGAGTTCGCGTTCCCAGAAGCCGTCATAGCGCCCCGCCGCGACATAGGCGAGGTCAAGCGCCGCAGCCCCCCAGCGCCGGACGCCCGCGCAGGCGGGCATCAGCCGCGCAAGGTCGCGCAGCGTGGCCGGCAGGGTCTTCTTGGTGCCGAAGGGCACGCCGGTGGCAAAGATCGCCTCGGCCATCACCTTGCGCCCCGAGACGCGGATGCGGCTGTCGTTCATCCAGGCGCCCGCGCCCTTTTCGGCCCAGAACAGTTCGTCCTTCGCCGGGTCGAGGACGACCGCCGACACGATCTCGCCCTTGTGCTCCAGCGCGATTGACACCGCCCAGTGCGGCAGGCCGTGCAGAAAGTTGGTGGTCCCGTCGAGCGGATCGACGATCCAGCGCCGGGTCGGGTCCTGGCCCGCCGCTGCGCCAGACTCCTCGCCCACCCAGCCATAGCTCGGACGGGCGGTCATCAACTCCTCGCGGATGATCTTTTCGGCGGCGATATCGGCGCGGCTGACGAAGTCGCCCGCGCCCTTCGCGGAGACCTGGAGATTCTCCACCTCGCGGAAGTCCTTGACAAGGCTGCGGCCCGCTTTGCGTGCGGCCTTGATCATCACGTTGAGGTTGGCACTGCCCTGCATCGCTGGCTTCTCCTGGATCAGCGCCTGCCTATACGCGGCCCCCGCGCGCTTGTGAAGGGCGGGGGGGCGAAAAGTTGCCGGGCGGGGCAGGTCGGCTCAGAGTGCGCCACCCTCGGCCTCGCGAAAGAAGTCCTCGGGCGAGTCCACCTCCTCAAGCCTTCTCCCCGCGATCAGCCAGAACCGCGTGCCCACCGCGCGGACGAAGGCGCGGTCGTGTGAGACGATGAGCGCCGCGGCCGCGTCCGTGGCAATTTCCGCCTCGAGCGCCTCCTGACCCTCGATGTCGAGGTGGTTGGTGGGTTCGTCGAGCAGGTAGAGGTTCGGCTTCTCGAACCTGAGGAGCAGCATCGCAAGGCGCGACCGCTGCCCGCCCGACAGTCGCCGCGTTGGCGCGGTCTGCCGGTCGATGGCGATGCCCGCCCCGGCCAGCGCCGCGCGGATCGCCTGATCGCCCGGCCGGAAGCGGTCGGCCAGCAACGCATGCGGGGTGCGGTCCAGGTCGATCTGGCCCAGATGCTGGTCGGCAACACCGGCGCGGACCGAAGGCGCCGCGCGGATCGCCCCGGCGTCGCCCTCAAGCGCGGCCCGCACGGCGGCCATCAGCCGGCTCTTGCCCGCACCGTTCGGCCCCAGCAACACCACGCGGTCGCCCGGCACGATCCACTTCCGCCCGGTGCGGAACAGAAGCCGCCCGTCCGGCGTTGCAACCGCGGCATCCTCGAAGGCCAGAAGCGCGCGGGCATGGCTGCCCGTCCCCTCCAGCCGGATCGCGCCCGCCGACCGGTCCCGGTGCGCAGGCCGCGCCGCGGCCTCGATCCGGTCGGCCCGTTCGGTCAGCTGCTTCGTCTTCGTCGTGAGAAGGTCGCTGCCGGAGTTGATGCCGATGTTCTTCAGTTTCGCGGCCTGCCGGCGCAGCTGCTGCGCCTCTTTCAGGCGGTTGTCGAAGGCGCGTGCATCCGCGGCGTCGGCCTCCTCGAGCGCTGCGCGCGCCGCCGAGAAGGGCAGCGCGAAAACCCGGCTGTCGCGTTCGCGCAAAAACAGCGTACGCGTCGTCGCCGCGTCCAGGAACGCGCGGTCATGGCTGACGATGATCGCCGCCACCGACCGCGGCAGCGCCGCGAGCCAGCGTGTCAGCACGCCGATCCGCGCGAGGTCGAGGTGGTTGGTCGGTTCGTCCAGCAGGTACAGATCAGGCTCCCCCACCGCCGCACGGGCCAGAAGGGCGGTGCGCTGCCAGCCCCCCGACAGCGCGGCCAGCGGCCGGTCGCGCAGGTCTTCGGGCACGCCCAGATCGTCCAGCGCCACATCGACGCGCCAGCCCTCGTAATCGCGCGCCTCCTCGGGCAGGCCGTCCAGCACCGCCGCGCGCAGCGTCAGTTGCAGCAGCGCGGCCGGCGGGTCCTGTTCCACCAGCGCGACCTTTGCGCCGCGGGCGCGGGTCACGCTGCCCTGCGTCGGCTCCGCCAGTCCCGCCAGCACCCGCAGGAGCGAGGATTTTCCCCGCCCGTTGGCCGCGACAAGCCCTGCGCGGTCGCCGGGGTGAAGGGTGAAGTCCAGGCCGGAAAAGAGGGGGTCGGCCAGGGTCAGGCCCAGATCGGAAACGGAAAGAAGGCTCATCGTGGTCTCGTCTGCCGGGGGTGCGGTCGCACCCGTTACCATCCTTGGCGGCGCGGAATTCCCGGCCGCCGGGGCAGACGAAGTTCGCTCAGACCTTCGCGCCGCCCCGCATCACGCCATGCGGGGCCCGGACAGGTCCGTGGGTCAGTCGCCGCGTCAAGCGGAATGTCATCGCGGCCTCCCCTTCCTGAGACGATCCAAGGGCAGCGTAGCGCGAGTGCCCTTGCCGGTCAAATCCCGCGTGCGGGCCGGAAGCTGACGAAGCGCAGCATCGCCGCCCAGCCCAGAAGCGCGATTGGCAGGCTGCCAAGGAAGATCGCGCGCGCGACCGAGGCGGCCTGATCGGCGCTGGCCGAGGCATCGAAACCCGCGCGATTGGCGAGGATGCCCATGGTCGAGGCGCCCAGCGCATAGCCAAGCCGCCCGATCGTCGGCAGCGCCGCGCTCAGCCGTTCGCCGTCCCCCTCTTCCGCCAGCCGCCCGGCGCGGCGCAGGATGAAGGACCAGGCCATGCCATAGCCCAGCCCCTCGAACGAGGCGAAGACGGCGATGAGCCACAGCGGCCCCGAAGGCACCGCATGTGCAAGGCCCGCGACGCTGGCCACCGCCAGGCTCATCCCGAGGACGATGAAGGAGGCGTCGCGCCGCTCCGGCTGACCCGAGACGGCCACGGCGGCGAGCGTCCAGGCGATCGAGATGCCTGCGACGATGTAGCCCGCGACCAGCGGTTCGGTGCCGTGGATGCGGTCCATCAGAAGCGGGCCGTAGGTCGCCAGGCCCATCATCGCTATGTTCATGGCCAGCACCATCACCAGCGCCGCGCCCGTCGGCCGCCGCACGTCAAGCGCCCCACGCGGCCAGAGCCGGTCCTCGCCGCTTTGCCCGTCAAGCCGGACGAAAAGCAGCAGCGCGCCGACCCCGCCGGCCAGCGACAGTACGGTCCAACCGGCCGAACCGGCATTGCCCGCGTAAGCCACGCCCAGCACCGCCGCGCTGAGCAGTGCCAGGCGCCGGGCGGGCAGGCGTGCCGCCCCGGTGGCTGGCGCCGGCGCGGCCGCGGCGGAAATGCCGAAGCGGAACCAGAGCGCCAGGGCCGCCGCCTGAAGCGCGAAGGCCAGGAACCCGGCCCGCCAGCTGCCCCAGGTCACGAAGACGCCCCCGACCAGCGGCCCGGCAAAGGCCGAGGCGCCCCAGGCCACCGACATGGCGGCGAAGGCCCGCGGCATCATCCGGCGGGGGAACAGCTGCGTCACGGCGACGAACGACAGAGAGGTCAGACCGCCCCCGCCCAGCCCCTGTGCGACCCGCCCCGCCAGCAGGACCGGCATCGAGGGCGCCGCGGCGCTGATCACGCAGCCCAGCCCGACCAGAAGGGCCGCCGCGACCATCGGCGCCCTGAGCCCGAACCTGAGCGCCACCAGCCCGCTCGCCGCCCCCGCCACGATCGATCCGGTATCGTACAGCGCGAAGTTCCAGGCCACGATCCGGTCGCCGCCGATCTCGGCGACGATGGCGGGCATCATCGTCGTGACCACCAGCGCGTCGGCCGCGTGCAGCCAGACGCCCAGGCAGCAAAGAAGCATCGCTGCGGCGTGGCGACCGCGCAGCACCTCGGCCCAGCTGACGTGATCGTCCCTTGCCGCCTGCATGGCCTGCGTCCCGCCCTGCCCGTGTCAGAGCGGCCGCAGGTCGACCAGGGTCGTCTGCGCCGTCGGCCCCTGCGCGATGCGCGAGGTGCCGATGTCGCGCGTCAGCACGTTCGGGTTGCCTTGCGTGTCGCGCCCCTGCCCGTCCGGACGATACCACGCGCCGGTGGGCAGGATCAGCACGCCCGGCACCACATCGGCGCTCAGCCGCGCGCGGGCCAGGCAACTGCCCCGGTCGTTGAATACCTCGACCAGCGCGCCCTCGGCGATGCCGCGCCGGGCGGCCTCGTCGGGGTGCAGGTTGACCCGCATCGGCCGCGCGTCGGGTTCATCCGCCAGCGCCGCCTCAAGCTGCGAATGCAGCTTGTCGGCGGGCTGCGGCGACAAGAGGTGCAGGCGGAACCGGTCGCGCGTACCGGCCCATTCGGTCGGCTCGATCCAGACGGCATGGCCCGGACAATGCGCATAGCCCATCGCCGCGATGGTGTCGGAAAAGACCTCGATGCGCCCCGACGGCGTCGGCAGGGGATGCGCGCCGGGATCGCGACGGAAGGCGGCGAGCGGGCTTTCGGCGGGCTGCGGGGCGGGATCGATCCGCGCCCAGTTGCGCGCCTTCAACGCCGCAAGGTCAGGCACCTCGACGCCCTCCGCCGCGCTTTTGGCGCGGAAATCCTTGTAAAGGCGGGCGATCCAGTCCGCGGCCGACAGCCCTTCGGTAAAGACCTCCTCGGCGCCCAGCCGCGCGGCAAGGCCCCGGAAGATCTCGAAGTCGTCGCGCGCCTCGCCCTGCGGCGCGATCAGTTGCGGCATGTGGAAGATGTAGGGATCGGTGCCTTCGCGCCCGAAATCCTCGCGCTCATAGGGGGTGGTGGCGGGAAAGACGATGTCGGCGCGACGCGCGGTCGCGGTCCACCAGGGATCGTTCACGATCACGCAATCGGGCTTGTCCCAGGCCCGCTCCAGCCGCCTGAGGTCCTGATGGTGGTGATAGGGATTGCCGCCTGCCCACATGATCAGCCGGATGTCGGGATAGGTCCGGTCCTCGCCGTTGTACTGGTAGGGCATGCCGGGGTGCAGGAGCATGTCGGCGATCCGCGCGACCGGAATCGTGGTTCCGACCGGGTTGCTCAACTGCGGCAGGGCGCCCCCGCCCAGCCGGCGGAAGGGCCCGGTGCCGCCGCCGTCCGTGGTGCCGTAGCCTTCGCCGAAGCCGCCGCCCGGCAGGCCGATCTGGCCCAGCATGGCGGCCAGCGTCGCCCCCGCCCAGTAGGGTTGTTCGCCGTTTTCCGCCCGCTGCACCGACCAGGACATGGCAATCAGCGTGCGTGTCGTGGCCATGCGTTCGGCCAGCGCGGCGATCTTGCCGGCGGGAACGCCGCAGATCGCCGCCGCCCAGCCTGCGTCCTTCGCCAGCCCGTCCGTTTCGCCCAGAAGGTAGGCGCGGAACCGGTCGTAGCCCGCCGCGCAGCGGTCGAGGAAGGCGCGGTCCACCCGTCCCGTGCGTTCCAGTTCATGCGCAAGGCCGAGGATCAGGGCGGTATCGGTCCCCGGGATGACGGGCAGCCATTCCGCGAAATCGGGGCTGTCGCCGCGCTGCGGGCTGACGTTGACGAGGCGCCCGCCGCCCGCGCCGAAGGCGCGCAGGTGCGCGCCCGTCCGGTGCGCGCCGGTGCCGCCGGGGTTCACCTGTGCGTTCTTGGTGTTGATCCCGCCGAAGGCAACCAGCGTTTCGGTATGTTCCACGATCGCGGACCAGCGTTCCTGTACCGCGTAGTGGAACTCGGTCTCGCTCCAGCCGAAGATGTGGGGGATCATCACCTCGGCCGCGCTGAGCGAATAGCTGCCCTTGTGCGCGACGTAACCGCCGATGCTGTTGAGGAAGCGGTGCAACTGGCTTTGCGCGTGGTGAAAGCGCCCCGCGCTCGACCAGCCGTAGGAGCCGCCGTAGATCGCGCCGTTGCCGTGGACGCGGCGGATGCGGCCGATCTCCTCAGCCGCGATGTCGAGCGCCTCGTCCCAGGGCATCTCGACGAAATCGTCGCGCCCCGCACCGCGCGCGCGGTCGCCCCGGAGCCAGCCCTTGCGGACCGAGGGGCGTGCCACGCGGTCGGCGTGGTGCACCGCCTTGGGCAGGATACGGGCGATGGGCGAGGGGTCCGGGTCTTCCTCGAACGGTTCGACGCGGACAATCCGGCCCCCTTCGGTGTAGACCCGTGCCGCACCCCAATGGGCCGACGTCACCTTGCCCAGATCGTCCGCCATGCCGTCCTCTCCCCGCGCTGTCGCGCCACACTCCCCCCGCGCGGGGGCAAGGTCAAGCGTCAGCCACGCTGAAGCTTGACCGCCTCGCTCCGCGCGAGTTTCAGGAAATGCGCCATGAAGGGCCGTGTCGCGTCCTCCTCGCGGGTGGCGGCATACATGCGCTTGACCACGCCCCGCTCGGTCAGCCGCCGCGTCACGTAGTCGGACTGCCGCTTCACGTCGCGCAGCACCCAGTCGGGCAGCACCGCCACCCCCCGGTCCGAGGCGACGAGCATCAGGATTACCGCGGTCAGTTCCACCTGCCTGAGCCCCCGCGGCTCCACCCGCGCGGGGGTGAGCAGGGTGGAAAACACGTCCAGCCGGCTGCGATCCACCGGGTAGGTGATCAGGACCTGGTCGCGCAGATCCTCCGCCTCGATCCAGGGCCGCGCCGCAAGCGGGTTCGAAGCTGCCGCGACGAGGGTCGGCGAGTAGTCGAAAAGCGGGTTGAAGACCGCCCCCGACGGCCCGTCCGGATCGGAGGAGATCACCAGGTCGACCTCCTCGCGCATCAGCGCGGGGAGCGCGTCGAAAGCCAGGCCCGCGCGGATGTCCACGTCCACCTCGGGCCAGGCGCGGCGGAACTGTTCGAGCACGGGGAAAAGCCAGTCGAAACAGGCGTGGCATTCCATCGCGATGAAAAGCCGCCCCGACCGGCCGGAGCGGAGCGCGCGGAACTCCTCCGACAGGGCGTCAAGCTCGGGCAGGATGCGTTCCGCCGCGCGCAGCATCCGCAGGCCCGCCGCCGACAGCCGCAAGGGCCGCGTGCGGCGCGCGAAAAGCTCCACCCCCGCCTGATCCTCCAGCCCCTTGATCTGATGCGAGAGCGCCGACTGGGTGATGTTCAGGATATCCGCCGCCCGCGCGAGGCCGCCCGTGTCGTGGATCGCCTTGATCGTGCGCAGGTGGCGCAGCTCCAGGTGCATCTTGTTGCAAACCTCATATAGATGATGAGTATTATGAATTTGTCTCACATCACAAAAACCGGCACAAGGGGCGCAAGCAATGAGGTTCCCATGACGCCCCGCATCTCCTTCGAATTCTTCCCTCCGCAGACGCTCGACGCCTCCTTCCGGCTTTGGGAAACGGCGCAAAGCCTGGCGCCGTTGCGCCCCAGCTTCGTCTCCGTCACCTACGGCGCGGGCGGGACGACGCGGAAGCTGACGCATGAGGCGGTGGGCGCCATCGGCCAGAACTTCGGCCTGTCCGTCGCCGCGCACCTCACCTGCGTCGAGGCGTCGAAGGCCGAGACGCTGGAGATCGCCGAGGCCTATGCGGCCGCCGGCGTGACCGAGATCGTGGCGCTGCGCGGCGACCCGCCGAAGGGTGCCGGCGCCTTCCGCCCCCATCCCGAGGGGTTCCGCGACACGGTTGAACTGGTCGAGGCGCTGGCCTCCACCGGCAAGTTCAAGGTCCGCGTCGGCGCCTATCCCGAACGCCACCCCGAGGCGGCCGACACCGCCGCCGACATCCTCTGGCTGAAGCGCAAGATCGACGCCGGCGCGACCTCGGCCATCACCCAGTTCTTCTTCGAGGCCGAAACCTTCTTCCGCTTCCGCGACGCCTGTGAAAAGGCCGGGATCGACGCGCCGATCATCCCCGGTATCCTGCCGATCCAGACCTGGGACGGGGCAAAGCGCTTTGCCCGCCGCTGCGGCGCCCACATCCCCGGTTGGCTCGAGGAGGCCTATGCCCACGCCGTCCGCGACGGGCACGAGGCGCTTCTGTCCACCGCGCTCGCGACCGAACTCTGCGACGACCTGGTGCAGGGCGGGGTCGAGGACCTGCACTTCTACACGCTCAACCGCCCCCAGATGACCCGCGACGTCTGCTTCGCGCTGGGACTGGCCCCCGAGGTCTCCCTGCAGAACGTGGCCTGAGCCGTCGTTGCTGCATTGGCCCCGAAGCATTGTCTTCGGGGCTATTTTCTTTTCGCCTCACGCCTCGCGGACGTGGCGGGCAAGGGCGCGGCGGGCCGCGCGGGAACGGTCGCGCGCGGTCGGATGGATCGCCTCGGACGGGTCCTGCCCCACTGCCCTGCGGGCGCGGAACAGGAAGGCCCGTCCCCAGCCGCGCCACGACCCGACCGAGGGCGCGGCCGGGTCGGTCGGGAAATCGCCGCGCCAGTCAACCGGCATCGGCAGGCCACAGGCTTCGGCCTTTTCCAGCATCCAGACCAGCGGAATGTTGGCCAGCGGACGCGCCCTGTCCAGACTGCCCACCTGCCCGCCCACATCGCCATGTGCGCCCCGGAACCACACCTGTTCGATCCGCCCCTCCCACGGGCTGCCTTGGGTGTCCCACAGGATCGGGTTGTAGGCGGCCCGCGTCTCGTCCAGCGCCAGCGCCTGGTAGCCGTGGCGGATGTGCGGGCCCAGCGCGTGGCTGTGAAACTCGTGCCTGGGCTCCGTCCACATCCACAGGAAGGGCAGGCGCAGGCCCAGCGCCTTGACCGTGTCGAAGACGCCGACCATCTCGATCGCGACCTCTGGGTGGCAGTGGCGCCGCACGAAGATGTCGCGGATGCGCGACGGGTCCGTGCGGCGGTAATAGCGGTAAGCCAGCCGCACGTTCCGTTCCGTCGCGCAGTCCGCGCGCAAAAGCCCCACCTGGTCGATGATGCCCGCCAGCGAACGGACCGCGAAGGCGCCGCGGGAAAACCCGAACAGGAACACCCGGTCGCCGGGGCGGTAGCGCGTGGCAAGCCAGCCGTAGGCGCGCTGGATCTGCCGGTTGATCCCCCGCCCCATCGCCACGTCGCGCGCGTCGCGCCAGCTGCGCCACTGCACGCCCGGTTCATAATAGATCGACATGCGGGTAGATCGCGGCACCGCGCAAAGCGTGCGGTAGATGCGGCCGATGTTGGTTTCCTGCCCCGGTTCCAGCGACGACATTGTGCCGTCGATCAGGATCACATGATCGGTGGGGCCCCGACCGCGCGGCGGGGTCTGCACCTCGACCGCCGCTTCGCGGCCGAAGCCGAGCATTCCCCACAGCCGCCGCGCGATGTCGCGCATGGTTCCGCCGTCTCCTTCCCGGATCGTGTTCCCTTGTGGTTCGTCCATCATTGCGCCACCACGCCGCCCCGTCCAGCCAAGATGCCGTGACAGTCTGCGCCGCAAGGATGAACGCGGTCTTTTGGGGCGGGGCGCCGGAAACGAAAAACCCGCGGGCAGGACACCCGCGGGCGAAGGGCCGGTCGTGCGCGGGTGCTCAGAGGCCTAGCGACATCACCGTGGCGATGGAGAGATCGCCGAAGCCGTTGAAGCGGGTGTTGGTCGCCGTCGAATAGGCGCCCATCCCGGCGAAGACGAGGTAGTCGCCCTCCTCCATGTCGGCGGGCAGCGGCAGTTCGCCCGGCAGCCGGTCGACCGAATCGCAGGTCGGGCCGAAGACGATGCGGTCGCGGCCCGCGCCGGTGCGGACGACGCCGCGTTCGGACAGGACCGTCACGCGGTCGATCGTGCCCATCAGCGGCAGTTCGTCCATCGCGCCATAGGCGCCGTCGTTGAGGAACACGTGTTCATCGTCGCGGATGCCCTTTACCCGCGCGGCGAGCGAGAAGCTTTCGGCGACAAGACCCCGCCCCGGCTCGCACACCAGCGCCGGGGGTTCGCCCGCGAAGGCCTCCTCTGCGACGCGGCCGATCAGCGCGAAGATCGCGTCAAGCTGCGGCAGTTCGGTGTGCAGCCGGTGCGAGGGGAAGCCGCCGCCGACGTTCAGCCGGCGCGCCTTCACGCCCGACAGGCGGCAGATCTCGGCCGCGGCGCGCAGGTAGGCGTCCCACGCCATCGGGTCGGTGCACTGCGTGCCCGGATGGAAGGTGAGCGAGGGGATGAAGCCCGCCGCCGCGACCGCGCGCAGCAGCTCCACCGCCTTTTCCACGGTCGCGCCGAACTTGGCTCCGAAGTTGTAGGTCGCGCCCGACACCGGCAGCTTGAAGCGCACGGTGATCTCGGTCCCCTTCGCGGGCACCAGTTCGACCAGCTTGGCAAGCTCGGAATGGCTGTCCACCGAGTAGGAGCAGACCCCCATGCCCACGGCATAGGTGATCTCGTGCCGCGCGCGGACGGGGTTGTTGTAGTGCATGGCCGCGCCGGGGGCGAGCCGCGCGATCATCTCGATCTCGGCGGGCGAGGCGACGTCAAAGCCCTTCACACCAGCGGCGACCAGATTCTGGATCACCATTTCCTCCGGGTTGGACTTCACCGCGTAGGTGACAAGCCCCGGGAAACCCTCGATGAATCGCCGGGCGGTCGCCTGCAGCACCGTCGGCGAGAAGAACATCACCGGCGCATCAGGCCGTTGCGTGCGAAGAAATTCGGACGGATTCGTCCAGATCGTCTTGGAAAGCCCCATCGGCGTGTCCCCTGCCAACAAGGCGCAGCCACCTCTTGCCCGGCACTACCGGCTGGAAAGCGCTTACGCATTTGACCAAACCAGGTAAGGTGCGTATGAGCCGCCCTTTTTCCTGAACGTGCGGGGCGATATGGGGCACATTCCGACCGATCGGAAGAGTGGATTTGCCGAAAAATCCTGTTAAAACGACGAAACTGACAATCACAACGCCGGTGTTGCACGATGGACGAACTCGACAAGGCCATTCTGGCCCAACTGGGCACCGACGCCCGCACCTCGGTGGCGACGCTGGCGCGCAAGCTGAAGGTGGCGCGATCCACCGTGCAGGCCCGGCTTGAACGGCTGGAAGGCACCGGCGTCATCGCGGGATATACCGTGAAGCTGGGAGAGGCCGCGCGCCAGGGCCGCATCCGGGCGACGATTCTCCTCAATATCGAGCCGCGCGCACAGGCGGCGGTGCTGGCGCGCCTCAAGACCATCCCGGAGGTCGAACGCGCCTACACGACCTCGGGCCGGGTGGACCTTCTGCTGCATGTCGCGGCGGCATCCACGACGATTCTCGACAACGTGCTGGACCAGCTGGGCGCGCTGACCGGGGTGAAAAGCTCCGAAAGCCTGATCCACCTGTCCACGAAGATCGACCGCGCCGCCTGATCCGCATTGTTTTCCTTGCGTCGCGGCGGAAAATCCGCTCCCCTCGCCGCCAGACAACGGCGGGGGTCTTCGAATGAAAACGGTCAGCTTCACCCAGATGAAGGACGGCACCAGGGAAGACTACGAATTCCTGACCGCGCACGAAATCGACCACACGAAACACACGGCCGACCGGCTCTTGGGCGCGCTGGTCGAACTGGACAAGAGCCTGTCGGGCTACCAGATCACCCGGCTGGGCCATTCGGTGCAGTCGGCCACGCGGGCCTGGCGCGACGGGGCGGATGTCGATTGGGTCGTCTCGGCCCTTCTGCACGACATCGGCGACATCTATGCGCCCTACAACCACGATGAATACGCCGCGACCATCCTGAAGCCCTTCGTGCGCGAACAATGCACCTGGGTCGTCCAGACGCACGGCGATTTCCAGATGCTCTACTACGGCCACCACCTTGAGGGCTTCGATCAGCACAAGCGCGAGCGTCACCGGGGCAACCCCTATTTTGACGACTGCGCCGAGTTCTGCGAACGCTGGGACCAGTCGAGCTTCGACCCCAGTTACGACACCCTGCCGATCGAGTTCTTCGCGCCGATGGTGCGCGCCGTCTTCGACCGCAAGCCCTATGACCCGGCGGTGATCCGGCGCGGCGAACGCGTGCCCCTGACCGACGCTGGCGTTGCCGCCACCCGCTGAGACGGCCCGCCCGCCCCTTCCCCTTCGCGCGCCCATTCGCTAAGGGAAACCCGAGATGTGACGGGACAGCGAACCATGCCGATGGAAAAGACCTTCAACGCCGCCGAGGCGGAACAGCGCCTTTACGACGCCTGGGAAAAGTCCGGTGCCTTCCGGGCCGGCGCCAACGCCTCGCGCGCGGAAACCTTCTGCATCATGATCCCGCCCCCGAACGTGACCGGCTCTCTCCACATGGGCCATGCGTTCAACAACACGCTGCAGGACATCCTCGTGCGCTGGCACCGGATGCGCGGTTTCGACACGCTCTGGCAGCCCGGCCAGGACCATGCGGGCATTGCGACCCAGATGGTGGTGGAGCGTGAACTGGCGAAAACCAACCGCCGCCGCACGGATATGAGCCGCGATGACTTCACCGCTCTGGTGTGGGAGCAGAAGCAGAAGTCCGGCAACACCATCATCGACCAGTTGAAGCGGCTCGGCGCCTCCTGCGACTGGTCGAGGAACGCCTTCACCATGTCCGGCGCCCCAAACGCGCCGAAGGGCGAAGAGGGCAACTTCCACGACGCCGTCATCAAGGTCTTCGTGGAAATGTACGACAAGGGCCTGATCTACCGCGGCAAGCGGCTGGTGAACTGGGACCCGCATTTCGAGACCGCGATCTCCGACCTCGAGGTGGAGCAGATCGAGGTGCAGGGCCAGATGTGGCACTTCAAGTACCCGCTGGAAGACGGCCAGACCTACGAATACGTCGAGAAGGACGAGGAAGGCCGCGTCACCTTCCGGGAGACGCGCGACTACATCTCCATCGCCACCACCCGGCCCGAAACGATGCTGGGCGACGGCGCGGTCGCGGTTCACCCGTCGGATGAACGCTACGCGCCAATCGTCGGCAAGCTTTGCGAAATTCCGGTGGGCCCGAAGGAACACCGCCGCCTGATCCCGATCATCACCGACGAATACCCCGACCCCACTTTCGGCTCGGGCGCGGTGAAGATCACCGGCGCGCATGACTTCAACGACTACGCCGTGGCCAAGCGCAGCAACATCCCCTGCTATCGGCTGATGGACACAAGGGCACACATGCGCGCCGATGGCGCCCCCTATGCCGAGGCTGCTGCCACCGCGATGGCAGTGGCCAAGGGAGAAAAGACCCTGACCGAGGCCGAGGTGGACGCGGTCAACCTCGTCCCCGACGACCTGCGCGGGCTTGACCGGTATGAGGCCCGCAAGCGCGTGATCGCCCAGATCAACGCCGAGGGGCTGGCGGTGACGGTCCTCACGAAGTCCATCGACAAGGAAACCGGCGCCGAGCACCTCGAACGCATCCCCCTGGTCGAGCAGAACAAGATGATGCAGCCGCATGGCGACCGCTCCAAGGTCGTCATCGAGCCGATGCTGACCGACCAGTGGTTCGTCGACACGGCCAAAATCGTCGAACCCGCGCTGGACGCCGTCCGCAAGGGCATGGCGGCGCAGGAGGCCGGGACCTTTGACGAAAAGGCCGGCTACACCCGCATCCTGCCCGAACGCGACGCCAAGACCTATTTCCACTGGCTGGAAAACATAGAGCCCTGGTGCATCTCGCGCCAGCTCTGGTGGGGTCACCAGATTCCGGTGTGGTACGGGCTCGGCATCCATCCGATCGTCTTTGTCGACGACGAGGCCGACGGCGCCCTCGATGAGGTCGAGATGTTCCGCCTCTTGCGCGAAGGCGCCTTCGACGGACAGGACCCCGCCACATACTGCGCCGCGAGCTTTGCGGCCGCAGCCGACAGGGCGCGCGACGACCTCGCGGCCCTGCCGACGCCGCTGCACGCGGCGCGCGTCGTCGAAGTTGCCGACAAGCATGAGGCCATGGCCGCCTTCACCGCCGCGCTCGGCGAATACGAGGTCACGCAGGACCCGACGCGCCTCATCTACCCGGTCTGGCGCGACCCCGGCGTCCTCGACACCTGGTTCTCCTCCGGCCTCTGGCCCATCGGCACGCTCGGCTGGCCCGAGGACACGCCGGAACTGAAGAAATACTTCCCCACCGATGTCCTCGTCACCGGCTTCGACATCATCTTCTTCTGGGTCGCCCGGATGATGATGATGCAGTTGGCCGTCGTCGATCAGGTCCCCTTCCACACCGTCTATGTCCACGCCCTCGTCCGCGACGAGAAGGGCCGGAAGATGTCGAAGTCCTTGGGCAACGTCATCGACCCCCTCGACCTCATCGACGAATTCGGCGCCGACGCGCTGCGCTTCACCCTCACCGCGATGGCCGCGATGGGGCGTGACCTGAAACTCTCGAAGGACCGCATCGCCGGCTACCGGAACTTCACCACGAAGCTCTGGAACGCCACCCGCTTCGCCGAGATGAACGCCGCCCTGCCCCGCGACACCGGCGGCGCCCGGCCCGAGCCGTCCCACACCGTCAACCGCTGGATCATCGGCGAAACCGCGCGCGCCCGGCTCTCCGTCGACGAGGCGCTGACGGCCTACCGCTTCAACGACGCCGCCAATACGCTCTACGCCTTCGTCTGGGGCAAGGTCTGTGACTGGTACGTCGAATTCGCCAAACCGCTGATGGACGGCGACCAGGCGGGCGAAACCCGGGCGACCATGGCCTGGGTCCTCGATCAGTGCTGCACGCTTCTCCACCCCTTCATGCCCTTCATCACCGAAGAACTCTGGGGCCAGACCGGCACGCGGTCGAAGATGCTCGTCCACGCCGACTGGCCGGCCTACGGCGCGGACCTGATCGACGCCGACGCCGACCGCGAGATGAACTGGGTGATCGCGCTCATCGAGGAGATTCGCTCCGCCCGGATGCAGATGCATGTCCCCGCCGGCCTCAAGCTCCCCGTCGTCATGACCGCGATGGACGACCGCGGCCGCGCCGCCTGGGCCCGCAACGAACCGATGATCGCGCGCCTCGCGCGGCTCGACGGCATGACCGAAGGCGCGGCCCCGAAAGGCTCGATCACCGTCGCGGTCGAGGGCGGCAACTTCGCGATCCCGCTCGAGGGCGTCATCGACATCGCCGAGGAAAAGGCGCGCCTGTCGAAGGCGCTGGAAAAGCTCGACAAGGATATGAACGGCCTGCGCGGGCGGCTGTCGAACCCCAAGTTCGTCGACAGCGCCCCGGAAGAGGTTGTCGAGGAAACCCGGGAAAAACTTGCCCTGGGCGAGGAAGAGGCCGCGAAACTCAAGGCGGCGCTCGCCCGCCTGGCCGAGGTCGGCTGACCCCACTTCTTCTTTTCCCAAGTATCCCGGGGGTCCGGGGGCAGCGCCCCCGGCCTTGCCGCGCTGCCTCGCCTTTCCCATATCAGGGCAAGGAGGTTGCCATGTCCAACTGGCTGAACCGTGTCGCCGAACGCCGGATGCTCAAGGCCCGCGCCGAAGGCAAACTCGACCATCTCCCCGGCGAAGGCCGCCCGCTCCCCGACCGCCCTGGCGATGCCTTCGTCGATCCCGGTCTCGCCGTGGGTTTCCGCATCATGGCCGAGGCCGGGGCACTGCCGCAGGAGATTGTTCTCAAGCAGGAGCTTGCCGCCGCGAAATCGGCCTACGCCGAGGCGACGACAGAAGAGGAGTGTCACCTGGCCATGCGCCGCATCGCCACGCTCGACCTCAAGATCGCGATCGCCGAGGAAGCCCGGCGCAAGTTCCTTAAGCCCTGACCGCTCAGGCGAGGTCGGAGGGCGCGATCGGGGGTGCGTCGTCGTGGCGCGGCACCGTCTGGCGCTCGATCTTGCGGGTCACGCGCGGCGGCTCTGCCCCCCGGTGCAGCGCGCGGATCGCCTGGTGCACGGCATCATCGGCCCGGGTACGCCGCGCCAGGTGGCGGGCGTAGTCCACCCAGGTCGGGACGTAGTATTTCTCGCTCCACTGCTCCGGCCGCTCCAGGTCGCGCAGAAGCGACCAGCGCCGCGCCCCGTCACGGATACGAATGCGGCGGCGCTCCTGCATCAGCGCCAGGAATGCCGGTACGTCGCCCTGCGCGATCTCGTAATCCACCATGATGAAGATCGGGCCGCTCCGCGCCCTGAGGTCGATCCGGGGCTCTGCCGCGGTCATCAGGCCAAGCGGCGTCAGGTCGAGCCCGCCGAAATCGCTGACCCGAAGGATCCAGCCCGCAAGGCCGCCCGCGACCAGAACCGCCGCGGCCAGGCCAAGCGCGGTGGCGATGCCCGCCTGATCGGCGATCCAGCCCCAGGCCCAGGACCCGCCCGCCATGCCGCCGAAGGTCGCCATCTGGTAAAAGGCCAGTGCCCGGCCCAGTACCCAGCGCGGTGTGGAGAGCTGCACCGTCGTGTTGAAGAGCGACAGCGCCATCACCCAGCAGGCGCCGGCCAGCAGGAGCGCCGGCACCACCGCCACCCTGACCGGCAGCAGCGCCAACGCCGCCGCCGCCAGCGCAAAGCCCAGAAAGCCGATCTCGACCACCCGCTCGTTCTTCAAGGCCGCCCGGAGCCGGGCATTCATCAGCACCCCGCCGATGGCACCGACCCCGAAGCAGCCCAGATACACCCCGTAGTCGAAGGCCGTGCCCGCCATCGTGTCGCGGGCATAGACCGGCAGAAGCGCCATGATGGAGGAGGCGCCGACGCCGAAGATCGCCGCCCGCGCCATCACCCGGAGAAGCGCGGGCGACATCGCCGCATAGCGAAACCCCGCGCCAATCGCGGGCGCCACCCCTTCGCGTGGCAGGCGCGCGTCGCGTTCCCCGCGCGGCAGGCGGGCAATGCCGATGATGAAGGCGACATAGCTCGCGGCATTGATCGCAAAGGCTGCGGCCACGCCGGCCGCGGCGACGATCGCCCCGCCGATCGCCGGGCCGACCGACCGCGCGAGGTTGAAGCCCATCGAGTTCAGCCCCACCGCACCCGGCACCTGCTCGCGCGGAACGATGTCGCCGATCGAGGCCTGCCAGGACGGGTTGAACAACGCCGTGCCGCAGCCGATGAGGAAGGTGAATGTCAGCAGCAGCCAGGGCGTCAGCCCGCCCGCCCAAGCCACAAGCGCCAGCGCGACCGAGACCGCGAACATGAAGACCTGCGCCGTCAGCATGATCCGCCGCCGGTCGAAATTATCGGCCAGTGCCCCGGACACCAGCGAAAAGATCATGATCGGCAAGGTGTTCGAGGATTGCACCAACGCCACCATCGAATGGCTCGCGGTCAGGCTGCCCATCGCCCAGGCCGCGCCCACCGCCTGGATCAGCGACCCGAGGTTCGACACCTGGCTGGCCAGCCAAAGCTCTCGGAAGCTCCGGTTGGACAGGGGCGCAAGGGTCGGGGGCGCAAGTGTCGGGGATGCGGCGATCTTCTGTCTCCTGACCCGGCGCGGGATGCGCCGACACATCATTACTGCGCCCGGCCGCGGGCAAGGGCAAGGGGACCCGGGCAAAGCCGCTTGCCGCGCCCGGGATTATCTGCTTCTCCTCGGCCCATGCCCGGACCCCGCTTCACCCCGCTCGCCCTCGGCCTTCCCGCCACCGTGCCCTTCGTCGGCCCCGAGACGCAGGAACGCGCGCGCGGCCGTCCCTTCGCGGCGCGCCTCGGCGCCAACGAGAATGTCTTCGGCCCCTCGCCCCGCGCCGTCGCCGCTATGGCCCGGGCGGCGGCTGATGTCTGGATGTACGGCGACCCCGAGAACCACGACCTGCGCGCCGCTCTCGCCGCCCATCATGGCGTGGCGCCCGGCAACATCGTCGTGGGCGAGGGGATCGACGGGCTGCTGGGCTATCTCGTCCGCCTGCTCGTCGCCCCCGGCGACGCGGTGGTGACCTCGGACGGGGCCTATCCCACCTTCAACTTCCACGTCGCGGGCTTCGGCGGGGTTCTCCACAAGGTCCCCTACCGGGGCGATCACGAGGACCCGGAGGCCCTGATGGCCCGCGCCGCCGAGACCGGGGCGAAGCTTGTCTACCTCGCCAATCCCGACAACCCGATGGGGTCCTGGCACGGCGCCGACAACATCGCCCGGATGATCGCCGCCGTCCCCCCCGGCACGCTTCTGGTGCTCGACGAAGCCTATGTCGAATTCGCCCCCTCCGGCACCGCCCCCGCGATCGACCCCGAGGACGCGAGCGTGATCCGCATGCGGACCTTCTCCAAGGGCTACGGCATGGCCGGTGCGCGCGTGGGCTACGCCATCGGCGCGGCCCCGCTGATCGCGGCCTTCGACAAGATCCGCAACCACTTCGGCATGGGCCGGATCGCCCAGGTCGGCGCGCTTGCGGCACTTGGCGACGGGGATTGGCTGGCGCAGGTGCAGGCGCGGGTCGCAGCCGCCAGGGAAAGCCTCTCGGCGGTCGCGCGCGACAACGGTCTGCGCCCCCTGCCCTCCGCCACCAACTTCGTCACCATCGACTGCGGCGGTGACGGCGCCTTCGCCCGCCGCGTGCTTGCGGAACTTGTCGCGCGCGACATTTTCGTGCGCATGCCCTTCGTCGCCCCGCACGACCGCTGCATCCGCGTCAGCGCCGGCCGACCGCAAGACCTTGCCGCCTTCGCGGCGGCACTGCCCGCAGCCCTCGCGGCCGCGCGCGCGTGACCCCTCTTCATTCTGGCGCAAATACTCCGGGGTCCGGGGCAGCGCCCCGGCCCTGCCGCCCTGCTCAGGAACAGCCGGCCGGCGTTTTCAGGCTGTCCGGCCCCCGATAGGGGCCAAGCCGGCGCGACACCAGGCGTCCGCCGACCAGTTCGGTCGCAACGACATGTTCCCAGCCGGCGTCGGCCGTGACGATGGCCGGGCGCCCGCCGCAGCGCCGGATGCCGCCTTCGATGGCGGGCTCGCCGTACCGATGGTTGGTCAGGCCCGCGGCCTCTGCCACCGGCACCAGCCGGTCGCCTTCCAGCCGCACGACCCGAAGGATCCGGCCCAGGTGCGGCGTCTCGACATAGGCGATCTCGACCGTCCCGTCGCCGTCGAGATCCGCCGCACCCACGGGCGCAAGCCAGCGATGGGTGCGGCCGATGTAGCCGGTGGCGGCGATCAGCCCGGCCTCGCCGTAGACCGACAACCGCGCCCCGCGGCCCATGTCGGTCTCGACCACGATGACCTCGGGGGCGCCGTCGCCGTCCAGATCGGCAAGGCGCGGCGCGGTGTCCTCGAAAACCCGCGCCTGCGGCAGCGTCAGGCGCAGCCGGCCCGCGGTCGTCGCCAGCACCAGCGCGCCGAATTCGAACCCGTCGCCAAGCGCGCCGTGATCGTAGCGCCCGGTCGGATCGGCATAGCGCGCGCCGGTGATCTCGGCGGCAGCGGAAGTGCCGGCCAGGACGACGGCCAGCACCATCGCCGCACCGCGCATCAGATCTGTTTTTCCGGCATGAAGACCTTCAGCCCGTCAAGCGCGTCGGAGACCTTGATCTGACACGTCAGCCGCGAGCGGACCGGATCGGGCTCGTAGGCGAAATCGAGCATATCCTCTTCCATCGCGTCCTTGCGCGGCAGCTTTTCCACCCAGGCGGCATCGACATAGACGTGGCAGGTCGAACAGGCGCAGGCACCGCCGCAATCGGCCTCGATCCCCGGAATGCCGTTGTCGCGCGCGCCTTCCATGACCGTCATGCCGTTGGTCACATCGACGACATGTTCCTTGCCGCCGAATTCCACGTAGGTGATCCTTGCCATCTTGCACCCTTGAAGACTCTGTCATTGGCTATCTAGTCCCGTGACGCGGCAGGTTCCAGCCCCCCTGCGACGGCACGATGTCGCTGCGGGCCTGCCGAAACGACAACGGGCGCCCCATGGGCGCCCGCCGGTCGGGTATTGCCGCACCTATTCGACGGTGAGCGCCACGAAGCGCGGGTCTCCGCCGCGCCGGATCAGCAGAAGAAGCGACTTGCGCCCGGCCTCCTTCGCCTCCTCGATGCGCGCCTCGAGATCGGCGACAGAGGCGACCGCCTGCTGGCCGGCCTCGGTGATCACGTCGCCCGACCGCAGCCCCTTGCCATAGGCCTCGCTCGTCTCGTCGATGCCGGTGACGACAAGGCCGCTGCTGCCCGCAGGAAGGCCGAGTTCGGAGGCCAGTTCGTCGGTCATTTCCGACAGCGTCAGCCCCAGGATGTCCTTCTGCACCGGGGCGGCGGGGGGCGCATCGCTCGTCCCCGTCTCCTCGGCCTCGGCCGCCTCGCGACGGCCGAGCGTGACCAGAAGCGTCTCGCTCTTGCCCTCGCGCAGGACCACCACGCGCACGGCCTTGCCCACGTCGGCGTCGGCCACGCGGCGGACGAGGTCACGGGTGTCGGTCACTTCCGCACCGTCGAAGCTGGTGATGAGGTCGCCCGGAAGGATGCCCGCATCCTTTGCCGGCCCGTCGGGAACGTCGCTGACCAGCGCGCCCTTCGCCGCGGCGAGGCCCATGGCCTCGGCCACGTCCGGGGTCACGTCCTGGATGCGCACGCCAAGCCAGCCGCGCCGCGTCTCGCCGAATTCGCGCAGTTGATCAACCACGCGCGACACCACGTTCGAGGCCATGGAAAAGCCGATGCCGATCGAGCCGCCGTTGGGCGACAGGATCGCCGTGTTCACGCCGATCACCTCGCCCGACATGTTGAAGAGCGGCCCGCCCGAGTTGCCGCGGTTGATCGCCGCGTCGGTCTGGATGAAATCGTCATAGGTGCCGCTGAGTTCACGATTGCGCGCCGACACGATCCCGGCCGAGACCGAGAAACCCTGGCCAAGCGGGTTGCCCATGGCCATCACCCAGTCGCCCACGCGCATCAGGTTCGAATCGCCGA
Organism: Albidovulum sediminis; assembly: GCF_025380365.1. GTDB lineage: Bacteria > Pseudomonadota > Alphaproteobacteria > Rhodobacterales > Rhodobacteraceae > Albidovulum > Albidovulum sediminis. The sequence goes on from NZ_JAOCQF010000001.1 coordinate 1,851,346, forward strand.
ACCTGACGAAGGCCAGCGGCTCCGGGCTTTCCACCTTGAGAAGCGCGATGTCGGTCTTGGGGTCGGTCCCGACCAGCGTCGCGTCCAGCCGCTTGCCCGAGAAGAACTCCACCTCGATCTCGTCCGCGCCTTCGATGACATGGTTGTTGGTGACGATGTAGCCGTCCTCGGAAATCACGAAGCCGGAGCCCAGGGCATTCGAACGGCGCGGGCCGTCGGGCCCCTGATTGCCGAAATCGTTGAAGAAATCCTCGAACGGGGAACCTTCGGGCACGATCGGTCCGCCCTCGGTCGGCGCGGCGACGACGGTCGAGGTCGTGATGTTCACGACCGCCGGGCTGACCTGGTCGGCAAGATCGGCAAAGCTTTCCGGCGCGGCGCGAGCACTTGCCTGAAGCGCCAGCGCCAGGGCAAGCATGAGCCCGGCGAACAGCGCCAGCAGGTACCGCGGCGCAGGCGCCACGAGGGCCCGACGCACCACAATGGATTTGGCCTGAGGTTCCACTCCACTTTCCCCTTGTCTTTCGCGGCGCATCCGGCGCCGCCCTACTCCGTCATACTAGGTAGGGTTGCCCCTGCAGGAATCAAACCCGCGCCCGCTGCGTCAAACACGCGTGAGCGTCGCCAGTGTCTCAGGCCGACAGAAAGCGGGCAAGCCAAATGAGCGCGAGACCGAGTGCGGCGGCGGCAATCCCCAGGTTGCGGCGCGTCTCCGCCGGCAGGCGGCGCAGCAGGTCGAGCGCATCCTCGATGCGCGAAGGGGCCAGCGCAAAGGCCAGCCCCTCCAGCGTCAAAACAAGCCCGATGCCCAGGAGAAGGAGAGCGAGGCCCCCCATCCGCCTACTGCCCCTTGTCGGACTTGAGATAGTTGAAGAACTCGCTGTCCGGCGCCATCACCATGGTCGAGTTTCCGCCCAGAAGCGAGGCGCGATAGGCCGCGAGAGAGCGGTAGAAGTCGAAGAACTCCGGGTCCGCGCCGTAGGCTTCGGCGAAGACGGCGTTGCGGCGGGCGTCGGCCTCACCCCGGATGATCTCGGACTGGCGCTGCGCGTCGGAGACCAGTTCTACCCTGGTGCGGTCGGCCTGGGCGCGAAGGCGCTGCGCCGCCTCCTTGCCGCGCGCGACCTCGTCGGCGGCCTCACGCTCGCGCTCGGCGCGCATGCGGGCGAAGGTGGCATCGAGGTTCTGCACCGGCAGGTCGGTCCGCTTGACGCGCACGTCGATGATCTCCACCCCCAGGGTCGCGGCCTCGGAACGCGAGGCATCGCGGATGCGCTGCGCAAGCGAGGCGCGGTCGGCCGAAAGGATCGCCGAAGACGTCACCGAACCCAGCACCTCACGCGTCTGCGCGCGCAGGATGGTGTCGATGCGGCTTTCGGCCAAAGACAGGCCCGCCGCGCCGACAGCCTGACGGAATCGCTGCACATCGTCGATGCGGTAGCGCGCGAAGGCGTCGACCACGAGGCGGCGGTCGTCGAGCGGCGTGACCTCGAGCGGTTCGACGTCGAGGCCGAGGATGCGGTCGTCGTAGCGCACGACTTCCTGGATCAGGGGGACCTTGAAGTAGAGCCCCGGTTCCTCGCGCACGGCCTTGATCTGGCCGAACTGCAGGACCAGCGCCTTTTCCTTTTCGTCGACGATGAAGACGGCAGACAAGGCACCGGCGATCACCAGCACCACAGCCGGAATGAGAAGTGCGGCACGGTTCATCAGTTGCCCTCCGCCACAGGCTTGCGGCCCAGTTCGTTCAGGGGAAGATAGGGCACGACGCCCTGCCCGGCCTGATTTTCGTCGATGATGACCTTGTCCACCCGGCCCATCACTTCTTCCATCGTCTCCAGATACAGGCGCTTGCGCGTGACCTCGGGTGCCTTTTCATATTCCGCCAGAACAGCGGAGAAGCGGCTGGCCTCACCCTCGGCCTGGTTCACCACCTGGGCGCGGTAGGCCTCGGCCTCCTCGAGGATCTGCGCGGCCTGGCCGCGCGCGCCGGCCACGACCGTGTTGGCGTAGGCGTCGGCCTCCTTCTGGAGCCGGTCGCGTTCCTGTTCGGCCGACTGCACGTTCTTGAACGCCTCGATCACCTCGCGCGGGGGGTCGGCGCGGTCGAAGTTCACGCGCACCACGTTCAGGCCGGAATTGTAGCTGTCGAGCGTGGTCTGGATCAGGTCCTTCAGCCGTTCGGCAATGGCGCCGCGGTCACGGTTGAGGATCGGGGCAAGCTGCGACTGCGCGATGATCTCGCGCATCGAGGCTTCGGCAACGGCGTTGATGGTCAGTTCCGGGTCGCGCAGGTTGAACAGGAACTTCTCAGGGTCGGAGACGTTCCAGACCACCTGGAAGTCGATGTCCACGATGTTCTCGTCCCCGGTCAGCATCAGGCCGCTGTCGTCGGCCCCGCCCCGGCCGACGCCGATATCCTCGGTCCGTTCGGTCGAAAGCTGCACCTTCTCGGGGAAGACGATGGGCCAGGGGGCGAAGTTCAGGCCCGGTTCGCCGATACAGGGCGAATTGCACTTGCCGAGGAACAGCTCGACCGAGCGTTCTTCGGGGCGGACGGTGTAGAAGCTCTGGTAGGACCAGAGCGCCACCGCGGCCAAAGCGGCCAGCGCGAAGGTGCTGCGCGGCAGGCCTGGCTGATCACCGCCGCCGCCCTGTCCGCTGCCGCCCCGGCCGCCCATCAGCACCCGGAGCCGTTCGGTTCCCTTGCGCATGATGTCGTCGATTTCGGGAATCTGTGCGCCGCCGGACGGACGACGGGGACCGCGGGTCGGCCGGTCGTCGTCATCTCCGCCGCCTGCTCCGCCACCGCCCCAGGGGCCTCCGCTACCACTCATCTATGCCTATCCTCTTTCTCGCACGTTGTGTTCATCCTGCATCCCAACTGGGTCGCAGGACAGAAAAATCAAGCCGTCCTGACCGGTTTGCGCAACGTGACCAGTTCTTCGGCCATGACCGGATGCACCGCCGCGGTGCGGTCGAAATCCTCTTTCGTGGCGCCCATCTTGATCGCGATGGCCACCAGCTGGATCATTTCGCCCGCCCCGGGTGCGACGATGTGGCACCCGAGGATCTTGCGCGTGGTCGCACAGACGATCAGCTTCATCATCACCCGGTCCGGGCGGCCGGCGAAGGCGGACTGCATCGGCCGGAACGCGGTCGCATAGACCTCGATCGGCCCCCGTTCGCGCGCGTCCTCCTCGGTCAGGCCGACGGTGCCAAGCTCGGGCTGGGTAAAGACGGCCGAGGCGACCAGTTCGTGATCGGGCTTCGTCGGCTTCGCTCCGAAGACGGTATCGGCAAAGGCGTGCCCCTCGCGGATCGCGATCGGGGTCAGGTTGATGCGGTCGGTCACGTCTCCCACCGCATAGATCGAGGGAACCGAGGTCTGGCTCCAGCCGTCGACGATCACCTCGCCCTTGCGGCCAAGCTTCACGCCCGCATCTTCCAGGCCGAGGCCGCGCGTGTTGGGCGCGCGCCCGGTCGCGTAGATGACCTTTTCGAACACCCGTTCGTGCCCGTCGGTCGACATGACCCAGGTCCCGCCCGCGGCGGCGCGCATTTCCATCACATCGGTGCCGAGGTGCAGGTTCACGCCCCCCTCGCGCATCTGATCGGCGACGTGGCCGCGGGCCTCGCCGTCGAAGCCGCGCAGGATCTGCTCGCCGCGGTAGAACTGCGTGACCTCGACCCCCATGCCGTTCAGGATGCAGGCGAATTCGCAGGCGATGAAGCCACCGCCAACGATCAGGACAGACTTCGGCAGCCGGTCCATCTTGAAGATCTCGTTCGAGGTCATCACGCCGACCGCGCGCGCCGCCTCGGGCACCGAGGGCTGGCCGCCGGTGGCGATCAGGATGTGTTTCGCGGTGAATCGTGCGCCGCCGGCCAACCGCACGGTGTGCGCATCCTCAACCACGGCGCGGTCGTCGTGGATGGTGACCCCCGCCTTCACCAGCCCCGCGCGATAGACGCCTTCGAGCCGGTCAAGCTCCACGTCGAGCTTCGCGCGGAAGGCCGTCCAGTCGAAGCCGCCCGGCGCCACGTCCCAGCCATAGGCGCGCGCATCCGACATCTGCCCGGCATAGGACGAGGCGAAGACCATCAGTTTCTTGGGAACGCAGCCGCGGATGACGCAGGTCCCGCCCATGCGGTATTCCTCGGCGATTGCGACGCGGGCGCCGTATTCGCTCGAGGCGATGCGGGCGGCCCGCACACCGCCCGAGCCGCCGCCGATGACGTAAAGATCGAAATCGAATTCCATGAAGGGTTCAGTCCCCGATGTTCGAGAATATGTTGCCGGTCTCCGCGATCAGTGTTTCCGACACCTCGATCGACAGGTCGTGGATGTCGCGCACCTCGACCCGGCCGTCGGCATGACCGATCACGATCCTGTCGCAGATATCCACGAAAAGCCCGTTTTCAACCACGCCGGGCACCTGATTGAGCATCAGCGCCAGTTGCCGGGGGTTTCCGATCCGCCCGAGATGCAGGTCGATGATGAGGTTGCCCTCATCGGTGCGGAACGGCTCGTCCCCGCTCATCCGGATCGTGGTCCGCCGCCCCATCACGTCGAAGGCGCCCAGCAGTTCCTCGACCAGACCGCGGGTGACCTCGGCGCCGAAGGGGATGACCTCGACCGGCAGCGGGAAGGCCCCGAGATGGGCAACTTCCTTGGCCGCGTCCGCGATCACGATCATCTTGTCCGAGGCGGTGGCCACGATCTTTTCCTGCAGGAGCGCGCCGCCGCCGCCCTTGATCAGGTTCATTTCCGCGTCGAACTCGTCAGCCCCGTCGATGGTCAGGTCGAGCCACTTCGCCTCGTCAAGCGTGATGACCCTGATGCCCACCTCGCGCGCAAGCGCTGCGGTGCGGCCCGAGGTCGGGACGCCGACGATCTGAAGCCCTTCGTCGCGGATACGCTCGCCCAGGCGGCGAACCATCCATGCGGCGGTCGATCCGGTTCCCAGCCCCACCTTCATGCCGCTTTCGACGAACTCGACCGCCTTGCGCGCGGCATTGGCCTTGGCCTGGTCGATCTGGGACAGGTTCTCGGGCATCGCATTCTCCTCGGGCGTGGCGCGCGCGTTATAGGAAATCTCGGCGCCGGGTGCGAGCGACATTTGCCGGGACACCGCGCGGCACGGCGTCCACCGCGTCAGGACCCCACGTCGCGGTCGCACACGGCAGAGATCTTGTTGCCGTCGGGGTCGCGCACGTAGCAGGCGTAGAAATGGGGGCTGTAGGGCCTGAGGCCCGGCGCGCCCTCGTCGGTGCCGCCATTCTGGAGCGCCGCGCGGTGGAAGGCGTCGACGGCCGCCCGGTCCGCCGCGTCGAAGGCCGGCATGGAGCCGTTACCCACCGTCGCGGGGCGCCCGTCGAAGGGCCGCGTGACCCAGAAGCGGATCCGCTCCCCCGGTTTGCGAAAGCCGATCTCCTCGTCAAGCTCCGCGCCGGATTCGAACCCGAGCGTGGGCATGACGGCGTCGTAGAACCGCTTTGCGCGTGCCAGATCGTTAGTGCCGATCGTGATGTAAAGAAACATGGCTCCCCCCGGCCCTCCTGCGGCCATTTTGCTGTTCCGTCCCGTGGACGCGGTCGCTATAGGATGCGGGGTTTGTCTCAGATGCAAGGACCGGATCATGGCCAATGTGGTTGTCGTGGGTGCCCAGTGGGGCGACGAGGGCAAGGGCAAGATCGTCGACTGGCTTTCCGAACGCGCCGACGTGATCGCGCGCTTCCAGGGCGGACACAACGCGGGCCACACGCTTGTCATCGGCGGCAAGGTCTACAAGCTGAACGCGCTGCCCTCGGGGGTGGTGCGCGGCGGCAAGCTGTCGGTCATCGGCAACGGCGTCGTGCTCGACCCCTGGCATCTGGTCAAGGAAATCGCCGCGATCCGCGAACAGGGCGTCACCATCACGCCCGACACGCTGATGATCGCGGAAAACACCCCGCTGATCATGCCCTACCACGGCGAACTTGACCGCGCGCGCGAGGCGCAGGCGACCGGATCGAAGGCCAAGATCGGCACCACCGGGCGCGGCATCGGCCCCTGCTACGAGGACAAGGTCGGCCGCCGGGTGATCCGCGTCGCGGACCTTGCCGACACCGCGACGCTGGAACTGCGGGTCGAACGCGCGCTGGTCCACCACAACGCGCTGCGCGCGGGGCTTGGCCTTGACCCGATCGACAGCCGCGCCCTCATCGCCATGCTGCAGGAGATCGCGTCGGAGATCCTGCAATACGCCGCCCCGGTCTGGAAGGTGATGAACGAGGCGCGCCGGGCCGGCAAGCGCATCCTGTTCGAGGGGGCGCAGGGCTCGCTTCTCGACATCGACTTCGGCACCTATCCCTTCGTCACCTCCTCCAACGTGATCGCCGGACAGGCGGCGACGGGCGTGGGCCTTGGCCCCAACGCCATCGACTTCGTCCTTGGCATCGTGAAGGCCTACACGACCCGCGTGGGCGAAGGCCCGTTCCCGAGCGAACTGCACGATGCGGATGGCGAGCGTCTCGGCACGCGCGGGCGCGAATTCGGCACCGTCACCGGGCGCAAGCGCCGTTGCGGCTGGTTCGATGCGGCGCTGGTGCGACAGACCTGCGCCATCTCGGGGATCAACGGCATCGCGCTGACGAAGCTCGACGTGCTCGACGGGTTCGAGACGCTGAAGATCTGCGTGGGCTACGACCTTGACGGCCAGCGGCTCGACTACCTGCCGACCGCCGCCGACCAGCAGGCGCGCTGCGTGCCGGTCTACGAGGAGATCGAGGGCTGGAGCGAAAGCACCGAGGGCGCGCGCAGCTGGGCCGACCTGCCCGGCGCGGCGATCAAGTATGTCCGCCGGATCGAGGAGCTGATCCAGTGCCCTGTCGCGCTGCTGTCCACCAGCCCCGAGCGCGACGACACGATCCTTGTCACCGACCCCTTCGCGGACTGAGCCAATGCTGTCCTACCGTGCGCGCCGCCGCCTGTCGCTTCTGATCCTGCTGGTCGGGCTGCCCGTCTACATCGTCGTTGCGGTGACGCTGGCCAACTGGCTTGGCGCCCGCTTCGGGCGGCTGCCGATCTGGGCCGAGGCGGCGCTTTACGTCGCCCTCGGGTTCCTCTGGGTGCTGCCGTTCCGGTCGGTTTTCCGCGGGGTCGGCAAGGAAGACCCCGACGCGCGCCGGGACTGATCGCTAGCGCGAGCCCCGCTTGGCATCGCTGAGAAAGCGCGAGGCCTCGGTGATCGTGAACTGGCCACGGCGGACCTTCTGGATCTTGCCCTGCCGGAGCAGCATGCCGAACGACCGCAGCCCGTCCTCGCGGCTGAAATCCGGTTTGTCGCTGACGGTCGCGACCTTGCGCAACAACTGCGGCCGCGAAAAGTGGGGCGTGCCCTCGATCGCCGCGGCATAAGCCGCCGCGGCTTCCAGCAGGTCCGACAGGTCGGACGCACCCAGCAGTTCGGCGAATTCCGCGAAACTTCCGGCGTCCTCCGGCCGGATGCGGCGGCGCGGAACGATCACCTCGCTCTCGGGCAGGATGCGGGTGGGAACCGAGGTGCGGCGGCGCGCGGCCGAGGGCGGCATCTCATCCGCGGCCCGGGCGATGCGCTGCTCGGACACGAGGACAAGCGGCGGCGCCTCGGGCGCGCGTGCCGGGCCGGCTTCGGGGGCCGGGGCCTTTGCTTCACCGGGGGCGGCGGACGCGTCCCTTGCCTCTGCCGCCTCCGGTGCGGGTTCGGGAGCCGAGGGCGCGGAGGGAGCCGAGGGCGCGGAGGCCGACGATGGCCCCGATCCGGCATCCGGCCCCGAAGGGCCACCGGCCGACGACCGCGACTTGGGGCGGACCACGCGCGAAAGATCCTCGCGGTAGCGGTCGAGATAGGCGTCCTCATCCACTTCGGGCGCGGCACTTTCGGCGTCGGACTTGAAACGACGATCCGCGACCGTGGCCGCGACGGCCGCCTTCATGTGCGAGATGGCGGACAGGCGCCGCCTGCTTTCCGGCCCCTCGAGCTTGCTGCGCGCCTCGTCCATGAGGCGGGCGACCGCCGTCTCGTCGTCGGCCGAGGCCTTTTCGAGGATGGAACGCCCGGGAACCGCGTCCGCGGCCGGCGTCTCCTCCTCCACCACCCTGCTTTCCTCGGTCACGCGGCGCAGCAGATCCTCATCCACCTTGGGCGTCGGGCGCGGGGATGCGGGCGGGCGCTGGCCGCCACGCAGATAGGGTGCCTCGGCCTCATAGGCGCGAAGGCGTGCGGCAAGATTGGGCAGCGTCGCCGGTCCCGCCGCGTCCGCAGCCGGGGGGGCGGCGCGCGCGGCACCCGTCACGGGGGCGGGAATTCCCGCGGCGTCCTCGTCCTCGTAGTACTCTTCCTCGTCGGCGTGCCCGGCCGCTTCAACTCCCGGCCCGCCGACATCGAGGTCATAACCGAAATCGACCGCTGGGGCCTCGGCCGGAAAGGCCGGCGCGGGCTCGGCCGCGGCCTCGGCGCCAAGGGCCGCCTCGGCTTCCGCCACGGCGGCGCGCAGGCGTCTGAGCTTTTCGGCGGCGGTTTCGGCAGGGGATGGGGCGGCCACCGGGGCTGCGACCTCTGGGGTTGCGGGCACCTCGCCCGCGGCTGTCTCGTCGGGTTCGGCGGCACGCAGCACGATGCCTTCGCCATCCACCCGCGCCTCGACCCGGCGGCGCACCTCGCGTTCGGCGATCCGGTGCAGCATCTCGGTATCCGGCGTGGGCGGCTCGGCACCGAAATACCGGTCCTGCGCGGCAAGGTCGCGGAAATACTCGGCAATGGCCCGCATCGTGCCGAACGGCTCGTCAAACCCCTCCAACGTGCAGGAGAAGGTTCCGTAGGACACCGTAAGGATCTTGTTCGCACTGACCATCGTCATTCTCGTCCGACACCCACCATGCCCCGGAAGGGCTTACCCGATACTGGCCCCTTTGAATGATGACATATAGGAAAAAGGAAGGATTCTTTCAGGCTCGGATTGCCTTTCTTTGCCCCAATCGTCATCAATTTGGCCATGTCACCCGTATTGCCCCCTTTCTCGCAACCGATCACGCTTCTGGGCGGCGGTGAGGTCGATCACGAGACCCTGGCGGAGGCTTTGTTGCTCGCTCCCGTGATCGTAGCGGCCGATGGTGGCGCGAATGTGGCATGGGCCCACGGACACAGCCCCGAATGGGTCGTCGGCGACCTCGACAGCGCGGATCGGCGGAAGCTGGCCGACATGCCCCCCGAGCGTGTGCTTTTTGTTGCCGAACAGGAAACCACCGACTTCGAAAAATGCCTTCGGCGGCTCGATGCGCCCTTCGTTCTGGGGTTGGGTTTCACCGGACCGCGATTCGATCATTCGCTGTCGGCCTGCAACGCGCTGGCGCGCAATCCGCGCAGCGCCTGCCTGCTTCTGGGCCGGCAGGACGTGATCTTTCACGCGCCCGCGCGCCTCGCGCTCGACCTTGATCCAGGCACGCGTGTGTCGCTCTTTCCGATGGCCGAGGTTACCGGCCGCTCCGACGGCCTGCGCTGGCCGATCGCCGGGCTGACGCTTGCGCCCGGCGGGCGGATCGGCACCTCGAACGAGGCGACGGGGCGGGTCGAGATGGAATTCGACAGCGCGGGGATGCTGGTGATCCTGCCGCGGGCCGCCCTCAGAGCGGCGATTGCGGCGCTGCGACCGGAGTGGGGTGATCCAGCCGCGCCTGCCGGACAAGCTGCCGCTCGCGGTGGATGACGTAAAGGCCCGAGCCCACGATCACGCCGATCCCCGCCCAGGTCAACCCGCCGGGGAAGTCGCTGAAAACCATGAAGCCGAAAAGGGTTGCGGTCACGATCTCGAGGTAGTGGAGCGGCGCCAGCGTCGATGAGGGCGCGAACTTCAGCGCGTAGGTCATGGCCATGTGGCTGACCGCCGAGGCCAGACCGACGCAGAACACCCAAAGCCAGAAGATGCCCCTTGGCGGCGTGAAGTCGAGCGACGGTTCGCCGGCCCAGGTTCCCAGACCCAGCAGCGGCAGGCAGAGAACACCGGCCACCAGCGCGGTGTGGAACTGCATCGGCACCGGATGCACCTCACGCGAGAGGCGGCGCGTCACCAGCATGTAGAGCGCGAAGCTGACCGCGGTGCCCAGCGGGAACAGCGCGACCGGGCCGAAGACCGCGAACGAGGGCTGGATCACCATGAGAGAGCCGCCGAAGCCCACCGCGCAGGCGATCAGGCGGCGCGGACCGACATGTTCGCCGAACACCAGCCGCCCGATCAGCAGGATGACGAAGGGCTCGACGAAGGCGATGGCGAGTGCGTCGGCAATCGGCATCACCTTGACGGCGGCAACGAAACAATAGGTCGACAGGATCAGCATCACCGCGCGCAGCGTCGTCAGCCGCAGCGCCGACGGCGTGAGCCGCAGCGGCAGGCCCAGCCACAGCACGACGGGCAGCATCAGCGCGGCCTGCACGACAAAGCGGCCAAGCGCGATCACGCCGACCGAGACCTCGGCGGCGGCAAGCTTGGAGGCAACGTCGATCAGCGGCGCAAAGACGCAAAAGCCGATCATCAGCGTGACGCCGGGCAGGATACGGTCGTTCGGGTTCATGGCTTCCCGCTACCGCGCCGCCGCAGGGCCGTCCATGGGGAAAATGTGCCGGATACAATCGTCCCCATGAACGCCCCCGCGAGGCGCTGGTCAGGCGGGCACGGGCGCCGTGGGCATGCGCGCGGCCCAGCCCGCCCTGAGCGCCGCGCCGCGCCCGGTGAAGCCGCCGCCGGGAAGCACGCAATCCTCGATCCGGTCCAGTCTGAAATGGCGGAAATCCTCGCGCAGTTCGCACCAGGCGGCCAATACGACCGCGTCGGCATAATGGATCAGCGCGACCGGCAGCACGGACCGGTGGGTCACCCGCCCGTCGGCGTCGCGGTAGGCGATGGCAAGCCGACGTTCTTCCCGGATTGCGCGGCGGAGGAGCGCGGGTTCGGTGGCGGCGGGCGGCATCCCGTGCCAGCCGGACGCGCCCGGAGACGCGCCCAAGCCGACACGCTTGCGCGCGGGCTGCGCGGCCGCGATCTTCGCCGCGACGGACTGCGCCGCCGCGACCTGCCCCCTGTCGCCGGTGCGCGGCAACAATGCCAAGCCGACGATGATCGCCTCGATCTCATCCGATGTGAAATTCAGCGGCGGCAGGTCGAAACCCGGACGCAGCACGTAGCCAAGGCCCGCCGCCCCGTCGACCGGCACCCCCATCGCCTGAAGGCTGGCGATATCGCGGTAGATCGTGCGCCGCGAGGCGCCCAGCCGCCCGGCGATCTCTTCGGCCGTCAGGGCGCACCGGTGCGCCCGCAAAAGCGCAATGATCTCAAGCATCCGGGTCGGTTTCATGGCGCCGGAGTTCCCCGCGATTCCCTGCTGACAATCAGATGTCAGCAGGATCTCTCGGGATGCGCGCCATGACAAGGGCGAGGCTGCGGCCCGCCGGACGACCAGTCACGACCTCAGCAGTTCGGCACGTTGACGGCGAGCCCGCCGAGCGAGGTTTCCTTGTACTTCTCGTGCATGTCCCGGCCCGTCTGCCACATCGTCTCGATCGCGGCGTCGAGCGGCACGAGGTGCTGGCCGTCGCCCCGAAGCGCCAGCGAGGCGGCGGAGACGGCCTTGATCGCGCCAAGGCCGTTCCTTTCGATGCAGGGCACCTGCACCAGCCCCTTCACAGGGTCGCAGGTCATGCCGAGATGATGTTCGAGCGCGATTTCGGCCGCGTTTTCAACCTGCTCCGGCGTGCCGCCCATGACCGCGCACAGCCCCGCCGCCGCCATCGCCGCAGCCGATCCGACCTCGGCCTGGCAGCCGCATTCGGCGCCCGAGATCGAGGCGTTGTGCTTGCAGAGCCCGCCGATGGCCGCTGCCGTCAGAAGGAAATCCCCGACCTTCGAAGGCGTCGCGCCCGGCACATGGTCCAGCCAGTAGCGGATGACCGCGGGCAGCACCCCGGCCGCCCCGTTGGTCGGCGCGGTCACCACCTGGCCGCCGGCGGCGTTCTCCTCGTTCACCGCCATGGCATAGACGCTCATCCAGTCGTTGATCGTGTGCGGCGCGGTCAGGTTCATGCCGCGTTCGGCCAGAAGCGCCTCGTGGATCGCCTTCGCGCGGCGGCGCACCTTCAGCCCGCCCGGCAGGATGCCGTCGGTTGCAAGGCCGCGTTCGATGCAGTCGTTCATCACCTGCCAGAGCCGCGCCATGCCTTCGTCCAGGTCGCGGGCGGAGCGGAAGTGCAGTTCGTTCGCGCGCTTCATCTGGGCGATGGACTTGCCCGATGCCTTCGCCATGTCGAGCATTTCCGCCGCGGTCTGGAACGGATGCGGACAGCCCGAGGGCTTGGCCGCGACCTTGTCGGCGCTGTCCGCCTCTGCCGCCGTCAGGACGAAGCCGCCGCCGATGGAATAGTAGGTTTCCTGTAGGATAACGTCGCCCTGCGCATCGGTGGCCATCAGGATCATGCCGTTGGCATGGCCGGGCAGCGCGGGGCCGTAGTCGAACGCCAGGTCCTTCGCGGGGTCGAAGGCCAGGACTGGCAGGCCGGGCGGCGTCACCGTGCCGGTCGCGGCGATGGCGGCAAGCGCCGCCTCAGCCTTATCGTGGTCGTAAGTTTCGGGAACGAAGCCCGCAAGGCCAAGGATCGTCGCCCGGTCGGTCGCGTGACCCTTGCCGGTGAAGGCGAGCGAGCCGTGGAGCGAGGCCCTGAGGCCCGCGGGATGGAAGGGCGAGGCGCGCAGGAGGTCCAGAAAGCGCGACCCCGCCACCATCGGCCCCATCGTGTGCGACGACGAAGGGCCGACACCCACCTTGAACATGTCGAAGACGGACAGAAACATTTGGCGATCCTTTCAGGTCGCGCTGCCCTCGGGCGGGCATGCGTAGGAGGGTGCGGTGAAGATCGTGTCGCCCAGCCCCTCGATCAAGGCGGCCTGGCGGGCGGAGGGCCGACGCTCGGTCGCGGCGGCGACGGCGTGAAGGGCCGGGTACCGCGCGAGGTCGAGCCAGCCCAGCGTCTCGGCCGGGTAAAGCGCCAGCCAGCGCAGGAGGCAGGAGACGTAGAGCGTCAGGACCGAGGGCACATCGGGCGAAAACCACGCGGGCCGGGTGGCCGCCATGGCGTCCAGCAGCGCGAGGTGGCCGGCGATGCGGTCCTGCGTTGCCGCCAGGAACGCCGCCACGTCCGCGCCCTGCCCCGCATGGCGGTCGGCGTAGAAGGCCAGCCGCGCATCGGCGTGAAGCGTGTTCGACACGAAGAACAGCCACTTGAGGAAATCGCCCCGCGCCGGGTCGCCCGGCTGCGGCGCGAGTGCCCCGTGACGCTCGGAGAGCCAGAGAAGGATTGCCCCGGTCTCGAACAGCGCCCCCTCGGGCGTTTCCAGTGCGGGGATCAGGCCGTTGGGATTGAGACGGCGGTAGGCCGCGCCGTCCTGCGCCCGCACGCGCCGGTCCACCAGCACCGCGCGATGGGGCTGGTCCAGTTCCATCAGCGCCAGCCGGACGATCAGCGAGGCGTTGTCGGGGGCGTAGTGCAGGACATACATGGCGGTCTCCCTGCCCATGCTTATCGCCGGACGAAAGGCCGGGGAGAAGCGCGAAAGCGACGTTTCTTGCCGCGATGGCGCACCTTGGCGGGGCACCGCTTCCGGGCTTGCGCCCCGGACGCCATGCGCCTAGATAGGCGCGTCAGCCCGAAACAGGACCCGGTCCCGATGGAAAACGTCATTCTCACCGTCCATCTGATCCTCGCGCTCATGCTCATCGGCGTGGTGCTGCTGCAGCGGTCGGAGGGAGGCGGGCTTCTGTCCGGCGGCGGCGCGATGAGCGCGCGCGGCGCGGCCAACGCGCTGACCAAGTTGACCTGGGCGCTGGCGATCGCCTTCATCACGACCTCGATCGCGCTGACGCTGATCGCGGCACAGAAGTCCGAAGGCACCTCGGTCGTCGACCAGCCCGTGACCGAGGCGCCGGCCGACGCGCCCGTGGCCCCGGCGGTGCCGACCGGCGACCTTCTGCCGCCCTCCAGCACCGACGGCACGCAGGCCCCGGCGGCCGGTGACGCGCCGCTGACGCCGCCTTCGCTCGACTGACCACAACCCTTTGATCCGGCCGTCCGGACGGCCCACTAGACCTTGCGGTCCTGTTGCGGGCAGGCTGCGAATCTGTTAAGGCTTGAATCCCGTGATGCCGAGGCCCCGGCGCTTTGGCGAAACCAAGAATCTTGAGGCATTCACGGGGGCATCCGAACCATGGCGCGTTACGTCTTCATCACCGGTGGCGTGGTCTCTTCGCTTGGGAAGGGGCTGGCCTCGGCGGCGCTTGGCGCGCTTCTGCAGGCGCGCGGCTATTCGGTGCGGCTCCGGAAACTCGACCCCTACCTGAACGTCGACCCCGGCACGATGTCGCCGTTCGAGCACGGCGAGGTCTTCGTCACCGACGATGGCGCGGAAACCGACCTCGACCTCGGGCATTACGAACGCTTCACCGGCGTCCATGCCCGCAAGACCGATTCCATCTCCTCGGGCCGGATCTATTCCAACGTGCTGGAGAAGGAGCGCCGCGGCGACTACCTTGGCAAGACGATCCAGGTCATCCCCCACGTCACCAACGAGATCAAGGACTTCCTCAGGATCGGGGAGGACGAGGTCGACTTCATGCTGTGCGAGATTGGCGGCACCGTCGGCGACATCGAGGGGCTGCCCTTCTTCGAGGCGATCCGCCAGTTCATCCATGAGCGCCCGCGCGGCCAGTCGATCCTGATGCACCTGACGCTGCTGCCCTACCTGTCCGCATCGGGCGAGTTGAAGACCAAGCCCACCCAGCACTCGGTCAAGGAACTGCAGTCGATCGGCCTTGCGCCCGATGTGCTCGTCTGCCGGTCCGAACACCCGATCCCGGACAAGGAACGCGCCAAGATCGCGCTGTTCTGCAACGTCCGGCAAGAGGCGGTGATCCCCGCCTACGACCTTTCCACCATCTACGAGGCGCCGCTGGCCTATCACCGCGCCGGGCTTGACCAGGCCGTGCTCGACGCCTTCGGCATCTCGCCCGCGCCGCGCCCGAACCTCGCGCGGTGGGAAGACGTGATGGACCGCCTGACCCATGCCGAGGGCGAGGTGCGGGTGGCCATCGTCGGCAAGTACACCCAGCTGGAGGATGCCTACAAATCCATCGCAGAGGCGCTGACCCACGGCGGCATGGCCAACCGCGTACGCGTCAAGGCCGAATGGATCGACGCCGAGATCTTCGAGCGGGAGGACCCCGCGCCCTGGCTCGAACGGTTCCACGCCATCCTCGTCCCCGGCGGCTTCGGCGAGCGCGGCACCGAGGGCAAGATCAAGGCCGCCCAGTTCGCGCGCGAGAAGGGCGTGCCCTACCTCGGCATCTGCCTTGGCATGCAGATGGCGGTGATCGAGGCGGCGCGCAACCTCGCCGGTGTGACCCGCGCCGGGTCCGAGGAGTTCGACCACGAGAAGGGCGAGAAGCGGTTCGAGCCGGTCGTCTACCACCTCAAGGAATGGGTGCAGGGCAACCACATGGTCTCGCGCCGCGCGGACGACGACAAGGGCGGCACGATGCGCCTTGGCGCCTATACCGCGCATCTCAAGCCCGGCTCGAAAGTGGCCGGCGTCTACGGCGCGACCGAGATCGAGGAACGCCACCGCCACCGCTACGAGGTGGACATCAAGTACCGCGAGAAGCTGGAAAGCTGCGGTCTGATCTTCTCCGGCATGTCGCCCGACGGACGGCTTCCCGAGATCGTCGAGTGGAAGGACCACCCCTGGTTCATCGGCGTGCAGTTCCACCCGGAACTGAAATCCAAACCCTTCGCCCCGCATCCGCTGTTTGCGGATTTCGTGCGAGCGGCGAAGGAGGTGGAGCGGTTGGTGTGAGGGGGGGAGATTTGTCGAGGCTCCGAAGTTCACCAGTATTCGAAAGGGCTGGGCAACTTTGGTTTTTAACTTCCCTTCGTACCAAATGCCGCTAATGTTCCAGGATCGGCAGCGACCAAATGTGATGCAACTTGGAGCAAAAACGTGAAGAGGAGGTATGGCGCGGCCGTGTGTCTGCTGGCGCTCTTCTCGGTGAATTCAGGTGGCTACGGCTACGCACAAACCATTCCCTATCAATCAGATGAGTTCAATGACCCGGACAGTCGCATTCCGGCGATATTCGCCTGCATGTTTGCTGGGCACCAATCGGGGCTTGATGTTGCGGCGACTGAAACTGCGGTCGACTTTCTTCTTGATTCAGGCATAGCGCCCGAACAGATAGACACATGGGCGCATGACGCGACGATCTATGTATCGCGGGAACTTGCAGAAACGGATATGGCGAGCTTCTGGAAGCGTGAGTGTGAAACGCAGTTCGCGAACATGCGCGCCGCCATGTCACAATAGTTCCGTAGCGAGCTACGCCCCGTAGGATACGTGTTCGTACGCACCATTCCGTTCCACGAATCGGCGCGTGAAGTCACGCATCCTGCGTCCCACTCTCGTCCGATTTCCCAACCGTCCGGCGCCAGCGGAGCCGCCCTTGCCCTGCGGCTTGCGCCTCCGGGCATTCGGACCGGGCGAAGGTCCACCGGGCCTTCGCCTGCCGGTCCTCGGGCATTCCGTCCGTGCGGGTTCTCCGCCCCGTCTGATCATCACAATCGCGCGAGACCACCCTCCGCGAGCCCGTTTCCGGGCCGTTCGGCCGGCAAGGCCGCCGTCCGCTCCCTAGCCAAACCGTCCTGCCCGTCGCATCCTTTCGCGCGGCGCGCGCCCCGGCTCGCCCGAACAAGACGCTTTGGGAGGAGCGCACCGCATGACCGACACGATCGAATTCCTGCATCACCCGACCTCGCAGCCCTGCCGGGCGGTGCATCAGCTCATGCTGGAAAACGACATTCCGTTCGAGGAGCGGATCATCAACCTGATGGACGGCGAGAACGAGACGGCGGAGTTCAAGGCGCGCTACAACCCGACCGGGCAGGTACCGATCATCGTGGATGGCGACTTCACGCTCTGGGAAAGCTCGGCGATCGGCTTCTACCTTTCCGAACGCTTCGCGATCCCCGGCAACTGGCTGGGCCGGACCATGCAGGAACGGGCGCTGATCCAGCAATACACGCATTTCCATTCGACCATGCTCCGGCGCGGCGCGGGCGCCTTCTTCTACACCCGCTTTGCCGAATGCATCTGGGGCCCGCGCGACTATTCCGCCGAGATCGCCATGGGCCGCTACATGCTGGCGCAGTCGATGCCGATCCTCGAGACGTGGCTGGGCCGGCACGATCACCTCTGCGGTGACGCGATCAGCTTCGCCGACCTCCTCGCATTCCACGAATTCGTCTCGCACGAGGCGGGCGCGATCATCCCGGCCTCGGAATGGGCGAAGTTCCCCCGCATCCGGGCCTGGTTCGACCGGCTGGCGGAGCGGCCCCACGCCAAGGCGGTCTCGGGCATGATCATGATGGTCGGCGCGATGCGGCAGGCGGGCGAGGCGATCCCGATGACGCGCAAATCCTCGCTGGCCAAGGGCACGCAGATCCGGCCGGACGAGGGGCACTGACCCGGCGGGGCCGCGGGACCGCGCCTGACAACCCCGCCATGCGCGCATCCGCCGAGGGGGGGCGCCATGAAAGCCCGCTGGCGTCTTCCTGCCGCCTTCCCGGTTGCCCCGACCGCGGCCGGGAATGGATGCACGCCCCCCCGGCGACCGTGAACCTTTCGCCCGAAACATACGTGAACCCGCCTGGCGGCACGGCAGTCGTCGACATCCGCGCGGCGCCCCCGCTGGCCCTTGGATGTGCCGTCGTCGGGGGGCGTGGCATCCGCTGCAAGTAACAAGCGCTTGCTTGCGGCCCCCGAAAGCGGATTTTCGGCCGCATTTCGCCTATGAGCAACCGTATCGAGCGCGCTTTTCCGCGCGCCAACAAAATTTTGCCCTAATTCCAAAACAAGCTGCTCTAGGATCACGAACTGACGCGGGGGCGCAGGATGTATCTTGGAATGCTGATTATCGGATGGACGATCGGGCTGGCCGCGGGGCTTGTCCTCACGATCGTTTACGGGGCTCCCCTGTGGATGGGCTTTCTCGTCTGGTCGCTGGGCGGCGCGGCGCTGACGCTGGCCGGGTTCGTCGGCCTGCATCTTCTGGCCGGAACGCCCGCCAAGGAAAGCCGGCAGGCCGCGCGCGTCGGCTGAACCGCTTTCCCTTGGCCTTCGGGGCCGCTATATCCAAGGCATGTTTGCGAAACTCCTGTCGGCGCTGATGGCGCCGTCCCCTTCCCTGCCCCGCCCCGATGCCCGGCTTGCGCTGGCCGCCCTTCTCGTGCGGATCGCGCGGGCCGATGGCCGCTATTCGGCCGAGGAGGCGGCGCGCATCGATCGCGCCCTGGCCGGCCGATACGGCCTGTCCCCGTTCGAGGCCGCCGACCTGCGCCAACAGGCCGAATTGCTTGAGGCCGAAGCGCCCGACACGGTCCGCTTCACCCGCGCCCTGAAGGATGCCGTCCCGCATGAGGATCGCATCACGCTGATCGAGGCGCTTTGGGCGGTGGCCCTGGCCGACGGCCGGCGCGACACCCACGAGGACGCGGTCATCCGGCTGGCCGCCGGTCTTCTGGGCGTGACGGATGCCGAAAGCGGCATGGCCCGGCAAAGGATGGAGCGGAAGGCATGATCGCCCTATTGCCGATGTACGACTGGGACGAGGTCCGCGATGCGACGGACCGCCTTTGGGGAGCGATCCGCGACGCGCTCGATGCCCGGGGGATCGCCGCGCCAGGGACGCTGACGCGCGGGGTGGACCTGTGGCAGGCCTGGCAAAGCCCCGACCTCGTCCTGGGCCAGACCTGCGGCTTTCCCTTCCGCACGCGGCTGCACGGCCATGTCGCACTGGTCGGCACGCCCGACTTCGCCCTGCCCGACGCGGCGCCGGGTTACTACTATTCCCAGCTTGTCGTCCGGGCGGATGAGACCCACACACTCGCCGAGGTCTTCGCCCAGCGCCTTGCGGCGAACGGCCGGGACAGCCAGTCGGGCTGGGCCGCGCCGCTGAACCACGCGGCGGCGCAGGGATGGATGGTGGGAGAGACGGTGCTGACCGGCGCGCATGTCGAAAGCGCGCGGGCAGTGGCCGAGGGCCGGGCCGATGTCGCCGCCATCGACGCGGTCACCTGGCGGCTGGTCGAGACGTATCGGCCCGCGCTGGCCGGGCAGCTGCGCGTGATCGCCCGAACGGCGCCCGCGACGCCCGGCTTGCCCTACATCACCGCGAAAGGCCGCGACCCCGCCGCCATCGCCGCCGCAGTGGACGACGCGGTTCGGGCACTTTCGGCCGCGGATCGGGCGTCGCTGGGGCTTGCTGGCCATGTGCGCATCCCCGAGGCGGATTATCTGGCCGTCCCGGTGCCGCAAGTGCACTGACGTTTTGCACAGCTTTCCTGGCCGAATTGCGCAAGATTGTCCAAAACGCTCCACATCGGGCGTTGCATGACGCCGTTTTTTTCGCACACTTGGTCGCTACACGGGGGGATAGGCGACAGTGACAGCGAACGAAGCACCGGTCATCGAGATCAGGGACCTGCACAAATCCTATGGCCAGCTCGAGGTGCTGAAGGGTGTCTCGCTTTCGGCACATCGGGGCGAGGTGATATCGCTCATCGGGTCGTCGGGGTCGGGCAAGTCCACGCTGCTGCGGTGCTGCAACCTGCTGGAAGACAGCCAGCAGGGCGAGGTCCTGTTCAAGGGCGAGGCGGTGCGCTGGCGCGGCCACGGGCTTGGCCGCCATCCCGCCGACCGGGCGCAGGTGATCCGCATCCGCACGAACCTGTCGATGGTGTTCCAGCAGTTCAACCTCTGGGCCCACATGACGATCCTGCAAAACGTGATGGAGGCGCCGGTGACCGTCCTGCGCCGCGACCGGCACGAGGTGGAGGAGGCGGCGCGCGGCTATCTCGCGAAGGTGGGGATCGGCGACAAGTGCGATGCCTATCCGGCGCAACTTTCGGGGGGCCAGCAGCAGCGCGCGGCGATCGCGCGGGCGCTCTGCATGGAGCCGACGGCGCTTCTGTTCGACGAGCCGACCTCGGCGCTCGACCCGGAGCTGGAGCAGGAAGTGGTCAAGGTGATCAAGGCGCTGGCCGAAGAGGGGCGCACGATGCTGATCGTCACCCACGACATGCGCCTGGCGGCGGACGTGTCCGATCACGTCGTCTTCCTGCACCGCGGCCTGATCGAGGAGGAAGGCGCCCCCGACACGCTGTTCGGCAATCCGCGGACGGAACGGCTGCGCCAGTTCCTGAGCGCGACCGCCCCGGCGTGAAGGCCTTGCAATCCCAAAGACCGTGGGCAAGTCAGGCCCCGGACAACCAGAAAAAACTCAAAACCACCAAGGAGAAACCGATGAAACATCTTCTGATCGCAACGGCGCTGGCGGCGCTGGCGGCCGGTGCGGCCCAAGCCCAGACGGTCCGCATGGGCACCGAGGGCGCCTACCCTCCGTACAACTACATCGACGATGCGGGCCAGGTTGCGGGCTTCGAGCGCGAGCTGGGCGATGAGCTTTGCAAGCGCGCCGGGCTGACCTGCGAATGGGTGACCAACGACTGGGATTCGATCATCCCGAACCTCGTGTCGGGCAACTACGACACCATCATGGCCGGCATGTCGATCACCGACGAGCGGGATGAGGTCATCGACTTCACCCAGAACTACACCCAGCCCGATCCGTCCGCCTACCTCGCCAAGGCCGGAGCCGAGGTCGATTTCGCCGGTGGCGTGATCGCCGCGCAGACGGGCACCATCCAGGCCTCTCATGTCGCCTCGTCGGGCGCGACGCTGCTGGAATTCGCTACGCCCGAGGAAACCATCGGTGCAGTGCGCAACGGAGAGGCGGACGCGGTTCTGGCCGACCGCGCCTATCTGGAACCGATCGCGGCCGAGGATGCGGAGCTCGACTTCGTGGGCGAAGACGTCCTGATCGGCGGCGGCGTGGGCATGGGCCTGCGCGAATCCGATGCCGAGCTGAAGGAGAAGTTCAACGCCGCCATCCAGTCGATGAAGGATGACGGGTCGCTGAACGCGCTCATCACCAAGTGGGAAATCGGCGCAACCTTCTGACCGGAAAGGGGGCGGGGCCGTGAGGCCCCGCTTCGGACCCTCATGTTCCCATATTGCTCGGACCCCAACGCCATATCGGGCCTGACGTGGCTGTCGTGCTACCTGACCACGGGCAAGCACACGTCGCTCTACCTGTCGTTCCTGACGGTGCTCGTCCTGCTGGCGATCACGGCGCCGGTGGCGCTTGTCTTCGGCTTCGGCGGCGCCACCGCGGCGCGGTCGCGCTTCGCGCCGCTGTCCTGGCTCGGCAAGGGCTACATCGGCATCGTCCGCGGGGTTCCGGACATCGCCTTCTTCCTCTTCTTCGTCATCGCGCTGGATCAGGCGTTCGAATATCTTCGCCACAAGATCAAGTGCCCCGACTGGGATCAGCCGATCCGGCAGGGCAACGATTTCGTCGTCTGCGCCGCGGCCAAGCTGCCCCTGGGTGACGCGCCGCAGTGGGTGCATGAAACCTACGGCTTCTTCCTGGCCGTCCTGACATTTTCCATCATCTTCGGCGCCTTCGCTGCAAACGTCCTTTACGGCGCGATGCAGGCGGTGCCGCGCGCGCAGATCGAGACGGCCGAAGCCTACGGGATGAGCCACGGCCAGAGCTTCCGGCGCATCCTTGTCCCGCAGATGTGGGTCTATGCGCTGCCGGGGCTGTCGAACCTGTGGATGGTGCTGATCAAGGCGACGCCGCTTCTGTTCCTGCTGGGGGTCGAGGACATCGTCTACTGGGCGCGCGAACTGGGCGGCACGAAGACGCCGAAGTTCACCGACTACCCGCACGAGGACTGGCGGATGTGGTACTTCGGCGCGCTTCTCGTCTTCTACCTTGTCTTCACCAGGGTCTCCGAAGTCGTGCTTGCGCGGGTCATGCGCCGCCTCACGCACGGGCAGGCCACCATGGGGGGCGAAGCCCAGAGAAAGGCCGCGGCATGAGTTGCTGGGACACCATCGCCGACTATGCGCTGCGCAGCGTGGGCGTGGGCGAGCGGCTTTTGCCGCGATCGGATTTCACGCTCTGCCAGCAGGTCACGCTGATCGGCTCGGGCATGATCTGGAACATCTATTTCGGCTTGCTCGCGCTCCTGTCGGGGTTCTTCCTGGCCACCGCGCTTGCGATGGCGAAGGCGGCGCATTCGCCCCTTCTGCGCAAACCCGCGGAATGGTTCATTTTCGTCTTCCGCGGCTCGCCCCTCTTCATCCAGTTCTTCTTTGCCTACTTCCTGTTCCTGAGCCTGAAGAACGTCTACCCAGTCTTCTCGCCGCTGACCTCGGCATGGCTCGGGGCGCTGGTCGTGCTGTTCCTCAACACCTCGGCCTACTCGGCCGAAATCTTCCATGGCGCGATGCTGTCGATCCCCAAGGGCGATGTGGAGGCGGCGGACGCCTATGGCATGTCGGGCTGGCCGCGGTTCCGCCGGATCATCTGGCCGACCATGCTGCGGCTGGCCTGGCCCGCCTACACGAACGAGGCGATCTTTCTGTTCCACGCCACCGCGCTCGTGTTCTTCTCCGGCTTTCCGGCGACGCAGCAGATGGGCGATGCGCTCTATTACGCGAACTACTTCGCGGACAAGACCTTCAACCCCTTCGTCCCCTACCCGATCCTTGCCGTCTACTTCATCCTGCTGACGCTTTCGGTGATCGGGATCTTCGGCATCGTGAACCGACGCCTGAACCGTCACCTTCCGCAAGCGGCCCGCGCGAGAATTCGCTTGCGTCCGATGCTGGTCCGGTAGTATCAATTATTTGATCAAATTCTTCGGGCGCGGAATTGCCGGCTCTGCCAGCTTCCGGGACGCCATGTCGGCCGCCGGATCGCGATTTGATCAGATGAACGGATGGAGAGTCGCCGGATCATTCCGCCCCCTGCCAACGGCGGCGCGTGGCGTGACGGAGGATCCGGCTTCCGGGTGAGATGATGAAGGACTGGCTTAGAAAGCACCCCCAGGTGCGCACGATCCGTGTGGCCGCCGCGGACCTGAACGGGCAGCCCCGCGGCAAGCGCATCCCCACGCGCTTTGCCGACAAGATTACCAATGACGGGACTCGGTTTCCCGTCTCAGTCCTCAACCTCGACATTTGGGGCGAGGACATCGAGGACAGCCCGCTGGTCTTCGACAGCGGCGATGCGGATGGTGTGCTGAAGCCCACCGAACGCGGCTTCATGCCGATGCCCTGGCTCGAGGCGCCGACAGCACTTCTGCCGATCTGGATGTTCCGTGAGAACGGCAAGCCCTATGAGGGCGACCCCCGCCATGCGCTGGCGCGCGTCGTCGAGCGCTACAAGGAACACGGGCTGACGCCCGTTGCGGCGATGGAGCTGGAATTCTTCCTGATCGACGACAGCGGCAAGACGCTGCAGGTTCCGCCCAGCCCGCGGTCGGGCAAGCGCCGCAAGGCGGCCGAGATCATGTCGATCCGCGCGCTCGACGCCTTCGACACCTTCTTCACCGACCTTTACGACGCCTGCGAGGAAATGGACATTCCCGCCGACACAGCGATCTCGGAATCGGGGCTCGGGCAGTTCGAAATCAACCTGATGCACCAGGAAGACGCGCTGCGCGCGGCCGACGACGCCTGGCTTTTCAAGATGCTGGTGAAGGGGCTTGCCCGCCGCCACGGCTTCGCCGCGAGCTTCATGGCCAAGCCCTACCCGGAATATTCCGGCAACGGCCTGCACACGCATTTCTCGGTCATCGACCGGGACGGGCGCAACATCTTCTCGAACGGCGGGCCGGAAGGGTCGCTGAAGCTGCGGCAGGCAATCGCGGGCTGCCTGGCCGCGATGCCGGATTCGACGCTGATCTTCGCCCCCCACGCCAACAGCTATGACCGGCTGGTGCCCGAGGCGCATGCGCCGAACGCTGTCTGCTGGGCCTATGAGAACCGCACCGCCGCGATCCGCGTGCCTTCGGGCAGTCCGGCGGCGCGGCGGATCGAACACCGCGTGGCGGGT
Source organism: Albidovulum sediminis (assembly GCF_025380365.1). Lineage (GTDB taxonomy): Bacteria > Pseudomonadota > Alphaproteobacteria > Rhodobacterales > Rhodobacteraceae > Albidovulum > Albidovulum sediminis. The sequence goes on from NZ_JAOCQF010000001.1 coordinate 1,875,428, forward strand.
GGCGACGTGAACCCCTATCTGATGCTGGCCGCGATCCTCGGTGCGGGACTGCTCGGCATGGAAAAGGAGCTGACGCCCCCGCCCCCGATCACGGGTAACGCCTATGCGATGGATCTGCCGCTGATCCATGACACCTGGGCCGACGCGATCGATGCCTTCGAGAAAAGCACGATCATGCCCGAGATCTTCCCGAGCGAGCTGATCCGCAACCTGGTCATGACCAAGCGGCAGGAACTGCACTACATGGCGGAACTGTCGCCGACGGAGCAGACCGAGATCTACCTCGACACCGTCTGACGCGATCCGCCCCTTGCCAGGCGGCGGGGGGCGGTCTATTTTGATCAAAAGCAGCCAAGAGACAGCCATGCTGATCGGCATACTCCAGACCGGACAGGCGCCCGACGTCCTCAGGACCGAGATGGGCGACTATCCGGACATGTTCATCCGCCTGCTTGCGAACCGCGGCCTGACCTTCAGGAACTACCACGTCGAGGGTATGGACTTCCCGAAGGGCGTGCACGACTGCGACGGCTGGCTGATCACCGGGTCGCGCCACGGCGCCTACGAGGATCACCCCTTCATCAAGCCGCTCGAGGATTTCATCCGCAAGGCCTACGCCGAGCGGGTGCCCGTCGTCGGCATCTGCTTTGGCCATCAGATCATCGCGCAGGCGCTCGGCGGCAAGGTCGAGAAGTTCAAGGGCGGCTGGGCGGTGGGCCCGCAGGAATACGACTTCGCGGGCACGCCCGTGAACCTCAACGCCTGGCACCAGGACCAGGTGGTGGAGCGCCCCGCCATTGCCGAACTGGCCGGCACCAGCGCCTTTTGCGAGAATGCGGCCCTTCTTTATGGCGACCGCGCCTATACGATCCAGGCGCATCCCGAATACGGCAATGACTTCATCGACGGGCTGATGCGCACCCGCGGCAAGGGCGTCGTGCCCGCCGACCTCATGGAGGACGCTCGCGCGCGCTTCTCCGATCGGAATTCCTCTGCCGCGGTCGCTGACCGGATCGCGGATTTCTTCAAGCAAAACCGTAACTGAAAAAGCGTGATCCCATGTCCGACTGGACCGAAAAACTGCCCGCAGCAGCGCGGGAGTATATTGCCGGCCGCCGCCTTGACGAGGTCGAATGCCTTGTCGCCGACCTTGCCGGCGTGGCCAAGGGCAAGGCCATGCCCGCCTCCAAGTTCGCCAAGCAGAAGTTCTTCCACCTGCCGAACTCGATCTTCGCGCAGACGATCACGGGCGACTATGCCGACATGCCCGACGAAAGCGAGTTCACCGAACCCGACATGGTTCTGGTGCCCGACTTCACGACCGCCCAGGCCGTGCCGTGGACGGCGGATGTCACGCTTCAGGTGATCCACGACGTCAACGACCAGAAGGGCAACCCGGTCACGATGGCGCCACGCAATGTGCTCAAGCGCATGGTGCAGCTTTACGCCGAACAGGGCTGGAAGCCGATCGTTGCCCCGGAGATGGAATTCTACATCGTCGCCCGCAACATCGACCCCAACCAGCCGGTCATTCCCCCCATCGGCCGTTCGGGCCGCCGGGTGATGGCGAACCAAGCCTATTCGATGTCGGCCGTCGACGAATACGGCAAGGTCATCGACGACATCTACGACTTCGCCGAGGCGCAGGGGCTGGAGATCGACGGCATCGTGCAGGAAGGCGGCGCCGGCCAGGTCGAACTGAACCTCGGCCACGGCGATCCGGTGGTGCTGGCCGACGATGTGTTCTACTTCAAGCGGCTGATCCGCGAGGCCGCACTGCGCCACGACGCCTTCGCCACCTTCATGGCAAAGCCGATCGAGGGCGAACCCGGATCGGCGATGCACATCCACCAGTCGGTGGTGGACCTGAAGACCGGGCGCAACATCTTTTCCGACGCGCAGGGCGGAGAGACCGAGGCGTTCCTGCACTTCGTCGCGGGCATGCAGAACTATCTGCCGGCAGTCGTCGCGCTGATGGCGCCCTACGTCAACTCCTACCGCCGCTACGTGCCGGACTTTGCCGCGCCCATCAACCTCGAATGGGGTCGCGACAACCGCACCACCGGCCTGCGCGTCCCGATCTCGGAACCCAACGCGCGGCGGCTGGAAAACCGCCTGCCGGGGATGGACTGCAACCCCTACCTCGGCATCGCCGCATCGCTTGTCTGCGGCTATCTCGGGCTGATGGAAAAGAAGATGCCGCGGCCGGAGAATACCGGGAACGCCTACATCAACGCCGACGAACTGCCGACGACGCTGGGCGACGCGCTTGACCTCTTCTCCGAATGCGCCCCGGTCCGCGAGGCGCTATCGCCCGATTTCTGCGACATCTACGAGGCGGTGAAGCGCAACGAATACAAGGAGTTCCTGCAGGTCATCAGCCCCTGGGAACGCGAACATCTGCTTCTGAACGTATGAACCTTCTTTTTGCGAACGACCGCCGGGGGGAATACCCCCAGAGCTACTATGCCGCGACCCTGGCCCCGATCGAGCGTTTTCCCGCGCTTCGGGGCGAGGTCACGGCAGACGTCTGCATCGTGGGCGCGGGCTTCACCGGCCTCTCCGCCGCGCTGCACCTGGCCGAGGCGGGGCTTTCCGTCATCGTGCTTGAGGCGCACCGCGTCGGCTTCGGCGCTTCGGGGCGCAACGGCGGGCAGGTCGGATCGGGCCAGCGGCTGGAACAGGATGCGCTGGAACGGATGTACGGGCTCGATACAGCGCGGCATTTGTGGGCGCTGGCCGAGGAGTCGAAGGCGCTGGTGCGCGACCTGATCTGGGCGCATGACATGCCCTGCACCTTCAAGCCCGGCATCGCGCACGCCTGCTGGACCGACGGCGAGGTGCGACATTCGCATGCCCAGGCCGAAAAGCTGGCGCGGGACTACGGATACGACCAGATCGAGCCCTTGGATGCAGCGGGACTGGCGGCGATCATCCCCTCGGGCGTCTACAAGGGCGGTGACATCGACCGCGGTGCGGGCCACATCCACCCGCTGAACTTCACCGTGGGCCTTGCCCGCGCTGCAACCGCGAAGGGCGCGCGCATCTGCGAAGGCAGCGTGGTTACCCGCGTCGTGCCGGGGTCCCGACCCGTGGTTGAGACCGAGGCGGGCCGCATCAGTTGCGGGCATGTGGTGCTGGCCTGCAACGGCTATCTGGGCGGGCTGGACCGGCAGGTGGCGGCGCGTGTCATGCCGATCAACAACTTCGTCATCGCCACCGAGCCGCTCGGCGAACGCGCGGCGGAGGTCCTGGGCCAGGACGTGGCGGCCCACGACACCAAGTTCGTGGTCAACTACTGGCGTCTGTCGGAGGACAAGCGGCTACTGTTCGGGGGCGGCGAAAGCTATGGCTACCGCTTTCCCGATGTGATCAAGGCCGTGCGCCCGCCGATGCTGAAGGTCTATCCCGATCTTGCCGATGTCAGGATCGACTACGCCTGGGGCGGCACGCTGGCGATCACCATGAACCGGATGCCCTGCTTCCTGCGGCCGGCCGAGAACGTCCTGTCGGCGTCGGGCTATTCCGGCCACGGGGTCGCACTGGCGACGCTTGCCGGCAAGATCCTGTCCGAGGCGATTCGCGGTCAGGCCGGCCGTTTCGACGTGCTTTCCGGGCTGAATCTGCCGCGCTTCCCCGGCGGGCCGGCGATGCGCTGGCCCATGCTGGTACTGGCGATGACCTGGTTCTCCCTGCGCGACCGGCTGGGAATATGAGAAAGGCCCCCCGGTGGGGGCCTTCTTCACAGCTTTGACAGCTTGTCCTGCAACTCGGCCAGCTGCTTCTTGATCGCCGCCAGATCCTCTTCGTCGCGCCCCTTGGCCTTGGGCTTGGCCGGTTTATCCTCCTCGGCCTCGCCTTGCGCCGCGCCGCTCCAGCCCCCCATGAGCGATTTGAGGAACGCCTGCTGCTGGCGCTGCAGCGCCTCGAATCCCGGCATGGAGGCCATCGGGTTCGGCAGCTGGCTCATGTTCTCCATCAGCTTCGACTGGCCTTCGCGCAGCATCTCGAACGAGGCCGCCAGGAACTGCGGCACGACGCTTTGCGCGCTTGTCGCGTAGCTGCGCACAAGATCGGTCAGAACGTCGATGGGCAGCACGTTTTCGCCACGGCTTTCGTGTTCGGCGATGATCTGGAGCAGATACTGCCGCGTGAGGTCGTCCCCTGTCTTCAGGTCGACGATCTGGACCTCGCGCCCCTCGCGGATGAAGGCGGCGATGTCTTCCAGCGTGACATAGTCGCTGGTTTCCGTGTTGTAGAGCCGCCGGCTGGCATAGCGCTTGATCAACAGCGGCTTGGCGTCTTCGGCCATGTCTTCCTCCCAGGGGGTGCGTTTTTTCGCGCTGCGGCGAGATTAAGCTGCGGCACGGAAAAAACAACTCCCGAAAGGCGCGGCCGCTTTTCTGCGGGCGCAAAGAAAAGGCGGGCCCGGAGGGGCCCGCCAGTCAACCAACCAACAGGGAGGACGTTGGTCGTCGGATTACTTCGCAGCGGCGGTCGCGACGGTCGCGGCCTTCTTCGCAGCGGTCTGGACGTCGGCGGTCGCCTTCTTCACCGCGGCGGTGGCTTCTTCGGAGAAGTCCTTGCCAGCGGCCAGCATCAGCTCGACGGTTTCGGTCTGGGCCTTCTTCGCAACTTCGGCGAAGGCGGCGAGGTTTTCGGCAGCCAGCTCAGCCGAGGCCGAGGCGAAATCGCTGAAGGCTTTGGTGTAGTCGGTCGGCTCGGACTTCGCCTTCGACAGCTCGCCGAACTTCGCGATGGTTTCCTTGGCCCACTTCGAGGAGATGTCGTTCGACTTCTCGGCGGCTTCCAGCGCGACCTTGGTCATCTTTTCGCTGAGAACGGCGGAGTTCTTGTAGACGTCCTTGAGGGCGGCGGTGTCAACCGGGAACTGGGAAACCATGTCCTGAAGGACTTTGGAGAAATCTTGCTGCTTCGTCATGGTGGTCACTCCATTTGCGACGGGGGGTGTCATTCGCTTCTGGAGCCTAGATACATGCTGCGGTGCAGCATTTCAAGTGTTTTCGCTGCACCGCAGAAAAAAATTCATCTGGCCGTTACGCGTCCGAAGCCTTCGGCGTCTCGGCCACGTAGGTCCCCGGCGCCGGGGCCAGGACCGGGTGGCTCGAATCGCCCAGGGCACGCGCCGCGACCATCTTGCCCGAACGCCCGGCCAGCCAGTCGCGCCAGCGCGGCCACCAGCTGCCCTTGTGGAAACCGGCGCCGTCTTTCCATTCCTCGGGGCTGCGCATCGGCCCTTCGTTGGTGTAGTGGCCGTACTTGTCCTTGCCAGGCGGGTTGACGATGCCGGCGATGTGTCCGCTTTCGGACAGGATGAAGGACTTCTGCCGCGACCCGAACTGACGGATGCCGTTGAACGAGGACTTCCACGGCGCGATGTGGTCGGTTTCGCAGGCGATCGCGCAGATCGGAACCTTCACGTCCTTCACCGTCACGCGTTCGCCGCAGACCTCGAACCCCGGCGCGATCAGCCGGTTCTGCTGGCAAAGTTCGCGCAGGTATTCGACGCACATCCGCCCCGGAAGGTTGGTGCCGTCGCCGTTCCAGTAAAGCAGGTCGAACGCCGGCGGCGCCTCGCCCAGCATGTAGCTGCGGATGGCCGGGGTGTAGATCAGGTCGTTCGCACGCAGGAACGAGAAGGTCCGCGACATGAAGAACTTGTCGAGATACCCCTCCCGCCGGACGGTCTCCTCGATGCCGCCGACGAAGTCGTCGTCGAGGAACACCCCGATCTCTCCGGGCTCGGAGAAGTCGGTCAGCGTGGTGAAGAAGGTGGCCGAATTCACCGACTTGTCGCCGCGCTTCTGCATCAGCCCGAGCGTTGCGGTCAGCGTCGTCCCGGCGATGCAGTAGCCCACTGCGTTGACCTTGTCCTCGCCGGTGATCTGCTTGACCTGTTCGATCGCGGTCAGGTAGCCGTCCTGCACATAGTCGTCCATGCCGACATCGGCATAGCTGGCATCGGGATTCTTCCAGCTGACCACGAACAGGGTAAAGCCCTGGTCCACCACCCACTTGATCAGGCTGTTGGCGGGCTTCAGGTCAAGGATGTAGAACTTGTTGATCCAGGGCGGAAAGACCAGAAGCGGCGTCTTGTGGACCTTTTCGGTCGTCGCCTTGTACTGGATCAGCTCGAACATGCGGTTGCGGAACACGACCGCGCCCTCGGTCGCGCCGATATTGCTGCCAAGCGTGAACGCCTCGCGGTCCGACAGCGTCACCAGCAGGTCGCCGCGGTGCGCTTCGACATCGCGCACGAGGTTCTCCAGCCCCTTGACCAGGCTCTCGCCCTCGGTCGCGACGGCGCGCTCCAGCGCGTCGGGGTTGGTGGCAAGGAAGTTCGTCGGCGCCAGCATGTCGACGATCTGGCGGGTGAAATACTCGACCCGGCGCTTGTCGGCCGGCTCAAGCCCGTCGAGGCCCTGGATGGCCTGTTCCATCGCCTCGACATTGGTCTGGTACTGGCGCTTGATGAAGTGGAAGTACGGGTTGGTGTCCCAGAGGGGATTGGAAAAGCGCCGGTCCTTCGGGCCCGTGTCCGCCGGGGGTTCGACTGCCTGCCCGGCCATCGCCTTCTGCATCTCGATATAATGTTCCAGCGACTTGCCCCAGAAGGCGACCTGCTGCTCCATGATCCGGGCCGGGTTGGACATCGCCTCGGTCAGGAAGGCGGTCATCGCCTTGCCGTAAAGCTCCGGCGCGGGCGCGTCGAGCGCGGGCGTATGGGGCTTCTTCTGCTGCAGTGCCGCGATCAACCGTTGCGTCAACTCCTCGATTCTCGCAAGGTTCGCGCTGAACTTTTCAAGGTTGCGGGAAGAATCAGTAACTTCTGTTGTCATCCCGATCGTTCCCTCCTAATCTTTCCTGCAGTGCAGCATATCCGCGCCCGCTGGGTGGCGAAAGAAGTGATTTGTGTGGGGCCTGCCCCATCGAAGGAGACGCGATGAAGGGCATGGCCACCTACGACCTGATGGAAAGCATCCGCAACACCAACGAATGGCTGGGTGCCAGCGCGCGGGCGATGGCATCCTACCCGGTCTGGGGGCTGGTGCCGCATCCGATGTTCAAGGTGATGTCGGCCTGGGGCCGGATCACGGAACGCAGTTTCGCGCGCATGGTCATCAAGCCCGACTGGGGCATCCGCACCATCCTCGGCCCGGACGGGCGCGACCACATCGTCGAGATCGACACGCTCGTCACCCGTCCCTTCGCCGATCTCATCCACTTCCGCGTCCAGGGCCGCGCACCGATGAAGCGCCGCGTGCTCCTCGTTGCGCCGATGTCGGGCCATTACTCCACCCTCCTCCGTTCCACGGTCAGAAGCCTCCTTCCCGACTGCGAAGTCTACGTGACGGACTGGAAGAACGCCCGCGACATCCCGGTTTCGGAAGGCAAGTTCGACATCGAGGACTATACCCTCTACCTCGTCGATTTCATCCGCTTCCTCGGCCCCGATCTCAACATCGTGTCGGTCTGCCAGCCGGTGCCGCTGACGCTTGCCGCCACCGCCTACCTCGCGGGCGAGGATCCGGCCGCGCAGCCGAAGACGCTGACGCTGATCGGCGGCCCGGTCGATCCCGACGCCGCGCCGACCGAGGTCACCGACTTCGGCCGCCGCGTGACCATGGGCCAGCTCGAACACATGGTGATCCAGCGCGTGGGCTTCAAATACGCCGGCGCCGGGCGGCTCGTCTATCCGGGGCTGATGCAGCTTGCCTCCTTCATCTCGATGAACATGGACCGCCACACCACCGCGTTCTCCGAACAGATCCTGCGCGCCGCCAAGGGTGAGGCGTCGGAGCGGGACGCCCACAACCGCTTCTACGACGAATACCTCTCGGTCATGGACATGACGGCAGAGTTCTACCTCTCCACCGTCGAGCGCATCTTCAAGAATCGCGAGATCGCGCGCAACGACTTCCGCGTCGCCGGCAAGGCGGTGGACTTCGGCAAGATCACCGATGTCGCGGTCAAGATCGTCGAGGGCGAGAAGGACGACATCTCCGCCCCCGGCCAATGCCTTGCCGCGCTCGACCTGCTCACCGGCCTCTCCGCCGACAAGAAGGCGCAGCATCTGGAGCCTGACGCCGGCCACTACGGCATCTTCGCCGGCAAATCCTGGCGCAACAACATCCGCCCGCTGGTCCTGAACTTCATCGACGCGAACTCGGGCCCGCGCAAGGCGCATGTCCGCGCGGTCTAACCCGCGCGGCCGCCCACCTTCAGGACCGTCGCCGCGACCAGCTTCAGGCACTCGGGCGTCGAGAAGCGGTGATCCGCGCCCTTGACAAGTGTCAGCCGGATGTCCGGCCCGGTCATGTGGTCAAGCAGCCGGAGCGCGACCGGAACCGGCACGTCGGCATCCGCCGTGCCCTGGAGCATCCGGACCGGCATCGGAAGATGCAGCGGCCGGTCGAATATCAGCCGCCCGCGCGCCTCCTCGATCAGGCGACGGGTAAAGATGTAAGGCTCCGGCGCATAGTCCGAGGGCCGCGCCACCCGTCCGGTCTGCTCCAGGGCGCGGCGCTCCTCCCCGGACATCTCCGCCAGGAGGCTTTCGGTGAAGTCGGGCGCCGCGGCGATGGTGACAAGCCCCGCGACCATCCCGGGGTGCTCGCGCGCCAGCAGAAGCGATATCCACCCGCCCATCGAGGATCCGACCAGGATCTGCGGCCCTTCGGTCAGCGCCCGAATCGCGCTCAGCGCATCCTCGAACCAGTCACCGATGGCGCCGTCCTCGAAGGCGCCCGACGACGCGCCGTGCCCCGAATAGTCGAAGCGCAGGAAGGCCCGGCCCCGCGCGCGCGCCCAGGCCTCAAGCGCCAGCGCCTTGGTGCCCTCCTTGTCCGACCGGAAGCCGCCCAGGAACACCACCCCGGGCCCCTCCCCCTCCACCCGGTCGAAGGCAATCTCCCGTCCCTGCGCTGTCCTCAGCCTGTCGCTCATCACCGAACCCTTTCCCCTTCTTCTTTTCCCAAATATCCCCGGGGGACCGGGGGTGGAACCCCCGGCGATTGACTTCCGCGTCGTGATCCCCGAAACAAGGCGCCGACATAACCCGCAACCGGGCGTTCCGTGGGCGCCAAACCGACGAGGAGCCGGCCATGAGCCAGATTTCCCTGACATTCCCCGATGGCAATACGCGCGACTACGCCAGGGGCGTGACCGCCGCCGAAGTGGCGCAGTCCATCGCCCCCTCGCTTGCCAAGGCCGCGATTTCCGCGTCCGTGGACGGCCGGCACTGGGACCTCCAGTGGCCGATCGAGCGCGACGCCGCGATCGCCATCCACACGATGAAGGATGACGCGCAGGCGCTCGAACTGATCCGACACGACTTTGCCCATGTGATGGCGCGGGCGGTGCAGAAGCTCTGGCCCGAGGTCAAGGTCACCATCGGCCCGGTGATCGAGAACGGCTGGTATTACGACTTCGACCGCGACGAGCCCTTTACGCCGGAAGACCTCGGCGCGATCGAGCGCGAGATGAAGGCGATCATCAACGAACGAGACCCGGTCCGGACCGAGGTCTGGGACCGCTCGCGCGCGATCGAGCACTACATCCGCAAGAACGAACCCTTCAAGGTCGAACTGATCGAGGCGATCCCCGGCGACGAGCCGCTGCGCATGTACTGGCACGGCCACTGGCAGGACCTGTGCCGCGGCCCGCACCTGCAGCACACCGGCCAGCTTCCCGCCGATGCCTTCAAGCTGATGTCGGTCGCGGGCGCCTACTGGCGCGGGGACCACACGAAAAAGCAGCTTCAGCGCATCTATGGCGTCGCCTTCAAAAACCGCGACGACCTCAAGGCCCATCTGACCATGCTGGAAGAGGCCGCCAAACGCGACCACCGCAAGCTCGGGCGCGAGATGGAGCTTTTCCACCTCCAGGAAGAAGCCCCCGGCATGGTCTTCTGGCACCCGAACGGCTGGACGATCTACCGCACGCTCGAGGATTACATGCGCCGGCGGCTGCGCCGCGCCGGCTACAAGGAAATCAAGACCCCCCAGGTCGTCGACCGCATCCTCTGGGAACGTTCCGGCCACTGGGAGGCCTACCGCGAGAACATGTTCATCGTCGAGGTGGACGAGGAAGGGGCGAAGGAAAAGCGCATCAACGCGCTGAAGCCGATGAACTGCCCCTGCCATGTGCAGGTCTACAACCAGGGCCTCAAGTCCTACCGCGACCTGCCGCTGCGTCTCGCCGAGTTCGGATCGTGCCACCGTTACGAATCCTCGGGGAGCATGCACGGCCTCATGCGGGTGCGCGGCTTCACCCAGGACGACGCCCACATCTTCTGCACCGAGGACCAGATCGAGCAGGAATGCGCGGCCTTCATCGGCCTTCTCTCCTCGATTTATCGCGATCTCGGCTTCACCAAGTTCGACGTGAAGCTCTCGACCCGCCCCGACGTGCGCGTGGGCAGCGACGAGATCTGGGACAAGGCGGAATCGGCGCTGGAAAACGCCGTCCGCAAGGTCACCAACGACTACCAGATCGACCCCGGCGAGGGCGCCTTCTACGGCCCGAAGCTCGACTTCAAGCTGACCGACGCGATCGGGCGGGAATGGCAGTGCGGCACCTTCCAGGCCGACTTCAACCTGCCCGTCCGGCTTGGCGCCGAATATGTGGGCGAGGACGGGGCCAAGCATCGCCCGGTCATGCTGCACCGCGCGATTCTGGGCTCGTTCGAGCGTTTCATCGGCATCCTGATCGAGAACTACGCCGGCCGGATGCCCTTCTGGCTTGCCCCCCGGCAGGTGGTTGTCGCCTCGATCGTGTCGGACGCCGACGACTACGTGAACGAGGTGGTCGCGAAACTGCGCGACGCCGGTCTGCGTGCCGAACCCGACACGCGCAACGAGAAGATCAACTACAAGGTGCGCGAGCATTCGGTGGGCAAGGTGCCGGTGATCCTCGCCATTGGCATGAAGGAAGTGGCGGAGCGGACTGTTTCAATCCGCCGGCTGGGCGAGACCCGGACCGATACGCTGCCGCTGGACGAGGCGACCGCGCAACTGGTCGGTGAATCCACGCCTCCGGACCTGGCAAGTGACTGAAAGAAAGGGGAACGGCACCGGAAATCCGGCGCCGTTCCGTGACCCGCGCCGCAATCCGTCCCTTCGCGGATTGTTACGGCCGCTCACAGCGGCGTGGCCCACGGCTTCGTGACTTTCCAGTGACGCAAGCGGCTGGCTAGAACAGTGCTGTCGATACCAAACGACGCCAACCATTCTCAAAAGGATTGACCATGTCGCACTCCATGAAGACCCTTGCCATCGCAAGCTCGCTGGCCGCCGCGCTCACCGCGCATTTCGCGGCCCCGGCTGCTGCCCAGGAAAACGAAAAGTGCTTCGGTGTCTCGCTGGCCGGTCAGAACGACTGCGCCGCTGGCCCGGGCACGACCTGCGCCGGCACGTCGAAGGTCGACTACCAGGGCAACGCCTGGAAGATGGTGCCCGCCGGCACCTGCACCACGATGGAACTGCCGGACGGCCGCATGGGCTCGCTCGAGGCGCTTGATCGCGACCTGCCGCAGGGCTGATGATCCCTTCGTCCCCCCGCGGATCGCGGGGGGACATCCTGACCGATAGGCGCTGCAATGCTTGACCGTTCCGCCAGCCAAGGTTTGCCGCCCTTGCCGGGCGTCGGCTACAAGGCCCAGCACTTTTCCAACATCATGGATGGCGCAGGCCCGGTCGCATGGCTGGAAATCCATGCAGAAAACTACATGGGCGATGGCGGCCGCCCACTGGCGCAGTTGCGCCACCTGGCAGAGCGATTCCCGATTTCCGTGCACGGCGTGGGCCTGTCGATCGGCGGCGAAGGCCGTCTTGACCGCAGCCACCTGTCGCGGCTGAAACACCTTGTCGGCTGGCTCGACCCTGCAAGCTTTTCCGAACACCTGGCCTGGTCGACCCACGGGGCGGAGTTCCTCAACGATCTTCTTCCGCTGCCCTACACCGAACGGACGCTTGCCCGCGTCATCGACCACATCGACGAGGTGCAGGAAACCGTCGGCTGCCGGATGCTGCTGGAAAACCCGTCCGTCTACGTCTCGTTCGCCGAGACTAACCTTGGCGAGATCGAGTTCCTCACCGAAATCGCGCGCCGCACCGGATGCGGGCTCCTGCTGGATGTGAACAACGTCTTCGTTTCCTGCACCAACCGGCGGACCGACCCGCAGGACTACATCGACAGCTTCCCGCACCGGCTTGTCGGCGAGATTCACCTTGGCGGCCATGACGAGGACAGCGACGACACCGGGCAGCCGCTCCTGATCGACGCGCATGGGTCGGCCGTCGTCGATCCCGTCTGGCAACTCTATGCCCGCGCGATCGCGGTGGGCGGTGCGAAGCCCACGCTGATCGAATGGGATAACGACGTGCCCGAATGGCCGGTCCTGGCTGCGGAGGCTGCCCGCGCGGCCCGCATTCTCGACAGGGTCCCGGCATGAGCCAGGGCGATTTTCGCGCCGCCTTGCTGGACCCGGACCTGCCGGTTCCGGCCGGCATCACCGACCCGGAGGGTCGGCCGGCGCCCAGGCGCTTCAACGTCTACCGCAACAACGTCACCGTCTCCCTCACCGAGGCGCTGCGCCAGGCCTTTCCGGTCGTTCGCGCGCTTGTCGGCGAAGACTTCTTCACCGCCATGGCACGGGTGCATCTGCGCGCCCATCCCCCGCGCTCCCCGCTCCTGATGCTCTACGGCGAGGATATGCCGGCGTTCCTCGAGGCGTTCGAACCCGTTCGCCACCTTGGCTACCTGCCCGATGTGGCGCGGCTGGAACTGGCGCTGCGCCGCTCCTATCACGCCGCCGATGCCGACCCGGTCCGTCCCGAGGCGCTTCAGTCGCTTCCTCCCGAGCGGTTTCTGGCCAGCCGCATCGCCTTCGCACCCGCTGCGCGGCTCTTGCGGTCGCGCTGGCCGGTGGCGACCATCTGGGCGGCCAACACCCGCGGCGGGCCACAACCCCGGGCTGCGGTGGCCGAGGATGTGCTGATCACGAGGGCCGGATACGACCCGGAACCCGCCCTTCTGCCAGCCGGGGCGGGGCCTTTCATCGCCGCGCTCATGAATGGCGAAAACCTGTCCGAGGCGCTTGAAAAGGCGCCGGAATTCGATCTGACCGCGACGCTCGGAATCCTGATTTCCGGCGGCGCCATCACTGGAATATCCTGAGGAGTCTCCCCATGAACGCCCTTCTGGCCGCCTACGACGGCTTGACCCTTCGTCTTTCCCGCCTGTCCTCGGGCGCGCTGCCGACGCTGGCGCGTCTTGGCTTTGCCGGTGTGCTTCTCGTCTACTTCTGGAACTCGGCGCGCACCAAGCTGGGGGAGGGCATCTTCGGCTTCCTCTCCCCTTCGCCCAGTGCCTACATCCAGATCTTTCCGAAGGCGGCCGAAGCGGCGGGCTACGACGTAAGCCAGTTCGGGCTGTTCCACTATGCCGTGGTGGTGGCTGGTACGCTCGCCGAGGTGATCCTGCCGGCACTGATCATCTTCGGGTTGTTCACCCGGCTTGCCGCGCTGGGAATGACCGGATTCGTGGTCGTCCAGAGCCTGACCGACGTCTACGGCCATGGTGTCGGCGGCGACGACCTCGGCCGCTGGTTCGACGCGGCGTCGGACGCGCTCATCTTCGACCAGCGCGCCCTCTGGGTGCTGCTGTTCGCCGTCCTCTTCTTCCAGGGCGCGGGGCCGCTGTCGCTTGACCGGTGGCTCAGCCGCCGCCGTGGCGGGGCATGACACTGGCGCTCTGTTCAAAATTCTTGATTTTTTGTGGAAATCGCTCATCCTTCGGGTCGCGTGACTGCAGACTTTCTACCGCTCCCTCGTTTCGGGGCAGCCGGACTGAGTGAAAGACCTGGCTGCACGATCCGGCCGCAATCTCGCGGGCGGAGAACACAACAGGGAGTTAACGGATGGCCACCGGCACCGTGAAATGGTTCAACACGACGAAGGGCTATGGCTTCATCGCCCCCGACGATGGCGGGAAGGACATCTTCGTCCACATCTCCGCGGTCGAGCGGGCGGGGCTGAAGTCGCTGAACGACAACCAGAAGGTTTCCTACGAGCTTCAGTCGGGCCGCGACGGACGGTCCTCGGCGTCGGACCTCAAACTGATCTGAGGCGCGCGAACGCCCTTGCGACGGCCCGCACCCCGCGGGCCGTTTTCATTTGAGCACCCGCGCCCTGACCGCGTCCGTCCAGCCAAGGATCAGCGCCCCGTCCACGTCGATCACCGGTCGCTTCATCAGCGTCGGATGCGCGGCCAGAAGGGCGGCGGGGCCAGCCGCGCGGGCGGTGTCGTCAAGCCCGCGCCAGGTGGTCGAGGCACGGTTGACAAGGCCATCGCCGAGGGCGGCAAGGAAGCGGGAAATATCTGCCGTATCAAGGGGTTCCGAACGAACGTCGCGGAAGGTGACGGGCCGGCCGGCGGCCGCTATTTCCTTCATCGCCTCGCGGCAGGTGTCGCAGGTGGGGATGCCGTAAAGGATCATGCGCAGGCTTTCGTCGTCATGGCGACGGCCATAGCAGCCGCCCCCCGGCCCGGCAAGCGCCGCCGAGCCGCAGCCTTTGTTCACGATCCCGTGATCGCGTGATCCGGACGGTCGCCCCGCCCGTAATCCACCTGTCGGACACAACGACGACATCCATAGGGGGTAGACATGAAGACGACATTCACGATCCTGACCGCGGGCCTTCTGGCCGTTGCCGCGCCGGCTTTCGCCGACAGCAACAAGGACGCGGCGCAGAACATGGCGGCGGCGCTGAAGGGCGGCGGCGGGGGCAACAACTCCCCGATCAAGGACGCGCTGGGGCTCGAGGGCAATGGCGGCGTGGCCAGCTATGTCTCGGGCGGCGGCAATGGCGGCTGGGGCAACGTCGGCAGCGGTCTGGTGGGCGACCAGGTTTCCAAGCGCAACAAGTAAGGGCCCCTGCCCCGACGCGGCCCCGCCACCACCCGGCGGGGCCTTTTTCCTGCGCCTCAGAACTCCTCCTCGACGATCCGGTATTCCCCGTCGCGGAGAATCTTCATCACGCCCCGGTCCTTGCGGTAATCGTCGGCCAGACGCTCACACCCTGTGAGGACCAGGACGGCAAGGGGGAGGAGGGCGGCGAGGGTGCGCATTTCGGTAACCTCGTTGGAAACATCCACTGCCGGACGAGCGGAGCCAGGCCTCACCCCCAGACCCCCTCGAACTCCCGCCACTCGCCCTTGCTCATGCCGGAGGTTTCCTGCGTCACGACCTCTCCCGCCAGGCGACGTTTCAGCACCTCGATCGCCTTGCCCGACAGCGTCGCGCCACCAAGCCGGTAATCCTCGAAGGCGCCGTAGGCGAGCGGCACCCAGTCCTTGACGATCTGGCACATCACCTCGGCATAGGCCCTGATCTCGTACTGGGCGTGCGCGTCGGCGCGCAGGCGCAGGAAGTGGAAGAGGTTGTGCAGGTCCACCTTCCAGTACCATTGCGTGTAGACGTTGGCGGGCAGGTTCATGCGGGCCAGTTCGCGCGCGAGGCCCTTTTGCCCCTCCTGGCTCAGCATCCCCTCGTAGTGGTCGTAGGCGCGCATCGCATCCTCGCGCAGGATGTCGAGGACGCGCGCTGCCTCCTCCCCCTCCAGCAGTTCGCCGCGGCCCTGGTTGTTGACGGTCGACTGCGCGGCCAGGTGTTCCGGCGCGGGAATGTAGAATTCCCGGTCGAGGATGGAGTAGCGGGCGGAGTATTCGTTCACGTTGGCGGTGCGGTGGCGGATCCACTGGCGGGCGACGAAAACCGGCAGCTTGACGTGGAACTTGACCTCGCACATCTCGAACGGGGTGGAGTGCCAGTGCCGCATCAGGTAGCGGATCAGGCCTTCGTCGTTCGAAACCGCCTTGGTGCCGCGCCCGTAGGAGACGCGGGCGGCCTGGGTGATGGCGGCATCGTCGCCCATGTAGTCGATGACGCGGACCAGCCCGTGGTCGAGCACCGGATGGGCGAGGTAGAGGCGCCGCTCCATCCCTTCCGACACGGCGCGCAGCGTGGGGCGCGTCTGGCTGCGGGCCTCGGCGATCTCGGCTTCCTGTTCGGGGGTGAGGGTCATGGGGTGCCTCCGCTTCTTCGAATCGAAGACCACCTTATATTGTTGTCCCCGCGCGGGACACCGCCACGGAATGTGTGCGACGATTTTTTCCCGATGGCTTGGCAATCGGGCGCGCGGTGCTAGTCTGGGGTCAGGAAAGGCAGGGAAAGATGACGATCCGATATCTGCACACGATGGTCCGCGTGCTGGACCTTGAAAAGTCGATGGCGTTCTATGCGCTTCTCGGGCTGAAGGAGACGCGGCGCTGGGACAATGAGGGCGGGCGCTTCACCCTTGTCTTCATGGCGCCGCCGGGGCAGGAGGACTGCCCGGTGGAACTGACCTGGAACTGGGACGGCGACCCTGGCCTGCCGTCGGACAGCCGGCACTTCGGGCATCTCGCCTATGAGGTGGACGATATCCATGCCACCTGCGCGCACCTGATGGCGAACGGGGTGACGATCAACCGGCCGCCGCGCGACGGGCGCATGGCCTTCGTCCGCTCGCCCGACAACATCTCGGTCGAGCTTTTGCAGAAGGGCGCGGCGAAGGCGCCGGCGGAACCTTGGGTCAGCATGGCAAACACCGGGCACTGGTAGCGGCGGCGGCGCTGGCGCTTTGGGCGGGGCCTGGCTGGGGTGCCTGCCGGTTGGCCCTTGCGCTCGGCTTCGACGTGTCGCGTTCGGTCGACGCCGAGGACTACGCGATCCAGAGCGACGGCATCCTCGCGGCCCTGGCTGCGCCTGAGATCGTCAAGGCGCTGCTGGGCTCGGATGACCATGTGGCGCTGGCGGTCTACGAATGGTCCGGGCAAGGGGCGCAAAGCCTGGTCGTCGGCTGGACTCCGGTCCGCAGCCAGGCCGACATTGACGGGATTTCGGCGCGGGTCGCCGCCCACACCCGGTCCGAGGACAAGCTGCCCACGGCATTGGGCGAGGCGTTGGACTTCGGCGCCGATCTTCTGGACCAAGCGGGGGAGTGCGCGGCGAGCACGCTCGACATCTCGGGCGACGGGCGCAACAATGCCGGCGAGGGACCGGAGCGGGTGCGGGAGCGGCGCGGCCTGGACGGTATCCTCGTCAACGGGCTGGCGATCGGCGGGCATGAATCCGACATCGCCGTCTATTACAGCCAGCGCCTGATCCATGGGCAGGGTGCCTTCGTCGAGGTAGCGCGGGTGCATGCGGATTTTCCCCGCGCCTTCCGGCGCAAGCTGGAACGAGAGTTGACCGAACAGCTTCTGGGCAAGGTCGCGCCGGGGGGCGGGGCGGGATGAAGACGCTGGCAGCCTTGGTTGCGCTTCTGGCAACGCCCGCGGCGGCGGATTGCCGGCTGGCGCTGGCCCTTGGCCTTGACGTGTCCTCTTCGGTCGACGCGCAGGAATACGCGTTGCAGCGCGACGGGCTGGCTGCGGCGCTTCTGTCGCCCGAGGTCAAGCGCGCGCTTTTTTACACGCCGGACCAATGGGTTGCACTTGCAGTTTATGAATGGAGCGGCCGCTGGCAGCAGGCGCTGATCCTGGACTGGACCGACCTTCGGGACGAGAGCCGCCTGACCGAGGCGGCCGAAAGGATCGCCGGGACCAGCCGCAGCTATCGCGACTACCCGACCGCGCTTGGCGCGGCGCTTGGCTTTGGCGCAGTCCTTCTGGACCGCGCCCCCGACTGCGAGCGCCGGACGCTCGACATATCGGGCGACGGGGTCAACAACGAGGCGTTCGCCCCCTCGGACGCCTATCGCGCCTTTCCGTTCGGCGACACGGTGGTGAACGGGCTGGTCATCACCGGATCGGACCCCGAGGTGGCGGGGTTCTACCTGTCGCAGGTCTTGCGCGGACAAGGGGCCTTTCTGGAAAGGGCCGGCGACTTCAGCGACTTCGAGGCGGCGATGACGCGCAAGCTGGAACGAGAGATCGGCTTTGCCGTCATCGGGGCGATGTCACCACTGCCTCCGGACCGGTGACCTGGCCCCGCGGTCACGCTCAGCCGCCCCACCCCGCGAGGATGAGCATGCCCCAGGCGATCAGCCCGAGGCCCGCCATGCGTCCGAGTGCCGCGCCGGACGGAACCAGCTTCTCGACCGCGACAAGGACGGCAAGGGCCACGATCCAGTACAGGTTCATGACCCCGCCGACGAACAGCAGCACCATCAGGAAGCCGCAGCAGCCGAGGCAGAAGGCGCCGTGCACCACGCCCATCCGGAAGGCGCCCGCGACGCCGGGGCGCATGTGGCGGGTCAGGAACTCGGCGGGCGAACGGCATCGACCAAGGCACGCCTGCTTGAAGCGCGAGAACTGGTAGACCCCGGCCGCGATCAGCACGAGCGCCCCCGGCACCGTGCCGAGCAAAGTCATCATGCCTGCCGAGACGAGCCCTGCCGCCTCGAGCGCCCACTGCGCAGCGGCGGCCAGAACCGAGAATCCGGCCCAGGCGGACAGGTAGCCGGTCAGAAATGCGGGCGACGCCCTGCGCAGGCGCGGCGAAGACGCGCTTCGCCGCAGCAACGCGGCGTGAAGCAGGACGGTGGGGGCGGCGCTGGGCAGCATCATGGCGATCATCATCACCCACCACATCAGGAAGACGAGCGTCGCGTAGCCCGCCGTCCACGCACCCGGCGGCGTGGCGCCCGGCATGTCCGGCATGGATCGCATGGCGGTCATGTCGAGTGCCGTCATCGGCATGCCCGGCCCCAGCACGGTATAGACCGAGGCGACAAGGAAAAGCACGCCGATCAGCGCGGCCAGGAGCCGCCCTTCGTGGCGCAGAAGCCTCTCCATACCTCCGGGTGTCGACGTCACCTCAGCCCCGCGCTTCCGGCGGCGATCACGCCCTTGCCGGAACCACACCCTTGTCGGAGAGATGGATCTCGGCCAGGTGGGTGTGAGTATCCCGGTTCGCGGGCAGGTCGATTGCACCACTCGTGCGGGTCGTCGCCTTCGCGATCTCGGCCACGCGGAACTCGAACCCGTTCGGCAGGTTGATGCGGGCGTGATGCTCGGCCCCGGTGACGGGGTTCCGAAGCGGCTCCGCCGTCGTCTCGAGGACGCCGGGAATGCGGATGCTGCCGGTGCGGGCGGCGACGTCGATCGCCATCTCGATCGGCTTGTACAGCGTCTCCAGCTTGTTCGGCGACATCGCGGAGAAGACCCACCACATCGTCGCCATGTCTTCGGTATCCGCGCCCGTCATGATCCGTTCGAGCGCGGCACGCTGTGCGGGGCTTGCGCGTTCGTCGATGATGATCTGCATGGTGCCGTTGCCCTCATGGATCGGACCCGGCCACTTGACCACCATCGCGGTCCGCGTACCGGCAAGATCCACGTCGCCGTGGCGGCCCGAGTCGAACTCGAACCCCGCCGCGGCCTCGCAGTTTCCGTGGGTGGGCAGCGACATAAACTGGCACGGGCATCCCGGCGCGCAATTGCAGTTGCCAAGCTCCCGGCCATGCAGTTCCCAACTGGTCATGACATAGCCTCCCCTGTCACTTTAAAGCCAAATCCTACCACGGATCGCAGCGTTCCGGGCAACAATGCGACCCCGACGGCCACGAACCACGCGCGCTGCGCGAATTCCGGACACCGTCCCATCCGCAGGACACGAAAATCGCGCCGAATCCTGCCCGGTTCGGGCCCCAGATGCCGGTGCCGGGGCGACTCAGTGGCGGCGCGCGCCGGATGTTCCCGGAGAAGGGAGCACCTGGCGCGCACGCCTCGGTCAGTAGATGTAGCGGATCTGATCGGTCCAGTAGCGTTCCAGCCGCTTCAGCGTCAGGTTCGTCTCCTCCGCCATCAGACGCGCGATCAGGCCGCGCGCCTCCATCGTTTCGGCGTGGCGGCGGAACAGCGCGGCGACGATGTCGCGAACCTCCGCCCCACGCTCGGTCAGCCGCACCCGGACCGACCTTCGGTCCACGAGGGAGCGTTCATGGTGCATGAAGCCGCCCTCCACCAGCTTGCGCAGGTTGTAGCTGACGTTGGAGCCCTGGTAGTAGCCGCGCGACTTCAGTTCGCCCGCGGTCACCTCCGCCCCGCCGATGTTGAAGATCAGGAGCGCCTGCACGGCGTTGACTTCCGGGATGCCGAGACGCTCGAATTCGTCCTTGATCAGGTCGAGAAGCAGCCGGTGCAGGCGTTCGACCAGTCCCAGAGTTTCGAGATAACCGGAAAGAAAGCCCGCCTGCGGCGTCTCCTGCATGGCTGCGTGAATCGTCATCCTGGCCTCCGCCGTCACCGCAATCGGGCAGAGACTGGCGGCAAAAGCCGAAATAACTGTTAAAACCGTAAAGGCTCAGCGCGCGGCGGCGTGGCGGCTGCGCAGGAAGGCGGCGACCTCTGCGATCAGCTCCGCATGCGCCGCCGGAGCGGGCATCGCCCCGGTCACCCAAGGGTAGAGATCCTGGTCGTTCTCGGAGAGAAGCGCCTCGTATCGCTCCAGCGTCTCGGGCGTCATCGCGGCAAGGCGGGCATCGGCGAAGGGGCCGAGGATCAGGTCCATCTCCTTCGTGCCGCGCCGCCATGACCGCATGGACAGACGCTTGAGCCGCGCCGCATCCGGCGCGCTCATGCCGCACGCCCGGCGATCAGCCGCTCCACCCGCGCCTCGAGCGCGGCGATGCGGCCCCGCATGCGGTCAGCGTCGCGGTGCAGGCCGCGCAGATCGCCAAGAAGCCGGGGCAGGTCGGCGCGCGTTTCCGCGTCGGGCGAGGCAACGCCCGGCCCCTCGCCGGTCAGAAGCCACATGATCGACACGCCGAACATGCCCGCAATCATCTGGAGCCGGTTGGCGCGCGGTTCGCGCACGTCGTCTTCCCACTCTCGCACGGTCCTGCGGCGGACGCCAAGGCGATTGGCGAACTCCTCCTGCGTCATCCCCTGCGCCTCGCGCGCGGCGGCCAGTCGATCGCCGAAAGTGGCGATATGGTCCGAATACCAGCTGTCATCGGTGACGTCGGGCATGGTTTCTCCTTTCGTTGCCGCTTGATCAGGTCAGGGGGTCAGCCTATGACATGACCCCGGCAATTACAAACCGGAGAACCGCCATGGCCTTCCTGTCCGACACGCTGGCGCGCGTCAAACCCTCGCCCACCATCGCGGTGACGACCAAGGCGCAGCAGTTGAAGGCCGAGGGCAAGGACGTGATCGGCCTTGGCGCCGGAGAGCCCGATTTCGACACGCCGCAGAACATAAAGGACGCGGCCAAGCGCGCGATCGACGCGGGGAAGACGAAATACACCGCCGTCGACGGCATCCCGGAACTGAAAGCCGCGATCTGCCGCAAGTTCGAGCGTGAGAACGGGCTGAAGTATACCCCAGCGCAGATCACCGTCGGCACCGGCGGCAAGCAGATCCTCTACAACGCGCTGATGGCGACCTGCAATCCGGGCGACGAGGTGATCATTCCCGCGCCCTACTGGGTGAGCTATCCCGACATGGTGCTGCTGGCCGGCGGCACGCCGGTGACGGTGGAATGCGGGATCGAGAGCGATTTCAAGCTGACGGCGGAAAAGCTGGAAGCCGCGATCACGCCAAAGACGAAGTGGTTCATCTTCAACAGCCCCTCGAACCCGACCGGCGCGGGCTACTCGGCGGCGGAATTGAAGGCGCTGACCGACGTGCTGATGCGCCATCCGCATGTCTGGATCATGTCGGACGACATGTACGAACACCTCGTCTTCGACGACTTCCGGTTCGCCACCCCGGCCGAGGTGGAGCCGGGCCTTTACGACCGCACGCTGACCTGCAACGGCGTGTCGAAAGCCTATGCGATGACGGGCTGGCGGATCGGCTATGCGGGCGGGCCGGTCGCGCTCATCAAGGCGATGGGCACGATCCAGTCGCAATCGACATCGAACCCCTGTTCGGTGGCGCAATACGCCGCGGTGGAGGCGCTGGACGGGCCGCAGGACTTTCTGGCGGAGAACCGCAAGACCTTCCAGCGCCGCCGCGATCTGGTCGTGTCGATGCTGAACCAGGCGAAGGGCATCAAGTGCCCGCGTCCCGAAGGCGCCTTCTACGTCTACCCCGACATTTCGGGCTGCATTGGCAAGACCTCGGCCGGCGGCCGTGCGATCGGCAATGACGAGGATTTCGCGACCGCGCTTCTGGAAGAAACCGGGGTCGCCGTCGTCTTCGGGGCGGCTTTCGGCGTGTCGCCGAACTTCCGCGTCAGCTACGCGACTTCGGACGCGGCGCTGGAGGAAGCGTGCCGCCGCATCCAGACCTTCTGCGCCGGGCTTCGGTAAGGCGAAGGCGCGCGGCGGTTTTGACAGCGCCGCGCGCCCTGCATAGTGTTGGCGAAGAACCGGGCGGGTGCGATGACAGATTTGCCGGACTACTATTTCCGCATCCGCGAGAATGGCGCCGCGGTGTTCCGGATCGATACCGCAAATCGCCAGCGCCGGATCGAGATGGACCAGATCGCGGTCGTCAACGTCAAGACCGGCGATATCCGCCCGCACGGGGGCCGGACGCTCTCGCAGGCCGATCTGCAGGCGATCGGCGACTGGCTCGCCCGGCGGCAGGACCTTCTGGCCGCGCGTGAAACCGACGACATCCTGCGTCTGGCCGACCAGATGAACCAGGTGGCGCACTGGGTTCAGTCCAAGGCGACCGAGGCGCAGGTCGCGGCGGTCTCGGACGCGCTGCTTCTGGCCATGCACGACTTGCGCGGCGTCCTTGTGCGCAAGCAGGCGGGCCGCCCAGATGCGCCGGAGGCGGAAGCGGGCTGAGACCCGCCCGCCGTCAATCTTCCGGGTTCAGGCGGGCGTGCCGCTGGTGGGCGCGCCGGGCTTGTCGGCAAGCCAGAGGCCGCGCCAGAACCGCAGCATCAGAAGGGATGCGGCGCAGACCAGCCCGACCACGAGGCCCAGCCAGAGGCCCACGCCGCCCATCCCGGCCTTGAAGGCCAGCAGATAGCTTGTCGGGATGCCGATCAGCCAGTAGCTGACCGAGGCGATGATCATCGGCGCGCGGGTGTCATGCACCCCGCGCAGCAGGCCAAGCCCCATGACCTGCGTCGCATCCGCCACCTGGAAAAGCGCGGCCACCGCCAGAAGCGCGGTGCCATAGGCCACGATGTCCCCCGCCTGCGGGTTCGAGGGATCCAGGAACAACTCGATCAGCGGCACCGGGAAGGCCAGGAACACGGCCACGACGACCACGCCGAAGACAAGCGACATCGCCATCGCCGTCGCGGCCCCGTCGCGCAGGCCGCGCACGTCGCCCTGTCCGTAGGCGCGGCCGATGCGGACGGTCGCGGCATTGGACAGGCCGAGGTGGACCATGAACGCGATCGCGGCCAGTTCCAGCGCAATCCCGTGCGAGGCAAGCTCGACCGCGCCGATCCAGCCCATCATGATCGCAGTCGCCGTGAACAGGCCGCTTTCGAACAGCCCGGTCAGCCCGATCGGCCAGCCCAGGCGGAAGACCTGCGCCATGGCTGGCGGGTCCGGCCGCCAGAAGCGGCGGAAGATGCGATAGGGCGCCAGCACCGGGTGACGGGCGGCATAGGCCACCAGCACCGCCAGCGTGAGGATCTGGGTTGCGACCGATGCAAGTGCGGCGCCCTGCACGCCCAGTTCCGGCGCGCCCCAGTTGCCGAAGATCAGCATCCAGTTCAGCACGATGTTCAGCCCCACCCCCGCCAGCGTGGCCCAAAGCACGATCCCCGCCCGCTCGAACGCCGACAGGAAGCTTTTCAGCACCATGATCAGAAGTGCCGGAATCATGCCGAAGCCCGCGGTGCGCAGGTAGTCCTGCCCCAGTCGCGCCACCTCGGGTTCCTGTCCAAGCGCGGCCAGCACCTTCCCGGACCAGAATGTCAGCGGCAGCACGCAAAGGCCGAACAGCACCGAAAGCCACATGCCCATGCGGGTATCGCGGCGCACGCGGGTTTCGTCCCCGCGCCCGAGCGCGGAGGCGACAAGCGGCGTGACCGCCAGCGCGAACCCCGACCCGAGGATGAAGATGATGAAGAAGGTCGACGAGCCCAGGACAACCGCGGCGAGTTCGGCGGTGCCATACCAGCCCAGCATCACCGTGTCGGTCACATGCAACGTCATCTGCGCAAGGTTGGAGCCTATGAGGGGCAACCCCAGCACCCAGAGCGCCCGTGCATGGGCAGAATATGACATCCTGTCGCGCATCCACCAGCAGTATCGCCGCGCATGGACAAGGTCCATACCCGGCGTGGCGCCGGTAACGCCATCCGCCTCAGAGCGCGATGACGCGCCCCGGCGCCACCAGCGCCAGACGATCCACCTGCCCGCGCAGGCGGGCATGAACCTCTGCAATGCCAGGATCGCCGCTTGCGACCGGTTCCATCCCGGCATGATCTGCAATGCGTTGCATCGCGCGGTTGGACTTGCGGAAAAAGAAGAAAAGGTCCGCGAACCCGCGCCGGCGCCCCTCGTCCAGGGCCCGGTCGACCAGGGCCTGGCCGATACCCGCGTGGCGGTGGCCCTCGTCCACCGAAAGCGCGATCTCCGCAGCGCCCGCCATATCCGGGCGGCGATAGACCTCCGCCACACCGATCACCGCCCCGTCTTCGAGCGCGTCGATGACGATCTCGGGCGCGGCGGTCGCGGCATAGCGTTCGACCTGCGCGTCCGAGACCCAGGCGAAGAAGCGGTTCACGCGGGAATCCGGCCCGAGGCCGAGGAGATGCACCTTCAGGCGGTCACGCCAGCCGGGCTCGGCGGGCGAATGGGCGACAAGACGGATCGCGGCCATGGCGGGCCCTCATGCAGACGCCGCGATGCTGCGGCGCAGCATGAGAATGGGGCCGGTCTGCGCCGCAAACCAGCCCCCCGCGCGCAGCACAGCCATGCGCGCCGTGCATCCCGGAACCGTCAGCGCTTGCTGCGACGCAGGTTCGGATGCAGCGAGGTGCCGAGGATGTGGTCAGCGTGATAGACGACATGGCTCGCCCGCCCGACGATCAGGGGGTCGGGTGCGGTGACGACCGAAAGATCCTTGTCGGGGTAGTCGAGCGAGGACAGGAAGTGCTTCATGCAGTTCAGCCGCGCTCGCTTCTTGTCGTTCGACTTCACGATGACCCAGGGCGCGTCGGCGGTGTCGGTGTAGAAGAACATCGCCTCCTTCGCCTCGGTGTAGTCGTCCCACTTGTCGAGCGACGCCTTGTCGATCGGGCTCAGCTTCCACATCTTCAGGGGATCGGTCTCGCGCGATTCAAAGCGGCGGCGCTGCTCCTCCCGGGTGACGGAAAACCAGTACTTGTAAAGCCTTATGCCGGATCGCACCAGCATCCGCTCGACCTCGGGCGCCTGGCGCATGAATTCGAGGTATTCGGTCGGCGTGCAGAAACCCATCACCCGTTCGACCCCGGCGCGGTTGTACCATGACCGGTCGTAGAAGACCATTTCGCCGCTTGTCGGCAGGTGCTGGATGTAGCGCTGGAAGAACCACTGGCCCTTTTCGACGTCCGAGGGCTTGTTGAGCGCAACGACGCGCGCAAAGCGGGGATTCAGGTGTTCCATGAACCGCTTGATGGTGCCGCCCTTGCCGGCGGCGTCCCGCCCCTCGAAGAGGATGACGAACTTCTGCCCCGTCTCCTGCGCCCAGATCTGCACCTTGAGAAGCTCGGTCTGGAGCTTGGCCTTTTCGGCCTCATAGGCCCTGGTCGCGAGCTGATGGGAATAGGGATACCTGCCGGTTTCGAAGGCGTGGCGGATCGCATCCGCATCGACGACGGGGAAGGTGCTTGGCCCCTTCGCCCGCTCCTCGGGCTTCGCCGCCGCGGGCTCGGCGGTGACGCCCTCCGGCGCCGCCGGCATCTGGGCATCCGCATCGACGGTTGCGTGTTCGCTGGTCAGGGCAGAAACGGCCCGCGTGCTTTCCGACATGTCCTCTCCCTCCGGTTTTCACTGGCAGGGTGAGTCTCGTGCGGTTTACGCAGCCGCACCATGATGCGTGTCAAATAACATTCCGGCGGGGAAGAAAAATTTACCGCTTTCGCGCGGAGGGCACAGCCGGTAGCGATGGGCAACCCAATCGGAGAGATCCCATGCTTCGCCTTCACGGTGTCTATCGGTCCCGCGCCGCCCGCAACATCTGGCTTCTCGAGGAAATCGGCGTGCCTTACGAGCATGTGCCGGTGGTCCAGCGCTACCGCCTGACCGACGAACAGGCGCAGGTGCATCCGCACACGCAGACCGACGCCTTCAAGGCGCTGTCGCCCGCGGCGGCCGTCCCGGTGCTGGAGGACGGCGACCTTGTCCTGTCGGAATCCATGGCGATCAACCTTCACCTTGCCCGCGCCTACGGCGGCGACCTTGGCCCGCGCGACGCGCGCGAACTGGCGCAGATGGAGCAATGGTCCTTCTACGCGCTTTCCGGGGTCGAACCGTTGACGCTTGACGTTCTCTATGCCGACCAGACGACCGAGGCCGGGCGCGCGCAGGTCGCGGCGGGCGCGGAAAAGCTGCGCCGCCCGCTGGCCGTGGTGGACGGCGCGCTGAAGGCCACCGGCTGGCTGGTCGGCGGGCGCCTGACCGTGGCCGATATCAACATGGCCGAGGTCGTGCGCTACGCCATGCCCGCGCCGGGCCTGATCGCCGGGTTTCCCGCCGTGGCGGCCTGGATCGGCAAGCTGCACGCGCGGCCCGCGTTCCAGCGGATGTGGCATGCTCGCGAGGCCGAGGCCCTGTGACCCGGTGGCCCGGCCCGGCCTTGCCCGGCGGGTCAGGCCGGCTTGCGCGCGATGAAGTCGATCAGCGCGGATCGCCCGGAATGGCCGCGCCCCTCGTCCACGTCGGCGTCGAAATCGGCCGCGCGCAGGACGTCCCACCCCGCGAAGGCGTCGTGCAGAAGGTCGAGCGTATACATGTTTTCCCGGTGCGGCGGCCCGCCGGTGCCGTAGCCGACCTGACGCGGCGCGTAGCCATGGAGCAGCAGCAGGCCGCCCGGCGCCAGCGCCCCGCCGATGCGCGCAAATAGAGTTTCGCGTTCGTCAGGACCGACGAACTGGATGAAGATGCCCGCGACCACGTCGAAGCGGCGCGACCAGTCCCATCCGTCTAGGTCGTTCAGGTGGAACTCCACCGCCACGCCCTGCGCGGCGGCCAGCCTGCGCGCCTTGGCCACGGCATTGGGCGCGGGATCGAAGGCGGTGACGGTCAGGCCCTGACCGGCCAACCAGACCGAATTGCGCCCCTCGCCGTCGGCAATGGCAAGGACCGTCTGCCCCGCGTGCAGAAAGGGTGCCGCGCGGCGCAGGAAATCGGCCGGCTCCGTCCCGAACAGGTAGTCATCGCCTGCGTAGCGATCATTCCACATCTCGCGCTCCCTTGTGTCCCGACCTTCCGCACCATCCATATTTCGTGCGGACCGCGTCCGGATCAAGCCCCGACCGCTTGCCCCCGGTCCGCCTGCGTGGTCTAATCCGCGGCCAACCAGAACGAAGAGCAGTGCCATGCCGAACGACCTTCTGTCCGCGCGGGCGGACGACTACAATGCCCATTCGATCGAAGTGCTCGAGGGGCTGGAACCGGTGCGCAAGCGGCCGGGGATGTATATCGGCGGCACCGACGAACGCGCGCTCCATCACCTTGTCGCCGAGATTCTCGACAACTCGATGGACGAGGCGGTGGCAGGCCACGCCACCCGGATCGAGGTGGAACTGCACGCCGATTTCGCCGTCACCATCCGCGACAACGGCCGCGGCATCCCCATCGACCCGCATCCGAAGTTCCCCGGCAAGTCGGCGCTGGAGGTGATCCTCTGCACGCTCCACGCGGGCGGCAAGTTCTCCGGCAAGGCCTATGAGACCTCGGGCGGCCTGCACGGCGTCGGGGCATCGGTGGTCAACGCCCTGTCGGATTCGCTGGTGGTGGAAGTCGCGCGGAACCGGGAGCTGTTCGAGCAGCGGTTTTCGCGCGGCATCCCGCTTGGCCCCGTCCGCAAGATCGGCCCCGCCCCGAACCGCCGCGGCACCTCCGTCACCTTCCACGCGGACGAGGAGATTTTCGGCCACCACCGCTTCAAGCCTGCGCGGCTGCTGAAGATGGTGCGCTCCAAGGCCTATCTCTTTTCGGGCGTGGAGATTCGCTGGAAATCCGCCATCGACGACGGCGAGACACCGGCCGAGGCCACCTTTCACTTCCCCGGCGGTCTGGCCGACTATCTGGGCGAAAGCCTGAACGGATCGACGACCTATGCCGACCGCCCGTTCGCGGGCAAGGTCGGCTTCCAGGACAAGTACGGCGAGCCGGGCAGCGTCGAGTGGGCGATCAACTGGACGCCCTCGCGCGACGGCTTCATCCAGTCCTACTGCAACACCGTACCCACGCCCGAGGGCGGCACGCACGAGGCGGGATTCTGGGCGGCGATCCTCAAGGGTATCCGGGCCTACGGCGATCTGGTCAGGAACCGCAAGGCGGAGATGATCACCCGCGACGACCTGATCGCGGGGGGCTGCGCGCTGGTCAGCTGCTTCATCCGTGAACCTCAATTCGTCGGCCAGACCAAGGATCGCCTGTCGACCGAGGCCGCCGCGCGGATGACCGAGGGCGCGGTCCGCGACCATTTCGACAACTGGCTGGCGGCGGACACGAAGTCGGCAGGTGCGATCCTCGACTTCCTCGTGCTGCGCGCCGAGGAACGCCTGCGCCGTCGGCAGGAGAAGGAGACGGCGCGCAAGACAGCCACCAAGAAGCTGCGCCTGCCCGGCAAGCTTGTCGACTGTTCGGCCACCAACCGCGAGGGGACGGAGCTTTTCATCGTCGAAGGCGATTCGGCCGGGGGCAGCGCCAAGATGGCGCGCGACCGGGCGACGCAGGCGCTGTTGCCCCTGCGCGGCAAGATCCTGAACGTCCTTGGCGCGGCCTCCTCCAAGATGGGCCAGAACCAGGAGATCAACGACCTTTGCCAGGCGCTCGGCTGCGGCACGGGGACGAAGTTCAACGTCGACGACCTGCGCTACGACAAGGTCATCATCATGACCGACGCCGACGTGGACGGGGCGCATATCGCCAGCCTTCTCATGACCTTCTTCTTCACCCAGATGCGGCCGATGATCGACAAGGGGCACCTCTACCTCGCCTGCCCGCCGCTCTACCGGCTGACGCAGGGCGCGCGCCGCATCTACGTCGCGGATGATGCGGAGAAGGAGCGGATGCTGGCCACCGGCCTGGGCGGCAAGGGCAAGATCGACGTGCAACGCTTCAAGGGCCTGGGGGAGATGGACGCCAAGGACCTGAAGGACACCACCATGAACCCCGCGACCCGCAAGCTGATCCGGGTCTCGATCGACGAGGACGAACCGGGCGAGACCTCCGACCTGGTGGAGCGCCTGATGGGCAAGAAGCCCGAACTGCGGTTCCAGTACATTTCGGAGAACGCGCGGTTCGTGGAGGAGTTGGATGTTTGAATGAACTTATGAACGAGTCGCAACAGAAATGCACGACCTGCGCGAAAGACATTCCGAGCGGGGCAAAGAAGTGCACTCATTGCAATAGTTATCAAGGCTATAGACGACATCTGGACTTCGGGAACGCGTCAATTGCATTGTTAATTGGGCTTTTGGGCATATTGACAACCTTGCCCAACACGGTCGCCGGCCTAGTTGGTATCGCGAATAAAATCATGACACCCAGCTATGAAGTCCAAGTCATTGACCTTAACGAGAAATTCATTAGAATTCTCGTTTCGAACAACGGAGCCTCGGATCTGCTTTTGAGCTCAATAGAATGCATGATGTTTTTTCCTATCGACCAAAGCACGCCATGGCGTAATTCACTTAAAGCGTTTTCGGATAGTAATATGGATGAGCAGCCCTGGCTCAGCCATGAAGAAACAATTAATCCGGTAGTTATTAGCTATGAGCAAGAGCCGGATTTGGTGAAATCTGGCGAAACCAAAGTGAGCTCGGTACCTTTTAGTCACGCGTTCATTGCTGTCGCAGATAGCGACTCCCCAGACCGGGTGCCAAGCATCTGCGCGATAGATTTCTCCGGGAGCATCCAGAAAGACAAAGTATCCACATTAGATATTCACTATTCGAAGTACCGCAATATCGACCTTCGGAAGATCATTTCTGAGGCTGAAATATTGCAAAGCTCTGGAATTTCCCGTGACGAGCTGCTTGAAAAACTAAAAGGTTATTAGGACCGCTGACACCAATGCAAGCAAGCGCTCTACAATAGGCCGGTAAATGCATGAAATTGCCGGCCACGCGAATGCATAGTCGATCGCTTTCTGTCCTTCTCCGCAAAGTCCTTGCCGCCCGATTTGTCCCGCGACAAATCGGGCCGCGCCTGCCTGCCCCCGGCAGGCGCGTTACCGCGCCCGCCCAGGCAGACGCGTCCCGATTACGGGCGAATGGCGATAGCGGATAGCCCCTTGCCCTTCGGCTTGCGCCTCCGGGCAATCGGACCTGCCGAAGGTCCACTGGACCTTCGGCCAACGGTCCTCTGAAGCGCCTACCTCACCCGCCAGGCCTGGGTGCGGCTCAGGATCCGCCGTGACGCGAGCGCGTGCAGCACCCTTGCGGTCGCGTTGGTGTAGAAGATCATCATGCCCATGGCGGCGGCAGGGGCGATGTCGCCCGCGTCGTCCATGTTGAGGACGGCGACGGAGGCGAGCGCGGTGTGGGTGGAATAGAGGAACACCACCGCCGAGACCGTCGTCATCGCGTTGACGAACATGTAGATCGAGATATCGAGGATCGCGGGCAGGCAGACCGGCACGGTGACGCGGGCAAAAAGCCTCCAGAACGGCTGGCGCAGCGAGGAGGCGACCGGCTCGAACTCGGCGTCGATCTGCTTCAGCGCGGTCAGCGCGGTCAGGTGGCCCACGGTGTAGAAGTGCGTGACGGTCGACACGACAAGGATCGTCATCGTGCCGTAGATCGGGTTCAGCGGATTGGCGGGGTCGTTGAAGAAGAAGATGTAGGCCAGGCCCAGCACCATCCCCGGAATCGCCATCGGCAGCATGGCAAGGAACTGGAACGCGGCGCGGCCCGTCCGGAAGCCGTCGATCTTCTCGACCATGTAGGCGCCGGTGAAGATGATCGCGGTGCCGATCACGGCGGTCAGCGCGGCCAGTTCCAGCGAATTCCAGTAGGCCCCCCAGCCGCCTCCGTCCATCCGGTTGAACTCGTAGTTCCTGAGCGAGAAGGTCAGGTCGTAGGGCCAGTAGTTGATCAGCGCCGCGAACTGGCAAACGCCGATGATCCCGGCGATGAAGACGCCCATGACCGCGCACCACGCCAGCATGGCAAGGTCGAAGCGGCGGTCGGGCCTCGGCTGATAGGGAACGGAGCGGGCGGAGAGGAGCGAGACCTGTTTCTTCTGCACCTGTCGGTCGACGATGAAGGCGATGACGGCGGGGATCAGCAGGACGACGGAGACGACGGCCCCCATCTCGAAATTCTGCTGGCCGATCACCTGCTTGTAGATGTCGATGGCAAGCACGTTGTATTGCCCGCCGATCACCTTGGGCAGGCCGAAGTCGGTGATGACAAGAGTGAAGGTCACGAAGGCGGCCGAGATCAGGCCATAGCGCGCGCCGGGGATCGTCACCGTCCAGAAGGTCCGCCACTTCGAGGCGCGCAGGGATTCGGCCGCCTCGTACTGCCGCTGGTCGGAGATCGAAAGCGCGGTCGAGATGATGATCAGCGCGTGCGGGAAGGTAAAGAAGACCGACCCGATGACGATGCCGAGCGGGCCGTAGATCGTCTGGCCGAAAAGCAGGCCCTTCAGGAAGCCCTGGTTGCCGAACATGTAGATCAAGGCGATCCCGGGCAGGAGCGAGGGAACGAGGATCGGCATCATCGCGATCAGCCGGAAGGTGCCCTTGTAGGGCATGCAGGAGCGGTTCAGCGCATAGGCGAAGCCGAAGGCGAACAGGACCGTCAGCACCGTCGAGATCGTCGCGATGAAAAGAGAGTTCTCGATCGAGGAGAAGAGCGCGGGGTTGGAGAAGTATTCGACGTAGTTCTGAAGCCCCGTGGTGGTGACAGGGCGCAGGTTCACGCGGCGGAAGGTGTTGCTGTCCAGCTCCCGCCACTCGGTCGAGTTCTGCAGGTCCAGCCCGACGAGATAGGGCGCGTTGTCGGTGGTGCCGCGGATGCGGTACTTGACCGGACTGCGGAAGCTGAAGTCGGGGAAGAGTTCCGTGACGGCGAGGCGCCCGTCGGAGCTTGAGCGCAGGTCGTCAGGGCCGAACCGGCCCAACTGTTCGTTCAGGGTGGCCGCGCTGACCGGATCGCCCCAGACGGTGCCGCTGTCGTCGCTGACCTGGAATTCGTAGCGCGAGAGGTCGAAGCCGTAGGTGACGAAGCTTTTCGACAGCATCGCGTACAGCGGCAGGGCAAGGGCCGCGATGAGGTAAAGCGCGATAACCGCCATGAAGGCGCGCTTGATCCAGCCGTCGCTGTCGATCCTGAGCCGGACTGCACGGCCGGCGGGAAGTCCGGCCGCCTCAGCCATGCTCGTCCCCCCGCGGAAAGACCAGAACCCGCTCGGCGGGCAGTTCCACGGTCATCTCCGCCCCGGTTCCCAGGCCAAGCCGCCGCACCGCGTTCATCGAGAAGTTGGCGACGAGCGGCGTGCCGCCCAGCGCGGGGCTGGTCAGATGGGTGCGCCAGTAAGAGCCAAGGAACTCCATCGCCCCGATGCGGACGTTGAGGTGGTTGGGCCGGGGCTCCGCCTCGTGTCCGACGGCGTGCGGCAGCACGTCCTCGGGGCGCACCGCAAGGGTGACGGGGGCGCCATCGGCAAAGCCCGCGGCCCGGGTCTGAAGCACGGCTTCGCCCAGCGTGACGGCGCCGGCGGAATAGGTCGTGGCGACGCGGTTCGTCTCGCCGATGAAGTCGGCGACGAAAAGTGTGGCGGGGTGGCGGTAGATCTCGGTCGGCGTGCCGATCTGCTCGATCACGCCATGGTTCATGACCACGATCCGGTCGGCCATCGACAGCGCCTCTTCCTGGTCATGGGTCACCATGATGGTGGTCACGCCCAACTTGCGCTGAAGTTCCTTGATCTCGTGGCGAAGGTGGACGCGCACCTTGGCATCGAGCGCCGAAAGCGGTTCGTCGAGAAGCAGAAGCCCGGGGTTGATCGCGATCGCACGGGCCAGCGCGATCCGCTGCTGCTGCCCGCCCGAAAGCTGGGCGGGGTACTTCTTCGCCTGATCCGGCAGCCCGACCAGCGCCAGCAACTCTGCCACCCGCGCGGCGATCTCGGCCTTGGGCCGCCGGGTGTTCTCAAGTCCGAAGGCGATGTTCCGCTCCACCGTCAGGTTAGGGAACAGCGCGTAGGACTGGAAGACAATGCCGTAGTCGCGCTGCGAGGCGGGCAGGCCCGACACGTCGCGCCCGCCCTGACGGATGGTGCCGCGCGATTGCGGGTCGAGCCCGGCGATGGCGCGCAGAAGCGTGGTCTTGCCGCAGCCCGACGGCCCGAGAAAGCAGATGAATTCGCCACGTGCAATGTCGAGGGAGACATCGCGAAGGGCAACGAAGTCGCCAAAGGCTTTCCAGAGCCCTTCGATCTTGAGGTAGGACGGATCGGCCGCGGCAGGTGCCGGCCCCTCCGCTGTGAGTTCGGTCATGCGTGTCATCCGGTGGGGTCAGCGCAGGAAAAGGGGCGCCGCGATCGCGGCACCCCGGCAAGCGGGGTTCGAGGGCTCAGCCCTTCGGTTCCGACTTGGCGTCGTAGCGCTTGGACCATTCCGCCAGGATCGCCTCGCGGTTG
Source organism: Albidovulum sediminis (assembly GCF_025380365.1). GTDB lineage: Bacteria > Pseudomonadota > Alphaproteobacteria > Rhodobacterales > Rhodobacteraceae > Albidovulum > Albidovulum sediminis. Next base: position 1,909,228 of record NZ_JAOCQF010000001.1, read on the forward strand.
TTGGCGGCCCATTCGAAGTCGTTGTCGATCATCTTCTCCGGAATGTTGGCCGGGAAATGCTCCACCGGCTTGGCGATGCCGGGGATGCCCACGACGGCATAGCCGACGTTGTACATCTCCATCGCCTTCTGCGTGATCGACCAGTCGACCAGCGCCTGCGCCGCCTCGGGGCTGTCGGTTCCCGCGACGATGGCGGTCGCCTCCATGTCCCAGCCGATGCCTTCCTCGGGGATGATGATCTCGACCGGCGCGCCGGCGGCCTTTTCCTTGGCGCCGCGGAAGGCGAAGGAGACGCCCATCACGGTTTCACCCGCCGCCGCCATCTTGCAGGGCTTCGAGCCGGAGTGGGTATAGGCCGCGATGTTGTTGTGCAGCGCGTCCATGTAGGCCCAGCCGCCCTCTTCGCCCATCATCTGCAGCCAGCTTGAGACATCGAGGAACCCGGTGCCCGAAGAGGCCGGGTTCGGCATCACCACATGGCCCGCATATTCAGGCTTCGTCAGGTCCGCCCAGCTTGTTGGCGGGGTCAGGCCCAGCTTCTCGCCCTCGACCGTGTTGTAGCAGATGGCGGCCACCCAGGCGTCCATGCCGACCCAGGAGGGGGGCGTGTCGCTGTCGCGGAACTTCGGGTCGAGCGCATCGAGCCCTGCCGGCGCATAAGGCTCCAGCATGCCCTCGGTCTTGAGCACCAGAAGCGAGGTCGCGGCCAGGCCCCAGATCACGTCGGCCTGAGGATTGTTCTTTTCTGCCAGAAGCTTGGCGGTGATGACGCCGGTGGAATCTCGCACCCAGTTCACCTTGATGTCGGGATGATCCTCGTTGAACGTGGCGGCGTAACGCTCAAGATCCTCCGCCTCGATCGCCGTATAGACCGTCAGTTCGGTCTGCGCCCGAACCGCCGTGGTGCCGAGTGCCAGTGCCAGTGCGCCGAGTGTGAGTAGCTTCGATGTCGTCATGTTTTTCCCCAGTGTTGGCCAGTCAGTCTTCACTGCATGAGAGCCCGTTGGCGCCAGCGGCGTGTCAGGCTTCGTTAACGTCGGTATCCTGCCAATATGACACCCCGGTGAAACCGGAAGGCGTTCGGCAGGTCCCGGACTGAATTCTGCGGATCGAACAACAATAAGTAAAATCTATTTATCTTATATATACATCGAAATCATAGATGGGATGTTCTCCGCCGTCCGGCCTCGTCCGGGTGCAGGCGACGTGCCAGCCAGGCGAAAGGACGTTCGTCGGGAACGATCCGTCAGCCGCGTTCATCGGCAATCGCCCGGGCGACGATCGAAAGGGCACGGTCGAGGTCGTCCTGCGCGATGGTCAGCGGCGGCGACAACGTCAGCACCGACCCCGCGCTGATCTTGAAACTCAGCCCCGCCTCGAGACAGCGGTAGTAGATCCGCTCCGCCGCCGCCCTGTCCGGCGCCCGCGTCGAGCGGTCGGCCACGATCTCGACCCCGAACATCAGGCCCCGGCCCCGGATGTCGCCGACGCTGGCGCTGCCGCCGACCGTCTCGCTCAGCCGCTCCTGCGCATGGCGGCCAAGCTGCGCAGCGCGCTCCACCAGCCCCTCGTCCCGGATCACCGCCAGCGTTTCCAGCGCCGCGCGCGCGGTCACCGGGTTCTTCTCGTGGGTGTAGTGACCGATGGCGAAATCGCCGCAGACATCGAGATCGCGGCGCGCCACCACCGCGGCGATGGGCAGGATGCCGCCACCCAGCGCCTTGCCCAGCGTGACGATGTCGGGGACCACCTCGTCATGCTCGAAGGCGAACATGCGGCCGGTCTTGCCAAGCCCGGTCGGGATCTCGTCCATGATGAGCAGCGCGCCATGCCGGTTGCAGGCAGCGCGCACCGCCGCCCAGAACCCCGGCGGCGGCACGACAGGCACCGCGCGCATCGGCTCCGCGATTACCGCGGCCACGTCGCCCTCGCGCTCCAGCACGAACTCCACCATCCGCGCGCAGGCAAGGCCGCAGGCCTCCGGGCCGGGGTGGCCATAGGCACAGCGATAGCAGTTGAAGGGCGCCACATGTTCGGCCCCGGGCAGGAGCGGCCCCGCGATGTGACTGCGGAACGTGGCCTCGCCCCCCACGCTCGACGCACCGAAGCCCGCGCCGTGGAACGCATCCCAGAAGCTCAGCGTCTTGAACCGCCCCGTAGCCGCGCGCGCGATCCTCAGCGCCACCTCGTTCGCGTCCGACCCGCCCGTGGTGAACAGCACCTTGCCAAGATCGCCCGGTGCGAGCGCGCCCAGCGCCTCGGCCAGTTCTACCGACACCTCGTTGGTGAAGCGGCGGGGCGAGAAGCTCAGGCTGTCAAGCTGTGCCTTGATCGCGGCCACCACGCGCGGATGGCCGTAACCGATATGATGGACCGAGTTGCCGTGAAAATCCATGTAGCGCCGCCCGGCGGTATCCTCGATCCAGATCCCCTCGGCCTTCGCGATGGTCGAGACGCAGGGCGAGGACAGCGACTGGTGCAGGAAGGCGCCAGCATCGCGCGCGAGAAGATCGCGGGTTGCGGCATCGGGATGGCGCGCCGCCCAGGCCGCCCGCGCCTGAGAGGTGTTGGACTCGCCTTCGGTATGGGTGATCACGCCCGCCCCCTTCTTCTTTTTTCAAATATCCCCGCCGGAGGCTCCGACGCCCGCCGCCCGCGCTACCGCGGCCAAGGAAGCGAATAGGTTTTCACATTGGTGAAGAACTTCATCGCCTCGGTCACGCCTTCCTTCACGCCGTTGCCTGAATCCTTGATGCCGCCGAAGGGCGATGTCTCGATCCGGTAGCCCGGCTGTTCCCAGATGTTCACCGTGCCGACGTCCAGCCCCTCAATATAGGCCTGCATGCGGCGGAAATCGTTGGTGCAGACGCCCGAGGACAGGCCGAAGGGCGTGCCGTTCGAGATTCGCATCACCGCGGCGTCGTCATCGGGCACGCGGACGATGGGGACGATCGGCCCGAAGGTCTCCTCCATCACCAGTTCGCTGTCGTGAGGCACATGGTCCACCACGATGGGGGGCAGCAGCGCGCCCCGGCGGCCGGGATCATAGAGCACCTTCGCGCCCTGAGCCTCGGCCATGTAGACGCGTTTCTCGAAGAGTTCCGCCGCCCGTGCGCTGATCACGCAGCCAAGCTCGGTCGCGGGGTCCATCGGATCGCCGAACTTCAGCGCCTTCGCCTTCGCCAGCACCATGGGGACGAAGCGGTCGGCCACGCTTTCCTGCACGAGGATGCGCTTGATCGCGGTGCAGCGCTGACCGGAGTTTCCGGTCGCGCCCGCAACCGCGATGGTGGCAGCCTTCTCCAGGTCGGCCTCGTCGAGGTCGTTCAGCACGATCAGCGGATCATTCCCGCCCAGTTCCAGCGCCTGGCGCTTGTAGACGGCCTTGGCGGCGATCATCTTGCCGACCGGCACCCCGCCGGTGAAGGTGATGATGTCGATGTTGGGGTTGGTGATCATCTCGTCGCCGATGTCGGCAGGCAGGCCGGTGACCACCTGCAACATCTCGGGCGGCAGTCCCGCCTCGTAAAGGATATCGGCGAGCGTCAGTGCCGTCAGCGGCGTCAGTTCGGTCGGCTTCACCACCATGCAGTTGTTGGTGGCGATGGACGGCGCCACCTTGTGGCTGACCATGTTCAGCGGATGATTGAAGGGCGTGATCGCCGAGATTGCCCGCACCGGCTCACGCTTGGTGTAGATCTTGCGATCCTTGCCGTTGTGGGTCAGGTCGCAGGAGAAGATCTGCCCGTCGTCCTGCAACGCCTGCGCGGCGGCGAAGGTGTAGACGTCTTGCGCGCGCTTCGTCTCGTAAACCGCGTGCTGCCAGCAGATGCCAAGCTCCAGCACCAGCCATTTCGCCAGATAGTCGCGCCGCTCTCCGATCAGTTCGCCCGCGCGTTTCAGGATCTGGCTGCGCTCGTAGCGGCTGAGCCGGGACCGATAATTCGCGGCAATCTCGAAGGCGCGGGCGGCATGTTCGGCGGTTCCAGCCGGCACCGTGCCCACCACCTCGCCGGTGTAGGGATAGCGGACCTCGATCACCCGATCGGTAAAGACCTTCTCGCCGCCGATGCGCATGCCTTCGTGGCGGATGTCGCGCGTCGTCATGTCTGCGTCCCTCATCGTCAGAGTGCTGCTGCGGTGCAGGCGTAGAGGAAGGCGTCGAAGTTCCTCAGGACCGGCGCGCCGGGCAGGTCGATCCTGCGGTTGACGATGAAGGGTACCTCCTGCTCCGTCAGGCCGCCATGGCTGCGCAGGGGCTCCTTCAGCGCGGCAAGGTCGTGGCGGTGGGCCGAGGTGCCGATGGTCATGTTCTCGCTCGAGATCATCACGATGTCACCGATCCGGTCGGCCGGCAGTTCGAACCGCGTCACCGCCTCCTCGCGCGTGACGACCAGCGTAATGCCGTCCACGTCGCGCAGGCGGGCCATGATGCCGGCCCGATCCGCGCCGGCGGGAAGGTAGGCCGTCGCGAACGACCCCAGCGCGCCGTGGTGGACGACGTAAGGATCGGTGATCGGCAGGATCACGCGGGCGGCGGCCTTGCCCAGCCAATCGTCCAGCAGGTCCTGAACGTAGATCACCGCCGGGCTGCCGTGGGCATTGTGCTTGGGCTTCATGCCGTGGTCGGCGGTGACCACGATGGCCGCGCCCAGCGCGTCGAGTTCGGCCAGATAGCGGTCGAACATCGCATAGAAATCCTTCGCGCCCTGCTCCTCGGGGGCGAACTTGTGCTGGATGTAGTCGGTCGTCGACAGATACATCACGTCCGGCTTCCATTCGCGCAAGAGCTTCACGCCGGCGGCGAAGACGAACTCCGAAAGGTCGGCCGAATAGACCTCGGGCACCGGCCTGCCCAGCCAGGCGGAGGCATTGTCGATCCCGTGTTCGGCCTTTGTCGTCGTGTCGGACCGTTCGGAGGAAAAAGCGATGGCGCGGTCTTCGTCGAACTTCAGCCCGGCGCCCAGCAGCGCCCTGAGCTTGTCCTTTGCCGTGACGACCGCGACCCGCGCGCCCGCCTCGTAGAACCGGGCAAAGACCGTCGGCGCGCGCAGGAAGCGGACGTCGTTCATCATCACCTCCTGCCCCGTCTCCGGCTCATAAAGGTAGTTGCCGCAGATGCCGTGCACGGCGGGCGGGCGCCCGGTGGCGATCGAGAGGTTGTTGGGGTTGGTGAAGGACGGGATGACCGAATGGGCCAGCCGGTCGGTCCCGGTCTCGCGCATCCGTTTCAGCGTCGGCATCAGCCCTTCGGCGATGGCAACGTCCAGATAGGCGGGCTCGCACCCGTCAAGGCAGATCGCAACGGCGGGCACTTTCGGCCAGGGATAGACGCGGTCGTTCGCCGTCACGGGGGCGCGGTTGATCATGTTCATCTTCAGTCCTTCCGTCGGAATTTCGGGGCCGCCTCAGGCGGCAAGCTTGGCGCGTTCGGCGATGGCTGCCTCGGGCGGGGCGGCAGAGGCGACGCCCATTTCGGCCAGGGCCTCTTTCGCGGCCTGCACCACCTTGCGCATCACATGTTCGTCCATCCGGCCGATGCAGCCGATGCGGAAACTGTCCACCACCGTCAGCTTGCCCGGATAGATGATGAACCCTTTCGCCTTCATCAGCTCGTAGAATCGCGCAAAGACGAAGTTCGGATCGGCGGGGCAGAAGAAGGTCACGATGATCGGCGACAGCCAGCGGTCCTTCAAAAGCGTCTCGAAGCCGATGGCGCGCATCCCCTCCACCATCACGTCGCGGTTACGGACGTAGCGGGCGCCCCGGGCCGCGACACCGCCTTCCTCCGCGTGCAGGCGCAGCGCCTCGAGGAACGCCGCGACGACATGGGTGGGCGGCGTGTAGCGCCACTGGCCGGTCTTTTCCATGTAGGCCCACTGCGCGTGCAGGTCGAGCGCGAGCGAGTGGCTGTTGCCCTTCGCCGCCTCAAGTTCCGACCGGCGCGCGACGACGAAGCCGAAGCCGGGCACGCCCTCGATGCACTTGTTGGCCGAGGACACCATCGCCTCATAGCGGATCCGGTTCACGTCGAGGTCGATCGCGCCGAAGGCGGACATGGAATCGATCAGGAGCTTGCGCCCCCGCGCATAGACCGCCTCGGAAATCTCGGCGACCGGGTTCAGGATGCCCGAAGAGGTTTCGCAGTGGATCGCGATCACATGGGTGATGCCCGGGTCGGCGTCGAGCGCGGCACCCACCTCGTCGCCCCGGGGGGGCATGTAGTCGCCCTTGTCGATCAGGGTATGGGCACGCCCGAGATAACGCATGGTTTCGGCCGCGCGCAGGCCATAGGCGCCGTTGGCCAGCACCAGCACCTTGCCGTCCCGCGCCACGAAGGTGCCCAGCATCGCCTCGACCGAGAACGAACCGGACCCCTGCATCGGAACGCAGACGAACTCCCCCCTTGTATCGCCGGCAAGGGCGACCAGTTGATCGCAGATCGACTTCGTCATTGCCCGGAAATCGGCGTCCCACGATCCCCAGTCCTTCAGCATCGCCTCCTTGGTCGAAAAGGCGGTGGTCAGCGGCCCGGGCGTCAGCAGGTAGGGTTCGCCGAGACGAGGAGCGGGAAAGGGTGCGGCGGAAGCGGGCATCGGGGGGTCCTGGGTTCAGGTTGTGGCCTGATCCCGTATCTCCCACGCGGCTTGATATATGTAAAATCGTTAATTTGTATTGTCATATAAGTTTTGCTTACCGATAATGCCGCAAACCGCGGTCGCCGCGTCACCTTGGGGAAGACCGGATGCGCTATGTCCAGCTGCGCGCCTTTCACTATGTCGCCATCAGCGGCGGGTTTTCCCGCGCCGCGGATGAGCTTCACCTGACCCAGCCGGCCATTTCCGACCAGGTTCGCAAGCTGGAGGAGGAATATGACGTCCTGCTGTTCAACCGTCACAAGAAGCAGGTCGTGCTGACGCCCGCGGGCGATCGGCTTCTGGAGATCACACGCCGTCTATTCGACAATGAGCAGCAGGCGCTGGAGTTGCTGCTCGAATCGCGGGCACTCCGGGCGGGAACGCTGCGGATCGTTGCGGACAGCGCCCATCACCTGACGCAGATCCTGACGAAGTTCCGGGCAAGCTACCCGGGCGTCAGCATCTCCATGCGCACCGGCAACACCGACACCGTTATCGAAAGCCTCTACAGCTACGAGGCCGACATCGGCGTTCTGGGAGAGATCCCGCAAAGCCGCGATTTCGAAGCCATCCGCCTGAATTCCACCCCCATCATCGCCTTCGTGGCGAAGGGCCATCCCCTGGCCGTGCAGCCGTCGGTGACGATGGAGGCGCTTTCGCGGCACCCGCTTGTCCTGCGTGAAAGCGGATCGCGCACGCGCCAGAAGCTGGAAGCGGCGGCGCGTGACCTCGGGATCACCCTCACCGCTGCGATCGAGGCGGAAGGGCGCGAGGCGGTGCGCGAAATCGTCGCCTCGGGCGCGGGCGTCGGCTTTGTCTCGGCGGCGGAATTTGGCGAGGACAGGCGCCTTGTGCCGATCCCGATCGCCGGGGTCGCGATGATGCGGATGGACGAGGCGCTGATCTGCCTGCGCGAGCGGCGTGGCAGCACGCGGGTGGCCGCCTTCTTCGAGATTGCCCGCGCATTGACCGGGGCCAGCCCGGGTGAGGCGCCGGCGGCACAACCCATGCGATAGTTGCCTTTGGGGCACCGCATTTCCTCGACAGCCTCCGGGCGTTTCGGGATAGGCTTTGGAGGTTGGCCTCGGGCGGAACCGCGCGAATCGTTCGCCTGGGGACATGGCGCAGGACAGCCAAGCCAAAAGGCATTGAAAACGGGAGAGATTAGCCATGCCGATGAGTCCGGAGAGCCTGGAAGAACTCAGGTCCCTGATTGCGGTCGCACGGAAACGGCCCCTGTCCTTCGGCGTCTGTCTTGGCAAGCAGCCCGAGGGTGCGGTGATGGTCCTGCACCGCCTGAAGGAACCGTCGATCCTGGCGCGCCAGGCGAAAAAGGAAGGCGACACCCCGAAGGTCACCTTCGGCACCGTCGAGGTGAAGGGCAAGAAGATGATGCTGACCTGCGAGGGGGACGTTCTTCCCGGCATGTCGAAGCATCTGAAGCGGTTCCTGGCAAGCGCCGATCTGAAACTGAAGGTCGTCGCGCTCGACCCGACCGGGGCGCTTGCGGACGATGACGGCGAACCCGAGGAGGAGGCCGGCGAAGCGCAGGCGGAGGCGCCCAAGCCCTCCAGCCCCGAGGCCGAATCCTGGGCGAAGGTCGCGCCGGCGATGGCAGTTCTGGTCGGGCGCCTGCTCGATGCCGGTCACGAAAAGGCCGAACAGATCCAGGCCGCCTGGACGCGCGCCGAAAACGCGGCGGACGCCGACAACTTCACCGAGGCGCTGGCCATCGCGGCCAAGCTGAAGCCCCTGCTCACGGCAGCGCCCGCCCCGTCCGGCGGCCCGCAACCGCAAGGCGAGACGTCGGAAAGCCCGGACGCCAGGCGCTGGGCCGCCTTGCAGCCGGCCATGGCCAGGCTGTTCGAGACCGCGATGGGCTTGAACCCCGAAAACCGGAGCCAGTTGAACGCCGCCTGGGCGATGGCGGTCGAAAAGGCGGAAGCCGGCGATGCAGCCGCCGCGCTCCAGATCGCGGCGCGCCTCAAGCCGGCGCTTGAAACGGTGATCAGCAAGGGCGCAACCGGCACCGCGGCAGAGATCCCGAAGGATGTCGTGCCGTTCCAGAAATCGCGCGTGCTCTGGGCCGGCACCAAGTCGGGCATGATGGCCGAGATGGCGAAACTCGAAACGGCGATCGTGAATGCCTGCGCCGGCGACCCGGAACTCGCCCCCGTCGCGGCCGAGGCGACGGAGTTGCACAAGCGCCTTCAGGTCTTCGATTCCCGGCTTGAGGACGTGCTGGACCGGATCACCAACAGCCCCGAGGGCGCGCAGCGAACCGCGCTCAAGGCCGAGGCGCGGCTGGCGATCAAGGACTATTCGGACGCCCTCAAGGAAGACTTCTTCATGGATGTCGACAACGACAACGGCTTTGCACCCGTCGCGGTCGCCTCGACCGCGCGCAAGGCGCTTGATGCCATCGCCAAGGTCCTGGGCTGACCTGACCTGTTCCGGAGATACAGATGCCTTTTTCGTCACTCGATCCAAAAGCGCAGAAATTCGTCAAGAAGTACTTCAAGTCCGGGGGCCTGTTCGGCAAGGGCACCAGCGACGACCAGAAGGACAGGATGGCCGACGAATATCAGACCTGGCTGAATGCCCGGTCGAATTTCGTGCTCAAGCTGGGGGGCTTCCCGTCCTACATCGGCACCGAAACCATCGTTTCGGACTTCAAAAAGGCGAACCAGCTGGTCGAAGGCGACAAGAAGACCCTGAACGCCGATGCCGCGACGCGCGAGGTGGTGCGGCTTTCGAGTGCGCTCGACCGGGTCGGGCAGCAGTATGTGAACCGGCTTGAAACCGAGGCGGCGCAGTCGGTCACCCGGATGCAGGGCATGTTCGGCACCGTGCATCACCGCAAGAAGGCCGAAGACCGGCTGGGCGAACTCAGGACCGCGGGCGCCCGGACGCCGCCCGATTTCGACGCGGTGCGTTCGGCCCATGCCTTCATCCTGTCCGAAGAGATCCGGGTGAAGAAGGTCTCCGACGACTACAAGGTCGAATACGACAAGTTCAAGGGATGGCCGAAGATTGTCCGCGACCGGTATCCGGAGATCAACGACCCCTTCGTTGCCGGCGACAAGCAGGTGATCGAGGGCCTCGTCAAGGCAGCCGAAACGAAATTCGACGAACACGCGATATCGGTCGCGCGCACGCTGATCCGGGACGCCTACGGCAAGGTCGATGCCGCCAAGCGCCTGGTCAAGAACCGCAACGAGTACGAACAGGTCCGCATCGCCGCAGAGACCGAGATCAACAAGCTTCTCGCCAAGCGCAATCCCGGCGTCGAGGAAGAATGCGCCGAGATCGTGAGGCTTCGGGGGGAGGCGGCGAACCAGGCTGCCGCGCGCGACTTCCTTACCCCCTGGCACACCATGCAGGACCTGAAGAAGCGGGCGGTCGCAGCACTGCCCGCCGCGCAGGGCTATCTCGACTTCGAGGCGGCGGCCAAGACCGCGAGCGAGGCGATAGACGCGCTGGCGAAGCATCCGCAAAGCGCCTTCGCCGCGGGCCAGATCGCGGAAGCCAAATCCGTCTTCTCGCTGGCCGAGACCCTTGCCGGCGCGGGCAACTATGCCAACGCGGTGAACCGGCTGGGCATGATTCCGGACATGTGCAAGGCCGCCGGCGAGAAGGCGGCAGGCGCCGCGACATTCCAGAGCTTCGAGGCCGATGCCAAGTCCGAAGCGCCCGAGCGGATGATGCTGCGTGCGGACGCCCTCCTCAAGAGCCTGGAAAACCATCCGCGGGCGGCCCAGATCACGGAACCGATCAAGGAGCTGCGCAGCGGGTATGCCGCCGCAGACAAGGCGGTCGAGAACTTCGACGACAAGACGGCACGCGAGCGCCTCGAAGGTCTTGCGAAACTTGCCGGCATCACGCGCCAGTTCGCGGACTACGTCGACGCCTTGATGACCAGGGCGGAACAGATCACCCAGCGCGTTGCCGATCTGCGCGACACCCACGGCCAGGCGAAATACGCCGCCGAGAGCCTGAAAGAGGCATCGGAAGCCGCGAAGACCGGCCTCGACGCCGCCTCCAAGGGGCTTGACGCGGCGACGGGGCATCTGGACAAGGCCCAGAACGCCCTCGACCGCGCGCGCCGGCTGGCCGACGGGCAGGAGGTTTTCCTCATCCGCCGGGCCGAGGTGAAAACCGCGTCCGACGACGCCCTGAAGCTGACCTTCCCCGACAAGCCCGCCACGCAGTCGCGGATCGGCGATGCGTTCAGGCGGGCGGACGAATTCTCCAAGCAGCTCGACCCCGTCAAGGCCAAGGGCGCGCTTGAGGTGGTCATGGGCGAGGTAGGGGCGATCAAGTTGGCCGCCAAGGCAAAGTCCGGCACGCCGCCCACCAAGCAGGAAGTACTCGACATGATCGCGCTGCCGAACGGGCAGCGGATGCTCGACAACCTGATCGAGAAGCTTGGCCCGAACGACGTCACGCAGGAAGTCATGGTCGCCATGCTCGGCGCCCGCTTCGACATGGACGTGAAGATCTTCCGCACCAAGGACAAGCACGACCAAGGCGTTGCCAAGACGACGCTGACCGGGCCGGCGCCCAACCTGCTGGCCTACTACAAGATGATGACCAAGGTGCCGGACGCGCACACCAAGCTGAACGAAAGCCTGCTGCAGTTCGATGAGGTAGAGGGGCCGGGCGAAACGACTTCGTCCTTCAATTCAGGCGGCGGCAAGGTGGTCATGGGGGTGGCCCCGGTTCTGAACGTGGGCGCAAACGATCTCAGCAGTCCGGATCAACTCGAGAACATCGACCCCGATTGCGTCTGCGTCCCCGACAGCCAGAAAGCGAAACCCACGCACGGAACCTGGACCACCCTGCACGAGATCGGGCATGCGGTGGATGACGCCAAGAGCTTCATGAAGGGCAAGGCCGGCAACAAGGACTTCGGCGGCTGGACCGAACATGGCGCCGACTACCGCAAGATCGCGCTTGCGGTGGCCGCCGAATACGAATTCGACGCCTTCTACGTCGAGCGTCTGATTTCTGGCGGCAAGCCCGAGGACCCCGACCTGCCGGACGATCTGAAGGACAAGCCCGACGGCGCCACGACCTGGGAAGGACGCAAGCAGAAGGTGATCAGATGGTACAATGCCATGGTCACCGGCGCCGATCCCTGGTCGAACAAGCGCGCACCGACCGATTTCAACATCGGCGGCAGGGTCTATCACGAGGCCTACGACGATACCTGGGTGTCCTACGACGCCGCCGCACGCCGGAAGGGCATCACCGGCTACCAGTTCCGGGCGCCCGGCGAATGGTTCTCGGAGCTTTATGCGGCCTACCATACCGGCAAGCTCAACCCCAAGCATCCGGCGGCCAAGTGGCTCTCGGCGCTCTGACCCAGTGAAAGGACCACGCCATGTCGATGTTCACGAAACTGCCCGTGGCCTGCCCGAACTGCGGGACGGAGAACCAGATCGATATCTTCCAGAGCGTCAACGCGGACCGCAGGCCCGACCTCAAGGCCGCGATCCTCGAGGGCGGTTTCCAGGTCTGCACCTGCACAAACTGCGCGGCGGAGTATCGGCCCGACCCGGATTTCAACTATCTCGACGGCAAGGCGGGGCTTTGGGTATCCGCCCGCCCGATTCCGGCGCTGGCGAACTGGGATCAGGAAATCCTCAAGGCCTCCGACGATTTCGCGCTCGCCTACGGTGATCGCGCCGGACAGGCCGCGCGCGAGATCGGCCGCGGCCTGAAGGCGCGCATCACCTTCGGCTGGCCCGCGGTGCGCGAAAAGATCGTGATCGCGGACGCGGGGCTTGATGATGTCGCGGTCGAGGCGGTCAAGCTCGTGATCCTGCAGTCGCGGGCAGGCAACATCCTCGAGGAAGGCGTCGAACTGCGCCTGATTCAGGCGGACGATGAGAGGCTGACCTTCGGCTGGATCGATGTGGCCAGCAACGACATCCGGCAAAGCTTTGCCGCCCAGCGCGCGCTGCACGACGCGGTGCGCGACGGCGAGGACTGGGCCGAGACGCGCGCGGGCCTGTCGGGCGATATCTTCGTCGACATCCAGCGCAACTTCATCGTGCCGGAACCCGCCGGGGCCTGACACCGCCGCGCCGGTCCCGGTCAGCTCTCGCCGGCGCGCTTCGCGGAGGCTGCGTCGAGCTTCAGCCGGGTCTCGAACGCCCGTGAGATATGCGCGCGTAGCGCGGCCTGCGCGGCGGTCTCGTCCCCGGCAGCAATCGCCGTGACGATCGCCTCGTGCTCGGCCAGCGCCGCTTCCCCGCGCCCTTCTGCCGCAAGCGAGGTCGTGGCCAGAAGCGCCATCGAGCGATGGACGAGGCCCAGTTGCTGAACCAGAAAGCGATTGTGGGACGCAAGATGGATCTGCTTGTGAAACCGCCGGTTGGCACGCGACAGGGCCTCCGGATCGCCGAGGTGGGCGCGATCTTCCTCGATCATGCCCTTGAGAACGCGGATTTCCTCTTCGGTCGCGTGCTTCGCGGCCAGTCGCGCGGCGAGGCCCTCAAGTTCGGCCCGCACGACGTAAAGCTCGGCCAGCTGATTGTGATCGAGCGAGGCCACGATCAGCGATCGCCCGTCGCGCGTCAGCATCGATTGCGTTTCCAGCCGCTGCAGAGCCTCGCGAACGGGCGTGCGCGAGACACCAAGCCTGTCGGCCAGTTCCGATTCCACCAATCGGTCGCCCGGACGATAGGTTCCCCCCTCGATCGCTTCGAGGATGAGTGTATAGGCGTCTTTCTGCATCTGCCGTCCCGCCCCCCCTGTCCGCCCGTGGCCACGCGTGTGGACGGGGCGCAAACCTAGGCCGCCTGGGGGTATCGAGGCAAGGGGCTTTGCCGTCCACGGCGGATCGGAAAACCCCTGCCCCCACTTGCCCGCATCGGCACATCGTGAGAAAAAGCCCCTCCGCTCGTCTCGGGGACCGATATGCCGGCTGCCGATTTTTCCCATGTCAACTGCTGGGTCTTCGACCTCGACAATACGCTTTACCCGCCAGAAGCGCGGCTTTTCGACCAGATCGAGGTGCGGATGACGCGCTTCGTCATGCAGGCGCTGGGAATCGCAAAGGCTGAGGCGGACCACCTGCGCCGGCACTACTGGGCGCGCTACGGCACGACGCTCGCGGGGCTGATGACCGAACATGGCGTCGATCCCGGCCCCTACCTGACCGAAGTGCATGAAATCTCGCTCGACGCGCTGCGGCCTGACGACGCCCTGCGCGCGGCCATCGGCGCCCTTCCCGGACGGCGCATCGTCTACACCAACGCCTGCGCGCCCTACGCGCACCGCGTCATCGCCGCGCGCGGCCTCGACGGGCTTTTCGACGCGGTCTATGGCGTCGAACATGCCGAGTTCCGCCCCAAGCCCGAACGTGCCGCCTTCGAAACCGTCCTTGGCCGGGATGGAACCGACCCCGCCCGCGCGGCGATGTTCGAGGATGACGCACGCAACCTGGCCGAGCCGCACGCCATGGGCATGCGTACCGTGCACGTCGCCGCGGAGCCCGACCCCGCGCCGCACATCCATCACCATACCCGAGACCTGACGGCGTTCCTGCGCCGGCTCACCTGATCCCTGCGACGAAACGCCTTCTCCTGCACCTGCCGGCGCGGTCCTATCTGATCCCCGCGAACAGGAGTCTCAGATGACCGACATGCCGATTTCCCGGCCGCGCCCCGCGCGGTCCTGGTTCCATCACATACCCGTCGTGGGCTGGATCGCCTATGACATCGCGCACGGGGATTCAGACACGATCTGGTATGCCCTGGTGATCCTGCTCACCGCGCTTGTCCTTGCCGTGAAGACCTGGGGCCTTGTCGCCCTTGCCATGACGGCACTTGCCGCGGTGCCGGTGATCTTCGCGACGCTTATCCTGATCACGATCGGGAAATAGCATCCCGAAGCCGCGCGCAGGGACGGAATGCCGCTTGGCCACCGGCGGCGGATTTGTCTATGGTCCGCGCGAAGGAGCCATGCCATGCAGCCGGAGACGACCGACATCCTGATATCCGGCGGCGGCGTCGCCGGCCTGACGGCGGCGGCAGCCTTCGGCGCCGCGGGCTTCAGGGTCATCTGCGTCGACCCGGCCCCGCCCGTGACCGAGGCCGAGGCAGCCGGGGCGGACATGCGCACGACCGCGTTCCTCCAGCCGGCGCGCACCGTCCTGTCCGACGCAGGGCTGTGGGACCGCCTCGCGCCGCACGCGGCCGCGCTGCAGATCATGCGGATCGTTGATGCGGGCGGCGAGACGCCCGAACCCCGCATCGTCAAGGATTTCGACGCCGGCGAGATCGGCGATGCGCCCTTCGGCTGGAACTTTCCGAACTGGCTCCTGCGGCGGGAGATGGTTGCCCGCATCGCCGAACTGCCGAACGTCGATCTGCGCACCGGCATTGGCACCCGTGACGTCCTGACGCGGGAGGGCGAGGCGCGCGTGACGCTGTCGGACGGCTCACGGATCGCCGCGCGGCTGCTGATCGCCGCCGACGGCCGCACCAGCCCGGTGCGCGAGGCGGTGGGGATCGGGGTGAAGACCATCCGCTACGGGCAGAAGGCGCTGGCCTTCGCCGTCACCCACCCGATCCCGCATCAGAACGTCTCGACCGAGATTCACCGCTCGGGCGGGCCGTTCACGCTGGTGCCGCTGCCTGACCGCGACGGGCGCCCCTGCTCTGCCGTGGTGTGGATGGAGCGTGGCCCCGAGGCGGAGCGGCTGGCCGCCCTGCCCGTCCCCGAGTTCGAGGCCGCGATGTTCACCCGCTCCGCCGGGCTTTTCGGGCCGCTGACACTGGTCACCCGCCGTTCGGTCTGGCCGATGATCGCCCAGATCGCCGACCGGTTCGAGGCCGAGCGCACCGCCCTTATCGCCGAGGCCGCCCATGTGGTGCCGCCTATCGGCGCGCAGGGGCTGAACATGTCGCTGGCAGACCTGGCCTGCCTTCTGGAGCTTGCTAAGGCCGCCCCCGACCGGCTGGGGGAGCGGGCGATGCTGATGGCCTACCACCGCCGCCGCTGGCCCGAGGTGAAGGCGCGCGTGACTGGCATCGACCTGCTGAATCGCGCCTCGATGCTGTCGCCGCGCGCCCTGCGCGACCTGCGCGCGGGAACGCTCAACGCGCTTTACTCCCTGTCGCCGGTGCGCCGGACGCTGATGCGGGCCGGGCTCGGGATGCGCTGAGGCGTCAGGCGAGCGCCGCGTCAAGCGCGCGACGCACGCGGGCAACGGTGCCCTCGACGTCATAAAGCTTGTCGAGGCCGAAAAGACCGATGCGGAAGCTGCGGTAACCCTCGCCCTCGCCCACCTGCAACGGCACGCCCGCCGCGATCTGCGCACCCTGCGCGGCAAACTTCTTGCCGTTCTGGATCTCGGGATCGTCGGTGAAGCTGACCACGACACCCGGCGCGCCGAAGCCATCGGCCGCGACGGAGCGGATGCCGCGCGACGCAAGCTCGGCCCGGACCGCATCGCCCAGCGCCCATTGCGCGGCGCGCAGCCGCTCGAACCCGTAACCCTTCGTTTCCTGCATCGTGTCGCGGAAGGCCTTCAGCGCGTCCGTGGGCATGGTCGCGTGATAGGCATGCCCCCCGCCCTCATAGGCCGCCATGATCGCGCGCCACTTCTTGAGGTCGAGCGCGAAGCTGTCGGAGGCGGTCGTCTCCATCCGCTTCCCGGCCTCGTCGCTCATCATCACCAGACCGGCCGAGGGCGAGGCGGACCAGCCCTTCTGCGGGGCCGAGATCAGGACATCGACGCCCACCGCCTTCATGTCCACCCAGACGCAGCCCGAGGCAATGCAGTCGAGGACGAAAAGCGCGCCCACCTCGTGCGCGGCCGCCGCCAGCGCGCGGAGATAGGCGTCGGGCAGGATCATGCCGCTTGCCGTCTCCACATGCGGCGCGAAGACGACGTCGGGCCGCACCTCCGCGATCTTCGCGACGACATCCTCGATCGGCGCGGGGGCGAAGGGGGCCTGCGGCTCGTTGCCCGCGCGGCGCGCCATGGCGACGTGGGTTTCGGCAGCAAAGCCACCCGCCTCGAATATCTGGGTCCAGCGGTAGGAGAACCAGCCGTTGCGCACGATCAGCGCGCGTTTGCCATGCGCGAACTGCCGCGCGACCGCCTCCATCGCATAGGTGCCGCCGCCCGGTACCAGCGCCACCGCATCGGCGTTGTAGACTTCGCGCAGCATGCCGGAAATGTCACGCATCACGCCCTGGAACTGCCGGCTCATGTGGTTGAGCGAGCGGTCGGTGAAGACGACCGAAAACTCTTCGAGGCCGTCGGGGTCGATATGGGGCAGCAGCGCCGGCATGAGATCCTCCATCCTGTCTGTCTCCTCCGGTATCGCACGAGGAGGGCGAAGGCCAAGAGATTCACGACAGTAGTTGGCGCAAATCCGCATCAGCCCAAGGGGCCGGGCCGCCGTTCCTCGCTCAGCAGCACGTTCGCCTCGACGTTGCCGACGCCCGGCAGCGTCATGATCCGGCGCCGCAGCACGCGCTCGAAATCGGCGATGTCGCGCGCGGTGACCCTGAGGCGGTAGTCGTAAAGACCAAGGACGTGCTGCACCGTCTGCACCTCGGGGATGGCCGTTGCCGCGCGCTCGAAGTCCTCGAGGCTCACGCGGCCCTTGGTGGCAAGCTTCACGCCCAGGAAGACGGTGACACCAAAGCCGATTGCCGTGCTGTCGAGGTCGATCCGGCGGCCGGCGATCACGCCCGCCTCTTCCATCCGGCGGATTCGGCGCCAGGTTGCGGGTTGCGAAAGGCCGAGCGCCCGCCCGATGGCGCCCGCGCTTTGCGCCGCGTCGGCGACCAGCGCACGCAGGATCGAGCGGTCGGTGTCGTCAAGCGCGATCACAGTGGCAGGCTCCCGGTATCCTTGATGGTGGAGACGAGCATCAGGCTTTCGATATCGGCGATGTGCGGCAGGGTCAGGATGCGGTCGCGGTAGACCTCCTGATAGTGCCCCATGTCGCGCGCGATCACGTTCAGACGCACGTCCACCCGCCCGAGGAAGGTCTGGATCTCGATCACTTCCGGCACGCCGCGCGCTGCCGCCAGAAACTCGTCGAAGGCACGCGGATGGGTCTTGTCGAGCGTGAATCGCAAGGAGACTTCGACCGCCCAGCCCAGCGCGCGCCAGTCGATGACCGCATGCTGGCCGCGGATCACGCCCGCCTGCGCCAGCTTCTCGATCCGCCGCCAGGCGGTGGCCGCGGTCACGCCCGCCCGTTCGGCAAGCTCGGCGGAACCGAGCGAGGGTTCGGCCAGAAGTTGGCGCAGGATGCGGCGGTCGGTGTCGTCAACTTGCATGATCGTTCCACAAGTATGAATTATCGCGAATGATAATTCTTACTTATCTGCCTTTTTATTAACATTTGCACGGGAAATTCTACGAAACCTTCTATGGTCTCCGTCAGCAACAAGGAAAGGAGCGCCCGATGCGCGTCTATTACGATCGCGACTGCGATATCAACCTTATCAAGGACAAGAAGGTCGCCATCCTCGGCTATGGCAGCCAGGGCCACGCCCATGCGCTGAACCTGCGCGATTCGGGCGCCAAGAACGTCGTCATCGCGCTGCGCGAAGGCTCGCCCTCGGCGGCCAAGTGCGAGAAGGAAGGCCTCAAGGTCATGGGCATCGCCGAGGCCGCCGCGTGGTGCGACCTGATCATGTTCACCATGCCCGATGAGCTGCAGGCCGCGACCTACAAGAAATACGTCCACGACAACCTGCGCGAAGGCGCCGCCATCGCGTTTGCCCACGGTCTGAACGTGCACTTCGGCCTGATCGAGCCGAAAAAGGGCGTCGACGTCATCATGATGGCCCCCAAGGGCCCCGGCCACACCGTCCGCGGCGAATACACCAAGGGCGGCGGCGTCCCCTGCCTCGTCGCCGTCCACCAGGACGCCACCGGCAAGGCGATGGAAATCGGCCTCTCCTACTGCTCGGCCATCGGCGGCGGCCGCTCGGGCATCATCGAGACCAACTTCCGCCAGGAATGCGAAACCGACCTCTTCGGAGAGCAAGCCGTGCTTTGCGGCGGCCTTGTCGAGCTGATCCGCATGGGCTTCGAGACGCTGGTCGAGGCCGGTTATGAGCCCGAAATGGCCTACTTCGAGTGCCTGCACGAGGTGAAGCTGATCGTGGACCTGATCTACGAGGGCGGCATCGCCAACATGAACTACTCGATCTCGAACACCGCCGAATATGGCGAGTATGTCTCGGGTCCGCGCATCCTGCCCTATGACGAGACCAAGGCGCGGATGAAGGCGGTCCTCAGCGACATCCAGACCGGCAAGTTCGTGCGCGACTTCATGCAGGAAAACGCCGTCGGCCAGCCCTTCTTCAAGGCGACTCGCCGCATCAACGACGAGCACCAGATCGAGAAGGTCGGTGAAAAGCTGCGCGCGATGATGCCCTGGATTTCCAAGGGCAAGATGGTGGACAAGTCGCGGAACTGACGCCAATCTGCCGGGGAGTTCACGCTCCCCGGCACAACTGCGAGGCTGCCATAGATCCGCTTCATCCCACCGGCATCGACGCCTACAAGCCCGGCGAAATCGCAGGCCTGGTCGAGGCGGCAGGGGTCGCCAAGGCACGTCTGCCCCTCATCTCCATGCTGACGCTCGCGGTTCTTGCGGGGGCGTTCATCGCGCTGGGCGCGGCGGCCTACACCATGGTGATGACCGGCGCGGACCCCGGCTTCGGGCCGCACCGGTTCCTGGGCGGCGTGGTCTTTTCGCTCGGCCTTGTCCTTGTCGTCGTCGGCGGGGCCGAGCTTTTCACCGGCAACGCGCTGATGACCATGGCGGCCGTCGACGGCAAGATCGGCCTGCGGGAGCTTTCGCGCGCCTGGGCCGTCGTCTATGCCGGCAACCTCGCCGGGGCGCTGGCGATCGCCGCGCTTTTTGCCGGGACGGGTCTTCTGAACGGGCCGATGGGCGAGACCGCGCGCGCCATCGCCGAGGCCAAGGCCGCGCTGGACCCGGCCGCCGCCTTCTTCCGCGCCATCCTCTGCAACGTGCTGGTGTGCCTTGCGGTCTGGCTGTCGCTCGCCTCGCGCAGCGCCTCGGGCAAGCTCATGGCCGTCGTCCTGCCGGTCGCGGCCTTCGTCCTGCTTGGCCTTGAACACAGCATCGCCAACATGTTCTTCTTCCCGCAGGCGCAGTTTGCGGGCGCCGATATCGGCCTCGGTGCGATCCTGTCGAATCTTGCCGTGGTGACGCTGGGCAACATCGTCGGCGGCGCGGGCGGTGTCGCGCTCAGCTATCGGCTGGCCTACCGGCCGGCCTGAGGACGGCAGCCGCGCGGGATGTCAGGCCGCCGCTTCCACCGCGGCTACGATGCCACCCACGACCTCGGCCAGCAGCGCTTCGTCCTCGCACTCCGCCATGACCCGGATCAGCGGTTCGGTTCCCGACTTGCGGATCAGCAGACGGCCTTGGCCAGTCAGGCGCAGCTCCGCCTCGCCGATCACTTTTCGAACATTCTCGGCCGACAGCGGCTCCTGTCCGGCCGCATATCTTACATTCTTCAACATCTGGGGTACGGTATCGAATTGCCGGACAAGCTCGGACGCCTTCTGGCCCGTCTCGGCCATGGCGGCCAGGAACTGAAGCCCCGCGATCAGCCCGTCGCCGGTCGTCGCGTAGTCGGTCATGACGATGTGGCCGGATTGCTCGCCGCCGAGGTTGAATCCGCCCTCGCGCATCCGCTCCACCACATAGCGGTCACCCACCGCCGTGCGTTCCAGCCTGAGACCGCGGGCCTGAAGGAACCGCTCCAGCCCCAGGTTCGACATCACCGTGGCGACAAGCGCGCCGCCCCTTAGGCGCCCCGCCTCGGCCCAGCGTCCTGCAAGCAGCGCCATGATCTGATCGCCGTCGGCGACCCGCCCCGTCTCGTCAAGGATCATCACCCGGTCGGCGTCCCCGTCGAGGCTGATCCCGAGGTCCGCGCCATGCGCGACCACCGCCTCGGCCGCCGTCCGGGTATGGGTCGAACCGCAATCCTCGTTGATGTTGAAGCCGTTCGGGGCGACGCCGACCGGGATCACCTCGGCCCCAAGTTCCCACAGGACCTGCGGCGCGGCCTTGTAGGCGGCGCCATTCGCGCAGTCGATCACGATCTTCAGGTCCGTGAGCTTGCCCCGTGCGGGAAACGTCGTCTTGGCATATTCGACATAGCGGCCCAGCCCGTCGTCGATCCGCTTCGCCCGGCCAATGTTGCGGGGCTGTGCCGGTTCGATCACGCCGGCGACCAGGCGCTCGATCTCGGCCTCGGCCTCATCAGAAAGCTTGAAGCCGTCGGGACCGAAGAACTTGATGCCGTTGTCCTCGGCCGGGTTGTGGCTGGCCGAGATCATGATGCCCAGGTCGGCCCGCATCGACCGGGTCAGAAAGCCCACCGCCGGCGTCGGCACCGGGCCGAGCAGCAGGACGTTCATCCCGGTCGAGGTAAGGCCCGCCGTCAGCGCGTTTTCCAGCATGTAGCCGGAAAGCCGCGTGTCCTTGCCGATGACGACCTGATGGCGGTTGCGTCCGTCGGTGCGGAAATAGCGCCCCGCCGCAGCCCCCAGCCGCAGCGCCATCTCGGCCGTCATCGGATAGGTGTTCGCGGTTCCCCTGACCCCGTCGGTGCCGAACAACTTGCGCGTCATCTGCCCTCTCCTGCCGCGACGGCCTGCCAAAGCCGGACTGCCTGCCTGGTTTCGCCGATATCATGGACCCGGTGCCACTGCACGCCCTGTGCGATCCCCGCCAGGGTCAGGGCGATCGTGCCGGGCCCGCGGTCGGCGGCCCGTTCGGCCCCGCCGATGGTCCCGATGAAGCGCTTGCGCGACACCCCCAGAAGAATGCCGCAGCCCAGGCCGTGAAACAGCGACAGCCCCCTGAGCAGCGCCAGGTTGTGCGCCTGCGTCTTGCCGAAGCCGATGCCGGGGTCGACCAGGATGCGCGCGCGCGGGATGCCGACGGCCTCCGCCTCGCGCACACATTCGGCGAGGTAGTCGTAGACGTCCAGCAGCACGTCCGCATAGCGCGGGTCGTCCTGCATGGTCGCGGGCGCGCCTTGCGCATGCATCAGGCAGACCGGCACGCCGCGCGCGGCGACCAGATGGCCCAGCGCCGCGTCGTAGGCAAAGGCCGACACGTCGTTGACCATCGACGCCCCCGCATCCAGCGCGGCGCAGGCGACCGGCGCCTTGCGCGTGTCGATGGAGATGGGCGTGGCCAGACCCGCCTGCCGCAAGGCCGCGATCAGGGGAACGGTGCGTTCGGTCTCCTCGGCAAGCGGCACGTCTGCGGCACCGGGGCGGGTGCTTTCGCCCCCGATATCAAGGATGTCCGCCCCGGCGCGCGCCATTTCGACGGCACGCTCCCGCGCCGCGGCCGCCTCGGCGTAAAGCCCGCCATCGGAAAAGCTGTCGGGGGTGACGTTGAGCACCCCCATGAGGCGTGGCTGGTCCATCGCCATGCCCAGAAAATCCGGCCTTGGCGCGCTGAGGGTCTTGCGCACGTCCGGCGGCAGGTCAGCAACCGGGACGACCCCGCGTGAGCCGGTGCGCGCCAGCACCTCCACCCGGTCGAACCAGCACCAGCCGCCCGCTAGTGCAAGCGCGCCTTGGGGTCGGGCGGTGTCGGTCATCGCGATCGGTCTGAAGTAATCCATGGCCGTGGTTCTCCGACGAAGCGGCGCAGTTGGCAAGCCCGCGTCAGGCGCGTTCCACCGGCACGCGGCTTCCCGCCGGGATCGTGACAGTTCCGTGAGCGACCACCCGCCGGGCGCCCAGCAACTCCGCCAGCCAGAGTGCCAGCGCCCAGCCGTCGGCCGCCTTGTCCAGAGGGGCACCGGGCGTGTCGAGCACGATCTTCGAGGGAGCCCAGACCGCCGCGCGGCCATGGCGAAGCGCCCAGTCCAGTTCGGTACGGGTGGCCACGACCTTCAGCCGCGCATCCCGCGCGGCGAGCGCCCAGGCGCGCTGCTCGATCGCAAGAAGCGCGATGCGGCGGCGCGCCTCTTCGGTCACCACATCGGGGCGCGTCGCGGGGCGCGTCTCGGGGTGCGTCCCGGGGGGCAAGCCAAGCGCCAGGATCAAGGGGTCCGGGCCGGAACCGTAACGATCAAGCAGGGCGGACAGGTCGATCGTCTCCGCGACCTCGGGCGCCAGATACACCACCACCGGGCACGGCGCACCGGCCCCCGCAATCGGCAGGGCAGCCGCATCGCGCACGATCTCCACCCCCAGCGCGAAGGGGCCGCGATCCAGCTTCTCGATCCGGAGGAAGACCCGCCGCGCCTGCGGTTCGGCCAGGATGCGGGCGGCCACGCCTTCGGCCAGCGTCTCGAGCAGGTTGAGCCGCGAGCCCGCAAGTTCTGCCTCGACCGCCTCGATCAGCCGGTCATAGGACAGGATGCGGTCGACATCGTCATCCAGCCCCGCCGGCAGCGGGGCGATCTCGACGACGATGTTGAAGCGCAGCCGCTGGGTTGCGCCGCGCTCCTCCTGAAAGGCGCCGATGTCGGCGGACACGACGAAGTCCCGCAGCGACAGCCGGTCCGGCAAGCCGCCGGCCGCGCTGGCACGAGCTTCGGGATGATCGAATGCGGTGGCGATGTCGTCTGTCATGGTCTGCCCCTGAAGCCCGCGCCATCGTAGCGGTGGACGCCGGGAAAGGGCAGCCCGGACGCGACCTGCCCGATCAGTTCAGCGCCGTCCTGAGCGGCGGGCGATAGAAGAGGTGGGAGCCGATCCTAGCTGTCAGTTCGAACCGCTTGGACCAGCGGGGCGTAACCATCGGCGTGTGGAAGAAGGTCGCCCCTTCCGTCAGAAGGCGCGGTGCGCCCCCCAGCATGGCCCCGGCGATCTTGGCCGATCGCTTCCAGGCCTCGGGCTCCGATATGACCTCGGCGCGGCCGTCGCAGGTGTAGGAGAACTGGCATCCGCCGTCACCGCCCTGATTGACGACACCGCACACGGACTTGGGAAAGGCCGGGCTGTCCACGCGGTTGAGGATGACCTCCGCGACCGCCGCCTGGCCCTTGATCGACTCGCCGCGCGCCTCGAAGTAGAGCGCCTCTGCCAGGCATTCGAGTTCCTTGCTCGCCTCCGGCCGCGGCAGCTGCGCAAGCCAGGCCGCATCGTAGGACATGACCGGCTTGCCACGGGCCTTGCCGTTCCCGGACGACGCTGTTGCGACGGCGGCGATGGCCTCGGCATCGAGCGAACCGATCGCGACGCGCTCCTGCCCCAGAAGCGCCGTCATGTGTACGTCGATCGACCCGTCCGGGTCGTTCGATTGGCTCACCGTCATCTCGGCGTGAACGCCTCCGGCAAGACCGAAGAGCAGGACGACAGAAGCCGCCCAGCGCATCAGCACTGACATTGGTGGTTTCCCGAATTGCTTCGACGAGCCACAGCCCCCAGGCAATGACCGTCGGCGGGCATAGCGCAATCCGGTCAGGCTGTCCACCCTTGGGTCAGAACGGCAACAAAGCGCGCCGAGTCCGGCAGTTTGTTGCCGATTCGCTCGCGCCGACTTTCCGCGGCCCCAGTCCCGCCAGAAGGGCCTAATTACCTGAAAATATTCACGCTTCGGAGTCGCGCCGCGGTTCGAGCAGGGCAAAGTGCGCCGCCGCAAGCCGCGCCACCGGCACCCGGAAGGGCGAGCAGGAAACGTAATCGAACCCGGCCCGGCGGCAGAAAGCGATGGATTCGGGGTTGCCGCCATGCTCTCCGCAGACCGAAATCGTGACCTCGGGGCGCGCGTTCCGCCCCCGTTCGGACCCGATCAGCAGCAACTCGCCCACCCCGTCGCTGTCGAGCACATGGAACGGGTCTTCCGGATAGACGCCCTGCTGCACATAGGCGCCCATGAAGCGGCCGGCATCGTCGCGCGACAGGCCATAGGTCATCTGCGTCAGGTCGTTGGTGCCGAAGGACAGGAAGGCCGCGTGCTGCGCGATCTCGCCGGCACGCAGGGCTGCGCGCGGGGTCTCCACCATGACCCCCAGGCGATAGTCGAAATCGGTCTTGTGTTCGGTCCGGACCGCCGCCGCGACGGCATCGATCCGCGTCTTGACCAGTTCGACCTCGCGCTTGGCCGAGACAAGCGGGATCATCACCTCCGGCACGACCGCGGCGCCACGGCGCGACGCCTCGACCGTCGCCTCGAAGATGGCGCGCGCCTGCATCTCGTAGATTTCCGGAACGGTGATGCCCAGCCGGACCCCGCGCATGCCCAGCATCGGGTTGAATTCAGACAGCGCCTCGACCCGGCGCATCACTTCGGACAGGGGCCGGTCCAGCGCCTCGGCCAGTTCGCGCATCCCCTCGCGGTCCTGAGGCAGAAACTCATGCAGCGGCGGGTCGAACAGGCGGATGCAGACGGGCAGCCCCGCCATGATGTCGAAAAGCGCGATGAAGTCGGCGCGCTGCATCGGCAAGAGCCGGTCGAGCGCCACCTTCCGGTCCTTGGCGGTGTTGGCGAAGATCATCTCCCGCATGACGGTCAGGCGGTCTTCGTCGAAGAACATGTGCTCGGTCCGGCAAAGCCCGATGCCCTCGGCCTCGAACATCCGCGCGGTACGGGCATCGTCGGGCGTGTCGGCGTTTGCGCGCACGCCGATGTCGCGCACGTTGTCGGCCCAGTGCAGGAGCGTGCGGAACCATTCGTCGAGCGCGGGCTCCAGCATTTCGGCGGCGCCCGACAGAACCTCGCCGTTGGTTCCGTCGATCGTCACCACGTCGCCCTCGCGGAAGACCCGCCCATCGCGGGCGGTGAAGCGTCGCTCGCGCAGGTCGAGCGTCAGGTCGGAGGCGCCGACGATGCAGGGAAGGCCCAGCCCGCGCGCGATCACCGCGGCGTGGCTGGTGATGCCGCCGCGTTCGGTCAGGACGGCGACGGCAGCGTGCATCCCGCGGATGTCCTCGGGCGCGGTCTCGCGGCGGACGAGGATGCAGCGTTCGTCGCGGGCGGCGGCGGCCTGCGCGTCGGCGGCGGAAAAGACAATCCGGCCCGAGGCCGCGCCGGGGCTGGCCGCGATGCCGCGGGCGACACAGTCGCGCGGCACGCGCGGATCGACCTGGTAGTGCAGAAGCTCCGATATGGCGCGCGGCTGCACGCGCAGGATCGCCTCCTCGCGGGTGATGATCTTTTCCGTCGCCAGGGTGACGGCGGTCCTGACCAGCGCGCGGGCCGACCGCTGCACGCGCACCGCGTCGATGATCTTGAGCGCGCCGTTCTCGACCGCGAACTCGATCAACATCTCCTCGCGCAGCTTCTCGCGGCAGCGGCGGCAATGATCCTGCAGGGTGGCGAAGACCTCGGGCGCCACCTCTTCCAGCGACTGCCCGCGCTTGTCGCGGACAAGGTAGAGCGTTTCGCCGGTCTTGCGGTTGGCCGGGTTGAGGCCGCGGAAGCGCCCCGTCACCTGCGGCGCGCCGGTGACGGGCTCGATCAGCTGGATCGTCCCCGCGCCCGAAAGGCCCGGCCCGATCGCCTGGGCCATTTCCTGCACCACAAGGCCCAGCGTCGCGTCCGAAGGCGCGCCCTTGGCCTCTCGCAGCAGCCGGGCGGTCGTGCCTTCCCAGGCGCGCGCCATCGAGCGCAGCACCTCGGTCAGCTGGCGCGCCGGGGACTGGGGGAACTCCTCGTCCATCTCCGCCTCATAGGCGGCAAGTGCGGCGGCCAGTGCCTCGGACGAGGGTTCGGCGGTGAACATGTCAGGGTCGAGCCGCGCGACATGAACGGCATAGGACTGCACAAAGCCGAGGTAGATCGCATCGGCGAAGCGCTGGCCCTGGGTGCGGACGAATTCGGCGTGCTTGGCCGCGTTCATGCCGACGTTCAGCACCGTCCCCGGCCCGCCCCATTCGGGGTTCGCGGGGCTGGGGCGGATCGAGACCAACGCACCCTCGAACAGGGCCGCCAGCCGTTCGGTATCGGGCATCAGGCCCGAGGCGATGGCGCGCACGGTGTCGCAGGGCAATGCCACCGTCTTCGGCACCGGCAGGCCGAGGCGGACGAGCCGTTGCAGGCACTTGGCGCGCCAGCCGTGGCGTGCGGCCTCGATCCCCTCGGCGGGGGTAATTTCGGTGAACTCGGCGAAGTCCGTATGTTTCTGCACTGCGGCATACCTTTCGAGGGCCGCAGAATACGCCCTTCGCGCCACTTGTCCAGCGCCACGAGGGCGCCGACGCGCGGGGGCGCTGCCCCCGCGACCCCCGGAGTATTTCCGCCAGAATGAAAGGGGCTTAGCCTTCGAGCCTGGTCAGGTCGGCGACGGAGAGGCAGATCTGGCGGATGCGGGAGAGGAGGTTCAGCCGGTTGCGGCGCACGACCGCGTTGTCGGTGTTCACCTGCACCGCCTCGAAGAAGGCGTCGATGGGGGCGCGAAGGGCCGCCATCGCGGACATGGCGGCGGCGAAATCCTCGGCCTTCATCGCGGGGGCGATGGCGGCCTCGGCCGTGTCGAGGGCGGCGAAGAGGGTGCGTTCGGCCTCTGCTTCGGCAAACTTCGGATCGGCGCCGAAGGAATATTCGACCCCGTCCTTTGCCTCGGCCTGGGTCAGGATGTTGTTGGCGCGCTTGAAGCCCTGGAGGAGGTTTTCGCCGTCGTCGGTCTTGAGGAAGGCGGCGAGCGCCTCGGCCCGCCGGACGAGGAGGGTGAGGTCGTCGTTGCCGGGCATCGCGAGCGAAGCGTCGATCACGTCGTGGCGGATGCCCTCGTCGCGAAGGTGAACCTTGAGGCGGTCGTGGAAGAAGGCGAGGAGGTCGGAAGACTTTCGATCCATTTCAGAAAGTACAACCTCTTGTCGCCTCGGGTCGTCTGATATGAGTGCGTCCTTTCGCATTCGTTCATACGCTTCCTGGCCCAGATCATCGTAGCCCATATCAGCGAGCCTATCGCGCAATTGCCGTGCGATCGCAGAGCCATCCCGCCC
This sequence comes from Albidovulum sediminis, assembly GCF_025380365.1. Classification (GTDB taxonomy): domain Bacteria; phylum Pseudomonadota; class Alphaproteobacteria; order Rhodobacterales; family Rhodobacteraceae; genus Albidovulum; species Albidovulum sediminis. The sequence goes on from NZ_JAOCQF010000001.1 coordinate 1,936,816, forward strand.
AACGATCTGCCCCATGTGACTAATCACTCTCAATCTCAATTGGCGGGTCATCGGCCAACGCACCCCATTCCCCAGTACCAACCGGATCACCCCAAGCGCCGCCCTACGCAGCGCGAAGGGGTCCTTGCTCCCCGTCGGTTTCTCGTCGATCGCCCAGAAACCGGTCAGCGTGTCGATCTTGTCGGCGAGTGCCACGGCGACGGAGACCGGGTCGGTCGGGACGTCGTCGGAGGGCCCGAGCGGCTGGTAATGCGCCTTGCAGGCCGTCGCCACGGCCTCCGGCAGGCCCGCCGCTCGGGCGTAATAGACGCCCATCGTGCCCTGCAACTCGGGAAACTCGCCCACCATCGCCGATTGCAGGTCGGCCTTGGCGACCCGCGCGGCCTCTGCCGCAAGGTCAGGCTTGGCGCCGACGAGGGGTGCGATCTCGCGCGCCAGCGCCTCGATGCGGGCGATGCGGTCGGCCTGGCTTCCGAGCTTGTTGTGGAAGGTGACGTGGGCCAGGCCCGCGGCCATGCCTTCCATCCCCACCGCCTTGACCGTGCGCAAGTCATTCTCCCAGAAGAACTTCGCGTCGCTGAGCCGCGCGGAGAGCACCTTCTGGTTGCCCTTCAGGATCGTCGCGCCGTGGTCGGCGGTCTCGGTGTTGGCGACGGTCACGAAGCCCTCGATCCGCCCTGTTTTCGGGTTGCGGCAGGAAAAGAACTTCTGGTGTTCGCGCATCGAGGTCTGCAGCACCTCGGGCGGCAGGCCCAGGAAATCCTCGCCGATCCGGCCCATCAGGACGACGGGCCATTCCACCAGCCCCGCGACCTCGGCCAGAAGGCCCTTGTCCTCAACCACCTCCAACCCGGCGGCAAAGGCCATGGTGGTGGCGTCGTGCCAGATGTGGTCGGCGCGGTCGTCGGGCGACAGGATCACATGCGCGCGCTTCAGCCGTGCCGCGTAGTCGTCAAAGCCCGTCACCGCGAAGGCGGCGGGCGCAAGGAAGCGGTGGCCGCGCGTGGTGTTGCCCGACACGATCCCGTCGATGTCGAGCGGCACGACCTCCGCCCCGTGGTCGTCGGTGAGGATGCAGAGGATCGAGTGGAGCGGGCGGACCCAGCGCAAGGTGCCCGCGCCCCAGCGCATCGACTTCGGCCAGGGGAAGGTGCGGATCGTGGTCTCCAGAGCCTCGGCCACGATCGCGGCGGCCTTGCGACCGGGTTTCTCGACCACGGCGAAGTACGCCTGCCCCTTGCCCGCATCGCGAACCTCAAGCTGGTCGAGCCTCAGCCCGGTGGCGCGCAGGAAGCCCTGCACCGCCGCCTCGGGCGCGGTCGTCGCGGGGCCCTTGCGCTCCTCGCGCACGGGCCGGCTTTCGGCGGTCAGCGCCTCGATCGCCAGGGTCAGGCGGCGGGGCGTGGAAAAGGCCTGGGCGGCGCGATAGGTCAGGCCGGCCTCGACCAGCCCGTCGGTGACGAGCTTTTTCAGGTCCTCGCGCGCCTTGGCCTGCATGCGGGCGGGGATTTCCTCGGAAAAGAGTTCGATCAGAAGGTCGGGCATTTACTTTTCCGCGCTTTCGTTCAGCTGGTGCCAGGCATAGGCCCGGCCATCGGGATAGACCGCGACGACGCGATCCACGCCGGGGTGGATGTTCTTTTCGGACAGGAAGGCGAGTGCGGCGCCCGATTGCAGGTCATCGCCGATCGCCTCGGCGTCAAAGCAGTCGAACCACGAGGGCGCATTGACCGGCGTCGGGTTTTCGTAGGGCTCGAATGTCTCGCTCAGCATGGCCAGCGTCATCGGCGTGACGAAGCAGCCACGAAAGCGCAGGGGGGAACTGTCGGCGTCGATCCCCTCGAAATCGGAGGTCAGCATCGCCTCCTGCGCGCCGCCCAGCGACACCAGCCGGATAGCGGCGGTGGGCGAGGAGACCTCGACCGGGCGGTAGAAGGCGTAGACCTGCAGGTAATACATCGCGGCTCCCGCGACGAGGGCGCTCAGCACGAGGAAACCTCCGACGATCTTGCCATTCACGCCGCCACCCCGCCCGCCTCGGTGGTCACGAAGGCGTCGGCGCATTTCTTCGCCAGCGCGCGGACGCGGCCGATGTAGGCCTGGCGTTCGGTCACCGAGATGACGCCGCGGGCGTCGAGAAGGTTGAAGAGGTGGCTGGCCTTGATGCACTGGTCATAGGCGGGGTGGGCCATGACGATCCGCCGGCCCGCCTTGTCCTCGGGCGCGGCGGCGAGGATGCGCTCGCATTCCGCTTCGGCGTCCTCGAAATGCTTCAGGAGCATGTCGGTGTCGGCCTGGTCGAAGTTCCAGCGGCTGTATTCCTGTTCGGTCTGGCGGAAGATGTCGCCATAGCTCAGCGGGATCGGCGATTGCGGGTCATTGAAGGGCATGTCCATGACGTGGTCGATACCCAGCACATACATGGCAAGCCGTTCGAGCCCGTAGGTCAGTTCGCCCGAGACAGGGTGGCAGTCATGCCCGCCGACCTGCTGGAAGTAGGTGAACTGCGAAACCTCCATGCCGTCGCACCAGACCTCCCAGCCGAGGCCCCAGGCGCCCAGCGTCGGGCTTTCCCAGTCGTCCTCGACAAAGCGGATGTCGTGGAGGTGCGCGTCGATGCCGATGGCGGCGAGCGAGCCCAGGTAGAGATCCTGGAGGTTCGGCGGCGAGGGTTTGATCAGCACCTGGTACTGGTAGTAGTGCTGAAGCCGGTTCGGGTTCTCGCCATAGCGCCCGTCGGTCGGACGGCGCGAAGGCTGGACATAGGCCGCCGCCCAAGGGCGCGACCCCAGCGCGCGCAGCGTCGTTGCCGGGTGGAAGGTGCCCGCCCCCACCTCCATGTCGTAGGGCTGGAGAACGGCACAGCCCTGCCCGGCCCAGTAGGATTGAAGCCGCAGGATGATCTCCTGGAAGGAACGCGGGGCGGTCTGGGTCATGTCGGGCCTGTTCTCGGGCGAAAGCGCGTTCTCAATAGGCAACAGGCCGGGGGCGGTCAATCGGCGCGAGGGGTTTTTGGCGTGACCTCGCCGCCCATCCTCTCTAGTTTCGGCCCCGGATTCGTCCGATCGGAAACAAAGGGAATTTGTGGGAATGCGTCAGGCGCTGTGGTTCTTGGTTCTGGCTTTGTCGGTCATGGCGGCGCGTGCCGCCGTCGCCCAGGAGACCTGGGTGCAGATCGAGGCACATTCCACCCTGGCCGAGGCCGAGGAACGCGCGCGCGCCTACGCGGGGGCTTTCCCGAACGTCGCGGGCTTTGCCATGACGACAGGATGGTACGCGGTGGCGCTTGGCCCCTATTCCGCCGAGGAGGCGGGCGCTGCGCTGACGCGGTTGAAGACAGACCGGCTGATCCCGGACGACAGCTATGTCACCGACGGGTCGCGGTTCCGCCAGCGGTACTGGCCCGTCGCCGGTGCCGAGACCCCGACGCCGGAACCGGCGATCGAGGCCGCCGCGCCCGTGGTGACCCCCGACCCTGCGACCGCGCCCGAACCTGACGAGACCCAGGCCGAGGCGCGCGCCTCCGAAGCCGCGCTGACCCAGGGCGAAAGGGAACTTCTGCAGACCGCGCTCCAGTGGTCGGGCCATTACGAGGGCGCGATCGACGGCGCCATCGGTCAGGGCACGCGGCGCAGCATGGCGGAATGGCAGGCGGCGGCCGGCCATCCCGCGACCGGGGTGATGACCACGCGCCAGCGGGCCGAACTGATCGGCGCCTATCAGGCCGAACTCGCCGCCTTCGGCTTTGCCGCGGTGAAGGAGATCGAGGCAGGCATCGAGATCAGCCTGCCGCTCGGCCTTGTCGCGTTCGACCGCTACAACCCGCCCTTCGTCCACTATGGCGAAAAGGACGGCTCGGGCTTTCAGGTCTTCCTGATTTCCCAGCCGGGCGACCAGAATTCCCTGTTTGCGCTCTATGACCTGATGCAGACGCTGACCATCGTTCCGCTGGAGGGCGAACGCGGGATCGAGCGCAACCGCTTTACTCTGTCCGGCGCCAATGGCGATGTCGCGTCGTATTCCGAGGCGCGGCTGGACGGCGGTCTGATCAAGGGCTTTACCCTGGTCTGGCACCCCGCACAGGCGGAGCAGGCCGCCCGCGTTCTCCAGACGATGAAGGCCACGTTCAAGCCGGTGGGCACGCAGGCGCTGGACGACAGCCTGGGCCAACCGCTGGCCGAACCGCGCGAAGACCTGATCGCCGGGGTCGAGGTGCGCCGGCCGGTCCTCTCGCGCAGCGGCTTCTACATCGACGGCGCCGGAACGGTCCTGACCACATCAGAGGTGCTGAACCAGTGCAGCCGCGTGACCCTTGACGGCACGCACGAGGCCGACGTGGCCTATCAGGACGCGGCGCTCGGCATCGCGATCCTGAAACCGCGCGAGGCGCTTCTGCCGATGAGCCATGCCGCCTTCCGCGCCGACCTGCCGCGCCTCAACTCCGAGGTGGCGGTGGCGGGCTATTCCTATGGCGACGCCCTGACTCAGCCGGTGATGACCTTCGGCACGCTGGCCGATGGCAAGGGCCTGGACGGCCAGCAGGACCTGGCGCGCCTGGCGCTCCGGGCGCTGCCGGGCGATTCGGGGGGGCCGGTGTTCGACATGGGCGGGTCGGTCGTCGGCATGCTGCTGCCGCGCGAAGATGAAAACGGCCGCGTCCTGCCCGAGGATGTGGGCTATGCACTCGAAACCGGCGCCATCGCGGCGGCGCTCTCCGCCCAGGGCATTACGCCGGCGGCGACCGACCGTTCGGGGGCGCTGGCCCCCGAGGACCTGACGCGCCTTGCCCAGGGCATGACGGTCCTCGTGTCCTGCTGGAATTGAGCGGCGGGCGGCAAGCCCGCCCCCCTCAGGTCCCCCGTCAGGCCATGTCGGGCGTCATGTGGATGAGCGTCGGGCGGTCCGCGGCCAGCGCCGCCGTGACGGCCGCCTGAAGCCCCGAAAGCGTGTCGGGGCGCACGGCATGGGCCTCGTAGGCTTCGGCCAGCCTCAGGAAGTCGGGGTTGCGCGCGACCACCGCGTTGGGCGCGATCTGCGAGCGCACCATGCTTTCCTCGATCTCCTTCAGCTTGCCGTTGTCCCACACGAGGATCGGCAGCGGCAGGCCAAGCTCGACCGCCGTGCCAAGCTCCTGGATCGTGTACTGAAGCCCGTAGTCCCCGGCGATGGCGACGACGGGATCATCGGGAAGGCCCACCTTGCCGCCGATCGCCGCGGGCATGGCGTAGCCCAGCGTGCCGAAGCCGTAGGGGTGGTGCCACAGCCCCGGCTCCGCCATGTCCCAGACCTCCTTCGCGACATAGGCGAACTGGGTCATGTCGGAGAATATCCGCGTCCGCGCGGGCAGGCAGGCGTGCAGTGCATCGGCGATGCGGACGATGCCGGGGCGTTCCGCGTCGGTCTCGGCGCGCCAGCGGGCGCGCGTGGCCGCGATCTCGGCCGCGTCCCAGCCGCTGGCCGGGCGGGCGGGCAAGGCCGCCGCCAGCGCCTCGAGGAAGGCCGCGGCATCGCCCAGGACGGGCATCTCGGCCGCGTGGCCGTCGCAAAGCTCCGCCGGGTCGATGTCGACGCGCACCAGCGGCACATCGGGCAGCGCCTGCGGGCGCCAGGCATCGACCTCGGACAACTCGGTCCCGACCGCCACGATCAGGTCGGCCCGCGCGAGGATGCGTTCGGCCTCGGGGCGCGCGAAGAAACTGCCGAGGTAGAGCGGGTCACCGGGCGCCACGATGCCGCGCCCGGCATAGGTCACGATACTGGCCGCGCCGGTGGCTGCCAGCACGCGCCGCGCCGCCTGCCAGCCGCCGCGCGCACCGCCGCCGAAGACGAAAAGCGGCCGCCGCGCTGCCCCGATCCGGGCGGCAACGGCGGAAACATCCGGCGCGACCGGCAGCGCAGGCAGCGCGCGGGGCGGCGCGAATTCGGGCGCGAGCGCGCCCAGAACCTCGATCGGAACCTGCATGTGCTTCGGCCTCGGGCGCGCGGCGGCGAACTCGGCAAAGGCGCGGTCGACCAGGTGATAGGCGCTTTGCGCGTCCATCGCCGTCTTCGACCAGTCGCAGACCGTGGCTGCCGCCCCTTCCTGATCCTTCATCTCGTGCAGCCGTGCCCGCCCGATCCCCAGATCGGCCCGGTTCAGGCACGAGGAAATGGCAAGCACCGGCACGCTGTCCGAATAGGCCTGGCCAAGCGGCGTCAGGATGTTCGTCAGCCCCGGCCCGGTGATGACATAGGCCACCCCCGGCCGGCCCGTCGCGCGGGCATAGCCGTCGGCCATGAAGCCCGCCCCCTGTTCGTGGCGCGCCAGCACATGGCGCAGGCCCGCCTCCTCGATGCCCCGGTAAAGCTCGACGTTGTGCACGCCGGGAATGCCGAAGATCACCTCGACCCCGCGCGATTTCAGCATGTGGGACAGCTGCGCCCCCAACGGACGTTCGACCATCAGACCCTCCAGAACCGGGGAAGAAAGAGCACGAGCACGACCAGCAGTTCCAGCCGGCCGAGCAGCATGGCGAAAGTGAGTATCCATTTCGCCGTGTCGTTCAAGGGGGCAAATGTCCCCGCCGGCCCGATCGTCTGGCCAAGGCCGGGGCCGATGTTGGCAATCGCCGTCGCCGCCCCCGACACCGAGGTGACGAAATCGAGCCCGGTCATCCCCAGAAGCACCGCCGTAATCCCGAGCGTCAGGACGAAGACGCCGAAGAAGGTCGCGACCGAGCCCAGGACCGCCTCGTCCACCGGCCTGCCGTCGTAACGCAGCAGAAAGACGCCGTTGGGGGCATGAAGCCGGCGCACCTGCTGCGCGACCGCGCCCAGAAGGATCTGGTAGCGGAAGATCTTGATCGAGCAGCAGGTCGATCCGGCGCATCCGCCGATCAGTCCGATGAAGAAGAAAAGAACGACCGGAAAGCCGCCCCAGAGCTGGTAGTCGACGCTGGCATAGCCGGTGCCGGTGATGATCGAGGTGACGTTGAAAAGCCCCTCGCGCAGCGCGTGTTCGAAATGGTCGCCATTGGCGAGGACCCTGTAGGCCGCGACCGTCGCCACGAGGATGGCGATGGTCCAGAGAAAGCCGCGCACCTGCCGGTCCTGGAGTAGCGGCCGGGTCTGGCCCGCGATGACCTGGACAAAGCGGACGAAGGGCAGGCTCGCCAGCACCATGAACAGCGCGGCGACGTATTCCGGGGCCCCCTGAAACGCCCCGAACGAGGCGTCCGAGGTCGAGAAACCGCCGGTCGAAAGCGTCGTCAGCGCGTGGTTGATCGCCTGGAACCCGTCCATGCCGACCGCAAGGTAGGCGAAGTGGCACAGCACCGTCAGCCCGACGTAGACGACCGAGATGTGGGCCGCGATGGCCGCCGCGCGCGGCAGCACCTTGCCCCCGGTATCGAACGCCTCCGAGCGGAATATCTGCATGCCGCCGACGCGCAGTTCCGGCAGGAACACCATCGCGACCACGATGATGCCGACGCCGCCGAACCATTGCAGCATCGACCGCCAGAGCAGCAGCCCCGGCGGCAGCTCCTCCAGCCGGACGAAGACCGTCGATCCGGTCGTCGTCATGCCCGACATCGCTTCGAAGATCGCATCGACCACCTTCGCGTCGGTCGCGCCGATCAGGAACGGCAGCGCCCCGAAGATCGGCAGCACCGCCCATACACCCGTCGCCAGCAGGAATGTTTCCTGCGTCGTCAGCCGGGGACGCACGCCGCTTGCGCAGGCAAGCGCCATGACAACGCCGGTGAAGACGGTGATCAGCCCGCTTTGCAGGAAGGCCCGCCAGTGGTCGTTTCCATGCCAGAGGTCGGTCGCCATCGGGACGAACATCGTCGCCCCGAAGATCGCAGCCAGAAGGCCGATGACATATCCGACGGGGCGCAGGTCCGGCATGGGTGTCAGCTTGTCGAGACGCCGCGCCGTGTCAAGACGATCCTTGCCGCTCAGTCCCGCCAGAACCGCGGCAGGATCACCACGAACACCGACAGGAGCGACAGGCGCCCCATGATCATCGCGAGGATCATCAGGAGTTTGGAGACGTCGGGAAACTCGACGAAGGTGCCGGTCGGCAGGACCATGGGGCCGAACCCGTAGCCGATATTGCCGATCGAGGTCCAGGACGCGAACACCGCGCTTTCAAAATCCACCCCGCTTTGCAGGATCAGCACGGCGATGACGCCGAAGCCGAGGATGTAGGCGCCGAGGTAGAGAACCATCGCGTCGATCGTCTCCATGTCCACCCTGCGGCCCTGATAGCGGATGGGCGACACCCTGTGCGGCGCATGGATGCGCTGGATTTGCTGCTTGAGCGCGGCAAACATCAGCTGGACGCGGAACACCGACAACCCGGCCGCACTCGACCCCGAGCAGGCGCCGATGATGCCGAGCCACATCGCGACGATGACGGCAAAGCCGCCCCAGACCGGGAAGGTGCCCATGCCGAAACCGGTGCTCGACATGATCGAGACGAGGTTGAACAGGCTTTCCCGAAAGGCCGCCTCAGCCGGCTGGTCCGAGGTCGCGACCCGCCAGATGCTGACCGCGATCACGGCCGACGCGACCCACGTCAGATAGCCACGCACCTGCGCATCGCGCCACAGCGGCAGTGCGCTGCCCTGCACCAGTTGCACGTAGCGGATGTAGGGCAGACTGCCGAGCAGCATGAACAGCGCGCCGGCATAGTGGAGGCTGGCGGAATAGTCCGCGAAAGAGGCCGCGCGGGGGGAAAATCCACCGGTGGCGATCGTCGCCAGCGCATGCTCGACGGACTCGATGCCGCTCATCCCGAGGGCCGCGTAGGTTCCCATGCAGGCCAGCGTCAGGCTCAGGTAGATGAAGAAGAGTTGCCCCGCGATGTCGGTGGCGCGCGGAAGGATTTTGCCGAAGGTGTCGAAGCCCTCGGTGCGGAAGAACTGCATCCCGCCGACACGCATGACGGGCAGGAAGATCATCGCGATGAACGCGATCCCGAGGCCGCCCAGCCAGTTGAGCATCGCCCGCCAGAGATGGACCCCGACCGGCAAGTCGTCCATGCCGACGAAGACGGACGACCCGGTTGTCGTGATGCCCGAAACCGCCTCGAAATAGGCGTCGATCAGGCGGACCTCGGGGGCGCCGATGATGAAGGGCAAGGCGCCGAAGGCCGGCACGGCAAGCCAGATGCAGATGGTCAGGAGAAACGCCTGCCGGATCGACAGGCTGCTCCCCGCCCGGTTCTGGCAGGCCATGGTGGTGATCAGGCCGGCGGTCACCGAGATCAGCGCCGCCTCGAAGAAGGCGCCGGCGTTGCCGGTTCCCGCCAGCGCATCGACAATGCCCGGAACCAGCATCGTGGCCCCGAGGACCGAGACGATGAGGCCGATCACATATCCAACGGGGCGCAAGTCGATCATGATGGCAGAGGCTTGGAACGCGGCGCGCGGCAAGTCAAGGGCGGGCAGGCGCCTGCCCCGCCGCCACTCTCAGCCGGTCTTGTGCAGCGTCGCGAACAGCCGGGGATCGATGCTTTCGGAGACGAAGGTCGGCCCCTCGGTCAGGATCGACACCGCGTCATGCGAATGCAGGCTTTCCTGATGGCTTGCGACCACGCGGAAATCACCGATGCGCTCATCCGCCAGCAGACGCTCCGCAAAGCTGCGCGCCGCATCCTCGACGAAGATCGGGTTCGCCGCGTTCAGTTCGGCAAAGGCCTGTTCGTCCTCGCGCTTGACCATCACCTGCGTCTCGGTCGGCACGGCCGCGCGCGCCAGGTCGATCAGATCCTCGTACCAGAGCCGCCGGCCGCCGCTTTCCACCGCCGAGATCCGCGCCACCGAGCGTTGCGAATGCGGCGTGGCCAGTTGGCCCCGCGCCTGCCGGGCATGTTCGCTGAGTTCGAGCGAGCACGGACAGGTCGAGGAATAGACGTAGTCGAGATGGATGATCCGCTTGCGCGCGCCTTCCCGCTCCATCAGTTCGAGGGCGAGGTCGTAGTACTGCCAGCCGGACAGGCCGGAGCGCAGAGATTCCACCCGCGCCGGGAAGGAAAACCGCATCATCAGGCGGGCATCCACGCTGTCGTGGTCGGTCTTGTAGTCCGACAGCACGGCTTCAAGCACCGAGAAGGAGAAGGTCCGCTCCGCATGGGCATAGAAGGACCGCATGATGCGGCTCATGTTGATGCCCTTCTTCTCGCCGATCAGGCTGACGGTTCCGGTGACGGAAGTCTCGAGCGTGATGTCGCCGCCGTCGCGGGTGTGGAACCGGATCGGCAGGCGGAAGTTGGAAATGCCCACATGCTGGATCTGCGCCTTAGCGCCGACGATCAGGCTCGACGGGCCGTTCTGGAGGTCGGGCATCGAGGCGCGATAGGCGGCGTCCGCCCGGAAGCCCTCGGGGTAGACGCGCGACAGGTCTGGATAGTTCCCGACTTCGCGGCCCGGAAGCAGCCGCGCGATCGCCGGATCAAGCCGGGCAACCTCGGTCGGGTCGGCGTGTTCGGCCCAGCGCCGGAGCAGGCGAAGCGCCTCTTCGGCATCGGCGCGATCCGGCTCGCGGTCAATCTCGCCCACGAAGTTCATCGGCACCTCCCTGGCCCCGAGGGGACTGTCGCATTATGTGGGCGCGGGGTGGCCCTTGTCCAACCCTACGCGAACCCTTGCGACGATATTGCGACCTCAGACCGCGCCGAGCGCACGGGTCAGGTCGCCGATCAGGTCCTCCGGATCCTCGAGCCCGACCGACAGCCGCACGAGGCCCGGCGTGATCCCGAGAAGCGCCTTCTGCTCGGCCGGAAGACGCTGGTGCGTGGTCGTCGCGGGATGGGTGATGATCGACTTCGCGTCGCCGAGGTTGTTGGAGATCAGCACGATTTCGAGCGCGTTGAGGAAGCGGAACGCGCCCGCCTGCCCGTCCCTGACCTCCAGCGTCACCACCGTGCCGCCCGAACCCATCTGCTCCATCGCGATCGCATGCTGGGCATGGTCCTTGAGCCCGGGGAACACCACGCGGGCAAGCTTCTCGTGCCCCTTCAGCGCCCGCGCGATCTGAAGCGCGCTGTCGGCCTGCTGGCGCACCCGCAGGTCCAGCGTCTCCAGTCCCTTCAGCATCACCCAGGCGTTGAACGGGCTGAGCGCCGCGCCGGTGTGCTTGAGGTAGGGCTCGAGCACCTTGCGGATGTAGTGCTTGCTGGCGCAGACGATCCCGCCAAGGCAGCGGCCCGATCCGTCGATATGCTTGGTTGCCGAATAGACGACGACATCGGCGCCAAGTGCGACCGCCTTGGAGTAGGTGGGGGTGGCGAAGACGTTATCGACGATCACGGTGGCGCCCACGGCGTGCGCGATCTCCGCGACCGAGCGGACGTCGATCACCTCGAGCGTCGGGTTGGAGACGGATTCAAGGAAGACCGCCTTGGTGCCCGCGCGCACCGCCGCGCGCCACTGGTCGAGGTCCGTGCCATCGACCAGCGTCACCTCGACCCCGAAACGGCCAAGAATTTCAAGGACGTAAAGGCACGACCCGAACAGCGCCCGCGCCGCGACGACATGATCGCCCGCCTTCAGCATGGCGGTCAGCGCGCCGTTTACTGCTGCCATCCCGCTGGCAGTAGCAAAGGCATCCTCGGTCCCCTCGATCGCGGCCATCCGTTCCTCGAACATGCGCACGGTCGGGTTGCCGTAGCGGGCATAGATGAATTCGTCCGGCCCGGTCTCGATGAACCGCGCCTCGGCCTGTTCGGCGCTGTCGTAGACGAACCCTTGCGTCAGGAAGATCGCCTCGGACATCTCGCCATACTGGCTGCGGCGGGCGCCGGCATGGATCAGTTTGGTTCGCGTCTTCCACTCGGTCATGGCCGTTCCTCCGGCAACGAAAAGCCCCCACCGGGACGGGTGGGGGCCAGAGGCCTCCGACCTTTTTAGCGGCTTGTTTAACGTGGCCCGCAATCCGGTGAACAAATCGCCACGAAGCGCGCGATAGCGCGATCCGGAGGCAGGGTCAACCGCCAGCGGCGGGTCTTGCCCCTTCCGCGCCGATCGGGGAGACTGCGGCGAACCGCTTGAGGAGCCGCCATGTCCCTTTTTCGTGCCCTTGTCCTCCTGCCAGTCGCGGCCTGCGCGGCGGGCTCCCCCGGCCCCGAGGTCGGGTCTGTCAGCTACGGTGGCGAGACTTACGCGATCCATGCCCGGGCCGACGACCCGTCGGTCTGGCGCATGCAGGCGGACGGGCAGACCGTCCTCTGCCGCGCCGCGACCGAGGCGGACTGCTACTGGTCGCTCAGGTTCTTCCTCGCCAGCCGGGCCGCGCTCGACGATCAGGAAGCCTGAGCGGGTGCAGGTCGGGTTGCGGGCGCCGTGTCGCCCGGTCCGTCGAGGTCGAGCCAGAGCGCGCCATCGCGATAGCCGCCGCGGATAAGGTGCCCCGGCGTGGCGACCTCGGGGTGATCGGCCGCCCAGTCGCGGTAGCGGTCGTTGGTGACGATCCGCGCGCTCAGGTCCCGCGCTGCCGAGAGGATCACGGGGTCGGCCGGGGTGCCCTTGCCGACGACCAGGATGCGGCTGACGGGCAATCCCAGCATCTCGCTGAAGGCGCGTTCGTTCATGTACCGGCCCGAGATCAGGTAACCCGCGTTGGCGTCGAAGGCGACGCCCGGCGCATATCCGCGCGACGTGAGCGCCAGAACCACGTCCCGCACCACGGCGATGTCGGCCACATTGTCGCGCCAGTGCATGACGTTCGACCCGTCGATGACGAGCGGTGGTGGTGGCGGCGTCCGGGGCCGCGACACAAGCGCGCGGGGCCGTGCGAGGAACTCGCGGGGCCGTGCGAGGAACTGGCGGCAGAGGATGTAGGCCGCCGCCAGGGTGCAGGGCGCGGCCAGGATCACCAGGTCGGCCCAGCCGGGCACGACGAAGGCTGCAATCAGGGCAACCAGAGAAGCGACAAACAAACCGGCAGGCACAATCATGCGGCGAACCTAGCGCGCGCCATGTTCCCTTGCAATCGCAGACGCCGGATCAGGCTTCGGGACCGTCCCCGGTGCCGTAGCGCTTGAACAGCCTGCCCTGGGCCATGAAGAAGACGAAGATCGCGGCGGTCAGGCCGAAGGTCTTGAAGTTGACCCAGGCCGCGTCCGACATGGTGCGCCAGATGACCTCGTTCAGGACGGCGAGGGCCGCGAAGAACGCGGCCAGCCGGCGCGTCAGGATCAGCCAGCCGGCCCGCTCCATCGGCAGCGCATCCTCCATCACCAGCGCGAGGTAGGACTGGCCGCGCAGGAGCCCGAAGCCGAGAACGCCGGCGAACAGCAGGTAGATCATCGTCGGCTTCATCTTGAAGAAGCGTTCGTCGTTGAACCAGACCGACAGCCCGCCGAAGACGAGGACGAGCACGAGCGTTGCGATCTGCATGGGCGCGATGCGGCCCGTCAGGCGCCAGAGCGCCACCGTGGACAACACCATGAGCGGAATGAAGAGCGCGGTCGCAAGGATGAAGCCGCCGTAGCTGACCCCGCCGACGACGACCGAGACGTCCTTGAACCGCGTGAAGGCGACGAAGAAGGCCAGGACGGGGCCAAGTTCGAGCGTCAGCTTCAGCCAGGGATTGATCTTGCGCGCCGCCATCCGTCCGTCACCCCGCCAGTTTCACCACCGCGGCCCCGGCCGCGATCAGCACCATCAGGCCCAACCTGCGCGGGCCGACCCGTTCCCCCAGCATCAGCCAGCCGATCAGCGCGGCGAAGACGGTGGAGGTTTCCCGCAATACCGCCGCCTCCCCCACCTTGTCGAGCCTTGTCGCCAGCATGAAGGCACCGAAACTCGCCCAGGCGACGACGGCGCCCAGAAGGCCGAGCCGCAAGAGCGCCGGGACGGCCGCGGCGGGCAGGTGCCGCCAGCGGCGGAACGTCAGTGCCGGCATGAAGAGCCCGTCGAGGAGGAAGAACCAGGCCAGGAAGGTGAAGGGATCGGCGGTCGCCCGGATGCCCCAGGCGTCGTAGGTGGAATAGAGCGCGACGAAGCCCCCGGTGACGACGGCAAGGGCGAGCGCGGGCAGGAGCGTGTCGCGCCCCACGGTCAGCGTGCGGAGGTTGTAGAGCGCGAATCCCCAGATCCCGGCGACCAGGATCGCGACGCCGGCCCACTGGCCGGGGGCGAAGTGCTCGTCCAGGAACAGGCTGGCGCCCGCGACGGTGAAAAGCGGCGCGGTGCCGCGGACGACCGGATAGACGACCGTGTAGGCGCCCCGCGCATAGGTCGCGGCCTGCGCGGTCTTGTAGCCCGCGTGGATCACGAAGGCGCCGGCGAGGATCGGCCAGAGGTGCGGCTCGGGCCAGGGCACGACGAAAAGCGCCAGCGGCAGCGCGATCGCGGAATAGCAGGCGTCGATCGCGGCGCGTGCGATCCAGGGATCGTGCCGCCCCTTCTGGAGCGCCCCGAAGAGCGCGTGGCTGAAGGCGGCCCAGAGTGCCAGGCCCATGGCCAGGCGGTGGCCCGCCCCGGTGCCTTCGAGCGAGATCAGCCAGTCGCTCAGCAAGACCCGCGCGCCGGGGGCGCTGCCCCCGGACCCCCGGAGTACTTGGGCCAGAATGAAGGGGGTAGTTGCATGGGCAGCTCAGCCGCCGGCCGCCTCGAGCCCGACGAGCGCTCGGGCGAAATCCTGCGGGTCGAAGGGGGCGAGGTCGTCGATCTGCTCGCCCACGCCGATCGCGTGGATCGGCAGGCCGAAGCGGTCGGCAAGTGCGACGAGGACGCCGCCCTTAGCCGTTCCGTCGAGCTTGGTCATGACGAGGCCCGAGACATCGGCGAGCTTGCGGAAGATGTCCACCTGGCTGAGCGCGTTCTGCCCCGTCGTGGCGTCGAGGACGAGAAGCGTGTTGTGCGGGGCGGAAGCATCCTTCTTGCGGATGACGCGGACGATCTTGGCAAGCTCCTCCATCAGGTCCTGCCGGTTCTGGAGCCGTCCGGCGGTGTCGATGAGCAGGAGGTCGGCGCCGTCCCGTTCGGCCTGGTCCATGGCGTCGAAGGCGAGACTTGCCGGGTCCGACCCTTCCGGCGCGGTCAGCACGGGGACGCCCGCGCGCGCACCCCAGACCTGGAGCTGTTCCACGGCGGCGGCGCGAAAGGTATCGCCCGCGGCGATCACCACCTTCTTGCCGGCGGCGCGGAACTGGCTGGCGAGCTTGCCGATCGTCGTGGTCTTGCCCGATCCGTTGACACCGACGACCAGCACGACCTGCGGCTTTTTCGCGTAGATCGGCAGCGGGCGGGCGACGGGCTCCATGATGCGGGCGACCTCGTCCGCCAGAAGGCCCTTGATCTCGGGCACCGACAGCCTTCGCCCCATCCGGCCCTCGGCGAGGTTCGCGGTGACGCGCAGCGCGGTCTCCACCCCCATGTCGGCCTGGATCAGCACCTCCTCGAGGCTTTCGAGCATCGCGTCGTCGAGTACCCGGCGGGGAGCCGCGCTTTCGCCGCGGCCGAAGAGGCGGCCGAGGATACCGGGCCGGGTCGCGAGGGGCGCATCCGTCGCGACGCCGGGTGCGGGAAGTTCGGGCGGCGGCCCGGCCGGGGTTTCCGCCGGCGGGGTGGGAACCTCGGCCGGTGGCGGCGGCAGTTCGGACGGCGTCGGCGCAGGCGTTTCTGTCGGGGGTGCGGGCAGTTCGGAGGGCGCGGGTTCGGGGCTTTCGTCCGGCGCCTCGGCCACGACCGCCTCGAGCCCCTCGCCGAGGCGGGAGGAGGATTTGAAAAGCCGTTCCTTGAGCTTGTGGAAAAAGGCCATGGATCACCGCGTGGTTCGTTGTTCTCCACCTAGTCTTTTTGGCCCCGGGATGGAAGAGTGGGGGACGAAACCGCAATCCCGGCGATGTCAGGACCGTGAGACCGATGCAGCCAGAACCCGTCCCTTCGGCCCGGACACCGCTTGCCCGGTTCTGGGCGGCGAGCGCGGTTCCGGTCGTGCTGCTGATCCTCGCGGCGATTTTCGGGGGCTGGTTCGGCCTTGCCGCCTTCGCCTGGATGGCGGGCGTGATCTTGCTGCTCGACGAGGCGGAGATCATTCCGCGCGGGATCATGGGCGGGGCGGAGGACGCGCGGCTGACGCTCTGGCTGCCGGTGGCGCTGGGGGGCGCGCATGTCCTGATGATTCCGCTGGCGCTATGGTCGCTGACGAACCCCGGTGGCGGATTCTGGGGCTGGCTTGCGACCTTCCTCGCCTTCGGGCTGTGGTTCGGGCAGGTCTCCAACGCCAATGCGCACGAACTGATCCACCGGCGCGACCGGCGCCTGTTCCGGCTGGGCATGTGGATCTACATCTCGATGCTGTTCGGCCATCACACCTCGGCCCACCGCAGGGTGCATCACCGCTTCGTCGCCACGCCGGACGACCCGAACAGCGCCGAGCGCGGCGAGAGCTTCTATGCCTTCGCCCTGCGCGCCTGGCCGGGGGCCTTCCGGGCGGGCTATGAGATGGAGCGGTTCCTGATGCGGCCGCGGCTGGGCCGCAAGGCGGGGCGGATCAACCCCTATGCCATCTACATCGGCGGGGCCGCCGCGGTGCTCATCGCGATCGGCGCCATCTTCGGGCTGGCCGGGGTGCTGGTCTGGATCGCGCTTTCGGCGCATGCGCAATCGCAGATCCTGCTGTCGGACTATGTCCAGCACTACGGGCTGAGGCGGGCGATCCGGCCGGACGGCACGCCGGTGCCGGTGGGCCCCGAACACAGCTGGGACGCGCCGCAGGGGTTCAGCGGGCTTGGCCTTCTGAACGCCAACCGCCACGCCAGCCACCACCTGCGGCCGGACCTCAGCTTTGCCGAACTGGAGCTTTCGCCCGGCGGGAAGGCGCCGCTCCTGCCGCATTCCCTGCCGGTGATGGCGACCATCGCGCTGTTTCCGCGCCTCTGGCGCCGGATCATGGACCGCCGGCTGCCGCCCGAAGGGCAAGTCCGCCCCTGACGCCTTCCCCTGCCCCGCGTTGCGTGCCATCCTTGGCCGGAACCGTCGCGGGGGAAAGATGCGCGCCTGGCTTTTCCTTCTGCTGCTCGCGACCCCTGCCCTTGCGGGAGAGGGGGCGCCGCTTACGCCCGAAGAGTTCGAGGCGCTGACGACCGGGCGCACCATCACCTATTCGAGCGGCGGCACCTACTACGGGACCGAGCAGTACATGCCCGGCCGCCGCGTGATCTGGACCTTCGGCGACATCTGCCAGCAGGGCCACTGGCAAGCCGAGGGGGAGATGATCTGCTTCACCTACGACGACAGCCCGGAGCCATCGTGCTGGATCTTCCGCCGGCATGGCGGCGGTCTGGCGGCGTGGGACGACGACGACCCGGAAGGTGAGCCGCTGGTCTCGACCTATCAGAGCCGGGCGCCGATGGCCTGCGGGCCGCGGGTGGGGGTCTGAGTCCTCAGAACAGGCTGCCCTGGAACGGCGGCGGATCGCCCTTCGGCTTTTTCGGCTTGGACGCATCGCCCGAGGTGGCCGGCAGGCGGCCGTCCTGGAACTCGATCTCGAACGTCCCGGCGGCTTCGGCGGCCGCGCGCGTGGTCAGGACGCCGCCCTCACCCCTGACGACGGCATAGCCACGCCGGAGCGTTTCGGTATAGCCAAGCGTCAGGCGCATGCGATCCAGCGATGCCAGGCGCTCGGACAGCGTTTCGAACCTCTGGCGCATCGCGGCGGCCTGGCGGGTGCCGATTTGGGCAATCTCTTCCCGGCGGCGGCCAATTTCGCGCCCGGCGTCGCGCGCCAGCCGCGCCAGCGCCGGGGAAAGCCGGCCCGCCCGGTCCGCAAGCAGCCGCCGCTCGCGCCCGATGTAGCCGGTCAGGAGCGCGGGCTGCATCCGCGCGGCCGACGAGTTGAAGGCCGCCCGCTTCCGGGTCGCGGCCGCCAGCAGCGCCGGGCCCAGCCGGTCGGACCAGTTGTCGAACCGCTGCCGCGCGGGATCAAGCAGCGCCTCGGGCCGGCCAAGCGCGCGCGACAGGTCGGCCAGGCGCTGCGCCCTCTGGTCCTGCCGCAGCCGGGTGGCGCGGGTGAGCCGCGCGCCCTGTTCCGCAGCCCAGGCCAGCAGTTCCATCCGGACCGGCACCGCCATCTCCGCGGCCGCCGTCGGGGTGGGGGCGCGGCGGTCGGCGGCGTGGTCGATCAGCGTGGTGTCGGTTTCGTGCCCGACGGCAGAGATCAGCGGGATCCGGGACGCCGCGGCGGCGCGCACGACGATTTCCTCGTTGAAGCCCCAGAGATCCTCGATCGAGCCGCCGCCGCGCGCGACGATGATCAGGTCCGGGCGCGGCACCGGCCCGCCCGGTGCCAGCGCGTTGAAGCCCTGGATCGCGGCCGCCACCTCGGGCGCGCACTTCTCGCCCTGCACTGCGACCGGCCAGATCAGGACGCGGCGCGGGAAACGGTCGCGCAGGCGGTGCAGGATGTCGCGGATCACCGCACCGGAGGGCGAGGTGACGACGCCGATCACCTCCGGCAGGAAGGGGATGGGCTTCTTGCGGGCGGCATCGAACAGCCCCTCGGCCGCCAGTGCCGCCTTGCGCTTTTCGAGCATCACCATCAGCGCGCCGGCACCCGCCGGCACGATGTCCTCGACAATCAGCTGGTATTTCGACTGGCCCGGAAAAGTGGTGAGCCGGCCGATGGCGATGACCTCCATCCCTTCTTCGGGGCGCACCGTCATGCGCGCCGCCTGCCCCTTCCAGCTGACCGCCGCGATGACCGCGCGGTCGTCCTTCAGGTCGAAGTAGAGATGCCCAGACGACGGGCGCGACACGCGCGAAACCTCTCCGCGCACCCGGACATGGGCGAACTCGCCCTCGATCACGCGTTTCACCGCGCCCGAGATTTCCGAGACGGTATATTCGGGTTGGTTGCCGCGCGGGGCGTCGTCGTCGAGAAGGTCCATGGCGCTTGTATCCTTTGGTCCCCCACCTTAGAACGCGCGCGGACGAAGGCCAAGGGAGCGGGCGCATGAACATCCTCATCCTCGGCGGCGGCGGGCGGGAACATGCGCTGGCCTGGGCCGTAAAGCAGAACCCGAAATGCGACCGCCTGATCGTGGCGCCCGGCAATGCCGGCATCGCCGCCATCGCCGATTGTGCCGACATCGACATCCTCTCCGGCCCGACCGTCGTCACCTTCGCCGAGGAGAACGCGGTCGACTTCGTCATCGTCGGGCCCGAGGCGCCCTTGGCCGCAGGCGTCGCCGATGCGCTGCGCGCGGCGGGCATCCTGACCTTCGGCCCGTCCGCCGCGGCGGCGCGGCTGGAGGCATCGAAGGCCTTCACCAAGGAGATCTGCGATGCCGCGGGCGCGCCCACGGCCGCCTACGCCCGCTTCACCGACAAGGCGGCAGCCACCGAATACATCCGGCGCATGGGCGCGCCCATCGTCGTCAAGGCGGACGGGCTGGCGGCGGGCAAGGGCGTGGTCGTCGCCATGACCCTGGACGAGGCGCTCGCCGCGCTGGACGACATGTTCGGCGGCAGCCTTGGCGCGGCCGGGGCCGAGGTGGTGATCGAGGAGTTCATGGAGGGCGAGGAGGCGTCGTTCTTCGTCCTCTGCGACGGGACCGACGTCCTGCCCGTGGGCACCGCGCAGGACCACAAGCGGGTGGGCGACGGCGACACCGGACCCAACACCGGCGGCATGGGGGCCTATTCCCCTGCCCCGGTCCTTTCCGACGCGATCGCGCGGCGCGCGCTCGACGAGATCGTGAAGCCGACCGTGGCCGAGATGGCCCGGCGCGGGACGCCGTTCCAGGGCGTGCTTTACGCCGGGCTGATGATCCGGGACGGGGCGCCGCGACTGGTCGAATACAACGTCCGCTTCGGCGACCCCGAATGCCAGGTGCTGATGATGCGGCTCGGGGCGCAGGCGCTCGACCTGATGCTCGCCTGCGCCGAGGGCCGGCTGGCTGCGGCATCGGTCAACTGGGCGGCGGACCACGCGCTGACGGTGGTGATGGCGGCCGATGGCTATCCGGGCAGCTACCGCAAGGGCAGCGCGATCCGGGGCCTCGACGCCCTGCCCGAGGACAGCTTCCGCATGGTCTTCCACGCCGGCACCGCCGAGCGGGAGGGGCACATCGTTGCCACCGGCGGGCGCGTCCTGAACGTCACCGCGCGCGGTCAGTCCCTGCGCGAGGCGCGCGACCGCGCCTATGCGATGGTCGACGCGATCGACTGGCCCGAGGGGTTCTGCCGCCGCGATATCGGCTGGCGCGCGCTGTAGAGCCACCGCGACGGCGCTTGCCCTTCGCTGGCCGTGGCCTTAGGCAAGGGGCATGAGACTCCTTTTTCTCGGCGATGTGATGGGGCGCGCGGGCCGCGCGGCGGTGACCGGGCGGCTGAAGGCGCTCAGGGCGGACTGGGGCCTCGACTTTGTCGTGGTCAACGGCGAAAACGCGACCTCGGGCGCCGGGCTTTCGCCCGAGCATGCGCGCATTTTGCTCGATGCCGGGGCCGATTGCCTGACGCTGGGCGATCACGCCTTCGACCAGAAGGGGATGCTGTCCTTCATCGAGAACGAGCCGCGCATCCTGCGCCCGCTCAACTATGCGCGGCTTGCACCGGGGAAGGGCGCGCGGATCTTCGCGGCGCCGGGCGGGCGCAAGGTGCTGGTCACGCAGGCGCTGGGCCGCGTCTTCATGAAACAGCCCTTCGACGATCCGTTCTCGGCCATCGACGCCACGCTGCGCGCCCATCCGCTGGGCGGGGCGGTACAGGCGGCGCTGGTCGATTTCCATGCCGAGGCGACGAGCGAGAAGATGGGGATGGGCCACTGGTGCGACGGGCGCGCCAGCCTTGTCGTCGGCACCCACACCCATGTGCCTACCGGGGACGCGCAAATTCTCATGGGCGGGACCGGCTATCTGAGCGATGCGGGCATGTGCGGCGACTACAATTCCATCATCGGGATGGAAAAGCTCGAACCCATGCGCCGCTTCGTCACCGGCATGGTCAAGGACCGCTTCACCCCCGCCGCCGGCGAGGCGACGCTGTCGGGCGTCTTCGTCGAGACCGACGACCGCACCGGACTTGCACAGAAAATCCGCATGATCCGCCTTGGCGGGCGTCTTGAGGCGGCCGCGCCGTGACCCCAGCGCCGCGTCGCGCTTGCATGGTCACGCCGTTTCTGTATGCCTCTGCCTCATCCGACCGGGAGGAATGATGCTCCACCTCGACCTGCCCCAGACCGCCGAGGCGATCATCGCGCTTGCCATCCTCGCCACCATGCTGGTGATGTTCGTGCGCGAAAGCTTCCCGGTCGAGGTGGTGGCGATCGGCGGGGCGGCGGTGATGCTGGTGCTGGGGATCCTGCCGCACGAGGCGGTGTCGGGCGTTCTGTCGAACAACGCGCCGTGGACGATCGCGGCCATGTTCATCATCGTCGGCGCGCTGGTGCGCACAGGCGCGCTTGAAACGCTGAGCACCGTGGCCACACAGAACGTGGAACGCCACCCGGTCCGCACGCTTGCGGGCGTCGGCCTATTGGCAACCGGGCTTTCGGCCTTTCTCAACAATACGCCCCTTGTCATCGTGATGATCCCTATCTTCATCACGCTGTCGAAGAAGCTTGCCGTCGCGCCCTCGAAGATGCTGATCCCGCTCAGCTACATGACGATCCTCGGCGGCACGCTGACGATGATCGGCACCTCGACCAACCTCGTCGTCGATGGCGTGGCGCGCGCCAGCGGGATCGAGCATTTCGGCATCTTCGAGATCACGCCGCTCGGGCTCTGCGTGGCGCTGGCCGGTCTGGCCTATCTCGCGCTGTTTTCGCGGCGCCTGCTGCCGACGCGCGATTCGATGTCGGCCCTTCTGGCCGACAAGTCGAAGATGAAGTTCTTCACCGAGGTCGCGGTACCGGAGGAGTCGGAACTTCTGGGCAAGGCGCTGGACGAGGTCGACATCTTCAAGCGCGGCAGCGTCCGGGTCGTCGACGTGTTGCGCGGCGATGCCTCGCTCCGGCGCGATCTGTCCGCCGTCCGGCTTCAGTCCGGGGACCGGGTCGTGCTGCGCACGCCGATGTCCGAGGTGCTGGGCCTGCAATCGAACAAGCAGGTCCGCATCGTCGACAAGCTGTCATCGGTGCAGACCGAGACGGTCGAGGTGCTGATCACCCAGGGTTGCCACATGGTCGGCCGCTCGCTTGGGTCGATGCGCCTGCGCCGTCGCTACGGCGTCTATCCACTGGCCGTGCACCGGCGGAACCAGAACATCGGCCGCCAGCTTGACGACCTGATCGTTCAGGTGGGTGACACCCTGCTTCTGGAAGGCGCGCCCGAGGACATCGGCCGGCTTGCCGCCGACATGGAACTGGTCGACGTCGGCCGCCCGACGCAGCGCGCCTATCGCCGCAAACACGCCCCCGTCGTGATCGGCGTTCTCGCCGGGATCGTCCTGCTGTCGGCCTTCGATCTCGCGCCGATCCAGCTTCTGGCCTTCGTCGGCGTCGCGGTCGTGCTCGTGACCGGCTGCATCGACGCGGAAGAGGCGTTCTCGGCAGTCGACGGGCGCCTGATGGGGCTGCTGTTCGGGATGCTGGGCGTGGGCGCGGGGCTTGAGAATTCAGGGGCCGTCGATCTGATCGTTGCCTGGGCGGCGCCGGCGCTGAAAGGGTTGCCGCCCTATGTGCTGGTCTTCCTCGTCTATGCCGGCACCTCGTTCCTGACCGAGATCGTTTCGAACAACGCGGTTGCGGTGATCGTCACCCCGGTCGTGATCGGGCTGGCGCAGACGATGGGCGTAGACCCGCGCCCGCTGATCGTTACGGTGATGATCGGCGCCTCCGCCTCCTTCGCGACCCCGATCGGGTATCAGACCAACACGCTCGTCTATGGTCCGGGCGGCTACCGGTTCACCGATTTCGTGCGCTTCGGGGTGCCGCTGAATGTCATCAGCGCCATCGTCTGCACCATTGTGGTGCCGCTGTTCTACGATTTCTGAGCCCGCTCAGAGCGGCCAGAAGACGAGGATGGCAGGAAGGCCGGTCGCAATGACCAGCACCTCGAGTGGAAGGCCCATCCGCCAGTAGTCGCCGAAGCGGTACTGGCCCGGCCCAAGGATCAGCATATTGTTCTTGTGCCCGATCGGCGTCAGGAAGGCGCAGGATGCGGCGACGGCCACGGCCATGAGGAACGGATCGGGCGAGGCGCCCAGCGCATCGGCCATGGCGATGCCCACCGGCGCCGCGACGATGGCGGTCGCGGTGTTGTTCAGCACATCCGAAAGCGTCATCGTGACGATCATGAGAAGCCCGACCGCGACCCATGCCGGGGCCCCAGCGCTGAGGTCGAGGAGCGCCGAGGCGATCAGCGTCGTGCCGCCCGAGGACTCGAGTGCCGCACCGAGCGGGATCATCGACCCAAGCAGGACGATCACCGGCCATTCGACATGGTCGTAGACCTCGGCCAGCGGAAGGATGCGATAGCCGACGTAGCCGGCGACGACGCACCCCAGGGCGACCGGCAGATCGACAAGCCCGATGCTGGCGGCGATCACCGCCAGAGCGAAGATCGCAATGGCGGCGAACGTGTGTTCGGGGCGGGTCGTCGTCCGGTTGCCTTCGGCCATCGGCAGGCATCCAAGCCAGTCCAGCACCTGCCCTGCCCGGTCCGCCGGAGCGAGCAGCAGCAACACGTCGCCGGCCCGGACGGCCGCCTTCCGAAGCGGGCCCGTGACCGCGCGCCCCTGCCGCGACAGGCCCATGAGCGCCGTGCCGTGGCGCCAGATCAGGCCGACCGACTCCGCGCTTTTGCCGGCGATCCGGGCGCCGGCGGGGACGGCGGCCTGCACCAGCACAAGACCCGCGCGTTCCGCCTCTAGGTAATGCTTGCGCCGGCTGTCCGCGAAGTCGAGTTTCAGGCCGGCGCGCAGGCTGTCCAGCGCCTCCGACCCCGCCTCAAGGCGCAGGACATCCCCCGCACGAAGCTGGAAATCTGCCGGCGTCGCGGTGCGCGCGCGGCCGTCGCGGACGATGGCCACAAGCGTCGCGCCGACGCGGTCGGCCTCGTCCTGCAATCGTGACAGCGGTTGACCGGCAATGGATGCCGCTTCGGAGACCACCAGTTCTGCGACGAAGGCGGCGACGTCGGGGCGGGCGTCGCGCTCCTCCCTCAGGGGGATGAGCCGCCAGCCGACAAGCGCGACGAACATCACGCCCGCCAGAGCGACGATGCCCCCGACCGGGGCGAAATCGAACATCGCGAATGGTGCGCCCAGCGCATCACCGCGGATCGTGGCGACGATGATGTTGGGCGGCGTGCCGATCAGCGTGATCATGCCGCCCAGGATGGTCGCGAAGGACAGCGGCATCAGCGTCCGCCCAGGCGCGCGACCCTCCTGCCGCGCGGTCGAGACGTCCACCGGCATCAGGATCGCGAGTGCGGCGACATTGTTCATGAACGCCGACATGAGCCCGCCGATCGCACCCATCATGGCGACATGCGCGCCCAGGGCGCGCCCCGGCCGAATGAACCGGCGGGTCAGCATCAGCACGGCCCCCGCCCGTGTCAGCCCGGCCGAAACCACAAGCACGAGGGCGACCACCAGCGTCGCCGGGTGGCCGAACCCGTCGAAGGCGGTTGCGGCGGGCACCACGCCCAGAAGCACGGCCGCCAAGAGGGCGGCAAAGGCCACCGCATCGTATCGCCAGCGACCGGAGATCAGCGCCGCGAACACCAGCGCGAACAGGGAAAACAGGATGATCTGCTCTCGCGTCATGGCGACGGCCTCCTTCACCCATTGAAACCGCCCGCATTGGCGCCGGCAACCCCGCTTTGCCCCTGCCCCGCGATATGTCGCGCCGGGGTTGCGGCCCCCCCGGCGCGTGACATATAGAGGCGCCTGCGAAATTCCGACGGAGAAGGTCATGGCCGGCCATTCAAAATGGGCCAACATCCAGCACCGCAAGGGGCGGCAGGATGCGGCGCGCTCGAAGCTGTTCTCGAAACTGGCGAAGGAAATCACCGTCGCCGCGAAGATGGGCGACCCGGACCCGGACAAGAACCCGCGCCTGCGCCTGGCGGTCAAGGCGGCCAAGGCGGTGTCCTGCCCGAAGGACGTGATCGAGCGCGCGATCAAGAAATCGCTCGGCGGCGACGCCGAGGACTATACCGAGATCCGCTATGAGGGCTACGGGATCAACGGCATCGCCATCATCGTCGAGGCGATGACCGACAACCTCAACCGCACCGCGTCGAACGTGCGCAGCTATTTCACCAAATGCGGCGGCAACCTTGGCCAGACCGGGTCCGTCAGCCACAGCTTCGACCGGGTGGGCGAAATCTCCTACCCCGTCTCGGCGGGCGATGCCGACACGGTGA
Source organism: Albidovulum sediminis (assembly GCF_025380365.1). GTDB lineage: Bacteria > Pseudomonadota > Alphaproteobacteria > Rhodobacterales > Rhodobacteraceae > Albidovulum > Albidovulum sediminis. The sequence goes on from NZ_JAOCQF010000001.1 coordinate 1,962,122, forward strand.
TGATGGCGGCCCTCGAGGCGGGCGCGGACGACGTCGAATCCGACGAGGACGGCCACTGGATCTACTGCAAGGTCGAGGACCTGTCCGAGGTCTCCGACAAGCTTGAGAAGATCCTCGGCGAATCGACCGAATCCAAGCTGATCTGGAAGCCCCAAAGCCGGACCGAGGTCGATCTGGAGACCGCCAACAAGCTCATGCGGCTTGTCGACATGCTGGAAGAGGACGACGACGTCCAGACGGTGACGCACAACTTCGACATGTCCGAAGAGGTGGCGGCGCAACTCGCCTGAGGCTGGAAACCACTACCGGGCCCGCACGCCGCCGGATCAGCCCACAGGCAACAGAGAAGCTGCGGCAGCCCTGCGGACCGCCTGTGTAAGGGGTTTGAGGGCTGCGGCCATGATGCGCCCGACCTGCCAGTAAAGCGGAACGTCGAGCGGCCGGTCGGGGCGCAGCGAGACGAGCCGTCCCGCCTGGATAGGATCGTGCACCAGCGCTTCGGGGAATACGCCCCAGCCTAGCCCGAGCAGGGCCGCATCGACGAAGCCCTGGCTTGACGGAAGATAGTGCGTCGGCAGGACGACAGGCCGCCCGGCCAGATCCTGCGCCCAGATCGACTGAAGCCGGTCCTTCTGGTTGAAGGTCAGGGCGGGGGCGCTTGCCAGTGCCTCGGCTGTCGGCGGCCCGCCCGGGAACCACTTGCGGACATAGGCCGGGCTGGCGGCCGCGAGGAACCGCTGGCGCCCCAGCGGATAGACGTTGCACCCCGGCACAGGTTTCGCCTGACCGGTGACCGCGCCCTGCACCTCGCCCCGGCTCAGCCAGTCGGTGGAGTGTTCCTGATCGTCGACGACGATGTCGAAAAGGGAACCGGGCATGCTGCACAGCGCGGGCAGGAACCAGGTCGCCAGGCTGTCGGCATTGACGGCGATGCGCAACGTCGGCGGGGCGTCCGGGGCGAAGCCTGCCACATCCTCGGCAAGCGCCTGCTCCAGCAGGCTCAGATCTTCGGCATGCCGCGCCAGCCTTGCGCCAAGCGGCGTGGCCACGCAAGGCACGCCCCGCAGCACAAGGGGTGCGCCCATGCGATCCTCCAGCGCCTTGATGCGCTGTGAAACGGCCGAGGGTGTCACGCCGATCACCGCTGCCGCAGCCTCGAAGCTTCCGTGCCGCAAGATCGTGGCAAGCGTCCGGAGTTGGACGGGATCGATCATTAGAAAAACTTAATCTCCATCAGAATGATGATTTAGACTAAATCACCTTTGCCAGGTATTGCGAAGGAAAATCGGAGAAAATACATGCAATTCGCCTATCTTTCCGGATTCCAGCTTGGTCTTGGCCTGATCGTCGCGATCGGGGCGCAGAACGCCTTTGTCTTGCGGCAGGGCTTGCGGGGCGAGCATGTCTTTGCCGTGGCGCTGTTCTGCGCGCTGTCCGATGCGATCCTGATCGCGCTCGGCGTCTCTGGCTTTGCGGTCGCAAGCCGCGCCCTGCCCTGGCTTGGCCCGGTCCTGCTCTGGGGGGGCGTCGCGTTTCTGGCGGCCTATGGCGCGCGCGCGGCCTGGCAGGCCCTGCGCGGGGGCGGCGCGCTCCGGGCCAGCGGCGACGCGGGCACGGCGCTTCTTCCCACCCTTCTCGCCATCGCCGGCATGACCTGGCTGAACCCGCATGTCTGGCTCGACACTGTGGTTTTCCTCGGCTCGATCTCGGCGCAGTACCCCGACCGGCAGACCGCCTTCGGCCTCGGCGCAGCCACGGCGTCCTTCGCCTTCTTCTTCGCGCTCGCCTATGGCGCGCGTCTGCTGCAGCCGGTCTTCGCCCGCCCCGGCGCCTGGCGCGTGCTCGACATGGCCATCGCCGTGGTCATGTGGTCGATTGCCTGGAGCCTCGCCGCGGGGTGACTTGCGGAGGGCGGCCTTTTGCGGTCATGTCGGCGCATGTCTGTCCCGGATGCCAACCGCCCGCTTCAGGGCATCAGCTGGATGCTCGTCTCGGGGCTGAGTTTCGTGGCCGTGAACGCGACCGTCCGGCATCTGGGCACCGCCCTTCCGGCCGCCGAAAGCGCCTTCATCCGCTTTGCGTTCGGCCTTCTGTTTCTGGCGCCGTCGCTTCTCGGGGCGCTGCGCGCGGGCCTTCCGCGCGCCGCCCTGCTGCTGGTCGCCGGACGCGGCGCGCTGCACACGCTGGCGGTGATGCTCTGGTTCTTTGCCATGGCGCGCATCCCGCTGGCCGAGGTGACCGCGATCGGCTACCTGAACCCGATCGTGGTCACGGTGGGCGCGGCGCTGTTCCTGGGCGAGCGGATTCACCTGCGCCGGATCAGCGCGATCGCGGTGGCGCTTGTCGGCGCCCTCGTCGTGCTCCGGCCCGGCCTGCGGGAGATCGCGCCCGGCCACGTCGCCCAGCTTGGCGCGGCGGTCTTCTTCGGCCTGTCCTACCTGATCGCGAAGCGGCTGTCGGCGATGGTGCCGGCGGCGGCGCTTGTCGCCTTCCTGTCGCTGACGGTAACGGTGGGCCTGGCCCCATTCGCCGCCGCCGTCTGGATTCCGCCGACGGCCGCGCAGACGTTCTGGCTGAGCATTGTCGCGGTCTTCGCGACCTTCGGGCACTACGCCATGGCGCGGGCCTTCGCGGCCGCGCCCCTGACCGTGACACAGCCGGTCACCTTCCTGCAACTGGTCTGGGCCACGCTTCTCGGGGCGCTCGCGTTCGGCGAAGGGGTGGACCCGTTCGTTCTTGCCGGGGGCGGCATGATCATCGGCGCCATCAGCTACATGACCTTCCGCGAGGCGCGTCTGCGCCGCCGCGTGACGCCCCCCGCCCCCGAGGAGGCGCGACCCTAGCCCGAGGTTTCAGCCGCGCGGGTCGAGCAGGCGGGCGATGACCGTCCGCCGCGACACCTGCCCAACGACCCGGCCATGCTCCACGACCTCAAGCGCGCGCGTCTCGTCCCGGAGGCGCGCCATGACGTCCTTGATCGGCGTGTCGATGTCGGTCTGGCCATCGGTCGGCGTGGCGTTCGGCGTCGGCTCGATCGCGTCGCGCGCGGTCAGGACCGACAGCGGGTTCATGTGGTTGACGAAGTCCGCGACATAGTCCGACACCGGGTTCGCGATGATCTCGCGCGCGGTGCCGCACTGGACGATCCGCCCGCCCTCCATCAGCGCAATCCGGTTGCCGATCTTGAAGGCCTCGTCCAGATCGTGGCTGACGAAGATGATGGTGCGGTGCAGCTTTTCCTGAAGCTCCAGCAACTCGTCCTGAAGCCGGGTGCGGATCAGCGGGTCGAGCGCCGAGAAGGGTTCGTCCATCAGAAGGATCGGCGCCTCGGTGACGAAGGCGCGGGCCAGGCCCACGCGCTGCTGCATGCCGCCCGAGAGTTCGCCCACTTTGGCGTCCGCCCGTTCGGAAAGCCCCACGAGCGCAAGTTGCGCATCGACCTTGTCGCGCATCTCGGCCGGATTCATCCCGGCCAGTTCAAGCCCGAGGCCCACGTTTTCCCGCACGGTGCGCCAGGGCAGAAGGCCGAACTGCTGGAAAACCATCGCCACGATCTCGCGCCGGACGCGGAGGAGGTCGACGGAATTGGCCGCGCCGACCTCGCAGTTCCAGCCCCGGTCATGGACGGTGACGGCGCCGCGACAGACCGGGTTCAGGCCGTTGACCGCGCGCAGAAGGGTGGACTTGCCCGATCCGGACAGGCCCATCAGGACAAGGATTTCCCCCCGCGCCACGGTCAGCGAGCAATCATGTACGCCGAGGATCTGGCCGGTTGCCTTCTGGATTTCCGACCGGCTCAGCCCCTGGTCCATCAGCGGCAGGGCGCGTTCGGGATGGTCGCCGAAGACGATGTTGACCTTGTCGAACTCGACGGCGATCTCGGGCGCGGTGATCTCGGAGGCGGCGTTCATTTGGCGTCTCCCTTGCGGAGCATGCGGTCAAGGACGATGGCGATGACCACGATCACGAAGCCCGACTCGAACCCGAGCGCGGTGTTGACGGAGTTGAGCGCGCGCACCACCGGCACGCCAAGGCCGTCGGCCCCGACCAGCGCCGCGATGACCACCATCGACAGCGACAGCATGATGGTCTGGTTGAGACCGGCCATGATCTGCGGCAGCGCATAGGGCAGTTCGGCCTTGAACAGCACTTGCCGCTTGGTGGCGCCGAAGGCCGTCAGCGCCTCGGTCAGCGCCTTCGGGGTATTGGAAACGCCCAGATGCGTCAGGCGGATCGGCGCGGGTACAACGAAGATCACCGTTGCGATCAGGCCCGGCACCATGCCGAGGCCGAAGAACACGATCGCCGGGATCAGGTAGACGAAGGTCGGCAGCGTCTGCATCAGGTCCAGAACCGGCTGCATGCCCGCGTATAGGCGCGGACGGTGGGCTGCGGCGATGCCGATGGGCACGCCAAGCCCCATGCAGACCACGCAGGACGACAGGATCAGCGTCAGGCTTTCCATCGTCTCGTCCCAGTAGCCCTGATCGAGGATGAACAGGAAGCCGAGACCGACAAGGACGCAGATCTTCCAGTTGCGCTGGAGATACCAGGTCAGCGCGACGGCCAGCGCGATCAGGACCAGCGGATGAGGCGCCTCGAGCACCCAGAGGATGCCCGCAATCAGGCCCTCCATCACGTCGGAGACCCCGTCGAACAGCCATTTGAGGTTGGCCTTCATCCAGTCGAAGATCGCCTTCGACAGCTTTCCGACGGGTATCTTCTCGTCAGTGACGAGACCCAGCCAGATCTGTGTCAGCCAGTCCATCCTGTCCCCCGCGTTGCGCGCTTGTGTGTGTAAAGTTGCGGCAACGGGTTTCGTTGCCGCAATCAGTTGGTCCGGGCGTCAGCCCCGACAGGGAGTTACTGAAGCGCCGCCGTGACCGCGGCCATGGCGTCGCCGCCGTCCTTCGTCGTCACGCCGTCGAGCCAGGGGCCGAGCACGTCCTGATGCGCAGCAAGCCACGCCTTGGCGGCATCCATGGGATCTTCGCCGTCGTTCAGGATGGCGCCCATGATCTCGTTTTCCATGGCCAGCGAGAATTCGAGGTTCTGCAGGAGCTTGCCCGTGTTCGGGCATTCGGCGACGTAGCCCGCCCGCACGTTGGTCGCCACCTCGGCCCCGCCGAAGTTCGGGCCGAACCAGTCGTCGCCGCCCGAAAGGTAGGTCATCGTGTAGTTGGCGTTCATCGGGTGCGGTTCCCAGCCGAGGAAGATGATCGGCTTGCCGTCCGCGTTGTGCTTCTCGACCTCGGCGAGCATCCCCTGCTCCGAGCTTTCGACGACATCGAACCCTTCGAGGCCGAAGGCGTTTGCGGCGATCATGTCGAGGATCAGGCGGTTGCCGTCGTTGCCGGGCTCGATCCCGTAGATCTGGCCTTCGAGCGCGTCCTTGTTGGCGGCGATGTCGGCGAAATCGGCGATGCCGAGCGCGGCACCGGCCTCGTTCGTGGCCAGCGTGTACTTGGCGCCGACAAGGTTCACGCGCACCGTCTCGACCGTGCCTGCATCGCGATAGGGCGCGATGTCGGCCTCCATCGTCGGCATCCAGTTGCCCAGGAAGACGTCGATGTCGCCTTCGGCAAGGCCGGTATAGGTCACCGGAACGGAAAGAACCTTGATGTCGGTCTCGTAGCCGAGCGCATTGAGGATCGTCGAGGTCACCGCGGTCGTGGCGGTTATGTCGGTCCAGCCGACGTCTGAGAAGATCACCTTGTCGCAGCCCTCGGCCAGGGCCGGGGCGGCGGCGAGGAAGACCGCGCCTGCAATAAGGGTCGAACGAAGGGTCATCTGGCACTCCCTGTTTTCTTGATTGGCGCGTCAATTAACCGCACCTTAGGCGAGTCTGGCAAGCGGAATCTTTCGTTTCCCGCTGCATCCCGCCCGCAAAGCCTAAGCGATCATGGCGCGTGAGGCAAAGCCGCAGTGATGCGCGATTTTTCTTGATTGACGAGTCAACAAACGGTCTTGTAGCGCTATCGGGAGCAAGGGAGAGCGGTATGCCCAAGATCGGGATGGAACCGATTCGCAAGGAGGCACTGGTCCGGGCGACGATCGTCGAGATCGGCCGGACCGGGTCGCTTGACGTGACGGTCAGCCAGATCGCCAAGCGGGCGGGCATGTCCTCGGCGCTGGCGCACCACTACTTCGGATCGAAGGAGCAGATCTTCTTGGCCGCCATGCGCCACGTCCTGACGCTTTACGGCGCCGAGGTTCGCGGCGCGCTGACGGCCGCCGAAGGGCCGAAGGCTCGGATCGCGGGCATCATCCGCGCCAGTTTCTCCACCACCAATTTCCGGCGCGAGGTCATCGGGGCCTGGCTCAACTTCTACGTCCTTGCGCAGACGATCCCCGAGGCCAAGCGGCTGCTGTCGGTCTATCACCGCCGGCTGCATTCCAACCTCTGCCACGAATTGCGCCCGCTGATCGGCCCGCGAGCGGACGCTGTCGCGCGCCACGTCGGCGCGCTGATCGACGGGGTCTACCTGCGCGAGGCGCTGCGGTCGACCTCGCCCGACGCGACTGCGGCGGCCGAAGAAGTCCTGTCCTACATCAAGCTGGAGCTTCGGGGCTGAATGACATGACCGCGCCAGCCCAGCCCCTTCCCCGGATTCCCTCGCCCGCAGAACTGGCAGAGGCCTTCGCCGCGACAGGTCGAGTCACGGTGCGGACGCCGCTCATTTCCTCGCCCGCGCTGGCCGAGGCGGCGGGTGCGACCCGCGCCTTCGTCAAGGCCGAATGCCTGCAGACCGCGGGATCCTTCAAGATCCGCGGCGCGACCTGGCGCCTGACGCGGCTGTCGCCGGAGGAGCGGCGGGCCGGTGTCGTCGCCTATTCCTCGGGCAATTTCGCGCAAGGTCTGGCTGCGGCGGGCCGGGCAGAGGGCGTGCCGGTGACCATCGTCATGCCCGTCGACGCGCCCGACGCAAAGCGCCGCGCGACCGAGGCCATGGGTGCCCGCGTTGTCCTGTCCCATCACGGCGACCGCCCGCGGGAAGAGGCGGCATCTGCCCTTGCGCGCGAGATCGCGTCGGCCGAGGGACTGGTCCTGCTGCACCCGTTCGACGATCCGGCGATCGTCGCGGGCCAGGCCGGGGCGGCGCTCGAAGCCCTTGAACAGCTTGCGGAACTGGGCGCGCGCGCCGATGTGGTCGCCTGCCCGGTCGGCGGCGGTGGCCTGATCGGCGGGGTGTCGCTCGCCTTTCGCGCGGCCGACCCCGACGTTCGCCTGATCGCTGTCGAACCCGCGGGATACGACGCGATGGGGCAATCTCTGGCCGCGGGGGCGCGGCGGCGCGTCGCCTCGGGCACGGCCACGATCTGCGATGCGCTGCAGGCGACCGAACCCGGCGCCGCGCCCTTTGCGGCGGCCCGTCATGCCGGCGTGACCGGCCTTGCGGTCGGCGACGACGAGGTGCGCTGCGCCATGCTTTTTGCCTTCGAGCGGCTGAAGATCGTGGTCGAACCTTCGGGCGCGGTGGCGCTTGCGGCGGCGCTGGCGGGCCGTCTGCCCGTCGCCGGAAAGAACCTGCTGGTCTTCGCGACCGGCGGCAACGTGGCCTTCGAGGGCTTTGCCGCCCTGGTCGGCGAGAAAGGCTAGGAACGGAACGATGGAAGCGGATTATGTGATCGTGGGCGCGGGGTCGGCCGGCTGTGCCATGGCCTACAGGCTGAGCGAGGCGGGACGATCCGTGATCGTGATCGAACACGGCGGGTCGGACGCCGGCCCCTTCATCCAGATGCCGGGCGCGCTGTCCTATCCGATGAACATGCCGATGTACGACTGGGGCTTCCGCACCGAGCCGGAGCCGCACCTGGGCAACCGGACGCTGGCCACGCCGCGCGGCAAGGTGATCGGGGGCTCGTCCTCGATCAACGGCATGGTCTTCGTGCGCGGTCATGCGCGCGACTTCGACCACTGGGCCGAAAGCGGCGCGGCGGGCTGGTCCTATGCCGATGTGCTGCCCTACTTCCGGCGGATGGAGACCTGGCACGGCGGCAACGGCGAGCCGGGCGAGTTCCGCGGCACCTCCGGCCCGCTGCATGTGACCCGCGGGCCGCGCACCAACCCGCTTTTCCATGCCTTCGTGGAAGCGGGCCGTCAGGCCGGCTACGAGGTGACGTCGGACTACAACGGGCAGAAGCAGGAAGGCTTCGGCGCGATGGAGGCGACGATCTTCAAGGGCCGTCGCTGGTCGGCGGCCAACGCCTATCTGAAACCCGCACTGAAGCGGCCGAACTGCACGCTGGTGCGGGCCTTCGCCCGGCGCGTGGTGATCGAGGGCGGCCGTGCCACCGGGGTCGAGGTCGAGCGCGGCGGGGCGGTCGAGGTGATCCGGGCGCGGGCCGAGGTGGTGCTGGCCGCCTCCTCGATCAACACGCCGAAGATCCTGATGCTCTCGGGGATCGGCGCGGCGTCCCATCTGGCCGAACACGGGATCGCCGTGGTGGCGGACCGGCCCGGCGTCGGCGCGAACCTGCAGGATCACCTTGAAATCTACATGCAGTTCGCCTCGCGACAGCCGATCACGCTTTACAAATACTGGAACCTGTTCGGCAAGGCATGGGTCGGCGCGCACTGGCTGCTGACCGGGGGCGGCATCGGCGCGTCGAACCAGTTCGAAAGCTGTGCCTTCATCCGCTCAGACAAGGGCGTCGACTATCCCGACATCCAGTATCACTTCCTGCCCATCGCGGTGCGCTATGACGGCAAGGCGGCGGCCGAGGGGCACGGGTTCCAGGCCCATGTCGGGCCGATGCGTTCGAAGTCGCGGGGCGCGATCACGCTGAAGTCCGCCGACCCGAAGGCCGCGCCGCGGATCTTCTTCAACTACATGTCGCATCCCGACGACTGGAGCGAATTCCGCAAATGTGTGCGGCTGACCCGCGAAATCTTCGCGCAGGAGGCCTTTGCGCCCTTCGTCCGGCACGAGATCCAGCCCGGCGCCGCGGTCGCGAGCGACGCGGAGATCGACGCCTTCATCCGCGAGCACGCCGAAAGCGCCTATCACCCCTGCGGCACCGCGCGGATGGGCAGGCGCGACGACCCGATGGCGGTGGTCGACCCGGAATGCCGCGTGATCGGGGTGGAGGGGCTGCGCGTTGCCGACAGCTCGATCTTCCCGCGGATCACCAACGGCAACCTCAACGCCCCCTCGATCATGGTGGGCGAAAAAGCGTCGGACCACATCCTCGGCAAGGGCACGCTGTCGCCGGCGAACTCGGAACCTTGGACCAGCCCACACTGGCGCACGGCGCAGAGGTAGCGTCAGCGCCGGGGCCGAAGCGTCGTATTTTGTGCCTCCGTCCGATTTGCTAGCATGACGCCCGTGCGGGATTGCGGAGGCAGGGATGGACGAGACGGTGCGCGAACTGGCCGAGCGCCTGCTGAGCCGGGGCTATGAGGATCTGCCCGAACGCGAGCAGCGCGTTCTGCGGCGGATCGCGTCCCGCGCCGCCATCTCGCGCAACGTCAACGAAAGTTTTCACGAACGGCTGACGATGGGCCAGCGCATCGCCGACCGCGTCGCGGCCTTCGGCGGGTCCTGGACCTTCATCCTGCTGTTTGCCTGCGTCATCCTCGGGTGGGTCGGGGTGAACGCCTGGCTGTTGACCGTGCCGCCCGATCCCTATCCGTTCGTGTTTCTGAACCTCATCCCGTCGATGCTGGCGGCCGTGCAGGCGCCGGTCATCATGATGTCGCAGAACCGACAGGCGGCCAAGGACAGGCTGGCCGCGGCGCATGACTACGAGGTGAACCTGAAGGCAGAGCTTGAGATCATGCGCCTGCACGAAAAGCTCGACGCGCTGCGGCAGCATGAGCTGGTGGAGCATTTCCGCACGCTCGAGGCGCGCATCGAGGCGATGGCCGACCCCCGGCGGCAGTCCTGAGCCGGTCAGCCGGCGGCGACCGCCGGAATGAGACCGCGCAGCGCATTCCCGATGAAGACCCGCGCGCCGAACAGGTCGTCGCGCCGCAGCACCGCTTCCCGCGCCCGGCCGGAAGCGAGAAGCTCCGCGCGCAGCACCCCGGGCAGAAGCCCGCAGGACAGGGGCGGCGTCAGCAGCGCCCCGTCCCGTTCGACGAAGACATTGGTGATCGTCCCCTCGCAGACCTCGTCCCGCTCGTTGAGAAAGATCACCTCGTCCAGGCCCTCGGGCAGGGTCGTGCGCACCCGGTCGTAGATCGCGCGTTCCGTCGTTTTGTGACGCAGGAGCGGCGCGTCCGACGCCAGGCGTTCCGCCGCAAGCCCGACCATCCACCGGGCCGGGCCGGGGGACAGCGGCGCGGTCGTCACCTGCGCGTCACCCGCGCGGCCGATGGTCAGGCGCACCCTGAGCGGGACCGGCCCCTTCACCTCCGCAAGGACTGCGGCAATCCCTTCGCCGTCCCAACGAAAGCCGAGGGCCGAGGCCGAGGCCCGCGCCCGCGCCAGATGCGCCTCCAGCCGCAGGAAGCGCGCGCCGTCCCAGCCAAAGGTTTCGATCAGGCGGGTGCCAGGTCGGCAAAGCGGGCTTTCCACAGCGCCTCCTCCCATTCTCCGTCGGCGGTCGAATCGATCACGATACCACCCCCCACGCCGAAGGTTGCCATGCCCTCGCCCATCGTCAGCGTGCGGATCGCCACGTTGAAGGCCGAGGCGCCATCCGGACCGATCCAGCCGATCGCGCCGCAATAGACGCCGCGCGGGCCGGCCTCAAGCTCGCGGATGATCTCCATCGCCCGAATCTTGGGGGCGCCGGTGATCGAACCGCAGGGAAATAGGGCGCGGAACAGGGCAGAAGGCGTCGTGCCGGGCAGCAGTTCCCCGGTCACGTGGCTGACCATCTGATGCACTGTCGCATAGCTTTCGATGGCGTAGAGCGCGGGCACGCGCACCGACCCGACCCGCGCGATGCGCGAGATGTCGTTGCGCAGGAGATCGACGATCATCAGGTTTTCGGCGCGGTCCTTTGCGCTTTCCTGCAATCCAAGCTTCAGCGCAGCGTCATGGGCGGGGTTGGAGGCGCGGGGCGCGGTGCCCTTCATCGGGCGCGTCTCCATCCGCCCCGTGGCGTCGGTGGCGAAGAACAGTTCCGGCGAGCGGGACAGGATCACCGGCGCGTCGGGAAGGGCAACCACGGCGCCATGGGCGACCGGCTGGCGCTGCCGCAAGGCCCCGTAGATGCCAAGCGGCGTGCCCGAAGCGGCGACGGTCATCTGCATGGTCAGGTTGACCTGGTAGACATCGCCCGCCGCGATGTAATCCCGCACGCGGCGGACCGCCCCGGCATGCGCGGTCCTGTCCCACGCCGGGACCGGATGACCAAGCGCGGCGCCCGGCGCCTCGGCCCCCGCCTGCGCCAGCGCCGCGACGGCCGATACGGGCGCGTCGTAGACACCGAAGTGCAAGAGCGGGCCGCCGGGCCGCGCGGGCATCAGCGGCGCGAGCTTCGGTTCAAGCGCGAGGCCCAGTTCGTAGCTTGCATATCCCGCGAGCCAGGCCCCGCCTGCCCGCGCCGCGTCAAGCGCATCCAGCGCCGCGTCAACCTCGTGAGCCGCATCGGCGCGGATCACGCGCGCCGGGCCGGCAAACAGCGCGGCTTCGCCAAGGGGTCCGTTTTCAAGAAGGATCATCGGTCGACTTGGGCACCCGGTGCCGGATGGGTGGGGCAGGTTCGCGCGGCACCCTCGCCCGCCCGCGTCCGCTTCGCAAGCATGCTCACGCCGCTTTTGCGCGCATTCGCGGCGTTTGCGATTTGACCCGTGTCAAAGTGGCCCGCCACGGCGCCCACTAGGATACTAGCGAAGACATGGATGACAGGAGAACGCGATGTCCAACACCCCGCACGAACTGGCCGAGGAATTTCCGGGCCTGGTGGAGAAGATCCACGAACTGAAGACCGCCAATGCCCACTTCGCGCGACTTGCGGACGAGTACCACGACCTCAACCGACAGGTGCACCGGGCCGAAACGAATGTGGAACCGGTGGATGGCATGACCGAGACGCTGATGCGCAAGAAGCGCGCCGCGCTCAAGGACGAGATCGCGAAGATGCTCGCCGACGCCTGAGGTCACTCCACCTCGTAAGGCAGAAGGCCGCGCCGGTCGGGATCGACCCGAAGCCTTCGCTCGAGCGGCGGGACAGACCGCTGATGGCATCCCCGCCGCTCGCAGATTCGGCAGGAAATCCCGATGGGCTCGTAGGCGCGTGCATTCGACAGGTCGAGGTCGTCGGCATAGACCAGCCCCTTGGCGTGGCTGATCTCGCAGCCAAGACCGATCGCGAAGCGCCGCACCGGGGCGTTGAAGGACCCGCCCGCCTTCGAGATGTCGCGCGCAAGGCACAGATAGCGGACACCGTCCGGCGTTTCTGCCAGTTGGCGCAGGAACCGGCCCGGCGTCTCGAACGCCTGATGCACGTTCCAGAGCGGACAGGCGCCGCCGAAGCGGGCGAATTGCAGGCGCGTGGCCGAATGGCGCTTGGTGATCGTGCCCGCCTGATCGACCCGGACGAAGAAGAAGGGGATGCCCTTCAGCCCCGGCCTTTGCAGGGTGGAAAGCCGGTGCGCGACCTGCTCGATCGAGGCGCCGAAGCGGTCGGCCAGCCGTTCCAGATCATGCCGCGACTCGCCCGCGGCCTCCAGGAACGCGCGGTAGGGCAAAAGGGCGGCGCCGGCGAAGTAGTTGGCCAGTCCGATCTTGGCGATCGACCGCGCCGCCTCGGACTGGAAGCGGGCCAGATCGAGGGTCGCCTCGATGAGGTCGTCGTGGGTCAGAAGCGCCAGTTGATGCAGGATCTGGAACCGCTGCGTGGGCGCCGCCGCGCGCGTCGATACGGTCAGCCGTCCCGCCTCGGCCATGCGCAACGCAGGCGCATCGGCGAACGCAACCTCCACCCCGCGTGACGCCATCACCTCGACCGCCCGCGCAACCGGGTCTGCGGGCCACCCGTCGGAGGTCGCGAACCGTTCCGCAGCGCGGTCGACCGCGTCGATGTAGTTGTCGCAGTAGTGGAAGAAGTCCCGCACCTCTTCCCAGGGCGAGGCGAGCGAGGCGGCATCCTCGCGACCCAACGCCTCGTCCAGCGAGGCGAGGCGTTCGTGGCTTTGCCGATAGGCGCGGTGCAGTTCCAGGAAGGCCCGCGCGAAGGCCGGCGCGTTCGAGGCCGTCAGCCTCAGGTCCGCCAGCGGCGGGGCAATGTCGGCAAAGACCGGATCGGCGAGAGCTTCGCGCATGTCGGTGACGATGCGTTCGGCATCGCCCGAGGAAAGCTCGGTCACGTCAAGGCCGAATTCGCCCGCCAGCGCCAGCACCACCGCCGTCGACACCGGGCGATGGTTGTTTTCCATCTGGTTGAGGTAGGGCAGCGAAACGCCAAGCTTCTGCGCAAAGGCCCGCTGCGTCAGCCCAAGCCTGCCGCGCGTCTCCCTCAGCTTGACGCCGGCATAGAGCTTTCGCGTGGCCATGGGTGTCTCCGGGTGGGTTTGCCAAACCGGACGGTAGGCTTTGCAAACCCTCCGCGCAAGCGGTCAGCGTCCGATCGCCCGCCGCCGCGCGATGACGAGAAGCGCGGACAGGACCGCGGCGGCCGAGGTCAGCGCCATGATCCACTGAAGCGGCGCGGCCCCGGTTCCCGGCGCCAGAACCGCCCCGGCGAGGGCCGAGAGGATTGCCCCGCCCCCGAGCATCATCGCCCCGCCAAGGCCCGAGGCGGTCGCGGCCAGATGGGGGCGCACCGACAGCATGCCCGATGTGGCGTTCGGGATGACCATGCCGTTTCCGAGGCCGACGAAGGTCATGAATCCGAAGAAGGTCCAGGCGTTGGTGGCACCCGCATAGGTCAGGAGCAGCGACAGCGCGGTCCCGGCAAGCGTGATGATCGCGCCCCACAGCACCATCCGGTCGATCCCCGCCTGACGCGAGAAGCGGCCCGACAGGTAGTTGCCCAGCGCATAGCCCAATGCGGGCGCGCCGATGAAGTAGCCCAACCGGTCGCTGGCCAGGCCGAACACCTCGGTTCCGACGAAGGGCGCGCCGCCCAGATAGGCGAAGAACGCGCCCGAACAGAGTGCGGAGGCCATGCAGTAGCCCCAGAACCGCGGCGAGGCGAGAAGTTCGGGATATTCGCGCATCTGGCTGGCCAGACCCGAGGGGCGGCGGGCCTGCGTCTCACCCAGATCGGCCCAGGATATGAGCGCGATCGCGGTCCCCGCGATGGCCAGCGCCCAGAAGCTTGCCTGCCAGCCGAAGGCGCGGTCCAGCTCGCCCCCGATGGCCGGCCCGATCATCGGCACGATCGCCATGCCCATGGTGACATAGCCGATCATCGAGGCCGCCTCCTCCGGCGGAACCATGTCGCGGATCATCGCGCGCGACACCGCGAAACAGACCGCGATCACCGCCTGCACCATCCTGCACATCAGGAACAACTCGATGGTCGGGGCAAAGACACAGCCGAGCGTGGCGAGGATGAAGATCGCGAGCCCGGCAAGGATCACGGGCCTACGCCCGACCCTGTCCGCGACCGGCCCGATCAGCACCTGCAAAAGCGCGTTGACCCCGAGATAGCCGGCAATGGCGAGGTTCATCACATGCGCATCGGTCTTGAACGTCTTCGCCATCGCCGGGAGCGAGGGCAGGAAGATGTTCATCGACAGCGCCGATATCCCGGCGATCAGGATCAGGGTCGTGATGTGCGGCGGCGTGGCGCGGTTCAGAAACCGGATGTGGGGGCGCGTTTCCATGGCTGACTGCTAGGACCGTGCCCCGGTCTTGTCCACAGCGAATTCGCCGGCGTGCCCCGTTCCGGCCAGCCTGCCGCCGGCGTCACCGGGCCGCGGGAGGGTGGAGCCGCGTCAGCGCCCCGGCGCTAGCACGCCGCGTTCGGTCACGATCAGATCGAGCGGCTGGTCGGTCGCCTCGATCGGAACTTCGGCCATTTCCTGCGCGGCAAAGGCAAAGCCGATGGCCGTGACCTGTCCCTTCCCGCGCAACCCTTCGAGCGTGCGGTCATAGAATCCGCCGCCGTAACCCAAACGGAATCCGCGCCGGTCGAATGCCAGAAGTGGCACGATCAGCACGCGTGGTTCCACCCAGTCCCCGGTTTCGGGGATGAGCGCGCCGAACTCCCCCGCGACCATCTCCGCGCCGGGATGCCATTGCCGGAACTTCAGCGCCTGCCCAGCGCCAAGGATGACCGGCACGCCCACCGGCCCGGGGTGCGCCGCCATCGCGGGCAGGCAGTCGATCTCGGTCCGCATTGGCATGTAGCCGGCCAGCGGTTCGCCCGCGTGGTCTTCCAACACCTCTCTCAGGAAGCGGCAATCATCTGCGGACCGCTCCGCGAAGGCCGCCTTGCGGCGCCCAAAGGCCTCGGCCCGCGCCGCCGCCTTGATCTCTGACAGGGTCATAGAAGGATCACCGTCGCCAGCCCCAGGAAGACGAAGAAGCCGACCACATCGGTCATCGTGGTCACGAACGTGCCCGAAGCCAGCGCCGGGTCGAGGTCGAACCGTTCGAGCGTCAGCGGCACCAGAACGCCCGCCAGCGCGGCGACGACAAGGTTGATGACCATCGCCGCCCCCAGAACGCCGCCCAGAAGCCAGGAGCCGTAGGCAAGGTAGCCGACAAGCCCCATGATCAGCGCAAAGACGAACCCGTTGATCGCGCCCACCATCGCCTCACGCC
Source organism: Albidovulum sediminis (assembly GCF_025380365.1). GTDB lineage: Bacteria > Pseudomonadota > Alphaproteobacteria > Rhodobacterales > Rhodobacteraceae > Albidovulum > Albidovulum sediminis. The sequence goes on from NZ_JAOCQF010000001.1 coordinate 1,977,793, forward strand.
GGACGACCCGGCCCGCGTTGGAGCCGGTCAGGTCCTTGGTGGCCAGCGCCCGCACCGCCACGGCCAGCGACTGCGTCCCCGCATTGCCGCCCATAGAGGCGACGATCGGCATCAGGGCAGCAAGGGCCACCACCGCCTCGATCGTATGGGCGAACTGGGCGATCACCAGCGCGGCGATGTTGGCGGTGAACAGGTTGACCAGCAGCCACGGCGTCCGCTGGCGCACCGTATCGATCACCCCGTCCGAGATGGAGCTTTCCTCGCCCACGCCGGCCAGACGCAGGACGTCCTCCTCGTGCTCCTCGTCCAGGACGGCCATCGCGTCGTCGATGGTGATGACACCGGCCAGCCGCCCGTCCCCGTCCACGACCGGCGCCGAGATCAGGTGATACTGGTTGAAGGCATAGGCGACGTCGCCTTCCTCCTCCAGCACGCCCATGGTGCGGAAGCTGTCCTCGGTAATGGCCATGAGCGGCACGTCCCGGCGCGACGACAGGAGCTTGCCCAGCGTGACATAGCCCACCGGGTGCCAGCGCGGATCGACAAGGATGACGTGGTAGAACTGGTCCGGCAATTCCTCGGCGGTGCGCAGGAAGTCGATCGCGTCGCCCACCGTCCAGTGTTCGGGTGCGGTTACGACCTCACGCTGCATCAGGCGGCCGGCGGAATATTCCGGATAGGTCAGCGATTGTTCGACGGCCGCGCGGTCGCTGTCCTCCAGCGCCTCCAGGACCCGCTCCTGCTGCGGCTCCTCAAGGTCTTCCAGCAGGTCGACGACATCGTCGGAATCCAGCTCGCGGACGGCTTCGGTCAGAACCTCCGCCGGTAGCGCCTGGATCACCTCCTCGCGGATGGACTCGTCGAGTTCGGACAGGATCTCGCCGTCGATCCCACGCGACCAGAGCGCCAGGAGCGCGGCCCGGTCCGACGACCCGATCTGTTCCAGCAGGTCGGCGATGTCAGCCGCGTGAAGCGGCTCCATCAGCGTGTCGATCGCGGCGGCATCGCCCGCGCTGACCGCATCGAGAATCGCGCTCACGACCTTTTCGTCGAGCGCATATTCATCCTCGTCGCGGTCAAGCTCGATCTCTTGCGCGTCCGTCATTCATCTCCCCCGCGATTGGCGCGACATTATCGGAAGGACTTTCAAAGAAACAGGGGCAAAGGGCGGATTCCCCCGCAACCAACTTGGCCCTAGACTGCCCGCGCGACAGTGACATGACAGGGACGGCGCACGACATGGCGGAACTTCTGATTGGCCAGACCCTCCGGTTCGAAGGCAACCCCACGACCGAAGGCCCTGGCGCGGCGCGGCATTCGGCGCGCGGCGGCGTGCTGATCGAGGGAGGCCGCATCGCCGCGGTGGGCGAGGCGGACGACCTGCGCCGCGCTCATCCCGACGCCCGCGTGACCGACCACGGCGACGCGCTGATCTCGGCGGGCTTCATCGACGCGCATGTGCACTATCCCCAGACCGCGATGATCGCCAGCTGGGGCAAGCGTCTGATCGACTGGCTGAACAGCTACACCTTCCCCGAGGAGATGCGCTTTGCCGACCCCGCCTATGCGGCGGCGATCGCGAAAACCTATTTCAACCTGACGCTGGCGAACGGCACCACCACGGTCTGCTCCTACTGCACCATCCACCCCGAAAGCGTGGAGGCCTTCTTTGCCGAGGCGGAGCGTCGCGGGGTGCGCGCCTATGCGGGCAAGACCTGCATGGACCGCAACGCGCCCGAGGGGCTCCGCGACACGCCGCAATCGGCCTATGACGACAGCCGCCACCTGCGCGACCGCTGGCACGGGGTCGGGCGGCTGAACTACGTCGTCACCCCCCGCTTCTCCCCCACCTCGACCGAGGCGCAGCTTGAGGCGATGGGGGCGCTCTGGTCCGAAAGCCCCGGCTGCCTGATGCAGACCCACCTGAGCGAGCAGACCGACGAGGTGGCCTGGGTCCGATCCCTTTTCCCGGACGCGCGCGACTATCTCGACACCTACGAACGCTTCGGCCTCGTCGGCCCCGGCGCGCTTTTCGGCCACGCGATCTATCTCGAACCGCGCGAACACGCGCGCCTGAAGGAGGCGGACGCAAGCCTGATCCACTGCCCGACCTCGAACACCTTCATCGGCTCGGGCCTTTTCGACATGGACGGGATGACCCGCGGCGGCTACCGCGTGGGGCTGGCCACCGACACCGGCGGCGGGTCCAGCTTCTCGATGCTCAGGACCATGGCGGCCGCCTACGAGGTCGCGCAACTGCGCCATCGCGCGCTGCACCCGGCCGAGCTCTGGTGGCTGGCCACGCAAGGATCCGCCCGCGCGCTGCGCGCCGACGACCGCATCGGCAACCTCGCGCCGGGGATGGAGGCCGACATCGTCGTCATCGACCTCGCCTCGACCCCCGCCATCGCCCAGCGCGCCGCCCGGGCGCGGGACATCTGGGAAGCGGTGTTCCCGACGATCATGATGGGGGACGACCGGGCGGTGAAGGCGGTGCTTGTCGGCGGCAGGCCCGCCTGAGTCACGCCCGGCGCAGATACCCCGACGCAAGGCGCGCGGCGACGTCACGCCCGCTCTGGTAGGCGCCGTGCGCAGTTGCCTGCCAGTGACGAGAGAACGCCTCCCCCGCAAAGGCGATCCGGCCCGCGTCGGCCTCGATCATCCGGTCCCGACTCTCCGCACGGCCTGCGGCGGCATAGCTGTAGCCGCCCCTCACCAACGGATCTTGCCCCCATCCCGTCACGGCCGTCGCTGCGACAAGGTCACCGAACCCCGCCCCGAATGCGCCCTTCAGCACCGACAGGGCAAAGTCGGTCATGGCGGCCTCGCCATGACCGGACAGCTCGCGCGCCAGATCGCCCGCCATGTGCAGGATCATCTTCGGCGCCTCGCCCGGCAGGACCTGCACATAGGGCGCCCGGCCGGGCTCACCTGTATCCACGGCGATGCCGTCCGTCTCGCCAAGCCCGTCGGGTAGCCGCCGCAGCGCGACGGCGACCTTCTCGTAGCACCCGCAGGGCACATCGGCCATGAGGTCGAGGACACCGCGCACCTCGCCCTTGGGCAGGGCAATGGCACCTGAAAGCAGAACGTTCGTCGACACCGTGACGATCGCCGCGCGGGCATCGACCGATCCGGCCGAGGTCTCCACGCGCACCCCGCCCGGCCGCTCCGCGATGGCCCGGACAGCAACGCCCGTACGCACTCCAAGCCCCTCGGCCATCCGTTCGACCAGCGCGCCGTAGCCTGATCGCACGATCCAGTTCACGCCCGTATCCGCATAGGCCGCATAGCCCCGCGCCGACACCCGCTCCGGCTCGTCGCAGGCCATCAGCCGTATCATGTAAAGCAGGAAGGGATCGTCGTGGCCGCCCTCGGCCAGCGCCGCCGACACCGGCATCTCGCGACCTTGCCGGGCTGCGGCATAGACAGCCTCGAACCCCGCGTCGGTGCGGGCGTCGATCTGCGCCGACTCTGCCTGCGACAGCCGCCGCCCGCCACGCCAGTGCGCACGCCGTGTGCGCGACTGTGCGCGGTCATATGCCACTCCCAGCCGGTCGGCCCAGGGCACCAGGGGGTTGACGTCGGCGCAATGCAGCCACTGGCACCCCCGGTCCCAGTGACCGGGCAGCGACCGGCGATCGGTGAAGGCACGCCCGCCAATGCGGTCCGCCGCTTCGAGAACGACGCAGGACATGCCCCTGTCGCGCAGCTCGAGCGCCGCGCCAACGCCGGCGGCCCCCGCCCCGACGATCACGACATCGGCCGTCATCCTCACCCCCCTCGCCGCGCCCGCAGCGGGCGCCTGCGACCTTTTTAGGCGATGGATGCAGGTGGCCGCAACCGCGGCATGCCGCCCTGCCCCCTTCTACTTTTCCCAAATATCCTCGGGGGGTCCGGGGGGCAGACGGCCCCCCGGCCTACCCGGCCAGCCGCCGGGCGAGGCGGTTCTGGGTTTCGACCAAACGGCCCAGATCGACGGTCGCGACATGCCCGTCCCGGACCACCTGCCGACCCTCGACGAACAGGTCGCGCACCCGTGACGGTCCGCACAGGATCAGGGCCGCCACCGGGTCCCAACTGCCCGCCGCCTCGATGCCCGATACATCCCAGACGGCGATGTCGGCGCGCTTGCCGGGCTCCAGCGACCCGCAGTCACCACGCCCCAGCACCCGCGCGCCCCCCAGCGTCGCGATCTCCAGGGCCTCGCGCGCGCTCATCGCGTCCGCCCCCCGCGCGACACGCTGCAAAAGCAGCGTCTGGCGCGCCTCCGCAATCAGGTTGCCCGCGTCGTTCGAGGCCGAACCGTCGACGCCCAAACCCACCTTCACGCCCCGGTCGCGCATCCCGCGCACCGGCGCGATACCGGAGCCAAGGCGACAATTCGAACATGGACAATGGGCAACCCCGGTCCGGCTACGGGCAAAAAGTTCAATTTCCGAACCATCGAGCTTGACGCAATGGGCATGCCAGACATCGTCGCCGGTCCAGCCCAGATCCTCGGCATACTGGCCCGGACGACAGCCGAAGCGCGACAGCGAATAGGCGATGTCCTCGTCGTTCTCGGCCAGATGGGTGTGCAGCATCACACCCTTGTCGCGCGCCAGAGCCGCCGCCTCGCGCATCAGGTCGCGGCTGACCGAGAAGGGGGAACAGGGCGCCAGCCCCACGCGCACCATCGCGCCCTCGGCCGGGTCATGGAAGGCGTCCACCACCCGCTCCATGTCCCGCAGGATCGCCGCTTCCTCCTCGACCAGCGCATCGGGTGGCAGGCCGCCGGCACTTTCGCCGATCGACATGGCGCCGCGGGTGGGGTGGAAGCGCAGCCCGATCTCGCGCGCGGCGTCGATCGTATCCTCGAGCCGCGCCCCGTTGGGATAGAGATAGAGGTGGTCGGAGGTCATCGTGCAGCCCGAAAGCGCCAGTTCCGCCAGCCCCGCCAGCGCGGATATCCGCATCTCCTCGGGTCCGAACTGCGCCCAGATCGGATAAAGCGTCCTGAGCCAGCCGAAAAGAAGTGCGTCCTGCCCGCCGGGGACCGCGCGTGTGAGGGTCTGGTAAAGGTGATGATGCGTGTTGACGAGGCCGGGTGTCACAACGCAGCCCCGCGCCTCGACGACCTCGCCGCTGGTGGCCAGCCCCTGCCCCACCGCGGCGATCACGCCGCCGCGCAGCAGCACGTCAGCCCGCGCGATTTCCCGGCGCGCGGCATCCATCGTCACTACGACATCGGCATTGCGGATCAGGATTTCGGACATGCGTTCCCCTTTTCGCCACCCCTTCGGCGGATCGGGAACGGCCGGGCGACAGAAGGGGGAAGGACTCGCCCGGCAGCGCCATCATAGAGGGACGGCGCGCGATCTTCTACCCGCAAGCCGCGCAAATACCTTCTGCGGAAACCCGCAAATCTCACCCGGCAAGCAGGGCCAGCGCCTCGGCGTGCACGGCCGGGTTCGCCGCCGCGATCGCCCGCCCGCCCGCATGGGCAGGCCCGCCCTGCCAGTCGGTGACGATGCCCCCCGCGGCCTCGATCACGGCGATCGGGGCCTGGATGTCGTAGGCCGAAAGCCCCGCCTCGATCACGAGGTCGATCTGCCCCGCAGCCAGAAGCGCGTAGGCGTAGCAGTCCATCCCGTAGCGCGTCAGCCGGGCGTGCGCGGAAACGCGGCGGAAGGCGGCCCCTTCTTCGGGCGTGCCGACCTCGGGGAAGGTGGTGAAAAGCACCGCATCCGAAAGCGGGCGCGGCGGCCGGGTCGCCAGTTGCTGCCGACCTTGTGGACCCCGGACTTCGGCCAGGCCGAGCCCGCCCACGAACCGCTCGCCGATGAAGGGCTGGTCGATCACCCCCAGAAAGGGCCCATCGCCGTCGGACAGCGCGATCAGCACGCCCCAGGTCGGCGTCCCCGACATGTAGGCGCGCGTGCCGTCGATGGGGTCGAGCACCCAGGTCAGGCCGGAGGTGCCCGCGCTGCGGCCCATCTCCTCGCCGAAGATCGCATCGTCCGGACGTTCCTGGGCCAGGATCGCGCGCATCGCGGCTTCGGCCGCGCGATCGGCCGCCGTTACCGGATCGAAGCCGGATGCGAGCTTGCTTTCTACCGTCAGGGTTGGGGAGCGGAAGTGGGCCAAGGTCTCGCGGCGCGCCGCATCGGCGATGCGATGTGCAGTCGCAATCACCGAGCGGCGGCCATCGGGAGAAAGGGTCAATCTGGCCATCTGTTCCTCGGCGTTGTCACGCCGGGGGTAGTGTTCGTGTCGTCTGGCGTCAATGCCTCTCCTCAGGCGGCGTCGGAGAGAACCTTGGCCAGATCGAAGAGACGGCGGCGTTGTGCCTCGGGGATCGCATAGTAGGACCGCACCAGGAGCAGCGCTTCCTTGTCCGCCAGGATATCGCCGGCAACGTCCTCGGCCGGTGCGATGCGGGAATCGAGCCCTTCGAAGAAGAAGGCGATCGGCACCGACAAGGCATCCGCGATGTCCCAGAGACGCGAAGCGGAGATGCGGTTCATGCCCGTTTCGTATTTCTGGATCTGCTGGAACTTGATGCCCACTTTGTCAGCCAGTTGCTGCTGGGTCATTCCGACCATCCAGCGGCGATGACGGACGCGCTTTCCGACATGGACGTCAACGGGATGCTTCATCTTCTACTCCATTCCCCTCTCGGCGCTGCAGGCAGCGCATACCCATATAGAAGCAAGGATCGTGCCAAATGCTGACAACAGTCCAAAAGAGAGTTCAAACCGGGTTGGTAACTGGGCAAGTTGCTTAACGATCAATCTCGTCCTGACCTTTTGTATACCGGATCGCGCACTATCCAGAAACGAATTCTGAATCTGCAACGCTCACGTATAGGCAGATTATCATTTTGCAATACAAAACGCAAAAATCTCCCATAGGATGTTTTGCATTATGCAAATATTCTTTGCTTGGACCTTTTTCTGCACTGCGGCTATCTTTCGCCAAAGCACGGAGTACCCATGAAAAGCCTGCAGATTTCAGACTTCGGTTCCCTTCCCGCGCTGGTCGACACCCCCGAACCGCAGCCCGGCCCCGGCGAAGTGCGTATTCGCGTAACCGCCTGCGGGCTCAATTTTGCCGACCTGCTGATGATCGACGGCACCTACCAGGACTGCCCGCGCCCGCCCTTCACTCTGGGCATGGAGGTCGCAGGAACGGTGGATGCAGCAGGCCCGGGCACCGCGGGACCCCCGCCCGGCACCCGGGTCGCCGCCTTTGCAGGGTCCGGGGGGCTTGCCGGCCATGTCTGTGTGCCTGGCTCTGCCTGCGTAGTTCTGCCCGACGGCATGCCTTTCGAACAGGCGGCGGGCTTTCTTGTCGCCTACGGCACAAGCCATCTGGCGCTGACCCACCGCGCCCGCATCCAGCCCGGAGAGACGCTGCTGGTCCTGGGCGCGGCGGGCGGGGTGGGCCTGACCGCCGTCGAGGTCGGCAAGATCCTGGGCGCGCGGGTGATCGCGGTCGCGCGGGGGCAGGACAAGCTGGCGGTCGCCGCGCGGGCGGGCGCCGACCATCTGATCGACGCGACGGCCGATCTGCGCGCCGAGGTCAAGGCGCTGGGCGGGGCTGATGTCGTCTATGACGCCGTCGGCGGCGACCTGTTCCAGGCGGCGCTGCGCGCGACGCGGCCGGACGGGCGGCTGCTGGCGATCGGGTTCGCATCGGGGAAGGTGCCGCAGGTTCCGGCCAACCACCTGCTGGTCAAGAACCTGACGCTGATCGGCTTCTACTGGGGGGGCTACCGGACCTTCCGCCCCGACCTGCTGTCCGCCTCGCTAGCGGAACTGATGCGCTGGTACGAGGCCGGGCGGCTGCACCCGCATGTCAGCCACGTGCTGCCGCTTGAGCGCGCGACCGAAGGGCTGGCCCTGCTCAGGGACCGCCGCTCCACCGGCAAGGTGGTGATCCGGGTCGATCAGCAATAGGCTTGGCAGTACGCCCGCCGCAGATCGGCCTTGAGCGCCTCGACGACGGGCCCTTTCTGGGCGCCGGCGTCGTAAAGCCCGATGCGCGCCCTGCCCAGCGGCGGAAGGCCGCAGGCCTCGCCTATGTCAACGGCGTCGCGCGGCTCGCTGCCCCGCATGCGGACGGTGACCGCCAGATCGGCGGCGACAAGCGCAAGTGCCGCCTCGTTGGAGCGGCCGGTGAACCCCATCTCCCAGGGGATGCCAGCGGCGTCGAGCGCGTTCTGCGCCAGCGCGCGATAGCGGCAGACCTCCTCGAACCCCAGCCTCAGCGGCCGCCTCTGCCCGGCTGCCCCGCCCTCGACGCCGATCCAGATCAGATCGCGCGCGGCCAGTTCCTCGCCCCGCGGGTCGATCGCCTCCTCCGTGGTCAGCATCAGGTCAAGTTCGCCGCGCACGAAGGACTCGTGCATCAGGTTGGTGAATGACGACACCAGGTTGATGCGCACGCGCGGGTAAAGCGCGGCGAACCGGGCTAGGATGCGCGGGATCGCCGGATAGACGATGTCGTGGGGCACGCCCAGCCTGAGTTCGCCTTCGAAGGCGCTGTCGGTCAGCCGGCTCAGCGCCTCGTCGTTCAGCTCGAGCATCCGGCGCGCATAGCCCAGAAGCTGCTCGCCCTCCGGCGTCAGCGTCAGTCGGCGCGCGGCGCGGGCGAAGAATTCCTGTCCCAGCGACTGCTCCAGCCGCTTGATCTGCATAGAGACGGCGGACTGCGTCAGGTTCAGAAGCCCGGCAGCGCGGGTAACGCCGCCGGCGTCGGCGACGGTGGCGAAGGCCCTGAGCGAGGTGAGGTCAAGGTTTCTGGGCATATCACGATCCGTGATGAAGTCAGCAACGAACATTCATTTTCAAAATAGACCACGATCGCCGATATTAATCAAGAACGATCATGCAAGTGATCGCATCCATCACAAAAGGAGAAGTTGAAATGGACCTTCACCTCACCCGTTCCGCCCCCACCCGGCGCCGGCCGGGCCTTCTGCGCCGCCTTTCCCTGATGTTTCCCCTGGCCCGTCAGCGCCACGCGCTCCGCGACCTCGACGATCGTCTTCTGGAGGATATCGGCCTGACCGCGGACGAGGCCCGCGCCGAAGCCGCGCGGCCGGTCTGGGACGTTCCGAAGACATGGCTCAGGTAAATCCGCCCGGCGGCCCGGAAAAACTTGAAATCGAGGGCAGGCTTCCCGATATTCCGCTGGAAGGGGTGGCCCGAAAGGGCCGCCACCAAAGGAAACGCAGCAGGAGGCTTTGATGGCTGATTTTGACACGATCCGCGCTGGCCGGGTGGGGACCGGTGCGCTCGCGATCGACGAAGGGCTTCGCGCCCATATGAACAAGGTCTACGGACTGATGTCCGTGGGCATGGTGCTGACCGCCGCGGCCGCATGGGCCCTTGGCGGACTGACCGTGACGGATACACCCACCGCCTACCAGATCGGGGCCACCCGCTATCTGACCGATGTCGGCTATGCGCTTTATGCCTCGCCGCTCAAGTGGGTGATCATGTTCCTGCCGCTGATCATGGTCTTCGCCTTCGGCGCGATGATCAACCGCATCTCGGCGGCCGGCGCGCAGCTTTTCTTCTACACCTTCGCCGCGGCGATGGGCGTGTCGATCAGCTGGATCTTCGCCGTCTTCACCGGCGTGTCGATCGTTCAGACCTTCCTCATCACCGCGATCGCCTTCGCGGGCCTGTCGCTTTGGGGATACACGACGAAGAAGGACATCTCCGGCTGGGGATCGTTCCTGATCATGGGCGTGATCGGCCTGCTTCTGGCCTCGATCGTGAACATCTTCCTCGCCTCCTCGGCGATGCATTTCGCGATTTCGGCGCTTGGCGTCCTGATCTTCGCGGGCCTCACCGCCTACGACACGCAGAAGATCAAGACCACCTACATCGAGCACGCCCAGCACGGCGATCAGGAGTGGCTGGCGAAGTCGGCGATCATGGGGGCGCTGAACCTCTACCTCGACTTCATCAACATGTTCATGTTCCTGTTGCAGTTCATGGGCAACCGCGAGTGATCGCGGGGAACACCGCAATGACGATGGGCCGGGGATTTCCCCGGCCCTTTTCGTTTGTGCAGCGCCCGCGTCGGATCGCGCCCCCCGCAAAGCAAAAGGCCGCGCAAACGCGCGGCCCCTGATCCTGCGGACGGGCAGATCCTACTTGATCTTGCCTTCCTTGTATTCGACATGCTCACGCTTGACCGGGTCGTACTTCCGCACGACCATCTTTTCGGTCATGGTGCGGGCGTTCTTCTTGGTCACGTAGAAGTGCCCGGTGCCCGCCGTCGAGTTCAGACGGATCTTGATCGTCGTCGGCTTCGCCATTGTCGTTCTCCTGCTTCGGACATGGCACGATCGGCGCAGCCCGCAAATTCCTTGAAGCCCGCCTTTTACGGATGGCAGCGGCAGAGTCAACAGCAAAGCGCGGGTTTTCCGCCGCTTTGCGCGGGCCCCCGATCCGGGCAGGGGCGAAGGTGCGCGGATGGCCTGTAAGCCGGATTCTGTCCGGGGACTTTCGCCCCCTGGATGACCATTCCTCTGGTCCCGCCGTTACCGGCGGGATCAAGCTGCCAACCCGGGCCTCTCGGGCTGAAGCGTCCCTGCGGCGATATCGGTTGCCCGATCAGCCCGCGCGAGGCCCCTATTTGGCATTGCTCCCGGTGGGGCTTGCCGTGCCGTCCCTGTTGCCAGGTCCGCGGTGGGCTCTTGCCCCACCGTTTCACCCTTGCCCGCGCGGACGCGGGCGGTCTCATCTCTGTGGCGCTTTCCCTCGGGTTTCCCCGGCCGGGCGTTACCCGGCACCGTCGCTTCAGGGAGTCCGGACTTTCCTCGTGCCGCCCGAGGGCGACCCGCGGTCATCCAGCCATCCGCGCAAGCAGGGAGTTAGGGGCGCCGGGGCCCGGCGTCAACGGGAAAACGGGCGGCAAGGTCGGCAATCATCGCGCGATCCTCAGGCGCCTCGGGGCCGCTGGCCCAGGGACGAAAGCGCAGGCGGAAGGCCGGAAGGATCACCGCAGCCGGCAGATCGGGATAGCCGAAGGCCCGCGCGCTGGCCAGAAAGTCGGCGCGCGCATCCCCCTGCCCCGGCCAGACCGACAGCCCCTGCAGCGCCAGCCGCCGCCAGTCGAAGCGCGGGCCCGGGTCGCCCTTGCGGTCGGGCGCCATGTCGGAATGGCCGATGACCCGCGCGGGCGGGATCGCCCAGCGCGCCATGACGGCCGCCAGCAGCCGTTCCAGCGCGGACATCTGCGGTTCGGGAAAGGGCGCGTCGCCGGGATTGGCCAGTTCGATCCCGATGGAGCGGGAATTGACATCGCTGACCGCGCCCCAGGCGCCCGCGCCGGCGTGCCAGGCGCGGGCGGCCTCGTCCACCAACTGTTCGGCGGCCCCGTCCGCGGCGATCAGCCAATGGGCGGACACCTCGGCCGCGGGGTCGCAAAGCCGCGCTCGTGCCTCGGCAAGGGTCGGCATCGCGGTGTAGTGCAGGACGACAAGATCGGGCCTGGCCCCGTCGCGGCGCGGGCCGCAGTTGGGCGAGGGACAGGCCGCCACCGCTAGCCGCGGACCTTCTGGAACGGGGTCGGGTCCCAGGTGCAGGCGAAGCCGTCGCCATCGGGGTCGAGGTTCCTGCGGTCGCGCTCCGGTCCGCCGGACTTGAGGAACGCGAGTTGCGCATCCTCGGGCGACTGGTAGCGGGCGCAGGCGCGTTCGTTGCTCGACAGCGCCAGCCCGCCGCGCTTGTAGTAGGGCTGCCCCAGCCGGTTGGGGGCGTTCAGCGCGTAGGAGATCAGGTTGGGGGCCGATGTCTCGGTCCGCTCGGGCAGCGCGGTGGGCGCGATCACCTGGTATTGTGCGCGGTTCTGGGCGATGCGTTCCTTGTCGCTCTCGATCGTTTCGCGCGATGCGACGGCGGAGAAGTCCTGTTCGTCCGAAATGCCGGCGTGACTTTCGGCCGCGGGATCAGCCGCAGCCTCGGCAACCGCAGCATCCGTCGCGCTGGCACCAGGGGCCAGCCCGGACTGGTAGTCGCGCTGATACTCGGCATAGCTCCCCCCCGTCGTCGCGGGCGACGCGCAGGCGCCAAGCAAGGTAAGGGCAGCAAGGGCGGCAGGTAGACGCATTCTGATCCCCGAATAGGTTTCCTGTGGCGCGCTTACCACCATTTGCCCGGCTTGGAAACAAAGCCTGCGGCCTGTTCCAGCGCGTAGGCATGATTCAGCAGATCGCCTTCCTCCCACGGGCGGCCGATCAGCTGAAGGCCCAGCGGAAGGCCCTGCCTGTCCAGCCCCACCGGAACCGCGATGCCGGGTAGCCCGGCCAGGTTCAGCGTCACCGTGAAGACGTCGTTGAGATACATCGCGACCGGGTCGCTGTCCGCGACCTCGCCCAGGCCGAAGGCCGCCGAAGGGGAAATCGGCGCGAGGATGGCGTCGATGCCATCGGCAAAGACCGTCTCGAAGTCGCGCTTGATCAGTGCGCGCACCTTCCGCGCCCGGTTGTAATAGGCATCATAGAAGCCCGCCGACAGCACATAGGTGCCGATCATCACCCGCCGCTGCACCTCGTGGCCGAAGCCCTCGGCGCGGGTCTTCTCGTACATCTCCACGATGCCGTCGCCCTGCGCCAGTTTCGCGCGATGGCCATAGCGTACGCCGTCGTAGCGCGCGAGGTTCGATGACGCCTCGGCCGGGGCGACCACATAATAGGCGGGCAGCGCGTATTTCGTGTGCGGCAGCGTCACGTCGACGATGGTCGCGCCGGCGTCGCGCAACATCGCCGTGCCCTGGTCCCAGATCGCGGCAATCTCGGCGGGCAGGCCCTCGATCCGGTATTCGCGCGGAATGCCGATCTTGCGGCCGCGGATGTCGCCCGTCAGCATCGCCTCGAAGTCCGGGACCGGGATATCGGCGCTGGTGGAATCCTTCGGGTCGTGGCCTGCCATTGCCCCCAGCATGATCGCCGCGTCGCGGACCGACTTCGTCATCGGCCCGGCCTGGTCGAGCGAGGAGGCATAGGCGATCACCCCCCAGCGCGAGCAGCGCCCGTAGGTCGGCTTGATCCCGACGATGCCGGTGAAAGCCGCGGGCTGGCGGATCGATCCGCCGGTGTCGGTTCCGGTCGCGGCAAGGCAAAGATCGGCCGCCACCGCCGCGGCCGAGCCGCCCGACGATCCGCCCGGCGTCAGCGGTGTTGCGTCGCCCGCGCGCCGCCAGGGGTTGACTGCCCGCCCGTAGCAGGAATGTTCGTTCGACGAGCCCATGGCGAACTCGTCCATGTTGAGCTTGCCAAGCATCACCGCGCCCGCGTCCGCAAGGTTCTGGGTGACGGTGGACTCGTACTCGGGTCGGAAGCCCTTCAGCACGTTGGACGCGGCCTGCGACGGCACCCCTTTCGTGCAGTAGACATCCTTGATGCCGACGGGAATGCCGCACATCGCGGGCGCGTCCCCCGCCCGGATGCGCGCATCCGCCGCCCGCGCGCGCTCCAGCGCGATGTCGGGCGTCTTGTGGACGAAGGCGTTGAGCGGGTCGGATGCGTCGATCGCGGTCAGGCAGGCCATGGTCAGATCGACGGCGGTGGCCTCGCCCTTCAGCAGGAGGTCGCGCGCCCCGGCGATGGTCAGTTCGTTCAGCATGGTCATTCCACCACCTTCGGCACGGCAAAGAACCCTTCGCGCGCGTCGGGCGCGTTGGACAGGATACGCTCCGCCATGCCGCCGTCGGTCACCACGTCGGCCCGCCGTTTCAGCCGCATCGGCGTGACCGAGGTCATCGGCTCCACACCCGTCACGTCGACCTCGTTCAACTGCTCCATGAAGGCCAGGACCGCGCTGAGTTCGCCCGCAAGCGCCGGCAGGTCGTCTTCCTTCACCGCGATCCGCGCCAGATGCGCGACCTTGCGCGCGGTGTCGATGTCGATGGACATGGGGTAAACTCCGTCCTTAGATCGGGGCAGGGTTTAACCGCCGGCCGGCCCGCCCGCAAGGGACTAGGGCGGGGCGACACGCAAGGGAGACGCGCATGAACATCATCTGGCTTGGCCATTCCGGGTTCCGCATCGAGATCGAGGGCGCGGTGATCCTCGTCGATCCCTGGCTGAGCGGAAATCCGATGTTTCCCGCCGCACGGCGGGCCGAGGCGATCCGGGGTGCCACCCATCTGCTCATCACCCACGGTCACGGCGACCATACCGGCGACGCGATCGCCATCGCGAAGGAGCTTTCGATCCCTGTCGTCGGCATCTACGACCTGATGAGCTGGTGGGAAGGTGCGCATGGCATCGCCACCGTCGGCTTCAACAAGGGCGGTACCGCTGACCTGAACGGCGCGAAGGTGACGATGGTGAATGCCTGCCATTCCTCCTCGGCGGGCGGAGAGAACGGCCCGGTCTATGCCGGGCACGAATCCGGCTACATGATCGCGGGCGATGGCCATGTCGTCTACGTATCCGGCGACACCGACATTATGGCCGACATGGACTGGATGGGCGAATACCACCGGCCCGACGTCGGCATCCTGTGCGCCGGCGGGTTCTACACCATGGACATGAAGCGCGCGGCATTCGCGGCCCGGAAATACTTCGATTTCCGGACCGTGATCCCCTGCCATTACCGGACCTTCCCCGCGCTCGCGCAGGACGCGGCGGAGCTGAAGGCCGGATTGCCGGGCGTGAACGTGATCGAGCCCGAAGTGCTGGTCCCGATCACGCTCTGACCGCGCCGGCGGTGCCCGACCCTGCCTGGGTCGGCCGCCGGTCACAGCCGGATGTCCCAGTGCCGCGGACTGGGCGGTTCCCATCTGAGCCCCACGTCGCGGCGCAGGTGCGCGGGCAGGTCGTCGGCGGTCACCACGGGCGCCCGGCGGGCCCGCCGGGCCAGCGCGAGGGCCAGCGCCGCCATGACGCGCAGGACGCCGTGACGGTCCAGAAGCGCGCCGAGATCGGCCGAAGGGGACCGGCGGCGGTCGGAATCGAGTTCCAGAATCATCTTCGTCTCCATGGCCGATGCCGGAACGGCAGAGGGCCCAAAGGGTTTGGAAGGGGACCGGACAGGTGCGGAAGGCACGAAGGCCCGCGGCGGAGAAGCCCGGTCAGTTCGGTTGGTGGTGAAGGAAGCCGACCGTCAGGGGGCGGCGTGATCCCGTGTCAGCAGAAATTCGTGCCGATGCCGGGGAGGCGAGACAGGCGCAGGATTCCCGCACGCTGGCGCAGAGCATTGCCGTAGTCAGCCATGTTACGCCCTCCTGTCTCCGGGTTGCGGGGTGTCGGCACAATAGCCGAAAACAGCTTGGGACAAAGTCGCGGATTGTACCAGCGCCGCAAAAGGCATTGTATGTGTCAGTGACGACACAATCGCGCAAAGGGGATGCGTCATTCCCTGCGGCCGGCGAAGAATGCCCGCAGGAGGCGGCCTGCCTCGACCTCGGCGATGCCGTCGTACACCTCGGGGGCGTGGTGGCACTGCGGATGCGAAAAGACCCGCGCGCCGTGGGCGACACCGCCGGACTTGGGGTCAGCCGCGCCGTAGTAGAGCCGCGCGACGCGCGCGAACGAGATGGCGGCGGCGCACATCGGGCAGGGTTCGAGCGTCACGTAAAGATCGTGCCCCGGCAGCCGCTCCGACCCCGCCGCGGCACAGGCCGCACGCAGGGCGAGGATTTCGGCATGCGCCGTGGGGTCGCACAGTTCCCGCGTGCGGTTGCCTTCCGCGGCGACCACGCGGCCGTCCGGCGCGACAACGACCGCGCCAACCGGCACCTCGCCCCGCAGGGCGGCCGCCCGCGCCTCTGACAGCGCCCGGTCCATGTGGCTCAGAAACCCGCTCATGCCTTCCTCTTGCCGCGCGCGATCCTCACGCGCAACCGCTTTCCGTTTGACCGAATCGGCGCTAAGGGGTGCGCTTCGACTCATTCCCGTGCCGAAAGGGCCCCGCATGACCGACGACGCGAAACAGGGCGAACGCATCGCCAAGGTGATGGCCCGGTCAGGGGTCGCCTCCCGCCGGGATGCGGAGCGGATGATCGTGGAAGGCCGGGTCAAGGTGAACGGCAAACCCGTCACCAGCCCAGCGATCGACATCCTGCCCTCCGACAAGGTCACGCTTGACGGCAAGCCCATCGACGCGCCCCAGCCCGCACGTCTCTGGCTTTACTACAAGCCCTTGGGCCTCGTGACCTCGACCAAGGATGAAAAGGGCCGCCAGACCGTGTTCGACACCCTGCCCGAGGGCATGCCGCGGGTGATGAGCGTCGGCCGTCTCGACCTCAATTCGGAGGGGCTCCTGCTGCTGACCAACGACGGCGAGCTGAAGCGGCGGCTGGAGTTGCCGTCGACCGGCTGGCTCCGGAAGTACCGCGTGCGGGTGAACGGGCGCCCGAACGATCTGACCTTCGATCCCCTGCGCCGCGGCGTGACCATCGAGGGCGAGGAATTCCTGCCGATGGAGGTGACGCTCGACAAGCAGCAGGGCGCCAACGCCTGGCTGACGGTGGGCCTGCGCGAGGGCCGGAACCGCGAAATCCGCCGCGCCATGACTGAGGTGAACCTGATCGTGAACCGGCTGATCCGCGTCAGCTATGGCCCGTTCCGCCTGAACCAGATGAAGCCGGGCGAGGTGGTCGAGGTCAAGCGGCGGATCCTGCGCGAGCAGTTGGGGGCGCTTTATGACGGCCTGGCCGGGGCCGAGGGCGAAGGCGCCGCCGGGACCGGGGGACGCGCGGCCGGCGACCGCAGCGAACGCCCCGCCCGCAAGCCCCGCGCCGAGGGCGGCTTCAGCTCCGGCCCCCGCGCCGAGCGGCCCTATGCGCCGCGCAAGCCACGGTCGCAGGACGAGGGCGAGGCGCCGCGCAAACCCCGCTTCGACCGTGAAGGCGGCGGCGACCGGGGCGAGCGTCCCGCGCGCAAGCCCCGCGCCGAGGGCAGCTTCAATTCCGGCCCCCGCGCCGAGCGGCCCTATGCGCCGCGCAAGCCACGGTCGCAGGAAGAGGGTGAGGCGCCGCGCAAGCCGCGCTTCGACCGTGAAGGCGGCGGCGACCGCAGCGAACGCCCCGCCCGCAAGCCCCGCGCCGAGGGCGGCTTCAGCTCCGGCCCCCGCGCCGAGCGGCCCTATGCGCCCCGCAAACCCCGCCCGCAGGGCGAGGGCGAGGCGCCGCGCAAGCCGCGCTTCGACCGTGAAGGCGGCGGCGGCGACCGCAGCGAACGCCCCGCCCGCAAGCCCCGTGCCGAGGGCGGCTTCAGCTCCGGCCCCCGCGCCGAGCGGCCCTACGCGCCGCGCAAGCCCCGGGCGCAGGGCGAGGGCGAGGCGCCGCGCAAGCCGCGCTTCGATCGCGAGGGCGGCGGCGACCGCAGCGAACGCCCCGCCCGCAAACCCCGCGCCGAGGGCGGCTTCGGCTCCGGCCCCCGCGCCGAGCGTCCCTACGCGCCCCGCAAGCCCCGCCCGCAGGGCGAGGGTGAGGCGCCGCGCAAGCCGCGCACACCGCGCAACGACGGGCCGAAGCGCGGGCCGAAGCGCGGGCCGAAAAAGCCGTCCTGAGCACATCAACGGGAGAGCCTTCCAGCAAGGGTATTGGCCACGCGCCTCGGGCGTGGCACTCTGACCGCAAAACGGGGGCAGGTTTGGACGGATCGGTTCGGCGATGGTCGTTGCGCGACGCGGGCGCTGCCGCCGCGATTGTCCTGTCCGGCGTTCTGGCAGGCTGCGACGGAACCGCACCCGCGGGCCTTTCCACCCCGGCCGGCTCGGCCTCCGCCCCGGCCGAACCCGCCACGCCGCCGCTTTCCGCCGAAAGCCTGGCCGCACGTGCCTATTACCAGCGCATCGAAACCGCGGCCCTTGCCCGCGGGCAGTTGCGCACCGATGGCGGCGGGACCGACACCCCGTTCAGCGCCGAGGATCTGGCGCGCAACTTCGAGCGCATCGCCTTTTTCGACGAGTTCCAGCGGCGGGGCGGCCAACTGGTCGCGCAGCAGCGCGAAAGCACGCTGCATCGCTGGCAAGGCTCCGTCCGGGTCGAGGTCGCGTTCGGGGACACGGTTCCGGCTGAACAGCGGGCGCGGGACCGCATGACCATCGCGTCCTATCTTGTCCAACTCAGTGACCTGACCGGACTGCCGATCCGGATGACCGGCTTTGCGCCCAACTTCACCGTCTTCATCCTGAACGAGGAGGAGCGCCGGCAGGCCGGGCGCCTGATCCTGAGCCTCGCTCCGGGAATGGACCCCGAGGCGCTGTCCTCGGCGCTGGAGATGAAGCCCGACACCTACTGCACGATCTTCAGCTTTGCGCCTGCCGGCAGCGCGGTCTATTCCCGCGCGCTGGCCGTGATCCGTGGCGAACTGCCCGAGATCCTGCGCCTTTCCTGCCTGCATGAGGAGATTGCCCAGGGCCTCGGCCTTGTGAACGACAGCCCGCGCGCGCGGCCTTCGATCTTCAATGACAACGACGAATTCGCGACGCTGACGCGACAGGACGAACTGATGCTGCGGATTCTCTACGACCGCCGGCTCGCGCCGGGGATGAGCCTTTCGCAAGCCGCGCCCACCGTGTCGTCGATCGCCGCCGAACTGATGGGCGGCGAGATCATCGCCGCCCTGCCGTGACCGTTCAGCCCTTGCCGATGGGCACCTTGCGCGCCTTGCCGGCCGCATCCGGCGCCAGCTTCGGCACCGTCAGCGTCAGCACACCGTCCTTCAGATGCGCCTCGATCTTTGCGGCATCGGCGTCCGCCGGCAGGCGGAAACTGCGGCTGAAACTGCCGAACTGGCGTTCGCTGAAATACCAGGTCTCGCCCTTTTCCTCGCGCGATGTGCGCTTCTCGCCCTTGACGGTCACCATCCCCTCGTTGGTGGTGATGTCGATGTCCTTTTCCTCCACCCCGGGAAGTTCCATCGCGATGCGATAGACCCTGTCGTCGGACGAGGCTTCGGAGGCAGGTGCCACCCATTCCGCCAACCGCGCGCCGAAGCTGCGGAAGGGCTCGTAGATTGACGGCCAGAACGAGCTGGCAAGCGATTTCTCAACCATCCGGTTCTCCTTTCTCTGGCGTTTCCCGGCTAGGATTGTGGGAAATCGGCGCGGGCGTTTCCATGACATGCGTCAATTTGGACGGCGAGGCGGTTGATGGTAGCGCCAACGCCCGCTAGGAAGGGCCGAACTGACCGGAGGTTTCCATGATCCTGTGCTGCGGAGACGCGCTGATCGACATGCTGCCGCGCGAAAGCCGGGAGGGAGAGGCCGCCTTTGCCCCCTATCCGGGGGGCGCGGTCTTCAACACCGCCATCGCGCTGGGGCGCCTTGGCGCGCCTGCCGGGTTCCTTGCGGGCCTCTCGACGGATCTCTTCGGCGAGATGCTGGCCGGCGCGCTGGCGGCGTCAAGAGTATCGTCCGGGCTTTGCCCAAGGTCCGACCGCCCTACGACGCTGGCCTTCGTGCGGCTGGTGAACGGGCAGGCGAGCTATGCCTTCTACGACGAAGGCACTGCGGGCCGGATGCTTGCGCCCGACGACCTTCCCGAGGTTCCCGCCGAGGTTTCCGCCCTTTTCTTCGGCGGTATCAGCCTGGTGTCGGAGCCCTGCGGGACAGCCTACGAGGCGCTGATGCTGCGCGAGGCAGGCAGGCGGGTGACGATGATCGACCCGAACATCCGCCCCGGCTTCATTCGGGATGAGCGTGCCTATCGCGCGCGGATCGGCCGCATGATCGGCGCCGCCGACATCGTCAAGGTCTCCGACGAGGATCTGCGCTGGATCCTGGGCGCGGGGGCGATCGGCGATCTGGCCGCAAGGCTCCTGTCGCTGGGGCCCCGGATCGTCTTCGTCACCGAAGGCGCCACGGGGGCGCACGCCTTCAGCGCGGCAGGGGCGCAGTTCAGGCCCGCGCGCAAGGTCACGGTCGCCGACACGGTGGGTGCGGGCGATACGTTCAACGCGGGCGTGCTGACCGCGCTGCATGAGGCCGGCGCCCTGTCGCGGGACCGCATCGCCGCCCCCGATCCCGGCCTGATCGAGGCGGCGCTCGACCTCGGGATTGCCGCCGCGGCGGTCACCGTCTCGCGCCCCGGCGCCAACCCGCCCTGGCGGCGGGAGGTTCGCTGATGCGCGCGCTGATCCAGAGAGTGTCGCGCGCCCGCGTGACCGTCGCGGGCCGCATGACCGGAGAGATTGGCGCGGGTCTCCTGATCCTGGTCTGCGCGATGCAGGGCGACACCGAGGCGGAGGCCGAGAGGCTGGCGCAGAAGATCGTCAAGCTGCGGATCTTCAAGGATGCGGCCGACAAGATGAACCTGTCGCTGGCCGACACCGGCGGCGCGGCGCTGGTGGTCAGCCAGTTCACGCTGGGTGCGGACACCTCGCGCGGGAACCGGCCCGGCTTTTCCGCAGCCGCCGCCCCGGCCGAGGGCGAACGGCTTTACACCTTCTTTTCGGATCGGCTGCGCGCGGTTGGCATCAGTGTCGCCAATGGCGAGTTCGGCGCCGACATGGATGTGGAACTGGTCAACCAGGGGCCGGTGACGATCTGGCTCGACACCGCCGCCTAGCAGGCGTTCGCCACGTCGAAGACCCAGTAGAGCCGGCCGCTGCCTTCGTCACGCGCAACGCCGAGCCCCACACGCCGGGCCTTGGACAACAGCAGGATGGTCCGGTGCGGTGGCGACTCCATCCAGGCCTGCACCACCTCGGGGGCGTTGCGCTGCCCCATCGCGATGGCTTCTCCGGTCAGCCGCGCATTGCACCCGGCCTTTTTCATCCGCCGCTTCGGCCCGCCGTTGCCGTCGTGGGTCAGATCGCCCCTTGCCGCCATGTCGCAGGCATGGCCCTGCGCCGCGGCGTCGATCAGACCGTCGCGCGACAGCGCGTCACGCCCCTTGGCCTTGCGATGCGCGTTGACCGCCGAGAGGACGGCCTGAAGCTCTGCCTCGCTCCCGCCCGGAAGCGCGCATTGGCGCGCGGACGCGGCCCCTGCGGAGAGGAGCAGGACAGTGCAGAGGATAGTCAGCCGGTGCATGGTCGACTCCGCCAGGGAACTCGCGCAAGGCTAGGGTGGAACCGCGTCGACCTCAACCCTGCGGTGTCATCGATTGGCGTTGCCGCGCGCGTTCCAGCCCAAGCTGGCGTTCGCGCCAGATGATGAGAATGCCGGCGGTGACAACGATGCTGGCGCCGGCCAGGACGACCAGCGTCGGCACCTCGGCGAAAAAGAACCAGCCGACCGCGATTGCCAGGATCATCGAGGCATATTCGAACGGTGCGACGACCGAGGCATGGGCATGGCGGTAGGAGGAGGTGAGGAACACCTGTCCAACCCCGCCCATCAGCCCGGCGAGGATCAGCCGCACCGCCTGCCCGGCATCGGGAATGACCCAGCCGAACGGCAGGGTGATGAGCGAGATCACGGTGGCCGTCAGCGAGAAGTAGAAGACGATCGCCGTCACCCGCTCGCCCACCACGAGCTTGCGGACGAAGACCTGCGCCAATGCGGAGAATACCGCGCCGGTGAGGGTCAGGATCGCGCCCAGCGCCTCGGCATTGCCGAGGTCGCCCGCGGAGAGGCCCGACAGGCGCGGCGACAGGATGATGAGGACACCGATCATCCCCATCGCCACGGTCGCGATGCGGAACAGCCGGACCTCCTCGCCCAGGAACATCGCGGCGAAGATCACCGTCAGCAGGGGTGCGGCATATCCGATCGCCGTCACCTCGGGCAGCGGCAGCAGCGCCAGCGCGGCAAAGCCGAGGCCCATCGCGGTCGTTCCGCAGAGGCCGCGCCAGACATGGCCCAGCGGATTGCGCGTATAAAGTCCCTCGCGCAACTGCCCGCGCCAGATCAGCCAGACGACGATGACGGGGATGGCGAAGGCCGAGCGGAAGAACACCACCTCTCCCGCCGGCACCGCGCCGCCGATGGACTTTATCACCGACGACATCGCCATGAAGACAACGACGGAACATATCTTGAGCGTGATGCCGAGAAGGGGGTTCATGCGACGGACCTCTGCCCGCCACAAAAGAAGCAGCGGCGGGGAAAGGCAAGACCCGACCGGCCGTTTGCGGGCGATGCACCCGGCCCGCCGGGCGAGTGCCCCCTACGCCCGCCCCCTCGCGCCGGCCCCCTTACTCGGGGCGGACGCGTGCGGCGGTCTTGTTGGCAAAGGCTTCCAGCCGCCCGCGCGAGGCGGGCTGGGTATTGACGATGCCGGCCACCACCGCTTCGGCGTAGGCGGCGTCGAGCGCGGACATGTTCTGCATGTGGCTGATGGCGGAACAGATGGCGAAGTTCGACAGCGGCGGGTTTTCCGCCGCCGCGCGGGCAAGGTCCAGCGCCTTCGCCTCGGAATCCTCGACAAGATACTGGCAAAGGCCGACCGCCACCGCCTCGTCGCCCTTGTAGACGCGGCCGGTCAGCATCATGTCGATCATCCGCGCCTTGCCGACAAGGTCCGCGACCCGGATCGTCGCGCCACCACCGGTGAACAGGCCCCTCTGGCCCTCTGGCAAGGCAAAATAGGTGCTGGCATCGGCGACGCGCACATGTGCGGCCGAGGCAAGTTCCAGCCCGCCGCCCACCACCGCGCCCTTCAGCGCGGCGATGATCGGGATGCCGCCGTATTCCATCTTGTTAAACGCCTCGTGCCAGCGCAGGCAGATATGCATGAACTCCGCCGGGGTGCGATCCTCGCGGTGATGCTCGACAAGGTCGAGCCCGGCGCAGAAGTGCGGCCCCTCGGCCCGCAGGACGACGGCCCGCACGCCGGTCCTGGGCAGCAGGCCGAAAAGCGCCACCATCTCCTCGACCGTCGCCGCGTCGAGCGCGTTGCGCTTGGCCGGACGGTTCAGGCTGACAGTCGCAATCCCGGCATCGTCCACCGTGACCCTGAGGTTCTTCAGATCCAGATCGTCGATCGCTTGCATCGCATACTCTCCTCCCGGGCGCCTGCGCACCCTGCCAGAAGCGATCCGCCGCGATCAATCTCGGCCGCCGTCTGACGCTGCGTCATGGCGCGCTGGCGCAGGTCCGCCGCCCGGACGCCCCCTCACTCCGGCAGTTCGAGCCCTTCGGTCGCCCGTGCCAGATCGGCGCGACACCGGGCGATGATGAAGTCGGTGAAGACCCGGATCTTCGGATCGCGCAAGCGCCGGTGCTGGGTCAGGCAGGTCAGCTGCACCGGCAAGGGCGGCGTCGCCCGCGCCACCGGCACCAGATGCCCGCTGCGCAGGTGTTCGGCCACCTCGAAGATCGGTTTCAGGATGATCCCCCGCCCGTCCAGCGCCCAGCCGGTCAGAACGTCGCCGTCGTCGGTCTCGAACGGGCCCGACACCTCGAACCGGCGCGGACCTTCGCGTGTGATCAGCGTCCACTGGAATTCCCGCGCGCCCGGAAAACGCAGGTTCAGGCAGGCGTGCCCGTCGCGGATCAGCGCCTCTCCGTCCGCGGGGCTGCCCCGGCGCACGATGTAGGACGGCGCGGCGCACAGGATGCGCGGGCAATCCGCCACCAGCCGCATCTTCAGCGTGCTGTCCTCCAGCAGGCCGAGGTGAAAGGCCATGTCGAGCCCTTCGCCGATCACGTCGATGGTGCGGTCCGACAGGCGCAGCCGCACGTCGATCTGGGGGTATTCGTCCTTGAAGGCCGGCACATGCGGGGCGATGAAGCGGCGCCCGACGCCCAGGGGGGCCGCCACGAAGATCGTGCCGCGCAGGTTCTGGGTCGACGTCATGACCGCCGCCTCCGCCTCGTCGATCGCATCCAGAACCCGCCGCGCGCCGTCATAGAAGAGCCGTCCGTTCTCGGTCGGCTTCAGCCGCCGTGTCGTGCGGTTGAAGAGCCGGATGCCAAGGTGCTTTTCAAGGTCCGCGATCCGGGCCGACGCGACGGCGGGCGACGTTCGCTGGTCCCGCGCGGCGGCACTCATGTTGCCAAGCTCGAAGACCCGCACGAACATTTTCAGGTTGTTGACGTAGGACATAGCGCCCCTCCCGCCGCATTCTTTGCCTATGGTTGAAAGTTCTGCGACATTCCAAGGATTATCAGGAAGATCGCTTTCGGTATAGCGTAAAGCGAAACGCCGCGGAGGGACCTGGCATGTACGACTTCATCGTCTTGGGCGACTGGCTCGAATTCGCGGTGCGCTGGCTGCACGTCATCACCGCCATCGCCTGGATCGGGTCCAGCTTCTACTTCATCGCGCTTGACCTTGGCCTGCACCGCGACCGCAACCTTGCCAGCGGCGCCGACGGCGAGGAATGGCAGGTCCACGGCGGCGGATTCTACCACATCCAGAAATACCTGGTCGCGCCGGACCAGATGCCGGGCGACCTGATTTGGTTCAAGTGGGAAAGCTACGCGACCTGGCTGTCGGGTTTCGCGCTGCTTTGCCTTGTCTACTACCTCGGCGCCGACCTTTACCTTGTCGATCCCAATGTGGCCGACATCGCCGTCTGGCAGGCGATCGGCCTGTCGGTCGGCTCGCTTGCCCTCGGCTGGCTCCTCTACGACACGCTCTGCAAGTCGCCGCTGGGCGAGAACCCGACCACGCTGATGGTGCTGCTCTACCTCATCCTGGTCGCGCTGGCCTGGTTCTACACGCAGGTCTTCACCGGGCGCGCGGCGCTTCTGCATCTGGGCGCCATCACCGCGACGATCATGTCCGCGAACGTGTTCATGGTCATCATCCCGAACCAGAAGATCGTCGTCGCCGACCTGATCGCAGGCCGCACCCCGGATCCGAAGTACGGCAAGATCGCCAAGCTGCGGTCGACCCACAACAACTACCTGACGCTGCCCGTCATCTTCATGATGCTGTCGAACCACTATCCGCTGGCCTTCGCCACCGACTACAACTGGATCATCGCCAGCCTGGTGTTCCTGATGGGTGTCACGATCCGGCACTGGTTCAACACCCGCCACGCCCGCAAGGGCAGCCCGACCTGGACCTGGGCGGCGACGGTGGTGCTGTTCCTGATCGTCGCCTGGCTTTCGACGGCGCCGATGTTCCGCGCCGAGGACACGGAGCAGGTGCAACTGACCCCCGCGGGCCAGAAATACGCCGCGGCCGGCGAGTTCGAGGAGGTCACGGACATCGTCCTTGGCCGCTGCTCGATGTGCCACGCGGCCGAACCGGGCTACGACGGCATCCCTTGGGCGCCGAAGGGCGTTCTTCTCGACAGCCCTGAACATATCGCCAACTGGGCGCGGGAAATCTACCTTCAGGCTGGGGTAAGCCACGCCATGCCGCCCGCCAACGTGTCCTTCATCGAGCCGGAGGAGCGGGCAAAGATCGTCAGCTGGTTCAAGGGCGCGGCGGGCTGAGGGTGAGGCCGGCGGAGGCCGGCGGAGGCCGCGCCAGATCGCGCCAGATCGCGCCAGATCGCTCAAACGAAAAGGCCAGGGGCACCACCCCTGGCCTTTCCCGTTCATGCAACCCGGATCAGAACGCGGACAGGACCGTCGAGGACAGGACCGCGTGGCTGGGGTTCAGGATGGAATCCGCGACGCTGTTGAGCGGGACCTTGCTCGCGTTCGCGCCGAAGGGAATGGTGAAGCCCAGCCGGATCGTGTCGATCGACCCGTCCCCGCCGCCCAGATCGGCCTCGGTCCGCGCCAGTTCGAGCGAGGCGATGCCGCCGAAGGATGTCGCAGCGGAGAAGTCGTAGCTGACGCCCAGTCCCATCGTGGTGATGTCGAGATCGGCCAGGTCGACCGACGTGCGGCTGACGCCTGCGAAGGCGGCCCACTGTTCGCTGAAGGCATAGCTGCCGGCCACGCCGATCATGTCCAGATCGACCGAAGTCCCGCCCGCAGACAGGTTGGTGCGGCCGAAGTTGCCGCCCAACAGGAACTGCTCGCTCGCGTTGTAGCGGAAGGTCAGGCCGTAGTCCTCTGCATCGATACCCGACAGGAGGTCGCTGCTCTTGTCGCCGTAGTAGCCGCCGAACTCCATCCCCGCGGTTTCGTAGCTGGCGCTGAGGCCGTAGGAGCGGGCCGACACGTCGCCGGGCACGCCGTCGATGCTGATCGAGGCGTCTTCCCAGTAGGCGCCAACGGCAAAGCCGTTGCCGAAGGCGTAGTCGAGCCCGAGACCGAAGAGATCGCCGGTCACGTCACCCGAGACCCCGTCAAGCGACCCGTCGATCCGGTCGAACCGGGCGCCAAAGCTGAACCCGTTGCCGAAACCGACATCGAGACGCCCGTCGAAGGTGCGCGTGGTGATGTCCTGGTCCACGTCGGAAACGTCGGAATCACCATAGCCCAACGTCACCGCGCCCGAAAAATCCTGGGCGTGGGAAATCGCCGGAAGCGCCGCA
Organism: Albidovulum sediminis; assembly: GCF_025380365.1. GTDB lineage: Bacteria > Pseudomonadota > Alphaproteobacteria > Rhodobacterales > Rhodobacteraceae > Albidovulum > Albidovulum sediminis. Next base: position 2,004,083 of record NZ_JAOCQF010000001.1, read on the forward strand.
AGCAATGCGGCGGCCACAGATGTTGCGTAGGTCATGGTCCTGCCTCTTCTGGTTTTCGGCCCCGCCCACCCTCCGTGCGCGGATGCCTTGATCGGGGCCTCTTTTCGGCCCTCGGACTGCTGATGCGGGAAAGGCTACGCCCTTCGTCAGGCCGTCACAACACGGCGCGTTAACTTTTCGTTAACCATTTTGGCCTGTGGCAGTTAGGCCACAACCCCTTGAATCGAATAGAGTTGGCATTTCCGCGCCCGGCGCTTGCCGGGAGCGGACAGATCCTGACCGCTCTCGGGGCGGCTTGCAGTTAGCCGGTGAAGGGCCGCACCGCGCTTCAGGCCGGGCGCCGCACCAGATACGGAAACCAGTCCTCCCGCAGCCGCTCGCCCGGTTGCATGTCGTGCCCCGGGAAGGGCGGAGAGGTCCGGCCCGGCCGTTCCACGTAACGCGCATCCTCGCCCACGAGCCGCAGCGAAAAGGCGCGCCGGCGCGTCGCGGCGGTGTTTCCGCGCGCCCCGTGCAGGGTCTGGTAGTCGAAGGCGACCGCGTCGCCCGGCTCCATCGCCCATTCGCGGATGTCCATGCCTTCAGCGTCGGGGTCCGGCACCGGCATGTAGGCCTCGGGGTCGGCGTAGAAGTTCGTGTCGGCCAGCCAGCGCTTGGGCAGCACCTCCTTCGGCCAGCGGTGCGACCCCGCGACGCAGCGCAGCGTCGCCTCCGTCACCGGATCGACCGGCGACCAGAAGCTGATCGTCTGGCTGCCCTTGACGAAGTAGTAGGGCCCGTCCTGGTGCCAGGGCGTCGGCTTCGACGTACCGGGTTCCTTGACCAGGACGTGGTCGTGGAAGACCTGCACCGTCGGCGACCGCATCAGCCGCGCCGCCACCTCTGCCACGTCCGATTTCTCGATCACCTCGCGGAATTCCGGTATCCGGGTCCAGTTGCAGTAATCGTCGAAGAACCGCCCGCCCTCGCCGGGCTTGAGGTTTTCGGCCGCGTAGGGTCCGGGCTCGTCCATGTTGCGCTCGATCCCCGCCCGGATCGTCTCGACCCAGTCCTTCCACAAGCCCTTCACCAGCACGACGCCGTCGCGCTGAAAGGTCTCGACCATGTCATCCGTTACCTGTGCCATTCGGCTCCTCCTGTCGCTTGCGCGCAGACTGGTGGAAGGGCATCATAGATTCAAATAATATATATCAATGCAGGCCATAGCCCAGTGTTATCAATCACCCTGCGTCAACTCGAATATGCGGTGGCTGTCGCGCGCACCGGCGGCGTCACCGCTGCGGCCGAAACGCTCAACGTTTCCCAGCCTGCGCTGTCGGTCGCGCTGTCCCAGCTTGAAGCACAGCTGGGACAGCCGCTGTTCCTGCGCCGCGCCGGTTCCGCGGTGACGCCGACGGCCTATGGCCGCAGCTTCGTCGACGAGGCGGAGCGTCTTCTCCTCGGCATCGCGAACCTGACCCGCGGCACCGGCGCGCCGAGTCCCGTCACCCTTGGCTGCTTCGAGGATCTCGCGCCCATGGTGCTTGCGCCGCTGCTCGCGCGGATCGGCGCGGCGCTGCCGGGTCTTGCCATCACCCCTCGGGTCGGCAGCTTCGAGCGTCTGGCCGAGGACCTGTCACGCGGACGGATCGACCTTGCGCTCAGCTATGACCTCGGCTTTGACGAGCGCTTCGAGCGTGAAGAGATCGCGCGGTTGACACCCCACGCGGTGCTTTCGCCCGACCATCCGCTCGCCCTCGCGCCGGGCCTGAGGCTGGCCGACCTTGCCGATCAGCCGCTCGTCCTGGCCGATCAGGGGCCGAGCCTGGGGCACATGCAGGCGCTGTTCAGCCGCGCGGGGCTCATGCCGCGGATCGCGCATCGCACCCACTCGCTGGAAACGATGCGCAGCTTTGCCGCGAACGGCCTGGGCATCGGGCTCAGCTACACCCACCCCGCTCCGGGCCAAAGCTACGATGGCCGCCCCCTCGTCACCCGCCCCGTCACCGATACCGGCGCAGGGGAACCCATCGTTCTCGTGCGCCTTGCCGGAATGGCCAGCGCTTCTTCTACCAAGCGGGTTTCGGATTTCATCCGCAAGACCGCCCTGCCGTTCTGACCATTGGAGCGGCGGTCAGTAGCGGGTCGTCATCCGGTGCCCGCGCTCATAGGACAGGCGCACAAGGGTCAGCGCCGCGCCCGCCCACCAGGTCGTGCGTTCGACGGTAAAGACCGGCTCGCCGGGCTCCAACCCCAGGGCTGCGGCAACGCCCGGCGTCGCGGCACAGGCCAGAAAGCTGATCTCCACCTCGGAATAGGGCACCGCCTCCACCAACCATTCGTTCGGGCCGCGGGTCTGGAAATCGGCCGTTTCCGCCTGTGGCAGCGCGACCAGGCTGATCCAGCGATCCTCGTACTGATAGGGCACGCCATCGGCCGAATGCAGGCAGGTCAGATGCAGGGCGCGGCTGTCCGCGCGCAGCGCCAGCCGCGCGCAAAGCCAGGGCGGCGCCGCCTGAACCTCGCGCGAAAGAAGCGCATAGCGGTACTTCGCCCCCGCCCCCGTGATCTCGGCCCGGACCAGCGGGATCTCGAACCGGGCCTGACGCAGCGGCGTCATCCGCACCCGCGTTCCCGCCTTGCGCTTGCGGTCGACTAGGCCCTCCTCGGTCAGTTCGCGCATCGCGCGGTTGACCGTGGCGCGGGCGCAGCCGAACTCCTCGGCCAGTTCGACCTCTCCGGGCACGAGGTCGCCCGGCGCCCAGACGCGCTGTTCGATACGGCGGCGGATCTCGGCCTTCACGTCACGGAAGGATATCTTCTCGCCCCCGGCAGCGACGGGGATCGGTCGGGAGGGTTGGGCGTCGGTCATGGCATGGTTGTCGCTGGCTTTTTGCCTGAAGTTATGTTCCATTTGTATAGGTCTATCACGGACCGAGGCGCAAATGCGGATATTCCCCCCCGACGGATACGTGACCCAGCCATGGAAGAACGGGGGCGGCGTCACGCATGAAATCGCGCGCGAGGAATCGGATGGCGCGCTGCTCTGGCGTCTGTCGATCGCCGAGGTGACCTCGGATGGCCCGTTCTCGTCCTTTCCGGGCCTGGCCCGCATCCTGACCGTGATCGAGGGGGCCGGGCTGCACCTTCACACGCCCGAAGGCCGGATCGACGCGCTGCCGCTCGCGCCGGTGGGTTTCTGCGGCGACACGCCGGTCGACTGCAAGCGAATCGCCGGCGCGGTCCATGACTTCAACGTCATCTACAACCCCGCCCGCCTTTCCGCCCGTGTCGGACGGCCCGCGACAGGGATCACCGACTGCCTTCAGGGACCGGGCCGGTTCTACGCCTGTCTTGCCCTGTCCACCGGCGTTTCGGTCGATGGCGTCACCGTTCCGCGCTGCGGCCTGGCCGAATTCGACCATGGCCGCGTTCAGTGCCCTGCGGGGGTCGCGGCGCTGCTGGTCCGGTTCGCCCCGCCGCTCTGACCCGGCCTTAAAGCGAGGAGAGGAGCGCACCGACCGCCTGCCGGTAGCGTGCGGCGATGCGGTCGCGGGCGATGTGCCGGCGCTCGCGCACCTTGTGCCGCCCCGCCGCCCAGACATCCGTCACCACCGCATCCGGCGCGGCAAAGCAGAGCCCGTCAAGGATCTGGTCCTCCGACAGCGCGCAAAGCGCGGGATGGTCCGCGTCGATCGCCACCAGATCGGCCAGCCGGCCCGGCGCGATCTCGCCCGCATCGCGGCCAAGCGCCTGTGCGCCCCCCCGCGCCGCGCCGGTATAGAGGAACCCGCCCACCGAGCCTTCGCCCGGCACCAGCACGTTGCGGGCTAGGTCGCGCAGACGTTGGGAGTATTCGAGCGTCCGAAGTTCCTCGGTCAGCGAGATGCGGACGTTCGAGTCGGACCCAAGGCCGAAGGCGCCCCCGGCGGCGATCCACCCCGGACCGTTGAAGGGGCCATCGCCCAGGTTCGCCTCGGTGATCGGGCACAGTCCCGCGACGGCCCCCGACCGCGCGAGCGCCTCGGTTTCGGCGTCGGTCATGTGGGTCGCGTGGATCGGGCACCAGCGGCCATCGACCGGCGCGTTCGCGATGAGCCATTCGACAGGGCGCGCGCCCAGCCAGGCGGAGATGTCGGCCACCTCCTTCGGCTGTTCGGCGACATGGATGTGGACGGGAGCCCGCGCCGCAAGCGGCAGCGCCTCGGCCAGATCCTCCGGGCAGGTCGCGCGGAGCGAATGCGGCGCGATCCCAACCAAGGTGTCACCCGGCAGCGCCCGTGCCGCGGCGCGCGCGGCCTCCATGAGTCGGGCAAAGCCGGGCACATCGTTGCCAAAGCGCAACTGCCCCCCGGCCAGCGGCACCTTGCCAGCGCCGCCGTAGCTGTAGAGCACGGGCAGATGGGTCAGCCCGATCCCGGTTTCCGCCGCCGCCGCCATGATCCGCACGGACATCTCGGCCACGTCGTCATAGGGCGCGCCGCCGGGCCGGTGGTGGACATAGTGGAACTCCCCCACCGCCGCATAGCCCGCCTCCAGCATCTCGACCTGCACCTGCGCGGCGATCGCCTCCACCTGCTCCGGCGTCAGCCGGTCGAGGAAGCGGTACATGAGGTCGCGCCAGGTCCAGAAGCTTTCTCGCCCGGCCGCGCGATATTCGGTCATGCCCGCCATCGCCCGCTGGAAGGCGTGGGAATGCAGGTTTGACAGCGCCGGCAGCAGCGTGTCTACCGTGGCGTCGCCCGCGGCCGGGGCCTGCCCCGCCGCAACCGCGGCGATCCGCCCCTGATCGACCGTCACCCGCACATTCCCCGCCCAGCCCGAAGGCAGGAGCGCCCGCTTCGCGAAGATCATCGCTTGCTCCATTATGTATAGACATATATGCTATAGCCGCATACAAGCCGACTCGGCAACCCGATTCCGCGAAAGACCATGCGCCAAGCCAACAGCCTTTTCCTGAACTGCCGCGCCGCCACCCTGACCGGCCCCGACTACGGCCTGATCGAGGGTGCCGCGATCGCCACGACGCCCGACGGCATCCTCTGGGCCGGTCCGGCCGACAGCATCCCCGCCGCCGTCGCGGCCTTTCCGCACCATGACCTCGGCGGGCGGCTGGTGACGCCCGCGCTGATCGACTGTCACACCCACATCGTCCACGGCGGCCACCGTGCCGGCGAGTTCGAGATGCGGCTCAAGGGTGCCAGCTACGAGGAGGTAGCGCGCGCCGGCGGCGGCATCGTCTCCACCGTCCGCGCGACCCGCGCCGCCTCGGAGGAAGACCTGATCGCCTCGGCCCTGCCCCGGGTCGACGCGCTGATCGCCGAAGGGGTCGCCGTCATCGAGATCAAGTCGGGCTACGGCCTTGATGGCGATACCGAACTTCGGATGCTGCGCGCCGCCCGCCGCATCGGGGAGTTGCGGCCGGTCGAGGTGCGCACGACCTTCCTTGGCGCCCACGCCACGCCCGCCGACTACAAGGGCCGGGACGACGCCTATATCGACGAGGTCTGCATCCCCGCGCTCCATGCCGCCCATGCCGAAGGGCTGGTCGATGCGATCGACGGCTTCTGCGAGGGCATCGCCTTTTCGCCCGCCCAGATCGCGCGGGTGTTCGATGCCGCGCAGGCCCTCGGGCTGCCGGTCAAGCTGCACGCGGAACAGCTTTCCAATCTCGGCGGGGCGGCCCTTGCCGCGCGCTACGGGGCGCTGTCGGCCGACCACCTCGAATACCTGGACGAACCGGGCGTCAAGGCCATGGCCGCGGCCGGCACCGTCGCGGTGATCCTGCCCGGCGCCTTCTACACGATCCGGGAGACCAAGGCGCCGCCGATCGACCTGTTCCGCGCCCATGGCGTGCCGATGGCGGTCTCGACCGACATGAACCCTGGTTCCTCGCCCATGTGCTCGCTTCTCTTGGCCATGAACATGGTCTGCACGCTGTTCCGGATGACCCCGGAGGAGGCGCTGGCCGGCACAACCCGCAACGCCGCCCGCGCGCTCGGGCTGTCCGACCGCGGCACCATCGCCCCCGGCCAGCGCGCCGACCTGGCGGTCTGGAACCTCGACCACCCGGCTGAACTGGCCTACCGGATCGGCTTCAACCCCCTTCACCAACGCATCATCGGAGGCCGCAGTTGAGCGTGCTGACCCTGACCCCCGGCGCCGCATCGCTCGCCGACCTGGCCCGTGTCTATTTCGAGGAACTGCCCGTCCGGCTTGACCGCGCGGCCAGGGCCGGCGTGGATCGCGCCGCCGCCGCGATTGCCGCCGCCGCGGCGGGCGAGGCGCCGGTCTACGGCGTCAACACCGGCTTCGGCAAGCTCGCCAGCCTTCGGATCGCGCCGAAGGACACGGCAACGCTGCAACGCAACCTGATCCTCAGCCATTGCTGCGGCGTGGGGGAACCGATTGCCCGTGGCCATGCCCGCCTGATGATGGCGCTGAAGCTTCTGTCGCTGGGCCGCGGCGCCTCGGGCGTGCGGTGGGAACTGATAGAACTGCTGGAGCAGATGCTGGAACGCGGCGTGACCCCGGTCATCCCCGCGCAGGGCTCAGTCGGTGCCAGCGGCGACCTCGCGCCGCTCGCCCACATGACCGCCGTCATCATCGGCGCGGGCGAGGCCGACTATCAGGGCCGCGTCATGCCCGGTGCCGAGGCGCTGGCGGCCGCCGGCCTCGCGCCCATCCCGCTGGGGCCGAAAGAGGGGCTCGCGTTCATCAACGGCACCCAGTTCTCCACCGCCTTCGCGCTTGCGGGGTTGTTCGAGGCCTGGCGTGCGGCGCAGGGGGCGCTGGTCATCTCTGCCATGTCCACCGACGCGATCATGGGCTCCACCGCGCCCCTGCAACCCGAAATCCATGACCTGCGCGGTCACGCCGGCCAGATCGAGGCCGCCGCGACGATGCGCGCGCTTCTGGATGGCTCGGAAATCCGTGAAAGCCACCGCGAGGGCGACAGCCGCGTGCAGGACCCCTACTGCATCCGTTGCCAGCCGCAGGTGACGGGTGCGGCGATGGATGTGCTGCGCATGGCTGCTCGCACGCTCGAGGTCGAGGCCAACGCCGCCACCGACAACCCGCTGGTGCTGAGCGAGGCCGGGCTGATCGTCTCGGGCGGGAACTTCCACGCCGAACCGGTGGGCTTTGCCGCCGACATGATCGCGCTGGCGGTCAGCGAGATCGGCGCCATCGCCCAGCGCCGGGTGGCGCTGATGGTAGATCCGACGCTTTCCTTCGACCTGCCGCCCTTCCTGACCCCGAATCCGGGCCTGAACTCCGGCCTGATGATCGCCGAGGTGACGACGGCGGCGCTGATGAGCGAGAACAAGCACCTGGCTACACCCTGCGTGACCGACTCCACGCCGACCTCGGCCAACCAGGAAGACCACGTCTCCATGGCCGCCCATGGCGCGCGGCGGCTGATGCGGATGGTCGCGAACCTAGACCGCATCCTGGGCGTGGAACTTCTGTGCGCCGGGCAGGGGATCGAGTTTCGCGCCCCCCTCACCACCTCCGCCCCGCTCGTCCGCGCGCTGGCCCGCCTGCGCCGCGACGTCGCGACGCTGGGCGAGGACCGCTATCTTGCGCCTGACCTCGAAGCCGCCGCGCGCCTCGTCGCCAGCGGAGAGGTCGCGATGTCCGCGGGCGTCCGGCTGCCGGAGCTGTGGTGATGGATGTCTTTACCGTCACGCCTGGCGACGGCCCGGTGATCCTCGGGATGCCCCACGGCGGCACCTGGCTGCCCGACGACCTGACCGCCCGGCTCAATCCCACCGGGAAGGCGCTGGCCGATACCGACTGGCACATCGCGCGGCTTTACCACGGGCTCCTGCCCGGCGCGACCGTCGTCTCCTCGAACGTCCACCGCTACGCCATCGACGCCAACCGCGACCCGGCGGGCGTCTCGCTCTACCCCGGGCAGAACACCACCAACCTCTGCCCGCTGACCGATTTCGACGGCAACCCGATTTGGCAACCGGGGCAGGAGCCTTCCGCGGACGAAATCCTCGCCCGGCGCGCCGCGTTCCATGCGCCCTATCATGCGGCCCTTGCGGCCGAGGTCGAGCGTGTGAAGGCCCGCCACGGCGTCGCGGTGCTTTACGACTGCCATTCGATCCGGTCGCTGATCCCGTTCCTGTTCGACGGGCTCCTGCCGGTCTTCTCGATCGGCACCAACGACGGCGAGACCTGCGCTGCCGCGATCGAGGCCGCCACCCATCGCCACTGCGCCGCAGCGCCGGGCTTTTCCCATGTGTTGAACGGCCGCTTCAAGGGTGGCTGGACCACGCGCCACTACGGCCGACCCGCCGAAAAGGTCCACGCGATCCAGATGGAACTGGCCCAGCGCGCCTACCTGTCCGCCGAACACGCCCCCTGGGCCTATGACCCCGCCCGGGCCGAACCGCTGCGCGCCACCCTCGGCGCGATCCTCACCGACCTCGACACGCTCGCCCGTTCGGGCGCCCTTTCCTGACGGAGACCTCCATGGCCGACCTCGACCGCAAGAACACCCGCGACATCTTTCCGCCGACGGGCACCACGCTTAGCGCGAAAAGCTGGCAGACCGAGGCCGCGATGCGGATGCTGATGAACAACCTGCACCCCGACGTGGCCGAGAACCCGCACGAGCTTGTCGTCTACGGCGGCATCGGCCGCGCCGCGCGCACCTGGACCGACTTCGACCGCATCGTCGCGACGCTGAAGGACCTCGAGGCTGACGAAACCCTCGTCGTCCAGTCCGGCCGGCCGGTCGCGGTCGTCCGGACCCACGCCGACGCGCCGCGCGTGCTGATCGCCAACTCGAACCTCGTGCCGCACTGGGCCACCTGGGACCATTTCAACGAGTTGGATAAGAAGGGCCTGATGATGTACGGCCAGATGACCGCCGGGTCCTGGATCTACATCGGCACGCAAGGCATCGTTCAGGGCACCTACGAGACCTTCGCCGAAGCGGGACGCCAGCACTATGACGGCAACCTGACCGGCAAGTGGATACTGACCGGGGGCCTCGGCGGCATGGGCGGCGCGCAGCCCCTCGCGGCGGTCATGGCGGGCGCCTGCTGCCTGGCCGTCGAATGCGACGAGACGCGGATCGACTTCCGCATCCGCACCCGCTACGTCGACGCCAAGGCCCGCACGCTCGACGAGGCACTGGCGCTCATCGCCGACTGGACCGCGAAGGGAGAGGCGAAGTCCGTGGGCCTTCTCGGCAACGCGGCCGAGGTTTTCCCCGAACTTGTCAGGCGCATGAAGGCGGGCGGCCATGGCGTTCCGAACGGGCGCCCCGACATCGTCACCGACCAGACCTCGGCGCACGACCCGTTGCACGGGTACCTGCCGCTGGGCTGGACCGTCGCGGAATGGCGCGCGAAGCAGGAGACCGACCCCAGGGCCGTCGAGAAGGCCGCCCGCGCCTCGATGAAGGTGCATGTCGCCGCGATGGTCGATTTCTGGAACGCGGGCGTGCCCACGCTCGACTACGGCAACAATATCCGCCAGGTCGCCAGGGACGAGGGGCTGGAGAACGCCTTCGCCTTCCCCGGCTTCGTCCCCGCCTACATCCGGCCGCTTTTCTGCAAGGGCATCGGCCCCTTCCGCTGGTGCGCGCTCTCGGGCGACCCGGAGGATATCCGCAAGACCGACGCGGCGATGAAGCGGCTCTTCCCCGACAACCATCACCTGCACCGCTGGCTCGACATGGCGGCAGAGCGCATCGCCTTCCAGGGCCTGCCCGCGCGCATCTGCTGGATCGGGCTCGGTGACCGCCACCGCGCCGGGCTGATGTTCAACGAGATGGTTGCCTCGGGCGAGCTTTCCGCCCCCGTGGTGATCGGGCGCGACCACCTCGACAGCGGATCGGTCGCCAGCCCCAACCGCGAGACCGAGGCGATGAAGGACGGGTCTGACGCGGTTTCCGACTGGCCGCTCCTCAACGCGCTTGTCAACACCGCTTCGGGCGCGACCTGGGTGTCGCTTCACCATGGCGGCGGGGTCGGCATGGGGTTCAGCCAGCACGCGGGCGTCGTGATCGTCGCGGACGGCACGCCCGAGGCCGCCCGGCGGCTGGAACGCGTTCTCTGGAACGACCCGGCCTCCGGCGTCTGGCGCCATGCCGACGCGGGCTACGACATCGCGCTCCGGCACGCGAAGGACATGGGCCTGCGCCTTCCCGCGATCCTCGGGAACTGACCGGCAAGCCTCTTCGGCGCGCAAATACTCCGGGGCTGCATGCAGGCCCCGGCCCGGAGAGGGGGCAGCGCCCCCTCCCCCGCTTGCCGCGGGGCGCCAGCCGTGCAAGATCGGCACGACCATGTGGCTTTACCGTCTGATCCTGACGCTTTTCGTCCCGCCTGCGCTTGTCCTGCGACAGGCCTGGCTGACGCTCGCGGGGCGGGGCGAGCCGCATGGACTGGCCGAACGCCTGGCCCTTGCCCCGCCCTGGCCCAGCCCCCCCGCGATATGGGTCCATGCCGCCTCGAACGGGGAACTGGCCTCTGCCCGGCCGACGATCCGCGCCATCCTCGACCGGCACCCAGGAACCGGTCTTGTCATAACCACCAACACCGCGACGGGGCGCGAGCTTGCCGAAAGCTGGCGCCTTGAGGGCGTGACCGCGCGGCTGGCACCCGCCGACACGCCCGGCGCCATCCGCCGTTTCCTGAGGGTCGCCCGCCCCTCCGCCCTGATCGTCGTGGAGAACGAGTTGTGGCCGGAGCGTCTTGGCCAATGCGCGGCGCGCGGCATCCCCGTGCTGGTCCTTGGCGCGCGCATGTCGGAGAAAAGCCATCGCAGCTGGTCGCGCTTTCCGCGCCTTGCCCGCCATGTCACGGGTGCGATCGCCTGGCTTTCGGCGCAGGACGACGACAGCGCACGCCGCTTCGTGGCGCTCGGCCTGCCCGAGGACCGGCTTGGCCCGGTCCTGAACCTCAAGGCGGCCTTCGTGCCCCGCAGCACCTCCGCCGCGCTGCCATTTCCGCGCGCGACGACGCTGCTGGCCGCCTCCACCCATCCCGGCGAGGAAGAGATCATCCTGGCCGCCTTCCGGACCGCGCTGGCCCGCAACCCGGCGCTGCGGCTGATCCTGGCCCCGCGCCACCCCCGGCGCAGCGCCGAGATCGCGCGCCTGATCGCAGCCACGGGCCTTGCCTTCGCCACCCGTTCGAAGGGCGAGGTGCCGGGCGCGGATACCGCCGTCTACCTCGCCGACACGATGGGCGAGATGGACCTGTGGTATGCGGGCGCGGGCATGACCTTCGTCGCAGGATCGCTGACGGACCGGGGCGGCCACACGCCCTATGAGCCGGCGGCCCACGGATCGGCAATCCTGCACGGGCCGGATGTGGCCAATTCAGCGCCAGCCTATGCCGCGCTTCATGCCGCGGGGGCTGCCGTCCGCGTGACCGGCGCAGGTGACCTGGCCGAACAGATCCTCCGCCTCGCCGACCCGGCCACGCAGGCCGATCTTGCCGGGCGCGCGCGTGCGGCCCTTCGGGGTGCCGATGCCGCCGCGCTCTCCCCGTTCCTGTCCGCGCTTGACGCGGCGCTGTCCCGAAGGCCCCGCGATGTTCACCCTGCCCGAACTTGAGACCGCCGCCCGCCTTGTCCACCGCCACATGGAGCCGACGCCGCAATACGCCTGGCCGGCGCTTGGCGCCCGGATCGGCGCCGAGGTCTGGGTCAAGCATGAGAACCACGGGCCGACCGGCGCCTTCAAGGTCCGGGGCGGCATCACCTTCATGGACTGGCTCGCGCGCGAACATCCGGGCTACGGCGGCATCGTCACCGCAACGCGCGGCAACCACGGTCAGTCGCAGGCCCGCGCCGCCTCGGCGCTGGGGCTGCGCGCGGTCGTCTATGTGCCCCGCGGCAATTCGGTCGAGAAGAACGCCGCCATGCGCGCCTTCGGCGCCGAACTGCGCGAACATGGCGACGACTTCGACGAGGCGCGGCTCGAAGCGATGCGCGTGGCCGAGGTCGAGGGCCTGTTCCCGGTTCCCCCCTTCCACCGCGAGCTTGTGCGCGGGGTTGCGAGTTACGCGCTCGAATTCTTCAGGGCAGCGCCGCGGCTTCACACCGTCTATGTCCCGATCGGCTGCGGATCGGGCATCTGCGGCGTGATCGCCGCGCGCGACGCGCTGCGCCTGCCGACCGAGGTCGTGGGCGTCGTCGCCGCCAATGCGCTGACCGCCAAGCTGTCGGCCGAGGCGGGCCGGCCGATCCCGACCGACAGCGCCCGCACCTTCGCCGACGGCATGGCGGTGCGCGTTCCGGTCGAGGAAGCGCTGGCGATCTACGGCCCCGGAGCCGCACGCATCGTCGCCGTCAGCGAAGACCGGATCGCCGAAGCGGTCCGCCTCTACTTCACCGAAACCCACAACCTGGCCGAGGGGGCCGGCGCCGCCGCCCTTGCCGCGCTCATCGCGGAGAGGGAGCGGATGCAGGGCCGGCGCGTGGGGGTGATCCTGTCGGGGGGCAACATCGACACCGCGCCCTACCGCGCGATCCTGGGCGGGGCGACGCCCGCGGCGTGACGGTAGAATCCCGGCCCCTTTCATGGTAACAAGGGGAAAAGCCCGCATCAGACGGGCAGACGGATGGCAGGACTGAAACGGAAGGCGGGGCGCGCAAGGGCCCCGGATCGCGCAGTGAAGACAGCCGACGGGACAAGCCCCGGCGCCGAAGAGGCGCTGACACAATACGCGGCCCTTTGCCATCGCAGGACGGCGAAGGGCGGCACCGAGGTGCTTCTGATCACCAGCCGCGACACCGGCCGCTGGGTCATCCCCAAGGGTTGGCCCATGAAAGGGAAGTCGGGCGCCGAATGCGCGTTGCGCGAAGCCTTCGAGGAGGCCGGCGTGGAGGGCGACCCGGACGCACGGTGCAGCGGGCTTTACGCCTATGACAAGGTGCTCAAGGACGGGACGCGGCAACCCTGCATCGTCGCCGTCTATCCCGTCCGCGTGCGCCGGCTGAAGGACGACTTCCCCGAGAAGGGACAGCGCGTGCGCAAGTGGTTCAGCCCGAAGAAGGCGGCCGCACGGGTGGCAGAACCGGAACTGGCGCTTCTGCTTGCAGAGTTCGACCCGGACCGGCAAGCTGGCGAGGACGGTTGACTTCGCCGTCGCCGTCCATAAGTCAGTGGTATCCGTCCCGATCGAACCGCACCATGATCCGCTACACGCTCACCTGTGACCGGAACCACGGCTTCGAAAGCTGGTTCAAGTCGGCCGAGGCGTTCGACACGCTTCTGGCCGCGGGCCATGTCACCTGCGGCGTCTGCGGATCGGCGAAGGTCACGAAGGACCTGATGGCGCCGGCCGTCCGCCCCGCGCGCAAGGCCGCCGAACGGCCGCTCTCTGCCCCCGGGACTGACATCGAGAAGGCGCTGGCGCAGATGCGGCGCGAGGTCGAGGAGAACTCCGAATATGTCGGGCTGAACTTCGCCTCGGAAGCTCGACGCATCCATTCGGGCGAGGCGCCGGACCGTTCAATCTACGGCGAGGCGCGGATCGAGGAGGCGAAGAAGCTTCTGGAAGACGGCGTGCCGGTCGCGCCCCTGCCCTTCATGCCCGCCCGCAAGACCAACTGAGCGGACGCAGGCCCACCTGCACCCTGCGGGCGCATCCCCCCGAGAGTATCCGGACAACGAAGAAGGACGGACCATGCGCGTTCTGATCACAGGGGCGAAGCGCGGCATCGGCAGGGCGCTGTTCGACGCCTGTGCCGCGCGTGGCGACGAGGTGCACGGAACGGCGCGGGAAGCGGCTTCGGGCGATCCTGACGGCTGGCATCCCGTTGACGTGACGCGGCCCGACACCCTGCGCATGCTGGGGGAGAGCTGGGGGGCAAAGCCGCTTGACCTGCTGGTGTGCAACGCCGGCATCTACATCGACCAGGGCGAGAGCATCGACACCGGCTATCCTTCCGACGCCTGGGCGGAAACCTTCGCGGTCAACGTCACCGGCGTCTTCCTGACCGTGCAGGCGCTTCTGCCGGGGCTTCGCGCGGCGCGGGGGCGCATCGCGATCCTGTCCTCGGCGATGGGGTCGGACGCGCGCGCACCCGGCGGCAGCTACATCTACCGCGCCTCCAAGGCCGCCGTCCTGAACCTCGGGCGCAACCTTGCCACCGACCTGCGGGCCGAGGGCATCGCCGTCGGCATCTATCACCCCGGCTGGGTCATGACCGACATGGGCGGGTCGGGTGCCAACGTCCCGCCCGCGGTGTCGGCCCGCGACCTGCTCGCCCGTTTCGACGCGCTCTCCCTTGCCACTTCCGGCTGTTTCGAGAACCACGACGGGCAGCCGATCCCGTTCTGAGCCGCAGGCCCTCAGGAACGCCCTTGCCCTTCGTCCCCCGCGCGCCTATGAAGCGCGCGGTTTGACTCGGGCGCCGGGCGCGCGCAACTTGGGGGGGCCGGAATGCCGCTTCTCGTGATGAAATTCGGCGGCACCTCGGTGGCCGATCTCGACCGCATCGCCAACGCCGCCGAGAAGGTGAAGCGCGAGGTCGAACGCGGCTACGACGTCATCGTCATCGTCTCGGCCATGTCGGGCAAGACCAACGAACTCGTCGGCTGGGTCGAGGCGACCTCGGCGCTTTACGATGCGCGCGAATACGATGCGGTCGTCGCCTCGGGCGAGAACGTCACCGCCGGGCTGATGGCGCTGCGTTTACAGGAGATGGGCATTCCCGCCCGGTCCTGGCAGGGCTGGCAGGTGCCGATCAACACCACCTCGGCCCATGGCGCGGCGCGCTTCGTCTCGATCCCGCGCGAGCACCTTGACGCCAAGTTCGCCGAAGGCTTCAAGGTCGCGGTTGTCGCGGGCTTCCAGGGCATCTCGGCCGAGGGACGCATCACCACGCTGGGCCGCGGCGGCTCCGACACGACCGCGGTCGCCTTCGCGGCGGCATTCGCCGCCGAGCGCTGCGACATCTATACCGACGTGGACGGCGTCTACACGACCGATCCGCGCATCTGCGGCAAGGCGCGCAAACTTGACCGCATCGCCTTCGAGGAGATGCTGGAACTGGCCTCGCTGGGTGCCAAGGTGCTGCAGACCCGCTCGGTCGAACTGGCCATGCGCTACAAGGTGAAGCTGCGCGTCCTGTCCAGCTTCGAGGATACTGACGAAAACTCCGGAACCCTGGTCTGCGACGAGGAGGATATCATGGAATCGAAAGCCGTCTCGGGCGTCGCCTACAGCCGCGACGAAGCCAAGATCACGCTTGTGACGGTCGAGGACCGGCCGGGCATCGCCGC
The DNA here is from genome assembly GCF_025380365.1 of Albidovulum sediminis. Lineage (GTDB taxonomy): Bacteria > Pseudomonadota > Alphaproteobacteria > Rhodobacterales > Rhodobacteraceae > Albidovulum > Albidovulum sediminis. Next base: position 2,019,324 of record NZ_JAOCQF010000001.1, read on the forward strand.
CGCGATCTTCGGACCCCTGGCCGAAGCCGGGGTCAACGTGGACATGATCGTCCAGAACATCTCCGAAAAGAACTACGAGGGCCATACGGTAGCTGTCACCGACATGACCTTCTCCTGCCCGACCAACCAGGTCGCGCGCGCGAAGAAGGCGATGGAGGACGCACGCGAGAAGGGCACGATCGTCTATGACGACCTCGTCGTGGATACCGACGTCGCCAAGGTTTCGGTCGTGGGCATCGGCATGCGTTCCCAGTCCGGCGTGGCGGCAAGGATGTTCGCGGCGCTGGCCGCCGAGAACATCAACATCAAGGTCATCGCGACGTCGGAGATCAAGGTCTCGGTCCTGATCGACCGCAAGTACATGGAACTAGCGGTCCAGGCGCTCCACGACGCGTTCGAACTGGAAAAGGCCTGAGGGCCAGGTCTGCTTGGTCAGAGACCAAGCTGTTCCGCCATGGCGGCGGCGTCGATGACGCCCCAATGCTCGGCGATCCGGCCATCCTGCATGCGCAGGATGTCGATCGCCTCGACATTGAAGGTCTTGCCGCTTGCCGGCGCCCCCATGAACGCGCCCAGTTGCGAACCGCTAAGGGTGAAATGGGTCGTCAGCATGTCACCCTCGGCCACCGTGCGCTGCACCTCGACGCGCAGGTCGGGAAAGGCCGCGACCATCTCGCCAAGACCGGCGGCAAAGCCCGCTGCGTCGGGGCTGTGGCCGGGCCAGGGCGCATGGTCGACGAAATCGGCGGTGAACAGGTCCGCCGACCCGGTCAGGTCGTGGCCGTTGAGGACGGCTTCATAGCGCGAGACGAATTCAGAGATCTGGGTATCGGTCATCGTGGCCTCCCCGGCCGTTGAGTGGGTTGGAAGAGCGGTGCATGCGGCAATCCCGCAGGCCGCAAGAATTCGGCGCATTCGCATAATACTGACTCCATTCCTTAATTTTCTTGTTTTATATCAGTTGTTTCACTTGGAAACGCCCCGTGACGCAAAGTATGCCGCCAAGCCTTCCACGGAAAAAGAAGTGATTTCTCTGCTCAGACATGCATAAATGCAGGGATGAACTGGGACGACCTGAAATACGTTCTCGCGGTGGCGCGCGCGGGATCGCTCGCATCGGCGTCGCGCGATCTCGGCGTCGATCCGACGACTGTCGGCCGCCGGATCGTCGCGCTTGAATCGCATCTCTCCACACGGCTCTTCGACCGCATGCGCGACGGCTTTCGCCCGACTGCGGCGGGCGAAATCGCGGTGGCGCGGGCCGAGGAGATGGAATCGCAGGCACTTTCGCTGGAAACCCGGCTGAGCGGCAGCGATGCCCGCGTCGAAGGGCCGGTGCGGCTTACCGCGCTCGACGGACTGATCGACCGGCTCGTTCTGCCGGCTTTGCCCCGCCTCCTTTCGCGCTATCCGCTTCTGAACGTGACCGTCATGTCGGGCGTGAAGACGCTCCGCCTCTCACGGCGCGAAGCCGATATCGCGCTTCGCCTGTCCCGTCCGACCGAACCTGACGCGGTGATCCGCACGATAGGCCCCTTCGCCATGGCGACCTATTGCGCCAAGGACAGCGACTTCGGGCCGGTCCCGCCGATCATTTCCATGCCGCAGGAACCCGACACTGCGGGATTCACGGGCCAGATCGCCCGTCTGTTCCCGGGCAGCCGCATCGCCCTGCGCGCCAATACCGAAGGCCACATGGTCACGGCGGTTCGCGCCGGCCTCGGGGTCGCGCTCATCGATTGCTTCATCGGCGACAGCGATCCGGAACTCAGGCGCTACTGGCCCGAGGTGGTCGGCACGGCCGATCTGCTGGCCATCACCCATGTCGACGTCCACAGGACACCACGGGTTCGCGCGGTGATCGATTTCCTGATCGGTTTGCGTAAAGAAAAGGCAGAACTGATCGAGGGGCGGGCGCCGAGGACCCGTTTGTGACGTGATCGGGCGGTGCATCTCGGTGTTCCGTTTTGCAATGCGCTATGCTCTAAGGAGGCCAGTACCCCCCGGGGCGCCTTGGAGACTCGATGCCCGAACGCACCGAAAGCGAAAGCCGCAAGCTTCTCAGGCGCTTGCGCGACACCCTTGCCGAGGCTGGCGCGGGGCAGGAACGGCTTGACCGGATCACCCATCTGATCGCGGATTCGATGGGGACGGAAGTGTGCTCCATCTACCTTTTCCGGGATGACGAGACGCTTGAACTCTGTGCAACCGAGGGGCTGAAGAAGGAATCTGTCCACCAGACCCGCATGCGCCTGGGCGAAGGCCTGGTGGGACGCGTCGCAAAGACCTCGAACCCGATCAACACCGCGAACGCGCCCGCCGAAAGGGGCTTTCGCTACATGCCCGAGACGGGGGAAGAGATCTATTCCTCCTTCCTTGGCGTGCCGATCCAGCGGCTTGGCGAAAAGCTGGGCGTCCTCGTGGTGCAATCGAAGCAGGCGCGCGCCTTCTCCGACGACGAGGTCTATGCGCTCGAAGTCGTGGCGATGGTCGTGGCCGAGATGACGGAGCTTGGCGCCTTCGTGGGCGAGGGCGAGGCGCTGGCGGCGTTGCACAAGCAGCCGGTGATGTTCCGCGGCGCGACCGGGCAGGAAGGCAGCGCGGAAGGCCACGTCTGGCTGCACGAGCCGCGCGTGGTCATCACCAACCCGGTGGCCGACGATCCCCGCAAGGAGCTTCGGCGACTGAAGGACGCGGTGGCGCAGCTTCGGCTGTCGGTCGATGCGATGCTGACGATGACCGATGGCGGCGACAAGGAACAGCAGGACATCCTCGAAGCCTACCGGATGTTCGCCAACTCCCGCGGCTGGATGCGCCGGATGGAAGAGGACATCGCCCGCGGCCTGTCGGCCGAGGCGGCGGTGGAAAAGGAACAGTCGGCCGCCCGCGCCCGGCTCGAGACCGTGCCGGACCCCTATCTTCGCGACCGCCTGCACGACCTCGACGACCTGTCGAACCGGCTCCTGCGCATCCTGACCGGCCAGGGCGCGGACACCGGGGCGGAGATGCCGGCGAACCCGATCCTGGTGGCCCGCAACATCGGGCCGGCAGAGCTTCTGGACTACGGGCGCCGGCTGAAGGGCGTGGTGCTCGAGGAAGGGTCGGTCGGGTCGCACGCCGCCGTGGTGGCCCGAGCGCTGGCCATCCCGCTGGTCATCCACGCCGAACGGATCACGACCGAGGCGTTGAACGGCGACCGAATCCTTGTCGACGGCGATCAGGGGATCGTGCACCTGCGCCCGGAGGACACGGTCGCCAACGCCTTTCGCGACAAGATCGCGATGCAGGCCGCGGCACAAAGCCGCTACGCCTCGCTGCGCGATCTTCCGGCCGAGGCGCGCTGCGGCACGCGGGTGGCGCTGCACATGAACGCGGGCCTGATCGCCGACCTGCCGTCGCTTGCCGGGTCGGGGGCCGAGGGCGTGGGCCTTTTCCGCACGGAACTGCAATTCCTGATCCGCGCGCATGTGCCCAAGCGGTCGGAGCTTGTCGCGATCTACGCCCGCGTGCTCGAGGCGGCGAAGGGCAAGCGGGTGGCGTTCCGCACGCTCGACATCGGCTCCGACAAGGTGCTGCCCTACATGAAGCGGGTGGAGGAACCGAACCCCGCCATGGGCTGGCGCGCGATCCGCGTGGGCCTTGACAAGCCGGGCATCCTCAGGATGCAGCTTCAGGCGCTCATCCGCGCCGCGAACGGGCGCCCGCTGGTGGTTATGTTCCCCTTCGTGGCCGAGATGGACGAATTTCGCGCAGCCCGCCGCCACCTGCTCGACGAGATTGAGCGTGAGCGTCAACTGGGCCACATACTGCCCGAGAGGATCGAGATCGGCGCCATGCTCGAAACCCCCTCGCTGGCCTTCGCCCCGCGGGAGTTCTTCGAGACCGCCGACTTCATCTCGATCGGCGGCAATGACCTGAAGCAGTTCTTCTTCGCGGCCGACCGAGAGAACGAAACGGTGCGCCGGCGCTACGACATGCTGAACACGAGCTACCTCAGCTTCATCGAGCAGATCGTGTCGCGCTGCGCCGAGGGGGGTGCGCATCTGTCCTTCTGCGGCGAGGATGCCGGGCGGCCGATCGAGGCCGCCTGCCTGGCCGCGATGGGGCTCAGGACGCTGTCGATGCGCCCCGCCTCGATCGGGCCGGTCAAGCACCTGATCCGCCGGATCAGCCTCGAGGGTCTGCGCGACGTGATCCTGGGTGCGCGCGCCGAGGGTGCCGTCAATGTCCGCGCGCCCGTCATGGCATGGCTTTCCGCACAGGACATCTGATCCTCCGCACAACGGCCGGCTGTCTGCTGCCCTTGCCGCTCATCCATTGCGCACCTAGCTTGAACCTGACAAGAGCAAATGGAGGCAGTAGTGGGCTACACCCCCCCGAAGGTCTGGACCTGGCAGAAGCCGAACGGCGGCGATTTCGCCGCCATCAACCGTCCCATCGCGGGCGCCACCCACCAGCGCGACCTGCCCGTGGGGCGCCATCCGTTCCAGCTTTATTCGCAGGGCACGCCCAACGGACAGAAGGTCACCATCCTGTTCGAGGAACTGCTTGAGGCGGGCCATGCCGGCGCCGAATATGACGCCTGGCTGATCGAGATCGGCAAGGGCGACCAGTTCGGATCGGGCTTTGTCGCTGTGAACCCGAACTCCAAGATCCCCGCGCTCATGGACCGGTCCGGGGCCGAGCCGATCCGCCTGTTCGAAAGCGGATCGATCCTCTTGCACCTTGCGGAGAAGTTCGGCGCGTTCCTGCCGCGTGACCCGGCGGGTCGGGCCGAAACGCTCAACTGGCTGTTCTGGCAGATGGGTTCGGCCCCCTACCTCGGCGGCGGCTTCGGCCATTTCTACGCCTATGCGCCCGAGAAGTTCGAATATGCCATCGACCGCTATTCGATGGAGGTGAAACGCCAGCTTGACGTTCTGGACCGGCTGCTTGCGGATCGCCCCTACGTCGCCGGGAAGACCTACACGATCGCCGATATCGCCATCTGGCCCTGGTACGGCAACCTTGTGCTGGGGCGCAGCTACAACGCTGCCGATTTCCTCGACGTCGCAAGCTATGCCCATGTCCTGCGCTGGGCCAAGGCCATCGACGCCCGGCCGGCGGTTCAGCGCGGTCGCCTTGTCAACCGCACCTCGGGCGGCTTCCGCGAGCGTCACGAGGCCGCCGATCTTGCGGAACTGCCGGCCTGAGCGGGCGCGGCAGTGCAGGCAAGGCCGTGCCGGGCACGGGATCGGTCGGTCTGAACAGGGGGCGCATCGCCCCCTTTTTCATGCCCCGGCCAGCGGCAGCGCCCGGCTGCGCCAGGCGCTGAGGACGGCCTCCTCTCCGTGGATCTCCGACAGCCGCTTCAGCGCGAAGCGCACGCGTGCCATCTCCTCGTAGTAGCTCATGTACGCGTAGTTGATCGCCGCCCCCGAGGCGGCGCCGAGGACCGGAACCGCCTGCCCGGCCAGCTTGCGGCCCAGTGCCGCCGCCACGCCCGGCGCGACCTGCCGGATCAGCGCCTGCACCGTGACGCCGTTGACGCTTAGGCGCGTGCCCAGGAACGCGGTGTTGACGCCGTCATCCCCACGCCCCGGCCCGCCCGCACCGAAGATGTCGAGGCAGAGCATCCGCACCTCTTCCGAGGCGGGATCGAACCCCTCGCGCGCGGCCGCGCGCTGCATCGCCCCGAAGATCAGCGCGATCGTCGCGGGCAGTTCGACCATTGCCGTCCCGATCCCGCCCAGCCCGCCGAGTGCACCTCCTGCGGCGGCCGCAACCCGGTGCGTCCAGTCGCCCGCCTCGGGCACCTGGCGCATCGACCCGACTGCGCCGGCGGTACGATAGGCGCCTTCCAGAAGCCCCGTCATCCCCGCGTCCAGGGCACGACGCATGCCCGCGGGCAAGGCCCCGGCCTTGGATTCGAGCGATCCGCCCACGCTGTTCAGCGCACGGATCACCGGCCCGTTCGCGCGCGACGCGCGGGTGACGAGGCCGGCGATCTCCACCTCGGCGGTGGCGGGCAGTTCGGGGTAGACCTCGGGCAACGCATCCGTCATCTGTGCCTCCCTGGCGGGCATGCTTCCATGCATCTGGGGGCTGACCGCCGGAAATCAAAGGGGAACCGGCCGCCCCCGCTCCCCTTCCCGTCCAAGATGCAGCCTCAGCCCAGGACGTCCCGGATCGCGCGGACGAAGATGCCTGCGCCGACCGGGATCAGGTCGTCGGGAAAGTCGTAATCCGGGTTGTGCAGTTGCGCGCGCTCCTCGCCCGCGCCAAGCAGGAACATCGCCGCGGGCCGATCCTGCCCGAACCGGCCGAAATCCTCGGACCCGCGCATCGGCGGAAGGGCCGACACGGGCACACCCGCGCCCACGCAAGCGCGGCGCAGCACGGCCACGGCCTCGGGCGCGTTGCGGCAGGCGGAAAAATCGTCGTGATAGCTCATCGCGACCTCAAGCCCCTCCTGCGCCGCGACCTCGTGGACCAGCGCCTCCGCCTCGGCGCGCAGCGCCGCCATGTCGTCGTCCTCCAGACAGCGCAGGGTCGCCATCAGACGCGCGGAGCCCGGCGCGATGCCGAACGCAGGTTCACCCATCCCGGCATGGGTGACCGTGACCATACGGAACCCCGGCTCCAGCGCCCCGCCCGCGCCAAGCGCCGTCAGTTCGGGCATCAGCCGCACCAGCGCCCGCATCGGCGATAGGCCGGTTTCGGGCATCGAGGCGTGCGCGGTCCGCCCTTCCAGGCGGATCTCCAGCCCGCAGGAAGCGCAGTTCGCAGGACCCTCGTCCAGCCCGACATGGCCAAAGGGCACGCCCGGCATGTTGTGCAGCGACAGCGCCATGTCCGGCGCGATGGCGGCGAACGTCGGGTCGGCCAGCACCGCCGCCGCCCCCTGCCCGGTCTCCTCGGCCGGCTGGAACAGGAGCACGGCGCGCCCCCGCGCCGGGCGCTGGCGCGCCAGCACCCGCCCGACTGCGCAGAGCATGGTCATGTGGCCGTCGTGCCCGCACAGATGCCCCCGGCCTGCAACGCGGCTCCGGTGGTCGTGGGTGCCCTTCTCCTCGATCGGGAGGGCATCAAGCTCGGCCCGGATCATCAGCGTCGGCCCCGCCCGGCCGCTGTCGTAGACCAGCGCCACGCCGGTGCCGCCCAGACCCGTCAGCACCCGGTCCGGCCGGGTCGGTTCCATGAAGGCGACCACCCGCCGGGCTGTATCCTCCTCGGCCCCCGAAAGCTCGGGCCAGAGATGCAACTCGCGGCGGAACGCCCTCAACTCCGCAATGTCGGCATTCGTGAACATGACACCCCCCGTCAGCCGGTGAATTTCTCGACCCTGCCCTGCACACCCTCCCAGGCGCCGGGCTGAAGCTCCAGCCCCAGCACCCGGTCCGGGTTGGTGGGCGGCGGCATTTCGACACCGTCAAGCCTGCGAAACCCGAAGCGCCGGTAATAGGGTGCGTCGCCCACCAGCAGGACGCGTTCCCAGCCAAGCCGCCGCGCCTCGCCCAGGCTTTCGTTGATGAGAAGCCCGCCCAGCCCCTCGCCCTGCCGGGTGGGATGCACGGCCACAGGACCCAGCAGCAGGACGCGCCTGCCCGCCACCATCACCGGCCAGTAGCGGATCACCGCCGCCAGCACCCCGTCATGATCGCGCAACACATGACATAGCCCCCTGACCTGTTCCACCCCGTCCCTGAGCCGGTAAGAAGACAGCGCCGTCCGTCCCGGCGCGAAGCAAAGGTCATAAAGCGCCTCCACCTCCCACCAGTCGTCCTCGGTCTCTTCCTCCAGCCTGTACACGGGTGCGTGCCTTTCGACGAATCTGCTGGAATCGCGCCTAGCATGGCCCTAGGTCAGGGGCAAACCCGCGAAAGGGGAAACAGATGTTCTACCGACCCGAGGACGGCCACGGCCTGCCCCACAACCCCTTCAACGCGATCATCACGCCGCGCCCGATCGGCTGGATATCGACCCGTGGCAGCGCGGGCGACAACCTTGCCCCCTATTCCTTCTTCAACGGCGTGGCCTACACCCCGCCGCAGGTCGTCTTCTCCTCGACCGAGGCGAAGGATTCGCTGCGCAACGTGCAGGAAACCGGCGTCTTCGCCGTCAACATCGTCGAGTTTGCGATGCGCGAGAAGATGAACCTGACCTCGGGCAGCTATCCGCCGGGGACCGATGAATTCACCCTTGCAGGGATCGGCAAGGCCGAGTGCGAGACCATCGACTGCCCCCGGGTTGCGGGGGCGCCGGCGACGCTGGAATGTCGCGTCGTCCAGATCGTGCAGCTGCTCGGCAAGGCCAATTTCCTGACCATCGGCGAGGTGACGGGCATCCACCTGCGCGATGACTGCGTGGTCGACGGCCGCTTCGACATCACCCGCTTCCAGCCGCTCGGGCGGCTCGGCTACCGCGACTACGCGGTGGTGACCGAGGTGTTCGAAATGATCCGGCCCGGGCAGGCATGATGCCGCGCCGCCCCTTGCAGCCGCGCGGCCGCTGCGGCTATGCCTGTCGCGTCAACCAGAGGGGAGACCCATGAAAGCGCGCGTCAAATGGGCTGAGGCCCGCACCTTCGTCGGCGAGGCCACGACCGGCCACAAGATCGCCTTCGGCACCGCCCACGGCGACGGACAGAAGCCGGGGCCAAGCCCGATGGAGCTTGTCCTCATCGGCACAGGCGGCTGCGCGGCCTGGGACGTGGTCGCCATCCTCGAGAAGGGCCGGGAGAAGGTCGAGGACGTGGTGGTGGAACTGGACGCCGACCGGGCCGAAACCGAGCCCAAGGTCTTCACCCGCGTCCACATGCATTTCATCGTCAAGGGGCGGGGCATCGACCCGAAGAAGGTCGAGCGCGCGATCGACCTCTCGATCGAAAAATACTGCTCCGCCTCGGCGATGATCGCCAAGACGGCCGAGATGAGTCACGACTTCGAAGTGATCGACACTTCTACCTAGGGCTTCGGCGAAGCGGCGAACCTAATGACGGCCCCCGCTTCAACCGGCCGATGTGGGCGCCCGCCGTTTTCCAGAAAGCGTCAGGTAGCGGCACCCACCAGGCCCAACGGTCCGCGCCTTCACCATGACGGGTCGCGCCCATTCAGGTCCTCGTCTGGGACGGAGGTTTTCTTCGGCTGATGGCAGTGGAACGGCGCCGCGTAGACCATGCTGTAGGCGTCGCCGAGGAACAGAAAGAGCGGTTCGAAAACGGATGCGATCCTGACACGCGGCAGGTGCAGGCGCAGGCGCGACAGAGAGCAGCGGCGGGCAGCGATCGGGGTGGCGGTGGTCGTTTCGGTCATGGCGTCCTCCTATGCCCCCAGAATGACAGTTGCACCGGCACAGGTCTTTGGCGCCGACCTGAAGAGTCCTGATCCTTCCTGATGTTCGCTTTCGACCGGGTTTCGGCTATCGTGCGGTCGAGAGGGGGCGCCGAATGGATCTGCAATTCGGACCGTATCGGCTAAAAGTTGAAGAGCGGCAGCTTCTGGGGCCAGAGGGAGCCGTGGATCTGTCGGCGCGCGCCTTCGACATTCTCGCCCATCTGCTTGCAAAACCAGACGAGGTCGTCGCGAAATCCGACCTGTTGGACGCCGTCTGGCCCGGCCTGACGGTCGAGGAAAATACCCTTCAGGTCCATATTTCAGCCCTGCGCAAGGCGCTCGCTGACAGCATGATCGCAACGGTTCACGGGCGGGGTTACAAATACGCCGGCCCACGGCCCGTGGCGGCCAGGGCCGCCGGCGGCGTTGCGCCTGGCGGCCGGGATGGATCCAGCCCCGCCGTCCCGCCAAAGCCCTCGATCGCCGTCCTGCCATTCGAAAACATGAGCGGCGATCCCGACCAATCCTATTTCAGCGATGGCATTACCGAGGACATCATCGCCGAAATTGGCAAGTTCAAGGAATTCCTGGTCATCGCCCGGAATTCCTCGTTCCAGCTGCGGGGCGCGACACGCGACCTAGGCGAAACTGCGAAGCAACTGGATGTCCAGTACATCGTCAACGGTAGCGTACGGAAAGTCGGCAACCGGGTGCGTGTATCGGTGCAACTGACCGACGCACTTGAATCGGCACACCTTTGGGGCGAACACTACGACCGCGATCTGACCGATGTCTTCACCATTCAGGACGAGATAACCCAGATGATCGCCACTCGACTGGCGCGCCAGACCCGGACCGCCATTGCTGCGCGCGCCACGAACCGACCGACGCAGAACATGACAGCCTACGACCTCTACCTGCGGGCGCTGCCCCATCTCTCTTCCTATTCAACCTTCGAAGAGGCAGAGCCGTTCCTGCGGCGGGCCATCGCGCTCGACCCGGACTTCGCGGCGGCCCACGCCATGCTGGGTTTCCTCCAGTCGGTGAAGTTCTGCCTGCTGGTCTACGATGCCTCCCTGCTGCACGTCGGGCTCGATCTCGCGGCAACCGCGCTTCAGCTTGACCCAGATGAAGCCTACGGACATCTGGCGACCGGCTTTGCCTGTATCTACCTTCGCCGGTTCCGGCAGGCTGAAACCAGCCTGAACCGCGCGCTTGCACTGAACCCCAACGATCCGTTCATCCTGACGATCCGGGGGCTACTTCATAACTACACCGCACGTCCCGAAGCGGGCCTGGCCGATATTGCGGAGGCGCAGCGCCGCGATCCCTTCGCAGTGGAATGGTATGATGACTTTCGCGGCATTATCCTGACCAGCGCAGGCCGCTTCCGCGAAGCGATAGACTGCTACGAAGGCATCGAAAACCTCTCACCCTGGTCGTTGGGTTACCTGACCCTTTGCTATGCGGAACTGGGCGAACACGCCCGGGCCAAGGACTGCCTTGCACGATTCAAGTCCTGCAGGCCCGAACAGGACCTGGATCAGACCATCACCAACGAACTGGATTTCTTCGAGGATCCCGAAGTGATCCGCCGCTATCGCGCCATCCTGCGCCGCCTGGACACGGGGACCTGACCGCCAGCGCGCCGATGGTCAGGATCGCCTTGGCATGGATCGCGCTCAGGTTCTCGCCAGCCCCGAAGATCGCCACGCGCCCGTCCGGCAAAGCCATGTCCCGCCTCGAAAAATGCCTTTCGCGGGATCATCCGCAAAAGCCGGGGCAAGTTCAAGCGCGGCGCTCAGTGTGCTGGAAACAGGAACTTGCCGTCGATGATCCTCTGAATGAGGTCGCAGCCGTTGCCCTTGGCCTGGAACACGCGCCAGGCGTTGTTGGCGAAGGCACGGGGCGAAAGCGCGTAGATCGTGGGGTGCACCACGCTCAGCGCGCCCGGCGGATCGACCGGATGCGCCTCCAGCAACAGCTCCCGCCCCTCGGGATCGAGGGTCATCATCTCGAACACATTGGCGATGAACTCGTGCTCCGCGGGGCCGATCTTCACGCCCACCGTCGATTGCGCGACGAAGGCATGAGACAGTTCGTGCGCCATGATGGCACGGAAAAGAACGTCAGGCGGCAAGGCGGCGCGCGCGTCCTTGCCCTCAAGCAGCGACAGGATGCCCTCGGGCTCGGTGATCTCAAGGCAGCCCGTGGCCTTGTCGTAGGTCGCAAGGCAAGTACCGAAGCCCGGATGCCGCGCGGTCTGGACGACCGAAATCTGCACAGGGGACTGCTGGGCCAGCCCGCAGGTCGCCATCAGCGCCCGCGCGTCCTCCGCCGCGGCGCAGGCCGTCCGGGCCAGCGCCTCGTCCCGGGCCTCGACGGTGATCCGCGGGTCGTCGCAGGCAAGCCCGACCGCGGTCGCGGGCACCATGGCCAGAAGGCCGATGAACATGCCCCAGAGGACATGCCTGCCGATCCCGGTCCCCGTCATCCTGCCCCCGGCCTCATGCGCCCGCCCTCATGCCGTTTGAGGCTACTACACCCGCCCCCGGCAAGGCCAGCACCGCGCGCGGCGCGGGCCCGCCCCCAGCGATCCGGGGTTTTGCCCTTTTCCTCGGCCATCGCCCCGCATAGGCTGCCGCCCGCAACCAGGGAGTGAGCGGATGAGCGAACCGGTGATCGGCATCGTCGGCGGTTCAGGCGTCTACCAGATCGAGGGGCTTGAAGAGGCCCGCTGGCAGGCGGTCGACACCCCATGGGGGCCGCCCTCTGACGAGATCCTGACCGGCAGACTTGGCGGCGTCCGCATGGCTTTCCTGCCCCGGCACGGGCGCGGGCACGTCCATGCCCCGTCCGAGGTGCCCTTCCGCGCGAACATCGACGCGCTGAAGCGGCTCGGCGTGACCGATGTTGTCGCCGTCTCCGCCTGCGGATCGTTCCGGGAAGAAATGGCGCCGGGCGATTTCGTCATCGTCGACCAGTACATCGACCGCACCTTCGCCCGGGCGAAGTCCTTCTTCGGCACCGGCTGCGTCGCCCATGTGGCCTTTTCCCACCCGACCTGCGCGCGCCTGTCCGGGGCGGCGGCAGCGGCGGCGCGCGCCACGGGCGTCACCGTCCATCAGGGCGGCACCTACCTGGCGATGGAGGGGCCGCAGTTCTCCACCCTCGCCGAAAGCCGGATGTACCGAGAGGTCTGGGGCGCCGACGTCATCGGCATGACCGGCATGCCCGAGGCCAAGCTCGCGCGGGAGGCGGAGCTTTGCTATGCCTCGGTCGCGATGGTTACCGACTACGACTGCTGGCATCCGGGGCACGACGCCGTCGATGTCGCCTCGGTGATCCGGACGCTGACGCTGAACTCCGCCAATGCCCGCGCCCTTGTCACGCACCTGCCGGGGGTTCTGACGGACCGGCCGACGCCCTGCCCCTGCGGCTGCGACCGCGCGCTGGAGCACGCGGTGATGACCGCACCGGACAAGCGCGACCCCGCGCTGGTGGCCCGCCTCGACGCGGTGGCGGGGCGGGTGCTGAAATGTTGACCACGAAGCACCGATCTCCGGCGCTCGTCGCCCCTTTCATCTTCGTCATGACGACTGCAGTGTCGGCAGCGCAGGACTTCGTCGCAGCCAATGGCCAACTGCGAGACGATGACTTCTACCGACTGGTCGCCTGTGGTGCCCCGCCAGGAGGGAACTGCAAGACGCCATTTGTCCGCTGGTCGCGACGGGCCGCCCTTGACGTTTCAGTAGGCATCGCAGGCGTAGACGAGGGATATCCACCGGGTCTTCGGGCAAGGATAGAGGCGACGCTCGACCCGACACTTCAAACCCTGAACGAACTGGGTGCGAAGCTCCGCTTCACCAGAGCCTCCCCAGATACGAAGCCCGATATCCGGATATTCCTTTTGGATTTGCCACGTTCCAGCAATGTTCGGGGAACCGGACTCTCCTGGCTGGATGGCCATCCCCTGCAGGCCGCCAGGTTCCAACTGCGCACCCGCGGCGACGGGACCGTGATCGAATGTGCCATCGCCCTCAGTCGTGACGTAAAGTCAGGGATGGTTGAGCGCTTGCTTTTCGAAGAGATCGTTCAGTGCAGTGGCCTCATGACGGACGTCAGCGGTTCTTACTATGAAAACCGATCCATCTTTTCTGAGACGGGTGCCGTCAATGCACCCGGAATACAGGATATCATGGCCCTGCGCCGTCACTATCCCTGAGCGCCAAGAGGTTGCCGCCCAAATGAAGAAGACCGTCAAGGATTACATCCGCACCATCGCCGACTTCCCGCACGAGGGGATCCTGTTTCGCGACGTGACCTCGCTTTTCGCCGATGCGCGGGGATTCCGGATGGCGGTGGACCAGCTTCTGCATCCCTACGCGGGCGAGCGGATCGACAAGGTCGTCGGGCTCGAGGCGCGGGGCTTCATCCTTGGGGGCGCGATCGCGCATCAGTTGACCAAGGGCTTCGTGCCGATCCGCAAGAAGGGCAAGCTGCCGGGCGCGGTGATCAGCCAGGCCTACACGCTCGAATACGGCGAGGCGGTGATGGAGATGCACGACGACGCGCTGCAACCGGGCGAACGGGTTCTGATCGTCGATGACCTGCTGGCTACGGGCGGCACCTGCGAGGCGGGGATAAGGCTCTGCGAACGGCTTGGCGCGGAAATCGTCGGCTGCGCCTTCGTCGTCGACCTGCCGGAACTGGGGGGCCGCAAGCTGCTGGAGCGGCTGGGCATGAGCGTCCATGTGCTGTGCGAGTTCGAGGGCGCCTGAGATCGGCGCGGCCCCGGCTGCATCCACGTTAACGATTTCTTCGCCAATTCCGGTCAGGGTCGGATTCGGCCGATACGCTCTCCGGCCCTCCGCGCCGCAATGGCCGAAACGCTCTCAGGAACCCCGCCGGATTCTCCACCGGCGGGGTTTTCGTTACCGGCGCAGGACGGCGCCGGGGTTCATGATGCCAAGGGGGTCGAGCGTGGCCTTGATCGCCCGCATCGCCGCCAGCTTGGCCGGATCACCCAGACGCTCCAGCTCCGCCACCTTCAGCCGGCCGATGCCGTGTTCGGCGCTGATCGAACCGCCGCGCGCCACCACCATCGCGTGCACACATTCCATCACCGCGGGCGCAAGGTGGCGCAGCGCGTCCGCCTGCCCCCCCTGCGGCGGAAAGACGTTGAAGTGCAGGTTGCCGTCGCCCAGATGGCCAAAGCAGTTGATGCGCAGCTCGGCGATGGCGGCGATGCGCGCGGGTGCATCGTTGAGGAAGCCCGCAATCTCGGACAGCGGCAGGGAAATGTCGTGCGAGGAGATCGCGCCGATGCGCCGGTTGCCTTCGGGCAGCGCTTCCCTCAGCGCCCAGAAGGCGTCCCTCTGCGCCAGCGATCCGGCGATGACGCCGTCGCCCACGGTGCCCGCCTCCTGCGCCTCGGCGAACAGGGTGGCGAGCGTGTCGCCCGGGTCAAGGCCGGCCGGAAGGCCGATTTCGAGCAGAACCATCCATTCGGGGCGCTCGGCGAAAGGCTGGCGCACCTGCGGCAGAACCTCGTCCAGGAACAGGAGCCCCTGCCGGTGGATGAGTTCGAAGCTGGTGACGCCGCCGAAGGTCATGGCCTGCGCGCGCGCCAGCAGGTCGAGGGCCGCGACCGGATCGGCGACGGTGAAGAAGGCTGTGCCCACACCGGCCGGGCGGGGAAACAGCTTGAGCGCGGCAGCGGTGATGATGGCCAGTGTGCCTTCCGATCCGATCAGAAGATTGCGGAGGTCATAGCCGGTGTTGTCCTTCCTGAGCCGGGTCAGGCCGCGCAGGACCGACCCGTCGGGCAGCACCGCCTCGACCCCCAGGCAGAGGTCGCGCGCGTTGCCGTAGCGCAGCACGTTGACGCCGCCCGCGTTGGTCGCAAGGTTGCCGCCGATCCGCGCGCTGCCTTCGGATGCCAGCGACAGCGGGAAGAGCCGCCCCGCGGCCATCGCCGCCGCCTGCACCTCGGCAAGCGTCGCGCCCGCCTCGGCGACGATCACGTTTTCCTCCGCGTGGACGGCGCGGATCTGCCCCATGCGCTCCAGCGACAGGATCAGGGGCGCCGGGCCTTCGGGCATGACCTGGCCAAGGACAAGGCCGGTGCCGCCGCCCCAGGGTACGATCCCCACGCGCGCGGCGGCGCAGGCGCGGACGATTGCCGCGACATCGTCCACGGTGCGCGGGCGGGCGAGCGTGGCGGCCGGCGTCGCGCCCCTGCGGCGCGGTTCTTCCAGATACGCCGGACCGGCGGGGCTGATCGTGCCCTCCGGCAGGGCGGCGGCCAGCGTCCGGGCAAAGGTTTCGTCGGCAGGGTTCAGCATGATCCCGGATGAAGCACGGCCCGTCACGCGCGACAAGCCCTATTGCAAGGGGCGCGGGGGCAGGACGATAACCGTGGGCCGCGCCGGAAGCGCCGCAAGCGACAGTTCCACGAACGGCTGATCCCGCCGCTCGATCGCAAAGTCGCCCTCCATGCCGGCGAGAAAGGCGCCAAGCGTGCCGTCCCCGAACCAGTGCATCGGTAGCACCACGGAGGCGCGCAGGCGCTTCATCACGCCGATCATCGTCGGCAGGTCCAGCGTCATGCCGCCATCGACCGGCACCATCACCACGTCAAGCCGGCCAAGCGCCGCGTACTGTTCCGGCGTGGGTTCGTGGTGCAGGTGGCCGAGGTGGCCGATGCACAGGCCCGCCACCTCGAACACGAAGATGGAGTTGCCGTCAGGGATCACGCCTTCGACGCCGCCCCGGATGTCCGTCGGCACATTGCGCACCAGCATCTCGCCCAGGTCGAGGTGATGGTCCGCGGGCTCTCCGCTCCAGTCCCAGCCGGGCAGGACATGGGGGATGCGCGGATCGGGCTCCGCCGTCCAGTGCGAGGAATGGGCGCGGTTCATCGTCACCACATCGGGCACCACGTCCGCCGTGCCGAGGATGCCGGTAAAGTCGGTGGCGACCGACAGCCCGCTCGGCGTTTCGAGGAAATAGGTCGAATGCCCGACATAGCTGAGGCGGACGGTGTCGGCAGCCAGCGGATCGCCCCAGCCCGCGCGCCAGATCGTTTCCGGGCCCTCAGGCAAGGCGTCGGCAATGGCGATGCAGTGGCTGGGGGTGCGGGTCTGGCCGGACGCCGGGGCGGCCAGGAGCAGGGCGAACAGCGTCAGAATGCTAATGGCAGGCATGGCGGCACCTCTACCCCCAGTCTAGCGCGGCTGGCGTGATTTCCGAACCGGAAACCGGGCCCGCGATCAACCCGCGTCGGTGCGGCCGCGCCGGTCGGTCCGCAGGTTGGCGTAAAGGACATGGTTGCGCCAGCGCCCGTTGATCTGGAGATAGCTTTGCGCCACGCCTTCGTACTTGAATCCGGATTTTTCAAGCACCCCGCGCGATGCCGCATTCTCGGGCAGGCAGGCGGCCTCGATCCGGCTCAGGTCCAGTTCGGTGAAGGCGTAGTGGACAACGGCGCGGATCGCCTCGCGCATGTAGCCCTGGCGGGCAAAGCGGGCGCCGACCCAATAGCCCATCGTCCCCGCCTGTGCGGGGCCACGCCGGATGTTGTCAAGCGTCAGCGCCCCCAGAAGCGCCTGATCGTCGCGCCGGATCAGGAAGACCGGAAGCGCAGTGCCCCCGCCCGCGGCGCGCGCGGCCCAGTAGACCCGGTTGGTGAAGGCCCGCCGCGTCAGGTGGTCCGAGGCCCAGGTCGGTTCCCAGGGGATCAGGAAATCGCGGCTTTCGTCCCTGAGCGAGGACCAGGCCCGATAGTCGGAGTGGGCGGGCAGGCGAAGCGTCATCCGCTCCGTCTCGATCCGCACCTTCCGACGGCGTATCAGCATCAGGCGGCAAGCCTTGCGCGCAGCGCGTCCAGCCCTGGCGCGTCGCCGATGGGCCCGTAAAGCGCCAGCGCCGCCGCGCCCTCGGTCATGCGCCCGGCGAAGTCGCGCACGGCCTGCGTCGTCACCGCGTCGATCTTGCCCACCGCCTCGGACAAGGGCGGCACGCGGCCCCAGATCGACATGTAGCGCGCCAGCCGCTCGGCCCGCGATGTCGGGCTTTCCAGCCCCATGACCATGCCGGCCCTGAGCTGGGCGCGCGCGCGGGCGACTTCGGCCTCGGTCATGTCGTCGGCCGCTCGCTTCAGCTCGTCCATGGTCAGCCGGCCAAGCTCTCCGATTTCCTCGGCCGAGGTGCCGGCATAGAGCGTGATCATGCCGGTTTCGTCATAGCTGCCGGCCTGCGCGTAGATGGAATAGCACAGGCCGCGTTCTTCCCGAATCTTCTGGAACAGGCGCGAGGACATGCCGCCGCCCATGGCGGTCGCATAGACCTGCGCGGTGTAGAGGTCGGGGTGGCGGTAGCCCGGGCCTGCGAAACCCATGGCGAAATGGACCTGCTCCAGGTCCTTTTCCTCGCGCCGCTCGGCCCCTTGCCAGCGGGCCGGCTCCGGGGTCCGGTCGCCCACCGCCTTGAGATGGCCGAAGGTTGCCTCGGCCGCCCGCACGATCTGATCGTGATCGACCGCGCCGGCAGCGGCCAGGATCATCTGGTCGGGGCCGTAGTGGTCGGACACGAAGCGGCGCAGCTCCTTCCGCCCGAAGGACGACACCCGCTCGGCCGGCCCTAGGATCGTGCGCCCAAGCGCCTGGTCGGGGAACGCGGCCTCTTGCAGCCAGTCGAAGATGATGTCGTCCGGCGTGTCGAGCGCCTGGCCGATTTCCTGAAGGATCACGTGGCGCTCGACCTCGATCTCCTTCTCCTCGAACAGCGGGTTGAGGACGATGTCGGAGATCACGTCAAGCGCCAGCGGCACGTCCGCTTCCAGCACACGCGCGTAATAGGCCGTCATCTCGCGCGAGGTGTAGGCGTTGATGTAACCGCCCACATCCTCGATCTCTTCAGCGATCTGGAGCGCGGTGCGTCGCTTCGTTCCCTTGAACGCCATGTGTTCAAGGAAATGCGCGATGCCGTTCTGGTCTTCGTGCTCGTGCCGGCCGCCCGCATTGACCCAGAGCCCGACCGCGGCGGAGCCGAGCGCGGGCATCCGTTCCGTCACGATCCGGAGGCCGTTCGGCAGTGTGGTCAGGTGTGTCTTCACCGGGCGCGCCTTTCGTGGACGATGGCTTCCAGGGCAGCAAGGTCGTTCGGGACGCGGGTCACCCGCTCGGGCCGCTCGAAAAGGCCGGCCATGCGCGGCGGCAGGGCGGGCCGGATACCTGTTGCGGCCTCGACCGCGTCGGGGAACTTGGCCGGGTGGGCGGTGGCGAGCGTGATCATCGGCACGGTGCCAAGATGATCCTTCGCGACCTTAACGCCCACAGCGGAATGCGGGCACAGAAGCTCCCCCGATGCCGCACGCTCGTCCGCGATGGAGGCGCGGGTCTCGTCCTCCGACACGCGGCCCGAGGCGAAGGTGTCGCGCAGCCAGCCAAGCGCGCCCTGGCTGACGGCGAAGCCGCCCCGCGCCTTCATCTCGTCCATCAACTGCGCGACCGCCCCGCCGTCGCGCCCGTAGGCGTCAAACAGCGCGCGTTCGAAGTTCGACGAGATCTCGATGTCCATCGACGGCGAGATCGAGGGCTTCACCCCGCCCATCTCGTAGCGCCCGCCGGTCAGGCAGCGGTGCAGGATGTCGTTCTGGTTGGTGGCGATCACCAGGCGTTCGATCGGCAGGCCCATGCGCTTGGCGATGTAGCCCGCGAAGATGTCGCCGAAGTTGCCGGTGGGCACGGTGAAGCTGACCTTCCGGTGCGGCGCGCCGAGCGACACGGCAGAGGTGAAGTAGTAGACGACCTGCGCCAGCACCCGCGCCCAGTTGATTGAGTTCACGCCGGCAAGCCCCACCGCGTCGCGGAACTCGAAATGGTTGAACATGTCCTTCAGTCGCGACTGGCAATCGTCGAACGTCCCGTCAAGGGCCAGCGCATGGACATTGGCCTCGGTGGGCGTCGTCATCTGGCGGCGCTGCACCTCGCTCACCCGGCCGTGCGGGAAGAGGATGAACACGTCCACGTTGGAAAGGCCGCGGAACGCCTCGATCGCGGCCGACCCGGTATCGCCCGAAGTCGCGCCGACGATCGTCACGCGCCGCCCGTCACGCTGGAGCGCGATCTGGAACAGCTGGCCGATCAGCTGCATGGCGAAGTCCTTGAACGCCAGCGTCGGCCCGTGGAACAGCTCCAGCAGGAAGTGGTTGGGCGCCAGCTGGACCAGCGGCGCGCGGGCGGCATGTCCGAAGCCCGCATAGGCCCTGGCGATGGCGGCCCGGAAGTCTTCGTCGCTGAAGGCACCTCCGACGAAGGGGCGCATGATGCGGAAGGCGGCATCCTCGTAGGACAGCCCGGCGAGTGCGACAATCTCCTCCTTGCCGAGCGCGGGGACGGTCTCGGGGACATAAAGCCCGCCGTCGCGGGCAAGACCCGTCAGCATCGCCTCGCCGAAGCTCAGAACCGGGGCCTGGCCCCTTGTGGAAACATAGCGCATTCGTCCGTCCTCAGATCGTTCTCCGCCTGATACGCCAGAGCAGGTAGAGTGTCATCCCCGCCCAGACGCCCGCCAGCGAAAACCAGGTGATCGCATACTCCAGGTGGTCGTTTACGATGCCCGACGTATCGACCGGCCGGGGCACGATACCCTGCGCATCCCCCTCTGCCTTCCGGATCACGACCATCAGCGGGTCGGTTTTCAGGCTTTCAGCCATTGCGGCGACGTCGCGGGCAAACCACAGGCCCGTCGTGGTATCGGGCGGCGGGGTGTAGGCGTCGGCCTCCTGCGGCCAGTGCAGGTTGCCGGTGATGGAAAGCGCGACCGGCGGGCGCGGGGCGTCCCGCGCCTCCTCACCGATGAAGCCCCGGTCGATCAGCATGCGCCGGCCTGCGTCCGTTTCGAAGGCGGCAATCACTTCGTACCCCGCGCCAACGCCCTTCTGCCCGGACAGGACCAGCAGTTCCTCGCCCGTGGTGGCGCCGGAGACGGTCACCGGAAGATAGAGTTGCGTCTTAGGCTCGGGGTCGGTGACCGTTGCGAGAGCGACGGGCGCGGCCTCGATGCGCGCAGAGATTTCCGCGATGACAGCCTCCTTCCACTCCAGCCGGCGCAATTGCCAGAAGCCGAGCGACAGCAGGATGGCGAGGCCACCAAGGCCGAGGATCAGGGGAAATGCGATGCCGCGCATCATGACCTCAAAGCGAAAGCGCGGGGTCTCCCCCGCGCTTGTTGGTTCGGTTGCGGGTGCAGCCGTTACTGACCCCAGACATAGACCGCGGCGAACAGGAACAGCCAGACCACGTCGACGAAGTGCCAGTACCAGGCCGCCGCCTCGAAGCCGACGTGCTGTTCCGGGGTGAAATGCCCCTTCATCGCACGGATCATGCAGACGAGCAGGAAGATCGTGCCGATGATCACATGGGCGCCGTGGAAGCCCGTCGCCATGAAGAACGAGGCGCCGTAGATGTTGCCGGCGAAGCCGAAGGCGGCGTGGCTGTATTCGTAGGCCTGAAGCCCGGTGAAGCAGACGCCGAGGAACACCGCCAGAGCAAGGCCGTTGATCATGTCCTTGCGGTTGTTTTCATGCGCGATCGCATGGTGTGCCCAGGTCGCGGCGGCACCGGAGCACAGAAGGATCAGCGTGTTGATCAGCGGCAGGTGCCAGGGGTCGAAGGTCTCGATCCCCGCCGGCGGCCAGACCCCGTCGATGGCCGGGCTTTGCGGCCCCATCGGGTAGAGCGCGTGCTTGAAGAAGGTCCAGAACCAGGCCGAGAAGAACATCACCTCGGACATGATGAACAGGATGAAACCGTAGCGCAGGCCGATCCGCACGACCGGCGTGTGGTCCCCCGTCTCTGCCTCGTGAACGACGTCCGCCCACCAGGCATACATGACGTAGGCGACAAGGGCGAAGCCGATCAGGAAGACGAAGGGCGTGACGGCATGCATCCACAGGACGGCGCCGAAAAGCATGATGAAGCCACCCACGGCGCCAAGGAACGGCAGGAGCGAGGGCTTCAGGATGTGGTAGTCGTGGTTCTTCGCGTGCGCCATGTCGGTTTCCCTGATTTGGCCTCAGTTATAGTCGGGCCCTTCGGCCGGCGGAAGGGCCGCCTGCGTCTGGGGCAGTTCGGTTTCGTAGAAGGTGTAGGACAGGGTGATGTCGCGGATGTGCCCCGCATCGCGGTCCGAGACGATTTCCGGATCGACGTAGAAGATCACCGGCATCTCGACCCGCTCGCCGGGTTGCAGCACCTGTTCGGTAAAGCAGAAGCACTGGATCTTGGTGAAGTAGTACCCTGCCAGATCCGGCGCGACGTTGTAGCTGGCCGTCCCGGCGACCGGCTTGTCGGTTGGGTTGTAGGCCTCATAGAAGGCCATGCCGGTTTCGCCGATCTTCAGCGTCACCTCGTTCTGCATCGGGCGGAACTGCCAGGGCATGTCGGGCGCGGTGTTCGCGTCGAAGCGGATGGTGACGGTTTCCTCGAGGATCTCGGACGATTCCGAGGAGGCGGTGTTGGTGGTGCCGCCGTAGCCGGTCACGCGGCAGAACCAGTCGTAGAAGGGCACTGCCGCCCAGGCGAGCGCGCCCATCGTCACGACCACGCCCACCAGCAGCACGGCGACCCGGTTGTTGCCCTGTCCCCGGTTCATCGGCTCGCCTCCGTCCCCGGCGGGTTGCCGTGTTCGTCCTGGCGCGAGACCTTCACGATGGTCAGGCCGAAGACGAGCACCACGAACGCGGCCAGAACCAGCCCGAGGCCGAGGTTGCGGCTCCAGCGCCGCCGATGCAGTTCGTGTTCGGGACTGATCGCCATCACCACCCCCCCAGTCCGAAGGGCCTGAGGCTGGCCTCGACCAGAAGCGCGCCGAAGTGCAGGAACAGATAGGCGAGCGACAGCTTGAAGAAGGCGCGTTCGGCCTTGTAGCGGTCGGCCTCCGCCCGATCCTCGTCCCGGCGCAGGATGAGGTAGGCGCCCCGGATGAAAAGCGCGTTCAGCACCAGCGCCGCCGCCAGCGTCACCGGCCCGCCGATCGGGGACAGCGCCAGCGCCAGCGCGCAGGGCGCGAGAAGGAGCGTGTAGACGAAGATGTGGCGCCGCGTCACCCGGCGACCGTGGGTCACCGTCAGCATGGGCACGCCCGCGTTCGAATAGTCGTCCTTCATGAACAGCGCGAGCGCCCAGAAATGCGGCGGCGTCCACATGAACACGAGCAGGAACATCAGAACGGATTCGACCGAAACGCCGCCCGTGGCGACCGCCCAGCCGATCATCGGCGGGAACGCCCCGGCCGCGCCGCCGATGACGATGTTCTGCGGCGTCGAGCGCTTCAGCCACATCGTGTAGACGACGGCGTAGAAGAAGATGGTGAAGGCGAGAAACAGCGCCGCGAACCAGTTCGCCGCAAGGCCCAGCATCACGACCGAGATCGCCGACAGGGCAAGCCCGAAGCCCAGAGCCTCGCCCTCGCTCACGCGGCCGGCGGGGATCGGGCGCCCGCGTGTGCGGCGCATCACACGGTCGATGTCGGCGTCATACCACATGTTGAGCGCGCCGGACGCGCCGCCGCCCAGCGCGATGAACAGGATCGCTGTGAAGGCGACGAAGGGATGAACGGAGACCGGCGCGACGATCAGCCCGACCATGGCCGTGAACACCACGAGCGACATGACGCGCGGCTTGAGGAGTTGGACGTAATCGCCAAACCCCCCGTCCTGCGTCTGTTCATAGGCGCTCAGATCGCTCATCGCTTCCCTCCGGGGCCGGGCGCGCGCGGGCGCGCACCCACCCGCAAGCCCTTACTCGGTCGACGCCACCTGGATCGGCGCCGTGGTGCCGAGCGCGGCGGTCTTGGTGCGCGCAAGCCAGTCCGCATAGGCCGCTTCGCTGACGACCTTGACCGTGATCGGCATGTAGGCGTGATCCTTGCCGCAGAGTTCGGAGCACTGGCCGAAGAACACGCCTTCCTTCTCTGCGGTGAACCACAGCTGCGCGATACGGCCGGGCACGCCGTCCTGTTTCACTGCGAAGGCCGGGATCGTCCAGGCATGGATCACGTCTGCGGCGGTCACGTTGACGACGACGGTCTTGCCCACGGGCACGACAACGGCGTTGTCGGTCGCGAGAAGATATTCGTCCTCGGCATAGCCGTATTCGGCCAGCGCCTCCCTGCCGAGCATGAAGCTGTCGAAGGCGATCCCCTCGTCGGGGTATTCGTAGGACCAGAACCACTGGTTGCCGGTCGCCTTGATCACCACGTCCCCGTGCGGGATCTGCTGCTGCTTGAAGAGCACCGGCAGCGAGTTTGCGCCGAGAACGACCAGGATCAGTACCGGGATCAGCGTCCAGGTGATTTCCAGCGGGGTGTTGTGGGTGAAACGCGCCGGCTTGGGGTTCACCCGGCTGTTGAAGCGCAGGATCACCGTCAGCAGCAGGATCATCACCAGCGCCGACACGGCGATGCACAGGTACAGCAGGATCTGGTCAAGCCACTGCTGGTCAACCGCGAGACTGGTCGCGGCGGGCTGGAACCCCGTGCCCTTCGCCAGCGGCTTGCCGATGGTTTCAAGGCCGGTGATGCCGTCCTGGGCAAGAGCCGCCCCGGAAGCGAGGGTTGCGGAAATGACGGCCCCGAGGCCGGAAAGCTTGGTCGCAAAGCGCATGTCGTTTTCCCGTTCCTTCCGCGGCTTGTCATGCCGCCTCCCGGCCCGCCCTTTCCCTGACCTGGCCGGTTGTATACGCGACCTCTAAAATCATATTAGAGGCAAGGCGACAAGCGAAACCAACGCGGCACGGCGTCGCTTTTGATCGATATCAAGGACAGGAAAGCGACCTTACATGGATGATGCCCGATTTTCCCCGTTCGAAACCCATCTGGATGCGGACAGGGCGCTCTCGATTCTGCGCGAGACGGTGGCCGGGGCCGAGGACGGCGAGATATTCCTTGAACGTCGCCGGTCCGAAGCGCTCGTCTTCGATGACGGCAGGCTCAGAAACGCAAGCTACGACGCCTCCGAAGGGTTCGGGCTGAGGGCGGTCAACGGCGATGTCGCGGGCTATGCCCATTCCACCGAAATCTCCGAAAGCGCGCTGCGCCGGGCGTCCGAGACGGCACGGCTGGCGGTCGGCGCGGGCGGCGGCACGCTGGCCGCCCCGCCGCAGGGCACCAACCGCAGGCTTTACACCGAGGCCGACCCGATGGCGGACGCAGCCTTCGGCATCAAGGTGGAAACGCTGCGGGAAATAGACGCCTTCGCCCGCGCGCTCGATCCCCGCGTGGTTCAGGTCTCGGCCACCATCGCCGCGTCGCTGCAGGAGGTCTTCATCCTGCGCCCCGAAGGCGGTCTCGTCTCTGACATCCGGCCGATGAGCCGGCTCAACGTTTCGGTCATCGTGGAGGAGAACGGGCGGCGCGAAAGCGGCGGGCATGGCGGCGGCGGCAGGTCCGGCCTCGCCGCGCTGATGGTGCCCGACCACTGGCAATCGGTCGCGCGCGAGGCGCTCAGGATCGCGCTCGTCAACCTGCGCGCGGTTGCGGCACCCGCTGGCGTCATGGACGTGGCCCTGGGCGCAGGCTGGCCCGGCGTGCTGCTGCACGAGGCGGTGGGCCACGGGCTTGAGGGCGATTTCAACCGCAAGGGCACCTCGGCCTTCGCGGGGCTGATGGGACAAAGGGTCGCAGCCCCCGGCGTGACGGTGCTGGACGACGGCACCATCCCCGACCGGCGCGGGTCGATCACGATCGACGACGAGGGGACGCCGTCGGGCCGGAACGTCCTGATAGAGGACGGGATCCTTGTCGGCTTCATGCAGGACCGGCAGAACGCCCGCCTGATGGGCGTTACCCCCACCGGCAACGGGCGGCGCGAGAGCCATGCCCACATCCCGATGCCGCGGATGACCAACACCTACATGCTGGGCGGCGGCGCCGAACCGGGCGCCATCGTCGCCGACCTTCGCGACGGGATCTACGCCGTGGGCTTCGGCGGCGGGCAGGTCGACATCACCAACGGCAAGTTCGTCTTTTCCTGCACCGAGGCCTACCGGGTCAGGAACGGCGTGATCGGCGATCCGGTCAAGGGGGCGACGCTGATCGGCGACGGGGCGACCGCGCTGAAGAACATCCGCGCGATCGGCAACGACATGGCGCTCGACCCCGGCATCGGCAACTGCGGCAAGGCCGGGCAATGGGTGCCGGTCGGGGTGGGCCAGCCGACGCTCCTCATCAGCGGGCTGACGGTCGGAGGTTCGGCCGCCTGAGGGTATGGTTTTCCTCCATTGCGGCGTGGTTGACGTTGGGTTCTACCTTGGGTTGGCGCGCGGCTGCGTCGCCGGAGGAAGGTTATTGGGTGAACGGGTCCTGGTGCCTCCGGCCAGCCGGGGCGAAACGGGCCTTCCCCCTCAGTCAAACCCCCGATCCGAATATTTCGACTTTCGCGCGATCCGGCGGCGAATCGTAACCATTGGTTAACCTTGCCCGGTCATGTTCAGCCTTGCGAATGAGGCGAAGGCGCGAGGGAAAAGGTTTGTTTTCTTACCCCACCCCCTTCACCCCACCCACCACGGAAGATGACAGACTGTCGTGGCTCCGTCTCATTCGCTCCCACCGCGTCGGCGTGGTGACCTTCAATCGGCTCCTGGCGGAACACGGATCGGCGCGGGCCGCGCTCGATGCGCTGCCCGATGTGGCACGATCGGCCGGGGTCGCGACCTATCAACCCTGCTCCGAGGCGTCGGCGTTGAAGGAACTGCGCGCGGGCCAATCGGCCGGCGCACGTCTTCTCTGCCGGGGTGAGCCTGCCTATCCCGCCGCTCTGGCCGAGATCGCCGACGCCCCGCCGGTGATCTGGGTCCTGGGCGATCCGGCCTTGACCTTCCGCCCCATGGTGGCGCTCGTGGGGGCACGCGGGGCCTCCTCTCTGGGCACGCGGATGGCGCGTCGCCTGGCCGAGGGGCTGGGCGGCGAGGGCTTCGTCATCGTCTCCGGCCTGGCCCGCGGGATCGACGCGGCGGCCCATGCCGCCTCGCTTGCCACCGGCACCGTCGCCGTGATGGCCGGCGGCGTCGATCACGTTTATCCGCCCGAGAATGCCGCCCTTGCCGCCGAAATCTCCGCGCGCGGCCTGCGCGTCTCGGAACAGCCGCCCGGGCTGGAACCGATGGCCCGGCACTTTCCGCTGCGCAACCGCATCATCTCCGGGCTGGCCCGCGCCGTCATCGTGGTCGAGGCGGCGGCGCAGTCCGGCAGCCTGATCACCGCGCGGCTTGCCCTCGACCAGGGGCGCGAGGTGCTCGCGGTGCCGGGCCACCCCTTCGACGGGCGCGCCTCGGGCTGCAACATGCTGATCCGCGACGGCGCGACGCTGGTGCGGGGGCCGGAGGACGTGATCGCCGCCATCGGAAAGCCCGAAGGCCTTTCCGCCCCCGCCCATGGCGTCGCCTCCACAAGCCCCGGAGCGGCGACGGTTGCGGCAAACCCGGCGGCCGGGTCGCGCAGCTGGCGCGATCAAAGTGCGCTCCACCGTCGCATCCTCGACCGGCTGGGGCCAAGCCCGGTGGCCGAGGACCAATTGATCCGCGACCTCGCCATGCCCGCGTCGCAGATTGCGCCGGAACTCGTCATGCTGGAGATGGACGGACAGATCCAGCGTGCGCCGGGCGGGCTCCTGTCCCGGGTATGACGGCAGGCATCCGCCGGGGACGTGACGGCCGGGCTTGGCAGATGACGCTACGTCATGCATCATCACGCTGAAGGGGTCCGTGCCGCGCGGGACGCCGGACCGCATGGGCCGATCTTCCCGTCGGGGGAACCTCATGGGCACCCAGAACATCGCATCGCTCAAGCTGTCATCGAAGGCGCGCAAGGCGGCGGAAGCGCTGCTCGAAAAGCACCCGGAAGTGGAATTCACCAGCGGCCTGCGCGACCTCAAGGGACAAGCGGACGCGATGGCAAGCAACGTGGTGAAGAACCGCAACTGGATCAAGCAGACCTACGCCACAAGCCGCGCGTCCAAGGCCTGCCAGAAGTGGGTCGACGACAATCCGGACGCGACGACCCGGAAGGACATTGCCGAGGGCCTGCACGAAACGCTCAAGGCACTGGGCAAGGCGGCCGGGGGCATTTCGTCGCACCTGACCGGGAATGCGTTCGACGTGCAACCTGTCAGCAAGAACGCCGCCGAGATCAAGAAGACGATCCGGGGGCTGCCCGGATTGCGGAAATTCCTTGAAAAGGAAGGCGGGCTGATCCGATGGCACGCGGAATTCTGATCGCCGCGCCCCGCAGGGCGGCATGGTCCGTATTGGCTTTCCTCGCGGCCTGGCCTGCCTTCGCCGAACCGGATCGCATCCGGTGCCGGGGCGGCGGGGCCGAGGGCCTGGACCTCGTGCGGGTGGCGGTCGCCTCGCCCTTCTATCGCTGGCTGGCGGCCCGGCACGGCACCGCCGAAACCTGCCGGATCAGGCGCTCCGACGGCCGTTATGACGCCGTTCTGGGCTTTGCCGACACGGCGGCAATGACGATCGTCGCGACACCGGAGATCGGCGCGGCCTCCTACGAGGCGTCGGCGACCACGCCCCCGACGGCGGCGGAGGCAGCGGCACTTCTCGCGGCGATGGATCACTGGGTTGCCGGTCCGGGCGGTTGTGGCCTGAGCCCCGCGCACCTGCGTGCCGCGGCCCGCTCGACCGCCCCCGAAACCGTGGTCGAGGGGCACGTCTGCAACTGCCGCGCAACCGTCCGGCGCGGTGCGGCGGGCATCGCCGCGCTCTCCTTCGGCTCCGCCTGCTGAGGCGCCGCTGCCGCGGTCATTGACAATCCCCGCCGCTGCCCCCCATGTTCCCCGGCCAAGTCGAAGAAGAATGAACGTGAGGCAGTCATGGCCGTCGTGGTCGTCGAATCTCCAGCCAAGGCCAAGACAATCAACAAGTATCTGGGTTCGGACTACACTGTCCTTGCCTCCTATGGCCATGTTCGCGACCTGCCTGCCAAGGACGGCTCGGTGGAGCCCGACGCCGGATTCGAGATGAAGTGGGAAGTGGCGCCCGACAGCCGCAAGCATGTCCGCGCCATCGCCGAGGCGCTGAAGTCCGACGATACGCTCATCCTGGCCACCGACCCCGACCGCGAGGGCGAGGCGATTTCCTGGCACCTGAAGGAGGCGCTGGCATCGAGCCTGAAGAAGGGCAAGACGGTGCGCCGGGTGACCTTCAACGCGATCACCAAGACCGCCGTGACCGAAGCCATGGCCCATCCGCGCGAGGTGGACATGGAACTGGTGCAGGCCTACCTGGCCCGCCGCGCGCTGGACTATCTGGTGGGATTCAACCTGTCGCCGGTCCTCTGGCGCAAACTGCCGGGCGCCAGGTCCGCGGGCCGGGTGCAATCGGTCTGCCTGCGGCTCATCGTCGAGCGGGAGCTTGAGATCGAGGCCTTCCGGGCGCGCGAATACTGGACCGTCACCGCCACGCTGGCCACCCCGCGCGGGCAGGAATACGAGGCGCGGCTGACCGTGCTGGGCGGGAAAAAGCTCGACCGATACGACCTTGCCAACGAAACCGCGGCCGAACTGGCGGTGCAGGCGGTCCGGTCCCGTGACCTGACGGTCAAGTCGGTCGAGGCCAAGCCCGCCTCGCGCAACCCCTACCCGCCCTTCATGACCTCCACCCTCCAGCAGGAGGCGTCGCGCAAGCTCGGCATGGGGGCCAAGGCCTGCATGTCGGCGGCGCAAAGGCTCTACGAAGCCGGGCACATCACCTACATGCGCACCGACGGCATCGACATGGCGCCCGAGGCGGTGATGGCCGCGCGCGACGCGATCCGCGCGCGCTTCGGGGCCGAATATGTCCCCGACAGCCCGCGGATGTACAAGAACAAGGCCAAGAACGCGCAGGAAGCGCATGAATGCATCCGCCCGACCGACATGATGCTGTCGCCCGACAAGCTGAAGGCCGAGGGCGAGCAGAGGGCGCTTTACGAGCTGATCTGGAAGCGGACGCTCGCCAGCCAGATGGCGGCCGCGCGGCTGGAACGGACGACGGTGGATATCGGCAGCGCGGACGGAGAGGTGGAGTTGCGCGCCACCGGGCAGGTCGTCCTGTTCGACGGCTTCCTCAAGGTCTACGACGAGGGCCGCGACGACGACGGCGAGGAGAACGGCGCGCGCCTGCCGCAGATCATGCGCGGCGAGGCGGCCGAGAAGCGCGCGATCGCGCCCGAACAGCACTTCACCCAGCCGCCGCCCCGCTACACCGAGGCGACGCTGGTCAAGCGGATGGAAGAACTCGGGATCGGCCGGCCCTCCACCTATGCCTCGATCGTGACCACGATCCAGGACCGCGACTATGTGCGCAAGGACAAGGGCCGGCTCATCCCCGAGGACAAGGGGCGGCTTGTCACCGCGTTCCTCACGAATTTCTTCCGCCGCTACGTCGAATACGACTTCACCGCCGACCTCGAGAACGAGCTGGACGAGATTTCGGCGGGCGACCGCGACTACAAGGAGGTGCTGGCCCGCTTCTGGCGCGATTTCACCGCCGCCATTGCGGAGACATCCGACCTCAGGATCGGCGAGGTGCTTGAGAAGATCGACGATTTTCTCGCCCCGCACCTTTACCCGCCGCGCGCCGACGGATCTGATCCGCGGGTCTGCCCGACCTGCGGCGAGGGGCGGCTGAACCTCAAGACCGCGCGCTCGGGCGGGGCCTTCATCGGTTGCTCGAACTATCCGGCCTGCCGCTACACCCGGCCGATTTCCGGACCCGGCGGCGAGGACGGCGCAAGCCCGGACGGCCGGTCGCTGGGCGAGGACCCGGCAGGCAACCCGATCACGCTCCGCGCGGGGCGCTTCGGCCCCTATGTCCAGCGCGGCGAGGCGACGGAGGAGAACCCCAAGCCCGACCGGGCAAGCCTGCCCAAGGGCTGGTCGGCCGACGGCCTGACGATTGAGCGCGCACTGATGCTTCTGGACCTGCCGCGGACGATCGGCCCCCACCCCGAGGATGGCGCGACGGTGGAGGCCGGGATCGGCCGCTACGGGCCTTACGTCAAGCACAACGCGACCTACGCCAACCTGCCCGAGGTCGAGGAGGTCTTCACCATCGGCATGAACCGCGCGATGGAGGTGCTGGCGCAGAAGGCCGCCCGCGGCGGGCGCGCGGCGGGCGCGGCGATCGCGCCCCTGCGGGAACTTGGCGCGCATCCCGATGGTGGCCCGGTGCAGGTGATGGCAGGCCGCTACGGGCCCTACATCAAGTGGGAAAAGGTGAACGCGACCCTGCCCAAGGAGCTGACCCCCGAGGCGGTCACGATGGAAGAGGCGCTCGCGCTGATCGCGGAAAAGGCGTCCAAGGGCGGCAAGGGCAAGGCGCGGCCGAAGAAGGCCGCCTCAGGCTCAGCCGCAAAACCCGCGGCGAAACCCGCGCGGGCAGCAAAGGCCCGGAAGGTCAAGGGCGCGTGATCGTCCTGCTGCGCCGCAGCGATTGACAGGGCCGCAACGCCGCGCCACTAATCGGCGTGGAATTTTCTGGGAGAGATCCATGAACAAGGTGTACGGCTCGGCGAAGGAGGCGCTCGACGGGCTCCTCTTCGACGGCATGCTGATTGCAGCGGGGGGCTTCGGCCTGTGCGGCATTCCGGAGCTTCTGATTGCCGCGATCCGCGAGGCGGGCACGAAGAACCTGACGGTGGCGTCGAACAACGCGGGCGTCGACGGCTTTGGCCTTGGCGTTCTGCTGGAAACGCGCCAGGTGAAGAAGATGATCTCCTCCTACGTCGGCGAGAACGCGGAATTCATGCGCCAGTACCTCTCGGGCGAGCTGGAGCTGGAGTTCAACCCGCAAGGCACGCTGGCCGAGCGGATGCGGGCGGGCGGCGCGGGGATCCCGGGCTTCTATACCGCGACCGGCGTCGGCACGGTGATCGCCGAGGGCAAGGAACACCACGACTTCGACGGCAAGACCTACATCCTCGAACGCGGGATCGTCGCGGACCTCGCCATCGTGAAGGCGTGGAAGGCCGACCCGTCGGGCAACCTCGTCTTCCGCAAGACGGCGCGCAACTTCAACGTGCCCGCCGCGACCTGCGGGCGCGCCTGCGTGGTCGAGGTCGAGGAGATCGTTCCGCTCGGCAGCCTCGACCCCGACACGATCCACCTGCCGGGGATCTACGTCCACCGGATCGTCAAGGGCCCGCACGAGAAGCGGATCGAACAGCGCACGGTGCGCAAGCGGGAGGCGGTGTGATGAGCGAGGCAAAGGGCTGGGACCGCAACGGAATCGCCGCGCGCGCGGCTCAGGAACTGCGCGACGGGACCTATGTGAACCTGGGCATCGGCATCCCGACGCTGGTCGCCAACTACATCCCCGAAGGCGTCCATGTGACGCTGCAATCGGAAAACGGGATGCTCGGCATGGGCCCCTTCCCCTATGAGGGCGAGGAGGATCCAGACCTCATCAATGCCGGCAAGCAGACGATCACAGAACTGCCGCAGACCGCCTATTTCGACAGCGCGACCAGCTTTGCGATGATCCGCGGCGGCAAGATCGCGATGGCGATCCTTGGCGCGATGGAAGTGGCCGAGAACGGCGATCTGGCGAACTGGATGATCCCCGGAAAGCTCGTCAAGGGCATGGGCGGCGCGATGGACCTGGTGGCGGGCGTCGGCCGTGTCGTCGTGGTCATGGATCACACGTCGAAGCATGGCGAATCCAAGGTGCTGCGGGAATGCACGCTGCCCTTGACCGGCAAGGGCGTGGTCGACCGGATCATCACCAACCTCGGCGTCCTCGACGTGGGCCACAAGGGCCTGCACATCGTCGAACTTGCGCCCGGCGTGACCGAGGCGGAACTGCGCGCCGCGACCGAGGCGACCATCGTCGGCTGATCGGACAAGGGCCGCGCGATCGGGCGCGGCCCTTCGTTTTACTGTGACGATTTTCGAAACAACTCCACAATCCCGCCCCATTCCGTTGCTAGACCGGCGGCAATGATGACCACGAACCCGCCCCTGTCGAAGCTATCCGTGTCGCCCAACCGGCGCCGGCGATCCGATTTCGTGATCGTCAGCGCATTGCTGCTGCTGTTCCTGGCGGGCCTCGTGGGGCTCGCCGCCGCAACCGGCTGGGAGGAGACGGCAGCGCAGGTCGCGCGGCTCTCGATGGTGCAGATCGCGGTTCTGCTTGGCCTGTCGATGGCGAACTACCTGCTGCGAACCCTTCGCTGGCACGTCTTTGCCCGGCGGCTCGGCCTGCCGGTTTCGCCCGCCCAGTCGCTTCGCCATTACCTGGGCGGGTTCGCGATGAGCGTGACGCCCGGTCGCGTGGGGGAACTGGTCCGGATGCGCTGGCTGGCGCGCGAGACCGGGTGGAGCGTGGAGCGCACCGCGCCGCTTGCCCTTGTCGACCGCGCGGCGGACCTTGCGGTGATGGCGCTGATCCTGGCGCTGGCGGTGTCGCTGGCAACCGGCGGCATGGGCGGCGGGCTTGCGGTGGCTGCGCTTGCGCTGCTCGTCGCCTTTGCCGCCACCCGGCCCCGGCTGGTGGCGGCCCTGGTCACGGCGGGCTATCGCCTGACCGGGCGCCTGCCGCGCCTGTTCGCGCGCGCCCGAATCGCCGCCCGCTCGCTGCATCGCTTCGGCCATCCGCCCGCGCTTGCGGCGGCACTCGCGCTCGGCTTTGCGGGATGGTTCGCGGAAGGCTACGCCTTTCATCTTCTCCTTGGCTGGATGGGCAGCGACATCGGCCTGTGGAAGGCCGTGGGCATCTTCGTCTTCGCCACGCTCGCGGGCGGGCTGACCGGCACGCCGGGCGGGGTCGGCGGCGCCGAGGCGGCGATGATCGCGCTCCTCGCGCTTGAGGGCGTGCCGATGGAGGTTTCGGTGCCGGCAACGGCGGTGATCCGGGTGACGACGCTCTGGTTCGCGCTCGCGCTCGGGATCGCCGCCTTCCCGCTGGCTGAACGGTGTTCGACAAGGGGGCGCGATGCGCTGGAAGACCGCTGAATTTGCCGGCTGGGGCCGTGCACTGAGCGCGCGGAGCGACGTCGCACGCCCCGAGCGGCGCCGCACGCTGGATGAGATTCTGGCCGATGGCCTCGTTCCCGCGATGGGGATGCGGCGCAGCTATGGCGACGCGGCACTCAATGCGGGCGGCCGCGCCGTCGACATGACCCGGCTCGACCGGCTGATCGCCTTCGATCCCGCGACCGGGGAGCTAGAGGCGGAGGCCGGGGTGCAGGTCGGCCAGCTGGCCGCAATCTTCGCGCCGCGCGGCTGGCTGCCGCCGGTCATGCCCGGCACCGGCTTCGCGACGCTGGGCGGCTGCATCGCGCAGGACGTCCACGGCAAGAACCACCACCACGCCGGCAGTTTCTGCCAGCACGTCACCGCGATCCGGCTCCGCACCGCCGCGGGAGTGGTCGAGGTGACGCCCGAGGGCACGCCGGACCTGTTCCGCGCGACCGCCGGCGGGCTTGGCCAGACCGGCGTGATCCTGTCGGCGACGCTGCGGCTGATGCCGGCCAAGGGCGACGTGATGATCGTCACCGAACGGCGGATCGACGACTGGGACGAGCACATCGCCATGCTCGACGCCTCGCGCGCGACCTACACAGTGGGCTGGATCGACGCGACGGCGACCGGCGCGGCGCTGGGCCGCGGGATACTCGAGGAAGGGGAGACCGGATCGGGTCTTGTGCCAAAGCGCGCAAACTCCCGCAAAGTGCCCTTCGATGCGCCGCGCTTCGCGCTTTCGGCGCCGGTGGTGCGGGCCTTCAACCAGCTTTACTGGCGCCGCGTGCCGGAATCCGGGCGCACCGTCGTCAAGCCCATCGGCGATTTCTTCTTTCCGCTCGACAAGATCCACGACTGGAACCGGCTTTACGGCAAGGCCGGCTTCCACCAGTTCCAGTGCGTCGTACCGCTTGCCGCGGCCGCGGACCTGCGCGCGATGCTGGAGGCGATCGCGGGCTCGGGCCTCGCCTCGCCGCTTGCCGTGCTCAAGCGCATGGGGCCGGGCCGGGCGGGATACCTGTCGTTCCCGATGGAGGGCTACACGCTGGCCGTCGACTTCCCCAACCGGGCCGGCGCGCGCGAACTGATCGCGCGCCTGATCGAGCGGACACGAGGCGCAGGCGGGCGGGTCTATTTCGCCAAGGACAGCCTGGCGCGGGCCGCGGACGTTCCGGCGATGTATCCCGAGCTTGACGCCTGGCAGGCCGTCGCCGCCAAGGCGGATCCGGATCGCGCGCTGTGCACCGACATCGTCCGGCGGCTGAAACTCAGGGGGGCGGCATGAACCGGACCTGGATCGTTCTTGGCGCCACCTCGGCGATGGCGTGCGCCTTCGCGCGGCAAGTCGCCTCCGATGGCGCGGCGGTGCTGCTCGCCGGGCGCGACGGCGAGGACCTGGCGGCCCTGGCGGCCGACTGCGCCCTGCGCGGCGCGCGGCTGGCGGAACCCGTCGCCTTCGACGCGCGCGATCCCGCGGGCTTCGCGGCCCTCATCGAGCGCGCGCGGGCCGAGGACGGGGAGATCAACGCCGCCGTCTTCGTCGGATCGATGCCCGCGCAGGGCGCCATCGACGCCGACCCCGCGCTGATCGACGGCACGGTGACCGACAGTTTCACCGGCCCCGCGCGGTTCCTGCACCTTCTCGCCCCGGTGATCGAGGAGCGCGGCATGGGCACCGTCGTCGGTGTCGGATCGGTCGCGGGCGACCGCGGACGGCTCGGCAACTATGTCTATGGCGCGGCGAAGGCGGGGTTCCACACCTATCTGTCGGGCCTCAGGAACCGGCTGACGCGCGCGGGCGGGCATGTGGTGACGGTCAAGCCCGGCTTCGTCGATACCGCAATGACCTGGGGCCTGCCCGGCATGTTCCTTGTCGCCTCGCCGGAAAAGGTGGCCGCCGACATCCTGAAGGCCGTGCGCCGTCGGCGCAACGTGATCTACACGCCCGCCTTCTGGGCGCTGATCATGCTGATCATCCGCCACATTCCCGAGCCCATCTTCAAGAAGATGAAGATCTGAGGCTTAACCGAACCACTGTTGCCACAGGCCGGCCGCCCAGAACATCAGGCTGAGGATCAGCATCAGCAGACCCAGCCCCACCGGATCGCGCAGGGCAAAGACGATGGGGTCGTAGTCCTGGCGCCCGTGCCAGGCCAGGTTGACCATCCGGACCATCCAGATCGCCATCGGCACCATGGCCGCCCACAGAAGCCATGTGGTGGGATAGAGCGTGGTCCCCTGATCGGACACCGAGTAGAGCAGGAAGATGACAAGCGCGCCAACGACACCGATGCCCGCGACGTTGCGCAGGTCGGCCAGGTCAGCGCGGCCGTATCCCCGCCCGGGCAGGGTCTCGTTACCGGTCGCCCGGGACAGTTCGGTGATCCGCTTCACGCAGCCGAGCGTGAAGAAGATCGGGAAAACGAAGATCAGCATGTAGATGGAGACCTCCACCGCCGCGGCGGAGGCGCCCGCCACGACGCGGATCGTATACAGCGCTGCCAGCATGGTGACATCGACCCATCGCGTCCGCTTCAGCCTGAGCGAATAAGCCAGCGACAGCGCCATGTAGAGCAGCGTCACCAGAAGGAACCCGGGCGAGAGGAGAACCGCGATCAGCAGGGCCGCGGCGCCAAGCCCGACCATCGCCGCCATGCCCACGCCGATCGGCACCGCGCCCGAGGCGAAGGCCCGGCGGCACTTCGTCGGATGCAGGCGGTCGGCCTCCAGGTCCAGAAGATCGTTGGCGATATAGATGGTCGATGCCGCCAGCGAAAACGCGGCCATCCCCCAGAGGATGGGAACAAGCGTGTCCAGCCCGAAGCGGTGCGAGGCCAGCATGGGCAGCAGCAGAAGGACGTTCTTCACCCACTGATGCGGCCGCATCGCACGCAGGAGCGCGCGGAAGGTCCAGCCGCCCGGAAGTTCGACGACGTTGTGCCCGTTGGCCGCCAACGCGCGGGCCGAGGGGACGTGGCCCACGACAAGCGCGTTTTCGGCCTTTTCCCAGACCGGAATATCCACCGCACCGTTTCCGGCATAGTCGAAGCCGCCTTCGCCGTAGGCATCGACCAGCGCCTTCGCCTTCGCGGGGCCCTTGAGGTTGGTCACGCCATCCGATGCGAAGACCCGCTCCGAAAAGCCGTAGTCCGCGGCCAGCCGGGCGACCAGACTGCGGTCGCCGGCCGAGGCCAGAACGACCTCGCGCCCGGCAAGGCGGCTTTGCAGCGCCAACTCGGCCACCTCGGCGTTCACCGGCAGCAGGTCGGTGCGCAAGGGCGCGATCTGCACCAGCTCGGCCTTGAGTGCGGCCGGATCGCGCAGATGGCGCAGGGTCGCCAGCAACGTGCGCAGCGGCGCGGTGCCCATGCCCGCCCAGAAATTCTCATGCAGCATGTCGGTGCGCAGGAACGTGCCATCCACGTCCAGAACCAGCGGCTTTTCGATGGTCATTCCGTCCTCATCCGTTCGCGGCGAACACGCAGCCGTCGGAGACCAGCTCCGGCGGTGTGACGCAAAGACCGCGCGCCACCATCCAGGCGGCAAGGACCTTGGGCACGTAGTTGCGCGTCTCGGCGTAGGGCGGCACGCCGCCCGCGCCCTTCACCGCGTTCTCACCCGCGTTGTATGCGGCCAGCACCATCAGGGGATCGCCCCCGAACTCTCCCATCAGCCAGTCGAGATAGGCCACGCCGCCGCGGATGTTGTCGGACGGGTCCATCCTGTCGACAACACCGAACCGCTCGGCCGTCGCAGGGATCAGCTGCATCAGCCCCGCCGCCCCCGCGTGCGAGACGGCATCGGTGCGGCCTGCGCTTTCGACCGAGATGACAGCAAGGGCCAGCGCCGGCGACACCTGCGTGCCGATGGTTGCGCGCATGATCTCGCGCCCGTGCAGAAGCGCGATGTCCTGGAGCGATTGCAGCCGCGGCGCACCCACCTGCGCGCCGTCCGGCCCCTGCGTCAACGCCAGCAGCGCCTGCGAAAAACGACCGGGGGAATCGGCGATCGCGGGGGAAACCAGTGTCCAGTACCACCCATAGTCGCCGCCGCCACCGCCGGAGGGAGGCACCGGCAGCAGGCCGGGAGCGGCCGCACCGCGGGGAATCGGGTTTTCAGGCGGGGGCAGAACGCCGGCCAGACGGCGGGATTGTTCGGCCGGATCGATCTGCACGGTGATTCTCTTCCGGGTTGAGGTTCCCGGCGCGCCGATTCGCTTGAAGGTGAACTGTTCGTAGCCGGAGGGCACGCCTTGCGCCGCATCCTGTGCCGCAGCGCCAGCGCATGACAGCACAACTGCAAGTCCCGAAAGGACAATCCGCTTCATCTGACCCGATCCGCCCGCTTGGCTTTTTCGGTGAATGTCCCAGAATCCGGCTGATTTTGCCAGCATTGAGATGCCGCAGCCCCGCAGATGCCCGTGCCGGCAAGCCTTTCGGCAACAGAACTCGTGTCAGTTTGCGGAAGGAATCGCGACAAACCGGATGACGAAAGTCGGATTACCACACGAATTCCCCTCAATGAGCGTGAAAATGTACCGGACGGAACAAACTCTTGCCACGGTTTGGGGGCGAAATGCACTTACACCGCAGGCGATCGGGCTTCAGGCAAAGCCACCCCGTGAGAACGCAGCGGATGGTCAAGAGAGCGAAACCTGGAGAAGTGACATGAAGCTGTTCAAACTCGCGAAGAAATTCTGGCAGTCCGAAGATGGTGCCGTGACGGTTGACTGGGTCGTTCTGACCGCCGCCGTCGTGATCCTCGGCATCCTCGCCCTCAACTTCGTCCGTTCGGGCGTCGGCGCGGCGTCGCAGGAAATCGACACCTACCTGTCGGCGATCACGATCCAGTAACCCGGATCGTCGCAAGACGGATTTTGGAACCGCGCCCGAAAAGGCGCGGTTTCTTCTTTGCCGCGATACTGATTTTCTAGCTGCATTCCGGACGGCCTGGCCTGCGCAATCATATGGCGAATTTTGGCAGAATTTTCACGCAAGGGTCGCAGTTCTTCCAAAGACCCGCCTCAGAATTGCCATCCTTGTAAAGGCTAATCGGGAAAGCTGCGCTGGCGCGGTATGATCGGCCGGTACTTTTAGGTGCGTGGGAGTCATAGGGATGATGATGCTCAAGAAGTTCAGGAAGTTCGCGGCAGCCGACGCTGGCGCGGTGACGGTTGACTGGGTCGTGCTGACCGCGCTGGTCGTGGTGCTGGGCATATGGGCGCTCTCGCTCTATACGCGCGGCACATTGAAGGCGGCGGACGAGGTCGATCTCTACCTTTCGGCCATCACCATCCAGTAATCGTGCCCCTCGCAACGCAGGCCCGGACGGAACCGACCCGTCCGGGCCTTGCCATTTAAGGCGTCCCGGCGTTTCCAAACTGGAAAAATTCCACGGCTCCGACAGCGCCGCACCACGATTTTGCCCGAATTCCTTTCAATATTCCCCCGGAAGCTGCCGACGGCGTCCGGCCCCGGATCTGCGGCGCAGCACATACGAGGAAAGGAATAGTCATGCGGTTGGTATTCGGCCTGGTTTTGATCGTCGGGCTCGGCCTGGCGGGGTTCGCCGTCTACATGGCGCAGGGTCTGATCGAGAAGAACCAGCGCGAAAGGGATCTGCTTCTGGCTGCGCAGGCCAAGGCGACGAAGCTTGTGGACGTCGTCGTTGTGACGCGCAACCTGGCCTATGGCGAGCGCTTCACATCCGCCGATCTGGGCACCGTCAAATGGGAAGAGGGCAAGGTACCCGCGGGCGCCTTCTCCGTCATCACCGCGCCGGTTGCCGAGGTCGCCGAGAAGAAGCCGGTCTTCGCCGACAACGAAACCCGTCCGCGCGCCGTGCTGCGCAGCTATGAACCCTTCGAGCCGCTGCTGGCCTCGAAGATCACCGAGCCGGGCATCGACGCGGGCATCATGTCCAGCCTGACGGCGGGGATGAGCGCCTTTTCGATCAACGTCGATGTCTCGACCGCCGTCGCGGGCTTCCTGCGCCCGGGCAACGTCGTGGACATCTACTGGACCGGCCGCGTGGGCGACAGCGAGACGACCAAGCTGATCGACAGCGGGGTGCGGCTGATCGCGATCAACCAGAGCTCCGACGCCGACCGCACCGAGGAAACGATCATCGCCCGCACGGTGACGATCGAGGGCAGCCGCCAGCGCGTCGCCTCGCTCGCCCTGGCCCAGCAGACGGGCAAGCTTTCGCTGTCGCTCGTCGGCGGGGACGGCACGGCAGCCGCGGTCGCCGAGGCGCCGGTCGAGATCAACCGCGATACGCTCCTCGGGATCGAGAGACAGGAAGTGGTGCAGGTCGAGGAAGAGAAAGTCTGCAAGATCCGCACCAACAAGGGCGGCGAGATCGTCGAGACGGTCATCCCCTGCACCAATTGACGACGGCAGGGGGCGCCGGACCGTTGGCCACAAGATCGGGTGGCCAACGGTCCGCAAAGCGCTAGGGTTATAGCACTGTTGCGGTATCCCCACATAAGGAAAGCAACCCAAATCTTTGATTATTGCAAAAAATTGAGACTTCCCGCATTGTTGCGGCAATGGGCAGAAGACCCGAACCAATATGGACGCCAAAAAAGAGGCACGAGAACATGAGCGTCAAGACAGTGATCCACGCGGGGGTGGTGGGCTTCGCGCTCGCCGTGACGGTTTCCCCTGCAGCCTATTCGGAAACCCTGAAGGTTCTGGAAGGTTCCACCGCAGCTCCCCTGACGGTCCCGATGAACCGGGCCGTCGTCGTCGAGGCTGACCAGCCCTTTGCCGAGCTTTCCATCGCAAACCCCGGAATCGCCGACATCTCGACGCTTTCGGACCGCACGATCTACGTTCTCGGCAAGGCGCCGGGGCGCACGACGATGACGCTTCTGGGGCCCGAGGGGCAACTGATCGCCAACGTCGACGTGCAGGTCTCGCTCGACGTGGCAGAGTTCAAGGAACGCCTTCAGCAGATCCTTCCGGGCGAAAAGATCGAGGTGCGCACCGCGAACGACGGCATCGTCCTGTCGGGCGTCGTGTCGTCGATCGCAAGGCTTGACCGCGCCCTTGACCTGGCCGACCGCTACGCGCCGGGCCGGGTGTCGAACCTGATGAGCGTGGGCGGAACCCAGCAGGTCATGCTGCACGTCCGCTTCGCCGAAATGCAGCGGTCGGTCTCCAAGAGCCTGAACGGGTCGTTCGGCTTCATCGGGACCGATGTGCTCGGTGGCGCCGGCAACCTCGACTCGATCAACAGCGTGATCGGCGGAGGCGCCCCGATTACCGACCAGTTCGGCACCGTCGGCGTGCGCTTCTCGGCCGGCAGCGTCGAGATGGCGGCAACGCTCGAGGCGCTTGAGGGCAAGGGCCTGATCCGCACGCTCGCCGAACCGAACCTGACCGCCCTGTCTGGGCAAGAGGCGAAGTTCCTTGCCGGCGGCGAATACCCGATCCCGATCCGCGAGGGCGACGGCCAGGACAGCAGCGTCACCGTCGAATTCAAGCCCTTCGGCATCGAACTGGCGTTCACCCCGCGCGTGGTCGACGGCGACGTGATCAACCTGGCGCTCAACACCGCGGTTTCGGGCCTCGACTCCGACGTCAGCGTCACCGCCGGCGGCATCAGCGTGAACGCCTTCCGCCGCCGTGAGGCGGAAACCACCGTCGAGATGCATGACGGCGACAGCTTCGCGATCGCCGGCCTCCTGCAGGACGACTTCCGCGACAGCAACAACCAGGTGCCGTGGCTGGGCGACATTCCGATCCTTGGCGCGCTCTTCCGCAGCGCCGAATACCAGCGCAACCAGACCGAGCTTGTGGTGATCGTCACTGCCCACCTCGTGTCGCCGATCCGGGGCGAAGCCCTGGCGCTTCCCACCGACCGCGTGAAACCGCCTTCAGAAGCGCAGTTGTTCCTGCTGGGGCAAACTGCCGCGAACGGATCGTCCGCGACCGGTGGTGCGGCCGAGGTCGCGCGCCAGGACTTTTCCGGCGCCTACGGCTATGTGATGGAGTAAGACGATGCGCAGCCATGTGAAACTCTTGCTTCTCTCCGCCGGCATCCTCGCCCTTGGCGCCTGTTCGAAGGAAACCAACGCGATGCGCGCCTTCTACGGAGAGGCGGGCAGCGAGGTCGAGACCAGCGATTTCGGCAATGCGACGCGGAACAACACCGCGCTGCAGACCGGCTCGATCAACCAGCTGGTGAACATGACGCGCAAGTTCGCGGCCGATGTTCCGAACACGGTGAACTTCGCCTTCGACAGCGCGGTTCTGGACGAGGGCGCCCGCGCGGCACTTGTCCAGCAGGCCAACTGGATCAAGCAGTTCCCCGAAATCCGCTTCCGTGTCTACGGTCACACCGACCTTGTCGGATCGGACGCCTACAACAAGTCGCTGGGCTTGCGTCGTGCGCAGGCGGCGGTCAACTTCCTGATCGGCCAGGGCATTTCCCGCTCGCGGCTCGAGGCGGTGGCATCCTTCGGCGAGACACAGCCACTGGTCTTCGTGCAGACCGAGGAACGCCGCAACCGCCGCACCGTGACCGAGGTTTCGGGCTTTGTCGCGACCAACCCGCTGCTTCTGAACGGCAAGTATGCCCAGGTCATCTTCCGCGAATACGTGGAAAGCGCGACCCCTCCGCATGCACAGGCCGATGCCGCACCCGGTGCGGGCGGCGACGGCGGCGGCAGCGGCGGCTGAACGAGTCAAATCCTCTCAATCGAGCTGGCGGTCTTTGGCAACAAAGGCCGCCAGTTTTTTTTATCGTCTCCAAACACCCCATTAATTCGACATTTCGGCCCCATTCTTGCCAACATTCTCAACGATTTTCGGAACTCGGGAACACGCGCGAGGAGTCGCGCCGGGCTGGTCACCAGACCTGAGATTGAAACGAAACAGTTTCGGACGGGTCCGTTCGGGCTCTCCGGGTAAAGAGGAATGTAGGACCATGAGAAGTGCCGCGGCTGTGCAGTCGGAACCTGCGCCGATCATCGCCTGCACGGTGTCGCGCGATGTGAGCGATTTCGATCTGCTGATCGAGGACATGGAAGCCGAACTTGGCGAAAGCTGGGGCGACCTGACATTCGAGGATGCGCAGGTCTTTCTCGGCCAGCCGGAAGCGGACGCGCTGCAGTTCATCGCCATCGCCGTGGACGGCCAGGACGATGAAAGCATGTCCCGGATCGCCGGCATCATCGCGGCGGCGAAGGCCAAGCATCTCAAGGTCATCCTGATCGCCGAAGACGTTAGCCCGATGGCGCTGCACCAGCTGCTGAAGCTCGGCGCCGACGATTTCGTGCCCTATCCGCTGCCCGAAAACGCGCTGCACGAGGCGATCGACCGCATTCGCCGCACCCCGGTCGCCACCGAGCTTCAGGAATACACCCCCGCGGCCCGTTCGAAAGGGGACCGCGACGGCATGATCCTTCCGGTTCATGGGCTGGCCGGCGGCACGGGGTCGACGACCTTTGCCGTCAACCTTGCCTGGGAACTCGCGATCTCGAACAAGAAGAACCCGCCGAAGGTCTGCCTGATCGACCTCGACTTCCAGTACGGCTCGGTCTCGACCTATCTCGACCTGCCCCGCCGCGAAGCCGTGTACGAGATGCTGTCGGAGACCTCGAAGCTCGACCGCGACACCTTCATGCAAAGCACGCTGACCTTCAACGACCGCATGCATGTCCTGACCGCGCCGGCCGACATGCTGCCGCTCGACATCGTGCAGTCCGAGGACATCAACCGCATCCTGGACCTCGCGCGGTCGCACTTCGACTTCGTCGTTGTCGACATGCCGAAGACCGTGGTTCAGTGGACCGAGGCGGTGCTGCACAAGGCGAAGGTCTATTTCGGCATCATCGAGCTTGACATGCGCTCTGCGCAGAACACGCTGCGCGTCATCCGCGCGCTCAAGGCCGAGGATCTGCCGTTCGAGAAGCTGCGCTACGTCCTGAACCGCGCGCCAAGCTTTACCGACCTGACCGGCAAGGGCCGCGTAAAGCGGCTGGCCGAAAGCCTCGACATCTCGATCGAGATCCAGTTGCCGGACGGCGGAAAACCGGTCACGCAATCCAACGACCATGGCCTTCCGCTGGCCGAGACCGCGAGCAAGAACCCGCTTCGCAAGGAGATCGGGAAGCTTGCCACCTCACTTGTCCAACTGCAGCAGCAGAAAGCCGAAGCGGCCGCTTCCTGAACCCCGGGGGTTTGAATGTTCTCTCGATACAAGAAATCCGCACCCGCTGCCAAACCCCAGCAGGAGGCGCCGAAGGCCGCGCCGGACAAGTCCGCGCAGACCGCCGGATCGGGCATGCAGAGCGTCCGCCGCCAGACCGGCAACCACCTGGTTCCGGCGCATCCCGGCGTGTCCGACAAGGACCGCAAGCGCAAGGAACGGATGCAGGAGCTGAAGGTCGAACTGCACAAGCGGCTGCTGGACAACCTGAACCTGTCGGCGCTGGAACATGCCAGCGAAAGCGACCTGAAGCAGGAAATCGCCTCAATCTCTGCCGAAGCACTGGAAGAGCTGAGCGTCGTGCTGAACAAGGACGAGCGCGCGGCGCTGCACCAGGAGCTTTACGACGAGGTGATGGGCCTCGGCCCGCTGGAGCCGCTCCTCAAGGACGATGGCGTCAACGACATCCTCGTGAACGGCCCGCAGCAGATCTTCATCGAACGCGCGGGCAAGCTCGAACTGACCGACATCACCTTCAAGGACGAACGCCACCTGCTGCGCATCATCGACAAGATCGTGTCGGCGGTCGGCCGGCGGGTCGATGAATCGAACCCCTATTGCGACGCCCGCCTTGCCGACGGGTCGCGCTTCAACTGCATGGTGCCGCCGATCGCGGTCGACGGCTCGCTTGTCTCGATCCGGAAATTCAAGAAGGACAAGCTCGGCATCGACGACCTTGTCCGCTTCGGCGCCTTCACCGAGGAGATGGCCGCCTACCTGCAGGCCGCTGTCGCCACCCGCCTGAACGTGATCGTCTCGGGCGGTACGGGTTCGGGCAAGACGACGACGCTCAACGCGCTGTCGTCCTTCATCGACAACTCCGAACGCATCCTGACGATCGAGGATACGG
The DNA here is from genome assembly GCF_025380365.1 of Albidovulum sediminis. Classification (GTDB taxonomy): domain Bacteria; phylum Pseudomonadota; class Alphaproteobacteria; order Rhodobacterales; family Rhodobacteraceae; genus Albidovulum; species Albidovulum sediminis. The sequence continues at coordinate 2,063,722 of NZ_JAOCQF010000001.1, forward strand.
CGGAACTCCAGCTTCAGCAGACCCATGTCGGCCGGATGGAAAGCCGCCCGCCGAACGTGGAAGGCAAGGGCGCGGTCACCCAGCGCGACTGTCTCAGGAACGCGCTCCGGATGCGCCCCGACCGCATCATCGTCGGCGAAACCCGCGGCGAGGAAGTGATCGACATGCTTCAGGCCATGAACACCGGCCACGACGGGTCGATGACGACGATCCACGCCAACTCCGCCCGAGACAGCATCTCGCGTCTGGAAAACATGGTGGCGATGGCCGGGATCGAGATGCCGATCAAGGCGATCCGCAGCCAGATCGCCAGCGCCGTCAACCTGATCGTGCAGGCGAGCCGCCTTCAGGACGGCTCGCGCCGGATGACCTCGATCACCGAGATCACCGGGATGGAAGGCGATGTCATCTCGATGCAGGAGATCTTCCGCTACGAACGGCTCGGCCTGACCCCCGAGGGCAAGATCATCGGCCGCTTCACGGCAACAGGCGTGCGGTCGCACTTCTCCGACCGGTTCCGCCAGTGGGGCTATGATCTTCCCGCCTCCATCTACGATCCCATCGCGGCGGAGTAACGACCATGATCCTCAGCCCGACGCCGATCATCTATGCCCTGATCTTCATTGCCGTCCTGCTGCTGGTCGAGGGGATCTATCTTCTCTTCTTCGGCAAGTCGATTTCGCAGAACAACAAGGTGAACCGCCGGCTTGCGCTTCTGGAAAAGGGCGGGCAGCGCGAGCAGGTCCTGGAACAGCTTCGCAAGGAAGCCAGCCAGCACCTGAAATCGAAGGGCATCCCGCTTTATTCGATCCTCGCCTCGAAGGCCCAGAAGGCCAACATCGCCTTTTCGCCGAAGGCGCTGGTGCTGGTCATGGTCCTGCTGTCGGCCGTCGCCTTCCTGGGGCTCAAGATCGGCACGCAGGCCGCGACCCCGGTACAGATCGTGCTCGGCATCGCGATGGGCGTGGGCGCGGTCTACATCTGGGTGAACGGCAAGGCCAAGAAACGGCTGTCGATGATCGAGGAGCAACTGCCCGAGGCCATCGAACTGATGGTCCGGAGCCTGCGCGTCGGTCACCCGTTCTCCTCCGCGATCCAGATCGTGGCGAAAGAGGTGGCGGACCCGCTGGGAAGCGAATTCGGCATGATCGCCGACGAAAGCGCCTATGGGCGCGAAGTTTCCGAGTCGCTCAAGGACCTGGCAGAGCGGATGGACATGCAGGACCTGCGCTTCCTTGCCGTGGCAGTGACGATCCAGCAGCAGTCGGGCGGCAACCTTGCCGAAATTCTCGACGGTCTGGCCAAGGTGGTTCGCGCGCGCTTCCGGCTGTTCCGCAGGGTCAAGGCGATCACGGCCGAAGCCAAATGGTCGGGCAACTTCCTGTCGGCCTTCCCGCTGGTCGCGCTGGTCGCGATCCAGGTGGTCAAGCCGGACTATTTCGACAAGGTCAAGGAAAGCCCGTACTTCATCTACGCCGCCATCGGCGTGGCCATCATGCTGGCGCTGAACCTCGTGTTCATGCGCATCATGACGAACATCAAGGTCTGAGGCCCCGACATGGAACTGATCGACACGCTCAACGCGCTTCTGACCGAGAAACTCGGTCCCCTCGGCCCCCTGATCGCGGTCGGGTTCCTGGGCTTCCTGATGATCCTCGTCACCCTGCCGACCTTCATCCGCCGGCGCATCGACCCGCTGAGCAAGCTGCGCGATGCGCGGCGCGCCGCGGGGGGTGATCTTGCCAAGTCGCAGGCGAAACTGCGCACGAGCGGACGCGGCGAAAAGCTGGACAAATTCGCGGCCTTCCTCGAACCGAAGACCGAAGAGGAAATGACCTCGGCCCGGCTGAAGCTGATGCGGGCGGGCTACCGCGGCAAGCATGCCGTGCGATCGTTCCACGCCATCCAGTTCGTCCTGGGCGTGTCGTTCCTGCTGATCGGCGCGGGTTATGTGCTATACAAGTCCACGACCGGAGAGATCGGCAGCACCGAACTGGCGCTGTTCGGCGTCGGCCCGGGTATCGCGGGCTACTTCCTGCCGCGCTACTGGGTGGAGCGGCGCGTGCAGATGCGCCAGCAGGAGATCCAGAACGGCTTTCCCGATGCGCTCGACATGCTTCTGGTCTGCGTCGAGGCCGGCCAGTCGCTTGACCAGGGGATCGTGCGCGTCTCGCGCGAGATCGCGGTGGGCTACCCTGCCCTGTCGGAGGAACTGACCACGGTTTCCGCCGAGGTGAAGGCCGGCAAGGAAAAGACCTCCGTGCTGCGCGCCTTCGCCGAACGTGCCGGGGTGGCGGACGTGTCGTCCTTCGTCACCGTGATGATCCAGTCGCAGACCTTCGGCACCTCGATCGCCGAGGCGCTGCGCGTCTACGCCTCCGAGATGCGGGACAAGCGCGTCATGCGGGCGGAAGAAGCCGCGAACAAGCTGCCGACCAAGATCACGCTCGGAACCATGATGTTTACGGTGCCGCCCCTGCTGATCGTCATTGTCGGCCCGTCGGTCTACGCTATGGTGGAGACGTTCGCGAACTTCAAAGTGTAGGTTCATGCTGCGTCAGATACCGGCCCTTGCCGCCGTGCTGCTTGCTCTGGCCGCCTGTCAATCGACGGGCGGCCTTTTCGGCACGCCGGATTCCCCCTTCGCCCCGGACATCGACACGTCATCGGACGACGCCGTGGATGGCCTGATCGTGGGTCACCGGCTGATGGCGGCGGGGGAGTACGAGCTGGCGCTCAAGGCCTATCATCGCGCCGCCTCGCAACAGGGCGCGACGGTCGACGTCTATTCTGCCATCGGTTCGGCCAACCTGCAGCTCGGCCGCCTTGGTCAGGCAGAGACCAACCTGCGCGACGCGATCGAGATCGACGAAACTTTCGTGCCCGCCTGGAACAACCTCGGCGTCGTGCTGATGGAGAAGGGCGAGGTCGCCGAGGCGAGCCAGGTGTTCCAGACGGCATTCGCGCTGGACAGTGGCCGAACGGACTCCATCCGCGAAAATCTGCGCCGCGCCCTCGCCATGCGCGATGATCCAGACTATGGTATCACCCACCAAGAAGAACAATTCTCACTCGTGCGGCGCGGTGGCGGTGTCTACCTTCTGCTCACGGTGAAATGAGGCCTGAGCAGCAAGGGACGCAGAAAATGCGCCACACCGTCGGAGTCACCGTTCTCGTTGCCGTTTCTCTTACCCTTTCGGCCTGTTCAAAGCCCGAGGACGAGAATGTCGAGGACGCGCTGGCCAGCATCAACGTGATCGACGAGAGCAACCTGAACGAGGTCATGCTGACTTCGGCCGACCCGGAGGAGGCGGTGGCCTACTTCCGGCGCGCGGTGGGCGAGAAGCCGGGCCGCGTCGATCTGCAGCGGGGGCTGGCGAAGTCGCTGATCCGCGCGAAGAAGCCGGTCGAGGCGGCGCAGGTGCTGACCGGGATCACCCAGGGCCCCGGCGGCACCAGCGAGGATCGCGTGCTTCTGGCCGATGCGCTGATCCGCTCGAACGAATGGAAGCGGGCCGAAGCGGAGCTTTCCGCCGTGCCGCCCACCTACGAGACCTTCGACCGCTACCGGCTCGAGGCGATGATCGCCGATGCCAACAAGCGCTGGGACAAGGCCGACAGCTTCTATGACACCGCCGCGGGCATGACGACACGGCCGGCCGGTGTCCTCAACAACTGGGGATATTCGAAGCTGACCCGCGGCGACTTCCCCGGCGCCGAAAAGCTCTTCAACCAAGCGCTGACCTACGACCGCAACATGTTCGCGGCCAAGAACAACCTTGTCCTGTCGCGCGCGGCGCAGCGCAAGTACGACCTGCCCATCGTGCCGATGACGCAGGTCGAACGGGCGCAGCTGCTCTACACGATTGCGCTGTCCGCGATCAAGCAGGGCGACGTCATCATCGGCCGCGGCCTGCTCGAGGATGCGATCGAAACCCATCCGCAGCATTTCGAGGAAGCCGTTCGCGCGCTCGAAGCGCTGAGCAAGCAGCAGTAGCACTCAAGGGGAGATACCGGCAGATGTTGGATCTGAGCGCGGATCAGGTGCACCTGGTCTTCTTCCTGGCGATGCTGCCCATCGCGCTCTGGGTCATGCTGTCGGACCTGCGGTCGATGCGCATTCCCAACCGCGCGGTGGCGGCCACCGTCCTTGTCTTCGCCGTCGCGGGCTTTGTCGTGCTTCCCGCCGAGGTGTGGCTCTGGCGCTGGGTCAACCTGATCGTCGTGCTTGCCGTAGGGATCGTGCTGAACATCGTCGCCCGCGTGGGCGAGGGCGATGTGAAGTTCGCGGCCGCCGCGGCCCCCTTCTTCGCGCAGGGCCATGCCTCGGTCGTGATGTTCCTCTTGACCGCCTGCCTTCTGGGCGCCTTCGTCGCGCACCGCGTGCTGCGCCGGATCGCCGCGGTGCGGGCCCTGGCGCCCGACTGGGCATCCTGGAGCCGCAAGGAATTTCCGATGGGCGTCGCGCTGGCGGCGACGCTCATGGCCTACCTCGCGTCCCTCGCCTTTCCGTCGCTGACGCTCGCGCTGATCTCCATGAGCAAGTAGAGCGGGGTGCGGCGCACCTCGGTCAGCGCCCAGTCCGACTTGGCGATCTCCTGCAGGAACACCCGCCGGGCCCTGTCCGAAACCGGGCAGGTGGGGATCAGCACATAGTCCGCATCGGCGATGCCGGGCAGCTTGCCATAGTACCAGGGCGCGCCGCGGTGGACCGGGCGCAGGTCGCCGAACAGCCAGAAGGCGCCGAAGATGTCGGCCGATATGACGGCCTTGCCGGCGTAGCCGTTTTCCTCAAGGTCGCGGGCGGCCGACATCAGCCAGGCCGATATGCCACGGTTAAGCTCACAATAGGGCAGCGCCTCGCCGTTGACGGTCGCCAGCGTGCCGGACTCGTTTTCCTTGTCCTCTGGGCCCGCGCTATCCTGGGCCGGGCCTACGCTTTCCTCCGCCGGAAGACGCCAGCCGGGTCCGTCGAGATTGGTGACAGCGCGCGCGCGGAACATCCGCGTCTCGCTGGCCAAGAAGTCGGTGTGGGGGCTGCGGTCCCCGAGGACCGGGACCTTTGACGCGTTGGCCTTGCCGAACTGGTAGAGCGGGCTGGCCAGCATATTGTGCATTGACCCGTATCCGGCCCCGGCCAGGATGCCGACCAGCAGGATCGCAAGATGCGGCGGCCTCAGCCCGAAGATCCGTTCGTCGGCGACCGCGGGCCAGAGCGCGAAAAGCGTGACCGCAACCAGCACGACCCATTGTGGGTCGTTGCCGAAGTTCTGGTAGGTCACATAGGCGAAGGGGAAGTAGAGCAGCAGCAGAAGGATGCCCTCGGTCATCCGGCCGACATGACGCAATAGGACGATCGCGCCCAGAAGGGCAACGTTCACGGCCAGGAACGGCGGTCCGCTCAGGATCTCGGACAGCGCCGCCCCCGGCTGGTCGCGCACAGACGAGGCGGCGACGATCGCCAGATCGGACAGGTAGGCCAGCCAGAAGCCAACACCCGCAAGGGCCGTCAGGGCCGCCGCCACCGCCAGACCGGAAACCACCGCGAAAGCCGCCGTCACCCACCAGCGCCGCATCACCAGCGCCACCAGAACCACCGGCGCGAAGGCGGCGAAATAGGTCATCTTGATGAGCGCGAGCGCGGCACAACCCAGCCCGATCAGAACGCCGTCCAGCCGCGGCGTGTCGCGGCCCGCGGGTTTCACCAGGACGAGAAGAAGCACGATGTAGCTGACCGCCCAGGCCCAGCGGTTGTAGTGCATGGACACCGCGACCGACGCGATTTCCTCGCCATGGACAAGCGCCAGGCAAAGCAGCAGCACATAGCCCACGAACAGGAATCGCACCGGCCCGCCCAGCCGCGTGAGCGCGGCATGGATCGCCGCGGGCGCGAGGGTCGCCGCGACCAGGATCTGCGCCAGAAACACGGCGTGACCGATCCCCCAGCCCTCTGCAACGAACAGCGCGATCGGCGCCCCCGACAGGACGCCAAGCGGCGACATGAAGTCGAGGTGCGGCCACTGTCCGTCCGCCATCCGCAGAACGATGTCGGCAAGGTGCACCGCGTCCCCTTCGTAGAGGCCGAGATACAGCCCCCCGCCCGCGAGCGCCGCCCCGCCGAGGGCCGCGATCGTGAAGACCGCGAACAGGATCAGCCATCCCGGCCGCGACCAATGCCTCAAATGCTCCGTATCCATGCCCTCGAAACCCGCATTGTTTTCCATTTTTTGGCCACATTACCTGCGCAGGATCACCATGGGAATCCTCTGCGGGATTCTGGCGTAAGAACCGGGCAGCAAAACGGACAAATCCGAACCGATTGCGGGCATGAGGGGGTCAGGTCGATGAACATGCAGATTTCCAACGTGATAGCGCCGGTGCCGCCGCGCTCGTTGGCCGACGTCGGAATCAACGCGGTGATGATGCGCGACATCTTCCTCAAGACGATGTTCCGGATGAACGTCGACCGCGCGACGGAGATTTCACGCGCCCTCTGCCTGCCCGTGCCGATCGTGCAGGAGCTGATCGACCTTGCCCGGTCCCAGCGCCTGCTTGAGGCGACGGGCACGCTGCATGCGAACTCCGGCAATGAGATGGGGTTCCAGCTGACCGACGCGGGCAAGGCCCGTGCACTCGATGCGCTGGCGCAGTCGGAATACTACGGCGCCATGCCCGTTCCGCTCGAAAGCTACCGCGAACAGGTCAAGAAGCAGTCGATCCGCAACATCCAGATGACCCGCAGCCAGCTGACCGGCGCCATGGGCCACCTGATCCTTCCCGATGCGCTTCTCGACCATCTCGGTCCCGCTGTCAGCGCCGGCCGCTCAATCTTGATGTATGGCCCGCCGGGCAACGGCAAATCCTCGATCGCGAACGGCATCCGCGATGCGCTCGGCGACAAGATCTACGTGCCGCGCGCGATCGAATACGCGGGTCAGGTCATCACCGTCTACGACCCGATCGTCCATTCCGCCGCCGAGGACTCGCAGGAAGATGCGACCGCGCTCAGACGGTCGTCGAACCGTTTCGACAACCGCTATGTCCTGTGCGACCGCCCGACCGTGATCACCGGCGGCGAACTGGCGCTCGACATGCTCGACCTCACCTTCAACCCCACCGCGCGGACCTACACGGCCTCGCTGCAGATGAAGGCCACCGGCGGCGTCTTCATCATCGACGACCTCGGGCGCCAGCAGGAACCCCCGCAGAAGATCGTCAACCGCTGGATCGTGCCGCTCGAGGAACACCGCGACATCCTCGCCCTGCAATCGGGCGAAAAGTTCGAGGTCCCCTTCGACACGCTCGTCGTCTTCTCGACCAACTTCCACCCGAATGAGATTTTCGACAAGGCGGCGCTGCGCCGGATCTTCTTCAAGATCAAGATCGACGGGCCGGACCAGGAGATGTACCTCAAGATCTTCGCGATGGTGGCCAAGAAGAAGAAGGTGCCCCTCGACGAGGCATCGCTCGTCCACCTGCTCAAGGACAAGTATCCGACGATCGACAACATCTACGCCAACTACCAGCCGGTGTTCCTGATCGACCAGATCATCGCCATCTGCAACTTCGAAGGCATCCCCTACCAGATGACCCCGGCGTTGATCGACCGCGCCTGGGCCAACATGTTCGTTCGTGACGAAAGGATCGTGCATTGACCAGTATCGTGGGAATCGCGGGCACCAGCCGGCTTTCGGTGCCGGTGCTGCGCCGCCTTCGTGACACCGGCCACGACGCGCGGGGCTTCCTGCCGCGCGCTGCCACCAGCGAGGCGGAGAATGCGACCGGGGACGCCGACGATTTCACCTCCGGCCTGAAGACGCTCGTGGTGCTTGCCACCGACATCGCCGAGACCGAGGATCTGCTGTTCGAAACCCACGCGCTCGTGTCGCGCGCGGAAACCCTGGAACGCATCGTCATCTGCGGCACCCTCACCCCGCGCTATGTGCGCGCTCTCCGCCACCGCATCCCCGAGCGGATCGCGGTGATCGACGCGCCCGTCGCCGGCAGCCCGCGCCAGGCCGGCGAAGGGCGGCTGACCTTCCTTGTCGGCGGAACGGCGCAGGCCGTCGCGGGCGCCGAACCGATCCTATCGGCCCTGGCGCGCCGGGTCGAACGCATGGGCGCGCTTGGCGCGGGAACCTCCGCCAAGGTCCTGCGCGACTTCCTTTCGGCCTCCTCCGCAGCGATGACGCGCCTCGCGCTCGACTGGGCCGAGGCGCAGGGTCTCGACGAGCCGAAGCTCTTGACCATGCTCGAGGCGACGCCCGCGCGCAGCCTGATCTCGGCGGAATTCGACGGCGCCGAATATGCGCTCGACAACCCCGCCGCCGACGACACCGTGACAGCGCTTGTGCGCGACGTCGAAGGCGCGCTCGATTGCGCGCTTCAGGACGCGCACCTGACCCCGCCGGGCGCCCTGCGCGACGCCTTCCGCAACCTGCGCGCCCGCGCCCTGCACTAGCCCGCCGGGGCACCGGTACGCGGCTCGGCCCCGGTCTACCCTCTTCGCTATGCAGATGATCCGGGGGTGAATGACCCGGACCAATCCGGGTCAGAGGTGGCAGCGCCCCCTAACCCCGAGCAGCCACGCGACGGCGTGGCGGCGAGAGTAGAGGAACGGCCGCGGAACGGGGCCGCCGCCTGGCCGCCTTGTACCTTTCCCTCCGCGCACCGCGGCCCTAAAGTCGCGCCATGCGCGCCCTGCCCGCCCCCTTTTCCGACTGGTTTTCCCGGCGCGGCTGGCAGGTCCATCCGCACCAGCAGGCCATGCTCGACCGGGCGCAGGCGCCTGCCCTCCTCCTCGTCGCGCCGACGGGTGGCGGCAAGACGCTCGCCGGGTTCCTGCCGACGCTGACGGAACTTGCCGACGGCTCCCACAAGGGGCTTCACACGCTTTACATCTCCCCCCTGAAGGCGCTCGCGGCCGACATCCGCCGCAACCTCTCCACCCCGGTTTGCGAGATGAAACTGCCGATCCGGATCGAGGACCGGACCGGAGATACCAGCCACGCACGGCGCCAGCGCCAGCGTGCCGACCCGCCGCACATCCTGCTGACTACGCCCGAAAGCCTGGCACTCCTGCTCAGCTACGAGGACGCGCCGCGCATCTTCGCCGGTCTCTCGCGCGTGATCGTGGACGAGATTCATGCGCTGGCGGAGTCGAAACGCGGCGACCAGCTCATGCTTTGCCTCGCGCGCCTCGCCCGCCTCGCGCCCGGCCTGCGCCGCGTCGGCCTCTCCGCCACTGTCGAGGATCCGGCGGCCATCGCCCGCTTCCTGGCGCGCAACCCCGAGCCTTGCGAAATCCTACACGCCGATCCCGGCCCCGATCCCGACATCGCCATGCTGACCACCGAGGAACCCCCGCCCTGGGCGGGCGGCGGCGGACGCTACGCCATTCCGGCGATCCTCGACGAGATCCGCCGCCATCGCACCACGCTCGTCTTCCACAACACCCGCGCCCAGGCGGAGATCTTCTTTCACCACCTCTGGCTTGCGAACGAGGACGCGCTGCCCATCGGCATCCATCACGGATCGCTCTCGCGCGAGACGCGGGAACGGGTCGAGGCGGCGATGGCGCGGGGCGAGTTGCGCGCCATCGTCTGCACCGGATCGCTCGACCTCGGCATCGACTGGGGCGATGTCGATCTGGTGATCCAGGTCGGCGCGCCGAAGAACGTCAAGCGCCTGGTCCAGCGCATCGGCCGCGCCAACCACCGCTACAACGCCCCCTCGAAGGCACTTCTCGTCCCCGCTAACCGCTTCGAGGTCATCGAATGCCAGGCCGCGCTCCAAGCCGTGCGCGAGCATGACCTCGACGGCGAGCCGCGCGGCCCAGGCCCGCTCGACGTCCTCTGCCAGCACATCCTGGTTGCCGCCTGCTCCGCCCCCTTCGACGCTGACGACCTGTTTGCCGAGGTGACGACGGCGGGGCCCTACGCCGCCCTTGCGCGCGCGGATTTCGATGCCTGCCTCGACTTCTGCGCCACCGGCGGCTATGCGCTGCGCGCCTACGACCGCTGGCAGCGCCTGATGCAGCGCGACGGCCTCTGGTCGCTGCGCGACCCGCGCTCCGCGCGCGCGATCCGCATGAACATCGGCACCATCACCGACGCCGGCCTCCTCAAGGTGCGGCTCGCGAACCGCATGGGTGGCCAGCCGCTCGGCGAGGTCGAGGAAAGCTTCGCGGCCACGCTCACCCCCGGCGACACATTCCTGATCGGCGGCCAGGTCGTCCGCTACGAGGGGCTGCGCGAACTGACGGTGGAGGTCAGCCGCGCCGCGGGGCGCGAGCCGAAGGTCGCGGTCTTCTCCGGCACGAAGTTCTCGACCTCCACCCGGCTTACCGAACGCATCCTTGCGATCCTGCGCGAACCCTCCTGGCCGGATCTGCCCGACCATACCGCCGACTGGCTTGCGCTTCAGCGCAAGATGTCCCGCCTGCCGCGCCACGACCGTATTCTGGTCGAAAGCTTCCCAGCGGAAGGGCGCGAACACCTTTGCGTCTACGGCTTCGCCGGGCGCAACGCCCAGCAGACGCTCGGCCTGCTCCTCACCCAGAGAATGGAGGCGACGGGCCTTCACCCGCTGGGCTTCGTTGCGACCGACTATGCCACGCTGATCTGGGGCCTCAATCCCGTTACCGACCCCGCAGCCCTTTTCGACCGCACTGCCCTGTCGCAGGGGATTGAGACCTGGCTTCAGGGCAACGCGGTGATGAAGCGCACCTTCCGCGGCGTCGCCCTGATCGCCGGGCTGATCGAACGCAACCACCCCGGCCAGCGCAAGTCCGGCCGCCAGGCCAGCTTTTCCAGCGACATCCTTTACGACACGCTGCGCCGCCACGACCCCGGCCACCTGATGCTCCGCGTCACCCGGCAGGAGGCGATGCGCGGCCTTGTCGACTTCGGCCGGATCGAGGCGATGCTGGACCGGGCCGGGGGGCGCATCGACCACCTGCGCCTTGCGCGCGTCTCCCCCCTCGCCGCGCCGCTCCTGCTGGAACACGGGCGGATTCCGGTCGAGGGCGCGGGACGCGAGCGCCTGATCGCGGAAACCGCCGCCCGCCTGATGGCAGAGGCGGGTCTTGGCTGATCCTCTCCCCGTCCCTGTCGTGGGAATCCTCTGGGGGATGCGCCCAGGCCGATGCGCGCAGGCGCTGAGGCGAAGGCAACGTCCTGGCCCCGGCGCGGGGCCGCACTTTTCCTTTTGCGCGCTCCCGCCTAGGATCGCGCCATGACCGGCCACCGCTTTCTGCTTGCGGGCACGACGCTCGCCGCCATGCCCTCCGGCGCGCTATGGTGGGCGGATCACGCCCTTCTGGCCGTGTCCGACCTGCACCTCGGACGCTCGGACCGCATCGCGCGGCGGGGCGGCACGCTGCTTCCGCCCTACGAGGTGGCCGAAACCCTGACGCGGCTTGATGCCGATATTTCCCGGACGTCGGCGCGCGTCGTACTTTGCCTTGGCGACAGTTTCGACGATCTCGCCGCGGCGGAACTTTCGGAGGACCACCGGCTCTGGCTCACCCGCCTGATGGCCGGGCGGCGCTGGATCTGGATCGAGGGCAACCACGACCCCGGGCCGGTCGACCTGCCGGGCGAACACCTCCGGGACCTGACGCTTGGCCCGCTCGTCTTCCGCCACGTCGCCGAACCTGCCGCCCGGGGCGAGATTTCCGGCCATTACCACCCCAAGGCGCGCATCGCCGGTGCTTTCCGTCCGGCCTTCCTGATCGACGCGGCGCGGGTGATCCTGCCGGCCTACGGCGCCTTCACCGGCGGGATGGAGGCAACACGCCCGCCGCTTTGCCACCTGATGATGCCCGGCGCCATTGCCTGGCTGACCGGCCCCACCCCCTGCGCCCTGCCCCTGAAAGGACGATGATGACGACCCTCTCCCCGGCGATCGACCGCAAGACCCGCGAAAGCTTCGCCCGGCAGGCGCTGATGACGACCTTCGGCGCGACGATCCTCGACCTTGCCCCGGGTGCCTGCACGCTGGCCGCGCCGATCCTGCCACTTGCGCGGCAGCAGCACGGCGTCGGGCACGCGGGTCTGACCTTCGCGCTTGGCGACACGGCGGCGGGCTATGCCGCGCTGACCCTGATGCCCGAGGAGGCGGAGGTGATGACGGTCGAGATGAAGATCAACCTGCTGGCCCCCGCCGCCGGCGACCGGCTGGTGGCCGCGGGCAGGGTGATCCGCGCCGGCCGCCGCATCAGCGCCGTCACCGCCGAGGTCTTCGCCGAAACCGGGGGCAGCCGCGACCTGATCGCGATCCTCCAGGGCACGATGGTGCCGGTCACGGCGCGCGCCCGAACATAGGATTTGACAGGGTCGGGCCGCCGCCGCATTATTCGTATACAAACGAAAAACGGGAGGCTGCCGGTGACCCTTTCCCGGCCCGGAACGCTTGCGGACGCGCTTCGGCTTCTGGCCGAGCAGCCGTTGCCGGTGATCGCCGGCGGCACCGATTTCTACCCCGCGCGCCAGGGCCGCCCGCTGCCCGAGGCGGCACTTGACCTGAGCGGCATCGAGGGGTTGCGCGGCATCGCCCGCGACGCGGCGGGCTGGCGTATCGGCGCCGCCACGACCTGGACCGAGATCGCAGAGGCCGACCTGCCACCGGCCTTCGACGCCCTGCGCGCCGCCGCGCGCGAGGTCGGATCGATCCAGATCCAGAACGCCGGAACAATCGCGGGGAACCTCTGCAACGCCTCGCCCGCGGCCGATGGCGTGCCGCCGCTTCTGACGCTCGACGCGGTCGTGGAATGCGCCTCGCTGGCGGGGGTGCGAAGGCTGGCGCTGTCCGATTTCCTGCTTGGCCCGCGCAAAACCGCACTTCTGCCCGGTGAACTTGTCAGCGCCATCCTCGTTCCCGACCTGCCCGCGGACGCGCGCGCGGCCTTTCGCAAGCTGGGCAGCCGGCGCTACCTTGTGATTTCCATCGCCATGGTGGCGGTCCTGATCGTGCCGGATGCGCGGGGCCGGGTCGCGGCGGCGCGTGTCGCGGTCGGGGCGACGGCTCCGGTCGCGCGCCGCCTGCCCGCGGTCGAGGCGGCGCTGGTCGGGCGCCCCCTTGCCCCCGCGCTGGCCGCAACCCCCTTCGGGGATGCCGCCCTTGCCCCCCTCGCGCCCATCGACGATGTCCGCGCCTCTGCCGCCTATCGACAGGTGGCGGTCCTAGAACTGGTCCGCCGTGCGATCGCGGATCTTGCGGGAGCTTTCGATGGATAGGCTGACCTTCACGCTCAACGGCAACCCGGTGGCTGTCAGCGCGCGGCCGGTCGAACGGCTGTCGCGCGTGCTGCGCGAAGACTGCGGCGCGCGGGACGTCAAGGTCGGCTGCGACGCCGGCGACTGCGGCGCCTGCACCGTGCTGGTGGACGGCGCACCGGCCTGCGCCTGCCTGACACCGGCCGGGCGCGTCGAGGGGCGTCGGGTGGAGACACAGGCGGGACTTGCGGCTTCCGATCCGGTGGCCCGCCGGCTGGCGGAGGCATTCCTCGCGCATGGGGCCGCGCAATGCGGCATCTGCACGCCGGGCATGATGGTGGCGGCGACCGCGCTTTTGCGCGCAATCCCTGCCCCGGACGAGGCGCAGGTGAGCGATGCGCTTGGCGGCGTGCTCTGCCGCTGCACCGGTTATCGCAAGATCATCGACGCCGTGGTGGCGGCGGGCGGCCCGGCCCGGCCCGCGCCCTTTGTCAGCGGCGCGGTAGGCACCCCCCTGCCACGGCTCGACGGCGCGGCAAAGGTCGAGGGGCGCGAGGCGTTCGGCGACGACGTCGCCCCCGCCGGAACGCTGGAACTGCGGGTCATCCGGTCCCCCTTCGCGCGCGCCGGTTTCACCTTCGGGGATCTTGACGGCTTCGTGGCCGCGCATCCCGGCATCGTGGCGGTGCTGACCGCCCGCGACGTGCCCGGCAAGAACGCCTTCGGCGTCATCCCCGGCTTCGAGGACCAGCCCGTCTTTGCCGAGGCGGAGGCGCTTTTCCGCGGCGACGCGGTGGCCGCTGTGGTTGGCACGCCCGAGGCGATGGCGACGTTTCACCCCGAACGCTTTCCTGTCAGGTGGGAGGAGCGCGCCCCCGCCCTGACCCCCGGCGAGGCGAAGGCGGAAGGCTCCGCGCTCCTCCACACGAACCGGGCGGGCAATGTCATGACCGGCGGGCGCGTCTGCCGCGGCGATGCCGATGCCGCCCTGTCCCGCGCCGATGTCGTGGTCGAGGGCCGCTTCCGCTCCGGCTTTGTCGAGCATGCCTATATCGAGCCCGAGGCGGGCTATGCCGTCGCCCGCGACGGGCGGGTGGAGGTCCATGCCTGCACCCAGGCGCCGGTGATGGATCAGGAAGCGCTGGCGAAGATCCTCGGCCTGCCGATGGACCGGGTGAGGATCGTGCCGACGGCGGTGGGCGGCGGCTTCGGATCGAAGCTCGACCTGTCGATGCAGCCCTTCCTCGCCATTGCCGCGCTGAAGACCGGCCAGCCGGTCCGCATCACCTACAGCCGGGGCGAATCCATGGCCTCGACCACCAAGCGGCACCCGTCCGATATTCGCCTGCGGATCGGCGCGTCGAAGGACGGGCGGATTTCGGGCTTCGACTTTTTCGGCACCTTCAACACCGGCGCCTACGCGTCCTGGGGGCCGACGGTGGCGAACCGGGTGCCGGTCCACGCCTCCGGCCCCTATCGGGTCGCCGACTATCGCGCGATTTCCGAGGGGATCTATACCAACAACCCGCCCGCCGGCGCCTTCCGAGGCTTCGGCGTGCCGCAGTCGGCCATCGCACAAGAGGTCCTGTTCGACGAACTGGCCGAGAGGCTCGGCCTCGACCCGCTGGAGTTCCGGTTGCGGAACGTGCTGGAAAACGGAACCCCCACGGTCTGCGGCCAGGTGTTCGCGCAAGGGGTGGGGATCGGCGCCTGCCTGCGCGCGCTTCGTCCGGCCTGGGACCGCGAGCGGGCGGAGACCGCGCGCTTCAACGCCGCGAATGAGGTCTTGAAGCGCGGGGTAGGCCTTGCGGCGGGCTGGTATGGGTGCGGCAACACCTCGCTCCCGAACCCCTCCACCATCAAGGCGGGCATCCGCGCCGATGGGCGCATCCTGCTGCACCAGGGCGCGATGGACATCGGCCAGGGCGCCAACACCGTCATCGCCCAGATCTTCGCCGAGGCGCTGGGCGTGCCGGTCGGCGCGCTGCACCTTGTCGGCCCCGATACCGACGTGACCCCCGACGCCGGCAAGACCTCTGCCTCGCGCCAGACCTTCGTTTCGGGCAATGCGGCGCGGCTGTCGGGCCTTGCCCTGCGCGCCGAGATCCTGCGCCATGCCAACGCGGGCGAGGATGCGGAACTGACCTTCGGGCCGGGCGTGATCGAAGTGCGGGGCCCCGCTGGCACCCACCGGATCGACCTCGCCACGCTGGCACCCGACGCCGAGGGCTACGTCCTGACGGCGCGCGAGACCTACGACCCGCCGACGAAGCCGCTGGACGCGAACGGCCAGGGCGAACCCTATGCCCAGTTCGGCTATGCCGCCCATCTTGTCGTGGTCGAGGTCGACACCGCGCTTGGCCTCGTCCGGCCGCTTGGCTTCACCGCCGCCCATGACGTCGGCCGCGCGATCAACCCGCTTCTGGTCGCGGGCCAGGTCGAGGGTGGCATCGCGCAGGGCCTCGGCATGGCGCTGATGGAGGAATACATCCCCGGCCGGACCGAGAACCTGCACGACTACCTGATCCCGACCATCGGCGACGTGCCGCCGGTCGAGACCATCATCGTCGAGGAGGCGGACGCGCACGGACCCTTCGGTGCCAAGGGGCTGGGCGAACATGTCCTGATCCCCACCGCGCCCGCGATCCTGAACGCCATCCGCCACGCGACCGGGGCGCGCATCCGGCAGGTGCCCGCCACGCCCGACCGCGTCCTTGCCGCCATCAGGGAGGCCCGAGAATGAACGAACGCGCCGAACGCATGGCGGACAAGATCCGCTGCGATGCCTGCCCGGTCCTGTGCTACATCGCCGAGGGCCGTGCCGGGGCTTGCGACCGCTACGCCAACCACGGCGGCGAACTCGTCCGCCTCGACCCGCTCACCGTGATCGAGGCCGGGGCGGAAACCGTGCCCTTCCTCGCCACCGAGGAGGAATGGGACGGCGACATCCTGCGCGCGAACCGCCCCTTCATCACCGCCGTCGGCGCCGGCACGACCTATCCCGACTACAAGCCCGCCCCCTTCATCGTCAGCCAGGAGGTGGAGGGCGTGGACATGGTCACGGTCGTGACCGAAGGCATCTTCAGCTACTGCGGCGTCAAGGTGAAGATCGACACCGACCGCCATATCGGCGACGAACGCGCCGTGGTCCGCGCCGAGGGCGAGGCGATCGGCCATGTGATGACCTCCGAATACGGGTCCAAGATGCTGTCGCTTGGCGGGGTCGAGCACCTGACCGGCGGCAGCAAGGCCGAAGGCCGCGTGACCTGCGACGCGCTCCTGCGGCTTTGCAACCGCGAGGCGGTGGAACTGACCGTGGACGGGGGCGCCACGGTGGTGGTGCAGGCGGGCCATGCGCCCGTCATCAACGGGGTGCAGGAAAAGCTGATGCGCGTGGGCTGCGGATCGGCCGCCATCGGCATGTTCGCGACCCAGTGGGCCCCCCATGTCGATGAGGTGATCGTGGTCGACGACCACATCACCGGCGTCCTGTCCGAACACCAGGCGGGGCGGATGCTCGACATTCCGCCGACCGGCATTCGGGTGACCGGGCGCAAGTCCACCCCCGGCCGCTATTTCCAGGTCGCCCATCCCGGCACCGGTTGGGGCGGCACCGATGTGGAAGACCCGCTGACGATCCTGAAACCCGCCGATCCCAAGGTCGCCTGGCCGGGCCTGCGGCTTCTGATGGTCTCCACCACCGGGGAACAATGGGCCTACTACGTGCTCGACGACGCCCTCGTGCCGCGCCCGGCGGAGATCACCGCGCCGCTTCTGGCCTCGGTCCACCGGGTCGCGGAGAACTGCGAGCCCTCGGTCTGTTCAGTCCTGTTCATGGGCGGCGCGGGCGGCAGCCTGAGGGCGGGCGTGACCGAGAACCCGGTCAAACTGACCCGGTCGGTCAAGCAGGCGCTGACCCATGTCTCCTGCGGCGGGGCGGAGGCCTATGTCTGGCCCGGCGGCGGGATCACCGTCATGGCCGACGTGATGGACATGCCGACGAATTCCTTCGGCTATGTGCCCACGCCCGCCCTTGTCGCGCCGATCGAATTCACCATGCGCCGGTCCGACTACGCGGCCCTTGGCGGGCATGTGGACCGGATCGTGCCCGCGAAGGACGTGGTGAAGCCCGGCATCCGCAAGGTGGGCCCGGCACCCCGCCACCCCGACCCGAGGGACCGCAAGAACTTCGACTGGCCGAAGGGGGGATAGCGATGCCTGCCACCGCCGCCCGCCTGCCCGGCGACCGCCTGCACCTTCAGCACGGGCCGATCGACCTTGTCATCGGCGCAGAGGGACCGGGGCGTGAGGCGGCCTTTGCCGCGGCCGCCCGGCGCTTTGCGCCCCTGCTGGACGAACTGGTGGGGGAACTGCCGCTTCTGCGCCGCCCGCTGGGCAGGCAGCGCCCCCTCGGGCCGGTTGCCCGGCGCATGGCACGCGCGGTCGAGCCGCATGGCCGGCGCCACTTCGTCACCCCGATGGCCGCCGTCGCGGGGGCGGTCGCGGACGAGGTTCTTGCCGCCATGCTGGCCTCGGGCGGGCTTTCGCGCGCCTATGTGAACGACGGCGGCGACATCGCGATCTACCTTGCGCCGGACCAGACCTACCGCGCCGGGATGGCGGGCCTTGACGCCTCGACACTCGGCCGGGTCGAGATCCGCGCCGGCGACGGCATCGGCGGGATCGCCACGTCGGGCCGCGGCGGGCGCAGCCTGTCGTTCGGCATCGCCGACAGCGTCACCGTGCTGGCCGCCACCGCGGCGGCGGCGGACGCGGCCGCGACCCTTGTCGCGAACGAGGTGGACCTGCCCGGCCACCCGGCGATAGCCCGCTGCCCGGCCTCGGACATCCAGGCCGACAGCGATCTGGGCGAGCGTCTCGTGACCCGCGCCGTCGGCGCGCTGACGGCCGGGGAAACCGCTGCCGCGCTCGACCGGGGGCTGAAGGAGGCCCGTGCGATGCGAAGCCTTGGCCTAATAGCTGGGGCTGCGCTATTCCTGAACGGGTGCGCGCGCGTGCTCACCCCCCTGCCCATGACGGAGGCCCTTGCCCATGCCTGAACCCGAACTGCGCAAGTTCCTGACCGTGGTCGAGGAGATCCACCACGAAGGCGGCCCGCGCGCGGAAAAGCCCCTGCTGCGGGCGGCCGCCGTCGCCGTCATCCGCAATCCTTTCGCCGGCCGGTATGAGCCCGAGATCCAGGGTTTCATGGACGATCTGAAACCGCTCGGCCTGATGATGGCCCGGCGGCTGGTCGCAGCCCTCGGGGGCGATCCGTCGGTGGTCGAGGGCTACGGCAAGGGCGCCATCGTCGGCGCCGCCGGGGAACTGGAACACGGCGCGCTCTGGCATGCGCCGGGCGGCTATGCCATGCGCGAGGTACTGGGCGGGGCGAAGGCCATTGTGCCCTCGGCCAAGAAGGTGGGGGGCGTGGGCGCGCGCCTTGACGTGCCGGTGACCCACGTCAACGCAAGCTACGTCCGCAGCCACTTCGACTCGATGGAAGTGGGGCTGAACGACGCGCCGCGCGCCGACGAGATGCTGCTGGCGCTGGTCATGACCACGGGTCCGCGGATCCATTCCCGCGCCGGCGGGCTGGAAGCCGGGGACATCAAGGGGGAGGACGGGTTGAGATGAAGGCCGACATTCGCAAGCTGGCCGTCTGGGTCGAGGAAACCCACAAGGAAATGGGCCGGGATATCACGCCCGCGACCCGCAAGGCCGTGGCCGTCGCGGTCATCGCCAACCCCTTCGCCGGCCGCTATGTCGAGGATCTGACCGACCTGATGGACATAGGCGCGGAGCTTGGCGGGCTGCTGGGCGAACGCTGCGTCAAGGCGCTGGGGATCGAGCCGCGTCAGGCGGAAAGCTACGGCAAGGCGGCGATGGTGGGCGAGAACGGCGAGCTTGAGCACGCTGCCGCAATCCTGCACCCCAAGCTTGGCGCGCCCCTGCGCGCGGCGGTCGAGAAGGGCGCGGCCCTTGTGCCCTCATCGAAGAAGATGGGCGGCCCCGGACAGGACCTCGACGTGCCGCTGGGCCACAAGGACGCGGCCTATGTCCGGTCGCATTTCGACGGGGTCGAGGTGCGGATGAACGACGCCCCGCGCGCGAATGAGATCATGGTGGCCGTCGCGGTGACCGACAGCGGCCGGCCGCTGCCCCGTGTCGGCGGTTTGAAGGCGAGTGAGGCCGAGGGCAAGGACGGTCTTCGGTGAGGGGGGCCGAACGCCCCTACAGGCTTGACGACCAGGTGGGCTACATCCTGCGGCTGGCGAGCCAGCGGCATGCGACGCTGTTCCTGGCGCGACTGGGGTCCGACCTGACGCCCACGCAGTTCGCGGCGATGGTGCGGCTGGCGGAGATGGGACAGTGCTCGCAAAACGAGTTGGGGCGCCAGACGGCCATGGATGTGGCCACCGTCAAGGGCGTGGTGGACAGGCTGCGCGCCAAGGGCCTGGTAACGCAGAACGCCGACCCCGGTGACAAGCGCCGGAGCCTTCTGTCGCTGTCGCAGAAGGGCAAGGCGATGATCGCGGACCTGCACGCGCGCGGCCACGCGGTGACCGCCGACACGCTGGAACCGCTTGACCCGGCCGAGCAGGAGACGCTGCTGGCGCTGCTGCGCAGGCTCGTCTGAGCGCCGGACTTTCGCCGCTCAGCCCTTCACGACTTCGGGGATCTTCCACGCGGGCGGGGTGTTGCGGCTGCGGTTCGACCGCACCTCTCCGTCGATGATGGTCATGCCGACACCGGGCAGGTTACCCAGTTGCACCGATTCCAGAATCGTCTTGCCGCCAGAATGCTGGGCCTGGTCCATCAGCACGAAGTCGGCGGCATAGCCGCGCTCGATCAGGCCCACGTCAAGCTCGCGCTGGCGCGCGGTGTTGCCGGTGGCAAAGCAGAACGCCAGTTCCGCCGGAACGTTGCCCAGCGCGGACAGCATCGCAACCATGCGCAGGATGCCCAGGGGCTGCACCCCCGACCCCGCCGGCCCGTCGGTGCCCAGGATGATCTGGTCCATCTTGCCCAGTTCCCGCGCGGTGTTGAGGGTGAGGAGCGCGGCGCGTTCGTTGCCGTTGTGGACGATCTCCAGCCCCTTGAGGCAGTTTTCGCACAGGCACACGATCTGGTCGTCGGGCAGCGCGGAGTGGCCGCCGTTGATGTGGCCGACCACATCAGTGCCGGTTTCCAGCACCATGTCGGCGTCGATCAGCCCCGAGCCGGGGATCGAGGGGCCGCCGGTGTGGATCGTGGACTGGATGCCGTACTTGCGCGCCCAGTCGACCATCTGCCGTGCGGTCCTGCCGTCCTTGACCGAGCCGAGCCCGATCTCGCCCAGGAGCTTCACGCCGGCATCGGCCAGGTCCTTGAAGTCGTGCTCCTCCATCCCGTGCTCGATGACCGGCGCGCCGGCCAGGACCTTGACGCCCGAGGGGCGGAAATTCTCGTACCAGCGCTGCGACGCGATCGCCATGGCCTTCAGCCCGACGATATCCTTGGGCCGCCCGGGCATGTGCACCTCGCCGGCCGAGATCATCGTGGTGACACCGCCGTGCAGGGTGCTGTCGATCCAGTGCAATTGCTGCTGGCGGGGCGTATAGTCGCCGACCACCGGGTGCACGTGGCTGTCAATCAGGCCGGGGGCCAGCGTCGTGCCCTGCGCGTCGATCAGCGTCGTGGCGCCTTCGGTATCCAGATCCTTTTCGCGGCCCCAATCGGAAATACGGCCGTCGATGGCAACCAGGCAATCGGCATCGTAGATCGGCTGTTCGAGCTTGCCCGACAGCATCAGGCCGATGTTGCGGATGACGAGCTTTTTCGACGCATGCTCCATGATCGCCTCCCCTAGGCCGGTTGGATCATTAGCACGCTAACACATGCCGGCCCCCGATCAAGGGGCCGGCATCGGTCGCCTACAGTTGCAGCGCCTTCTGTTCGTCCGCCCGCTGCCGCGCGATATTGCGCTTGGAGATCAGCGAGGCGGAGATCACGCCTACGGTGACGATGGAAATGAGGATCGTGGACAGGGCGTTGATTTCCGGACTGACGCCCAGGCGCACGGCCGAGAAAATCTTCATCGGCAGCGTGGTGGAGGACGGCCCGGCGACGAACTGCGAGATCACGAGGTCGTCGAGCGACAGCGTGAAGGCCAGAAGCCAGCCCGAGACAACCGCCGGCGCGATGATCGGCAGCGTCACCGACTTGAACGCGTCGAAGGGCGTGCAGCCAAGGTCGAGTGCGGCCTCCTCCAGCGACTTGTCGAAGGTGACCAGGCGGGAGGAGACGACGACCGAGACGAAGCACATCGTGAAGGTGATGTGCGCCAGGATGATCGTGGTCACCCCCCGGTCAAGCCCGAGCGAGATGAACAGAAGCAGCATGGCAAGGCCGGTGATCACCTCGGGCATGACGATGGGCGCGTAGATCATCCCCGAAAACAGCGTCCGGCCCGTGAAGCGGCCCGCGCGCACCAGCACGTAGGCGGCCATCGTCCCCAGCACCGTTGCCACGGTCGAGGAGATGACCGCGACCTTGAGCGTGACCCAGGCCGCGCTCAGGAACGCCTCGTTCGTCAAGAGTTCCCCGTACCACTTCGTCGAGAACCCCGCCCAGACCGTGACCAGCTTCGAGGCGTTGAAGCTGTAGATCACGAGGATGAGCATCGGCAGGTAGAGGAACGCGAAGCCGAGCGTCAGCGAGGTCGCGTTGAACCAGGAGAAGCGGCGGTTCATTGGTTCGCCTCCCTCTGCTTCTGCTCGTTGCGCTGGAACAGCACGATGGGCACGATCAGGATCAGCAGCAGCACAACTGCCACCGCCGAGGCCACCGGCCAGTCGCGGTTGGAGAAGAACTCCTCATAAAGGACCTTGCCGATCATCAGCGTGTCGGACCCGCCCAGAAGCGAGGGGATGACGAATTCGCCGAGCGCCGGGATGAAGACCAGGAAGCAGCCGGCGATGACACCCGGAATGGACAGCGGGAAGGTCACCAGCCAGAACGCCGAAGCCTTGGAACAGCCGAGATCCTCTGCCGCCTCGATCAGCGACCCGTCCAGCTTTTCCAGCGCCGCGTAGATCGGCAGGATCATGAACGGCAGGTAGGAGTAGACGATCCCGACATAGACCGCGCGCTGCGTGTTCATGATCGCGAGGGGTTCGCTGATGATCCCCGTCCACATCAGGAACTGGTTCAGAAAGCCTTCGTTCGCGAGGATGCCGATCCAGGAATAGACGCGGATCAGGAACGAGGTCCAGAATGGCAGGATCACCAGCATCATCAGCGTCGGGCGCCACTCCTCCGGCGCCTGCGCCATGCCGTAGGCGATGGGATAGCCTACCAGCAGCGTCAACACCGTGGATATCAGCGCGATCTTCAGGCTTGAGAGATAGGCGGTGTAGTAAAGCGCGTCCGATGCAAGGAAACTGAAATTCTCGCCATCAAGCTCCGACAGGAAGGATTTCAGTCCCTCCCAGCCCGCCGACAGGTCGAGCGTCGGGGTATAGGGCGGGATCGAGATGGCGTAGTCGGACAGCGCGATCTTCAGCACGATCACGAAGGGGATCAGGAAGAACAGCAGCAGCCACGCGTAGGGCGTAAGGATGAGGAACAGGCGGCGCAGGTTCATGGCTGCCCCCTCAGTTCAGCAGGACGACGCCGGCGGTGTCCGTGAAGGACAGCCAGACCTTGTCGTCCCAGGTGATTTCGCGACGGGCGATGCGGCGGTCGTTGGCCACCTGCGCCTTCATCATGCGTCCACCCGCCAGTTCCACCTTGTAGGTCGAGATATTGCCGAGATAGGCGATGTCGTGGACCGTCCCCTCGATCACGTTGGCGCGGTCGGTCGGGGGCTGGGTGGCGATGGCGATCTTCTCGGGCCGGATCGCGTAGTGAACGTGCGTGCCCTTGGCAAGACCGCCGGCGATGGTGCCATTGATCTTCGGCTGACCTTCGGCCCAGTCGATCCGGACCTTGTCATCGGTCACATCCGAGACGGTGCCCTCGATGATGTTCACGTCCCCGATGAAGTCGGCGACGTAGACCGAACTTGGCGTCTCGTAGATGCGGTCGGGGGTGTCGACCTGGATCATCCGGCCGTGGTCCATCACCGCCACGCGGGAGGCGACCGTCATCGCCTCTTCCTGGTCGTGGGTCACGATCACGAAGGTGGTGCCGGTCTTTTCCTGGATGTCCATCAGTTCGAACTGCGTGTCCTGGCGCAGTTTCTTGTCAAGCGCGCCCAGGGGTTCGTCCAGAAGCAGGAGCTTCGGCGCCTTGGCCAGCGACCGCGCAAGCGCCACACGCTGACGCTGGCCGCCCGAAATCTGGTGCGGCTTGCGCTTGGCGAATTTCTCCAGCCGGGTCAGGCGCAGCATCTCCTCGACGCGGGTCGGGATCTGATCCTTCGGCATGTCGGACCGGCGCAGGCCGAAGGCGATGTTGTCCCAGACTGTCAGGTGCGGAAAGAGCGCGTAGGACTGGAACATCATGTTCACGGGTCGCTTGTTGGGCGGCACCGGCGCGATGTCCACTCCGTCGAGCATGATCGTGCCCGAGGTCGGCGTCTCGAACCCGGCCAGCATGCGCATCAGCGTGGTCTTGCCGCATCCCGACGGCCCGAGCAGCGCGAAGAACTCCCGTCGGTAGATGTCGAGGGTGATGTCGTCGATGGCTACGAAGTCGCCGAATTTCTTGGTGACATTCTTGAACTGAATCAGGGGTTTCTGTTCGGGATCGTTCCAAGGCGCAAAAACGGGGCGCGTGCCGGGCTGGGCCATGATGTCATGTGTCCTCATTTACGAGAAAACCCCGCGCCGGTCGGGCGCGGGGTGAGGGTTCGGACGAACGTGTCAAGTTCCGGACTTGATCTTGGTCCAGAGCCGGGTGACGCCCCGGTTCACCTTCGGGTCATAGGGCGTGGTGGTGTAGAGGTGCGCGGTCGTCTCCGCGTCGGGATAGATCGCGTTGTCGCCGATCACATCCTCGTTCAGGAACTCCTGCGACGCCTTGTTGCCGTTCGCATAGTAGACATAGTTCGACGCGGCCGCCGCGTTCTGCGCATCCATCATGAAGTTGATGAACTTGAGCGCGGCGGAGGGGTTCGGGGCATCGGCCGGGATCGCCAGCTGGTCGAACCACATCAGCGCACCTTCCTTCGGGATATGATATTCGATCTCGACCCCGTTGTTGGCCTCGGCCGCGCGGTCGCGCGCCTGAAGCACGTCGCCCGACCAGCCGAAGGCCACGCAGATGTCGCCGTTGGCCAGCGCATTGATGTATTCCGACGAATGGAACTTCTGCACATAGGGCGCGATGGCGGTCAGGACCGGCTCCACCTTCTCGATGGTCTCGAGGTCCTGCGCGTCGGGGTTCTCGCCCAGATAAGTCAGCGCTGCGGGGATGATCTCGGTCGGCGCGTCAAGCATGTGCACGCCGCAGGAGGCGAGCTTTTCCATGTTCGCAGGATCGAAGATTAGCGCCAGGGAGTTGACCGGCGCGTCCTCGCCCAGCACTTCCTTGACCTTGTTGATGTTCACGCCGATGCCGGTCGTGCCCCACATGTAGTTGACCGAGTATTCGTTGCCCGGGTCGTATTTCGACACGCGATCGGAGATCACGTCCCACATGTTGCCCAGGTTCGAAAGCTGCGACTTGTCGAGCTTCTGGAACGCGCCCGCCTGGATCTGGCGTTGAAGGAAGCCGCCCGTGGGTACGACGACATCGTAGCCCGAACCGCCGGCGAGCATCTTGGTTTCGAGGATCTCGTTCGAGTCGAACACGTCATAGACGACGTCGATCCCGGTTTCGTCCTTGAACTTGGTCAGCAGTTCCTCGTCGATGTAGTCCGACCAGTTGTAGACGTGGACTTCCTCGGCATTTGCGGCGAACGCGCCGACCGCCACCAGCGCGGCGACGGATATCAGTGTTTTTTTCATGTCATTCTCCCTGAGTGATGTCGGCAGAGCATCACCACTGCCAACATTTGATCAAAATGCCCGCCAAAATACAATATGGTAATTTTCGGGGGGAACGGATAGGCTGTTTCCCCGATCCACCACATGCCGGCGGGCGGATCCCTACGAGAGGCGACGGGTCATTGAACGCGGAATTCCACAAACCCCCAACCCATGAGCTCGTCTATCGCAAGATTCGCGAGATGATCCTGTTCGGAGAACTTGCCCCGGGTCAAGCAGTTACGATTCAAGGGCTTGTTACGGACCTCGATGCGGGCATGACCCCCGTGCGCGAGGCCATCCGGAGGTTGACTGCGGAGGGCGCGCTGCAATTTCAGGGCAACCGGCGCGTCTCGGTCCCCGAACTGACGCTTGCGCAACTGGACGAACTGGCCTTCGCGCGTCAGGCGATCGAACCGCAGCTGGCCTATCTGGCGGCGCAGAAGATCACCCCCGCGATGATCGCGCGGCTTGAAGCGATCGATGATTCCCTCAACACGGCCGTCCGCCGCGGCGATGTGAAGGCGTATCTGGAGCACAACCACCGCTTTCACACGACGCTTTACGAACAGGCAGGGGCGGTCATTCTTTTCGCGATTGCGCAGATGCTTCTTCTGCGCGGCGGGCCGTCGCTGCGGGTGGTCTGTGGCCGACTCGGCACCTACGGCCTGCCGGACAAGCACCAGCAGGCGCTGGCGGCGCTGCGATCCGGTTCGCCAGAGGCGGTGGCCGATGCGATCCGGGACGACGTGAACCAGGGAATCGAGCAGATCCGCATGACGCTGTCGACGACCCAGGTTTGATCAAATCAGATTGACAGCGCAAATTTTGATCATATTCTGAGGAGCAATCGACCAGTCCTGCGAATCCGGGCGGGGTGCGGCAGTGCGGCGCACGCTCCCTTTCCCTTTCCAGGCCAGTCAGCCCCCCGGGAAGGAGACCGCGATGACGACGATCACCAATCACATGCCGACGAAGGAACTGCAGGCGCTGGACGCCGCGCACCACATGCACCCGTTCACCGAGGATGCGGCGCTGGCGAAGAAAGGCGCGCGGATCATCACGCGGGCCAAGGGCGTGTTCCTGACCGACAGCGAAGGCAACGAGATCCTGGACGGCATGGCCGGCCTCTGGTGCGTGAACGTCGGCTATGGGCGCAAGGACCTGGCCGAGGTCGCCGCGCGGCAGATGGAGGAGCTGTGCTACTACAACACCTTCTTCCAGACCTCGCACGTTCCCGCCATCGCGCTCGCGGCGGAAATCGCGAAGCTCGCGCCCGGCGACCTGAACCATGTGTTCTACGCGGGCTCCGGCTCGGAAGCGAACGACACCAACATCCGCCTCGTGCGCCGCTACTGGGACGTGAAGGGGCAGCCGGACCGCAACATCATCATCAGCCGAAAGAACGCCTACCACGGCTCGACCATGGGCGGCGCCTCGTTGGGCGGGATGGGCGGGATGCACGCGCAGGGCGGCCTGCCGATCCCGAACATCGTCCACATCGGCCAGCCGAACTGGTACGCCGAGGGTGGCGACATGACGCCCGAGGATTTCGGCCTGATGCGCGCGCGTGAGCTTGAGGCGAAGATCGAGGAACTGGGTGCGGACCGCGTCGCCGCCTTCATCGGCGAGCCGATCCAGGGCGCGGGCGGCGTGATCGTCCCGCCGGCGACCTACTGGCCCGAAATCCAGCGCATCTGCGAAAAGTTCGGCATCCTTCTGATCGCGGACGAGGTCATCACCGGCTTCGGCCGCACCGGCAACTGGTTCGGCAGCCAGACCTTGGGCATCAAGCCCCACATCATGACCATCGCCAAGGGGCTGTCCTCGGGCTATGCGCCCATCGGCGGCTCGATCATCTGCGACGAGGTCTATGAGACGATCGCGCGGTCGGGCGACGACTTCAACCACGGCTATACCTACAGCGGCCACCCGGTTGCTGCCGCCGTGGCGCTCCGAAACCTCGAGATCCTGCAGGAGGAGAACGTCCTCGATCACGTCCGCAAGGTGGCCCATCCCTACCTGATGGAACGCTGGCAGGCCCTGACCGACCACCCGATGGTGGGCGAGGCGAAGCTTGTGGGCCTGATGGGGTCGATCGCGCTGACCCCGAACAAGGAAACGCGGGCCAAGTTCGCCTCGGACGCCGGCACCGTCGGCTACATCACCCGCGAACGCTGCTTCGCCAACAACCTTGTCATGCGCCATGTCGGCGACCGCATGATCATCTCGCCCCCGCTGGTGATCACCCCGGCCCAGATCGATACCCTGATCGCGCGCGCGACGAAATCGCTGGATGAGGCCTATGCGAAGGTCAAGGCCGAGGGTCTTCTGAAGGCCGCGTGAAAATACGCAGGCCCGTCCCCCACCGGACGGGCCTGCTGCCCCACCCTTGGGACGTGACCATCAGCCCGAATGCAGGGCGATGACGGCGATTGGATGGACAAGGCCGGCAAGGCCGATCGACACCCCCATCGGGAAATGCCGTCCGGGCCGCATCGAGGCCCAGCCGGTGCGCGCGAAGATCGGTATGCGCTTCATCGTCAGAATGACCGCGATCCCGGCGAGCATCGACAGGGAAAAGACGTTCGCGAACACACCCAGCGATCCGACCGGAACCAGAAGCATCAGGGCCGACAAGAGCTTGACGTCACCGCCGCCGAAGGCGCGGAAGTGATAGGCCACCAGTCCGAGCGCGAAGACACCCCCGGCCACCGCCAGGCGCCAGAGAAGGTCTTCGGGCGGGAATGCCAGGCTGAAGACCACGAAGGCCGAGACGACGATCAGGCTCAGCACATTCGGGATGCGCAGGAAACGCAGGTCGAACCAGCCCGCGGCCAGCATCACCGGCGCCACCGCGACGAGCGGCACGTAGGGAAGGATCTCGGCCTGGGTCATGGTTCACGCCCAGCGTTGAGCTGGTTCTTCGAAGCCCGCCGGCCGCTCCAAGAGCAGGAAGACGAGCTGGGCAAGACCGCGCGTGCCGGTCTTGGAATAGATGCTGCGCAGATGCGACCTGACGGTTGCTTCGGACAGGCCAAGCTCGGTCGAGACGCCCTTGACCGACAGGCCGCGGCTCAGCAGCACCGACACCCGGAATTCCGCCCGGCTGAGGTCCGCGGGATTGCCGGCGCCAAGGATCGGGCCGCGTCCCGTCAAAGGCGCCCGGCCTTCGCTGCTTCGGGACCGCTCGGCCACCTTCGCGGTCACAAGACCAACCTTGCGACGCGCCCAGATGCGCGCAACCGAAGGCAGGATCACGTTGAGCATCGCCACCGTGGATTCGGGCAGCCGCTCCCGGAAATGAAGCTCGATATGGTCGTGGAACGACGGATCCGACGTCAGCGTCAGCACCGCCATCTCGCGAAACCGGCGCGCAGACTGCCAGACGAGAAGACCCGCA
This sequence comes from Albidovulum sediminis, assembly GCF_025380365.1. Taxonomy (GTDB): domain Bacteria; phylum Pseudomonadota; class Alphaproteobacteria; order Rhodobacterales; family Rhodobacteraceae; genus Albidovulum; species Albidovulum sediminis. Next base: position 2,092,296 of record NZ_JAOCQF010000001.1, read on the forward strand.
TCCGCGACGGTGTCGGATTCGTCGGCGTGCTGCGAGGCAAGCCAGACCGTCGCAGGCATCGCGCTTTCGAGGTAGGCGCCGAACAGGGCCGCGGCGAAGCTTCCGCGCAGCGGTCTGGAAACACCATCGCCCGCTTTCTCATCGTGCAGTGCCACGATCTGGGGAAAGGGCCGGCCCGGATGGGTCCGGACGATGGCGCCCGCCTCGGCCCCCATGCCACGGACGAGGCACGCGAACGCATCGTCCAGGGCGGCATTTCCGTGAAGCGCTTCGCTCCAGCCAGCGACCGATTCGATCAGACCCGCGGTATCCGCGAGGGTGAATACGGAAACGTCTGTTGCTTGAGCCTTCCTGAACACAACCAAGATACCCTCCAAGCCCCGAGGGGCAGCCACTTGAAAGGGCCTGCGTTGCACCCGCAGACTCATCTCGTGACATCATCCACTACCCGATCAAAAGGTAGGACGCAGGCATGGGAGGGTCAATGTTCGGACACAATCGCCGGGGGAATGGCCCCCAAATACAACCCTGAGCAGAAATTTTGAAGCGTTTCCCGGACCAGTTTCGCCCCTTTCCGGAAATTGTTCGCAAGCATCGCTGCAAATCGCCGCTGTGACGGCCCGGCAGCCCGACTCAGCCCGCGCCCGCCACGTTGCGAAGGTAGCGGATGATGACCGGGCCAAGAACCAGCAGAACAAGCGCGGGCAGCATGAGCGATGCCAGGACCGCCGACATCTTGACCGGCAGCTTGTTGGCCTTTTCCTGCGCCCGCATCTCGCGCGTGTGGCGCATCTCGGCGGCGTAGGTGGTCAGCGCGTCGGATATGCTTGTGCCGAACTGGATGGACTGCATCACCACGCTGGCGAACGAAAAGACCTCCGGGACACCACTGCGATCTGCCAGGTCCATCAGCGCCCTGTCGCGTGTCCGCCCTGCCTGGATCTCGCGCTGGGTGATCAGGAACTCCTCCGCCAGGATCGGCGCCGTGGCCACGATCTCGTTGGCCACGCGCGTCATCGCCGCGTCGAAGCTCAACCCGCTTTCGACCGAAATCTGGATCAGGTCGAGCGCGTTGGGGAACGCCTCCTCGATCTGCCTGCGGCGCTTCTCGACCCGGCCCCGCAGCCAGTAGTTGGGTCCGTAGAAGCCACTCCAGACCAGCGCCGCGATGCCTGCTGTGATCTTCGTCTGCGACAACTGGGAAAAGTTGTCGATCACCGCGTCGGGCATCGGCACCAGCAACGAGCGGGAATTGTAGATCATGAAGATGTAGAGCCCGGGCAGGAGTACACCCATCACGATCCGGAACAGGTAATAGTTGCGCAGCGCGTGCGGGCTGTTGAAGCCGGCCTGCGCCAGCTGCCGCTGCATCTGCGTGCGCTCCTTTTCATCGACCGGGACGATGGCGCGCATCAGCCCGGTCGGGTCGTTCTGGACGAACCGCAGGATATCGGCATCCCGGCGGCTGGCGCGTGCCTTGCCCCCGGCGCCGGCCATGCGGCGGGCGACCGGGTCTTTCTGTCCGACGCTGCCGAACAGGCCGTAGACGAACAGCATCACGCCAAGGCCAACCCCCAGCACCACCAGCGTCTGGAACAGCGCGGGGTCCTCCGCAAGCCGGGTCATGAATGCCTCGAACATCACACTCTCCAATCAGATCCGGAAGTCGACCAGGCGCCTCAGGATGAGGTAGTTGGCCACCACGAGCGTCGCGATGGTGATCGCGAAGGGTTTGAACAGCGGGTCATCGGCGACCCCCATGTAGTAGTTCGGCGAAGTCAGCTGGGTCGAGATCAGGATGAAGACCGGAAGCGCCGAAAGAAAGATCGACGTCAGCCGCCCCTCGGCCGAGATCGCCTGGATGCGCCGCCGCATCGCCATGCGCGCCCGGATCACCGTCGAGAGCGTGCTGAGCACGCGCGCCAGGTCGCTGCCCGTTCCGTGCTGGATGGCGATGCTGATTGCCAGGTAGCGAACGTCTTCCTGGTCGATCCGGTCGGCGAATTCGCCGAAGGCGTCGGGAAGGTCGTCGCCGTAGCTGACCTGGTCCAGAACGATGCCGAACTCGGTCGCGATCGGGTCGGACATCTCGTTGGCGACCGAGGCGATGGTGGTGTTGATCGGGTGACCGACCCTGAGGCCCCGCGCCATGAGGTCGAGCGCATCCGGCAACTGCCGCACCATCGCGTCCATCCGCTTGTTCCTGAGGGTGCGGACGACGACCACCGGGGCGACGAAGCAGAACGCGAGCGCGAGCCCCGCCGCGGGCAATGCGCCGATGAAGGACGACGCGGCGACCGCAAGCACGATGGTCCCGGCAAGACACCCGGTCAGCACCACGGCCGGGTTGATCGTCAAGCCCGCCTGCCGGAGCGCGACCGGCAGGTCGCCGATGAAGGGTATCCGTGCCAGCGCCCAACGGTCGACCGAGGGCTTGAGAAGCCTCAGCACATCCTCGGTCGTGGCGCCGGACGCGATCAGGCGCATCCGCCGGCTGCGGGCTGCCCCGGTCGTCTCTGACCGGGACAGAAGCTGGCGAATGCCCTCGTAGGCGATCAGCACGCCGACGAAGATGCCGACGTAGATCAGGGCCTCGATCTCGAAGCTGTCAAGTCCGGGCATCCTGCACCCCTTCCCGCCGGAACAGGTCCTGGCGCAGGTCCACGCCCGCCTGCTGCAGGAGGTCGGAGCAACGCGGGCGAATGCCGGTCGCAACGAAATCCCCCAGAATGTCGCCGTTTTCCGACTTGCCCGACCGCTTGAAGACGAAGATGTCCTGCATGGTGATGGTCGGGCCTTCCATGCCGGTGATCTCGCTCACGCTCACCACCCGGCGCTTGCCGTCGCTCATCCGGCTGAGCTGCACGACCATGTGCAGGCCCGACGCGATCTGCGCGCGGATGGCCGACAGCGGGAAGTCGATGCCGATCATCGTCACCATCTGCTCGATCCGGCCCAGCGCGTCGCGGGCGGAGTTCGCGTGCACGGTGGTCATCGACCCGTCGTGCCCGGTGTTCATCGCCTGAAGCATGTCGAAGGTTTCCGCGCCCCGCACCTCGCCCACGATGATGCGGTCGGGTCGCATCCGGAGCGCGTTGCGCACGAGATCGCGCTGGGTCACGGCGCCGGTGCCGCCCGGCGTCGGCGGCCGGGTTTCCAGCCGGACGACATGTTCCTGCTGAAGCTGAAGTTCCGCGGCATCCTCGATCGTCACCACCCGCTCGCTGTGGCCGATGTAGGACGACATGGCGTTGAGCATCGTCGTCTTGCCGGACCCGGTGCCGCCCGAGATCAGAACGTTGAGCCGCGCCTCGACAAGCCCCTTCAACAGCGCCGCCGCCGGCGCGGTCACGGACCCGATGTCGATCATCCGCTGCATCGTCAGGGGATGGCGGGAAAACTTGCGGATCGACAGCGCTGGCCCGTCGATGGCACAGGGCCGGATGATCGCGTTCACGCGGCTACCATCCTCAAGGCGCGCGTCCACCCAGGGCTGGCTTTCGTCGACCCGGCGACCGATGCGCGACACGATCTTGTCGATGATGCGCAGCAGGTGGCGTTCGTCGCGGAACCGGACCTTGGTGCGTTCCAGCTTGCCGAAGCGTTCGACATAGACGCTGCGGTGGGAGTTCACGAGGATGTCGTTGATCGTCGGATCGGCAAGCAGCGGCTCAAGCGGGCCAAACCCCAGAACTTCGTCCAGAAGCTCGTCGATCAGCTGGTTGAACTCCTCCGACCGCATCGGGCGCTTCTGCGCCGACAGGACGTTCGACACCAGCGCCGCCACCTCGCGGCGCAGTTCCTCGGGCTGGACCTTGTCGATCACGGCCAGATTGAGCCGCTCCAGAAGCACCTCGTGCAGCTGACTCTTCAACTCCAGGCGTTCGATCAGCTCGTTGTCGGCTTCGGACGGTTGCCAGAGAGGGACGGTCGAATCCGCCGCCTTCGCGCCACCGATGTCGATGACATTGGCGGCCGGGGAAGCGTTGCTGCGGGTGAAACTCTTGAACACGGTCGAACCTCCTATCTGGTCGCCCCGACCCGCGCGGTGGCGGGCAGGGCTTTTGTTATGGCTTTGGCAAGCTGGCCGATCGCCTTGGTCAGCGGGGAACGGGAAGCGACCGCGGTCAGGGGTTTGCCCTGGTCGACAGCCGCACGGGCGGCCTTGTCGTCCTGCGGCAACCAGAACTCCAACTTGCTGTTGAGGGCGGTGGCGGCCTCCTTGTGCACGCTCGTGCGCATCAGGGGGCGGCTTTCCCGGTTCAGGACGACGGTCGTCTGAAGGCCGACGTTCACCGTCTTGAAGAAGTCCATCAGGCGCCGCGCATGGCGGACCGAGGGAACCGCAAGGTCGGTGACGATCAGAAGCTCGTCCGCCTGCTCGATCACCGGCTCGACCCAGCCGACCAGGGCGCGCGGCAGGTCCACCACCACATAGTCGTTGGTCTGCCGGAGCAGGTCGAGGATCGCCGCCACCTGTTCGGCGCGCAGGGCATCGACGGGGGCGAACTTGGACGGGGCCGGCAGCACCGAGAGGCCACCGGGGATCTTCGACATCGACTGCTCGAGGAAGCGCAGGTCGGGCACGTTTCCATCCTGCGCAAGCTTGAGCAGCGCATCCTGTTCGTCCAGGTCCAGCGCCGATCCGATGGTGCCGAACTGCAGGTCGAAATCCACCAGCGCGACGCTGTGCTTGTCGGCGCGGTGCAGGAACCCACCCTTGCCCGTCAGCGCGTCGGCGAGATTCAGCGCCACTGTCGTCGAACCCGATCCCCCGCGCGCCTGCGCCATCGCGATCAGCCGGCCGAGACGGGCACCCCCGCCCCTCGCGGGCTCGGGTGTGGATCGCGCTTGCAGCCGCTCCAGCTGCTCGGACAGTTCCGCGCCGGTGATCGGATAGGGCAGAACCTCATCGACACCGGCGCGCGTCAGCTTGCGCGCTGCTGCCAGCGATATGTCGCTCGATGTCAGGGCAAGCAGAATCGTGCCCTCACGACGGTTGCGCGCCAGATCCTCGATCGCGCGCAGGTCTGCTTCGCTGCCGGGATCGGTATCGAAGATGATGAAGTCATGTTCCTGCGCGAACTTGACCGCCTGGCCGTTCAGCTGTGTCAGGGTGGAGGCCTTGGTGTCGACCTTGAGGCCGGGATCGCCGCCCAGGGCCGCGCCGATCGCCTTGGAAACGGCGGCATCCGGCGTGATCACGAGGATGGACTTCACTTGGGCTTTCATATGCTTGCCTTTCTTTCCCGGCCGTTCGATGAGTCAGGGGTCATCCGTTCTCTCCCGGCGCCAGGTCTTCGGCGGGCAGCGAAACGCTGAGCGCAGGAAACTGGACGGATCGCGCGAAGGTCGAGGTGCCGCCCATCATCCGGACGAACCCCGCAATCGGCGTGACGAAGTTGAAGGTGAGGCCCTGCACCTGCGCCGTGACGATGGGAATGTACGGCCCGCCGAGGAAGCCCAGGCGAAGGTTGGTGCTGCCGAGTACGGCGCTGTCGGTATAGGTGATGCGCACGTTCGCGGCGGTGGCGTTCGCCGGCACGATATCGTCGATGCGGCTCCAGATCTCGATCGCGGTCGCGTTGCCCGCGGCAATCCCCTGCGCGAGGGTGCAGCTTGCCTCCGCCACCGGCGCGCAGATGGTGCCGCCCGCGTTGCAGGCCGTGCCGAAGCGCGGCGGGATCGGGTCGCTGTTGGCGGGGTCGCGCCCCGTCGTGTTCGGAACCACGGGAACACCGGTGACGCCGGCGCAGGCGGGTGTGCGGACGATGGCGATGCGCGCCGCCTGCTGCATGGCCTTTTCCGCCGTTACGACATCGTAGCCCAGCCGGCCGAAGTCGATGATGCCCAGGAACACCAGCAGGAACAGCGGCACCACGACCGCCAGTTCGACCAGCGCCGCCCCGCGGTCGCCGCGGGCGATCCCGCGCAGGATATCGCGAACCCGTTTCATGTTCCGAACACCTTGGCTGAATCGCTGATCGTGGTGGTGAGGTTCGAGAAGCTTTCACCGCCCAGAAGCTCGAAGACCGAGGAGAAGGGGAAGTTGATCGTCAGCGTCGCGGTCACACGCACCACCGCAGGCTCGACGTGATAGGTTCCCGCGGGGCAGGAATAGGTCGCCTGGACCGTGCTCAGCGAGATGCCGGACGGGAACAGCGTCACGCCGCTGACGCTTTGGCCGACGATGTTGCGAAGCGTCGTGTTGTAGCCGTCCAGATTGGCCGGGGCGACGGCGCAGAGGTCGATGGGCAGATGCCGCGACATGAAGCGCGTGGCGTCCCGCACCCCGGAGATCGCGCTGTGGTAGTTCTTCATCATCCGCGTCCCTTCGACGATCACGGCGAAGAAGATCAGGAGAAGCGGCAGCACGAAGGCGAACTCCACCAGAACCGCGCCCTCGTCCCGACCGAGGAAACGGCGCAGGCGTCTTGGGAGGGAGGAAAGCACGCCCATCTCTGCCTCACCGATACAGCTGGACGATTTCGTGGAACACGCCGCTGCCCGATTTGCCGTTGCCGCCGGCGCTTTCGATCACTTCGGCCCAGATATCTACCGTGGGCGGGCTCGCGCTGTCATCGCCGATCGTCTCGGTGATGAACATCTTCACGTATTCCTGGACCGGCACGTTGGTTTCGCGGCCGTTGACTTCCACGCCGCCGTTGAGGGGATCGCAGTTGATACCAGCCGCGATGATGACCCGGCGTTCGGGGTCGGGGCTGGCCACCGGGGCACATTGGTTCAGGCCGGTTTCCGCGCGGCCGGTCAGGATGTTGCCGCGGGTCCGCTGCGCATAGGCGATCTCGGCGTTGTAGACTTGGTAGCGGGTCGGGGTCGATCCCAGGCCGATCAGTTCCGACGGCGGCGTCGCTCCATAATTCATCGCCAGATAGGCGTCGTAGCCGGTCACGGTTTCTGCGGTGCCGTCGCCGTCCAGGTCCAGGCTGACATCGCCCCACCAGTCGCCGTCACCGTAGCGGTTGGGCGATCCCAGGTTGCAACTGTCGGTATAGAAGCACGTGTCCCGCGGCAGCTTCATCGTGTTGGGTGAGGGGTCGGAATTGGCGCCGATGCACTGGTTACCGCCGCCGCCACCGCCTCGCCGGACAATACCCTTGATGACGTTCGGCGCCGGGGCATAGAGCGGATCGTTACGGTCCATCGACCCCTGGTAGATGTCGAAACGCGCGTTCATCGCGTTGGTGATGCCGACCTTCTGGCCCGGCTCGGTGTTGACCCCGCGCTGGACGAAGCACTGGGTGACGCTGCCCACCGCGCCCAGCACGCAGCGCAAGAGCGGCCCGGCTCCAGTCAAGCCCGCGCAGGCGCCGGTGGAGTCGATGGCCAGCGTCGAGGGTTCGAGGAAGCCGAAATCGCCCGGCCCCCAGGCCGCGCCGTTGCCGCCCGACCGCATGAGGATCTGCTGCCCGCGCCAGGTATCGCCGTCAAAGCCGGGCGGGACGCAGAACATCATCGGCGTGATGTCGCAGGCGTAGGAGGTGAAGCCCGCCACCGCCTCGGCCCCGACGATGGGCGTGCGCTGGGCAAAGCCCGACAGGGCAAAGAAGGCGCGGCCGAAGGTGAAGGGAACCGTCTTGGGCGTGACGATCACCCGCGCGTAGATCGCATTCTGGTCCGTGGTCGCGGCATGGGTCGAGGTGATGGCATCCGTATCGACGGCGGGAAGCGACCGCAGGAAGGTCAGCGCATAGTCCGCCGAATTGAGCGTCTGGCCGGTCGCATCGTCGCCGAAGGTCTGGCGGTCGGTGAAGAAATTGGCGGCCGCGGCCTGGGCACGCGCGCGTGCGCCCGCCTCGCCGTCCAGTTCGCCCGCCGCGGCGAGCGCCACGTGATCGGCGTAGGACTGAAGTTCGGACTGTGTCGCGGCGATGCGGCCAAGGTCATAGGACAGCGCGATCATCCCAAGGATCACGCCCAGCGAAACGGCGACCATGACAAGGATCGCCCCGTCTTCGTCCTTCGCAAATCTGGCGGCAGTCCTGCGCATCGCTTCGCTCCGTTCCACAACGCCCCCGCCAGCCCGACGACACGGCGGACGGGCACCTCTGGCGGCGCCCGTCCGCGCCGTCAGTTGCTGATTTCGACTTCCTCGACCTCGTTCGCGCGGCGGATCTTGATCCGCGACTTCTGCTCCACTTCCTCGACAGGGGACTTTTCCTGAAGGATGTCGGACAGGCGGATGGAGTCGAGCGGCTTGTCCACGACGCTGTCGAGCGTGCGCAGCGTCAGGCTCAGCGTTCCGGCACTTTGAGCGAGCGCGAGTTTCTGGCTGTCTTCCGGCGACACTTCGACGGTGACGGTGCGGGCAACGACGGGGGCGTTCTCCTCCTCGTTCGCAAGCTGGTCGACACCGATGACGCGGACGTTCTGAAGAATGGTGATGGCGCGCAGGTTTTCGCCGCCGCCCTGGGTCAGCACGATATCGACCGTGTCGCCCGGCGTGACGAAGCCGCCGACGCCGGTCACCGCATCCACGCGGATCGACATGGCACGGCTGTTTTCACCCAGCGTCTGCACGATGGTGACCTTCTCGCCGAAGTTCGACACCTTGGAGGCCAGGATCAACTCACCCGCCGACATGGCATTCTTGGCGCGGCGCGGCTGGCCGCCCGCCTGGGGCAGCAGCATGTCGAGATCGGTGAAGGCGCCGACCGGCAGCGCCTCGCGCGGCCAGGATACGACCTGCAGCATCTGGGGTTCGATGGCCTGCCCGAACTTGATGTCGCGGCCCGCGACGATCGCGGTCACCAGGCCATTGGTCGGGTCGACCGAGGCCGTGGCCGCCGTCTGACGCAGATATTCGCGCGCGCCATAGGCCGACCCACCGGCGACGGCGATACCCAGAAGGGCGACGAGAATGGATTTGATGGCCATGGCTGCGACCTTTCTGCTCTTCGGTGCGGCGCACCGAACCGGATGACGTTTCTTCTGTAATGCGGGTACGGGCGTTGGCGCCCGTACCCCGATCGGTCGTGGAGGCGGGCCAGCTTAGCTGGTCGGGCAGCCGCCGGTGCCGGCGCCGGTCGCGGTGCCGTTCATCTGGTTGCAGGCGGCGTCCATCTGGGCGTCCACATCGCGGGCCAGGCCGCCGAGCACGGTCACGCCGACCGTCACCGCCAGGATCAGCGCGATGCCGTATTCGACAAGGGTCACGCCCTCTTCATCCTTGCGGAAGCGGGCAAAAAGTTTGGTCAGAGCGTCACGCATTTGTTTCTCCCTCAATTGCGTTCCGAAAATGGCCGGGTCACCGGCGGGGTCCGAACCGGAAGGCTTCCTTGCGGCTCCCCATCATCATCGCGGTTTACCTTCGGGAATGCATCGTCTGGATTGATGAATATTTATCGTCATGGTTGTATTTCTGCATGCGCGATAAACCCTGATGCATGGTTTTTCCCCCGAAAGGCGACGCTGCCCCCCACCGATGCGCCGGACTCACCCGGTTTTCACGCGAGAATCACGATTCGGTGCGCAACAGCGCCAACACGTCGATGCCACAAACGAAACAATCCGGGCAAGGCGCCCGGATCGATCCAATTTTCTGGCGAATGCCCGTCCCACCCCACAACTTTTCAGCGAGACAGCGCCACTTTTCGGCCCTTGGACGTCGTGCCGCGTCAGCCCAGCACCTCCGAAACCCGGACGGCGCGTCCTTCTGTCGCGGACAGGACCGCCGCATCGGCCAGCGCCAGCGCGCGCAGCCCGTCCTCGCCCGTCGTCGGCGGCGCGCGCCGGTCACGGACCGCGGCGATGAAGGCCGCGATCTCGGCCGCATAGGCCGCGGTGTAGCGGCTCATGAAGAAATCCAGAAGCGGCGGGCGCGCGAAACCGGTCGCGGTCGCGACCTCGATCCGCGCCTCATGCGTGTTCTGCGCGCTGACGGCGCCCAGCGACCCGTGCACCTCGATCCGCTGGTCGTAGCCATAGCTTGCGCGGCGCGAGTTGGTGATGATCGCCTGCCGGCCGCTGGCCGTGCGCAGAATGACGTTCACGCTGTCATAGTCGCCCAGTTCCCCGATCTTCGGATCGACAAGGACCGAGGCCGCCGCCAGGACCGTCTCCGGCTCCTCCCCCAGCAGCCAGCGCGCCATGTCGAAGTCGTGGATCGTCATGTCGCGGAAGATCCCGCCGGATCGGGTGATGTAGTCGTAGGGCGGCGCGGCGGGATCGCGCGAGGTGATGGTGACCATCTCGACCGCGCCGATGGTGCCCGCGTCGATGGCCGCCTTTACCGCGGCGAAGTCGGGATCGAAGCGGCGGTTGAACCCGACCATCAGCGTGGCCCCCGCACCGTCCGCGACCGCAAGGCAGTCCCGCACCCGGCGCAGGCTCAGGTCCACCGGCTTTTCGCAGAAGATGGCCTTGCCCGCCCGCGCGAAGCGTTCGATCAGGTCGGCGTGGGTGTCGGTGGGCGTGCAGATCACCACCGCGTCGATGTCGCCCGCGGCCTCGATCGCCTCGATCGTGCGGACCTCGCAGCCGTACTGCGCCGCGACCGCCTCGGCGGCCGCAGGCATGGCGTCTGCCACCGCGACCAGCCGCGCGTCGGCGTCGCCGGTGATGGCGCGCGCGTGAACCTTGCCGATGCGCCCCGCGCCCAGAAGCCCGAACCTCAGTGTCATGCTGTCTCCTTACTCCGGGTAGGCCCCGGCCACGTTCTGATCGAAATCCACGACCGACCCCGTCATCACGCCGGAAACGTCCGACAGCATGTAGGACACAAGCCCGGCCACATGGGCCGGCTTGACCAGCATGCCGAAAGGCTGCCGCGCCTCGGCCGCCTCAAGCCAGCCGTCCGTCGCGCCGTGGAATCGGCGCTGCACCGCGTCCTCTCCGGGCGTGTCCATCCAGCCGCAGTTGACCCCGTTCACCCGGATGCGATGGTGCCGCAGCGTGTGGGCCGCGTTGCGGGTGATGTTCGCCAGCGCCGCCTTGGACGCGGAATAGGGCGCGAGGCAGGTCTGGCCGCAATGGGTGACCATGGACAGGATGTTCACCGCGCTGGCCGGATGCCCCGCCGCCACCGCCCGCTGCGCGAAGCGCTGGAGCGCGAAGAAAGGTCCGCGCGCATTGACCCCCATGTGGCGGTCGAAGTCCTCTGCCGTGCAGTCGAGGATGGAGCCGCGTTCGGTTGTCGCGGCCGCATTCACCAGCGCCGTGACACGGCCGAAGCGATCCGCCGCGGCGTCGATGATCGCCACCGCGTCCGCCGTCCGGCCCATGTCGGCCGGGACGAACAGAGCCTCTGCCCCCAGCGCCGCGAGGGTGCCGGCCGCAGCCGCGCCCTCGGCCTGACGGCGCCCGGCCACGACGATGCGGTTGCATCCCTCGCGCACCAGACGCTCCGCAATTGCAAGGCCAAGGCCCTGGGTTCCGCCGGCGACGACCGCCACCGTTTCGCGATGGTCATGCATAGGTGTCCGCGCCGCCCTTCACGCCGGTGATGTAGCTGACGATGTCATTGCCGTCGGTCTCCTCCTTGCGCAGGCTGGCAACGATGCGGCCGCGGCGGAACACCACGATCCGGTCCACCAGGTCGAAGACCTGCCGCAGGTTGTGGCTGATCAGGATCATCGGGATGCCCCGTGCCTTCAGCCCGCGGATGATGTTTTCCACCTGTGCGGTTTCCTGCACGCCAAGGGCCGCGGTGGGTTCGTCCATGATCACGAGCTTCGAGGCGAAGGCCGCCGTACGCGCGATCGACACGCATTGCCGCTGTCCACCGCTCATGTTGCGGATCGGGTTGTCGACGTTGGGGATCTTCACCGCCGTGGTCTTCAGCGCCTCGAGCGTGCGGTCGCGCATCGTCTTCTTGTCGAGCCAGGAAAACGGCCCGAAGCGGAACCTGAACAGTTCGCGCCCGAGGAACAGGTTCGACGGCACGTCGAGGTCGTCGGCCAAAGCGAGCGTCTGGAACACCGTCTCAATCCCGGCCTGCCGCGCCTCGAGCGGGCCTGCGAAGTGCACGGGCTGGCCGTCGAAGATGACCTCGCCCGCGGTCCGCTGCTCCACCGCCGTCACCTGGCGCACGAAGGTGGACTTGCCCGCGCCGTTGTCGCCGACCACGGCCACGTGTTCGCCCTCGTGCAGGACGAAGTTCGCATCCTCCAGCGCGTGGACGCCGCCGTAGTGCTTGGTCAGGCCGCGGGTTTCCAGAATGATCCTCGACATGGTCCCTACCCCCTTGCCCGCGTGCGCTGCCGCCACTGGTCCAGCACCACCGCGCCGACGATGATCGCGCCCTTCACCATCTCCTGATAGTAGGCGTCGAGCCGGATCGAGGTGAAGCCCGAGATGATCACCGAAAAGATCGCAGCTCCCAGCACGGTCCCGATGATGGAGCCGCGCCCCCCCGCCAGCGACACGCCCCCGATCACCGCCATGGCGATGGCGTCCAGTTCGTACATCACCCCCATGCCCGCCTGCGCCGTCAGGTTCTTGGAGGTGAGAAGGATCGCCGCGACCGCCGTCAGCATGCCCGCGATGGTGTAGACCAGCGCCTTGTGCCGGTCGACGTTGATCCCCGACATCCGCGCCGCCGCCTCGTTCGAGCCGATGGCATAGCAGCGCTTGCCGTAAAGCGTCTTCAGCATGATCAGCTGGAACAGAACGGCCAGGATCACGAAGATCACCGCCGGGTTCTGCCCCGGCCAGGAAATCAGCCCGAAGGTCAGCCCGCCCAGGATGTCGCCGTTCGCAAGGCTGCCATAGGACTCGGTCGGGAAACTGACCGGCTGGCCGTTCGACCACCACCGCGCCACGCCACGCGCCGACACCATCATGCCCAGCGTCGCGATGAAGGGCGGGATCCGGGTGTAGGCCACCAGGGCGCCGTTCACGAAACCCGCCGCCATGCCGCAGGCCAAGCCGATCAGGATGGGCACGATCACCGGCAGGTCCATCGCCCAGTCGCCGAAGATCGCCTTCGGGTTCGGGTTGCCGTTCACGAGTGCTGTCTGCGCGAAGCTCATCACGATCATGGCGGTGGCGCCGACGACGCTGCCCGACGAAAGGTCGATGCCGCCGAGGATGATGACCTGCGTCACGCCGATGGCGATGATGCCGGTGATCGCCACCTGCAGGATCATGATGTCCAGACGTTGCTGGTTGAAGATCGCGTCGACATTGTCACGCATGTTGAAAAGGAATGACCCGCCGTTCACCCGGTTCAGCACCTCGAAGATCACGACGATGAGGACCAGCGCGCCGAACACGTTCCATTCGGGCGCGCGCGTCCGTTTCGCGGGATCGTATTTCAGGCCGCCAAGGCCATGGGTTGGCTGTGCCACGGTGCGCTTCTCCCCCCAGGATATCCGCGGAATGGGACTTCGGCCGGCCTCTACTCATCCCGGCCGAAAAGTCTCGGGGCGGCAGGAATGCCGCCGCCCCGGCCCCGAGGGGCGTCAGTTCTTCGCCAGGTAGTCGGCAACGTTGGCCGGCGTGACAAGCTCGAAGGGCACCCAGACCTTCTGCTCGACGGCCTCGCCCTTGGCCAGTTTCACCGCCGCGTCGAGCGAGCCGGAGCCCTGCGCAGCCGCGTTCTGGAACACGGTCACGTCCAGATCGCCCGCCTGCATCGCCGCCAGAGCGTCCTGCGTCGCATCGACGCCGCCGACCTGCACGGTCGCCATGTCGATGCCCGCGGCCTTCATCGCCTGGATCGCGCCGATCGCCATCTCGTCGTTGTTGGAGATGACGCCGTCGAAGGCGGCGCCGGTCGACAGCCAGTTTGTCATCAGGTTCTGGGCCTGGTCCCGGCTCCAGTTGGCGGTCTGCTGGTCGATCACGTTGACCTTCACCTTGCACTTGCCGGCCTCGATCACGTCGTAGATGTCCTGGGTGCGCTGCACGGCCGCCTGGTTCGACAGTTCACCCTGCATGACATAGACGTTGACCTCGGTCTTGCCCTCGGCCGCCCAGTTGTCGCAGAGCGCGATGGTCTCGAGCGTGCCCGAGTCCACCTCGTTCGAGGCGACGAAGGCCTGGTTGTCGGGCAGCGTGTCGAGGTTGATCGGCTGGCGGTTCACGTAGACAAGCGGCACGCCCGCGGCGGCGGCGGCATCCGTCATCGCCTGCGTGGCCGAGGTGTCGACCGGGTTGACGATGATCGCGTCCACGCCCGAGGCGATGAAGTTGTTGATCTGGTCAAGTTGCTTGGCCACGTCGTTCTGGGCGTCCTCGATCTGCACGCTGTGCCCCTGTTCGTCGGCATATTTCTGGATGCCGTTCCTGAGCACGGTCAGGAAGTTGTCATCGAACAGCGCCATCGACACGCCGACCGTTTCGGCCATGGCGGTCGTTCCCATCAGCGTGGCAAAGCCCGCCACGATCAGTGTCTTCCTCATGTCTTCCTCCACATCGGGTGTCCGGCCCACCCGTTCTCCCTGAAATGATGCCGGATGGCCTCTCTGGGCCGCTCCTTCGCTTCTGTCCCGCCTAGGCAGCCATTTCCCCCAGTTCCTGCCGGATGAAATCGAAGGACCGGGCGAGTGCGGCCTTCGGGTCTGCAAGAGCATGCACCTCGGGGGCAAAGCTTTCCATCGAGACGGGCCCCGCGAACCCCGCCGCGCGCAGGGCGCGGATTTGGGCGATGTTGCCAAGCCGGTCGCGCCCGTCCACGAAGACGCGGTGTTCGTCGCCCATCTCGTCGACGGCAAGCTCTGGGTCGACGACGCCGGAGATGTGGATGATGCCGGTGTGGCCCGCGAAGAACGGGCCGCCGCCGGCCAGCGTGTGGTGGAACGTGTCGTGCACCAGGCGGAAGCTGTCCCCCGCCTCCAGCGCCTCGATCGTCTCGACCGCTTCGGACTTGTAGCGCAGGGCGCAGATCTCGAAGCCCAGCGGCTCGACCAGTCCGATCAGCCCGTGATCCTCGAGCATGGGGCGGAGGTCGCGCAAAGCCACGCGCAGGTTGGCCTGACGCTCGCCGTTCCCCATGCCGAGCCCGTCGTTGCGCGGGATCAGGCTGACCGTCTCGGCCCCGCAGGCACGCGCGATCCGCATCAGTTCAAGCGCCTCGGCGGCCTTGTCGCCGGACCAGTCGTTGAAGCGCTTGACCTCGGCCACCGCCAGAAGGCGCAGCCCGCGGTCGCTCGCCATCGCACCCGCGGCTTCCGGGGCAAGCCCGTCGAACAGGGGCTGCGGCAGGTCGTTGCGCACCTCGACGCCCACGCAGCCCAGCGCTGCGGCCGTGTCGAGCAGTTCGGCGAAACTCATCCTCGCCACACTCATGTGGTTCAGCGCAAACGGCACCATGTCGGCTTCCTCCCCGGTCGGCTTTCCCTGCAGCTCGACCGCGCATGACGTTCGCCCCCCGGATGGCGAGTCGTCAACGAGAGACGCCGATTTCCTTTCATTTCTGACGAACACCGGCACCCCATCAATGATGTTTTTACATCATTCATTTCCCGCCATCGCGCTGCCAACTCCCTTGCGGGATCCCAGAGCAGCATGACAGAGTCAGCTTTGTATCTGATTTCACAAGAAACTCCCACATCTTCTCACCCCTTGGCTGGACCAGGCCCGAGCTCTGGCGACAGACCCGCCGGAAGCGCCGTCCCTGCCATTGCGCCACGGATGACGAAATTCGCTCATTCATTTACCCCATTCCTGATGGCTTTTGACGTGACATTCGCCCGCCTCCATAGGCCGACATAGGCCGGCAGGGTATCTTCACCGGCGCAATGACGACCGGGAGGGTCCGATGAAACGCGACTACAGCCTGCTCGGAGAGGATGCGCGGCGCGCGGTGCAATCAGGCCTTGCCGCGGCCGAGTGGTATCACTCCGACGTGCCGCGCAAGGAAATGAAGGCCTTCATGGCGCGCGAGGATCAGCCCGCGATCCGCGACACGATCATCCTCTTCGGGGCGATGGCGACCCTGGCGGCGCTTGGCGTCGCGCTCTGGCCAAGCCTTTGGTCGGCGCCGTTCTGGCTGGCCTATGGCGTCCTTTACGGGTCGGCGATGGATTCACGCTGGCACGAATGCGGCCATGGCACCGCTTTCCGGACCGCCTGGATGAACAACGCGGTCTACCAGATCGCGTCCTTCTGCATGGTCCGCAATCCCGTGACCTGGCGCTGGAGCCACGCGCGCCACCACACCGACACGATCATCGTCGGGCGCGACCCGGAGATTGTCGCGATGCGGCCGCCCGCGCTTTTCCGCATCGTGCTGAACCTCTTCGGCATCCTCGACGCCTGGAACGGCTGGGCGCGGATGCTTCTGAACGCCAGCGGCAGGCTCGACCCGGAGGAGGCGAGCTTCATCCCCGAAAGCGAGCATCCCAAGGTCATCCGCGTGGCCCGCATCTGGGTGGCGATCTATGCCGCGACCCTTGCCGTCGCGGTCTGGACGGGGTCCATCCTGCCGCTGATGCTGATCGGCCTGCCCCGGCTTTACGGCGCCTGGCACCACGTTCTGACCGGCGTGCTTCAGCACGCGGGGCTGGCCGACAACGTGGTGGATCACCGGCTGAACAGCCGCACCGTCCACATGAACCCGATCAGCCGCTTCATCTACTGGAACATGAACTACCACGTCGAACACCACATGTTCCCGATGGTGCCCTATCACCGCCTGCCGGCGCTCCACGACCGCATCAAGGACGACCTTCCCGCGCCCAACCCCTCGATGTGGCACGCCTACCGGGAGGTGCTGCCGGTCCTCAGGCGCCAACTCGCCCACGAAGACTATTTCCTCAGGCGCGAGCTGCCCGCCACCGCGCGGCCCTACCGCGAGGATTTCCATGCCGCCGCGGCCGGAAACGCCGCCTGAGACACCAGAAAACCAAGGGAGAGAGAGATGACCGACTGGATTGATGCTTGCGGCGCGGAGGATGTCGACGCCGAAGACGTGATCCGCTTCGACCACGGCGGGCGGACCTATGCGATCTATCGCAGCCCGGAGGATGACTATTTCTGCACCGACGGGCTTTGCACGCACGAACAGGTCCATCTGGCCGATGGCCTTGTCATGGATCACCTGATCGAATGCCCCAAGCATAACGGCCAGTTCGACTACCGCACCGGCGAGGCGATGCGCGCGCCCGTCTGTGTGAACCTGCGCACCTATCCGGCGAAGGTCGAGGGCGGGCGCGTGCTGATCGGGGTGGCGTCGTGATGCGGCACAACCGGATGACCGTGGCCGGTCTGCGCGCCCTGAAGGGCCGCCGCCAGATGACCATGCTCTATGTCGAAACGCTTGACGAGGCGCGCGCGGCGGCGGCGGCGGGGATCGACATCCTGTCGATCATCGACCCGCTCTGGACCCCGGCGATGCGGGAAGCGGCGGGC
The DNA here is from genome assembly GCF_025380365.1 of Albidovulum sediminis. Classification (GTDB taxonomy): domain Bacteria; phylum Pseudomonadota; class Alphaproteobacteria; order Rhodobacterales; family Rhodobacteraceae; genus Albidovulum; species Albidovulum sediminis. Next base: position 2,109,612 of record NZ_JAOCQF010000001.1, read on the forward strand.
GACTGCTTCGTCCAGGTGGGGCTCCTCTACGGCGAGCTTGTGACGACCGAGGATTACCTGCGCGCGGCGCACCGCGCGATGCGGATCGGCGGCGACTGCGTCTATTGCGCGGCCGGGCTCGGCACCATCCGGGCGCTGGCGGAGGAGGGGATCCCGGTCATCAGCCATGTCGGGCTGATCCCGTCCAAGGCCACCTGGACCGGCGGGTTCAAGGCGGTGGGCAAGACCGCCGACAGCGCGCTGGCCGTCTGGCGGCATGTGCAGGCGCTGGAGGAGGCGGGCGCCCTCGGCGCGGAACTTGAGGTCGTGCCGGAACGGGTCGCCACCGAGATTTCGCGGCGCACCTCGCTTCTCCTCTTCTCGATGGGGGCGGGGGCCGGGGCGGATGCGCAGTATCTGTTCGCCGAGGATGTGCTGGGCTGCACGCGCGGCCACCGCCCGCGTCACGCCAAGACCTACCGCAACTTCGCCGCGGAGTACGAGCGGCTTCAGCAGGAACGGATCGCCGCCTTCCGCGAATTCGCCGGCGAGGTGCGGAGCGGCGCCTACCCCGCGCCACAGCACCTTGTCCCGATCGAGCCGGAGGAATTCGACGCCTTCCTGAGCGCGCTTGGCGCGGGCTGACCGTCAGACGGCGAAGGCCCGCCGGATCAGGTTCAGCCCGGTGATGGTCAGCACCACCAGCGTCCAGCGCCGGAAGCGCGCGGGGTCCAGCCGGTCCTGAATCGCGAAGCCCAGCCAGAGACCGGCCAGCGCGGGCAGCACCAGCCCCGCCGACAGCCAGAGCCTGTCGGGCGTGATGACGCCCGACCCCGCGTGTCCGGCCAGCAACGCGGCTGAACCGATCATGTAGACCACCCCCTGCACCCGCACGCTTTCGCGCTTGCCGGCGTCGAGCGACACCAGAAGCGCGATGGTGGGCGGGCCCCAGACACCCGAAAGCCCGCCATAGACGCCCCCGACAAGTCCGCTCAGCACCTCGGCCCGGCCGCGGTGGCGTGCGTCGAACCGGATCTGGCGCCCGGCAAGCTGGCTGAGCGCGAACAGGACGATGGGCAGACCCAGGGCCCCCAGCAGCAGCGCCTGAGGCATCCGTGGCACCGCCTGCGCGGTCAGAAGGACAAAGACCACCAGCGTCGCGATCATCCGCCAGTAGCCCCGGACCGCCGCAAGCGCCGCCGCCGGCCCCTGCCGCAACGCCTGCACGCAATTGGTCAGCAGCGTCGGCAGAATCAGCGCCACCAGCGCCTCTTCCGCGGGAAGAAAGGAGGCGAGGCCCGAGATCATGATCATCGGCATGGCAAATCCGACCGCCCCCTTGACGAGGCCGGCCAGAAGGGTGACGCCCGCCGCCATAAGAAATATCGTCAGATCGAGTCCGAACATCGACAATCGCCCCTTCGCGCCCGCTATAGCCTTGGGGCAAAGGGTCTGCACGGAGAAATTGAACGCGACACTTTCGTGCGATCCGTGCAAACTTCACGAATTAATATTGCGCTGCGATTGCGAAATGGCTAGGAGAGTGCAACCGCAGCAAGGGAGCCGACAGATGGCGCATGACGGGGCGGAAATGCCGACAACCGCAATCCTTTCCGACCTTGCGGAACTGACCGCAGCGGCCTTGCCGCAAGTCGAGGGCATTCTGGCCGACGCCACCGCCGCCGTGCGCGCGCTTGTCGAGCGGGACGGCAAGGTTTCGGGCGCGGCGCTGGAAACCCATCAGTTTGCGGCCCACGCGCTTTCCTGGCTTGCCACCTATGCCGAGGCCCTGCGCCAGCTGAACGCCTGGGCGGTGCGCCTCGCGGAAGCTGACAGCCTCGGAGAGATGGAACGTCTCATTCTCCAGATCGGCTTCGGCGAATACCTTGCCCAGATCGCGGGCGGCATCCCGATGAGCCAGGGCGAGATCGCGCGCCTGTCCGACCTAGGCCTGTCGTGGGCGCCGGACGGGGCCGCCGCCACGCTGATCGCGCGCGGCAACACCCCCGCCGCCCGTGACCGGCTTGTTCAACTCATGCGCGAGAACCATGGCCGCGCCACCTTCGGGGCGACCGGGCTGGACGACGAGCTGGAGATGATCCGCGACCAGTTCCGCCGCTACGCGGAAGAACGCGTGGTGCCAAACGCCCACGACTGGCACCTGAAGGACGAGCTGATCCCGATGGAGATCATCTCCGAACTCGCCGAACTTGGCGTCTTCGGCCTGACCATCCCGGAAGATTTCGGCGGGCTGGGCCTGTCGAAGGCGTCCATGGTCGTGGTCAGCGAAGAACTGAGCCGCGGTTATATCGGCGTGGGCAGCCTTGGCACCCGATCGGAGATCGCGGCGGAGTTGATCCTGTGCGGCGGCACGACCGAACAGAAGGCGCAGTGGCTGCCGAAGCTGGCCAGCGGCGAGATCCTGCCGACCGCGGTCTTCACCGAACCGAACACCGGGTCGGACCTCGGAAGCCTGCGCACCCGCGCGGTGAAGGTGGGCGATGACTGGGAAGTGACCGGCAACAAGACCTGGATCACCCATGCCGCGCGCACCCATGTGATGACGCTTCTGGCGCGCACCGATCCGGCGACGACCGATTATCGCGGCCTGTCGATGTTTCTCGCCGAAAAGACCCCCGGCACCGACGCGGAGCCCTTTCCCACGCCCGGCATGACCGGCGGCGAGATCGAGGTTCTGGGCTACCGCGGGATGAAGGAATACGAGCTTGGCTTTGACGGCTTCAGGGTGAAGGGCGAGAACCTTCTGGGCGGCGTGCCCGGGCAGGGCTTCAAGCAGCTGATGCAGACCTTCGAATCCGCCCGCATCCAGACCGCCGCGCGGGCCATCGGCGTCGCGCAGTCGGCGCTGGAGGTCGGGATGCAATATGCCGAAGACCGCAAGCAGTTCGGCAAGTCGCTGATCGCGTTTCCGCGCGTCTCGGGCAAGCTCGCCATGATGGCGGTCGAGATCATGATCGCACGGCAACTGACCTATCATTCGGCCTGGCAGAAGGACCACGACAAGCGGTGCGACCTTGAGGCGGGGATGGCGAAGCTTCTGGGCGCCCGCGTCGCCTGGGCGGCGGCGGACAATGCGCTGCAGATACACGGCGGCAACGGCTTTGCGCTCGAATACCGGATCAGCCGCATCCTCTGCGACGCGCGTATCCTGAACATCTTCGAGGGGGCGGCGGAGATCCAGGCGCAGGTCATCGCGCGGCGGCTTCTGGACTGAGGCGCGGCCGCGCTCAGGCCCGCCGCGCGCCCAGACGCGGATGAAGCTGCGTCGCGACCCCCGCGGCGATGGCCAGCCCGGCCCCGCAGGCGACGAAGACGCCCGGAACCGGCGCGACCAGCAACACCAGCCAGGCAAAGCCCGGTGTCAGGATGCCAGACACGTCGCGAAAGCTCGCGTAGACCGCCGACATCTCGGCCCGTTCAGCCGGGCGGACGGCCATCAGGAACGGCAGGCCGCCGAACGTGTCCAGCATCACCAGGAAGAACGACCCGGCAAAGAGGGTGACCAGCGACAGCGGCGGCCATACCGGCGCGAGGCCGGCTGCGGCGAAGCACGCCGCCGCCGCCGCGAAGGAGATGACCACGGCCCGCCTGAGGCCGCGGCGCTGCATCCACCGCAGCATCAGCGGCGACAGGAAAAGAAGTGCGTTCGACACCGAATAGACGAAGCTCGCGATCTGGTCGCCGAGGCCCGCCTCGATGCAGTAGATCGGCAGATACACGATGTAGACCCACCAGCCCACCGACCGAAGCACGGCGAAAAGCCAGCCCGCCACCAGCCGCGGCTGGGCGAAGAAGCGGCCGAGAAACGCCAGCGGGTTCGGCGCCGGTGCGCGGGCGCGCGTGATCGTCTTGCCGTTGCCCATCCGCATCGCCCAGAAGGCCGCCGCCAGAACCAGGGCAAAGCTCATCGCGATGAGAAACGGCAAGGGCGCCCAGAGCTTCCAGAGCCACACGCCCAGCATCGGCCCGATGGTCCAGGACGCAGCACTGTAGGACAGCTTCAGCGTCTCCACCCGGCCCAGTTCCTGGCGCGCGATGAAGTCCATCAAATAGGCGTTGATGCAGGTGAACGAGGTCATCGTCGCCCAGCTCATCAACAGAAGGCCGATCGGCGTCAGCACCGGCCCGCCAAGGATCGCCGCGCCCGGACCGGCGATGTAGAAGGCCATGCCGATCGTGTAAAGCCAGCGCCGGGCGACGTAGCGGCCGATCCAGGGCAGCAGCATGCCGTAGCTGAACGACAGGATCCCGGCATAGAAATAAAGCTGGCTGACGCGTTCGGCATCGCCCAGCGCCTTGTAGATGACAAGCGGCCAGACCGACACAAGGATGCCCCGAACCGTCGCCTCGATACCCGCCAGAAGGGCGAAGCCCTGCACGCCGGGGACGGGTGCATGGCGCAGGAAGGTCGGGATGTATCGGCCGATCATCAGGGTCTCCTGCACCCGTCAGACCCGATGCGGCGGGCAAAGTCGCCGCTGTTTTCGACATGCCTGCGTCGCATTGGACGCATGTGCCGCGGCACTGGCAGAACGCCCCTGCGGGCGCTATGGTCGCAGGATGCGCATCCTTCTGTTTCCCGCCCTCACGCTTGTGCTCGCGGCCGGCGCCTGCAACGCGGAGGACGACATGACCGGGCTTCCCGAAGCCGGCTCCGCCTGGACACTGGCGCGCCTCGACGGCGCGGCCATCGGCGCCCGCGCGACCCTGACCTTTCCGGAGCCGGGCCAGGTGGCCGGAGAGGCCCCCTGCAACAGCTATGGTGGCGCGCAGCTTGACGCCCTGCCCGCGTTCCGCCTGGGCCCCCTGCGCGCCACCCGCCGCGCCTGTCCGGCTTTGGCGGAGGAAGCCGCCTACTTCGCCGCGCTGGCCGCGATGACGCGGGCCGAGGTGCAGGGCGAAACCCTCATCCTGTCGTCCCCCGACGGGCGCGAGATGGCCTTCGACCGTCTTCAGCCCTGACGGGCGAGAAGCGCGACGAACCGCCGCCGCGCCTCGGGCAGAGGCCGCGTGCCGAGGTCGGGCGCCAGCCGGTGTTCGAGAAACCAGCCGGTCGTGGTCAGACCCGCGCGCACGTCGGCCAGCGTCGCCGGGCCCTGCCCCATCAGGCAGGCCGGCAAGGGCAGTAGCCGGTCGGCCCATTGGCCAGCCGCCCCCCGCGCCACGGCCCGGCCCGACTTCGGGCTGACATAGGCCAGATCCTCCCGGCTGCCGGTGACGGCGCAGGCGCTCAGGTCCAGGCCGTAACCCAGATCCTCAAGCAGCAGCGCCTCCCAGCGCAGGTAGGCGGGCATCCAGTCGCCGCCCTCGCCCAGCGCGTCCAGCAGCGTCATGCTCGACCGGTAAAGCCCCGGATGCGGTTCCCGTTCCGGCAAGGCGAAGTGCAGCAGGGCACAGGCCGAATTCAGCGCAGACAGGGCCAGCCGGTCAGCCATCACGCCGCTGCGCATCCGCAGGGGTTCGACCGAGAAGGCGCCGATGTGTTCGTCCAGGCGTGCACGCCAGGTCAGATCCAGATGCGCGCCCGGTTGCAGAAATGGCGCGATCCGCCGCGAGGCGCCACCCCGCACAACACCCGCGTGCCGTCCGTGCGCGGCCGTGAAGACCTCGATGATGGCGCTGGTCTCGCCATGCGGCCGCACGGCCAGCACCGTGCCTTCGTCCCGCCATTCCATCCGCGCCCCTCCCGCGGGCGACTATCCCCGCGTTGGGCCGCGAAGTCCACGGGCTGCGACAAGGGGGATGGCCGCCCCGATGCTTCAGGTCTCGCGCACAACGTCCTTGTGCACGATCACGTCGCATTGGGGATGCTGCTCGATGATCCGCCGGCGCAGGCCCGCGCCGATGGCGTGCGCCTCGCGAAGGCTCTGGTCGCCGTCGAGTTCGATGTGGATGTTGACGAAGACCCGGCTTCCCGCGGTTCGGGTCTTGAGGTCGTGAAAGCCGTGCACGCCTGGCCAGTCGCGGGCGATCGCGGCGATCGCCTCGACCAGCGCTGGATCGGCGGTCCGGTCCATCAGCGCATCCCAGGCGCCCTTGCCGATCCGGAGCGCGCCGACCAGCAGGATCAGCGCCGAGGCCAGCGCCACGACGCTGTCGACATGCGCGATGCCGAAACGCCGTGAGGCCCAGAGCGCGCCGATCGCGCCGAGGGTGGGCAACAGGTCCGACAGGTAGTGCAGCGAATCCGCGGCGACGACCCGGCTGCCGGTCCGCCGTGCCACCCGCCGCTGCCAGAGGACAAGCCCGAGCGTGAGCAGGATCGAGACAGCCATCACGGCGATCCCCTGCCCTTCAGCCCCGATCCGCGCGTCGGACGCCCCCAGCAGACGCGAGGCCGCGGCCCAGCCGATCACCACGCCCGAAACCCCGACGAAAAGCGCCTGCGCAAGCGCGGCCAGATCCTCGACCGAGGTATGGCCGAAGGCATGGTCCTCATCCGCCGGGCGCGCGGCGTAGAGGATCGCGACAAGTCCGCCCACCGAGATCATTAGATCAAGCGCGTTGTCGGCCAGCGAGGCCGCGACCGAAAGCGAGGAGGTCAGCCCCAGCGCCCAGAGCTTGAGCGCGACAAGCATCGCCGCCACGGTGACCGAGGCGAGCCCCGCCGAGATGTTCAGCCTGGTGTGATCCTTTCCGGACATCCTACCGCTCCGTTGCCCTTGCGCACCCCTAGCGCATCGCGCCATGCCGGGCCAGAGGCCGCGGGATCAGTCGCGCACCTCGTCGGGATCGACACCCCAGAGAGCTGACTTTGCCACCCAGCCGTCGCCGCCGTCGGCGGATATCTCGCACCAGTCCGCATCGCAGGCCCCCAGCCGCGCGATCACCCCGGCCTGTGCCTGGGCCAGCACCGGGGCGTCCGGCTCGGGCCGGGTGCGCAGCGCGGCCATGTCTTCCTCGACCAGCACGGTGCGCACGCCCGAGAGAAGCGAATAGTGGATCCAGCCGCCCTGGCCCTCGTTATCCTCGACCCGCCGCCAGTGGCCGAATTCGGCGGTGATCCTGAGCGGCATCGACCGATGGGTGAAGACCCAGTCGATCCGGTGCGACAGGCTGGGCCCGCGGCGCACGTTCCCCTCGCTCGTCTTCAGCGACACGAAGCGTGGCAGGGGCAGGTTGGTGACCGGCCCCCGTGCCTCGTCCCCCTGCGCAGCCCCGAGGGGGCCGCACGTCATCAAGACCGCTGCCATCGCGATAGCGCCGATACCCGACCGTTTCATCATCCTGCTCTCATGCCCTCGCGCCTGCCCGTGGCGCCCTTTTCGGGGCTTGTGACTTGCCCCGTTCCCCTGCACTTTGCCAACTCGGAACGCGCCGCGAAAGAGAGGAGAAGCCGCCATGCCTTCACAGCGTCTGAGTGTTGTCGTCACGCGACGCCTGCCCGAGGCGGTTGAAACCCGGATGAAGGAACTCTTCGACGTCGACCTGCGCGATCCCGATACGAAGATGAGCCGCGACGAACTGGCCGCGGCGATGCGGCGCGCCGATGTTCTGGTTCCCTGCGTCACCGACCATGTCGACGCCAACCTTCTGGCGCAGGCGGGCGAGAAGCTGAAGCTGATCGCCAACTACGGCGCCGGGATCGACCATATCGACGTGGCCTCGGCCCGCCAGCGCGGGGTTCTGGTGTCGAACACCCCCGGCGTCGTCACCGAGGATACGGCCGACATGACCATGGCGCTGGTGCTTGCGGTCACCCGGCGCATCCCCGAGGGGCTGGCGGTCATGCAAACGGGTGAATGGCAGGGCTGGGCGCCGACGGCCTTCATGGGCGGGCGTGTCGGCGGACGGCGACTTGGCATCCTGGGCATGGGGCGCATCGGCACCGCCGTCGCGCGCCGGGCCCGCGCCTTCGGCATGCAGGTGCACTACCACAACCGCCGGCGCCTACGCCCCGAGCAGGAGGCGGAGGTGGAGGCGACCTGGTGGGAAAGCCTCGACCAGATGGTCAGCCGGATGGATGTCCTGTCGATCAACTGCCCGCACACGCCGGCGACGTTCCATCTGATGAACGCGCGGCGGCTGAAGCTGATGAAGCCCTCGGCCGTCATCGTTAACACCTCGCGCGGCGAGGTGATCGACGAAAACGCGCTGACCCGGATGTTGCGCGCGGGCGAGATCGCGGGCGCGGGGCTCGATGTCTTCGAGCATGGGCACGAGGTCAATCCGCGCCTGCGCGAACTGCCCAACGTCGTCCTTCTGCCCCACATGGGGTCTGCCACCGTCGAGGGCCGGATCGAGATGGGCGAAAAGGTCATCATCAACATCAAGACCTTCGCCGACGGCCACCGCCCGCCCGACCTCGTCGTGCCGGGGATGCTGTGAGGCGATGACCGGCGGGGGCTGGATCGCGGTCCTGCTGATCGTGCTGGGCGGCGCGGCCGTCGCGGTGCAGGCGCCGGTCAACGGCGCACTCGGGCGGTCGCTGCAAAGCCCGCTTGTCGCCGCCACCGTGTCCTTCGGCGTGGGTTTCGCGGCGCTACTGGCGCTCTCGCTTATTGGCTCGGGCGGCGCAATGGCGCGGCTGGGCGGTGTGCCCTTCTGGCAGTTCGCGGGCGGCCTCCTGGGGGCGTTCTATGTCTGGGCGATGGTCGCGACCATATCCACCCTCGGCGTGGTCACGGCCCTTGCCGCGCTGATCCTGGGGCAGTTGGGCGCGGCACTGCTGATCGACCACGTCGGTGCCTTTGGCGTCGTGGTCCAGCCGGTTTCGCCCCGGCGCCTGATCGCCGTGGCGCTGGTCGCGGCGGGCCTTGTGCTGTCGCGGCTCTGAAAGCCTGCGCAAACGGCCGAATTCGTGGTACCATCCGTGCCAGCCAGGCCAGCGGATGGTGCTGCCGACCCAAACCATGGGGGTTACCGTGGACGATATCCGTGCAGAACAGCCCGATAGCGATTTCGTGACCTTCTGGAACGAGGTGCTGGTGCCGAAGTTCACCCGCTTCCGACATGTCCTCGTCGGCGGGCTGGGCCGACATTCGGACGCGATCTTCCCGCTTCTGCCGGTCAGCCCCGGCGACCGGATCGTGGATGCGGGCGCAGGCTTTGGCGACACCGCGATCATGCTGGCGCGGCGTGCAGGGCCCGAGGGTCGCGTGACCGCGATCGACTGCTGCGACGGCTTTCTCGACCATGGCAGGCGGGATGCGGCGGCGGCGGGCGTCGCGAACATCGACTGGGTAGTCGCCGACATCCAGCGCCACCCCTTCGCGCCGTTCCACGACCTGATGTTCTCGCGCTTCGGCACGATGTTCTTCGAAAACCCGGTCGTCGCCCTGCGCAACATGCGCACCGCGCTGAAGCCCGGCGGGCGGCTGGTGATGATCGTCTGGCGCACCATCGCCGACAATCCCTGGCTCGGGCTTGCCAAGGAGGTGGCGCTGGCCCACCTGCCCCCGCCGGGCGAGGATGCGGACACCTGCGGCCCCGGCCCCTTTTCCATGGCGGGGCAGGAGATGGTCACGGCACAACTGCGCGCCGCCGGCTATGACGACATCGCGTTCCGCAGGGTCGACGCGATGATCCGCATCGGCAACGACATCGAGGATGCGATCGCCTTCCAGCTGGCACTCGGCCCCGCTGGCGAAGTCTACCGGGAAGCCGGCGCGCTGGGCGAGGCGAAGCGCCCCGCGATCGAGGCGGACATGCGCGCCCGGCTTCTGCCCTTCGTGACCGAAGATGGCGTCCAGATGATGTCAAGCTCCTGGGTGATTTCCGCCAAGAATCCGGGATGAGGAAAGCTTTCCCTTTCGCGCGCGCGGGCAAGGGCCTATGACTTCTGGCAAAAGTTGTGGCCAGGGCTCATGCAGATCGAACAGACCGAACTCGAAGGTGTCCTTATCCTGACGCCCCGCCGCTTCGGCGATGCGCGCGGCTGGTTTTCCGAGGTCTGGAATGCCCGGGCCCTGGCCGACATGGGCATAGCGACGGTCTTCGTGCAGGACAACCATTCCTATTCCCGCGATGCCGGCACGGTGCGCGGCTTGCACTTCCAGTCGCCGCCCCACGCGCAGGACAAGCTGGTGCGCTGCGGTCGCGGTCGCATCTTCGACGTGGCGGTGGATGTCCGCGCGGGCTCGCCCACCTACGGCCGTTGGGTGGGGGCGGAGCTTTCCGCCGGGAACGGTCGCCAGCTTCTGATCCCGGCGGGCTTCCTGCACGGCTTCGTCACCCGCGAACCCGATTGCGAAGTGCTTTACAAGTGTTCCGATTTCTATGCGCCCGACTGTGACGGCGCGGTCCGCTTCGACGACCCGGACCTCGGCATCGACTGGGGCATCGACCCCGGCGCGGCGATCCTGTCGGACAAAGACAGGGCGGCACAGTCCTTCGCCGCCTTCCGGACTCCCTTCATCCACGAGGAGCGGGCATGAAGATCCTTGTCACCGGAGGCGCCGGCTTCATCGGATCGGCGGTGGTGCGCCATGCGGTCCGCGCGGGCCACGCGGTCGTCAACCTCGACAAGCTGACCTATGCGGGAAGCCTGTCGAACGTCGCCGAGGTGTCGGACAGCCCGCTTTACACATTCGAACAGGCCGACATCTGCAACCGCCCCCGTATCGACATGATCCTCGCCCGGCATCGCCCTGATGTCATTATGCATCTGGCTGCCGAAAGCCATGTGGACCGATCCATTGACGGGCCCGCCGCCTTCATCGAAACGAACATCACCGGCACCTACACGATGCTGGAAGCCGCCCGTGCCTACTGGTCGGACGCCGGACGGCCCGAGGGCTTCCGCTTCCACCACATCTCCACCGACGAGGTGTTCGGCTCGCTCGGGGCGACGGGGCAGTTCACCGAAGACACGCCCTACGATCCGCGCTCACCCTATTCGGCGTCCAAGGCGGCGTCGGACCATCTGGTTCGTGCATGGCACGAGACCTATGGCCTGCCGGTCGTGCTGACCAACTGCTCGAACAACTACGGCCCCTACCACTTTCCCGAAAAGCTGATCCCGGTCGCGATCCTGAAGGCGCTGGCGGGCGCGCCGATCCCGGTCTACGGCGCGGGCGACAACGTGCGCGACTGGCTTTACGTCGAAGACCATGCGGACGCGCTGCTCACGGTCGTCGGGAAGGGCCGGATCGGGCGCAGCTACAACATCGGCGGCGAGAACGAGGCGACGAACCTCCAGATCGTGACGAAGATCTGCGCTCTCCTGGACGAAAAGCGCCCCGGCAACCGGCCCTATGCGGAACAGATCAGCTTTGTCTCCGACCGGCCGGGCCACGACAAGCGCTATGCCATCGACCCCTCGCGCATCCGGGCGGAACTTGGCTGGCGCCCCTCGGTCACGCTGGACCAGGGTCTGGAACGCACGGTCCAGTGGTTCCTCGACAACGAGGACTGGTGGCGCGCGCTCCAGACCCGCGACGGCGTCGGCCGAAGGCTCGGCACCGGGGGGTGAGCCGGGAAAGGGGCGCGGCGCGTAGGCCACGCCCCCCCCCCCCCTTGGTCTTGTCAGCCGACGTGGAACGGCACCGCCACGAACGATCGGCTGTCACCCCGCGCAATCATCAGTAGCGCGGCATCGCGGTGCTTCTCCTTCGCCTTTTCGACACCGGCGACGACATCCTGCGCGCTTTCCACCGGGGCCTGGTTGACCGAGAGGATCACGTCGCCCTCGCGGATGCCCTTGTCGGCGGCCTCGCTTCCGGGGTCGACCTGCGCGATCAGCGCGCCCGCGGTGCCGTCCGGCAGCCCCAGCGCCTCGGCCTGGGTCGGCTCCAGCGTCCTCAGCGTCAGGCCCAGATCGGCGACGGCTACCTCGCCGCCCGGTGCCGTCTGGCTGGCCGATGCGGTTTCGACGCCCTCCATCTTGCCGACGGTGACGGCCAGTTGGACCTCTGCCCCCGCGCGCTGGACGACCAGCGCGGCCTTGTCGCCCGGCGCAAGGTCGGCGATGGCGCGGGACAGGTCCTTGGGCGTGGCGATGGTGGAGCCGTTGACGCTCAGCACCACATCGCCCACCGACATGCCCGCCGCCGCGGCGGGTGAGCCGTCCTGAACCGAACTCACCAATGCGCCCTCGGCCTTCGCAAGCCCGATCGCCCCGGCGATATCCCCGTCCACCGGCTGGATCGACACGCCAATGAAGCCGTGCTCGATGGTCCCCGACTCGATGATCCTGGCGACGACCTTCTGCGCATGGGCGGCCGGAATGGCAAAGCCTACGCCCACGTTGCCGCCGTTCGGCGAATAGATCGCGGTGTTGATCCCGACGACCCGCCCGGTGGCGTCGACCAGCGGACCGCCCGAGTTGCCGTGGTTGATCGCCGCGTCGACCTGGATGAAGTCGTCATAGGGGCCGGAGTGCAGGTCGCGCCCGCGCGCCGACACGATCCCGGCGGTCACGGTGGTGCCGATGCCGAACGGATCGCCGATCGCCAGCACCGCATCGCCCGTGCGCAGCGCGTCGCTGTCGCCCCAGTCCACGGTCGGCAAGGCCCCGTCCGCCGCGACCTTCAGGACGGCGATGTCACTTTTCGTGTCTGTCCCGACAAGCGTGGCAGGTAGCTCTCGCCCGTCGTCAAGGCTCACGGTGATGCGGGTCGCGCCGTCGATCACATGGTTGTTGGTCACGATGTAGCCATCGGCCGAGACGATGAAGCCGGATCCCAGCGCGCGGCCCTGCGGCGCTTCGTCGGGCGCCTGCCCCTGCCGTCCATCCGGCAGTCCGGGGAAGGGTCCGTTTTCGCCGAAGAAGCGGCGGAAGAACTCATCGGGCGGGAAGCCCTGCGGCCCGCGCTGCTCGGTCCGGTCAACGGGCCGCGCGATCTCGGTCGTGACGGTGACCACTGCCGGCTTGCTCGCCGCGACGATATCGGCGTAGGAGGCCAGCGGATCGCCGGTCGCGGCCATCGCCGCGCCACCCCCGAAGGGCAGGGGCGGCAGGGGCCCGCCAAGCGCCACGATCACGGCAAGGGTGGACAGGCCGGCAAGCACCATCTTGCGGCCCGCAGATGCAACAGGTTTTCCGATCATCTTGTCTTTCCTGCGAGACGGATGGACAGAGTCTTGTCCCACACCGGGGCTCCGGTGGATTGGTGTAGCCGGTCGCGGTCTCGCCGGCGCGGCCGGGCGCCATCCGTGCTCTAGATCGCCATTCATTTCCGAAATGGTAACGATATGTCGAAATTCTCACGCAGCCGTGATCGGCCGTGTTCACGCGCGAGCGGCCGGACGAATTTCCTTTTCCCCGAATGCCCTTGCATGCCAGAAATGCCGCGGTGGGCGATGAGGACGAGATGCACCTACTGATCTTCGGCAAGACCGGGCAGGTCGCGCGCGAACTCGCGCGCGAGGCCGGCGCGCGGGGCTTCCGGGCCGAGTTCCTGGGCCGGGACGCCGCCGACCTGACCGCGCCCGACGCCTGCGCCGCCGCCATCGCCGCCACCGGAGCGGAGGTTATCGTCAACGCGGCCGCCTACACCGCCGTCGACGCCGCGGAAGCCGACCGGGCCACGGCGCAGGCGGTCAACGCCGACGCCCCCGGCGCCATGGCGCGCGCCGCGGCAGCCCGTGGCCTGCCGTTCCTTCACGTCTCGACCGACTACGTGTTCGACGGCACCGCCGACCGCCCCTGGCGCGAGGATGACCCCGTGGCCCCCCTAGGCGTCTACGGCGCCACCAAGCTTGACGGCGAACGGCAGGTCGCCGCGGCGGGCGGGCCGCACGCCATCCTGCGCACGTCCTGGGTCTTTTCCGCGCACGGCAAGAACTTCGTCAAGACCATGCTGCGGCTGGGCCGGGAGCGCCCGGAACTCTCGGTGGTCGATGACCAGAAGGGCGGCCCCACGCCCGCCGCCGACATCGCGCGCGCGCTCCTGACCCTTGCCGAGGGGATCCTCGCGGGCCGCCCCGGCGGGCTTTACCATTTCGCCGGCGCGCCCACCGTCAGCTGGGCCGACTTCGCCGATGCGATCTTCGACGCCGCCGCCCTTCCACACAGGCCGCTGGTCCACCGCATCGCCACCAGCGCCTATCCCACCCCCGCCAGGCGCCCCCTGCACTCCGCGCTCGACTGCGCGCGCATCCGCGACCTGCACGGGATCGAACAGCCCGACTGGCAGAGGGGTCTGGCAGAAGTCGTGAAGGAACTGGAGACAGCACAATGACGGCAACAGGCCGCAAGGGCATCATTCTGGCGGGCGGTTCGGGCACCCGGCTTTACCCGATCACCCATTCGGTCTCCAAGCAGATGCTGCCGCTCTACGACAAGCCGATGATCTATTATCCGCTGTCGGCGCTGATGCTGTGCCATATCCGCGAGGTCGCGATCATCTCGACCCCGCGCGACCTGCCGCAGTTCAGGGCCCTTCTCGGCGACGGGTCGGCCTGGGGCATGCGGTTCGAATTCATCGAACAACCCTCGCCCGACGGCCTTGCGCAGGCCTACCTGCTGGCCGAGCATTTCCTGGCCGGCGCGCCCTCGGCCATGGTGCTGGGCGACAACGTCTTCTTCGGCCCGGGGCTTTCGGACAAGCTGAAGACGGCAGATCGCCTGGACCGGGGCGGCACCGTGTTCGGCTACCGCGTCGCCGACCCCGAACGCTACGGCGTGGTGGAATTCGACCGCGAGGGGCGCGTGCTGTCGATCACCGAAAAGCCGGAGCATCCGAAAAGCGACTATGCCGTCACAGGCATCTACTTCCTCGACGCGACCGCACCCGAACGCGCCCGCGCCATCCGCCCCTCCGCGCGCGGAGAGCTGGAGATCACCGACCTCCTGAACCTCTATCGTGCCGAGGGTCTTCTCAATGTCGAGCGCATGGGCCGCGGCTATGCCTGGCTTGACACCGGCACCCACGAAAGCCTGCTTGAAGCGGCCGAGTTCATCCGCACGATCGAGGCGCGGCAGAACCTCAAGGTCGGCTGCCCCGAAGAGATCGCCTTCCTGAACGGCTGGATCGGCACAGACGCGCTGCACGACCTGGCCAAGCCCTATCTCAAGACCCAGTACGGTCGCTACCTCGCCCGCGTGGCGGACGAGGCGGAGGGGTAAGGCGCGCGCGGGGGGCCTCAGGCCGTCAGCCCCTCGGGCTCCGGCAGGCCGTTGGCCCGGCAGCAGGCCGTCAGGGTATTGGCCAGCAGGCAGGCGATCGTCATCGGCCCGACCCCGCCCGGCACCGGCGTGATGGCGCCGGCCACTTTCGCGGCGCCCGCGAAGTCGACGTCGCCCACCAGCACGGTCTTGCCGCCCCGCTCGATCCGGTTGATGCCGACGTCGATCACGGTGGCGCCCGGTTTGACCCAGTCGCCGGGGATCATCTCGGGCCGGCCCACGGCGGCCACGAGGATGTCGGCGCGGCGGCAGACCTCGCCCAGGTCCTTCGTCCGGCTGTGCGCAATCGTGACCGTGCAGCTGTCGCCCAACAGCAACTGCGCCATCGGCTTGCCGACGATGTTCGACCGGCCCACGACGACCGCGTCCATGCCCGCAAGCGAGCCGTGATGGTCGCGCAGCATCATCAGGCAGCCAAGCGGCGTGCAGGGCACCATGCTCTTCTGCCCCGTCCCCAGCAGGCCGACGTTCGAGATGTGGAACCCGTCCACGTCCTTCGCCGGGTCGATGGCATTGATCACGAGGTCGGAATCGAGGTGCTTCGGCAGCGGCAGCTGCACCAGGATGCCATGCACCGCAGGATCGGCGTTGAGCTTGCCGATCAGCGCCAGAAGATCGGCCTCCGACGTTGCGGCATCCAGCTTGTGCTCGTAGGAATTCATCCCCGCCTCGACGGTCGACTTGCCCTTGGAGCGGACGTAGACCTCGCTTGCCGGGTCTTCGCCGACCAGCACCACGGCCAGGCCGGGGGTGATCCCGTGGTCGGCCTTCAGCCGCGCCACATGCCCGGCCACCTCCGCGCGCACCCGCGCCGCAAAGGCCTTGCCGTCGATGATCTTCGCCGTCATCTTCCCAATTCCTCTCTCCGCTCATCCGGCCCCAGCCGGGTTTCCTCGCGCGCAATCGACCAGTCGATCAGCTGGCGCCACAATGTCTCGACCAGGTCTTCCGGCAGGCCGCGCCGCGCCGCCCCGGCACGGACATTGGCCACGACCTCCTCGACACGTGCCTCGATCCGGGCGGGCAGGCCCGCCCCCGCCTTGATCTCCGCCGCGCGGTCGATATAGCGCGCGCGTTCGGCCAGAAGCCCGACCAGCGCCGCGTCCAGCCTGTCGATCTCGGCCCGGACATCGGCCATCGTGGTGCAATCGCAAGGCGCGTGCATCTTCCTCTCCCCTGCGGTCCGGGCCCGTATCTAAGCCGGCATCGCAGGAATGAAAACCCATGCCCCCTTCATTCTGGCGCAAATACTCCACGGGGGGTCCGGGGGGCGTGAAGCCCCCCGGCGCCGCTCAGAAAAGCCCCTCGACATGGCCTTCGGCATTCAGGCGGATCACCTCCGCGCTCGGCACCTTGGGCAGGCCCGGCATGGTCATGATCTCGCCGCAGATGGCGACGATGAACCCCGCCCCTGCCGAAAGCCGCACCTCGCGCACCGGCACCGAGTGACCGGTCGGCGCGCCGCGCAGGTTCGGATCGGTCGAGAAGCTGTATTGCGTCTTCGCCATGCAGATCGGCAGGTTGCCGTAGCCGGCCGCTTCCCAGGCCTTCAGCTGATCGCGGATCGACTTGTCGGCGATGACCTCGTCGGCATGGTAGATGCGCTTGGCGATCGTCTCGATCTTCTGGAACAGCGGCATCTCGTCGGGGTAGAGCGGGGCGAAGTTCGCGGCCCCGCTTTCGGCCAGATCGACCACCTTCCGCGCCAGATCCTCGATCCCGGCCGAACCGTTCGCCCAGTGCTTGCACAGGATCGCCTCGGCCCCCTGTTCGGCGACATAGGCCTTGACCGCTGCAACCTCGGCATCGGTGTCGGAGTAGAAGTGGTTGATCGCCACCACCACCGGCACGCCGAAGCTCTTCACGTTGGCGATGTGGCGGCCAAGGTTCGGGCAGCCCTTCTTGACGGCCTCCACGTTCTCGGCGCCAAGGTCGGCCTTCGCCACCCCGCCGTTCATCTTCATCGCGCGCACGGTGGCGACGATCACGGCGGCGGCGGGCTTCAACCCGGCCTTGCGGCACTTGATGTCGAAGAACTTCTCGGCGCCCAGGTCCGCGCCGAAGCCCGCTTCGGTCACGACATACTCACCCAGTTTCAGCGCCGTCTTGGTCGCGATGACCGAGTTGCAGCCATGGGCGATGTTGGCGAACGGGCCGCCGTGGACGAAGGCGGGGTTGTTTTCCAGCGTCTGCACCAGGTTCGGCTGCATCGCGTCCTTCAGAAGGACGGTCATCGCGCCGTCGGCCTTGACGTCACGGGCATAGATCGGCGACTTGTCGCGGCGATAGGCGACGACGATGTCGCCAAGCCGCTTCTGCAGATCCGCCAGGTCCTTCGACAGGCACAGGATCGCCATCACTTCCGAGGCGACCGTGATATCGAAGCCGGTCTGCCGCGGGAAGCCGTTCGAGACGCCGCCCAGCGACACCACGATGTCACGCAGCGCACGGTCGTTCATGTCCATGACGCGGCGCCAGGTCACGCGGCGTTCGTCGATCTGAAGCTCGTTGCCCCAGTAGATGTGGTTGTCGATCATCGCCGACAGAAGGTTGTGGGCGGAGGTGATCGCGTGGAAGTCACCGGTGAAGTGAAGGTTCATCTCCTCCATCGGCACGACCTGCGCATAGCCGCCGCCGGCGGCGCCGCCCTTCATCCCGAAGTTCGGCCCGAGCGAGGCTTCGCGGATGCAGACGACCGCCTTCTTGCCGATCCGGTTCAGCCCGTCGCCAAGGCCCACGGTCGTCGTCGTCTTGCCCTCGCCCGCCGGCGTCGGGTTGATCGCGGTGACGAGGATGAGCTTGCCGTCCGGCCGACCCTCGAGCGAGCGGATGAAGTCCTGGCTCACCTTCGCCTTGTCGTGGCCATAGGGCAGCAGGTGTTCGGTCGGGATGCCAAGCTTGTCGCCGATCTCCTGGATCGGCTTCTTCTTCGCCTCGCGCGCGATTTCGATGTCGGTCTTGAACGCCATGTTGCCTCTGTCTCCCTGCAGTCAGCCTCGGGTCCCGCCCGTCTTAGCCGAGCGGATGCCGATGTATACGGAGATTTCCGACACATAATTTGCCGGAATCGCCAGCCCGGGGACGGTTTGACCGAACGTGAACGAACGCCGCGTGACGGATCGGAAACTGCCGCCTCGATCCGGTGCAGTCCCCTTCAGCGTGACAGGACGAAGAACAGCCGGCGGAACGGCAGCAACACCGAACCATCCGCCTCGACCGGATAGGCGGCGGCAAGGGCGGCCTCGTACCGGGTCAGGAACGTCTGCATCTCGTCCGGCGAAAGCTTCTCCGCGAAGGGGCGCATGACGGTGGATTCGGTGAAGCGGCGCACCGGGTGGCCTTCGGCCGATGGGGCCAGCCGTTGCACATAGTCGGTTTCCCAGACGTCGATCCGGCCAAGGGGGGCCAGCATCCGATGATACTCCACCGGTGTAGCGACCGGCGCCGTCCAGCCTGTGAAGTCGAAGCGGTCGGGAAACATCTCCGCCGCGAAGTCGCGCAGGAACCGGTGCGAGGGGGCGCCATACTGGCGCGGCATCTGCACCGCAAGAACACCCCCCGGGGACAGCCTCCCGGCCAGCCGCGCCAGCAGCGCGCCGTGGTCCCCCAGCCATTGCAGGGAGGCATTGGAAAAGATGAGCGCAGGCGCCGTCTCTGGCGACCAGGCACCGATATCCGCCTCGTGCAGCACGTCATAGGCGCCGGTCCGCTCCGCCTCGGCCAGCATCGCCGGAGAGGTATCGACGCCCAGGATCCGGCGCCCGGCAAAGCGGGCGCGCAGCGCCGCCCCGACCGAACCAGGCCCGCAGCCCAGGTCGACGACATCGCCCGGCGGCAGCTTGCCCACGCGCGCCAGCAGGTCAAGCGCGGGCCGGAGCCGAAGATCGGCAAAGCGGGCATAGGCTGCGGGGTTCCAGTCGGCGCTTGCGGGCATGCGGCGGGTTTCCTTGGGCAGGCTCACCGACAAGGCGGCACGGTGCGGATGCTACGGCCTTGCGCCCCCGCCGCGCAAGCCGCGCATTGTGCCGATGCCCCGCAGTGGCACGGTCTTGCCGGGATGAACGAAAAAGGCCCCTGAAGGGGCCTTTCCGCGGTTCTTCCTTGCGCCGATCAGGCCGAGGGCTCCGGCTCCATCCCGCCCTTGGGCGAGCGCGGCTTGGTCTTCGGGATCGCGGTGACGCTGGCGGCAGCGGTTTCCTCGGTCTTGTCGCCTTCGCCCTCGCCCGGCTGCGGGGGGTCGCCCCGCATCACCCGCTTGATCTCGTCGCCGGTCAGCGTCTCATACTCCAGAAGCCCCTGCGCGAGACGCTCGAATTCCTCGGCATTCTCCTCGATGAGGCGGTAGGCGTTCGCATACCCCTCATCGATGAAGCGCTTGACCTCTTCCTCGATCAGTTCCTTGGTGTGGGCCGAGACCGAGAAGCCGCCGGTAGTGCCGCGGTAGCCCTCGTGCGCCTCGGAGTAGTCGATATTGCCGACCTTGTCCGACATGCCCCAGCGCATCACCATCGCCCGCGCCAGACTTGATGCCTGCTGAATGTCGCCCACCGGGCCGGAGGACACGCTTTCCGGCCCGTACTTGAAGATCTCCGCGGCCTTGCCGGCCATCGTCATGGCGATCTTCTCGCGCGCCTCGTCCTTCAGCATCTGGAGCTTGTCCATCTCCGGCAGGCTCACGACCATGCCAAGCGCGCCGCCGCGCGGGATGATCGTCGCCTTGTAGACCGGGTCGGTCTTGGTCAGCTTCAGCCCGACGATGGCATGGCCCGCCTCGTGATATGCGGTCTTTTCCTTCTGCTCCTGCGTCATGACCATGGACCGGCGTTCGGCCCCCATCATGACCTTGTCCTTGGCGCTTTCGAAATCGTCCATGGTGACGAAGCGGCGCCCGACGCGCGCCGCCATCAGCGCGGCCTCGTTGACAAGGTTCGCAAGGTCGGCGCCGGAAAAACCGGGCGTCCCGCGCGCGATGATGCGCAGGTCCACGTTGGGGCCAAGCGGCACCTTGCGGGCATGGACGGTCAGGATCTTCTCGCGCCCCTTGATGTCGGGGTTCGGCACCGTGATCTGGCGGTCGAAGCGGCCGGGGCGCAGCAGCGCGGGGTCAAGGACATCGCGCCGGTTGGTGGCGGCGATGATGATGACCCCTTCGTTGGCGTCGAAGCCGTCCATCTCCACCAGAAGCTGGTTCAGCGTCTGTTCGCGTTCGTCGTTGCCGCCGCCGATGCCGACGCCGCGCGCCCGGCCCACCGCGTCGATCTCGTCGATGAAGACGATGCAAGGGGCGTTCTTCTTGGCCTGTTCGAACATGTCACGCACGCGCGACGCGCCGACGCCCACGAACATCTCGACGAAGTCCGAACCCGAAATGGTGAAGAAGGGCACCCCGGCCTCGCCGGCGATCGCGCGGGCGAGAAGCGTCTTGCCGGTGCCCGGTGGGCCGACCAGAAGCGCGCCCTTCGGGATCTTGCCGCCGAGGCGGCTGAACTTCTGCGGGTTCCTCAGGAACTCGACGATCTCCTCAAGCTCTTCCTTGGCCTCGTCGATACCCGCGACGTCGTCGAAGGTCACGCGGCCCTGACGTTCGGTCAGCAGTTTCGCCCGGCTCTTGCCGAAGCCCATGGCCCCGCCCTTGCCGCCGCCCTGCATGCGGTTCATGAAGAAGATCCAGACCCCGATCAGCACCAGGAACGGCAGCCAGAAGCCGAACAGCGAGAGGAAGCCCGACTGTTCCTGCCGCTTGGCGGTCACGTCCACGTTCCGTGCGATCAGCTGCTCGGTGATCGCCTCGCCGACCGGGCGCACGGTGACAAGCTGCTTGCCGTCCGTGGTCCGGATCTGGACCGTCTCTCCGTCGAGGACGACGCTTTCCACCTCGCCCTTGTCCACGCGCTCCATGAACTGCGAGTAGGAGATCGTGTTCGCGCCGACGCTGGTCGGGTCACCCTTGAAGAGCGTGAACAACGCCAGCACGAGCAGGAAGAGCACGACCCAGAAGGCCAGGTTTCTCGCGTTACCCAAAGGGCACCTCCAACAAATTCCTGTCCCGCGCGCGCAAGCGGCGGGGCTGCCTCTTAAAATAGAGATAAGCCGGGCAGGTTCAATGCGCGAAAAGCGCCTGAACGAAGCTCTCGGCATCAAAGATCGGCTCTGCGCGCCATTCGCTGCCGCCGGCGGCGACGGGGGCGGCCAGAAGCCGCGCACCCGACCACACCGCGGGCGAGGCGATGAGCGTCGCGTGGGGCAGGCCCGAGGCGCGCGGGTCGGCCAGCATCCTGAGCCCGTCGGGGCCGAGAGCGCGCACTTCCGCATTCTCCACCGCCGGGCCGAGGACGCGCCAGCGCCGGTCCCAGACTTCCCCCGGCCCGACCGCAAGCGAAGCGACCGCGCGGTATTCCCGCGTCACCCGAATGACGCGTCGGGTGGCAGACAGCAGCGCCCCCGCCAGGGCCCGACGCCTATCCGCGGCCAGCGCGGCCCGGGCCTCGGACAGGGGCGCGAAGCGCGGCCGATACTCCGCCGAGGTGACCCAGCGGATGGCATGGGCGAGCAGCCTGAGCTGAATTTCTTCAGGCGCCCGCTCGAACGCGGCACGCGCGATCAGAACGTCGCCCGCCTCGATCCGGCAGGCGTCCCGGGCAAGCCCGGCCGTCACCGTATCAAGCGCGGCCCGCGCCCGCGCCATGTGCCCGGCCGTTTCGGCCAGACGCACTGCCGTCAGGCCAAGCGGCGCCAGCCCGGCCAGCGCCTTGCGCATCCTGACGCGATCGTGGCGCTCGTCCTCGTTCGTCGGATCCTCGGCCCAACCGATACCGTGCCGCGTCAGATAGTCGCGCAGGTCCTGACGGGGCGTGCCAAGCAGCGGCCGCACCCAGTCGATCCCGTGGGCGTTCCGCCAGGGTGCCATGGCCGAAAGCCCGTCCACCCCCGACCCCCGCGCAAGCCGGAGCAGCACGGTTTCGGCCTGATCGTCGCGGGTGTGCGCCAGCGCGACCGCACCGATGCCCCGCGCCAGGGCCCAGTCCGCGATCAGGCGCTGGCGCGCGCGCCGTGCCTGATCGGGCAGGTTGCCGCGGCCGTCCCAGCCGGCCCAGCGGCAGATCGCGTGACCGACACCGAGCCGAGCGCAAAGGTCGGCAACCGCCCGCGCTTCGTCAGCGGCTTCGGGCCGCAGACCATGATCGACGGTCACGGCCGCGATCTCGGGCCCCCCATCGGAGCGCCAGCTTGCCAGAAGGCATAGAAGCGCTGTCGAATCTCCCCCGCCGGAAACGGCAACGCCCAGGCGGTCGGGCCGCCCGGGCGTAAAGAAGTCCCGCAGGGTTGCCAGCAGGCGCTCGTCGCTCCCGCTCACTGGCACCCGAGCGTCTGCATCGTTGTCACGGCCTCTGCCGCCTCGGGCGCGCTCGGGAAACGCCGGGGCACCTCGCCCAGGGTGACGCAGGCTTCCTGGACCTGCCCAAGCAGCCCGAGTGCCGCCCCCAGACGGAACAGCGCCGCGGGGGCGCGCGGGCCGTCGGGGGCGCCGGAGAAGGCATCGAGATAGGCCCGCGCGGCACCGGACGTGTCGTCCAGCCCTGCCAGCGCCTCACCCCGCAGGAAATGGGCGTCCCCCGTCAGGGGGCTGCCCGGATAGGTATTGGCGAAGTCGGCGAACCCATCGGCGGCCGCCTGGTAGTTGCCGCCATCCAGCGCGGCCTTTGCCCGGTCGAAATCGGCCTGCTCGCTGACGGCAAGTTCCGGTGCGCCACCATTGACCGGCGCCGGCGCCTCGGGCGCGGGGGCCGGGGCCGGCACCGCCGCGCCACCGCCGCCCGACCCGCCGAGAATGCCCGTGATCGGCATGTTCGAGACGTCGCAGCCCTCTTCGAGTTCGCAGATGCGGAATTCCAGATCGCCAATGCGGTTGGTTCCGTCGGCCACGACGCGGTCGATGCGGTTCTGCAACTCCTCGGTCCGGGCCGTCAGCCGCACAATCTCGGCCTCCATCGCGTTCATGCGATCAAGCGCGCCGGTGCCGCCCGCGGCCTGCATCGCGGACTGCCCCCCGGCCACCAACTCGCCCCGAAGCGACTGAAGGTCCTGGGCAAGGCGCGTCAACTCCGACCGGAGATCGGCCAGGGTCTCGGCGTTCTGGGCCCCGGCGGGGGCCGCGGTTGCGGCCGCCAGCAGGGCCGATAGGACCAGCGCCCGGATCATGCCTTCGCCCCGGGGATCAGACGCCGCCGCCGACGGTGATCACGGTCACCGCGCGCCGGTTCTGCGCATAGCAGGTTTCATCCGAGCAGATCGCCAGAGGGCGTTCCTTGCCGTAGGACACCGTGCGGAGCCGTGCGGGCGACACGCCCTGCGCGATCAGGAATTCCTGCACGGCGCTGGCACGGCGGGCGCCCAGTGCGATGTTGTATTCGCGCGTGCCCTGTTCGTCGGCATGGCCTTCGATCACGGCGCTGTATTGCGCGTGCTGGTTCATCCACTGCGCCTGCCCGGCCAGCACGTTCTGCGACTCCGGTGTCAGGATCGACTGGTCGACCGCGAAGCGCACGGTGTCGCCGATGGTCTGGTTGAAATAGGCCGGCGAGTTCGGATCGTTCGGATCGCCCAGCGATGCCGCGGTGATGCCGCCGGGCGCGCCCGCGCCACCGTCGCCACCCGCCCCGAACCGGTCCGGGTTGTTGCAGGCCGACACGCCGAGCGCGCCCGTCAGGAGAAGGATCATCGAGAGTTTGTTCATTGCCTTGCCGCCTCTGTTTATGGCTCGATGGCCGTTACCATATCATCCCGCCCGGCGCTTGGGAACGCCGGGCCGGGCCGTTCGTTCAGGGCAGGAGCGGCGACCACGCCGGGTCCGATGCCGCCCCCTCGGTCGGGACGGCCCGCAGGTTCCGGCCCGAGATGTCGACAGAATAAAGCTGCGCCGATCCGCCCGCGCCAGCACTTTCGCGGGTGAACATGATCACCCGTCCGTTCGGCGCCCAGGTCGGCCCCTCGTCCAGGAAGGACGCGGTCAGAAGCCGTTCCTCGCTGCCATCCGCGCGCATCACGCCGATGTGGAACCGGCCCGCGTTCTGCTTGGTGAAGGCGATAAGATCGCCGCGCGGGCTCCAGACCGGCGTGCCATAGCGCCCCTCGCCGAAGCTGATGCGCGTCGGCTCCCCCCCGCCGACCGGCATGACGTAAAGTTGCTGCGTCCCCGAACGGTCGCTTTCGAAGACGACGCGGCTGCCGTCGGGCGAAAACGACGGAGCGGTTTCGATCGACGGCGCGGTCGTCAGCCGGACCGGCTGGTTGGAGCCGAGCGCCAGCGCGTAGAGGTCGGTGTTGCCGCCCTGTTCGACCGAATAGATGACGGTGCCGCCATCGGGCGAGAAGCGCGGCGCGAAGGTCATGTTGCCCGAGAGGTCCGCCAGGCCTTGGGACGTGACCGAGGCGATGTCGAGCATCTTGATGCGCGGAAAGCCGGTTTCATAGGAGGTGTAGAGCACCCGGCTGCCATCCGGCGAGAAGCGCGGCGCCAGCACGATGGCGGAACTGTCGGTCAGGTACTGCACGTTGGCGCCGTCGTAGTCCATGATCGCCAGCCGCTTCAGCCGCTGGTCCTTGGGCCCGCTTTCCGACACGAAGACCACGCGGCTGTCGAAATATCCGCCCTCGCCGGTGATCCGGGCATAGACCTGGTCGGCCACCTTGTGCGCGATCCGCCGCCAGTTCGCGGATCCGCCGCCGAACTGGAGGCCGTCGCCCATCGGCTGGCCCGAAAAGACGTCGAACAACCGGAACTTGACGTTCAGCCGCCCGTCCGAGCCCAGCGCCACCGATCCCGTCACCAGCGCCTGCGCGTTGATCGCCTTCCAGTCGGCGTAGGATACCGGTGCGTCGAAGTTCGAAACGCGGGCGATATGGGCCGATTGCGGGATCTCGCGGAAAAGGCCGGTTCCGGCCAGGTCGGCAGCCACCACGCGGGTGACCTGATCGGCGAATTCGGCCGCCGAGGGGTTTTCAGCGATGAAGGTGGGCGCGGCGAAGGGCAAGGGCTCGATCACGCCCTCCTCGATCACGATCCGCAGGGGGCCATCCTGCGCCAGCGCGGGAATGGCGGTGAATCCGATGGCGGCAAGCGCCAGGCAAAGGGTGCGCAGCATCACGGGCATTCTTCCTCCGGCAGAGGGGTGGATGGGGATCTGCGATGTCTTTCCGGTCATCGCAATCGGGGCCGCGTCGCGCAACCCCGGTGTTCCTGTCTGAGCGGTGGACCGCCCGTCTGATAACGATGTCGTGATCATCTGAGCCGCATCCTTTCGGGGTTGAAGACGATCTCGATCACCTTCCACTGTTCGTACTTGTCACGCGGCAGCGGATAGCCTTCGCCGGCGCACCGCAGGATCGCGCGGCGCCCGGCCTCGAACGCCTGCTTGGCGGAGGCTTCGGTTCCGCCCTCGTAGCTGATCATGCGGATCGAGCCGGAGTCGGGCCGCCCGTCCGGGGACATCGCCACCGAGACCGTCACGATGGTCCTGAGCGCGTCCGTCGACAGCGCGCCGACGTTCCAGCACTGCTTGACCGCCACCACGAGCGCGTCCTTCTCCCCGCCGGTCATCGGCGGGCCCGAAGCCGCGGTGCCGGTGCCCGGCGCAGGGTCTTCCGATGCCGCGCCGGCCAGCGCCTCGGCCAGCGCGTCGGCGACAGCGTCCGATTGCGTCTGCGATGGCGGCGCCTCGGCAGCGGCCGGTTCGGGCGGGGTCGCGGGGGTGGTTTCGGGGGTGGCCGCGGGCTTCACCGGCTTTTCCGGCCGCGGCTTGGGGCGGGCCGATGTCAGCGGCGCGGCCGAGGCCACCTCCTCCGGGTCCTTGTTCTCTTCCGTCTCCAGGACCTCGCCCGCCTCTTCCGGCGCGGCGGCCTCCTGGGTTTCCTGCGGCTGCGCCTCTTCGGCGGGCGCCTCGACGGTCTGCTCCACCACCTCGGGCGCCGGGGCGGCGTCGGGCTCGGGCGCGTCGGTCGGCACCGGGGCCACACGCGGGGCGGGCCGCGGCGTCGGCTTGCGCGCGATCTCGGTCACGATGGTCGCCGACGGCTCCTCGGTTGGCGGCAGGATCGCCGTCGGCGGGGTGTCCGTCACTTCGGCGGCTGGCGGGGTCAGTTCCGTCACGTCGGGCGATACGTCGGGCTCCGGCTCCGCCACCGGCGGCTCTGGCGTCACCGTTTCAGGTTCCGCCTCCTCGACCGGGGCGGGGGCCGCCTCCTCCGCCGCGGGCGGTTCGGGCAGGGAAGGCTGCAGCGGCGTTTCCTCCGGCGCCCGCGGCGCGGCCGCCACCAGCGCATCGAACTCCGCCGCCGACATCAGCGACACCTCGGTTGCCACCGACGTCGGCGGAATGTCGTGCGAAAAGAAGATCCCGCCCACAAGCAGCCACAGGATCGCGCCGAGGTGAACCCCGCCCGATACGATGAAACCGATGCGTTCGGATCTTTGCCGGGGCATCTGCCCTAGTTCCCGCCCTGGCCGTCGAAGCGCGGTCCGCCCGCGTCTGTCACCAGCACGATGTTGGCGAAGCCCGCCGAGTTCAGCGCCCCCATCACCTGCACCACCCGCTCATAGGCGATGGTCCCGTCGGCGCGCAGGAACAGCTTGTCGCTGGTCCGCTCGGCCGAGATTGCCATCAGCTTGGCGATGAGGTCGCCCTCGGCGATCGGCTCGTTCTGGATCGAGATGGCGCCGTCGGCCTGGATCGAGATGGTCAGCGGCTCTTCCTGTTCAGTCGTCACCGCCTGCGCGGCAGTCTTGGGCAGGTCGAGCGGCACGCCCACGACCTGAAGCGGCGAGGCGACCATGAAGATCACCAGAAGCACCAGCATCACGTCCACGAAGGGGGTGACGTTGATCTCGCTCATCATATGCGACCGGCCGCGACGGCCCCGGCGGCGATGCCGCCCGCCCCCGCCACCCTTGATGACACCTGCACCCATGGCTCAGGCGTCCAGCTGGCGCGAAAGGATGGTGGAGAACTCGTCGGCGAACGCCTCGTATCCGGCCACGATGCGGTCGCCGTCCGTCGACAGCTTGTTGTAGAAGATCACCGCCGGGATCGCCGCCAGAAGGCCGAGCGCGGTCGCCAGAAGCGCCTCGGCGATGCTGGGCGCCACCACCGAGAACGAGGTGCTTTGCGACATCGCGATCTGCTCGAACGCGACCTTGATCCCCCAGACCGTGCCGAAGAGACCGATGAACGGTGCGGTGGAGCCGACGGTCGCCAGAACCGGCAATCCGCGCATGATATCTTCGGTCGCCTTCTGGATCGCCACGTCCATCGAGCGGTCGATGCGCGCCTGCGCGCCCGCGATCAGCTCTCCGTCCTGACGATGCGACCGGCGCCATTCGACCATGCCGCTGGCAAAGATCTTTTCCGACGGGCCCTCGGGCTGGCCGCCGATGCGGTCGAACAGCTCGTCGAGCGGCTCGCCCGACCAGAAGGCGCGGTCGAAGATCGCCGCCTCGTGCCGGGCGGCGCGATAGGCGATGAATTTCTGCACGATGATCGCCCACGACCACACCGAGGCCACGGTGAGAAGGATCATCACAAGCTTGACGGTCAGGGAGGCGGCCATGAAGAGCGCAAGCAAGGAGAAGTCATGCGCCTGCGCCATCGCAAGGGTTTCGGTTTCCATCGGTATCTGCTCGCCGGTTGGGCCGCGCTTTGGCGGCTCTGATTTGACGCAAGTCTATCGTTGTTTCTTGGAAGATGCCAACAGATTGCCGCAAACCTGCCCCGGCGCCCCGGCGCCGGGGGGCGGCCTCAATGGACCGCAGGCTCCATCCTTCGGCGAAGTTCCGCCGGGATTCGCGCGGGTTGGCCGGTTTCGGTCAGGCAGACCAGCGTGACCACGGCGGCGAACAGTCGCTCCCCCGCGCGCATCACGTCCTGCTCCAGCACCATCCGCGCACCGGTGGCCGCTTGCGGGCGGGTGATGACGGTCAGTTCGTCGTCGAAGCGCGCGGGCCGCAGATAGTCGGCCTCGACCCGGCGCACGGCAAAGACGATCCCCTGCTCGGCCTTCAGCCGCCCCTGGTCGATGCCCAGCGTGCGCACCCATTCCGTCCGCGCCCGCTCGATGAACCTCAGGTAGTTCGCGTAATAGACGATCCCGGCAAGGTCGGTATCCTCGTAATAGACGCGCAGGCCGAACTCATGCGTCATCGCCGTTCGCGGGTCACAGGCCCCGCCCCTCCTCGATCCCGAGCATGATGTTGAGGTTCTGGACGGCAGCACCCGAAGCGCCCTTGCCGAGGTTGTCCAACACCGCGACCAGCGTGGCGGCCCCCGTTTCGGGATTGCCGTGCACCGAAAGCTCCAGCCGGTTGGTGCCGTTCAGACGCTGCGGCATCACCCGCGGCTGATCGACCGAGGCCGGGACTACAGCGACGAAAGCCTCGCCCGCGTAGGCGGACCGCAGCGCGTCCTCGGCCGCGGCGATGCCGTCGCGGTTTAGATCCATCGCGACGGCCACGGCCATGCCCTGCGCATATTGCCCGACCGAGGGGACGAAGACCGGCGCACGCTTCAGGAGCCCGTGCAGGCGGATCTCAGGCAGGTGCTTGTGGGATTGCGCGGCGCCGTAAAGGAAGGAGCCTTCCACCTTGCCGCTGTCGAATTCCTCGATCATCGACTTGCCGCCGCCCGTATAGCCCGAGACGCCGGAAATCGCCGGCGGATGCGCCGGGTCAATCAGGCCAGCCGCGACCAGAGGCCGGATCAGCGCGATCGCACAGGTCGACCAGCAGCCCGGGTTGGACACCCTTTTCGCCGTCCGGATCGCGTCCCGCTGGCCCGCCGCCATCTCCGGGAAGCCGAAAACCCAGTCCGGGTCGACCCGGTGCGCGGTCGAGGCGTCGATCACCCGCGCGCCCATGGCTTTCAGGTCCGGCGCGACCTCGTGCACCGCCGCGTCGGGCAGGCAGAGGATCGAGACGTCGGCCTGCGCAAAGGCCTCAAGCCGCGCGGCGCGATCCTTGCGCTGCGCCTCGGGCAGGGAGATCAGGCGGATGTCATCACGACGCAGAAGACGCTCGCGGATCTGAAGACCCGTCGTGCCGACCTCGCCATCGATGAAGACCTTGTTCGCCATCCTTCACGCTCCCATTCGCGCCGCAAGTCTCAGGGCATGGGCCGGATCGCGGGCCGCCGCCGGCAAGACCGGATCGTAGGCCGCACGGATCAGCCCCGCCACGTCGGGGCGCAATATCACATGACCCCCCGCCTGCGCGAGGGGGGAACGGTCGCGAAATGCGCGATCCGACCAGAGCAGGACAACCTGCGCCGCCAGACCCAGCGCAAGTTCGGCCGCGGGCACGTCCGCAAGTTCCGCACCCATGCGGACAAAGGCGATGCAGGCCCGAATCGCGCCATCATCCTCAAATCGGAAATGGCGGTACTGGCTTGCCCCTTCCCCCTCGAGCCGCGGGATCAGCGCCGCCAGCCCCGGAACCAGCCGGTCGAGGTCGGGCAGTTCCACAAGCTCCGCCCAGTCGCGCAGGAAGAAGATCATCAGGTTCGCCCCCTGTTCGGGGTCGGTCTCGGCCATCCGGTGCCCTGCCAGCGTGACCACCGCCTCGATCGCGCCCTTGACGACGGTGAGCGTTGCGTCATCGACGCCGAAGACCACCGGCACGATCGGGCGCGCCCAGCGGGCAAAGACGTATGCGCCCGCGCTTCGGGTGAACAGGGCCTCGATCTGGTCGGCGGTCATGGCGATGTCCTCTAGTCGGCGTGCTTTGCGACAGGCCGGTAGCGAATGCAAGCCGACCCGGCAGGGCGGGTGCGAACGCGCCTGGGCAAACGCATCAGTTTCACCACATTCCGGGGCGGTTTCCGTTCGTAAAAGGAAGCGAACCCTTCACTTCCCGAACAGATCGGACTGTCCGGGGACTTTCGGCTGCGGCAGGCCAAGATGCGTCCAGGCCTTCTGCGCCAGCATCCGTCCGCGCGGCGTCCGCTGAATCAGCCCCTGCTGGAGCAGGAACGGCTCGATCACTTCTTCGATCGCGTCGCGGCTTTCCGAAAGTGCAGCCGAAAGCGTCTCGACGCCCACCGGCCCGCCCGCGTAGTTCTCGGCGATCAGCGTCAGATAGCGCCGGTCCGCGCCGTCAAGCCCCAGATGATCGACGCCGAGCCGTGTCAGCGCGCTGTCGGCGATCTCGCGCGTCAGGTGGCCGTCGCCTTCGACCAGCGCGAAATCGACCACCCGGCGCAGGAGCCGCCCGGCGATCCGCGGCGTGCCGCGCGCGCGCCGCGCAATCTCGCGCGTGCCATCGGATGCGGCTGGTATCCCCATCAGCCGCGCGCCACGGCTGACGATCAGGTCAAGCTCGTCGACGGTATAGAACTGGAGCCGGGTCGGGATGCCGAACCGGTCACGCAACGGGGTTGTCAGCAGGCCAAGCCGCGTTGTCGCGCCGACCAGCGTGAAGGGCTGCAACTCGATCCTGACCGTCCGCGCGGCCGGCCCCTCGCCGATGACGAGGTCCAGCTCGAAATCTTCCATCGCGGGGTAAAGCACCTCTTCCACCGCCGGGTTCAGGCGGTGGATTTCGTCGATGAACAGCACATCCCGCGCCTCGAGGTTGGTCAGGATCGCCGCCAGATCCCCCGCGCGCGCCAGAACCGGGCCGGAGGTCATGCGAAAGTTGACGCCCAGTTCCTTCGCCATGATCTGCGCCAGCGTCGTCTTGCCAAGGCCGGGCGGCCCGTGGAAGAGCGTGTGGTCCATCGCCTCGCCCCGCCGCCGCGCGCTTTCGATGAAGACGCGCAGGTTGGCCCGTGCTTCCTCCTGCCCGACGAATTCCGACAGCGCCTGCGGGCGCATCGGCCGGTCGACATCCTCGGGCTGACGGGTCGCGCGCAGGGTGGGATCGGGTTCCATCGCCTAGCCCTTCGGTGCCAGAAGCTTCAGCGCCGCGCGGATCAGGGCCGGCGTCTCTGCGCCCGCATTCTCCCCCGCCGCCTGCGCGACGGCCGCCGCCGCCTCGCCCTGGCCATAACCGAGGTTGATGAGCGCCGACAGCGCCTCGGCCGTCGCCGCCGCCTCGGGACGCGGCGCGGGCTGGGCCTTGCGCGGGGCGGCCACCTCGACCACGTCATCCGAAGGGGCCAGATCGACCGTCAGCGTTCCGCCCAGCGCCATGACAGTCGGGGCCTTGTCGCGCAGTTCCATCACCACCCGCTGCGCCAACTTCGGCCCGACACCGGGCGCGGCCTTGATCGAGGCGGAATCGCCCAGCGCGATCGCGCGGGCCAGCCCCTCTGCCCCGAGCGTGCCGAGAATGGCCATCGACGCCTTGGCCCCCACGCCCTGCACCGTCATCAGAAGCCGGTGCCATTCCTTTTCGAGAAGCGTCGGAAAGCCGAAAAGCTGGAGCAGATCCTCCCTCACCAGAAGGTCGGTATAAAGCGCCGCAGCCTCCCCCACAGGGGGCAGCGCCGCCGCGGTGCGCTGCGAGACGTGGACGACATAGCCCACCCCGCGCACGTCGATCAGCACATGATCCATCGCCCGGTGCAGGATGACGCCCGCGATCCGCCCGATCATGCCGCCCCCTTCAGCGCGGCGGCCAGCCGGCCGGCGCTTTGCAGGTGGTGCGCATGACAGATCGCCACGGCCAGCGCGTCGGCCGCGTCAGGCCCGGCGAGTTCCACCCCCGGAAGCTGGAATCGCACCATGTGTTCGACCTGACCCTTGGCGGCATGGCCGACGCCGACCACTGCCTTCTTGACGGCGTTCGGCGCATATTCCCCGACTGCAAGCCCCGCCTGCGCCGGGACCAGAAGCGCGATGCCGCGGGCCTGGCCCAGTTTCAGCGTCGCCACCGCGTCCTTGTTGACGAAGGTCTGCTCCACGGCCGCCGCATCGGGCACATGACGCAGGATCACCTCGGTCAACGCCTCGTGCAGCGATTTCAGCCGTTCGGCCAGATCCCGGCCCTCGGAGTGGATGATGCCGTTTGCGACATGGCTGAGTCGCGATCCCTTGGCCTCGATCACCCCCCAGCCGAGGTTCCTGAGCCCCGGGTCGATCCCGAGAACGCGCATGTTTCACCCTGCTCGTGTTGCTTTTCGGACACGACTAGCACGAAAGGCGAACATCGCAAAGAGAGAATGGTCGGGCGATCAGCTGACGCGCCTGTGATCGACGAGGTCGGAAATCGTCTTTGCATGCGCAGAAAACGACACTTTTTGCACTTGCAGAAACCGTTTTATTGCAGGAAGTTAACGGAACCCCGACCCATGCAATCGCTGCATGGCGGCACTGCAAGCGCATCCCTTGCCGGTGCACACGGGCCTGTCTAAATCCTCCTCAGCCGCAGGGGAAAGCCTCTGCACCAGGATTTCTGAGGATCAGGACAATGACGACTTACACCAACACCCGCGCCGCTTCCGGCCTTCACACCGGCTTCTTCTCCAGCCTCGTTTCGATCGTTGCCGCATGGAACGATGCCCGCGTCACCCGCAACGCGCTGTCGCGCCTGTCGGACCGCGAACTTGACGATATCGGGCTGTGCCGCGGTGACATCGAAGACATCGCGCGCCGCTGAGATCTTTCACGACGCAGCCGCAAAAAAAGGCCGTGCCCGGATCGCCGGACACGGCCTTTTCTGCTCGTAGGCGGTCGATCAGCGGATCACGCCGCGGATGACCTCGGAAAGCCAGATGGTTGCCTGGCCGGCCTCCAGCACATAGGCGCCGGCCTGGTCGATGACGGTGCCCTGCTGCAGCATGGCGACGCGGTCGTCGTAGAAATCTTGCCCGATCACGGCCAGGACACCGGCCTTGATCAGCAGGACAGTGAGCGCGACGAGCAGGATCGGCATGATCCAGGTGGAGCGGTAACGCCGCCTGCGCTGCGCGTTGTAATGGAACATACCCAGCGTTCCCTCCGCCTCGAACCCGCCACCCGCGGCATGGATCCGCTGGATGCGGTCGACACGGCCGTAGAAGTCTTTCATATTGGGATCGACCACTTGCCAATCTCCTGAACTTTTTCGGCGCGCCCCCGCCAACGTTGAAGCTGCGTTGAAAATAAGGCGAAAATTGGGCGCTCGTCCCGTCTTTCGGCTTATTCGTTCCGCTCCAGCACCAATGTCGTCCAATCGGAGAGTTCGTCGCGCCCGATGACACCGAAACCTGTCATTTTGTAGGCCGCTGCGACCTCGTCGGCCTGCGTGTTCAGGATGCCGGACAGAATCGCCTTCCCGCCCGGCGCAATCGCCTGCCCCATCCGGGGGGCGAGTGCCACAAGTGGCCCCTTCAGGATGTTGGCGAACACCAGATCGTAGGGCATGCGCGCCGTCAGGTCCGGGTGGTCAAACCCGGCCGCCTCGACACAGTGCACTCGGTCGGCCATGCCGTTCGCGGCCACGTTGGCGGCCGCAACCTCGACGGCGACGGGGTCGATGTCCGACGCGATGACCGGCTCGGGCCAGATCGCGGCGGCGGCCATGGCCAGAACCGCGGTGCCGCAGCCGATGTCCGCGACGTTGCGGGCGCGAAATCCCGCGCGCTCCAGCCGGTCGAGCGCCAGGAGACAGCCCTTGGTGGTCGAGTGATGCCCGGTTCCGAAGGCCATGGCGGCCTCGATCAGAAGCGGCACGCAGTCTGCGGGCACCCGGTCCGCGTCATGGCTTCCATAGACGAAGAACCGTCCCGCCTCGACCGGCTGCAATTCCCGCCTCACATGGGCCACCCAGTCGGTGTCCGGAACTTCCGAGATGACGAAGGGGCGCGCGCCGTGGGCCATGGCCATGAGCGCCAAGCCGATGCCGTCAGGGGCCTCCTCGAAATAGGCGCCGACCTCGTACTGCCCTGACCCGTCCTCGATCTCGAAGACGCCAACGCCGGAGGGTTCGGGCTCAAGGTTTTCCAGCGCCCCGGCGAGGGCTTCGGCCGCTTCGCGGGTGTCAAGCGTGGTCAGGGCGGAAAAGACGGGCATGGCGGCTCCGGGACGCGGGAAAGGGTGCGTCCGGCCTTAGGCCCCGGCCCGGTCCGGGTCAAGCGCGGCAGCGGTTCGGGCGGGGCGTCTTGCCGCCCCCTTTGCCCGCGCGGTTCAGCCGCGTGCAGCGGGAAGCCCGATGGGGCAGGTCACCCCGGTCCCGCCGATGCCGCAGTAGCCGTCCGGGTTCTTGGCCAGATACTGCTGGTGGTAGTCCTCGGCAAAGTAGAACTCCTCGGCGGGGCGGATTTCGGTGGTGATGGCCCCGTAACCCGCAGCCCTCAGGCGATCGGCATAGGCGGCGCGGCTCGCCTCGGCGGCCTCGGCCTGCGCCTTCGTATAGGTGTAGATGCCCGAGCGGTACTGCGTGCCCACGTCATTGCCCTGCCGGTTGCCCTGCGTCGGGTCGTGGTTTTCCCAGAAGACCTTCAGAAGCTCCTCGTAGCTTACGATCTGCGGATCGTAGATGAGCCGGACCACCTCCGTATGGCCGGTCAGGCCGGTGCAGGTTTCCCTGTAGGTCGGGTTCGGCGTGATGCCGGCGGAATAGCCGACCATGGTCAGCCAGACCCCCTCGACCTGCCAGAACTTGCGCTCCACCCCCCAGAAGCAGCCCATGGCGAACATCGCCTCTTCCATGCCGGCCGGAACCGGGGATTTCAGCGGCAGGCCCGACAGGAAATGGAACTCGGCCGTGGGAATGGGGTCGGGACGGCCCGGTAGGGCCTCCTCCTGCGCGGGCATGCGGGCGGGCCGTCCGAAGAGCGCGTTGAGCACCGTGAAACCTCCTTGATCCTCACGAGCGGAATATAGGTCGCCCCCTGCGGCCGCGCCAGATGATGCGACGCGATCGTGAAGCGGTCTGGCCGGCTACTCGGCCGGCGCGGCCACGGGCCGGGTCAGGATCGTCTCCCGCCCCGGCTCCGGGTCGAGAGGGATGAGGAACGACAGCATGAGCGACCCAGCGGAGATGCCGGCGGCAATCAGGAAGACGGCGGCCGGCGCGGCGATCCAGACCAGGCCAAGCGTCACCGGCAGGAAGACGGCGGCGATGTGGTTGATGGTGAAGGCGACCGCAGCCGTCGGGGCGATATCCTCGGGCGCGGCAATCTTCTGGAAGTAGGTCTTGAGCGCGATGGCCAGCGCGAAGAACATGTGGTCAAGGACGTAGAGCACCGCCGCCAGCATCACGCCCCAGCCGAACAGGTAGATGCCGCCGTAAGC
Source organism: Albidovulum sediminis (assembly GCF_025380365.1). Classification (GTDB taxonomy): domain Bacteria; phylum Pseudomonadota; class Alphaproteobacteria; order Rhodobacterales; family Rhodobacteraceae; genus Albidovulum; species Albidovulum sediminis. The sequence goes on from NZ_JAOCQF010000001.1 coordinate 2,144,884, forward strand.
CAGGAATACGCAGACCAGGCCGGAGTATTCGAAGATCAGCGCCCGGCGTTCGCCCCATTTTGCGACAACCCGTCCCATGATCGGCGCGAAGAAGATGTTGGCGACGAGGTTGATGAGGAACAGCCCTGTCACCTCGTCCACGGAAAACCCGAAGCGTTCGACCATCATGAAGCCGGCGAAGACGACGAAGATCTGCCGCCGGGCGCCGGCGAAGAACTGGAGCAGGTAGTAAAGCCAATAGCGGCGGCGCAGGATCAGCCGCTTTTCCTGCGGATGGGGTGCCTCGAAGAGAGGGTAGACCAGAAGGCAGCCGAGCCCGACCAGCGCTGTGAACCCGCCCGAAACCAGGTAAACGAAGTTGTAGGACAGGTCGAACCGCCGCCAGGTCAGCACGATCAGGACATAGGCCACCAGCGTCGCGCCTGACCCCGCCGCGGCGATCCAGCCAAGCGTTTGCGGCGCGCGCTTGCGGTCGATCCACTGCAGTTGCAGCGACTGGTTGACGGTCTCGTAGTAGTGAAAGCCGATCGAGGAGAGGAGCGTGATGGCGAGTATCCCGCCCAGCGAGGGGAACCAGGCCGTGACCGCCGTCGCCACACCCAGCAGCGTCAGGGACAGCAGCGCCAGCACCTGTTCACGCAGGAACAGGAGGACGAAGATCACCCCGATGGCCAGAAAGCCCGGAATCTCCCGCACCGTGTGCAGAAGGCCAATGTCGGCGCCGTCGAAGGCGGCGGCGGTGATGACGAAGTTGTTCAGAAGCGCGGACCAGGTGGAAAAGGCCACCGGCATCGCCGCGGCCATCACGAACAGAAGCACCGACGGCCGCCGCCAGCGGGGGAGGTGGTCGGTCTCGCGCAGGGGAAGGACGTGCAGCCGCATGGGCAACGGCATATCGCGTCGATCCGACCTTGGCGAGAGCAAAGCAGAAGCGCCGGAGCGGCCGGCCGCGTCACCAGAAGCTTTGCGGGTCGATGTCGATCGACAGCCGAAGGTTCGCGGGTGGCCTGATCTGGCCCACCCATTCGGCCAGCGCGGCTTGAAGCGCCACGCCCTTGGCCGCCTTGACCAGAAGCCGCACGCGGTGGCGGCCGCGGACGCGCGCGATCGGGGCCGGTGCGGGGCCGAACACCTGCGCGCCGATCCGGCGCAGCGGCGCGTCGCGACGGGCCAGTTCGTTGCCGAAGTCGAAAACCGCCTGCACGTCGGGCGACGACAGGACGACCCCGGCAAGCCGGCCGAAGGGCGGCATCCCCGCGGCCTGCCGCTCAGCGGCCTCGGCGCGCCAGAACGCCTCTTCCTCGCCCGAAAGGATGGCGCGGATGACGGGGTGCTCAGGCTGGTAGGTCTGCAGAAGCGCCAGCCCCGGCCGTTCGCCCCGCCCCGCCCGCCCCGACACCTGCCGCATCAACTGGAACGTGCGCTCGGCGGCGCGAAGGTCCGATCCCTGCAACCCCAGGTCGGCGTCGATCACGCCCACGAGCGTCAGGAGTGGGAAATTGTGCCCCTTGGCCACAAGCTGCGTGCCGATGATGATGTCGGCGCCCCCGCCGGCGATCTCCACGATCTTTTCCTTCAGCGCCCGGGCAGAGCCGAAAAGGTCCGACGACAGGACCGCGACCCGTGCCTCGGGGAAGCGTTCGGCCACCTCCTCGGCCAGACGTTCGACCCCCGGCCCGACCGGCGCGAGGCGCCCCGCCACGCCGCAGTTCGGGCAGGTCTCCGGCATCGGCCGGGTCTCGCCGCACTGGTGGCAGACCAGGCGCTTGAGGAAACGATGCTCCACCATCCGCGCGTCGCAGTGGTCGCACCCGATCTGGTGGCCGCAGGCCCGGCAGATGGTGACGGGGGCATAGCCGCGGCGGTTCAGGAACAGGAGCGCCTGTTCCCCCGCCTCGATCCGGGCGCGGACGGCCCCGGCCAGCGTCGGGCCGATCCAGCGGTTCGGTTCCAGCCGTTCGGCCCGCATGTCGATCGCCCGCATCTCGGGCAGTTCCGCCACCCCGAAGCGCGATGTCAGGTCGATGCGCGCGTATTTCCCGGCCTCGGCATTGACCCAGGTTTCCAGGCAAGGCGTGGCAGAGGCCAGCACCACCTGCGCATCGCACAGGGACGCCCGCAGCACCGCCATGTCGCGCGCGTTGTAGAGTGCGCCGTCCTCCTGCTTGTAGGAGGTGTCGTGTTCCTCGTCGACGACGATGAGGCCGAGGTCGCGGAACGGCAGGAACAGCGCCGACCGCGCGCCGACGACCAGCCCGACGCCCCCCTCGCCCGCCATCCGCCACAACCGGCGGCGTTCGGTCTGGGTGACGCCGGAATGCCATTCGCCGGGTCTTGCGCCAAATCGGTCCTCGACCCGCGCGAGGAACTCGGCGGTCAGCGCGATTTCCGGCAGGAGAACCAGCGCCTGACGGCCCTGCCGAAGGCACTCTGCCACCGCCTCCAGGTAGACCTCGGTCTTGCCCGACCCGGTGACGCCCTTCAACAGCGTGGTTCCATAGCGGCCGGACGCGACGGCCGCGCGCAGGCGGTCGGCAGCCGCCGCCTGGTCCTCGGCCAGCGCCTTGCCCGCAAGATCGGGGTCGAGACGGGGATAGGGAAGGTCGCGCGGCGCCTCCTCCTCGGCCACGACGCCCTGCTTCACCAACCCCTTGACGACGCCGCTGCCGACGCCAGCAAGCCCTGCGAGTTCGCCGAGCGTGAAGGCCGCGCCGCCGTAATCGTCCAGCACCGCCATCACGCGGGCGCGGGCGTCGGTCAGCCGGTCCGGCGCGGCCCAGCCCTTGCGGTAGACCTTGCGCGGTCCCGGCGGATCGGCCAGCCCCGGCGCGCGGGTCGCCAGCCGCAGCATCGCCGGCATCGGCGTCAGCGTGTAGTCGGCCGCGCGCTCAAGGAAGACGCGCATCGCCCCACCCATCGGCGCTGCGTCCAGCACGCGGGTCACGGGCCGGATCTTCGTGGGATCGAAGCCGCCCTCCCCCGGCCCCCAGACGACGCCGAGAACAAGGCGCGGGCCCAGCGGCACCTCGACGAAGGCGCCCGCGAAGCAGCCGCCGGCCGGGGCGCGGTAGTCAAGCGCGCGGCCCAGCGGTTCGGTCGTCAGCACCGCGACGAGCGCGCCCTCGTCAAAAAAATCCGCCTCAGCCATGCCGCGCGCCCGTCATGGGTTCCGAAGGGTGACGGCATGCGCTAGAAGGGCGCCCGACACCAGCCGCCAGTCCGGGGACCGCAGCCATGAAATTCTTCGTCGATACCGCCGATACCGCCGCCATCAGGGAACTGAACGACCTTGGCATGGTCGATGGCGTGACCACCAACCCCTCGCTGATCCTGAAATCGGGCCGCGACATCCTGGAGGTCACGAAAGAGATCTGCGACATGGTCTCGGGCCCCGTTTCCGCCGAAGTCGTGGCCACCGAGGCCAAGGCGATGATCGCCGAAGGGCTGAAGCTTTCCAAGATCGCGCCGAACATCGCGATCAAGGTGCCGCTGACCTGGGACGGACTCACCGCCTGCAAGGCTTTCGCATCCGAGGGGCTGAAGGTCAACGTCACGCTCTGCTTCTCGGCCGCGCAGGCGATCCTTGCGGCAAAGGCCGGCGCCTCGTTCATCTCGCCCTTCATCGGCCGGATCGACGACATCCACTATGACGGGACCGACCTGATCGAGGATATCCGCATCATCTACGACAACTACACCTACTCCACCGAGATCCTCGCGGCCTCGATCCGGTCGGTCAATCACGTGATCGACTGCGCCAAGATCGGCGCCGACGTGGTGACCGCGCCGCCGTCGGTGATCAAGTCGATGGCCAATCACGTGCTGACCGACAAGGGTCTGGACCAGTTTCTGAAGGACTGGGCAAAAACGGGGCAGAAAATCCTGTAGGACGGTGTATAGTCCCTGAAAAACCAGTCTGATCGGGCAGATAAAGGGACGGACATGTCGGAAAGCGCCGCCATCGCAGCGGAGTTGCGCGCCAGGATCATGGCGGCGCCGGAAGTGATCCTTGAGGACCGCGACCTGATGCGCGCGCTCATCTCCGCCAACGAGCGGGCGATGGGCGCCAACATCGTCGACCTGCGCGGCATCGCGATGGAGCGGCTGGAGGCGCGGCTCGACCGGCTGGAGGATACCCACCGCAGCGTCATTGCGGCCGCCTATGAAAACCTCGCAGGCACCAACCAGATCCACCGCGCGATCCTCAAGCTCTTGGAACCGCTCGGGTTCGAGGAGTTTCTGACCTGCATCGCGACCGATGTCGCCCAGATCCTGCGGGTGGATTCCATTCGCCTCGTGCTGGAAAGCGCACAGTCGGGGGAGGTAGCGGCACTTGGCCGCTTCGGCGCGATCCTGGCGGTGACCGAACCGGGCTTCATCGAGGCGTACATGCGCGGTGGACGCCCCGCACCCATGCGCCCCGTCGTCCTGCGCCCGGTCCAGCGGGAGCTTGCGGCCCTTCATGGCGAGCGTGCGGACTGGATCGCCTCCGAAGCGCTCCTCCGGCTCGACCTCGGGGCGGGGCGGATGGCGGGGATGCTGGTGATGGGCTCCGAGGACCCCGAACAGTTCCGTCCGAGCCATGGCACCGACCTTCTGACCTTCTTCGCCGGCGTTTTCGAACGCGCGATGCGCCGGTGGCTGGGCTGAGGGAAGGCGGATGGGCCTGATGCTGTCCGCCGCGCTGCGCGATGCGATGGCCGGGTGGCTGTCGCACCTGAAGGCGCTGGACGGGGCGTCCGCGAACACGCTGAGGGCCTATGAGGCCGACGTTTCGGGATTTCTCGCCTTCCTTGCGGCCCACCATGGCGAAAGCCTGGGTGTCGCCCGCCTCGCAGCGGCTTCCCAGACCGACATGCGGGCCTTCCTTGCCCACACGCGCGGTCGCGGCGTCTCGGCCCGGTCCGCGGCGCGTATCCTGTCCTCGGTCAAGGGGTTCATCCGCTGGCTGGCGGAACGCGAGGGGTTCGATCCGACCGCGGTGCTGTCGGCCAGAAGCCCGCGCTATCAGCGCAAGCTGCCGCGCCCGCTGTCCGAGGATGCCGCGCGCGCCGTCATCGGCACCGTCGCCGACATGGCGCGCGAGGACTGGATCGCGGCCCGCGATGCGGCGGTGGTGACGCTGCTTTACGGCTGCGGCCTGCGCATCTCCGAGGCGCTGTCGCTGACCGGGGCCGAGGCGAGCCTGCCCACGGTCCTGCGCATCCGCGGCAAGGGTGGCAAGGAGCGGATCGTGCCTGTCCTGCCCGCGGCACAGGCGGCGGTCGCGGACTATGTCCGGCTTTGCCCCTTTCCGCTGGCCGGGGAACCTGCGTCCCCCCTTTTTCGCGGCGCGCGGGGCGGGGCGCTGAACCAGCGCCTGATCGCGCGGTCGATGGAACGGGCCCGTGGCGCGCTGGGGCTTCCCGCCAGCGCGACCCCCCATGCGCTGCGCCACAGTTTCGCGACACATCTGCTGGCGGCGGGCGGCGACCTGCGCGCGATCCAGGAACTGCTGGGGCATGCCTCGCTGTCGACCACGCAGGCCTATACCGCGGTTGACACGGCACGGCTGATGGAGGTCTACGAAAAGGCCCACCGGCGTGCCTGAGCGGTTGCTTCAAGTCCCGATTTGCGCCAAGAGGGACCGATGAGTTCCAGCATCAAGGCCCTTTTCGTTCATCTGTTCACCGCAACCGGTGCGGTCCTTTCGATGCTGGCGATGCTGGCCGCCGCGCAAGGCAAGTGGAGCCTGATGTTCCTCTGGCTCGTTGTCGCGCTGATCGTGGACGGCGTCGACGGCCCGCTGGCGCGACGCTACCATGTCAAGACCGAGTGGCCGACCTATGACGGGGTGCTTCTCGACCTCATCATCGACTATCTGACCTATGTCTTCATCCCGGCCTTCGCGCTTTTCCAGTCGGGGCTTCTGCCGGGCTGGACGGGCTGGCTTGCGATCATCGTCATCACCTATGCCAGCGCGATCTATTTCGTCGACACGCGGATGAAGACCAAGGACAATTCCTTTGCCGGTTTTCCCGCCTGCTGGAACATGGTGGTCCTCGTCCTTTTCGCGCTGGAGCCGAACTTCTACCTGATGACCGGGATCATCGTCATTCTGGCCGCAACGATGTTCACCAATCTGAAGTTCATCCACCCGGTCCGGACCCAGCGCTGGCGCGGCCTGTCGCTGCCGATGGCGCTGGCCTGGACGGGGTTTGCCGGATGGACCGCCTGGTTCGACTTCGTGTCGGGCGCCCTCGCCCACTGGGGCCTTGCGATCACCTCGATCTATCTTCTCGTCGCAGGCGTGGCGCAGCAGGCAATCCCCGAACGCAACTGACGACGCCTCCGCGTCAGAGGCGCGTGACGATCACGCCCGCGGCGATCATCGCGACCGAAAGCGCCTTGGCGGGCGTCATCCGTTCTGCGAACAGGAGCCAGCCGATCAGCACCGCGAACAGGATCGAGGTTTCGCGCAGCGCGGCGACAAGCGCGATGGGCGCAAGCGTCATCGCCCAGACCGCCACCGCATAGGACCCGTAGGAGGCAACGGCGGCGGTGCCGCCCGCGGCCCAGACGCGCCAGTTCGGCGGCAGGGCGGAACGCCCCCGCAGCCAAAGCATCGCCACGGCGAACAGCGCGCCGTCCACCGCGAAAAGCCAGCCGACATAGACGGTGGAGCCGTCGGCCAGGCGCGCGCCGATCCCGTCGACCAGGGTGTATCCCGCCGTCGCGCAGGCGGACCCGAAGGCGAAGGGCAGCATGCGAAGCGATTCCCCGCTGGTCCAGACGCCGCGCGCCAGCAGCAGGATGCCCGCACCCAGAAGAAAGATCCCCGCCGTCTCGGCCGCGCTGACGCTTTCGCCCAGCCAGATCGCGCCCACCGCAAGGGTGATCATCGGCGCGGTCCCTCGCGCGAGCGGATAGACCCGGCTCAGGTCGCCGTGCTCATAGGCGAAGGTCAGGAAGAGCTTGTAGGCGGTGTGGATCGCGCCGGAGGCGAGGATCCAGGGCCAGACCCTCGGCTCCGGCACTGGCCAGGACAGCGCGATGGCAAGGCCGATGATACCCTGCACGCCGGACAGCGCCATCATCGTCGCGATGCGGGACGCGCCGATCTTGAGCAGGGCGTTCCAACCGGCATGCAGAACCGCCGCGCCAAGAACGCTGAAGAAGATGAAAAGGCTCATGCCGTCCCTCGTTGCGCAAGCGGTAGCGCCCCCGAGGCGCGGGCGCAAGGAACGCGTCGGGATGTCAGAGCAGGAGCGAGCCCGCCCCTTCGTGCCGGAGCAGCGCCACCTTGGTCTCGATCCCGCCGGGGGCGGAAAATCCGCCCAGCCCGCTGGCGCCAAGGATGCGGTGGCAGGGCACGATGATCGGCACGGGGTTGGCGCCGCAGGCCTGGCCGATCGCCTGCGCGGGGGCGCCAAGGGTTTTCGCCAGGTCGCCGTAGGTGCGGGTTTCGCCGAACGGAATGGCCAGCATCGCGCGCATGACATCGCCGCCGAGGCCGGGGACGAATGCGACCGGCAGGTCGAAGGCACGCCGGGTGCCAGCGAAGTACGCGTCCAGCTGGCGGGCGGCCTCGGCCAGCAGGGGCGTCGCATCCTCCCCCTCTCCGCCCCAGCGCAGGCGGGTGATGCGGCCGTCCTCCTCGGTCAGGGTCAGGCGGCCATAGGGGCTCTCAACGCTCAGGTCCGGCATGGCGGCAGGGTGCGCCACCTTCCGGTCGCGGTCAAGAAGCCGGGGCCGCCTTCGAGGCCGACCCGGCCCGCGGCCCTGCGCCCGGCCCCGGTTCGCCCCGGGGCCACGGCGCGCGTGGTGTCAACCGTTCCCGGCCAACACCTCGTCACAGCGATGGCAGGTGCCCGCGTGCTTGTGGCTGCCGACATCGGGCAGGATCTTCCAGCAGCGCTGGCATTTCTCCCCCTCGGCGGCCTCGAAGACCACGCCGACGCCCGGCACCTCGGGCAGGCGGAACGCCTCACCGGGGGCGGGGTCGCCGGTCAGCACGATGGCGGAGGTGATGCAGAGATCGGCGAAATCGACCGACCTCAGCGCTGCCAGAACCTCGGCATCCTCGACATGCACGACCGGAGCCGCCTCGAGCGAGGCGCCGATGACCTTGGCCGTGCGCTGGATCTCCAGCGCCGCCGTCACCACGCGGCGGACGCGACGGACGTTGTCCCACTTGCGCGCCAGCGGCTCGTCCAGCCAGTCGGCCGGGGTTTCGGGCATGTCGACAAGGTGCACCGACGAACCCTCGCCGGGGAAGCGGCACAGCCAGACTTCCTCCATCGTGAAGACGAGGATGGGCGCCAGCCAGGTCGTCAGCCGGTGGAAAAGGATGTCGAGAACCGTGCGCGCCGACCGGCGGCGCAGCGAAGTCGGCGCATCGCAGTAAAGCGCGTCCTTGCGGATGTCGAAGTAGAGGGCCGACAGGTCCACCGTGCAGAAGGTGAAAAGCGTCTGGAACACGCCCTGGAAGTCGTAGGCCGCATAGCCCTTGCGCACCATGTGGTCCAGTTCCGCCAGCCGGTGCAGCACCCAGCGTTCAAGTTCCGGCATCTCCTGCGGCGCGACCCGTTCGCCCTCGGAGAACCCGGAAAGATTGCCCAGCAGGAAGCGCATGGTGTTGCGCAGTCGCCGGTAGCTGTCTGCCGTCCCTTTCAGGATCTCCTTCCCGATCCGAAGGTCCACGGTATAGTCCGACTGCGCCACCCACAGGCGCAGGATGTCGGCGCCGTATTCGCCGATGACCTCTTGCGGGGCCACGGTGTTGCCCAGCGACTTCGACATCTTCATGCCCTTTTCGTCGAGCGTGAAGCCATGGGTCAGGACGCCCCGATAGGGCGCGCGGCCCTTGGTGCCACAGGCTTGCAGCATCGACGAATGGAACCATCCCCGGTGCTGGTCGGTCCCTTCGAGGTAAAGGTCCGCCAGCCCGTCCGCCGTCCCGTCCGGGCGGTCGCGCAGGACGAAGGCGTGGGTCGATCCGCTGTCGAACCAGACGTCGAGGATGTCGAACACCTGCTCGTAGTCACCGGGGTTGACGATGCCGGACAGGAACCGCTCCTTCGCGCCTTCCACATACCAGCAATCCGCGCCCTCGGCTTCGAAGGCGGCGGTGATGCGGGCGTTGACCTGCGGGTTGCGCAGGAGGAAATCGGCGTCCGTGGGTTGCGCGCCCTTCTTCACGAAGCAGGTCAGCGGCACGCCCCAGGCACGCTGGCGTGACAGCACCCAGTCCGGCCGCGCCTCGATCATCGAATGCAGGCGGTTGCGGCCCGTCACCGGGGTCCACTCGACAAGCTGGTTGATCGAGTTGAGCGCCCGCTTCCTGATCGTGTCGCCATAGGTCGACATGCCGTCGTCGAGGCTCTTGTCGATTGCCACGAACCATTGCGGCGTGTTGCGGTAGATCAGCGGGGCCTTCGACCGCCAGGAATGCGGGTAGCTGTGCTTGATCTTGCCCTTGGCGAACAGGGCGCCGGCATAGGCGAGTTGCTTGATCACGCTGACGTTCGCCGGGCCTTCCTTGCCATCGGGCAGGATGATGTGCTGCCCGCCGAAGAGCGGCAGCGAGGAGCGGTAGGTCCCGTCCGGCTCGACGTTGTAGGTCATCTCCAGCCCGTGGCTGTCCTTGAAGCGGAGATAAAGTTGATAGTCGTCGTCACCGTGCGAGGGCGCGGTGTGGACAAAGCCCGTGCCCGCGTCATCGGTGACATGGTCGCCGGGGAGCATCGGGACGTCATAAATCCATTCCTTGGTCGGTTCGCCGTTCTCGTCAACGACGCCGCGGAAGGGGTGGGACAGTCGGACATGGCGGAGAAGCGCGGACGGCACGTCACAAAGTCGCTTGTGTTCTTCAACGCGTGCAGCGGAGAAGATTGAGTCTGCCAATTTGTCCGCAACAACGACGATCTCACCGACTTTCGCTGTTGAGTTCTCAGCGAGAGACACGACCTCGTAGGCACCGTAGGAAATCTCTGGATTGAAGGCGACTGCCCGGTTTTGCGGAATTGTCCAAGGCGTGGTCGTCCAGATCAACACAGAGGAATACTGCAATTTTGCCGCGAGCCGATCTAGGTCAGTGCGTTCAGTCTCGGAAAGTAGCCTGTCGGTGGAAAGTTCCGCGACCTCCCAAAGAAACCGCACCCAGATCGTGTGGCTCGTATGGTCGTGATACTCGACCTCCGCCTCGGCCAGCGCGGTCTTCTCGACCGGCGACCACATGACGGGCTTGGACCCCTGGTAGAGCGAGCCGTTCATCAGGAACTTCATGAATTCCTCGGCGATCACCGCCTCGGCGTGGAAATCCATCGTGAGGTAGGGGTCGGCCCAGTTGCCGGTGACGCCCAGGCGCTTGAACTCCTCGCGCTGGATGTCGATCCAGCCTTCGGCGAACTTGCGGCATTCCTGGCGGAAGGCAACGGTCTCGACCTCGTCCTTGTTCAGACCCTTGGCGCGGTACTGCTCCTCGATCTTCCATTCGATGGGAAGGCCGTGGCAGTCCCAGCCGGGGACGTAGCGCGCGTCGCGGCCCATCATCTGCTGGGACCGTACCACCATGTCCTTCAGGACCTTGTTCAGTGCGTGGCCGATGTGCAGGTGGCCGTTGGCATAGGGCGGGCCGTCATGGAGGGTGAAGGGCGTCCGCTTCTGTCCATTCGGGCCCGTCTTCTCGCGCAGGCGGTCATAGACGCCGATCCGTTCCCACCGGGCCAGCCAGTCAGGTTCGCGCTGCGGCAGGCCCGCGCGCATGGGAAACTCGGTCTCGGGCAGAAAGACGGTGTCGCGGTAGTCGGGGGCGGTCTTTTCAGGCGTGTCGGCGCACATCTCGGACGTCCTTGGCAAGGGGATCGGATCAGGGGCGGCGCGATCGGTCATACGCCTTGTCCCGGCGACTGAAGGCTCAGCGCGCCGGGCAGCTAATTCGAATGATGATCGCGGATATGCGCCTCATGGCCGGGGCTTATACGAAGGCCGGTTCCGATGGTAAAGGGGCGCGGCAAAGCGTCCCTTGCATCGCCACCGCTTTCGGGCGCAGGAAAGGGGCGAAAGGAAAGCCGATGCCCATCCCGCCCCGCTTCGAGATCACGCCGGAAGAGATCGAGACGGTCGTGACCGAATTCTACGCGGCGATCCGGGAACATCCCGGCCTTGGCCCGGTCTTCGCCGTCCACGTCAAGGACTGGCCCGCGCACGAGGCGAAGATCATGGCCTTCTGGCGCAACGCGATCCTTTTTGAGAAGGGCTATGACGGCAATCCGCTGGCCGTTCACAAGGCGGCGGGGAATGTCCGGCCCGGCATGTTCGACCCCTGGCTGGGCCTGTTCGACAGCGTGCTGAGGCGGAACCTGAAACCGGAAACCGCAGCTGCTTGGTCGGCCCTAGCCCACCGCATCGGACAGGGCCTGCGCTACGGCGTGGTCGAGGCGCAGAAATTCGGCGACGGCGTGCCGAAGCTGCGCTAATACTTTCTCGCGGAGGGCCTGTAAGGTCCAAGCCCCTACCCGCCACATTTAGCTGCACGATACCGCGCCCGCAACAGCAATCCCAGCTCGCCTCGCGCACTCAGCCAGTGTCTATTGAGAATTCTTTATTGAGAAATGCTCAATCGCCGTTGCACACGTCACAGATAGCAGCCTCTGACGTGACCACACCCGCGAAGATTGGGAATGGGTTCTTGCAGTGGAGACAGACTGCATAGCTGCCATCGGAAAGGCTATCTTCATCGGTCTCCCGCATTCGCTGCGCCGGCGCGCCTTTGCGCGTTGTCTTTTTATTCATTGTCTAACCTTTTCGATCTGCTTGGAATCACCATGCCGTGGAAATGCGGCGAAAGTCTGGCCTGCCGCGCGAAGCAAATCTTGCAGTTGTGCGCGCCAACTAGCCGTCAGCCACTTCAGCGCTTCAATTCTACCCGCGGCCGTCGGGAACTGCCTGACCGGCTATTCGCCGGCATCCCCGGCCTGCCGCTGCGCGACCCAGCGGTTCAGCAGGCCCAGCCCGATCAGCGCGAGGCCGAGCGCCAGAAGCGAGAACACGCGGGTCAGGCCGGTCAGCCCCGAGATGTCGATCAGGAACACCTTGGCGATGGTTAGTCCGATCACCACCATGGCGCCGCGGCGCAGGGTGGCCGAACGCCTGGCCAGCGACTGGTAAAGCAGCCCCGCGCCGACCGCCATCAGGGCCAGCGTATAGCTGTAAAGCTCTCCCTGCAGGACGCCCGGAACGCTCAGGTCGCGGCCCTGCCAGAGCCGGCGGATTTCGAGCCCCGCATAAAGCGCGACAAGGGCGACCCCGGCGGCGCCAAGCGGCAGACGCAGGTCCCTTGCCAGGTGCCCGAGCCGCGTGAGCGCCAGAAGCAGCAAGAGGCCCGGCACGCCATAGGCGAGGAAGAGCGTGTCGAGGATCGGCGGGCCGAGAACGTCATTGCTGGCCCCGCCCATCAATCCGGAGAGCGGGTTCGCGACGAGCGTCGCGTAGGCGAGCCCGCCCGCGGCCAGAAGCCCCGCGACCACCGCGATGGCCCAGCGCAGCCAGCGCAGGGCGCCGCCCAGCTGGACGCGGTGCAACTGCGCCAGCATGGTGATCAGCCAGGGAAGCGCGTTCAGCGTCAGCCCCCAGTGGGACAGCAGATAGGCGTCATCCGCGCCCTCGCGCGTCAGCCAGCGCAGGATCAGGACGTTGGCGAAAAGCGCGGCATAGCCCGCGAAGGCGCTTTCCAGAAAGACCTTTGCCGTCTTCCGGTCGAGATCGCGCAGAAGCTGCAGCGCCGCCCCGGCGGCGGCGACCGCGCCCGCGTAGGCGGCCAGAACCTCCCACAGCGCGCCGCGATCCACGGCCCAGTCCAGCCCCGGGTCAATGACCAGCCGCCAGGACAGGACCAACGCAGCGGCCTGGATGAACCAGCCCATCTCGGGCAGGCGGAAGCGGCGGTCAAGTGCTGCGGCGGTGACGATCAGCACGCCGAGCGCAAGCGTCAGCGCCCCCTTGGTCAGGATCAGGAACAGCGCCAGCGCAATCAGCGACAGCGTGGACAGCGTGGCATAGGCGGCGCGGCGCCTGTCCTCCCCGTCCGCGGCGGCGAAACGCAAAGCCATCGCCGCCATGAGGGCCGCCAGCGCGATCACATGCAGCGCCCAAGGGTAGGCGCCCAGAACCGCCGACGGTGCCCAGAACAGTTCCAGCACTAGCGCGGCGAGGGGGGCGACAAGCGCCGCACCGGCCGCCCAGGCTGCGCGCCATGGGCCGGTGCCGCCGCTTGCCCGCGCCGCCGCCAGGGTGATAGCCGTCGCCATGGCCAGGATGAAGGCTGCGGTCATGGGCGCGGAGGTTTCCGGCTCGCGCAGGACGATGGCGCGCGAGGTGTAGTCGGCGGCGAGCGGCCAGCGGTCCAGCCCCTCGAACCCGAGTCGGATCAGGAAGCCAGCCGCCGGCACCGCGGCCAGGTCCGAAAGCGCCGGCGCACCCTCGGCCCAGAAGATGAGCGCCAGCGCGAGGGCCGCAAGGCACAGGAGCGCCAGGCTGCTTTCCGCGTCGTTCTGCGTGTCGAGCAGCACCAGCCACAGGGTCGAGACGATGACGGCGCCCGCGGCAAGAAGGGTGGGAAAGATCGGCCAGCCCGGCGACTTCGACACCAGTTGCGAGATCATCATGCCCTGATGGTCGGGCAGGAACGCACGGGCGGGAATGCAGATGGCCAGCCCTGCAAGGGCAACGAAGGTCAGGGCCGCCCAACCCGCCCCTCCGGTGCCTGCAAGGACCAGCCAGCTTCCGCCGTAGCCGAGCACCACCGCCAGCACCGAAACCCAGGCCCAGCGGCGGATCGTGTCCACCGTCAGCCCGATCGCGGAGAGGATCGCGTAGTAGCCGTAAAGCCAGTAGGGCGTTTCGCTTTCCCCGCCGACAAGGAAGGGCGCGGCGGCCGCGCCGACCAGACCCACGGCTGCCAGGAAGGGGCCGTGAAACCAGCCGAGGACGACGGCGAGGGCGGCCGTCAGCAGCAGCCCCGCGAAGGCTGTCTCGGCACCGATCAGGTCATAGAGCTGTCGCGCCGCCAGGATGCCCGCGAAGATCGAGACCAGCCCTGCACCCGCCAGGGTCGAAGGCACGTAGGCCGTGACGTCGCCCACGCTGTCGCCCCAGCGGCGGCGCACCCATTCGCCCCCCGCAATCAGCGCAAGGCCGAAGAGGATCGCACCAGTGACACGGGCGGCCGGCGGCAGCAGCCCCTTCTCGATGCCGTACTGCACGAAGAAGACGCCGGCGAGGGACAACGACAGCGCCGAGACGACGTAGACCCAGTTCGCCACGATCCAGTTGCCCAGAGGCGAGACGCGCTGTGGGCCGACCTCTCCCGGCCGGAGGCGGACAAGCCCCGCCAGGGCATCGGCATCCCTTGGCTCCGACCACGGCCCGGCGAGGGTTTCGGGTCCGGCGTCTGTTGGTGTCGCAACCGTGGCGTCCGCTGCGGCGGGGGCGGGTTCGGGTTCGGGCTCGGCGGTCACGAAGCCCGGCTTCGGCTCGGCCGTCGCGGGGGGCGGTGCGGCCTCTGCCGCGCGCGGCGGCACTTCGGCCCGGCGTGGCGCCGCCCTGTCGCGCTGCATCTCGAGCAGACGCGCCTCGAGCGATTCCAGGCGCCGCCTCAGGCCGGAGACGGACACGAAGAGGACGACAATCGAAACCGGAATTCCAAGCACCAGCCCGATCGCGATCAGACCCAAGGCGATCTCGATATCCATCCCGTCCCTCCCCGCGCGCCGGCTTGTTGGGCTGTCAGCCTATTGATAGCGGAAACGGAGGCTCGGGGAAGTCAGGATTTTTCGGTGCCCGAACCGCCGAAAAGACCGGCCAGCCCGCGGCTGACCAGATTGGTGATGCGCGGCTTCGGCAAGACGCGAAACGGCATCGGCCGGCACAGCTCCATCGCCGCGACCCCGACGCGGGCGGTGAGCGCGCCGTTGATGACGCCTTCGCCGAAGCGGCGCGACAGCTTGGCCAGGATGCCGCCACCCGCGACCGACTGCACAAGGTCATCGCCGACCGCGACGGCGCCAGTGGCCACCAGATGCCCCAGCACACGCCGCAAGAGCCGCCAGCCACCGAAGGCGCCGGTGCGTCCGCCGTAGATCTCGGCGATGCGCCGGATCATGCGCAGATTGGCGAACAGCGCCGCGGCGACATCCGCAAGTGCCAGCGGCACGATGGCGGTGACGGCCGCGACCTGCCGGGCCGACGCCTCGATCTCGGTCCGCGCGGCCTGATCGAGGGGACCAAGCAACTCCGTCTCGGCCAGGCCCAGAAGCGTATCGGCATCGAGGATGTCGGGCGCGCGCTCCTTCAGCCGCGCCAGCCCCCAGGCAGCGTCCTCGCGCCCGGAATAGAGCGCCTCGATCCGGGTAACGACGGACTGCGCGGCCCGCAGATCCGCCGTCGCGATGGCCGCATCGACCGCGCGCGAGAGACGGTCGATCCGCGCCAACCGAAGGTAGGCCGAAAGCTCCCTCAGCGCGGCCAGCACCAGGGCCAGGACGAACGCGCCGATCAGCAGCGTTGCGATCCAGCCCAGCACCGGGTTCGCAGCCAGAAGCCCCTCGACAAAGCGCCAGGCCGCGACCGAGGCCATGAAGAGGACCAGCGCCGAGGCGGTGGCCAGAAGGAAGCGGCCGGTTGCCGAGGCCCGGCCACCGGCGACGGCCATCGCCCGCACCATCGCCCGGCCTTCGGCGGGATCGTCGGGCACCGGCGGTGCGGACGCCGGGTCCAGCGCGGCGGGGGCTTCCTGTTCGATCAGGACGGGTCGTTTCATGTCGGTGTCCCCCCCATTGACGCAGGGAACAACCCGGACGGGTACGCGATCACCCGCATCACAGAAGATCCCCGATCAGGAATTCGGCCGCGCGGTCAAGCCGGATATGCGGCGGCCCTTCACCCGGGCGCAGGACCAATCGCGCCGGGGCGAAGGCCATGACGGCATAATCGGCGTCCAGCCAGCGTTCGGCCCCGTCATGCGCCTCTGCCAGCATGGCGGCGGGGCTGTCGGGCAGTTCGCCGGGGAAAAGTGCCGCCTCTCGCCCGCTGTCGAGAAGCCGGCCGCGCACGCAGTCCACGGCCTCGCCGCCGCGCTGATGGGTTTCCTCCACCGTGGCACGCAGCGCGGCGATCGCCATCGCGGCAGTGTCGGCGCCGGCGAAATCGGCCCGGTCGCGCGCCGACCGCAGCAGCCCCGACAGGAAACGGGTCAGGGGCGCGTGCTGCGAATGGTGCAGATGGTCGGCCTTGGTCGCGGCGAAGAGGATGCGTTCGACCCGCCGCCCCCCGATCAGCGCCGCAAGCCAGCCGGGCCTGCCGGGGCGGAAGGCCCGGAGCACGCCCTCCATCGCGCCGCGCAGATCCTCGACCGCGCGCGGGCCGGAGTGGATCGCGCCCAGCACGTCAACGAGGACGATCTGCCGGTCGATCTTCGCGAAATGGTCGCGGAAGAAGGGGCGCACGACCTTGGCCTTGTAGGCCTCGAACCGGCGCGACATCTCGTGCCACATCGACCCGCGCGGGGCGGCGTCGGGACGGGGCAGCGGGGCGAATGTCAGGACGGGCGAGCCCTCAAGCTCTCCCGGCAGGAGAAATCGGCCCGGCGCGCAGTCGGAATAGCCCGACGCCTTTGCCGCCGCGAGGTAATGCGCGTAGCTGCGGGCGAGGTCCCTTGCCGCAGGCTCCGCGAAGGGCGCGGCGGGATCGAAGTCCGCCAGCGCCTGCCGGTATCCCGCGGCCTCCGCTCGCGGCGCGATGCGTGCCAGCACCTCTTTCGACCAGTCGGCGAAATCGACCTCCATGAGCGCCAGGTCAAGAAGCCACTCGCCCGGATAGTCGACGATGTCGATGTTGACCCGCCGTTCGCCACTCAACGCAGCCAGAAGCCCCGACGGCGCCACCCGCAGCGACAGGCGCAGTTCGCTGATGGCACGGGTGCCCTCGGGCCAGTGGGGGTCCGGGCCGGTCAGCGCGGCCAGATGGCTTTCGTAGTCGAAACGCGGCACGGTATCGTCCGGCTGCGGCTGGAGGAAGGCGGCAAGGACGCGCCCCTCGGCCGCCGCGCGCAGCCCCGGCATCCGGCCGCGGTCAAGCAGGTTCGCCACCAGCGCGGTGATGAAGACGGTCTTGCCGGCCCTCGACAGGCCCGTGACGCCAAGGCGGACGGTGCGCGCGCCACGCCCCGCCGTCAGCCCCTGACCCAGGGCTTCGGCCCGGGCGGCCAGATCATCCACGAAAGCGCCGATACCCACAGCGGCTCCTTTTCCCGACAGTCCCAACATAGACGCGGGTTCGCGCCAGCGGTAGGGGCGTTGCCAACGGCGGGCCGCCGCGCTAGGTCGGGCCATGCCCCGTTTCGCGCTGAAGATCGAGTACCACGGCGGCCCGTTCGCGGGCTGGCAGCGACAGGCCGGCCAGCCGTCGGTACAAGCCGCGGTCGAGGCGGCGCTGGCGCGGCTCGAAGCCGACGTGCCCTCCATCGTCGCGGCGGGACGCACCGATGCGGGCGTCCACGCAACCGGCCAGGTCGCCCACGCCGACCTCGCACGCGACTGGGACCCGTTCCGCCTGATGGAGGCGCTGAACCACCATCTGCGGCCCGCGCCGGTCGCGATCCTGACCGCGGCGCGCGTCGATGACGATTTCCACGCGCGCTTTTCGGCGACCGAGCGGCGCTATCTGTTTCGGCTGATCGAGCGGCGGGCGCCGGTGACGCATGACGCCGGTCTTGTCTGGCAGGTGCGCGGCCCGCTCGACCTTGAGGCGATGCGCGAAGCGGCAGCGCATCTGGTCGGGCGGCACGACTTCACCACCTTCCGCGCAGCCCTTTGCCAGGCGAAGAGCCCGGTAAAGACGCTCGACGAAATCACCATTGAGGCGCGCGCGATCCCGCATGGGCGGGAGTACCGCTTTCACCTGCGCGCCCGCAGCTTCCTGCACAACCAGGTCCGCTCCATCGTCGGCACGCTTGAACGGGTGGGCGCGGGCAGCTGGCACCCGGACGAGGTGCGCGCCGCGCTTCAGGCCCGCGACCGCGCCCGTTGCGGGCCGGTGAGCCCGCCGCAGGGCCTTTATCTGACCGGCGTCGGCTATCCGCAGGACCCCTTCGGCTGAAACGCAGCGCAGCGCAATGGTGCCCGGTCAGGCGTTCAGGTCCTTCAGCAACCGCCCGTGCTTCCTGACTTCCGCCAGCAAGTCGCCGAAGGTGCGGATGCCGCGTGCCCGAAGCATCGGCAGGAGCTTGAGGAATGCATCCGCCGTTGCCAATGTGTCGCCGATGGCGGTGTGGCGGGCCTCTTCCGGAATGGTGATGCCCAACCGATGTGTCAACGCGTCCAGGCTGTGGGTTTCCCCCTGCCCGAAGACGACGGCGGACAGCAGCACCGTATCGAGGATTGGGTGATCGAAGCGCGCGCCGATTGCGGCCTCATGCCGACGCAGGAATTCCATGTCGAAGGGGGCATTGTGAGCGATCAGCACCGCACCTTCGGCGAAGTCGTGGAAACGCCGGCCGACCTCTGCAATCGCGGGGGCGTCGGCCACCATCGCCTCGGTAATGCCATGCACCTCGGTCGCGCGGGGCGGGATCGAGCGGCCGGGGTTCACCAGCAGGTCCAGCACCTCGCGCTCGACCCGGCGTCCATTGACGATGCGCACCGCGGCGAGTTGGACGATCTCATCGCCCTGGCTGGGCAGCAGGCCCGTGGTCTCGGTGTCGAAGACGACGTAAGTCAGGTCGGAAAGCTCGGCCTCCATCACGGCGGCGCTGCGTGCCTTTGTCATCAGGTCGAAGTCGTAGACCACGCTGCGCGCGATCGGTGCGGGCCGTCGCGCCGCCCGGCGGGCGTCGCGCAAGGGCAGGCGGATCGCGGCCCGGCCGCCGGGGCGCCGTTCCGGCCAGCATTCGGTCGCGTGGGTGTCAAGCACTGTGCGGCCGGTCACGCCAGGAGCCGCGGAATCGATGGGCCGGGCGAGCCACGCTTCGAGCAGGCCGACCGGAACCGGCCCGCCCTGCCAGACCAGGTCGAGAACCGCACCGGCGCCATCCTCGGCCAGGACCAGATCGAAGGATCGCGCCCCGGTTCGTTCCGCCGCCGCCTCGGCCAGCCCGGCGACAAGCGCGACGATCTCGAACCCGTCGCAGCGCAGGATCAGGTCGGCGACATCGGCCGAGACCGCCAGCCCCGCGGCCTCGGCCCGGGCGCGCAGGGAATCGGCCAGGTCGGCCGCACGGACAAGGGGCAAGGGCCACCACCCCGCGCGCTCGGCATCATACCGCGCCGCCAGATCGTTGATGGCGCGGACAAGCGCGGCCACCTCGTGCATCATCGCCGCCGACACCTCGGGCGCCTCGCCCGCTTCGGCGATCACGCCGACGGCGGTGTGGAGATTGGCCGCGGGCCGGCGGATGCGGTCGAAGACCTCGGCCAGAAGGCGTTCCCGCGCGGCATGGGCCGCGAGGTCGCCGGTGACATCGCGCAGGGTCAGCACATAGCCGCCCCCCGCGGCAAGGCGCATCCGCGCCGCCAGCACGCGCGCCCCGTTCACCGTGGCGCAAAGGAGGTCGGAGGCCGCGTCCGGATCGCCCGTCGCGGCCAGACGGTCGAAGGCCTGGCGAACCGGGCCCTCACGCAGATAGGCGAAGACCTTGCGGTCAAGGCCGGGTGCCGCGCCCGCCGCCAGCAGATCGACGGCCTGGCCGTTGTAGAAGGCAAGCTGGTGATCGGCGGAACAGAGGAGCACGCCCACCGGCACATCGGAAAGCAGGGTTTCGAGCCGCGCCTTCTCGTCGGCCAGCCGCACCGTTTCCCGCTGCACCGCCTCTGCCAGCGCGTTGCGCGTCACGGCCAGCGTTTCGGTCACGGCGGCGGCGGCCGGGGCGAGGTCGCCCAGATAGCGCGCCACCCGTTCATCCAGAAGCGCGCCGCCCGCGTGGGCCTCGGCGCGCATGCCACCGGCGATGCGCCCGATGGCGCGCGCCACGTTCTCGTCGAACAGGAACCAGACCCAGGCGGTCGCGCCAAGCACCGCGAAACCCGCGATTGCCCCGGCCACGATGAACGCGGAGGCCGGCCCGGCCGCGTCAAGCCGTGCGAAGCCGACCCAGAGGCCGAGAGCGATCGCGGCCACCGCCGTGGCCGCCAGCAGGGCGAAGAAGAGAAATATCCTGAGCCGGAGGCTCAGTTTCTCAAGCATCGCCTGCCCCCGCCTCGCCCGCGACCAGGCGTTTGAGTTCCTCGCGCAGTTCCTTCAGTTCGAAGGGCTTGGCGATGAAGCCGTCGGCGCCAAGCGCAAGTCCCTTGCGCCGTTCCATCGCCGAACCGCGCGCCGTCATCATCAGGATCTTCACGCCGCGCAGGTCCGGATCCATGCGGATGTCCTGACAGATCTCGTAGCCCGACACCTCTGGCAGCATCACGTCGAGAAGCACGACGTCGGGCCGGTCGGCGCGGATGCGGGGCATCGCGTCGGCGCCGTTGGCCACGCGGTCGTGGGCATAGCCTTCCCGCGTCAGCAGATAGTCGAGCGCAATGGCGATGTTGTCTTCGTCCTCGACGACCAGAACCCGGGGTTTCACCGCGCTGTCCGCCATCTCACCCTCCGTTGCAGGCCGCTGCCAGAAGTTCGTCGCCGGGTCCCGGCGTCACCCATTCGGCGCCCTCGATCGGGCCTTCACTGCCCGGCGCGGCGTTGAGGAACACATCGGCCCGCCGTCCGCCCGCGCAGTCGAAAGCGACCGGCAACCGCTCCGTCCGGCCCCAGCGGGCGACGACGAGGACCGGCGCGACGAATTGGTCCGGCGCGGTCTCCGAGTGGACGGCGGACCCCAGATCGACCGCCACGAAGCGCTTCGTCAGCGGGAAGATGTAGGTCCAGGGCTGGTAGGGGACGGTGTCAACGGGCGCGGCCACGATGCGGACACTTTCTGGCAGCGCCGCGCGGATGCGTGGATACCACGTGTATTCGTTCCAGACCGAAAACGCGATCATCGCCGCGCCCGCGCTGGCGGGCACCAGCCACTTGGGCAGACGGCCGCGCGATACCCAGCGGAGGAAGAGCAGCACGCCCGCCACCCCGAACCCCGCCGCCAGCATTGCCAGTAGATCGTAGGCCATCGTCCATCCTATCCCAGCATGCCCTTGCCCTGACCGATCGCCGACTGCATCGTGCGCACGACGACGAAGGCGTCGCGCAGGTGGCTGCGTTCGAAGTCCGAAAGGTCTGAGGGGGCAAGAAAATTGTCGGGCTTGCGGCCGGCCCGGATGTTGCGCGCCTGGTTGGACAGGCGCGTTTCCGCGATCAGGTCGTAGGCTTCGGTCAGGTCGCGCGCGCCCGACGCGGAAATCACCCCCGCCTCTGCCGCTGCCAGAAGGCGGGCACGCGTGTTCACCGCGGCAAGGCGCCCCTGCAGCGCGTAGACGCGGGCGAGGTCCGCGACCGGCACAACGCCGTTGTGCTTCAGGTCGATCTGGTTGCGATGCTCGCCCGAACGAATGGTCGCAAACCCCCTGAGCAGCCCCAGTGGCGGCGTGTGCTTGAGCGAGTTCGAGACCATGTGCGCAACGAAGATCGAGTTGCGGGAAGCCGCCTCCAGCGTCTCGGCCTGAAGCTCTCCGAACAGGCTGGCGGCGCCGCCGATGGGGCGCAGATCGAACATGACCGAGGCCAGCATCTGCGCCTCGGGGTTGGGCGTGGCGATCCAGCCGCGGAAGTAGTCGCGCCAGACGCGCACCGGCTGGCACCAGCGCGGATTGGTCGCCATCATGTCGCCAGGGCAGAAGACATAGCCGCAGGCGTTGAGCCCGTTCGAGACGCTCTCGGCAAGTGCCCGGAAATAGGCCATGTCGTCCGCCGTCACGGCATCGTCGATCATCAGGCAGTTGTCCTGGTCGCTGACGCCGGTCTGTTCCTGCCGGCCCTGGCTGCCGCAGGCAAGCCAGAGATAGGGCACCGGCGGTGCGCCAAGTTCGGCCTCGGCCATCGCCAGAAGGCGGCGCGTGACCGCGTCGGCGATGTCGGTCACAAGCCGGGTGACGACCTCGTGGGCGTTGTTGCCGCCGACAAGCTGGACCAGAAGCGAGGGGATGCGCGCCGTCACCGCGGCCATGTCCGCGACGCTGGCCGCGTCGGCCAGGTCGCGGATGAGAACGGCCGAGGACAGCGCCTGGAACCGCGTCAGGTCGGTCTGGGTGATCATGCCCGCGAAGCGGCCGCCCTGCACGATGGGCAGGTGCCCGATGCGACGTTCGAGCATCAGGTGCAGGATGTCGGTCCCGAGCGCATCGGGCGTCAGTGTCACCGGATCGGCGGTCATCACTTCTGCCACCGGAACCGCACCGTCGCGCCCCTCGGCAAGAACCCGGTGCGAGAGGTCGCGCGTGGTGACGATGCCCAGAAGCCGCCCCTCCGCATCGGTCACCCCAAGGCTCGATACATGGGCCTCGCGCATCTGCCGCGCCGCTTCGGCCACCGGGGTGTCGGGCCGGCAAGCGACGGGCTTGCGCGCCATCAGGTCCGAGACCTTGCGCGCGCTCAGGTCATTGGCGCGCGCCTCGCTGCCGCGCGATCGGTTGAAGAAGCGTTCAAAGGCCGGGAAGCCGGCGGTCAGGCGCCGCAACTCTGCCGCCGGAAGGAGCAGAAGGCTGCTGTCCTCGGTCGTTCGCGCGGTGGTCACGGCCAGTCCGTCGCGCATCAGGCCGCGTTCACCGAAGGAGTTGCGCGGGCCGAGAAGAGAAACCAGGCCGCCGTTGCGGTCCAGGATCTCGACCCCGCCATCCTCGATCAGGAACAGGCCCGGCAGCGGCTCGCCGAAGACATAGACGTCGGTTCGCGCGGGCATTTCCCTGCGGCTGAAGGAACCGGCGACGCGCGCCAGTTCGTCCCGCGGCAGGCTGTCGTAGGGATGAACGGTTGCGAGGAACGCGGCGATCTTGTCAATGCTGTCGCTCAACCGAACCTCCTCGAAACGGGGTGGCGCGCCCCCTTTCGGGGACGCGCCGAAGGATGTCGCTCAGTGGTGGGCGGCCGCGCCCGCACCCTTCGGGATGCGGATCGATTCCACCAGGTCCTGAACCTCTGCCGGCGGTTCGGCGGTCATCGAGGAGACCACGTAGGCCACCACGAAGTTGACCAGCGCGCCGACCGTGCCGATCGAGAGCGGCGAGATGCCGAAGAAGTGGTTCGCGGCCGTGTTGGCATACACGTTCGTGCCGGGGATGAAGAACCAGCCCAGGTAGAGGAAGATGTAGACCGCGGTGAACACCAGGCCGGCGAGCATGCCGAGGATCGCGCCCTGCTTGTTGATGCGCTTCGAGAAGATGCCCATCATCAGAGCCGGGAAGATCGTCGCCGCGGCAAGACCGAAGGCCAGGGCCACCACCTGCGCCGCAAAGCCCGGCGGGTTGAGGCCAAGGTAGGTGGCGACCACGATGGCGAAGCCCATCGAGATACGGGCCGCCAGCAGTTCGCCCTTTTCGCTGATGTTCGGGTTGATCGAACCCTTGATCAGGTCATGCGACACCGCCGAGGAGATGGCGAGCAGAAGGCCCGCAGCGGTCGAGAGCGCCGCCGCCAGACCGCCCGCGGCGACAAGCGCCACGACCCAGCCCGGAAGAGCCGCGATTTCAGGGTTCGCGAGAACCATGATATCGTTGTCCACCTTGGTCAGCTCGTTGCCGACCAGGCCAAGCTCTGCCAGCGACTTGTCGCCCAGCTTCGCTTCGGCCAGCGCGGCGTCGCGCGCGGTGGTCGCCTCGGTCACGGCCGCCTCGAGTGCTGCCTTGTCGGCATCGGCCGCGGCGTCAGCCAGGGCCTTCGACGCGTCGGCCAGCGCCTTGTTCGCCGCCGTCACGGCTGCGGGTTCGTTGAAGTACTGGATCATGCCGTCGCCGTTCTTGTCGGCGAAGTCCAGAAGCCCCGTCGCCTTCCAGGTGTTGATCCAGGAAAGTTCCGGTTTGCCGTCGATGTCGGCCAGCGACAGCGCGGGCGCCGAAAGCGCCGAGCCGGTCGCAGCGCCGGGCCAGAAGGTCGTCGTCAGGTTGAGACGCGCCATCGAGCCCACGGCCGGAGCAACGGTGTAGAGCAGCGCGATGAACACCAGCGCCCAGCCGGCCGAGGAGCGCGCGTCGGCGACCTTCGGAACGGTGAAGAAGCGGATGATCACGTGCGGCAGGCCGGCGGTGCCGATCATGAGCGACATGGTAAAGAGCACCATGTTGAACATGTTCGTCGAGTCGGCGGTGTAGGCGGTGAAGCCCAGTTCGGTCACGACCTGGTCAAGCTTGGCCAGCATCGAGACATCGCCACCCTGCGGCGCATAACCCCCGATCAGGCCGAGCTGGGGCAGGAAGCTGCCGGTCAGCTGGAGCGAGATGAAGATCGCCGGGATGGTGTAGGCGATGATCAGCACGACATACTGCGCCACCTGGGTGTAGGTGATGCCCTTCATGCCGCCGAGAACCGCGTAGGCGAACACGATCGCCGCGCCGATGTAGAGGCCCATGTCGGTCGACACTTCGAGGAAGCGCGAGAAGGTCACGCCGACACCGCGCATCTGGCCGATAACGTAGGTGACCGAGATGACGATGAGGCAGATGACCGCGACAAGCCGCGCGGTGCCCGAATAGAAGCGGTCACCGATGAACTCCGGCACCGTGAACTTGCCGAACTTGCGCAGGTAGGGCGCAAGCAGAAGCGCAAGAAGCACGTAGCCGCCGGTCCATCCCATCAGGAAGGCCGACTGCTGGTAGCCGCCCGCGCCCGACAGCGCGATGATCCCCGCCATGGAGATGAACGAGGCCGCCGACATCCAGTCCGCGCCCGTCGCCATGCCGTTCATGATCGGGTTGACGCCGCGGCCTGCGGCGTAGAATTCCGCGGTCGAACCCGCGCGGGCCCAGATCGCGATCCCGATGTAGAGGGCGAAGGTCGCGCCCACCACGATCAGGTTGAGGGTAAACTGATCCATTGTCCCTGCTCTCCCTTACTCTTCCACCCCGTATTCCTTGTCGAGCTTGTTCATCTTCGCCGCGTAGGCGAAGATCAGCACGAGGAACACGTAGATGGATCCGTTTTGCGCCATCCAGAACCCGAGGTCGGCGCCGCCGACGTGGATCCCCTTGAGCGCGGGCCGCAGAATGATGCCAAGGCCGAACGAACAGAAGAACCAGATCGCAAGCGATATCAAGATCACCCGCACGTTCGCTGCCCAGTAGGCGTTGGACGAAGATTTGTCCGCCATTTCCTTACTCCCTGAACTCCCTCGTTCACGTCCGGCACCCCGGGATGGGGAACCGGCCTCCCCTTACGCCGAGACGCGCCCGACGATGGTGCCAAGCCCTTCGGCGATCGACTCGATGGGACCCATCGCGTCGATTGTCTCCAGCACCCCCATCGCCCTGTAGTGCGCGATCAGCGGAGCCGTCTGGGCGTGGTAGGCCTGAAGCCGCGCACGCACCGTCTCGGCGTTGTCGTCGGCGCGGCGCTTGAACGCCGTGCCGCCGCATTTGTCGCAAGTGCCCGCCGTGGCGGGCAGCTTGAATTCGTCGTGGTAGCCTTCGCCGCATCCGGCGCAGGTGTAGCGGCCCGAAACCCGGCCCACCATCGCCGCGTCGTCGACCTCAAGGCTGATCGCCGCAGTGACACGTCCGCCAGCTTCGGCCAGAAGCCGGTCGAGCGCCTCGGCCTGTCCGGCCGTGCGCGGAAAACCGTCGAGGATGACGCCGCGCGCCGTGTCAGGCTCGGCCATGCGGTCCTTCAGGATGGCAAGAACGATCTCGTCGCTGACAAGGCCGCCCGCCTCCATCACCGTCTTCGCGGCAAGCCCCGCGGGTGTGCCGGCCGCGACCGCGGCCCGCAGCAGATCGCCGGTGGACAACTGCACGAGGCCGAACCGGTCCTCGAGCATTCGCGCCTGCGTGCCCTTGCCGGCCCCCGGGGGGCCGAGCAGGATCAGGACGGCGGGAACATTCGCGCCGCTCATTCCGTCAGGCCCGGTTCATGCGGTTGCCGATCAGATCGTCGACCACCGACGGATCGGCGAGCGTCGAGGTGTCGCCCAGCGCGCCAAAGTCGTTCTCGGCGATCTTGCGCAGGATGCGGCGCATGATCTTGCCCGAGCGGGTCTTGGGCAGGCCCGGCGCCCACTGGATCAGGTCGGGGCTGGCGATCGGCCCGATCTCGTTGCGGACCCACTTCACAAGCTCCTTGCGCAGGTCCTCGGTCGGTTCCACCCCGTTCATCAGCGTGACATAGGCATAGATGCCCTGGCCCTTGATCTCGTGCGGGTAGCCGACCACGGCGGCCTCGGCGACCTTTTCATGCGCGACGAGCGCGGATTCCACCTCGGCCGTACCCATGCGGTGGCCGGAGACGTTGATCACGTCATCGACGCGGCCGGTGATCCAGTAATAGCCGTCCTCGTCCCGGCGGCAGCCGTCGCCGGTGAAGTAATAGCCCTTGTACTGCTGGAAATAGGTTTCCTGGAACCGCTGGTGATCGCCCCAGACGGTGCGCATCTGCCCCGGCCAGCTGTCGGCGATGCAGAGCACGCCTTCGGCCGGGTTGCCTTCCTGCACGACACCGCTTTCGGCGTTCAGCACGACCGGCTTGATGCCGAAGAAGGGCAGTGTCGCCGATCCCGGCTTGGTCTCGGTGGCGCCCGGAAGCGGGGTGATCAGGTGGCCGCCGGTTTCGGTCTGCCACCAGGTGTCGACGATGGGGCATTTGCCCTTGCCCACATGCTTGTCATACCAGACCCAGGCTTCGGGGTTGATCGGCTCGCCGACCGTGCCCAGCACGCGCAGCGACGACAGGTCATGCTTCTCGACCCACTCGGCACCCTGCCCCATCAGGGCGCGGATCGCGGTCGGGGCGGTGTAGAACTGGTTGACCTTGTGCTTGGCGCAGACCTCCCAGAAGCGGCCCGCATCGGGGAAGGTCGGCACGCCCTCGAACATCACGGTCGTCGCGCCGTTGGCGAGCGGCCCGTAGACGATGTAGCTGTGGCCGGTGACCCAGCCCACGTCCGCCGTGCACCAGAAGATGTCGCCGTCCTTGTAGTCGAAGGTCAGCTGGTGGGTCATCGCGGCATAGACGAGGTAGCCGCCCGAGGTGTGCACGACGCCCTTCGGCTTGCCGGTCGACCCCGAGGTGTAGAGAACGAAGAGCGGGTCTTCCGCGTTCACCGGCTCTGCCGGGCAGTCGGCGCTGGCCGCGCGCATCTCGGCCAGGATGTCGATGTCGCGGCCGTCGACCCAGGTGGTCTGGTCGCCGGTATGCTTCACCACCATGCACTTCACCTTGTCGTCGCAGTGCAGCAGCGCCGCGTCCGCGTTGGACTTGAGCGGCGTGCGGCGGCCGCCCCGCGGCGCGGTGTCGGCGGTGATGACGATCTTCGCCTCGCTGTCGTTGACGCGGTTGGCCAGCGCATCGGGCGAGAAGCCGCCGAAGACGACGGAATGGATGGCCCCGATCCGGGCGCAGGCCAGCATGGCATAGGCGGCTTCGGGGATCATCGGCAGGTAGAGGACGACACGATCCCCCTTCGCGGCCCCATGCGCCTTGAGCACATTGGCCATCCGGCAGACGTTCTCGTGCAGTTCGGCATAGCTGATGTGGCGGGCCGGGGTCTTCGGATCATCGGGTTCCCAGATGATCGCGGTCTGGCTGCCGCGCCTGGCCAGATGACGGTCGGTGCAGTTCGCCGCGACGTTCAGCACGCCATCCTCGAACCAGTTGATCGACACCTGCCCGAAGGTGAAATCGGTGTTCTTGACGCGGGTGTAGGGCTTGATCCAGTCGATCCGCTTGCCCTGCTCGCCCCAGAAGGCGTCGGGATCGGCGATCGAGGCCGCATACATGGCGCTGTAGCTTTCGGGCGTGACCAGCGCACCCGCGAAGCCCGGCGGAACCGGATGCTTTGAGGTTGCCTCGGCTGAACCCTGATCTCTACCGGCCATCGTCTGCTCCTCCGCTTGTCGCATGCGCCCCTGCAGACACCCCGTCCGGGCCGCCCGATGCAGCCCCAGGATCGGGTGTCACACGTGCATTGTAAACCAATCGACGGTTTTTGCGTATCTTATTTTGCACGTTACGTTTTTTTGTAAACTTGTTCACAGGAATTGCAATTTACTTGTTAATTTTATCTGATATCGGCAAAAACCCGCTTGCTTTACCGCAGCATGGGTGTAGCGCCCGCAGCCTTGCCAAAGCGGGGCGCCGCCCGCCTTCCGCAAGCGTAACCTCGAAGCGCGGACAGGGCCCGGGAAGCGGGCGGATTCACCCGATCGAGCCTGCAAAACCTGTTAGCGATCACGCGATTCGGATGATTCGCCCATGTACGGCACGGGACATTTGACGGGCTTGCCGCAAGCGCGGCCTCCGTGCGATACCCCGTGGGGGAGGAGACGCGCAGCATGATCGAACGACCCTCTCCGATCCGCGAAACGGACGACCAGGCCCGCGAAATCGCCGCGTCCCTGATGCGGGCCGCGCGCTTCGCCGCCCTCGCGGTCATCCACCCCGAAACCGCCGGACCGCATGTCACGCGGGTGGGGTTCGGGATGTCGCCCGACGGCCGGCCGGTTACCCTGATATCAGACCTGGCCCTGCATACCCGTGCGCTTCGCAACCGGCCGCAGGCCTCGCTCCTCGTCGGCGAACCCGGACCGCGCGGCGACCCGCTGACGCATCCGCGCCTGACGCTTGCGGTTCAGGCCCGCTTTCTTCCGCGCGCGGACGCGAGCCATGCGGCCGTACGGGACCGCTGGCTGACCGATCATCCGAAGGCCGGCCTCTATGCCGATTTCGCGGACTTCAGCTTTGTCGTCTTCGACGTGACCGGCGGCGACCTGAACGCCGGTTTCGGCAAAGCCTTTCATCTTCTGCCAGAAGACCTTAGACTTGCCTGAAGGGCGGCGGCGCCGTGGCGGACTGAGGCCTGACGCGGTGGTCGGGTGCGTTTCGGGCGGATGGGGATGAGCAATCAGGCGATCTGGCAGGACGCCGTGCTGCGCCAGAAGGATCGTGTCTTTCGTGATCTGCCTGCGCGGCAGGCCGGGATCGCGTCGGCCTGCATCCTGTTCGGATTTTTCCTGCCCGGCGAGAGCGTCCTTTGGGTCTTTGCGGCTTGCCTGTTGTCCGAGGTCGCCCAGATCTGGCTGTTTCGCCTGTTCACCCGGCGCCCGATCCGCGCCGTGCAGGCGGCCATCCTGGGCAATACCTTCCTTGGGGTCAGTGCCTTCTGTACGATGCCCTACTGGGCCTGGCAGATCGACATGGCCTCCGCCAACACGATCGCGATCCTGGCGCTGATCGGCGCGCTTCTGAATGCGGCGACGGTGCGCACGATCGACATCACGCATGGGATCGCCGCGGCGATGCCGTCGGCGGGCGTGCTTCTGTGGCTGGCGCTTCAGGACTACGCCCGGAGCGGCAACCTCGCAGCGACCGCCATCACGACGATCAGCGTGCTGGTTCTGCTGGCCTATTTCCTTTACGCGATGCTTCAGAGCCACCACGCGGAAAAGGTACTGGCCGACGCGCGTAGGTCGGCCGAGGAGGCGAGCCGTGCCAAGACCCGGTTCCTTTCTGCAATGAGCCACGAGATGCGCACGCCCTTGAACACGATCCTGGGCCTCAGCCAGCTTCTGCGGGCCGAACCCTCGGTCGAGGCCGCGCGCGGTCATGCCTCCGACGTCGAGGAAGCGGGTCGCCGCCTGCACATGCTGATCAACGATGCGCTCGACCTCGCGGCCACGGCGGAGGGCGAGTTGAAGTACCGCCCGGTGACATCTTCGCTCCGACGCGAGCTGGAGGAGGCGCTGGCGCTCTCTGCGGCGCAGAGGCGCAATCCCGATGCGCGCGCGGTTGTCGAAATCGGGGATGATGTGCCCGAACTTGCGCGCATCGATCCGAACCTGCTGCGAAAATGCCTGGGCGGCCTGTCGGTCGCGGTTGCAGGGGCAAGTCTGGCACCGCAGATGCATCTTGACTGCCGCGCCGTGAAGGGCGCCCGCAACCGCCTTGTCCTGCGCTTGACGGCGACGACGCCGGGGCCGGTGGCCGCGGCCTCACCCTTCGTCGACACCGTGGGCCTGGACCTGGCACTCGCGTTTGTCGAGCGGATTGCCCGCACGATGGGCGGTCGCGTGCGCTTCGCCGCCGAAGCCGGCGCCCCCGCCGCGGCCGAGATCGAACTTCCCTACGGCCCGGTTGCGGAGCCGTCGGAGGGCGCGGGAACGGGTCGGCACGCGCTGGTCGTGGACGACATATCGACCAACCGCTTCGTGATCATCCAGTTGCTGCGCAGCCTGGGCATGAACGCGACCGAAGCGGACAGCGGCCCCGCGGCCCTGGCATTCCTGGCGGAAAAGTCAGTCGATGTCGTGCTTCTGGACATGAACATGCCGGGGATGGACGGGGTGGAAACCTTCCGCCGGATCCGCGCCACGGCGGGCTCCGGCGCGATCGTCCCGGTGATCGCCCTGACGGCCGATTTCCTCAGCGAGCAGCGCGACCGGTTGATGGACATGGGGCTTGACGGTTATGTCCCCAAGCCCATCGACCGGCGCGTGCTCTGGGCAGAGATCGAGGCCGCGGTGACACGGCCCCAGGTCGATCAGTTCGGATTGTCCATACGCACCCGGACGTGAACGCGACCCTTGGAAACGGCGGCCCAGTTCAACGTGACCTGCTGCTTTGCTGCCCCTTGCTCCACATTCACGAAAGGCATGTCCGACCGGCGCTCGCCCGAGTTGCCGGTGATCATGCCTTCGGCGACGATCGCCTCGACATTGCGGGCCCACCCGCCGAACGGCAGGAATGCCGAGGGGTTGACCGTCCAGGTGGTCGCGGCGGTGGCCTGGTTGTGCTCTATCGTGACCGGGTTCGCGATCGGCTGCCCCACCGACCGGAAGGTGTTGCCCTGGACAAGGACATTCACCATGCGGGAATTGTCCAGCGCGGCAAAGGTCGTGTCGACCTTGTCGACGCGGTCGATGGAACCGTTGAAGACCTTGAAGCTGTTGCCGGTGATACTCAGCCCGTCGATGAAATGCCCCGCACCGAAAGGCTTGAACACGATCCAGCTGAACCAGCTTGCCACGTCGGAGGCAACGAAGGTGTTGCCGGTGATCGTCAGACCGCCGAACGAGAACTGGTTGGCAAAGCCCGGATCGGCCTCATACTCGTTCGTCATCTCCAGAAAGCAGTTGTCGATGTAGTTGCCGGTCAAAGTCGTCGACAGGTTGCTGCCCGCAAGCACAAGTCCCGCCAGCCGGACGCCGTTCGACTGGTTGTCCCCCTGGAAGAAGTGATTGCCGATGAACAGGTTGTTGTTGCCGCCGATCACGCCGAAGTGCCGAAACCGCACCGCGCGGCATTCGCGCACCTTCACATCGTTGGCGTTGGTGTTGAACAGGATCGAAACGCGATCCTGCGCCGGCACCGAAACCTCGGCGGACAGGAACTGGCAGCGGTCGATCTCCATCCCCTGGCATCCATCCCCGTGCGAGGTGATGCCGCGGTTACGCGGCTGGTTGATGGCGCAGTCGCGGATCAGGAAGTTCTTTCCCGAGGGCGGAAGGAGAATTCCGCTCGCCAGGCCATTGCACTGGATTTCGACCTCGGCCAGAGACATCTTGTCCAGCGCGGAAAAGCCCGAGAAGTCGAGCACATACTTGAAGCGGGTGAAGGTGAAGGTCTGCGTCCCCGCCGCGTCATACAGGGGCTTGCTCAGCGTCAGTGTGCCCGCGCCGATGTTGACGGCGGTCACATAGACCTCGCGCCCCACGCCGTTGCCTTCGACCAGAGAGCCCGGCGCGATGTTGGCGATGTTGGCGACGGCCGTCAGCTGCGTATCGTTCGAGACGCTGTAGGTCGCGAGCGAGGTGACAACCACCGGATCCCAGGCCGGCCCGGCCTCGACCTCGAACTGGCCGTTGCGGATGACGCGGCGGGTGAAGAAGGTGGTCTTGTTGCTGACCGCCGCCTGCATGTCAATCGGAGCGGTCACGTTCACACGCCGCCCGCCCATGTCGAGCGAGTCATGGTCGGTGAAATTGATCAGTGCCTGAAAGGCCTTGCGGAACCCTTGCTCCTCATCCCCGAAGGCGTCGACATAGGCGTCGAGCGTGTAGTTCCGGGTGATCGCCAGCCGCCTGTTGACGGGCATGGACAGCTTCCCCTCGAACCGGACCGGCGCTTCGAGCGTCACATCGGCGTCCAGAAGGTAGGTTCCGGCAGACACCAGGAGCGAGCGGCCGGCGGCAAAGGCGGAGGCGTCGGCCGCCTCGAACGCGGCGGCATCGTTGGTGACGCCGTCACCCTTCGCGCCGTAGTCGCGCACATCCACCCAGTCCATCATCGTGCGCAGGAATGCCGAGGTGATGTCCTCGACCTCGATGTCGTCGATCCGCACCACCCCGCCATTCGTCCCGGTCAGATCAAGGCCGACATGGCCAAAGATCGCGGCGGTGCCCCAGGCCATGTCGACGCCCTGCCGCGCGCCGGTCCCGATGATCGCCTGCACGGTCTCGACCTTGCCATAGGCGGTCAGCGCCAGGCTCGCGCCGGTTTCGACGACGCCCGCCAGATGCGCGTTCCCCGCCGCCCCGGCCCAGGCCGCGATCCGCACGGAGGGCAGGTTGCCGCTGATCGCCTTCACGCGCGCGGTCACGCGCAGGTAGCAGCCCGGCAGTATCGGCGTTTCCCCCATGTAGCGCAGCTTCTGCGTCGCGGCGGTCTTGACCATCTCGATGCAACTGCCGAAGTCCTGATCCGCCAGGACCAGGGCGGCATTCGGCGCGCCCTCGTAGGTGGGCGAACCGGGCGTGCCATCCTCGCTAGACCAGACGCCAAGCCCGTTCTCGAAAGCGGGCGGCATCAGCACCAGCCCGTCGGTAATCGCCTTGTTCATTCCCAGAACCCCTTGTCGTTGCCAGGCCCCGGCCACACCATCGCCCGCCCCGAAAGCGGGGCTTCGCGCCCGTGGGCGGCGAATGGAATGCTCATGCCGGGGAAACGGGGCCATCGGCCCTCGGGGAACAGTGCTATCATCAAACGTCTGAGCGGGCGGTGAAGCCAGCGCGCGCTGAACTAGACCGAAGGCGCGGGCATCTGCACCGGGTAGACGCCGTTGATCCGCCACTCTCCGTCGACCACGACCATCTCGTAGTCGAACAGAAACGCCTCTCCCGCGCCATCCTGCACGCGGACCCGCTGGAAACGGCGCCCGTCAGCGTCGCGCAGATCGAGGAAATCGACCGCCCGCGGCCTCCAGATCATCGGGTAGCCGTTCGCGACCATGCGTCCGAAATTCTCGGGCGTCCCGAAGATCGTCCGGATCGTGGGAGAGGCGAAGCCGAAGGCGGTCCGGACGTCGTCTGCCAGAAAGGCATCGACCTGCGCGCGGATCACGCCCCGGATGTCCTCGGCCTCGCCGGCCAAGGCGGGCAGCGAGAGAAGCACGCCGAATATCGCCCCCATCCACGCTCCGCGCATTCCGCCCTCCTGTCATCAGCGCGTTACCGAAGTGTTGTTGAGTCGCCTCCTGCCGGCGCATCGCCTCATGACAGGTATCCTATGCCATTCGCATTCCCCGACAAGGACCGATCCGTCGCGAAATCGGTCCGCAAACTGGCCCGAAACCGCATCGAGGCGTCGCTCGCCCTGCTGGAGGACGACGCCCGCCCGCGCGCCGAGCGCGTGCGGGAGTTGCGCAAGAACATCAAGAAGATCCGCGCCCTGATCCGGCTTGTCCGCCCGAACTTCAAGGCCTTCGACCGCGAGGATGCCGCGCTGAAGGACGCCGGCCGGATCATCGCCGACCTGCGCGACAACGACGCGCTGGCCGAAAGCTTCGATACCCTGTCACGCCGTCTATATACCCCGCTCGCCGCGCGCGAGACCCTGCGCGAGGCGATCCTCCACCCCCGCGCAGCGCTCGTCGAGGAAGAGGCCGCCGACCGCCTTGCCGAGCATAGACGCCTGATTGCCGCGATCTTGGAGCGGCTTTCCGGGTGGAATATCTCCGGCACCGGCTTCGGCGCGCTTTCCCCCGGGCTGGAGCGGACCTGGTCGGCGGCCCAGAAGGCGATGACGGCGGCAATCTCTGACCCGAGCGGCGAGGCGCTTCACCAGTGGCGCAAGCGCGCCAAGGATCACTGGTACCATGCCCGCCTGCTCGCCCCGATCTGGCCGGAGATGATGGTGCATCACATCGCCGCGGCAGACGCGCTTGGCGAACGCCTGGGTGAGGCGCGCGATCTGGCCTTCCTGATCGAGGCGCTCGCCGGGGTCGAGGGCGGCGAGGAGTTTCGCGCCGCCGCCGCGGAGGAGGAGGCTCGCCTGCTCGCGGACGCGCGCCGACTTGGCGCGCGCTTCTTCAGCGAACCCGCGGGCGGGCTGTCGCGCAGGTGGCGGGGCTGGTGGCAGATCTGGCGTGACTAGCCGGTCAGTTCGCCGGCCAGCGCACGCTCGATCAGGGCGATCGTTTCCGCGACACCGTAAAGCGCGATGAAGCCGCCGAAGCGCGGCCCTTGCGACGCACCCAGCAGCACCTCGTAAAGCGCGGTGAACCAGTCGCGCAGCGGCTCGAACCCATGCTCCTTGCCGACCGCGAAGACCATCGACTGCAACGCCTCGGCGTCCAGCCCGCCGTCCCAGGTCCTGAGCCGGGAGACCAGATCCTCCATCGCCGCGCGTTCCGTGTCGGACGGCGCCCGGAAACTCCGCGATGGCGCAACGAAATCGTTGAAGTAGCGCACCGCAAACTCCGCCGCCTGATCAAGCTGCGGGTTCGCGTCGGGCGTCGCATTTGGCGCGTAGCGACGGATGAACCCCCACAGCCCCGACTTGTCCTTGGCACCGGCGACGCTCGCAAGGTTCAGAAGCATCGCGAACGGCACCACCATGTCCGAGGCGGGCGGCTGGCCGTTGTGGATGTGCCAGACCGGGTTCGCAAGCCTTGCGTCGATGTCCTGGTCGGGGAAGGCACGCAGTTGCTGGTGATATTCGTCGACCGCCTTCGGGATCACGTCCCACCAGAGCCGCTTGGCCGTCTTGGGCTTCTGGTACATGAAGTAGCCAAGGCTTTCCGTCGCGGCATAGGTCAGCCATTCATCGATGGTCAGGCCATTGCCCTTCGACTTGGAAATCTTCTGCCCGTGCTCGTCGAGGAAAAGCTCGTAAGTGAAATGTTCCGGCGCCCTGGCGCCCAGCGCCTCGCAGATGCCGTCGTAGATCGGCGTGTTGGTCGAATGGTCCTTGCCATACATCTCGAAGTCGACGCCGAGTGCTGCCCATCGCGCGCCGAAATCGGGCTTCCATTGCAGCTTTACCCGGCCGCCGGTGACCGGCAGCGTCCACTCGCGGCCCGTCTCGTCGTCGAAGGTGATCTCGCCCTTCGCCGCATCGACGTTCTTCATCGGGACATAGAGCACGCGGCCGGTTTCCGGGTGGATCGGCAGGAAGCAGGAATAGGTCTGCTGCCGTTCCTCGCGCAGCGAGGCGAGCATGATCTCCATGATCGCGTCATAGCGTTCGCAGCACCGCACCAGCGTTTCGTCGAAACGGCCAGACCTGTAGAAATCCGTCGCGCTGATGAACTCGTACTCGAACCCGAAGGTGTCGAGGAACCGGCGCAGCATCGCGTTGTTGTGGTGGCCGAAGCTTTCATGCTCGCCGAACGGATCGGGGACCGACGTCAGCGGCCGCTGAAGGTTCGCCTTCAGCATCTCCTGCTGCGGCACGTTGTCGGGCACCTTGCGCATCCCGTCCAGGTCATCCGAGAAACAGATGAGCTTGGTCGGAATGTCGCTGATGATCTCGAAGGCGCGGCGGATCATCGTCGTCCGCTGCACTTCCCCGAAGGTGCCGATATGCGGCAGGCCCGAAGGGCCGTAGCCGGTCTCGAACAGCACATACCCCTTCTCGGGCGCCTTCTTCTCATAGCGTTTGAGAACGCGGCGCGCTTCCTCGAAAGGCCAGGCTTTGGAGTTCATCGCGGCATCGCGCAAGGAGGACATGACAGAAATTCCCGAAAGGACGGCACCCCGTGTGCCGCAAGGTCCGTCTCCTATTGAACGGGGGGCGGATCGTCAATAATTTGCCCCGCACCACAGCGAGGACCCGAACGTGACCCACACCCTGCCCGCCTTCACCGCGCAAGACGCCCTTGTCGCCATCATGGTCACTGTCTCGGTCTCGGATGAATCGATCCGCACGTCCGAGCTTGTCGCCATCGAACGCCAGGTAAACCATCTTCCGGTCTTCGCCGATTACGATATCGACGCCATCAAGGAGGTCGCCCAGACCGTCTATCGTCTGATGGAAGACGACGACGGGCTCGACACGCTTTTCGCCATGGTCCGCGATGCGCTCCCGGAACGTCTTTGGGAAACCGCCTACGCGCTGGCCTGTGATGTTGCCGCGGCCGACGGCTCGCTCGGTCAGGATGAGTTGCGGCTTCTGGCCGAGGTTCGCCACGAGCTGAACATCGACCGGCTGCACGCCGCAGCCATCGAACGCGGCGCCAGGGCGCGGCACCTGACGCTCTGATCCCTCCTGGGGGAAGACCAGCCCCGGCCGCCGCAGAGGTCCGGCCACGGCGCTCGATTGCCGCGGCACTTCTGCTATGCTAGCGGCGCGCGAAACGTGAACGGGACATGCAGATGAAGATCGTCGTGATGGGCGCCGGAGTTATCGGCGTGACCACAGCCTACTATCTCGCGAAATCCGGCGCCGAGGTCACTGTGCTTGACCGCCAGCCGGGGCCGGGGCTCGAGACGAGCTATGCCAACGCCGGAGAACTCAGCTACGGCATGACCTCGCCCTGGGCCGCGCCGGGTGTGCCGATGAAGGCGCTCAAGTGGCTTTTCATGAAGCGACGGCCGCTGTTTATCTGGCCGCTCATCAGCCCACGGATGTGGAAGTGGGGGGCGCAGATGCTGATGAACTGCAACGACGCGTCCTATGCGATCAACAAGTCGCGCATGGTCCGGATTTCGAACTATTCCCGTGACGTTCTGCCGGACCTTATCGCCGAGACCGGGATCGAATACGACGGCCGCGCGCAGGGCACGCTCCAGCTTTTCCGAACGGAAAAGCAGCTCAAGGCCTCAAAGGCCGATCAGGATATCCTGGCCGAGTTCGACAGCCCGTTCGAGGTGCTCGACCCGGACGGCTGCATCGCCGTCGAACCCGCTCTGGCCCATGTGCGCGACAAGTTCGTCGGCGGGCTGCGCCTGACGGCGGACCGCACCGGCGACTGCCGCATGTTCACCATGGCACTCGCCGAGAAAACGGCGGCGCTCGGCGCGCGCTTCCACTATGGGCAGAAGATCGAGATGATCCGGGTCGAGGGCGACCGCGTTCTGGGCGTGCAGACGGACAGGCTCGGGCTCGTCCGGGCCGATGCCTATGTCTGCGCGCTGGGCAGCTACGCGCCCAACCTGCTCGACCCGATCGACCTCAGGCTGCCGGTCTATCCGGTCAAGGGTTACTCGGTCACGCTGCCGGTGACCGACGACGCGGGCGCGCCGCAATCCACGATCATGGACGAGACTCACAAGGTCGCCATTACCCGGCTTGGCGATCGCATCCGCGTTGCGGGCACCGCAGAGATCGCGGGCTATTCGAACCGGCTGGGCCCGAACGCGACCGCCACCGTGCGCCATGTGATCGGCGATCTGTTCCCGAACGGCGGCGATCTCGACAAGGCCGAGGGCTGGACGGGCCTGCGCCCGATGACGCCCGATGGCACGCCCATCCTCGGCCCGACGCGCTATCCGAACCTTTATCTCAACACCGGGCACGGCACGCTGGGCTGGACCATGGCGGCGGGCTCGGGCCGCGCGGTGGCCGACCTTGTGCTCGGGCGCAAACCGGACATCAGCTTTGAGGGGCTGACGGCGGCGCGCTACGGGCTCTAACCCACCGCCCTGCCGGAAAAGAAACACTACCCGGCGTGAACGTGCGACCAGCGCGCGATCAGGTCGTGCTGCAGACCACGCGCCCGCTTGACCCAGGCCTTGCCACCCTTGGGCCGCTCGCGTTCCGCCTCGCTCAGGGCGTCGCGCCGCGCGACATCGGCCGAGAAGATCGCGAAGGCCAATTCGCGCCCCTGCGGGGTGGTGAAGTATCCCGCCAGCGCCGAGACGAAATTCAGCGTCCCGGTTTTCGCGCGCACGGTCGCGGGCAACCTGACGCCGTCCTCCTCGACGCCGATCTCTTTCATCAGGGGGCCTAGCCGGGCACCCGGACCCAGCCGCACAAGGGCCGTTGCCATGGCCTCTGCCGAGATCCGCGATGCCCCGCCAAGACCGGAATGGTCCACGAAACGCGCGCCCTGTACCCCGGCGCGCGCGCCGACCCAGGCCGACATCGCCGGCCCCGAAGCCGCATGGCGCGCGACCCCGCGCCGCAGCGAGGCCGCCATCCCGACCGCCTCGGCTGTCATGTTGGTGGAATAGCGCATCATCTGGCGAAGGATCTCGTCGAGATCGTCACTGCCGCGCTCGGCCAGAACCTGTCCTTCCGGCGCGCGCTGCATCACTTCCGGGGCCGGCAATTTCAGCCCGGCAGCCGCCGCCAGCGTGCGGAACACATCGCCGGCATAAAGATCGGGGTGGCGCACCGGCAGCCAGCGGCTTCCCCCGCCGCCCAGCGCCTGACGCGACACGCTCCAGTCCTCGAACCCGCCCTTCTCGTCATAGGCATAGACCGGCAGGTCTCGCTCGGCGAGCCGGACACGCGCGACGGAGACCTCGGGCACATTGCGCCTGTCCTCGGCGTTCATGCCGACCGTGTAGCCCTGCCCCTCGCGCTTCCAGGTGAAGTTCACGCGGTTGAAGTTCAGGTTCAGGCCCGCCACGGCGGGGTTGTAGCCCAGCCACTCCGGCTGATCGGGGTCAATCTCGCGGATGTAGGGCAGGGCGCCGCCCCAGACGCGGAAACGCCCCTCGACCCCACGAACACCCAGCGCGGCAAGGGTGGCTGCCAGTTCCGCCAGCCCGTCCGTGGTCAGCGTGGGGTCGCCGCCGCCGACCAGCACCAGATCGCCCGCCACGCTCCCGTTCTGCACCGGGCCGGTCGCCACGACCTTTGTGACAAAGCGATAGCCCGCGCCCAGGTGTTCGAGCGCGTAAAGCGTGGTGATCGCCTTGGCCGTGCTGGCCGGCGGCATGGGCTCGCCAGGGTCGAGCGCCTCGATCATCCGTCCTGACTTCACGTCGAAAAGGGCGTAGGAGGTGCGCCCCGAAAGCTGCGCCGCAGCGACCAGGTCGAATGCGACACCTGCCGGGGCCGGACCCGCCGAGGCGACAGCGGGCCGGGCAACCGGTCGCGCCGAGGTCAAGGGCGCCTCGGCCCAGGCGCGGGTCACAAGACCCGACGCCAGCGTCCCCAGAAACAACCGCCGATCCATGCGCGACTGCCCCTCCCCGGCCCTGCGCCCGTCCTCTGCCGTCTCCCGACTATCCCCAAGCCGGGCGGGCCGATCAAGCCCCCGCGCGCCATTCCCCCCGCGCGCGGATCGCGCTTGAGGAGATGTCGACCATCGGCACGTCGAGAAAGCACCAGGCTGGCGCCTTGCGGAAGGGCAGCAGCCGCGCAGAAGGGCCCGGCAGGCGAAAGCGCGCGTATTCCTCGGCCGCGCGCGCGCCCAGCGCCGCCAGACGCGAGCCGGGGCGGGCGAAGACGCCGATCGGCACGTTCCGCATGATCCATTCCCAGTCCTGCCAGCGGTCGAACTGAACCAGGTTGTCCGCCCCCATCAGCCAGACGAAGCGCACGCCGGGATAAAGCGCCGTCAGGCGCCGCAGCGTCTGCGCGGTAAAGCGCGTGCCCAGCCGCGCCTCCAGATCGCTGACGACGACACGGGGATCGTCCATCACCGCCCGCGCCCGAGCCATCCGCTCTGCCATCGGCGCGGGCTGGCGTGCCTTCAGGGGATTGCCGGGGCTGACCAGCCACCAGACCCGGTCCAGCCCGATCCGCTTCAAGGCCTCGCCGGTGATGTGGGCATGGCCCTGATGGGCAGGGTCGAACGACCCGCCGAGAAGGCCGATGCTCATGCCGGGACAGGCGAAGGGAAAACCCTGCAAATCGCGCTCCTTGCTGCCCGCCCTTTGTTCCCGCCACCTGTGCCGCTGTCAACGCGGACTTCTGCGGGTGATGGCGCAGGACCCTGCGGCACAAATCGCCCCAGCCCGGTAGTTGCCTCGTCTCGGGCCGGCCAATCCGATGACTTCCGTCGCGGGCGTGGCCGACACGCAGTTGCCCCGGATTGCCCTTTGCCCCGCGCTTGTCTAGATGAAGCTCAAACCCGCACACACGAGGACTTCACCCATGGCTTCCTACCAGTTCGTCTATCACATGGATGGCGTCTCCAAGACCTATCCCGGCGGCAAGAAGTGCTTCGAGAACATCCGCCTGAACTTCCTGCCGGGCGTCAAGATCGGCGTCGTCGGCGTCAACGGCTCGGGCAAGTCCACGCTCCTGCGCATCATGGCCGGGATCGACAAGGACTTTGCCGGCGAGGCCTGGGCCGCCAAGGGCGCGACGGTGGGCTACCTCCCGCAGGAGCCGGAACTGGATCCCGCGCTCAACGTCCGTGGCAACGTGATGGAAGGCGTCAAGGCCAAGCAGGCCAAGCTCGACCGCTACAACGAATTGGCGATGAACTATTCCGACGAGACGGCGGACGAGATGGCCCGCCTGCAGGACGAGATCGACGCCGAAAACCTCTGGGACCTCGACAGCCAGATCGACGTCGCGATGGAGGCGCTGCGCTGCCCGCCCGACGACGCGCAGATCGACAGCCTGTCCGGCGGCGAAAAGCGCCGGGTCGCACTCTGCAAGCTGCTGCTCGAGGCGCCCGACATGCTGCTTCTCGACGAACCGACCAACCACCTCGACGCCGAAACCATCGCCTGGCTGCAAAAGCACCTGATCGAGTACAAGGGCACGATCCTGATCGTCACCCACGACCGCTATTTCCTCGACGACATCACCGGCTGGATCCTCGAACTCGACCGCGGCCGCGGCATTCCGTATGAGGGCAACTATTCCGCCTGGCTCGAACAGAAGGCCAAGCGGCTGGAGCAGGAAGCGCGCGAGGACAAGGCGCGCCAGAAGGTTCTGGAGAAGGAACTCGAATGGATCCGCGCCGGCGCCAAGGCCCGGCAGGCGAAGCAAAAGGCCCGGATCAACGCCTACGAGGAAATGGCCTCGAAGTCCGAGCGGGAAAAGATCACGTCGGCCCAGATCGTCATCCCGAACGGCCCGCGCCTTGGCGGCAAGGTGATCGAGGTCGAGGGGCTGAAGAAGCACATGGGCGACAAGCAGCTGATCGAGGACCTGACCTTCGCGCTGCCCCCCGGCGGCATCGTCGGCGTCATCGGCCCGAACGGCGCCGGCAAGACCACGCTCTTCCGCATGCTGACCGGGCAGGAGACGCCAGACGCCGGCACCGTCAGCTACGGCGACACGGTGAAGCTGTCCTACGTCGATCAGTCGCGCGACGCGCTCGACGCGGGCAAGACCGTGTGGGAGGAAATCTCCGGCGGGGCCGAGCAGATCGAACTGGGCGACATCACCGTCAACTCGCGCGCCTACTGCTCCTCGTTCAACTTCAAGGGCGGCGACCAGCAGAAGAAGGTCGGCCTCCTCTCCGGCGGTGAACGCAACCGCGTCCACATGGCGAAACTGCTGAAATCGGGCGGCAACGTCCTTCTCCTCGACGAACCGACCAACGATCTCGACGTGGAGACCCTGCAGGCACTCGAAGCCGCGCTCGACGACTTCGCCGGCTGCGCCGTCATCATCTCCCACGACCGCTTCTTCCTCGACCGCCTCTGCACACATATCCTGGCGTTCGAGGGCGACGCGCATGTGGAATGGTTCGAGGGCAACTTCGAGGCCTACGAGGAAGACAAGATCCGCCGCCTTGGGCCGGATTCGGTCGAGCCGAAGCGGGTGAAGTACAAGAAGTTCACGAGGTGAGGGTTCGTTCTCAAACGTTGAGCAGACGATGGCGATTGATCAGATCGAACTAGTAAGGCGACTTCTGGGGACTGCCACACAGCTATTCTTAGATGACGCCGATCCGTTGTCGGTTCATTGCTTAGCGTCTTCCGCGATTGAGCACGCTGAGCACATCGCCGAGACATACTCGGATAGAAGCTTCAAATCGCATGTAATGGGCACATTCCCGGACATGACGAAAATCGACTTCAAGCGCCTCCGAAACCGCCACTGGAAAGTCATCAAGCACAGTCACGATTTGAGTGGTAAGCCGTTTGAGGTGACCAAGGAGCTTGACGACTTCGACGACGCAGCAAACGACGCAGTCCTTTTTGCGGGCTGGTATGATTTTATGAAGTGCGGTCAACCAATTCCAATTGCCGCGCAGGTTTTTCAGCTCTGGTTTTTTCGCATGTACCCGAAAAGCCTGAATC
This sequence comes from Albidovulum sediminis, assembly GCF_025380365.1. GTDB lineage: Bacteria > Pseudomonadota > Alphaproteobacteria > Rhodobacterales > Rhodobacteraceae > Albidovulum > Albidovulum sediminis. Next base: position 2,187,363 of record NZ_JAOCQF010000001.1, read on the forward strand.
AATCGAAAGAGTTTGAGTATCAGTATTTTTCTCAACTCGATAGCCTTGAAAGGCACGAGCAAAAACGGCGACTTCGGGCGGCAATTAAGAAAGAAAGCTTTTCAGACGAGCTTTTGAACCACCCAATGACAGATTCTCGACCACTAATTCTGCCTTTATTCTAACTGACCCTCCCCCACCGGCATTCCTCGTTCGTAATGAGAGTATGCTCGTTTGATTTTGTTAGCCGTCGGCTTCGTGTTGGGCAGGTGCGCTGGACGCGCAGCCCTACCCCTCCTCCCGCCCCGTCCCCTCGCGGTTGCGCTCATAGCTCCGATTGACCGGAAACGGCGGCAGCCAGCTTTCGCGGCGGATGGTCCAGAGCTCGTAGGTCGGGGTGAACCCATCGGGCGCGTCGAGCGTGCCGAGGTTCACCTCCACCTCGTCGCCGCTCCGGCCGAAGACGGACGATCCGCAGCGCGGGCAGAAGTGCCGCCCGGCAAAGGCCTGCGTCCGGCCCGTCACCGTCACCCGGTCCGCCGGAAAGATCGCCGAGGCGTGGAAGAGCGCGCCGTGGTGCTTGCGGCAGTCGAGGCAATGGCACAGTCCCACCCGCCAGGGCCGCCCCCGCGCCTCGATGCGGACATCGCCGCACAGGCACCCGCCGGTAACCGTTTCCATGCCGCGCCCCCTTCGATCCGACCGTCCGGGCCAGTCTATCCCCGCGCCCCTGCATTGCAACCGCGCCCCTGTCCCCCGCCCATTCCGGCCGCGCCAGCCCGGCCTTTTTTGCCGGATCGGCAGATTTTCCTTGCATTTTTGCCCGTTTCCCCCCATTTGGGTGCCGCGACGTTATTCATCTCGACCTGCTGTCTCCTTCTCGGCCACAGTCACTCGATCTTGCTCTGACTTAGCCGGGCGGCCGCGCTCCGTGGGCCGCAAACACGACAGGAGATACCACGATGGCCAATGGCACCGTGAAATGGTTCAACGCAACGAAGGGCTTCGGCTTCATCGAGCCCGAAGGCGGCCGCAAGGACGTGTTCGTCCACATCTCGGCGGTCGAGCGCTCGGGTCTGAGCACGCTCAAGGATGGCGCGAAGGTCACCTTCGACATCGAATCCGGCCGTGACGGCCGCGAAAGCGCGACCAACCTGAGCCTCGTCTGAGACGAAGCGCTGGAATTCATGGAACAGGGCGGGACATCTCCCGCCCTGTTTCATTTCAAGCCCCTCGCGACCGGGGGAAGCGCCGCCCGTTGATCCCAGTCAATGACATCGCGGGCGACTCGGCGCAGACTGCCGCCGTTCCATGAAACGGAGGGCAAACCATGCCGGACGATGACAGCACACCCGAAACCGGGGCCCAGAAGAAGCGCAACTGGACCGAAGAGATCGAGGTTGCGGGAGAGGAACTGGTGGCGCGGGTCAAGGAACTTGCCGCCGACGCGCAGGTCAAGCGGATCCGCATCACCGAACCCGATGGCGATCTCGTCCTCGAGGTGCCGCTGACGATCGGCGCGATCGCCGGGGGCGCGGTCGTTCTCGCCGCGCCGCTGCTTGCCGTGATCGGCGCGCTCGCCGCCTTCGTCACCAAGGTGAAGATCGAGGTCGTGCGGACCGACCCCGACGACCGGGACTGAAGGGCGAAAGGGGGGCGAGGCCAGATCCCGCCCCGTCCGCCTCAGCGCTCCGCCTCAGCGGGCCACCGTCACCGTGCAATGCGCCCGGGCCGCGACATCCGCCGCGACGGAGCCGAGGACCAGTCGCGAGACGCCGCGCTTGTCGCCAGTGCCCATCACGATGTGATCGATACCGTTCTGCTCGGCATAGGCGACGATGCCCGCCGCGGGTTCACGGCTGACGACATCCACGATCCTTGCATTGCCCGCGCCATGTTCGGCGGCCACGGCCTTGGCCCCGTCCAGGATCGCGGCAAGATCGGCGTCCGACCAGTGCGGGATGAGCGGGCCGCGCGCCCCGCCATGGGCGACGTTGACGGCACAGATCGTCAGTTCCGCCCCGAACTTCGCCGCCATTTCTGCAGCCGCAATGACGGCGACCTTCGAATGGTCGGCACCGTCGGTCGCGCAAAGTATCTTCCGTGTCATGGTTTCCTCCATCTGAGTCCATGAAACAAATTCCACTTTAATGAAATAGCGTCCTTGACCTGTGTCAACCGCCTTCACTTCCCGCGTCGGAAAAACCGGGCGCGCGCGTAAAGTTCCTCAAGCCGCTTCATCCGCGCCTGCGTCTCTTCCCAGGTCAGGCTCTGGATCGCGGCCATCAGCGTCTCGATCAGCACCTGGATCGCCACGGTGGAGTCCCAGGCGGAAGGCACCTCGATATGCGCCGAAAGCCGGTAGCGCGCGCGCTCGGCCGCGGGCGAAACCCACTGGTCGGTGATCAGAACAACCTCTGCCCCCTGGTCGGCGGCCATCTCGACCAGGCTCAGGACGTTGTTCTCATAGCGGCGGATGTCGAAGGCCAGCAGGACGTCCCCCGGCACCATGTCGATCAGCGCCGGCGGCCAGGCGTTCGACATGTCGGAGATCAGCGTCACGTTCTGGCGGATCACCTTCATGTGGGTGACGAAGTAATCGGCCATCGCATGGGTGATGCGCCCGCCCATGGCAAAGATCTTGCGGTTGCTGTCGGCCATGAGGCCCGCCACGGCATCGAAATCGGCGTGGTCGATCTGGCCGAGCGTCGCCTGGAGGTTGCCGACGACCGCATCGGCAAACCGGTTCAGGATATGCGTATCCGGCACCCCGCCGGCCCAGCGGTCGTGCTTGGCGATGGGCGAGATCAGGCGCTCCTCGACCTCCAGCCTGACCACGGCCTGAAAGTCGGGATAGCCCTTGTATCCCAGCTTCTGGACCAGCCGCACCACCGTGGGGGTGGAGACCTCGGCCTCCTTCGCAAGCGCGGTGATCGAGCCCAGGACCGAGACCGGATAGTGCCGCGTGATATGCGATGCAAGTTGCCGCTCGCTGCGTGTGAGCGCATCGAACCGAGCACGGATCTGCTGTTCCACCGTCAGCGCCGAAGCTGGCATGATTGTCATCCTCCCCACACGGCCCGCGGCATCATGGAATCCGAACAAAGGCAACGGATCGACGCTCTTGGAAAAGATTGTAACAGAAATTTCATTCAGGAAAATATCTTGACAGAAACGCGCTCCTCGGAGGAGCCTTCGGGTAATGAATCAGGGGGGCGCCGGACAATGACGGCAACGGAGGCGGCTTTGCCAGTCGTGTCGATCGAGAACCGCGACGGGCGCGGCCCGTTCCTGATCGTCTGCGAGCATGCCTCGAATCACTTCCCCGCGGCGTTCGGCACCCTCGGACTTTCGGCCGAGGCGCGGAGCGCGCACATCGCCTGGGACCCAGGCGCGCTTGGGCTTGCGCGCGGGCTGTCGCGCGCCCTTGACGCCCCGCTGGTCGCGGCAGGGATCTCGCGCCTCATCTATGACCTCAACCGGCCTCCACATTCCGCCGGCGCGATGGCCGCCGAAAGCGAGATCTATGACATCCCCGGCAATGCCGCGATCGGCCCGGCCGAACGCCTGCGCCGGACCGAGCAGATATACCTGCCTTTCCACGGTGCGCTTCACGCCGAAATCGCGCGGCGGCTCGCGGCCGGGCATCCTCCGGTCGTGGTGACGGTCCATAGCTTCGCGCCGGTCTACTTCGGCAAGCGGCGCGATGTCAAACTGGGGGTCATCCACGATGGCGACCCGACCTTCGCCAACGCCGTCCTGGCCGAGGCATCCGCGCGCACGGGCCTTGTCTGCCGCCTGAACGAGCCGTACTCGGCCGCCGACGGCGTCACCCACACACTCAGGCTGCAAGTCTCGCCCTACGGGCTGCATCACGTAATGCTGGAAGTTCGGAACGATCTGATCGCCGGTGCCGACGCGGAAGAGGCGATGGCCGCGTCGCTCGCGCCCGTTCTCAAGGCGGCGCTCGCCGCAATTGCACCGCCAGTCAAGCAGAAGGCAACGGGCTGAGATGCCGAACTGGATCAAGACCTACGTGAAATTTGTGGACGCACTGAACTACCGGGTCGGGCGGTTCGCGATGTATCTTCTCTACCTGCTGATGGGAGTCCTGCTCTATTCGGTCGTCAGCAAGGGCGTCGGGACGCCGGCGAACTGGCCGATTGAGATGGCTCAGTTCACCATGGTCGCCTACTACATGCTGGGTGGACCCTACTCGCTGCAGCTTGACAGCAACGTGCGGATGGACCTGCTGTACGGCCGCTGGTCGGATCGCACGAAGGCCTGGGTGGACGCCTTCTCTATCTTTGCGATGATCTTCTACCTCGTGATCCTTCTGTGGGGCGCCTACGATTCCACCGTCTATTCGCTCGGCTTGAAATGGGTCGACAAGGAGGTCCTCGGCGTCACGCTCCCCTGGCCGCAGACCGGGTTCCTAGAGCGTAACCCGTCACTCTGGCGGCCGGTCATCTGGCCGATCAAAGTGATCATGATTGTCGGCATCTTCCTGATGCTCCTTCAAGCAATCGCGTTCTTCTTCAAGGACGTAGCACGTGTTCGCGGGGAAGAACTCTGATGTCCTACGACATGATCGCCATCATGATGTTTTCGACCATGATGGTCATGATGATCACCGGCCAGCGCGTCTTTGGCGCGATCGGTTTTGTCGCCGTGCTGGCCGCGGTGCTCCTGTGGGGGGACGGCGGCTCTAACCTTGGTTTCTCGGCGACGATCAAGCTGATGAACTGGTACCCGCTGCTGACCCTGCCGATGTTCATCTTCATGGGTTATGTGCTGAGCGAGGCACGGCTGGCCGACGATCTCTACCGGATGTTCCACGTCTGGTTCGGACCGGTTCCGGGCGGCCTTGCCATTGGCACCATCGGGCTGATGATCATCATCTCGGCGATGAACGGTCTGTCCGTGGCTGGTATGGCAATCGGCGCGACCATCGCCCTGCCCGAGCTGATCAAGCGTGGCTACGACAAGCAGATGATATCCGGGGTGATCCAGGCGGGATCGTCCCTTGGGATCCTGATCCCGCCCTCGGTCGTGCTGGTTCTCTACGCGATGATCGCGCGCCAGCCGGTCGGCCAGCTCTGGCTGGCCGGCGTTTTCCCGGGCCTCCTGATGGCGACGCTTTTCATCCTATACATCTGGATCCGATGCCGGCTGCAGCCGCACCTGGGACCAGTCATCTCGGCCGAGGAACGGGCCTCGATCCCGCGGTCCGAGAAGATCCGGCTGCTCTCGGCCGGTTTGCTGCCGCTGGGGATCTTCCTCATCATGATGGGGCCCTTCGTCACTGGATACACCTCGCTCGTCGAAAGTTCGGTGGTGGGGGCGCTGGCCTCGGTGCTTGCCGCGATCATCAAGGGACGTTTCACCCGCGCGGTGTTCGAAGAATCGACCCGACAGACGCTGGCGATCTCGTGCATGTTCATGTGGATCATCCTCGCGGCGCTGGCGTTCGGCGCGGTGTTCGACGGGCTGGGCGCGGTGAAGTCGATCCAGGGCCTCTTTATCGAGGACATGGGTCTGAATCGGTGGCAGATCCTCATACTGATGCAGCTTTCTTTCCTGATCATGGGCACCTTCCTGGACGATACCGCCATGCTGGTGATCGTCGCGCCGCTTTATGTGCCGCTGGTGAAGGCGCTGGAATTCGACCTCATCTGGTATGGTGTTCTTTACACCATCACCTGCCAGATTGCCTACATGACGCCGCCCTTCGGCTACAACCTGTTCCTGATGAGGGCGATGGCGCCAAAGGACTATTCCATCGTCGATATCTACCGCTCGATCATTCCCTTCGTCGGGGTGATGATCGTGGCGCTCGTGCTGGTCGCGGCCTTCCCCGAGATCGCGCTCTGGCTGCCCAACCATGTGTACAACAAGTAACCAAGAAGCCAGCCAACAAGGAGAAGAAGCCATGACATCAAGACGCAAGTTCCTTGCCGCCGCCGGACTAGGGGCTGCCGGCTCACTGGCAGCGCCCTCGATCGTCCGCGCGCAATCGGGCATCAAGTGGCGGATGCAGACCTATGCCGGCAGCGCCATCGGCCAGTTCGTGTCCAAGCCGATCGTCGACATGGTTAACAACGCCTCTAACGGGGAGCTCGAGATCGAGCTGTTCTACTCCGACCAACTCGTGCCCACGGGCGAGTTGTTCAGGGCGCTGCAGGACGGCACAATCCAGGCCGTCCATTCCGACGACGACTCGATGGCCGCTCCGGTCGATATCGCCATCTTCGGCGGCTACTTCCCGCTGGCGACCAAATACGCGCTCGATGTCCCGGTTCTGTTCAACCAGTACGGCCTCGCCGATATCTGGCGCGAGGCCTACCAGGAGGCCGGCGGCGTGGTCTGGCTGTCCTCGGCCGGCCAGGATCCCTGCAACTTCAACACCAAGAAGGAAGTGAAATCGCTTGCAGACCTCGATGGCCTCAAGCTCTACACCTTCCCGACGGCCGGCCGCTTCCTTTCCCAATTCGGGGTGGTGCCGGTGACGATCCCTTACGCGGACGCCGAGGTCGCGGTGCAGACTGGCGAGCTCGACGGCATGGCCTGGTCGGGCATCACCGAGGATTACACGGTCGGCTGGGCCAACGTCACCAACTACTTCCTGACCAACAATATCTCGGGCGCCTGGATCGGAAGCCACTTTGTGAACGAGAAGGCCTGGGCCGACCTGCCCGATCACCTCAAGAACGTCTATATGTCCTGCCTCGAAGCCAGCCACACCTTCCGCAACCAGTGGTACTGGGGCGGCGAGGCCAAGCTGCGCGCCACAGGCGACAAGCTGCAACTCCGCACGATCCCGGCGGCGGAATGGCAGGCGGTCGAGGACGCCGCCTTGTCGTTCTGGGACGAGATGGCCCAACAGTCGGAACGGTCGGCGAAGGTCGTCAAGATCTTCAAGGAATACAATGAGGTTCTGAGGAAAGCCGGTCCTCCGTACAGCTTCGGCTGACCGCATCAATGGGGCGGTGAGTCTTTCGCCGCCCCTTCCAATTTCGGAAAAATTTGATCAAATATACAGCAGAACGGTAGAGGGCCCGATTCCGGGCCTGCAAGAGAAACGAGGAGTGGCTCAATGCCCGCCAATCTGACATTCGACGCGCTGAAGAAGGCCGTCGCTTCCGGTGAAATCGACACGGTTCTTGTCTGCATCGTGGACATGCAGGGCCGCCTGATGGGCAAGCGGTTCGTCGCGCGGCACTTCGTCGATGGCGGATGGGAAGAAACCCACTGCTGCAACTATCTCCTGGCGGTCGACGTGGAGATGTTCACCGTTCCGGGCTACAAGTCGGCCAGCTGGTCGAAGGGCTACGGCGACTACACGGTGAAGCCGGACCTGTCGACGCTGCGCCGCGTGCCGTGGCTGCCCGGTACCGCGATGGTCATGTCCGACCTGCTCGACCACCACACGCACGAAGAGGTTGCCGTGTCGCCGCGCGCCATCCTCAAGCGTCAGGTCGCGCGCGCGAAGGCCATGGGCTTTGACGCCATGATGGCGACCGAGCTGGAATTCTACCTGTTCGCAAACAGCTATGATGCGATCACCGACTCCGGCTATCGCAACATCCAGACGCTGGGCCGCCACAACGTCGACTACGCGATCTTCGGCACCACCAAGGAAGAAGGCGTGATGCGCGCGATTCGCAACGGCCTTTGGGACGCGGGCGTGCCGATCGAATGCTCCAAGGGCGAGGCCGAGGTCGGGCAGGAAGAGGTCAACGCGAAGTATTCTGACGCCCTCGACACCTGCGACAACCACGCGATCATCAAGAACGGCGTCAAGGAAATCTGCCACCAGCACGGCCACGCCGCGACCTTCATGGCCAAGTACCACCACGAACGCGCCGGATCGTCGAGCCATGTGCACCAGTCGCTCTGGAAGGACGGCAAGCCCGCCTTCCTCGACAAGAACGCGCCGCACGGCATGTCCGACCTGATGAAGCACTACGTCGCGGGACAGCTTGCCTACGCGCGCGAGATCACGCCCCTGCTTGCCCCCTACATCAACAGCTACAAGCGCTATGTCGTCGGCATGTTCGCGCCCACCAAGGCGGTCTGGAGCCTCGATAACCGCACGGCAGGCTTCCGGGTCTGCGGAGAGGGTACGAAAGGCATCCGGGTCGAATGCCGGATCGGCGGCGCCGACCTCAACCCCTACATGGCCTGCGCCGGACTTCTTGCCGCCGGCCTTGCGGGGATCGAGCAGAAGATGGACCTGGAGCCCGCAATCTCCGGCGACATCTACAGCGCCCGCCGGGTGCGCGAGATCCCGAAGACGCTCGGCGAGGCAGCCGATCTGATGTCGAAATCGAAGATGCTGCGCGCGGCCTTCGGCGACGACGTGGTGGACCACTACGTCCACGCCGCGCACTGGGAAATCTCGGAGCAGAACCGTGTCGTGACCGATTGGGAGCTGAAGCGGGGCTTTGAGCGGCTCTGAAGAAATGACCGGCGCCATCGGGCGCCAAGCGAGGACCAGATGACCAAGATGATCCAATGTATCTCGCCCGTCGACGGGCGGGTCTATGCCGAGCGGCCGGCGCTATCGCCCGAGGCCGCGGCGGCTTGCGTCGCACGTGCGAAAGCTGCTCAACCGGCCTGGGCCGCGCGCCCGCTCGACGAACGCATCGCGCTCGTCCGCGAAGGGGTGGCCAACCTCAACGCCGACAAGGCCCGCATCGTCGAGGAACTGGCCTGGCAGATGGGCCGCCCGACGCGCTTCGGCGGCGAATTCGGCGGCCTGAACGAGCGCACCAACTACATGGCGGGAATCGCCGCCGAAGCCCTCGCGCCGATGATGGTCGAGGAGACGGACCGCTTCGCCCGCCGGATCGAGTTCGCGCCCCACGGCGTCGTTTTCGTCGTGGCCCCCTGGAACTACCCCTACATGACCGCGATGAACACCATCGTGCCCGCGCTCATCGCCGGGAACTCGGTCATGCTCAAGCATGCCAGCCAGACGCTCCTGGTGGGCGAACGCATCGCCGAGGCGCTGCACAAGGCGGGCGTGCCGTCCGACGTGTTCCAGAACGTCGTCCTTGACCACGCGGGCACCGAAAAGCTGATCGCCGACCGTTCCTTCGGCTTTGTCAACTTCACCGGCTCCGTCGGCGGCGGGCAGGCCATCGAACGGGCCGCCGCGGGGACCTTCACCGGGCTCGGGCTGGAACTTGGCGGCAAGGACCCCGGCTACGTGATGGACGATGCCGACCTCGACTGGGCGGTTGACGTGCTGATGGACGGCGCCATGTACAACGCCGGCCAATGCTGCTGCGGGATCGAGCGCATCTATGTCGCCGAGAAGCTTTTCGACGGCTTTGTCGAAAAGGCGGTGAACTGGGCCAACGGCCTGAAGCTTGGCAACCCCTTCGACGCCGAGACGACGCTTGGCCCGATGGCCAATGTCCGCTTCGCGAGAACCGTGCGTGACCAGACCGCCGAGGCCGTGGCGAAGGGCGCGAAACCCCTGATCGAAAAGCAGAACTTCCCGGCCGATGATGGCGGCGCCTACCTGATGCCGCAGATCCTCGTCAACGTCGACCACTCCATGCGGGTGATGACCGAGGAAAGCTTCGGCCCCGTCGTCGGCATCATGCCCGTCAAAAACGACGCCGAGGCGCTGCGCCTGATGAACGACAGCCCCTATGGCCTGACCGCAAGCCTCTGGACCCAGGACCCCGACCGCGCCTGGGCGCTGGCCCGGCAGATCGAGACCGGCACCGTCTTCATGAACCGCGCGGACTACCTCGATCCGGCGATCTGCTGGACCGGCTGCAAGGACACCGGCCGCGGCGTCGGCCTCTCGAAGCTCGGCTACCAGTCCGTCACCCGTCCCCGCTCCTACCACTTCCGCAAGGTGAAACCATGACCGCCCCCACCGCCAACTGGTCCTATCCGACCGCCGTCAAGTTCGGCCCCGGCCGTATCCGCGAGCTTGCCGACCACTGCAAGGCGGTCGGCATGAAGAAGCCGCTGCTGGTGACCGACAAGGCACTGGCTAGCCTGCCGATCACCGCCCAGGCGCTGGATATACTCGACGCCGCCGGTCTGGGCCGCGCGATCTTCTCCGAGGTGGACCCGAACCCGAACGAGAGGAACATGGAGGCCGGGCTCAAGGTCTATCGCGCCGGCGGGCATGACGGCGTCGTCTGCTTCGGCGGCGGCTCGGCGCTCGACCTCGGCAAGATGGTCGCGCTCATGGTCGATCAGAAGGTCAGCGTCTGGGAGCTTGAGGATATCGGCGACTGGTGGACCCGCGCCGATGCCTCGAAGATCGCTCCCATCGTTGCGGTGCCGACCACCGCCGGGACCGGGTCCGAAGTGGGGCGCGCCGGGGTGCTGACAAACTCCGCCACCCACAAGAAGAAGATCATCTTCCACCCGAAGCTGCTGCCCGCGGTCACGATCTGCGACCCGGAACTGACGGTCGGCATGCCGCGCTTCATCACCGCCGGCACCGGCATGGACGCGCTCGCCCACTGCCTCGAGGCCTATTCCTCGCCCTTCTACCACCCGATGAGCCAGGGCATCGCGCTCGAAGGCATGCGCCTCGTGTTCGAGAACCTGCCGAAGGTCTATTCAAACCCGAACGACCTCGAGGCCCGCGCCCACATGATGAGCGCGGCGGCCATGGGAGCCGTCGCCTTCCAGAAGGGGCTGGGCGCGATTCATTCGCTCAGCCACCCGGTCGGCGCGGTCTACAACACTCACCACGGCACCACGAACGCGGTGGTCATGCCCATGGTGCTCGACTTCAACCGCCACGCGATCGAGGACCGGATCGGCATGGCCGCCGCCTATCTTGGGGTCAAGGGCGGTTTCGACGGCTTCCGCGCCCGGGTGATGGAGCTTCGCGCTGAACTCGCGATCCCCGCGAACCTCACCGCAATGGGGGTAGAGGCGTCGCGCCTCGACGAACTGACCGAAATGGCGCTTGAGGATCCGTCCTGCGGTGGCAACCCTGTTGCCATGACGCGCGAAAACACCCGCGCGCTTTACGACGCCTGCATGTGAAGCAACGCGGGGAAGCGGGGGGCCGCCTGCCCCCCGCACCCCCCGGGAGTATTTTCACCAGAATGAAGACGGGCTCTTTCATTCTGGTAAAAAATACTCCGGGGTGAATTTGGCCGCAGGCCAAAGAGGGGCAGAGCCCCTCTGACCGGGGGAGCGACATGGCGGAAGCGATCGAGATCGCCGTGATCGGCGCGGGTGTCGTCGGGCTCGCCATCGCGCACAGGCTGGCGACCGAAGGCCGGGAGGTCGTGGTGATCGATCCGGCGCCCCCCGGTTCAGGGGCGTCCTACGGAAACGCCGGGACGGTCGCGGACTACGCGATTCAACCGGTCGGAACGCCAGCGGTCCTGAAATCGCTTCCGTCCCTGCTCTTCGACCGGAACTCACCGCTTGCCATCCGCACGATGGCCTTTCCGTCGCTCGTGCCATGGCTCCTGCGCTTTGCCCGTCAATCCCTGCCCGGGGCCGCGCGCGGCAACGCACTGGCGCTGACCGAGCTCCTGTCTGATGCCTTGACGCGCTGGCAGGCGCTGGCCGAGGCGATCGGGGCGGCCGGCTTGCTCCGCAATCATGGCTGCCTCTACTGGTACCGGAGCGACCGGGCTTTCGCGGACGCGCGTGCGGACATCGCATTCCGGCGTGCCTGCGGCGTCAGGGTGGAACTGCTTGATCCGCGCGAAATCTCTGCGCTCGAACCCGGACTTCCCGTCGAAGGCGGCGGCGGCGCTTTTTTCCCGGGCGCGCTGTTCATGACCGATCCGGGTCGCGTCGTCTCCCTCCTCGCGGAAGCGGTGTCCGCACGGGGCGCAAGACTGCTCACCGCGCGCGTGACGGACCTTACGCGGCGGGATGGCGGCGCGCGCCTGACAGGCCCCGGCCTGGACATCCAGGCCCGCCGCGTGATCATCGCCGCAGGGGCGCATTCCCGCCCGCTCGCGCGGCAGGCCGGCGATGCCATCCCGCTGGATACCGAGCGCGGCTATCATCTGGAATGGGACATGGAGCACCTGCCGATCACCCGGCCGATCTGCCCGACGGCGCAAGGCTTCTACTTGTGCCCGATGGCCGGCCGGCTTCGTGCCGCGGGCACGGTCGAGCTGGGCGGGCTCTCCGCGCCCCCTTCGCCGCACCGCATCGCCAGGCTTCTGGAAGGCGCGCGCAGCGTCTTTCCGGACCTTCCGGAGCCGGACCGCGAATGGATGGGGTTTCGCCCCTCCATCCCGGACAGCCTGCCCGTCATCGGCCCCTCTCGCGGCGGTCCCGAGGTGCTATTCGCCTTCGGTCACGGGCATATTGGGCTGACGCTTGCCCCCCGGACGGCGGCGATGATCGCCGCGCAGGTGCTTGGCCAGCCCTCACTGCCGGGTTCGGAGGCCGTCCGGGCCGACAGGTTCTGAACTGCGGGCCGCTTCGGTCAGCGCCGCCCCGATGCGTAGCGTTCCCAGAGCCAGATCAGCAGCATCGCGCCCAGGACCGCGCCCACGAACCCGGCCGCGAACCCCGTGACCGCGATCAGAAAGCGGAGGACCAGCCCGCCGATCAGGGCGCCAAGGACGCCGATCGCGATGGTGGTCACGATGTCGGTCTCGATCCGCATGATCCGCGTGGCCAGAAACCCGGCGGCGGCTCCGATGATGATCAGGGCAAGGATATGCATGCTGTCCTCCGTTGCGCCGAGTATGGCGCGGCCGCGCCGAATTGGAAATGGTCAGGACAGACGGGCCGGCAGATCCCATCCGCGCAAGAGCTCCCCCGCCGGCATCGGTCGCTTTCCCTCGCGCTGCGCCTCGACGATCTCGACCGCACCCATGCCGCAGGCCACGACAAAGCCGCCAAGAACCTCTCCGGGCGTGCCCGCGCCGGCAACCACGCGCGATCTCAGAAGCTTCACGCGTTCGCCGGCGATGTCCGTCCAGGCGCCTGGAAACGGGGACAGCCCCCGGATCAGCCGGTCAACCTCCTCGGCCGGGCGTGTCCAGTCCACCCGGGCCTCGGCCTTGTCGATCTTGGAGGCATAGGTCACGCCGGCCTCGGGCTGCGGCACCGCGGGCAGTTCCGCCAACCGAGCGAGCGCCTGAAGGATCGCGCGCGCGCCCATCGCAGCCAGCCTGTCGTGCAGGTCGGCGGTCGTGTCCTCCGCCCCGATCGGCGTCCTTGTCTCCAAAAGTACCGGGCCGGTATCCAGCCCCGCCTCCATCCGCATGATCGAGATGCCGGTCTCCGCATCGCCGGCCATGATGGCCCGCTGGATGGGCGCGGCCCCCCGCCAGCGCGGCAGCAGCGAGGCGTGGATGTTCAGGCAACCCTTCGCCGGCGCGTCCAGAACCGCCTGCGGCAGGATCAGGCCATAGGCGACCACCACCGCCACATCGGCCATCAGCGCAGCGAATTCCGCCTGTGCCGCTTCACCCTTCAGCGAAACCGGATGCCTGACGGAAAGCCCCAGCGCCTCCGCCCGCGCCTGCACCGCGGAAGGCCGGTCCCGCTTTCCGCGTCCGGCGGGCCGGGGTGGCTGGGTGTATACACAGACGACCTCGTGCGCCGCATGAAGCGCGTCCAACGCCGGCACCGCGAATTCCGGTGTTCCCATGAAGATCACGCGCATGCACCGACCCTTCTTCGGTGCGCAAATGCTCCGAAGCGGGTCCGAGGGATGCAAGATTCCCCGGCCGCGCAGGGTCATTCGCGCCGTTTCAGCTTTTCCGCCTTTGCCACCAGCATCTTCCGGCGCAGCGGCGACAGGTGATCGACATACATCCTGCCGTTCAGGTGGTCGATCTGGTGCTGCACGCTCGTGGCCCAGAGGCCGACGAAGTCCCGCTCCTCGACCTCCCCCGCCTCGTTTAGATATTGCACGGTAACCGCCCGCGGGCGCTCGACCACCGCCGACACGCCGGGCAGGTTCGGGCTCGCCTCCTCATGCCGGCGCATCTGGACCGAGGCATGCAGGATCTCGGGATTGGCCATCTTCACCGCCTGCCCGCGCTTTTCCGAACAGTCGACGACCGCCAACCGCAGCATGATCCCGATCTGCGGCGCCGCCAGACCGTAGCCCGGCATCGCATCCATGGTCTCCACCATGTCGTCCCAGATCATGCGGACGGTTTCGTTCACGCCCGCCACCGGCTCCGCAGCCGTGCGAAGCCGCTTGTCGGGCCAGGGAACGAAGGCGCGAACGCTCACGCCCGCGCCCGCTCGCGCTTCAGCTTTTCCATCCTGCGCGTGATCAGCTGGCGCTTGAGCGGCGTGAGGTAATCGATGAACAGCTTGCCGTCGAGATGGTCGATCTCATGCTGGGCGCAGGTTGCCCAAAGCCCCGCGAAGTGTTCTTCCTGCGTCCGCCCATCCAGCCCGAGCCAGCGGACCCGGACCTCGGCAGGCCGCGTCACTTCGGCATACTGTTCGGGGATCGACAGGCATCCTTCCTCATGCACGTTCACCTCGTCCGAGGTCCAGGTGATCTCGGGGTTGAGTAGGACCATGGGCCGGGGGGTCGCGCCTTCTTCCTTGACGCAATCCATCACGAAGATGCGCTTCATCAGTCCGACCTGCGGCCCGGCGAGACCAACACCGGGGGCATCGTACATCGTTTCCAGCATGTCTTCGGCGATGCGGTGCAACTCGCCCGTGACCTCCGTCACGGGATCGCAGCGCTTCTTGAGACGCGGGTCGGGATGGATCAGGATCGGGCGAATGCTCATGCGCGTGATTTAGGGCATGGCCTGCCTGCGCGCAATGCCCCCCGCCATACCTCCGGCGGGGGCCCCCTTGCACCCGGCGCCCCTTCGGCTACGGTGCGCCCGATGCAACCGGAGGTATTTCATGTCGTTCGACGACATCATCGACTTTCACGGCACCCATTCCAACAAATGGGACATGATGGAACAGAACACTGGTGTACCCTCCGCCGAGGGCCTCGCCATGTGGGTCGCCGACATGGATTTCCGCCCGCCAGAGGGGATGATCCGCGCCGTCACCGACGCTGCCGGGCGCGGGCTCTTCACCTATTTCGGCGATCTGGGAGAGTATGAGGCATCCATCGTCTGGTGGATGAAGACGCGTCACAGCTGGGACGTGGCCCCGGCCGAGATCATGACCACGCACGGCATCGTCAACGCCGTCTCCATGGCGCTCGAGGCCTACACCCGCCCCGGCGACGGCGTCATCCTGATGACGCCGGTCTACCACGCCTTCGCCCGCGTCATCCGCGCCAACGACCGCCGGCTGGTCGAATGCCCCCTGTCCCTGAAGGACGGCATGTATGCGATGGATTTCGACACGTGGGAGGGGATGATGACCGGGGATGAGCGGATGCTCATCCTCTGCTCCCCCCACAATCCCGGCGGCCGGGTCTGGACGCGGGACGAACTGCGGGCGGTGGCCGATTTCGCCCGCCGCCACGACCTGATCCTGGTCTCGGACGAGATCCACCACGACCTCGTCTATCCCGGCCGCAAGCACCTGCCCATGCCGGTCGCGGCGCCCGAGGTGCGCGACAGGACGGTGGTGATGTCGGCCACGTCGAAGACCTTCAACGTCGCCGGCATGCATTGCGGCAATGTCATCATCCACAACCCTGCCTTGCGCTCCGCCTACCAGAAGCGGCTCTCCCAGTTGTCGATCTCACCGAACTCCATGTCATTGCGCATGACGCCCGCGCTCTACTCGCCCGAGGGTGCTGCCTGGGTCGATGCGCTCTGCGTCTATCTCGACAACAACCACCGGATCTTCGTCGATGGCATCAACGCGATCCCCGGCCTCAGAGCGCAACCGATGCAGGGAACCTACCTCGCCTGGGTCGACTTTGCCGGAACCGGCATGACGCGCGAGGAGTTTTCGGCCCGCGTCGCGCAGGGTGCAAAGATCGCGGCCAACTCCGGTCCCGCCTTCGGCGCGGGCGGCGAAACCTTCCTGCGCTTCAACCTCGGCACCTCCCGCGCCCTGGTCGAGGAAGCCGTCGCACGCATGCGCCACGCCTTCCGCGACTTGCAATGACACACGCCGCCTGACGCGCCTGCGCTTCTTCTTTTTCCAAGTATCCCGGGGGTCCGGGGGTGGAGCCCCCGGCCGGTCAGCCCGCGCGGGCAGCCCGGGATCTAGTGCCGCGGCAGGTATCCCACCGGCGCATTCTCGTCCCGGACATAGTCGAGCGGTGCGCGCTCGGCTGCGGCGGTCGACCGCTTCATGACGCAGATCAGTTCCCCCGCCTCGACCTCAGACGCGATGATCAGCGATTGCCAAAGGTGCCGTGACCCGTCGTAGATATCGACCAGCCCCCGGAGATGGGCGACCTGATCGGCGTCCAGCGCGAAGCCGTCCTCCCAGAATCGCAGGATCGGATAGACCTCGTCGCCAACCAGAACCCTGAGTCGGGACCGCTTCCGCAAGTCACGCTTGCGCGCCTCCTCAAGCCCGGCGCGCACCTCCTTCGGCAGGAAATCAGACATCCCGTGTACTCCCCCAGCACCCCACCAGCCTCGCCCCGATCCTGAAACAGATCAAGTTAAGGTTTGATGACGCGGCAATATCGCACCAATCAAGGGGCTCGAACGCCCTTCCTTGCCAAATCGCGAACAATCAGGGTCAGCTTCGCGCGCCGTAATGTTCGACGACCGAGGCCAGGTCATCCGGCGGGGTGCCCTTGGGCAGGCACGCGCAGGCATTCGCCGCCAGTTCGAAGATCGATCCATCGGAAAAGAAGCTTGCCGAGGTGACGAAGATCACCCGCGCCTCCGGATGCCGATAGCTGGCATAGTCGGCAACCGCCAGTGCGCTGCCTTCGGTCAGGACAAGGTCAAGCACGATCACATCCGGTTCTGCCTCGGCGATGGCGGCAGCGGCCTCATCCTGGCTGGCAGCCCGCATCACTTCAAGGCCCCGACGCTCCAGATGGCGTTGCCAGAGCCAGCCCAGACTGGCGTCGCTCTCGACGATCAGCACGCGCATCGGAATCCCCTCGCGGCACCGGCGCGATGACCGGGCAACCACCTGAGGCAATCATTCCTCAACAATGGTTAAGCCATGGTTAACACAATTTCGCCCTGAAACCACCATGTTGCCATCCCCGGTGCGAACGCTAATCTGGCCTCGCCCGAAGGGAGGGAGCGATGCGTCTTGTACCCGTACTGATTGTCGCGGTCTGTCTTGCCCCGGCGACATCTCGCGCCCAGTGCGGCGGAGAATTTTCGAGCTTCGTCAAATCCTTGAAGGCCGAAGCCATGGCCATGGGCCACAGTGCCGCGACGGTCGATGCCTTCTTCGCGCCGATCCGTCAGGATCCGAAGGTGCTCAGGGCCGACCGGGCGCAAGGCGTGTTCAGGAAGACGTTCATCGACTTCTCGCAGGCCGTGATCAGCAAGAACCGGCTCGATCACGGGCGAAACAATGCGCGGCAATACGCCGACATCTTTGCCCGCATCGAAAGGGAGCACGGAATCGCAAGGGGCGTGCTTCTGGCCTTCTGGGCGCTCGAGACGGACTATGGCGCCGTGCAGGGCGATTTCAACACCGCCAACGCCCTTGTCACCCTCGCCCATGACTGCCGCCGCCCCGAGCTATTCCGCCCCCAGGTGCTGGCGGCGATACGCCTGTTCGAACGCGGGGACTTCGACCCCGCCCGCACCACCGGCGCCTGGGCAGGGGAGATCGGGCAGGTCCAGATGCTGCCCGAGGACATCCTGCGCAACGGCGTGGACGGCGACGGCGACGGCCATGTGCAGCTCAAGGCCTCCGCTGCCGACGCGCTGATGAGCGGGGCGAAGATGCTTCGCGGGCTAGGCTGGCGCGCGGGCGAGCCCTGGCTGCAGGAAGTGACCCTGCCCGCCGACCTCGACTGGTCGCTGACCGGGCTGAACCACGAACTGCCGGTCTCCGACTGGGCAGGTCGCGGCGTCAGGGCACGCACCGGGGAACTGGCACGGGGGCTGAAGGGTTCCATCCTGCTGCCGATGGGGCGCAAGGGGCCCGCCTTCATCGCCTACCCCAACTTCCGCGTCTATTTCGAGTGGAACAAGAGCTTTGTCTATGTCACCACCGCCGCCTACTTCGCCACCCGCCTCGAGGGTGCGCCGGTCTACGATCCGGGCAATCCCGATCCCGGTTTGGGAGACAGCGACATGAAAGCGCTACAATCGAAACTGGCCGCGCGCGGGCACGATGTCGGCAAGATCGACGGTATTCTCGGAGAGAAGACGCGCGAGGCGGTGCAGAAGGAACAGATGCGCCTGGGGCTGCCCGCTGATGCCTGGCCCACGCGCGATCTGCTCGACCGGCTCTGAGGATCCGGAAACGAAAAAGGGGCCGGCATCACCGGCCCCTTCTCCATTTCTGCGGCATGGTCAGGCCACGGCGCGGACGCCTGCCGCCCCGAGGGGTGCCATCCGGGTCCACAGCGTCTGGGCCTCACGCCCTGTCAGGGTCCGGCGCGCGGTCGGACCATAGAACGCCCAGTCGCCCGCGAATTCGGGGAAGGCGCGCTCCATCTCGGCGCGGGCCTCTGCGGTCAGGCTGGCGATTGCCGTATCGCCGGGGAACAGACTTTCGGTCGCGATCCCGTTCGACAGGACGATGTCGTGCCGGTCGAGCATCAGGTGGACATACTCCACCGTCTCGGGCTGCACGGGCGCGACGGCGGCGATCCTCAGGTGCTTGGCCGGAACCAGCACTTCGTTCTCGCCGAAGAGCATCTCTGCCTCCCATCCGCGCACAAGCACCCGGTGCTGGGGAGAAACCCAAAGGTCCGCATTGGGCAAACCATCGCCAAGCGCGCTGGCCGGGATGCAGACGGGCCGCATGTCGGGGCGGAAGACCAACTCGGCGTCGCTGACCCTGCGAGAGGCCACGAACCGCACCTTCGCGACGTCGCCTGAGGCCGTCAGAACCTCATCCCCTGCCTTTAGATCCTCCACCGGCACCTCGCCCCGCGGCGTCGCGATCAGCGTGCCGCGCAGGAAGCAGACGGGCGGAGGCGGATTCGTGGTAAATGTCGTCAGAGGAACAGCACCGTTGCCGAAGCTTTCGATGTCGGCCTGCGTGACGGTCGGGTCCGGCAGGAAGAACAGGCGAATGTTGCTCCCACCAGGACCGGCGCCCAGTACGGTGATCACGTAGACCGGATCGCCTTCGTACTGGTCGGGCACCTTGCCATTACCGGCGGGCCAGGTGCCCTGAAGTTCATAGATGAACTGGTATTCCGTCCCGTTGATCCAAACCGTCGTGTCCGGGTCCGGGACGCCCGCAGCCGTATCGTCCAGCACCAGATCGCCCGTCGTGTTGGCCCCAAGGGTTCCGGATTCGAACTGAATCTGGACCGAGCTTTGCTGGTTCAGTGGCCGGATGTTGATCTCGGCGTTCGCGGCCGTGCTGCTGTCACCGCGCGCCCAGAAAAAGTCGGAAGTCGCCATGCTTCTTTCGCCTCCACAATAGTGATGCCCCGGCGGCCCGCTCACGCCTCACGGGAAAACTTCGTTTGCCCATTCCACTTCGCATTCGTCCCGACCTGGTCCCCGGTGCCCGCGTGACTGCAGCGCTTCGCCGGTTTCCGACGCCAGGGAAACTGTGCGCAGGCTACCATTTCCGGCAACCTCTCCAAGGCTCCTGAAAGCGGATTCGGGCTTTTGTAGGACGTGAAACGAGAGTGTGAGGAAAAAACATCAGAACAATCACCCTTAGGTTGTTTCTGCAAAAACGCACTCCCGCCATGCGGTCATGCCACCAGCGCCTCGGCCCGCTTCAGGTCCACGCTGACCAGTTGGCTGACGCCCTGTTCCTGCATCGTGACGCCGAACAACCGGTCCATCCGCGCCATCGTCACCGCGTGGTGGGTGATGATCAGGAAGCGTGTGTCGGTCCGCCGTGTCATCTCGTCCAGAAGGTCGCAGAACCGCGTCACGTTCGCATCGTCCAGCGGCGCGTCCACCTCGTCCAGCACGCAGATCGGCGCCGGATTCGCGAGGAACACCGCGAAGATCAGGGCAAGCGCGGTCAACGTCTGCTCCCCCCCCGACAGAAGCGACAGCGTGGCCAGCTTCTTGCCCGGCGGCTGGCACATGATCTCAAGCCCCGCCTCGAGCGGATCGTCGCTTTCGACCAGCACAAGGTTCGCCTCCCCCCCGCCGAAGAGATGGGTGAAGAGGGTGCGGAAATTCGCGTTGACCTGCTCGAAGGCGGTCAGCAGGCGTTCGCGCCCTTCGCGGTTCAGCCCGGCGATACCCGACCGGAGCTTCTTGATCGCCTCCTCCAGATCGGCCTTTTCCTTGACCAGCGTGTCGTGCTCCTCCTGAACCTCGCGCGCGTCTTCCTCGGCGCGCAGGTTGACAGCGCCCAGCGCATCCCTCTGCCGGCGCAGGCGGTGGACATCCGCATCGAGCGTCTCTGCATCGGGCATCGCGGCGGGATCGACGCCAAGGCCCTGCAGGAGCGTGCCGGGGGTGTTGTCGGTCTCCTCCCGGATGCGGTCCGCCGCCGCCGTGACCGCTTCACGCGCGCCATCGGCCCGCGCCTCGGCCCGCGCCCGTTCCTCGCGCGCCTCGGATGCGGCCCGCTCGGCCTCGCGCTCCTGCTCGGCGACCTGGCGCAGCAGGCTCTCACCCTCGGCCAGCCGGTCCGCGGCCGCGCGGCGGCGGGCTTCCGCGACCTCGATCGCTTCGTTCAGTTCCGCCCGTTTCGCGGCAATCTCCTCGGGCGCGGCGCGGGCCTCGGCCAGCTCCTGTTCGCTGGCGGCCTTGCGCTCGGCCAGTTCGGCGCTGCGCTTCTCGGCCGTCTCCAGCCGGTGGCGCCAGCCTGACAGCTCCTTTGTGATCTCCTGCCGGCGGCGCAGGCGCGCCTCGCCTTCCCGACGGATTTCATCGTGCTGGGCGCGCCGTGCCAGCATCGTGACCCGCGCGGCCTCCACCGTCAGCTTGACATCCTCGACCTCTGCCCGTGCCGCCGCCAGATCCGGCAGCTCTACCACAGTGGCCTCCGCCTCCCTGAGGCGGGCGCGGGCGTTCATCGCCTCCTCCTCGTGGCGTGCGACCGCAAGCCGCGCGCTTTCCAGCTTCCCGCCCGCGATGGACCTGTCCGCCTCCGCCTTCGAAAGGGCGCGGGACGCCTCGGCCATCCGCCGGTCGGCATCGCGCCGGGCCTCGCGCGCGGCACGGTCGGCCTCGGTCGCCTGGGCCAGTTGCCGTGTCAGATGTTCGTGCGCCTGGCGCGCGCCTTCGGCCCGTGCGGCCACCTCCTCCAGATCGCGCTTGAGTTCGACAAGGCGGTTCAACTGCTGCAAGCGCAAGGCCGAGGCCTGCGGAGCATCCTCTGCCGCGGCGCGGAACCCGTCCCAGCGCCACAGATCGCCCTCAGCCGACACCAGGCGCTGGCCGGGTTTCAAAAGCGGTTGCAGCCGCGCGCCATCGTCGCGGCCGACAAGCCCGATCTGCCCGATGCGACGCAACAGCACGTCCGGCACCGCCACCACATCGGCGAGCCGGCGCACCCCCTGCGGCAGGTCGTGCGCCCCGTCATAATCGGGCAGCACCGCCCAGCCCGACCCGGCATCGGCGGCAACCTCGGGCGCGCGCAGATCGTCGGCCAGCGCGGCGCCCAGAGCCTTCTCGTATCCCTTTTCAACCCGCACCCGGTCCAGCAGTTGCCGGCCCGTTGCCGTTTCCCGCTCCACCAGCCTTGCCAGTGCGGAGACCTCGGCGCGCAAGGCGCCCGCCTCGCCCTCGGCCTCCGACCGTGCCGCGCGGGCTTCCGCCTCACGCCCCTGCGCCTCGTTCCGGGCCTCATCGGCACGGACAAGCTGCGCCTCGGCCCCTTCCGCGGCCCTTGTCGCCTCCTCCTGTGCCGCGCTCGCACCCTCATGGTCGCCGCGCGCCCGGTCCAGCGCGCCTTGAGCCTCTGCCGCGGCGGCGCGTGCGCGTGCAGCCTCAGCCTCGTTCCGGTCCAGTGTCGCCCGGCTGTCGGCCAGCAGGCGCTGCGCTGACTGGTGTCGGGCGGCCAGGCGCGCCACATCCTCGTTCAGTTCCGAAAGTGCTGCCTCGCGTTCCGTCAGGACCGCAGCGGCCGCCTGTGCCGCCTCAAGCGCATCGGTCAGCCGCGCCTCATGCCCTTCGGAGGCCTTGGCGATCTGGCCCTGCTCCCAGTCGAGCCGGGCGATCATCTCTCCCGCGTCGCGGTTCAGCCCCGCCTCGCGCTCGATGTCGTGGCCAAGCTGGCCGATCCGGGCCACCAGCGCGTCGATGGTCTGGCGCGCGCGGGTTTCCTGGTCGGACAGCGCATCGCGCTGCACCCCAAGCCGCTGCAGCACGGCGCTGGCAATCGCCTCCTCCTCCCTCAGGGGCGGCAGGAGCGTGTCTGCCTCCGCCCTCGCCTTCGCGGCAAGGCGTGCGGCGGTTTCTGCCGCGGCGGCGGCACGGGTGCGCTCCGTCTGATCAGCCTCGGCGCGCGCGCGGGCCTCGTCTGCCTCGCGCCAGCGCCGGTAAAGCAGCATGCCTTCCGCCCGGCGCAGTTCGGCGCCGATCTCGCGGTAGCGCGCCGCCTGCCGCGCCTGCCGGGCAAGCTGGGCCAGTTGCTGGGCCAGCTGCTCCACCACATCGTCGACCCGCGCCAGGTTCTGCTCGGCCGCGTTCAGCTTCAGTTCCGCCTCATGCCGGCGCTGGTAAAGCCCGGAAATGCCAGCGGCTTCTTCCAGGATGCGGCGACGGTTGCGGGGCCGCGCGTTGATCAGTTCGGCAATCTGTCCCTGCCGCACCAGCGCCGGGGAATGCGACCCGGTGGACGCGTCGGCAAAAAGCATCTGCACGTCGCGAGCGCGAACGTCCTTTGCGTTGGCCTTGTAGGCCGATCCGGCGTCACGGGTGATCCGGCGCGTGATCTCGAGCAGGTCCTGGTCGTTGAAGCCCGAAGGCGCCAGCCGCTCGGTGTTGTCGATGGTCAGCGCGACCTCGGCAAAGTTCCGCGCCGGGCGCGTCGCCGCCCCCGCGAAGATCACGTCCTCCATTCCGTCGCCGCGCATCGCCGTGGGCCGGTTTTCGCCCATGACCCAGCGCAGCGCCTCCAGCAGGTTCGACTTGCCGCAGCCGTTCGGCCCCACGACGCCGGTCAGGCCTTCGTGGATGACAAGGTCCGTGGGGTCCACGAAGCTCTTGAAGCCGTTCAGTCGGAGGCGGGTGAAGCGCAAGAGGCGCACCTGTGTCTGATTCCCGGGGTCTGCAATCCTTGGGCCATGCGCCCGGCGAGTCAATCCGGCCACCCCGCATCTCGGTTCCGAACGGCAGTTTTCCACAAGATATGGCCGCACTCCCGGGTCATGCGCCGGTCATGGAAGGGTGCCGATGCCGCCGGCATGCCGGGTGTTGACCCCTGGCCTGTCCCGGCGCCAAATCGTCACGACAATGGGGAGGGATGCCGATGGGATGGACTTCGGGGCGCTGCCTGTGCGGCGCGACAAGGTTCCGGTTCGAGGGGGCGCCAAACTGGCAGGGGCATTGCCATTGCGAAAGCTGCCGGCGCGCCACCGCGTCCCCGTTCACCAGCTTTCTCGGCGTCGCCCGCACAGGCTTCCAATGGCAGGGCGCAAGGCCGGCCAGCCGCGAAAGTTCCCCCGGCGTCCGGCGCTTCTTCTGCGCCGCGTGCGGGACGCCGATGGCCTACCAAAGCCCGACCCGCACCCACGAGATCGACCTTTATGCCGCCACTCTGGACGACCCGTCGGTGTTTCGCCCAAACTTCCACGCCCACTGGAACGAGCGTCTGCCCTGGATCGAACTGGCCGACGCGCTGCCCCGGCATCGCACACCCAGGCGCCTGTCGCCTGAGGAGGACATGACGCCAGTGCTCGCGCTCATCCGGCGCAGCTTTGCCTTCATGGACGGGCGGATCGATCCGCCCTCGTCGATGCACCGCCTGACCGTGGACGCGATCGCCCGGCAGGCCGCCGAGGGAGAAGTCTGGCTGCTCGAGGAGGTGGGCGCACCCGTCGCCTGCGTGTTCCTGACGCCGAAGCCTGAGCGGCTTTACATCGGCAAGCTGGCGGTGGACGACGCCTTCCGCCGCCAGGGTCTGGCCCGGCAACTGATCGGGCATGCGGAGGCGCGCGCCCGGGCGCTGGATCTGGGCCTGCTCGAACTGGAATCGCGAATCGAGCTGACCGAGAACCACCGGGCCTTCATCGCCATGGGGTTCGAGAAGGTCGGGGAAACCGCACACCCGGGGTATGACAGGACGACCGGCTACACCTTCCGGCGCGTGCTGCCGCCGCAGGGGCGAAACACCGGCTAAAGGTTGTCTTCCACCCGGAACCCTTCCGGGATCGCATCCCGGCCTTCCAGCACCAGATCGGCCATCACCTCAGCCACCTTCGGCGCCATTCCGAAGCCGATCTTGAAGCCGCCGTTCGCGACGAAGTGGCCGGGCCGGCCGGGCCAGGGACCAAGGATCGGCGCGCGGCTTCGGGCGCGCGGGCGCACGCCGGCCCAGCGTTCGATCACCCGCGCATGGCGCAGGACGGGTACTGCCGCCTCGGCCCTTGCGATGACCGCATCCAGCGAGGCGTCGGTGCTTGCCGGATCGGCAAAGCCGCGTTCGGTGGTCGAACCGACACCCACGGTTCCGTCGGCATGGGGCACCACATGCAGCCCGTCCGCGAAGATCTGGGGCAGGCCCCGCGCATCCAGCGCAAGCAGCGCCGACTGCCCCTTGACGCCGACACCCACCGGCGCGGACAGGTCCCCGGACAGCGCCGCCAGCCCCGCATGCCCCGTCGCCCAGACCACCGCACCCCGCGGCTCCGCGGCGCCGGTCACGATCTCCACCCCGCGCCGCCGCAGCGCCGCGGCAAGGCTCTCGACCGCCCGGCGCGGGTGCAGGCGCGCGCTCAGGCTGTCGCGGACCAGAAAGCCTGACGGGCTGAGCGGCGCCCAGTCAGGATGGGCCGATGCCTCGACCACGCGCCAGTCCGCCTGCCCCCGCCACAGCGTCGCGGCGGAGGCCATGCGCGCACGGGCCAGCGCCAGCGCCGCCGCGTCCGCGGCGACGGGCTGAAGCCGGCCGGTGCGGCCATAGCCCGACGACAGGCCGGACACCTCGTCCACCTCGGCCCAGAACCGCCCGGCGAGCAGAAGGCTGTCCAGTTGAAACTGCTTCTTGGCGTTCCAGTTCTCGGGCGTGTGGGGCGACAGTGCGCCGACCGTGCCGCCGCTTGCCCCGGCGCCGGGACGATAGGGGTCGATCACCCTGACGGCGGCGCCCTGCGCCCGGCAGGCCCAGGCCACCGACAGGCCGAACACCCCCGCGCCCATCACCGTCACATCGACCATTGCCATCGCCGCCGCCCTTCGCCTATCTCGGCGCGTCAGGGTTAGAGCAGATGCCGTCTGAGGACCAGAGCGAACGGGTGGACTGGAAGGACGGCGGCACGCCGGTGTCGGCGCTGTTCGACGATCCCTATTTCTCGCTCGCCGACGGGCTGGCCGAAACGCGCCATGTCTTTCTGGCCGGAAACGGACTGCCGGCACGATTCCGCGACGGTTTCCAGATCGCCGAGACGGGGTTCGGCACCGGGCTGAACCTTTTGGCCACGCTGATCGCCTGGACGGAGGCGGGACTGACCGGCACCCTTCGCTACACCAGCTTCGAGGCCTACCCGATGCCGCCCGCCGACATGGACCGCGCGCTGGCAGCTTTCCCGGAGGCGGCAGACCGGGCGGCACCCCTGCTTGACGCCTGGCGCGCGGGGCAAAGGCGCTTTGCCCTCGGTCCGATCGCGGTCGAGATCATCGAAGGCGATGCCCGCGCGACCCTGCCGGCCTGGCCCGGCCGTGCGGACGCCTGGTTCCTGGACGGCTTTTCCCCGGCGAAGAACCCCGAACTCTGGGGCGCGGACCTGCTGGCGGAGGTTGCCCGCCACACCGCCCCCGGCGGCACCTTCGCGACCTACACGGCGGCGGGGTTCGTCCGCAGGGCCTTGCAGTCGTCGGGCTTTCAGGTAGAGCGCGCGAAGGGCTTCGGCCGCAAACGCCACATGAGCCGGGGCAGGCTTTGCACAACGCCATGACATCGTCGAACCTGCGCGCCGGCATCCTTCTGATGACCGGGGCGGCGATCGTCTTTTCGACGCAGGACGCGATGTCGCGCCATCTGGCGGGCACCTACAACGTCTTCATGGTGGTGATGATCCGCTACTGGTTCTTCGCCGCGTTCGTGCTCTGGATCGCGCAACGCCAGCCGGGCGGTCTGCGCGCAGCCGTGCGATCGGGCTATCCGGCCCTCCAAATCTTTCGCGGCGTCCTGCTGGCGGCCGAAATCTGCGTCATGGTCGCGGCCTTCGTCGTCCTCGGGCTTGTGGAAAGCCACGCGATCTTCGCCGCCTATCCGCTGCTTGTCGCGGCCCTTTCCGGCCCGGTGCTGGGCGAAAGGGTCGGCTGGCGCCGCTGGGCGGCGATCGGCATCGGTTTCCTCGGTGTCCTCGTCATCCTGGAACCCGGCGTGACGGTGTTTTCGCCGGCCGCGCTTATCCCCGTCGCATCGGCCACGATGTTCGCCCTCTACGGGCTGCTCACCCGCTTCGTGGCCCGGCGAGACAGTGCCGCGGTCAGCTTCTTCTGGACGGGCGTCAGCGGGGCGGTGGTGATGACGGCCGCCGGGATCTGGTTCTGGGAACCGATGGCGGTGGCAGACTGGGGCTGGATGGGTCTTCTGTGCATCTGCGGGGCGACGGCGCACTACCTGCTGATCCGCGCCTACGAGGCGGCCGAGGCAAGCGCGATCCAGCCCTTCGCCTACCTGCAACTGCCCTTCGCCGCCTTCCTCGGGATCACGATCTTCGGCGAAACCCTCCGGGTGAACGTGCTGATCGGGGCGGGGATCGTGGTTCTGGCGGGCCTTTTCACCCTCTGGCGCGCGCGCGTCAGGGGCAGCCCGCCGGCGCCGCTGACCTGACCGCGCGCCCGCCCCGCCGGGCTGCGCCTCAGCGCCCCTTCAGCATCGCGCCGAAGCCCTGCGCGCCACCGCCAAGCCCCAGCCGCATCCGGTAGACGGGCAGGCTTTCAGCCACGCGCATCACGTAGTTCCGGGTTTCCTCGAACGGAATGGCCTCGATCCAGTCCACCACGTCGACGCCGTCGGTCCGGGGGTCGCCGAAGGCCTCGATCCACTGCCGGGGCCGCCCCGGCCCGGCGTTGTAGCCCGCCGCAACCAGCACCGGCGAGGGGCCGAACTCCTCGACCAGACCCGCAAGATAGGCGCTGCCGATCTGCGCGTTGTACTGCCAGTCCGAGGTCAGCTTTCCTTCGTCGTAGCTGACACCGATCTGGCCTGCGACCTTCTTCGCTGTAGCCGGCATCACCTGCATCAGACCGCGCGCCCCGGCATGGGACACAACGCGCGGATTGAACTCGCTTTCCCGCCGCGCGATCGACAGGGCAAGCTCCGGCGCGACCGGAAGCTTCAGCTTCTCGATCCCGTTCGTCGGGAAATAGGCCGTGGGCAGGATCACGCCCCGTTCCGCCGCCGCCTTGGCCAGAAGCAGGGCGGTATTCGCATCGCCCCATTCGAGAGCGAGGCCCGCAAGCCGCGCGATATCCTCACCGCCCAGCCCCTCGCCCAGATGCAGCAGGAACCGCAGCGCAAGGTCACGATCCCCCGCCGCCTGAAGCAGCTGCGCCGCCTGAAAGACGCTCGACCGCGCAAAGCCCGCCCCGCGCCAGTCGGGATAGCGTTCGCCCCCCGCCATCGCGGGCGGCATCGGCAGGCCTACCTTCTCGGCCGACAAGAGCCCGTAGAACGCGGTCTGGTAGCGCGCGCCTTCGGCATAGGCGGCCTGCGCCTTGCCCCGGTCGCCCAGCACGTCCCAGGCCCGGCCTTCCCAGTAATTCGCACGCGACAGGCTGATCGGCCCGCTCACCGCCGCCTCGAACCGCGCGAAGTGCTTCAACGCGGTTTCCGCATCGCCCAGCTTCCTCAGCGCGATATAGCCCGCCAGCCATTCGAGGTCGGCATAATCGCTGCCGCCGTCCAGATGGTGGCCCGCCGCCATCCGGTAGGCACGGCGCGCGTCGCCCTCGCGCATTTCCTTGCGGGCCAGGCGCCGACGCCAGTCGGCCCATTGTTCGGGGTCGCCAAGCGCCTCCGCACTGGCCGACCGCTCCAACAGCAGTTCGTCCGCGCTGTCGTAAAGATCGCGCCGAATGCGCCAGCGGAATCGGTCGTAGGCGAGCCCGCCCGAGTTCACCGCCTTGTCCGGCAGCGCCGCGATCAGCCCGTCGATGCCTTTCTCGTCGTCCTGAAGCGCAATCCGCGCGGCGGCAACGGCGCGGGTATAGGGGCTGGCAAGCGGCAGCATGCGCCGCGCGTCCGCCGTCAGGCCCGCGCGCAGCAGGCTTGCCACGCGGCCGTCGTGATGGTCCCCCAAAAGCGCGCCGTGACGGCCGACGAAGGCCGCGTGTTCATCCGCGGTCAGCGGAAGGCTTCGCCAGGCGCGCACGATCTCCTTCGCGGCCGCCTGTTCCTGGCCTAGTGCCGACAATGCGGCGGCAAAGGCAAGGCTGCCCGTGCCGGTCTGCGGCGACTGGGCGGCGAAATAGGCGACGACGGCCGCAGGGTCCTGCCCGGCCGCCTTTTCCTCGCCCTTCTTCCGCAGAAGCGGCAGGCCGGGCCAGTCGGGGTGGGTGTCGAGAAAGCCGCGATAGTCGGCAAAGCTTCCCTCGCCATCGCGCAGCCGCTGCCATTCGATCACCGACTGCGCCAGCGGGCCCGACCGCGCCGCCTGACCCAACGCAGCCGGCCAGTCGCGCGCCGCCGCCGCACGCAGCGCCACGGCAAGCGTGCCGGGGTCATCGGCACGGGCGGGAAAGCTGGCAACGGCTGCCAGCAGGGCGGAAAGGGCAAGGCTTCGGATCATCGTTTTCTGTGACTGCTTCGGTTTTTTCCTGATCCTACCCCACCCTTGCCCAGCCGCAACACACAAACTTGGCAATCCGTCCGACTGCGGCTAGGTTCCGCGCGCATTCAACCGGGCGAGTCTGCCCAGAAATCAAGGAGCGTGTCATGTTCAAAGGGTCCTTCCCAGCCCTCGTCACGCCGTTCAAGGACGGCGCGCTGGATCTGGACACGCTCAAGAAACTCGTGGACTGGCACGTGGCCGAAGGCAGCCACGGCCTTGTGCCGGTGGGCACGACCGGCGAAAGCCCGACGCTCAGCCACGAGGAACATGTGCGCGTGATCGAAGAGGTCGTGAAGGCCGCCGCGGGCCGCATTCCCGTCATCGCCGGGGCCGGGTCGAACTCGACCGAGGAAGGGATCTTCCTCATTCGCGAGGCGGAGCGCGTCGGCGCGAACGCGGCCCTTGTTGTCACGCCCTACTACAACAAGCCGACCCAACGCGGCCTCTACGCCCATTTCAAGGCGATGCACGACGCCTCGGCGCTGCCGATCATCATCTACAACATTCCCGGCCGGTCGGTCGTGGACATGACGCCCGAGACGATGGGGGAACTGGCGAAGCTGCCCCGGATCATCGGCGTGAAGGACGCCACCGGCAAGATCGAACGCGTCAGCCAGCAACGCGCCGCCTGCGGGCCGGACTTCGTTCAGCTCTCGGGCGAGGACGCGACGGCACTCGGCTTCAACGCGCACGGGGGCGTGGGCTGCATCTCGGTCACGGCGAACGTCGCGCCCCGCCTTTGCGCAGAGTTCCAGGAGGCGACTTTGCGCGGCGACTTCGCGGCGGCGCTGTCCTACCAGGACCGGCTGATGCCGCTGCACGAGGCGATCTTCATCGAGCCGGGCCTGTGCGGCGCGAAATACGCGCTCTCGCGGCTCGGCCTGTGCTCGGAGGAGGTGCGCCTGCCGCTTACCGGCCTTCTCGATGCGACGAAGTCGAAGATCGACGCCGCGATGCGCCACGCGGGCATCATCAACTGACCCGACCGCCGGCTGACCGCCGGCGGAACGCATTTCCGGCGCGGGAAAGCCGCGAACCGTGCTAACCTTCCCCGACTGCCGCCGGCATCAGGGGGAGGGCGCCGCATTGACCATTTTCACAAGCCCGTTCAAGAACATCACCCTGCGCGATGTCACCATCACCGAACGGGTGCTCGAGGGACTGACCGAGCGCGGCCGCGACGCGATGATCGACGGCCCCAGCGGACGGCGCGTGACGGCGGGCGAACTGACCGACGGCACCCGCGCGGTCGCCGGCGGCCTTCGCCAGCGCGGCATCGGGCCGGGCAGCGTCGTCGCCATCCTGTTGCCGAACCTGCCGGAATACTTCCTGTGCTTCCACGGCGCCGCCTGGGCCGGCGCCACCGTGACGACGGTGAACCCGACTTACACCGCAGCAGAACTGCACCACCAGCTGCAGGATGCGGGGGCGGATATCCTGATTACCCTGCCGGCCTTCGCCGAGACCGCCCGCGCCGGGGCCGAAGGCACCGCCGTGCGCGAGATCTTTACCCTGGGCGAAGCGCCCGGAACCACGCCCTTCGCCGAACTCATGGGCCCGCCGCTGGCCGAACAGGTGCGTGTCGATGTCGCACGCGACTCGCTGGTGCTGCCCTATTCCTCGGGGACGACGGGCCTGCCCAAGGGCGTGATGCTGACGCACCG
Source organism: Albidovulum sediminis (assembly GCF_025380365.1). GTDB lineage: Bacteria > Pseudomonadota > Alphaproteobacteria > Rhodobacterales > Rhodobacteraceae > Albidovulum > Albidovulum sediminis. The sequence continues at coordinate 2,217,960 of NZ_JAOCQF010000001.1, forward strand.
CAACCTTGTCGCCAATGTCGACCAGGCACTCTCTGTCCGGGCGATCGAACCGGGGGAATGGACGGTGGGATTCCTGCCCTTCTTCCACATCTACGGCATGACGGTCCTGATGAACCTTTACCTTGCCGCCGGCGGCGGGGTCGTCACGATGCCGCGCTTCGATCTGGAGCTGTTCCTCCGCCTCATCCAGGATCACCGCACGAAACAGGTCTACGTCGTGCCGCCCGTGGCGCTTGCGCTGGCCAAGCATCCCCTTGTCGAGCGATACGACCTTTCCGCGCTCCGCTTCGTCTTTTCCGGCGCGGCGCCCCTCGGCGCCCCTCTTTCGAATGCGGTCGAGGCGCGGCTGGGCGCGCGCTGCGAGCAGGGCTACGGCATGACCGAGATGAGCCCGGTCAGCCATGTGACCGCCCCGACGCGCGGACGGGCCGGATCGGCGGGCCAGACCGCCCCTTCGACCGAATGCCGTATCGTCGACCCCGCAACCGGCCGCGGCCTAGGCGCTGGCGAGGAGGGCGAGCTGTGGGTGCGCGGGCCGCAGGTGATGACGGGCTACCTGAACAACCCCGGCGCCACCGCCGCCTCGCTTTCACCCGACGGCTGGCTCCGGACCGGGGACATCGCCGCCTTCGATGACGACGGCTATCTCTTCATCCGCGACCGGTTGAAGGAGCTCATCAAGGTAAAGGGCTTCCAGGTCGCCCCGGCCGAGGTCGAGGCCGAGCTTCAGTCCTGCCCGGGCCTGGCCGACGCCGCGGTGGTCGGCATCCCCGACGAGGAGGCCGGAGAGGTTCCGGTGGCGTTCATCGTCCTCGCCCCCGGGGCCACGATCGGCGCCGATGAGGTCATTGCCCACCTCTCCTCGCGCCTTGCGCATTACAAGCTGCCCCGCGCGCTCCATGTCGTGGACGCCATCCCGAAGTCAGCCTCTGGCAAGATCCTGCGCCGGGTGCTCAGGGCGGGGCTGGTCGGATAGGGCCTGCATATCCCTTTTGGGGAATGGCCGGGGGCAGCCGTTGGCGCTACCCCTGTCCTGTCCAAGACGGAGGCCCCCGATGACGCCGCATCTCATCCTGACCAATGCCCGCATTCTGACGATGGACCCCGCGCGGCCCACGGCGCAGGCCATTGCCCTTGCCGGCGAACGGATCGCCGCCGTCGGCAGCCGGGCCGAGGTCGAGGCGCTTGCGGGCCCCGCGACCGAGGTCATCGACTGCAAGGGTGCAACCCTGATGCCCGGTTTCGTCGAAAGCCACCTGCACCTCGTTCTCGGCGGCACGGAACTGGCGCACCTGCAACTGACCCATGTGGATGGAGAAGAGGCGCTGACCCGCGCCTTCCGCGATTTCGCCGCGCAGAATCCCGACCAACCGCTCCTGATGGCGCAGGGCGGGCATTACGCGATCCTCGATCATCCGATGACGCGCCACGACCTTGACCGCGTCATCGCCGACCGCCCTATCGCGATCACCGCGCACGACCACCACACCGTCTGGGCCAACACCGCGGCGCTCAGCGCAGCCGGCATCCTGCACGGGGCCCCCACCCCGCCCGGGCACGAGATCGTCATGGGGCCGGACGGCACCGCAACCGGAGAGCTGCGGGAGTTCGAGGCCTTCGCGCCCGTGGTCGCGATCGGCGGGGAATCGCGGATCTATCTCGGCATCGCGACGGGCGGCGAACCCTCGCCCTGGCCGAATTCGGCCGAACAGGCGATGGACCGCACCAAGGCGGCCCGCGGGCTTGCCCATGCCGCGCGCCACGGCATCACCTCGATGGTGAACATGGACGGAAACCGCTACACGCTCGAGATCCTGCGCGGGTTGCAGCGCGACGGGGGGCTGACCGCGCGGGTCAAGGTGCCGTTCCACTTCAAGCCGCACATGGAGCTTTCCGAACTGGACCGGGCCGACGAAATGACCCGCGACTTCGACGACGACTGGCTGTCCTGCCGCTTCGTGAAGATGTTCATGGACGGCGTGACCGACAGCCGCACCGCCTACATGCTGGCCGACTACCCCGGCTGCCCGGGCCACAGGTCGGAGCCGCTGTTCCCCGCCTCGCGCTTCAACCAGATCGCGACCGAGGTGGACCGGCGCGGCATGCAGATCGCGGTACACGCCATCGGCGACGCGGCCGTGCGCGCCACCATCGACGGCTACGAGGCGGCGCAGAGGGCCAACGGCCGCCGCGACAGCCGCCATCGGGTCGAACATATCGAACTGATCGATCCGGCGGACGTGCCGCGCCTGGCCGCCCTTGGCATCACCGCCTCGATCCAGCCCGTCCATGCGCCGGGGGCGATGGATTTCGACCTGCAGCCGACGCTCGACACGCTGGGCCGCGAACGCTGGCCGAACTACTTCCTCTGCCGCACCTTGGCCGAGGCGGGCGCCCATATCGCCTTCGCCTCGGACTGGCCGGTGACGGACATCTCGGTCCTGCGCGGGATCGGCGCGGCAATGACCCGTCCAAGCTATGACGGTGGCACCGACCAGCGTATCCCGCTGGCCGACGTGCTGCGCGCCTATACCGCCGGCGGCGCCTTTGCCGCGCACTGGGAAAACCTGACCGGCACGCTGAAACCCGGCATGGCAGCGGATGTCGTCGTCCTTTCGCGGGACATCGAAGCCACGCCGCACGACGAGATCGCCGCGATGACCGTGGCTCTGACGATCTGCGGCGGGCGCATCACCTGGCAGGGCTGACGCCTAGAGCCCGCCCCAGAAGGCCCGCGCAGTCATCGCCGCCCCCATCGCGATGACGGCCCAGCGCAGGATCGCCTGCGGTATCGCTCGCGAGCCTGCCCCGCCCAGGAACCCGCCAAGGGCGGCACCCGCGGCGACGGCGGCGGCGTGCGGCCAGGACACCGCGCCGCCGAACACGTAGATGACCGAGGCGATCAGGCTCAGCGCCCCGATCACCGCGTTCTTCAGCGCGTTGGCCTGAAGGAAGTCGCCGTACCCCACCAGGATCAGCGCCGCGAGCATGATCTGGCCCAGCCCGGCGCCGAAGTAGCCGCCATAAACCGACATCAGGAACAGCCCCAGCCCCGCCAGCCACCGCCGACCGGGGCGCGGCTTCAGGAACCTGAGCGCAAGCCGACGGAGCGTCGGCGCCAGCGCGAAAAGCGCGGTCGCGGACAAGAGCAGCCAGGGCACCGCCGCCTCGAAGGTCGCGGCCCCCATCGCGGTCAGCAACAGGGCACCGGCAGCCCCGCCCAGCGCCCCGAGCATGAGCGGCGGCCAGAGCCCGCGCCCGATCTCTCCAAGCTCTGCCCGATAGGCGGGCAGCGCCGCGAGGTTCGAGGGGATCAGCGCCACGAAGTTGGTGGCGTTCGCGGCCAGCGGCGAGAGGCCCGACAGGATCAGGACCGGAAACGTGAAGAAGGATGCCCCCCCAGCGACCGCAGAGACAGCCCCGGCAAGGGTTCCGACAGCGAACAGGGCCAGCACCCCGCTCAGGCCGACCTCAAGGCTCATGCGCCGCCCTCGCCGAGGATCCTGGCCCTTGCAGCCGCCGCATCGAGCCCTTCGGAAATTGCCCGCGCAAGCCCGGCGGCCTCCATCGCGGCGATGCCCGCTGCCGTGGTTCCCGCGTAGTCGACCATGGCCCGCACCTGTTCGGCCGGGCTTTCGTGCGACGCGGAAAGGATCCTGCCGCTGGCAAGGAACAGTTGCCGGATCGCCCGCTCCGCCACCTCGGGCGCGATTCCGCGGGCGGTGGCGTGGCGGATCATCGCGTCGGCGAACAGGGCAACGAAACCGGGCACCGGACCCGTCATCGCGGTGAACTGGTCGATCTGGTCCTCCTCGGCCAGTTCGTCGGTCAGCCCGCAGGCGTCGAAGATCGCCCGGACGGTGCCGCGATCCTGCGCTGTCACCCCGGAGGCGGCAACCCAGGGCGAATATGCCAGCCCGTGCTCGGCCGCGGGGCTGGACATCGCCCGCACGATCCGCGCCGACCCCGTCAACGCGGCCAGCCGCGCCAGCGAAACCCCGGCCATGACCGAGATGACAAGCCGGCCGGGGGCGGCAATCGCGATCGACGCCGCGGCGGCGGGCGGGACCGACAGGATGACCGTATTGCAAGCCGCAACCAGCGCCTGGTTGTCGGCCCCCACGATCACGCCCCGCGGCACCTCCGCACGCCCCGACCGGCAGGAAATCCAGAGATCGCCATCCCCGACCGCCCCGACCGAGAGAAGCCTGCGCGCGATCGCACCGCCAAGCTGGCCATTGCCGCCGATGATGCCGATCCGGCCCGATATCGCCATGGCCTAGTCCTTTTTCCGCTTCACTTCGATCTGGCTCAACCGGATGTGGCGCAGCACCTCGACCAGCATCGCCGTCAGCAGCCCCATGTTCAGAAGTCCGTTCGCGGCGGCCATCCCTCCGAGCAATCTCCACTGTTTCGGCAGAAGAATGTCGCCGAATCCGAGCGTCGTGAAGGCGACGAGCGAGAAATAGACGGATGTTTCGATGGTGATGAAAATCCCCAGCGCCCAAAGCGCGATGGCCCAGATCCACACCCCGGCCGTCACCATTCCCAACACCCAGACCGCCGCGACGCCCAGAACCAGCGCCAGTTTCGGCCGGTGCGGTTCGCGCACCAGCCAGTGGTGATGCCGGACAAGCAAAACCTCGAACGCCCAGAACGCCAGACCGGAGACCATGACCGAAAGAAGCATCAGCGAGGTCCCCAACGCGATCTGAACGAACATGATCACCCTCACCTTGCGTCAGCGATGGCAGAACGGTCCCCGGCATGCCCCGACGCGCGCCATCCGTGGGCGATGTTAGCGAAGGATCGGCGCGGCGCAACGGGAAGCGGGGGGAACACCCCGCGCCTTTCGTCGCGCAGTGCTACCGACGCGCGGGCACCCGCGGCACCGCGTCTGGACTTGTTCGCGCCGCTCGCCTATCTCGGACGGATCATGGCCGAGAAATCCGACCCCAACTACAAGGTAATCGCCGAAAACCGTCGCGCGCGGTTCGATTACTTCATCGAGAACGACCTCGAGGTGGGGATCGTCCTCTCCGGGTCCGAGGTCAAGGCTCTGCGCACCGGGCAGTCGAACATCGCCGACAGCTACGCCTCGGTCGAGGGGGGCGAGCTGTGGCTCATCAACAGCTACATCGCCGCCTACAAGGAGGCCGGCGTCTTCGGCCATGAGGAACGCCGCCGCCGCAAGCTGCTGGTGTCGAAGCGAGAGCTTTCGCGGCTCTGGCAGGCCGTCGGGCGCGAGGGGATGACGCTTGTGCCCCTGGTGATGTATTTCAACCACAAGGGCCGCGTGAAGCTGAAGATCGGCGTCGCCAAGGGCAAGAAGGTTGCCGACAAGCGCGCGACCGAGGCCAAGCGCGACTGGAACCGGCAGAAGCAGCGCCTGCTCAAGCAGGGATGAGCAGTGCTCACCCCGCCGCGGGGCGGGGGACCAGCGGCGGCTCCACCCCGTCGGGAATCGGGCAGACGTAGGGTTCCCGCGCCAGGCGTTCGCGATGCTCGGCCTGCGCCGCCTTCAGCAGGGCCCCGTCCGTGAACAGCTTTTCCGCGCAGGCCGCCATGGCCTTGCCAGCATGGACCATTCCCTTGTGCGCCGCCGGCGCCTTTCCCTGCGCGGTGATCTGCCAGCTGTGGGCGGGCGTGCCGATGGCATGGGTCGCGACCAGCACCTGCACGAGCGGCACCGCCCAGCTGACATCGGCCACGTCGGTCGAGCCAACCATGACCTCGCCCTGAGGATAGAGCCCGACCACGTAATCACACAGGGATTCGCCTGCGCGCGGCGCCATGCCGACACATCGATAGGGCTGCTGAATGTCGGCCTCGCCCAGCGTCGCCTGGATGCGGCTGGCGTAGCCCCTGTCACCGGCGTCGAAGGGAACGCCGCCAAGCTCGTCGAGCGCGGCCTGCATGGTCCGCTCCATCACCGTGTTGCCCAGCATGTTTGAGACCGCCGAAAAGACGCGCATGTCAACCTGCGTGCCGGTCATCAGCGCCGCCCCGCGTGCGACGTCCTTCACCCGTTCCACGATGGCGAGCATGTCGGAAAGCCGGAGCGCACGGATGGAATAGCGCACCTTCGCCCGCGCCTGCACCACGTTGGGCGCCGTGCCGCCCGCCTCCAGATAGGCGTAGTGGATGCGCGCGTCCTGCGGAACATGTTCGCGCAGGTAGTTCACCCCGACCGACATCAGTTCGACCGCATCGAGCGCCGACCGGCCGAGGTGCGGCGCGGCGGCGGCATGGGCGGCCCGGCCGGAAAAGGTGAAGTCCATGCGCGTGTTCGCAAGGCTCCGCGCGTCGTCCACGCGCGTCATGCAGTCGGGGTGCCAGGTGATCGCGGCATCGACATCGGCGAAGGCGCCATCACGCACCATGAAGGTCTTGGCGGCTCCACCCTCCTCGGCCGGGCAGCCGTAGTAGCGCACCCGTCCGGGCGTTCCCGTCTCGGCCAGCCAGTCCTTGAGCGCGGCCGCCGCAAGAAGGGCCGCCGAACCGAGAAGATTGTGGCCGCAGCCATGACCGTTTCCGCCCGGCTCCAGTTCCTCGGGGTAGTCCACCCCCGCCACCTGGCTGAGCCCCGGAAGCGCGTCGTACTCGCCCAGGATCGCGATGACGGGGCCGCCCTCGCCCGCCTCTCCCATCACGGCGGTGGGAATGCCGGCCACGGATTCCGTCACGCGAAACCCCTTGTCGCGCAGCATCGCCGTGTGTTCGGCGCAGGACCGGTATTCGTTGTAAAGCGTCTCGGGCATCGCCCAGACCCGGTCTGAAAGGCCGATCAGGTCGGGCGCGTGGGCGTCGACCACGCTCCAGATCGTCGCTTCGTTTCGCATCCTGACCTCCGCTGTCCGCGCGCCCATGAATGACGCGCGGCCGCGCCGGGTGCAAGCGGCTGATCGGAACTGGCCTTGCGCGGTCTCCACACGGCGCGTATCTCGGGGAAGACAGGATCAAGGGGGACCCGAGGTGCAGAACGATCCGAAGACGCTCGTTTCGACCGAATGGCTTGAGGCGCATCTGAAGGACCCCGACCTGAGGATCCTCGATGCCTCGTGGTACATGCCCGACTCCGGGCGGGACGCGAAGGCCGAATACGCAGCCGCCCACATTCCCGGTGCGCGGTTCTTCGACATCGACGAGATCTCAGATCAACGGTCGTCGCTTCCGCACATGGCGCCGACGCCCGAGAAGTTCATCAGCCGGATGCGGGCGATGGGCGTGGGTGACGGGCACCAGGTTGTCGTCTATGATGGCGCGGGCCTCCTGTCCGCGGCGCGCGTCTGGTGGACCTTCCGCCTGATGGGCAAGACCGACGTGGCGGTTCTGGACGGCGGCTTTCCAAAGTGGCAGGCCGAGGGGCGCCCGGTCGAGGACATGGCGCCCATCCTGCGCGATCGCCACATCACCGTCAGCCGCCAGGCGCATCTGGTCCGGGACGTGACGCAGGTGGCCGCCGCGGCGAAGCTCGGCGATCACGAGATCATCGACGCCCGATCGGCCGAACGCTTCCGCGGCGAGGCGGCGGAACCGCGCCCCGGGCTGCGGGCAGGCCATATTCCGGGCTCGAAGAACCTGCCCTTCGGCCGGCTTCTCAATGCCGACAAGACGATGAAGGACCCGGCCGAACTGCGTCTGGCGTTCGAGGAGGCCGGCGTGGACCTCGGAAAGCCCGCGATCACCACCTGCGGCTCCGGCGTGACCGCGGCGATCCTGAGCCTGGCACTGGAGCGCCTCGGCAAGAGCGATCACTCGCTCTACGACGGGTCCTGGGCCGAATGGGGCATGTACGGAGACCTCAAGGTCGCCAAGGGGTAGGAGCCTTCGGATGTTCGGCAACCTCAAGGCCCAGCCCGCGGACAAGATCCTTCAGCTTATCGGTCAGTTCCGGGCAGACCCGCGCAGCGACAAGATCGACCTTGGCGTCGGCGTCTACAAGGACGCAACCGGCCTGACCCCGGTCATGCGCGCGGTGAAGGCCGCCGAAAGGCGGCTGTGGGAGACCGAGACCACCAAGACCTATACCGGCCTCGCGGGGGAGCCGGAGTTCAACGCCGCGATCGCCGCGCTTGTCCTTGGCGGCACGATCACGCCGGACCGGGTGTCATCGGTCGCGACCCCGGGCGGCACCGGCGCCTGCCGTCAGGCGTTCGAGCTGATCCGCCTCGCCTCGCCCCATGCGACGGTCTGGGTCTCCGATCCGACCTGGCCCAACCACCTGTCGATCCTGAACTATCTTGGCATGAACGTGCGGACCTACCGCTATTTCGACGCCGAGACGCGCGGCGTCGATTTCGCCGCGATGATGGCGGACCTGTCTCTGATCCGTTCGGGCGACGTGGTGCTTCTGCATGGCTGCTGTCACAACCCGACCGGCGCAAACCTGACGCTGCCGGAATGGCAGGCCGTGGCGGACCTTCTGGAACGGACCGGCGCGGTCCCCCTGATCGACCTGGCCTACCAGGGATTCGGTGACGGGCTGGAGGCCGACGCGGCCGGACTGCGGCTGATCGCCGGGCGGCTGCCCGAGGTTCTGATCGCGGCGTCCTGCTCGAAGAACTTCGGCATCTACCGCGAGCGCACGGGCGCACTGATCGGGCTTTCCGAACCGGCACGGCGAGAGGTGACGCAGGGCACGCTCGCCTTCCTCAACCGCCAGAACTTCTCCTTCCCGCCCGACCATGGGGCGCGGCTGGTGACGATGATCCTGAACGACGACGCCCTGCGCGCTGACTGGCAGGCGGAGCTGGAAGAGGTGCGCCAGGGCATGCTGTCGCTGCGCGAACATCTCGCGCGCGAACTGCGCGACCTGTCCGGATCGGACCGCTTCGGCTTCATCGCCCAGCACCGCGGCATGTTCTCCCGCCTTGGCGCCAGCGCCGAACAGGTGGAGCGGCTGAAGGCCGAACACGGGATTTACATGGTCGGCGATTCGCGGATGAACATCGCCGGGCTGAACGCCACGACGGTGCCGATACTCGCGCGCGCGATCCTCGCCGTCGGCATCTGACGCGAACGGCGGGGCCGGGGCCCCGCCGTCGTGACGCTTCCCTCTCGGGAAGGATCAGGAGTGATAGGCGCTTTCGCCGTGCGCCGTCAGGTCGAGCCCGCGGCGTTCGTCCTCGGCCGCGACCCTCAGGCCGATGGTCTTGCTGATGATCAGATAGAGCACGGCCGACACGACGGCACACCAGACCACGGTAATGGCGACGGCCTGTATCTGAATCCACGTCTGCGCTGCGATCGAGTAGTCATCGCCCTTGATCCCGCCAAGGCTGGACGCGGAGAAGATGCCGGTCCCGATGGCGCCGATGATCCCTCCGACGCCGTGGATGCCGAACACGTCAAGGCTGTCGTCGTAGCCGAACTTGTTCTTCACCACCGCGACGAAGAAGTAGCAGGCCGACGATGCGAGGGCGCCCAGCAGGATGGCGCCGACCGGTCCGACCGTTCCCGCCGCTGGGGTAACGGCAACAAGCCCCGCGATCATGCCCGACGCCGCGCCCAGCATCGAGGCCTTGCCGCGCAGCACCGCCTCCAGTGCCGCCCAGGCGAGGATCGCGCCCGCCGTCGCGGTGAAGGTGTTGATCATGGCCAGCGCCGCTCCGCCATTCGCCTCGAGGTTGGAGCCGACGTTGAAGCCGAACCAGCCGACCCACAGGATGCCCGCACCGACCAGCGTCAGCGTCATCGAGTGGGGCGCCATCATGTCCTTGCCAAGCCCGATGCGGGGGCCGACGAAGATCGCGCCGATCAGCGCCGCGATACCGGCGTTGATGTGCACGACGGTGCCGCCCGCGAAGTCAAGCGCGCCCATGTTGAAGATCAGCCCCGAGGCATCCCAGACCATGTGCGCGACCGGGAAGTAGACCAGGGTTACCCAGAGCGCTGAAAACAGCATCACCGCGCTGAACTTGATGCGCTCTGCAAAGGCGCCGACGATCAGCGCGGGCGTGATCGCGGCAAAGGTCATCTGGAAGGCGATGAAGACATATTCGGGGATGACGACGCCTGCGGTGAACGTGGCCGACATGCTTTCGGGCGTCACGCCGGCAAGGAAGAGCTTGCCAAGGCCGCCCCAGTAGGCGCCGGTGCCGCCCCCGAAGGCGACCGAATAGCCGTAGACGACCCAGATCACCATCACCATCGCGGCGATCATGGTGCACTGCATCAGCACCGACAGCATGTTCTTGGCGCGCACGAGGCCGCCGTAGAACAGGGCCAGCCCCGGCACGATCATGAAAAGGACGAGGACAGTCGAGATCAGCATCCAGGCGACGTCGCCCTTCTCCATCACGGGCTCGGCTTCCTGCGCCAGGGCAGGATGCGCGGCCAGAAGGGCGGCCGCCAGCCCTGAGTATTTCGCGAGTTTCATCATGGTTTTCCGCTTTCGTGAAGGTTGGGGCCTAAAGCGCGTCTTCGCCGGTTTCGCCGGTGCGCACGCGCTGGACAGCCTGCAGGTCGAGGACGAAGATCTTGCCGTCGCCGATCTTGTCGGTGCGCGCGGTCTTCGCGATCGTCTCGACCACCTCGTCGGCGATGGCGTCGGAGACAGCGATCTCGAGCTTCATCTTAGGAACGAAGTTCACCGCATACTCGGCGCCGCGGTAGATTTCGGTGTGCCCGGACTGACTGCCGAAGCCCTTGATCTCGGTCACCATCATCCCGCGCACGCCGATCGCGGTCAGTGCCTCGCGGACCTCTTCGAGTTTGTACGGCTTGATCGCCGCGATGATCAGTTTCACGTCTCCCTCCTTGCCTGGGATAGGGCCCCGCGGGGGGCCGACGCCCTGATCGGAGATGCTGCGGCGCAGCAATTCAAGAAATGTCGGGGTGTGCCCCGGCACGAATTCACGGAAAGACACAAAGCATTGGCGTTTTTTGCGCCTAATGCCTATTTTTTGCGCAGGCAAAAAATTGCCGAAGGCTACCCGGCTCTCCACATTCTGCGTGGCTGCGTCTATGTTCGGCGCAAATCGGGCAGGCATCGGAACGGATGAAAATGAGCGGAAAAGGCGGACGGCGGCCGACTCTGGTCGCCGACAAGCGATATCGCGGCGCTACGCCAAAGCCCGCGCCGAAGCCGAAGGCCGCCGGAAAGCCGGCTGGCCCAAGACGTCCGCGCCGCAAGGGAAGCTGGCCCGTCCGCCTTGTGACCGGGATGTTCGCCTTCGTCTTCCGGACGGCCTGGGCGATCGGTTGGCGCCTTGGCTTCGTCGCCGGCAGCGTCGTCGCGCTGGCGACGATCTATTTCTATGCGCAGCTTCAGCCGCTCGATGCCTATATCGACGCGCGCACCAAGGGATCGGTCACGCTTCTGGATCGCGAAGGTCAGGTCTTTGCCTGGCGCGGCGAGACCTTCGGCGGGCAGATCGACGCGGCCTCGGTCTCCCCCTACCTGCGCAACGCCGTGGTCGCGACCGAGGACAAGCGCTTCTACGGCCATCTCGGCATCAGTCCGCGCGGGATTGCCGGAGCCGTCCGCATCAACCTGGCCGAAGGGCGCGGTCCGCTGGAGGGCAATGGCGGGTCGACGATCACGCAACAGGTCGCGAAACTTCTTTGCCTTGGCGTCGAATACGATCCGGCGGCCTGGAAAAGCGAGGGCGCCTATGAGGAGGACTGCCGCCGCGGCGGCGTCTGGCGCAAGATCAAGGAAGTTCCCTTCGCCTTCGCGCTCGAGGCGAAGTTCTCCAAGGACGAGATCCTGACGCTCTACCTCAACCGCGCCTATCTGGGTGCCGGTGCGCGCGGGTTCGAGGCGGCGGCGCAGCGGTATTTCGGCAAGTCCGCGAACGAGGTCGGCCCGGCAGAGGCTGCAATGCTGGCGGGTCTTCTGAAGGCGCCGACGCGCTATGCACCCACGGCGAACCTGAAACGTTCCCAGGATCGTGCGGCAGTTGTTCTGGGCCTCATGCACGACCAGGACTACCTGACGGACGCGCAATACCAGGATGCGCTGGCCAATCCGGCGCGGCTGTCAAAGGCCGCTGCCGCGCGGGCGGGGGGATACTTCGCCGACTGGGTGATGGAATCGGGACCGGCGTTCCTGACCTCGGACACGACCGAGGACGTGATCATCCGCACCACGCTCGACCAGCGCCTTCAGAACGCCGCGGAAGAGGCGTTGCAGCAGATCTTTTCCAATCGTCTGAAGGCGGGATCGAAGGCGCAGGCCGCAATCGTGGTGATGAGCGCGGACGGCGCGGTTCGCGCCATGGTCGGCGGGCGCGATGCGCAGGTGTCCGGCGCGTTCAACCGCGCGACGCAGGCCAAGCGCCAGACCGGATCGACCTTCAAGCCCTTCGTCTATGCCGCGGCACTCGACATGGGCTGGAACCTGAACACGATCGTCGAGGATGCGCCGCTGACGCTCCATGTCCCCGGGTCGGGCGAATGGTCGCCCAAGAACTATGACAAGGGCTACCGCGGGCCGATCACGCTGACCGAAGCGCTGGCGAATTCGATCAACACCGCCACCGTGCGCGTGTCCGAAGCCGTCGGCCGGGATGCGGTGCGCGAGGTCGCCAACAATTTCGGCTTCGAGGCGGACCTGGCCGAAGGCCCGGCGCTGGCGCTTGGCGTGTCGGAATCGACGCTTCTCGAAATGACCGGCGCCTATGCCGGCATCCTGAACGGCGGCACCTCGGTTCGGCCCTACGGCATGGTCGAACTGCGGCTTCAGGGCGAGGACGCCGCACTGGCCGGCCAGGAAGGCGGGATGGGAGAGCGGGTGATCTCCGAGGCGGCGGCGCGGCAACTGACCTACATGATGTACCAGGTCATCGAAAACGGAACCGGGCGCCGCGCGCGGCTTGAGGGGCGGCAGGCGGCCGGCAAGACCGGGACCACGCAAGCCGCGCGGGATGCCTGGTTCATCGGCTTCACTGCCGACTACGTGGCGGGGGTGTGGATGGGATACGACGACAACACACCGCTGACCGGCGTCACCGGCGGCGGACTTCCGGCCGAGATCTGGCACGAGGTCATGGTACGTGTCGAGGACGGCACCCCTGCGCTGCCGCTGCCGATGGCCAACCCCGGCGACTACGTCTCGGAACCCGTCGCGGAGGCTTATCCCGGCGCGGGCGGCGCACCCGCTCAAGGAACCGCGCCTGGCCGGCAACGCCCCTCGGGCGCCGAGGGCTTCCTGGTCGATCTGCTAGGGGCAATCCTGCGCGGCGGCAACTGAGGCCCCCGTCGGCAGGCCGGCGGGGTCAGCCTGCCTTCTTCAGCGCGGCCGTCAGCGCCGGAATGGATCCCTTGGCCTGGTCCAGCATGGCGCCGATCTCGGTCCGTTCGGTCGCCAGCATGTTCACGCCTTCGATGATGATGTTGAAGAACAGGTCCTTGCCGGACTTGTCGAACACGTGCCAGCGCACGTCGAACGGGCTTTGCCCCTTCAGCCGCGCGATCGACACGACCTCGAAGAAGCTCTTGAGCGGGTGGGCGTCGGTCACCTCGATCTCGCCGCCGATGAACTCGCGGAACCGTTTGCCGTACTTGCGCGCGATATAGCCCTGGAAGGCGGCCGTGTAGGCCGCGACATCGGACTTGGCAGCTGACCGGCCCGCCGGGCCGAGCGCGCTTTGGGCGATGTAGCGCACATCGGCATAGCGCGCGAAGATACGCTCGAAATCCTTGATCATCGCCCCTTCGGACTTGCCCGAGGCGATCACGGCGTTGATGTCGCCGACAAGGCGGCCGACAAGGGCCCGCGCCTCATCCACGTTCAGGGCGGCCGCGGGAAGACCCGTTGCGGCAAGGGCAATACCGCCCGCGGCAATGGTCAACGCGCGGCGGCGGCTCAGGCGATCAGCGGCCATAGGGGTCCTCGTAGGGGTCGATCGTGTACACATCCTCGCCAAGTTCGTAGCGACGGTTCTGCAAATATATGATGCGCGCCTGCGCATAACCATCCGCGCTTTCGTAGAGGATGGATTCCACGAGGTCAGCATTCACCTGACGCGACGCGGCGGACGAGGCGGCGGCGGCCCCCAGCGCATAGGTCGATTCCGGGCTTGGCAGCAGCGTGTTCAGCGGGTCGAGCGCCAGATCGACGACAATGCCCACCGCATCGCGCTCGGTCGAGGGACCAAGGATCGGAAGCACGATGTAGTCGCCCTCGCCCGATCCCCAGACCGCCAGCGTTTCGCCGAAGTCGGTTTCGTCCTTCTCGATCCCCATGGCGGTGGCCGGGTCGAACAGGCCGCCGATGCCGATCGTCGTGTTGATGACGAAGCGCAGGGTGGTCTCGATCGCCGGCTTCGGCTTGGCCTGCAGCACGCGGTTGACGACATCGCCGGGCGCTGCAAGGTTCGACGCGAAGTTGATGAAGCCCTTGGCGACCGGGCGCGGGAAGGTCGGCACGATCCCCTTCCGCTGCCCGTCGCCGAACAGGGTCCGGTCGATCTCAACGTTCGTCTCGTGAACCCCGCGGTTCTTCGCCTCATAGGGATCGCTGAAGTCCGCCCCTTCCGGCACCTGCGCGCAACCGGCGAGCAAGCCGGCCGCCGGGATCACCCCGAGGCGCAGGGCGCGATAGAATCTCGAAACCAAAGGGGACACCGAAAAGCCCTGATCTGATGAACCTGCTGCCAGCCTAGGCCCTTCCGGCCGTTTGCGGCAACGCTTGGGGGTGGAATATGCACCGCTGTGAGACGATTCAAGCTTGTAACGCCCCATTCACCGTCATTTGCAGCATTCGAAACATCAGCGTTGCCGCTTTGCCGCGCCCCCGCGCAGGCCCTCCCTCCAGGTGCCAGACTCATTTCCCCTTTCCCCCGGCACGGGCCACGGCTAGCTTCCGCGCCGGATCAGACAGGAGGATTCCATGACCGGAAAGATCGAAGCCCGCCTTGCCGAACTCGGCGTGACGTTGCCCGACGCTCCCGCACCGGCCGCCAACTACGTGCCCTTCGTGCAGGTGGGCGACCTGGTGTTCGTTTCCGGTCAGATCAGCCAAGGGCCCGACGGGCTGATCAAGGGCAAGCTTGGCGCGGACCTTGACGTGGCCGCCGGCGCCGCCGCCGCGAAGCGCTGCGGGATGAGCCTTCTGGCGCAGGCGCGCGCGGCCTGCGGCGGCGATCTGGACCGCATCACCCGCGTGGTAAAGCTGACCGGCTTCGTCAATTCGACCGCCGACTTCACCGACCAGCCGAAGGTCATCAACGGCTGCTCGGACTTTCTTGTCGAGGTCATGGGCGATGCCGGCCGCCATTCGCGCTCGGCCGTTTCCGCCCCGTCGCTGCCGCTGGGCGTCGCGGTCGAGATCGAAGCGATATTCCAGGTGAAATGATGGCAAGACCCGTCGCGCTGCCCGCGGCATTCCGGCACTTGCCGATCGCGCATCGCGCCTTTCACGATCGTGCGGCGGGGCGCCCGGAAAACTCTCCCGGCGCCGTGAAGGCCGCGGTGGAGGCGGGCTACGCCATCGAAATCGACATCCAGCCGTCCGCCGACGGCGTGCCGATGGTGTTTCACGATTACGACCTGAAGCGCCTGACCGGCCGTCATGGCCGCATCCGGGGCCATGCCGCGGCGGAACTGGCGGCAATGACGCTGCTGGACGCCGCCGACGGGATACCGACGCTTGCCGAGATCCTGACGATCGTCGAGGGACGTGTGCCGCTGCTGGTCGAGGTGAAGGACCAGGATGGCGGCATGGGGCCGGAGGTGGGCCCGCTGGAACAGGCGATCGCGCGAGACCTGCACGGCTACGCGGGCGATGTGGCGCTGA
Source organism: Albidovulum sediminis (assembly GCF_025380365.1). Taxonomy (GTDB): domain Bacteria; phylum Pseudomonadota; class Alphaproteobacteria; order Rhodobacterales; family Rhodobacteraceae; genus Albidovulum; species Albidovulum sediminis. The sequence continues at coordinate 2,233,705 of NZ_JAOCQF010000001.1, forward strand.
TGTCGTTCAACCCGCATTCGGTTGCCGCGCTGGCCGAAGCCGCCCCCGAACGCCCACGTGGCATAACCACCAGCGCCTATGGCGAGGATTGGCCGCTTCTGACCGAGGCGATCCGCGACCGCCTGCGCGGCATCCCCGACTATGACCGCGTCGGGGCCAGCTTCATCTCGCACGAGGTCAGGGACCTTGCCCGCCCGCGCGTCGCCGAACTGAAGGCCTCGGGCGCGGCGGTCCTGTGCTGGACCGTGCGTTCGCCCGAGGTGGAGGCAGAGGCGCGCCGCCACGCCGACAACATCACCTTCGAGGGGTATCGCGCGGCATTCCCCGCTTGACGGCGCCGCACGCCACCCCACCTTCTGCGGGGAAGGAGAAGGCCTTGCCCGACGGACGTGCCACCGAGATGGAAGTAACCCTGCTGCCGGGCCTCACGGCGATCGACGCCGCGGACTGGGACGCCTGCGCCTGCCCGGCGGTCTCGAGCGGTCGGCCGCAGGATCCCTTCGTCACGCATCGATTCCTGGCTGCGCTGGAACGCTCCGGCTCGGTCGGGCCGGGCACGGGCTGGGACCCGCGCCCTCTGGTCGCGCGGGCCGAGGGGCGCATCGTCGCCGTCGCACCGCTTTACGTGAAGTCGCACAGCCAGGGCGAGTACATATTCGACCATGGCTGGGCGGACGCGCTCGAACGCGCGGGCGGGCGGTATTATCCGAAGCTCCAGATCGCGGTTCCCTTCACCCCCGCGACAGGCAGGCGGTTTCTGACCGCGCCAGGCTGGGATGGCCCTGGCCGGGCCGCGCTGATCGAGGGGATGGTGCGGATCGCGGCCGAGGCGCGGCTGTCATCTGCCCATGTCACCTTCTGCACCCGGGACGAGGCCGAGGCGGGCGCGAGCCAGGGCCTTCTGCACCGCGTGACCCAGCAATACCATTGGGAAAACCGCGGCTACCGCGACTTCGGCGCGTTTCTCGAAGCCCTTGCCTCGCGCAAGCGCAAGGCCATCCGCAAGGAGCGGGAGGTCGCGCGGGCCTTCGGCGGCACGATCCGACGCCTGACCGGCGACGAGATCAGGCCCGAACACTGGGATGCCTTCTGGCGCTTCTATCAGGACACGGGTAGCCGGAAATGGGGCCGCCCCTATCTGACGCGCGCCTTCTTCGACGAAGTGCACCGGACGATGCGCGACGACGCGCTGCTGGTTCTGGCCGAACGCAACGGCATCCCGGTGGCGGGGGCGCTGAACTTCATCGGGCGCGAAACCCTGTTCGGGCGCTACTGGGGCGCGGTCGAGGACCACCCCTGCCTGCATTTCGAATGCTGCTACTATCAGGCCATCGACTTCGCCATCGAGCAGCGCCTCGCACGAGTCGAGGCCGGCGCACAGGGCGAACACAAGCTGGCGCGCGGCTATTTGCCGAGCGAGATCCATTCGCTGCACTGGATCGCAGAGCCGTCCTTCCGCACGGCGGTCGCCCGGTTCCTGCAGGCCGAACGCGCGGCGGTGGGGCAGGATATCGAGGTGCTGACCGACTACGGCCCCTTTCGCAAGGGGGCGTGAACCGGCGCCTTCGGTGGCTGCAACGCAGCCATTGCAGTTTGCCCCGTCCGGCGGGACAATCCCCCTAGACAAGGGGAAACGCGAATGGCTGACCTGATCCTGTATTCCAACCCGATGTCACGCGGGCGCATCGCGCGCTGGATGCTGGAGGAGGTGGGTCAACCCTACGAGGTGCGCTATCTCGACTACGGGCCCCAGATGAAGGCGCCGGAGTATCTGGCGATCAATCCGATGGGCAAGGTGCCCGCCCTGGTGCACGGGGGGCGCGTGGTCACCGAATACGCCGCGATCTGCGCCTACCTGGCCGATGCCTTCCCCGAGGCCGGCCTCGCCCCGTCCGACCGCAGCGCCTATTACCGCTGGCTCTTCTTCGGGGCCGGCCCGCTGGAGGCGGCTTTGGTCATGCAGGCGCTCGGCCTCGAGGTTCCCGCGGACCGGCGTGCGATGGTGGGGTTCGGGACGATCGAGACGACCTATGCCGCGCTCGAAAGCGCCCTTTCGGCGGCGCCCTATCTGGCGGGAGAGCGGTTTTCCGCGGCCGATGTCGCGACCGGATCGCAGATCGGCTATGGCCTGCAATTCGGAACGATCGAACCCCGCCCGGTCTTCGAGGCCTACTGGAACCGCATCAGGGAACGCCCCGCGCTGGTGCGGGCGAACGCCGCCGACACCGCCGCCATGAGGGAAAAGGAGGTGTGAAATGGCTGTCATCCTGACCGATGAGGAACGCAGCGCGGCCCTGCCCGCACTTGACCAGACCGGCTGGCGCGCGGTTTCCGGGCGCGACGCGATCCGCAAGATCTGGAAGTTCCGCAGTTTTTCCGAAGCCTGGGGGTTCATGGCGCGCGCGGCACTTGCGGCCGAAAAGCTGAACCACCACCCGGAATGGACCAACATCTACAACACCGTCGATGTCACGCTGACCACGCATGACTGCGGCGGCCTGTCCACGCTGGACCTGACCCTGGCGCAGCGGATGGACCGGCTCGCCGGGGATGCCGAGGTGCAACGGGATCATTCCGAACCCGTCACCTGCCTGTGCGAACTGCATACGCGGAAGGGGGCGTAGGCCCCGTTTCCGTCAGACCTTCTGCAACAGCGCCTCGCCGACCGAGATGTCGCAGACGCCGGGCTTGTCGACATTGGCCGCGACGATCTTTCCGTCATCAAGGACGACCGCATAACGGTTCGACCGGCCGTGCAGCCCGATCTGGGGCGCGGTGAATTCCATCTTCAGTGCGCGCGTGAAGCTGCCATCGGCGTCGCCAAGGAAGGTGATGCCCGCCGCGGTCCCGCCCGTCGCCTCGCCCCAGGCCTTGAGCACGAAGGGATCGTTGACCGAGACGCAGTAGATATCCTTCACGCCTTTCGCGCGAAAGTCCGCGGCGGTGCGGACGAAGCTCGGCACGTGGATCGTCGAACAGGGCCCGGTATAGGCACCGGGCAGCGCGAAAAGGACGACCTTGCGCCCCTTTGTCAGCTCCGACAGCTTCACAAGCTCGGGGCCTTCGGCCCCCATTCGCACAAATGTCGCCTCTGGCAGTTGCCCGCCAACCTCGATCGTCATGATGGAACCCTCCGCGCGTTGTCCTTGCGGGTGAAGATAGGGCGTGGCGCAGCGCGCCGCCAGTGCCGGATCGCTCAGATCGCGTCCAGAAGCGCCTCTCCGCCCGAGATGCTGCATCCGCGGTCCGGCTCCGGGTGCCAGACCCGGACCACCCCATCCTCGGCCAGCAGGGCGTAGCGCTTCGACCGGCCGATCAGCCCGCGGTCGGGCGCGCTGTAAAGCATGCCGATGGCGCGCGCGAAATCGCCGCCCGCGTCGGCCAGCATGGTGATGCCGGCGCCCGTCGCCCCGGTCGCGCGCCCCCATTCCCCCATCACGAAGGGGTCGTTGACGGCGATGCAGATGACCTCGTCCACGCCCCTGGCCGCGAAAGCGTCCCGGGTGCGGATGAAGCTGGGCACATGCGAGGTGGAGCAGACCCCGGTAAAGGCGCCGGGCAGGCCGAAGATCACCACCTTTCGCCCCTTCAGCCGCCGGGCCAAGTCGACCGGACGCGGACCGACCGCCGTCATCTCGAGCACCGTCACCCCCGGCAGCCTGTCCCCAAGTCCGATCGTCATTCCCGTCCCCCGCGGTTGCGTTTTGCTCGACGAGCGATATAGGCTCCGCCGCGACAAGGGCCAGAGGAGATGCGCGCATGTCGGGAATCGTGATCGTCGGCGCCGGGCAGGCCGGTGCGTCCCTGGCCGCAAAGCTCCGTGCCTTGGGATACGCAGGCGAAATCACCATGATCGGTGAGGAACCGGTTCCCCCCTACCAGCGCCCGCCCCTGTCAAAGGGCTATCTTCTGGGCGAGATGGAGCTTGAGCGGCTTTATCTGCGCGCGCCGTCCTACTGGCAGGAACAGGACGTGACGCTGAAGCTCGGCAAGCGGGTGACGGCCATCGACCCGGCGGCGCGGACGCTGACGCTGGGCGACGAGACGATCGCCTACGACCAGCTTGCCCTGACCACTGGATCGGTGCCCCGCCGCCTTCCTGCCGCCATCGGTGGCGCCCTCGAAGGCGTCTACACCGTCCGCACCCTGGCGGACGTGGATGCCATGGCGGCGGAGTTCGGGCCGCACCGCCGACTTCTGATCGTCGGCGGCGGCTATATCGGGCTAGAGGCCGCGGCGGTGGCCGCCAAGCTCGGGCTGGACGTCACTTTGGTCGAGATGGCGCCACGCATCCTGCAGCGGGTGGCCGCGCCCGAAACCTCGGCCTGGTTCCGCGGGCTTCATGCAGGCCACGGCGTCAAGATCCTGGAAGGAACCGGGCTTGACCGGCTTCTGGGCGAAACCCGCGTGACCGGCGCGCGGCTGTCGGACGGAACCGAGCTGGCGGTCGATTTCGTGATCGTCGGCGTCGGCATCGCCCCCGCGACCGATCTTGCCGAGGCCGCCGGACTGGCCATCGACAACGGGATCAGGACGGACGCGCACGGACGCACTTCGGACCCCGCGATCTGGGCGGCGGGCGATTGCGCCTCGTTCCCGCATCAGGGCGGGCGCCTGCGCCTGGAAAGCGTCGGCAACGCCATCGACCAGGCCGAGGCGGTCGCGGAAAACATGCTGGGGGCGGACAAGCCCTATCAGGCAAGGCCGTGGTTCTGGTCGGACCAGTACGACGTGAAGCTGCAGATCGCCGGCCTCAACAGCGGCTACGACCGGATCGTGACTCGGCCGGGTGACGGCGATGCGGTCAGCTTCTGGTACTATCAGGGCGACCGGCTGCTGGCCCTTGACGCGATGAACGACAGCCGCGCCTACATGGTCGGCAAGCGCCTGATCGAGATGGGCAAATCCCCCGATCCCGCGGCCATCGCCGATCCCGCGACTGATCTCAAGGCGCTCCTGAAGGCATGAGGATCATCGGCGGCGCGCGACGGGGGCTGAAGCTGGCCGATGTCGGCGCAGGGGACGCGTCCGCCCATCTGAGGCCGACCGCCGACCGCGTGCGCGAGGCGATCTTCAACCTGATCCTGAACGGCGGCTACGGCGACCCGGTCGGCGGTGCGCGGGTGCTCGACCTTTTCGCGGGGACCGGCGCACTCGGCCTTGAGGCGCTGTCGCGCGGTGCGGCGCGCGTGGCCTTCGTCGATGACGGCGCGACCGCCCGCGCCCTTCTCCGCCGCAACATCGAACTGATGCAGGCGATGGGCACGACCGATGTCTGGCGGCGCGACGCGACGCGGCTGGGCCAGAACCGCGGGCCGGGTTACGGGCTTGTCTTTCTCGACCCGCCCTACGGCAAGGGCCTGGGAGAGGCGGCACTGACATCGGCGGTTCAGGGCGGCTGGCTCGCCCCCGCGGCCCTTGTCGTCTGGGAAGAGGGATCGCCGCCCGCGGTGCCCGAGGGGTTCGAGGTGCTGGACCAGCGCCGCTACGGCGACACGGTGGTAACGATCCTGCGGGGCCCGTCGTAACAGCGGCTGCCGACCGGGTCGGCGCCGGTCACACCCGCAGGTCGCGGGATTTACCAGGTCGGGTGGAACCGGTTCGCGGGCGACAGGGTGAAGATGTCGCAACCGTCCGCGGTGACGCCGACGGAATGTTCGAACTGCGCGGAAAGGGACTTGTCGCGGGTGACCGCGGTCCAGTCGTCGGCCAGAACCTTAGTTTCCGGTCGGCCAAGGTTCACCATCGGTTCGATGGTGAAGAACATCCCCTCCTCGAGCCGCGGCCCCGAGCCGGGGCGGCCGTAGTGCAGCACGTTCGGCGGCGCATGGAACACGCGACCCAGCCCGTGGCCGCAGAAGTCGCGCACCACGCTCATCCGCTGCGCCTCGACGTAAGCCTGGATCGCATGGCCGATGTCGCCGAAGGTCGCGCCGGGCCGGACCGCCCCGATCCCGCGCATCAGCGCATCGTGCGTAACCTGGATCAGCCGCTCCGCCTTGCGGCTCAGCGATCCGGCCACGAACATCCGGCTGGTGTCGCCATACCAACCGTCCACGATCACCGTCACGTCGATGTTGAGGATGTCGCCATCCTTCAGCAGCTTCGGCCCCGGGATGCCGTGGCAGACGACATGATTGACGCTGATGCAGGAGGCATGCTGGTAACCGCGATAGCCGATGGTGGCAGAGGTCGCCCCCGATGCCTCCACCCGCGCGCGGATGAAATCGTCGAGTTCCCCGGTCGTCGCGCCGGGCGTGACCAGGGGGGCGACCTCGTCCAGGATCTCGGCCGCCAGGCGGCCGGCGACATGCATGCCAGAGAAATCCGCATCCTCATGGATACGGATTCCGTCCCTGGTGACGCGGCCGCGCGTGTGCCCTTCCATCATCCTGTCCTTCCAGTCTCAACGCCTAGATAAGGCGATGCGACGGGATTTGAAAGACCGGATGGGCTGACGCGGGCACGCGCGGTCAGTTCCGCCCGGCCATGACGCCGCCATCGACGTCCCAGATGGCGCCCGTGACCCAGCCCGCGCGATCGGAGAGCAGAAAGTCGATAGCACCCGCCACATCCTCGACCCGGCCAACCCGGCCGATCGGGTGGAACGCGTCGAAACCGCCCGTCAGCGTCTCCTCGATCTTCGCCGGTTCGATGAAGGCGCCGTAGATCGGCGTCACCACGACAGCCGGGGACACCGCGTTGACGCGGATGCCGTGGTCGGCCAGTTCCATGGCAAGGTGCTGCGTCAGCGCGTGCAGCCCGGCCTTGGCCATCGAATAGGCCGAGGACGGAGTCGCCTTGACCGCCTGTTTCGCCCACATCGAGCCGACATTGACGATCGCCCCGCCGCCGTGCGCCTTCATGTTGCGCGCGACGGCCTGCGTCAGCAGGAAGGTTGCGCGGTTCAGCGCCATGTATCGGTCGTAGTCGGCCTCGCTGTGGTCGAGGAAGGACTTGGGGAAGAAGACCCCGGCCGCGTTCACAAGCGCCGCGATATGCGTCCCCTCGCCCCCGATCCGCGCGACAAGGGCCGAGACAGCCGCCGGGTTCGTCAGGTCGGCCACGATGGTCTCCGCCCCGCCGAGGCTGGCGCTGGCGGCGGCGAGTTTGTCGGCCGAAGATCCCACGATGACCGGGGAAAGGCCGCGCGCCTTGAGCAGCCTGGCAGCCTGAAGGCCGATCCCGCTCGACCCGCCGATGATGAGTGCCTTGGACGTCGTCATGATGAATTTCCTATCTATCAGTAGATAGACTCATAAAGCGCATTTGCACCGCCAGAGCAATACGTCTATTTATCACTAGATAGTTACCGGAGGTCCGATGACCGAGCCTTCCACCTGCGATCTGATTCTCGCCTCGGCCGAGCGGCGCGCGCGCACGGGCGGCTACCACGGTTTCAGCTTTCGCGAGATCGCGGACGAGATCGGGGTGAAATCGGCCAGCATCCATTATCACTTCCCCGCCAAGGAGGATCTTGGCGCCGTCCTCGCCCGGCGCTACGCCGACCGGTTCCTCGAACGGCTCGGCCCGCCCGACGCCGCGACCCCGGATGAACGCATTGCCCGCTACAAGGCCACGTTCCGCGCGGCCGTCGCCGAAGACGGCCGGATGTGCCTGTGCGGCATGTTCGGGGCCGAGATCACCGCGCTGCCCGCCCGTGTCGCGGAGGAAACGCGCGACTTCTTCGCCCGCAACCTGCTCTGGCTGGCTGCTGTCGAAGCCCGCAGGGGCCATGGCGAGGACGCGGCGCAGGTGCGCGCCGCCACCATCCTCGCCGCGCTGGAAGGCGCGATCATCCTGTCGCGGACCATGGGCGATCTTGCATTCTTCGACCGCGTGGCCGACAACCTCGGCTGAGCCATCCAGAGAGCCGGACCATGCCGAACCCAACCGCAGCAATCCTCATCATCGGGGATGAAATCCTTTCCGGCCGCACGCGCGAGGCAAACGCGCATTACCTGGCAGGCGAACTGACCCGCGCCGGCATCGACCTGAAGGAAATCCGTGTCGTCCCCGACGGGATGGAGGCGATCGCAAGCGCCGTCAACGCGCTGCGTGCGGCGCACACCCACGTCTTCACCTCCGGCGGCATCGGTCCGACCCATGACGACATCACCGCCGATGCGGTGGCGGCGGCCTTCGGTGTGCCCCTGTCCATCCGCGACGACGCGCGCGCCCTTCTGGCCGCGCATTACCGGGAGCGCGGGATGGAATTCAACGCGCCGCGCCAGCGGATGGCGCGCGTTCCGGGCGACGCCATCCTGATCGACAACCCGATCTCGGCCGCGCCGGGCTTTTCCATCGGCAACGTGCATGTGATGGCCGGCGTGCCCAGCATCTTTCAGGCCATGGTCGCCTCGCTTTTGCCGCGCCTGACCGGCGGAAGCCCGATGCTCAGCCAGTCCTTGCGCATAGACCAGGGAGAAGGCGTGATTGCCGAACGGCTCGGCGCCCTGGCGGCCGCGTTTCCGGACCTTTCGATGGGGTCCTACCCCTTCATCCAGAACGGCGCCTACGGAACCAACATCGTGATCCGGGGAACTGATCCGGCACGGATCGACGAGGCGATGACACAGCTTGCGGCGCTGTTCCCCGGAGAGCCGGCGTGATCGACAGCCTCGCCCTTACCGATGCCACCTGGCCGGCCGCGGCGAGGCATGATGTCGGCGCCTTTGTCGTGCGCGAGGGTCAGGGGGGCGGGCAGCGCGTCTCCTCCGCCACCGCGTCGGGCGCGTGGAGCGAGGCAGACATCGACCGGGTCGAGGCCTGCCAGCGGGGCCTTGGACAGGTGCCGCTGTTCCTGATCCGCCCCGGCGAAGCGGCTCTTGATGCCGCGCTTCAGGCGCGCGGATACACTCTCAAGGACCCTGTCCACCTCTACGAGGCCGCCGCGCATGACGTGGCCGCGCCGACCCCCGCGCTGTCTACCTTCGCGATCTGGCCCCCGCTTGCGATCCAGCGCGACATCTGGGCCGAAGACGGGATCGGGCCGGCCCGGATCGCCGTCATGGACAGGGCACGGGGGCCGAAAACCGCCATCCTCGGCCGCGTCAATGACCGCGCGGCGGGCACGGCCTTTGTCGCGATTCACGAAGGAACCGCGATGCTGCACGCGCTTGTTGTCGTTCCGGCAGAGCGTCGGCAAGGACTTGCCGCCAAGATGATGCGTGCGGCGGCGACCTGGTCCCAAGATCATGGGGCGGAGCGGCTTGGCGTTCTCGTGACCGCGGCCAATGCACCCGCAAACGCGCTCTATGCTTCCCTCGGAATGCGGATTGTGGGACAGTATCACTACCGCATCCACAGAACCTGAACGGGTCGCAAGAGCAGTTGAAGGACGACAAGACAAGCCCCACCGCGCTTGACCTTCCGATGGTCACGCCCCTTCCGGATGCCACCCGGAAGTATTTCGATGTCTGCGCCGAAAAGCTGGGGCTGGTGCCGAATGTGCTGCGCGCCTACGCCTTCGACATCGGCAAGCTGAATGCCTTCACGGCGATCTACAACGACCTCATGCTGGCCGACAGCGGAGTGTCGAAACTTGAAAGAGAGATGATCGCGGTCGCGGTATCCTCGCTCAATCGCTGCTGGTATTGCCAGGTGGCGCACGGAGCGGCGGTGCGCGAACTGTCGGGCGACCCGGTCCTGGGCGAGGCGTTGGTGATGAACTGGCGCGTGGCGCCCCTGACGCCGAAGCAACGCGCGATGCTGGAATTCGCCGAAAAGCTGACGCTCGCCTCCTCCCGGATCGAAGAGGCGGATCGGCAGGCGCTGCGCAATGCGGGTTTCTCCGACCGGGACATCTGGGACATCGCCTCCGTCACCGGGTTTTTCAACATGACCAATCGCATCGCATCGGCGACCGCGATGGAGCCGAACCCGGAATACCACGGGGCGCACCGGTGAAGGCGCTGACGCTGGCGCTGGCTTTCACGCCCGCGTTGGCCCTTGCCGCGCCGACGCTGTCACTGCCCGAAGGCGCCGTAGAAGCCGCCGGAAGCGTCAACCCGATGCAGGGTTTCGCGCTGCCTGTCGGCGTTTTCGCGAACGATACCCTTCCCACCCGCCCGGTGCAGGGCGAGGTGACGCGGACCGCCTGGCAGATCGAAGGCACCGCGACGACGATGCAGCTTTACCTGCCGCTGCGCGAACAGCTGGTAGCGGAGGGTTTCGAACCGATCGTCGAATGCGAGGACGATGACTGCGGCGGCTTCGATTTCCGCTATGCGATCGATGTGCTGCCCGAACCGGATATGCACGTCGATCTGGGCGATTTCCTGTTCCTCAGCGCCGAACGCAAGGCGGCACGCAACCCCGAATACGTCACCCTGCTGGTCAGCCGGTCCAGCCTGAGCGGGTTCGTGCAACTTGTCCGTGTCGGACCGGCTGAAACGCGGCCGATCGCCGCCGCGCCGGTGATCGCCGCCGAGGCCACGGGCGAGGCGCAATCGCTGGGTGCCCGGCTCGAGTCGCAGGGCGCGGTCGCGCTTGACGACCTCGTGTTCCAGACGGGATCGGCGCAGCTTGGCGAAGGGGATTTCCCCTCGCTCCGGGCGATTGCGGACTACCTGGCGACGAACCCCTCCGCACTGGTGATGCTGGTCGGGCATACGGATGCCGAAGGCAGCCTGGCCGCCAACATCTCACTGTCCGAAAAGCGCGCGAGATCGGTGGTCGAGCGATTGATCCAGGCGTTCGGGGTCAATCCGGCGCAACTTTCCGCCGATGGCGTGGGCTACCTGGCGCCCCGGGCCTCGAACCAGACCGAGGACGGGCGCAAATTGAATCGACGGGTCGAGGCGATGCTCGCCTCGACCCGATGATCGCACCGCTGGAACCGCTTACCAGTTCGTCGGACCCTTGTCCGCAAAGGCGGCCGTAAGGAAATCGATGAAGGCCCGGACCTTCGGCTGGGTGAACCGCCCGGGCGGATAGACTGCGTATATGCCAAGCGTTTCGACCGGCAGATCGGGAATGGCCTCTTCCACCTGCGCCTGCCGCATGGCGTCGGCGTAAAGGAACGACGGCAGATAGGCGATGCCAAGCCCCGAAATCGCGGCGTTCAGAAGCGACTGGCCATCGTTCACCGTCAGCCAGCCCGCCGTCCTGACCTGCCGCTTCTCGCCTGAGGGCGCGGTGATCTTCCATACGTTGCCGGACGCCTGGTTGGAGTAATGCAGAAGCTTGTGTTCGTTCAGATCGTCGATTTTCGTCGGGCGCCCGTATCTTTCGAAATAGGACGGCGCGCCGATCATGCGCTTCGCGGTGTCGGTCAGCTTGCGCGCGCGCAGGGTCGAATCCTCAAGCTCACCCACCCGGATCGCCATGTCGAAGCCTTCGGAGATCAGCTCCACATAGCGGTTGTTGAGCACCATGTTCACCGTGATCTCGGGATACTCCAGCAGGAAATCCCCTAGGATCGGCGACAGCAGGTTCACCCCGAAATCCGTCGCGACCGAGATCCGCAACAGCCCCGAGGGCGCGGACTGCATCGAGGTGACCAGCGCGTCTGCCTCGCCCGCGTCGTTGAGGACGCGCCGTGCCCGGTCATAGTAGGCCAGGCCGATCTCTGTCGGCGACACCCGCCGCGTGGTCCGGTTCAGAAGCCGCGCGCCCAGCCGCGCTTCAAGCGCGGAGACGTGTTTCGAAACGGCGGATTTCGAAATCCCCATCTTCTTCGCGGCGTCCGTGAAGCCCCCTTGGTCTACGACTGTGGCGAAGGCTTCCATTTCCGTCAGCCGGTCCATTGTGCACCCTATCTTGACATTCGCCCGCCGAGGACCGGTATCGGGTCCAATTCAGGCAAGAATTGGGAACGACCCAGACAAGAGTTTGGTTTTGTCTTGTCCGATGGTGGCAACCGGTGAAATCCGACCTGCGCAATGCGGGCTAAAGACGCGCGCCAAGCCGGGTTCCCTGGTCGATCGCGCGCTTGGCGTCCAGTTCCGCCGCTATCTCCGCCCCGCCGATCACATGCGGCTCCATCCCCCGTGCCCGCAGCGCCTCCGCCAGCCCGCGTTCGCTTTCCTGCCCGGCGCAGAGAATCACGGACTCGACCTCGATCAGGGTGGGCCGCTCTCGCTCCGGGCCAAAGCTGACATGAAGCCCGCTGGCGTCGATCCGTTCATAGTTGACACCGCCAAGCATCGTCACACCCTTGGCCGCCAGCGTCGCACGATGAATCCAACCGGTTGTTTTGCCGAGCGTTCGCCCCGGCTTCCCGGGCTTGCGCTGCAACAGCGTGACGGTCCGGACCGGCGGTTCGGGGTGTGGGTCGGCCAGCCCGCCGCGCCGGTCGGACGGATCGGCCACCCCCCACTCGGCACGCCAGGCGTCAAGCGAAAGCGCCGGGCCGGGCACCCGCTCGACAAGATACTCCGCGACATCGAATCCTATACCGCCGGCCCCCACGATGGCCGCCCGCGCGCCGATCGTCACCCGGCCCGAAAGCACGTCGGCATAGCTGTGCACCTGCGCGCCCGCGAGGGTCGGAATCCCCGGGTCGCGCGGCCGCACGCCAGTGGCGACGACGACCACATCGAACCCCGAAAGAAGGTCCGCGTCCGCCTCGACGGACAGCTGAAGGGTGACGTTTCTGACGGCAAGCATTGTTGCAAACCATTCAACAAGTCCGTCGAACTCCTCCTTGCCGGGAATGCGCCTTGCAAGGTTCAACTGCCCGCCGATGCGTTCCGCACGCTCGAACAGTGTGACGGCGTGGCCGCGTTCGGCCGCGGCAAGCGCGCAAGCCATGCCCGCGGGCCCGGCGCCCACCACGGCAACCCGGCGTGGCGCCGCGGCGGGTTCCAGCACCAGTTCGGTTTCGTGCCCCGCGCGCGGGTTGACGAGGCAAGAGGAAATCTTGCCGCTGAAGGTATGATCCAGACAGGCCTGGTTGCAGGCGATGCAGGGGGCGATCTCCTGCGGTCGGCCCTCTGCGGCCTTCCGCACGAAGTCCGGGTCGGCAAGGAAAGGCCGCGCCATCGACACCATGTCGGCTGAGCCCTCGGCCAGCACACGCTCGGCGATCTCGGGCGTGTTGATCCGGTTCGAGGTGACAAGCGGGATCGAGACCTGCCCCATCAGCTTTTTCGTCACCCAGGCGAAGGCTGCTCGCGGGACCGAGGTTGCGATGGTGGGTATCCGCGCCTCGTGCCAGCCGATGCCGGTGTTGAGGATCGATGCCCCCGCCGCCTCGACCGCGCGGGCAAGGGTTACCACCTCATCCCAGGTGGAGCCTTCGGGAATCAGGTCGATCATCGACAGCCGGTAGATCAGGATGAAATCGGAGCCGACCGCCGCGCGTACGCGGGCCACGACCTCGACCGGCAGGCGCATCCGGTTTTCATATGATCCGCCCCAGCGGTCGGTCCGCCGGTTGGTGCGGGTGACGAGGAACTGGTTGAGGAAATATCCCTCGGACCCCATGACCTCCACCCCGTCATAGCCCGCCTCCCGGGCGCGGGAAGCAGCGGTGGCGATGTCGGCGATCTGTTTTTCGATCCCCGCCTCGTCCAGTTCCCGCGGCTCGAACGGAGAGATCGGCGACTTGATCGCCGAGGGCGCGACACACTCGGGACCATAGGCGTAACGTCCCGCGTGCAGGATCTGCATGGCGATGCGCCCGCCCGCATCGTGGACCCGGTCGGTCACCATCCTGTGGTTCGCGATGTCGGTCGGGGTGAATAGGCCGGCCGCACCCGGAAACACCCCGCCTTCGCGGTTCGGCGCCAAGCCCCCGGTGACCATCAGGCCCACGCCGCCGCGCGCACGCGCCGCATAGAACTCCGCCACGCGGTTCCAGTCGCGGGTTTCCTCCAGATTGGTGTGCATCGACCCCATCAGCACCCGGTTCGGCAGGGTGACATGGCCAAGGTCCAGCGGGGCAAGCAGATGGGTGTAGCGCGTCATGGGAAAACCTCCGTCGAGCGCGCAGAATGGCGCCGCAGCGGGCGCCTGTCATCCCGAACGCCGCGTCACGCCCCGGGTCAGACCTGGCGCTGTTCGAACTGGCGGCGGAATGCCTGCTTGAGCATGTCGATCTCGGCGCGCAGCAGCGCCACCTCGCCGCGCAGATCGCCATCGGCGGGTGCGCCCGCGATCAGGCTGAAATGCCCGATCGCGACCCTGGCCCCGGCCTCGCGTATGACGAAGGTCTGGACGCCTTCGGAAATGCATTCGCCCGGAATCGGCAGCGTGAGCGTCCAGCTGTCATGGCCGATGGCAGTTTGCGACAGACCGGGCAGGACGCGCTGCCCCAGGCAGACCTCGAACGCGGGCGCCTTGCCGCCGCAGCATTCTATCACGCCTTCCCAAAGCCCCGAGTTGAGGGTCGAGCGGGTCAGAACCGGAACACTCATCCCACGCCCTCAATATTCCGCGCGAACCAAACGCATCAGCGTCAGATCCTTCAGCGTCATGCGATTCATGGCCGGATTCTCGAAGAACAGATCGATCCAGGCACGGTCGATCTGATCGGCCGCGAAGTCCGCATAGGCAAGGTCGAACTCCGCCTCGGGCGGCCGGGCGGTCTGGTCAAGCTCGCGGGTGATCTGTTCGGTATTCGGACCATAGCGCAGGTTGAGCCTTGCGTAGACCCTGATCGGCCGCTCCACCTCGATGCGCGCTTCCAGGCGGATCACGTGGCGCCGGGCCAGCCCCGCCAAGGCATCCGCCGGAAGGTCGACGACAAGCGACAGGAACGTGCCGCTAAAGCCGAACACTTCAACCAGATAGGCGTAGGGGTTGAGGTCATCCGCCCCCTGGTTGGCGACCTGGCGCAGCGCAATCTCGCCCAGGCCGCAATCGTGGTAGACCTTGCCGTGCCTGCTGAGATTGGCCTGCCGCGGCGCAGGTGCCACGCCCGCAGGACGCACCGGGCCGCTCCAGAGTTCGGGGCGCCACGCCCAGTCCATTCCCGGTTTGCGCTGGATCCGGGCGCTGCCCCCTTTTGGGTGGCCAAGACGACTGTCCACCGCGTCCAGCGTCACGTCGAGTTCGGCCCGCAGTTGCCGCCCGCCGGCTCGCAGGGCGCGCAGGGCGCGCAGGGTGGATGTGTCCGCATGCTCGGCCAGCGAATGGTTTCGCCGAACCCGCGCCAGCATGCGCCGATGCATGAACTCCCCTATCAGTCTGGACAGACTGCCCGCCATCGCCCGCATTCCACTGCGCGTGTCATTGCGTGGTTTCTAAGGGTGTTCGGCGCCGAAATGCAACCATTGGTTGGTGGCGCATCAGGGATTCTCGGAATGCACGCGCGACACGAACTTGTCGAGAAGCCGGCGCATTTGATCGGGGTCCATCGGCGCTTCGGGAAGGCCGAGGACGGAAAGGCTGATCAGCCGTCCACGCAGAGCGAAGATCGCGCGCCAGTATTCGGGCACGACCGGGTATCCCGCAAGCGGCGCCCGATCCTCGGCAAGAATGTAGAGCACCTCGCCCGAGGTCACGATCCTGGCGATGCGAACGCTTTCGGACGCCCCGTCGCGTGACAGCGCCTTGCGACCCTCCGCCGTGACGAAGAAATCCGCCATGCGCTGGAACTCAGCCTTCAGGCTTTCACCGGGTGGCGCGCCCAGAAGCACCGTCGCTGTCAGGAGAGCGCGCGCACGTGGAACCCGGCCTGACCCGCTAAGCGCCGCGCAGTTGCCCAGAAGGACAAAGGCGCCGTCCTGACCGTCGCGCGAGGACCGTGGATCGACGCAGTAGCCGGACGGCCCCGAAATGGTGATCTGCCCTTCCGAGACCGTGGCCTTTCGCGGGGCGGCTTCCTCTGCGAAGGCGGGCGAGACTGCCCATAGTCCCGCCGCAACCGCAAGGATCACCCTTAAGCGCCGCGCCCTACTGATCCATGTAGACATGCGTCTCGGCCCGCGCACCCGGATGCGTCACCGCCCCCTTGCGCGCGCCGCCGACCAGTTTCGCATACTTCCAGAGCGCGCCGGATGCATAGTCGGTCGTGCGCGGCCCCTTCCATTCGGCCTTGCGCCGGGCCAGTTCCTCGTCCGACAGGGCGACCGACAGTTCACCGGTGATGGCGTTCAGGGTGATGACGTCACCGTCCCTCAAAAGCGCGATCGGTCCGCCGTGAGCGGCCTCCGGCCCGACGTGGCCGACACAGAAGCCGCGCGTCGCACCCGAGAAGCGGCCGTCGGTGATCAGCGCCACCTTCTTGCCCATGCCCTGCCCCGACAGCGCGGCCGTGGTCGCCAGCATCTCGCGCATCCCCGGCCCGCCGGCCGGCCCTTCGTTGCGGATGACGAGCACTTCGCCCTCCTTGTAGGCGCGGCTCTTCACCGCCTCGAACGCGTCCTCTTCGCATTCGAAGACGCGGGCGGGGCCGGAGAAGACCTGTTCTTCCGGCTTCATGCCGGCGACCTTCACTATGGCGCCATCCGGGGCAAGGTTGCCCTTCAGCCCGACGACGCCACCCGTGGGGGTGATTGGGGTTGCGGCCGGATAGATCACACGGCCATCCGCCTCGCGGGTGATCAGGTCGAGTTCCTCGCCCATGGTGCGGCCGGAGGCGGTGATGCAATCCTCATGGATCATCCCGACCTTCCTGAGTTCCTTCATCACGACCGGCACGCCGCCGGCCTCGTAAAGGTCCTTGGCCACATAGGCACCGCCCGGCTTCAGGTCGACGAAATAAGGCGTGTCGTGGAAGATGTCGGTCACGTCGAAAAGGTCGAAGTCGATCCCCGCCTCGTGCGCGATGGCGGGCAGGTGCAGGCCGGCGTTCGTCGAACCGCCCGTGCAGGCCACGACGCGGGCGGCGTTTTCCAGCGCCTTGCGGGTGACCACATCGCGCGCGCGAATGTTCTTCTCGATCAGCCGCATGACAGCCTCGCCGGACGCCATGCCGTATTCGTCGCGGCTCTCGTAGGGTGCCGGCGCACCGGAGGAGTTGAGGAGTGCAAGCCCGATCGCCTCGGACACGCAGGCCATGGTGTTGGCAGTAAACTGGCCGCCGCAAGCACCCGCCGAGGGGCAGGCCACGCGTTCCAGCACGGCAAGTTCGGCGTCGGAGTAGTTGCCCGCCTGATGCTTGCCGACCGCCTCGAACACGTCCTGCACGGTCACGTCCTGACCGTTCAGCCGTCCCGGAAGGATCGAGCCGCCGTAGATGAAGACCGAAGGCACGTTGAGCCGCACCATCGCCATCATCATCCCCGGCAGCGACTTGTCGCAGCCCGCAAGGCCCACGAGTGCGTCGTAGCAGTGCCCCCGCATGGTCAGTTCGACCGTATCGGCGATCGCCTCGCGCGAGGCGAGCGACGACCGCATCCCCTCGTGCCCCATCGCGATGCCGTCGGTGACGGTGATCGTGGTGAATTCGCGCGGCGTGCCGCCGCCGACCTTGACGCCCTGCTTGACTGCCTGCGCCTGCCGGTTCAGCGCGATGTTGCAGGGTGCGGCCTCGTTCCAGCAAGTGGCGACGCCCACCCAGGGCTGGTGAATCTCCGCCTCGGAAATCCCCATCGCGTAGAAGTAGGACCGGTGCGGCGCGCGTGCGGGGCCTTCGGTCACATGGCGGCTGGGCAACTTCGACTTGTCGAACGGGCGGTTTTTCATCGGATCACTCCTCGCGGTCACTCGGCCCATGGCTTAATGGGCAAGAAACGCCGGGGCAAGGACGATAGACCGGCCGGTGCGCAATTTCGCGCCCGGCAAGGATCGCGGATCAACGCGGGGGCTTGCGCAGGGCGGGCATCTTGACCCGGCGCAGGCGGCGGACAGACGGCCTTCGATACGGGCCTCAGGCCTCAGCCTTCAGCATGGCGCTCAGCAAGCGCAGGAATGATCTGATCGAGGGGCCGGGTATCGGGCGCTCGAACACGACGGCGCCGATCTGCCGCTGGCTCAGCCCGCCGGCCGCGACCGAGTAGGTCGTTGCTTCCAGTTCGTCCTGCGCCACGTCGAGGGCGAGCGGATGCAGACGCCCAAGGTGCGGGGCCACCACCCACGAGGCACGCCCCACGGCCGGGTGCCCACCCGCGCGCCCGTTACTCCTCCGGGACAAGATGCCCATCCTCTTCGTTCCAGTAGGCGACAAGCTCCTGTCCGATCTGGAGCGGAAGGCTTGCCAGTTCCTCGTGGCTCTTCTGGACGCGGATTTCATGGCCATCGCCGGTTTCGAGATAGATCGTCGCCGTAGCGCCGATGAACTCCTCCCCGATCATGCGCACCGGAACGGCGTTCACGCGGCCGGTCGGCATGGTTCGGGAAAGGTTGGTCTTCGTGTCCAGCACCGTCAGCGTCGCGGTCCGGCCCATCAACGCCCGCGTCGACTGTTCCGAGGAAACAAGACCAAAGGCGCCCATCGGGGTTTCCAGCGTTGCCCGTCCGTCGCCCGTCTCCACCACGTTGCCAGTAAAGATGTTGGACGAGCCGAGGAAGTTGGCGACGAACCGGGTTCGCGGGGTGCGGTAGATCTCCTGCGGTGTGCCGATCTGCTCGATCTTGCCGCGGCTCATGATGACAACCCGGTCCGCCATCGAAAAGGCTTCCGACTGGCTGTGGGTCACATAGACGAAGGTGATGCCCGTCTCGCGCTGAAGATTCTTCAGAACCGACTGCATGCGGACCTTGAGGGCCGCATCGAGCGCCGAGAGCGGTTCGTCAAGCAGCAGGATTTCAGGCTCCACCACCAGCGACCTGGCAAGCGCCACCCGTTGACGCTGGCCGCCGGACAATTGCGAAATGTTGCGACCCGCGAATTCGGAGATCTGCATCCGGTCGAGCCATTGCTCGGCGCGCCGGCGCCGCTCGGCCTTGCCGACGCCACGCATCTTCAGCGCGAATTCCACATTCTCGATGACGTTGAGGAAGGGAAACAGCGCCAGGCTTTGCCAGACCATCGGCGTGTCGCGGCTCCAGGTCGGCAGATCGTTGATCGGCTTTCCGGACAGGCGGATCACGCCTTCGCTTGGCGCCTCCAGACCCGCGAGCATCCTGAGCGTCGTCGTCTTGCCGCAACCCGACGATCCCATGATCGCCAGGAACTCGCCCTTGCCGATCTCGAAGTCCATCCGCTGCACGGCCACGAATTCGCCGAACCGCTTGACCACGCCCTCGAAGGAAACCAGCGCGTTCTTGTTCATGTTCTTCTCCTATTCGTCCGAAGCCGGACGGTCCTTCGCGCCCCTGCCGGTCAGAAGGATCTGCGCGAGGATCACGAGGGTCATGGACGTGACGAAAACGAAGGTACCGATGGCGTTGATCCGCGGGCTGACCTGGCCCTGCAGGAAGCCCAGAACCTTGACGGGCAGCGTCTCGTTCAGGCCCGAGACGAACCAGGCGATCGCGAACTCGTCGAAGGAAACCGCCATGGTGATGAAAAGCGCCCCGAAGATCGCGGGTTTCGCGAACGGCACGATGACATGGCGCATCGCGGCCCATTCCGACGCCCCGAGGTTCCAGGCCGCGGCCTCCAGGTCCGGGTCCATCTGGCTGAGGCGCAGCCGGATGATCGCCATCGCGAAGGGGGCGCAGATGACGACATGCGCGATGATGACCGAAAGCGCGTTGCCCGACAGGCTGATGCGCGACAGGTAGGCCAGCATCGCAAGCCCGAGGATCACGACCGGGATCGTCGGCGGGATCAGGGCCAGCGCCAGATAGACCTGCTTGCCGAAGAAGCGGTAGCGATAGTCGGTATAGGCCGCGCCAAAGCCCAGCGCCGTGGCGATCACCCCGACCGTGACCCCGACGAACAGGGTGTTTCTCAACCCCTGCCAGACCAGCGGATCGCCGGCGACCGCCTGATACCATTCGAGCGAGAAGTGCCCGAGCGGGATCGAAGGGAAGCGGTCGGAGTTGAACGAGAAGACGAAGCTTGCCGCAATCGGAGCGAAGACGAAGGCGTATCCGAGGACGATGTAGACCAGGAGAGCGACATCGACGGCCCGGTTGCGGTTGATGCTGGCAGTGTCCTTGTCGCTCATTTGGTGCGCCCCTTGTAGGCGAAGCGGACGGCGGCGAAGGCTACGGCCAGAAGCGTGCCGATCATGGTCAGCGCGATGACGGCGGCGCGCGGCCACTGCTGGCCCGACTTCGTCGTGTCGGTGATCAGGATCGACAGCGTCGTCGGATCGCCGCCGCCAAGATAGATGGGGCTGACGAAATCGCCGAAGCTGAGGATGAAGGCGAAGAGCGCGGCAATGACCAGGCCGACCCGCGCCGAGGGGATGATGACCGCAAAGACCGTGCGCAGCCGCCCGCAGCGCAGGTTGTGCGCTGCCTCGATCAGGGTCCGGTCGATGAAGACGAGGCTGAAAAGCTGCAGGAGCACGACCAGCGGAAAGGTCAGCGTCAGGTAGCCGATCATCGTGGCGCCCACGGTGTTGAGAAGCGTGTAGGGGCCAAGGCCCACCCAGCCGAGCATCACGTTCACGATGCCCGCATCCGAGAGGAAGATCTGCCAGGAGTAGACCCGCACGAGATAGCTTGTGAAGAACGGGATCACCATCAGGAACACGGCCCAGCTTCGCGCCGTGTCCGAAAGCTTGAACGAGATCGCGTAGGAGCAGGGAAAGGCCAGAACGCTGACCAGAACCGAGGCGGCGGCGGCCAGCGCGAAGGTGGTGCCGTAGGCCTGCCAGAACACCGCGCGGCCGTACATCGTGGCCCAGTTCACGCCATCGAAATCCGGCTGCATCCGGAAGTTCTTGACGGTCCAGAAGCTGAGCGCGACGAGGAAGACAAGGGGGAAGACGAAGAACAGGACCTGCCAGACCAGAAGCGGCAGGGAGAAGGTCAGACCGTAGAGACTGAGGGGTCTTCGCATCGGGCGTGGCTCCTGCGGGAAGGGGAAAGGCCGACGGGGGGAGCGCCCGCCGGCCCGGGAGGACTCAGGCGCCCTTGTATTCGGACCAGAAGTCGTTCCAGTCCTCAAGGCTCTGCTGGATCGGCCACTGGCGATACTTGATCCGCCCTGAGCGGATCATGTCGATCACGTTGCCGGCCTCGCTCGTCATGCCCTGGCGCTTGGCCTCGGCGGGGTTCTCGGCCTGCAGCACTTCCCAGCCCTTCTGGTTCGGGACCAGCGCGGGATAGGCCGCCATCTGCGCCGACTTCGCCTGCCCCTTGGCCGAGGTGATGTACTGGATCCACTTCTTCGCGAGGTCGGCCTTGGTCGATCCCTTGCCGATCGAGAAGCATTCCGACCATTGCAGGCCGCCCTCCTCGGGGATGGCCGAACGGACCTTGGCGCCGTTCTTTTCCAGAACGCCGGTGATCCAGTCGCCGATGCCCGCGAAGGCCAGCATCTGACCGTCGTTGAGCGACGAGAAGGTTCCGCCGTAATCGAAGAAGCCGCCGATCTGAGGCCGTAGCGACAGGGTCTTGTCCTTGACGGCCTGCCAGGCGGCCTCGTCGATGTCGTAGGGGGCCGCGTTGCCGTTCAGCAGGCTCATCTGGCCGAGGTTGGGCAGGTGCCAGTCGAAATGGCCGACCTTGCCCGCCAGCTTTTCGTTCCAGAAGACATTGTAGCTTGCGGCTTCGGCCTCGGTCAGCGCGTCGGTATTGTAGGCGACACCGAGGAAGCCGAACCGCGTCACCAGAGAGAAGAGCTTTCCATCGCTCCAGTTGCCGGGGAAGTCCTGGAATTCGGGGAAGTAGTCGGCGATGGCATAGTCGTTCGGATCAAGCTCCTCGACATAGCCGGCCTCGTTCAGGGCCTGCACATACTCGGCATCCGAAAGGATCACGTCATAGGTGCCGGCCGGCGACTGCGAGATGAGGCCAAGCATGTTGTCGCCGCCGGTATAGTACTTCGGCACGAACTTGACGTTGTTCTCGGCCTCGAACTCGGCCACGACGTCGGGTTCTGCATGGCCGTACCAGGCCAGCATCGTCAGTTCGGTCGGCGCCGCGAAGGCGCGCCGCGACAGCATAGGCGTCGCAAGGGCTGCGGCACCCGAGGCGAGCAGCGACCTGCGTGTGAGTCCGGTGTTCAGTCCTGCAATCCGTGGCATCTGCGACTCCCTGAATTATGTGCCAAGCGCATCGTTGAGCACACGCTAGGTGATCGGACCGGCGGAACAAAATCGGTTATTGAAATCGCACAATTTGCCGCCCTTATGGCAGCAGCCAGTTCCCCACCGCAGCTTGCGCGGCGCCCGCGGGAGGGCGGCGAACGCGCAGGCCCGGTCGCAGGCACCCGGAACCTGATGCCTGCCTGCAAGGCCGGCAACAGCGGAAAACGTCAGGGGTGCAGGGGCCTTACGCTTGACCCCACGCTGTCCAGCCCCGCCACGAGGTCGCTGACAAGCTGCAACCCGGCGACCGAAAGGCGGGGATGCTTGTAGAACAGGCCGACCCGAAGCGGCTCAAGCGCGGGAAACCCTTCGCCCTCGCCCAGCACGCGCATGCCGGGCAGCATCGTGGCCCGGGTCAATGCGGTGACGCAAAGCCCATTCAGGACGGCGTTCTGAAGGCCCGAGATGCCCGGCCCGGTATAGACGATCCGCCAGCGCCGCTCCGCCGAGTCGAGCGCCTGGATCATGCGCGCTCGGTAATCGCAGCCTTCAGGATGCGCGCCCAAAGGAACCGGGCGATGTGCGACATCCTCGAATCCTTCTGCGGCGGCCCAGATGGGTTGCTCGACCCAGGCACGCGAGAGGTAGGGCATCCGCGCGCTCGGCATCATCGCCACGATCACGTCCAGCTCGTCCGAGCGCAGATGCTGGTGAAGCTCGCGGCTGAGGTCGCAGTGAATCTCAAGCTCCACGTCCTGGTTCTTCTGAATGAAATTCGTGATCGCATGTTGCAGGAAGGCGACCGCGTAGTCCGTGGGCAGCCCGATCCTGAGCACGCCGGTCTTGTCCGAACGGTGGAAATAGCTCACCGCCTCATCGTTGATGCGGATCATCTCGCGCGCATAACTCAGAAGCGCCTCGCCCGCCGATGTCGTCTGGATGGTGCGCCCCTCCTGCGACAGGAGCGGCGCCCGGACAAGTTCCTCAAGGCGACGGATCTGAAGCGAGATCGCCGGCTGGCTGCGCCCGAGCAGCGCGCCGGCCTTGGAATGGCCGCCGAGTTCGACCACCGCGATGAATGTCCTCAGCAGGTCTGTTGGCAGGTTGGTGATGACGGCCATGCATTTGCGCCCGCAATCGAAGCATTGGGACAATCTATTTTTCTTATCCAGACCCGGCAACGTATTTTTGCGGCGAACCCTCTCCAAGGAGCAGCCATGCCACGCAGCAGCGCGTTCGCATCCGAACTGACCTGGCCTGACTACGATGCAGCCGTGCGGAACGGACAGACCCCGATCCTGATCCCCATCGGCTCGATGGAGCAGCACGGCCATCACATGCCCTTGCACGTCGATGTTCTATTGCCCACCGAATTCGCACGTCGCGTCGCGCTTGAAATCGGTGCGCTGGTCGCGCCCCCCTTCACCTACGGCTACAAGTCGCACCAGAAGTCGGGCGGCGGCAATCATTTGCCCGGCACGACCAGCCTGGACGGCGCGACTCTGGTTGCCGCCCTCAAGGATGTGGTCAAGGAATTCGCCCGCCATGGCGTGCGCAAGATCTGCCTGGTGAACGGACATTTCGAAAACTCCTGGTTCATCATCGAGGCGATCGACCTGGCGCTGCGCGAACTGCGCTGGGACGGGATCAACGACCTGAAGATCGTGGTCCTGTCCTACTGGGATTTCGTCCACAAGGATGCCATCGCGCAGCTTTATCCCAACGGTTTCCCCGGCTGGGAGATCGAGCATGGCGGCGTGCTCGAAACCTCGCTGATGCTGGCGCTTCACCCGCACCTCGTTCAGCTGGAACGCGCGGTCGACGTCGCACCGGCGACCTTCCCGCCCTACGACGTCTACCCGGTCAAGCCGGAATGGACGCCATGCTCCGGCACGCTGTCCTCGCCCAAGGAGGCTTCGGTCGAGAAGGGCCATATCCTCTTGGAAGTCTGCACGGCGGGTATCGTCGCGGCGCTCCGGGCAGAGTTCGGATAACTCGCCCTCTTCTCGCGTTTTCCCCGACTGACAGGGCCCCTTCGGGGGCCCCTTTTTTGCCCCCACAGCGGCAGGTCGGCATTCTCTCCACGCCGCCCGGGAAACCCGGGCCAAAGGAAAAGGGCCCGCGTCTGCGGGCCCCTGCGCTCTGCCTGTCGGAAGGTCAGTTGCTGATGATGTTGTGCTCGGGTCCGAAGGGGAAGCCGGTAATGTTCTCGGCCCCGTCCTCGGTCACGATCAGGATGTCGTGTTCGCGGTAGCCTCCCGCACCCGGCGCGCCTTCGGGCAGCATCACCATCGGCTCCATCGACACGACCATGCCGGGCTTCAGCTCCGTCTCGATGTCCTCGCGCAGCTCCACGCCCGCCTCTCGCCCGTAGTAGTGGCTGAGGACCCCGAAGGAATGGCCGTAACCGAAGCTGCGGTACTTCAGAAGGTCCCACTGCCGGTACATGTCGTTCAGTTCCAGCGCGATTTCGTTGCACTTGGCGCCGGGTTTGATCAGCTCCAGTCCGCGGCGGTGGACGGCCACGTTCTTTTCCCAGATGTCGAGCGAGGCATCATCGACGCTGTCACAGAACAGCGTCCGTTCCAGCGCGGTGTAGTAGCCGAAGATCATCGGGAAGGTGTTGAGCGACAGGATCTCGCCCGACCTGATCTTCTTGTTCGTTACCGGGTTGTGCGCGCCGTCGGTGTTGATGCCCGACTGGAACCAGGTCCAGGTGTCCATCAGTTCGACGAAGGGGAAAGAGGCCGCGATCTCGCGGATCATGGCGTTGGTCCCGGCGATGGCGACCTCGTGCTCCGGCACGCCCGCCGCGACGGCGCCCGCAACGGCCCAGCCGCCCACGTCGCAAATGCGCGCGCCTTCGCGGATCAGCTTGTGTTCCTCGGCCGACTTGATCGAGCGCATCCACATCGACGGCTGGGCGATGTCGACGAATTCCACGCCCGGGAGCGCCGCCTCAAGCTGGCGCCGGTAATCGAGGTTCACATGGTCGAACTCGATCCCCAGCCTCCTGACACCGGGGGTCAACTGGCGCACCGCGCGATAGAAGTTGTCGCGCCGCCAATCGGTGTAGGTGACGTTCCCACCGAAGCTGCGCCGCCAGGGCTGGCCGCCGTCGATCCCGGCCGAGATCGTGGTGGCCGCGTCCTGCGTGACCACCATGCCGTACTTGCGGCCGAAGTAGCAGTAGAGCCAGCCGGAATAGTAGTTGATGCAGTGGTAGGAGGTGAACAGTGCCGCGTCGACATTGTTGTCCGCCATCCACCTGCGCACATCGTCCTGCCGCCGCTTCATCTCTGCGTCGGAGAAGGGGGAATAGTCCTTCTCGCCGTTGTGCCATTCCATCACGTGGAGCATGTCTTCGGTCATCCGATGGCCCTTTCCTGAGGTCGCAACTCTTGCGAGCGAAGGTAGCGGCCAGCCTTCGGGCACTGAAATTTGAAATGGAAATCCAGCCATTTGCGCGGCTTTATGCTGCGCCCGCAGGCGCCGGGACCTTCCGCCCCGCGGCGCATCCACGAGATCCGTCCGCCGGCGTCAGGGCTTCAGGGCGCGGGCGGCGAGTTGCCTGTAGAATGGCCTGTGATGGTCGAGAAGCGCGCGCAGCCTCGGCTCCCGCTCCGTGAGTGCGTCGAACTTTCTTTCCTGCGCGGCGATTTCCTCGGCGCCGATCGGGCGGATGCCTCTGGCGCTGCTGACATCGCCATGCCAGCCGCCGACCTGCGCCCAGTCCTTCGGCGCCTCGCGCTGCCAGTCGAAGGCTTGCGCGACATGGGCCAGTCCGATCCGCCGCCAGAGCGCGCCGATGACGCCTTCGGTGTCGGCACGCACGTCCTCGGCGGCGATCACCGGCGGGGTTTTGCCCAGCGCGACAAGGGCATCGTAGTGCCGCGCCTGCGCCTCGAGCCCGACCTCCTCCAGCGTGAGGTCCGGGTCGAGCTTGAAGTACGAGGGGATCGAGGCCACGGGATCTCGCACGAGAAAGACGTTGGTCAGCCGGTCAAGAAAGCTGCGGTCGTCCAGGATGTGCGGCATGACATAATAGGACATGTCCTTGAGGAAGACCGGCGCCTTGCCGGCGCGATCCAGGATCATGTCGCGGATGGCCGAGTAGCTGACCGGATGATCCTTCTGCACCTCGAAATGCGGCATGGTGCGCACCTGCCGGTGGACGTAGTAGTCGTACATGAAAGGTTCGTGCAGGCAGTCGAGATCGCCGCGTTCCCGCATGATCCGCTCGATCGCAGTCGACATGGAACGCGGGTGCGACCAAAGCGCGATGATCGGATATGCGCTCATGCCTTCATCCTTTCGTTCAGCGGGTCGAAGGGGCGCGCCTCCAGGACGCGTGCGGGTCTTGCGCGGCCAAGGATCTCGACCGAGAGGTCGTCGCGCAGGCCGCGTTCGCGCAGATACGCCAGCGCCAGCGCCTGATGCGTCCTGTGTCCCCATCCCCCCGAGGTGACGATGCCCACCGGGCGGCCCCGATGCAACACCGGGTGGCTGTAGAAGGGATCAACGCCCCCCGCATCGATGGCCAGCAGCACCATTTCCCAGCGGTCCTCTGCCGCCATCCGGCTGAGGAGCGCCGCCCGCCCCGCGAAGTCGCGCCCTTCGGGCCGGATCAGCGGCCCCGCGCCGGTCTCGGCCGGCGTCCGTTCGGTCGTGAAGTCGGCCCCCCAGGCCGGGTAACCCTTTTCCAGCCGCATCGAGTTCATCGCATAGGCCCCGAAACAGCCAAGCCCGTGCGGCCTGCCCGCCCCGTCAATGGCGTCGAAAAGCGCGGCAAGGTCATCGCGCGCGGTGTGAAGCTCCCAGCCGAGTTCGCCGACATAGGACAGGCGGAGCGCCCGGACCGGAACGCCGGCCACCTCGATCCCGCGCACGCTCAGCCAGGGAAAGCCGGCGTCCAGATCGGCGGTGGTCAGCGCGGAGAGGATCGCGCGCGACCGCGGCCCCATCAGCCCGATCGCCCCCCTTTCCTCCGTCACGTTGGCGACCGAGACATCGAACCCGGCCGCGCGGGATCGCAACAGATCCTCGTCCATCTCTTCCGCCCCCGCGGCGGAGGTCAGGTAGAAGGTTCCGTCTGCCAGGGCCGCGACGGTGAATTCCGCCTGCGTTCCCCCGGCCGGGGTCATGGCATGGATCAACCCGATCCGCCCGACGCCCGGCACGCGGTTGGCGCCAAGGGCGCCCACGAAGGCGCGCGCATCGGGGCCCGACACCTCGAACTTGGAGAAGATCGACAGATCGGCAAGGCCCGCCGCCGTCGTCACCGTCGCGACCTCGTGCGCGACATGGGCAAACCAGTTGGCGCGCCGGAAGGTGGGCACGGCCTCATCGCCCGCGTGGTCCGAAAACCAGTTCGGACGCTCCCAGCCATGGGCCGCGCCCATCACCGCGCCCCGGGCAAGCATTCGGTCGTGCAGGGGCGACAGCCGCTTGCCGCGCGCGGCGGGGCGCTCCTCATGGGGATAGTGGACGCCGAATTGCAGGCCGAAGCATTCCACCGCCTTCTGCACCCGGTAGTCGCGGTCGGCCCAGGCGCCGAAGCGGCGGCTGTCGACAGCCAGCGCATCCATCGGCGGCGCGCCATGCGTCATCCAGTGGGCGAGGAACCAGCCGGCCCCGCCGCCTTCCATGACGCCCATGGACGACCCGGTCAGAAGCCAGGCATCCGGCAGCCCGTGCGCCGGACCAATCAGCGGGTTGGCGTCTGGCGTGAAGGTGATCGGCCCGTTTACGACGGATTTGATGCCGCCCGTCTCCAGCGCCGGGATCCGGGCCATCGCGGCCAGGATGATGTGCTCGACCCGGTCGAGGTCCGGCGGCATCAGTTCGGCCCCGAAGTCGGGCGGCACGCCGTCAATCGACCAGGGCTGCGCGTCCTTTTCGTAGGGGCCAAGGATCAGCCCGTCACGCTCCTGCCGGACATACCAGCTTTGCTCCGGGTCGCGGATCATCGGCAGTTCGGGCAGACCCGCCGCGATGCGCTCTGCCACGGCGGGGACGGTATCGGTGACCAGATACTGATGCAGCACCGGCACGGACGGCACGTTGACCCCCATCATCTGCCCGACCTCCCATCCCCAGGTGCCGGCGGCGTTGACGATGTGGCGGGCGCGGATGACCCCTTGCGCCGTCTCGACCCACCAGTGAAGGCCCTCGCGGCGGATCGCGCTGACCGGGTTGCGGCGCAGGATCGTGGCGCCCCTTGACCGCGCGACCTGCGCCATGGCGTTGGTGGCCAGGGTCGGGTCCACGTGGCCGTCGTCGGGTTCGTAGATGCCGCCGAGGATGCCTTCGGTCCGCGCCAGCGGATGCAGCGCGGCCACCTCCTCGGGCGAGGTCAGCAGGCGCAGGTCGTAGCCGGTGAACTTCGACAGACCCGCGACATGGGCGAATTCATCCATCCGGTCGGGGTTCGAGGTGATCCGCATCGCGCCGGAGCGGTGAAACCCGCAGGTGCCCCCCGTCTCCTCCGGCAGGATGTCGCGGTAAAGCCGGACCGAGGTGGCGCGCAATTCCTGGATCGTCGGGTTATGGGCGAAGTGGGTGCACAGCCCCGCCGCATGCCAGGTCGAGCCGTGCGTCAGGTCGTTCTTCTCGGTCAGCACCAGATCGGACCACCCCGCCTTGGCGAGGTGATAGAGGAGCGACACGCCCATCGCGCCGCCCCCGATGATCAGAACCTGGGCATTCAACGTCATCCGCGCATCCGTTCGCCAGTTGGGTCAAAGGGCGGCCTGTCCAGCACCCTGGCCGGATAGAGCCGCCCCGCAATCTCGATCTCGAAGGCCCGTTCCGCCGTCCGGGCCGGCGTTTCCCCCGCCGCGACCGCGATCAGGCCAAGCGCCAGCCCCTTGCGCGTCCGCGCCCCCCGCGCGCCCGAGGTGGTCAGCCCGACGACAGCGCCGTTTTCCAGGATCGGCTCGTCATGGAGGACAAGCGGCCGCCCCTCGATCTCGAAAAGGTGGAGGCGACGCCTCACCCCTTCCGGCCTCTGGGTGAGGAGCGCCTGCCTGCCGAGAAAGTCCTTGGTCCAGTCGATGGTGAAGCCCAGGCCCGCCTCCAGCGGCGTGATCTCCGGGCCCAGGTCGTGCCCCCAGTGGCGGAAGCCCTTTTCGATCCGGCAGCCGTCGAGCGCGTGGTGGCCAAGCGGGCGGGCGCCCGCTGCGTACAGCGCGTCGAAGACCGGGCCGCCCTGCCCGGCCGGGATCGACAGTTCCCAGCCGAGTTCGCCGACGAAACTGAGGCGGGTGGCCCGCGCGCGCTGCCCCGCCACGGTCACCTCCCGCGCGGTCGCAAAGGGAAAGTCGCGCCAGTCGTCGGGCGAAAGCGCTTCCAGAAGCTCACGCGACCCCGCCCCCATGACGCCGATCACGACCTCCGTCTCGGTCACATCGGCGATGGTCACCTCTCCGCGCGCGTTCCGCCTGAGCCAGGCAAGGTCGCGCCAGCGCGTCGCGGCGCCAGAGGTGACGCGAAAGCGGTCGGGGCCAAGCCGGGTGATCGTCACGTCGGCCTCGATCCCGCCCTTCGCGTTCAGGAGCGGCGTGTAGACCGCGTGACCCGCCGGCACCTCGACGTTGCCCGCGGCAAGATACTGCAGCGCCTCAAGCGCCCCCGGTCCGGACACGTCGAACTTGCCGAAGGGCGACAGGTCGATCAGCGCCGTGCCCCGGTCCATCGCCGCCGCTTCCCGATGAACGATTTCCTGCCACGCCTGTTCGCCGACAGAGTAGGGCAGATCGCGCTCACCCTCGCCGGAGGCGTACCAGAGCCCCCGTTCCCAGCCCGCGGTCAGGCCGAAGACGGCGCCCGCCGCGGCCCAGCGGTCGTGCAGCGCCGACCTGCGCAGCCCGCGCCCCGCCTTGGGCTGCTTGAACGGCCAATGCATGGCGAACACATCCGCGACCGCCTCCTCCATCCGCCTTTCCACATGGGCTGCGGCGGCAGTCAGCGGATCGACGCGGGCGATATCCACTTCCCACAGGTCGATGGGCGAAGCCCCGTCGATCATCCAGTCGGCCAGCACCCGCCCGACCCCGGCCGAGGACATGACGCCGACCGAGTTCATGCCGGCCGCAACGAAAAGCCCGTCGACCTCGTTCGTCTGGCCGATCAGCGGGCGGGAATCCACGCTGAAGCTTTCGGGCCCGTTCATGAAACGCTGGATGCCGGTCCGCTCCAGCGCGGGGATCAGCGCCAGCGCCGCCTCCATGAAGGGGGCGAACTGATCCCAGTCCGCAGGAAGCTCCAGGAACGGCCGGTCGCCTTCCGGTCCGAACGGGTCCCAGCATTTCGCGTGCGGCTCGAACCCGCCGATCACCAGCCTGCCCGCGTCGCCCTTCACATAGATGCCCCGGTCCAGATCGCGCAGCACCGGGTAGGGGTGCGGCAGGTCGGGCATCGGCTCGGTGACGACGTACATGTGTTCGACCGCCTGCAACGGCAGGGCGACGCCCGCCGCATCCGCGAGGCTTTTCGACCACGCGCCCGCGCAAAGCGCCACACGCTCCGCCGCGATTTCGGCGCCATCGGCCAGCCGCACGCCCTTCGCCCGGCCGTCTTCGACCAGGATCGCGGAAGCCTCGACCCCCTCGCGGATATCGGCGCCGGCCGCCCGCGCCGCCTTGGCATAGGCCATGCAAAGATCGACCGGATTGACGTTCGCATCCTCCTCGACCCGGAGCGCGCCAGCGATGCCGGTCGTATCGAGGCCCGGAACCCGCAGCGCGTGCGCCTCGATGATCGACGGGGTCAGCGCGAACTGCCGGCCGAGCGCGGCGATCCGGCGCAACTCGTCCATCCGCACCTCCTCGCGCGCAAGCCAGAAGCCGCCCGTTTTCCTGTAGCCCGTCGAAAGCCCTGTCTCTTCCTGAAGCCTGGGGAAAAGCTCGCCCGCGTACATGGCCAGACGGGTGCCGTTGGGCGTCGCGCGCAGGGGGCCGACGATCCCCGCCGCATGCCAGCTTGTCCCCGACGTCAGCCGGTTGCGTTCCAGCAGGATCACATCACGCTCACCCCGGCGCGTCAGGTGATAGGCCAGGCTGAGCCCGACCGCGCCACCGCCGATGATGAGGGTCCGTGCCATTCCAGCCCCAGCCAAGGTCTCCACCGCCAGTGATGCTGCGCGAAGGCCATTGATCAAGCCCGCCCGAGCAGTATTAATCTTTCTAATGAAGGGTAGAACCCTGGCCCGCCAAGGGGGCCGCCCGATGAGGACAGAGTTGCACGGGGGATAGGATTGAAGGCTCCGGAATCGCGCCATTTCCTGCGAAAAACAGCAGGTTCGCCCGACCTGAACCTGTTCCGCGCGGTCGAGGTCTTCATGGCGGTCGCGGAGATGGAGCAGGTGACGACCGCCGCGCATGCGCTTGGCATGACGCAGTCGGCCGCGTCGCAGCATCTCAAGAACCTTGAGTCCCTGTTCGGTGTAAAGCTGCTCGACCGATCGCAAAGACCGTTGTCGCTGACCCATGCGGGCAGCATCCTGCAACGCCACGGCTTCCGCATCCTGAACGAGATCGAGGATCTCAAGGCCAATATCCGCAGGCTCAACGCCACCACGCTGCCGGTGTTGCGGATGGGGCTTCTGGCGTCCATCGCAACCACGCTGACGCCCGGTCTTTTCGACTTCGTGGTGCAGGATCTCGGCGTTCCCGAACTGATCCTGTCCGCCGGGCTTGCCACCGACCATAAGTCCGCCCTGAACGCCCGCCAGATCGATCTGGCCGTGACATCCGAACTGGTCGGCAACGACGACGACCACCGCGCCATACCAGTACTGGAGGAGCCATTTTATCTAGTCCTGCCAGAGGAATACGAGGGCGATCCGACGGATATCGGGCAGATTTCACAACGCCTTTCGCTTGTGCGCTTCGGAGTTGCCACGCCGGTGGGACGGCGGACCGACCAGCATCTGCAACGATGCCGGCTGTACTTCCCCAGGGCGATGGAGGCGGACCGCTCCTCGATGGTCGTCGCGGGCGTCGTCACCGGCAAGTGCTTCGCGATCCTCTCGCCTTCGCTGCTGATCGATGCGGTGGCCGAAGGCATGAAGCTGAGGATCGAACCCTTGCCCTTTCCCGGCTTTCGTCGCCGCATCCAGGTCGTCGCGCGGGCGGGGGAGCATGACGCGATCGCGGACGCGCTGGCCGCGCAGTGTGCACGCATCTTGCAGGCGCATTTTGCCATGCGCTTTCCCGCCATTGCGGACGAGATCGAGTATCACGGCCTTCCCGCATAGCGGCGCGATCCCGGCGCTAATCCGCAACATTAGTAAATCCGATGCTACACGCCGCCCCTATGCGGGCGCCGGAGCGGGTGAGTAGATTTCGGCATCGGGGCGGAGAGTGCAGGATGCCATGCCGAAGTATGACGATCGGGGCCGCGCATGAGCCGGCGTGAGGGGCGCGACCTCCGGATCAGGGCCCGCGCCGCGCGCACGGCGCTGGCCGCGCCCTACACGCTCAGGCGCACCGCCATCGTGAGCCTGATCGACGAAGAGGCGGTGGCGATCATCGAGCGCAACGCCGACCGCATCCTCGACGAGATCGGCATGGAGTTCCGCAACGACCCTGAGACGCTGGAGATCTTCCGCAAGGCCGGCGCGCGGGTCGACGGGGAACGTGTCCGCTTCGATCCCGGCTGGTGCCGAGACAGGATCAGGACCGCGCCGCCGGTCTTCACCCAGCACGCCCGCAACCCCTCCCGCTCGATCCAGGTCGGCGGCAACGCACAGGTCTATTGCCCGAGCTTCGGCCCGCCCTTCGTCCACGACATCGAACGGGGCCGCCGCTACGCCACGATCGAGGATTTCCGAAACATCACGAAGATCCATCACCAGCTTGCCGCGGTGAACCACTCCGGCGGCGTGGTGGTGGAGCCGGTGGACCTGCCTGTTCCCGTCAGGCATCTACACATGGCGCATGCGCATCTCACGCTGAATGACAAGCCCTTCATGGGGGCCGTCACCGCACCGGAACGCGCCCGCGACACGATCGAGATGTGCCGGCTCGCCATGGGCGCGGATTTCGTCGACCGCAATTGCGTTCTTTACTCGGTGGTGAACACGAACGCCCCGCTTGTGCTGGACGAAACGATGCTTTGGGCGCTGAAGGAATATGCCCGCGCCGGGCAGTGCACCGTCGTCTCGCCCTTCGTGCTCGGGGGTGCGATGTCGCCCGTCACCATCGCCGCGACACTGGCGCAGGTGCTTGCCGAGGTGATGGCCTCGGTCGCGCTGATCCAGCTTATCCGCCCCGGCGCGCCCGCCGCCTTTGGCACCTTCTTTTCCCCGCTCTCGCTCAAGACCGGGGCGCCGACCTTCGGCACGCCCGAGGGTACGCAGTTCCAGATGTGCGCCAAGACGCTGGCCGACCGGCTTGGCCTGCCGTTCCATTCGGTGGGCGCGCTGACCGCCTCCAAGGTTCCGGACGCGCAGGCGGGCTATGAGAGCCAGGCGCAGCTGATGGGGGCGACGCTGGCGGGGGTGAACTTCATCATCCACGCGACCGGCTGCCTCGAAGGGCTGCTGACCACCGGCTACGAAAAGATCGTCATGGATGCGGACCGCTGTTCGGCGATGATGCGCTTTGTCGAGGGTGTCGATTTTTCCGAGGCGGCACAGGCGATGGACGCCTTCCGCGAGGTGCCGCCGGGCGGGCACTTCCTGGGCGCCGCCCACACCCGCGCGAACTTCGAGACCGCCTTCTGGATGGGCGAGATGTCCGACAACGGCACCTACGAGCAATGGGCGGCGGAAGGCGCGCTGTGGGAACACGAACGCGCGGCCCTGCGCGTGAGGAAACTGATCGCCGATCACGAGCCGCCGGAGATGGACCCGGCCATACGCGAGAGCCTGGACGACTTCGTCGCCCGCCGCACGCACGAGATCATGGGAGACCGCAGATGAGCCTGCCGCTTGACTGGAGCCTTGAAGGCATCACCCGCCGCCGCGACACCTACTATGCCGCAAGCCAGCGGAAGTTCGTGCCCTTCGCCGACCCGATGATCTTCCGCAAGGGGGCCGGGCAGTATCTCTGGGACGAGGCGGGCCGGAAATACACCGACCTGCTGGGCATGAACGTCTGCATCTCGGTCGGGCATTCGCACCCGGTTGTGGTCAGGGCGGCAATGGAACAGGCGGCCGAACTGACACATTGCACGACGATGTTCTATCACCCCGTCCCCGCCCACCTGGCCGAGGAACTGGCCGCGACGATGCCGAAGGGGCCGAAGGGCGATCTCGAATGGGTGGTGCATTTCACCAATTCCGGGTCCGAGGCCATCGACCTCGCCATGGTCATGGCCCGCACCTTTACCGGCAACCTCGACCTTCTGGCGCTCAGGAACGCCTATCACGGGCCGACCTCGGCGGCGCAGTCGATCACCGGCATCGCCGGGTTCCGCCACCCCGGCATGCCGGGCAACGTCGCCTTCGTGGCCGAGCCGAACCAGTACCGCGGCATCTTCGGCGCGGGGACGGCGCCCTATCTCGACGAAATCGAGCGCACCATCGCCGTCGCCACGACGGGCCGCATCGCAGGAATGTTCGTGGAATCGGTGCAAGGCTACGGCGGCATCATCGAGATGCCGAAGGGCTACATGTCGGGCGCGGCAGAACGCGTGCGCGCGGCGGGCGGGCTCTACATCGCCGACGAGGTGCAGTCGGGCTTCGGCCGCACCGGCGACCACATGTGGGGGTTCGAGGCCGACGGAGTGATCCCCGACATCGTGGTGATGGCCAAGGGGATCGGCAACGGCTTTCCCCTGGGCGCAGTGGTCGCGCAAAGGCACATCGCGGCGCCGATGGCCGAGAAGTTCATGTTCCACACCTACGGCGCCAACCCGACAAGCTGCGCGGCGGGCCTCGCGGTGTTGCAGGTGCTGCGGGAGGAACGCCTGCAGCAGAACGCGAAACAGGTGGGCCGCGCGCTCCTGGAGCGGCTGGACGACCTGAAGCAGCGCCACCCCGCGATCGGCGACGTGCGCGGGCGCGGCCTGATGCTGGCCATCGAGATGGTCAAGGACCGCAGGTCGAAGGAACCCGATGCCGAGACGACCGCCGCCGTCTTCGAAGCCTGCCGCGCAGGCGGGCTGATCCTGTCGAAATCCGGCCCGACCCGGTCGACGCTGCGCATGGTGCCCCCGCTCTGCCTGTCGATGGAGGATGTCGACCGGGTGGCAGAAGGTCTGGACCGGGCATTCACCGCATCGGCATGAGGCGCGGGACGGTCCCGGCCGCCCCGACGAAGCCAGAAATCCACAGCGCAGGCCGCGCCCGTGTCGGGCCTCGCCTCAGGTGGCTTCGGCAGGTGGCATCCTGACCGGGTCGCCAGGCGGCAGGTCGCCGTCCACGCGGACGAACCGCCCGTCCCAGAACGGATGTGGTTCCCTCAGGTCAAGCCGGGTTCGCGGTTCCCCGGCGAAGCGGGCTTCGGCCAGTCCACCTTCGATGTAGGAGCGCAGAAACCGATGATTGCTCCACCATTCTGCGCGGCGTGCCCCTTCCCTTCGGCTCGGGATGCCTTTCTTCGACAGCCACGAAAGGAGCGCATACTTCGCTCGTCGGAGCGGTGGCAGGCGGAAGACCTTTCGGTAGGCCTGAACCGAAAGGCCGGTGTTCTCTAACGCCCTGTCGTAATACTCGCTGTAGGCTGAATCGTTTGGGTCCAACCAAAGCGCCTGCGCGCCGTGCCAGGGGCGCACCATCCCACAGAAGTGCACGAAGACGGGCGCCACGGCGCGTGTCAGCCCCCAGTGCAAGACCCCGCCTTGCCAGTTGTAGCGCGGTGAAAGCTCGGTCCATCGCCCATCGAACACATGAGCCAGAAAATCCTGATCCGGAAACGTCGTTGCCGGGTATGCGGCAAAATACTCAGGTAGCATCCCGGCAAAGTCGATCCGGTTCCAGACAGCCGGATCGATCAACAGAACGCCGGAATTGGCGTATCGGCCCGAGCGTACGCCGATCCCGGCAAGCCAGGCTTTGCGCTCCTTCTTGTCATGTCCTCGCTCGAGCGCGGCAAGATCGGCAACCGCCCCCAATCCGTGCGGCAAAGGCACCTCCCAAAGCGCGGCGTCTGCGTCGAACGACAGGATGTCGGCGTCAAGATAGAGCAGCCGGCGATAGGACGACAGCAATCGGGGGGCGAACAACCGCAGGTAGACGATGCGCGGCCATCTTGAAGACTCTGGGAGGCCATCCGGCAGAAAGCCACCGAGTTCCTCATAGTGATAAGTGATCCGGCCGGATCCAACCTCTCTGATCTGGGCGGTTGGCTCTTGCCTCTCGATAAAGATGTGGAAATCGCAGTCCCAGTGCAGGGTCATCTGCAATGCGGCCGCGCCTGCAAGATCTGCCAGACGCTCGTCGGCAATGAAAAAGATCGCGTGCATCCAAATACTTTCAAGACTTTCCATCGACGCCCCGGCATCGGCGATCGAGTACGGCGGAGCGGGCGAGGCACAGGAACAATAGGCGCGCACGTTACGCCGAACAAGTCAGTGAGAGCGCCGTCCGCATGGGCAACCTCTCCGACCGCGTCTTGCGCGGACGCTTCGGCCCCGGTTGCCCGGCGGGAGCAGCCGGTTCGCCCAAGTCTTCCCTGCCCCCGAGTGCAGCAATGGATTCGTTGGCCACTGCGTCCGGCACGCCCCGATACGCGCGCGGCGCATCAATAAGAAGATGCTTAAATCCTTCATATAGATGGAAAAGTGGTGAGCCCGACAGGATTCGAACCTGTGACCCACTGATTAAAAGTCAGTTGCTCTACCAACTGAGCTACGGGCCCATCACAGGGCGCCTCTTTATGAACCTCGCCGGAAGCGGTCAAGTGCAAAAGCGCGAAAAATCCGTCCACTGGCAAAATCGTCGCCCGCGGCGTATATCGCGGATCATGAGACATGCCCGCCCCGATAACGGCCTGCCGTTCATGAAGATGCACGGCGCCGGAAACGACTTCGTGATCATCGATTCACGCGGGCGCCCCGCCGTGACCACGCCGGCCCTTGCGGCGGCGCTCGGCGACCGCCATCGCGGCGTGGGATTCGACCAGTTGGCCGAGATCCGGGACTGCGCGGGGGCCGACTTCGCGCTCGACTTCTGGAATTCGGACGGCAGCCGCGCGGGCGCCTGTGGCAATGCCTCGCGCTGTGTGGCCGATCACGTCATGGCCGGGCTTGGCCGTGACAGCGTGACCTTCACCACCGAACGCGGAACGCTTGCGGCGGTGCGGCGCGATGACGGGCTGGTCAGCGTGAACATGGGCGATCCGCTCCTCCACTGGGCGCAGGTGCCCCTTGCCCGGGAGCTTGACCTTCTGCACCTGCCCATTGCGGGCGACCCGGCAGCGGTGGGCATGGGCAATCCGCACTGCGTCTTCTTCGTGGAAGACGCCCTGGCCGTGGACCTGCCCCGCGACGGCGCGGCGATGGAACACCATCCGCTGTTCCCGATGGCGACCAACGTGGAATACGCCAGTCTGACAGGCCCGGACCGGCTGAGGATGCGGGTCTGGGAACGCGGCGCAGGCATCACGCTCGCCTGCGGGTCGGGGGCCTGCGCGACCGCGGTCGCGGCGCATCT
Organism: Albidovulum sediminis; assembly: GCF_025380365.1. Taxonomy (GTDB): domain Bacteria; phylum Pseudomonadota; class Alphaproteobacteria; order Rhodobacterales; family Rhodobacteraceae; genus Albidovulum; species Albidovulum sediminis. The sequence goes on from NZ_JAOCQF010000001.1 coordinate 2,271,289, forward strand.
GCGCGGGCTGACGGGCCGGCAGGTCACGCTCGACCTCGATGGCGGAACGCTCGAGATCGACTGGCGCGACGACGGCGTCTGGATGACCGGGCCAACGGCGCATGTCTTCGATGGCTGGCTCGCGCCCGCTTTCCTGGCCGAATGCGCCTGAGCCCCCGATGCGCCCGCCCGTCTTCACCACACTTGGCTGCCGACTGAACGCCTACGAGACCGAGGCGATGAAGGAACTTGCCGCCGCGCATGGCGTCGGGGGTGCGGTGGTCGTCAACACCTGCGCGGTCACCGCCGAGGCGGTGCGCAAGGCCAGGCAGGAGATTCGTCGCCTCGCACGCGAAAACCCCGGCGCGCCGGTCATCGTCACCGGCTGCGCGGCGCAGACCGAGCCCGAGACATTCGCGGCGATGCCGGAGGTGACGCGCGTCATCGGCAACCATGAAAAAATGCAGCCGGCGACCTGGGCCGGCCTGACCGCACCCGACCTGATCGGCACGACCGAGCGGATCATGGTCGACGACATCATGAGCGTGAAGGAAACCGCCGGCCACCTGATCGACGGGTTCGGCCGTCATCGAGCCTATGTGCAGGTCCAGAACGGCTGCGACCACCGCTGCACCTTCTGCATCATTCCCTTCGGGCGGGGGAACTCCCGGTCGGTTCCGGCCGGCGTCGTCGTGGAGCAGATCCGGCGGCTGGTCGACAAGGGCTTCCTGGAGGTCGTTCTGACCGGTGTCGACCTGACATCCTGGGGCGCCGACCTGCCCGGTGGCCCGCGCCTGGGCGATCTGGTGATGCGCATCCTGCGCCTGGTGCCGGACCTTCCGCGCCTGCGCATCTCCTCGATCGACTCGATCGAGGCCGATGACAACCTGATGCTGGCGATCGCGACGGAACCGCGGCTGATGCCGCATCTGCACCTGTCGCTGCAACACGGTGACGACCTGATCCTGAAGCGGATGAAGCGTCGCCACCTGCGCGACGATGCCATCCGCTTCTGCGAGCAGGCGCGGCGCCTGCGCCCGGACATCGTCTTCGGCGCGGACCTGATCGCGGGTTTCCCGACCGAGACCGAGGCGATGTTCGAGAACACGCTGAAACTCGTGGCCGACTGCGACCTGACCTTCCTGCACGTCTTCCCTTTCAGCCCGCGCAAGGGCACGCCGGCCGCGCGCATGCCCCAGGTCCGGGGCCCCGATATCCGCGACCGCGCAGCGCGGCTGCGCCAGGTGGGCGACGAAGTCCTGAACCGTCACCTGTCGGCGCAGACGGGCAAGACCCACAGGGTTCTGACCGAAGGGCCGCGCATCGGGCGCACCGAACAGTTCACGGAAGTCGCCTTTGACGAGGACCGCCCCGAAGGCGCGATCCTCGACGCCCGCATCAAGGGCTTCGGTCAGGGGCGGCTGAGGGCCTGAACCCCGGCACGACCTGCCTTCGCCCCCTGACGCAGATCAAATTCGCGACTGTCGATGCGTGCTATCATTTACCTTACGGAAACGCATCATCTTGCGGGAGGAACGCAATGCACAAGATGGTTTTCACGACGGCGCTGCTGATGGGTTTTGCGGGCCTTTCGCCTTTGGCCAAGGCGCAAAGTTCCGACATCGGCGCGCATCTCTACATGGACTACTGCGCCGCCTGCCACGGAGAAAGCGGCAAGGGTGATGGCGACATGGCGAACCTGATGACGATCGCGCCGCCGAACCTGACACTTCTGGCCAAGAACAACGACGGCGTGTTTCCGATGCTGAAGGTCATCCATATCATCGACGGCCGCACGGGCATGCGCGCCCACGGCGGACCGATGCCGGTGTTCGGCAAGGCCTTCATGTCGACCGAGCCCGGCCCGGCGAACCCCTACGGCTCGATCCTGGAGTCGCGCGGGCGCGTCATGTCTGTGGCCTACTATCTGGAGACGATCCAGGCAGAGTGACGAGCATGGGCCGTGTCGACGTTCGGCGCGGCCCACGCTTTCGGGCGGCGAGGCCCGAGGTCGGCCCAGGTTTCAGCCCGCCCCGGTCGGTCGCGCGACACCATAGCGCGCCAGGAACATCTCCACCGCCCCCTTGGCCACGCGATCCTGCGCAGCCTGATCGAACGTTTGCTTCACGCCAAGACAGGCGCAGGGAAAGATGAAGGCCTTGCACAGTTCCGCGAACTGGTCGGCGGCAAGGTCGATGTCGTCGACCTTCAGTTCTCCGCGCGCTACCGCGCCGGTCAGATAGCCGCCCAGCCGTTCCCGCAGAAGCGCCGGGCCGTTCTCATAGAACTCACGTCCGAGTTCGGGGAACCTTTCGGATTCGGCAACGCTGATGCGGAACACGTTGCGTCCGAAATCCGACAGGGAAAATGCGATGATGCGCCGCGCCGCTTCGGGCAGGACGACCTCGGGCGGGGCGGACAGATCGACCAGCGCCTCGGCCTCGTCGGCCTGCCTTCGGCATTCACGCGTCGCAACCTCGACGAAAAGGACGCGCTTGTCGGGGAAGTAGTTGTAGAGCGTGGCTTTCGACACCCCCGCTTCGCGCGCGATGTCGTCCACGCTGGCGCCTTCGAACCCGTCGCGCAGGAAAACCAGCCGGGCGCCTTCCAGCACCTTGTCGAACTTCCTGCCCTTGCGGATCGCGCTTCCCTCGCCGGTCAAACTGTCTTCCTTGTGGCCGGGACGTCCGGCGCGGGAATGATAGACGCGGCCATCGCGACCGGGCAAGCGGCGGCGGTCACTTTCCGTCAGCCGTGGGGCAGGGCTGTGTCGCGGGCGCGCAGGTCTGGACACCCTGCGGGAACGTAAGGCGCGGCAGGTCGAACGTGAAGTTCTCCGCCGCGGCGGGCAGTGCGATTGCGGCAAGGAAGCCGGCGATGACGATGCGACACGTGTTCATCCGTTTCTCCAATTCTGAACTGATCGGTTCACTTTTGTAAATGAACTGATCGGTTCACTTTTTCAAGACCCCCACACCGCGTCCCGGCAGTATGGCGCCTGCCCTTGCCCATCCGCCGCGACCGGCCTAGTTTGGAATGATTCCAGATCGGAGACGAAAATGATCCCTGGCTTGGCGAACCGCCGTCGCTTTTCTGACCTGAGCGAACAGGAAGTCCTGGCGCTGGCCATCTCCTCCGAGGAGGACGACGCGCGCATCTACCGGACCTATGCCGAACGGCTGCGCAAGGAGTATCCGGCCTCGGCCGCGATCTTCGAGGCCATGGCAAAGGAGGAGGACACCCATCGCCACTGGCTGATCGAACGCCACCGCACGCGCTTCGGCGAGACGATCCCCCTGATCCGGAGGGAGCATGTCGCTGGGTTCTACGCCCGCCGCCCCGTCTGGCTGATCGAGAACCTGTCGCTGGAGCGAATCCGGGCCGAGGCAGAGGCGATGGAACGTGACGCAGCGGCCTTTTACACCCGGGCCGCACAGCGAACGGAAGACGCGGACACCCGCAAGCTTCTGGGCGATCTGGCGGCCGCCGAAACCAAGCACGAGGCCAGGGCCGAAGGCCTGGTCGAAACGCATCTGGACGAAGACACGAAGGGCGAGGAAGACCGTGCGGCGCACCGTCAGTTCATCCTGACCTGGGTGCAGCCTGGCCTTGCGGGTCTGATGGACGGCTCCGTTTCCACACTGGCCCCCATCTTCGCGACCGCCTTCGCGACGCAGGACCCCTGGACCACCTTCCTCGTCGGGCTGGCCGCATCGGTCGGCGCGGGCATCTCGATGGGCTTCACCGAGGCCGCGCACGACGACGGCGTGCTGTCGGGCCGCGGATCGCCCCTGAAGCGCGGGCTTGCCTCTGGGGTGATGACGACCCTTGGTGGCCTGGGCCACGCCCTGCCATACCTTATCCCGGACTTCTGGACCGCGACGACCATCGCCATCGCCATCGTCTTCGTCGAGCTTTGGGCCATCGTCTGGATACAGAACCGGTTCATGGAGACGCCGTTCCTCAGGGCGACGTTCCAGGTCGTGCTGGGCGGCGCGCTCGTCTTTGCCGCTGGTGTCCTGATCGGCGCCGGGTAGACTGGCGCCATCCATTGTTGGAACGAGGCGCCGGCATGTACCACCGCGACAAGGTCACCTATCAGCCGCTTCCCCTGCCCGATCGTGTCAGCCTGCCTGACGACCAGGCGCTGGCGGCTGCCACCCGGTTCCGGGGCTACATGCGCAAGCGGCATTCGGTGCGCGATTTCCGGCCCGACCCGGTTCCCGTCGAGGTTATCGCCGCCTGCATCGAGGCGGCCGGCACTGCGCCGTCGGGCGCCAACCACCAGCCCTGGCATTTTGTCGCGATCTCGGATCCGGCAATGAAATCGCAGGTCCGCGAGGCGGCGGAGGAGGAGGAGCGCGCCTTCTATGAAGGCGGCGCGGGCGACGAATGGCTCCGCGCGCTCGAACCGATCGGCACGGGCGCGTCCAAGCCGCATCTCGACATCGCGCCCTGGCTGATCGTCGTCTTTGCGCAGCGCTATGGGGTGACGCAGGACGGCCACCGCTACAAGAACTACTACGTCCCCGAAAGCGTGGGCATCGCGACCGGGTTCCTGATTGCCGCGCTGCACCACGCCGGCCTTTCGACGCTGACGCATACGCCCAACCCGATGAAGTTCCTCAACGCCCTTTGCGACCGGCCCGAAAGCGAAAAGCCGGTCATGATCCTTGCCGTCGGTCACGCCGCGCCGGAGGCGACGGTGCCGGCGGTGGCCAAGATCAAGAAACCGCTGCACGAAATTCTGACAATCAGACAGGGCTGAGCGCTGGCCACCGGCGGCGCGTCCATGCTAGGCAGCGACAGGGCCGGCTGACCCGGACGGCCCTGGCGCCGCATCGCAAGGACCTCGGGCGACCGACCGACGACACGAGACAATGCTGGCGATATTCCTGAAAACACTTCCTTTCTTCGCGCTGATCGGGATCGGCTGGGGCGCGGGTCGTCTGCGCTTCTTCCCCGATGCGGCGACCGAATACCTGACACGCTTCGTCTTCTACTTCGCGCTGTCGGCCATGCTTTTCCGATTTGCCGCTAACCTGTCGCTGGCGGAAATCTTCGACGCCCGGTTTGCCGCGGCCTATCTGGCGGGATGCATGGCCGTCTATCTGCTTGCCACGCTCGTGGCGCGGCTCCGCGGCATTTCCGCCGCCGAAGGCGCGGTCGAGGCGCAGTGCGCGGTGATTGGGAATACCGGCTTCCTGGGCGTGCCGCTTCTGACCGCGCTGCTTGGCGCCGAAGCCGCGGGCCCGATCCTGATGGTGCTTTCCATCGACCTGATCGTGTTCTCGAGCCTCATCACGCTCATCATCACCGGCACGCGCGAGGGGCATCTGTCGCCGCGCATCATCAAGGTCCTGGTGCTGGGTCTTTGCAGGAACCCCATGATCGTCGCGATGGTCGCGGGCCTTTCCATCTCCTCCCTCGGCGTGTCGCTGCCCGCCCCGGTCGAGGAGTTCACGGCCATTCTTGGAGCCGCGGCGACCCCATGCGCGCTTTTCGCCATCGGGGCATCGCTTGCGTCGAAAACGACCGAGCGTTTGTCGGTCGCACTCTGGCTATCGTTCGCCAAACTGGTACTTCATCCGCTGGCAGTGGCGGCCGCCGCCCTTCTCGTCTTCGCGGTGGAGCCTTTCGCCGCAGGCGTGATGATCGCGGCTGCGGCGCTGCCGGTGGCGGGCAACGTCTATATCCTGGCCCGCAGCTACGGGGTCGCGCCGCAGCGCGTGTCGGCCTCGATCCTGATTTCCACGGTGTTCAGCATCGTGACCGTATCGCTCGTGGTCGCCTGGATCACCGGCGTCTGAGGAAAGGAGACCACATGCAGACCGTGTCGGAAAACAAGTGCTTCGGCGGCATCCAGGGCGTCTACCGCCATGCGTCGGAAACCTGCGCCTGCGACATGACATTCGGCCTTTTCCTGCCGCAAGAGGCCGCCTATGGCCCGGTCCCGGTCCTGTGGTACCTGTCCGGCCTGACCTGCACGCATGAAAACGCGATGGTCAAGGCAGGGGCGCAGGCCTGGGCGGCCGAGGCGGGGATCGCGCTTGTCTTTCCCGACACATCGCCCCGCGGCGACGGGGTGGCCAACGACGAGGCCTATGACCTCGGCCAGGGGGCGGGTTTCTACGTCAACGCGACCGAACAGCCTTGGGCGGATCACTACCGAATGTGGGACTACATCGCCGAGGAGCTTCCGGCCATCGTCACGGCCAACTTCGCAGTGGCCGAGGATCGCCAGGCCATCTCCGGCCATTCGATGGGCGGGCATGGCGCGCTAACGCTGGCGATGCGGCTGCCAGGCCGCTTCCGCTCGGTCTCCGCCTTTGCCCCGATTGCCAATCCCACGCGCTCCGACTGGGGGCGCAAGCAGTTCGCCGCCTATCTCGGCGCCGACGAAAGCCGCTGGGCGCAGCATGATGCGACGCTCCTGATGCAGCGGAGGGGCTTTGACGGGCCGGTGCTGATCGACCAGGGCTCGAAGGACCAGTTCCTGGACCTCCTGCGGCCCGAGGCGCTGGCGCACGCGCTGATGGAACGCCGCCAGAACGGCCAGTTCCGGATGCAACCGGGCTATGACCACAGCTACTTCTTCGTCTCGACCTTCATGCGCGACCACATCGCGTTTCACACCGAGGCGCTGTTTCAGGACTGATCCGCGATGAGCCACTATGACCTGATCATCATCGGCTCCGGCCCCGCCGGCAAGGCCGCGGCCATCCAGGCCGGCAAGCTCAAGCGACGCGTTCTGGTGATCGACCGCAAGGACCGGCTGGGCGGCGTGTCCGTCCATACCGGCACCATCCCGTCCAAGACGCTGCGCGAAACGGTCCTGAACCTGTCGGGCTGGCGCGAACGGTCGTTCTATGGCCGGTCCTACCGGGTGAAGGCGGACATCAGTTCGGAAGACCTGAAGATGCGGCTGCACAAGACGCTCGACTACGAGGTCGACGTGCTGGAGCATCAGTTCAACCGGAACCATGTCGAAACGCTTCTGGGCAGCGCGCGGTTCACTGCCCCCCACGAGGTCGAGGTGGCGACACATGCGGGCGAAACCGTCCGCATGTCCGCCGACCGGTTCCTGATCGCCACCGGAACCCGCACGCACCGGCCGAAGGAGGTACCCTTCAACGGCCGCTCCGTCGTGGACAGCGACGAGTTCCTGGAACTGGGCCAGCTGCCGCGCAGCCTGTGCGTCGTCGGCGCGGGTGTCATCGGGGTCGAATACGCCACGATGTTCACCGCGCTCGACGTGCGGGTGACGCTGATCGAACCGCGCGAGACCTTCCTCGACTTCATAGACCGCCACACGATCGAGGAATTCACCCACCAGATCCGCGAAAACGGGCTCGATCTGCGGCTCGGCTCCCCCATCGAGAAGATCGAGGACGAGGGGACGCATGTCGAGGTGTGCCTGAAGAACGGCCGTCACATCCGGACCGAGATGCTTCTGTTCGCCGCCGGCCGCATGGGCGCGACCGACACGCTCAACCTGGGCGCGGCGGGGCTGGAGACCGACCATCGCGGCCGGCTCGAGGTGGACCGCAAGACCTACCAGACGAAGGCCGGCCACATCTACGCGGCGGGCGACGTGATCGGCCACCCGTCGCTTGCCTCGACGTCGATCCAGCAGGGGCGCGTCGCGGCCTGCCACGCGCTCCAGACGCCGACGCTTCCCGAAAGCCCGTGGTTCCCCTACGGCATCTATTCCGTCCCCGAGATCTCCACCTGCGGCATGTCCGAGGAGGAGGTGCAATCGCGCGGCATCCCCTATGAGGTGGGCATCGCCCGGTTCCGCGAAACCTCGCGCGGGCACATCATGGGGATCGAGCACGGGATGCTGAAGATGCTGGTCAGCCTCAAGACCCGGCGGCTTCTGGGCGTGCAGATCGTCGGCGAAGGGGCCACGGAACTGATCCACATCGCGCAGGCGGTGCTGAACCTCAAGGGCACGGTGGACTACTTCGTGGAAAACACCTTCAACTATCCCACGCTGGCCGAGGCCTACCGCATCGCCGGCCTTGACGCTTTCAACCGGATGCCGATTCCCAAGGCCTACAAGGTGCCGCGCCAGAAGCCGCAGCCATGACCCTGTTCATCGACGCCGACGCCTGCCCGGTGAAGGAGGAATGCATCCGCGCCGCCGAGCGTTTGGGCGTTCCGGTCAAGCTGGTCTGCAACGGCGGCATCCGCCCCTCGGCGCATCCGCTGGTCGAAACCGTCTTCGTCACCGCAGGCCCGGACGAGGCCGACAAGTGGATCGCCGAACGGGCGGGCGAGGGTGACGTGGTGGTGACGGCCGACATCCCGCTGGCCGCGAAATGCGTGGCCGCCGGGGCCGCGGTGCTGAAGCCGGACGGAGAGGCACTGACCACGGCCAACATCGGCATCACGCTCGCCACCCGCGACCTGATGGCCGACCTGCGCGCGGCCGACCCGTTCAGGCAGGGCGGCGGGCGGCCGTTTTCCCGCCAGGACCGGGCGCGGTTTTCGGCCGCGCTCGACCGCGCACTCAGGGTCGCCCGCAGATGACCTTTCCCGCGGACGCCGGCGCGCGCGAAAGAACGATGGCGCACCCCGCCACCTGTCGCGGATGGAACAGACAAGGCGGCATGCCACCCGTTCAGTAGCCCCATGACGCTGACACTCAGAGACACTTCGGACACTGCCCGGAACCGCCTTTCGGGCATCCTCGCGATCGTCGCCGCGATGGCGCTGTTCTCGATGACGGACATGTCGATCAAGTTCCTCTCGGGCGGCTACGCGCTGCATCAGATCATCATGATCCGGTCGGTCATCGCGCTGGCGATCCTCTGCGGGATCATCATGCCGATGCAGGGCGGTCTCGTGCTGATGCGGACGCGGCGACTTGGCATGCACCTTGCCCGCGGGCTCTGCGTCGTGGCGGCGAACCTGTTCTTCTTCGCCTCGCTCGCCGCCATGCCACTTGCCGAGGCGGTGGCGATCTCCTTCGTCAGCCCGCTTCTCATCACCGTCTTCTCGGTCGTCTTCCTGGGGGAAAGCGTGGGGCCGCGGCGCTGGGCGGCGGTGGCGGTCGGCATGATCGGCGTCATCGTCATGCTGCGCCCCGGGACGGATGCCTTCCGCTATGTCGCACTTCTGCCGCTTGCCGGGGCGGTGGCCTATGCCGCGCTCAACACGCTCACCCGGCGCATGGGCGGGACCGAGGCGGCGATCACGCTGTCCTTCTACATCCACCTGACCTTCCTGACCGTCTCGGGCCTCATGGGCCTGTTCGCGGGGGACGGCCGCCTTGCGGGGACCGGCAACGCCTCGGCCGATTTCCTGCTCCGGGCGTGGATCTGGCCGGCGGGCGCCGACTGGCTGATCCTGCTGGCGATCGGCGTGACAAGCGCCTTCGGCTCGGTCATGGTCAGCCACGCCTACCGGACCTGTGCCATCGCTCTGGTGGCACCCTTCGAATACGTCGGCATGCCGATCGCGGTCTTCTGGGGCGTGGTGGTCTTTGGCGAATGGCCCGATGCCGTGGCCTGGGTAGGCATCTTCCTGATCGTCGGCGGCGGGCTCTACATGGCCTGGCGCGAAACCGTGCATGCGCGCCGTTGAGCGGGGTTTTCTTTCCGGTCCGAAACAGTAGTCTCGGCCCCGGCAGGCGGAATAGGACAGGCACATGGCACGGCCCGAGGCGGTGATCTTCGACATCGGCAACGTGCTGATCGAGTGGCAGCCGGAACGGTTCTACGACACGATCATGCCGCGGGCGGAGCGCGAGGCGATGTTCGCCGAGGTGGACCTGCACGGCATGAACGACCGGATCGACCGGGGCGCGGACTTCCGCGGCACGATCTACGAGATGGCCGAACGCCACCCGCGCTGGCGCGACCCGATCCGCCACTGGCACGACAGCTGGATCCACATGGCCTCACCCGCCATCGCGCCCTCGGTCGCGCTGCTGCGCCGGCTGCGCGCCCGCGGCGTTCCCGTCTTCGCGCTGACGAACTTCGGGATCGGCAGCTTTGCCTACGCGCAGACGCAGTACGATTTCCTCAACGAGTTCGACCGCGCCTATGTCTCGGGCCACATGGGCGTCATAAAGCCCGAGGTCCGCATCTACCAGATGGTGGAGGAGGACTGCGGGGTCGCGCCGGGACGGCTACTGTTCACCGACGACCGGGCGGACAACATCTCCGCCGCCGCCGCGCGCGGCTGGCAGGTCCAGCACTTCGCAGGCCACGAAGGCTGGGCGGCGCGACTGGTGGACGAAGGATTGCTGGAACCAGGAGACATCGCGACATGACCATCGACATCATCGGGCCGGAAGCCGAGGCAACGCTTGACTGGATCGCGCTGACCGAGGCGATGGAGGCGGGCCATCGCCTGCCCCGGGCCGAGGTGGGCGACACCTTCCTGCGGCGCGGCCCCGATACGCTCCTGACCCGGTCGGCCTGGATCGACGGCATGGGGCTTGCCGTCAAGGCGGCGACGATATTCCCGGGCAATCTCCGCCATGGCGTGCCCAACCTCCACGGCGCGGTCGCGCTTTTCGAGGACCGGATGGGCATCCCCGAGGCCTATATCGACTTCGCGCTGGTGACCAAGTGGAAGACGGCCGCCGACAGCCTTCTGGCTGCGCGTCACCTCGCGCGGAAGGATGCCGAACGCTTTCTCCTGGTCGGCGCGGGCACCGTTGCGCGGTCGATGATCGAGGCCTATTCCGCGGCCTTCCCCCGCGCCCGGTTCCATGTCTGGACCCGGTCCCCCGACACCGCCCGCGTCTTCGCCGAGGAAACCGGCGCCACGGTCGAGCCCGACCTCGAATCCGCGGTGCGCCAGGCCGATGTGATCGCCACGGCGACCATGGCCACCGCCCCGCTCGTCCGCGGCGACTGGCTGAAGCCCGGAACGCACCTCGACCTGATCGGCGCCTACCGAAAGGACATGCGCGAATGCGACGACGCGGTGATGCGCCGTGCCCGCATCTTCGTCGATGCCCGCGCCACCACGGTTCACCACATCGGGGAAATCATCGACCCCATCGCAGCGGGCGCGATTTCCGAGGGCGACATCCTTGGCGATTTCTACGATCTGGCTGCGGGCGCCTTCACCCGCCGGTCAGACGACGAAATCACGCTGTGCAAGAACGGCGGCGGCGCCCATCTTGACCTGATGACGGCGCGCTACATCCTGAACGCGGTCCACAGCGCCGGCTAGCCACTGGTCTGCCGGCGGTGCCCCGTCCTCAGGCCGCCTGCGGCACCAGCGACCGTTCGCGGATCGGCAGGTGGACGATCGCCGAAAACGCGCCAACCGCCACGCCGATCCACCAGACCGCCGTGTAGGACCCGTAGACGTCATACATCCGCCCGCCCAGCCAGACGCCGAGGAAGCCGCCCAGCTGATGGCTGAAGAACACGATGCCGTAGAGCGTGCCCATGTAGCGCAGGCCGTAGATATGCGCGACAAGCCCCGAGGTCAGCGGCACCGTCGCCAGCCAGAGCGCCCCCATGGCAAGCGAGAACACCACGACCGAGGCGGGCGTGATCGGCAATAGGATGAAGACCGCCGCGACGATGGTGCGGCCCGCATAGATCGCGGAGAGCAGGTATTTCTTGGTGTAGCGCTTGCCCAGCCAGCCCGCAAAGATGGTCCCGCCGATATTGGCCAGCCCGATGAGCGATATCGCCACGGCCCCCAGAGCGGAGGTGGACGACACACCCAGCCCCGCCAGCATCCCGGTGGGGCTGATCGGGCCGCACATCTCGGTGATCATCGCGGGGAAATGCGCCGTGAGGAACGCCAACTGGTAGCCGCAGGAAAAGAAGCCCAGGAAGATCAGCGAATAGGACGGGTCGCGGAACGCCTTCTTCAGGACCGTCCCCATGCTTTCCTCAAGCTCCGCCCGGCTCGCCCGTTCCGGCGCGCGCATCATCGGCAGCGCGAAAAGGCTGGCCAGGATGGCCGCCGCGAAGATCAGGAACACGGTCTGCCAGGGGAAGAAGCCCAGCAGGAATTCAGCCGTCGGTGCGCCGAAGACCTGCCCGGCCGAACCCGCCGCCGTCGCGACGCCCAGCGCGACGGACCGGTTCTCGGGGTGGGCGGCGCGACCGACCACGGCAAGGATGACGCCAAAGCCGGTGCCGGCGATGCCAAAGCCGACGAGGATTTCCAGGATCTGGTGCTGCCCCGGCGTCACCGCGAACGAGGACAGGACCAGCCCCGCTGCATAGGTCAGCGCCCCGATCACGATGGCCCTGCGGTCGCCAAAGCGTTCAGCCAGCGCGCCGAACAGCGGCTGGCCGATGCCCCAGGCCAGGTTCTGCACCGCGATCGCCAGCGAGAAATCCGCGCGAAGCCAGCCGTACTCGGACGCGATGGGGATCTGGAAGACCCCGAAGCTTGCCCGGATCGAAAAGCCGATCATGATGATGATGCAGCCCGCGATCAGGACGGGCGTGAAAAGCGGCGCGCGGGCGGGCATGGGAACTCCGAAGGCAGGAGGGGGGCAGGAGGGACGCGCGAAGATGCCCCGCCGCCGCGCCTTCGTCAAATCGCCAATTGTGATCGGAACAATTCACCTTGGCGATGACATGCGTGTGCGTGCGCGACGATGGCCCTACCCTCCCCCTTTTCACTTCCCGGCCATCCAGCTATCGGATGGGGATGAGCGAGAGCCTGACGGATATCTACGACCGGATGACCCATGCGGGCGCCTTGCGCCAGGATGCGGCGCAGCGCGCCGTCCTGCCGGAGCTTGACCGCATCCGCGCCGCGCTCGAGGCGGGGAACGGCCGGCGGAAAGGTCTTCTCGGCGGGCTCTTCGGCAAGGCGCCCGAGATGGTCAGGGGCCTCTACCTCTGGGGCGGGGTCGGGCGCGGCAAGTCGATGCTGATGGACCTTTTCCACGCCCATGTCGCGATCGAGCCGAAGCGGCGCGTCCATTTCCACGCCTTCATGCAGGAGGTGCAGGCTGCCCTTCACGCAGCGCGCAAGACCGGGGTGGACGACGCGATCCGCCCCGTCGCCGACGACATCGCCGGCAAGCTCCGCCTGCTTTCGTTCGACGAGATGCAGATCACCGACATCGCCGACGCGATGATCGTCGGGCGGCTTTTCCAGATGCTCTTCGACCGTGGGGTGACGGTTGTCACCACCTCGAACCGTGCGCCCGACGATCTCTACAAGGACGGGCTGAACCGCCCGCTGTTCCTGCCGTTCATCCAGCTCCTGAAGGAGCGGATGGCGGTCGTCGAGATCGAAAGCGAAACCGACTATCGCCAGCACAGGCTTCAGGGCGCGCAGGTCTATTTCGCACCCGCCGACCGCACCGCGCGCGAGGCGCTGGGCCGCATCTGGGCCGAACTGACCGGCGGGGGCGGTGACGCGGAACTGAAGCTGACCGTGAAGGGGCGGGAGGTCGTCATCCCCGACTACCACGCTGGCGTGGCGCGCGCCTCGTTCTGGGACCTCTGCGGCCGCGCGCTGGGGCCGGCCGACTACCTTGCCATCGCCGGGGCCGTCCGGGTCCTGATCCTTGAGGACGTGCCGCGGCTGTCGTCCGAGAACTACAACCAGGCGCGGCGATTCGTGACGCTGATCGACGCGCTTTACGAAGCGAAGGTGCGGCTGATCTGTTCGGCGGCGGACGACCCGGAACGTCTTTACACCGAAGGCGAGGGATCGTTCGAGTTCGAGCGCACCGCCAGCCGCCTGCGCGAGATGCAGGCGGCGGACTGGGGAACCGGCCCGCGCTGATGTCCCGCGGCAGCGCCGGGCGTGCCGGGCTCGATGCCCGGACGGCCGGCGGCTCCCCCGGCGCGCGGGGCGCCTTACCCCAGCATGTCGCGCACCAGCGGGATGACACGGGTGCCGTAAAGCTCCACCGACTTCATCAGCAGATCGTGCGGAATCGGGCCGGAGGAATACTTCATCTCGAACCGGTCGAGGCCCAGCGCGCGGACGGTGGCCACGATCTTTCGCGCGACCGTCTCCGGCGCGCCGACATAGAGCGCCCCGTGCGCAATCTCGCGCTCGAACTGGTCGCGGCTTGTCGGCGGCCAGCCGCGCTCTCGGCCTATGCGGTCGTGCAGCGCCCGGTAGCCCGGCCAGATGCCCTCGCGCGCGGCCTCGTCCGTCGCGGCGACGAAGCCGGGGGAATGGACGCCCACCGGCAGCGCGGGCCGCCCCGCCTGCTCCAGCGCCTGGCGGTAAAGCTCGACGAAGGGGCGGAACCGCTGCGCCGCGCCGCCGATGATGGCCAGCATCATCGGCATCTCGTAGTGGACCGCGCGCATGACCGATTCCGGCGTGCCCCCGACCCCGATCCAGGTCTTCAGCGGCTGCGCGAGTGAGGGGTGGACCGCCTGCGCCCTGAGCGGCGGGCGGGTGGTTCCCGACCAGCTGACCTTCCGCTCTCGCAGGAGCCGCGCGAACAGGTCGAGCTTCTCGTTGAACAGCGTCTCGTAATCCCCAAGGTCGAAGCCGAAGAGCGGAAAGCTCTCGGTGAAGGAGCCGCGACCCAGGATCACCTCCGCCCGACCGCCGGACAGCGCATGGAGCGTCGAGAAGCGCTGGAACACCCGGATCGGATCGTCCGAGGACAGAACCGTGACCGCGGTGCCCAGCCTGATGCGCCGGGTGCGCGCGGCGATCGCGGCCAGCACCACCTCTGGTGCCGAAATCGCGAAGTCGTCGCGGTGGTGTTCGCCGAGGCCGAAGAAGTCGACGCCGACCTGATCGGCGAGCACCGCCTCCTCGATCACGTCGCGGATGACCTGGTCCTGCGGCTTCAGTGCGCCATCGGCGCCCAGGGTCACATCGCCGAAGGTATCGAGGGCAAGTTCGAGGGCCATGTCGCGCTCCGCTGATCCGGCCCAAGGCATAGCTGCACGCGGCCGCGCACGGAAGTGCAGCGATGCACAGGGCATCGCCGAACCGGCGCGGTCGGCGGGATCAGCCGTTTTCCCTGAGGACGCCGCCGGCGAGATAGAGCGACCCGCAGATCAGGATGCGTGCCCCGGCATCGCGCGCGGCGATGGCACGGACCGCTTCCAGCACGCTGCCGGCGGTTCCGGCCGCGATCCCCGCGCGCGCGGCGGCGGCCTGGGTTTCCTCGGTGCTGAGCGTGTTCGCCTCGCCGGGGATCGACACCGCGGTCAGGCTTTGCGCCTGCGCCGCGACCGGGCGCAGATACCCCGCGATATCCTTGGTGTTGAGCATGCCGAGGACCAGATGTGTCGGCTTCGCGGGCATCCGCGCCAGCGTCGCCGCCACCGCGACCCCGCCGGCCGGATTGTGGCCGCCGTCGAGCCAAAGCTCGCACGTCCCCGCGGCATCGACAAGCGGCCCCCGCGTCAGGCGCTGCATCCGCGCGGGCCAGAACGCCCGGGTCACCGCCGCCTCGCAGGCGGCCTCATCCGCGCCGAGATGGCGCAGCGCGGCAAGGGCGGCGCCGGCATTGTCGATCTGGTGGGGTCCGGGCAGGTTCGGCAAGGGCAGGTCGAGAAGGCCGTTCTCGTCCTGGAAGACCAGTCGTCCGCGTTCTTCCCAGGCGTGCCAGTGCTGACCGTGGGCAAGGAGCGGCGCGCCGAGACGGGCGGCCCTCTCCTCGATCACGCGAAGGCCCGCCTCCTCCTGCGGGCCGACCACACAGGGCACGCCGCGCTTGAGGATCCCGGCCTTTTCGCCGGCGATCTCGGGCAGGGTTTCGCCGAGATACTGCTGGTGGTCGATGGACACCGGCGTAATGATCGTCAGGCGGGGCTTCTCCACGACATTTGTCGCGTCGAGCCGGCCGCCGAGGCCGACTTCGAGCAGCGTCCAGTCCGCCGGCGTGCGCGCGAAGGCGAGAAGCGCCGCGCAGGTCGTGATCTCGAAATAGGTGATCGGAATGCCGCCGTTCGCCGCCTCGCATTCGGCGAGGATCTCGCTCAGCCGATCCTCCGAGATCAGCTCGCCAGCCAAGCGGATGCGTTCGTGGAAGCGCGCGAGGTGGGGCGAGGTGTAGGCGTGGACGGTGTCGCCCATCGCCTCGAGCCCGGCGCGGATCATCGCCTGGGTTGAGCCCTTGCCGTTGGTGCCGGCGATGTGGATGACTGGGGGAAGGTCGCGTTCGGGATGGCCAAGGGCCGCGAGAAGGCGCCAGACCCGGTCGAGCGTCAGGTCGATGATCTTGGGATGCAGGGCCATCATCCGCGACAGGATGACATCGGAACCCTGGGACATGGCGGCCTCGCTGCGGTTGCTCCGGCCGGGCCGGGGGGCCGTCTGCCCCCCGGACCCCCCGAGGATATTTGGGAAAAGAAGAAGTTATGTCGTCTCGGTCTTGGGCGCGGGCAGGTCGCCCTTGATGGCGGGCGACTGACGGGTGAGCATCCTGATGATCGTGACCAGTTCGTCGCGCAGTTTCGAGCGGTGGGTCACGCGGTCGAGCATGCCGTGGTCAAGAAGGTATTCGGCCCGCTGGAAGCCTTCGGGCAGCTTTTCCCGGATCGTCTGTTCGATGACGCGGGGGCCGGCGAAGCAGATCAGCGCGTTCGGCTCGGCGATCTGCACGTCGCCCAGCATCGCATAGGAGGCGGTGACGCCACCGGTGGTGGGGTGGGTCAGGACGACGATGTAGGGCAGGCCCGCGTCCTTGAGCATCTGCACCGCGACGGTGGTGCGCGGCATCTGCATCAGCGACAGGATCCCTTCCTGCATCCGCGCCCCGCCGGCGGCGGAGAAGAGGACGAGCGGGCGCTTGAGCTTGGTGGCGCGTTCGGCGGCGGCGATGATCGCGTTGCCGACATACATGCCCATCGAGCCGCCCATGAAGGAAAAGTCCTGGGCGGCGGCGACGATCGGCGTGCGGCCGATCTCGCCCTCGGCGACCAGCATCGCCTCCTTCTCGCCCGTCGTCTTCTGCGCGGACTTCATGCGTTCGGGGTATTTCTTCTGGTCGCGGAAGTGGAGCGGGTCGGCGACCGGTTCGGGAACCTTCACCTCGGCGAAGATGCCGCCGTCGAAGAGGGCGGCGAAACGCGCGCGCGGCGTGATCGCCATGTGGTGATCGCAGTTGGTGCAGACGTTCTGGTTGTCGGCCAGTTCGCGGTGGAAGAGCATGGTCCCGCATTCGGAGCACTTGGTCCAGAGGTTCTCGGGCACCTCGCGGCGCGAGAAGAGCGAGTTGATCTTCGGACGGACATAGTTGGTGATCCAGTTCATCTCTCGGGGTCCCGCTCTGTCGTGTCAGGCGTTCCAGATAGTCTGGTCGGGGGTGAAATGCAATCGTGCGGCCAGCGGTGCCACGGGCCAGCGCCGGCCGGTGGCTGGCAGCGGCGGCATCAGATTCCGAACCGGTCGCGGATGCGGTAGGCGGTTACCATCGGTGCGAGGAACCAGGGGTTGCCGGAATAGAGCGGGCGGGTCGGGAACGGCCTGCGCTCATGTCCGCACTCCGCCTCCCCTTGCCCGGCGGCCCGGCGGCCAAGCTTCATGCCGAGGTAGCTCGCCATGCCCACGCCGGAACCGCAGTAGCCCATCGCGTGAAGGATGCCGTCGGTTTCGCCGACATGGGCCAGCGTGTCGAAGGTGTAGCCGACGAACCCCATCCAGGAATGCGAGACGCGGACCTGCGCCAGTTCCGGGAAGAGCCGTGCCAGTTCGGCATGCAGTCGCGGCGCGCTTTTCATCGGGTCGGTCTCCTTGACCGAAACGCGGCCGCCGAAAAGCACGCGCCGGCGGTCGGGCGACGGGCGGTAGTAGTAGACGAGCTTGCGGGTGTCCGTCACCACGCGGTCGGTCGGGAAAAGCCTGTCCATCACCTCGGGCGCGATTGGTTCGGTCGCAATCATGTAGGACCCGATGGGGATGACCCGGCGGCGGTGCCAGGGAGAAAGCGCGCCGCTGTAGCCGTTGGTTGCAAGGATGACGCGGGTGGCGCGGATGCGGCCGCTCGACGTGGTGACGGTGGTGCCGGTCGGCGACGGGTCGAGGCCGGTGGCCGCGCAGTGCGGAATGATGATGGCGCCGGCGGCCCGCGCGAGGTCGAGGAGACCCGCGTGATAGCGCGCCGGGTCGAGGCTGGCGTGATGGGGATAGACGCATCCCCCGTGATAGGCGCGGGTGCAAAGCTCGCGAGCCATGGCGTCCCTTGGAACCATGAAGGCATCGGTCGCGAAAACCGGGTTTCCCGCCGCGCAGTCGTGGGCAAGCTTGTCATAGGACCTGGGCAGATGCGCCCCGTGAAACCTGCCCACGATCCGATAATCACATTCGATCCGCTCGGCCCGGACAAAGTCGCCGATGAAGGCGAGGGACGCCTGCCCGTCGTTCAGGATCGCGCGGGCGGTGTCTTCGCCATGGCGCCGGGAAAGCTCCGCGAAGCCGGGCTTGATGCTGGTGGAGATCTGGCCGCCGTTGCGGCTGGAACAGCCCCAGCCGGCATCCCTTGCGTCAAGGACAACGGTAGAGAGGCCGGCCCGGGCAGTCTGGATGGCGGCATGTAGCCCGGTATAGCCTGATCCGACGATCACCACATCGGCCCTTGCCGGGGGATCGGCGCGGGGTATGTCCGGGCGCGGCGTCCTGTCCCACCAGAAGGGTTCCGCACGGAAATCGGGCGTGAACAGTTGGTCCGAAACCGGCATGCGGCCCTCCTCCGGCGTGTCGCTCGCGGCAACTCTTGCGGATCGGCCCACGCGCGGTCAAGCGCGCCCGTGGCAGGCAGGCGCGTTGGGTCATTCGCATTGGCCTCTCAGCCCCGGGTGCGGGTGAATCGGAGGGGCGCGCGCGCCGCGGCTGGCGACGGCGGAGGTTCAGGTGGCGCAGGCTCGGATTGCGGCGCAGGCTCGGGCACCCGCGCAGCAGGGGAAGGCGACGGCCGTGCGGCATACTCCCGGCAGGCGAATCCCGCCAGCGAACCCGCGATCAGCCAGGTGACGGGCACGATCGTTGCATTGGGAATGGCATCCAGCAGGTTGGCCGCCAGGATCAGGCACAGGCCAGCCGTCACGAAGGTGAGTTGCCCGGCCTTCCTGCGGCGCGCAAGGAAGATCAGCGGCACCGCCAGAAGTCCGTAGCGCGCCAGGTAGCCGAGCCAGCCCGTGACCCCGATCGTGATGATCCAGTCGCCATCGGTCACGCTGTCGTCGTCTCCCGTCACCGGGTCGAAGATCCGGTTTCTGCCCCAGCTTCCCCATCCGAAAAGAGGCTTGAGGTTGGCCCGCGCCAGAAGCTCGTCTTCGTTGTCCAATCGGTACTTGAAGGACGCGGCGCGTTCGGCGTTGAAGGAGTTGACCGTCTCGTAGACATACTGGACGGGCGACAGTCCGCTGCCGCGTAGGACGGGATAGATGATCACCAGCGTTGCGATCACCGCAGCGAAGACCGTGATCGGCCTCTTGCCCGCGGCGATGAGAACGGCACCGAAGCCGATCGCGATCGCAAGCGCCCCGAGAGACTTCGACAGGACAAGGGTCATGAACATCCAGGCCGCCGCCAGGATCCAGTTCGCACTTCCCTTCCGTTCCGCTCTGGCCTGCCGCCAGAGCGCGACGGCGCCGAAGACCGTCACGGCAAGGTACATCGACAGGGCAAGCCCATGGCCCAGAAACACGATCGGTCGGAAACCGCCCTCGCGCATGTGCTGGGAGAACTGGTGCTGAAAGAACCCGTAGATCCAGGTGTTGAGCTGCGGGCTCATCCGCACTTCGAACAGCGCACCCAGCGAATAGACCAGCCCCGATAGGACAAGCAGCATGGTCAGCACATGTTGTTCCCTAGGGCCGGCCATGTAGCGCCAGCCGATCAGGAACGGCAGAAGGTATATTCCCTCGGCCAGGGCCATCGAGAATGCATCGTAGAGCCGCAGCCCGGGCAGGAACCTCGGGCCGAAGACCAGCGGCTCCGGATTGGTGAGCGCGGTGAAGAAAGGGGCGATCAGGGTCAGGACAAACAGCGACAGAAGGATCGCGCGGGCGACCCTGTCCCGGCCGGCCGCTTCAGCGAATTGCCCGCCCTGCGCATCTCGGTTCTGGATCGTGACGCGCTGGCCGGTCCCGTGTTCCGCAATCGGCCGCTGACGTGTCGCCTGAAGCACTGCCGCGCCGCCGCTGCCCGCGCGAAGGGCCCGGTCCGGCATGACAAGGCAAAGGATCCCTGTGAACATGGCGGGGATCAGTGTCTTGTCCACCACCGGCAGGATCGGCAGATCAAAGCCCGCCCGAACCGGCAGGAACAGGTAGCCGCCGATGATCGACAGCGCGATCGCATGCGCCCGGGGAAGAAGCGCGAAGAAGCAGACCATGACCAGAGGCCAGCAGAAAAGCGCGATATAGGCAAAGGAGTTGGGCATCAGCCTTGGCGCGCCCCCGTTGCTCGATCTGTTTGCCCGGCTACCGTCAATTCCGTGCCAGTCCCGTTTCGGGCAAGGTGCCGGCCACCTCGCGTATCATGAGCCACAGGGCGCGCCGGTCCAGGTCGGCCGGAAGGTCGGCCATGGTTCCGTCGGCGCGCCGGATTTCCTGCATCAGTCCCGGCGGCTCGACCCCGTATAGAACCGCATGATGGGTCAGCGCCACCAGAAAACACCCCAGGTCGCCGATGTGGATCGGGTCCAGGTCGCCGTTCGCGGTCCGTGCGAAGAACTCCTCGCGGCTGCGTATGCCGGGAACCGTTCCCGACTCGGCCGCGCGGGCGATCCGGGCCAGGGCCTGCCCCGCGGGGATCAGATAGATGGGCGCGCCACCCTGCCAGGCTGCCGCCCCGCGCATCATCTCTCCGATCCAGTAGCGGGGCAGGTCGCGGTCAAGACGGACCAGCCAGCCGCCCTCGTCGTTCAGCCAGTGCCAGGTTTCGTAGAGATAGACCCGCACGTCGGGGTTTCCCTGCCGGGCGAGCCCTGCCCAAAGCGCCAGATAGGCGGGGCCTGCCTCCTCCTCGATCGAGGTCCGAATCTCGACGCGTTCGGTCAGGATCACCGCGTCGTAATCGCCGCTGGCGAGCGCCTCCTTCGCGGGGCGGAACCGGTCGTGGGCATTGTCCTCGGCATATCCCTCGATCGGGATGTGGTCTTCCCAGTGCGCTCGAAGCGTCGTTCCCCGGCCGATCTGGCTTTCATAGCGGTGCCCCGGACCTGCAAGCTGCGCAAGCATGGCCGGCATGTCGTGGCCGACGAGGCTGTGACCCAGGTGAAAGACGCGCAGCGGACGGGACGGCGGATCAAGCGGGCGGTCATAAGCCCTGTTGAACGCGTCCCAGTCCAACGGGCGCCGGGCCGGTGGCAACGTCGGGTCACGTCTGAGGCGACGCCAGGCGACGGCCCCGGCGGCCAGCGCCCCGGCAGCGACCAGTGCAGCGAAGATCAGCGACCGGCGCATCATCCTTCGCCCGCCGCACCAACCTGCGCCGTCACACAGAAAGCCGCGAGAAGCAGCCCCCCGCTCCGGGCCGCGCGCCCCTCGATCCGGGCACCCGCGGCAAACGGTGCCACCTTTCGCGTGAAGGTGGCTGTCAGACGGTCCCCCGCACCCACCGCGATGTCGAGTGTATCAAACCCGAAGAGCGCTTGCGTTAGCGCATACTGGCATTTGTAGGCCGCTTCCTTGGCCACGAAGATCAGCCGGGCGGCCCGGGCGGGGTGGGCCATGGCCGCGCACCAGCGCCGCTCCTCGGGGTTCAGGACAATCTCTTCCACGCCCGCCGGCAGGGGTTCGTCAGGCTCCGCGTCTATGCCGACCGCAGCAAGGGCCGTCACCGGGGCGACCGCCGCCATTGCCAGGGCGCCGGTATGGGTGATCGAGCCCGTGACCGCTTCCGGCCATTCCGGGGAACGGTCGGCGCGCATCGGTATCGCTGACGGCGGCAAGCCAAGTTCGGCCATCGCGCGGCGCGCGGCACGTCTGCCGGCGGCGAACTCCGCCACACGCGCCGGAACCGCTCGGCCCATGGCGACCTCTTCCGTTGGCCAGAGCCCGTCGGTGTTCCGCACGACAGGGGCCATGGCGACGGCGGCGCCGGCCGGCAGAAGCGTGCGCATCGCGGCGGAGATGTCGGCCACGACCCCCATCCTCATGCGCCGCGACCCGCGCGAAGCGCACGACGCTTCGACATCGCATCCGCCCGCATCGCCGCGCGGTCATTCGGGACGGCCGCCATGTGCAGGCCGGGCGCGTTCGCGGGGCGCGCGTCCAGATGACGGGCCAGAGCCGAAAGGGTCGGGAAGCGGAAGATGTCGGTGATCGACAGTTTCGTGCCGCCGAGCGCGGCGCGGATGTCGCGATGCGCCTGCACCGCCAGCAGCGAATGCCCCCCGAGGGCAAAGAAATTGTCCTCGGCTCCGACCTTGGGCAGGTTCAGGATGCGACACCAGATGCCGGCGATGGTCTCCTCGACCCCGGCGGCAGGTGGCACGAAGTCAGCTGTGGCCACCTCCGCCGCAGCCTGCGAGGGTGCGGGAAGTGCCTTGCGGTCGACCTTTCCGTTGGGCGTCAGCGGCATTTCCGGCAGGCGGACGACATGCGCGGGCACCATGTGGGCCGGAAGCCGGGACTTCAGGTCGGCCGCAAGACCTTCGGCCGCGAATCCCTCCGCCGCGGTCACGTAGACCACCAGACGCAGGTCGCCCGGAACATCCTCGCGCGCGACGACCACGGCCTGCCGCACGAAGGGCGCCGCTTCGGCAGCGGCTTCGATTTCACCCAGTTCAATCCGGTAACCGCGGATCTTTACCTGATGGTCAAGCCGTCCCAGGAAGTCGAAGCGCCCGTCCGCGCGCTGCCGTACCAGATCGCCGGTGCGATACATGCGACCACCGTTGAACGGGTCCGGGCGGAACCGCTCCTCGGTCAGGTCGTCACGCTTCCAGTATCCGCGCGCCACTCCGTCGCCGCCGATCCACAGCTCGCCCGCAACGCCCAGCGGCACCGGAGCGCATTCCGGATCGAGAACGTAAAGCCGGGTGTTGGCCACGGGATGGCCCACCGGGGCGACGGCAGCCCCGGACTCGGCCGGCCCCACGGCAGACCAGATCGTCGTTTCGGTCGGGCCGTACATGTTCATAAGACGCGCCCGCGTCGCCTCGGAAAGATCGGCGACCAGCGCCCCGGGAAGCGCCTCGCCCCCGATCATCAGGTCGGTGAGCCCGCCAAGGGCCAGACGCGACTCAGCGTTCGTCACCAGCATCCGCGCCATTGACGGCGTGCATTGCAGATGCGTGACGCCATGCCGGGCGATCTGCGCGGCGATGGAGTAGTCCTCCGCCTCTGCCGGCGCTGTGTCGTTGGCGCGGCGCAGCACCTCGGCCAGCGGAACCAGACCGTCAAGAACGGTCTGAACCGGAATACCGTAATCGATCAGGCAGGCGATTTCCCCCACCCCGATGCGCTTCAGTTCCTCCACCCGCACGAGGCAATCCTCGACGGTGCCGAAAAGGCCCGAGTCCTCGAAGTAGCGCTGGAAGGCGAAGTCGAGCACACCCTCCAGCTCCTCCTCGCTCAGCGACCGCAGGTCGATGTCCATCGGGTTGGTGACGCCTTGCGGCTTCTTGAAGGCGGGGAAGGCCCAGGCATATTGCTTGATCAGCCCCGCGGCCGAACGCAGGTAATCCTTCATCGGCCCGCGTGCCGTCTCGCGCGCGGCGTCGCGGTCGGCGGCAACATAGGTGTGCAGCATCAGCGTCACGGTGTGACGGGCCGGATCGTGCCCCGCATCGCGCAGCGCCTGGTGGTAAAGCCGGATCTTGCCCGCCACCTCCTCGACCGACTGGCCGAGAAGATGGGTCAGCACGTTCGCGCCGACCGCCCCGGCCTCGCGCCAGGTTTCGGGGTTGCCCGCCGTCGTTACCCAGATCGGCACCTCGCGCGATACCGGGCGCGGCTGCGTCACCACCGCGAAGGGCTTGCCGGACGCCGTGGGAAACTCCACCGCCTCGCCGCGCCACAGGCGGCGGACCTTGTCGATGGCGTCGAACATCGCCGCCTTGTTCGCGGGTGGCGTGTTTTCCGGCCTGAGCACGAAATCGTCGGGTTGCCAGCCCGAGGCGATGGCAAGGCCCGCGCGCCCGCTCGTCAGGTTGTCGATGACTGCCCATTCCTCGGCGATGCGGGCGGGATGGTGCAGCGGCGCGACGCAGGACCCCGCCCGCACCGAGAGGTTCTGCGTCACCGCGGCGACCGCCGCGCCCGTGACCGAAGGGTTGGGATAGGGGCCGCCAAAGGCGTGGAAATGCCGCTCGGGCGTCCAGACGGCGCAAAATCCGTTCCGGTCCGCGAACTTCGCCCCCTCCAGCAGAAGATCGTACTTGGCCGGCCCCACCCCGTCGTCGTTGCCCCAGTAGTAAAGGCTGAACTCCATCCCGCGGAAGGAAGGGGCCGCGGCCCCGCCGGACACCATCGCGCGATCTGCATCGCCCATGATCACCACGCGGAAGCCGCGCGCCAGCGTCCAGAACAGTTCGAGCACCGAGATGTCGAACGACAGCGATGTGACCGCCAGCCATGTGCCGGGCGGGTCGTGGCGCACGTGCGCGTCCATGCCCACAAAAAAGTTCTGGACGTTCCGGTGCTCGATCATCACGCCCTTGGGGCGTCCGGTCGAACCCGAGGTGTAGATCATGTAGGCCAGGTCGGTTCCGGCCACCGGCACCTCGGGGTTCCGCGTCCCCGCCGCACCCAACCGCGGATCGTCGTCGATCGTCAGGACCACGGCGTCGCTGGCGGGCAGGCTGCCGGCCAGCGCGCTTTCCGTCACGATGACCGGGCATCCCGAATCCTCGACGTAAAGCGCGATGCGGTCGGCCGGATAGGCCGGATCGAGCGGGACATAGGCACCGCCTGCCTTCTGGATCGCGAGCGCACCGACCAGCAGGGACGGCGAACGCCGGGCACTCAGCCCCACGAGCGTTCCGGGGCCGACCCCCATGTCACCCAGGACATGGGCGACGCGGTTTGCCCGTTCGTTCAGTTCGCGATAGGTCAGGCTCTCACCCTCATGGATCAGCGCCACCGCATCCGGCGTGCGCGCCACCTGCGCCTCGAACGCGCGATGGATGCAAAGATCGGGGTCGAAATCGGCGTCGGTCCGGTTCCATTCCTTGAGCAGCAGCGCCGCTTCGCTGTCCGGCATCGGTGGCAGCGACGAAAGGCCGGTTCCGGACTGCGCTTCGTCCAGCACTCGGGCCAGATGCGAAATCCGGGCCGCGAACATGGACGCCGTCGCCGGATCGAGACGTTCGGCGTCAAAATGCAGGCCCGCCCCCTCCGCCGAAAGCGACAGCGTGACGACACTGCCCTCGACCGGTGCATCCGCCCCGAGATTGAGCGCGACCGCCGGTGGAGCGGACCTGCCGATGGAGGGATCGCGCAGAACAAGGTCGCAGGCGAAGGCCGGGCACTTCACTGCGCTGGCAAGGTCCGACCTGAAAGCCTGAAGAAAATCGCCGGCGGCAGATTCCGCCCCGGCGCGCAGCGGCACCCAGTCCGACAGGTATCCCTTCGCCTGAGGGCCGCCGGCCAGATGGAAGGCCAGATCCATAGGCTCCCCACCACCATAGGCGCGCGCGAAAAGCGCCAGTGCAACCGCGCCCCGGGCTGCATCGCCGCCGGCGATGTCGCACGCGATCCGGCGCCAGGAAGTTCTGCCGGTAGACGGCCGGGCCAAGGGCAGGTCCACCGGGCGAAGGGACCGCATCCGTTCGCGCCAGTAGCCTTCACCTCGAACGACCGCAGCCAAGGCCTCGGTCAGCGCGGCCGCCTCGTCATCGGCTGGCGCGGACAGCAGCTGCCCCACCAGATCGAGCGTGCGCGGGCTGACCGGCCGGCCATCCATGTCACGCAGACCGCTGAGCATCACGGCGCCCTGTCCGCAGGCAACCGCAAGCCCTTCGTCATCGGCCGAG
This sequence comes from Albidovulum sediminis, assembly GCF_025380365.1. Classification (GTDB taxonomy): domain Bacteria; phylum Pseudomonadota; class Alphaproteobacteria; order Rhodobacterales; family Rhodobacteraceae; genus Albidovulum; species Albidovulum sediminis. Next base: position 2,297,126 of record NZ_JAOCQF010000001.1, read on the forward strand.
AGGACCAGCCCCGCCGGTCCCTCCCCCTGTGCCGGTTCGGCGGCCCCGACCGCCAGGACCCTGCCGCCCGCGGCGATCTTCGGCACTGCGAGCGGGTTCCAGTAGCCGCCATGGTCGAGCGCGCGCACGAAACGCGCCACGTTATCGGCGGTAGCGGCAAAGTCTATCACCGCTGCCGCACGGGGCCGGTCGTCACGACCGTGCCAGGTGCGGTGCGTCAGATCCTGCGCGCGCGGCTGCAGCGTGCCCGCCCCGATCGACGCGACCAGAGCGCCGAAGCTTTCGATCGCCGCCTCGAAACACCGGGTGTTGAGCGTCAGTGCCGTTTCCGCGGGGCCGATGTCGAATTCCCGCGCCTCGAGGATGGCGCCTTCGTCAATCCCGCCCTCGATCAGGTGCCAGGCGATACCATGGTGCGTTTCACCCTGAAGCAGCGCCCAGACAGGTGCATTCAGCCCGGCGTGCCGCGGCAGAGGCCCGTCGTGAAAGTTGATCGCCCCATTGCGCGCGGCCGCCACCATGGCCTTCGGCAGGACGTGCAGGTTCGCGACGGAAAAGAGCCAGTCGTAACCCGCCCCTTCAAGCCGGTCTGCGACATCCGCCGATTGCTCATCTGCCCGCAATCCTCGGTCGCGTGCCCAGCGTGCGACATCCGGACTGCGCGTCACGACCGCAACCACGTCGTTGCCCGCCGCGATCCAGAGTTCCGCGCACTGGATGGTCAGGGATTCGCTGCCGACGAAGAGAGCCGAAGGGCGTGTCATGAGTCACTCCGTACCGGGGCGGCACCTGGCGTTGCCAGATCGGCCACGCCGATTCGCCAGCGGGTTCTGAAACCATGCGCAAGCAGATCGCGCAGGAAATGGGGCGGGTTCTGTTGCGCCCTCCGGCTGACAAGCCGACGCAACCCGAGCACGAGGCATCCGGCGGCTCGCGCCATCGTCGCGGCAATGGCATATCCGCGCCCATGGTTCTTTGCGAAATAGAGGAACCGGCTGTCGAACCAGTACCCCGGCAGGCGCCTGAGGTTGGACACGCCGGTCGATACGGAGCCGATGTGGGTCACATCGCTGTCGTGCACATGGTCCGTCGCAAAGCCTGCCCGCGCGGCCCTCAGGCAAAGGTCGGTTTCCTCGAAGTAGAGAAAGAACGCCTCGTCGAAAAGGCCGATGCGGTCCAGCACCGACCGACGGATCAGCATGGAGGCCCCCGAAACCCAGTCGACACGCGTGGTTTCGGACGGTGTCGGCAGGGGCACGATCCGATCGGCCAGAAGGTGCGAGATCGGGCCGGTCTTGGCGGCATCCTCGAACTCCGACCCGAGGCTGAAGAACCGAAAGGCCGAGGCATGCGGGGCGCCGTCCGGGCCATGCACATGGCTGCCCGCGATGGCCGTTTCCGGGTGCCGCCTCATGTGGTCGAGCAATGCCCGTATCGCCCCTCTGGCCGGAAAGGCATCCGGGTTCAGCACGTAGACGAAATCGGGCGCCGACCCGTCGGGCAGGCCCGCCCTGATGGCAACGTTGTTGCCCGCGCCATAGCCGCCGTTGCGGCCGGACTGGATCACGCTGACCCGGAGAAGGCCAAGCCGCGCGACACCGGAGCGCAGCGCCTCCTCCGACCCGTCGCCCGAGGCGTTGTCGACGATGGTGATGGCGCCCTCGATGCCTTCCATCGCCGCTGCGGCGGCCCTTGCCGCCTCAAGCGCCATCTCTGCGGTACGCCAGTTGACGATGCTGACAAGAACGGTCGCCATGGCTCACTCCGCCGCCGAACGCATCGGATGCGCATCTGCGTCGGCACTGTCGAGCACCTGCCGCAACTTCTGCGCCAGAACGCGAACGTTCGGTTCCAGCACCATGGTGTCATGGTCTCCGGGAATTTCGATGACTTCGAGGTTGTCGGCGTAGCGGCCAATCCCGTTGTCGTCATAGACGTAGCACCGGTCCTGATCGACCCAGCGCCCTCCCCACACCTGCCAGTGAAGATCAACCGGCGGGCGCAGGAGCGCGGTGCGGCCACGGCGTGGCGTCATCTCGAACTTCACGACAGCGCGCAGGAAGGCCTTCTCGACCTCGGTCAGCAATGCCTCGCGCCCGGTACCCTGTTCGGCGCCCTCGCGCTGCGCCTGCTTCCACGCCGCGCGGTCCCGATACCATTGGAGAAGATATCCAGGCCCCGCGGCGCGGAACTGGTTCAGCTTGATGCGAAGACGATCAGCCGCGCTCAGGTCCGGACGGGTGGGCAGCGGCGTGTCGAGCAGGACGAGAAGCGACACCTCCTCTCCCTCCTCCTCCAGCTGGCGGGCCATCTCCCAGGCGGTCAGACCGCCACCCGAATAACCACCAAGCACATAGGGCCCGTGCGGCTGCACCTGCCGGATCTCGGCCAGGCAATCGCGGGCGGCATCGACGAGGGATTCGTGCGGTGCATCCTCGTCGTAAAGGCCGCGGGCCTGAAGCCCGTACCAGGGCCTGTCCCCGCCCAGCATCTTGGCGAGGAAGCGCAGGTTCAGAATGTTTCCCGACATCCCGGCGACGATGAAGAACGGCGCCTTGGGCTTTCCTTCCGCCTTGTTCATGGGAACCAGGTGGGTGAACCGGCGCTGCGGAATCACGGCGGCACCGGCCCCGTCGGTCGACTGCTCGGATGGCCCCACGCGCGCCTCGATCAGGGCGGCACAGGCGGCGATCGTCGGCGCCTCGAACAGCACCGAGATCGGGAAGTCGACGGCATAGGTCTTGCGGATCATCGCGAACAGCCGGACCGCGATCAGCGAATGGCCGCCGAGGTCAAAGAAACTGTCCTCGACCCCGACCTGCGCGACGCCCAGAAGGTCTTGCCAGAATCCGACCAGCGTCCGCTCGATCTCGTTGCGGGGCTCGACATAGGCCGTATCGAGCGCCGGCCGCTCGAATCCCTGCCCTCCGCCGGTCTCGGCAGGGCGAAGCGTGTCGGCCTGCGCGACCAGCGCGGGCAGATCCATCGAGGATACGACGACCTGCGGCAGGCCAAGCGCCAGCGCGCGACCGAACGCCAGGGCTCCGTCCCTTGCGGGGATGCCCTGCGACAGGTTGTGGCGCAGACGCTCTTCGGCGGCGGAAACCGGGCGAAGGGCGGCAGGCCCGTCCTCGGGGAACTCGACATCCTGCGCGGACGGAACGGCTTCAAGGCCCAGCACCCCGTCCATCCGGCGCATGGTGAACCCTTCGATGTCGATGCACACCGCCCCCGTGGCGTCCATGATCGTCACGTCGAACCGCGCAAAGGACGTGTCCGCCCGATTGTCGTCCGCATTGCGGACCCAGCTGACCACCTCGGCGGGCAAGGGCCGGTGGACGCGGATCGACGCGTAGGACAGCGGCACCCAGAGATGCGTCGGCGCATAGCCTGCGACAAGGTCCATCGCCCAGCCCGTCGCCAGGTCCATGAGCGCGGGGTGGATGACGCAGCCCGCTTCCAGGTCGGAGCGGAACGTCTCGGGCAGCGACAGATGCGCGACCCCCTCGCCCTTGCCGAAGGCGCGGCGATTGACCACGCGCCAGCGCGGGCCGAAGATCAGGTGTTCTTCCTGTGGGGTCCGCAGGCCCTGCCCCACCTCGACCTTCGCCCCGCAGCGCGAGAGCAGACCGAGCACATCCAGCCGTCCTGCCGGGGCGGCAAGGGGAAGTATCCGAGCCTCTGCGTTCAGGCCAAAGCCGGTGCGCCCGTCGCGTTCGACGCTGCTTCGCACGTCAAGGCTGTAACCGCCATCCTCGCGCCGAATCCGCGCGCGCACCGCCCGCGATCCCGACTCCGGGACCGTCAGCGGATGCAGGAAGTAGAGATCCCTTATCTCGAACGGGCCGGTCTCGTCCTGCGCCCTCATCGCCTCGGCCGCCAGTTCGATGAACCCGGTTCCGGGCAGAAGCGCCTGCCCCGCCCTGGTGCGGTGGCCATCGAGGAACCATCGCGCCACGGACCAGTTCGCCGTGAAAACGCGCGCGCCTGCCGCATCGAATGTCGCGGCATCCAGCATCGGCATGACCAGCGGCTCCACAGGCGCGGGCACGGGTGCCGCATAGGCCCCGGCCGCCATGCCGACATCCGACCAGATGCCCCAGTTGACCGCAACGACGCGCGTCCTGCCGCCCGCACGCGAGCGGGCCCAGGCGTTGAGGAACTCGTTCGCGGCGACATAGTCGACCTGGCCCGCCGGCGCGATCACCGTGGAGGTAGAGGCGAAGACGACCATCAGATCCAGGCTGCCGTCCGGAAACACCCGATCCAGTACCAGCGTGCCATGCACCTTCGGGGCAAGGACATCCTCGACGCTTTCGGGCGACTTCGCGAGGATCGGCGCGTCGTCGACCACACCCGCGGCGTGGATCAGCACGTCGACGCGGCCAAACGCGGCCTCTACCTGGCGCCGGGCCGCCTCCATATCCGGCAGGTTGCAGACGTCTCCGACCACGACGACGGGCGTGGCGCCGAGCGCTTCGAGACGGCGCAGCGCGCGGATCCGCTCGGCGCCCGCGTCCTGCGGCGGATGGGCGCGCAGATAGGCCTCCCAGCCCTCGCGCGGCGGAAGCGGGCGGCGCGTCAGAAGCGCGATCCGCGCGCCGCGTTCCACGACCAGGTTTTCGGCCAGCGTCAGGCCAATGCCGCCGAAGCCGCCGGTAATCAGGCAGACCGCACCCTCGCGCACGGGGTGTTCGGCATCGCCCAGAACAACAGGGCGCCAGGTCAACTCGTATCGCTTGCCCTCGCGCAGCGCCGCGGTCAGGTTCGACGGATCGGCCAGCAACTCCTCGATCACGGAATCCGCGATCCGGTCCATCCCGGCATCGCCCTTCGCAGCCGCGGGCAAGGCCACATCGAGCGCGCTGCAGGTCACGCCCGGAAATTCCCTTGGAATGACGCGCAAGGGACCGAAAACCGTGGCCTTTTCCGGATCGGGCAGCCTTTCGTCGCGGACCTGCTGAACGCCGGTGGTCATGCAGGTCAGGTGCAGGGGATGCGGCAGGTCTGCCTCGCTCATCGCCTGGGCGAGCGACAGGAGGCTCTGGAACCCCTGCTCCTGGTTGCGCATGAAAAAGCTCGATCCCAGCCGGAAGGTGCGCTCGGCTGTGACAAGCCAGAAATGTGCGATGCGATCCGGCTTGAACCCTTCGGCCGCCAGAACCTGGAACAGCCGGTCGTAGTCGACGCGCCCGCGCTCGGGCGAGATGCCATAGCTGTCGTCGCCAAGCCGCGCGAAGGAAAAGCCCACCCGAACCTCGACCACACGATGCCCGGCAGCGCGCAACCGCGCCACGACACGGTCCGACAGGCCGGTGTCATCGGAAAAGACCAGCCAGTCGTGGCGGGCGGCCTCTTCCAGCCGGTCGGCCTCGACTTCGCACTCGGCGGCACGCGGGCGCCAGTGCGGCTTCCAGCCCCACTTGCCGATATCCTCGATCCGCTCGGGCCAGCTTTCCTCAACCGGAGCGGCCGTCTTGCCGGGTTCGATGAAATAGGATTGGCGCTGGAACGGATAGGTCGGCAGCGGCACGCGATTGCGTCGCGCCTCACCCCAGAGCGGCGCCCAGTCCACCGGCACGCCCAGCGCCCAGAGACGGCCAAGCGTGGTGACGAACCAGATGTCGTCGGCGATTTCGTGGTCCTGGTGGCGAAGTGAGGACAGAACCTGGTTCGCCGGTACGCCGTTCGCCTGGATCAGCGACGACAGGGCGCGCCCCGGCCCGACCTCAAGGAACACCCGTCCGGGCCGCGCCATCAGCGTTCTGGCGCAGTCCGCAAACATCACTGTGTTGCGCAGGTGACGAACCCAGTAATCGGGGTCGGTCGCCTCGGCCGCCGTCAGGACCTGACCGGTGCGGTTCGAGATGATGGGCAGGGTCGGCGCGGACAGCCGGATCGAGCGAAGGTAGGCGCCAAAGCGATCCAGGATCGGCTCCAGCATCCGGCTGTGGGCGGCAATGTCGATCTGCACCCTCTGGGGCTCTATCTCCCGCGCTTTCAGCGCCGCCTCCAGCGCATCGAGCGCCGACTGCGGCCCGGAGACGACGCAGAGATCCGGCGCATTCACCGAAGCCATGTCCAGATCGCCGGTCAGCAGCGGCCGCAGTTCAGCCTCCGGCAAGGGGACCGACAGCATGCCGCCCGGCGCGATGGTGTCGAACAGCTGGCCGCGCAGGTGCACAAGGCCAATGCAGTCCTCGAAGGACAGGACGCCGGCAAGGCAGGCCGCGGTGTTCTCGCCCATCGAATGACCGACCAGCGCCGCCGGCTCCACCCCCCAGCTCATCCACAGCTGGGCCAGCGCATATTCGGCGATCATGATGAGCGGCAACTGGACCGACGGCCGCTTCAGCCGCTCGACCGCCTCGGCGCGGGTTTCGGGTCCGGGCAGCCAGATCGCGCGCAGATCATAGTCGAGTTTCGGCTGGAGGTGATCGAGTCCGCGGTCCATCCATTCGCGAAAGACGGGTTCGGTCTCGTAAAGATCACGCGCCATGCCGGCGTATTGCGCGCCGCCGCCCGGGAACATGAAAACGACCTCGGGCCGGGCGCCAAGGTGGGTATGGTTGAAGACGCGGCGGGTATCGCCGCTTTCCAGAAGGTCGGCCGCTTCCTGATGGCTGGCGGCCACCACGACCCGGCGCCGGTCGAATGCGCGGCGGCCTTCCTTCTGCGTCCAGGCGATATCGGCCAGAGACTGTTCGGGGTGCACGCGCAAATGCGCGGCCAGATTGCCGCTCGCCTCGTCAAGCGCGGCTTTGGAGCGTGCCGACAGGACCAGAAGCTGAAATGGCCAGTCGCTGTCTTCCGATGCGGCGCGGGCAGGTGCCTCTTCCAGCACCGCGTGGGCGTTGGTACCGCCGACGCCAAGGCTGTTGACCGCGGCCCGGCGCGGCGCGCCAAGGGCCGGGAACTCCGACAGGCGGTCATTCACGCGGAAGGGCGAGGTCTCGAAGTCGATGGCCGGGTTCGGTTTTTCGTAGCCCAGGGACGGTGGCATCTGGCGATGATGAAGGGCCAGCGATGCCTTGATCAGGCTCGCCACGCCCGCCGCGGTGTCCAGATGGCCGATGTTGGTCTTGACCGAACCGATCCGGCAGAAACCCTCTTTGTCGGTCGTCTCGCGGAAAGCCTGCGTCAGGGCCGCAACCTCGATCGGGTCGCCCAGGTAGGTGCCGGTCCCGTGGCACTCGACATAGCCGATCGTTCCGGCATCGACACCGGCCACCGCATGCGCCTCGGCGATGGCGCGGGCCTGCCCGTCGACCGAAGGCGCCAGATAGCCGGCCTTGTCCGACCCGTCGTTGTTGATGGCGCTGCCCCTGATCACCGCCCAGATGTGGTCGCCGTCCGCGATGGCATCGCCAAGCCGGCGCAGAACCACACAGCCCGCGCCGGAGCCAAAGACAGTGCCCTGCGCGCGGTGGTCGAAGGCGTGGCAGTGCCCGTCCGGGGACAGCACTTCGCCCTCGGCATAAAGGTATCCGCGCGCATGTGGGATTTCGATCGTCACACCGCCCGCCAGCGCCATGTCGCATTCGCCGTTCAGAAGCGCCTGCGACGCAAGGTGCACGGCGACGAGCGAGGTGGAGCAGGCCGTCTGCACCGACAGGCTTGGCCCCTTCAGATCGAACACATGGCTGACGCGGGTGGACAGGAAATCCTTGTCGTTCCCGGTGTGCCTGAGCAGGAACATCCCTGTCGATTGCACGAGGTCGGGGTTCGAGCAGACGTTGAAGTAGAAATAGCTGCCCATGCCGCAGCCGGCATAGACGCCTACAGACCCCGCGAACCCTTCGGGCGTGTGCCCGGCGTTCTCCATCGCCTCCCACGCGGTTTCCAGGAACTGGCGGTGCTGGGGGTCCATGATTGCCGCTTCCTTGGGCGACAGCCCGAAGAACTCGGCGTCGAAGCGCTCGAACCCCTCAAGCGTCGCCGCGGCGCGTACGTAGTTGGGCGCCCGCATCCGCGCCGGGCTTTCCCCCGCCGCCGCAAGTTCGGCCTCGGTCAGTTCGCGGATCGATTCGACCCCGTCGCGCAGGTTCCTCCAGTAATCCTCGACCGAAGGGGCACCCGGCAGATGCGCGGCCATGCCGATGATGGCGATGTCATTGTCGCCTGCGGGAACCCTGTCTGACATTTCAGCCGGCACTCTTACCTCTCACACCCAGGCGGAGTGTAGCATCCGGCCGCGCGAGTCCAAGGCCTTGGCAACGCCTCGCACAGGGCGCATGTCGCCCCCGAAGGCCACACGATGTCGGAACATTATGATTCCGTTGACTGACCACCATCCGTGCATCCCGGTCCTACGTGCCATCCCCCACCGAACGCTGTCGCCAGCGCAGGAACAGTATCCCAGTCAAAATTGACTGTGCAGCGCCTGGAAACGAATTGCCAGCCGCGGCGTTTCAGCCACCATCGCCGCAAGACTGCGGCGCATCTCCATATTCCCCCTCAAACCTTGCCAAGTGCATCAGAGAGAAGAAGAAATCTCTGGACATGCAGAGCAGGGCGGGCCTTCCCTTTCGTCACCAAGAACGCTGCCGGCAAGGAAACGATGACGACCCGCCATCCCGAGAGGAAACCCGAATCGGACAATGCCCCACCCAGGGTCGCGGCCGTGATCATCGGGCGCAACGAAGGCGCGCGACTGGTTGCCTGCCTCGCGTCGGTGGTCCCGCTGGTCGTCCGGACCGTCTATGTCGATTCGGGCTCGACCGATGACAGCGTGGGCGAGGCGAGGCGCGCCGGTGCCGAAGTCATCGAACTGGACCTGTCGCGCCCCTTCACCGCCGCGCGTGCACGCAACGCGGGCCTTGCCGCGCTGCGCACCGGACCGCAGGTCGACCTTGTGCAGTTCATCGACGGCGACTGCCGGCTGGACCCCGGCTGGATCGGGCATGCGCTGACCTTTCTGGCGAGGACGCCCCGAGCGGTGGCCGTCTGCGGACGTCTGCATGAGGTTGATGTCAAAGCCTCGATCTACAACCGCCTTTGCGACTGGGAATGGGATACGCCGGTCGGCCGGACCGACGCCTGCGGCGGGATCGCCATGATGCGCCGCGAGGGTCTGGCCGAGGTCGGCGGTTTCCGGGAAGATCTGATCGCGGGCGAAGAACCCGACCTCTGTCAGCGCCTGATCGCGCGGGGCGGAGAGGTCTGGCGCCTCGACGCCGACATGGGCTTCCACGATGCCGCGATCTACCGGTTCGGTCAGTGGTGGCGGCGCAATGTCCGCGCCGGGCATGCCTTTGCCGAGGTCGGACGCCTCCACCCCAACCTCTATCCCGCGGCGCGGCGGCGCATGGTGTTCTGGGGCCTCGGCCTGCCCTTGGCCGCGGTGGCGGGCGCGCTCTGGTTTCCGCCGGCTGTCCTTGCGGTGGGTGCCCTCTATGCCGCCTCTGCCGGCCGCTCCACCCTTCGCTTCCGGCGCCGCGGGTTTGCGCCCGCACAGGCGGCGAAGGCGGGGGCGCTGCTCACGCTGTCGAAGTTCTGCAACCTGCAGGGGGCGGTCCTTTACCTGCTTCGGCGCCTGCGCGGTGAAGCGAGCCGCATCATCGAATACAAGTGACCAGCCCGCCCCTGCACCCCCGGGGACCGCACGCTATCCGGCGAACAACTCATCCTCGGGCAGGCTTCTTTGCCCCATGTGCCAGCGTTCCCGCTCAAGCAGGGCGTCAGCGAAGAACTTCGTCGCCCAGTTGGGATACTGAAGCGGCGCATAGGCGCCCTGGATCGGGTAGGACCCGGCGATCGCGCCGCTGTGCCTTCTGGTTCCCCGCAGGGTCTGGGTCGCCGCCACCTGCGCGATCAGACGCTCGGCCAGCGGCACGTAGCGCTCGTTCCCCGTCGCCGCGGCAAGACGCAGGAAGATGATCGCGATCTGGGCGCAGCCCGTGAGGCAGATATGGCGCGAGCGGAAGTCCCACTCGGGGCCGAGTTCGGCGGCCAGCCAGCCTTCGCGCTCATAGACCGACGCGATCTGGTCCGCCGCCGTGGTCACCGCGCGCAGGATGTCATGACGGCCCGTCAACTGGTGGATCTGGAACAGACCACGCAGGACATAGGCGGTGCCGTGGGTGTTCGCGTTGCCGCCCGGCTTGAAGGCGTTCTGGGTAAAGAAGCCGTTGGCCTGCTGCTGCGCGATCGCCCAGTCGGCATTCGCAAGGCCCGCTGCCTCGGCCCCGGCGTCGCCCGCGATCCGGCCGTAGGCGACCAGCGCCCAGGCTGATCGCACGTTGTAGGTGTGCAGCATGCCGTGGCTGACATGGCGGGCGAAGGCGCCGTCGTCATCCAGCGCGCCGCGCAGGAAATCGGACGCCTTCCGCGCCGCCGCCGCAATCCGGTCGTCGCCGCCCCGGCGCAGCAGGGAATTGAAGCCCAGAAGGATCATCCCGGTGTCGAACACATCCGGATCATCCTGCAGCCCGAGTTCGTAGCCCGCGAATCCGCCATCCGGCCGCTGCACGCCGGTCAGCCACTGGCCCATGCGCACTGCCGCGTCGGCATAGCGCGCATCGCCGAAACGGTCGCCCAATGTCAACAGCGTGGGGATGATATAGCCCGTCGTTTCAGGATAAGGCGGCATCCAGCCCTTCAGGAAACGATACCCCTTCGAGGACGCCTCGCCTCCGCAGGCATCGACGGACCGCATCAGCCAGCCGGCAGCGGCCGCAAGATGCGCCGGATGGGCGGTTCTTTCGGGCCGCGCGGACAGGATCGGGGCCAGTCCCGATACCGTGTCGGTCAACGATTTCACCAGAAAATGCACTATCACCAGAATACCTCGGAAAATCAGGTGCCTACCGCCCGGGTACGGGCGGCTCCCGCGCGGGACAGGATCGCATCGGCGATCTGTCGCGCCGCGGTCCCGTCGCCATAGGGATTGGCGACACGGCTCATCGCCCGGTAGGCCAGCGGGTCGTCCAGCAGGCGCCGGGTTTCCTCCACGATGCGCCGGCTGTCGAGCCCGATGAGCCGCGCGCATCCCGCCTCGACCCCTTCCGGTCGCTCGGTCGTGTCGCGCAGCACCAGCACCGGCTTGCCAAGCGCGGGTGCTTCCTCCTGCACACCGCCGGAATCGGTCAGCACGACCTCGCACCGCGCGAGCATGGCAACGAACTCGGCATAGCCGAGCGGATCGAGAAGGCAGATCGACGGATGGGTGCCCAGCGCCGCGCGCACAGGCCCCGCGACGCGCGGGTTCGGATGCACCGGCAAGGCGATCACCACGTCGCCGCGATCGGCGATCTGGATCGCCGCGCGGCAGATCGCGTCGATCCCCTCGCCCCAGTTCTCCCGCCGGTGCGCGGTCATCAGGACCAGCCGGCGCCCCTCGTCCAGAAGCGCGCGCAACCGGGGATGACCAGGCAGCGGCGAGACGGCAGCCGCCGCCAGCCGCGCCCGCACCGAATGCAGCGCGTCGATAACGGTGTTGCCCGTCAGGTAGATCGCGTGCGGGTCGATGTTTTCCCGCAGCAGGTTGTCGCGTGCCGCCGCGGTCGGGGCGAAATGCATGTCCGCAATCACGCTGACGATCCGCCGGTTCGCCTCTTCGGGCCAGGGCGAAAGGATTGTGTCCGTGCGCAGACCGGCCTCGATATGGCCGACGGGAATCCCTCGATAGAAGGCCGCCATGGCTGTCGCCATTGCCGTCGTCGTATCGCCCTGCACCAGAACCCGGTCCGGGCGCACCTGGTCCAGAACCTCGCCCACGCGGTTGAGGACATCGGTCGTGATGTCCGTCAGCGAGGGCTTTTCCCGCATCAGGTGCAGGTCGATGTCGGGGACCAGCCCGACCAGTTCCAGGACCTGGTCCAGAATGTGGCGATGCTGGGCGGTGGTGCAGGCAACGACCTCGACACCCGGGCGGCGCCTGAGTTCCTCGATGACGGGAAAGCACTTGATGGCCTCGGGCCGGGTTCCGAATACGACGAGGATTTTCATGTTCGTGTCGGGCTCATCCGTTCTGACGCCTGCTGAGGGGATGGACCAGCCGGCGCAGCAGCTCCGCCAGCAGGAGGGTAGCGAAGCGCGTGTTGGTGACGAGGTAGCGCCAGAACAGCCGGCGCGGTTCCTGAATCACGCGGAAAAGCCATTCCATGCCCATGGACTGCACGAACCGCGGTGCGCGCCTTACCTTGCCCGCAAGCACGTCGAAGGCGCCGCCGACACCCATCTGGAACGGCACGCCCAAGGCGTCGCGATGGTCGAACAGGAACCGCTCCTTGATCGGGCTGGTGATGCCCACGAACAGGCAACTGGCGCCCGAGGCGCGAATGTCGGCAACGATCTTCGCCTCGTCCTCGCGCTTGAAGTAGCCGTTCCGGTAGCCTGCGACCACGAGCCGGGGGTGGGTTTCGCTGAGCCGCGCGACGACGGTTTCCACAATCTCCTGGCGCGCGCCAAGGAAGTAGGGGCGATACCCGGCCCGCTCGCACAGGTCGATGGTGCGCATCATCAGATCGACGCCGGTGACGCGCCCCCCGGTGGCGATGCCCAGAAGCCGGCAGCCGAGCATCACGCCCGCACCGTCGATGCAGATGATGTCGCTTGCGCCGACATGATGCGCAAGGTCGGGGTCGGACCGCATCTGGATGATCTTCGCCACGTTGATGTCGCAGTGCTGAAGCCGCTGTCGGTCGCGCATCGAACGGTTGGCAAGGGCGAGCGCGCGTTCCATGTCGACGCGATGGAAGGGCGCCCCCAGGAACTCGGCCCTGGGCAGGTCGTGGTGAATGACCTCAGCCATGCGCCAATTCCGGCTGCAGACAGGGATTGTTCGCACCTGCGGGATGATTCTCGGGTGACGGGTTTCGCGTTTCCGGGATGGTGCAGATGGCTGCCGCACCAGATCTTACAAAAACTGCATACATTTCAAACCCTTGCACTCACACACAGACAGACCGGCGGCTCTTCCCGTTCCGCAGCTCGATTTTCCCCGTTTTTCGCAAGGCCGACAAGCCGCCCCTACGCGACGTCAGGCCTGCGCAACTTCTGCCGCAGAAAAAAGTCGGGCCAGTCCGGCGGCCTCGGTGCGGATGTCGAAGTCCGCCTCGACCTTTCGCCGCCCAGCGCGGCCCATTTCGCGCCCACGTTCGGGCAGGTCGAACAGCGTTCTCAGCGCGGCGGCCAGCGCCTCATCGTCGCCCGGTGGCAGGACAAAGCCGCTGACGCCGTCCTCGACCAGTTCCGCCACACCGGCCACACGGCTCGCAATGACCGGAATCCGGCTTGCCATGGCCTCCATCAGGACAACCGGCACGCCTTCGGCAAAGCTGGGCAGGACCAGAACGTCCGCCTCCTCCAGATGTTCGGCGACCTCGTCCTGATTGCGATACCCCAGGAACCGGATGCGGTCGGACAGACCGGATGCCGCCGCCATTTCCCTGAAGGATGCCATCGCGGGGCCGTCGCCCACCAGGTCGAGCCGCGCATCGGCGTGGTCTGGTGCGACCGCGGCGAAAGCCCGCAACAGGACAGGCACCCCCTTGACCGGATCCATGCGCCCCACGAACAGCGCCCGCCTTCCAAAAGCCTCGCGCGACTTCCGGCCATAGCGTTCAGGCTCGACCCCGCAATGGACGATCGCGAACTTGTGCCAGTGCGCGGGGTCGGAAAACAGCATCATCTGGGACCGGCAGAAGTGGCTGATGCAGGCGACGAAACTGGCCCGCGCGACCTTCTCGCCGATGTGCCACTTGTGCGCCTCGAAGAAAATCGCTGGCCCGTGCTCGGTGAAGCTGAAGGGAATGCCCGACATGACGCTGGCCAGCATCGCCACAGAACAGGAGGAGTTGGCGAAGTGGTTGTGCAGATGCGTCACCCGCTCTCGTCGCAGGTGGCGGGCCAGAACGGCCGCCTCGGCGAAGTAGAACGCCTGCCAGACCATCGCCTTGAGGCCGGGAGAGCGGGTGCGCCAGGCAAGGCCCAGGGCCTCGAACCAGCGCGCGGGGCTGCGACCCAGGATCGCGGCATGCGCCGCAATGAGCCGGAGCGGGTTTCGCGCCGTCTCGAGGATGCAGAAGGTCTGCGCCTGTTCCGCCAGTTGATCTGCGCCGACGACATCCTTCGCGGGGGCCCGGCGCACAGTGCAGGTGATCACATCGACCCCAAGCGCGCGCAGGGCTGCAACCTCGCGCTGGATGAAGGTGTGGGAGACCTTGGGATACTCACCGGTCAGATAGGCGATGCGCCCGCGCGGAACGTCGGCCCGCCGGACTGCCTGCGCATCGTGGCCGGTTGCTACCGCGTTCCTCATCTGCCGCGGCTCCATTCTGTGCCCTGGGGCCGGCTTCGAACCAGCAGGTGCACCGCCGCGTAGACCGCGAATCCCGCGGGATCGCGTGCCGCAAGGCGCAGGACACCGGCCTTGCCAAGCCGCGCCTTGCCCTCGTTGCCGAGAAGCGCGGGGAAAAGCCGGGCGATTTCGACCACTCCGGCGTCCTGCCGCCGCCGCACCCGGACAAGGTTGCGCAGACCCTCCGCCATCGGCCAGGAAAACCGGGCCGCGACCTCCACCCGCTCCTCCGGGGTGAAATGAAGCCGGACGTAGGTGTCATCGGAGATGATGTCCGGGAACGCGCCCCACCGCGCGCGCCCTGCGGCGTTCACCGCGAAGAAGCCCGCCCCGACGGCGCCGCCTTGCATGAAGGGCAGCCGGCACCAGAGCCGCGCATAGGCCCTGGTGATCCATGATCTGGCCCGCGCCACCGTCAGCCGCCCCGTCGCATAGATCGGGCGGTCGGTCTCCAGCGTCCGAACGATCTGCGGCAGGAGCGCGGGCTCGCAGACGATGTCCGCATCCAGATAGGCGCGCATGCCGCCCTGGGCCGCCGCATCGGCGCGGTTGATCGCGCCGGGCTTGCCAGGCACGGGGCTGGACAGGCAGCGCAACGGCCAGCCGCGCGCGGCGAACCGGGTGACATAACCTTCCACGATCGCCTCCGTCTGATCGGTGCAGGCGTTGGCGGAGACGATGATCTCGACCCCGGCGGGAAACGGTTCCTGCGCCAGCAACGACTCGAGACACGCGCCGATATAGCGCTCCTCGTTGCAGGCGGCGATGATGACGCTGAGGCGGTCGGGCGATGTTCGTGCCGTCATTAGAGGCGATACCCCTGTCGCAACTCGCATGAACTCCCGCGCGCCGGGGAAGGACAGTGTTTCACCCACCCGCCCGTGGGGCGGACTTGGGGCGGACACGGACAATGATATCGGGTCATGGCCCTCACTCCCCCGGCAGCGCGCGGGCCAGCGCAATGTCGGCCGCACCCAGCATGGCTTGCAGGCGCGCCTCGGCGTCAACCTCGGTCTCGCCGGGCCGGATCGGCGTTGTCAGCCGCACCAGTGCCCCGTCGCTGCGCCCGCTTTTCAGCTTGGCCAGGGTCAGGATCAGCTTGGAGCGGAAGGCCGACGCGGTTCTTTCGCCCTGCTGGTCATACCAGTAGTAGACAAGCATCCGTTGCAACCCCTTCTGGACCAGCGCCCGGTTGAGGGTGAAGCTGCCCCCGGCGCCCTCAGCCCCGATCTGGCGCAGCGAGGCGATTTCCCAGCCGCCTGCGGGAAGGCAGACCTCGGGCGAATGCGTGCCACCCCGGCTTTGATCGACGTACCAGGCGGTGAACAGTTCGACCCAGCCCTCCGCCGCCGGGCCGTCATAGGTCCGCAGGATGTAGTCGTCGGCGCGCAGGACACGCTCCACCGCCGGATCCAGACGGTTTTCCGCGCTCATCGTCCAGTCGGAGAGGGTGCGCGGGAAAAAGCTGAAGCCGTCGCGCGGAATCGGCGCCGGGGCCCGTTCCGGTATGAGCGTGACAGTGACAGCCAGCGCCAGCATCATCGCGGCAGGCAGCGCCATCGCCGTGGCGCGCCCCAGCCGCGCGACCTGCGGCCAGAGCCCTTCGGTGTCCAGATCCAGCGCCTCGGCCAGGCCCGGGCGGTCGGGATGGAAGAGGAGCAGGATCCGCGCCAGCAGGAACAGCAGCACGACGCAGGTGACGAAGATCACCCATCCCTCGAGGAAGTGGGTGATGCCTTCGACGTGCGCCAGCCCGTAGCGATCCACGACCAGCCCGGCAATGCCGATACGAACCGAATTCATCAGGACCGACAGCGGCGCGGCAGCGATCAGGAGCACCGCCTTGTGCCACATCGGGCCACGATAGAGCACGGCGAAGATGTAGGAAAAGCTCAGGATCGGGAACAGGTAGCGCAGGCCCGAGCAGGCCTCTGCGACCTCGAGCTTGTAGACGCCAAGGTCGATGATGTTGCCGTCCAGATAGACCGGCACCGCCATCAGCCTGAGGAAGAGAACACCGAGTTCGGAAGACACTCCCTGAAGCCAGGTCGACACGCCGTAGTAAAGTGCGCCGGGCAGCGGCAGCATGTAGATCAGGTGGAAGACCGGCGGCCACAGGTGACGGCCGCGCGGCCATCCGAATCCGATCAGGAGCATCGCGCCGACCCAGAGAATCATCGCATAGGCCACGAAGTCGGTGATGCGGATAACCCGGCCGAAAACCGCAAGCAGCACCGCGAGCGCCAGAAGCGCGAATCCCGGCAACCGGTCGCGCACGCTTGCCTGAGCCGCCGGAACGCCTTTCAGCTGTCGGAGCAGAAGAAAGCCTGAAACGACGGGGATCAGCGGCCCGTGGCTGTATTCCGGCTGCGCCCAGGCCTCCAGCAGCGCCTCGGTCCCCGGGTGGAAGAAGAAACCGGCACCGATGAGCGCAAGCGCCAGCCACAAAAGCGCCGCCGGGCGCGCCGCATCCCGGAGATCGATGGCAGGGGCCGGCGTGGTCACGTCTTTCCTTTCGGTCGCGGGCGATGACAGTCCTTGTCTAGCCGGTGTCGCCCGCCCGTTCAAACCTGCAGGGAGGTCGGCATGCGGCTAAAAACCAAACGGCCCGCCCCCATTCGATTGGACCGCCTCAGGAAACGATTCAGTTGGCGACGATATCCTGCAATTCGCGGGTCTCACCGGTGCCGAAGACGATCCGTTCCACAGAACGAAGGTATTTGTCGCCCTCGGCGCCCGAGAGGCGGATGCCCGCACCCTCGCGCCGCGCCGCGTAGTCGCCGGGCGCGCCTGCCACGACGACGGTGTCGGTTCCCGCCCCTCCGTTCAACCCGTCCGCCCCCGCGCCCGGAATGAAGGTGTCATCGCCGGCGCCGCCGATGAGGTAGTCTTCTTCCGGCGTACCGGCCAGGGTTTGACCCTTGCTGCCGGCCCAGACCGTCACCCCCTGACGAAATTGCGCGCCGCCGCCCTCGCCCCACCAGGACCCGCCGTCCGCGGACAGCTGTTCGAGCCTCCGCGAACGAGGGGTGCTGTCGCCGAGAAAGGCATAGAGACCCCAGGAGCCCCATTTTGACGGCGCTCCAACATCGATGAACTGCATGAAGGGCCCATCGCCGATGGCCTTCCAGCCCCGCCAGAGATCCGCGTACAGGGCTGCCATGTCCTCGCTGCGCACATAGTCCTGCATGAATGTCTGGAGCCGCTCGGTTTCCGCCTCGCTCATGCCCTGGATCGCGAAAAGGTGGTGTACGTGCTGGCCGCCTTCGTAGAGTGTCAATTTCAGCCCGTGCCGATGGGCGACCGTCCGCTGTTCGGCAAGACTGGCAAGCCGCGCGGGAATCGAGTCGTCGACACCCTGGTCCCCAAGGCGCGCCGTCAGCCAGGACGCGGCGGCCGAGGGCGACCGCCTGACCCGTTCGAGCAACTCGGCGCGCACCTCGGGGCTGCCCATCGCGCTTTCGCCGAAATAGGAGGTGACGGCGAATTCCTCGAATACGCTTGCGGGCGGGACGTAGGCATCCGGCTCTTCCTCCCGCCAGGCGCCTGCGGTGATCAGTTCCTCGGTCAGCCAGCTGTTGACGGTCTGCCCGGCCAGCACGTTCACGAGCCTGTCCGCGCCTGCGTCGCCAAAGACCCGCTGCCAGATCAGCGCCATCTCCGTTGCACGCTTGGCGTGATAGTAAAGGCCGGCCTCCCGCCGCCATTCCTTCTGCGCGCGTTCATCCACCCAGTCGGACTGTTCGAATCCGCCGTTCCAGACTTCGTTGGAAAACTCCACCCGGACCTTGAGGCGCGGGTCAAGGTGATCGCGGACATAGGTAGCAAAGGCGCTGACGTATTCGTCATCGGCCATGTGCGGCAGCGTGAACCAGGGTTCGGCGCCGATCTCGTTCGCAAGCCGCACCATGATCTCGACAGGCACCCCGATCGCGGCCCAGGTCGCGTCGCCGGTCAGGGGTCTGTCGTCCCATCTTTCGATCTCCGAGCCGTTGGTCTCCATCCAGTCCATGAAGCGCAGTTGGCGGGCGTCCCGGATCACCCGCAGCCAGTCCGGGTTGAAGATCGCGCCCGCCTGATAGAGCGAAAGCCGGTCCTCGCGAATAATCCGGATGTCGCGGACATAGTCGCCGGAGCCCGCCGGATCGGTTTCCAGAATCTCGAGCCAGAAGCCCTTTCCGGAAGGGTTGTCGAAGACGATTCGGCCGGGCGAACTCTCGACCTCCTCGGCGTTCCCGCCCAGTTCGATCCGTCCGGTTCCCTCGTAGGTCAGGACGTAGCGCCCCGCACGCGAAGCGGTGGCGCCGCTTTCGGCCGACCAATCGAATCCCGCGCGCAGCAAATCGGCGCCTCGCGGGATGCGCCTGGGCCATCCCGCATCATCAAGCAGACCGCCAGCCCGCAGATCGTCATTGCTGAGGGTTTCCCAGTCCTCATCCGTGCCGGCGATGAAGGGCCGCATGGTACGGCCGATGTCGAGGAAGGGCATGTTGCTTCCCCAGTCCCGCACATCGGCCAGGTTGAAGGCGACCACGGGATCGTCCAGCCCCTGCGATGGCATGATCTGCTGCGCATTCGCCGGAGCCATCAGTCCGGCGATGGCTGCGATCGCGGCCATCAGTTCGAATCCCGGACGTGCGCACATCCTTGCTCTCCCCCATTTGCCATGCCCGCGCGGCCATGATGGACGGGTCTTGGGACCGTGTCCACCAACACCCTGGGAAACAATTCCCCTTGTAAGCAAACCGGCAAGGACTTTTGGGAAGTGGCGCACCCGAAGAGATTCGAACTCCTGACCCCCAGATTCGTAGTCTGGTGCTCTATCCAGCTGAGCTACGGGTGCGTGCGGTTGGCATTTAGCGGCGTGGCCGGGGCATTGCAAGGGCGAAAACGCTGAAACCCGGCGATCGTCAGGATGCCTCCAGGCCGGGTGCAGCGGCCTTGGCGCGCGGCACCGTCAGGCGGAAGAGCGTCCCGGTGCCGTCCGACCGAACCAGGTCGAGCCGGCCACCGTGACCGCGCACGAGTTCGGCGGCAATCGTCAGGCCAAGCCCGGTTCCGCCCTTGCGCGCGCCCCCCTGGAAGGGCTGGAAAAGATGCTCCCTGGCACGCTCCGGCAGGCCGGGGCCGGTGTCCCCGACACTGACCCACCAACCATCGGCACCCTCTCCGATGGCGATTTCTATCGTGCCGGGTTTTCCCGTCGCCTCGATCGCCTGGCGCGCATTGCGCACCAGGTTGGTCAACACCCGGTAAAGCTGTTCGCGATCCGCCCGCACGGAGACATCGACGGCCACGTCCGTCACGATCTCGACCAGCGCGCCGTTCGCCGCCAGGCCTTCCGCCTCGGCAACCTCCCGCACCAGGGCAGCAAGGCTGAAGCGCGACAGCGTCGGGGGCGGCTCCTCTGCCTTGCCGAAGGCCAGCGTCGTCTCGCACAGC
Organism: Albidovulum sediminis; assembly: GCF_025380365.1. Classification (GTDB taxonomy): domain Bacteria; phylum Pseudomonadota; class Alphaproteobacteria; order Rhodobacterales; family Rhodobacteraceae; genus Albidovulum; species Albidovulum sediminis. Next base: position 2,316,870 of record NZ_JAOCQF010000001.1, read on the forward strand.
CCCACCGCCCTGCTGATCGACCCGACGAGCTTGGGGGCCGCGCGCTTGACCATCGGGTCGGCGCTTTCCTCCATCCGGTCGGCAAAAAGCTGTGCCGTCGAAAGCATGTTGCGCAGATCGTGGCTGACCTTCGCGACGGCCCCCCCAAGCTGGGCCAGACGCTCCTTCTGGCGGAGCGACTGGGTCAGCTGCTTCTGCATCATCTGCAGCGCCTGCTCGGCCTCGCGCAGTTCGAACACCGCCGACCGCGGTTCGATCACGCGGCGCGCGTCTTCGGGGGCTTCGGCGTAGGCGCACATGCTTTCGACCACGCGCTTGATCGGCATCACCAGAAGCGAGCGCACGGCAAAGAACAGCAGGGCCGCCGTCAGAACCGAAATGGCCGCCGAAAGGCCGAGGATGCGGATGCCATAGTCGACCATTGCCTGACGCAGGGGACCGGTGGACATCGTCGCCTCGATCAGCAGGCCCGCCTGCTTCACCGGATCGCCGATCACCCGGATGACCCGGTCGCGCGGATCGAAGATGCAATGCACGGCGTCCCGGATCAGTTCCCAGGCCGAGGCGTGGCGCAGGTCGTAGGTCTCCTCGATCGGGCCGGGAATGGGCGAGGAGAGGACAAGCTGGCGGATCTCGTCCCGGCGCAGGACCACGTTGAAGACCTCGGCATTCGCAAGAAGCTCGCGCTCGACCGCCTCGTCGATCATCTCGCCCGCGGCCAGCAGCGAAAGCGAGGCGATCTGGGCCCGTTCCAGGCGCGACAGGATGTAATCCTCGCGGAAGCGCGCCACCGAGGGAACAAAGATAAGAACCTCGGCCAGCATGACGAAAACCATCGTCAGGAGCAGGAAGCGGCCTGAGAGCGTGTTCAGAAACATTCGAACTTTCCCGGCGGGTGACCGGCGCTGAAGGATTTCGCCCATGGCTAGCAAAGTCGCGCGAGATTGAACAGGGACTTGCGCGGTGACGCTACGGCCATGGGGTGGCGCCACGGCGAAAAACCACGCAAGACACGTTGACTTGGAACCCCGGCGCGTCTATGAGCCGGGCTTCGAATGACAGCGGCCTTCGAATCCGTTCGGGTTTGGGCTGCCCCTACCGGAGTTGAAGCGATGAAGCGCACCTTCCAACCGTCGAACCTCGTCCGCGCCCGCCGCCACGGCTTTCGCGCGCGCATGGCGACCAAGGGCGGCCGCAAGGTTCTGAACGCGCGCCGCGCGAAGGGCCGCAGGGTCCTTTCGGCCTGAGGCCAGAAACCGGACAGGACGGCATGACGCCGCCGGTGGCTCCCGTGGACGGGCATGACCCTGAAACGGTGACGCCGCCGGCGGTTTCCGTTTGTCTGCAAGTGCTGCGCAAGCGCGCGGATTTCCTGCGCGCCTCGCAGGCGCGACGGCAGGGGACGCCCTCCTTCCTCCTCCAGGCCCGAAAGCGCCGGGACGAGGAAGACGGCCAGGCGATCCGGGTGGGTTTCACCTGTTCGAAGAAAGTCGGAAACGCCGTCGCCCGCAACCGCGCCAAGCGCCGCCTGCGCGAGGCGGCGCGCCTTGCCCTTCCCCTTAACGGGCGCCCCGGATGGGACTATGTTCTGGTCGGGCGCCGCGACGACACGGCCAATCGGGATTTCCAGCTTCTTCTCGGCGATCTCGTTCGCGCGCTCGAACAGGTCCACGCGAAGGGAAGATGAGCCCGCTCGCCCACATCGTCGCGCTGCCCGTCCGGGCCTACCGGCTGCTGTTCAGCCCGTGGGTCGGGCACGGCTGCCGCTATCATCCGACCTGCTCGGCCTATGCGCTCGAGGCGCTGGAGCGGCACGGAGCATTCAAGGGCAGCTGGCTTGCGGCGCGGCGGGTGCTGCGCTGCCATCCGCTGGGCGGGTCGGGGATCGACAACGTTCCCGATTGAGGCGCCGCTCAGACCTTCCTCAGCCCCGCCTCGATCGTTTCGAACATGATCCAGAACAGCACGATCATCGGCAGCATGGGCAAGAGCGCACCCGCCGGGTGATCCGCCTCGGTCCCCTTCTTGACCATCTTGAGGAGTGAACCCAGCGGTTTCGGCGGCTGCCGGATCTCCACCTTCCAGTCGCGGACCCGCTTGGTCAGGAACGCACGGTCATCGACGGCAGACCGTTTGAGCAGGCGCTTGGCGAAGTCCAGGCGCTTGGCAAGGTCGGCCATTGCGGCATCCAGATCCTGAAGCGATCCGATGGCCTTGACCGACTCCTCCGACAGGGCAGCGGCATCGAAGGCCTTGCCGTCGCGGGCGGCGTCACGCGCTTCCTCCGCGCCGTCGAACGCTTTGTCCAGCGCTGCGCGGATCTTGGTCAGATCCATATCCGCACGCAGGTACTTCTTAACCGTCTTGCGCAGTTCCTTCTGAAGACGCTTGAGCGATTTCTTCAGCCCGCGCAGGTTCGCGCGCGCCTGGGCATCCTCCGCTGAAGCCTTCGCCATTCCCTCTGTCCTCACGCGCCTGGCGCCCCCGGCATGACCCTAGCATTGCGCCGTGCGCCCGCATAGCCCCGCAAGCCGCCCGCCAATTCCCCTTGGCGGCGCGGCGCGGACAGGTTAGGGGACGGCCATGCTGGACGATGCTGACGACATCCATCCGCTTTTCGCGGGCGCCCCCTCCTCGACGGAGTTCAAGAAACTCCGCAAGCGGATCGTGCGCGAGGTGCGCGATGCGATCGAAACCTTCGCGATGATCGAGCGCGGCGCGCGCTGGCTGGTCTGCTTGTCCGGCGGCAAGGACAGCTACACGCTTCTGGCCGTGCTTCACGAACTGAAGTGGCGCGGTCTCCTGCCGGTCGATCTGCTGGCCTGCAACCTCGACCAGGGGCAACCGGGCTTTCCGGCGACGGTGCTGCCGGAGTTCCTGACCCGGATGGGCGTGCCGCACCGGATCGAATATGCCGATACCTACTCCATCGTCACCGACAAGATCGCGCCGGGGGGGACGATGTGCTCGCTCTGCTCGCGGCTCAGGCGCGGCAACCTCTACCGCATCGCGCGGGAGGAGGGGTGTTCCGCCGTGGTGCTGGGCCACCACCGCGACGACATCCTCGAAACCTTCTTCATGAACCTCTTTCACGGCGGCCGCCTTGCCACGATGCCGCCGAAGCTGCTGAACGAGGACGGGGACCTGTTCGTCTACCGCCCGCTCGCCTTCGTCGCAGAGGCCGATTGCGAACGCTTCGCCAAGGCGATGAACTATCCGATCATCCCCTGCGACCTGTGTGGTTCGCAAGACGGGCTGCAACGCCAGCAGGTCAAGCAGATTCTCGACGGGTGGGAGGCGCGCAGTCCCGGCCGCCGGCAGGTGATGTTCCGCGCCCTGATGAATGCCCGGCCCTCGCACCTGCTCGACCCCGCGCTGTTCGACTTCGCGGGCCTTGTGCGCGAGACGGCGGGAATCCCCGAGAAGCCGCGCAGGATTGTTGGCGACGGTTAATCTCCCGGTCACCGGCGCGCTCTAACGTGGCCTCGCGGGGCCGCGGACCGGCCCGCTTGCTTCGGATGCGCCATGACCGCCTTTCCCGTAAACGCGCTGACCCGCCTGGACCGGCGGTTTGGCCGGCCCGGCCGCGCCTCTCTCCTCGGGGTCGCGACTGCCCTTCTCTGCCTGTGGATGCGGGTGCCGCCTTTTCCGGCCCTGGCGATGTCCTTGCTGCCGCTTCTGACACTGTCCTTCGTGCGCCGGCCTTCGCCCATGGCAGAGGGCGGCAGCGATCCTGTCAGCGGCGCGGCGCTCCGCCCTCATATGGTCGATGTGCTCGCAGGCCATCTGGACGGCGGGCCCATCGCGGGACGGGACTGCGGATGCGTCGTGCTCGGCCTCGACGACGCGGCGACGCTTGTCACCTTGCATGGCCAGGCCGTTCACGACCGCGTCTTGCGCAAGATTGCCGAGCGGCTGGGGGCCGCGCTGCGCGAGCATGACGTCGTCGCGCGGCTTGAAGGGCCAAGGTTTGCCGTTGCCGTCGCGCCCGCGCGGATGAACCTCGAAGCGGCGATCCAGATTGCCACCCGCCTGCAGGCCGCCGTCGCAGAACCGCTTAGCATCGACGCGACCACCATCCACATCTCCGCCAGCGCCGGTTTCGCGATGCCCTCGCGCCTGCCCGCGCGGGATGCCGCCACCCTTCTGGCCGCGGCGGAGCTTGCGCAGGAAGAGGCGCAGCGCCACGGCGAGGGGGCGCTGCGCGCCTACAGCGCAGAGATTGCCCGCGGAGCCGCAGATCGCAGCGCCTGCCGCACCCGTATCGAAGGCGCGCTCGATTCGGGCGAGATCGTTGCGTACTTTCAGCCGCAGGTGGCGGCCGATTCAGGTGTGGTCACCGGTTTCGAGGCGCTGGCGCGGTGGCTCCATCCCGACCGCGGCATACTGGGCCCGGGGGAGTTCCTGCCTGCTGTCCTCGCTGCCGGACTGTCGCAGCGGTTGGGCGACGTCATGATCGACCGGTCGCTTCGGGCGCTGTCCGAGTGGGATCGCCTTGGCCTTCGCGTTCCGGCGGTTTCGGTCAACTTCACGCATGACGAACTGCGCGACCCCGGGCTTGTTACCCGGCTGCGCTGGGAACTCGACCGCTTCGATCTTGCACCCGCCCGGCTCTGCATAGAGGTCCTGGAATCCGTGACTTCGACCGGCGGCGACGATATAGTTGCCCGCAATCTCGAAGCGCTGGTGAGACTTGGCTGCCGGATCGACCTGGACGACTTCGGAACCGGAAACGCGTCGATCGCGGCGATCCGCAGATTTCGGATCCATCGCCTGAAGATCGACCGCTCCCTGGTTTCGGGCATCGACCGCGATGCAGAACAGCAGCGCATCCTCGCCGCCGTCCTGTCGATGGCGGAGCGGCTCAGGATCGAGACGGTTGCCGAAGGCGTGGAGTCCCCGGCAGAGCACGCGCTGCTCGCGCAGCTCGGCTGCGACCACGTCCAGGGGTTCGTCGTTGCCCGCCCGATGGCTGCGCCAGAGGTGCCGGGCTGGATCGCGTCGCGGCGCACGAACTTCGGTGCGCCCCAGACGCTCCGAAAGCTCTGATCCGCGCCGAACGGCACTGCCCTCGGGGCACCGCTCTTCCGGCATCGCAGGAAACCGCTTGACCTTTCAGCGCCCGTTCTGTTGAACCGGCGCTGATCTCGGCTGACTGGTGGTGTGTCCCCGATGGACGATCAGAACAAGAACCTCATTCTCGCGACGGTGCTCTCGGCACTGGTCATCTTCGTATGGTACACTTTCTTCACTCCACCGATGCCGCAGCCCGATACCTCGATCGCGCCGGACGTCGCGGCGACCGCGCCGGCGCCCGCGCCGCAGGCGGCGCAGACCACGCCCGCGCCCGAGGCGGCCGCTGCCGCGTCTGCGCCGCGGGTCACGATCGACACACCGCGCCTGCTCGGCTCGCTGTCGCTGGCCGGCGGCCGGATCGACGACCTGCAGCTGCGCGACTACAAGGAAACGCTTGAAGCCGACTCTGCGGATGTGCGGCTGTTCGCCCCGGTCGGCGGCGCAGCGGACAGTTCCGCCAAACCCTATTATGCCGTTTATGGCTGGCAGGCCGCAGGCGGGCTCGATCCCAAACTGGTGCCAGATGCCCGCACGATCTGGTCCGCGCCCGAGGGTGCGAAACTGTCGATCGATACCCCGGTCACGCTCAGCTGGGACAACGGCGCGGGTCTGATCTTCCGGCGCACTGTATCGCTCGACGCGGACTACATGTTCACCATCACCCAGTCGGTCGAGAACACCACCGGCGCAGCGGTCCGTCTTGCCCCCTACGGCATCATCGCCCGCCACGGCATTCCCGACGCCCAGCGCATCTACGTGCTGCACGAAGGCCTGGTGCGCGGCGCCGACGGCACGCTTGAGGAAATCAAGTACGACGACATCCCCGACCTCGCCCCGGTCGAGGGCGAAGGCAACGCCGAGATCATCGACGTTACCCAGGACGGCTGGATCGGCTTTACCGACAAGTACTGGATGGCCACGCTGATCCCCGCGCCCGGCCAAGCCTTCACCTCGGTCGTGCGCTATGCCGCCGCCAACGACATCTACCAGGCCGAGACCCGGCTTCCGGTGATGGAGGTCGCGCCCGGCGCCCGCGCCGAAGCGACGACGATGCTCTTTGCCGGCGCCAAGGAATGGGAAACAATCAAGCGCTACGAAAACACGCCGGGCTGGCTCGACCGGCTGGCGGGCATAAACCCCGACCCCGCCCGCCCGAAGATCCAGGGCTTCATCGACTCGATCGACTGGGGCTGGTTCTTCTTCCTGACCAAGCCGATGTTCTGGCTGCTGCACGTGCTGCACGAGGTCATCGGCAACATGGGCTGGGCGATCATCGCCTTGACCTTCGTTATCAAGACGCTGGTCTTCCCGCTGGCACGCAAGTCCTACATCTCGATGGCGAAGATGAAGGAACTGCAGCCCGAGATGGAGGCGATCAAGGCCCGCTCCGGCGACGATCGCCAGAAGCTTCAGCAAGAGATGATGGCGCTCTATAAGAAGGAAAAGGTGAATCCCGCCTCGGGCTGCCTGCCCATCCTCCTGCAGATTCCGATCTTCTTCGCGCTCTACAAGGTGATCTACGTCACCATCGAGCTGTATCAGGCCCCCTTCGTCGGCTGGCTGCGTGACCTCTCCGCCCCCGATCCGTCTTCGATCCTCAATCTCTTCGGGCTCCTGCCCTGGGCCACGCCGGAACCGGGGTCGCTGTTCTTCATCTTCTCGCTCGGCGTGCTGCCCATCCTTCTCGGCATCTCGATGTGGTTCCAGCAGAAGCTGAACCCGGCACCGACGGACCCCGCCCAGGCCGCCATCTTCGCCTGGATGCCGTGGATCTTCATGTTCATGCTGGGATCGTTCGCCTCGGGCCTGGTGCTTTACTGGATCACCAACAACACCATCACCTTCGCCCAGCAGTACACGATCATGACGATGCACGGGAAACGCCCCGACCTCTTCGGCAACATCAAGGCGGGGATAAAGCGCGGCCCGACGGGCAAATGACCGCGCAGCTCGCCCTCATCTGCCGTCATCCGATCAAGTCCGTCGGCTATGAGGAGATCGTGGACGCTTCCCTGACCGAGGGGCGGGCGCTTCCCTTCGACCGCGAATGGGCGGTCGCACACGAAAAGGCGAAGTTCGGCCGGACGCTTGCCGAATGGGCGCCGAAGACCAACTTCCTCAGGGGCGTGACCGGCCACCGGCTGATGACCATCCGCGCGGTGACTGACGCCGGGAGCCGCCGGGTCACGCTGACCCATCCGGACGCGGCACCCATCTCCGTCGCGCCCGACGACGCGTCGGATGCGCAAAGGCTCCTCGACTGGCTCTCCCCCCTCTGGCCGGACGACCGGCCCGCGCCGACCTTCGTCGGCCGCGTCCCCGGCCAGGCGATGACCGACTGGCCCGACCCCTTCATCTCGGTCCTCGGCCTCTCCTCGCTGAGAGAGCTTTCCGCGCGCGCCGGCCGGGATCTGTCACCCCACCGCTTCCGCGGCAACCTGTGGATCGAAGGCCTGCCCCCCTTCGCAGAGTTTGACCTGATCGGCGCCCGCATCCGGATCGGCAGCGCCGAGCTGGAGATCCGCCAGCGCATCACCCGCTGCAAGGCGACCACCGTGAACCCCGACACCGGCGTGTCGGATACCGACACCTTGTCAGCCCTCCAGACCCATTGGTGTCACCAGGATTTCGGCACCTATGCCGTGGTCACGCGCTCCGGCGATCTCACCCTCGGCGATGCGGTGACCGTGCTGTGACCCTTTCCTTCCCCCTCGCCCCGGAACCCGACGACTTCGCCCGCGAACGCGGCCGCCTGCTCTTTGCCGGCGATGTCGGCTTCCTCAAGGGTGTCGTCGCGATGGACGGCCTGCCCCCCGCCGACCGGCTGGAAGTCTGCTTTGCCGGCCGGTCGAACGTGGGCAAGTCCAGCCTCATCAATGCGCTGACCGGGCGCCGCAACCTTGCGCGCGCCTCCAACACGCCGGGGCGAACACAGGAAATCAACTACTTCACCACGCCGGGCGGCCCCTACCTCGTCGACCTGCCCGGCTACGGCTTTGCCGAGGCGCCGCTTCAGGTGGTGAAGAAGTGGCAGGCGCTGCTCAAGCAATACCTCTCCGGCCGCCAGACACTGCGCCGCGCCTTCGTCCTCATCGACACGCGCCATGGCATCAAGGCGGTGGACGAGGAGATCCTGACCCTGCTCGACAAATCCGCCGTCACCTTCCAGGTGGTGATGACCAAGGCCGACAAGGTCTCGCTCAAGGACCGCGACAAGATACTCGCCCAGGTTCGGGCGGCGCTTGCGAAGCACCCGGCGGCCTATCCGGAAATCGTCCTCACCTCATCGGAAAAGGGCGACGGGATCGAAACGCTTCGCGCCCTCATCGCCGCACTCGAATAGCTCCTTCATCTTGCCGCAAATGCCTCGGGGAGGTCGGGAGGGGCAACGCCCCTCCGGCGGGTCGCCCGCACATGCGGGCGAAATCGCTCAGACGTGCTGGCCCGCGTTCACCTCGATCTCGGTCCCGGCGACATAGCTCGACGCGTCCGTGCACAGGAACCAGATCACATCGGCCACCTCGGACGGCTGACCGAGGCGCCTGAGCGGCAGTCCCTCGACGATCTTCTCCGTCCCCGGCGACAGGATCGAGGTTTCGATCTCGCCCGGTGCTATGGCGTTCACCCGCACGCCGAGGGGCCCGAAGTCATGCGCCATCTCGCGCGTCAGCGCCTTCAGCGCCGCCTTGGACGTCGCGTAGGCCGCGCCTGCGAAGGGATGCACCCGGCTTCCGGCGATCGAGGTAACGTTGACCACCGCGCCCTTCGCCGCCGACAGCTCTTCCCTCAGCCCGCGGGCAAGCACGATGGGCGCGAAGAAGTTGACGTGGAAGACCTTGCCCCAGTCGCGCAGGTCGGTGTCGATCGAATTCAGCCGGCCGCCGCCCGGACCCTTGGGCGAGATACCGGCATTGTTGACCAGTGCATGAAGCCGGCCCCCCACCTTCGCGCGGATCACCTCGATCGCGGCCATGGTCGCCGCCGGATCGGCCAGGTCGATCACGATGTGATCCTCACGCCCGCCGCCCCAGGGGCAGCCTTCGGGAAAAGGATGGCGCGAACAGGTCAGGATGCGCCAACTTTCGCGGGCGAAGCGCTTCACGGTCGCGTGCCCGATGCCGCGCGATGCACCCGTCAGCAGCAATGTCTTCTGTTCGGCCATGCCCTTCTCCTTCCATCGCGGCAAACCTATGCGATCGCGGGCGAAAGGCAACTCCTCCAAAGCCCTTGGCAGGGGGGCTGCGAGGGGCTAACAAACGCGACGAACCCCCGGGGATGCCGATGAGAAAGCAAGACATGAACCGTGACTGGATCGCCACCGCCCGGACGCTTTCCGAAGCGCTTCCCTACCTTCAGCGCTACGCCGGCGCCGTTGTCGTCGTGAAGTTCGGCGGCAATGCGATGGGCGACGATGCGGCGATGGCGGAATTCGCGCGCGACATCGTCCTGATGCGCCAGGTCGGCGTGAATCCGGTCGTCGTGCATGGCGGCGGTCCGATGATCAACGATCTTCTCGGCAAGCTGGGTATCAAGTCCGAATTCGTCCGCGGCAAGCGTGTCACCGACAAGGCCACGGTCGAGGTGGTGGAGATGGTGCTGTCCGGCCTCGTCAACAAAAGGATCGTCCAGGCGATCAACGATCAGGGTGGCCGCGCCGTCGGCATCTCGGGCAAGGACGACGACCTGATCGTGTGCGAACCCGACGACCCCGAACTGGGCTTCGTCGGCCGCCCGGTCGAGATGAACGTGCAGATCCTGCGCGACCTTTTCGGGGCGGGGATGATCCCGGTCGTGGCCCCCGTTGCGACGGGGCGGAACGAGAACGAGACGTTCAATGTGAACGGAGACACCGCCGCCGGCGCCCTTGCCGGCGCACTGAAAGCCGATCGGCTGCTTCTTCTGACCGACGTTTCCGGCGTCAAGGACGAAAGCGGGTCGGTCGTGACCCAGCTTTCCCCGCAAGAGGTCCGCGACCTGACGGCGCGCGGCGTAATCGCGGGGGGCATGATCCCCAAGACCGAAACCGCGCTCGCAGCCCTTGAGGCCGGGGTGCGTGCGGTGGTGATCCTTGACGGGCGGGTCCCCAATGCCTGCCTGCTGGAGCTGTTCACCGACCACGGCGCGGGCTCCATCATCCGCTCGACCGAGCCGCGCGTGAAGCCGCGCGGGCAGTGACGACGCTGGACGAGATCGCGGCGCTGGCAGAACCGCACCGGCTGGCGGTGTTCGGCGCGCTGCATCCCGACGCAGGCGACGACGCGCCGGAGGGCACCGGAACGATTGTCCTGTTCGGCCCTGCGGAGCCCGGATTCTGGCCTCACCTGACCGCCCAGCCCGAGTGGCAGGACGCGCAACCCGACCCGGTCGACCGCTGGTCGAAGCGTGTCCTCGGCGCGCTGGCAGCCCGGCTTGGCGGCACCGCCATCTTTCCCTCCGACGGGCCGCCCTATCCGCCGTTCTTCCGCTGGGCGCTCCGGTCTGGCCGCGCCTGGGCCTCGCCCGTGCGCATCCTCGTCCATGACAGTGCCGGGCTCTGGGTCAGCTACCGCGGAGCGATCGCGATCAAGGGGCGTCTCTCCCTGCCGCCGGCACCCGCCTGCCCCTGCGACACCTGCGTCGGGAAACCCTGCCTCGATGCCTGCCCGCCGCGGGCGCTTGTGGGCGAAGGCTACGACGTCGCGGCCTGCCACGCGTTTCTGGACACCCCCGCCGGGGGAAACTGCCTTTCTGGTGGCTGCCACGTTCGCCGCGCTTGCCCGGTGTCGCAAGCCTATGGCAGGCTGCCTGAGCAGTCCGAATACCATATGAGGCAGTTTCACAGATGACACCCGCCGGGCACCGCCGCCTGATCCTGACGCGCCACGCCAAATCCGCATGGGACGATCCGAAGCTTCAGGATTTCGACCGGCCTCTCAACCGGCGGGGTCGTCGCGCGGCGCTTGAGCTTGGCGAATGGCTGAACTCGCGCGGATATGAGCCGGACCAGGTTCTGTGCTCACCCGCCGCGCGCACCCGCGAGACCTGGGCCACGGTCGCCGCCGCCCCGCTCGAGGTGATGCCAAGCGTCGAGTATCCGGATACGCTCTACCACGCCGACGCCGAGACGATGCTCAACGTGCTGCACGGGGCGACGGGCGAGTGCGTCATGATGATCGGCCACAATCCGGGCATCGCCGCGCTTGCCGCCGCGCTGCCCGCGCGCATTCCGGTGGACCCTGATTTCGCGCGTTATCCGACCGGGGCCACGCTGGTTGTCGATTTCGACACACCGGGCTGGAGCGGGGTGACGTCCGGCCAGGGATCGGTGCTCGACTTCTTCATTCCTTCGGGTCGCGACTGACCCAGCAAGCGGGCCGCCCCTGAAAGGGGGACGGCCCGTTATTCTGGCCGTTCAGTGCCCGAGGATCTGGCTCAGAAACAGCTTGGTCCGATCGGACTGCGGGTTGTTGAAGAATTCCTTCGGCTCGTTCTGCTCGACGATCTGGCCCTGATCCATGAAGATCACGCGGTTGGCCACGGCCTGGGCAAAGCCCATTTCGTGGGTGACGCAAAGCATGGTCATCCCCTCCTCGGCCAGTTCGATCATGGTGTCGAGCACCTCCTTGATCATCTCCGGGTCAAGCGCCGAGGTCGGTTCGTCGAACAGCATGATCCGGGGGCGCATGCACAAGGACCGCGCGATTGCCACCCGCTGCTGCTGGCCGCCCGAAAGCTGGCCAGGATACTTGTGCGCCTGTTCGGGGATCTTCACCTTCGACAGGTAGTGCATCGCGGTTTCCTCTGCCTCCTTCCTGGGAACCTTGCGGACCCAGATCGGGGCGAGCGTGCAGTTCTCCAGGATCGTCAGGTGAGGGAAGAGGTTGAAGTGCTGGAACACCATGCCGACTTCGGAGCGCACCTTGTCGATGTTCTTCAGGTCGTTGGTCAGTTCGGTCCCATCCACGATTATATGGCCAGACTGATGCTCCTCCAGCCGGTTGATGCAGCGGATCAGGGTGGACTTACCCGACCCTGAAGGGCCACAGATGACGATCCGTTCGCCGCGATTCACCGTCATGTTGATGTCACGAAGCACGTGGAACGCCCCGTACCACTTGTTCATGCTGGTGATCTGGATCGCGACCTCGTCCGACACTTGCATGTGGCTGCGGTCGATCTCACGGGTGATGGCATGCGGGTCCGACATGGGAACCTCCTTAACGGTGATCGCGTTTCAGCTTGCGTTCGAGGTACATGGAATACCGCGACATGCTGAAACAACAGGCAAAGAAGATGAGGCCGACGAAGATGTAGGGCTCCCAGTAGATGCCCTTCCATTCGATCGCGGCACGGACGACCTTGGTGACACCCTGAAGGGGGTCATGCAGGCCCACAAGCGCGACAAGGGTGGTGTCCTTGAAGAGACCGATGAACGAGGAGACGATCCCCGGGATCGAGATCTTCAGGGCCTGCGGCATGACGATCAGCCGCTGCGCCTGCCAGTAGTCGAGGCCGAGCGCGTCGGCCGCCTCGTACTGCCCACGCGGCAACGCGGCGAGGCCGCCCCGGATCACCTCGGCGATGTAGGCCGCCGAGAAGAAGGTCACGAGGATGATCACGCGCAAGATCAGGTCGAAGTTCGACCGCGGCGGAAGGAAGTACTGCAAGAGCAGCGATGCGGTGAAAAGCATCGTGATCAGCGGAACGCCACGGATGAACTCGATGAACCCGACAGACAGGGCCTTGATCAGCGGCATGTCGGACCGGCGGCCAAGCGCCAGCAGGATGCCCATGGGCAACGAAGCGGCGATCGCCGTCACCCCGATCACGAAGGCCAGCAGGAAGCCCCCGAATTCGTCGGAATCGACGTGCGCGGTTCCCAGCGGCAGGATCGAGTGCAGCGCGCCGGTGACATGCGACTGGACCACAAGCCACCAGATCGCGGCGACCACGACCCCCGCGCCCGTCGCCACGACGACGCCCAACTGGGCCTTCGTCAGGTTGTAGACGACCGCCAGGATCGCAAACCCGGCAAGTGCGCCCACGGGACCCCAGATCGAGCCGCCCCACAGAAGGTAGAAGCCGATGGCGGGATAGAGCAGGGTCAGGATCAGAAGCCGCCGCGGCGCCATCCAGGCCACCGCCGTCAGGCCGGCAAAGACGATGACGGCCGCGAGAAGCGCGAGGCCCCCGGCTTCGCTGCCCGCGATCGTCTGCGGGAACGAGGCGGAAACACCGGCAAGCGCGAGGATCGTCAGCACGCCCGCCACCGCGGTCATGCGCATATTGATCGTGCGATTGCCGAAGTAGAGAACCGGCGCCAGCGCCACGAACATGAGCCCGAAGGCCATCGTCGGCCGCCAGAACAGTTCCTGCGGATAGAAGCCGAACAGGTACTGGTGCCAGCGTTCCCGCACCATGGCCCAGCAGGCCCCGGTCGCCCCCTCTCCGTGTCGGGCCGCGACGATCTCGCGGCATTCCGCCATCGAGTTGGCGTTCCAGACCCCGTTCAGAAGCCAGGGAAGCGCCGACTTGACGATCAGGAACACGGCAAGCACGCCGACGATGGTCAGGAAGGTGTTGAGAGGGCCCGAGAACAGGTTTTCCCGCGCCCATTTGATTGCACCACGCTCGGAGACGGGCGGCTCCTGCGGAGCCAGCATGTCCTTGCGCACGAAGGCCGCTTTGGTCGGCATGTCAGCGCTCCTTCAGCTTCATGGCGGTGTTGAAGACGTTCATGCCCGACGAGATGATCAGGCTCAGAACCAGATAGATCGCCATCATCAGGAGCATGCATTCAAGCTCGCGCCCGGTCTGGTTCAGGGTGATCCCGCCCAGGGTTCCCTTCAGATCCAGATAGCTGATCGCCATGCCAAGCGTCGTGTTCTTGGTCAGGTTCAGATACTGGCTGATAAGGGGCGGCACGATGACACGCAGCGCCTGCGGCAGAATGATCAGGCGCATGGTCTTGCCCGGCCTCAGGCCAAGGGCATAGGACGCCTCGGTCTGCCCGCGCGAGATGGCGAGGATACCGCCGCGAACCGCCTCGGCGATGAAGGCGCCGGTGTAGAGCGAGATGGCGATCAGAAGCGCCGTGAAGGAATGCGCGACGTTGATCCCGCCCTGGAAGTTGAACCCCTTGAGTTCTGGGTACTCGAGGTGAAACCCGAGCGCGTAGAGGAACACGATGATCGGGACGAAGAGGATCAGCAGGCTTTTCCACCAGACGACGGGCCGGATGCCGGTTTCTTCCTGAACCGCCTTCGCATGGGCTAGCAGCCGGCGATTGATCCAGACACAGACGGCGATCAGGGCCAGGGCCGCGACAACCGAAAGGTTGATCGGCACGTCAAGGACGCTGACATGACCCAGGGGATGATCGAGGAACGGGCGCGGGATGTTGGTGCCGCGGTTGGTCACCGCGATCGAGTCGAAGAATATCTTCGAGGCCGCAGGGGTCTGCCCCGCCGCCACCATCTCGTCGGTTGCCCTGAAGTCCCTCGGCGCAGGGGCGGTTTCCGAGAAGATCACGAAGACCAGGATGATCCAGAGCAGAAGCGGGATGTTGCGGAATGTCTCGACATAGGCCGTCATCAGGCGCGACACGACCCAGTTCTTCGAAAGCCGCAGGACCCCCACGAAAACCCCGATGAAGGTCGCCAGGATGCAGCCGAAGAAGGCAACTATGAGGGTGTTGAAAAGCCCGACGAACAGCGCGCGTCCGTGCGTGCTGTCGTTGGTATACGGGATCAGCTGCTGATCGATGTCGTAGCCTGCGCGCTGGAACAGGAAGCTGAAGTTGATGTCCTTGTCCTTGGCCGCGAGGTTCACGATCGTGTTGTTCAGGAGCCAGCCAAGGAAGGCCAGGAACAGGATCAGAACCGCGATCTGGATCGTGTAGGATCTGTAGCGCGTGTCATAGACGAGCATGCTCAGCCGAAAGGATTCCTTCGGCACGCTTGCGACATAAGCCATGAAATTCTCCCCGACGATAGCCCGTTTTCAGTACCGGGCCCCGGTCCGCCGGGATTCTGTCGCCCCCGCTGAACCGATCGTTCTGTTCGCTTGACGAAAAGGGCGCGCCTTACGGCGCGCCCGGTCTTTCCGGCCGATCAGCGGAACGGCGGGGCGTATTGCAGGCCGCCCTGGGTGTAGAGCGCGTTCAGCCCGCGGGCCAGGCCGATCGAGGTACCTTCGCCGATGTTGGCGGCAAAGATCTCGCCGTAGTTGCCCGAAGCCGCGATCGCACGCTTGCCCCATTCCTTGTCGAGACCCATCATCGCACCCAGATCCCCCTCAAGCCCGAGGATGCGCTTGACTTCCGGGTCGTTGGTCGACGCGGC
Source organism: Albidovulum sediminis (assembly GCF_025380365.1). Lineage (GTDB taxonomy): Bacteria > Pseudomonadota > Alphaproteobacteria > Rhodobacterales > Rhodobacteraceae > Albidovulum > Albidovulum sediminis. The sequence goes on from NZ_JAOCQF010000001.1 coordinate 2,332,268, forward strand.
GACTTCCTCGATATTGGCTTGGGTGATGCCCTTTTCCTCAGCCGCGACGAGCGCGTAGTAGGTCCAGCGCACGACGTCGCCCCAGTTGCTGTCGCCATGACGCACGACCGGGCCAAGCGGCTCTTTCGAGATGATCTCGGGCAGGATGATGTGGTTTTCCGCATCCGGCAGCGTGGCGCGGGTCGCGGCAAGGCCCGAGGCGTCGGTGGTGAACGCATCGCAGGCACCGGCCAGATACTGGCGCTGGGCTTCGGAGTCGTCGGCCACGGTTACAGGCGTGTAGCTGATGTTGTTCGACTTGAAGAAGTCGGCAAGGTTCAGCTCGGTCGTGGTGCCGGTCTGGATGCAGATCGTCGCGCCGTCCAGTTCCTTCGCCGACGAAACGCCCAGATCCTTGTGCACCATGAAGCCCTGGCCGTCGTAGTAGTTCACGGCGACGAAATCGAGCTTGAGGTCGTTGTCGCGCGAGAAGGTCCAGGTCGAGTTGCGGACCAGAAGATCGACCTCGCCCGAGGCGAGCGCGGTGAAGCGGGTCTCACCCGTGGTCGGCACGTACTTGACCTTGTTCGCGTCGCCCAGCACGGCCGCGGCAAGCGCCTTGCAGATCGCCACGTCAAAGCCCTGGTAGTTACCGTTCGCATCGGGTGCGCCGAAACCGGTCAGGCCGGTGTTCGAACCGCAGATCAGCTCGCCACGCGCCTTGACGTCATCGAGCGTCCCGGCCGATGCGAACCCGGCCAGCAGGGCCGAAGCCGCCAGCGTGCCAAGCATTACAGATTTTTTCATTTTTACCTCTTCCTGGGTTTCCACCCTGTCCGGGCGGTTCTGGTTCGGCCTTGAGGCCGGATGATCTTGTTGGAGTGGCTAACTCCAATAGCGACAAGTTTGAGAATATTCCGTCCTTGGCGTCAAGCCGCGATCCGGAATCGGCGCCCCTACGTCAAGTGTTTTGTCCATGTTAGCCCAAACAGGCGAAGGTCCCGGATTCATGCGGGAAAGATCGTTCAAGCCGACGCGTCGAGAAGTTTAAGGAAATTATGCGCAGACTTGAAGTCCACGGCCTTCTTCGCTGCCGCGGCCTGCGCTTCCTCGTCCGCACCCCAAAGCTCCGCCTGCCAGTCCTCATCGATTCGACTCGATGTCCAGGCTTCATCCGGCGACAGGCGGCCATGCAGAACCGCGAGTCCGAGGAGGAGAGATCCGGAAATCCCCACGAATTCGTGCAGCGCGGTCAGCGTGAAGGGCGATTGCGCATGCACCTCTCGCGACAGGGCTGCCAGGCTTTCCGTGGGCTGCACGATCGGCACGACCCCCCGGGTCCGCCGAAGCGGCGCGGCAAAGCGGGTTTCGGCCCAGTCCAGGATCGGCTCCCAGGCGGCGGCCTGCCGCTCGGCCAGCGCCTCGGGCGCCTCGGCCCGGTAGCACAGAAGGTCAGACGCGCCGTAGGCCGCGATCAGGTCCGCGACCTCCGCGAACTGAGGGGTGACCTTGTCGATCGCGGCGTTCGCCGCGCGGGTCATGGGCATCGACAGGGGATCGATCACCCCGACCTGCGCCTGCCATTCGGCGACGATGGCACGGGCGAGCGCCTCGGTCGGAACGATCAGGGGTGCCTTGGCCGGTGTCCTCACCTGCCGGGCGTCGAGCCAGACCCCCCAGCCACCTTCCGCCGGGCGGACAGTGGCATCGGTCCAGAACCGTTTCGACTTCCACCCGCTCATGACGCCCCCCACAGATCGGCAAGGGCCGCATGCAGATCACCAAAGGCGTCGAGGACGCGCCCCGCCCCCGCGGCGCGCAGCGCATCGGGTCGGTGATAGCCCCAGGAAACGCCGATGGCCGGCATCCCGGCTGCCCGCGCCATCTCGATGTCATAGGTCGTATCGCCAAGCATCACCGCATCGCGCGCGTCCACGCCGGTTTCTGCCAACGCGGCCAGCAGCATGGAGGGATGCGGCTTGGACGGATGGTCGTCAGCCACCTGACAGCTCGCGAAACACCCGGACAGGCCATGCGCCTCAAGGATATGCATGAGGCCCCGGCGCGACTTGCCGGTGGCAATTCCCAACAGCACATCGTCCCGCGCGCCAAGCGCGGCCAGCATGTCCGCCGCGCCGGGAAAAAGCGGCGACAGGTGGCCCGCCCGCAATTGCCCGAACGCCGTCTTGTAGGCCTGCGTCGCCGCTTCCTGTTCCGGGGTTGCACAATCGGGCAGGAGCCGCGCGATCGCCTGCCCGAGCGACAGGCCCACGATCGAAAGCACCACCTCCCGCGCTGGCAGGGGGCGGCTCACCGCGTCGAAGGCTGCCGTCATGGCCGCGACGATATGGTCCTGGCTGTCGACAAGGGTGCCGTCCACGTCGAAGACGACGAGCTTGCGGGCCGTCATGCCGTCTCCTCGAACGGATCGGCCGGAGCATCGCCCTCGGCCCAGCCGACCGTCTTCCACGTCCGCTTCATGTGGTCGGGCAGGGGCGCGGTCAGCGTGATCCGCTTGCCGGTCACCGGATGGTCGAAGCTGATCGAACGGGCGTGCAGGTGCAGCTTTCGGCTGATCTCGCCACCCAGCTGGGCGCCCCAGCCGTCGCCGAGGTTCTCCTGCCCTGACCCGCCATACTTGCCGTCGCCGACGATGGGGTGGCCGATCTCGGCCATGTGCGCGCGAAGCTGATGCGTGCGCCCGGTCACCGGCACGAGCGCGACCCAGGCCGCACGGCTGCCTAGCGCGTCGATCACCGCATAGTCGGTCGTCGCGCGCTTGGCGCCTTCGGTCTGGTCGACCTTCGAGGGGTGGATGGCGAGCATCTTCTCTCCCTCGCCGCCGCGGCCGTGGCCCGGCGCCTTGACAAGGCCGAAGCGGATCGTGCCCATCCGTGGCGAGGGCACGCCGGCGACGGCCGCCCAGTAGATCTTGCGCGTCGTGCGCGACCGGAAGGCCTCTGACAGGGCGCGCGCGACACGGTCGGTCCGCGCAAGCAGGAGAACACCGGAGGTGTCCTTGTCCAGCCGGTGGACCAGTTTCGGGCGATCCTTGTAGCCGAACTTCAGCGCCTCGGTCAGGCCGTCGACATGGCGGTGCCCCTGCCCCGACCCACCCTGCGAGGGCAGCCCGGCGGGCTTGTTCAGCGCGATGACATGTTCGTCCTTCCACAGGACCGCCGACTGGATCAGGCGGACGTCGGCCTCGGGCAGGCCCGGGGTCGCAACCCGTTCCGGGGGCGCCTCGGGTTGCGGCAGCGGGGGCACGCGCACCTGGTTGCCAGGCAACAGGCGCGTTGACGCCTTGACGCGCCCGCCGTCCACCCGGATCTGGCCGGTGCGGCACAGTTTTTCGATGGCGCCCTGGGTTACCTGCGGGAACTGTCGCTTCATCCAGCGGTCGAGCCGGATGTCGCCCTCATCCTCGCCCACGGTCAGGACCTGCACGCTCATGCGAAGACCCAGCGCGCGGCGGACATGCCCGCGACGATGCCCGCCAGCGACAGGACGACCGACCCCGTGACATAAAGCGCCGCGACACCGGCCTGCCCACGCTCCCACAGCGTCAGCGCATCGAGCGAAAAGGCCGAGAAGGTGGTGAAGCCGCCGAGGATCCCTGTCATCAGGAACGGCGCGAGGCGGTTGGCATCCCTGTGGGCCAGGGCCACAACGATGACACCCATGAGGAACGAGCCGAACACGTTGACGATCACGGTCGCCCAGGGAAAGCCCGGGCCGATGAGCCGCATCGCGGCGACATTCGTCATGTATCGGGCCGAGGCGCCGATCGCGCCGCCAAGGGCCACCTGGAACAGGGTCTGGATCATGGCGCCTTCCTGTGGCGGGGCCGCGGCAATGTCAACCGGTTAGGGGGGGCGCTGCCCCCCTCTGCCCTGCGGGCATTCACCCCCCGGAGTATTTCGGCCAGAATGAAAGCCTCATTCCTTCCTCTTGTCGCGCAGCCTGGCGAACCAGTCGAGCCGCTTGCGCAACTCCCGTTCGTACCCACGCTCCACCGGTTGGTAGAAGACCGGGCGGCGCATCCCTTCGGGGAAGTAGTTCTGGCCAGAGAACCCGTCTTCGGCGTCGTGATCGTAGGCATAACCCGCCCCGTAGCCCTGTTCGCGCATGAGCCTGGTCGGCGCGTTCCGGATGTGTTTTGGCGGCGGCTCCGAGCCGGTCCGGCGGGCGGCGTCGCGGGCGGCCTTGTAGGCGACATAGCCGGCGTTCGACTTGGGCGCGAGGGCAAGGTAGGTCACCGCCTGCGCGAGCGCCAGTTCGCCCTCCGGGCTGCCCAGACGCTCATAGGTCTCCCAGGCGTGCAGGCAGATCGTCTGGGCCTGGGGATCGGCCAGTCCGATATCCTCGACCGCCATGCGGGTGATGCGGCGGGCGAGGAAGCGGGGGTCTTCGCCCCCTTCGAGCATGCGGGCGAACCAGTAGAGTGCCGCGTCCGGGTCCGAGCCGCGGACCGACTTGTGCAGCGCGGAGATGAGGTTGTAGTGCTCCTCTCCGGACTTGTCGTATTTGGCCGCGCGCCGCATCAGGCGCTGGCCAAGCGCTTCGGTCGTCAGCGGCTGGTCCGGTTGCCAGGCGGCCACCTGTTCCACCAGGTTCAGAAGCGCCCTCCCGTCGCCGTCGGCCATCTCCAGAAGCGCCTCACGCGCCTCGGGGCGCAGGGGAAGGGCGCGGCCGAGTTCGCGTTCCGCCCGCTGTGCCAGGCGTTCGAGATCGGCCAGCGTCAGACGATCCAGAACGATGACCTGGGCCCTGCTCAGGAGCGCGGCATTGAGCTCGAACGACGGGTTCTCGGTGGTGGCGCCGACCAGAAGGATGGTTCCGTCTTCCATGTGAGGCAGGAACCCGTCCTGCTGGGCCTTGTTGAAGCGGTGGATCTCATCCACGAAGAGCAGGGTGCCGCGACCCTGCCGACGCCGGAGCCGTGCGGCCTCGAACACCTTCCTGAGTTCCGGAACGCCGGTGAAGATCGCGCTGATCTGGACGAATTCCAGATCGGTCGCATCGGCAAGAAGGCGCGCGATCGTGGTCTTTCCCACCCCAGGCGGGCCCCAGAGCACGAGCGAGGACAGGCTTCGGGCGGCCAGCATTGACCCGAGCGGCCCCTCGGGCCCCAGAACCTTTTCCTGCCCGATGACATCTGAAAGGCTGCGGGGCCGCAGACGGTCTGCAAGCGGCCGGGCGGCCACGGTCGCAGGGGGTGTCGCATCGGTGTCGAAGAGATCGGCCATGGCGCGACATTACCGCCCCGCAGCAACGGGCGGAAGGGCGCAGGTGCGCCGGACCTCAGTGCAGGGTCGAGGCGAAGCGGATCGAGACCGCCTGATAGTCGATCCCGTCCAGGTCCATGACCCGCCCGGCCGCGCTCATGTCAAGGCGGCAGCGCGCGGCCCACCGGGTCCAGTTCGTCGGAAGCAACGCCAGCATCTGGGTGATGCCATATTCCCGTGCGGTGCGGGACATTTCCTGCACCATCCGGAAATGGACACCGCGCCGGATCGAGGCGGGAACGGACTGCATGACGAAACCGCGCGTGACCTCCCAGATGCGTGGGTCTACAGGCGCTTCGAAATCCAGCAAATCGCTTGGGATTGTATCCAGAAGACCGCGCTGCGCGTCGCGAATCATGTAGCTGTAGATCCCGCAGCGCGCTGTGGTCGGCGTCATCCGCAGCCCGCCCAGGACCTCGCCATATTCATGGACAGCCAGCCAGCGGCTGGCGGGGGTGTCGTACTGGTCGTACTCCATCCCCATCGCCTCGGGCAGATTCCACTTCTTGTGCACGATGAAGGACTGTCGTCGCGCACGCATGAAGTTGGCGAAAAGCTCGCCATGGTTGTGCAGATTAGCAAAAGAGAGGGTCGTGCTTTCCATTGCCCACCGTAGCCCGCCTCTTGTTTAGCTCTAAGTCCGTGTGAACACGACTTCTTTTTTCAGATCAACCGATAATCACGTGCACGCTGTACTGCTTCCGCAGTTGTGCGCGCCAAAAGAGCCTGCCGAACGGAGTTCAGACGGGCCTTCAGCGCGCTTTCGGAAATCTTCAGTTTCGCTGCTGCGGCGGCATAGCGATCACCGTCGGCAATCAACCGCAGCGCGTCGACCTGAGCCTTCGACAGCCTCGTCGGCGGCTCGGTCATGTCGTGGAGATTGGTGATGATCGAGGCGAAGGCTTCGATCTCCGCATCGGTGAATTCGCGGTCCGACCGGCTTGCAGACGCGATCGTGCGCGACTTGATCGGGCCGCAGGCCACGGCGAAACCGTAGATCATGCCGAATTCCCGCGCCTGGCCGAGGATGTCGAACGGGTCGGGGATGGTGATCTCGCTCCAGCGGGCGGTGCCGGTGGTGCTGAAACCCCAGGCGATGATCGGGTCGCGCAGTGCGAAAGCCTCTTCGGTGTAGCGATCCGTCCATTCCCTTGGATAGGTCTGGTGGTGCAGGAGCGGCAGCGCGAAACGGATGTGCAAGGCAAAGAAAAATCCGCCCGGAGACATCAGGGAGAGGCGGTGAAGATGAAGTTCTATACCGGAACGCAAGGACATGATGATTGAATGAGTTACCCTATGGACATGTCCTTTTAGACAAGTTGCCTTTTGCGCGGTCAACTGTAAATTATGAAGCATGTCCAGCAGGTTGAAAGTGTTGCAGTTGCAGCGATCAACCCGGCCCCTTGAAAGAGGGGCAAGAAACTGCGGGACATGTTGGTGCGGTACGGGTGTTGGAGTTTGTGGGTGCAACTCCGGTTGCGAAAGGTCTGCTGCCAGACCTGATCGGCTTGCGTGTCGAATGGACCACGACGGCCAACATAGGATCGAACCAGGAAACGAATCAGCGTTTCTGAGTGCTTGAGTGTGTGAATCTGGCCCGTATGGCCAACAAACAGAAACCCCCGCAGAGCTCGTACTGCGGGGGTTTTCGTTTTGATTCCGGTGACTTGAGCGTGCGGCCGGATCCAGGTCCGGCCGCGCCTGTCCGAATCAGGCTTCGACGGAGTCTTCGGCCGCGGTGCGCGCCTTGTCGGCAGCGCCCTTGGCGGCGGGGTCGCGATCCACGAACTCGATGATGGCCATCGGGGCCATGTCGCCGTAGCGGAACCCGGCCTTCATGATTCGCAGGTAGCCGCCCTGACGGTCCTTGTAGCGCGGGCCCAGAACCTCGAAGAGGCGCGCCACGAGCGCGTCCTGCTTGAGCTGCGAGGCAGCCTGGCGACGAGCGTGCAGGTCGCCGCGCTTGGCCAGCGTGACCAGCTTTTCGACGATCGGGCGCAGTTCCTTGGCCTTCGGGAGGGTGGTCTTGATCTGTTCGTGCTCGATGAGCGAACCGGCCATGTTGGCCCAAAGGGCCTTGCGGTGTTCGTGGGTGCGGTTCAGGCGGCGATAGCCGCGGGCGTGACGCATGGTGATCTCCTATCGTATCGTTTTGCTTTGTGTTGCCAGCCTGCGTTGGACTGGCGTCGTTGGGGCGGGATTGCCCGGGTAGCAGGTCAGGCGCGGATCAAGCCGCGCCCTTCCGATATCAGAACTGGTCCTCGAACCGCTTGGCGAGATCCTCGATGTTCTCCGGCGGCCAGTCCTCGACTTCCATGCCAAGGTGCAGGCCCATGCCCGAAAGCACTTCCTTGATCTCGTTCAGCGACTTGCGGCCGAAGTTCGGGGTGCGCAGCATCTCCGCTTCGGTCTTCTGGATGAGATCGCCGATGTAGACGATGTTGTCGTTCTTGAGGCAGTTGGCCGAACGGACCGACAGCTCAAGCTCATCGACTTTCTTGAGCAGAAGCGGATTGAACTCCAGCCCGTCGTCCACTTCGCCTTTCGAGGCCGATTCCGGCTCCTCGAAGTTGACGAAGATGCCCAGCTGATCCTGAAGGATGCGCGCGGCATAGGCCACCGCGTCTTCGGGCGTGAGCGAGCCGTCGGTTTCGATCTTCATGGTCAGCTTGTCGTAGTCGAGCACCTGCCCCTCGCGGGTCGGCTGAACCTCGTAGCTGACCTTCTTGACCGGCGAGTAGATCGCATCGATCGGGATCAGGCCGATCGGCGCGTCCTCGGGCCGGTTCTTGTCGGCGGCGACGTAGCCCTTGCCGGTGTCCACAGTCAGTTCCATGAACAGGTCCGCGCCCTCGTCGAGGTGGCAGATCACATGGTCCTTGTTGAGAACCTCGATCCCGTTCGATTCCGAGATGTCGCCGGCGGTCACGATGCCCGGGCCCTTGGCCGAAATCGACAGCCGCTTCGGCCCTTCGACTTCCATCTTCAGGCTGACGCCCTTGAGGTTGAGGACGATGTCGGTCACGTCCTCACGCACGCCGGAGACGGACGAAAACTCGTGCAGGACGTTGTCGATCTGGACGGAGGTGATCGCAGCGCCTTGCAGCGACGACAGCAGCACGCGGCGCAGCGCGTTGCCGAGCGTCAGGCCGAAGCCACGCTCCAGCGGCTCGGCGATGACGACGGCCTGGCGCTGCGGATCGTTGCCCGGCCGCACGTCAAGCTGCGCCGGCTTGATCAGCTCGTCCCAGTTCTTGTGGATCATGAGGTCTGCCTCCATACCTGTTCCCGGCACATGTCCGAATACCGGGAACGCCCGAGGATAAAACGCGAAAGCGGACCGGGGCCGGACATTGTGCCCGACCCCGGCCGCCACAAAGTCGTGTCAGACGCGCCGACGCTTCGGCGGACGGCAGCCGTTGTGCGCGATGGGCGTCACGTCGCGGATCGACGTGATGTTGAAACCGACGGCCGCCAGCGCGCGCAGCGCGGATTCACGACCCGAACCCGGGCCCTGAACTTCGACCTCGATCGTCTTCACGCCATGTTCCTGCGCCTTGCGGCCCGCGTCTTCGGCGGCCATCTGGGCGGCGTAGGGGGTCGACTTGCGCGAGCCCTTGAAACCCATGGTGCCGGCCGAGGACCACGCGATCGCGTTGCCCTGGACGTCGGAGATCAGGATCTTGGTGTTGTTGAAGGAGGAGTTCACATGCGCCACACCGGCGGCGATGTTCTTGCGCTCCTTGCGCTTCATGCGGGTCTTGTCGCGTGCCATATCTGAACCCTCCCCTTACTTCTTCTTGCCGGCGATCGGTTTCGCCGGGCCCTTGCGGGTGCGGGCGTTGGTGTGGGTGCGCTGGCCGCGAACCGGCAGGTTCTTGCGGTGGCGCAGGCCACGGTAGCATCCAAGGTCCATCAGACGCTTGATGTTCATGGTGACTTCACGGCGCAGGTCGCCCTCGACCGTGTAGTTCGCGTCGATGTGTTCGCGGATGGCCAGAACTTCGGCATCGGAAAGATCGTTCACACGGCGGGCTTCGTCGATGCTGACCGCCGCGCAGATCTTGCGGGCGACATCGGGGCCGATGCCATGGATGTACTGAAGGGCGATGGGGACGCGTTTCCCCGTCGGGATGTTGACGCCAGCAATACGTGCCACGCGTTTTGTCCTTTCGTTGCGGTTCCGTAGCGCCAGAACCTTTTTTCACAACTTGGCCCGTGTCATGTCGCGGGCCGGCTTGGTTCGCCGCGATTCGGCTGAAGGAAATTTCAGCAAATCAAGACGATTCTCTTGCGAGACGCTGTGACCTAGTGGGTTTCCCCCGGCGCGTCAAGAGAAGATGGTCAGCCCAGGATACCGGCGATCGACCGGGCCACGTCGTCGATCTCGGCCAGCCCGTCCACCGGCCTCAGCTTGCCCTTGGCGTAATAGTAGCCGATCAGCGGAGAGGTCTTCTTGTAGTACTCCATCAGCCGCTGCTTCAGGCTTTCCGCGTTGTCGTCGGCGCGGCGCTTGAGGTTGGTCGATCCGCAGTTGTCGCAGGTTCCGGGCTTCGACGTCGGCTTCGTCTCGTCGTGGAAGACCTCGCCGCAGTCGCCGCAGGTGAAGCGGCCGGCGATGCGGCGGACAAGGGCAGCGTCGTCCACCTGCATCTCGATCACGGCGTCCAGCGCCATGCCGTGTCGGTCCAGCAGCGCGCCCAGCGCGTCGGCCTGCGGCAGGGTCCGGGGAAAGCCGTCGAAGATGAAGCCGCCGGCCCGCGGAGCGCTCAGCTTTTCCTCGATCAGGCCGATGACGATCTCATCCGTGACCAGATCGCCGCGGTCCATCACCTCTGCGACCTTGCGCCCCATCTCGGTCCCGCTGGTGCGCGCCTCGCGCAGCATGTCGCCGGTGGACAGCTGCACCATGCCGCGCTCCTCGACCAGGCGCCGGGCCTGAGTTCCCTTGCCCGCCCCCGGCGGTCCCAAGAGGATGATGTTCGTCATTGGTCCCCCTCAGCGGCGCGCTGGTGCCTTCTTCGCGCCGTTGCGCTTGCGGCCCCGCAGTTGCGATTTCTCGATCAGCCCTTCGTATTGGTGCGCCAGCAGATGCGACTGCACCTGGTTGATCGTGTCCATCGTCACCGACACCACGATCAGAACAGAGGTGCCGCCGAAATAGAACGGGATCGCCAGTTGCGACCGCAGAATCTCCGGCAGGAGGCAGACCAGCGCGAGGTATCCCGAGCCGACCACAAGGATGCGCGCCACGACGTAGTCGAGATACTCTTCGGTCTTCTTGCCCGGGCGGATGCCGGGGACGAAGCCGCCCTGGTTCTTCAGGTTCTCGGCCACATCGTCGGACTTGAACGACACGTTGGCGGTGTAGAAGTAGGCGAAGAAGACGATCATCGCCGTGAAGAACAGCAAGTAGAGCGGCTGGCCGGGGCCGAAATAGGCCAGGATCGTGGACATGACCGGGCCGGTCTGCTGGCCCGAGAAGGTCGAGATCGTGGTCGGCAGCAGCAGGAGCGACGAGGCGAAGATCGCCGGGATCACGCCGGCGGGGTTCACCTTGATCGGCAGGTGGCTCGACTGGCCGTCATAGATCTTCATGCCGACCTGGCGCCGCGGGTACTGGATGTGGATCTTTCTCAGCGCGCGTTCCATGAAGACGACGAAGGCGATCACCACCACCACCATCGCGAAGACCCCGAGGATCAGCCCGACCGAAACGTTGCCGGCGCGGCCCTGGCTCAGGAACTGGGCAAGCGCCGCCGGGATCTCGGCCACGATGCCCACGAAGATGATGAGGGAGATGCCGTTGCCGATCCCACGCGAGGTGATCTGTTCGCCCAGCCACATCAGGAACATCGTGCCGCCGACCAGGGTGATGACGCAGGCGGCCTCGAAGAACAGTCCGGGGTCGTGCGCAAGCTCACCCGCCTCAAGGCTCTTGGCAAGGCCGAAGGCCTGGAAGGTGGCCAGCGCAACCGTGCCGTAGCGCGTGTACTGGTTGATCTTCTTGCGGCCCTGTTCGCCTTCCTTCTTCAACTGCTCGAGCGAGGGAACCATCGAGGCCAGAAGCTGCACGATGATCGAGGCCGAGATATAGGGCATGATGCCAAGCGCGAAGATGCCCATCCGGCCCAGCGCGCCGCCCGTGAACATCGACAGAATCCCGCCGATGCCCGAGCCTGCGTCCGCCATGAACTGCCGCAGCGCGTCGGCGTCGATGCCCGGCACAGGGATGTAGGTGCCCAGGCGATAGACGATCAGAAGGCCGAGGGTGAAGAAGATCCTCTGGCGAAGATCGGTCGCCTTGCCGAGTGCGCCCCAAGACAGGTTCGCCGCCATTTGCTCTGCAGCAGATGCCATTCGCAGTCTCTTTCATGCAGAGCGCCGCCAACCGTTTTCCGGTCGGCGGCGCTTGGAAAACTGAAGCCTATGTAAGCGGCGCGCGCGCCGCCGACAACCGCTTATTCTGCCGCCGACGCGGTCGTGACCGAAAGCGTCCCGCCGGCCTTGGCCACCGCCTCGACCGCCGCCTTGGAGGCGCCGGTCACCGCGAGGCTCAGCTTGGCCGTAAGCTCGCCCTTGGCGAGGACGCGCACGCCATCAAGCTTGCGGCGGACGACGCCGGCCGCGACCAGCGCGTCCTCGGTGATCTCGGACTTGGCGTCAAGCTTGCCCGCGTCGACGAACTTCTGGATCACGCCCAGGTTCACCACCGCAAAGCTCTTGGCGTTGGGCTTGTTGAAGCCGCGCTTCGGCAGGCGCCGGTAAAGCGGCATCTGGCCGCCTTCATAGCCGCCGATGGCGACGCCAGACCGCGACTTCTGGCCCTTGATACCACGGCCGGCGGTCTTGCCCTTGCCGGAGCCGGGACCACGCGCCACGCGCTTGGATTTCTTCGCCGCGCCCGGATTGTCGCGGAGTTCGTGAAGTTTCATGTCGCTTCTCCTTGGCCGGAACCGCCCCCGAAGCGAAACGGGACGGACACGGCATTTCTTGGTTTGTGAGTCGGACCCTTCGGTCACCCGCGGGCGTATAAAGAAAAGCGCCGCCCCGGGCAAGAGGCGGCGTCTCATCCCGGGATGTGCCCGGATACGCGCCTAGGACGGTGTCGGCCAGACAAACTCCGGCCGCAGCCCCGAATAGACCGGGCGGCCGTCCTTTGGTGCCGGGTAGCCTTTGGTCTCGTCCCAGAAGGCGTGGTATGTCGCCTTGGGGAACTTCGCGTCGTCATAACCCATCACATTCGGCACCGCGACGCGAATGCGCTTCTGCTTGTCATCAAGCATCAGGACGGCATTGCACTTCTCGCACAGGCAGATTTCCAGTGGACCGTTCGGATTGTCGGCATTGAACGGCACCCGCTTCATCGCGGCCTCGTTGTCGGTCTTGATGTCGCCATGGTTGAAGAACGCGACATGCGTCGTCTGCTGACCGGTGACCTTCTTGCAGACATTGCAGTGGCATTCGTGGTTGTCGATCGGTTCGGCCGTGACGCGCACTGGATGGTGCTCGCAGCCGCCTGCGTATTTCTGGGCCATGTGTCTCCCTCCGCTGATCACGCCATACCGGGAACCGCGCCGCGTCTGCAGTGGCGCCCGGCGGATCTGACGCAACGGCAAGCTAGCACCATTCACCTCGATTCGCGGAAGCATTGCGTGACCCGCAACGAAAAGACGCCCCGGTTTCCCGGAGCGTCCGAACACTTGGTGAAGGGTCTTGAGGCGACTCAGCCGCGCTCTTCGACGATCTTCACGAGATGCGGGATCTTGTTGACCATGCCGCGGACCGCGGGCGTGTCTTCGAGTTCGCGCGTCTTGTGCATCTTGTTCAGGCCGAGCCCGATCAGCGTCTGGCGCTGGATGTCCGGGCGACGGGCCGGCGAAGCGATCTGCTTCACCACGATGGTTTTCTTGGCCATGACCGCTGCTCCTTACGCTTCCGCCGCTTCGGGCTCGGACCGTTTCAGGACGTCGGCCACCTTCTTGCCGCGGCGTTGCGCGACCATGCGGGGGCTGGCTTCCTTCTTCAGACCGTCCATCGTGGCGCGGATCATGTTGTAGGGGTTCTGCGAACCGAGCGACTTGGCGACGACGTCCTGCACACCCAGCATCTCGAACACGGCGCGCATCGGGCCGCCGGCGATGATGCCGGTCCCCGGAACGGCGGTCCGCATCACGACCTTGCCGGCGCCGTGGCGGCCTTCGATGTCGTGGTGCAGGGTGCGGCCGTCGCGCAGCGCAACGCGAACCATCGAGCGCTTGGCCTGTTCGGTCGCCTTGCGGATCGCTTCCGGCACTTCCTTGGCCTTGCCCTTGCCGAATCCGACACGACCGCGCTGGTCACCGACCACCACGAGTGCCGCAAAGCCGAAGCGCTTGCCGCCCTTCACCGTCTTCGAGACGCGGTTGATCGCGACGAGGCGATCGGCGAATTCCGGGGTTTCCTCGCGCTCGCGGCGGTCTTCGCGGCGATCGCGGCCTTCCCGGCGGTTTTCTCTCTCTGCCATGAGGCATTCCTTGCATGGTGGCGCGGGCTGCGCGCCGTTCGGGCCAATCCTGGTGTCGCCGGCCTGGCCGGGACCCGGATCATCGGGGTGGCGTGCCCGCAACAGGGAACGCCACCCGCATGGATCAGAACTTCAGGCCGCCTTCACGGGCGGCATCGGCCAGCGCCTTGATCTTCCCGTGGAACAGGAAGCCGCCGCGGTCGAAGTAGCATTCCTCGACACCGGCCTTCTTGGCGCGTTCGGCAATCGCCGTACCGATCTTCTTCGCCGCTTCGATGTTGTTCTTGCCGACGACACCCAGATCCTTCTCGAGGCTGGAGGCCGAGGCGAGCGTCACACCCTTGACGTCGTCGATCAGCTGCACGCTGATGTTCTTGTTCGAACGATGAACCGAAAGGCGCGCGCGCCCGTCGGCCATCGACCGCAGCTTGTTCCGGACGCGCAGGCGGCGCTTGAGGAACAGTTCCCGTTTGCTGTTTGCCATTTTTCGCGTCCTTACTTCTTCTTGCCTTCCTTGCGGAAGATGAACTCACCCTTGTAGCGGATGCCCTTGCCCTTGTAGGGCTCCGGGCCGCGCCATTCGCGGATGTTCGCCGCGACCTGGCCCACCTGCTGGGCGTCGATGCCCTCGACCACGATTTCGGTCTGCTTCGGGGTCGTGACGGTCACGCCCTTGGGCACTTCGAAATTCACTTCGTGGCTGTAGCCGAGCGACAGCTTGAGGATGTTGCCCTGGATCGCCGCGCGATAGCCGACGCCCTGAATCTCGAGTTCCTTCTTGAAGCCGGAGGTGACGCCGGTCATCAGGTTCTCGATCATCGAACGGGACATGCCCCACTGCTGGCGCGCGCGCTTCGAGGTGCCGCGCGGCGTGACGGTCACGGCGCCATCGGCCATGGTGATCGTCACATCGTCGGTCGCGGTGAAGGTGAGCGTGCCCTTGGGCCCCTTCACCTCGACCTTCTGGCCCGAGATGCTGGTGGTGACGCCGGCCGGAACCGGGACGGGTTTCTTGCCAATACGAGACATCGGCCCCTCCTCAGAACACGGTGCAGAGCACTTCGCCGCCAACGTTGGCGGTGCGTGCAGCTGCATCAGACATCACGCCCTTCGGCGTGGAGACGATGGACACGCCAAGGCCGTTGCGGACGGACGGGATGTCCTTCACGCTGGCATAGACGCGGCGGCCCGGCTTGGAGACGCGCTTCAGCTCCCGGATCACCGGGGTGCCGTCGAAGTACTTCAGGCTGATTTCAAGCTCCGCCTGACCGCCGGTGGCGGTCACGGCTTCGTAGCCGCGGATGTAGCCTTCGTCCTTCAGCACGTCGAGAACCCAGGCGCGAAGCTTGGAGGCCGGGGTGCGGACAGTGGATTTTCCGCGCATCTGGGCGTTCCGGATGCGGGTCAGCATATCGCCGAGAGGATCGTTCATCGACATGTGCCTCTCCTCCTTACCAGCTCGACTTCACCATGCCCGGGATCTGGCCCATCGAGGCCAGGTCGCGCAGCATGATGCGGGAGAGCTTGAGTTTGCGATAATAGGCGTGCGGACGGCCCGTGAGCTGGCAGCGGTTGTGCAGCCGGGTCGCCGACGAGTTGCGGGGCAGTTCAGCCAGTTTGAGCGTCGCCTTGAAACGCTCTTCCATCGGCTTGGACTGGTCTTCGATCACCGCCTTGAGTGCTGCGCGCTTGGAAGCATACTGCTTCACCATCTTCGCGCGCTTCACTTCGCGGTTCACCATGGATTTCTTAGCCATTCGTCGTTCCTCCGCGATCAGCTGTTGAAGGGCATGTTGAAGTGCTTCAACAGTGCCTTCGCTTCCGCGTCGGTGCGCGCGGTGGTGCAGATGATGATGTCCATGCCGAGAACCTCGTCGACCTTGTCGAAGTCGATCTCGGGGAACACGATGTGTTCCTTCAGGCCCATCGCGTAGTTGCCGCGGCCGTCGAACGAGGTGCCTTTCACGCCGCGGAAGTCGCGGACGCGGGGGAGCGCCACGTTGATCAGGCGATCGAGGAATTCGAACATGCGGTCGCCGCGCAGCGTGACCTTGCAGCCCAGCGGCATCTCCTCGCGGACGCGGAAGCCGGCGATCGACTTCTTCGCCTTGGTGACGACGGCCTTCTGGCCGGCGATGCGGCTCAGTTCCTCGGCGGCGTTCTTCACCTTCTTGGTGTCCTTCACCGCTTCGCCGACGCCCATATTCAGCACGATCTTCTCGAGCTTCGGGATCTGCATGTCGTTCTTGTAGGAGAATTCCTCCTTGAGAGCGGCGCGGATCGTGCCTTTGTACTGCGCCTTCAGGCGCGGGGTATAGGTTTGCGCGTCCAGCATCAGATCGCCTCCCCGGTGGTCTTGGCGAAGCGAACCTTCTTGCCCTCTTCCTCGCGGAAGCCGACGCGGGTGGCCTTGCCGTTCTTGTCCATGAGCGCGAGGTTCGACAGGTCGATCGGCATCGCCTTCGGCTGGCGGCCGCCCTGGCTGGTCTGGGTCTGGCGCTGGTGGCGGATGGCGACGTTCACGCCTTCGACCACGGCCTTGTTGGCCTTGGGATCGACGGACTGAATCTCGCCCTTCTTGCCCTTGTCCTTGCCGGCAAGGACGACGACGGTGTCGCCTTTACGGAGCTTCGCAGCCATCACAGCACCTCCGGCGCAAGCGAGATGATCTTCATGAAGTTCTTCGCGCGCAGTTCGCGGACGACCGGCCCGAAGATACGGGTGCCGACCGGCTCGCCCTGGTTGTTCAGGATGACGGCGGCGTTGCGGTCGAAGCGGATGGACGTGCCATCTTCGCGACGGACTTCCTTGGCGGTGCGCACGACGACGGCCTTGCGGACGTCGCCCTTCTTCACGCGACCGCGCGGGATGGCTTCCTTGACCGACACCACGATGATGTCGCCGACGCTGGCGTAGCGGCGGTGGGAACCACCCAGAACCTTGATGCACTGAACCCGGCGCGCGCCGGAGTTGTCAGCGACATCCAGATTGGTCTGCATCTGGATCATTTGGTTTCTCCCGACCTTTGGGGCCTTTGCGCCCCAGGGTTTCGTTCAGAAGGAGGTTGTGGGGTTAAGCCTCAGGCTTCCGTCACAACCGTCCAACGTTTCGTCTTCGAAATCGGCGCGCATTCCACGATGCGGACGGTGTCGCCGACCTTGAACTGGTTCTCTGCGTCGTGGGCCCGGTACTTCTTGGACTTGCGGACGGTCTTTTGCAGCAGCGGGTGCTTGAAGCGGCGCTCGACCAGGACGGTGATCGTCTGTTCGTTCTTGTCGGAGGTCACGACGCCTTGCAGGATACGTCTGGGCATGTCTCGCGTCCTCTCAGTTCGCCGCCGCTGCCGCGGCTTTCTGGTTCAGAACCGTCTGGATGCGGGCGACGTCACGGCGGACGGCGCGCATGCGGGCGGTGTTCTCAAGCTGGCCGGTGGCCTGCTGGAAGCGCAGGTTGAAGGCTTCCTTCTTGAGTTGGGTCAGCTCCTCGCGAAGCTGGTCCGGCGTCTTGCCGGTCAGTTCCTTGGCGGTCATGCGCCTTTTCCTTTCAACATCACCAGAGGGCCCTTTCGGGTGACCCTTTGTCCGGTGGAGTCAATGACAAACAAGCGAATCCGGCCGGGCCGGAATCGCAGGATGCGTCCCTATAAGGGAGAGGGGGCGGAGGGGCAAGGGAAAAGGTATGCGCTTCTTCTGCAAGGCAGACTAACGTGGCGAATGGACGACCTCTCTGATCTCGGATACAGGGAGGTTCTTCGCGCCATGCAACAAGGTAAAGCCATGCAAAAAAAGAGAAAAAGTCTTCTTCTACTCATCACAACTTCACTTATGGCGGTCATTGGCTGGGCTGCAATTAAGCACCAACACATGTTAACGGAGCGGCGCGCAATCGCCGAGTTGGCCGAGCAGGAGCGGCTAAAGTTGGAGGAAGACACCCGACGTGAAGAAGATCTGGCCCGACGCAAGGCAGCAAACGCTAGGCTACTGGCCATGACTGACAGAGATATCAAGGACGTTGGTCTGCTTTGCGTAAGCCTCATTGCGCGTGAAATGGACGGAAGCAGCAAATGGGGATGGAGTTTTGTGGATGTAAATCCGAGGGAGTTCGGTGGGATTGGGACCAGTAGCCTAATGGGTCTGAGTCTGACGGCAGCGGGATCCGAGATAACCGGTGCGGAGCTTGTAGACGCTCAAGTCGACTGGGTCCGTCAGATCTATTTTTTTGACTACAACACATACGCGCGAATGGAGTTTGTGATTTCCAAGCGCGTCGACTCCTTTTCCGGCATAAAGGAAATCTTAGCTCTCTATGAGTGCGATTTTAGCTCCGTTGATAATGCAACTGTCCGTGAAGCTGACAGAATTCCTCTAAACTAGTCAGCCGCGGTCGGGCTTGCTCCCACCAAGCATCGGCTCATCTTTAGGCCTGCCGGCAGTGCTCGGCCCTCCCACGGGGTCGGGCGCCGCGCGATTTGCGACCGGGCGGCTTCGCTCATCTAAGAGCAAATAAGAAAAGGGCGAGGTAACCCCCGCCCTGCTCGTTCTCCCGTCCATGTACATCGGGCCTTGGCCCGGACTTACCAGTCTTCGCGCTGGACGATGCGGGTGGTGACCGGGAGCTTCATCGCGCCGAGGCGCAGCGCCTCGCGGGCGATCACCTCGTTCACGCCGTCGATCTCGAACATGATCCGGCCCGGCTTGACCTTGGCCGCCCAGAAGTCGACGGAGCCCTTGCCCTTGCCCATCCGGACTTCGGTCGGCTTCGACGAAACCGGGACGTCCGGGAAGACGCGGATCCAGACCCGGCCCTGGCGCTTCATGTGGCGGGTGATCGCGCGGCGGGCCGCCTCGATCTGCCGCGCGGTGACGCGCTCGGGTTCGGTGGCCTTCAGGCCGAAGCCGCCGAAGTTCAGGTCGAACCCGCCCTTGGCCTCGCCGTGGATCCGGCCCTTGTGCTGTTTGCGGAACTTGGTCCGTTTCGGTTGCAGCATCTTCTTCTCTCCTTACCGGGCGTCGCGGTCACGACGGGGCCCGCGCGGTGCGGGGCCGTCCTGCGCCTCGGCCATGCGACGATCGCGGGCCTGGGGATCATGTTCCATGATCTCGCCCTTGAAGATCCAGACCTTGACGCCGATGATCCCGTAGGGGGTCGTCGCTTCGGCCAGCGCATAGTCGATGTCGGCGCGCAGCGTGTGCAGCGGCACGCGGCCTTCGCGATACCATTCGGTCCGGGCGATCTCCGCACCGCCGAGGCGGCCCGAGACGTTGACCCGGATGCCGAGCGCACCCATCCGCATCGCGTTCTGAACCGCGCGCTTCATCGCGCGGCGGAACGACACCCGGCGCTCGAGTTGCTGGGCGATCGATTCCGCAACCAGCATCGCGTCAAGCTCGGGCTTCCTGACCTCGACGATGTTGAGGTGCAGTTCCGACTTCGTGAAGTTCGCAAGCTTCTTGCGGAGCGACTCGATGTCGGCGCCCTTCTTGCCGATGATCACGCCCGGGCGGGCGGTGTGCACGGTCACCCGGCACTTCTTGTGCGGGCGCTCGATGATCACGCGGCTGACGCCGGCCTGCTTGCACTCTTCATGGATGAAGTCGCGCATCTTGAGGTCTTCAAGAAGCAGGTTGCCGTAGTCCTTGCTGTCGGCGAACCAGCGGCTGTCCCAGGTGCGGTTGACCTGGAGGCGCATGCCGATCGGATTGACCTTCTGACCCATTACGCTTGCTCCTCGACTTGCCGCACCTTGATGGTCAGCTCGCTGAACGGTTTCACGATCTTGCCGAACCGGCCGCGGGCGCGGGGATGGCCGCGCTTCATGGTCAGGTTCTTGCCGACATAGGCTTCGGCGACGATCAGGCCATCGACGTCGAGACCGTGGTTGTTCTCGGCGTTGGCGATCGCGGACTGAAGGCACTTCTTCACGTCCTCGGCGATCCGCTTTTTCGAGAAGGTGAGGTCGGCAAGCGCCTTTTCCACCTTCTTGCCGCGGATCAGCGCGGCGACGAGGTTCAGTTTCTGCGGCGAGGTGCGAAGCATCTTCGACTTGGCGAAGGCCTCGTTGTCCGCCACGCGGCGCGGATTCTTTTCCTTACCCATGGCTTACTTCCTCTTGGCTTTCTTGTCGGCAGCGTGACCGTAGTAGGTCCGCGTCGGCGAATATTCCCCGAACTTCTGGCCGATCATCTCTTCGGTCACGTTGACGGGGATGTGCTTCTGCCCGTTGTAGACCCCGAAGGTGAGGCCGACAAACTGCGGCAGGATGGTGGAGCGGCGCGACCAGATCTTGATCACTTCCGATTTGCCCGAGCCTTGCGCCTTTTCTGCCTTCTTCAGCAGATAGGCGTCGACGAAGGGGCCTTTCCAAACAGAACGCGACATGGATTAACGACCCTTCTTGGCGTTGCGCGAGCGGACGATGAACTTGTCGGTCGACTTGTTCTTGCGGGTCTTGTTGCCCTTCGTCCCCTTGCCCCACGGGGTGACGGGGTGACGGCCGCCCGAGGTGCGGCCTTCGCCGCCGCCGTGCGGGTGGTCGATCGGGTTCATGGCGACGCCGCGGACGGTCGGGCGAACGCCCATGTGCCGCTTGCGGCCCGCCTTGCCGAGGTTCTGGTTCGAGTTGTCGGGGTTCGACACGGCCCCGACGGTCGCGATGCACTCCTGGCGCACCATGCGAAGCTCGCCCGAGGACAGGCGGATCTGCGCGTAGCCGCCGTCACGGCCGACGAACTGGGCGTAGGTGCCGGCGGCGCGCGCCAGCTGGCCGCCCTTGCCGGGCTTCAGTTCGACGTTGTGAACGATGGTGCCGATCGGCATGCCGGAGAACGGCATCGCGTTGCCCGGCTTCACGTCGGTCTTGGCGCCCGCGATCACCTGGTCGCCGACGCCAAGGCGCTGTGGCGCGAGGATGTAGGACTGTTCGCCATCCTCATAGCGCACGAGCGCGATGAAGGCGGTCCGGTTCGGGTCGTATTCGATCCGCTCGACCGTCGCGGGGACGTCGAACTTCGACCGCTTGAAATCCACGATGCGGTACAGGCGCTTTGCCCCGCCGCCCTTGTGCCACGCCGTCACCCGTCCGGTATTGTTCCGGCCGCCCGTCTTGGTCAACCCCTCGGTGAGGGACTTGACCGGGCGACCTTTCCAAAGCTCCGAACGGTCGATCAGAACCAGCCCGCGCTGGCCAGGCGTCGTCGGTTTGTACGACTTGAGTGCCATGCTCTCTGTCTTCCGTTGCTTTGGACCTGTCGGTCCGTTCCGATGAAAGGGCCCCGTAGGTCCCCGGTTTGAAAAACGTCACGGCCCCGGATGGCCGGGGCCGCGAGATTCGCGGGCCTTCTATCAGAGGCCGGAAGTGACGTCGATAGTGTTCCCTTCCTCGAGCGTCACATAGGCTTTCTTGAAGTCCGAGCGGACGCCGGCAATGCCGCGGAACCGCTTGGTCTTGCCC
The DNA here is from genome assembly GCF_025380365.1 of Albidovulum sediminis. Classification (GTDB taxonomy): domain Bacteria; phylum Pseudomonadota; class Alphaproteobacteria; order Rhodobacterales; family Rhodobacteraceae; genus Albidovulum; species Albidovulum sediminis. The sequence goes on from NZ_JAOCQF010000001.1 coordinate 2,353,491, forward strand.
TTGGTCACGGTGGTGTTGACCGCCTTGACCTTGACGCCGAAGACGGCCTCGACCGCTTCCTTGATCTGCGGCTTGGTCGCGTCCTTGGCCACGCGGAAGACGACGGCGCCACTTTCGGAGGCGAGCGTCGACTTCTCGGTGATGACCGGCTTCACGATCACGTCGTAGTGTTCAGGTTTCACGCTCATTTCAGACGAGCCTCCAGAGCTTCGACAGCCGCCTTCGTGAGCACGAGCGTGTCACGCTTGAGGATGTCATAGACGTTGGCGCCGATCGAGGGCAGCACGTCGATGCCTTCGATGTTCGCCGCCGCGCGGACGAAGTTCTCGTTGATGTCGGCGCCGTCGATGATGAGGACGCGCTTCCAGCCCAGTTCCTTCGCGGCCTTGGCGAGGGTCTTGGTCTTGGCCTCCGTCATCTCGAGCGAGTCGAGGATCATCAGCTGGCCCGCACCGGCCTTGGCCGACAGCGCGTGCTTCAGACCCAGCGCCCGGAACTTCTTGGGCAGATCGTGGGCGTGGCTGCGCGGGGTCGGGCCCTTGTAGGTGCCACCGTGCCGGAAGGTCGGCGCCTTGCGGGACCCGTGGCGTGCGCCGCCGGTGCCCTTCTGGCGATAGATCTTCTTGGTCGAGTAGCTCACGTCCGACTTGCCGAGCACCGAGTGGGTGCCCGCTTGGGCCTTGGCCCGCTGCCAGCGCACCACGCGATGCAGGATATCGGCGCGCGGCTCAAGGCCGAACACCTCATCCGACAGGTCGATAGACCCGGACTTGCCGGCATCGAGCTTGATCACGTCGAGTTTCATGCTTCACCCCCTTCGGCGGGCGCTTCTGCGGCCGGAGCGGCGGTGCCTTTCAGCGCGGCCGGCATCGGCAGGTCCTTCGGCAGCGGCTTCTTCACCGCGTCCTTGATAGTGACCCAGCCGCCCTTGGAGCCCGGAACCGAACCCTTGACCATGATCAGGCCGCGGTCGGCATCCGTGCGGACGACCTGGATGTTCTGCGTGGTCACGCGCACGGCACCAAGATGGCCGGCCATCTTCTTGCCGCGGAACACCTTGCCGGGATCCTGGCACTGGCCGGTCGAGCCATGCGAGCGGTGGCTGATCGACACGCCGTGCGAGGCGCGCAGACCACCGAAGTTGTGCCGCTTCATGACACCCGCGAAGCCCTTGCCGATCGAGGTGCCGGCGATGTCCACGAACTGCCCTTCGGCATAGTGGGCTGCCGAAATCTCGGCGCCGACGTCGATCAGGTTTTCCGGGCTCACCCGGAACTCCGCGATCTTGCGCTTGGGCGCCACGTTCGCCTTGGCGAAGTGGCCGCGCTGCGCCGCGGTGGTCCGCTTGGCCTTGGCAGAGCCCGCGCCGAGCTGGACGGCGGTGTAGCCATCCTTCTCGGCCGTGCGCTGCGCCACGACCTGGAGGTTGTCGAGTTGAAGCACGGTCACCGGGACCTGCTTGCCGTCTTCCATGAACAGCCGGGTCATGCCCAGCTTTTTCGCGATAACGCCTGAGCGCAACATGTTCACGCCTCCTCAGACCTTGATCTCGACGTCCACGCCGGCGGCGAGGTCGAGCTTCATCAGCGCATCGACCGTCTGCGGGGTCGGATCGACGATATCGAGCAGCCGCTTGTGCGTGCGGATCTCCCACTGGTCGCGCGACTTCTTGTCGATGTGCGGACCACGGAGAACCGTGAACTTCTCGATCTTGTTGGGCAGCGGGATCGGACCGCGCACCTGGGCACCCGTACGCTTGGCCGTGTTGACGATTTCCGCGGTGCTGGCGTCCAGCACGCGGTAATCGAAGGCCTTGAGCCGGATGCGAATGTTCTGACCAGTCATTGTCTTGCCTCTTGCGGGGCTTCAAAGTTGAGAGGCAGACCGGGCCTCATGCCCGGCCTGCTTCGAACCTGTCTTCTTACTTGAGGATCTTGGAGACGACGCCTGCGCCGACGGTGCGGCCGCCTTCGCGGATGGCGAAGCGGAGTTTTTCCT